>NZ_CP024894.1:4800000-7200000 GCF_002796545.1 Amycolatopsis sp. AA4
GGTCGACCTTCACGATCCCGTCCGGCAGCTCCCAGCCCGCGCGCAGCTCCTTGCCGAGCCCGCGCGGCACCAGGCCCTCGACCTCCGCGAAGTAGGTCTTGAGCACCCGGTACGACGGGTGCATCAGCCGGTGCCCCAGGTCTCCGTCGTTGGTCAGCAGCAGCAGGCCCTCGGTGTTCTCGTCGAGCCGCCCGACGTGCACGACGCCCGGGGTCTCCTCCCACCGGCCGCGCAGGTAGTCGCCGACGCACGGGCGGCCCCGGTCGTCGGACATCGTGGAGTGCACGCCCTTGGGCTTGTTGAACGCGAGGTACACGAGGTCGTCGCGGAGGTTGACCCGCGTGCCGTCGACGTGGATCACCGCCTCGTCCGGATGCACGCGGCGGCCCAGCTCGGTGACGACCTCGCCGTCCACCTCCACGCGGCCGGCCGCGATCAGGTCCTCGGCCGCGCGGCGCGACGCCACGCCGGCCTGCGACAGGACCTTCTGCAGGCGGATGCCGTCGGGGTGCTGCTCAGATGTCATCGATGGTGTCCACTTCGGGTAGCAGCGGAGCGATCGGGGGCAGGTCGTTCAGCGACGACAGCCCCAGTCGCTCCAGGAACAGCTCGGTCGTCACGTACAGCGTGCCCGTGGTCTCCGGGTCGGTGCCCATCTCCTCGATGAGCCCCCGCGCCAGCAGGGTCCGGATCACGCCGTCCACGTTCACCCCGCGCACCGCCGCGACCCGGGCCCGGGTGACCGGCTGCCGGTACGCGATCACGGCGAGGCTCTCCAGCGCGGCCCTGGTCAGCTTCGACCGCTGGCCGTCCAGCAGGAGCTTCTCCACGAACGGGGCGTAGGTGTCCCTAGTGTAGAACCGCCACCCTTCGCCGACGCGCCGCAGGTCGATCCCGCTGGCCCGCTCGGCGAACTTCTGCGCCATCGTGCGCAGCGCGACGGTCACCCGGGCGACCGGCTGGTCCAGCGTTTCGGCGAGGGAATCCTCCCCGATCGGCGAATCCACGACGAGCAGCAGCGCTTCGAGCGCGGCCTCCAGCGCCTCGTCGTCCTCGACGCTGGGCAGGCCGCTGTCCACGGCGACCAGGCCTTCGTCGTCGGACGGCTCGGCTTCCGGCTCCGCTTCGGGAGCGGCTTCGCCCTCCGGCCCGGCTTCGGCTTCCGGCTCGGCCGCGGCAGGCTCCGCGGCTTCGGACTCCGGCTCGTCGGCGTCGGCGGCTTCCGCCTCGGCCTCGTTTTCCGGCTGCGGCACGGTTTCCGGCTCGCTCCCGGCCGCCTCGACCGGCTCGGCCGCGGCCTCCTCTTCGGCCTCGACCTGAGCCTCGTCCGCCGGAGCCTCCGGCGCGTCCGGAGCCCGCGGGGTCTCCTCCCGCTCCGGTGCGCGGTCGTCTTCGGTGCTCACCCGTATTCCTCCTCCTCGGCCGCCGCGCGGTCCTGCTCGGCGGCGGCGGACGCCTCGGCCACGCTGCCGCCGGTCCAGCGGACGTGCAGTTCCGCCAGTGCCTCCAGCTGGTCGAACTGCACCGACGATTCGCGGTACAGCTCCAGCAGCGCGAGGAACCGGGCCACGACCTCGACCGTGTGCTCGCAGTCCGAGGTCAGTTCCTTGAACGTCGCCTGCCCGGCCTCGGCGAGCTTCACCCGCAGCAGCGCGGCGTGCTCGCGCACGGACACGCGTCCCATGTGGATGTGCGCGATCGACACCTGCGGCGGCGGTTTCGGCCGGAACACCGCGACCGCGATCTCCGCGAACCGCTCCGGCGTGACGCCCAGCATCACCTCCGGCAGCAGCCCGAGGTAGCGCTCCTCCAGCGCCACCGACCGGGGGTACCGGCGCAGCGCGTTCTCCTCCAGCTCGCCGAACAGCGCGGCCACCTGCTTGTACGCGCGGTACTGCAGCATCCGCGCGAACAGCACGTCGCGGGCTTCCAGCAGGGCCAGGTCGTCCTCGTTCTCGACCTCGGCCGCGGGCAGCAGCCGGGCGGCCTTCAGGTCGAGCAGGGTCGCCGCGATCACCAGGAACTCGGTGGTCTCGTCGAGGTTCCAGTCCGGGCCGAGCGCGCGCGTGTAGGCGATGAAGTCGTCGGTGACCGTGTGCAGGGCGACCTCGGTGACGTCCAGCTGGTGCTGCGAGATCAGCTGCAGCAGCAGGTCGAACGGGCCCTCGAAGTTCTGCAGCCGCACCTTGAACTTCGAGGAGCCCTCCTCGGCGGCGTACCCCTCGGGGATGGTGCCGCCGTGCACCGTCTCGTGCTGGGCCGGAGCCTCCGGGGTCTCCGGGACCGCGGGGCTGTCCGCACCCTCAGCGCTCTCCGAGCCAGCGGTGCTTTCGGTGTTCTCCGAGACGTTTTCCGAGACCGCCGCTTCCGGCTCCGGCAGCTCGGCCGATGCCGGTTCGTCCATCAGCCCTCGGTTCCGCCGTCCTCGCCGCTCGCCCGCAATCGCTGCACCAGCACCGACTCCTCGCCGCGCTGGTCGAAGTCGGCCAGCAGCACGGCGACCGCCTCGCGGACCAGCCTGCCGCGGTCGACCACCAGGTCGTGCTTGGCGCGCAGGTTCAGCCGGGCCTGCTCCATCGCGAGCAGTTCCTCGCCGGAGACGTACACGGTGATCTTCGCGTCGTGCTTGGTGCGCCCGGACCCGCTGCGCGCCGCGTTGCGGGCCAGCTGCTCGGCCTCCGCGCCGCCCGCGGGCTTCGCGGCGCGCTGCACCGGTTCCGCCGGGGCGGGCACGGCGGGGCGTTCGAGGGCGGGGGTCGCCGGACTGGAGGTGAGGCGGAAAAGCTCCGACGCTCCGGGCAGGGAAGCGCGCCTGCTCACCGAGCGATCACCTCGCGGGCCAGCGCGCGGTAGGCCGCGGCGCCGGCGGACTTGGGGGCCCAGGTCGTGATGGGTTCGCCCGCGACCGTCGTCTCGGGGAACCGGACGGTGCGGTTGATCACCGTGTCGAACACGGTCTCGCCGAATGCCTCGACCACGCGAGCCATGACCTCCTTCGAGTGCAGGGTTCTCGGGTCGTACATCGTGGCGAGAATCCCCGTGATGTCCAGTTTGGGGTTGAGGCGTTCCTGCACCTTCTCGATCGTGTCGATCAGGAGCGCGACGCCTCGCAGACTGAAGAACTCGCACTCCAGGGGGATGATCACACCGTCCGCGGCGGTCAATGCGTTCACCGTCAACAGGCCGAGCGAGGGCTGGCAGTCGACAAGAACATAGTCGTAGTCGTTCATCACCGGACGAAGGACCCGTAACAACGTGTGCTCGCGCCCTACCTCTGCGACGAGCTGGACCTCCGCCGCGGACAGGTCGATGTTGCTCGGCAGCAGGTCAACGCCGTCGACGCGGGTTTTGCGGAGCACGTCCTCGATCTTGACCGAGCGCTCCATGATGACGTTGTAGACCGTCTGGTCCAGTTCGTGCGGCTGGATGCCGAGGCCGACCGACAGCGCGCCCTGCGGGTCGAAGTCGACCAGCAGCACGCGGCGGCCGCATTCGGCGAGCGCGGCGCCCAGGTTGATCGTGGACGTGGTCTTGCCGACCCCGCCCTTCTGGTTGCACATGGCGAGCACCTTCGCCGGGCCGTGCCGCTCCAGCGGCGGCGGCTCGGGGATCTCGCGCAGCGGGCGGCCGGTCGGCCCGATCCCGCTCTCCGCGCGCTCCTTCGCCCGCATCCGGGCGCGTTCGCCGCGGGTCATCGGCCGTTCCGGCTCGTCGCCCTCGTGGTCGGCCGGCGTGGCGATCCGCGCGTGCTCGAGGTTCGCCGCGGCCGAACCGGAAGACCCGGCGGACCCGGACGGCCCTGCTGGCGCGGCGGGCCCGGGCGACGCTGCCGGGTCCTCCGGCTGGTTCGGGGTCGGTGTCGACATGGCGCGAAAGCTCCTTGTTCGGCGGGGTCTGGCGCAGCCTATGCGGATTTCCGGAGCACCGGCAAAGCGCCGCGCCGGGCCGCACGGGCCGAGTCACCGCAGCGTGGGAAGGCCCTTGACCGCGCCGCGGGTTCAGCCGAGGGCGCGCGGATGCGCGGTGGCGTAGACCTCGCGCAGCGTCGTGACCGTGACGAGCGTGTACACCTGGGTCGTGGTCACCGAGGCGTGGCCGAGCAGTTCCTGCACCACCCGGACGTCCGCGCCGCCCTCGAGCAGGTGGGTCGCGAACGAGTGGCGCAGGGTGTGCGGCGACACCGCGGCGGTGATCCCGGCCCGTTCGGCGGTGTCCTTGAGCACCTGCCACGCGCTTTGCCGGGAGAGCCGGCTGCCGCGGGCGTTGAGGAAGATCGCCGACGTGCCCCGGCCGTTCGCGGCGAGCGCCGGGCGGGCGCGCACGAGGTACGCGTCGAGCGCTTCGAGCGCGGGACGGCCGATCGGCACCAGCCGTTGTTTGCCGCCCTTGCCGTCGAGCAGGACGGTGCGCTCGGTGTCGTCCACGTCGTCCACGTCGAGGCCGACCGCCTCGGAAATCCGGGCTCCGGTCGAGTAGAGCAGCTCCAGCAGCGCGCGGTCGCGCAGGGCGCGTTCGCCGTCCCGCGGCGGAGTGTCGAGCAGCTTGAGGACGTCCGCGACCGGCAGCGCCTTGGGCAGCCGTTTCGCCGCGGCGGGCGGACGGACGTCGCGGGCCGGGTCGTGTTCGGTGAGGCCGTCGGCGTGCGCGAACTTGTGCAGCCCTCGGACGGCGACCAGCGCCCGCGCGGCCGACGACGCGGCCAGCGGCTGGTGTTCCTCGTCGCCCTCGCGCAGCGCGGCCCCGAACGACGTGACGTGCGCGGGCGTGACCTCGGCCAGCCGCACGACGCCCGCCGCTTCCAGGTGGGCGGCGTAGCGGCGGAGGTCGCGGGAGTAGCTGTCGAGGGTGTTGCGGGCGGTGCCGCGTTCGACGACGAGGTGGTCGAGGTACGTGGCGATCGCGCCCCGCACCTCGACACCCGCGTTATTCACGCCGCCACTCTAAGGCGGCACCCCGACAGAATCCGGAAACTCAGCCCTCGGCCAGTCGGCGGGCGAACCGAGTCGGCCGGTCCTGCCACGGCGCGTCGGCCGGGCGAGTCCGGGCCGCCCCGGTCACGACCGCGTGCGCGGACAGCACGCCCGAGACGGTCGCGCCGTTGACCAGCTCGCCCGCCAGCGCCATCCGGACCGCCTCGGCGAGCGGGAATTTCCGCACCACCAGGTCGGCTTCCTCGTCCCCGAGCACCTCGCGGTCCACTTCGGACACATCGCGGGCGAGGAAGACGCGCACCACCTCGTCGGTGAACCCGGGCGAGGCCGCGACGTCGACCAGCGTCTCCCAGCGGCCCGCCGCCAGCCCGGCCTCCTCGGCCAGCTCGCGCCGGGCCGCCTCGACCGGGTCCTCCCCCGGTTTGTCGATCAGCCCGGCGGGCAGCTCCCACAGCCGGCGCCCGAGCGGATGCCGGTACTGGTGCACGAGGGTGACGTTGTCCTCGCTGTCCAGCGCCGCGATCACCACCGCGCCGAGGTGTTCGACCACCTCGCGCTTGGCGGTCTCCCCGCCGGGCATCACGACGTCGTCGACCCGGAGGCCGACGACGCGTCCCACGTGGACGACCGTGCTGCCGGCGACGGAGAACTCGTGCGTGCCGGGCGCGCTCACCGAGCCGCCACGGGCGTCTCGGGCAGTTCGACCGGGAGCCGCTCGGCGACCTTGCGGTCCACGACCGCCTTCACGAACGCGCTGAACAGCGGGTGCGGCCGGGTGGGGCGGCTCTTCAGCTCGGGGTGCGCCTGGGTGCCCACGAAGAACGGGTGCACGTCCGCGGGCAGTTCGACGAACTCGACCAGCCGGTCGTCCGGCGAGGTGCCGGAAAACACGAGCCCCGCGTCGCCGATCTGCTTGCGGTAGGCGTTGTTCACCTCGTAGCGGTGCCGGTGCCGCTCGGACACCTCGGTGGTGCCGTACGCCTTGGCCACCTGCGAACCCGGCTTGAGCTTCGCCGGGTACGCGCCGAGCCGCATCGTGCCGCCCATGTCCCGCTCGCCCGCGACGACGTCGCGCTGGTCGGCCATGGTCGAGATCACCGCGTGCTTGGTGGTCTCGTCGAACTCGGCCGAGTTCGCGCCCTCGATGCCGGCCAGGTTCCGGGCGCTCTCGATGACCATGCACTGCAGGCCGAGGCACAGCCCGAGCAGCGGCACGCCGTGCGTGCGCGCGTAGTGGATCGCGCCGACCTTGCCCTCGATGCCGCGGATGCCGAACCCGCCGGGGATCAGTACACCGTCCACATCGGACAGCACGGACGCCGCGCCCGCTTCGGTCTGCGCGTCGTCCGAGGCGACCCAGACGATCTCGACCTTGGCGCGGTGCGCGAACCCGCCCGCGCGCAGCGCCTCGGTGACCGAGAGGTACGCGTCCGGCAGGTCGATGTACTTGCCCACCACGGCGACCCGGACGATCTCGCTCGGGTTGTGCACGCGGTCGAGCAGGTCGCCCCACACCGTCCAGTCGACGTCGCGGAACGGCAGGCCGAGGCGGCGCACCACGTACGCGTCGAGCGCCTCGCCGTGCAGCACCTTCGGGATGTCGTAGATCGAGCGCGCGTCCGGGCAGGCGATGACCGCCTCGGTGTCGACGTCGCACATCAGGCCGATCTTGCGCTTGAGGTCGTCCGGGATCTCCCGGTCCGCGCGGCACACCAGCGCGTCCGGCTGGATGCCGATGTTGCGCAGCGCGGCGACCGAGTGCTGGGTCGGCTTGGTCTTGAGCTCGCCCGAGGGGGCGAGGTACGGCACGAGCGACACGTGCAGGAAGAAGCACTGGTCGCGGCCGACGTCGTGGCGGACCTGGCGGCACGCCTCGAGGAACGGCAGCGATTCGATGTCGCCGACCGTGCCGCCGACCTCGGTGATCACCACGTCCGGCGCGACGCCGTTCTCGTCCGGCCCGGCCGCGGCGGTGATCCGCGCCTTGATCTCGTCGGTGATGTGCGGGATCACCTGGACGGTGTCGCCGAGGTACTCGCCGCGGCGCTCCTTGGCGATCACCTCCGAGTACACCTGTCCGGTGGTGACGTTCGCCTTGCCGTCGAGAGAGCGGTCGAGGAAGCGCTCGTAGTGCCCGATGTCGAGGTCGGTCTCGGCGCCGTCGTCGGTGACGAACACCTCGCCGTGCTGGAACGGGTTCATCGTCCCGGGGTCGACATTGAGGTACGGGTCGAGCTTCTGCATCGTGACGCGGAGTCCGCGCGCGGTGAGGAGCTGTCCGAGGCTGGACGCCGTCAGACCCTTACCCAGAGAGGAGGCAACGCCTCCGGTGACAAAGACATACTTGGTAGCCCGCGACTGAAGTCCCACGGGCCGCCAGCATATCCCACTCCCGCCGGTTCGCTCGCCGACGCCTCTTCCCGGCGCGGCGGAATCGGTTCGCCCGCGCCGCGCTAGGCTGCGCGGCGTGCCGAACCTCCGCGATGACCACTGGACCGCCCCGGTCGCGGGCGCCTCGCTGGACGCCGCGGTGCGCGTCCCCGGATCGAAGTCCATCACCAACCGGGCCTACGTCCTCGCCGCGCTCGCGGGCGCTCCCACCCGGGTGCGCCATCCGCTCGATTCGCGCGACACCCGCCTGATGCTGGCCGCGCTCGCCTCGCTGGGCGCGCTGTCCGAAGAGACCATCGACGGCTTCCTCGTCCACCCGCTCGGCACGATCGGCGGACGCGGCGACGAGACGACCGTCGCCCTCGGCAACGCCGGGACCGTCGCGCGCTTCACGCCCGCGCTCGCGACGCTCGGCGAGGCGTCGGTGCTGTTCGACGGCGACGAGGCGATCCGCCGCCGCCCGATCGGCCCGCTGCTGGCCGCGCTGCGCAAGCTCGGCGCGCGGATCGACGACGGCGGCCGCGACGCGCCGCCGTTCACCGTGCACGGCAGCGGCGGGCTGCGCGGCGGCCGGGTGGACCTCGATTCCTCGGCCTCCAGCCAGTTCCTGTCCGCGCTGCTGCTCGCCGGTCCGGCGTTCGAGCGGGGCGTGACCGTGCGGCTGGTCGGCGGCGCCCCGCCGAGCGAACCGCACATCGCGATGACGCTGGACATGCTGCGCCGGTTCGGGGCCACAGTGGAGCGTTCCGGCCCGGAATTCCATGTGGAGCCCGCGAAACTTTCCTGTCCCGAGTACGTCGTCGAACCGGACCTGTCCACCGCGGCCCCGTTCGTGGCCGCGGCGGTCGTCGGCGGCGGCACGGTCCGGGTGCACGGCTGGCCGAAGCAGACCACGCAGCCGGGCGACTGGCTGCGCGGCCTGGTCGCCGAACTGGGCGCGAAGGCGACGCTGGACGACGACGGCCTGGTCGTCACCGGCGGCGGCGCGTTCCCCGGCATCGATCTCGACCTGCACGAGGTCGGCGAGCTGACCCCGGTCATCGCGGCGATGCTGTGCTTCGCGGAGGGTCCGTCGAGCATCACCGGCGTCGCGCACCTGCGCGGCCACGAGACCGACCGGCTCACCGCGCTGGCCACCGAACTCTCCGGCCTGGGCGCGCGCGTCACCGAACTCGAGGACGGCTTGGAGATCACCCCGGCCCCGATGCACGGCGGCGTGTTCCGCACCTACGAGGACCACCGCCTGGTGATGGCCGCGGCGGTGCTGGGGCTGCGCGTGCCGGGCGTGCTGGTGGAAAACCCGGAGACGGTCGGCAAGACGTTCCCGAAGTTCGTCGAGACGTGGAGCGACGCGGTCAGCTGAGCAACCGGCGGATCTCCTCGGCCACCACCTCGGGCTCGGTGATCGGCACCAGATGCCCGGACTTCTCAGCGATCCGGTGCCGTCCGCCCGGCGAGACCCGTTGCGCGTGCGCGGGATTCGCCTCCGCGCGCACCGCAGCGTTCATCCCGTCCCCGGCGCGCCCGCCGGACACGACGGTGACTGGATAGTCGCCTGGCGCGGGCGGATTCGTCCGCCAGACCGCCAGCTCGTCGAGGAACGTCCGTGCCTGTTCGGTCTGGGTCCGCAACACCTGCGGAGTAAAGCCTTCGCGCAGCAGATCGCGCCGGACGTCCTCGGGAACCGCCCGCAGCATGGGGCGGTACAAGAACTTCAGCAGCCCCATCGCCGCGAGGACCCGGCCAGTACGCAGAAAAGCCCGTTCGGCACTGCGGAATCGGGGCGAGAACAGCACTTCCGCCGCTTCGTCGGTCGGGTCGACCAGCACTAACCCCGATATTCGAGCGGACGTCCGGGACGCGGCGAGCCGCACGATCGGTCCCCCGGCGCTGTGCCCGACGAGCACGTAGGGACCCGGCCCGAAATGGCTCAGCACGTCGACCAGGTCGCCGGCCATCCGGTCCAGCGTCCGCCCGGACGGATCCGGCGCGCTGCGGCCGAGCCCGGACCGGTCGTACACCACGGCCCGCGCGAATTCGCCGACCAGCGGCTGCACCAGTCCCCACGACGACCGGCTCGCGCCCGCCCCCGCTTCGAACACCACGGTCGGCGCGCGCTCCGGACCCGGCAGCACCATCGCGCACAGCCGTCGTCCGTCCTTTGTGGACACCCACTCCGGCTCGCCCTGCCCGTGCGCCACCCGCGACCCCTTCACCCGAAGTTAGGGCACCTTGCTATCCCGCCGGGCGCTCGTCCCGTTCGTCGTCCCCGAACAGGTCGCGCAAGGTCACCGCGCGATTGACCCGGACGTGCTCGGCGGCGTACTCGCGCGCCCGCTCCACGTCGCCGGACCCGATGGCGTCCACCAGGCGGCGGTGCTCGTCGAGCAGTTCGCCCCAGTGCTCGTTCTGGCTGGTCAGCCACCGCAGCTGGCCCTCGAGCGGATGCAGCATCGTGGTCAGCAGGCGGTTGCCCGCGATGGCGATGATCTCGTCGTGCAGCCTGCTGTTGACCTCGGAGATCCGCGCGCCGTCGCCGCCCTGGGTCACCCGCGCGGATTCGGCGAGCAACCGCTCCAGCCGCCGCATCTCCGGCTTCCCGGCCCGCTCCGCCGCGCGCGCGGCGGCGAGGCTCTCCAGCGCCTCCCGGACGTCGAACAGCTCCTCGACGTCCACCCGCGCCAGCTGCCGCACCACCACCCGCCGGGGCGAGGGCGCGACCACGAACCCCTCGGCTTCCAGGCTGCGGATCGCCTCGCGCACCGGCACCCGCGAGACCCCGAGATCGTCGGCCAGCTCGCGCTCGACCAGCCGGTCCCCCGGCTTCAGCCGCCCGGTCAGGATCCGCTCGCGCAGCTCGTCGAGCACCCGGGCGCGCGTCGCCGCGAGCGGCTGCCGCTCCTGGATGGCGCCCACCTGACCCCCTCTCGCCGACACCGGACAATCGCGAGTTTATCGGTAAGAGGGTTGACGCAGCAGCCGCGCGGGGCGATATTGGGATTCCAAGTTTGGGATCCCAAAGCTGCCGGCACGACGCCCGGAGGTCAGCGATGACGCACGCCCCGTCCACCGCAACCAGCGCGAACGTCCAGACGCAACCCGACCCCCGGCTGTGGAACGAGGACCTCGCGCCCGCCCAGGAACGGCGCTGGAAGGTGTACGACATCTTCGCGCTCTGGATGTCGGACGTGCACAACCTCGGCAACTACACCTTCGCCGCCGGGCTGTTCGTGCTCGGCCTTTCGGCCTGGCAGGTGTTCACCGCGCTGCTGTTCGGGTTCGTGATCATCTTCTTCGGGATGAACCTGATGGGCCGGATCGGGCAGCGCACCGGCGTCCCGTTCCCGGTGGTGGCGCGGATCAGCTTCGGCACGTTCGGCGCGAACCTCCCCGCGCTGATCCGCGCGGTGATCGCGATCTTCTGGTACGGCATCCAGACCTATCTCGCGAGCGTCGCCATCACGCTGCTGGTGCTGGCGATCGACCCCGGCCTGAAACCGTTGACCGAGCACAGTTTCCTCGGCCTGCACGCGCTCGGCTGGATGTGCTTCGTCGCGCTGTGGCTGGTGCAGGCGCTCGTGCTGACCCGCGGCATGGAGGCGGTGCGGAAGTTCCAGGACTGGTGCGGCCCGCTGATCTGGGTCGTGATGATCGCGCTCGCGGTCTGGATCCTCGCCGCGAGCCACTGGCACATCTCGTTCACCAGCAGCCCGCGGCAGCTGTCCGGCGGCGAGCAGGTGCGGCAGTGGTTCGGCGCGGCCGGGCTGATCCTGTCCACCTACGGCACGCTGATGCTCAACTTCTGCGACTTCTCCCGCAACGCCCCGGACCAGAAAACGGTGCGGCGCGGCAACTTCTGGGGCCTTCCGGTGAACTCGACGGCGTTCGCGCTGCTGTCGGTGATCGTCACCGCGGGCAGCCTGCAGGTGTTCGGCGAGGCGATCACCGACCCGGCCGAACTGCTCGCCCGCGTGCACAACACGCCGGTGCTGATCGTCGGCGCGCTCACCTTCGCCATCGCCACCATGGGCGTGAACATCGTCGCGAACTTCGTCTCCCCCGCCTACGACCTGGCCAACATCTGGCCCAAGCGGATCTCGTTCACCGTCGGCGGCATGATCAGCGCCGTCGCCGCGCTGTGCGTGCTGCCGTGGAAGCTCTACTCGTCGCCGGTGGTGGTCAACTACTTCCTCGGCGGGCTCGGCGCGTTCCTCGGCCCGCTGTTCGGGATCATGATCGTCGACTACTACCTGATCCGCCGCGGCAAGGTCGACGTCGAGCAGCTCTTCGTGCGCGACGGCAAGTACCCCAAGGTGAATCCGCGCGCGATGGCGGCCTTCTTCCCGTGCGCCGTGCTGTCCGCGGCGATCGCGCTGGTGCCGTTCTTCGCGCCGGCCGCGCCGTACTCGTGGTTCCTCGGCACCGCCAGCGCCGGAGTGCTCTACTACGCCGTTTCGTACCGCCAGCGGAGGGCTTGATGCGGATCCTCGTCACCAACTGCAACACCACCGAGGCCATGACGAAGGAGATCGAGACCGGGGCGCGGGCGGCGGCCGGCCCCGGCACCGAAATCATCGCCTTGACGCCGAAGTGGGGCCCGGAATCGGCCGAGGGCTGGCTGGACAGCTTCCTGTCCGCCGCGGCGGTGCTGGACCTGTTGCGCACCACCGAGGAACCGTTCGACGCGGTCGTCCTCGCCGGGTTCGGCGAGCACGGCCGCGAGGGCGCGCGGGAACTGCTGGACGTGCCCGTCGTCGACATCACCGAGGCCGCGGCGCATCTCGCCGGGCTGCTCGGCCGCCGGTACGGCGTGGTGACGACGCTGGACCGCACGTGCGGGCTGATCGAGGACAGCCTGCATTCGGCCGGGGTGGACCGGAACTGCGTCGCGGTCGTCGGCACCGGGCTGAGCGTGCTGGAGCTGCGCGACGAGGAACGGACCGAATCGGCCCTGCTCACCGCCGGTCTCCGGGCCCGCGACGCCGGGGCCGAGGTGCTGGTGCTCGGCTGCGCCGGGATGACCGGGCTGGACCGCAAGATGTCGGCGATGCTCGACGTGCCGGTGGTCGACGGCGTCGCGGCCGCGGTCCGGCTCGCGGAATCCCTGGTGGCGCTGGGATTGCGCACCAGCCGGGCCGGCTCCTACGCCCGTCCGCTCGACAAGCACCGCACCTGGCCCGGCGCCTGAAGCAGCTCCGCGGTCCGTGAAGGACTCCTTGAGGGAATCTGATTCCCTCAAGGAGTCCTTCACGGACCTTTGCCCCTCAGGCCGCCGCGCGCACCGGCACCCGGGCGCGCCCGGTCAGCGCCTTGCTCCACGGCAGCCGCCGCAGCACCTCGACGATCCCGAAGGTCAGCGCCACCGTCGCCGGGTACGCCACCAGGGTCGTCCACGGCGCGCCGTACCGGTCGCCGACGAAGACGAACAGCGGGTCCAGCAGCGCGATCGCGATCGGGTGGGTCAGGAACACCGCGAACGACCGGTTCACCGCCCACGACACGAACCGCCCGCCGCGCTGCCTGCTCTCCGCCCAGCGCGCGCCCGCCAGGTAGATCCCGGCGATCACCGCGACGAACCACGGGATCAGGTACGGGCGGAAGGCGTCCGACGCCATCTCCGGCCACTCGCCGAAGCGGACGCTCACGAAGTAGCCGGTTTCCGCGATCGCGAGCCCGGCCGCCATCGCGACCAGGACCCAGCGCGAATGCGTGCGCAGCCAGGCGTGCACCGCCTCGAAGTGCAGCGCCGCCGCGGCGCCGAGCAGCATGTAGAACTGGTAGACCACGAAGGTCGCGAAGAACTTGCTGACGAAGACGTAGCCCAGCGCGGCGGGCGGGTAGCTCATGAAGATCGCGACCCCGACCTGGACCGTGCCGGAGACCGCCAGCACGGTCCACGGACGGCGGCGGATCAGGTCGAACAGCTTGGCCAGCAGCGGGAACAGCAGGTACACCTGCAGGGTCACCAGCATGAAATACATGTGGTACCAGGCGTTCCCGGTCAGCAGGTCCAGTCCGAGCGTGCGCAGCTGCGCGCCGATCGACCCGAACGGCTGGTCCGAGGTGAGCACCGAATAACCCCGGTAGATGACAGTCCACACCACGTACGGGACCGCGACCAGCGGGAACCGCCTGCGCCAGAACTTCCCGGCCTTCAGCGGCCGGTCGCGGTACTGGAACACGAGCACGAACGCGGTCAGCGCGAAGAACGCTTCGCGGGTCAGGTGCAGCGGGGTCTGGATCGCGTCGGCGACGACGTCCTGCGGGAAGGTCGTGGAGCCGATCACGTGGATGAGGATGACCAAGGCGAACGTGACGACCCGGTACGCGTCGAGCTGACGCAGGTGCGGCGATCTGGCGGGCGCCGGCTCGTCCGCGCGGACGAGCGGGATCTCGGTAGTGGTCATCGTTCGGCCGTGCTCCCGGGGTCGTTGGCGCTCATGGTGCCAGGCTCTCGTGCGCAGCTGTGAACCACCCATGATCTTCCTGAGACCCGGCTGATGCCGCGCGAGCCGGATGTCGGGTCAGCCACACCCGGACGGGTGAACCGGACGCCCGCAGTGGTCCGGACCACTCGGCCCGCTTGGAACAGGCCGTTCGTCGGGCCTTTCCGGACACTTCACCACAAACCGCCCAGCCGCGGAAATTGGTCTAGTCCACAGTATTGACTCCGGCTGTGCCCTGGTTCACATTCGGAAGCGGGCCGGCCCCCGCTCCTGCAGTGATCACCCGACGTCCGACGCTCGCCGCGCATTCCGGTGCGGCGGGCGGACTTCGCTTGTGCGAGGGAGAAACGCTCATGCCCCACCGGACCTTGAGACCGCTGGCCGTGGCCTGCGCCGCCCTGGCCGCCGTGGTCGTGGCCGGTCTCACCATCCTGGCCCGGCCCGCCCCGGCCACCGCGACGCCCGCGCCCTCCTCGGGAGGCCTGCGCATCGCCTACTTCGACCAATGGAGCATCTACCAGAACGCCTACTACCTCAAGAACGTCGACAAGATCGCCGACAACATCGACTACCTGCTCTACGACTTCGAGAACATCGACCCGGCCAACCTCACCTGCTTCGAGACGACCAAGGCGACCACCCCCGACCCGGGCGGCGAGGACGACCCGAACGCGGGCGACGGCGCGGGCGACCAGTTCGCCGACTACCAGAAGTCGTTCGGCTCGGACATCAGCGTCGACGGCACCGCCGACACCTACAACATGCCGATCGTCGGCAACTTCCACCAGTTGCAGGAACTCAAGGCGCGGCACCCGAACCTGAAGGTGCTGCTGTCGCTCGGCGGCTGGACGTACTCGAAGTACTTCTCCGACGCGGCGGCGAGCGACGCCTCGCGCAAGAAGTTCGTGAGCTCCTGCATCGACATGTTCATCAAGGGCAACATCCCGGCCGCGGGCGGCTTCGGCGGCCCCGGCACCGCCGCCAACATCTTCGACGGGTTCGACATCGACTGGGAGTACCCGGCGCACCCCGGCGGCCACACGGGCAACCACTACAGCCCCAACGACACCCAGAACTTCACCTCGCTGCTCGCCGAGTTCCGCGGCCAGCTGGACGCTCTGGGCAAGCACTACGCGCTCTCGGCCGCCCTGCCCGGCGGCCAGGACAAGATCGCGAAGATCCAGACCGACAAGATCCACCAGTACATGGACTTCGCGGACCCGATGACCTACGACATGCACGGCGCGTGGGACAAGACCGGTCCGACGAACTTCCAGGACCCGCTGTACCCGTCGCCGAACGACCCGTCCCCGAACGTTCCGCCGGGCACCGAGAAGTACACCATCGACCAGGTGATGAAGGCGTACACGCAAGGAGATCCGGCGTACGGCATCCCCGGCGGGTTCCCGGCTTCGAAGCTCACCCTGGGCATCCCGTTCTACTACCGGGGCTGGACCGGCGTTCCGGCCGGCTCGAACCACGGGCTGTACCAGACGGCGACCGGCCCGTCCGCTCCGCATCCGCTGAGCGGCAACGTGCCCGGCGTCGCGATGTACAAGGAACTCACCGGCGTGGTGGACAACCCGGCGACCACGTTCTGGGACCCGACAACGCAATCCGCGTGGTTCTACGACGGGACGAGCTTCTACGGCGGATCGTCGAAACAGTCGATCAAGGCGCGCACCGACTACATCCATTGCAACGGCCTCGGCGGCGCGATGATGTTCTCGCTGTACGACCTCGACCCCGATTCGACGCTGTTCCACGCGGTGGTGGACGGGCTCGCCGCGCCGACGGAGGGCTGCTCCGGCCCGCCGCCGACCACCCCGACGACGCCCACCACGCCCACCACGCCTACCACTCCGACCACCCCCACGACGCCGACCACTCCGACGACCCCGACCACGCCCACCACTCCGACCACCCCGCCGGGCGGCCAGTGCACGGCGCCGGCCTGGGATTCGGGCAAGGTCTACAACGGCGGCGCGGTCGTGTCGTACAACAACCACACCTGGACGGCGAAGTGGTGGACGCAGGGCGAGCAGCCCGGCACCTCGGACGTCTGGTCGGACAACGGAGCCTGCTCCGGCGGCGGCGGGCCGACGACCGCGTGCCCGGCGGCGTGGAGCACCTCCCAGTCCTACAACGCCGGAGCGGTGGTGTCCTACAACGGCCACCGCTGGTCCGCCAAGTGGTGGACGCGAGGCGAAACGCCCGGCAGCGCAGCGGTCTGGGCGGACAACGGCACCTGCTGACCCCCGCGGCAGGCGCATGAATAACGGCGGCGGCACCGGGTTCCCTACCCCGAAGGGGCCCGGTGCCGCCGTTGTCCGCACCGGACACCGGCCCCGCGGCGAGCACCCAGGTCAGCCGCTGGCCGAGGATGCCCCGGCTCCCGCACTGTCATCCGGTCCGCGTTGTCCACATTGGACATCCGCGCATCACGCCGGACGTCCTCCCTGCTCGCCGCCCTCGCGGCAAGCACAAGCCGACGACGGCACCGGGTTTCCTCGCCCACGAAGGGAATCCGGCGCCGCCGCCGACTGTAGTGCGGGAGGCGGAAAGTCTCTCGTTCAGTTCCCCGAAGCGGCCACGCCCGGCGCGATCGCCTGCGCGTTGCCCGCGATGCCGTACCGCCCCGAACCGCCGTTCAGCTGTTCCTGCAGCGCCAGGATCGTCGCCACGCGCCCGGCCGCCGAATCCGCGTTGTCCACAGTGGACAGGATCGACGTCGCCGACGTGTCCGCGCGCACCACGCCGATCGGACCGGCGCCCTCGGCCGAGCCCGGGTCCCCGGCGAGCACCGTGCCCGCGCCGGAACGGTCCATCTGCGCGGCGAACCGCGCGATCGTGGCGGCCCGGTCGCCCGCGCCGTCGCCGGTCTCCTGGGCGCCGGTGAGCACGATCGCGAGCTGGGCGGGCTGCACGCCCTGGCTCTGCTTCACGAACCCGCCGTCGGTCAGCCCGCCGAGCGCGGCGGCGAGTTCGTCGCCGCTCGACTGCGGTTTCGCGCTGGCCTTGTCCAGCAGCAGCACCGAACCGAGCAGGGCGCCGGCGAGCGTGCCGGAGTCGCCCGCGGTCGGGAACTTCGCCCCGGCCGGCTGCAGCCTCGTGACGACGTCGCGCAG
Source organism: Amycolatopsis sp. AA4 (assembly GCF_002796545.1). GTDB lineage: Bacteria > Actinomycetota > Actinomycetes > Mycobacteriales > Pseudonocardiaceae > Amycolatopsis. Next base: position 4,816,897 of record NZ_CP024894.1, read on the forward strand.
CTGGTCGGCCTTCGCCGGGTCGGTGAACGCGCTGGTGAGCTGCAGTTCGCCGGTCACCGAGGCGCCCGACTGGCCGACGAGCTTCTTGAGCGCGTCGCGGTCGGCCGGACGCGCGTCCTGCGTGGTGACGATGACGACGCTGCGCTTGTCGAGCGCGCCCGCGACGACCTTCGGGCCCATGGTCCCGGCGAAGGCGTCCGCGTCGGCCAGCCGCGCCTTGAGGTTGTTGCGCTGCGCCTCGAGGTCGGCGACCTGCGTGCCGAGGTCTTTCTTCTGGTCCGCGAGCCCGGACAGCAGCGAACCGTTGAGCGCGGTCGAGCCCAGCACCACGCCGACGGCCAGCGCCAGGAAGCACGCGGTGATGGAAACGATGTGGTACCGCAGGGAAATCACGTGAAGAGACCCTTCACCCAGGCGACGAACGTGGACCAGGTGTGCTGGATCCACTCGAGATAGACGGAGCCGACGTCGGAGACCAGCAGCGCGGCGATGACGACGACGATGGCGGCGAGCACGAGCAGCGCGACCGCGCCGAGCGACACCCGGGCCCGGTGCAGCGTCGCGACGGCCTTGCCGTCGACCAGCTTCGTGCCGAGCTTGAGCCGCGTGAGGAACGTGGACGGGTTCGACCCGGACCGGCCGTGGTCGAGGAATTCCCGCAGCGTGGCCTGGAACCCGACGGTGACCACGAGGCTCGCGCCGTGCGCGTCGGCCAGCAGCAGTGCGAGGTCCTCGGCGTTGCCGGACGCGGGGAAGGTGACCGCGCCGATGCCCAGGTCCTGGATCCGCTCGACGCCCGGCGCGTGCCCGTCCGGCTGCGCGGGGACGACGACCTCGCCGCCGCTGCGCAGCGTCGCGGTGCCGATCCCGGTCGGGTCGCCGACCATCACGTCCGGCTGGTAGCCCTGCGCGCGCAGGGTGTCCGCGCCGGCGTCGACGCCGATCAGCACCGGCCGGTGCTCGCCGATGTACTTCTTGAGCTTCTTGAGGTCCTCGGCGTGCCCGGTCCCCGCGGCGACGACCAGCACGTGCCGGTCGCGCACCGGGACCTTCAGCTCCGGCACGCCGACGCCGTCGAGGATCAGCGTCCGCTCGCGGCGCAGGAACTCGATCGTGTTGGCGGAGAAGGCTTCCAGCTGGGTCGACATCCCGGCCTTGGCCTCGATCATCTGGTCGGCGACGCTTTCCGCGGTCTGCTCGACCCCGGTCGCCAGCTGCCGCTCCCCCAGGTACACCGCGCCCTCGTGGACGCGCAGCTTCGTGCCGTCCTTGACGCTGCGCAGCAGGTCGCCGCCGACCGAGTCGACCAGCGGGATGCCCGCCGCCACGAGGATTTCCGGGCCGAGGTTGGGGAACCGGCCGGAAATCGACGGGGACGCGTTGACCACCGCGGCGACCTCGGCGGCGACCAGCGCGTCGGCCGTGGCGCGGTCGAGGTCGAGCTGGTCGAGCACGACGATGTCGCCTGCGCTGACCCGGCGCAGCAGCTCCCGCGTGCGCCGGTCGACCCGCGCGACACCGATGACGCCGGGGAGGGCTTCTTGGTTCCGCGCGAGAAGACCAGTGAGCTTCATGTGGCTGATGGTGACAAATTTGTGCGTGGGTGCGGAGCCGACGCGCCGAAGCGGACATGACTCGTTGTGGTGAGCCATGTCGCGCGCGGCGCCGGGCCGGGGTTAACTGTGCGGTCCGCCCGCTTCGAAATCCAAGGTCGACCAGGGGCTCGCGGGATCGTTCAGCAGCCGGTGGCGCACCCGCGCGGCCGAGACGTACTCCGGCCCGAATTCCTCGCCGTCGAGCGCGAGCAGCCTGCCGAGCACGTAGCCGGTGGACAGTTCCGCCCACGAACCGTGGTAGCGCCGGGCGATCGCGCCCGCCTCCAGCACCATCAGCTCCGCGGTGAGCGCGTCGCAGTAGCCGACCGCCAGCCCCCACCGCGCCAGTTCGACCGCGCGGCCGACGTCCCAGCCGATGATGCTGTCCACCACGCCGTCCGGCGCGAGCAGGCCGTCGGCGCGGAACCGCTGTTCGTACCGGACGATCCGACGCACCGCGTCGACGAGCGGCCCGGCCTGGTCCTCGGCGTCGTTGTCCGCGCACCACTGCCGGACCAGCTCGACCCAGCCGTAGACGTCCAGCGCGAGCCCGCTGCGGGCGCGCAGCACGAGCACGAGGTTTCCGGTGGTCAGCTGGTAGGAATCGCCGAGCAGCCGGTCCATCGCGGCCCGCCAGCCCTCCGCGTCCGCGACGCCCCACCAGTCGCGCAGGCCGCGGACCTCGGCGACGTAATCGTGGTAGCGCGCGTCGAGCACGTTCCACGGTTCGGCCGACAGCACCGCCTGGTGCGCGCCGCACGCGAGCGCGTGCGCGACCGGGCCGTCGAGAATTCCGTACCGCGCCGTGTAAAGCCGCTCGACCTGCTGCTCCACCGCGGTGACCCGGTGCGGGTTCGCGTCGACCCAGGGCAGCACGGCGGCCGCGCTCACCCGCCATTCGCCGAGCGTGCCGCGGTTGAACACGACCTGCTCGTCCGGCGCGAGACCGTGCGTGGCCCAGTCGAGGTCGCCGCTGAGAAACACCACGTCCGCGCCGAAATCCGGCAGCGCGCCGCGCGTGAACACCTGCAGCGAGGGTTCGCCGCCGTGCGCGCAGCAGACTTTCGCGGGCGTCCAGGTCCGCTCCTGCGCGAGCCGCTGCGCCTCGTCCCGGTGGATCGGCACGAACAGCTCCTCGTCGCCGAGGAGTTCGAGGAAGCGGTCGAGATCGTCCTCCCGCCGCGCGCGGGCGAGTTCGGCTTCGACGTCGGCCAGCGTGGCCCAGGTCATCGGATCCGCCTCAGCCCTTCTTCGCGCGCTTGCGCTTCGGACCCGCGTACTTCGCCTTGTCTTTTTCCGCGGTGGCAAGCAGTTCTTCGGCGTGCGCGCGGCCGGTTTCGGTGCCGTCCATGCCCGCGAGCATCCGTGCCAGCTCGCGCACGCGGTCGTCCTGGCCGAGCGTCTTCACGCCGCTGCGCGTGACGCCGCCGCTGGTTCCCTTGTCCACCACCAGATGCTGGTCGGCGAACGCGGCGACCTGCGGAAGGTGTGTAACCACCAGCACCTGGTGCGTGCGCGCGAGCCGGGCCAGCCGCCGTCCGATCTCCACCGCGGCCCGGCCGCCGACCCCGGCGTCGACCTCGTCGAACACCAGCGTCTGCACCGTGTCCGCGTGCGCCAGCACGACCTCGATCGCCAGCATCACTCGCGACAGCTCGCCGCCCGAGGCGGCCTTGTGCACCGGCAGCGGCGGCGCGCCGTTGTGCGCCCGCAGCAGCAGTTCCACTTCGTCGACGCCGTCCGGGCCTGCGTGCACCGCGTGCCCGTCGATCGCGAGCGCCTGCCGGTCGCCGTGCTCGGCCGGACGCTGTTCGACGGTGATCTCCAGTTCCGCCTGGCCCATCGCGAGGCCGGACAGCTCCTTGGTGATCGCCGTGGCCAGTTCCGCGGCCGCCTTGCCGCGCGCGGCGGAAACCTCGGTGGCGTGCGCGACCAGCTCCACGGCCAGCTCGTCGCGGCGCAAGGCCAGCGCCGCCAGCGCTTCCTCGGAGGTGTCCATCGATTCGAGCCGCCGCCGCGCGTCCTCGGCCCACGCCAGCACGCCGTCGACGTCCGCCGCGTACTTGCGGGTGAGCCGTTTGAGATCGGCCTGCCGCGCGAGCACCTTCTCCAGCAGTGCCGGGTCGGCGTCCAGGTTCTCGACGTAGCCGCCCAGTTCCGCGCCGACGTCGCTCAGCAGCGTGGAGGCTTCCTCGAGCCGCGGCACGAGGTCGCGCAGCACGGAGTCCTCCGCCGAAACCAGCCGCCGCACCGCCTCGCCGACCAGGCCGAGCGCGCCCGGGGCGTCCGGATCGCCGTCCTGCGCGCCGGACACCGCCGCGTGCGCCTCGGTGGCCATCGCGCGGAGTTCGTCGACCGCGGCGAGCCGTTTGATCTGCTCGGTGAGCTCGACGTCCTCGCCCGGTTCGGGCGCGACCGCGTCGATTTCGTTCAGCCCGTGTTTCAGCAGGTCCGCCTGCTGCGCCATCTCGCGGGAGCGGTTGGAGCGCTCGCTCAGCTCGGTGAGCACGGACAGCCATTCCTCGCGGACGCGGCGGTACTCCGCGAGCGGCCTGCCCACCGCGTCGCCGGCGAACCGGTCGATCACCGCCCGCTGCTCGGCCGGGCGCAGCAGCCGCAGCTGGTCGTTCTGCCCGTGCACGGCGATCACCTGCTCGGACAGCTCCGACAGCACCCCGACCGGCACCGACCGGCCGCCAAGGTGCGCCCGCGAGCGCCCGTCGGCCGCGACCGTGCGCAGCGCGATGACGCTGCCGTCCTCGTCCACGTCGGCCCCCGCGTCGGTGACGATGCGGGCGGCCGCGTCGTCCTTGCCCACGGTGAAGCGGCCCTCGACGAATGCCTTCAGCATCCCGTTCCGGACCTTCGACGCCTCGGCCCGTCCGCCCGAGAGCAGATGCAGCCCGGTGACGACCATGGTTTTGCCCGCACCCGTCTCACCGGTGACCACGGTGAAGCCCGCGTGCAGTTCCAGCAGGGCTTCCTCGATGACTCCGAGGCCCTGAATGCGCATCTCGGCCAGCACGACGCATACGGTAGCGGCCCGCACCGACGTTCTGTGCGTTCGAGGTCCGCTAACTCTTCTTTTCGCTGGTCGAACACTTGTGCGGGCGCGTCGCGCTCAGCGGTCTCCCGAGCGCCGGTCGCGCCAGCTGCGCACCGGCAGGCCGAACTTGTACACCAGCCGGTCGGTGAACACGCCGTCCCACAGCCGCACCAGCCGCACCGGCCGCGTGCCGCACACGACGCGCACCAGCGCGCCCGGCGGCAGGTCGAACGACCGGAGCCCGTCGCAGGTCAGCGCCGCTTTCGGGCCCTTCGGGTCGATGCCGACGGTGATCACCGACTCGGGCGAGACCACCAGCGGACGGGAGAACATCGCGTGCGCGTTGCTCGGCACCACGAGCAGCGCCTCGACGTCCGGCCACAGCACCGGCCCGCCCGCGGAGAACGCGTACGCGGTGGAGCCGGTCGGCGTCGCGCACAGCACGCCGTCGCAGCCGAAGGACGACACCGGACGGCCGTCGACCTCGATCAGCGCGTCGAGCACCCGCTCGCGGCTGAACTTCTCGACGCTGGCCTCGTTGAGCGCCCAGGTCCGGTAGATCTCCGCGCCGTCGGCGGTGACCGTGACGTCGACCGTCATCCGGTCCTCGACGTGGTACTCGCGGTCGACCACGCGCTGCACGGCGTCGGCGAGCGCGTCCGAATCCGCCTCGGCGAGGAAGCCGACGCGGCCGAGGTTCACGCCGAGCACCGGCACCTCGGCCGGACGGGCGAGTTCCGCCGCGCGCAGCAGGGTCCCGTCGCCGCCGAGCACGAACACGAGTTCGGCTCCCTCGGCCGGGTTGTGCTCGGGCGCGACCACGGTGCACGGCATGGCCATGCAGCCGTCCGGGTCGATCAGCCGGAGGACGTCCTCGTCGAGCACGCGCAGCCGGATCCCGGCCTTCGCGAACCGCTGGGACACCTCGCGGGCGGCCTCCCGGGTGGTGTCCCGGTCGGGGTGCACCACGAGGAGCACTTCACGTTCGGCGGTCACTGGGGTCCTTCCTGGACTGCGGCGCGCACGAGCGGTTCGGCCTCTTCGCTGCCCGCGTCTTCCGGCTCCGTTTTGCGGAGCCACACGAAGTATTCGACGTTCCCGGACGGACCGGGCAGCGGGCTCGCGACGACCCCGCGCAGCGACAGGCCGAGCTTCGCGGCTTCGGCGAGCACGCCCAGCACGGATTCGACGCGCAGTTCGGGATCGCGCACCACGCCGCCGCTGCCGAGCCGGTCCTTGCCGACCTCGAACTGCGGTTTGACCATCGGGACGAGATCCGCGCCGTCGCGCGCGCACGCGGCGAGCGCGGGCAGCACGAGTTTGAGCGAGATGAAGGAAAGGTCGCCGACGACGAGGTCGACCTGGCCGCCGAGGACGTCCGGCGTCAGGTTGCGGACGTTCGTGCGGTCGAGGACGACGACGCGGTCGTCGGTCTGCAGCTTCCAATCGAGCAGCCCGCGCCCGACGTCGGCGGCGATGACCTTCTCCGCGCCGTTTCGCAGCAACACATCCGTGAAGCCGCCGGTGGATGCGCCCGCGTCGAGACAGCGGCGACCTTCGACGGTCAGCCCCTCGGGACCGAAACGGTCAAGCGCGCCAAGGAGTTTGTGCGCGCCGCGCGACGCCCAGCCCGGGTCGTCCTCGTCCTTCACGACGATCGGCGCGTCGTTTTCCACGCCGGTGGCGGGTTTCGTGGCGACCATGCCGCGCACGGTGACCTTGCCGCCGGTGATCAGCGCGGAGGCTTGTTCGCGGGAGCGGGCGAGTCCGCGCCGCACGAGTTCCGCGTCGAGCCTGGCCCGTTTGGCCACGCCGGTCAGACCTTGTCGATGCTGGACAGGGCCACGGTCAGCTCGGTGTGCACGGCCTCGAACCGGTCCACGTGCTCGGCCGGCGGCAGCGTGTCGAGGTCGTCGAGCCCGGCGACGGCCTCGTCGATGCCCGCCCGCGGGTCAGTCTGCTGCGGGCCGGGTCCGGGGATCGGCGGGGGTCCGGGAACCGGCCGCGGAACGTTCGGGTGCACAGCCCCAAACTACCAGTCAGGCCAGTCCGAGCCCGGCTACTGCCGCCGCGGCCGCGTCGCCGTCCGCGCGCACCTGCGAGACTCCGGTGCGCCACGCCGAATCGCACAGCGCGCGCAGCAGGTCGAGCTTGTCCCCTTCGCCGCGCACAGTCAGCACGTCGCTTTCGCTGATCTCCCAGCCGGACTTCTTCCCGACGCGCAATTCGTCCACCGGCTGCGCGAGCGCGGTGAGGTCGTGGCCGAGATGGGTGGGCCGTTCCGCCGGAATCGCGGTGAGCAGCGTCGCCGGAGTCGCGATGCCGGTGAGCACGCACAGCGAGTCGAGCCCCGCCGCGACCGCACCCGCGATGTCGGTGTCGAGCCGGTCCCCGACCACCAGCGGACGCTTCGCTTTCGCCGACCGCGCGGCCGTCTCGAACAACAACGGCTGCGGCTTCCCCGCGACCACGGGCTCCGCGCCGGTAGCGATTTTGAGCGCCCCGACCATGGATCCGTTGCCCGGCATCAGCCCGCGTTCGGTGGGCAGCGTGCTGTCGGTGTTCGTGGCGACCCACAGGCCGCCCGCCCGGATCACGATGCTCGCCTCGGCGAGGTCCGCCCATCCGGTTTCCGGCGAATGTCCTTGCACCACCGCGGAAACGTCGTCGCCCGCGGTCCGCACCGGCTCCAGTCCCGCGGCGGAGACCTGGTCGCCGAGCGAGGCGGTGCCCACGATGAGCACCTTCGCCCCGACGGGCAGGCGGTCCTTGAGGAGCGCGGCGGCCGCCTGAGCGCTCGTGTGCACCTCTTCGGTGTCCGCGGAGATCCCGAGGTCCCGGAGGTGCTCCGCGACCGCCGACGGGGCCTTGGACGCGTTGTTGGTGACGAACCGGACCGCCGTGCCTTGCTCGCGCACGGCGGTCACGGTTTCCGCGGCGCCCTCGATCACCTGCGGCCCGTGGTACACGGTGCCGTCGAGATCGAACAGCAGCGCGTCGTAGACCACGTCAGTCATCCGTCTCGCTGGGCTCGCTGGGCTCGTTGGTCTCGGTCGCGTTCGCCTCGTTCGCCAGGTCGGCGGCCCGCTCGGCGGCGTCCGTCTCGTCCTCGGCGTCGGCCTCAGCCGCGTTGAGGAACCACTGGACGGCCTCTTCCTTGCGCCCGGCAGCCTCGAGGTTGTCGGCGTACGCGTAGAACAGGCGCGCGCTCCACGGGTCGCGCTTGCCCGCCTGGAGGTCCGGCCCCTGCAGGGACACGACCGCCGCGTCCAGCTGCCCGAGGTCGCGCCGCGCACCCGCCGCGACGATCGCCAGCTCGACCTGGGTCGACTTGGTGAGCCGCTCCTTGTCGGTCTCCTTGGCGAGGTCCAGGGCGCGCTCCGGACGGCCGAGCGCGCGCTCGGCGTCCGCGATGATCGCGATGTGCTCGTCGCTGCGCGTCATCCGCCGGACGGCGCGCAGTTCGGACAGCGCTTCCTGCCAGTCGCCCGCGTGGTACGCGACGAGCCCGAGCCCTTCGCGCACGATCGGCACCCGCGACGCCTTGGTCTTCGCGTACCGGGCGTGCTCGAGCGCGGCCTCCGGGTCGCTGTCGACGAGCCCGCCCGCGGCGACCAGATGCTTCCCGACGGTCTCCGCGAGCCCCTTCGGCAGGGTCCGCAGTTCCCGGCGGACTTCCTCGTCGAGGTCGGAGAACTCGATGTCCTCGGGCAGTTCCGGCGCTTCGAGCAGCCCGCGGGCGAGTGCCGCGTCCTGCTCCTCGAGGGTCACCGGGCGTTTGGCGCGGGGACGGTCGTCCCTGCGGTCGCGACGGTCGCCTCGGTTGTCCCGGCTGTCGCGATCGCCACGGTTGTCGCGGCTGGGCCGGTCGCTTCGCTCGCCGCGGCCGCCCCGGTCGTCGCGTTCCCGGCGGTCGCGCTGCTCGTCCCGGTCGCCGCGGTCCTGCGAGCTGTCCGCGTCGCGCTTGTCCTGGCCGTCAGCGGCCTCGACCCGGTCCCCCGCACCCGACTCCACGTCCACGGCATCCGAGCCCGCAGTCACCTCGTCGGCGACTGCGGTTTCCTCGACCGCGGCCGACGAGGTCTCGTCACGCCACTCCCGGAAACCTTCGTCCTGACGGTCCTTCCGGAACCCGCCCGAACGCTCGTCCCGGCGCTCCCCGCCAGCGCGGTCATCGCGACGGAAGCCACCGGACCGGTCGTCCCGACGGTCCCCGCGGTAGCCGCCTTCGCTCCGGTATCCACCGGAACGGTCGTCCCGACGGTCACCCCGGTAGCCGCCTTCGTCGCGCCGCTCGCCGCGGAAACCGCCCGACCGGTCGTCCCGACGGTTGTCACGAGATCCGCCGCGATCGTCCCGGCGGTAACCGCCCTCGTCCCGCCGTTCGTTGCGGAACCCGCCCGGACGGCTGTCCCGGCGCTCGTCGTCGCGGAACCCGCGGTCGTCGCGCCGGTTGCCGCCGGACCGGTCGTCCCGGAATCCGCCGGAACCCCGGTTCCCGCCACGGAATCCGCCTTCGCGGGGCCCGCGGTCGTCCCGGTCCCGGTACCCGCCCGGCTTGCCACCGCGGTCGTCCCGGTCCCGGTACCCGCCCGGCTTGCCACCGCGGTCGTCCCGGTCCCGGTACCCGCCCGGCTTGCCACCGCGGTCGTCCCGGTCCCGGTACCCGCCCGGCTTGCCACCGCGGTCGTCCCGATACCCACCGGGCTTGCCACCGCGGTCATCGCGGTACCCGCCCGGCTTGCCGCCACGGTCATCGCGGTACCCACCGGGCTTGCCGCCACGGTCATCGCGGTAGCCGCCACGCGATTCGCCCGGCTTGCCGCCGCGATTGTCGCGGTCGCCGTAACCGCCGCGCCGGTCGTTGTCACGGAATCCGCCGGAACCACGCCGGTCGTCGCGGAATCCGCCGCCTTGAGAGTCCTTGCCGCGATATCCGCCCGGACCGCGCCGGTCGTCGCCGCCCGAGTAACCGCCGCGGCGGTCGTCGCTGCCGCGCCGGTCGTCGTTCCAGCGCCCGCCGGACCGCTCCCCGTAAGAGGATTTGCCCTGCGGCCGCCCACCGCGATCGCCGTAGGACTTGCCTTCCGGACGTCCCGACCGGTCGCCGTACGATTTGCCGGGCCCGCCGGAGCGCTCCCCGTAGGAGCGGCCTTCCGAACGGTCGCCGTAGGACGAGCGTCCCTCGGGACGCCCGGAGCGATCGCCGTACGACTTGCCTTGCGGACGGTCGAACTCGCGCTTGCCGCGGGGGCGGAAGTCGCGGTCGTCGTCGCGTTTGCCGGCGTATCCGCGGTTCTCGCGGGGGCCGTCGCCGCGGTCGGGGCGGCCGGCGAACCCGCCGGATCCGCGCGCGCCGCGGTCGTCCCGACGGAGCCGGCCCTGGTGGCTGTCGCGCCCGCCGCGGTCCTGCCGCGCGCCGCGCCGGTCTCCCCGGGGCGCGTCGGACCGTCCGCCGCGGGAGTCCTGGTCGCGGCGAGCCGACCGACCGGACCCCTCATCCGCTGAGTCTCGTCGACCGAACTCGGACACCTGGCCTCCTGCCATAGACAACTCTGGAATTCTGAAGTAGGCCCTCGCACGAGGGCCGATTGACTATCCTACGGGCCCGTTCGGAGCAACCTCGCGCGGGCGGACCCTCAGCGGTCCCCGCGCGCTGCTTCGAGCGGATGCGAACATGAGTCTGGGCCCCGGGAGAACCACCAGGGGTTCTCGGACCGGGGCCCAGACCTATCAGGTTAAGTTCGGCGGTGTCCTACTCTCCCACAACCCTTCGGTTGCAGTACCATCGGCGCAGTCAGGCTTAGCTTCCGGGTTCGGAATGGGACCGGGCGTTTCCCTGACGCTAAAACCACCGAAACACTCCGAAACAACACACACCTGTCACTGTCGTGACAGCCGGTGTGGTGTTTCAGAACCGTAGAGTGGATGCGTAACATCTTTGTGGGCAAGTCCTCGGCCTATTAGTACCAGTCAACTCGACAACACATTACTGTGCTTCCATTTCTGGCCTATCAACCCAATCGTCTCTTGGGGGCCTTAACCCACATGGGGTGGGATACCTCATCTTGGAACAGGCTTCCCGCTTAGATGCCTTCAGCGGTTATCCCTTCCGAACATAGCCAACCAGCCATGCCACTGGCGTGACAACTGGCACACCAGAGGTCCGTCCGTCCCGGTCCTCTCGTACTAGGGACAGCCTTCCTCAAGTATCCTGCGCGCGCGGCGGATAGGGACCGAACTGTCTCACGACGTTCTAAACCCAGCTCGCGTGCCGCTTTAATGGGCGAACAGCCCAACCCTTGGGACCTACTCCGGCCCCAGGATGCGACGAGCCGACATCGAGGTGCCAAACCATGCCGTCGATATGGACTCTTGGGCAAGATCAGCCTGTTATCCCCGGGGTACCTTTTATCCGTTGAGCGACACCCCTTCCACCAGGAGGTGCCGGATCACTAGTCCCGACTTTCGTCCCTGCTCGACATGTCTGTCTCACAGTCAAGCTCCCTTGTGCACTTGCACTCGACACCTGATTGCCAACCAGGCTGAGGGAACCTTTGGGCGCCTCCGTTACCCTTTAGGAGGCAACCGCCCCAGTTAAACTACCCATCAGGCACTGTCCCTGAACCAGATCATGGTCCGAGGTTCAGATTCCCAATCCGACCAGAGTGGTATTTCAACAACGACTCCACACCCACTAGCGTGAGCGCTTCACAGTCTCCCACCTATCCTACACAAGCCGAACCGAAAACCAATACCAAACTATAGTAAAGGTCCCGGGGTCTTTCCGTCCTGCCGCGCGTAACGAGCATCTTTACTCGTAATGCAATTTCGCCGGGCCTGTGGTCGAGACAGCCGGAAAGTCGTTACGCCATTCGTGCAGGTCGGAACTTACCCGACAAGGAATTTCGCTACCTTAGGATGGTTATAGTTACCACCGCCGTTTACTGGCGCTTAAATTCTCAGCTTCACCCACAAAGTGAGTTAACCGGTCCTCTTAACGTTCCAGCACCGGGCAGGCGTCAGTCCATATACATCGTCTTGCGACTTCGCATGGACCTGTGTTTTTAGTAAACAGTCGCTTTCCGCTGGTCTCTGCGGCCAACCACCCCTCCACTTGCATGAAGCTTCAAGGTGTTTGGCCCCCCTTCTCCCGAAGTTACGGGGGCATTTTGCCGAGTTCCTTAACCACAGTTCACCCGATCGCCTTGGTATTCTCTACCTGACCACCTGTGTTGGTTTGGGGTACGGGCCGTGCATGCACTCACTAGAGGCTTTTCTCGACAGCATAGGATCACCCACTTCGCCTCACACGGCTACGCATCACGTCTCAGAGTATGTGAACAGCGGATTTGCCTACTGTTCCTCCTACACGCTTACACCAGGACAACCATCGCCTGGCGGAGCTACCTTCCTGCGTCACCCCATCGCTTGACTACTACGGAATCAGGTCCCACGCTCCACACACCCGATCCGCCCGAAGGCTTCACGAGTGGCTTCGGGTGGTTAGTGTCAACCGCCTCGCCATGGGCGCACATGCTCGGGTACGGGAATATCAACCCGTTGTCCATCGACTACGCCTGTCGGCCTCGCCTTAGGTCCCGACTTACCCTGGGCGGATTAGCCTGGCCCAGGAACCCTTGGTCATCCGGCGGCAGAGTTTCTCACTCTGCATTCGCTACTCATGCCTGCATTCTCACTCCCGCACCCTCCACCGCTAGCTTCCGCCGCGGCTTCCCTGGATGCAGGACGCTCCCCTACCCATCAACACGACTGGACATCCGCCTCAAGGACGAACGTCGATCTATTGTGTCAATGACACAGCTTCGGCGGTGTGCTTAAGCCCCGCTACATTGTCGGCGCAGGACCACTTGACCAGTGAGCTATTACGCACTCTTTCAAGGGTGGCTGCTTCTAAGCCAACCTCCTGGTTGTCTGGGCAATCCCACATCCTTTCCCACTGAGCACACACTTAGGGGCCTTAGCTGGTGTTCTGGGCTGTTTCCCTCTCGACGACGAAGCTTATCCCCCGCCGTCTCACTGCCGCGCTCTCACTAACCGGTATTCGGAGTTTGGTTGATTTCGGTAACCCGGTAAGGCCCCTAGACCATCCAGTAGCTCTACCCCCGGCAAGAAACACGCGACGCTGCACCTAAATGCATTTCGGGGAGAACCAGCTATCACGGAGTTTGATTGGCCTTTCACCCCTACCCACAGCTCATCCCCTCAGTTTTCAACCTAAGTGGGTTCGGGCCTCCACGACGTCTTACCGTCGCTTCACCCTGGCCATGGGTAGATCACTCCGCTTCGGGTCTAGACCACGCGACTCAATCGCCCTATTCAGACTCGCTTTCGCTACGGCTACCCCACCCGGGTTAACCTCGCCACGCAGCACTAACTCGCAGGCTCATTCTTCAAAAGGCACGCCATCACTCAACAAGTGAGCTCTGACGGCTTGTAGGCACACGGTTTCAGGTACTCTTTCACTCCCCTCCCGGGGTACTTTTCATCTTTCCCTCACGGTACTCGTCCGCTATCGGTCTCCAGGAAGTATTTAGGCTTACCGGGTGGTCCCGGCAGATTCACAGCAAATTCCACGAGCTCGCTGCTACTCGGGAACACCGCCACACAACACAAACACAGTTTTCGCGTACGGGGCTCTCACCCGCTCCGGCCCGCCGTCCCAAGCGGTTCCGCTAACCATGCCGCATCACGCCCAGAGTGTCAGCTCTGAGAAGACAGGTCCCACAACCCCGACCACACAACCCCTGACAGGTATCACATGCAATCGGTTTAGCCTCTTCCGCTTTCGCTCGCCACTACTCACGGAATCACTTTTGTTTTCTCTTCCTGCGGGTACTGAGATGTTTCACTTCCCCGCGTTCCCTCCACACCGGCTATATATTCACCGGCGGGTAACACCACATCACTGGTGCTGGGTTTCCCCATTCGGAAATCCTCGGATCACAGCTCGGTTGACAGCTCCCCGAGGCATATCGCAGCCTCCCACGTCCTTCATCGGCTCCTGAAGCCAAGACATCCACCATGTGCCCTTAACAACTTGACCACAAAGATGCTCGCATCCACTCTACAGTTCTCAAACACCACACCAGAAACAACGTGTGTTGCCTCAGGACCCAACAGCGTGCTGAGCGAACAAGAACCCGCCCGGATCCGCGGCCGCCGTTCCACGCGGGACAAGCCCGCAGTACTGAGTCGGCGGCATCACCACCGCGAGAACCCATAACCAGTAGTTCCACAATTCCTTGAGCAACCAGAGCAGACCTGCATTCGAGGCCTAAGCTCCGGCCACTCCCGGCACGATGACCGGGATGTGTTGTGCTCCTTAGAAAGGAGGTGATCCAGCCGCACCTTCCGGTACGGCTACCTTGTTACGACTTCGTCCCAATCGCCAGTCCCACCTTCGACCACTCCCTCCCTTGCGGGTTGGGCCATGGGCTTCGGGTGTTACCGACTTTCATGACGTGACGGGCGGTGTGTACAAGGCCCGGGAACGTATTCACCGCAGCGTTGCTGATCTGCGATTACTAGCGACTCCGACTTCACGCAGTCGAGTTGCAGACTGCGATCCGAACTGAGACCGGCTTTAAGGGATTCGCTCCACCTCGCGGTATCGCAGCCCTCTGTACCAGCCATTGTAGCATGTGTGAAGCCCTGGACATAAGGGGCATGATGACTTGACGTCATCCCCACCTTCCTCCGAGTTGACCCCGGCAGTCTCCCACGAGTCCCCGCCATGACGCGCTGGCAACGTAGGATAAGGGTTGCGCTCGTTGCGGGACTTAACCCAACATCTCACGACACGAGCTGACGACAGCCATGCACCACCTGTACACCAACCACAAGGGAAGCCCCATCTCTGGGGATGTCTGGCGCATGTCAAGCCCAGGTAAGGTTCTTCGCGTTGCATCGAATTAATCCACATGCTCCGCCGCTTGTGCGGGCCCCCGTCAATTCCTTTGAGTTTTAGCCTTGCGGCCGTACTCCCCAGGCGGGGCGCTTAATGCGTTAGCTACGGCACGGACAACGTGGAATGTCGCCCACACCTAGCGCCCAACGTTTACAGCGTGGACTACCAGGGTATCTAATCCTGTTCGCTCCCCACGCTTTCGCTCCTCAGCGTCAGTATCGGCCCAGAGACCCGCCTTCGCCACCGGTGTTCCTCCTGATATCTGCGCATTTCACCGCTACACCAGGAATTCCAGTCTCCCCTGCCGAACTCAAGTCTGCCCGTATCGACCGCACGCTCCACGTTAAGCGTGGAGATTTCACGGCCGACGCGACAAACCGCCTACGAGCTCTTTACGCCCAATAATTCCGGACAACGCTCGCACCCTACGTATTACCGCGGCTGCTGGCACGTAGTTAGCCGGTGCTTCTTATCCAGGTACCGTCACTTGCGCTTCGTCCCTGGCGAAAGAGGTTTACAACCCGAAGGCCGTCATCCCTCACGCGGCGTCGCTGCATCAGGCTTGCGCCCATTGTGCAATATTCCCCACTGCTGCCTCCCGTAGGAGTCTGGGCCGTGTCTCAGTCCCAGTGTGGCCGGTCACCCTCTCAGGCCGGCTACCCGTCGTCGCCTTGGTAGGCCATTACCCCACCAACAAGCTGATAGGCCGCGGGTTCATCCCATACCGCCGGAACTTTCCACCACCACAGATGCCTGCAGTGGTCGTATCCGGTATTAGACCCAGTTTCCCAGGCTTATCCCAGAGTACAGGGCAGATTACCCACGTGTTACTCACCCGTTCGCCACTCATCCCCGGCCGAAACCGGTTCAGCGTTCGACTTGCATGTGTTAAGCACGCCGCCAGCGTTCGTCCTGAGCCAGGATCAAACTCTCCAACAATGTCTTCAAGTTCGATCGAGACTACTCTCAATCAATCAATCTCAAAGGAAACCCCGACGAGGGGGTTTCATATAAGCTCTACTGGCTTAGTTCACTAGCACACTGTTGAGTTCTCAAGCAACACACCCCACATCAAACCCGACCCCATGAGGGCGAGCCTGACCGAAGCGGTCATTCCTAGCAGTTTTTGGTGGGACACCCACTCAATCACCTTAGAGGCGAGAGCTTGGTTCGTGTCCCGGCGGCCGCCCGGTCTCCCTGGCGACTTGAAGAACTTTACACCCCCCGGAAGGGCCCGAAGCAGGGGGGTCCCTTAACTGCGTTCCCGCAGGTCAGAGCCCCTGTTTCGGGCCTGGGCGGCGATCAGCCCCCGACCCGGACTCCGGCGACGTTGCGCTTGCCCTTGCGGACCACGAGCCAGCGGCCGTGGAGCGCGTCGGAAGCCGAGGGCTTCCACTCCTCGTCGGCGATCTTCACGTTGTTCACGTACGCGCCGCCCTCCTTGACCGTGCGCCGGGCCGCGCCCTTGCTGTCCACGAGTCCCCCGGCGAGCAGCAGGTCGACGATCGTCGCGTCGCCGGCCGGCTCGACCTTGCCGTTCGGGACCTCGGCCATCGCCGCGTCGAGCGTCGGGCCGTCCAGGCCGGTCAGCTCGCCGCGGCCGAACAGGGCCTGGCTCGCCGCGATGACCTGGCGCGTCTGGTCCTCGCCGTGCACCAGGTTCGTGAACTCCTCGGCCAGCCGCTTCTGCGCGGCGCGCAGGTGCGGGCGCTCCTCGGTGTCCTTCGCCAGCGCGTCGATCTCCTCCTGGTCGAGGAAGGTGAACAGGCGCAGGTAGCGGAGCACGTCGGCGTCGCCGACGTTCACGAAGTACTGGTACCAGGCGTACGGCGAGGTCAGCTCCGGGTCGAGCCACACGTTGCCGCCGCCGGTGGACTTGCCGAACTTGCGGCCCTCGGCGTCGGTGACCAGCGGCGCGGTCAGCGCGTGCGCGGCGCCGCCCTCGACCCGGCGGATCAGGTCGACGCCGCCGACGAGGTTGCCCCACTGGTCCGAGCCGCCGACCTGCAGCTTGCAGCCGTGCTTGCGGTACAGCTCCAGGTAGTCCTGCGACTGCAGCAGCAGGTAGCTGAATTCGGTGTAGGACATGCCGTCGCCTTCGAGCCGCCGCTTCACCGTCTCCCGGTTCAGCATGACGTTGACCGAGAAGTGCTTGCCGACGTCCCGCAGGAACTCCAGCGTGTTCTGCTTCCCGGTCCAGTCGAGGTTGTTCTCGACGATCGCGCCGGTCGGCGAATCGTCGAAGTCCACGAACCGCTCCAGCTGGCCGCGGATCCGCCCGGCCCAGTCGGCGACGACGTCCAGGGTGTTCAGCGTGCGCTCCCCGTTGTCGCGGGGGTCGCCGATCATCCCGGTGGCGCCGCCGGCCAGCACGATCGGCCGGTGCCCGGCGCGCTGGAACCGCTTGAGCATCAGCAGCGGGACGAGGTTGCCGGCGTGCAGGCTGGGCGCGGTCGGGTCGAAGCCGCAATAGAGCGTGAGCGGGCCGCGGTCGAGTTCTCGGCGCAGGGCGTCGATGTCGGTGGATTGCGCGATCAGGCCGCGCCAGGACAACTCGTCAAGGATGTGCTCACTCACACCTGTAGATGATCCCCCACCAGGTCAAACGACTATCCCGCGGGTCGCACCTGCCGGCGTTTCCCGCCGCGGCGGTAGGTCGAGACGGCTGGTGAGCCGTCGATCCAGAACCGCCACGGCGTGTCCATCGCCATCGCGACGCCGACGCGCGGGCCGGTGCGCACGTTGTCCGCGGGCACGCGCTCGCCGACGAGCAGCCGCACCGGCGAGCCGGGGTCGGTGAGATCGGCGCCGTTCTGCTCGCGCGCGAGGCCCAGCACCGACGTGAGGATGGCCGGGCCCTTGGCGAGTTCGCCGTTGCCGCGCGCGTTCGGCCGGCGCTTCCGCACGATGTCCGCGCCCTCGACGACCTCGCCGGCGCGCAGCAGCACCGCGCCCGGCTGGCCGTCCTCGGTGCCCACGACGTTCGCGCAGAAGTGCATGCCGTAGACGAAGTACACGTAGAGGTGCCCGGCCGGACCCCACATCACCGCGTTGCGCGGGGTTTTCCCGCGGTAGCAGTGCGAAGCGGGATCGTCGAGCCCGCGGTAGGCCTCGACCTCGACGAGCCGCACCCCGACCCGGCCCTCGGGCGCGTCCGCCTCGAGGACGGCACCGAGCAGCAGCCGAGCCAGGTCGACCGGGTCCAGTGCCAGTTCTTCGCGCCGGAACAACCGGTCCACACGCACTCCCCTCGTCAGGCCGCCAGCCTAACGAGCGGCCCGACGGCAGATCATTTCAGCCACTGCCGATGCGCCGCGACGCGCTCGACCAGGCGTTCCCGCTGCTCGGCGACCCGGTCCGGCGCGGTGCCGCCGCGGGCGTCGCGCGAACGCACCGAACCTTCGACGGTCAGGACCTCGCGCACCGCGGGCGTGAGCGCCGGGTTGATGGCCTGGAACTCCTCGTCGGTCAGCTCGTCGAGCCCGACCCCGCGCGACTCGGCGACCCGCACGCTCTCCCCCGCCGCCTCGTGCGCGACGCGGAACGGCACGCCCTGGCGCACCAGCCATTCGGCGATGTCGGTGGCCAGCGTGAACCCGGCCGGAGCGAGTTCGGCGAGCCGGTCGGTGTGGAACGTGAGCGTGCCGAGCATGCCCGCGATCGCCGGGAAGAGCAGTTCCAGCTGTTCGACCGAATCGAAGACCGGCTCCTTGTCCTCCTGCAGGTCGCGGTTGTACGCGAGCGGCTGCGCCTTGAGCGTGGCGAGCAGGCCGGTGAGGTTGCCGATCAGGCGGCCGGCCTTGCCGCGGGTCAGCTCCGCGACGTCCGGGTTCTTCTTCTGCGGCATGATCGAGCTGCCGGTGGCCCACGCGTCGTCCAGCGTCACGTAGCCGAACTCGGCGGTGTTCCAGATGATCACCTCTTCGGCGATCCGCGACAGGTTCACCGCGAGCATCGCGACGGCGAACGCGAACTCCGCGACGAAATCGCGCGAGGCGGTGCCGTCGATCGAGTTCTCCACGCTGGTGTCGAAGCCCAGTTCGGCGGCCACCGCTTCCGGGTCGAGGCCGAGCGACGAACCGGCGAGCGCGCCCGAGCCGTACGGCGACTCCGCGGTGCGAGCGTCCCAGTCGCGCAGGCGGGAGACGTCGCGCAGCAGCGACTGGCCGTGCGCCATCAGGTGGTGCGCCAGCAGAACCGGCTGCGCGTGCTGCAGGTGGGTGCGGCCGGGCAGGATCGCGTCCGGGTGCCGGGACGCCTGCGAGACCAGCGCGTCGATCACGTCGAGCGTGCCCGCGACCACCCGGCGCGCGGCGTCGCGCAGCCACATCCGGAACAGCGTCGCGACCTGGTCGTTGCGGGAACGGCCGGCGCGCAGCTTGCCGCCGAGCTCGGCGCCGGCGCGTTCGAGCAGGCCGCGTTCGAGCGCGGTGTGCACGTCCTCGTCGGCGACCGTCGGCGTGAACGCCCCGGACGCGACGTCCTGCGCCAAGGTGTCGAGCGCCTCCAGCATCCCGGCCAGTTCCGCTTCGGTGAGCAGACCCGCCTTGTTCAGCACGCGGGCGTGCGCGCGCGATCCGGCGATGTCGTAGGGCGCCAGGCGCCAGTCGAAGTGGGTCGAGGCGCTCAGCGCCGCCATCGCCTCGGCCGGCCCGCTGGCGAACCGGCCGCCCCACAGCTGCACCGGCTGGTCTTTCCCGCTCACGTTCTGCCTCTCTCGTCCGGCGTCTCAGGACGCCTGGGTGGTCGGATGCTGGGTGCTCCCCAGCGGAGTCTGCCCGGTGCCCGGACGGTACCGCCGTCCGACCGGGCGAAGCCGCCTCCCGGGGAGGCCGGCGACGGTCGCGCTGCCCGCGTGCAGCACCAGCCGCACCTCGCCGGACACGCGCTCCTGCGCCCGCCGGACGAACGCGTCCAGCGGCTCGCGCAGCGGCGAGAACCACAACCCGTCTTGGACCAGCTCGGCCCACCGGCGGTCGACGCCGTGCTTGAACCTCGCCAGATCCCGGTCGAGGGCGACCGATTCCAGCTCCTGGTGCGCGGTGACCAGCACTGCCGCGCCCGGTGCGTCGTAGCCGCCAGCCAACTCGAACCGGCCGATGCCGTGCGCTCCGGCCCGGTGCCCGAGCCGCTGCACCGCCTCGGCCACGCTGACGGTTTCGCCGTCGACCGCGACCGGTACGCCCTGTTCGAAGGTGACGACGACTTCGTCCGGCATGCCGAGGTTCACCACCGCGTCCTCGGTACAGCGGTAACCGTCGTTCGCGGCCCGGCCCCACAAAGTCCGGCTCGTCGACAACTCCTGCCCGCCTCGGACGCCGAGTTCGACGATCTCCAGGTCCGGCGCGAGTGCCGCGATCATGCTGGACAATGTGTATCCGCCGCCGTGCGCGATGACTGACGCGTTGCGGTCCTTCGCGGTCGCGACGAGCTGGCTCGCCAGCAGCGGCCGGGCCAGAGCCTCGACCAGCGGGTGCCGGTCGAGGATCAGCGCATTCGCTTGCAGGGCAGGCAAACAGTAGTCGTTCGCGAATTCCTCGCGGACGTCCGCGACCACGATCTCGGTGGCCCCGTCGGCCGCCGCCTGCCGCCGGAGCGCGCACAAATCGACGTCCCCGGCGCCGAAATCCACCGCGACGGCGACCACTTCGCCTTGTCCGGCAAGGAGATCCAGCGCGGCAGAGGAGCCGTGCCCGCCCGGACAGGCGAGCACGACCCGCCGGGTCACGGCTCGTCCCCTTCCGCCGAACCTTGCGCGAGCGCGGTGAACCGCTCGGCGAGGTCGCGTCCGGTCAGCGGCTCGCGCGCGATGACCGCGACCGTGTCGTCGCCCGCGATCGAGCCGACGACCTCTTCCAGCGCGGCCCGGTCGATCGCGCTCGCGAGGAACTGCGCGGCGCCCGGCGGCGTGCGCAACACGGTGAGATTGCCCGACGAATCCGCCGACACCAGCAGTTCGGCGAGCAGCCGCGACAGCCGTGAAGTACCGCCCTGCACCCCGCGAACGGGGCTGCCGTCCTCGGGGATGACGTAGACCGGCGCGCCCGAGTCGGCTCCGCGCAGCTTGACCGCGCCGAGTTCGTCGAGGTCGCGCGACAGCGTCGCCTGCGTGACCTCGATTCCCTCGGCGGCCAGCAGCCGCGCCAGCTCCGTCTGGCTGCGGATGGCCATCGTGGACACCAGTTCGGTGATCCGCGCCTGGCGCCCGACCCGGCTGCTGGTCATCGGCCGTTCTGCCCGAACAGCCAGACCAGCAGCGCCTTCTGCGCGTGCAGCCGGTTCTCCGCCTCGTCCCACACCGCGCTGGCCGGGCCGTCGAGCACCTCGTCGGTGATCTCCCAGCCGCGGTGCGCGGGCAGGCAGTGCAGCACGATCGCCTCGTCGGCGGCGCGCTTCAGCAGTCCGGCGTTGATCTGCAGGGCGCGGAACGGGCCGACCCGGTCGAGGCCGTCGTTCTCCTGCCCCATCGACGTCCAGGTGTCGGTGACCAGCACGTCCGAACCCTCGACGGCCTCGTGCGCGTCGGTGTAGACCGTCGCGCTGCCGCCGGTTTCCGTGCCGCGCTGCTTGGCGTCGAGCATCACCTGCTGGTCGGGCTGGAACCCTTCCGGAGACACGACGCGCACGTTCATCCCTGCCGTGGTCCCGCCGAGCAGCAGCGAATGCGCCATGTTGTTGGCTCCGTCGCCGAGGTAGGTGAGCGTGAGCCCGGCGAGCTTGCCCTTGCGCTCGCGGATGGTCATGAGGTCCGTGAGCACCTGGCACGGGTGGAACTCGTCGGTCAGCGCGTTGATGATCGGGATGGACGCGACGGACGCCATCGAGTCGATGCGCTTCTGCGCGAAGGTGCGCCACACGACGGCGTCGACGTAGCGGGACAGCACGCGCGAGGTGTCCTCGATGGTTTCCTCGCGGCCGAGCTGCATCGAACGGCCGTCGACGATCACCGGATGCCCGCCGAGCTGGCTGATGCCGACCTCGAACGAGAACCGGGTGCGCGTGGAGTTCTTCTCGAAGATCGCGGCCACCGTGCGCCCGGTCAGCGCCTTCGTGCCGAGCGGGTCGGCTTTCAGCTGGTCGGCCAGGTCGAGCAGAGCGGCCTGCTCGGCGGGGGTGACGTCGTCGTCGCGGAGGAAGTGGCGGGGCATCAGTCGGAATCCTTCGTGGTGGTGGAGTCGAGCGCGCCCGGGAGGGCGGAGAGGAAGCCGTGCGCCTGCTGCTCGTCGAGCACGAGCGGCGGGGCGAGCCGGACGGTGTCCGGGGCGACCGGGTTGACGAGATAGCCCGCCTCCTGCGCGGCCTTCGCGACGGCCGCGGAAACGGGTCCCCGCAGGCCGATGCCGAGCAGCAGCCCCGCGCCGCGGACGCCGGAGACGAGCGGGTGGCCGAGCGCTTCGACGCCGGCCGCGATGTCCTTGCCGAGCGCCGAAACATGGTCGAGCAGGTCGTCGCGGACGATCGTGCGCAGTACCGCCAGCCCGGCCGCGCAGCACACCGGGTTGCCGCCGAAGGTCGTGCCGTGCTGGCCCGGCTTGAGCAGGTCGCCGGCCGCGCCGACGCCGATCACTGCGCCGAGCGGAAGCCCGCCGCCGAGGCCCTTCGCGAGCGTGATCACGTCCGGCACGATCCCGGCCTGCTGGAAGCCGAACCAGGTGCCGAGCCGCCCGATCCCGGTCTGCACCTCGTCGAGGACGAGCAGCGCACCGGCGGCCTTGGTGATCTCGCGCGCGGCCTGCAGGTAGCCGTCCGGAGCAGGAATCACCCCGGCTTCGCCGAGCACCGGCTCCAGGAAGACCGCAGCGGTCTCGCCGTCCACGGCGGCCCGCAACGCTTCGACGTCGCCGTAGGGAACATGCGTGACGCCCGGGACAAGCGGCTCGAACGCCTCGCGCTTCGACGGCTGCCCGGTGAGCGACAGCGCGCCCATGGTGCGGCCGTGGAACGCGCCCTCCGCCGCGACGATCTTCCGGCGGCCGGTGAGCCGGGTGATCTTCAGCGCGGCCTCGTTGGCCTCCGCGCCGGAGTTGACGAACAGGACCTTGCCCTGCCCGGTCAGGCCCGCGACGTCGAGCAGCGTTTCGGCGAGTTCGACCGCGACCGGGTTCACGTACAGGTTCGACGTGTGCCCCAGCTTCGAGATCTGCTCGGTGACCGCGCGCACCACCTCCGGGTGGGCGTGGCCGAGCGCGTTCACCGCGATGCCGCCGACCAGGTCGACGTACTCGGCGCCGTCCGCGTCCCACACTCGCGCGCCTTCGCCGCGCACCAGGGTCAGGCCGGGGGTTCCGTAGTTGTCCATGACGGCCGACTGCCAGTGCTGCTGACCGTCCGCATTGGACTTGAGGGTAGTCACGCGTGCTCCGTTCCGGAGGGCGCTGCCTCGGGCAGCACCATGGTCCCGATGCCGCGCGAGGTGAAGACCTCGAGCAGCACCGAATGGGCGAGCCTGCCGTCGATGACGTGGGCGCCGCGCACGCCGCCGCGCACCGCGCGCACGCACGCCTCCATCTTCGGGATCATGCCGCTGGCGAGGCCGGGCAGCATGCGTTCGAGACGGTCGACGGGGATCCGGTCGATCAGCGAGGACCGGTCCGGCCAGTTGGCGTAAAGACCTTCGACGTCGGTGAGCACCACGAGCTTTTCCGCGCCGAGCGCCGCGGCGAGCGCGCCCGCGGCGGTGTCGGCGTTGACGTTGTGCACCACGCCGTCGACGTCGGGGGCCACCGTGGACACCACCGGGATGCGGCCGGCGTTGACGATGTCGAGCACCGCGTCCGGGTTCACCTCGGCGACCTCGCCGACGAGGCCGATGTCCACCTGCTCACCGTCCACAGTGGCCTGTTTGCGCTCGGCGGTGAACAGCCGCGCGTCCTCGCCGGAGATGCCGACCGCGTACGGGCCGTGCGCGTTGATCAGGCCGACCAGCTCGCGGCTGACCTGGCCGACCAGCACCATCCGCACGATGTCCATCGTCTCCGGCGTGGTGACTCGCAGCCCGCCCTTGAACTCCCCCGGCACGCCGAGCCGGGACAGCATCGCGCTGATCTGCGGGCCGCCGCCGTGCACGACGACCGGATGCAGCCCGGCCAGCCGCAGGAACACCATGTCCTCGGCGAACGCGGCCTTCAGCTGGTCGTCGATCATCGCGTTGCCGCCGTACTTGACCACGACGGTCGCGCCGTGGAACCGCTGCAGCCACGGCAGAGCCTCGATCAGCACCCCGGCCTTCTCGGCCGCGCTGGCGAGCCGTTCGTCGGCGGAGACGAGCCTTCCGGTATCCGTCATGACGAGTACGCGCTGTTCTCTTCGACGTACGCGTGCGACAGGTCCGTGGTGTAGATCGTGGCCTCGCCGGACCCGACCCCGAGATCCACGACGACGTCGATCGCCCGCCCGGACAGGTCGGCCGCCGACCGGTCCTCCGCCGTCGTGCCGCCCGCGAACAAGGTGACGCCGTTGATGGCGATCGACACCGTCTCCGGGTCGATCCGCGCCGGGGCGCGGCCGAGCGCCATCGCGATCCGGCCCCAGTTGGGGTCGGAGCCGAACAACGCGGTCTTGACCAGGTTGTCCTCGGCGATCGTCCGGGCCACGACAATCGCGTCGTCCTCGGACGCGGCGCCCTTCACCGTGACGTCGACGTCCTTGGTGGCGCCTTCGGAATCGGCGCGCAGCTGCAGCACCAGGTCGTGGCTGACCTTGGTGAGCAACTCGGTCAGCTCGGCTTCCGTCGGCTCCACCCCGCTCGCACCCGACGCGAGCACGAGGACCGTGTCGTTGGTCGACGTCCCGCCGTCCACGTCGAGCCGATCGAACGTGACGTGCGTAGCGGCGCGCAGCGCACGGTCGAGAGTTTCCTTGTCCGCCACGGCATCCGTGGTCAGCACGGACAGCATCGTCGCCAGATTCGGCGCGAGCATGCCAGCGCCCTTGGCGAACCCGCCGACGCTCCATCCGGATTCGTGCTGGGCGAACGCCTGCTTCGGCTTGGTGTCGGTGGTCATCACGCCGGTGGCCGCGTTGAGCGCCGCTTCCGGGCTCGCGTCCAGCGCCTTGACCGCACTGTCCACACCGGACAGAACGGCGGCCATCGGCAGCCGCTCGCCGATCAGCCCGGTGGAGCACACCGCGACCTCGATCGCCCCGGCGCCGAGCACCTCGGCGACCTTCTCCGCCGTGGCGTGCGTGTCCTGGAAGCCGCCCGGCCCGGTCGCCGCGTTCGCTCCGCCGGAGTTGAGCACGACGGCCTTCAGCTTCTGCTGCTTCAGCACTTCCTGCGACCACAGCACCGGCGCGGCCTTGATCACGTTCCGGGTGAACACCCCCGCCGCGACGTCGAGCGGGCCGTCGTTGACGACCAGCGCGAGGTCGAGCGCGCCGGAGGCTTTGATGCCGGCGGCCACGCCCGCGGCGCGGAAACCCTTCGGTCCGGTGACGGTCACGGTGCCACTCCCACGGTGGAAAGTCCGGTGGCCTCGGGGAAACCGAGCGCCAGGTTCATCGATTGGACGGCACCGCCCGCGGTGCCCTTGGTGAGGTTGTCGATCGACGTGACGACGACCAGCCTTCCCGCGTCGGCGTCGATTCCGAGCTGCAGCTGGACGTTGTTCGAACCGACCGTCGCGGCGGTCGTCGGCCAGGTCCCTTCGGGCAGCACCTGGACGAACGGTTCGGCGCCGTAAGCCTTCTCGTACACCGCGCGCACGGCGGCCTCGTCGACGTCGCCCGCGAGCTGAGCGCTGGCCGTCGTGAGAATGCCGCGCGGCATCGGCGCGAGCACCGGCGTGAACGAAACCGTGACGGGCTTGCCCGCCGCCGCGGAGAGGTTCTGCACGAACTCCGGCGTGTGCCGATGCGCCCCGGCGACGCCGTAAGCGCTCGCGTTGCCCATGACCTCGGACCCGAGCAGATTCGGCCGCAGGCTCTTGCCCGCACCCGACGTCCCCGTCACCGACACCACCGTGACCGCGGGCTCGACCAGCCCCGCCGCCAACGCGGGCGCCAACGCCAGCGATCCGCCAGTCGGGAAACAGCCGGGAACCGCGATCCTCTTGGTTCCCACCAGTTTCTCGCGCGCGCCCGGCAGTTCGGGCATCCCGTACGGCCACTGTCCCGCGTGCTCTCCGGAGTACCACCGTCGCCAGTCCGCCGCGTCCGCGAGCCGGTGGTCGGCCCCGAGGTCGACCACGAGCACGTCCGGCCCGAGCTGAGCCGCGATCCCGGCCGAATGGCCGTGCGGCAGAGCAAGGAACACGACGTCATGGCCCGCGAGCGTCTCCGCGTTCGTCTCGAGCAACACCCGGCCGGCCAGCGGAACAAGGTGCGGCTGGTGCGTGCCCAGCGTGGTCCCCGCACTGCTCGCCGCCGTGAGAGCGCCGATCTCGACCTCTGGATGGGTCAGGAGCAGGCGCAGCAGTTCGCCGCCCGCGTACCCGCTGGCACCGGCTACCGCGATCTTCACCGTCATACGAATGATTATGCACGAGCGTGCAAGCTCAAACAAAGAGGGTTTGCTCACCCTGGCCGTCCCCTCCCCAGGACTTCCGCGGATTCTGTACGTTTCACAGGCGGTTTCCACCGCCTCGGCAGGCCGAGCCCAGCCCGGTCGCCGGAGTGTCTGCGCTGGTCGCGATGACCGGACTTCCGGTGCTGCGGTTGCTGACGCAGCACCCTTCTGCCGCGGGCACCCGCCCATTGGCAACCGCTCGGCACCGAACCGTCAGGGCGCAGCAATGCCCCTGCCACCGAGCGAGTCCACCACCGAGCCGCTCCAGCGCATGGACTCTCCGGCCGCACCGGCCGTTTAACCACCGCGCTGCAGGGTCGTCCGACCGCGCCAGTCGCTCGACCTCAGGCCATCCGGCCGCCGAGCCACCCGCCACCTGAGTCGGCGCAGGCCACCAACCGCACGTCTATCCAACCACCCGCTTGGGCCTCACCCACCCTCCAGAGTCTCCGACTTCACCTCCCCTTCCCAACCCTCTAGCCGCACTTCGCCCACTGCCCTCGGTCGCCCAAGCACTCAGCTCGCCGGGTTGCCCCGGCGACGCAGACCACGCACCTTCCTCCGCCAAGCCATCAAGCCAGCGCACCGGCCGTCCGCCACCCAGACGCCGGTCCAGCGCGCACGCCGCGTCGAAGCCCGACCCGCTGGCCCAGCGCCCGCCTGCCGGGGCAATCCGCTAACTCGCCTGACCACAACCGCCGATCCAACGCGCACACCGCTCGCCCCGGAGCCCACGCCTCCGTGCCCGTCCCACGCCACTAGCCCGGAGCACGCCGCCCAGCCGGGAACGAAGCCGCAAATCCGCACCGACACCGTTCGCCGCGGAGCCCACGCCCGAGGTCGGGTATTCGCCCGAGCCAAGCCGCAAACCCGCCCAGCCTCAACCGCAAGTCCGGCAAACGCCGTTCGCTGCGGTGCCCAAACCTCCGGGCCCGAACCCGCCACTCGCGCGAGCCCAGCCGCCCACCAGCCCAGCCACCCAACCGCCAGTCCGGCACCCGCCATGAGCCTCGGAGTGCAAGGCTTGGGCTCGGAGGCCTGCCACTCGCGCGAGGCAAACCGGCAACCCGCGGAATCTCAACCGCAGGTCCGGCACACGCCGTTGACCCCGGCGCCCAAAGCTCCAGGCCCGAACCCGGCACCCGCACAAGGCAAGCCAGCAACTCGCCCAGCCTCAACCACGAGTCCGGCACACGCCCTTCACCTCGGCACCCAAAGCCCCAGGCCCGAACCCCGCATCACGCAAGGCAAGCCAGCAGCCCGCCAGCCTCAACCACGAATCCGGCACGCGCCCTTCACCCGAGCACCCAAGCCTCCAGGCCCGAACCGCCATTCACGCAAGGCAAAGCCGCCGTGACCGCCCAGCACCCAGTAGCCAATCCGGCGCGCAAGTCACCGCCACGCCGGGCCCGCCTCGGCATGCGAACCCGGCGGGCACTCGTCAGTCCACTCCCTCCTCCGCTTCGCGGAGACTCGGCGGTGTCGGCAGATGGTTTCCGGGATGCTCCGGATCGCAGCCGACCCGGGGCAAGCGGGCCCGGATCCCGCCGGGTGTGCGCGCGAAATGGCGGGCCAGCTCGGCCACCGTATCCCCGGCGAGCCAGCGGGCCTCCAGGTCCGCGTCCATCTCGTCGGTCCACGGCCGCCCCTGCTGTGCCGGACGTCCGCGCGATCTTCGCCGCGAACCGCCGCCCGCGAAGGTGCGCAGGCTCGTGTCGAGCAGTTCCGCGACGGTCGCCACGGACGCCACGTCGAGTTCGAGTCTGCCTTCGACGACGGGTTCGCCGTCCGGCCGTTCTCCGCCGACCGTGACGGTGACTCGCTCCGGCTCGCCGTCTTCGGTGCGGGTGACGACGGCGACCTGGTACTGGACATCTCCTGACCGGACCTCGGTCCGGTGCTCCTGAATGATCGTCATGGCCGCGAAGGTATCCGCGACCCCCGACAATTTTCGATCACTTAACGCGATCGGGTGACTGCGGTCCGAAATTGTCAGACCCCCGCCGTAGCGTCCCCGGCGACCCGAAAAGCAACCGAGGGGGATCGGTGGACCAGCGGAAAAGAACGATGCCCCGGCCTGACAGAGCAGGCCGGGGCATCGCGAAGAACGACTCAGAAGCGCAGCAGACCGGCAAGCAGGCCCTGCTTCTCCTCCGCCGCGGCCTTCGCCTGAGCATCGGCCTTCTGCTGCGCGCCGGAGGCGACCGGAGACGGAACCGGCTGCGGCACCGGAGCGCATTGGACGTCAGAGCGGTCGGCGCGCACCCGCTTCGGCAACGCGCCGGTGGCGAGGTAGTCAGCGACCCGGTCGTCCACGCACGAAACGCCGGACAGCGATCCGGCGTGCGTGGTCCCGCCAGGCGCGCTGATGAGGCTCGAACGCGGGTAGCGCTTGCGCACTTCGAGGCTCCCCGAGTACGGCGTGGCCGCGTCGAGTTCCTCGCTGATCAGCAGCGCGCCGCTCGCCTTCGACCCGTCGACCTCCACCGGCTTGCCCGCCTTCGCGGGCCAGTTCAGGCAGGTGGCGTTGTACCAGGTGTTGCTCCAGGTCTCGAAGGGCGCGCGGGAGTGGGTGGCCCAGGCGTCGCGGCGCCAGCGGTCCCAGTCCTGCGGCCACTGCGCGTCGGTGCACTGCACCGCGTTGTAAACCGCGTAGCCGTTGTCGTCGCCGGGCGCGTTCGACTTGTCGTACAACGCTTTCAGCGTCTGCCAGTCGCCGCGGTGCACCCATCCGTCGAACGCCTTGGCCATGTCTTCCCAGCCGAACACGTAGTAGCCGGCCTGCAGGAAGATGTCGGTCCACTCGTCGCCGCCGAGCACGCCGCCCGCCGGGGCGCGGTCGAGCTTGCGCTGCTGCGCGTACCAGAGCTGCTCGACGGCCGAGCCGGTCTTGCCGAGGTGGTAGACGTCGTCGTACTTCGCGAGCCAGTCGAAGTAGATCTTGATGTTGCGGTCGAAGGCGACGTCCTGGTCCAGGTTGGCGTCGTACCAGACCTTGCGCGGGTCGACGTTCCCGTCGAGCACCATCCGGCGCATGCGGTCCGGGTACAGCGTGCTGTACACCTGCCCGAGGTAAGTGCCGTACGAGAAGCCGTAGTAGTTGATTTGCTGCTGGCCCAGCGCCTTGCGAAGGCTTTCCATGTCCTGCGCGACGTCGGTGGTCTTGACGTGCTCCAGCAGCGGACCGTTCTTCGCGCAGGCCTCCGCGTAGCCCTTCGTGCGGGCACGCCAGGTGCTCTCCAGTTGCGGCGTCTTCGGCACGTAAGCCGGGCGGACCGGTGCGAAGTAGTTCCCGTCGCACGTGAGAGCCGGTTTGCTGGAGCCGACGCCGCGCGGGTCGAAGCCGATCCAGTCGTAGCTGTCGCCGGCGTGCTTGGGCACGTTCCGGCCGAGCACCGAAAGACCGAGCCCGGAACCTCCGGGGCCGCCCGGGTTCACCAGCAGCACGCCCTGGTACTTCGCGGTCTTGTGCTTCACCCGGGAGACGGCGATCTGCACCGTCTGGCCCGACGGCTGCACGTAGTCCATCGGGACCACGAGGAACCCGCACTCGGCTCCCGCCTTGGCGAGGCCCGGTGCGGAACACGGTCCCCACTTGATCGGCGGCGGCGCGTAGTCCGCCCCTTCGGGCGGCGCCGCGGTGGCGGCGGGTGCGACAGCCAGCGTTCCGGCCGCGACAGCGGCGGCGGCCAGCGCGGTGACGATTTTCCTCACAGTGGTCCTTTGCGTCCGACGGCAACCAGGGCTCGTCGAAGCTACCGGCTGCGCGGCAGAATCTCGTTTCCCGACACGAGCCGCGCTGTCCCCCGATCGTCGGGATCCGAGACGACGGAGGTGGTCCTCGATGGAGGCGGGCGAAGCGTTGCGCACGGCGGTCCGAACCGGGCTGGCCGAGCTGGCGGACCCGGTCAAAGCAGCGGAAATGCAGGCGTACATGAAGTCCGCGATGCCGTTCCGCGGCGTGCCGAAACCGCCGCGCGGCAAGCTCATGAAGGCGGTTCTGGCCGAGCATGTTTTGCCCGATCGAGTGACGTACGCCGAGACCGTGCTCGCGTTGTGGCGGGAGGCGGAGTATCGCGAGGAGCGGTACGCGGCGATCGACCTCTCGGGGCACCGCGCCTATCGACAGTGGCAGGACCCGGAGCTGCTGGAGATGTACGACGAGCTGATCGTCACCGGGGCGTGGTGGGACTACGTCGACGAGGTCGCGATCCGCCGGGTCGGGCCTATCCTGCGCGAGCACCGGGCGGCGGTCACGCCGGTTCTGCGGCGTTGGATGACAGACGCCGATCGCTGGCGCCGGCGAACGGCCGTGATCTGTCAGGTCAGCGCGAAGGGCGAGGTGGACCAGAAGCTGCTCGCGGACGCGATCGAGGCGAACCTCGACGATCGGGATTTCTTTCTGCGCAAGGGGATCGGCTGGGCGTTGCGGGATCACGCGCGTGCCGAGCCGGAGTGGGTCCGCGCGTTCGTCCGGGCGCACCCGGGGCTGTCCCCGTTGTCCACCCGGGAGGCGATGAAGCACCTCTAGTGAAGTGAAATCGCGGCACCAGAAAGGAGGGATGCCATGACACCAGCGCTCCCCCGCCCCGGCTGACCGGCCGGTGGCCGGAGCGCGGGGCGGGGACAGCATCGGATCAGGCGCGGAGCGTCGCTCCGAAGCGCTCGCCGGCGGCGGCGACCGCGGCGTCGCGGGCCTTGGTGGCCTCGTCGACGGTGAGGGTGCGGTCCGCGGCGCGGAAGCGGAGCTTGTACGCCAGGGAACGCTTGCCTTCGCCGAGCTGCTCGCCGGTGTAGACGTCGAAGAGGGTGATCTCCTCGAGCAGTTCGCCGGCGCCTTCGCGGAGCACGTCGGCGAGGTCGGCGGACGGGACGTCCGTGCCGGCGACCAGGGCGACGTCCAGCAGCACCGGCGGGTAGGCCGAGATGTTGGGCGCCGGACGGGAGTCGGGCAGCGGGATCGCGTCCAGGTCGAGTTCCATGGCGACCGTGCGCGGCGGCAGGCCGAGGGCCTCGACGACCTTCGGGTGCAGTTCGCCCGCGTGGCCGACCGGCCAGTCGCCCACGCGCAGCTGGGCGCAGCGGCCCGGATGCCAGGGCAGCAGGTCGGCGGCCTGCACCGTGAGCTGCACGCCGGAGGCCTCGGCCACCAGGCGCGCGGCCTGCACGGCGTCGGCCCAGCCGGCCTGGTCGCCCTTGCCCCACCAGCCGGCGCGCGGGCGCTGGCCGCTGAGGACGACGGCGACGTGCACCGGCTGCGCGGGCACGGCGGCCTCCAGCACGGCGAGGTCCTCGTCGCTCGGGCGGTGCTCGACGCCGAGGTCCGGGACCTTGAGCTGGTTCGGCTTCGGCAGCACGACCTGGCCGACGTGGAACAGCGACACGTCCTTCAGGCCGCGGGAAACGTTGCGCTGCAACGTCTCCAGCAGGCCCGGCAGGAGGGTGGTCGCCATCCGGTCGTGGTCGGCTTCGAGCGGGTTACGCACGCGCACGGTGGTGCGGCGGATGTCGTCCTCGGGCAGGCCGAAGGCGTCCCACACCGCGTCGCCGATGAACGGGAACGGGCGCACCTCGACGTAGCCCGCCTCGGCGAGCGCGCCGGACACCGCGCGGCGGCGGCGCTGCACGTCGGTGAGACCGCGGCCCGCGGGCGCGGCGGGCAGGACCGACGGGATGCTGTCGTAGCCCTCGAGCCGCAGGACCTCCTCGACGAGGTCGGCGGGCTGCACGAGGTCGCCGCGCCAGCTCGGCGGGGTCGCGGTCACGAGGCCGACGCCCTGGTCGCTCGTGCTGAGCTGGACCTTGCAGCCGATCTGGCCGAGCCGCCGGACCGTGACGCCGCGTTCGTAGCGGACGCCGGCGACCTGGTCGGGCAGGTTGATCGGCATGGTGACCGGGGCGTGCGGGGCGACGCCGCCGACGTCGGTGCGGCCCGGGCGGATCGCGCCGTCGCCGTACTGGCGCAGCAGCCGCGCGGCGAGTTCCACCGCGGCCGCGCACAGCGCCGGGTCGGTGTAGCGCTCGAACCGCTTCGCCGCCTCGGAGAACAGCTTGTGCCGGCGCGCGGTGCGGCTGATCGACGCCGGGTTCCAGTGCGCCGCCTCGAGAAGCACGTCCGTGCTCTCCGGCGTGATCTCCGTGCTGGCGCCGCCCATCGTGCCGGCGAGGGAGATGACGCCGCTGTCGTCGGCGATCACGATGTCGTCCGCGTCGAGGGTGCGCTCCACGTCGTCGAGCGTCGTGAGCTTCTCCCCCGCCTTCGCGCGGCGGACCACCAGGTCGCCCTGGATGGAGCCGGTCGCGAACGCGTGCAGCGGGTGGCCGAGTTCGAGCATGACGTAGTTGGTGACGTCGACCGCGAGCGAGATGGACCGGATGCCGGCCAGCATCAGGCGGCGGCGGATCCGCCACGGCGTCGGCGCGGTCGCGTCGAGACCGGTGACGCGGCGGAGCACGAACCGCGGGCAGCCCTCGGGGTCCTCGACCCGGACCGGCCACGCCTCGCCCTCGGCTTCCGGGAAGTTGTCGAGCATCGCCGGGTCGCCGAAGGGCACGTCGAGCGCGTTCGACAGTTCGCGCGCCAGGCCGCGGATCGACAACGCGTAGCCGCGGTCCGGGGTCGGCGTGACCTCGATGACGGTGTCGTCTAGGCCGAGCAGTTCCTTCGCGTCGTCGCCCGGGCTCGCGGTGCCCGGCGGCAGCACGAGGATGCCGCTGTGGTCGTCGCCGAGGCCGAGTTCGGCCGCCGAGCAGATCATGCCGTCGCTGATCTTGCCGTACGTCTTGCGCGCGGCGATCTCGAAATCGCCCGGCAGGACCACGCCCGGCAGGGCGACCACGACGAGGTCGCCCTCGGCGAAGTTGCTCGCGCCGCAGACGATGCCGCGCGTCTTGATGCCGTGCGGGCCCTCGTTCTCGAGCGGGCCGTCGTCCTCGTCTTCGTCCTCTTCGGACAGTTCCGCGTCGTCGGGCTCCGGGTCGGGTTCCTCGCCGACCTCGACGCGGCAGAACCGCACCGGCTTCTTGAAGCCGGTCAGCTCCTCGATCTCCGCGACGCGGCCGACCACGAGCGGGCCGGTCACCGGGCCGAGCTCGCTCAGCTCGTCGACCTCGATCCCGATCCGCACGAAGGCGTCGGCCAGGTCCTGCGGCGTGACGTCGGCATCCACCTCGAGATGCTCGGTCAGCCAGCTCACCGGGACTCGCACTACGCCTCCGTTCCGAAGGGAAGGGTGAACCGGACGTCGCCTTCGACCATGTCGCGCATGTCCGGGATGCCGTTGCGGAACTGCAGGGTCCGCTCGATGCCCATGCCGAACGCGAAGCCGGAGTAGACCTCCGGGTCGACGCCGCACGCGCGCAGGACGTTCGGGTTGACCATGCCGCAGCCGCCCCATTCGACCCAGCCGGGGCCGCCCTTCTTCTCCTCGAACCAGACGTCGACCTCCGCCGACGGCTCGGTGAACGGGAAGAAGTGCGGGCGCAGCCGCGTCTTGGAGCTCTCGCCGAACATCGCGCGGGCGAACGCGTCGAGCGTGCCCTTGAGGTGCGCCATGGTGAGGCCCTTGTCGACGGCGAGGCCCTCGACCTGGGTGAACACCGGCGTGTGCGTGGAATCGAGTTCGTCGGTGCGGTAGGTGCGGCCCGGGCACACGACGTACACCGGCAGGTCGCGGTGCAGCAGGCTGCGGGCCTGCACCGGCGAGGTGTGCGTGCGCAGCACCAAGCCGGAGCCTTCCTCGCCGACGTAGAACGTGTCCTGCAACTGGCGCGCCGGGTGGTCCTTGCCGAAGTTGAGCGCGTCGAAATTGAACCACTCCGCCTCGAGCTCGGGCCCTTCGGCGACCTCGTAGCCCATGGCGACGAAGACGTCGGCGATGCGCTCGGACAGCGTGCTGATCGGGTGCCGGGCTCCGCGCGGGACCTGGTCCCACGGCAGCGTGACGTCGACGGCCTCCTCGCGGAGCACGCGCTCGTCGCGCTCGGCCTGCAACGCGGCGCGGCGCGCGTCGAACGCGGACTGCACCGCCTGGCGGGCCTCGTTGACGCGCTTGCCCGCGTCGGCCTTCTCCTGCTTCGGCAGCGCGGCGATCTCGCGGCGCGCCAGCAGCACCGGCGACTGGTCCCCGAGATGGGCCGGTTTGACGGCGGCGAGCGCGTCCAGGTCGGCCGCGCCGGCGAAGGCGTCCTCGGCCGCCTTGATCGCCGCGCGCAGGGTCTCCGGTGCGAGCACGTCGACCGGCTGTTCTGTGGCTCCGGACATGACTCCTCGGCGTCCCGCTGGGACTGGTGTTGTCGGCGGCACGCGGGCATGCCGCCGCACGTGCACATCGGGCAGCTCAGTCTAGGGGATCGGGTGCCGGGCCTGGCCGCTCACCCTCCGCTTCCGGAGCGCCCGCGCCGGATCCGCCCCGTGATCACGACCGACCGTCGCCGAGGACCCGAACGGTGGTCAGCGAATCAGGTGAGTGCTGCCGCGCGACCGGCTTGCGGCGAAGGCGCTTCCGGGTGCCTGCGAAGGAGGGCTGGGATGGGTGCCGTTGCGCGTGACGGACTGCGCTGGGCTGGACGACGCCCGAAGTGATCGGCGAGAGGACCGCGGAGTGTGAGGATCGACGGGCGGGAAGCGCGGTGCGGCTCGTTCGGCGGCCGAGGGTGGGCGGTGATTCGGCGAGTGCCGACGACACCAAGCCCGGCGCGCCCGAAAACCCTCTCCCGGTGCGGCTTTCTGCAGTGACAAGGCGGAACCCCGACGGCGGGGGAAGCCAGGCGTCCTGGTCCGCGTCAGCCAGCCGGTGTGGCAGCAGCCGGAAGCCATCGAAGATGCGCGGCTGCCTTGCAACGGGGGCCGCCAGCGCCACCACCTTGCGGGGCCATCGCATCGCGCGGCGGGACCGGCAATGCCGGGAGGTCTTCGACGATCAGCTCGAAGCCCTGGCCCGGACCACAGCGGATCCTCTCCGAGCGAGACGCGACCGGCGAACCCGGGTGGCGCGTATCCATGCAGGGAGCCGTCAGTTGGGGTGGCCGCCGGTCCGGCAGGCGTGCCGGAGAACCAGCCGGATCAGCGGTGCGCGGCCATCGCAGCGGTGTAGACGCAGACCGCGGCGGCGGTGGCCAGGTTGAGGCTTTCCGCCTTGCCGTACAACGGGATCCGGACTGCTTCGTCGACCGACGAGAGGACGTCCTCGGGCAGGCCGTGTGCCTCGTTGCCGAAGATCCACGCCACCGGGTCTCCGAAGCGCACGGTCTCCAGCGAGGCCGACGCGTAACCGTGGGCGGCGAGGGTGCGCAGGCCCGCCGCACGGAGGGCGGTCAGGACTGCCGGGATGTTGCGGGCGCGGGCCAGCGGGACGTGGAACGTCGATCCCGCGGCGGCGCGGACGCTTTTTCCGTTGTGCGGGTCGACCGTGTCGCCGGCCAGGACGACCGCGTCGGCGCCGGCGGCGTCGGCTACCCGGATCACGGTGCCCGCGTTGCCGGGTTCGGCGACGTCGACCAGGACCACGACCAGGCGGGCCGAGGCGAGAACTGTCTCCAGTGGACGGTCGACCAGCGAGCAGACCGCGACGATGCCTTGCGGGGTCACGGTTTCCGACAGGCCCGCGGCGGCGCGTTCGGTGATCGGCGACACGCGGGGGGCCGCTTCGACCAAGGACGGGTGCGCGGCGGCGGCGCGTTCGGTCACGAAGAGTTCGTGGACCGTGCCGTGCGCCAGGGCCGACGTGACCGCGTTGACCCCTTCGGCCAGGAAACGGCCGGTTTTCTCTCGTTCTGCGCGCCGGGTCAGTTTGCGCGCAGCAACGACCCGGGGGGTCCGTTCGGTGAACGGATCCGCCCCGGGCCGGAAAATGCTGCCGGTCAGGCCGACTTCGCTTCGCCGGTCGTGACGTTCGCCTTGGCGAGCTCGGCGAGCGCGGTGAAGGCGGCGGCGTCGTTGACCGCGAGGTCCGCGAGGATCTTGCGGTCCACCTCGACACCGGCGGCCTTCAGGCCCTGGATGAACCGGTTGTAGGTGACGCCGTTGGCGCGAGCGGCCGCGTTGATGCGGGTGATCCACAGCTGGCGGAAGTCACCCTTGCGCGCGCGGCGGTCGCGGTAGGCGTAGTTGAGCGAGTGGAGCGTCTGCTCCTTGGCCTTGCGGTACAGCCGCGAACGCTGGCCGCGGTAACCGCTGGCCAGTTCGAGAGTCGCGCGACGCTTCTTCTGGGCGTTGACCGCCCGCTTGACGCGTGCCACTGGTCCATCCTGTCGAATTCGGGGGGTGCGGGGACCCCGGGGTGGTCGGGAAAGGGTGCGGGCCTCAGCGGCCGAGCAGGCGCTTCACTCGGCTGACGTCGTTCTGGGCGACCTCGGTGGTGCCCTCGAGACGACGGGTGAGGCGGTTGGACTTCTTCTCCATCAGGTGGCGGCGGCCGGCCTTCTGGCGGCGCAGCTTGCCCGAACCGGTGATGCGGACCCGCTTCGACGTGCCCTTGTGCGTCTTCATCTTCGGCATGGTTGTTCGTCCTCTTCCGTGCGGCGGCACACCGGAAAACCCGGTGTGCCGCTGACTGTGCTGGTCGGCGCCGGGGCGCGCTACGCCTCGGGAGCCGGTTCGGCCTTCGCGGCCTTCGGCTTCACGTTCTTGTGCGGGGCCAGCACCATGATCATGTTGCGTCCGTCCTGCTTCGGCGACGATTCCACGAAGCCGAGCTCGGTGACGTCGTCGGCGAGCTTCTGCAGGAGCCGGAAGCCGAGCTCCGGCCGGGACTGCTCGCGACCGCGGAACATGATCGTGACCTTGACCTTGTTGCCCGCCGCCAGGAACCGCGACACGTGACCCTTCTTGGTCTCGTAGTCGTGCTGGTCGATCTTCGGCCGCAGCTTCTGTTCCTTGATGACGGTCAGATGCTGGTTGCGGCGGGAGTCGCGGGCCTTCTGGGCGCTCTCGTACTTGAACTTGCCGAAGTCCATGAGCTTGGCCACCGGCGGGCGGGCCTGCGGGGCCACCTCGACGAGGTCGAGGTCCGCCTCCTGCGCCAGCCGCAGTGCATCCTCGATCCGGACGATGCCGACCTGCTCGCCGTTGGGGCCGACGAGCCGGACTTCCGGCACCCGGATGCGGTCGTTGATGCGTGTCTCGGAGCTGATGGGGCCTCCTTGGTCCGAGTGATGTTTTCTCGTTCGACCTGGTGCCCACACGATTCAGGCCCCGTCGCCGGCTGCTGCCGGTGCACGGGGCCCGCTCTGTCTCCGATCGCGCCCGGCCGGACGGCCGAACGCTTCGCCTCCGCAGTACGCTGCCCGGACGGCAGTGCACCACTTCGGCGAGACCGGACCCGGACACCTCAGGCGGTGACGCGGGTGGGAGCGGGGCTCCACTTGCCGCCCCCGATCGCTCGGGAGCTGGTCGCACATGGAAGGGTACCAGACGTGTCTGAACAACCTTCGCCACCGCCCCCGTATTCCCCCGACGACCGCAGGCTCGAGGAGATCCCGAGCGTCGAGGTGATCAGCCGCGCCGCCGTCATGCTGCTGTCCGCGGGGGCCGAACGCCTCGGCCTCTCCCACGCCGACCCGGAGAACTCGCCGCACCGCGACCTCGACGAGGCGCGCCGCCTCATCACCGCGCTCGCCGGGCTCGTGACCGCCTCCGCCGAGTACCTCGGCCTGCACGCCGGGCCCCTTCGCGACGGGCTGCAGTCGCTGCAGAAGGCGTTCCGCGAGGCGTCGGTCGTGCCGGACCCGCCGGGCCAGGGGCCGGGCGAGAAGTACACCGGGCCGGTTTACTGACCCGCCTCCGAGAGCTGTCCGAAGACCCGTCCCGCGGCATCGCCGGGCGGGTCTTCGCCGTTTCGGAGAAACGGACACAGCGACCCGGGCCGCCGACCCGCTTCCCCGAAAGCCGGTGCAGGCCGCCCTGAGGAATCAGAGTCCGCGAAGGCGACCCTCCCGAACCGGCGGCTGGTCGCGAGAGACCCCGCGGGGACCAGCGGTCGTGAAGGACTCCTTGAGGGAATTGGATTCCCTCAAGGAGTCCTTCACGGACTTCTACGGCCGCCGAGGAAACCCGGACACAGCACAGCCGCCCGAACGGAGCCCCAGGGGAACCAGCGGATCTCAGCGGCTCCGAGTGGTTGCCCCCGCCGACCGCCGACATCTAACATGTTAGATGTGAGTGCACTCCCCAAGGTCTCCCGGCCGCTGCTGCGCGACGAGGCGTACGAGCGGATCCGGCACGCCATCATCGACGGCAGCCTCCCGCCGGGCACTCCCCTGCGCGACGCCGACCTCGCCGAGCAGCTCGGGTTGTCCCGCGCCCCGGTCCGGCAGGCGTTGCTGCGGCTGGCCGAGGACCGGCTGGTCGTGTCGAAGCCGCAGAGCTACACGAGGGTCGCCGAGTTCGACGCGGGCGACGTTCGCGACGCGGTGCGGCTCGTCCGGGCGTTG
Source organism: Amycolatopsis sp. AA4 (assembly GCF_002796545.1). Taxonomy (GTDB): domain Bacteria; phylum Actinomycetota; class Actinomycetes; order Mycobacteriales; family Pseudonocardiaceae; genus Amycolatopsis. The sequence goes on from NZ_CP024894.1 coordinate 4,855,407, forward strand.
CACGAGCTGGCCGTGCGCGAAGCCCGGCTCGGCCCGCGGCAGTTCGCGGAAATGCGCGAGGCCAACGACCGGTTCCGCGCGGCCGTCGCCGAGGGAGACGTCGGCAAGGCGATCGAAGCGGACGACGAACTGCACGACATCCCGGTGCGCGCGTGCGGCAACCGGGCGGTCGCGGCGACGCTCGACCGGTACACGCCGTTGCTGCGCCGGCTCGAATACGCGCGGTTCAGCTCGCTGCCCGCGCATCGTTCGGTCGCCCGGCACGAGGAACTCATCGCCGCGCTCGAAGCCGGCGACGAAGCGGCCGCCGCGCAGCTCACTTCAACGATTTGGACCGACCTCGAAGCCCTCCTGGAGGACGCGTGACCCTGGTTGATTTCCCCCGTTTCCCGTTGCTCGTCGGGCCTTCCCCGGTGCACCGGCTGGAGCGGCTGACCGAACACCTCGGCGGCGCGGCCGTCTGGGCCAAGCGCGAGGACCTCAACTCCGGCCTCGCCTACGGCGGCAACAAGACGCGCAAGCTCGAATACCTCGTCGCCGACGCGCTCGCCAAGGGCGCGGACACGCTCGTCTCGATCGGCGGCGTCCAGTCGAACCACACGCGGCAGGTCGCGGCCGCGGCGGCGCGGGCCGGGATGAAAGCCGTGCTGGTGCAGGAAAGCTGGGTCGACTGGAACGATCCGCTGCACGACAAGGTCGGCAACATCCAGCTGTCGCGCATCCTCGGCGCGGACGTCCGGCTCGTCGACGCCGGGTTCGGCATCGGCTTCAAGGAAAGCTGGGAGCGCGCGCTGGCGGAGGTCGAGGAGAACGGCGGCACGCCGTACGCGATCCCGGCCGGGGCCTCGGACCACCGGCTCGGCGGCCTCGGGTTCGCGAACTGGGTGCTGGAACTGGAAGAGCAGGAACGCGAACTCGGCGTTTTCTTCGACACCGTCGTGGTGTGCTCGGTCACCGGCAGCACGCAGGCGGGGATGATCGCCGGCGCGGCCGTAAGCGGGAAGCCGCGGCGGATCCTGGGGATCGACGCGTCGGCGAAGCCTGAGGAGACGCGCGAGCAGATCGGGCGGATCGCGAAGCGCACGGCGGAGCTGATCGAGGCCGGGCCGGTCGAAGAACCAGAACTCGACGAGCGTTACCACGCGGGCGTCTACGGGATTCCGGACGAGCGGACGCTCGACGCGATCCGGACCGCCGCGCGGCTGGAAGGCATGATCACCGACCCGGTGTACGAGGGCAAGTCGATGGCCGGGCTGATCGATCTCGTGCGCACCGGCGAGATCGCGAAGGACTCGAACGTGCTGTACGCGCACCTCGGCGGCCAACCCGCGATCAACGCGTACACGAGCGTGCTCGGCTGACCTGACTGTCCGTGAAGGGCTCCTTGGGGGAATCTGATTCCCTCAAGGAGCCCTTCACGGACCACGAGCACCGTCAGTCGAGGACCGCGAGCACGTCGATCTCGACGAGCAGCCCGGCGGGCAGCCCGACGTACACCGTGGTGCGGGCCGCGTACGGGGCTTCGCCGATCAGTTCGTTGTAGACCTCGTTGAACGCGGCGAAGTGGCTGGTGTCGGTGAGGTACACGCGCACCATCACCGCGTCCGCGAAGCTCGAGCCCGCTTCTTCGAGCAGCGCGGTCAGGTTCTTGAACACCTGCCGGGTCTGGCTCGCGATGTCGTCGCCGACGATCGCGCCGGTGGCCGGGTCGAACGCGACCGAGCCGGCGATCTGCAGGATGTTCCCCTTGCGGACGGCCTGCGAGAAGTTCGCCGGCGGCTTCGGCGCGTTCTCGCTGGTGATCGCCGTCTTGCCCATCATTGCCCCTTTCCGTTCCCCGTCCATCCACTGTGGACGGAAGCTTCTTCGGCGGCGGCCAGCAGCTCGGGCACGAGCGCCAGCAGCCCTTCATAGTCAAGCAGGACTTTCGGCACCGACATAGAGGCCGCGGCGAGCACTTCGCCGCCCGCGCCGCGCACCGGCGCGGAAATGCAGTGGATGAAGTCCTCGTGCTCGGCGTTGTCCACGGCGTACCCGCGCTCAGCGACCTGGTCCAGCTCGGCCAGATACGCCTCGGGCGTGGTGATCGTGTTGGCGGTGAGCACCACGTAGTCGATCGAGCGGGCGATCTCCTCGCGTTTCGCCCTCGGCATCGCCGCGACCAGCACCTTGCCGACCGCGGTGCAGTGCAGCGGCGCGCGTTTGCCGACCCGCGAATACATCCGGACCGCGTGGTGTCCCTCGAACTTGTCGATGTACACCACCTCACCGTCCTCATAGGACGCCAAGTGCACGGTGTGCCCGGTGCGCGAGTTCAGCGCGGCCAGCGCGTCGTGCGCGCTGCGCCGGACGTCGCGGTCTTCCAGCGCCTGGTTGGCGAGGTCGAAAAGCGCGCTGCCGAGCCGGTAGTGCCGGGTCCCTTCGCGGCGCACGAAATGGTGCGCTTCGAGGGTGCGCAGGAGCCGCAGCACGGTCGTCTTGTGCACGCCGATCTCTTCGGCCAGTTCGTCGAGTGTCTTGCCCCCGCGGGCGAGGCCGCTCAGCAGTGTCAGCGCGCGGTCGAGACTTTGGCTCACGTGGCCACCACTCCCTCTCCGGTGAGCCGGACCGAACCCCAGCTGTCGGCGTCCGCCCGCACCAGTTCCGTCACGACGGCCTCGGCCAGCGGCACGCCGACGTCGTCTTGAGTCAACAGGGTCGCGGCAGCTTGCAGGTGCCCGCGCCGGAGCCTCGTCAACGGGTCGGCTCCGCGCAATGTCGCGGCCAGGAAGCCAGCCGCGAAGGCGTCGCCCGCGCCGACCGGCTCGACAACGTCCACCCGGAGCGCGGGCGAAAAAAGTGGTTCGGCCGCGCCCTCGACAAGAGTCGCGCCGCGTTCGCCGTGCTTGACCACCAGCGTGCGCGGGCCGGGCAGGAGGGCGCGCAGCTCTGCCGGATCGCCGGTGCCCCACACACGTTCGGCCTCGTCGTCGCCGGTCAGCACCAGATCGGCCTTCCCGGCGAGTTCGGCGAGGACCGACTGGTCGCGTCCGGTCCACAGCGCGGGGCGGTGGTTGACGTCGAAGGACACGAGCAGGTCGCCGCGCGGACGGTCGAGCAGTGCGCGGACGAGGGCGAGGCAGCTGTCCGAAAGCGCGGGCGTGATCCCGGAAAGGTGCAGCACGCGAACGCCGGAGAAGTCCAATGTGGACACCAGCTCCGGGCCCATGCCGGACGCGGCGGACCCCGTGCGGTAGTAGCGGACCGGACTGCCGCCCGCGCCGCTTTCCTTGACATACAGCCCGGTCGGGCGGGTCGGGTCGACCACGACGCCGCGGACGTCCACGCCCGCCGCCGCGATCTCACGGACGAGCGCGCGGCCGAACGGGTCGTCGCCGACCGCGCTCACCCAACCGCTGCGCACGCCGAGGGCGGGCAGGTGGCACGCGACGTTCGACTCCGCGCCGCCGACGGTGCGCAGCCAGGTGCGCACCTCGTCCGGCGGGCCGGGTTCGGCGGGCACGAACAACGCCATCGACTCGCCGATGCAGAGCACTTCAGGCGGTATTCCAGGCGACGCTGTCGGACTGCTGGTCACTGACGTTCCTTCCCCGTTGACCTGTGGCCACCCGGATGCTACACCTAGGCAACGCATTTTGCGCAACGTCCGTTGCAAGATACGCAACCGAGGTCCCAGATGAACAGCAACGCCGCTCTCACCGCCGCCGTCCGAGCCGGGCGCGGCGAACGGATCGACTGGCGCTTCCGCGCCCTCCCCCCGGCCCTGTCCGGGCTCACGCTCGACGAAGCCGCGGCCCGCCGCGCGAAGCTCTTCGACGACGGCTTCTTCGGTCCGTTCGTGGTGCTCGACGCGGACGCGCTGGAGCACAACCTCGCCACCATGGCCCGCTGGTGCGCCGAACGCGGGATCGCGCTCGCGCCGCACGGCAAGACGACGATGGCTCCGGAGCTGTTCGCGCGGCAGCTGGAGCACGGCTCGTGGGGCATCACCGCGGCGAACGCCGGGCACGTGCGGATCTACCGCGCGTTCGGCGTGCCGCGGATCCTGCTGGCGAACCAGCTCGTGGACCCGTCCGCGCTGCGCTGGCTCGCCGGCGAGCTGGCGGCGGATCCGGACTTCGAGTTCGTCTGCTGGGTCGACTCGGTGCGCAGCGTCGAGCTGATGACCGAAGCGCTCGCCGGCGCCGAGCGGCCGGTCGACGTGCTGGTGGAACTGGGCGGCGAAGGCGGCCGCACCGGTGTCCGCGACGCCGCGACCGCGCTTGCCGTTGCCGAGGCCGCGGCGAAGAGCCCAGTGCTGCGGCTAAGGGGCACGGGCGGCTACGAAGGTGCGCTCTCGCACCACACCGACGAAGCGGCGCTGGCGAAGATCAGTTCCTATGTGGACACTCTGCGCGACGCGACGATCACCTTCGCGGAAAAGGGTTTGCTCGCCGACGGTCCGGTGTACGTCACCGCGGGCGGCAGCGCGTACTTCGACCGCGTCGTGGACGAGCTGACCAAGCCGTGGCCGGACGGTCTCGAAGTGGTCCCGATCCTGCGCAGCGGCGCGTACCTGACCCACGACGACGGCTTCTACCGCGAGATCTCGCCGCTCGGCGAACACCCGCGCATCGCGGGCGTCGACAGCTTCCGTCCGGCGCTGCACGCGTGGGCGCAGGTCACGTCGAAGCCGACGCCGGAGCTGGCGCTGCTCACCGCGGGCAAGCGCGATCTGCCGTACGACGAAGGCATGCCGGAGCCGCAGCTGCTGCGCAAGGACGGCGTGGTCACCGAACTGACCGGGCACGCCGTCCTGAAGCTCAACGACCAGCACGCGTTCCTCGAACTGCCCGAAGGCTCGCCGGTCGAGGTCGGTGACTGGGTGCGACTCGGGTTGTCGCATCCGTGCACGACGTTCGACAAGTGGTCGCTGCTGCCGGTCGTGGATGCCGACGGCGAGACGGTGGTCGATTTCGTGCGGACGTGGTTCTGATGGATCTCGTGATCCGCGGCGCCCGAGTCGCCGACGGAACCGGGGCCCCGCTGGAAATCCGCGACGTCGGGATCGCCGGCGACCGCATCGCCGACGTCGCAGCGCCGGGAGAGCTGACCGCGCCGCGCGTGCTCGACGCGACCGGGCTGGTCCTCTCCCCCGGCTTCGTCGACATGCACTCGCATTCCGACCTGCAGGTGCTCGCCAACCCGGAGCACCTGGCGAAGATCAGCCAGGGCGTGACCACCGAGGTGCTGGGCCAGGACGGCCTGTCCTACGCGCCGGTCGACGACGAGGTGCTCGCGAGCCTGCGCCAGCAGCTGGCCGGATGGAACGACGACCCGGCGGGCTTCGACTGGAACTGGCGTTCGGTCGGCGAATACCTGGACCGGCTCGACCAGGGCATCGCGACGAACGCCGCGTACCTCGTCCCGCAGGGCACGGTGCGGATGCTGGTGGTGGGCTGGGAAGACCGGCCCGCCACCGACACTGAGCTGGCGCGAATGCAGGAACTGATCGCGACCGGGTTGGAGGAAGGCGCGTTCGGGCTGTCGTCCGGGCTCACCTACACGCCCGGGATGTACGCGACCACCGAGGAACTGGTCGAGCTGTGCCGCGTGGTCGGCGAGCGCGGCGGCTACTACAGCCCGCACCACCGCAGCTACGGCGCGGGCGCGCTGGAGGCGTTCGCGGAGATGGTCGACGTCTCCCGGCACTCCGGCTGTCCGCTGCACCTCGCGCACGCGACGATGAACTTCTCGGTCAACAAGGGCAAAGCGCCGGATCTGCTGCGGCTGCTGGACAACGCGCTCGACGACGGCTGCGACATCACGCTCGACACCTACCCGTACCTGCCCGGCGCGACCTATCTGTCCGCGCTGCTGCCGAGCTGGTCCACCGAAGGCGGTCTGGAGCCGACGCTCGCCCGGCTGTCCGATCCGGACACTCACGAACGCATCCGCGCCGAGATCGAAGAGTCCGGTTCGGACGGTGCGCACGGCGTGCCCATCGATTGGGACGCCATCGAAATCAACGGTGTCCGCCGCGAGGAAAACGCCGCGTTGGTGGGACACAGCGTCCTCGCCTCCGCGCGCGCCGCCGGGAAACCCCCGGCAGACCTGTATTTCGACACGCTGATCGACGAAAAGCTCGGCACGTCCTGCCTCATGCACGTGGGGCACGAGGAGAACGTGCAAGCCATCATGCGGCACCGCACGCACACCGGCGGCTCGGACGGCCTGCTGGTCGGCGCGCGGCCGCATCCCCGGGCCTGGGGCACCTTCCCGCGGTACCTCGCCCGCTACGTCCGCGAACTGGGCGTTCTCGAACTGGCCGACTGCGTCGCGCACCTCACCGGGCGCGCGGCACGGCGGCTGGGGCTGTCCGACCGGGGCCTCGTCCGTCCCGGTTTCGCAGCCGATCTGGTGCTGTTCGACCCGGACACGGTCGCCGACACCGCGACGTTCGACAACCCTCGGCAGCCCGCCGCGGGTCTCTCCCACGTCTTCGTCAACGGCGTCGCCGCGCTCGAAGACGGGTCCCCCACCGGCGCGCTCGCCGGGCATTCCCTTCGCCATCCCGGGAGTCGACGATGATTCACTGGCTGCAGACCAGCACGGCCGGTCTGCTCACGCTGGCCGCGGTGTCCATCGCGGTGCTGCTTTTCCTCATCATCAAGGTGAAGGTCGAACCGTTCATCGCCTTGATCGTGGTGGGCCTGCTCACCGCGCTGGCCGCGGGCGTGCCGGTCGGCACCCTGGTCGGCACCGCGCAGAAGACGTCCGATTCGCTGCTGGAGAAGGGCTTCGGCAGCATTCTCGGGCACATCGCGGCGATCATCGGGCTGGGCACGCTGCTCGGTTCGATCCTGGAGAAATCCGGCGGCGCGCGCGTGCTCACCTCGGCATTGCTGCGGACGTTCGGCGAGAAACGCGCACCGCTCGCGATGGGGCTTTCCGGGCTGATCTTCGGCATTCCGGTGTTCTTCGACATCGGCATTTTCGTGCTCGCGCCGCTGGTTTACGCGGCGGCGAAACAGGGCGGCCGGTCGATCGTGCTGTACGCGATGCCGTTGCTGGCCGGGCTTTCCATCACGCACGCCTTCATCCCGCCGCACCCGGGTCCGGTCGCCGCGGCCGGGCTGCTGCACGTCGATCTCGGCTGGCTGATCCTGATGGGCGCGGTCTGCGGCATCCCGGCCTGGTTCATCGGCGGCATCCTGTACTCGACGTGGATCGGCAAGCGCGTGAACGTGCCGCTGGCCGAGGACTTCGCGCAGCTCGCCGGGGAAGACGGAGAGCAGGAAGGCCCCGCGCCGTCGCTCAAGCTGGTCAGCGGGATCATCGCGGTGCCGCTGGTGCTGATCCTCGTGGGCACGTTCGGCAGCATCCTGCTGCCCAAGGGCTCCACCGGCGCCGGTATCGCGGCGTTCCTCGGCACGCCCGCCATCGCGCTGACCATCGCGACCCTGCTCGCGTCGTGGCTGCTCGGCCGCCGCCGCGGGATGAGCGGCGCGGACCTGGCCCAGCTTTCCGCCAGCGCGCTGCGCCCGGTCGCGATGATTCTCCTCGTGGTCGGCGCGGGTTCGTTCTTCGGCGCGGTGCTGTCCGCCACCGGCATCGGCAAGGCGGTCGCCGGTTCGCTGGGCGACGCCGGGCTTCCGGTGCTGCTGGCGGCCTACATCATCAGCTGCGGCATGCGCATCGCCCAGGGTTCCGCGACGGTCGCGATCGTGACCACGAGCGGCATCGTCGCGCCCACGGTGATGGAACTGCATTATTCGCAAGCACAATTGGCCCTTCTGGTGGTCGCGATCTCGGCCGGGTCGATCATCGCCTCGCACGTGAACGACGGCGGATTCTGGATCGTGTCGCGGTATTTCGGCCTCACCGTGACCCAGACGCTGAAAACCTGGACGGCTTTGGAAACAGTCCTTTCCCTGAGCGGTTTCGGTGTGGCAGCATTGGCGATGGCATTGGTCTGAACCACATCGGCACACGTTCCGGGGGTATTCGATGACCGAGATTTCCCGTCGCACGTTCGTCGGAGCGGTCGGCGCGGCCGGGGCCGCCGCCGTGGCGGGCGCACAGCTCGCCACGGCAGCGCCCCGTCCGCGCGCGGCCACGACGGTGTACGTGGGCAGCTACACCAACAGCGCGCCGGCCGGCCACGGACTGGACGTCACCGAGCGAGCGGCGGGCAGCCCCGCGCTCACGCCGGTGCGCACGGTCGGAAAGCTCACCGACGTCTCCTGGTTCGACCGGACTCGCGACGGCCGGATCCTGTACGTCACCAACGAAAACGAAGGCGCGGAGACCGGCACGGTGTCCGCGCTGGACATCTCCGACCCGGCCCGGCCGAAGCTGCTCGGGTCGGTGTCCTCGAAGGGCGGTTCGCCCACGCATCTTTCGGTGCACCCGAGCCAGAAGTACGTGCTGGCCGCCAATTACGACTCCGGCAGCGTCGTGGTGCTGCCGATCAAGCCCGGCGGCAAGCTCGGCGCGGCCACCGACCTCCAGCAGCACCAGGGCAAGGAGCCGCACGCGCACCAGGTGGTCACCGATCCGTCCGGCAAGTGGGTGCTCGCGGTCGACCTCGGCACCGACTCGGTGTACGTCTACTCGTTCGACACCGCCAAGGGAAAGCTGAAGCTGCACAAGCAGATCACCCTCCCGGCCGGTGCGGGACCGCGGCACCTCGCGTTCCACCCGAACGGCAAATTCGCTTACGTCGCCCAGGAACTGCGGCCGGAGGTCACGGTCGCCAGCTGGGACGCCGCCACCGGCACGTTCAAGCCGATCGCCGTGGTGCCCGCGGTCCCGCCGGGCAGCACCGGCGAACTGTTCCCCGGCGAGATCACTGTGTCGCGCGACGGGAAGTTCGTCTACGCCACCGTCCGCGGCCCCAACACCATCGCCACCTTCACCGTCGCCGACGGCGGAGCCAAGCTCACCTTGGTCTCCTCGGCGCCGTCCGGCGGCAACTGGCCGCGGCATCTCGCGCTGGACCCGGACGAGAAGTGGTTCTACGTCTCCAACCAGCGCTCCGGCACCATCGCTTGGCTGCCGCGCGACCCGGCCACCGGCCTGCCCGGCAAGTCGGCGGGTTCGCTCGCCGTCCCGAACGTCAACTCTGTCTTCTTCGTCTGAGAAAAACCGGGGCTGGCACGCCGCACAGCCCCGTCTTTCCCGGTCTCCGACCGGTCCCCGCGACAGGAGTCATCGATGAAGCTGCGTTCTGTCCTGCCCGTCGCCGCCGCGCTGGCGTTGCTCGCCGCGTGCGCGCCCACCCAATCCGGACCGGCCGCCGCCGGCGGAAACCAGACCGACGGCACGCTGCGGGTCTGGCTGTTCGACGAAGCCAACCGCGCCCCGAAGGAGGCCGCGGTCAAGGAAGCGATCACCGAATTCGAGGCCAGTCACGCCGGGGTGAAGGTCGACGTGCAGTGGGTCCCGGTCGAAGGCCGCGCCGACAAGTTCTCCGGCGCGTTCAACGACCCGTCCAACGCCCCCGACGTCGCCGAGTTCGGCAACACCGACGTCTCCAGCTACGCGCAGACCGGCGCGCTGTCCGACCTGACCAAGGACCTCTCGAACTGGTCGGACGGCAAGGACCTGCTGCCGTCGGTGGTGGACACCGCGAAGGCGAACGGCAAGATCTACGGCATTCCCTGGTACACCGGCATCCGCGCGTTGTACTACCGCACCGACGTGTTCGCCGAACTCGGCCTCAAGCCGCCGGCGACGCTGGCCGAACTGACCGACGACGCGCGAAAGATCCGCGAGAAGAAGCCCGACCTGTACGGCATCGCCACCGGCGGCAAATACACCTACGCGATGCTGCCGTTCATCTGGGCCAACGGCGGCGACCTGGCCAAACAGGACAACGGCAAGTGGACGTCCACTGTGGACTCACCGCAGGCCAAGGCCGGGGTCGCCGCGTACGCGAACCTGATCAAGGACGACATCTGCCCGCCCGCCGCCTGCGCCAACCTCACCGGGACGCAGAGCGTCACCGCGTTCGCCGGCGGGAAAGCGGGCATGGTGATCGGCGGCGACTTCAACCGCAAGGCCGTCGAAAAGGGCGCGGTGAAGGGCAAGTACGCGATCATGCCGCTGCCCGGCACGACCCCGGGTTCGGTCGCGCCCGCGTTCGCCGGCGGCAACCTGCTCGGCGTGTTCGGCGCGAGCCAGCGCCACGGTCTCGCGGTGCAGTTCGCCGAACTGCTGGCCGGCATCAAGTACCAGGAGAAGATGTACGCGGCGATGGGCAACCTGCCCACCCTCGCGTCGGTGCAGAAGAAGCTCGCCGCCAGCGACCCGACGCTGAAGGCCTTCGTGGACACGCTCAGCGCGGGCACGAAGTTCGTGCCGAGCACCCCGGCTTGGTCCAAGATCGACAGCCAGAACGTCCTGCCCACCGCCGTGCAGCAGATCGCCACCGGCGGCAAGGACGCGAACGCCGCGCTGGCCGACGCGGCCGCGGCGATGAACAAGAACTTCGGCTGACCCGTGGCCGCAGTCCGTTCCGCGACCGTCCGCCGCGACGGCCGCGCGGCCCTTCGCTACCTGCTGCCCGCCGGGATCCTGCTCGGCGCGCTGCTGGTGTACCCGATCTACCAGCTGGTCGTGATCTCGCTCTACGACTACGGCCAGCCGCAGGCGGCGGGCGCGGCCCCGCTGGTGTTCCTCGGCCTCGACAACTACGCCGCCCTGCTCGCCGACGTCCAGTTCTGGACGGTGCTGGGCAAGACGGTCGGGTTCGCCGCCGCCTGCGTCGTCGGCAGCCTGGTCGTCGGCACGGCGCTGGCCGTGCTGGCGAGCCGGGTCCGCGCGTTCCCGCGCACGCTGCTGTTCCTGGCGGCGCTCGGCGCGTGGGCGACCCCGGCGATCGCCGGCTCGTACGTCTGGCTGTTCCTCTTCGACACCGATTTCGGCCTGGTCAACGAGGTGCTCGCGGGCCTCGGGTTCAGCGGGATGGAGCACCATTCCTGGGCGTTCGGCACCTTCGGCACGTTCGGGCTGGTCGCCGCCGAGGTGATCTGGTGCTCGTTCCCGTTCGTCATGGTCACTATGTACGCCGGGATCAGCGGGGTGCCGAAGGAGACGCTGGAGGCCGCCGCGCTCGACGGCGCGTCGGTCTGGCGCACCTCGTGGTCGGTGGTCCTGCCCGCGGTGCGGCCGCTGCTGACCATCGCGACCGTGCAGTCGATCATCTGGGACTTCAAGGTGTTCACCCAGATCTACGTGATGACCAACGGCGGCGGCATCGCCGGGCGGAACCTGATCCTCAACGTCTACGCCTACCAGCAGGCGTTCGCCGGGCAGGAGTACGGGCTCGGCTCGGCCATCGGGGTCGTGATGACCTTGCTGCTGCTGTCGATCACCGGGCTGTACGTCCGGTCCCAGCGCCGGAGTGCCGCATGGCTGTGAAAGTCCGCCGCCCCGCGCGGCTCGTCGCCGAAATCGTGACCGTGGTGATCGCCGGGATCGTCGCGTTCCCGCTGTACTGGATGGTGCTGTCGGCGTTCAAACCGGCCGGCGAAATCCAGTCCGCACACCCGAAACCGTGGACGTTCGCGCCCTCGCTGGACAGTTTCCAGCGAGTGCTCACGGTGTCCGGATTCGGCCGGTACTTCCTGAACAGCCTCGTGGTCGCGGTCGTCGTGGTGCTGCTGTCCCTGGTGTTCTCGTTCCTGTCCGCGGTGGCGCTCACGCGCTTCCGGTTCCGTGGCCGCGGAGTGCTGCTGGTGATGCTGCTGGTGGCGCAGATGGTGCCGGTGGAAGCCTTGACCATCCCGCTGTTCTTCCTGATGCGCTCGGTCGGCGGCACGGTGCCCGCGTTCGGGCTCAACGAACTGGGCTCGCTCGTGCTGGTGCACCTGGCGTTCAGCCTGCCGTTCGCGATCTGGATGCTGCGCGGGTTCGTCGCCGCGGTGCCCGCCGAACTCGAGGAAGCGGCCACTTTGGACGGTGCGTCGCGGATGCGGTTCACCTGGCAGATCCTGTTCCCGCTCGTCGCCCCCGGGCTCGTGGCGGTGAGCGTGCTCGCGTTCATCCACGCGTGGAACGACTTCCTGTTCGCCAAGACGTTCATCATCTCCAAGACCGAGAACCAGACTCTGCCGCAGGCGATCCTGGTGTTCTTCAAACCGGAGGACACCGACTGGGGCGCCGTGATGGCCTCGTCCACCCTGATGACCATTCCGGTGCTGGTGTTTTTCGTGCTGGTGCAACGGAAGCTCGTCGGCGGGACGGCCGGGGCCGTGAAGGGATGACCATGTCCGGTTTCGCCGCTCTCCTCCCCCGTCCGGTGTCCGCGGAACCCGCGCCCGGCACCTGTCCGTGGCCCGCTCCGGTGGAGGTGCGGACCGCGGATCTCCCCGCCGAGGGCTACCGGCTCACGATCGCGCCCGACGGCGTCGCGCTCGAAGCAGCCGACGCCGCGGGCGAGTTCTACGGCCGCCAGACCCTGCGCCAGCTGGCCGGTCCGGACGCGTTCCGTGCCGTGCCGATCCATCATGGACCGGTCGAGCTGCCGTGCGGGACGGTCACCGACTATCCGCGTTTCGCCTGGCGCGGCTGCCTTTACGACGTGGCCCGGCATTTCCGGACGAAAGCCGAGGTGCTCCGGTTCGTCGATCTGCTGGCCGCGCACAAGCTGAACGTGCTGAACTTGCACCTCACCGACGACCAGGGCTGGCGGATCGAAACGCCGGAGTGCCCCCGGCTCACGTCCGTCGGCGGCTGGCGGAAATCGTCGATGGTCGGCAGGCACGACGGCCCGGAACGCGACGGCCGCCCACACGGCGGTTACTACACGGTGGACGATCTGCGCGAGATCGTGGCCTACGCGGCGACCCGGGCGATCACCGTGGTGCCCGAAGTGGACATTCCCGGGCACGCCCGAGCCGCCATCACGGCCTACCCGGAACTCGGTCCGCCCAGCGAAACCCCTTGGGAGGTCTGGACTTCCTGGGGAATCAGCACCTCGCTGCTGCATCCGTCCGAGTCCACTTTGGACTTCTTCCGGAAAGTCTTCGACCACGTGCTGGACCTCTTCCCGTCCCCGGTGATCGCCCTCGGCGGCGACGAGGTGCCCGGCGGCACCGAGGCACACCACCGGTTCGTCCGGGCGATCGCCGACCATCTCGTCGCGCGCGGCCGCACGCCGATGGGCTGGGACGAGGTCCTCGACGGCGGCGACCTGCCGGCCATGGTGATCGGCGTGTGGCAGGACCGCGAACGCGCCGCGCTGGCGCTGAAGGGCGGCCACGAGGTGGTGCTCTGCCCCGAGGACGGCGTGTACCTCGACCACCGGCAGAGCGACCACCCGGACGAACCGATCCCGGTCGGGTACCTGCAGGATCTCGAGCATTTCTACGGATTCGAGCCCGAGTCCGGACCGGGGGTGCGCGGGATCCAGGCGCAGCTGTGGTCCGAGCACCTGGACACCGTGCGGCGGACGGATTACGCGGCCTTCCCGCGGCTGTCGGCGTTCGCCGAGGTCGCGTGGAGCAGCGGACCGCGCGACTACGCGGAATTCCTGCCCCGGCTGCGCGACCATCACCTGCCGCGGCTGGACGCGCTCGGCGTGGAGTACCGGCCGTTGGACGGGCCGCGTCCGTGGCAGACCCGGCCGGACGCACCGGGCCGCCCGCGCTGATCCCTGCGGTTTCTGTCTCCGCGAAGCGGCTCGGCTTCGGTGTGCCCGAAGCCGAGCCGTATAGGTCGTTATACGCCAGCCGGGCCGAGGAAGGTTCCACCGGTAGCGTCGACGACCTGTCCGGTGACCCAGCGCGAGTCCGCCGAGGCCAAGAACGCGACCACGTCGGCGATATCGGCCGCCTCAGCGACCCGTCGGAGCGCGGACGCGGCCGCCGTCCCCGCGCGCATCCGCTCGTCGGCGAACATGTGCGCGGTGCGGTCGGTCGGCGTCGGGCCGGGAGCCACGCCGTTCACCGTGATCCCCCGCTGGCCGAGCTCCTGCGCCAGACTGCGGGTGAACACGTCGAGCGCGCCCTTCGTCATGCTGTACGCCAGCTCGAACGGCAGCGCGATGCGCGTGTCCGCCGACGAGATGTTGACAATCCGGCCGCCGTCCCGCAACACCGGCAACAGTTGCTGCACCAAGAAAAACGGCGCCTTGACGTTCACCGCGAACACCCGGTCGAACTCCTCCGGCGTCGCTGTGGTGATCGAGCCCGCGCCGGTCGCCGCGTTGTTGACCAGGATGTCGAGCGCGGCCTCGCCGGTGCGTTCGCGCAGCTCCGCAGACAGACGCTCGACCAGCGTCTTCGCGTCCCCGTCGACCCCCAGCGTCGCCTGCACCGCGAACGCCTGCCCACCGCTTGCCTCAATCGCCGCGACGGTCTCCTTGGCCGCCGCTTCGTCGCTGCCGTAGTGCACGGCGACCAGCGCGCCGTCGTTCGCCAGCCGCTGCGCGATGGCCCGGCCGATGCCCTTGCCGCCGCCGGTGACCAGGGCGATCTTCTTCGTCATTTCTTGCTCCCCTTGAGTGGTGAACTTCGATGTCCACACTTTCGAGGGGTCCGCTTACCGGGCGCGCACGAAGCGCTGACGGTGCCGGTCAGCGCTCAGCCAGGCTTCAGCCGGTACCAGACCTCCGGCCGCCCGACCTGCCCGTATCGCGGTTCTCGCTGGGCCAATCCGTTGTCCGCCAAGTACTCCAGGTATCGCCGCGCGGTGACCCGGGACGCCCCGATCGCGCTGGCCGCGGTACCGGCGGACAGGCCTTCGCCGGCGCCGGCGAGCGCGTCGGTGATCGCGTCCAGCGTCTCCGCGCTCATGCCCTTCGGCAGCGGCGCGGCCTCGGTGGTGCGCAGCGTGCCGAGCGCGCGATCGATCTCCGCTTGCCCGGTGACCTCGCCGGACGCCTCGCGGAACGACGCGTAACGCTCCAGCTTGTCCCGCAGCGACGCGAAGGTGAACGGCTTGAGCAGGTACTGCACGACCCCGACCGAGACCGCCGCCTTGACCAGCGCGAGGTCGCGCGCGGACGTCACCGCGATGACGTCGATCGGCAGCCCGGCCGCGCGCAGCGACCGGCAGACCGCGAGGCCGTGCGTGTCCGGCAGGTAGAAGTCCAGCAGGACGAGGTCGACGGGTTCGCGCTCGCAGAACCGCAGCGCCTCGCCGCCGGAATGCACCACCCCGGCGACGACGAATCCCGGCAGCCGCTCGACGTACAGCCGATGCGCCTCGGCCGCCACCGGCTCGTCTTCCACCACCAGCACGCGGATCACGCCGAAACCTCCTGCCTTGGCAGCCGCACGGTGAACACCGCGCCGCCGTCGCGTCCGACGTCAATGGTGCCGCCGTAACGCCGGACGGCCTGCACCACCAACGCCAGCCCGAGACCGTGCTCGTCCCCGGCCTTCGTCGACCAGCCCCGGCGGAACATCTCCCCCACCGCTTCCTCCGGCACGCCCGGGCCGTTGTCCGCGACGCGCAGCAGCAGACCGTCCTCTTCGGACCGGGCGGTGACGACCACCGACGGCCGCGCGACGGATTCCCGCACCACCGCGTCGATTCCGTTGTCGATGAGGTTGCCGAGAATCGTCACCAGATCCCGTCCGGCGACGCCAGGACCGAGGTCGTCGATCATCGTGTCCGGCGTGATGGTGAGCTCCACGCCGCGTTCGCTCGCCTCCGCGGCCTTGCCGAGCAGCAACGCGGCCAGCACCGGTTCGGCGACCGCCGTCATCACGCGGTCGGTGAGTTCCTGCGCCAGCGCGAGTTCGGCGGTCGCGAACTCCACGGCGTCCTCGGGACGGCCCAGCTCCACCAGCGACACGACCGTGTGCAGCCGGTTCGCGGCTTCGTGCGCCTGCGAACGCAACGCTTCGGCGAGGCTGCGCGCGGTGGTCAGCTCGCCGGTCAGCGTCTGGAGTTCGGTGTGGTCGCGCAGGATCACCACGGTGCCCTGCGCGCGACCGCCGGAGCTGACGAGCGTCGTGCTCACGACCAGCACCCGCGAGTCGGTCAGGTGCAGTTCTTCAGTGCGGTTTTCCGGCGCGGTGAAGGCCGCCGCCAGTTCGGGCGACAACCCCAGATCGGCGAGCGACTGCCCGACCGGGTCGCCGCTCAGCCCGAGGAGCATGCGGGCGCCGTCGTTGCACAGCCCGACCCGGCCGTCGCGGTCCACCAGCAGCACGCCCTCGCGGACCGAATGCAGCACCGCTTCGTGGTACTCGAACAGATTGCTCAGCTCGGCCGGCGCGATGCCGCGCGTCTGCCGCTTCAGCCGCGCGCTCACGAGCCAGCCCCCGCAGGCGCCCACTAGCAATACTGCCGCCGCGACGCCGAGCAGCGGCCAGACGCGCTCCTGCACCTCAGCCGAAATCGCCGCGATCGTGATGCCCACCGCGACGAGCGCGACCACCCGATGGTTCGCGTCGAACACCGGCACCACCACGCGCACCGACGGGCCGAGCGAACCGGTGTAGGTCTCCGACACGACGCCGCCTTGCTGCGCCGCTTCGATGTGCCCGAGGAACCGCTGGCCGATCAACGCCGGATTCGGGTGCGTGTAACGGATTCCCCGCGGCGACATGATCGTCACGAAGTCCACGCGCGTGTCCGCGAGCACCCGCTGCGCGTACGGCTGCAGCGTCGCGGTCGGATCGGCACTCGCCGCGGCGCGCGCGACGTCCGGCGCGTCGGCGATCGAACGGGCCACCGCGAGCGACTGCTCCCCGGCCCGGTCGGTCGTCGTGCGGCGGGCGTCGAGATAGGCGATAGTGATGCCGCCGGAGACCAGCACGAGCAGGATCGCCAGCTGCAGCACCAGCAGCTGCCGGGCCAGGCTCCAGCGGCTCGTCCGGATCCGAGGTGTCGGGGGCACCCGCTCATACCAGCACACGCGCGGGTCCGGCGGCACTCCGGCGCCGCTGCCGGGAAGTCCACACCGGACTCCTCCCGCCGCGAACTCAATGAACACAACGGTGACGCCGGTCATATCGCCCCGCATAGTGACCCGCGTTCCCCCCCACCGAGCTGGAGGCAACGGTGCCTACACCGACCCCCGAAGCGGCCGCGCCCAAGCGCGACCGCACGCGTTACCTGTACCTGGCCGTGATCGCCGCCGTCGTGCTCGGCGTCGCGGTCGGGCTGCTCTGGCCGTCCGTCGGCAAGAGCCTCGCCCCGCTGGGCACCGGCTTCGTCAACCTGATCAAGATGATGATCTCCCCGATCATCTTCTGCACCATCGTGCTGGGCATCGGCTCGGTCGCGAAGGCGGCGAAGGTCGGCAAGGTCGGCGTCACCGCGCTGGTCTACTTCATCGTGATGTCGACGTTCGCGCTCGCGATCGGGCTCGTCGTCGGCAACCTGCTGCACCCGGGCACCGGCCTGCACCTCAACCCGGCCGACGTGTCGAAGGTGCACCAGCAGGCCAAGGGCGAGGGCGGCGTCGACTTCCTGCTCGGCATCATCCCGAAGACCTTCGTGTCCGCGTTCACCGAGGGCCAGGTGCTGCAGACGCTGCTCGTGGCGCTGCTGGCCGGGTTCGCGCTGCAGAAGCTCGGCAAGCGCGGCGAGCCGATCCTGCGCGGCATCGAGCACCTCCAGCGGCTCGTGTTCCGCATCCTGTCGATGATCATGTGGGCCGCCCCGGTGGGCGCGTTCGGCGCGATCGCCGCGGTGGTCGGCGCGACCGGCTGGGGCGCGCTGCGCAGCCTGCTGGTGATCATGCTCGGCTTCTACCTGACCTGCCTGGTGTTCGTGTTCGGCGTCCTCGGCGCGGTGCTGTGGCTCGGCGCGCGGGTCAACATCTTCAGCCTGCTGCGGTATCTCGGCCGCGAGTTCCTGCTGATCCTCTCGACGTCCTCCTCGGAATCCGCGCTGCCGCGGCTGATCGCGAAGATGGAGCACCTCGGGGTCAGCAAGCCGGTCGTCGGCATCACGGTGCCCACCGGGTACTCGTTCAACCTCGACGGCACCGCGATCTACCTGACGATGGCGACGCTGTTCATCGCCACCGCACAGGACCAGCCTCTCGCGCTCGGCGAGCAGATCACGTTGCTGCTGTTCATGATCATCGCGTCGAAGGGCGCGGCGGGCGTGAGCGGCGCCGGCATCGCGACGCTGGCCAGCGGCCTGCAGTCGCACCGCCCGGAACTCGTCGACGGCGTCGGCTTCATCCTCGGCATCGACCGCTTCATGTCCGAGGCCCGAGCCCTGACGAACTTCGCCGGCAACGCGGTCGCGACCGTCCTCATCGGATCGTGGATGAAGGAATTCGACCGGGAACGCTCGCGGCAGGTGTTCACCGGCCAGGCGCCGTTCGACGAGGCCACCCTGCTCGACGACACACCGGCCGAGCCCGCTCAGCCAGTCCCGGCGAACGCCTGAGACCCAGTCCGGGCCCGGGTCCCTTCCCTCCGGGCGCGGACTGTTTCGGCGCCGCGGCCGTGCGCGTCCCCCGTGCGCACGGCCGCGGCGCCTTTCCATTTTCAGTCCATTTCAGCAAGCACTGCGACCGTCGTAGCCCTGCCGCGAAACCGCGATCGCCTCGCGGTGCCGTTCCGCCCAGTCGACCAGCCCGGACAGCGAGTCGTACAGCTCGCGCGCCATTTCGGTGGCCTCGTACTCGACCCGCGGCGGGACCGTCGGGTAGACCGTGCGCTTGAGCAGGCCGTCGCGTTCGAGGTTCCGCAGGGTGAGCGTGAGCATGCGGCGGCTGATCCCCTGCACCGAGCGTTCGAGTTCGGTGAACCGCACCGGACCGCGCGTCGCCTCCAGCAGGATGCCGATCACCCATTTCCCGCTGATCCGGTTCACGACCTCCATCACCGTGCACACCGCGAATTTCGCCGGGTCGAAGTCCGTGGCCTCGTCGGTCACAGCGATGTTCCCCTGGGACATGAAAGTGCCTCCTTCCGCGATCCTCCATGGTCACACATGATGGGCACTGTTACAAGAGATGCCCTGGCTTCGACCAGCGGAAACTCTCCCCTGTGCCGGTTATGGAGGACCTTGTCATGCCCGAAACCGCTCGGCATCGCGGTGCGGCGCTCGCCGTGCTGTCCGCCGCCTCGCTGATGGTGGTGCTCGACAGCTCGATCGTCGCGGTCGCCCTGCCGGTGATCCAGACCGACCTGGGCTTCAGCGCGCCCGGGCTGGCCTGGGTGGTCAACGCCTACCTCGTCGCGTTCGGCGGCCTGCTCCTGCTGTCCGGCCGCCTCGGCGACCTGGTCGGCCGGCGGCGGGTGTTCCTCATCGGTCTCGTCGTCTTCACCGCCGCTTCGTTCGCCGCCGGTCTCTCGCCGAACGCCACCACGCTGGTCGTCGCGCGCTTCATCCAAGGCGTCGGCGGGGCCCTGACGTCAGCGGTCGTCTTGGGCATGATCGTGACGCTCTATCCCGAGCCGCGCGCCCGCGTCCGCGCGATCGGCGTTTACAGCTTCACGCAAGCCGCGGGCGCGTCGATCGGCCTGGTCGCGGGCGGCGCGCTCACCCAAGGCCTGGACTGGCACTGGACCTTCTACATCAACCTGCCCATCGGCGTCGCCGCGCTCGTCCTGACTCCGATGGTCGTCGCCTCCGATCGCGGGCTCGGCCTGCGCACCGGCATCGACGTCCTGGGCGCACTTCTGGTCACCGCCGGAGTGATGCTGCTGGTGCTGGGGATCGTGCAAGCAGGCGACGCCGGCTGGACCTTCCTGACCGTCGGCACGCTCGTCCTGGCGGTCGTCCTGCTCGTGCTGTTCCTGGTGCGCCAGGCCCGGACGCGAACTCCGTTGCTGCCACTGCGATTGCTCCGGGTGCGCGCGATCAGCGGCGCCAACCTGACCATGGTGGTGATGGTCGCCGGGTTCCTGGGATTCCAGTTCGTCACCGCGCTGTACCTGCAGCAGGTGCTCGGTTTCGACGCTCTCACCACGGGTTTCGCCTTCGTCCCGACCCCGGTCGTGATCGCCGCTTTCTCGCTCGGCCTGGCCGATTGGCTGAACACCCGCTTTTCCCCGCGCGCGGTCCTGGTCTCCGGGTTGCTGACGACGTCGGTCGCTTTCCTTTACCTGACCCAAGTCCAGACCTCCGGCGGCTACGCGTCGCACGTGCTGCCGTCGCTGATCCTGATGGGCGCCGGAGCGGGAATGGCGATCCCGGCGCTGATGGGGTTGGCGATGTCCGCCGCGACGCCCGCCGACTCCGGCGTGACGTCCGGCTTGATCACCACCACGCAGCAGGTCGGCGGAGCGCTGGGCACGGCCGTGCTGGCCACCGCCGCCGCGATCCGGACGGCCGAGATGCTGAGCGCGGGCGCTCCGGAGAAGGAGGCTCTGGCGTCCGGCTTCCGGGTGGCCTACGGATTCAGCGCCGGGCTGACCGCGCTCGCCGCGATCCTCGCCGCGGTGCTCCTGGGCCGCCGAGCCGCCGCCGCTCCGGCCGCCGCGGCCGAACCGGTCGCGCGCTAGTCACCTCGAGGCCGCGAGGTAACCGGCCAGCCCGTGGTGGCCCCGCCGCATCATCCACGCGTGATTGGCGCGGAAGAACGGCCGGGCCACCGCGTCCAGCCTGCGCAGCAACGGTTTCCGCACCTGGACGCGCTGCGTGATCTCCAGCCGGGAGCCCCCGGTCTCAGCGTGGATCGCCCCGGCGAGCACCCCGTCGAGGTCCCCGCTCAGCCGGACGCGCACCCGCAGCCCCGCCGCGTCCTGCTGCTCCCGGTGCATCGCGACGACGAGCCGGTACGGCAGCCGGGACCGGCAGACGATCTGGGCGGTGTCGTCGTCGACCTGGCGCACCGACCGGACGTCCGGCCACCACCGCGGGTACGACTCGAGGTCGACGATCGCGTCGAACACCCGCCCGGGGACGGTCGGCAGCCACCATTCGCTGCGGAACGCGTATTCGGCGTCCCTCTTGTTCTCGAGGACCACAGTCGCCCCTCCCTCTCCCGGTCAGCGGAACGCGCGCTTGTCGATCTTGACCGCCGTTTCCTAGGCTGGCCACTCCTTGGGTACGCCGCCGCCTGAACCTTCGAGGAGGCCTGCCGTGCCGATCATCGCGCGAACCGCCCTGGCCGCGCTGCTGGCCGCGACGCTCGCCGGCTGCGGGTCCTCCCCGCCCGCACCCGCCTTCACCGCGACCCTCACCTCTCCCACGAACGTCGTCCTGCACTGGCCTGCCGACCCGGCCGCGGCGGGCTACCTCCTCGAGTACGCCAACGCCGCCGACGGCCCGTGGACCGCGCTGCAGTACCTCCCGCGCGGTCAGACTTCTTATACCCACCCGAACCTGATCCCGGAAACGCCGTTCTACTACCGAATCCGCTCTTTCGCAGGTCCAGTGTCGGCGACCGTCACGCCGGGCAGCGCGTCTCCTTCCGAGGCCGCTGTCCCGCCGTCCGCCCCGGCCAATCTCACCGCGACGCCCGCTGCAGACCAGAGCGTGCACTTCGCCTGGACCGACCGGTCCGCCGACGAAGCCGGTTTCCTCCTGGAAATCCGCCGCCCCGGCACGCCGGATTTCGCCCCGGTCGAGGTGACCGACCCCGACACGACGCGCTGCGCGCTGTCCCTCCTGCCCGGCGAACAAGGTTCGGCTTTCCGGGTCCGCGCCCTGTCCTACGGCCCGCTCTCCCCTGTCGTCGAACGCACCACGGGCAAGGACTGACCCGCCCTCCGCGCAGCGAAAAGCCGCCCGGCGCGGAGACCGGACGGCTCTTGCTGGCTCGGGTTCGAGCGGGTCAGGCCGGGTTGAGCACCTGTGTGAGGAACTCGCCGGTGTAGCTGCCTTCGGTGGCCGCGACCTGTTCGGGCGTTCCCTCGGCGACCACCATGCCGCCGCCGGAGCCGCCTTCCGGGCCCATGTCGATGATCCAGTCGGACGTCTTGATCACGTCGAGGTTGTGCTCGATCACGATCACCGTGTTGCCCTTGTCCACCAGGCCGTTGATCACGCCGATCAACTTGCTGATGTCTTCGAAGTGCAGCCCGGTGGTCGGCTCGTCGAGGATGTAGACGGTCTTGCCGGTGGAGCGCTTCTGCAGTTCGCTCGCCAGCTTCACGCGCTGCGCCTCGCCGCCGGACAGGGTCGGGGCGGGCTGGCCCAGGCGGACGTAGCCGAGGCCGACGTCGACGAGGGTCTGCAGGTGCCGGTGGATCGCCTTGATCGGCTCGAAGAACTCGGCCGCCTCCTCGATCGGCATGTCCAGCACGTCGGACACCGTCTTGCCCTTGTAGTGCACCTCGAGCGTCTCCCGGTTGTACCGGGCGCCCTTGCACACCTCGCACGGGACGTAGACGTCGGGCAGGAAGTTCATCTCGATCTTGATCGTGCCGTCGCCGGCGCACGCCTCGCAGCGGCCGCCCTTGACGTTGAACGAGAAGCGGCCCTGCTGGTACCCGCGGACCTTCGCCTCGGTGGTGGCCGCGAACAGCTTGCGCACGTGGTCCCACACGCCGGTGTAGGTGGCCGGGTTGGAGCGCGGCGTGCGGCCGATCGGCGACTGGTCGACGCGCACCAGCTTGTCGACGTTGCCGAGGCCGTTGACCCGGGTGTGGCGGCCCGGGACCTGGCGCGCGCCGTTCAGCTTGTTCGCCAGCACCTGCGCGAGGATGTCGTTGACCAGCGTCGACTTGCCCGACCCGGACACGCCGGTGACCGACACGAGGCAGCCGAGCGGGAACGACACGTCGATGCCGCGCAGGTTGTGCTCGCGCGCGCCCACTACGGTGAGCTGCCGCTTCTTGTCGACCGGCCGCCGGATCGCCGGCACCTCGATCCGCCGCCGCCCGGACAGGTACGCCCCGGTGATCGAATCCTTGTTCTTCAGGATCTTCTTGTACGGGCCGCTGTGCACGATGTGCCCGCCGTGCTCGCCCGCGCCCGGGCCGATGTCGACCACCCAGTCGCTGGCCCGGATGGTGTCCTCGTCGTGCTCGACCACGATCAGCGTGTTGCCGAGGTTGCGCAGCCGGGTCAGCGTCTCGATCAGCCGGTGGTTGTCGCGCTGGTGCAGGCCGATCGACGGCTCGTCCAGCACGTACAGCACGCCCACCAGGCCGGAGCCGATCTGCGTCGCCAGCCGGATGCGCTGCGCCTCGCCGCCGGACAGCGTGCCGGACGCGCGGTCGAGCGACAGGTAGGTGAGGCCGACGTCGAGCAGGAAGCGCAGGCGCGCCTGGATCTCCTTCAGCACCGCGCCCGCGATCATCGCCTCGCGCGGGCCGAGCACCAGCTCGTCGAGGAATTCCGACGCCTCCGCGATGGACAGCGCGCAGACCTCGGCGATCGACCGGTCGCCCTGCGTCGCGTGCTCCAGCGTGACCGCGAGGATCTCCGGCTTGAGCCGCGTGCCCTGGCACGCCGGGCACGGCACCTCGCGCATGTAGCCCTCGTACCGCTCGCGCATGTACTCCGAGTCGGTCTGCTCGAGGCGCCGCTCCAGGAACGGGATGACGCCCTCGAAGGCCGCGTAGTACGAGCGCTGCCTGCCGTACCGGTTGCGGTAGCGGACGTGCACCTGCTCGTCGACGCCGTGCAGCACCGCCTTCTGCACGCGGGCGGGCAGCCGCCGCCACGGCGTGTCCATGCGGAACCCGACCGCCTCCGACAGCGATTCCAGCAGCCGCAGGAAGTAGTCGGCGCTCTGCCCGCCCGCCCACGGCGCGATGGCCCCCTCGGCGAGCGACAGCTCGTCGTCCGGCACCACCAGTTCCGGGTCGACCTCCTTGCGGATGCCGATGCCGGTGCACTCGGGGCACGCGCCGTAGGGCGAGTTGAAGGAGAACGACCGGGGTTCGAGGTCCTCGATCGCCAGCGGGTGGCCGTTGGGGCAGGCCAGGTTCTCGGAGAAGCCGCGCACGCGGTGCGGGTCGTTCTCGTCGAGGTCGACGAATTCCAGCTCGACCAGGCCGTCGGCCAGCCGCAGCGCCGTCTCCACCGAGTCGGTGAGCCGCTGGCGCGCGCTGGTCTTGACCGCGAGCCGGTCGATCACCACGCCGATCTGGTGCTTTTCCTGCTTCTTCAGCTTCGGCGGGTCGGTGAGCGGGTGCACCGTGCCGTCGACGACCACGCGCGCGTAGCCCTGCTGCTGCAGGTTCTGGAACAGGTCGAGGTACTCGCCCTTGCGCCCGCGCACGACCGGCGCGAGCACCTGGAACCGGGTGCCCTCGGTCATCTCCAGCACCTGGTCGACGATCTGCTGCGGCGTCTGCTTGCTGATCGCCTCGCCGCACTTGGGGCAGTGCGCCTTGCCGGCGCGGGCGTAGAGCAGCCGCAGGTAGTCGTAGACCTCGGTGATGGTGCCGACGGTCGACCGCGGGTTGCGCGAGGTCGACTTCTGGTCGATCGACACCGCGGGCGAGAGGCCCTCGATGAAGTCGACGTCCGGCTTGTCCATCTGCCCGAGGAACTGCCGCGCGTACGCCGACAGCGACTCCACGTACCGCCGCTGTCCCTCGGCGAAGATCGTGTCGAAGGCCAGGCTCGACTTGCCCGACCCGGACAGGCCGGTGAACACGATCATGCTGTCGCGGGGCAGATCGAGATCCACGCCGCGGAGGTTGTGCTCGCGCGCTCCGCGAACAACGAGGCGATCAGCCACGCCTTCGTTCCTTCCGTCGTTCTGCTCGGTGGCCCGCCGGGAGATCCGGTGCCGGCGGACGTGCCCAGGGTAGGGACGACCACCGACAAAAACCGGACCGCACGTGTTCTGCCTGGGCTTTTCCGCTCTCCGGGGACCGGGGGAAGCGGCCCGCGGCGGGGTCGCCGGACGCTGTCGGAGGCCCCGCGCGGCAGAGCGGATGCGCGGGCTGGCCCGGTTCCACGATACAGGTCGGCGAAGGCCGCCCGGCCCGGGTGCACGCCCCCGGGAACCGGCGCGGAGCCCGGCCTTCCGCCGGGTTTCGCGGAAACTGTCGGTCCCTGCCGATACGTTCGCGGGGTGGCGAGCGACGAAGCCGGAGCGGTGCGGATCTACGCGGCGGGGAAAGGCGGCGACAGCCCAGGACCGGGCGGCTGGGCCGCGCTGCTGGCCTACGGCGGCCATCGGAAAACCCTCACCGGCGGGGCGGCGGAGACGACCGCCGCCCGCATGGCGCTGACCGCGGCGGCGGAAGCGCTCGAAAGCCTGAAAAGGCCCGTCCGCGTGCGGCTTTGCAGCGAGCATCTCCGCACCGCGCTGGACGCCCCGGGATGCGACGACCTCCTCTCCCGGCTCCGCGCCTGCGCCGACCGCCACCAGATCGCCTGGCAGACGGCCGACGACCCGGATGCCCGCACCCAGCTCGCCGAACTGGCCGACCTCGCGGCCGCGGCGCGCCCCACCGGACGACCGCCCGCGCTGCCGGAGGACGACGAGTGCCGCCACGGCATGACGGAGGCCTACTGCGCCGACTGCCGCCAGCTCGACGCGGGAGTGCTGCCCACCGGCTACCGCACGGCGGGCGGCAGCGCCTACCACAACGACGCCGACTGCTACTGGCTGCGCAGGGGCCAGCAGCGGTCGGAGCGGATGGGCCGCAACACGCACGAGATCGTCCGGATCGCCTGGGCGTCGGTGATCCCCGGCGAACTCGCGCCGTGCGAGCACTGCTGCACGCCGGAGTGGCTGCGCTGGCATCGGCGCGGGCGTCTCACCCGCTCTGCATGACGCACCGGACCCGGTCGAAGCGGCCCACGGCGAGGTCGTCCGCACGGATCAGCCAGTGCAGGACACCGACGCCGCCCCAGGCGAGGCCTGTGTCGCCGTCGCTGCCGATCCAGCGCAACGCGGGCGGACAGCCGACCCCGCTCGAACCGGCCCACCGCAACGTCGTCCTCACGGATCAACCAATGCACGACACCGACGCCGCCCCGGGCGAGACCCGAGTCGCCGTCGCTGCCGATCCAGCGCAACGCGGGCGGACAGCCGACCCCGCTCGAACCGGCCCACGGCGACGTCGTCCTCGCCGATCAACCAATGCACGACGCCCACGTCGCTCCAGGCGAGGCTCGCGTCGCCACGGCTTCGATCTACGAGCAACGCCCAGCGCAACGCGGGCCGACGGCCGAGAACCCGGCCGCCCGTACCCAGCCTGCCCCACCGGGCAAGTGGCCGGACCGGAATACGCGCAGCCGCCTCACCCGCTCTGCATGACGCACCGGACCCGGTCGAACCGTCCCTCGGCGAGATCGTCCTCACGGATCAGCCAGTACAAGACACCGACATCACCCCAGGAGAGGCCCGCGTCACCGTCGCTGTCGATCTGCGCGAGCAAGACCCAGCGCAGCGCTTCGTCGGCGAGGTCCGATTCGGACGCGTCGTCGGGCAGCACCGCCGCCGCGACCTCGTCCTCCGGCGGGCCCTGGATCGGCCAGGAGCAGCCGCCGATCTGGTGGTACGGCGCGGCCGACGATTCCCGGAGCCGGTCGAAGAACTCCTCGGACCAGTTCGCCGGGTCGGAGAGCGGAAGCCCGTCTCGGGCGAGCGTGCGGCGCAGCACCTCCTGCTCCGAACCCGGGAAGGTGCCGGCGATTTCCGCGGACACGTCCAGCCGCGGATAGACCTCGACGCCCTCCGGCGCGGCCCGTTCCGCGGTCTCGGCTCCGGCCGGAACGACCACGACCCCGCCGAGCGAGGTGAGATCGACCGGCCCTTCTGCCTCGAACCAGTCGTCGCAGTAGAAGAACAGCAACGAACCCGACGCGGGCAGCTCGATCCCGCCGGGCACCCGGGGCAGCGCCGCGCAGTCGACCGAGGCGACGAAGTTCATCGGCAGCTCGCCGCGCCAGACCGGCCATTCCACGTCCGCGGGCAGCGCGGGATTGCCGCCGAGGCAGCCGACGCGCACGCCGTTCCCGCCGGTGTTCAGCCGCGCCGCGGGCCGGAACACGGTTTCCCACGCCTCGGCGACGTCCGGCGGAAGGTTGTCCCGCGCCAGCTTGGCGAGCGGGTCGATCCAAGAGGTCATGAGAAGATCTTGACAGCAGGCGCCGACAGAAACGGCCGCGTGGCCGACGCGCGGGTGATCCGGCTACGGTGGGGACTCGTGAACATCGCCGACACGTACACCGGACACGTCGAACCGGGCGGCGACGCCGCCCGCCGGACGCTGGACGGCCTCACCATCACCAAGCTCTCCGTTGGCCCGATGGACAACAACGCGTACCTGCTCGTGTGCCGCGAGGAGAACGAAGCGCTGCTGATCGACGCGGCCAACGACCCGGAACGCATCTCGGACCTGATCGGCCACGGGCCCGACCGTCCCGCGCTGCGCACCGTCGTGACGACCCACCAGCACGCCGACCACTGGCAGGCGCTGGGCGCGGTGGCCGGAGCGAACGGCGCGAACACCGCGGCGCACCCGCTGGACGCGGAACCGCTGCCGATCCCCCCGGACTTCCTGGTCGAGCACGGAGACACCCTGAAGGTCGGCGCGGTGACGCTGGAGGTGATCCACCTGCGCGGCCACACGCCCGGGTCGATCGCGCTCCTGTACCGGGACCCGAACGGACGCCCGCACTTGTTCACCGGGGATTCGCTGTTCCCGGGCGGGGTCGGGAAGACCTCGTCGCCGGAGGACTTCACGTCGCTGCTGGACGACGTGGAGAAGCGGATCTTCGACGAACTGCCGGACGACACGTGGTTCTACCCGGGGCACGGCGACGATTCGACGCTGGGCGAGCAGCGTCCGCACCTGAAGGAGTGGCGCGAACGCGGCTGGTGACCTAGCCGGGTTCGGAAACGGGGCTGTCTCCCAGAGGCGGCCCCGTTCGCAGTCGTCCTGACCGAGTCACCGCCGGCGGCGGAACAACCCCCGGCGTTTCGGCGGGCCCAGCACATCCGCGATCCCGCGCAGGAAAGCGTCCTCGTCCACCGGCATGTCCTCCTGCCGAGGCACGTACCCGCTCGCCAGCCACTCCCCCAGCAGTGCCGTCCGCCCGTCGCCCCCTCCGTCGTTCGCCAGGGTGAAGAACCGGCAGACGGACGAGCCGGCGGGGAGCACGATCGCGGCGAAATACGACTCGGCGGGTCCGATCGCTCCGGCGAAGGTGACCGACAACAGGTGGTGCCCGTCGATTTCCGTCAGCCGGCCGTGCGGGACGTCCAGCGGGCGGCGCTGCTCGGCCGGCAGGTAGGCGCCGATGTCCGCCCAGCCTTTCGCCAGGAATTCGTTGGGATTCTGGTTTCCCTCCTGCATCGAGGAAAGCAGGAGGGCGCCGTAGTCCAGGGCGGCCGTTCCCAGCATCCGGGTCACGAAAACGAAATTGTGCGGATCGGGCGGCACCGACGGGTCGTCGACCAGCGGGCCTTCCGTCGCGTCGGCGGCGACCTCGGCGGACGGGCGGAACCGGATCTCGTCGCCCTGCTGAACCGTCAGCTGGGTCATTTCCCCGGCACGCCACAGGTAAACGTGCGGCGACAGCTCGCGCGGGCCTTCGACGAACAGTTCGGCCGCACGTTCGGCAATCCCGGTGAGCGTGCCGTACGAACCCTCTGCCTGCGGGAAGAACAGCAAATGATGGTCGGTGGGAATGGCGCACACCAAGCCGCCGGGCGGCACCTCTTTTCCGGTCAGTTTCCGGTACAGCTGATCGAAAACGAGCACCTGGCTGGCAATGGACCCGGATTCCCCGGAAAGCAGATGGAAGGCGCCGCCGTCGGCGATGTGCACGATTTCGTGCCGTTCGACCGGCAACGCGGCCAGATTCCGTTCCGCCTGCTCCAGCGGGGTGCCGGGGGCATCGTCGAGCGAGCGGGTCAGGGACTCGCCGTCCACCTCCGCGCCCGCCGGCACCTCGAACGTCAGCACGGCATACAGGCCGGGCGCGAATTCCGGCGTCGTGGCGTCGCCGGGGGCCAGGAATTCCGCCGGGACGAGCCGGAGGGTCAACTCGCCGTGCGCCGCTGTCATCCGCCCTGCTTTCCGTGCGATTCGTCCCGGTCGACCGGGATGCTACGGAAGATCCCCGGCTTCGGGAGGGGAATTTCGCCGACGTCGCCCGCGAAGTATTGCCCGGAGAGGCGATACCCGGTACGACACCTCGAGGTCAACTTCGGAGCGGGGAGACGGCATGACAAGTCAGGTGTGGTCGCGGCGGACGCTGCTCGGCGGCGCGGCGCTCTTCGTGGCCGGCTGCGCGGCGAACCAGGGCGCCCGGGCGGCCGCCGCCCCGCTGCCGGGCGCGCGGGTGATGATCATCCGGCACGGCGAGAAACCGGCCGGTTCGGGCGGACCGCAGGGCATCGACGCGAACGGCAACGCCGACTCGCATTCGCTGACCGTCCGGGGCTGGACCCGGGCGGGCGCGCTCGTCGAGCTGTTCGCCCCGTCGACCGGCGCGCTGCGCGACGGGCTGGCCCGGCCGACAGCCGTCTACGCCGCGGGCGGAAACGGCGGCGAGGGCACCCGGCCGCGCGAAACCGTCACGCCGCTGGCCGAACGGCTCGGCAAAAGCCTCGTCACGACCTACGCCGAGGGCAGCGAATCCCAGCTCGCCGCCGAGGTTTCGCGCCGCGCCGAGCCGACGCTGATCAGCTGGCAGCACGAGGAAATCCCGGCGCTGGCCGCCGCGTTCGGCGCGACCGCGCCGAAAAAGTGGCCGGACGACCGGTTCGACGTCGTCTGGGTGCTGACCCCGGTCGGGTCCGGCTGGGCACTCGCTCAAGTGCCGCAGCTGCTCCTGGCCGGGGACACCGCCGAGCCGATCACGTGACCGCCGACGTCACTGCCTCTCGTAAGGAATCTTCTCCCCCGCCTCCACCGCGAACGGCAGGTGATTCCCCTCCGGCGGCAACGGGCAGGTAGCGAAGTCCGTGAACGCGCACGGCAGATTCACCGCCCGGTTGAAGTCCAGCGTCACGGTCCCGTCCTCAGCAGCCTCCGCGACCGGCAGGGAACGGTTGGCCGCATAAGTGGTCACGCCGCTGGTCGCGTCAGTGAAGAGAATGCTGTACCCGCCGGTCTTGCCATTGAACGCAGTCAGCGTGTGCTCGACTCCGTCGCGTTCGAAGACGACCCGGCCCGGCGCCGTGTAGACATGCGACAGTCCTTCCACGACCGCACCCACCGTCGTCGGCCGCGGTTCGTCGAACGGCTCGAACCGGCCGGTCAGGACCCACGCCGGGTCGGGTTCGTACGCGGGAACCCCGTGGAAGTCGTGCAGCACCGGGGCTTTCGGGTCGTGCACGCGGATCAAGTAGCCCGACCGGCGCGCGATCTCGATCTCCACCGCACCAGCCGTGACCCGGGTGCCCGCGCCGCTGTTCACCAGCTCGAAGCGGTGGACGTCGGTCAGCAAAGTGCCTTCGTGCCGCAACTCCCCGCCGTCCGGATCGACATACGCGGCTTCGGCGTCCTGCCACCAGCGGCCGGGCAGACCGGGGTAGGTGCGGGGCTCGTTCTCGAGCCAGTCGAGCGACACCAGCGCCAGCCAGCCGTACGGATCGGCCAGCGTCTTTTCCCGCTCCGCCTTCCAGTCCTGCCACGCCTGCGCGAACTCCACTGCCATGTCCGGGCCCCTTCCGTCCGTGTGCAGGGCACAACACCGTCCCCGGCATGGCATTCCGGCTCCCAGCCCGTGGGAACGATAAGGTCGCCGGGTGGCGGAGCAGACGGAAGAAGCGGTGGAGATCTACACCGACGGCGCGTGCAGCGGCAACCCCGGCCCGGGCGGCTGGGGCGCGCTGCTGCGGTACGGCAAGCACGAGCGCGAGCTGTACGGCGCCGAGGACACCGTCACCACCAACAACCGCATGGAGCTGATGGCCCCGATCCGCGCGCTGGAGAGCCTCACCCGCGCGTCCGTGGTGCGGATCTACACCGACAGCACGTACGTCCGCAACGGCATCCTCCAGTGGATGCCGCGCTGGAAGAAGAACGGCTGGCAGACGCAGGCGAAGCAGCCGGTCAAGAACGCCGACCTCTGGCAGCGCCTCGACACCGCCTGCCGGCAGCACGAGGTCGAATGGCTGTGGGTCAAGGGCCACGCCGGGCTGCCGGAGAACGAGCGCGCGGACAAGCTCGCGGTCAAGGGATCGCAGGAAGCCGCCGCGGCCGGGGTGCGCCGGGCTCGCGGCTGAGCCGTGCGGAGCGGATCCCGGACTTGGCCTTACTGGTTCGAAGAGGTTCCGCGAACCGAGACCGCCGTGCGGCTTCACCAGACAGCGACGGCGCATCCGGAGTTTGTCCTCTGGCGAACGTCGTCGACAGCGTCCTCGCCTGCGAGGGTGAGCCCGCCTGGCCGGGCTGACCTCGATGCACGACTGGTCGTCGGGGCTCGTCCGGTCCCGGCCGAGCCGCCGATCGCGGCCGTGGTCGTGCGCTCGCCTTCGTCGGGCGAGGGGTTCCGGCGGGGGCTTGTCGAGCTTTGGTCCCTGACCGGCCACGACGACCGGATTCGCCGGTCCGGCGAAGTTGCCGTGCCGCTCTTCTCGCAGTTCATGATGGAGAAGTTCAGCGTCGAACCCCGTCCGACAAAAAAATTCGTCTTGACAATTCAAATGATCGGTTGGCAAGCTCGGCAGCACCAAGAACGCCGAGAGGACCGGCTATGCCGAAGTTCCCGACCGTCGCCGAGTACGTCGCCGCTCAGCCCGAAGCGCTCCGCGACGTCTACGCCACCCTCCTGCCCGTCCTCGACGACGCGATGCCCGCCCCGGCCGTGCTGTACCACGGCGCGCCCACCTGGAAAGCAGGCAAGAACCCGGTCTGCCTCGCGAAGGCCTACAGCTCGTACGTGACCCTCGCGTTCTGGCGCGGCCAGCTGTTCGACGGCGACCTCGAACCCAGCGCCCGCGAGATGGCGCACGTGAAGCTGCGCAGTGCCGAAGACGTGGACGCCAAGCAGATCACCGCCTGGGTGCGGCAGGCGCTCGCGTTGGAGACAGAATCAGCGGCGTGACGAATCCCTGCCCGTGCGGGCTGCCCGAGCCCTACGCCGACTGCTGCGGCCGGTTCCACCGCGGCGAACAGAACGCCCCGACGGCCGAGCGGCTGATGCGGTCCCGCTACTGCGCGTTCGCCGTCGGCGAGCCCGAATACCTGCTCGACACCTGGCATCCGGACACCCGCCCGAAGCGGCTGCGCCTCGATCCCGCCCAGGAGTGGACCCGGCTGGAGATCCTCGGCCGGACCGGCGGCTCGCTGCTGCAGAACGAGGGCACCGTCGAGTTCCGCGCGCACTACCGCTACCAGGGCCGCGACGACGCCCAGCACGAGAACAGCCGGTTCGTCCGCGAGGGCGGGCGCTGGTACTACGCCGGCGAGGAACTCTAGGGGAAAATCGGGCGAAAAGACCCCGCCGAGGTCTGTTCCCGGACGCTCCGGGCGGCTACCATCACCGGCAATCGTTAAGGAACTTTACTAACAATCGCCGCCGCCAGGAGCCCGAGGAGGACCGCTCGTGACCCCACGCCGGCCAAGAATGCCCGGACGGCTGTTAGCAGTCGCCGCCCTGACCGCCGCGCTGATCCCCGGCGTCGCCGGGGCCGCTTCGGCCGGGCCGGAGCCCGGTCAGGCCGCGATCCCCGGCTATCTGATCCAGTCCTCGGCCAAGGTGCCCGACGACGCCTCGGTGTCGAAGCCCGGCTTCGACGCGAAGGGCTGGTACCCGGTCGGCTCGCAGTCGACGGTCTACGCCGGGCTGCTCGCCAACGGCCGCTACTCCGACCCGTTCTACTCCACGAACATGAAGAACGTGCCCGCCGCGGACTTCAAGGTCCCGTGGTGGTACCGCGCCGACATCAAGGTCGCCGACCCCTCGCAGCGCACCTACCTCGACGTCAGCGGCGTGCTGTCGAAGGCCGACGTCTGGGTCAACGGCACGCGCGTCGCGACCAAGGACGAGGTCAACGGCCCCTACACCCGCCACGACCTCGACGTGACCAAGCAGGTGCACGAGGGCGTCAACAGCGTCGCGTTCAAGGTCTACCCGAACGACCCGAACAACGACCTTTCGATGGGCTGGATCGACTGGGCGCAGACCCCGCCGGACCAGAACATGGGGCTCGCCCGCGAGATCGTCGTCCGGCACAGCGGGCCGGTCGCGCTCCGCGGCGCGCACGTCGTCACGAAGCTGAACGTGCCCGCGCTCGACCACGCCGGCCTCACCGCGAAGGCCGACGTCCGCAACGACTCCGACGCGCCGGTCCGGGCCACGGTGTCCGGCACCGTCGCGGGCAAAGCGGTGAGCCAGGACGTTTCCCTTGCCGCGCACGAGAAGAAGACCGTCTCGTTCCCGGTGATCGGCGTCGACAAGCCGCAGGTCTGGTGGCCGGCCGGCATGGGCGGCCAGCCGATGCAGCAGCTGGACCTGACCGCGACCGTCGGCGGGACCACTTCCGACGCGAGCCACTCCAGCTTCGGCATCCGCGACGTCAAGGCCCCGCTCAACTCCAGCGGCGGACGGCAGTACCTCGTCAACGGCAAGCCGCTGATGATCAAGGGCGGCGGCTGGTCCCCCGACCTGCTGCTGCGCTGGGACGCGGGCCGGGCGGCGGACAAGCTCGCCTACGTCAAGAACCTCGGCCTCAACACGGTGCGCCTCGAAGGCCACATCGAACCCGACGCGTTCTTCGACCTCGCGGACCGGATGGGCGTGCTGACCATGCCCGGCTGGGAATGCTGCGACAAGTGGGAAGGCCAGGTCAACGGCGACGAGAAGGGCGAGCCGTGGACCGAGGCGGACTACCCGGTCGCCAAGGCGTCGATGACCGCCGAGGCCGAGCGGCTGCGCGACCACCCGAGCGTGCTGTCCTTCCACATCGGCAGCGACTTCGCGCCCGACGCGCGGATCGAAAAGGGCTACCTCGACGCGCTGTCGGCGGCGGACTGGCCCGCGGCGGTGATCTCCGCGGCCTCGGCCAAGGCGTCGCCGAAGCTCGGCCCGTCCGGGATGAAGATGAACGGCCCGTACGACTACGTCCCGCCGAACTACTGGTACGACAAGGCGCACAAGGACGCGGGCGGCGCGTGGAACTTCAACTCCGAGACCAGCGCCGGGCCGGACATCCCGACGATGGACACGCTCAAGCGGATGATGACGCCCGCCGAACTGGAGACGCTCTGGAAGAACCCGGCCGCGCCGCAGTACCACCGCTCCGAGTCGGAGACCTTCGCCGACCTGAAGATCTTCGGCGACGCGCTGGCCGGCCGCTACGGCAAGCCGGCGAGCCTGGACGATTTCGTCCGCAAGGCGCAGCTGGCGCAATACGAGAACGTCCGCGCGGAGTTCGAATCGCACTCCCGCAACTTCACCGACGCGAAGGACCCGTCGACCGGGCTCATCTACTGGATGCTCAACAGCGGCTGGACGTCGCTGCACTGGCAGCTGTTCGACGCATACCTCGACCAGAACGGCTCCTACTTCGGGGCCAAGAAGGCAAACGAGCCGCTGCACATCCAGTACTCGTACGACACCAAGTCGGCTGAGGTGGTCAACTCCACCACGAAGAAGGCGTCCGGCCTGACCGCCACCGTCGAGCTGTTCAACACCGACGGCACGAAGAAGTTCTCGAAGACCAAGACGGACCTGTCGGTCAACGGCGGCGGCGCGCACGCGAAGGCGCTCGACATCGGTTCGGTCAGCGGGCTTTCCTCGACCTACCTGGCGAAGCTGGTGCTCACCGATTCGGCGGGCAAGGAGGTCAGCCGCAACGTGTACTGGCTGTCCACGAAGGACGACAAGCTGAACTGGAGCAAGTCGAGCTGGTACTACACGCCGACGTCGTCCTACGCGGACCTGTCCGGGCTCTCGAAGCTGGGCGCGGCGAAGGTGGGCGCCACGGCGACCTCCGCACCGGGTCCGGACGGCACCACCGTCACCACGGTGAAGCTCACCAACACCTCGTCGGGCAAGACCCCGGCGTTCATGGTGGACACCCACGTGGTCGACAGCGCGGGCGCGCCGGTGCTCCCGGTGACCTGGTCGGACAACCAGGTCAGCCTGTGGCCGGGCGAATCGGTGACGCTCACCGCCACCTACCGCACGGCCGACCTGCACGGTTCGGCCCCGTCGGTGCGGGTCGCGGGCTGGAACACCGGCACGCAGACCGTCCACGGCTAAGTGCCTCGTGAGCGGCAATGCCGGTTTTAACCGGCGTTGCCGCTCACGAGTCCCACAACCGCCGCTGCTCCGCGTCCGGATCGGACACGGTGGTGCTGACGTCGTCGAAAACCCGCGTCACGCGGTCCTCGGGCGTATACCGTTCCCAGCCCGGATCGCCGGTCGCCACGAACCGGACCCAGGTTTCGAACATCTCTTTCGCCATCGCCCGCAGCCGTTCCGGATCGGGGCGGGCGATGGCGAACAGGAAGCGCCAGTTGGGGTTGCCGACGTCGTCGAACACGAACGGCAGGTCCACCCCGTGCGCCGCGCCGAGGCCCCGCCCGCGCGGCGCGATCCGCCAGTCCAGCCGGTACATCCAGGCCGTCCCGCCCGCCGCGTGCTGGGTTTCGGCCAGCCGGATCGCCGGCAGCCACCAGTCCCCCGCCGTGCGGACGCGGTTCGCCAGCTGGTCCTCCGGCCAGCCCGGCAGCAGCTCCCGGTACGCCTCGGTCATTCGGGCGATGTCGTCCGGTGCGAGCATCGTCGAACCGCTGCCGAGCAGTTTCGCGCCGCCCGTTTGCAGCCAGGAGAACAGATCCTGCTCGTCGGCGGTCGTGCCGGCGAGGACGCGGACCTCGCGCGCCGCGCCGTCCGCAATCGCCGCGCCGGGCCGCCGCGGCAGGAGATCTCCGTCGACCACCACGCGATAAGGCACGAGAGTGCCGAGCTGAGCCGTAACCCGTTGCTGCGCGGTCAAAATCTCCGTGACCGGCGCCGCGCGCAGATCTGCGTCGCCCAGTTCGGCCAGCACCGCCTCGCCGACGGATTCCGCCTCCCCCGGGGTGTGCACGACGGACCCGACCCCGGTGCCACTCTGCACGATCGCCTGGCCGAACAGCCCGCGCGCGGCCGGGACCGCCAGCAACGTCCCCACCGTGCGGCCGCCGTTGGACTGTCCGGCGAGCGTGACGCGCCGCGGGTCGCCGCCGAACGCGGCCACGTTGTCGCGGACCCATTCCAGCGCCAGCACTTGGTCCCGCAGCGAGAGATTCCCGTCGGAAACCCCGGGCAGCCGGAGCATGCCGAGCACGCCTAGCCGGTATGCGACGGTCACGACGACCACACCGCGGCGGGCGTACGCGGACGCGTCGAACTGGTGCGGCGCGCCCATCACTCCGCCCCCGCCGTGGATCCACACCAGCACCGGGTACGAGCCGGGCGCTTCCGGCGCGTAGACGTTGACGTACAGGCAGTCCTCGTCGCCGACGAAGCGTTTCCCGGTCACGTCCGGCTGGGGAGCTTTGGCCGCGAACTCCGTCGCGTCGCGCACCCCGGACCAGGACGCCACCGGCACCGGCGCCCGGAACCGCAGTTCCCCCACCGGCGGTTCCGCGAACGGCACCCCCAGGAAAACCTCGGCTCCGTCCCGCACCTCGCCGCGGACGGCACCGGCCCGCGTCTCCACCGTCGTCACGAACCGCAGCCTACTGTGCCAATAGTTGCCGACCCGACCACAGCCACGGCCGAATGGCTTTCGTGGCAACGGTTACGTTCCGTGCAGGGGTCGGCCTGCTTTTGGCCGGATCGGCAACGCAGGCCCCCGCGCGTGCTCCGGGGCCGCAGGTGATGATTGTGCCGTGGAAATCGCAGCGGAATTGGTGGCGCTCGTCCTGACGGTCCTCCTGGTGACCGTCGTCGCGCGCCGGATGGACTGGTCGGCGCCGCTGTGCCTGGTCGCGGTCGGCGTCGGGGTGTCGTTCGTCCCCGGGGTGCCGCAGTACGAACTGGACCCGGAGATCGTCCTCATCGGACTGCTGCCGCCGTTGCTGTACTCGGCGTCGATCCAGACGTCGCTCGTCGCGTTCCGCAAGCTGCGCGGGCCGATCGCGCTGCTGTCGGTCGGGCTGGTGGTGTTCACCGCGTTCGGCGTCGGGCTGGTCGCCTGGCTGGTCGTGCCGGGATTGCCGCTGGCCGCCGGGATCGCGCTGGGCGCGGTCGTCGCGCCGCCGGACGCGGTGGCGGCGAGCGTCGTCGCACGGCGGGTCGGGATGCCGCGCAAACTCGTCCGGCTGCTGGAGGGCGAAAGCCTCTTCAACGACGCCGCCGCACTCGTCGCGCTGCGGACCGCGATCGCGGCGATCGCCGGCGCGGTCAGCCTGTGGCAGGTCGGTCTCGACTTCCTTCTCGCGGCCGCGGGCGGGATCGTCGTGGGCTTCCTCGTCGGGCTGATCGTGACCTACGTGCGCGCGAAGCTGGAGGACACGCTCACCGACACCGCGCTGTCGTTCGCGGTCCCCTTCGCGGCGTACCTGCTCGCGGAAGCGGTGCACGGATCCGGCGTGCTGGCCGTGGTCGTCACCGGGCTCATCCAGGGACACCAGACGCCGCGGATCCAGTCCGGGCCGTCGCGGCTGGCCAGCAGGCTGAACTGGGAGACCGTCCAGTTCCTCTTGGAGAACATGGTCTTCCTGCTGATCGGCCTGCAGGTCCGGGGAATCCTGCACGAGGTCGGCAAGAGCGGGCTGTCGCTGTGGCAGCTCGTCGGGATCTGCGCCGCGGTGCTCGCCGCGACGATCCTCACGCGGATGCTGTGGATGGTCGGGATCGGCGTGGTGAAACGCCTCCTGAACACCCTGGGCCTGGAACGCGGCAAGGTGTGGCCGTGGCGCTACTCGGCGGTGATCGCGTGGGCCGGGATGCGCGGCGTGGTCACGCTCGCCGCGGCCTTCGTGCTGCCCGCGGACACTCCGCAGCGCGCGGTGCTGGTGCTGGCCGCGGTTGTCGTCGTGGCCGGGACGCTCGTGGTGCAGGGCATGACGCTGCCGCCGCTGATCCGGCGGTTGCGGCTGCCGCGGCCGGATCCCGCGGAGGACGCGCTGCAGGAAGCCGCCGTGCTGCACGACATGACCCGCGCCGCGCTCGCGAAGCTGGACGAATTGCGGCGTCCGGAAGACCCGCCCGAGGTGATCGACCGGCTGCGCGACCGGTTGCAAGGCCGGTCGGACGCGGCGTGGGAACAGCTCGGCCGGCAGAGCACGCTCGCCGAAACCCCCAGCGACGCCTACCGTCGGCTACGCGTCCAGCTCTTGGAAGCCGAACGCGAAGTGTTCCTGAAGGCACGCGACCGGGGCACCGCCGACGACGCGGTGCTGCGGCGCGTGCTGGCCCGGCTCGACATCGAAGAATCCATGCTCGACCGCGACGAGGAGGAACCCCCGGTGGCCGAACGAGAACTCAGCACCCCCGCCGCCACGGCCGGGTCCTGCAAGCACCTCAGCCACGAATGGCCGGAGAAGGAGCCCAGCTCCCGGGACTCCTGCGCCGAATGCGTCGAGGCCGGGATGACCTGGGTGCACCTGCGCAAGTGCCTCAAGTGCGGGCACGTCGCCTGCTGCGATTCGTCGCCGGGCAAGCACGCCTCGCAGCACTTCCACGAAACCCTGCACCCGGTGATGCGCAGCTTCGAGCCGGGCGAGACGTGGCGATGGTGCTTCGTGGACAAGCAACTCGGTTGAGCCGACCGGTTAGGGTCGGGGCATGAGCACGCCCGAACAGGAAGTCGAGTACCGCCAGCACCGCTTCAGCCCGCCCGCGGGCGCCACCGAGATTTTCCTGGTGCGCCACGGGGAATCGATGCCGCAACGGCTCAGCGAGCCGTTCGACCTCGTCGACGGACAGGCCGACCCGGACCTCGCGCCGGAAGGCCGCGACCACGCCGTGCGCGTCGGCGAACGGCTGGCGTCCGAACGCATCGACGCGCTGTACGTGACCACGTTGCGGCGCACCGCGCAGACCGCGGCGCCACTGGCGGAAAAGCTCGGCCTCACCCCGTCCGTCGAGCCGGACCTGCGCGAAATCCACCTCGGCGAATGGGAAAACGGGCTGTTCCGCAAGCACACCGCGGAGGGGCATCCGCTGGCGCGGAAGCTGTGGGAAGAGCAGCGGTGGGACGTCCTGCCCGGCGCGGAGTCCGACGAAGCGTTCGGCCTGCGGATCCGGTCCGCCCTCACCCGCATCGCCGCGGCGCACCCGGATCAGCGCGTCGCGGTGTTCACCCACGGCGGCGTGATCGGCGAGGCGTTCGCGCAGGCGAGCCGCGCGCTGGAGCGGTTCGCCTTCCTGGGCGCGGACAACGGATCGATCTCGCACCTCGTCGTGCACGGCGACAACTGGCTGATCCGCGGCTTCAACGACCGCTCTCACCTGGCTGCGCCGCTCGGCTAGGCCGGCTCGTCGCGGCGGAGCAACCCCGCCGCGACGAGTTCCACCGTCACCAGCACCGCGATCGCCTCCGCGGCCAGCAACCCGATCAGCACCAGCACCTGGGTCGTCCCGGCCTGAAGCGGGCTCGCCCCGCCCAGCAGGACGCCGACGTACGCGCCCGGCAACGTCACCAGGCCGACCGTCCGCGTCTGGTCGAGCGCCGGGATCAACGCGTGCCCCGCCGACGGACGGCAGATCTCCAACGCGGCGTGCCTCGGCAGAAACCCCAGCGCGAGCGCGGCTTCGTACTCGCCGTGGCGTTGCTTGAGTTCGTCGAGCGCGCGGCGGGCGGCTTGCGAGGTCGCGGTCATCGAACCGCCGATCACGATCCCCGCGACCGGCACGATCGAAATCGGCTTCGCCGGGACCACCCCGGAACCCAGCACGAGCGCCAGCACCGGGAGCACGCCGGACGCCAGCGCCAGCGCGACCCACCCGATCCGCTTCGGCACCCCGATCCGGCTGGCGGACGTCGCGGCGGCGATGGAGAACATCGCGAGCACGAACAGGCCGGTCAGCCAGCCCGACCGCAGGATGACCGTGATGACCAGGGAGACGAGCGCGAGCTGCGCGACGGCGCGGACCGCGGCGACGAGCACCGCCCGCCCCTGCCCGAGCTGGCCGAACCGGACGACGGCCGCGCCCGCGAGCGTCAGCACCGCGAGCACGGCGATCAGCGCGGGCCCGAATCCGATCGCACCGTTCACGGGGATGATCCTGCCGCAGACCGGGATGCGGCGCGGTGAGCCCGGGGTGGCTCCCGCTCCCTCGCAGGTCCGTGAAGGGCTCCTTGAGGGAATCTGATTCCTTCAAGGAGCCCTTCACGGACTTCTGCCTCGCGGACCGAGCCGGTCGGAGAGCCTCGTCGGCAGCGGGTCAGGCGCTGCAGCTGAGCTGCCGTCCCTCCCCCGCCACCGACTTCTCGGCGACCACGTGCCCGTCGACCCGGATCCGGCACAGCAGCGCGCCGGTGCTCTGCGCGACCAGGCTGCTGAACACCGGCTGTTCGGCGGGGGCCTTCCGCTGCACCGTCACCGACCAGGGCAGCCGCACCTCGGCCTGCTGTTCGAGGTCGCCGCCGGTCGCGACGTAGGTGAGGTTGTGCGCGACGTCGCCGCCGGTCAGCTCGTAGACGACCGTGCGGGTCACCTCGTGCACGGTCACCGGTTCGACGGTCACCGACGGCCCGGAGGGCACCGCCGCGGCCGGGGCGGGCCGGTCCGGGGTCGCTTTCGGCATGACGTACCACGCGACGGTGACCGCGACGGCGACGACGCCGGCCACCGCGCTTCCGAGCGGCCGCAGCCTGCCCGATTCCCCCCGGGCCGCCGTGGGCCGGGTCGCGCCAGGAACACCCATGGAGAGGTCTTCTCTTCTCGAGCGCACTTCCCGCGAGTGCGACGTCTGGTTCTTCGCCAGACCGTTACACGGCGTTAGCCAACCCGAGAAAATTCGCTCCAGTTCACCCTGATGGGGGTAGGAGACGTGCGCTCGCGAGCACGATCACCACGCACGATGCCGATAACGCTG
Organism: Amycolatopsis sp. AA4; assembly: GCF_002796545.1. GTDB lineage: Bacteria > Actinomycetota > Actinomycetes > Mycobacteriales > Pseudonocardiaceae > Amycolatopsis. Next base: position 4,896,174 of record NZ_CP024894.1, read on the forward strand.
GCGCGTCCCCCGATTGACGCTGGGTGATCAGTCGACGAGCCCGGCCTCGGACAGCATCCGCAGCACGCGCTGCCCGGCGGGCGGACAGGAGGCGGCGTCCGCGGCGCGCAGCCACGCGGCCTCGGCGATCTCGGCCGACGGCTCCGGTTCGCCGGTGTGGTCGGCGGTGTAGCAGGTCATCCGGACGCGGCGCCCGTCGGCGAATCCGTCGGCCTGCTCGTCGAGCAGCGCGAAGAACCGGAAGCTCAGCGGGTCGAGCGCGACGCCCAGTTCCTCGCGGATCTCCCGGCACAGTCCCTCGACGTCGCCCTCGCCGGGTTCGCGCTTGCCGCCGGGGAGATAGAACTTTTCTTTGCCCGTGGTGCGCACGGACAACAGCCGCCGGTCCCGCACGTGGACCCAGGCCAAGGCATCGATCGGGCTCATGCGCGCATTCTGTCGTACCCGCGAGGCATGATCGCGGGGTGTACTCGGAAAGCCCGCCGCCCGCCGCGCTGCGCCGCCTCGTGCGGTGCCGCTGGGAGTCGGCCGAGCCCGGCCCGAAGCGGATCGTCCCGGACGGCTGCGTCGACCTCGTCGCGGGCGCCGGTCAGGTCTTCGTGGCCGGACCGGACACGACGGCGTGGACGTCGGAGTTCCCGCCCGGCACCCGGTTGCGCGGCCTGCGCTTCCGGCCGGGCGCGGCGGCCGCGCTGCTCGGCGTGGGCGCGGACGAACTGCGCGACAGCCGCGTCCCGCTGCCGGACCTGTGGAACCGCCGCGGCGCGGCCCTCGCCGACGAAATCCTCAGCGGCCGCGACCTCGCCGAGTCGGTGGCCGACGTCGTGCCGGACCCGGCGGCCGTGGATCCGGTGGTGGAACGGATGCTGTCGCGACTCGCCGCGGAAGCTGCCCGCGACGCCGGAATGCCGGGCCGCAGCAGAGGAGAAGCACCCGCCGCGCCGCACCCGCGACCTGCCCCGGACCACTCGCTTGCCGGGCATCCAGCAGGCCGAAGCGAACGGCAGGCGCGCCGGCTCTTCACCCTCGCCGTCGGCTACGGACCGGCCACCTACCGGCGAATCCTGCGCCTCCAGCGAGCCATCGCACTGGCGCCCACTACCGCGAACCTCGCCGACCTGGCCGTCGCCGCCGGGTACGCCGATCAGCCGCACCTCACCCGCGAATGCCGGGCCCTCACCGGCCTCACCCCGGGCGGCTACTTCGGCAGGGGACTCACTCCGCCGCCGAATCCTGGTGCCGCGCAAGGAAATGCGCCGTCTCCGCGGTAGCCGGATACAACGCGCGATAGTGCGCGTAGAACTCGTCGTACCGGTCCGCCCGGGCCGGATCCGGCTCGATCACCTCGGCGACCGGGTTCCACGCCTCGATGTCCGGCTCCAGCCCGACCGCCACCGCGGCCAGGTACGCGTCCCCGAAACACGCCCCGACAGTTTCCGTCGGAAGATGCTGCGGCGTCCGGGTCACGTCGCTGACGATCCCCGTCCACACCCGCCCCTGCGTGCCGCCGCCGACCGCGACCAGCCGGCGCGCGGGGGCGCCCATCGCGGCAAGGTTGTGCCGCACCCCGTACGCCGTCCCTTCCAACGCCGCGCGGTACAGCTCCGCCCGGCCGTGCGAAGTGGTCAGCCCGGCGATCATCCCGCGTGCCAGCGGATCCGGCACCGGCGTCCGCTCGCCCGCGAAGTACGGCAGCATCAGCAGGCCGCGGCTTCCGGCCGGAACCTGACCGGCCGAAGCGACCAGTTCGGCGAAGTCGCCGTCGAACAGTTCCCGCAGCCAGTCGGTGATCGCGCCGGACGTCGCCATTCCCGCGGCGAGCGAGTAGCTGCCCGGGCGCACCCCGCGCGTCGCCCACAGCCCGGGCACCGGCCGGGCCTCGGCGACAGACTGGACGAGGAACATCGTGGTGCCGTACATGACCATCGTGTCGCCGCGGTCGCGCACGCCCGCGCTGGCCGCCTCGGCCCACGCGTCGATCGTGCCGCAGGTGACCGGCAATCCGGCCGGCAGCCCGGTCTCGGCGGCCGCCCGCGCGGTGACCGTGCCGACGACCTCGGTCGGCCAGGCGAGCCGCGGCAGGTCGATCCCGGGCGCGACGAGCGCGGCCCAGTCCTCCGCCCACCCGCCCGCGCGCAGGTCGTACATCGGGTCGCACTGGCTGGCCGAATGGTGGTCGAGCACGTACTCGCCGGTCAGCCGCCGCACGAGGTACGAACTCGCCATCAAGAACTGCCTCGCCCGCGCGGCGACCTCCGGCTCGTGCCGGTACAGCCACCGCCATTTCGGCCCGACCGCCTGGCTCGACAGGGCGCTCCCGCAGCGCTCCACAATGGACTCTTCGCCGAGTTCGGCGGTCAGCTCGGCGATTTCCGCGCCGGCCCGCGTGTCGACCCCGTAGAGGATCGCCGGGCGCAGCGGGCGGCCGTCGCCGTCGGCGGGCAGCAGCACCGGGCCGATGCCGCTCACCGCCAGCCCGGCCGGTTCGTGCCCCTCGGCCAGCAATTCGCGCACCAGCTCCGCGAACGCGGCCCACCACACCGTTTCGGCGTCGTGCTCGAACCAGCCGGGGCGCGGCCGGGAGGTGCTGTGCGGGCGGGCGGCGCGCGCCAGTACAGTGCCGTCCGCACCCACGAGGACGCCTTTCGCGCTGGACGTGCCGATGTCGATGCCGAGCAACGGGCCCGGTCGCATCACAGCACCCCCGGCAAGCGGACGGTAAACGATTACCGGGACGGTATTCTGCGGTCACCGGGGTGTCAAGGAAGCCAGGACGAGGAGGCGCGGTGGCCACGATCAGCGACGTCGCCGCCAGGGCAGGCGTCTCGACCGCCACGGTGTCGCGGACCCTGAACGGCAAGTCCACAGTGGACCCCGAGCTGGCCGCGCGGGTGCTCGAGGCCGCCGAGGAACTCGGCTACCACCCGAACGGACTGGCGAGAAACCTGCGCCGCCAGGAGACCGCGGTGCTCGCGCTGATCATCTCCGACGTCGAGAACCCGTTCTTCACCTCGATCGCGCGCGGGGTCGAGGACCTCGCGCAGGTGTCGGGGTACTCGGTGGTGCTCTGCAATTCCGACGAGAACGAGGACAAGGAACGCCGGTACCTCGACGTCGCGCTGCAGGAACGCGTCGCGGGCGTGCTGCTCTCCCCCACCGGCCCGGCCACGAACGTCACCCGGCTGCGCCGGCTCGGCATCCCGGTGGTCGCGGTCGACCGGCCGCTGCCGGGCACCGACGGCGACCAGGTGCTGGTCGACACCCGCCGCGCCGCCCGGCAGGCGGCCCGGCATCTCGTCGCGAGCGGCTACCGGCGGGTGGCCTGCCTGACCGGCCCGTCCGGCGTCCGCACCGCCGACGACCGGCTGTCCGGCTACTTCGACGCGGTCGGCGAAGAGAACGCGGTCTTCCGCCGGGCCGAATACCGTGCGGAAGGCGCCCGCCGCGCCGCCGGGGACCTGCTGGACCAGCCGGAGCCGCCGGACGCGCTGCTCATCGCCAACAGCACGATGGCGATCGGGGTGCTGGAGGCGCTCGCGGAGCGTCGCCTGCGCGCCGGACGCGACATCGGCATCGTCTCGTTCGACGACGCCCCGTGGACGACCTTGGTCGACCCGCCGCTGACCGTCGTGGCGCAGCCCGCCTACGAGATCGGCCGGGTCGCCGCGCAGTTGCTGCTGGCCCGCATCGCCGACAGCACCCGCGAACCGGTCACCACGACCTTGGACGCGCAGCTGATCGACCGGCAAAGCTCGCATCGCTGACCGGCCGCGCCGAGGACCCGCGAACCAGGAAAGCCCGGCGCACGGCGAAATCCAGCGACGAACTGCAGGGCGAGAAGCTCATCCGAGGGCACGCCCCCAGCTTCCGTCGCGGACCACGGTGCTCGACCGCCGCCGACGGCCGCGACACAGCCCGCGTGCCACATCGGCCGGGTCGTCGCGCAATTTCCGCTGGCGCGAGTGCCGACAGCACCCGCGAACCATCCTGGGCGCGCAGTTGCCCCACCGGCAAAGCCCGCCTCGCCGACCAAGCGCGGCGAAATCCGGCGAGCACGCCCGAGGCGAAACCGGAATCCGAGGGAAACGACGTGCCTGGCGGCCGGGCGGAGATCCGCCGAGCCGCCAGGCACGCCCCACCCCCTGTCCCCCCAGCGTCCGCCGCGGACGGCGGAGCACGGGCCGCACCCGAGGGCGGGAAACCGATTACTCGTTCGCAACGTAAATCGGCGGTCCGGGAGTGTCAAGCACTCGAAAGCCTGGACAAGCCACCCGGTGCGGGGCAGACTGGCCCGTACTCGCCTACACCCCGTGTTGACTTCTGTGCGATGCGTGTCGATCTTTGGTGAATTCACCCACAAAAAGGCGAGAAACCGCACGAACCCGCACACACGCGCTAGGCTGAGCGTATGTCGATAGCGCTCGAGAACGTTCTCGCCAGAGCCGGCCTCAAGGCCGACGCGAACGAGTTTCTCACGCTCGTGGAGGACGCGGCCCGCAGGCTGTCGCCGCCCAACCCCGACCCCTCGCACTATTTCTCCCCCGACCAGCGGGCCGCGCTCGCCGAGGCGGGGCTCGACCTGAGCCCGCGCGACGAGGGCGAACCGGACTTCCGCGCGCGCACCGTCGCCGCGCACGCCGTGCTCGCCGATTCCGCGCTGTCGGTCGGCCAGGCCGCCGAGATGCTGAACGTCGACGACAGCCGGATCCGGCACCGCCTCAAGGAGGGCAGGCTCACCGGCTGGAAGGACCAGGGCTGGCGGCTGCCCGCGTGGCAGTTCAACGGCGCGGGCGTGCTGCCCGGCCTGGAGACTGTGCTGCGCGCCGTCCCCGAGGACCAGCCCGCGCTGGTCGTCGCCGCGTTCATGAACACCCCGCAGTCCGACCTGGTGATCAGCGACCGGCCGGCCACGCCGCGGCAGTGGCTGCTCGCCGGCGGCGACCCCGAGCAGGTGGCCCGGCTCGTGGCCACGCTCGGCTCGCCGTTCTGACCCGCTGACTTCCCGCCCGCGCACCGCCGCGCCTTCGCGCGGCGCGGGCCCGCCCCCTGCCCCGACACAGGACGGACAACCTCCCCCGCATGGCCCGGCTCCCCTCGCCTCCGGCGCGGTCTGCTCTGGTCAAGGGGCTGGACCGCAGCCACGACGTGGTTTCGGTGCAGCCCGAGACCCGGCTGGTCCGCATCTTCACCGCGCACGGCAACCATCCGCAGCAGTGGAACACCTTCCGCTACACCGGCCCGCTCCCGCACGGCCGGTTCGACCAGCAGACGCCCGGCCGCGGCGGCGGTCCGGTCACCGACCCGGGCAACGGCGTGCTGTATTTCGGCCTGACCGTGCGCACGAGCGTCGCCGAGGTGTTCCAGACGACCTCGACGGTGGACCGCACGACGCGCGGCCCTCGCCTGGTCGTGGTGCGCCCGACGCGGGTGCTGCGGCTGCTCGACCTCACCGGGCTGTGGCCGACCCGGGTCGGCGCTTCGCAGGAGATCTCCAGCGGCCCGAAAAAGATCACCCAGGCGTGGGCGCGGGCGATCCGCGGCGCGATGCCGGACCTCGACGGGCTTTGGTACCGCTCGTCGATGGACGCGGGCAAGCCCTCGGTGTGCCTGTGGGACCCGCCCGCGGGCGCGGCGTTGCCGATCGCCCCGGACGTCCTGCTTCCGCTGGACCATCCGGGGCTCGACGTGCCGCTCGGCCGGGTGTGCGAGGAGCTGAACTACACGCTGCTCAGCTGAGGTGCCTGCCCCACCAGGCCAGCACCGCCTCGAACCGCTGCACCCGGTGCCGCGGCCTGCCCGAGCGCGTCAGCTCGTGCCCCTCGCCCGGGAACAGCAGGAACTCCGTCTCCGCCCCGGCCTGGCGCAGCGCCACGAACTGCCGCTGCGCCTGCTCCAGCGGGCACCGCCAGTCCTGCTCGGAATGCACGACGGCGAACGGGATCCGCACGTCCGCGGCGTAGGTCAGCGGGCTGCGGCGGCGCTGTTCGTCGGAGTCCGCACCGACGTAGCCCTCGGTGAAGTAGTAGCCGATGTCGGAGCTGCCCGCGAAGGAATCCCACGCGTTCACCGCGCGCTCACTCCACGCCGCGCGGAACCGGTCCGGATGCTTCGCGGCGACCCAGCTCGTCATGAACCCGCCGTAGGAACCGCCCATGATGCCGGTCCGCGACGCGTCGAGGTCCGGCCGCTCCAGCGCCTTGTCGAGCAGCGCGAGCACGTCGTCGACGTCGACGGTGCCCATGTTGTGCACGACCGAAGTACCGTGCGACTGCCCGTATCCGGCCGAACCGCGCGGATTGCCGAGCACGACCGCGAACCCGGCCGACGCGTACACCTGCGCCTCGTCGAACACCGTCCACTCCTGCTGGGTGAACGGTCCGCCGTGGACCACGCGCAGCACCGGGTGCGGTCCTTCGCCCTCGGGCAGGACGAGCCAGCCGTGCACCGGGTAGCCGTCCGGCGCGGTCGTTTCGAGTTCCACGACCTCGCAAAGACCCTTGTCCCGCAACGGCTTCGAGTAATCGGTGAGCACTCGCGGACCGTCCGCGCCCAGCACCGCCAGCTCGCCCGCAGTGTCCAAACCGGCCACGACCGCGACGACAGTGTCGCCGTCCGCCGCGAATCCGTGGACCGCCGAGGGTCCGGCGTGCAGCACGCGCAAGTCGTCGAGCTTCGCGCCGTCGGCGTCCGTCGGGATCGCGCGCAGTTCCACCGCGCCCCGGTTGCGCACCGCGACCAGCACCTCGTCGCCGCGCGGAACCGCCGGTCCGGAGCCGATCTCGATGTCCACGGTCTCCACATCGGTCAGCCGCCGCGGTTTCCCGTTCGACACGACCGCGTACAGACCGGTGTTGGAAGCGACCACGACACCGTCCTCATGGGACGTGCCGAAGAAGTAGAGCGTGCCGTCCGCCGCGTACACCGGCTGATCGGCGTACCCGGGGCAGGCAGTCAGCACCTCGGGTTCGCCGCCGTCGACCGGGAACGCGACGAGGTCGTGCTCGCGCGTTTCCGTCCGGTCGAAGTCGTGCGGCACGACCACGACGACGCGCTCGCCGTCCGGCGTCCACACCGGCTGGCTGACGCTGTAATCGCGCGGCGTCACCGCTTCCGGCTCGCCCTCTTCGAAGGTGTCGAGCACGAACAGCCGCTTCGGCCGGTCGCGCAGGAAGCCGATGTTGTCGAGGCGGTAGTCGAGCCGGGTGATCAGCCGCGGCGCTTCGGCGGCGGGCTCCGGCGTGCGCTCGTCGGCGTCCTCGGTGCCGTAGCGGCCCGGCTCGGCTTCGCGCGCGGTGAACGCGAGCCAGCGCGAATCCGGGGCCCACACCGGCGCGTCCGCGCCGAGGTGCAGCGACGTGAGCTTCCGCGATTCGCCGCCGTCCACCGGCATCACGTGCACCTGCGGGCTGCCCTCGGCGCCCTTGCCGTCGCCGGCGCGCAGGAACGCGACCCACCGGCCGTCCGGGGAGATCGCCGGCGCCGAGTCGCGCGGACCTTGTGTCCACGGCGTTTCGCCGCCGGAGAGCGAGATCCGCCGGATCGCGCTGCGGTACTGGTCGGTTTCCAGGTCGGGACTGCTCACCGCGGCGAGCAGGAGGTCACCGCGCAGCGCGGGACGGCCGGGGACGGCGAGGACTTCGATGTCGGCAGGACGCATGCCGACGACCGTACCCGATCCTTAGCAAGGCAAACGACCTATTCGGCCGCGACCGCCCGCCGTTCGTCGCGCTTGGCCTTGGCCAGGCTCAGCACCGTGGTGACGGTCAGGACCACGACGATCACGCCGAGGGACATCCAGTTGCTGATGTCCAGCCAGTCCGGCGCGAGGTGGTACTCGTGCAGCGCGTGCACCACCAGCTTCGCGCCGATGAAGGCGAGGATCACCGCGAGGCCGTAGCTGAGGTAGACGAGCTTCGTGACCAGGCCGCCGAGCAGGAAGTACAGCTGCCGCAGGCCCATCAGCGCGAACGCGTTGGCGGTGAAGACGAGGAACGCCTCCTGGGTGATGCCGAAGATCGCCGGGATGGAGTCCACCGCGAACAGCAGGTCGGCCGAGCCGATCGCGACGATCACCAGCAGCATCGGGGTGATCTTCCGCTTGCCGTCTTCCTTCACCAGGTACTTGTGGCCGCGGTAGTCGTCGGTGACCGGGAAGAGCTTGCGCACCCAGCGGGTGAGCGCGTTCTCGTGGTACTCCTCCTCGCCGCCGCCGTGGCCGCGCAACATGCTGATCGCGGTCCAGACGAGCACCGCGCCGAAGAGGAAGAAGACCCACACGAACTGGTTGATCAGCGCCGCGCCGACCGCGATAAACACGCTCCGCATGCCCAGCGCGAGCAGGATGCCGACGAGCAGCACGCGGTGCTGGTGGATCGCGGGCACCTTGAACGAGGCCATGATGACCATGAAGATGAAGAGGTTGTCGACGCTCAGCGAGTACTCGGTGATGTACCCGGTGAAGAACTGGACCCCGGGGTCGTGCCCGGCGAAGTACCAGATCCCGGCTCCGAACAGGACGGCGCAGCCGATGTAGAAAATCACCCAGCGCGCGGCCTCGCCGGTGGTCACCTCGTGCGGCTTGTGGTCGACGATCACCAGGTCGATCGCGATCAGCGCGAGCAGCCCGCCGACTGTCGCGAACCACAGCCACAGGGGGACAGTCATCTCAGAAACCTCCGGATAGTGCGCAGCAGCAACTAACCGGAGGTCTCTCCCGCCGGTGCGAGACCGGCCGACGGTGCCGGGGACCTCGGCGAATGGCTCACCGGGTCACCGTGCTGACGACACCGCCGCGAAGGAATACTCCCCTCACAGCGCGTTCAGTCTGCCGGTTACGGGCTGCGAACGCCAGCCGGGGTTGCCCACATCACCGTATTGATGGCGTCGGCTTCGCCGCCGCGCGCGGGATCGCCTTCAAGCCGACGTTTGGGCCGAGCGACGGGAGGGCCTTCGGCCTGTCCCGCCGCTCGGCCCAAACGCCGGCGCGATCCCGCGGCGGTGGTCCGGTGCCGCCAAAATCCCGCGCTATGAAATCTGTGTGAGGTCGAACCACCGTTCTCAGCAGAATCGTCATAACGTCGCTTCGTGCCCCGAATCCCGCTTCCCCGCACCCGCGGCTCCCGGCTCGCTGCCGTCGCCGCCGTGGTGCTGGTCGCCGCCGCGGCGGTGACCGTCTGGGCGACCCGCGACCGCGGTCCCGCACCGGTCCGGACCCAGGACGCCTTCGTCTCGATGCCCGCCGCGCCCGGTTCGCCCGACCAGGTCCGGATCGACACCACGACCTACTACCCCGAACACACGCCCGCGCCCGCCGTGCTGCTCGCGCACGGCTTCGGCGGCGACAAGTCCAGTGTGGACCCGCAGGCGCGCGAACTGGCGCAGCGCGGGTTCGTCGTGCTCGCCTGGTCCGCGCGCGGATTCGGGCACAGCACCGGCAAAATCGGCCTGAACGACCCGGACGGCGAGGTCGCCGACGCGCGCCGGCTCGTCGACCGGCTGGCGGCGAGCCCCGACGTGGCGGCCGGAGCCGACGGCCAGCGCGAGATCGGGGTGACCGGAGCGTCCTACGGCGGTTCGCTGTCGCTGCTGCTCGCCGGGACCGATCGCCGGGTGCGCGCGCTCGCGCCGGTGATCACCTACAACGACCTCGGCCAGGCTCTCGTGCCGAACGCCGCGGCGGCGACCGCTCCGTCGGCGAAGACTCCAGCCGCCGGCGCGTTCTCGCCGGACGGCGTCTTCAAGAAGAGCTGGGCGGGCATTTTCTTCTCCGCTGGTTCGGGTGCGGCCGCGGCGAGCACGCCGTCGGCCGAAGCGCCGGAAGCGGGACAACCGACCACCGACACCGGCGGCACCGCGGGGAACAGCGGCGGCACCGCGCCGCAAGCCGCCGCGCCCCCGGCCGGGGCACGGGCGGAGCGGCCGTCCGCGGATCCGTGCGGCCGGTTCACCGCGGCGGTGTGCAAGGCCTACGCGGAACTCGCGACCACCGGCAAGGCCAGCCCGGAGACGGTCGCGCTGCTGCACCGGGTTTCCCCCTCGTCGGTCACCGGCAAGATCACCGCACCGACGCTGCTCGTGCAGGGCGAGAGCGACACGCTGTTCGGGCTCGACCAATCCGACGCCACCGCGCGGCAGATCACCGCGGCGGGCGGCTCGGTGCGCACGATCTGGTACACCGGCGGGCACGACGGCGGCGTCCCCGGACCTCAGCTGCGCGCGAAGATCGGCGACTTCCTGTGGTCGTCGCTCACCGGACAGGGCGACCCCGGCCACGGATTCAGCTACGACGTCCAAGGCACGTTGCGCGCCAACGGAACCCCGTCGGTGCGCACGGTCAACGCCGCCGCGTACCCCGGTCTCGACGGCGCCGGAACCGAGCGGAAGCAGCTGGCGCTCACCGGCCCGGCGCAGCCGATCGTCCGGCCCGCGGGCGCGAATCCGGCCGCGGTGAGCGGGATTCCGGGGCTCAACGGGCTCGCGGCGGGCACCTCCCGGCTGGCTCCGCTGTTCAGCAGCGATCCGCCGGGGCAGGCCGCGCAGTTCGGCACCGCGCCGTTCGACAGCCAGGTGCTGCTGGCCGGTTCGAGCACCGTGCACCTGCGGGTCGCGACCGACCCGGCGCATCCGCAACCGGAAGCGGTGCTGTTCGCGAAGCTGTACGACGTCGGCCAGGACGGCACCCGCGTGCTGCCCGCGAACGCGGTCGCGCCGTTCCGGGTCACCGGGCTGCCCGCGGACGGCACGCCGGTCGACGTCACGGTGACGCTGCCGGGGGTCGTGCGGCCGATCGATTCCGGGCATTCGCTGCGGCTCGTCGTCGGCACGACAGACCAGGCGTATTCGGTGCCGACGCAGCCGGGAGTGTTCCGGGTCGCGCTCGCACCGGGCGCGGCGCTCGCCGTTCCGGTGGTGCCCGGCGCTTCGGTCGGCGCTCCCCTGCCGGTCGGGCAGCTGATCGGCATCGGCGCGACGCTGCTGGTCGCGCTCGCGGCCGTCGTGGTCGCGGCGATCCGGCGGCGCCGGGCGCACGACGTCGACCCGGAACTCGCGGACACCCCGCTGGTGATCAAGGGGCTGCGCAAGCAGTACGCGGGCGGGTTCACCGCGGTGGCGGACCTGTCGTTCCGCGTCGAACCGGGCCAGGTGCTGGGCCTGCTCGGGCCCAACGGCGCGGGCAAGACGACCACGCTGCGGATGCTGATGGGCCTGATCACGCCCACCGCGGGCGAGATCCGCGTGTTCGGCCACCGGATCGCTCCGGGCGCGCCGGTGCTGTCGCGGATCGGGTCGTTCGTCGAGGGCTCCGGATTCCTTCCGCATCTGTCCGGCAAGGCGAACCTGGAGCTGTACTGGGCGGCGACCGGGCGGCCGGTCGAGAAGGCGCACTTCACCGAGGCGCTGGAGATCGCCGGGCTCGGCGACGCGGTGCACCGGCGGGTGAAGACCTACAGCCAGGGCATGCGGCAGCGGCTCGCGATCGCGCAGGCGATGCTCGGGCTGCCGGAGCTGATGGTGCTCGACGAACCGACCAACGGGCTCGACCCGCCGCAGATCCACCAGATGCGGGAGGTCTTGCAGCGCTACGCCGCCACCGGGCGCACCGTCGTCGTCTCGAGCCATCTGCTGGCCGAGGTCGAGCAGACGTGTTCGCACGTGGTGGTCATGCACCGCGGGAGGCTCGTGGCCTCGGGCGAGGTCGGCGAACTGGCGGCCTCGAGCGGCGAGGCCACGTTCCGGGTCGGCGACCCGGCGGCGGCCGCGGCGACGCTGAAGAGCATCGCCGGGGTGTCGGACATCGAAACCGAGGGCGACCTGGTGCACGCGAACCTCGACGGCCTGCCCCGCGCCGAGGCGGTCGCGGCCCTCGTGCGCGCCGGGGTCGCGGTCGAACAGGCCGGGCCGCGCCGCCGTCTCGAAGACGCGTTCCTGCAGCTGGTGGGAGAGGATTCATGAACGAGGACAACGGTTACGGCGGGGCGCGCACCGACCCGGCCGTTTCTCGGGAACTGAGCGACCGCCGCGTCGAAAACCCGTTCCTGCCGCCCGTGGGAGAAAACTCGTGAACGAAACCAACGGCTCCGGCGGAGTCCACACCGACCCCGCCGCACTGCAGGAACTCAGCGACCTCGCCACCGCGGAACCCGCCGAGGTCGGGCCGGACGGCGCGGTCGCGGGCTACCGGGCCGACCGGACGCTGCGGCTGAGCGTCGAGCTGAAACGGCAGCTGCGCCGCCGGCGGACCCAGCTGGTGCTGGCGTTCGTCGCGGTGCTGCCGTTCATCCTCGTGGTCGCGTTCCAGATCGGGCAGTCGAATCCGAACCGCCGCTCCGGCGGGTTCGTGGACCTCGCGACGGCGAGCGCGCCGAACTTCGTGGTGCTCGCGTTCTTCGTGTCCGGCACGTTCCTGCTGCCGATGATCGTCGCGCTGTTCTTCGGCGACACGATCGCGAGCGAATCGTCGTGGTCGAGCCTGAAGTACCTGCTGGCGATCCCGGTCCCGCGGCACCGGCTGCTGCGGCAGAAAGCCGCGGTGTCCGGGCTGCTGTCGATCGCCGCGCTGGTGCTGCTGCCGGTGGTCTCGCTGCTGGTCGGCGTCCTCTGGTACGGGGCGGGCGACGCGATCAGCCCCACCGGCGACGCGGTCAGCTTCGGCGACAGCCTGCTCGCGCTGCTGATGTCCACTGTGTACATCGTCGTGCAGCTGGCCTGGGTCGCCGGGCTCGCGCTGCTGCTGAGCGTCTCGACGGAGGCGCCGCTGGGCGCGGTCGGCGGGACGGTGCTGGTGGCGATCCTGTCGCAGATCCTCGACCAGATCACCGCTTTGGAGGGATTGCGGAACTACCTGCCGACGCACTACTCGTTCGCCTGGATCGACCTGATCTCCACCGACATCGACTGGACGAACCTGGCCAGCGGGGTGTTGTCGTCGGTCATCTACACGACGGTCTTCCTGCTGCTGGCGGGCCGCCGGTTCGCACGCAAGGACGTCACCAGCTGAGGCGGATGTCCGGTACGGTTCGGCGCGTGACGATCCACCTGGAACTCGACGCCGGCGTCGCACTCGTGACCCTCGACCACGGGCGCGGCAACACCCTCGACACCGCCACCTGCAAAGAGCTGGTGATCAGACTCGAAGAAGCCGACGCGGCCGGAGCGCGCGCGGTCGTGCTCACCGGGTCCGGCGACATCTTCTCCGCCGGAGTGGACCTGGTCGCGCTCGACGAGGGCGGCGCGCGCTACGTCAGCGATTTCCTGCCCGCGCTGTCGGACGCCTTCCTGGCCGTCTTCGGCTTCCCGCGCCCGGTGGTGGCGGCGGTGAACGGCCACGCCATCGCGGGCGGCATGGTCCTGGCGGCGGCGTGCGACCACCGCATCGCCGCGGACGGCCCCGGCCGCATCGGCGTGACGGAACTGCTGGTGGGCGTGCCGTTCCCGTTGTCGGCGCTGGAAATCATGCGCTGCACCTACGGAACGACCCCGCTGCCGTCCCTGATCTACAGCGGCGCGACGGTCACCATGGCCGACGCGGTCCACCGCAATCTGGTCGACGAGGTCGTGCCCGCGGAGGACGTCCTCGTCCGGGCCCGGGAGCTGGCCGCCCGGCTCGGCGAGTTGCCCGCGAAGGCGTTCGCGCACACGAAGCAGCAGCTCCGGCAGCCCTACCACCAGCGGATCGCGGAGAACCGCGTGTCCGACGACGCGCAGGTAGAGCGGTTGTGGCGATCGGAGCCGGCGCTCGCGGCGGTGAAGGCGTACGTGGAGAAGGTCCTGAAGCGCTGACCCTTTCGGTTGGTCCTTTCCCGGGAAATCGCGGGATTAGAGACTTTCTTGCCTCAGCTCTGCCCTCGCACCCATTGCTTCGGGCGCATGTTTCTGTGAAAGTCGAGGTGAGGGTCCGGGAACCGGGGGTGCCTCAGTTCGGAGCGCACCCCCGGCCGGGAGTCTGTTCAGCCCGCTTCGCCAGCCCGGTCAGTCCTCCCCCAGCTTGACCAGCTCGAGGTCGGTTTGCGGGAAGTCGTCGCCGATGCAGAGCAGCGGTTCTCCGGCGACCATCGCGGCCGCGTAGGTGAGGCAGTCGCCGAAGTTCAGCGCGGCGGAATGCCTGCCTTTGCCGTACCGCAGGAACGCGGTCTGCGCGGTCCGCCAGTGCGCTTCGCCGAAGGTGAGGACGTCGAACCGCCGCCGTTGCAGGAACGAAGCCAGCAGCGCGGCGCCTCGCTCGCCTTCCTTGTTCGCCAGCACGATCGAGGTCTCCACCAGGGTCGGCGCGCCGATCCGGCATTCCTCCGCGCCGCCGATCGCCCGGGCGATCGGCACTGCCAGCGGCTCTTCCATGAGCACCGCCACGATCGCGGAACTGTCGATGATCACACGCCACCCGGCCCGTATCCGAGAATTTCCTCGCGCTCGGCTTTGCTGATCGCCTTGCCCCGGTTCTCCGGGGAGACCTGCGGCCAGACCTCTTCCCGAAGGAACCGCACGAACTCGTCCGCGTTGTGCTCCGCACGCCGTTGCGCGACCAGCCGGTCCCGCATGATCCGCAACGAATCGCGGACCGCACCGGTTTTGGTAGTGCCGGTCAGCTCGGCCACTTCCGCGGCCAGGCGCTCCGTTTCCGGATCCTTGATGTTCATCGCCATAGTGTAATGGTACCGCACAGTGGTGTAACTACTTGATTCCAGCCGCGTCCATCCCCCGCAGTTCCTTCTTCAGGTCGGCGACCTCGTCGCGCAGGCGGGCGGCCAGTTCGAACTGCAGGTCGCGGGCGGCCTGCATCATCTGGTCGGTCATCTGCTGGATCAGGTCGGCGAGTTCGGCGCGCGGCATCGCCGACACGTTCTTGTCGGTGAGCATGCCCGAGCTGCGGACGCGGTCGCCCTGTTCCGGCTTCTTGCCGCGCGAGGAGTTGCGGCCCGAGCCGCCGACCGCGACCGTCTCGTCCGAGTCTTCCGCTTCGGTGTAGACGCGGTCGAGGATGTCCGCGATCTTCTTGCGCAGCGGCTGCGGGTCGAGGCCGCGCTCCTCGTTGTAGGCGACCTGCTTGGCGCGGCGGCGGTCGGTCTCGTCGATCGCGTACTTCATCGAATCGGTGATCTTGTCCGCGTACATGTGGACCTCGCCGGACACGTTCCGCGCCGCGCGGCCGATGGTCTGGATCAGCGACGTGCCGCTGCGCAGGAAGCCTTCCTTGTCCGCGTCGAGGATCGCGACCAGCGACACCTCGGGCAGGTCGAGACCCTCGCGCAGCAGGTTGATGCCGACCAGGACGTCGTAGTCGCCCGCGCGCAGCTGGCGCAGCAGCTCGACCCGGCGCAGCGTGTCGACCTCCGAGTGCAGGTACCGGACCCGGATGCCCAGCTCCAGCAGGTAGTCGGTGAGGTCCTCGGCCATCTTCTTCGTCAGCGTGGTGACCAGGACGCGCTCGTCCTTGTCCGCGCGCTCGCGGATCTCGTGCACCAGGTCGTCGATCTGCCCCTCGGTGGGTTTCACGACCACCTTCGGGTCGACCAGGCCGGTGGGCCGGATGACCTGCTCGACGAACTCGCCGCCGGTCTGCCCCATCTCGTACGGGCCCGGCGTCGCCGACAGGTACACCGTCTGGCCGATCCGGTCGGAGAACTCCTCCCAGGTCAGCGGCCGGTTGTCGACCGCGCTCGGCAGCCGGAACCCGTAGTCGACGAGGTTGCGCTTGCGGCTCATGTCGCCCTCGTACATGCCGCCGATCTGCGGCACCGTCTGGTGCGATTCGTCGATGACCAGCAGGAAGTCTTCGGGGAAGTAGTCGATCAGCGTGGCGGGCGCGGAGCCGGGGCCGCGGCCGTCGATGTGCCGCGAGTAGTTCTCGATGCCGGAGCAGAAGCCGACCTGGCGCATCATCTCGATGTCGTACGCGGTCCGCATCCGCAGCCGCTGGGCCTCCAGCAGCTTGCCCTGCTTCTCCAGCTCGGCCAGCCGCTCCTCCAGCTCGGCCTCGATGCCGCGGATCGCCTTCTCCATCCGCTCCGGCCCGGCGACGTAGTGCGTGGCCGGGAAGATCCGGACCTCGTCGACCTCGCGCACGATGTCGCCGGTGAGCGGGTGCAGGTAGTACAGCTTGTCGATCTCGTCGCCGAAGAACTCGACGCGGATCGCCAGCTCCTCGTACGCCGGGATGATCTCCACGGTGTCGCCGCGGACCCGGAACGTGCCGCGCGCGAAGGCGATGTCGTTGCGCGAGTACTGCACGTCGACCAGCGCGCGCAGCAGCACGTCGCGCTCCACCGTGGCCCCGACCTCCAGCTTCGTGGACCGGTCGAGATACGACTGCGGCGTGCCCAGGCCGTAGATGCAGGACACGGACGCGACCACGATGACGTCGCGGCGCGAGAGCAGGTTCATCGTTGCGGAGTGGCGCAGCCGCTCGACGTCGTCGTTGATCGACGAGTCCTTCTCGATGTACGTGTCCGTCTGCGCGATGTACGCCTCGGGCTGGTAATAGTCGTAGTAGCTGACGAAGTATTCGACCGCGTTGTGCGGGAACAGCTCGCGCAGCTCGTTGGCCAGCTGCGCGGCCAGCGTCTTGTTCGGGGCCATCACCAGCGTGGGGCGCTGGACGCGCTCGATCAGCCACGCGGTGGTGGCCGATTTGCCGGTGCCGGTGGCGCCGAGCAGCACGACGTCCTTCTCGCCCGCCCTGATCCGGCGTTCGAGCTCGTCGATGGCCGCCGGCTGGTCGCCGGCGGGCTGGTACTCGCTGACGACCTCGAACCGACCGCCGGCGCGCGGCACCTCGGAGACGGGGCGGAAGTCGGACTGGGCGAGGACGGGGTGTTCGGTTGCGAAAGCCACGGGAACCAGGGTAGGCCGGACCACCGACAATTTCCGCGACGGCCCGGCTGAGCTGGGAATCCTCCGGCACGGGCGGCCGGCTCAGCAGTCGCAGCAGTCGCATCCGTCGCAGCAGCCGCAATCGCAGTCGCACCCGCCGCAGTCGCAGCCGTCGCACCCGCCGCTGTGCGGTTTGCCGCTCCACGGGCCCGGGTACGGGTCGCGGCAGCAGTACTGGCAGGAGCAGCACATGTACGTCGCGATCGCGCAGCCCGCGAAGAAGTTCCGGCGTTCCGGCGGGACCGCGAACCTGGGGACCCAGCAGCCGCCGCCCTTGCCGTCCAGCGGGTCTCCCTCCCCCGGCGGCTCAGGCCCGTCCGGACCGCCTGGTCCACCGGGGCCAGGCATTCCAGCAGGCCCGTACCCCGGCACCGGCGCGCCGTAACCCGGTTGCCGCCCGTATCCCGGCTGCCCGGTCCCCGGCCCGTACGGCGACTGCTGCGGCGCCGGCCCGGGCCCGATCCACCCGGGCGGCGGCTGCTGGCCGTGCAGGTGGTGATGCCCGAACGCCCGGCGCACCGCCTGCCTCAGCTCGTGCACCAGCAACGCGTGCACCAGCGCCGAATCGGCGAACTCCGCCTCGCGCAGCGCCAGTTCGACCCCGAGCACCGCGTCCGAGCAGAGCCGGTGCGCCTCGTCCACCGCGGTTCCCGTGGCCAGCAGCGGATTCCAGGCGCCGGACGCGGCATCCGCCGCCAGGTCCTCGACCGCGTCGAGCAGGTGTGCCACCCGGCCGAACAGCCGTCCGGCCTCGGCGAGCGGCGCGCGGTTGCCGAGGCGTCCGGCCAGCACCGCGGTCTGCGCGAACGCCGCCGAGGACGCCAGCTCGGCCGGTTCGGTCGCGAGCAACGGCGAGTCCCCGGCCCGAAGCGCGCGTTCCAGCTCGCCCTGCCGTCCGACCGCCTCGGTCAGCACCGCGGTGTCGAAGCCGATCCCAGCCCCCGTCCGGCCGCCCTGCGCGGCCCAGCGGCGCGCGACGAGCCGTGCCGCGCCGGCCACCGGACGCCGGGCGAACGCGCCGTCCCGGTCGGCGACATGGTCGTCGACCTTCGCCGAAGCCAGCACCAGCGACACCGCCGCGGCGAGCCGGGCCCCGTCGCCGACCGCGACCGACGCCGACCGCATCGACCGCAGCGGGCACGGTCCGGCGGCACGCCGGGGCCCGCTCGGCAGCTGCGCCTCGACCAGCGCCGACACGATCAGCGCGTCGTAGTTCGTCACGACCCGGGCGAACTGCCCGTGCTGGTCGCGCAGCGCGAGGCAGAGGCCGCACAAGTGCGCCGTCCAGTCCGCGTGCAGCCGCCCGGCCAGCCGGTGCCGGCAGGGTCTGATGATCCCGAACAAATGCTTGTCCCCCCGGGAGAACCGAACGACCCGCGAACTCTAGCTCCTCGCCCGGACCCCTGATCGGCGTTCCGGAGATTCTCGCGAAGGGCGCGGGCAGGGCAGGATGGGCGGATGACCGATCTGCACCCGCCCAAGGTCGAGACGTTCGACCCGGCCGCCCGCGTGAACATCGACAACAAGGGCATCCGCCGCGACGTGGAGGAGTTCCGCGAGGAGCCGTTCGGCCTGTACCTGGCGCGGCCGACGCCGGGGCGGGCGCAGTTCCACTACCTCGAGTCCTGGCTGCTGCCGGAACTCGGCCTGCGGGTCACCGACTTCTGGTTCAGCCCGGGCCACGAACGCGACCAGGACTTCTACCTCGACGTCGTGCGCGTGCACCGCGACGGCCCGCGCTGGGTCGCCACCGACCTGTACCTCGACCTCGTGCTCAAGGACAAGCTCTCGGTCCGGGTCATCGACACCGACGAACTGCTCGCCGCCGTCGCCGGGAACCTGCTGTCGGAGAAGGAAGGCGAGTACGCGCTCGAAGTCGCCTACGCCGCCGTCGAGGGGCTCGCCGCGCACGGGTACGACCTCGCCGCGTGGCTGTCCACAAAGGACATGACGCTCGGCTGGCGCAGGCATCCCTAGCCGGGAACGGGGGAATTCCCCACCCCCGCCCGGCGGTCAGCCGGATTACCCGGCGCGGTTCGCCCGGCCACGATCAGCGGCATGGAACGAACCGCACACCAGGTGACGCTCGACCTCGTCTGCTCGCTGTACCGCGAGCACACCGAAGCGTTGCGCGCCGCGAAGGACGCCCAGCGAGCGCACCGCCGCGCGCATCCGGCGATGAAAACGCAACTGGACGACGTCGAGGCGGAGATCACCTACCTGCTCCTGCGGCACCTGCGCCCGGAGAAAGTCGTGGAGATCGGTTCGCTGCACGGCTGGTCCACGAGCTGGCTCCTCCGCGCGCTCGCGGACAACGGCGCCGGCAGGCTGACCACAGTCGATCTCATCGGCAATGCCACCAAGACCGTCCCGCACGCACTGGCCAAGGGCCGCTGGGAATTCCGCCAGGGCGACGCGCGCACCCTCGCCGGCGACTGGCTGTCCGATGTGGACTATCTGTTCATCGACGCCGACCACGGCGCGCGCTTCGCGAGGTGGTACCTCTCCGACGTTTTCCCGAAGATCGACGCCGCGGTGAGCGTGCACGACGTGTTCCACCGCGCCACCCCGCTGCCGTTCACCGAGGGCACCGAAGTGGTGCGCTGGCTGGAAAAAACCCAGACCCCGTACTTCACCGCGGCCCGCGCCCGCGCGAAACACGCGTACGCTTGCCTCGACGAACTCCGGCGGGAACTCGGCGTCGACAGCGTCGTGCACCCCGGCCGCGACAACCCGATGATCTACTTCCGCATCCACCGATCGGTGGATGCGCGGGGGACGGCCGGTGGACCCGAAGTCACGCCGTTCCGCTGATCCGATCGGCCCCGCCGGCCGGGATTCTCGAAGGCAGCAATCGCTGCGATTCGAGAGGGGACTCCGGGGCAATGCCGGTCATCGAGGTGCGGAACCTCCATAAACGCTACCGCGGGAAGACGGCGGTGGAAGACGTTTCGTTCACCGTAGAGCAGGGCGAGATCTTCGGGATCCTCGGGCCCAACGGGGCGGGCAAGACCACCACGGTGGAATGCGTCGAGGGCCTGCGCTCCCCCGACGGCGGCACCGTTTCGGTGCTCGGGCTGGACCCGCGGCGCGACGTTCGCGAACTGCGCCAGCGGCTCGGCGTCCAGCTGCAGGAAAGCCAGCTGCCCGACCGGCTGCGCGTCGGCGAGGTCCTCGACCTGTTCGCCGCGATGTACCGCACCCCGGCCGACCCGGAACGGCTGATGGCGCTGCTCGGGCTCACCGAACAGCGGAACACCTTCTACCGCAAGCTTTCCGGCGGCCAGCAGCAGCGCGTGTCGATCGCGCTCGCGCTGATCGGCAGCCCCGAGGCGGTGGTGCTGGACGAGCTGACCACCGGGCTCGACCCGCAGGCCCGCCGCGACACCTGGGACCTCGTCGAAGCCGTGCGCGCGGAGGGCGTGACGGTCGTGCTCGTCACGCACTTCATGGAGGAAGCGGAACGGCTGTGCGACCGGATCGCGGTGATCGACGCCGGCCGCGTCGTCGCGATCGACACCCCGGCCGGGCTGGTCGGCCGGGTCGGCGGGGAGCAGCGCATCCGCTTCCGCCCGTCCGCGCCGGTCGATCCGCACGCGCTGGCCGGGCTGCCGAACGTGCGGAAGGTCGAGCGGAACGGCGCGCATCTGGTGGTGACCGGGGGCGACGGCGCGCTGCAGGCGGTGACGTCGTTCCTCGCCCGCGCGGACGTGGTGGCCGGCGAACTGCGGGTGGAGCAGGCCAGCCTCGACGACGCGTTCGTCGCGCTGACCGGCCGGAAACTGGGCTGAGGGGGAACCGGAAATGCTGTCGAAGCTGACTGTCGCCGAGGCGAAGATCTTCCTCCGCGATCCGGGCGCGCCCGCGGTGGTGCTCGGGATTCCGCTGGCGCTGGTGCTGGTGTTCGGGCTGATGCCGGGGTCGCGCGAGCCCAGCCCCGAGCACGGCGGCCAGTCGTCGCTGGCCACGCTGATCGCGCCGATGGCGGTGGCGATCCTGCTCGGGATTCTCGCGCTGAGCCTGTTCCCCGGCGCGATGGCCGCGCACCGGGAGAAGGGGGTGCTGAAGCGGCTCGCGGCGAGCCCGGTGCCGCCGTCGCGGCTGCTCGCCGCGCAACTGCTGGTGAACCTCGCCATCGCGGTCGTCGCGATCGTGCTCGTCGTGGGGGTGGGCACGATCGCGCTCGGCATGGCGCTGCCGAGGAACCCGGGCGGGTTCCTCGCGGTCATGCTGCTGGGCGCGGTGTCGCTGTTCTCGGTGGGCACACTGCTCGCCGCGTTCGCGCCGACCGGCCGCGCGGCGAACGGGCTCGGCGCGGCCGCGCTCTTCCCGATGCTCGCGCTCGGCGGGGTGTGGGTGCCGAAGGAGCAGCTGCCGCCGGTGTTGCAGCACGTCGCGGACATCCTGCCGCTCGGCGCGACGCTCGGCAGCCTGCGCGAGACGGCCGCCGGACACGCGCCGCAGCTGCTGCCCATGGTCGCGCTCGCGGTGGTGGCCGTCGTGTGCTCGACGCTCGCCGCCCGATTCTTCCGCTGGGAGTGAGCGCGATGACGACGACAGAGGACCAAGCCACGACGGCCCGCGCGGTGGCGCCGTTCGCCCGGCTGCCCGTGTTCGGCGTCGCCGCGCTGATGGCCGTGCCGCTGGTGCTCACCGCGAACAACTACGGCTACTTCGGCGACGAGCTGTACTTCCTCGCCGCCGGACGGCATCTGGCCTGGGGGTACGTGGACCAGCCGCCGCTGCTGCCGCTGCTCGCCCGCGCGATGGACACGATCGCGCCCGATTCGCTGTTCGTCCTGCGGCTCCCGGCGATGCTGGCGATGCTCGCCGGCGTCGTGTCCGCCGCGCTGATCGCCCGCGAACTCGGCGGACGCACCCGCGCGCAGGTCGTCACCGCCGCGACCTTCGCCGCCTGCACCCAGTTCGTCGCCAGCGGCCACTACCTGGCGACGTCGACGCTGGATCCGTTCCTCTGGACCGTCCTGCTGTGGCTGGTGGTCCGCTGGATCCGCACCCGGCGCGACGGCCTGCTGGGGTGGGCCGGAGTCGTCACCGCGCTCGCGTTGTACGTGAAGTTCCTGATCGGCGGCTTCTGGATCGTCGCCGGGATCGCGCTGCTGATCTGCGGTCCGCGCGAACTGCTGCGCCGCCCGCTGCTGTGGGCCGGCGCCGCGATCGCCGCGCTGGCGCTCGTGCCGACGCTGATGTGGCAGGCCCGGCACGGCTGGCCGCAGCTCAGCATGGGCGCGGCGATCTCGAACGAGGTCGGCGAAACCTGGGGCGGCCGGGTGTCCTGGCTCCCGCAGGTCCTGCTGCTGGCGGGTGTCCCGGTCGGGGCCGTGCTGCTGGGCTACGGCCTGTGGCGGCTGCTGCGTGCGCCGCAGCTGCGCTCTTACCGCTTCCTCGCCTGGACCACGCTCGCGCTCGCCGTGGTGTTCATCGCGGTCAACGGCCGGTCGTACTACATCACGGGCATGTTCGCGCCGTGCTGGGCGGCCGCGGCGGTGGAGCTGGAGCGCGGGCAGGCGGCGCGGTGGTGGCGCTGGATCCCGACGTGGCCGGTGTACGTGCTCTCCGCGCTGCTGATGCTGCCCGCCGCGCTGCCGGTGTGGCCGCATTCCTGGCTCGCGAAGAACCCGTCGCTGCCGACCCCCGCGTTCTCGTTCGCCGAGGTCGGCTGGCCGGAAGGGGCGCAGTCGGTCGCCAAGGTGTTCCACCGCGTGCCCGATCCGGCACACACCGCGATCGTCGGCGAGACGTACTGGACCGCGAGCGCGCTCGACCGCTACGGACCGCACCTGGGCCTGCCCGAGCCGACCAGCCCGAATCGCGGATACGCGACGCTGGCCGTCCCGCCCGATTCGGCGCGCGACGTCCTGTTCGTCGGGGCCGATCCTCGGCCGCTGCTCGGGCACTTCGCGCATCTCGAGCCGGTGGGCGCGGTGACGACCGGGGACGCGAAGCCGAGTGTGCTCGACGGCACGCCGATGTGGCTGGCCACCTCGAGACTGCAGCCGTGGACGGAAATCTGGCCCAAGCTGGCGAACACCGGCGCTTGACCGGCGGCACCCGCCGTGGAACGGCGCGAGGCCTCGCCCGTAGGGTGCGGGCGAGGCCAGCCCCCGATCTGCCGACAGGGAGCAGGATGGATGCCGTGACCACGGCCACCGCACCGAGCACGCCCGGCCGCGCGCTCGCCGAGTTCGCTCGGCGGCCGGTCTTCCTGCTCGCCGCGGGGACCGCCGCCGTACTCCTCGCCACCGCCGGCCGCTACGGCTACTTCGGCGACGAGCTGTACTTCCTCGCCGCGGGCAAACACCTCGCGTGGGGCTACGCGGACCAGCCGCCGGTGCTGCCGTTCCTCGCCTGGCTCGCGAACTCGCTCGCGCCGGGCTCGCTCGTCGTGTTCCGGATCCCGGCGATCCTGGCGACCGCCGCGGGCGTCGTGTTCACCGGACTCATCGCGCGCGAAATGGGCGGCGAGCGCAGAGCGCAGACCCGCGCCGCCGCCGCGTACGCGATCTGCGGGCAGTTCGTCGGCAGCGGCCACTACCTCGCGACGTCCACTGTGGACCCTCTGCTGTGGACGATCGTGCTGTGGCTGCTGGTGCGCTGGATCCGCACACGCGACGACAACCTGCTGCTGTGGCTCGGCGTCGCGACGGCGGTCGGGCTCAACGTGAAGTTCCTGATCGGCGGGTTCTGGGCGGTCACCGCGATCACCGCGCTCGTCTTCGGGCCGCGGGACCTGTTGCGCCGCCCCAAACTGTGGGCCGGCGCGGCGATCGCCGCGGTCGCGTGCGTGCCGACGCTGCTCTGGCAAGCCTCGAACGGCTGGCCCCAGCTCGGCATGGGCGACGCGGTTTCCCGCGAGGTCGAGGAAGCGGGCGGCCGGGCGATGTTCGTGCCCGCGCTGCTCGCCGGAGCCGGTCTGGTCATCGGCGCGCTGGGCGTGCTGTACGGGCTGGCCGTGCTGCTCGGCAGCGCCCGGCTGCGCGCGTACCGCTTCCTCGGCTGGACCGCGATCGGCGTCTTCGCGATCTTCCTGATCGGCAATGGCCGGTTTTATTACGCCGCAGGCACTTTCGGCCTGTTGTGGGCCGCCGCCGCGGTGCATCTGCAGGACCGGCGGCCCGCGTTGTGGTGGCGCTGGGTGCCGACGTGGCCGATGTTCGTCCTCTCCGCGCTCTACAGCCTCCCCTACGCGCTCCCGGTGTGGCCGGTGCAGTGGCTCGTCGAGCATCCGACCGCGCCGCGCCCGGCGTACGCGATGGAGGAGTACGGCTGGCCGGATCTGGCCGCGTCCGTCGCCAAGCAGTACCGCGCGCTGCCTCCGGAGGAACGGACCCGCACCACGCTCGTCACCGGCGGGTACTGGCAGGCCGGGGCGCTCGACCGGTACGGGCCGGAGCAGGGCTTGCCCGAGGCGTACAGCGCCAGCCGCGGGTTCTGGTACTTCGGCCGTCCGAACGACAATGCCGACACCGTGCTGTTCGTCGGCCGCGAACCGGCGAGGCTGGCGGCGCACTTCCGGTCCGCGCGCGTCGTCGGCGAGGTCGACAACCGGCTGGGCGTCCCGAACGCCAGCCGACACATGCCGATCTGGCTGCTCGACGGCCGGATCGGCAGCTGGGCCGGGATCTGGCCGCAGCTGAAGGACCTCAAGGCGTGAGACTCGAGGACCTCCGGGGGGTCAAACTCGACTGGCGGGGTTCGCTGATGCCTCCGGCGGTGGGGCGGAAAGACGAGGCGCCGGTGCGCTGGCACCGGTGGTTCAGCCGGACCGAGACCCTGCTCGCGTGGCTTCTCCTGGCGGTCTCCGTCCTGCTCACCGCACTGGGCAGCACCAAACCGGACGACCACCGGTCCACCACCCTGCTGATCGCCGCCGGTGCGGCGGGGTGGTTGCTGCTCACCACCGTCGTGCTCAGCGCGAAGCTCCGCGATCACCCGCTGACCGCCGCAGTGGCGTTCGCCGGCGTCGTCACGCTCGGCGCGATTCTCGAAGCGCGCGAAACGTACTTCGTCATCTTCATGGTCTACGCGTTCTTCGCCGCCATGCGGATGAAGCCGATGGTGCTGGCCGTCCTCGGCATCGGCATCACTTCGCTGCTGATCAACACCATGACGCTCGGCGGTCCGATCCACGCGCTGACGGTTTCACCCGGGGTCTGGATCTCGCTGGTGATCGTGCAAACCGCGGCGATCAGCGGCGGGGGCGCGGTTTTCGCCGCCGTGGGCAGGCAGAACGCCGAGCGCAAACGGATGCTCGACCAGCTGGCCGCCGCCGAGGCGGAGAACCGCGGGCTGCAGCGCCAGCTGCTCGCGCAGGCCCGCGAGGCGGGCGTGCTCGACGAGCGGCAGCGGCTGAGCCAGGAAATCCACGACACGCTCGCGCAAGGGTTCACCGGGATCATCACCCAGCTCGAAGCCGCCGCGCAGGCCCGCGACGACACGGCGGAATGGGAACGCCACCTCGCCGCGGCAACCCAGCTGGCCAGGGAAAACCTCACCGCGGCCCGGCGCTCGGTCGCCGCGCTGCGGCCCGAACCGCTCGAAGCCGCGACGCTGCCCGAGGCACTCGCCGAGGTCGCCCGGCTGTGGAGCGAGCGGACCGGCGTGCCCGCGGAGTTCTCGACCACCGGGACCGCGGTTCCGCTGCATCCGGAGCTGGAAGCCACCCTCCTGCGGATCACCCAGGAAGCACTGTCCAATGTGGCCAAACACGCCCGGGCGAGCCGGGCCGGGATCACCCTGTCGTACATGGGCGACGAGGTGACGCTCGACGCGCGCGACGACGGCGTCGGCTTCGATCCGGCACACCCGCCCGCGCCGCCGTCGGCGGAAGGCGGGCACGGCCTGCCCGGCATGCGGCGGCGCGCGGAACGGCTCGCCGGAGCCCTGCACGTCGAGTCCGAACCGGGCGGCGGCACCGCGGTCTCGGCGCGCCTGCCCGCGATCCCGGCTGCGACACTGGATCCGACCGAGGGGGCCTCATGACCATCACGCTGCTGATCGCCGACGACCATCCGATCGTCCGGGACGGGCTGCGCGGCATCTTCACCGGCGAGCGCGGCTTCGAGGTGCTGGGCGAGGCCGCGCACGGAGCCGAGGCGGTCACGCTCGCCGAGGCGTTGAAACCGGACGTCGTGCTGATGGACCTGCGGATGCCCGGCACCGACGGCGTCGCCGCGATCACCGAACTCGCCCGCCTCGGCAACCCCGCGCGCGTGCTCGTGCTGACCACCTACGACACGGATTCCGACGTGCTGCCCGCGATCGAGGCGGGCGCGACCGGCTACCTGCTGAAGGATTCGCCGCGCGAGGAACTGTTCCGCGCCGTCCGCGCCGCCGCGCGCGGCGAGGCAGTCCTCTCCCCCGCCGTCGCGAGCCGGATCATGGGCCAGATGCGCGCCCCGGCCCAGGAACCGTTGTCACAGCGGGAAATCGAGGTGCTGAACCTCGTCGCGCGCGGGTCGACGAACAAGGAAGCGGCGAAGAAGCTGTTCATCAGCGAGGCGACGGTGAAGACGCACCTGCTGCACGCGTACGCGAAACTCGGCGTGAAAGACCGCGCGGCGGCGGTGGCGGTGGCTTTCGAACGCGGTCTGCTGGGGTCCTGACCCGCGCCCGGAGAACACCCCAATGTGGCATTGGGTGCATGCGACGCACCGAACGCCACATTGGGTGCATCTGACGCACCCAATGTGGCATTGGGGCGCTTTCAGCTCCACAGAGCTTCGGCGCGGGATGCTGCCCGAGCGGCCACTGCGGCGATGAATTCCTTGGCAAGCAACGGATCCAGCCTGCGGCCGTCCCGGAGCCGAGGCGCCACCAGGCCCGCGTCCGCTTCCAGCGGACCGACCACGGCCTGATACGGCACCAGCCGCCGGTCCCGGATGCGCGCGCCCAGACTCCCCCGGTCCGCCGGGACGACCTCGGCGCGCAACCCGGCCGCCATCGCCTCCTCCGCGACCGCTTCGGCGGCTGCGAGTTCCGCGTCGCCGACCGGGAGCACCGCCACCTGCACCGGGGCCAGCCACGGCGGGAACGCGCCGCCGTGTTCCTCGATGAGCTGGGCCAGCACGCGCTCCAGGCTGCCCAGCACCGCGCGGTGCACCAGGACCGGCCGGTGCGCGCGGCCGTCCGGGCCGACGTACTCCAGCCCGAACTGCTCCGGCTGGTGCAAATCGATCTGCACGGTGGACAGGGTCGATTCGCGGCCGGAACTGTCGGCGAGCTGGACGTCGATCTTCGGGCCGTAGAACGCGGCTTCGCCCGGCCCGCGTTCGTACTCGATGCCGTCGAGCGCTTCGACGAGCACCTCGGCCGCACGGTCCCACGCTTCGGCCGCGCCCGCGTACTTGCCGCGGTTGTCCGGCAAGGAAAGCCGGTAGCGCGCGGGTTTCAGGCCAAGGTCTTGGCAGACGCGCCGGATCAGCTCGAGCGCACCTCGCACCTCCGCGCCGACTTGTTCGGGAAGACAGAAGATGTGCGCGTCGTTCAGCTGGATCGCGCGCACCCGGCTGAGCCCGCCCAAGACGCCGGACAGTTCGGCTCGGTACATCCCGCCGAGCTCGGCCAGCCGCAGCGGAAGTTCGCGGTGGCTGTGGGCGCGGGAACGGTAGATCAGCGCGTGGTGCGGGCACAGGCTCGGCCGCAGCACGACCTGCTCGCCGCCGAGATCCATCGGCGGGAACATGTCCTCGCGGTAGTGCGCCCAGTGGCCGGAGAGCTCGTACAGCTCGCGTTTCCCCAGCACCGGCGACGAAACGTGCTGGTAGCCGGCGCGGCGTTCGACCTCGCGGACGTACTCCTCCAGCACGTGCCGGATCGCGGCGCCGTCGGGCAGCAGATACGGCAGTCCCGCTCCGATCAACGGGTCGCTGCCGAACAGGCCGAGTTCGCGGCCGAGTTTGCGGTGGTCAGGCATGGCGGTCTCCTCACGGAAGGCGAGGCGAGCGCACGACAAAGCCCGGGGCGCTCGCCCCGGGCTCGAATGGCAGTGTTCAGCGCGCCGGGACGGGATCCGGCGTCGTCGTGGACTGGGCGCGCTTCATGCCGCGAACGGTAGCCCGGCGCCCGGCGGGACCGCACCTGGTTTTCCGGCTCAGGGCTTCCAGCCGCTGTGCTCGGCCCACTTCTCCGCGCGCACGAACGCCGCGTTGACCCAGCCCTGCTTCTCGTCCGCGTACTGCTCGACCGTGCCGTCCGCGGAGTGCTTGCGCGCCAGCTCTTCCTTCACCCGGGCGTAGCCGTCGCGCTCGTCCGGGTGCGCGCGGATCCAGTCGCGGAACAGCAGCGCGAGCCGCCACGCCGGGGTTTCGGTGGACCGGACGTGCAGGTTCACCGGACGCTTCGGGTCGGCGCTCTGGTGGAACCGCTTGAGCCACTTGCCGTCGCCGCCCTGCGGATCGTCCCACCATTCGCCTTCGCGGCGCGGGAAACCGGCGTCGGCGAGCGCCTCGGCGAGCGCGTCCGCATCGTCCAAAGAGGACACGGTGAGCTGCAGGTCGAGGACGTCCTTCGCGGGAAGGCCCGGCACCGCGGTGGAGCCGATGTGGTCCGCGCGCACCAGGCGCGAACCGGCGATCTGCCGCAGCCGCGCCAGCCGGCGTTCGGCCTGCAGCGGCCAGCTCGCGTCGTAGGGCGAGATCACCGGCGAGGCGGGAGGACGCGGTTTGCGCAGCCGGAGGTTCGCTTCGAACGGCACCAGCCGGTCCGCCCACAGCGCGTCCACCTCGGCGAGCACGACGTCCGGCGTGCCGCCGTTGTCGAGCCAGACGTCCGCGACGGCGCGGCGCTGTTCCTCGGCGGCCTGCGCCCGGATCCGCGCCCGCGCGTCCGCCTCGGGCATGCCGCGGACCTCGACGAGCCGCCGCACCCGCACCTCCACCGGCGCGTCGACCACCAGCACCAGGTGATACGCGGGCGCGAGGTCGTTCTCCACGAGCAGCGGCACGTCGTGCACCACCACCGCGTCGTCCGCGGCCGCGGCCATCAGTTCGCCGGTGCGCTGCCCGACCAGCGGATGCACGATCGAATTCAGCCGCTTGCGCGATTCGTCGTCGGCGAACGCGCGCGCGGCGAGCGCGGGGCGGTCCAGCGAACCGTCCTCCGCGAGGATTTCCTCGCCGAACGCCTCGGTCAGCGCGGCCAGCCCCGGCGTGCCCGGCTCCACGACCTCGCGCGCGATGCGGTCCGAATCGATGACGACGGCCCCGTGTTCGGCCAGCCGGTTCGCCACCGTCGACTTCCCCGCACCGATCCCGCCCGTCAGGCCCACTCGCAGCATGGCCACACCCTACTGTGCCGAAGATCGGTCATCCGACCACAGCCACGGGTCGGGTCGGCCTGCTTCCGGCCGGACGCGCACCGAACACCGCCGTCACCCGCCTAAGCGACAGCGGACACCCTGCACGTGCAAGCGCACAGGTACCCGCACACCCTCCGCGCAAACGCAAGCACTTTTTCGGGCGTAGCCGAACTGATGTGGGTGACACGCCGCGCGCTTGCGCTGTTTTCGCGGGTCGAGTGCGTACCGTGCGCGGCGGAAGGGTCGCCCACACGGAGGAACAATGGCGGAGAAGCACGTCGGGAAGCACCGGCTCGGCACCCCGGGTCTGGTGCACTGCGTCTCCTATCGCCAGGTCTCGGACGCACTCGCGGAATACCGGCGCACGTGGTTCAGCGCGCTGCTCGTGCCCGCGAAGCACAGCCTGGCCGGCCTCCGCCGCCGTGCCCGCGAAGCCGCGCTCGAACGTGCTTGGGTGCCTTCGGTTTCGCTGGAACGCATCTGACCCTTCGCTCCCCCGGGAGCCAGCTCGCGCGCGTTTCGATCGCGATCTCAGTGCTCAGCGTGCGGTCGCACCCCCGGACCCGCCGGTGGATCAGACCGCGCGAGTTTCGATCGCGATCTCGCGGCTCAGCGTCCGGTGCACCGGGCATTTGTCCGCGATCTCCAGCAGCCGCGCACGCTGCGCGTCGTCGAGGTCGCCCTCCAGCGAGATCTCCCGGGTGATCCGGCTGATCAGCCCGGCCTCGGTCTCGCAGCGTTCGCAGTCGCGGGCGTGCACGCGGTCGTGCCGGAGCCGGACGGTCGTGCGGGTCAGCGGGATTCCCTTGCGGTCGGCGTACATCCGCAGCGTCATCGACGTGCAGGTGCCGAGCGCGGAAAGCAGGAGGTCGTACGGTGTGGGACCGGCGTCCGCTCCGCCCGCGCTCGTCGGTTCGTCGGCGAGGAATTCGTGGCCCGCGGTCGTGACGCGCTGGGTGTAGCGGCCGCTCCCGGCATCGGTGACGACGACAGTGCCGGGCTCCGGCTGGGTCATGGGGACGGATTCCTTTGTGCTCGGGGAGACCCGCCGAGGGCGGGCGGTCGCTTGTGGACGGTCCGGGCTCGCCGGAACGACGTTCCCAAGAAGCCGTGAATATCGTATCTTCTGCTTGCGAAGACGCGGACGCGCTTCCCGCGGAGCACGGGCAAAAGGGGGTGGGAGATGGCCACCCGGCATCTCTCGACACGGCCGGCGGAGCAGCACCACCGCGGCCGGTTCCTCGACGCGGCGCTGACCGTCCTCACC
The DNA here is from genome assembly GCF_002796545.1 of Amycolatopsis sp. AA4. Classification (GTDB taxonomy): domain Bacteria; phylum Actinomycetota; class Actinomycetes; order Mycobacteriales; family Pseudonocardiaceae; genus Amycolatopsis. Next base: position 4,926,626 of record NZ_CP024894.1, read on the forward strand.
GAGCGCGGCGTCGCCGGGCTGACCGTGCGCGCGGTGGCGGAGCAGGCCGGCGCGTCCACGATCACGGTGTACACCCGCTTCGGCGGCCGCACGGGTCTGCTGGACGCCTTGTACGAACGGGCTTTCGACCTGCTGGGCGAGGATTTGCGCGCGGTTCCGCCGTCCGAGGGCGACGGGATTGCCGATCTCGTGGAAGTCGCGCTCGCCTACCGCCGGTTCGCGCTGGAAAGCCCGGCCCGCTACGGCCTGATGTTCGAGCGTTCGGTGCACGACTACGACCCGGACCCGGCGTTGCGGTCGGGAGTGCTGCGCACGAGTTTCGCCGAGTTCGTCGCCAAAATCGACCGGGTCTGCCCGCCGGACGTCGTCGCGCAGGAATGCGGGTACCTGCTCTGGACGTCGATGCACGGGCTGGTGAGCGTCGAACTGACCATCCGCTCGCAAAGCCCGCTCGACGACTGGTTCCTCAGCCCGGACGAATCCGCCCACGCGACCATGTACCGCCGCGGCGTCCGGGCGACTATCGACGGGCTGGGCCTGCGCAACTGACCCGTGTCCGGGCACGCCAAGCCACAGAGCCCTAAAGCCCGATCGACGTCCACGCACTGGCGAGCCTGCAACTGACCAACCGCTCGCAGAGCCCCCTCGACGCTTGGTTTCCTCAGCCCCGACGAATCCGCCCCACAGCCACGTACCGCCGCGGCGTCCGCGCGACTATCGACGGGCTGGGCCTGCGCAACTGACCCGCGCCCGGGCACGCCAAACCACAGAGCTTAAAGCCTGGTCGACGTCCACGCACTGGCGAGCCTGGAACTGACCCTCCGCTCGCAAGGCCCCTCGACGGCTGGTTTCCTCAGCCCCGGCGAATCCGCCCACACCCGCGGCGTCCGCGCGGCCATCGACGGCCTCGGCCTGCGCAACTGACCCTTGGCCGCATTGCCGCGAGCTGCCCCGAGTTCGTCGCGGGAACGGCCCTGCCGTCGGACGTCGCCCGGCGGAAACGCCATCCCCGCGTTGCCCGGCACGAAAAAGCCCGGAAAACAGTTCGGCCCCGGTCCGCGAGGACCGGGGCCGAACGGGTCAGAGACTCAGCGAGTCAGACGCTCACGCGCCGCCCGACAGCTTCTCGCGCAGGGCCGCGAGCTGCTCGTCGCTGGCGAGCGTGCCGCCGCTCTTCGCCTCGACCGGGGCGGACGAGGTGTAGCTCTGCTCGCCGCCCTCGATGCCGGTGGCGGCGTCGGCAGCGGCTTCGGCGTCGGCCTCGGCGGCCTTCTTGACCTGGGCCATGTGCTGCTCGTAGCGGGTGTGGGCCTCGGCGTACTGCCGCTCCCACTCCTCGCGCTGCTTGTCGAAGCCTTCCTGCCACTCCTGCGTGTCCGGGTCGAAGCCTTCGGGGTAGATGTAGTTGCCCTCGGCGTCGTACTCGGCGGCCATGCCGTACTGGGTGGGGTCGAACTCGGTCTCCGGCGTGACGCCCTCGTTCGCCTGCTTCAGCGACAGCGAGATGCGACGGCGCTCGAGGTCGATGTCGATGACCTTGACCATGACGTCGCCGTTGACCTGGACGACCTGCTCCGGGATCTCCACGTGGCGCTCGGCCAGCTCGGAGATGTGCACCAGGCCCTCGATGCCCTCCTCGACGCGGACGAACGCGCCGAACGGGACGAGCTTGGTGACCTTGCCCGGCACGATCTGGCCGATCGCGTGGGTGCGGGCGAACTGGCGCCACGGGTCTTCCTGGGTCGCCTTCAGCGACAGCGAGACGCGCTCGCGGTCCATGTCGACGTCCAGGACCTCGACCGTGACCTCCTGGCCGACCTCGACGACCTCGGACGGGTGGTCGATGTGCTTCCAGGACAGCTCGGAGACGTGCACCAGGCCGTCGACGCCGCCCAGGTCCACGAAGGCGCCGAAGTTGACGATGGAGGACACGACGCCCTTGCGGACCTGGCCCTTGGCGAGCGCGTTGAGGAACTCGCTGCGCACCTCGGACTGGGTCTGCTCGAGGTAGGCGCGGCGGGACAGGACCACGTTGTTGCGGTTCTTGTCCAGCTCGATGATCTTCGCCTCGAGCTCGCGGCCGACGTACGGCTGCAGGTCGCGCACCCGGCGCATCTCGACCAGCGACGCGGGCAGGAAGCCGCGCAGGCCGATGTCCAGGATGAGACCGCCCTTGACGACCTCGATGACGGTGCCCTTGACGGGCTCGTCCTTCTCCTTGAGCTCCTCGATCGTGCCCCAGGCGCGCTCGTACTGGGCGCGCTTCTTGGACAGGATCAGGCGGCCTTCCTTGTCCTCCTTCTGGAGGACGAGGGCTTCCACCTCGTCGCCGACGGCGACAACCTCTGCCGGGTCGACATCGTGCTTGATGGACAGCTCGCGCGAGGGGATGACGCCCTCGGTCTTGTACCCGATGTCGAGCAGGACCTCGTCGCGGTCGACCTTGACGATGGTGCCCTCGACGATGTCCCCATCGTTGAAGTACTTGATCGTCTTGTCGATAGCCGCGAGGAAGTCTTCCTCCGACCCGATGTCGTTGACGGCGACCTGCGGGGCCCCGGTGGGGGCGGTCGGGGCGGTGGCGGTGTCGGTGGTCATTAGGCGGGTTGCTCCGGTGGATGGGTGTCGTAGGTGGATGTGAAGTTGGCTACCGAAAGTGCACGCGGCGGGCCCGCAACCGGCATGCGACGACCCTGCTCAAACGTCCGGCGACCAAACGTTCCACCAGTGAACGACCGCGGCATGACCCGCTGACGATGCGCGGCCCCGGTGGGTAGTCACCCGGGCAGCGCGAACCCCACTGCGCTAACACGTATCGTACGCGGGCCCCCGCGGGGGACACAATCAGGGTCGCCCTCGGCTCCCGGTACCTTCTTGCCAACGTTTCCGCCGGTCCGGGCATTCCCCGCCCGGACGGCCGCATCCGGGGAGAGGAGACCGGCATGCCCGAGCCCGCCGCGGCCCCGGCGGCCCGCCACGCGAGCGCCGAAGAACGCCTCGGCACGGTCGGCGTCGCCCATCGCGAAGTCGGCGGACACGAGGCCGAAGCGGCGAATCTGGCCTGGTGGGACGCGGATGCCGACGACTACCAGGCCACCCACGGCGGATTCCTCGGCGACGCCGATTTCGTCTGGTGCCCGGAGGGCGTGCGCGAGGAGGACGCGCGGCTGCTCGGCGACGTGCGCGGCAAGCGCGTGCTCGAAGTCGGCTGCGGGCAGGCCGCGTGCTCGCGCTGGCTCGCGGCCGCCGGGGCCGAACCCGTCGCCACCGACCTGTCCGGCGGCATGCTCCGGCACGCCCGCGAGGGGAACGCCCGCACCGGCGCGGCGGTCCCCCTCGTGCAGGCGAACGCCGAGCGGCTTCCGTTCGCCGAGGCCAGTTTCGACGTCGCGTGCTCCGCGTTCGGCGCGCTCCCCTTCGTCCCGTCGCTGGAGACCGTGTTCGGCGAAGTGCGCCGCGTGCTGCGCCCGGGTGCGCCGTGGGTCTTCTCGGTGACCCACCCGATGCGGTGGATCTTCCCGGACGACCCCGGACCGCAGGGCCTCACCGCGACCCAGCCGTACTTCGACCGCACGCCGTATGTCGAGGTGGACGACGACGGCACCGCGACGTACGTCGAATACCACCGCACGCTCGGCGACTACGTGCGCGCGCTCGCCGCGTCGGGTTTCGCGCTGGAGGACCTCGTCGAACCGGAATGGCCGGCGGGCCACACGCGCACCTGGGGCCAGTGGAGCCCGCTGCGCGGCAGGCTGTTCCCCGGCACCGCGATCTTCCGCACGCGCCGCGACTGACCGGCTACGCTGCGGCAGTGAGCTCCGCAGGCCGATTCGCCGCACTCGACCCGCTCCTGCCGCCGCCCGTCCCGCTCGCGAGCGGCGACCGGCTGCGTGCGGTGACCGCGTCGGGCACGCAGGTTTCCGCGATGCTCCAGCGCTACCGGCACGGCCCGGGCGACGCTCCCCTGCTGTGGTCGGCGGCCGAGGTGTGGCAGCTGTTCCCGGATCCGGAAACCGCGGGCACCGAAGGATTCGACGCGTTGCTCGGCGCGCTTCGGTCCCAAGTGGACACTGAGGCGCCGGGCGCGGATTCGGCGTGCGTCGTCAACTGGCCGAGCCGCGACGCCGAAGCCATCCGGGCATTTCTCGACCACGGGCTGGTTCCGTTGTCCGCCTTGGCCGTTCGCCCCGCGGTCGCGCCGGAAGACGCCGCTGCGGACGCGTCGATCCGCCTTGCCGGGCCCGACGACTACCCCGCCGCGCTGGCGTTGTGCACGGCGACGTTCGATTACACCGGCCTCGTCGCGCACCGGAAACGCGAGCAGACCGCGGAGCTGCTCGGCCCGGCGCTGCGCCGCGCACTCGGCGAGAAGGCGACCTGGCTCGCCGAGGTCGACGGCGAAGTCGCGGCGCTCGCCCAATGCGACTGGGTCCAATCCGCGCCCGGGAACGAGGCCGCCGAACTCCTGCCGACCGGGCGCTGGGGGTATGTGAACAACGTCGTCACCGCCCCGGCCAGCCGCGGCCGCGGGATCGGCCGCGCGCTGATGGCCCGCGCGCATCGCGAACTGCTGAACCAGGGCGCGACCGGCACCTACCTCTACTACAACCCGACCAATCCCCTGTCGTCGGTGTTCTGGCACCGGCAGGGCTACCGGCCGCTGTGGACGTCCTGGGAAGCGCACCCTGCGTGGGCCTTGCGCTGAGCCGACCGCTCTTTGGTGTGACGTCCGGCGAGCCGCCTTGCCGAGCCCACCAGGTCAGGACTAACTTTTGAACTGACTGGTCAGTTCAAAATCCGTGGAGTGTGTCCTGTGCAGGTCCGTGCCGACCGGGTGTCCCTGAAGGGTCCCCACGGCCCCTTGTTGCCGCCTACCTCGCTCACCGTCGAGGAGGGCTGCCTCACCGTCGTGCACGGCGAACCGGGCGTCGGCATCACCGCGCTCGCGCTGGCGCTGGCCGGGCGGCTCAAGCCGACCACCGGCACCGTGACCGCCGAACCCGAGGGCGACCTGCGGCGGCTCGTGGCCGTGGTGGACTCGCCGGGCGTCAGCGAGCCGGACGAAGCCTTGCCGCTGCGCGTCGTCACCGGCGAAGAACTGGCGCTCGCACACCGTCCTTCCAGCAAGGATGCTGTCACAGCTTGGCTCTCCCAGCACGACGCGGCTCCGTATGCCGACAGCCGGTTCGAGAATCTCGAACCCGCGCTGCGCATCCGGCTGCTCGCCGCGCTGGCCGCCGAACGCGACGGGGTGCGCGTGCTCGTCCTCGACGCGCCCGACCGGCACACCAGCGACGTCGAGACCTGGGCTTCGGTCGCGAGGGAGCACGCCGCCCGCGGGTTCGCGGTGGCCGTGCTGGCCGCGACGACGCCGGAGTCGGCGCTCCCCTTCCCTCCCGCCAAGGTCGGCGAGACCGAGCAACCGGACCCGGTCCGGCTGTACGCCCCGCCGGAACCCGCTGAAGCCGAGCAGACCCGGCAGCTCCCGGAAACCGCCGAACTGACCGCCGAAACCGAGAACTCCGAGGGAGACCGGGCATGACCACCCCCCACAAGCGGGCCGGCGGACTGAACGCGTTCCGGATCGCGCGCAACGAACTGCGCAGGCTGTCCACCGGGACGCTGCCGAAGCTCGCCATGTTCGCGCTCGTGATGGTGCCGCTGCTGTACGCGTCGTTCTACCTCTACGCGAACTACGACCCCTACGGCCGCCTCGACAAGCTGCCCGCCGCGGTGTTCACCGAGGACGCCGGAGCGAAGGACTCCAGCGGGGCCGAGCGCAACGTCGGCCGCGAGGTGACCGACGAACTGGTGAAGTCCGGCACCTTCCAGTGGCATCAAGTGTCCGAAAAGGACGCTCGGGACGGCGTGCGCGACGACAAGTACTCGTTCGCCATCGGCATCCCGCACGACTTCTCGAAAGCCCTGCTGTCGTCCGGAAATTTCGAGCCGCAGCAGGCGACCATCACGCTGACGACCAACGACGCCAACAACTATCTGGCCGGCACCATCGCGAAACAGGTGGCCGACCAGGTCCGCAAGACGATCGCGGAGAAGGTGGGCAGCGAGGCCGCGGACAAGTTCCTCGTCGGCTTCTCCACCATCTACGGCAAAATCTCCGAGGCCACCGACGGCGCCAAACAGCTCGCCGACGGCGCGGCGAAACTCCAGACGGGGCAGCATCAGCTGGCCGACGGGGCGGGCCAGCTCGCGACCGGGTCGAGCAGTCTCGCGACCGGACTGGGCACGCTCAAATCGAGCACCGCGCAGCTGCCGAGCCAGACGCAGAAGCTCGCCGACGGCGCGGGCCAGGTGGCCGACGGCAACCAGAAGGTGGCGGACGCGTCCTCGCTGGCGGCTTCGGCGTCGAGCGATCTGCAGGGCCGCCTCGACAGCTACCGCTCCCAGCTCAACACGCAGCTGCACGACGCCGGGCTCTCCGACAGCCAGGTCAACGACATCCTGTCCCGCCTCGACCAGCTGCGTTCTCCGGTCAACGACGCGAACGGGAAGATCCAGTCCGCCAACGGCGATCTGCAGAAGCTCGCCAGCGGCGCCCGGCAGGTGTCCGACGGGGCGCACCAGCTCGCCTCGGCGTCGCCGCAGCTGGCCAACGGGATCGCGCAGGCGTCCGACGGCGCGAACCAGCTGCGCGACGGCGCGGCGAAGCTCAACGACGGCGAGAAGACCGCGGTCACCGGCACCGACCAGCTCGCGGACGGTTCGGCGAAGCTGCGCGACGGGCTGGCCGCCGGCCTGAAACAGATCCCGAACCCGGACGACCCGACCCGGACCGCCACCGCGAACACCATCGCCGACCCGGTCGCGGTCACGTCGAACGGCGTCGCTTCGGCGGGCACGTACGGCGCCGGGCTCGCGCCGTTCTTCATCTCGCTGGCCACCTGGATCGGCGCGTTCGTGCTGTTCCTGCTGATCCGCCCGCTGTCGACGCGCGCGCTCACTGCCGGCGCTTCGCCGCTGCGGGTCGCGCTCGGCGGCTGGCTGTCCTCGGCCGTGCTGGGCCTGGGGCAGGTGATCGTGCTGTTCGCCGCGGTGACCTGGCTGGTCGGCATCCACGTGGCGCATCCGCTGGGCGCGATCGGCTTCGCCTGTCTGGTGTCGCTGGCGTTCACGTCCGTCGTGCACGCGCTGAACGCGCTCTTCGGCGCGGTCGGCAAGTTCCTCGGGCTCGTGCTGCTGGTGCTGCAGCTGGTGAGCGCGGGCGGCACGTTCCCGTGGCAGACGATCCCGGACGCGCTCTATCCGCTGCACATCGTGCTGCCCATGGGCTACGCGATCGACGGGTTCCGGCACCTGCTGTACTCCGGCGCGTCGCTGCAGATCCTCGGTGACGTCGGGGTGTTGCTGGCGTACCTCGTCGGCGGGATCCTCCTGTCCACTCTCGCCGCGCGCAAACACCGGGTGTGGTCGGTCTCGGCGCTCAAGCCCGAGCTGAGCCTGTGAGAGAAGCGACCAAACGGAAGCTCTTCGAGGCCACCCTGCGGCTTTCGGCCAGTCGCGGGCTCGTGGGGCTGACGGTGGACGACATCGCGGCCGAGGCCGGGGTCGCGAAAGGGACCGTCTACTACAACTTCGGGTCCAAGGACGGGCTGGTCGACGCGCTGCTCCGGTTCGGAGTGGATCTGCTGGCCGGGCGGCTGCGGGCGGCGGGGTCGGAGGACGATCCGCTGGCGGTGATCGAGGCCCAGGTGGATACGACGCTCGAGTTCATCGCGGAGTATCCGGGGTTTTCGCAGATCGTGGTCAGCGAGCTGTGGCATACGCCGGGGCGGTGGCACGACACGCTGGCGTTGCTGCGGGAGGAGTTGATCGCGGTCGTGAAGGCCCAGCTGGAGCGGCTCGACGCGGCCGGGCGGTTGCCAGCCGGGGTGGACATCGCTACCGCGGCTGCCGGGTTGTTCGGGACGATGCTGGTGGTGGCGTTGGACTGGCAGGTGTTCCATCCCGCCCGGGCCCGGGGTGAGGTGCTCGAGTCGGTGATGTTGCTGGTTCGGGGGTTGGGGCGGTGACGCGGGGCCCGGCGTTGGGGCCGGGCCCCTGGGGGTTAGTGGCAGTTGGCGCAGCAGCCGCAGCCCTTGCCGGTGCAGGCGGAGCAGCATCCGTGCCGCAGGACGGTCTGGAACAGGCGCTTGATCATGGCTCGGTCCTTCCGGGTTGGTCGTTCCTGCGTGGGTCACGCTAAGTGAGGCGGGGGTTACTGGGGTACCGCTGACCGGGCAGGGCGGGGGGTGAATCCCGGATGGCTCGTTGCGGTGTTCGGCTCGTCGCCCTGGCGGGCGACATTGCCGGTGATCTGGGTTGCGTGGGGCACCCCGAAGTTTGATTGTGCTGACGGTCTGGGGGTGCTTGTCAAGGCGGGAAAGATGCCTTGACAAGCACCCCCAGACCGCAGGGAGGCTTCGTATCGGGGTTGGGGGGAGGGCTGGGTGCCTCGATGGTTTTGTGTATCGGCGGCGGGTTGCCTGGGGGTTCCGCGGGGGTCCGCCGGGGGGTTTTCTGGGGGCGGATCTCGTTCGTGAGAGGTCTTGTGCCGAGTGCGGGGGCCCTCGTGGGTATGGAGCGGCCGGGTTTCTGTCCACAAGGGACGGTGAGGTGCTCGGCTACGCCTTGAATCATTGCCAGCCGGGGTGAATCGGCTCAGCTGAGAGCCCGGGGTCAGGCGGCTGCCGACCCCGGGCGCGGCTCAGCTCAGTGCGCGGCCTCGTTCCACGATCGTCCGTAGCCGACCGAGACCTCCAGCGGCACTGCCAGCTCCGCGGCCGAGCCCATGCCTTCGCGGACCAGTTTCTCGACGTCGGAACGTTCGCCGTCGGCGATTTCCAGGACCAGTTCGTCGTGGACCTGCAGCAGAACGCGGCTGCGCGCGCCAGCTTCGGCCAGGGCGCGGTGCACGTTCAGCATCGCCACCTTGATGATGTCCGCCGCGCTGCCCTGGATCGGGGCGTTCAGCGCCATCCGCTCGGCCATTTCGCGGCGCTGGCGGTTGTCGCTGTTCAGGTCCGGCAGGTAGCGGCGGCGGCCGAAGATCGTCTCGGTGTAACCGCACTTCGCGGCTTCTCCGACGACCGACTGCAGGTAGTCGCGCACCCCGCCGAACCGCGAGAAGTACGCCTCCATCTGCTCTTTGGCGTCTTCCGTCGAGATCTTCAGCTGCTGCGACAGGCCGTACGCGGACAAGCCGTACGCGAGGCCGTACGACATCGCCTTGACTCGGTAGCGCTGTTCCGGCGTGATTTCCGCGGCGGGCACGGAGAACGCGCGCGACGCGACGAACGTGTGCAGGTCCTCGCCGCTGTTGAAGGCCTCGATGAGACCCTCGTCCTTCGACAGGTGCGCCATGATCCGCATTTCGATCTGGCTGTAGTCCGCGGTCATCAGCTCGGCGTAGCCGTCGCCGACCACGAACGCGTCGCGGATGCGCCTGCCTTCCTCGGTGCGCACCGGGATGTTCTGCAGGTTCGGCTCGATCGACGACAGCCGTCCGGTGGCCGCGATCGTCTGCTGCAGCGTGGTGTGGATGCGCCCGTCGTCGGCGACCGATTTGATCAGGCCCTCGACCGTGGTGCGCAGCCGCGTCGCGTCGCGGTGTTCCAGCAGGTGCTGCAGGAACGGGTGCTCGGTCTTCTCGAACAGCGACTGCAGCGCGTCCGCGTCCGTGGTGTAGCCGGTCTTGGTGCGCTTGGTCTTCGGCATGCCCAGCTCGTCGAACAGCACCACCTGCAGCTGCTTCGGCGAACCGAGGTTGATCTGCTTGCCGATCACCTCGTACGCGGATTCCGCGGCCTGCGTGACCCGGCTGAGGTAGTGCGCCTCCAGCTCGGTGAGCTGGTCGGTGTCGACCGCGATGCCCGCCGCTTCCAGTTCGGTGATGACCTCGAGCAGCGGGAGTTCCAGCTCGGCCAGCAGCTTCGCGCCGCCGAGCTCCTCCAGCTCGGCGGCGAGCGCGCCGGCCAACTCGAAGATCGCGCGCGCTTTCACCAATTCGGCGGAAATTTCCTTCTGCTCCAGCTCGTCCGCGCCGCCGTCGAGCAGCGACAGCTGACCGTCGCCGTCGCCGGCTTCCGAACGCAGCTCGCGGTGCAGGTAGCGCAGGGCCAGGTCGTCCAGCCCGAACGTGCGCTGCCCCGGCCGCGCGAGGTACGCGGCGAGCGCGGTGTCCATGTTCAGCCCGCCGAACGTCCAGCCGCGGGCGCGCACCGCGTGCAGCGGCACCTTCAGGTCGTGGCCGATCTTGCGGATCTCCGGGTCGGCCAGCCACGCCGACAGCGCCCGGTCGTCCGCCTCGTCCATCGCGGTGACGTCGACGTACGCGCCCTCGCCGTCGGCCGTCGCGAAGGCGACCGCCTTGAGGTCGGACCGGACCGACGAACCCGTCGCCCGGAACGACAGCGCGACCGGCTCGCCCGCGCCGGCGTGCGCCTCGAGCCACGCGCCGAGCGCACCCGGCGCGAGCGCGGAGCCGGACACCTCGAAGCCCGAGTCGGCCTCCGGTTCGGCGCTGCTCAGCGTTTCGAACAGCCGGTCGCGCAGGACGCGGAACTCCAGCTCGTCGAACAGCCGGTGCACGGCCTCGCGGTTCCACGGACGCAGCTCCAGCTGGTCCGGCACGGACTCCAGCGGCACGTCGCGGACCAGCTCGGTGAGCTGCCGGTTCAGCTGCACGGAGGACAGGTGCTCGCGCAGCGCGTCGCCGACCTTGCCCTTGACCTCGTCGACCCGGTCGATCAGGTCGGCCAGCGAGCCGAACTGCCGGATCCACTTGGCCGCGGTCTTCTCCCCCACGCCGGGGATGCCGGGCAGGTTGTCCGACGGGTCGCCGCGCAGGGCCGCGAAGTCCGGGTACTGGGTCGGGGTGAGGCCGTATTTCTCTTCCACTGCCTCCGGCGTGAACCGCACGAGGTCGGAGACGCCCCGCTTCGGGTACAAAACGGTCACCCGATCGGTGACCAGCTGCAACGCGTCGCGGTCGCCGGTGCAGATGAGGACGTCGTAGTCCTCGCCCGCCTGGGTGGTGAGCGTGGCGATGACGTCGTCGGCCTCGTAGTTCTCCTTCGTCAGCGAAGGGATGCCGAGCACGTCGAGCACCTCTTTGACCAGGTCGACCTGGCCGCGGAACTCGTCCGGCGTGGTGCTGCGGTTGGCCTTGTAGTCGGCGTACGTCTCCGACCGGAAGGTCTTGCGCGAGAGGTCGAAGGCGACCGCGAGGTGCGTCGGCTTCTCGTCGCGCAGCAGGTTGATGAGCATCGAGGTGAAGCCGAAGACCGCGTTGGTGACCTGCCCGGTCTTCGTGCGGAAATTCTCCGCGGGCAGGGCGAAGAAGGCGCGATAGGCCATCGAATGGCCGTCGATCAGCAGCAGCCGGGGGCGGTCTTTCGCGGCGGCGGCGCCTGTGGCGTTGGCAACGGTTCGGTTCTCGGTCGGGCTCACGGGGGCGAGTCTAGGGTGAGGGTCTGACACTCTTGCGTGTCGCATACGGTTGAGGAGCAGAGAGTGACCGAGCAGACGGCGGAAATCACGCCGGGCCAGTTCGCGGGCATGGACCCCGCGGCCGCGGGCCAGCAGCTGAACGACAAGATCGGGCTGAAGCTCGTGGAGCTGACGCCCGAGCGGGTCGTCGGAACGATCCCCGTCGAAGGCAACCTCCAGCCCTACGGCCTCCTCCACGGCGGCGCGAACGCCACCGTCGCCGAAGCGCTGGGCTCGGTGCTGGCGGCGCTGAACGCAGGCCCCGAACGCGCCGCGATGGGCCTGGAACTGTCCTGCACCCACCACCGTGCCGTCCGCTCCGGCACCGTCACCGGAGTAGCGACCCCGCTGCACGTCGGCCGAGGCACCATCACGTCGGAAATCGTGCTCACCGACGACGAAGGCCGCCGCACCTGCACGGCAAGGCTCACCTGCGTGGTCCGGGACCGCCCGCCGGGCGCCTGATCTTTCGGTCAAACGCCGTGAGGGGAACCCTGAGGGACTCAGAGTCCCTCAGGGTTCCCCTCACGACCGTCCGCGACTGGATCGCCACACCGCGCCCGCTGCTGAGAAAACCCCAATGTGGCATTGGGTGCATCTCACGCACCCAATGTGGCATTCGTTGCGTCACATGCACCCAATGCCACATTGGGGCGCTAGCCCCACCCCCAACCGCAGCCAGTGCACCCGCCCAACCAGGCAGCCACACTCCCCCGCCCCCGATACGAAGCCCAAAACACGGCGCGGGGGTGCTTGTCAAGGCATCTTTCCCGCCTTGACAAGCACCCCCGCGCCGTAGTCATACTGAAAAATCGGGGTGCCCACTCAACTCAAAGGGAGCAATGCCGCCGCCAGGCGACGAGCCGAAACCCTTATCCCACCCCGAGATAAGCCTCCTTGATACTGGTATCGGCCAGCAACTCCTGCCCAGTACCAGTCTTGGTGATCCGCCCGGTCTCCAGCACATAAGCCCGATGCGCCCGGGACAACGCCTGCTGCGCATTCTGCTCAACCAGCAACACGGTCGTCCCCTGCCGATTGATCTCCGTGATAATCCGGAAAATCTGCTGAATGAACTGCGGCGCCAGCCCCATCGAAGGCTCGTCGAGCAACAACAACCGAGGCTTGGCCATCAACGCCCGCCCAATGGCGAGCATCTGCTGCTCACCCCCGGACATCGTCCCGCCGACCTGAGTCTTCCGCTCAGCCAGCCGCGGAAACAACTCGAACACCCGATCAAAATCAGGCTGCAGGTTCTTCCGGTCCTTGCGCGCGTAAGCGCCCATGTCCAGATTCTCCAGCACCGTCATGCCGGGGAAAATCCCCCGCCCCTCCGGCGCCTGGGAAATCCCGCGCACCACGCGCAAATCACCGCGCAGCCGCGAAATGTCCTCGCCGGCGAACCGGATAGCCCCGCCGGAAATCGGCCGGATGCCGGAGATCGCCCGCATCGTGGTCGATTTGCCGGCCCCGTTCGCCCCGATGAGGGTGACGATTTCGCCCTCGTTGACCGTGATGGACAGCCCGGACACGGCCTGGATCCGCCCGTAGTGGACGGAAACGTCGGAAAGCTCAAGCAGCGTCATCGTCGGGAACTCCCAGGTAAGCGGCGATCACGGCGGGGTTCTCCCGGATCTCGGCGGGAAGCCCGTCGGCGATCTTCTTGCCGAACTCCAGCACCACGATCCGGTCGGTCACGCCCATGACGAGCTTCATGTCGTGTTCGATCAGCAGGACGGTGTAGCCGTCGTCGCGGATCGTCCGGATCAGCCCCATGAGCTCTTCCTTCTCCGCCGGGTTGAACCCGGCGGCGGGCTCGTCGAGGCAGAGCAGCTTCGGCTCGGTGGCGAGCGCCCGCGCGATCTCCAGCCGCCGCTGATAACCGTAGGGCAGGTTCTTCGCGCGGTCCGCGGCCCGGTCGGCGATGCCGACGAATTCTAGCAGCGCCATGGCCTTCTCGACCGCCTGCTTCTCCTCGCGGTGGTGCCGAGGGAGCCGCAGGAGGGCGCCGAGCAGGCTCGTCTTGTGCCGCGCGTCGGTGCCGACGACGACGTTCTCGAGCGCGGTCATCTCGGAAAACAGCCGGATGTTCTGGAACGTCCTGGCGATGCCGAGCTGGGTGATCCCGTGCCGCGACGTCTTCGCGAGCGGTTTGCCTTCGAGCAGCACCTGCCCCGACGACGGCCGGTAGACCCCGGTCATCGCGTTGAAGCAGGTGGTCTTGCCCGCGCCGTTCGGCCCGATCAGGCCGAGGATCTCGCCGCGCCGGATCTCGAACGACACCGAGTCCAGCGCCACCAGGCCGCCGAAGCGGACGGTGACGTCGTCGACCTTGAGCAGCGTCTGCCCGTAGTCGGCCTGGATCTCCCGGTCCGGCGCGACGACCTCGGCGACCTCGGCCTCGTGCTCGGCGAGCTGTTCGGCGGTCATGTTCGCGACCTCGGCCACGAGGCCGCCCTCGGCCGGGACCTCGGGCCCGTTTCCGTTGCCAGGGACCGTCATGCCTTCTCCCCCGGGTTGTCGGTGACCAGCGAACCGTCGCTGCTGACCTGCTCGCCCTTGCCGAGCAGCCGCTGGTACGCCTGCCTGCCATAGGCGAGCAGCCGCTGCCGGGCGCCCAGCAGGCCCTGCGGGCGAAAGATCATCAGGATGATCAGCGCCAGGCCGAAGATCAGGTACTTGTACTCCGCGATCGCCTGGAACCGCAGCGGCACGTACGCCACCACGATCGCGCCCAGCAGCACGCCGACCTTGTTGCCCGCGCCGCCGAGAATCACCGCGGCCAGGAACAGCATCGACGTGACCACGTCGAACTTCTGGTTGTTCACGAAGCCCAATTGCCCCGCGTACAGCGCGCCGGAGAGGCCGCCGACCGCGGCGCCGCCGACGAACGCCCAGATCTTGAACTTGAACGTCGGCACGCCCATGATCTCGGCCGCGTCCTCGTCGTCGCGGATCGCGACCCACGCGCGGCCGACGCGGCTGCGCTCCAGGTTCCCGACCACGAACAGGATCACGATGATGATCGTGACGCAGAGCCAGTACCACGGGATGCCGTCGGTGTTGTTGAAAAGCGGGTTGCCGTCCGCCTTCGTGCCCGGCGGATGCCCGACGCCCTGGAAACCGCGGTTGCCGCGCAGCGGGTCGATGTTGTCCGCGAGCAGGCGGACGATCTCGCCGAAGCCGAGCGTGACGATCGCCAGGTAGTCGCCGCGCAACCGCAGCGTCGGCGTCCCGAGGATGACCCCGAAGATCATCGTGACCACCATCGCGATCGGCAGCACGACGAGGAACGGCAGCTTCGCCAGCGACGAGTCCGGGCTCGTGAAGAGCGCCATCACGTACGCGCCGATCGCGAAGAACCCGACGTAGCCGAGGTCGAGCAGACCCGCTTGGCCGACCACGATGTTGAGCCCGATGGCGACCAGCGCGTAGCGGGCCACCTCGAACATCGCGATCGGGAAGTCGTACCCGGGCTGCGTGGTGATCAGCGGCGGGTTCAGCACCGGCAGCAGGTAGACCAGCGCCACCAGCGGGATCAGCACGCCCCACTGCTGGACGCGGGACAGCCGGTTCCACCAGTCCGAAACGGGACGGCGGCGCGCCTTCGCCGGAGCGGCGGGCGGCGTCGTAGTCGTCGTCATACCCGTGCCTTTCCGAGCGATTCGCCGAGAATGCCGGTCGGGCGGAACATCAGGATCAGCACCAGCAGGGCGAACGCGACGACGTCGCGCCACGCGCCGCCGAACAGCGACTGCCCGTAGTTCTCCACGACCCCGAGCAGCAGGCCGCCGAGCAGCGCGCCGCGCAGGTTGCCGATGCCGCCGAGCACCGCGGCGGTGAACGCCTTGATCCCGAGGATGAAGCCGCCCTGGTACGAGGCGCCCTGCGGGATCTTCATCATGTAGAACAGCGCCGCCGCGCCGGCCAGCAGGCCGCCGATGAGGAACGTCAGCGTGATGACGCGTTCCTTGTTGACGCCCATCAGCGTCGCGGTGTCCGGATCCTGCGCCACCGCGCGGATGCCGCGGCCGAACTTGGTCCGGTTGACGAACATGTCCGTGCCGATCATCAGCAGGATCGACGCCACCACGGTGATGATGGTGACGATCGTGACGCTGCCGCCGAAGATCGTGAACACCTCGTCGTTGCGCAGCAAGCGGATGCTGTTCTCCGGGTTGCCGCCGCGCCAGATGAACAGGATCTGCTGCAGCACGAACGAGGCGCCGATGGCGGTGATCAGGAAGACCAGCCGGGGCGCTTTGCGTTTCCGCAATGGCCGGTAGGCGACGCGCTCCAGCACGACCGCGGTCCCGCCGGAGACCGCCATCGACGCGATGAGCGCGAGCAGCAGGAAGCCGATCAGCTCGAAGATCGGCAGGTCAGGCGTCGCGCCGGGACGGAAACCCAAGCCGTAGAAGGTGAACCACGTCGCGAAGGCGCCGTAGATGAACACCTCGGAGTGGGCGAAGTTGATGAGTTTGAGCACGCCGTAGACGAGGGTGTAGCCCAGCGCCACGAGCGCGTAGATGCTGCCGTAGGAAAGACCGTCGATCGTGTTGTCCCAGAACTGGTTCAGGAACGAATTCACGTCGAAGGTGATCCAGCTGCCGCCGCCCTGCGCGAGGACGAGCGAACTGAGGTCAGGGGTCATCGGCACACTAGTTCTCCATGTGGGTCCGGGGTACGGGCGAGGCGGGATCAGCCGCCTGGCCCGCACCCCGGTACTGGAACCGAAAGCGGTGAGCTACTTGATCTCGGTGTTGCGGACGATCTTCCCGTTCTCCACCTTGTAGGTCCACACGGTGGTCGCGGACAGCTCGCCGTGGTCGTCCCACTTGAAGTGCTTCGTGATGCCCTGGCCGTCGTAGGTCTTCACGAAGTCCAGCAGCCCGGCGCGGTCCTTCTTGCCCGCGTCGATGCCCTTCAGCAGGATCGTCGCGACGTCGTAGGCCTCGGGCGAGTAGGTGCCCGGGTCGACGCCGGTCGCCGCCTTGTAGGCGTCGGTGAACTTGGTGAACTGGTCAGCCGGGACACAGGGGCAGGTGAAGTACGCGTTGGCCGCGGCGTCGCCGGCGCCCTTGACGAACAGGTCGTCCTTCACGCCGTCCGGGCCGACGAACTTCGCCTTGACGCCCGCGTCGTTCAGCTGCTGCGCGAACGGAGCGGCTTCCTGGTAGTAGCCCGAGTAGAAGATCGCGTCCGGCTTCTCGCCCTTGATCTTGTTGACCACCGCGGAGAAGTCGGTCTGCTTCGTCTTGACCTTGTCCTGGCAGCTCGCCTTGTCGCCGAGGGCCTTGATCGTCGAGGCGGCGAGGCCGGTGCCGTACTCGGAGTCGTCCTCGATCACGCAGACCTTGTTCGCCTTGAGCTCGCCGGTGATGAACTTCGCGGCGGCCGGGCCCTGCGCGTTGTCGTTGCCCAGTGCGCGGAAGAAGGTCTTCCAGCCGTTCTGGGCGAGCGACGGGTTGGTCGCCGACGGGGTCACGGCGACGAGGCCCGCGGAGTTGAAGATGTTGCCCGCGGCCTTCGACTCGCCCGAGAACGGGAGGCCGATGACGCCGATGATGCCCGGGGTGTTGACGATCTGGGTCACGATGCCCGGCGCCTTGTCCGGGGTGCCCTCGGTGTCGAACTCCGCGAGCTTGACCTGGCAGCCCGGGTTCGCCTTGTTGTGCTGGTCGACCGCCAGCTTCGCGCCCTTGAGGATGTTCTGCCCCAGGGCCGCGTTCGCGCCGTTGATCGTGCCGGCGTAGGCGATCGAGGTCGGCGCGCACTGCGCCTTGCCGTCTCCCGCCGGGTCCGCCGCGTTCGCCGCCGCCGACGGGGCCGCGGCCTGCGGCGCGCCGCTGTCGCCACCCGAGTCACCGCCGGTCCGCGCCGAGCAGGCGCCCAGGGAGATGACTCCCGCCGCGGCCAGCACGATGACCTTAGTGAGTCGTGCTCTCTGCACTCGTTCCTCCAAATGCCACCCGACACGCTCCTGCGGAACGGCGGGTCCCTGCGTGGGACTTCGACTGGGCGCTGAACGTAGCCGCCGGGTGAGGTGTTGCACAGAGTCACAGCGAGTCTTGTATCCACATCGTGACGGTCGTCACGAGAATTAACGGACGATTTACACTCGATCGTCTTATTGCAACGACCGAGTGAATGACTCTTCGTGTCCGAGCACCCCTCGAACGGACCTTGACCAGACGTCCGATCGATGGGGGCAGTGTAGGAACATCCCCTCTGCCATCGTGACCGTCACCACGATTCCCCGGCCTCCAAGGTAGCAACCTTGCCCTTTCGCGCAGGGCAGAGCAACCCGCACGGGTGGGTCCGGGATCGGTGCGGCGGAAGGGTTTTCCCTGGCCGGCAGCCAGATTTCGGCGCGACACGGCGCGCCGGGACGCAACGGGCGAACCGGACGGAGTCCCGCTGGGCGGGAGCGCGCTGCGGGACCGGCCGGTGACTCTCCGAGGTTGCCCGGGCCGGGAAACGCAAAAAGCGGGCGCGACCCCCTGGTCGCGCCCGCTTCCCGGGGCTTCGTCAGCCGATGCTTTCCACGACCGCCTCGGCGACGGCCTTCATCGTGGTGCGCCGGTCCATCGCGGTGCGCTGGATCCAGCGGAACGCGTCCGGTTCGGTGAGCCCCTGGCGGCTCATCAGCAGGCCCTTCGCCCGGTCGATGACCTTGCGGGTCTCGAGCCGGTCGGTGAGCCCGGCGACCTCGGCCTCGAGGGCCTGCAGCTCGGAGAACCGGCTGACGGCCAGCTCGATGGCGGGCACGAGGTCGCGTTTGGCGAACGGTTTCACCAGGTACGCCATGGTGCCCGCGTCGCGGGCCCGTTCGACGAGGTCGCGCTGGCTGAACGCGGTGAGAATGACGACCGGCGCGATCCGGTCGCCGGTGATGCGCGCGGCCGCCTCGATGCCGTCGAGCTTGGGCATCTTGACGTCGAGGATCACGAGGTCCGGCTTGAGGTCGGTGGCCAGCGCGATGGCCTCCTCGCCGTCGCCGGCCTCGCCGACGACCTCGTAGCCCTCTTCGCGCAGCATTTCCACCAGGTCGAGCCGGATGAGCGCCTCGTCTTCCGCGACGAGCACCCGTCGCTGCGGCACGCCGGCGGCGGCGCCGTTCGACTCGGCAGCCTGTTCGGTCACCGGTGTCCTCCTGAAGGCTCGGCGGGACGTCTTCGACACGCGGTCACCCGCGAGAGCCCAGCGTACCGGGACCGATCCAGATCCCACGATGGCGTTCGCCACGAAGTGGCGGGCGACACCCAGCCCGGGCCCCAAGTCGATCACCGGACCCGGTCGCTGACGGGGAGGGCGGGTCCCGTAGAGTTTCCGGCACTGCGCCCCCGTAGCCCAACTGGCAGAGGCAACGGATTCAAAACCCGTCCAGTGTGAGTTCGAATCTCACCGGGGGCACCGTCGAAAACCCCACGAGATCCGGCCAAGCCGGTCCCGGTTCGATTCGTCGCTTCAGTCATCCTCTCCGCCGCACTCGCGATCGCGGGCAGCTCGTCTGCTGGAAGGGTGCTGGTCAGTGTCGCCTGATCCCCGCCTTCGTGAACCTGGATCACGAGCTGGACCGCCTCAAAGAGTGCTTCGAGCAGATGCTCGGGAGCCTTCGAAATCGACGTTCAGGCGGGGCAAGGCGTCGAGAAGGCCGATGTCCTCCGCCTTCGGCCGTTTGGGCGCGGCGGCTTCTGCCTCGCGCCGTGCGTCGAACTCGGCAACCAGCTGAGTGCGCTCTCGTTCGAGTTCGTTGTACCGGCCGCGGAGTGCCGTCGTGAACGGATCGTCCGGTTCACCGTCTGCGGCTTGCTCCAGCAAAGAGCCCTGTTTCTTCGCCAGCTGATCAAGTGCTCGGCGAAGCCGCTTGAGTTCGTCTGCTCGGCGCTGCGCCTGCCGGTCTTCCGCACCGGCCAGCTGGCTCTCGAGGATGCTGCGCTGGTCTGGCCGAATAGGCGGTCGGACAGGAAACGTCCGACGGACGCAAGAATCGCGTCCTCCCGCAGGTACAACGTCTTGGGATGGCCTGCGTAGTTATCCGGCCTGCCGCGGTTGTTGTTGCCCGGCCGACAGAGGTAATAGGCACGCCCGTGGCGCAGGTCGACGACCATCCTCCGCCCGTATGGGCAGAGCACCCTGCCTCGGAACAGGTACGTACGTCGCGCCTTCGGGTACCCGCTGGGCTATTCGGCTGTTGAGAAGGATTTGCGTCGCGCCAAGCTTCTGCAGATACTCGGAAAAACCCAGACGGCCTCCGGTACGCCGGTCCGCGCGGCCCGACACCGTAAACTGCAAGGCCAACGTCTCCGGAACCCAGGGCAGCTTTAAAGAACAGGCTCTGTACTTTACGTCGAATACCGAAATCGTCTCAGGTGACCCGAACACGAAGAAATCTGCATGCAAGGCGTCCTCATACAACACGCTCATCGATTTCATCGACAGTAAAATCAACTCTAAAATATGCACGCGCGGCAACGCGATCCTGGACTGCGCGGACTTCGTGCCCAGGCAGGCGGACGGCTCCTGCCGGGCGGCAAAGCCGGGGCTCGCCCCGCTCCCGAACTCGTACAAGGGCCCGGGTCGACCACTGTGATTGACTGGTTTCGGGCTTACGCCTTCTCTTTTGAGGAAGCCCTGGCCGACGGGAGGCTCGTCCCCGGCCTCAGGGTGGCGATGCCCGAGAACGTCCTGTACCACGAGCTCCTGCACGCCGCCAGGTTCGGCGTCGGGGTGGCCTTGGGCTCCACGGGGAAAGTCCATGCCGCAGCGTCCTGCCTGGCGGCGACTTGGGCGCTGGCCAAGGTTGCGTTGCGCTATGACGACCTGGCTGTGTCCAAGGATCCGGATCAGCGGCTGGAGGAGTGGGCGGTCTCCGCGACTCCGGAGCTTTACCAGCTCGACGAGCGGGGCGAGCGCGAGGCGCAGCAGGTGGTGCGACTGAGTGATCTGCGGGACCTGGCCGCCGAAGCAGACCCGGCATCCTCCGAGGTCGCCGCATGGGACCAGAGCAGCTACCTCGCGCCCCTGCTCGTGGGCAACACCTTCGAAGGAGACGCCGCACAGATGCGCCTGGGCTACGATGACCAGCCCCCCGTCGGAGCCCGCTGCTCAACGATGATGCCGCCGCGACCGCAGCCGGTGTCCGCACCGAGCTGCGCACGCACCTGCGCGACCACGGAAACCCTGCCGACCTGCATCAGATCGCCGCGGTTGACGACCCGGCGCGGTCCGACACCACCAAGTTCGCGCGGGACCATCGGCGTGTCACCGGCCAGGCCGGGACCGACCAGCGGCCGGCCGTTTCCGTCGACAAGGTGGTGCACTTTTGTGCGCCAGCCGCCACGGGAACGGCCGATCGTGCCGTTCCTCGACTACGACATCGAGATCAGGCGCATGACCTGCTCCACCAATGCGATCGAATCACTGGACGCCCGCTGCCCGGCGGGCGGTCCGCGCACGAGGACTTTCCCGGCTGAGCAGGCCGCAATGGAGTGCCTGTACCTGGTGACCCGAAGCCTGCAACCCGGGCGCGGCCGGCCGCGCCCGGTGGACGATGCGCTGCAAAACCAGTGATCAACGCCTTCGCCCGCTCGCTACTGGAAACCGGCGGATTCAGACCCCTGCTGCACCTTCACTTACGATGAGCCGGTTTCACACGGAACGGACGAAGACGCAAATGATGCGTGCGCCCGGCTCAACTTATCCGGGAAGCTCTCCCTCGTTTACGTTGAGCCGCATGCCAGGTCCAAATATTCGCGCATCATCGTCGGAGATCTCGTCGATTCCCGCGAGTTGCACACTGCGGATCGTGCCATTCACAGCTACTGGCCGCCTGGCGTCAAGCAGCGTTTGAATTATTCTGTCGCGAGTGTATGCCTGATACCTTGTCCTATCGTCATAATTCGAAACTCTGATAAAGTAATCGGATGTCGTTCCGTTGGACTCGATAAAGACCCTAAAGATCGCGGCAGTTCTGTCCAAAATAGCGACCCCGAGCGTCTGAGATTCAGGGGTAAATCCCCACTCGCAATCCTGCCTGAGTTCTCGCAGGCGCACGTCTTGCGAGACCTGTGCTACCGACGGGCAGGCAAGGTTATCAATACCTCCCGCACTTGCGCTCTGTGCCCCGAACCCGATCAGGGAACCGACGATCACCGCCGAAAGCCCAACATAGGTGAAAATTCTAGGCGTTTTCATGACCACTCCCATGTTCTTCTGGATTATCATCTCAACACGACCCTCGCGACTTTGACCCCTACCGTGCCAGGCCGACTTCCGTGGACCCAGTTCGATTGGGCACCCCTGTCGCGAATAAAAGCAAACAGATCATAGTTCGCCGCGTGGCTGACCGATCACGAAACCCAAGATTTCATGATTCACTCCAGCCACTACGGGCCTCGACCGTCTTCACTGAAAGCGACATCCGCAAAGACGATTTCATCATCAATCCTGCGCACCCCGCCCGGGATAAACCTATTCATTGCCTCGATAATTTGCTGACGCGACAGGGATCACGCTAAGTCTACGGTAAGGTAATTCACGACCCGAAGAGCAACGAGGCCGACCTCCTCCATTTGCATTCACGTATCGAACTTCGACGATCGTCCAGCTTCGAGGCGCAATGATTCTGTCCAGTTCTTGACCATACTGCCAGATGCACCTCTCTTCCTCGCTGACGTCCGGATCGATTACTGCATCGTTACCGTTATATTCAAGTTCGGAAAATTCTCCTGCAGTCACTTCTTGCCTGCCACAAGGAACAGTATTAGCCCGCACTAGCTCTCGGACTGCTATTCATCACGACGCCGCCAGCTATTGCAACAGTTGCAATAGCGGCAGCAAAACGCTTGAGCCGTTAGCCTATTCATAGATGAGAATACTTTGAGATTCTCTCTCGGTGTCTTGCTCTTGATTTTGACTGGTGCGCGCAAGGGAGCGCTTATAAGACCTTGACAGGGTCTGGATCCCCGCCTTCGATGAGGGGCTTCCTCGTGGACTGGGGCACCCGCGGCTACCACGTTGATCGGGCTGGTGCCGCCCGATTTCAGGGCGAGGTTTCCTTGACCGGATCTGCCGCGTACGCAGCCATGGTTTCGACGGATGCAACCGCAGCAGCCGCAGGCGCTGCTCCTGTCGTTAATTTCATGAGCATATTCCGGTTAACCGATGCCTCCTCCACCTGCTGCTGTTCCGAAGAAATTGGACACCGCCTGCTTGAGTGACGATCGAAGTAAACAACGACTAAAGCGCATCGCACAACGCCCTATCGGGTGATCCGCCCCTGCCTTATTCACGTCAATTCGTAGCGTGATAGCGGCGAACCGAGGTCGGCGACCGACGCGCTCCGTCTGTGTCCAAGTGGCGCACGACCTCGTCCTTGATCGCGCCCAGTCGCGACAGTTCGGACAGCGGCTCCACCTTCGGCACTGTGATCCACGGCTCCCCTCGGCGGCACGTGATCCGGACCCCTCCCCTCGCCCAGCGAGGCGTCCAAGCCGGCCGAGGCCCCGCGCATCCGCTGCGGAAGCCCGGCGATGAACGCTGTCAGACCGGCCGGCTGGCACGGAGCGGCGTTGCGCACCTCCCGCGACGCCTCGAATCGCCGGGCGGGCCGTCCTCGAGATTGCATTACCGGTTCCCATCTGCGACCCAGACCTCCCTGCGGCGCACCGCATCCCGCAGCGCAACCAGCGCGCACAGATCGTACGGAACCCGCTCGAGCCGGCCACGCTGGTCGACCGCGGCCTCCCGCCACGTCTTCGGCACCATCCCCTCCACTAGCATCGGTGTGACCTCGGCGCGCGGGGCTTCCCGGCCACCGCCGCGTAGCGGTCCAGCAGCTCGAGGCAGCCAACACTGGTCGGTACGCGGTGTTCTCCGTCAGTTTCATATCGTCTTCCTTAGCTTGTTGTTTAAGTGGTGCGGCGGGGTTTGGTGCCTTTCTTGTGGTGGGCTGGTCGGGTGTGCGCCTGGCCGGTTGCCAGGACGCGTCCGACGTCGAAGCGTTGCGCGGCAACGGAGTTTTTCGACCCGGCGGGACGTCCTGGTCCCGGCCGGCTGGGTTTCGGTGCCGCCGCTGGACGTGCCGTCTTCGTGCGGATGTTGCGGAACCCGCGCCGGACCCGGGCCGGGGTCAGCCTGGCGGGTTCGGCGGGGCGTTCCCAGGGACGACGAAGGTCGGCGACCAGGGAACGGGCCAGCCGGAGCTGGGCGTGGACAGCGATCAGCAGCCAGGTCCAGCGGTCGGCGGCTTCCGGGTTGCGCAGCCGGGGCCGTGTCCGGCCAAGCGTCTGCTTCAGCAGGCGAAAGGTGTGCTCGATGTCGAAGCGGCGCAGGAACATGTGCCAGCAGCGGTCGACCTCGGCGGGAGTGGCGTCGACGCCGGAGAACCACAGCCAGACCGGTTTGTTCACCCCGCCGCTGGGCAGGCGCTCGACCCTCAGCCGGATGACGGTGCCCTCGATAACCGGCAACGGCCCGTCGTGGCCGGTCCAGGCGGCTCTGCTGGTCAGCCTGGGGTGCAACCGGTTCCAGGCCTGCGCGGTCGCTGTCCCGTAGAGGCGGGTGCCGGTGCTGGTCACTGCGTGTTCAACACCCCAGGTCGCGGGATCGCCGAACACGAACTCGCCGCCGTGCCTGGGCGGCCGGCCGTTGGCGCCGGGAACCCGGGGCGGGACAGGCCGGCGCAGCACGCGGTCCGAGCGCATCCGCCCGAGGATCTGCACCGGCAGATCAGCGAGCAGGTGCGCGATGCGCGGCGCGTCGTAGCCCGCGTCCAGGACCACCAGGATCTCCGGATCGCCCTCGTGCCACTGGCCCGCGGCGATCAGCCGTTCCACCACGTCGCGGATCTGCCCGGTGGTCACCGCGGCGACATCCGCTCCGGGCAGCAGCCGGATCGCGTCGAGCACCGCCGTCCACGAGGTCCGGCCGGTCTCCAGGGCCGCGACGACGGAATACGGCCAGCCAGGAATCATCCGGTGCTCGTCCTTGCCCCGCCCGTAGGTGTGGCAGAACGATCGGTCCGGGCAGGTCGCGCCGTCGGGCCGCAGCCATGGCGAGACGTCCGCCGCCAGCACCAGCCGGCCGTCGGCGGCGCGGGGAAGCGGCAGCCCGGACAGCGCCGTCCGCAGCCGGTCGCAGTCGATTCGGCCGTTGTTGATCGCGTCGTACAAGCCGCCGTGACCGCGCCGGTGCTCCGGCGCCAGGGACAACCCGACCAACGACCGGACCGGCCCCTCGGTGCACAACACCGCGTCCGCCAGCTCGAACAACCCATCCGCCCGCGCGGCCAGGCAGCCGTAGAACTCCTGCCGGAACCGGTCCAGGTCCCCGAGCGCCCGGCCCCGATCGACATCATGCACACTGACCACGCAGCCCTTGGATCGATATTCTTTCCGTCGCAAGAGGAATCATCGACCAAGGGCTGCTCTCATGATCAACTGGGGTCCACACCAGCAACCAGGTCCTTAAACAACAAGCTCAGAGGGTGTTGTGAAACCCGCGTGGTCAGTCGCTGAATCCGCGTGTTAAGCGGCAGCTTGCACGCAACCGCCCGGTTAACGCCCCGCCGCGCCGTTATCACAGCTAACACCCGACCACGCCACCGGGTTTCGAAACACCTTCCACGTGGATGTCGTCCAGTCATTCGCATGGCCTCATCGTCGTGCTGTTCCTCGCGTTCGCCGAGGTGCCGGCTCACGAGGTCGCCGTCGACTACGCGCAGAGCGTTGAATGGCTGGAGACCGCCTGCGGTGCTCTCGACGTCAAGCACGTGCCTCCGCGAATGCGGACTATCTGACGCGGGAGGGCCTACGACAGGCGACTGGTGAGATGGGCAGTATTCAGGATCGCGCCAGGCTGGAAGCGAAAAGAGCAGCCACCGCGAACGGCATTCAGACAGCCGCCCTCTGGCGCCTGTCTGAATGCCGCGAGTTCGCGGTCATGACCGGCCGTGCCGGGATCGTTCGCACAGTTGCTTTCACTGCGCACCTACGCTATTCGACCAACCACTGGGGAAGCGATGGGGCGGTTCGCGAGCGGAGCATCGAGCCGGACGTCGTTATCGGCGGTAGTCGCATGGTGATAATGACGGTCATCACAAGCGAACTCTGAATGAAACTTACTCCCCGATCTGCCCGTTCGGTTTCGCGCATATGAAACACGAAGTACATGCGTTATCCGCGGAAACTTCATATGGCCCGATCCGACCACGCATTCGTCGGTATCAGATTGCATCAACTTAATTCGGCGGCGTCGACTGCCTCGTCGCGGAACAGGGCTGCGTTCTCCGTCTTGTCAATTGAGCGCGCTGGCACTACTAGTCGACCTAGAATCCGAATGACAGGAAACGAACCAAGGTTGATTGCGCGAGCTGAACGCCCGATACCCGCGAGCGATCCGCGCACGTGGGCACTTCCTGCCCGAGCAAACAGCCAAGAAGCGCCTGTATCTTGTGACCCGCAGCCTGGACCCGACCGGGACCGGCCGCGCCCGATGGACGATGCGCTGGAAGTCCGTGATCAACGCGTTCGCCATCACATTCGGTGACCGCTGGCCGGAGCCGAACGCTGCTGACCGAACCGCCGGAAACACCGATCACGGGACAGACCCGGCAAGCACGGGCAAAGCGTCAAGCAGAGCTGCCTCGTCAGGGCCTGGCGGTTTCGGCTGGCTTTGCGCCTCAGTGTACAGCTCGCTATTTGCTCCACGACCGCTTCTTTCTCCGCCTCTCGTTCGTTGTAAGTGACCGAGACCGTCGCAGGATTTGGTGCCGAGCTGGGCTTTGCTCGGCGACTGGACGCCGTTGAGGAAGCAGACGTCGCCGATCATCAGCAGGTAGGTGCCGGTCTCCCACTGAGTAATGCCGACACTGTCCCCAGTGGCCGGACCGAGCGGGACGGTACGCCCTTGTTCCTGGTTGAACCGATCGAGGAATGCCCCGATAGCCTCATCGGCGGCCTTCTGAGCGGCGGCGTCTTTGCCGGCGTCGAGCGCGGAGCGGTGGGCACGGGCGGCGGATGCCGCCGCTTGCCAGCCGGCATCCGCGGCAGTCTTGACGTCAGCCGCGGCCTGGTTGGCGGCGTCGCGGGCGACCCGGGCGGATTCAGCGGCCGCGGCAGCTGATTTGCGGCGGCGTCCGCGAAGCGGGCGGCGTCGTTGGCATAACCGCGTGCCCGGTCGGCTGCCTGGCGTGTTTGTCGGGCGTATCCGGCGGCTTCCTGGGCGGCGTTGCGTGCAATCGCGGCGGCTTGGACGGTTCACCGGCTTGTTGTCGCGAGCGCGGCGGACTGGGCCGCGTCGGCCACGAGGCGGTCGATGCCCGCGCGGTGGGGCGTCGCGGGCTTGGTCGCGCAGGCGGGCGCGGTGCTGTCCGGTCGCGAGGAAGTCGTGGCGCGTCAGCGGGGCCTTCGAGCGCGGTTTGCGCGTCGGTTTTGACTTCGGCGCCGCCGGCGGCCATGACCCTGCGTGGTCTGCAGGTCGTCGTCGCGTTCGCGAGCGCGGTACTGACCGTGCGGCAGGAATTCCGCCACTGCGGGCCGGTCCGCTGTCGAGAGCTTTGCTAGCGGCGTCCTTCACGGCCGCTGCGTCGGACTCGTCCGGTGACGGCTGGGCTAGCCCGCGGCCACCTCGCCGGAAATCCGGGCTGGCCCCGACGGGGCCGGCGTGATCTCCACCCGGTTGCGACCGCGCTGTTTGGCAGCTCGCATCGTCTGGCTGGCGACGTCCTCCAGTGCTTTGAGCCCGATGCCGTGCTCGGGCGAAAGGGCGATCCCGATGGAGCAGGTGAGTCCGTGGCCGTCGAGTTTCTCGGGGTTGATCAGCACTTCCTCGCCGCCCGCTGGTTTCGTCACGACCAGCCGCAGCGTCGCGAAGGCGCACCGGATGCGTTCCGCGACCGTCTGCGCCTCGGCCCGGCCGGCGGCAGGCAGCAGGATGGCGAATTCCTCCCCGCCCCACCGTGCCGCCATGTCGCCTGCGCGTATCTGGCTTTCGATGACGCGGGCCACGGTCTGCAAAACCTGGTCTCCGCCGAGATGCCCCAGCTCCTCGTTCCAGCTCTTGAAGTGATCGATGTCCAGGAACAGCAGGGCCGTCGGCCGACCGGACCTCGCCCCGGCCAGCAGTTCCAGCTCGGCCGCGGGGTCGAACCCGGCGCGGTTGGGCAGTCCGGTGAGCGGGTCGTGGTGCGCCTTGGAGTGCGCGGACTTGAGGTTCTGCTCCGTGCGCGTGAACCGCACCGCCACCGGGACGAACGCGATGACGAAGAACGGGCTCACCGCGTGCGCGAGGGACGCGCCCACAGCCACGGCCAGCGTCACGAGGATGAACACGTTGCTCGCGCGGTCGCCGAACAGATTCTCCAGAGTCCAGACCGGAGCGGGAACCTGCGGCGCCGAGCTGGGCGACGGCCGTCGCGCGCGGGCCCGCGCCTCGGCCGAGTCCGTCAGCCCGTTGGCCATCCCGACGATCACGGCTTGGACGAGGAAGTACGACGCCACCGCCGCCGCGACGCCGCCGAGGAGGACGACGATGTCGAGCACAGCGTGCGGGAGGGCGCGTTGCCCGGTGAGCCACGACCGCAGCGGCGTGGCCTCGGAGATCGCGTGCACCGTGAGCGCGCTGGCGAGGATCCCCGCCGAGCTGAAGATGAACCGGTACGGGGCCTTGCGGGCGATGCGGTAGCGCTGGAACCGGACGAGTGCGACTAGCGCGACCAGCAGAGGCACCGGCAATGTCAGGCCGCCGGTGAAGATCCAGATGCTGGTCTGGTCGACGTGGCCGCGCGGTTGCCGGCCGAAGCTGCGTTCCTCGGTGGCCGCGGTGCAGGCCACGTGCACGGCCGCGCACGCGCCCAGCACGCCGAAACTCAGCAAGTCCCTCCAGCCCACCGGTGAGCGGGAAGCCGACCAGCACGCCCAGACCAGGACCCACGCATCGGTGAACAGCAGCCAGGCCAGCGCGCTGCGGGGAAACCGCCACATGGCGAAACCCGCCGCGCGGGCGACGAAACGGCAACCGGCGGTATAAATCCGGCCTTCGCGCGAGACACTGTGCCGGACGAAACGAATGATCCCTCGCGCACGCGGCAGGTGGCCCCCCTCCACCGCGCCGCCATGTCGCCGTGCCGTGGGACCGGCAGCCCCCGGAGGTGATTCGCGTGCAGATTCCCGGCGACCGCGACTTCTGAGCTCGAGCCTGGCCCTCGGCTCTTTCACATGCCCTCCCGTTCACGCGACCCGTTGGAGGTGGCCGCACATGCGTGGCGACCGTGACTTCTGATCCCGGTGGTGCAGGCAATTCCCCAGTCGACCGTCGTTCAAGGAGGTGCGCGATGCGCGGCGACCGCGACTTCTGAGCAGCTCATCCGATGGCCCGTTCGGCTTGGAGCGTCCTGATCCACCGCACCGCGCACCACCAGGACAGGCACGCTCCGGCCGCGCCGGTCACCGCGACCGCCATCGCGGCCGACCTGAGGTACTGCGCGAGCACTCCCGCGCCGACCACGGCCAGGCCCTGCCCGGCCCGGAGCGCGGATCCGACCAGGCCGGTCACCGCCCCGACCCGGTCCCGGGGGACTCGCTCGGCGATCTCGCCCCTGATCAACGGCAGGTAGGCCGCGCCGATCCCGGAGAGGACCAGCAATACCGCCATCGGGACGAGGCCCGGCCGGACGGCGAACAAGGCGAGCGGCACCAGCGACAGGACCGCGAGGACCGCGATGAGGTCCCGCTGGAGCCGTTCGCCGGCCCGGGAGGCAAATCGTGCCCCGACGATGAACCCCAGGCAGTCAGCGGCCAGCATCAGCGTGACTGCCCACGGCGGCCCGTCGGCCTGCTCGACCAGCGGGGCGATCACGCCGTCCGGAACGGCGGTGACACTGCACAGCAAGACCAGCCCGCACAACAGGCGGACCGGAGGGTTCGCGGCGACGATCCTCAGAGCCCCGCCGGCGTCCGCGTGCGGCCTCGCCGAATCACGCGCTGCGGGCCGCTGCCGCAACCCGAGCCCCAGGATGATCGCGGCCGCGACGAAACTCGCCGCGTCCAGGGACAGCGCGAGCGTCGTGCCCACGGTCGCGACGACCGCGGCACCGCCCGCCAGGCCGGCGAGCTGCCCGGTCTCTCGGACGATCCCGAGGCGCGCGTTGCCCGCCTTGTTCGCCTGCGGGCTCTCGAGGATGTCCAGGACGACCCCGCTCTGGGCGGCTTTGAACGGCGCCGCGATCGCGGCGACCGCGGCGACCGCGACCACGAGCACGCCGAGCGGAACTCCTGGAACCGCCATCCCCGCGACCAGCACCGCCTGCTGCAGGCAGCACACCACCATCAGCCCCCGACGCGGCAGACGGTCGGCCAGAGGCCCGAGCACGGGACCCGCGACCAGGCCCGGCAGCAGCGTCATCGCGTATGCGAAACCGGACCACACGGCCGAACCCGTCCGCTCGTACACGAGCACGGCCACCGCGACCCGCGCGAGCTGATCGCCGGCGGTCGACAGCGCTTCGGCCACCCACAGCGCCGTGAACTCGCCGCGCAGCGTCCCCCTCCGTGGCCTCACCCACACCCTCGCTCACCAAACTAAGTCCGCAATTAGTCCCCCGCCGAGAGGCTAAGTCAGTCCAGTACACCCTGGCTACCCACGATCGTTTAACACCCGAACGGACCGTCTCGGGGAATTGAGTCACAGCGGGTAGCGAATATGATTGAGGCATCACCCTCAAATCGGACGTCGCCTCGCCCGCCTGCTGCGAAGCGTGAGGACGGGGCGGCAGCGCACGAGCACTGTCAACCAGGGGAAGCGCGACACGGACGCGCCCAGTTCCGAGACCCGCCCGCGAACGCACAGACCGCGGGAACTGTTCGCCACGAAGCTGCCCGTAGTTGTGCGTCCCCGCCACCCGATCCAGCTCCGCCCCCGGCGGCCGCCGGCCAACCGCGGCTTCCTGCTCGTAATGCAGCCACATGCGCTGCTCAGCAGTCAACTCGCCCTCAACCGCACCTGCCTCCGACGACGGCTCCACCGCCGGCTCGATTTCAGCCGACTGTCCACTCGGCTCGACACCCGCCGCCCGGACGTCCGGACGATGCCGCCGCAACGCGCGGTTCAGCAACTCCACCGCAAGCAACAGAGCAAGCGGAAGGGCAAGCCGCCACCGTCACCCCGAACACACTCGACGACGGAGCCGCACCGATATTCGCGCACAACGACAACGAAATCCCGAACAAGAGCGCCGCCCACACCAACCACTCCCCCGCCGACCCCGCCACAACTCCACCGTCGCCAACGTCAACAACCCGTCAACGATCAACGGCGACATCGCCGCTGTCGTCCCATCCGCACCAAACCGCAACTCCGAACACCCGGCCATGCTGATACGACGCATACGCCGCACCCAACGCCACAAACGGGTCGCAGCACACTGCATACGCAACGACCACGACCACGGCCCCCATGACGCGCGACCACCACAGCAACGCTCCGTCCCGAACTCCACCACACCACAAATCCGAAGCTCAGGAGCCTGACAGACCCGTGGGGTTTTCAGGAGTGCCTCCCCGCAGGCGCCGCTTCAGTCATCCTTTTCGCGGCACTCGCGATCGCCGGGAAGTTCGTCCGCCGGAAGCGGGACCGTCAGTGTCGCGATGCCGCCCGCTGCGTCTCCTCCGCCGACTGTCCGGCTTCTGCGGGCATGCGCGAACTGCTCGGCTGGGTCGCCTACCCGCTCAGCACCGCCGACGAACAATGGTCGCAACTTGGCGGCTGCCGGTTCCTGTCCTGCTCCGCGACCGGCCACCCTCAATCGTCGGTTTCGGCGCCGAGATCGTTGAGGATGTTCTCGAACTGGCGGTCCGTCAGGTTGAGGGCGCTCTCGAAAAGCAGGGCTTCCGGCTGCACGGACGCGAGGTCGTCGGGCCGTGCTTGCTGCTGCGCGGCCTGGACTGTCGGCTGTCGCAGCAGGATCGCCGCGGCGGCTGGAGCGAAACCGACCAGGACGGCGGCAGCGACCACGGCACCTGCCATGGCAATCTTCCTGGCATCCATGACTCGGCTCCTCGGCGAAAGGGAAGGCGGACCAACCAAACCTACTGTTCCCGCGACCGGGCCACGGCGCTACCGCAAAGACCCGGCCAGGTCAAGTTCCCGCCAACCTGGTGAATGAAGCGAGCACCGCGGAAGCCGCGAGCAGGGCAGGACTCCGCGCTGCCTTGGCGAGTCCGATGCCGGCGCGGGCATCGATCGCGGACCTCCGGCAGAGGCCACGCGACCGGATTTCAGAAGAGCCCCAACGCGGACAGCAGGACGATCCACTTCCGGCGCATCCAAATCACCTCTAACGTCGCTTAGTCGGCACTTCACTCCGCAGCGGTCTCACGTCATGTTCGCAAGAGGGAAGCGGAATCGGCAAGCGTGTTCCAGAACCGCCCCTCCGCACAATGAATTTCTTCATCTTGCCGAAGTGGATCAGTCACTCCGAAGCCGGGGACTTCGCTATCTTCCACCTGGTGCCAAGCACGCCTCGCAGTCCGGCAGAGGATTGCCCGACGACACGATGTCCGGCCAGGGTCCATGAACTATTCATCAATCCCCACTGGAGCTAGACATGAAATCAATGTTCAGGCATCGTTTCAATTGTACTGCCCGTGCTCCGCCGTGGATCCCTTCCCTGTCGCGGTCGCAGCGGAGCTTGAGTTCCCCGATGGCAAGCGGTCAGGACCGGATTGCGCTGCCTGAGGGTCCCGCTCGGGCATCCATCGCACCGGAAAGCCCGACGGGGGCGCTGGTTCGCTCGGCAGCGGAGGTGCCGGGTGGACCAGCGCCGACTACTCAGCACTCGCACGCGGGCCGGCGGAATCTCGCGAGAGTTCCGGGTTCCGACCCGTCCGGGACGCGAACGAAAGGGCCGTGGATCACGACGATGACAGGTGACCCAGCGGAACCGCGCGCAGCCAACGGCACCGCGGCCGAGCCGTACGAGCCGACGCGGGAGTCGCTTGCTCGCCATCCGCTGCCCGAGTGGTGGGACGACGGCAAGTTCGGCATTTTCGTGCATTGGGGCGCTTATTCCGTGCCCGCCTTCGGTTCCGCGTTGCTGCCGGGCACGGACCGGATTCGCTCCCGGCTGCCGAAGGCCTTGGGCGATTACTGCGCGGCCGAATGGTACGCGCGACTGCAGCAGATCCCGGGCACTTCGGCCTGGCTGCATCACCTGCGCCGCTACGGCACGGCCGCGCCCTACGACCATTTCCTCGAGCAATTCGGCGCGGAAAAGTTCGACCCCGAAGACTGGGTCGGCCTGTTCGACGAGGCCGGCGCACGCTATTTCGTCCTGACCGCCAAACACCACGACGGGCTCGCCCTGTGGCCGACTGCCACCACGGGCCGCAACACTGCCGAGCTGGGGCCGCGACGCGATCTGGTCGGCGAACTGGTCGACGCGGCCCGCAAGCACGGCGGCGTCAAACCCGGGCTGTACTACTCCGTGCCCGAGTGGTTCAACCCCGCGCCCTACCGAGGCGGCCGCTCGACCTGGGGAGAAAGCAGAATCGTCAACCGGCTGATGTTCCCCCAGCGGCCGCCGCGCAACGCCTACACGCGCCGGCGCGTCCCGTATACCGGCCAGGGAATGGTCTACGACTACGCCGGGAGCATCGTCCGTCCCCAGTTGCGCGAACTCGTCGACCGGTACCGGCCGTCGATGATCTGGTGCGACATCGGCGGCGACGAGGATTACTTCCGCGGCAACGAAACCATCGCGTACTACTACAACCGGGCAGCTGCCGCGAATCCGGACGGCGTCCTCGTCAACGACCGCTTCGGAGACGGCCGCACCCACCGCGACTACGCCACCGTCGAGCAGGGCGCCGGCATGAACCAGCAGCCCACCGGCGAACGCTCCGAAGTGTGCCGCACGATGGCGGAGTCCTGGGGCTACGACGTCCGCGAAACCGGCGACTCCCTGCGCAGCACCGGCGAACTGGTGCACCTGCTCGTCGATTCCGTCGCGGCCAACGCGAACCTGCTGCTCAACATCGGCCCGCGCGCGGACGGCACGATCCCCGAGCCGATGCGCGAGCGGCTGCGCGGCGTCGGCGCGTGGCTGAAACTCAACGGCGAGGCGATCTACGGCACGCGACCGTGGACCCAGCCGACCAGAGGGAACCTTCGATGCACGGTCAGCAAGACCACCGGCGTGCTCTACCTGACCGCGCTGTCCTGGCCTGGCCGCGAACTCGTCGCCGACTTCGGAGTCCCGGCCAGCGAGCGGACGCGGATCACGCTGCTCGGCTCCGACGGGCAGCCGCTGGCCTGGCGCCGCGACGGCCGCCGCCTCGTCATCACCACTCCAGCGGCCGACCCGGCCCGGGCCACCAGCAGCCAGCACGCCTACGTCTTCCGCGTCGGCAACCAATGAACAGCGAGGACGGATTTCGCCGCCGTCGCCGGACCCGGGCTTCGGCACGGCTCGCATCGGTTCATGGCGATCACCTCGGCTGCGATAGCTACCTCAGCACGGTTTACCCCCGAACGAATCGACCTTAGTCCGACCAGAAAGGACTTCCCAATGGGGTTTGTCAAGTCATGCAGCCGCCGGGATCGGGGGTGAAGCGTGGTAGCCAGCGTTGTCGCGGAGCATGGCCCACAGGACGTTGAGGCGTCGGCGGGCGAGGCAGAGCAGGGCTTGTTCGTGTCGTTTGCCTTCGGCGCGTTTGCGCCGGTAGTAGGCCTTGGAGATCGGGCAGCTGGGCAGGCTGGCCGAGGCCGCGAGGTAGCAGGCCCTCAGCAGGCCGCGGTGGTAGCGGCGAGGCCGTCTGAGGTTGCCGCGGATGCGGCCGGAATCGCGTGGAACGGGAGCGAGCCCGGCGTAGCCGGCGAGACGGTCGACCGAGCCGAACGCGGTCATCTCGCCGCCGGTGGCAGCGAGAAATTCCGCGGCGAGGGTGGGGCCGAAACCGGGCAGGGTGAGGATCACCTCGGCGTGTCGGTGCCGGCGAAACCGTTCCTCGATCATCGCGTCGAGCTCGTCGATTTCGGTGTTGAGGGCGATCACGCCCTTGGCCAGCCGTTCGACCATCGCGGCGGCGAGTTTCTGGCCGGGCAGCGTGGCGTGCTGCGCGGAAGCGGCCTCAACGGCCGCGTGCGCGACCGATTCGGCTTTGCGGACCTTGCGGTGGCGCAGCCAGCGGGTCAGGCGTTGCTTGCCCAGTCGCCGGATTCCGTCCGGGGTCTGGTGTTCCGTCAGCAGCGCCAGGTGTCCTTTGCGGGACAGGTCGAGGCTGCGTTCCAGCGCGGGAAAGTACTCCAGCAGCTGGTGGCGGATCCGGTTGATCGCCCGGGTCCGGTCGCAGACCAGGTCGGTGCGCCGGTTAGTCAGGGTCCGCAGGTCGACTGCGATCTCGTCCCCGGCCCGCAACGGGCCGAGGTCACGACGGACACGGGCCTGGTCGGCGATGACGAACGCGTCTTTCGCGTCGGTTTTCCCTTCGCCCCGGTAGGTTCCGGCAGCCCGGTGGACCTTCAAACCGGTGATATAGACCAATTCCTGGACGTGGTTGACCAGCAGGCCGATCAGCAGCGCCGCGCCACCGCTGTTCAGGTCGATCGCCCACAGCACATCGGTGTCGATGGCCGTGACGTCGGCGATCAGGGCCAGCAGTTCGGTTTCGTCGTTCTGGACCCTGCGGGACAGCAACCGCTCGCCGATGTCGTTGATCACCACGCAGTGGTGGTGTTCCTTGCCGATGTCCACGCCGGCCCAGATCTGGGGCACGACCACCTCTTTCGTTGTTGTGCTCAAGGGTTCACCCACAGACGACCACGCCGACGACGTCCTACACAGCGATCCACGCGTATCCCAATTAGCGGTCGAGCCGTCTCGGGGCCCGGGCGGCCAAGTCCTTTCAGCCTTGCCAACGGCGACGCCATGTGAGCCATACCCGGAGCCCCAGGGCCCACCGATCCTACGAATGACCAGTTCAGACCCAACAAAGAAGGTAGGACCATCCCCCATGCCTGCTGTCGACCCGGCGCGCACTGCCTTGATCGCGATCCACCTGCAGCACGACATCGTCGGCGCCGACGGTGCCTTCGCACCGTTCTTCCGCGCCGAAGTCGAGCGCACCGGCGTGCTCGACACGTCCGCCCGGGTCCTGGCCGGTGCGCGCCGGGCGGGGGCGAAGATCGTCTACACCCGCGTCGCGTTCAAGCCCGGGCATCCTGACCTCGTCGCGAACTCGCCGCTGCTGGGCATGGTCGCCGCGAACAACTGCCTCGTCGACGGCACGCCGGGCGCGGCGCTCGTCGAATCGGCCGCTCCTGCCGATACGGACGCGATCGTGACCCACACGCGGATCACCGGCTTCCACGCCAGCGCACTGGATGCGGTCCTGCGCGCCGGCGGAATCGACACCGTCGCCTTCGCCGGGGTGGCCACCAATATCTCAGTCGAAGGCACCGCGCGAATCGCCTCGGAACTGGGTTACCGCACGATCGTGCTTTCCGATGCCTGCTCCGCGGGATCCGAAGCCGCGCACCAGGCATCTCTGGAGTCGCTCAGCCTCCTGGCCGAGGTCAGCACCACCGACGACTTTCTTGCCGCGCTCGCCGGCGAACGCGCGGCCGGATGAACAACCGCCCGGGTCTCATACGCGGCGACTCGTGATCTCAGGTGAATCCCTCCCCTCCGGTGGCGCAGTCCCTGAGCCGCCGGCCGGAGGGGAGGGAACCTCGCACGGGGGAGCATGCCAGGAAGGAAGCATTCTCCGGCGAAGCACCGACAGTTTAACCCGAGCTGTCATGCGAACCAAAGCGCAAACTGTTCAGCAAGTGAATAATTCATGCCGGGTTGCGTATTTGCGAACTGCGCGGGACGGGAAGCGAATCCGTGCGTCGATCCGTCGGCGGTTCACTGTCCGCACCCGTACGGGGTATGACAAATTCCCGTTCCGGTAACAACGGGAGCGCGCGTTTCGAAGGGCGGGTGGAAATAACCGGCATACAGGAGTCCAGATGAGATCCCGCACGCTCGTGTCCATCGCCCTGTCCGCAGCCACCTTGGGTTTCGCCGCCCTCGGTTTCGCCGCGGTTGCCTGCGGTCAGCGGGAATCCGCGCCGCAAGCCTCGTCGGCCACGTTCTCGCCCGCGCCCACCGCCACCTCAGTCCCGGCGAACAGACTCGCGTTGACGCCCGAAGGACTCATCCCCAAGAGATTCGGCGAGCGGGCGAGAGTGGCCAACCCGGACGGCAGCGCACTGTTCGACTTCTCGATCACGAAGATCAAGGTCAATCCGAAATGCCGTCCGACCGGCCGGCGAACTGCCGGAAGATACGTCATAGTCCTGGACCTGACCGTCCGGACGCACAGTCCGCAGAATCCGGTCGACCTCAGCGGCATCGGCGCGTTGCTGAACTGGGGATCATTCCAGACCAGAGGCGCCGGCGACGTCACCCACACCGTGGATGCCAGCAGCTGCGCGGACATCACGGCCTTGCCGATCGCCTACGCGGCCAACAGCAAGTACACCGGACAGGTCGAGATCGCGGCGGTCGACAAGAGCGGGTCGCTGTTCCTGATGGGAGGCACCAGATCCGCCAGCAGCTCCCTCGGCTGGATGTGGACCTTCTAGCGAACCGTCGCCAAGCAAAGCCGGCCGCGAAGCGAGAATCCCGTGCGGGACGGGAACCCGCCCGCCGCACCGCGGGCCGGGAAAGACCTCACCCCTCGATGCGGCGGGTCCGCCCGGCCGCCGCGCTGCGGACTCCGGGCATTTCGGACAGCTCCGCGGTCAGCTCGAACAGGTCGCCCCGTCCGTCGAGCCGCAGCGCGACCGCAGTGGCCTTCCGTCCGTCGTCGTGCACTGTCTCCGGCTCGACCACGATCTCCCGCACTGTCCAGCCCCGGCTGGTGCAGGCGGCGAGGGCGGACCGCAGGACGCCTTGGCCGTCGTCGTAGCTCAGCTGCAGGGTCGGCGGTTCGCGCCGATGTCTCGCGGCGAACAACGCGAGACGCGACAGCCCCCGGGTCGCGAGGAAGAACCCGGCGGTCCCCGCGGTGGCGAGCACGGGGAGCCCCGCTCCGCACGCCATTCCGATCGCCGCGGTGACCCAGACCGTCGCCGCCGTGGTCAGTCCCTGCACCGCGTTGCTCCGGATGAAGATCAAGCCGCCGCCGAGGAAGCCCACGCCCGAAACGACCTGCGCGGCGACTCGCGAGGGGTCGAGCGAGACGTGCGGGTTGGCCAGGAAATCGTCGAAGCCGTACTTGGACACCAGCATGAACACCGCCGACCCGACTCCGACCAGCGCGTGCGTCCGCAGGCCAGCGGACTTCATGCTCAATTCCCGTTCCAGTCCGATGAAGGTGCTCAGCACGAGCGCGACCAGCACCGGGGCCAGCAGCGACCACTGCTGACCGGTAGACCACAACGGCCCCATGAACCCTCCCGCGGAAGCTGAACGACCCGGTGCCCGCACCACGGCGGCACATCGAAAACGGCGATCGCGCGACTGCTGCTCTTCGCCGATCGCTCGCCACCGCGAACCGAAGGCGGCACAATCGTCTGACCGCGTGGATTGACCAAGCTAATTCGGCGGACCGCCTCCGCGCTACTGCAACCGGTCACTGCCTGGGAATGAATCGTTCAATGCCAGCTTCGAAGCGACAACGCAGGACACCGGCCTGCTCGCCGCAGTCACCGAATCCGGACCTCGCCGTCGTCATCGGGCAAACAGCGG
Source organism: Amycolatopsis sp. AA4 (assembly GCF_002796545.1). Lineage (GTDB taxonomy): Bacteria > Actinomycetota > Actinomycetes > Mycobacteriales > Pseudonocardiaceae > Amycolatopsis. The sequence goes on from NZ_CP024894.1 coordinate 4,964,853, forward strand.
CCAAGGCTGATCGAACACGATCGCGGCGGGGGCAGGAACGTGCGGTGAGCCGGAACCCTTGCTGATCGCCTGGCCCGCGCCGGGACCGCAGGCCCCCGGGCCGATGACGTTCGAAGAACCGACCACGATGCCGACGACCAAGGCCGCACTCAGGGCGAGCAGCCACGACACCCATCGCAGGCCCCTCGGCGCGGATCGTTCCGGCACGAGTGCGGACACCTGCGGCTCGGGAGAGTCCTGCCGCTGATCACTCGCGGCATGCCGAGGAGCACAGGCTCGCGGATTCGGCCGGCTGTGCCGTGCGGGCGTGCGGTCAGCGTGGCGAGGCGAGCCGTCCGACGGCTCGGACGGCCCCGATCGAGGGGAAGGGATGGACACGGAATGCTCCTCAAGCTACGACAGCGCATGCTTTGCCACTCTTGAGTTCACAACATGCCAGCCGTTCGCGCCGCATCGAACCGCCGATTCGCGACGATCGAGGAAAATTGCTGAGAAGTGGCGTGATTTCATCACGAGTCCGGGTCGGGGACCGTCGCTGCCGCCCGTCGGGAGCGGACCACCGGCCACGGAGGGAACGGTTGCCGCGACCAGTTCGGACCGACCCGCGATTGCCCAGCTCGCAGCCCACCCGATGCTTCACCTCCCGCGCCGGGTTGTGCCGAACCGGCACCCCCGCCTCTTCCACCGGCTTGGCCGGCATGAGAAATTCATGCCCAGCCAAAGATTCTTCGCGCCCCGTCCGCGCGACCGCCGCGCTAAGCTCGGCGTGGTGCCAAGCAGCGACAAGTCTTTCGGCAAGCTGCCTCGATGGACGGGGCCTTTCTACTTGGGCACTGGAGTGGTCACCCTCGTTTGGGTCGGCTTTCTGGTCGCCGATTTCCTGAACGTCCCGGGGTGTTGCCCGGAAGCGAAGATACGTTGCGGCGCGTTTATGAGCACCTCCGCGCGGCAGTACACGCTCGCCTGGGTCGTATTCGACATCGCATTGGCGGCGATGCTGCTGATCACCGGCTGGCTTGCGGTGCGGCACCGACCGCACGTGCAGGTTTCCGCCGCCGTGACGAGCGCGCTGCTCTTCGTTGACGCCTGGTTCGATACGACGATCAGCCCGCGTCGCGACCGCCCGCTCGCCTGGACACAGGCCTTGTTCGCCGAACTGCCCCTGGGACTGCTCTGCCTCTGGGTCGCCTGGCGCGCCGAACGTCTCCGCCGGGAACAGCTTCGCCACAGCGCCGCGACCGCCGGACAAGCCTCGCACGATCGACCGCCGGGAAGCTGAACCCGCCGGTCCTTGTCCGCATAGGACCACCACCCCGCCTGGAACGCCGATTCTCGGCGCGGACATGACCTTCGCGGAGCCGGCCCGGATCGCAGCCAGGCACAGCCGCGCGCCGGCGGGCGGTGCCGCGGACGCGGAGGCGGTTCTGGCGCGCCAGGTGCGCCCCGCCCCGCCGAAATAGCAGAAGACGCACCCGCGTATTCAATTGCCCGCACTGCACCCGCACCCGCCAGGTACCGGACTCCGACCTCTCGGAGAGGCTGGAGCACACCCTTCAGTCGTGATTTCCGCTACAATTCGGCGCATTCCGCGCCACAAAAACCACCTGCGGCCCGCCCTTATCTCCGCGTCCTCGCGGGCGACGACACGCCGCCGCATGAGATATTCACGCGCGAATCCGGAATTTCCGCATCTTTCCCTCGCTGAGTGACGCGTCGGCTACCGAACGCCGCGTTTTCTCGGCTAAAGTTTCCCGCACTCGCCCGAGTTTCCGGGAAACCATGGCACTGCCCGCCTCCGCGGTTCTCGCCTCGCGAATCGGTTCGCCGTCGCGAGGTTCTCCTCGGGTCCGGCGAATCCCGCTCCGCCCGCGGCCCACGAGACCGCGCACGAGGCACGTTGGAAGGACGACCTGATGGCTTCGGTTCCCCTGCTCCCGCCGTCGCCCCGGACCAGCCGGGCGCGCCGGTCCGAGGAGACGGCGTTCACCATTTGCTCGGCGGACCAGGACGTCCTTTTCCAGCTCGGCGTCAAGGCCGTGGTCGACCGCTCGCGCCGGCTCAGCTGGATCGGCGCGATCAACGACGGGGCCCGCGCGCTCAGCCTGTGCAGCCGGATGCGGCCCGACATCCTGCTGCTCGACGCCCGGCTCGACGTCGGGGGCACTCTCATCCGGGCCGTGACGTCGAGCCCCGCCGTGGAAACGGTCATCGTTCTGGTCAGCGCCGCGGAACTCGTTCCCGACCGGGTCGGCAAGTTCGCCGAATACGGCGCCGATTGCCTGCTGGACCGGTCCATCGGCCCGGTGAAACTCGCCGAGCGGATCGTCCAGTACCACCTCTGGGGCCACTCCGCCCAGTTCTTCCCGGCGACGCCGGAGCCGCGCATCCCGCGGGCCCGCCGCCGCTCCAGCGACGAACTCACCCTGCGCGAAACGCAGGTCCTCGGCCTGATCAGCATCGGGCTGACGAACAGCGAGATCGCGGAAGCGCAGTCGGTGTCCGCCGAGACGGTGCGCAGCCACGTCAAGAACGTGTACCGGAAGCTGGGCGCCCGCAACCGGGCCCACGCGGTCGCGCTCGGCCATCTGGAGAACCTGATCGGCCCGCACGCCTCGCCGCCGGCGCCCGCGCGGTGACCGGCGCCCGCCGAACCTGGCAATCCACCGTCCGAACAGGAGGAACGAATCATGGCTGAACGTGCCGAACGGCAGGGCCCGGTTTTCGTCGGCGCGGACCCGGAGGCCGTCACCCGTGCCCGGGACTACCTGGAAGCCAAGGGCATCGAACTGACCTCGATCAGCAGACCGGTGAGCCCGCTGCAGGTGTTCGTCCGGACCACCGCGTTCGACGAAGCGCGGACGCGGACGGAAACGCTCACCGATGTCTCCCTGCTTCAACTGCGCATGATCGCCGGAGGCATGACGAACGCCGAGATCGGCGACCGGCTCGGCAAGTCCGAGAACACGGTCAAGTCGAGCCTGAAAGGACTGTTCAGAGCGATCGGAGCGCGCGACCGGGCCCACGCGGTGCTGATCGGGTGCCGAGCGGGACTCATCTGAAACCGCAGCGCGCTGGAGACCCGGCCTCGCCCAGTGCTGGCGCACGCCAAGCATTTCCTCGTGAAGTGCGGCCGGGGAAACCCGGCCGCACGGAAGCGCGGGGACGCGGTCAGCAGGGTGCTGGGCTCGTCGTCGGGAACCAGTCGTCCGGCAAGGGGCACGAGCCGGACCCCAGACCGGCGCAGACCCTCAGCACCGCTCGCATCCGGACCAGTCCTCCACCGTGATCTAGTCGCCGGGCCGGATCGTGTCGAGATCCCGGAATATGCGGCGGCACCCGGGTACCCGGGTGCCGCGAAGTCTTGCGACCCGGCTCTTCGACGACCGTCCGCTCCGGACCCGGCCGCGGGATCATCGCGAGGACCGCGACCGGTGCGCCGCCGACGCCCGGCTCGTTGCCCCACAACGTTTTCCGTTCCTGGCCGAGCTGGAAGCCCAGCATCACCCCGTCCGACGACGAGCACCGCTTCTCCGATTATCCGGACGCCGTCCACCGCGGCCGCAGTTCCTGGGCGTCTCCCGGGCGTCGTTCCGCTGCCGCATCGAGGCACCGTGCGGTCATGGCGCACCCGGGCTCGCAACGGCCGTCAGATCCCGGTCGAGGTCCGGGATCCGGCTGCGGAGCGCGTCCATGGTCAGCCGGGCCGCGTCGCCGTTGCCGAACGGATTCGGCGTTCCCGGGCCCTTCTCCCGTCCGGCCAGCACCGCGCGCGCGGCGATGACGACCTCGGAGAAGTCGGTGCCGACCAGCCGCGCCCAGCCGGCGTCGACCGCCTCGCGGCGCTCCGTCGTGTCACGCGCCACCAGGACCGGAACCCCGAAGGTCGGCGCTTCTTCCTGGATGCCGCCGGAGTCGGTGATCACCAGCGAGGACCTCGACAGCGCCCAGATCAGGTCCGGGTAGTCCAGCGGCTCGGTGACCGTCACCGCGTCGCACGTCCCGAGGATCCGGTGCACGATCTGGCGCACCTTCGGATTCGGGTGCGACGGAAGCAGAAAGCGCGCGCCGGGGAATTCCCGCGCGATCTGCATCACCGCGCCCAGCACTTCGCCGATGCCGCTTCGCCACGACTCCCGGCGGTGCATCGTCACCAGGATCCGCGGCCGGAGCCCGGCGAAAGCGGCCGCGACCGCGACGTTCTTCGGCGGCAGGCCCCGTCCGGCGATGTGCAGTGCCGCGTCGACGACGGTGTTGCCGGTCACGACGATCTTCTCGTCCGGCACTCCCTCCGCCCGCAGCGCCGCGCCGGCCGCCGGCGTGGGAGCGAGGTGCAGGGCGGCGATGCGGGAGACCAGCTGGCGATTGGCTTCCTCGGGAAACGGCGATGCGAGATCTCCGGTGCGCAGGCCCGCCTCGACATGCACGACCGGAATGTGGCGCCAGAACGCGGCCAGTGCGCAAGCGAGGGTGGTGGCTGTGTCGCCCTGGACGACGACCGCGGCCGGGCGGCGCTCCGCCAGAACCCGGTCGACCTCGGGTACGAGACCGGTGAACAATTCGCTCAGGCTGCCGGTCGCCCGCGACAGGACGATCCGGTCGTCGGGAGCTATCCCGAACGGCGCCAGGCCCTGGTCGACCATGTCGGGGTGCTGCCCGGTGGCGACGATCCGCGCCCGGAACCCGGATTCCCCGGCCGCGAGCGCGATGGGCGCCAGTTTGATGGCTTCCGGCCTGGTGCCGGCGAACAGCGTCAGTTCTTGCTTCATCGGCCTTCTTCCCCCCGTGCTCGGCGGCGCTTTCGAAACGACCGGCGAACGCATCACTTCATTCGCGCTTTGGCGGTTCCGGGAATCTTCTCCGCAGAGTATGGCGAGCGCCGCGCACTCCGATCAAGAAGGCGAGCGCTTAACGCCCGCCCGGGTCATAGCCGTTTTAACAATAGCCCCGTGAAATACTCACCCGGCGGACGGAAATGCGGTCCGGGAAGCGCTGGACTCGGCGTCGCAGAACCCGACCTCCCATGCCCGGGCCATCGCGGCGACGCCCGGCCCGGGGTCCGCGGGCCACTCCGGCGATCCGTCGCCGTCGTCGACGGCTTGCCCCGGGACCAGTCGGCCGTCCGCACGACCGAGCCGAAGATCCCGGCCCGGCTACCGCCTCGACGCGCACCTGCACCCGCCGTGTCTCCGCCAGGAGGAATTTCGCCGCGGCGAACCCGGCGCCCGCCACTAGGGCGAGGCGCGACCCCGGACCGCACGGCGCGCCAGATGTCGTCGCCCGGGTAAACCCAGGCTCCGCATTCCCCCAGCAACGCATCGCTGGCCCGTCTCAGCTGCCCTTCGCCCGCCTCCCGTCGCGGGACGGTGACACATTCCGCGTCCCGATCCCGGACGGATTCCGGTCCGATCTCCGTCCTCGGACTGCCACCAGACGAACGCGGCGGGCATGCACAGCGGGCACCGGCTGTGAGCGGATGGCAAGCCGGCGGCGGACCGGGCCAGGCCCGAACCGGTCAAGGTCGTGATATTTTCCCGGCGAGTGCCGGAAGAAGTCGACAGCCTCGCGGCGGCGAGCCCGCGGCTGTCGACGGCGGGCGACCGGCCGAAGCCACGGAACACTACCGCAGGTAGCGCAGGAACCGGACGTAGCCCGTGAGTGTCAAGACAGATCATCCGAACGGGTGGGTTCGGCGTGCCGAAATGAGGGTTCCCCGCATCTAGTATGAAATTGTCCGCGTACCTCCGGCCCCACCCAGTCGGCTCGCGAGGCGAGCGACCGGCGCAGGAAGGAATTCGTGAACGTGGCGGATGCTCCGGCGCCAGCCAGTCGCCGTATCGCCGGCTGCCGCGCGAATTCACGGTGTCTCCTCCGGTGCGGCCGCCGGGCCGGTGTCGCCGGCCTGCCCGCGCGCCCTTGCCCGGCGGTCCGGAAATCCGGGTCGCCGAGAGGGAAACGAGGATGCCGCGAGCTTTCCGCCTCCAGGGCGGGCAGCACCGCGGTGCACCGCGTCGCGCGCGGCGGGCTGAACCCCGGTTTCGCTCGGCGGCTCAGCGGCGCGGTGACGGTGGCAGACGTCCACTGTGCACTCCGTGTCGCCGGCCGGCTCGGCGGCACGGTCGGGACCGGGCGTCCGGGAGAACGGTTCGCCCTCGGTGTGTGCTCGCCCGCGCTGCCGTCCGGCTCGGGCGGAATCCCAGAATTCTTGTCACGACAGGAGACAGACGCGTGGTGATCCGGGTAGCGCTCGCCGAAGATCAGCGAGTCCTCCGCGAGGCTTTGGTCGCCTTGCTTCAGCTGGAGCGCGACCTCACGGTGGTCGGGGTGGCCGAACGGGGCGAGGAGGCCGTCCAGCTGGCCGGCAACGTGAAACCGGACGTGCTGATCCTCGACATCGGCCTTCCGGACGTCAGCGGCCTCACCGTGGCCTCCCGGGTCCGCGCCCGGCTCCCGGCGATCCGGATCCTGATGCTGACCTCGCTCGACAAACCGGGCGTCGTCCGCGAAGCCCTCACCCTCGGCGTCAACGGCTTTCTGCCCAAAGGCGTCGCGGCCGCCGAACTCGTCGAAGCCATTCGCGACGTGCACGCCGGCAAACGGGTCGTTTCGCCCGACCTGGTCTCCTCCGCGCTGGCCGCGGGGGAAAACCCCCTCACCCCCCGCGAACGCAGCATCCTCCAGCTGGCCGCGACCGGCACCCCTCCCCCGCAGATCGCCGGCCAGCTGCACCTGGCGGAAGGAACGGTGCGGAACTACATCACGCGGATCATCGCCAAACTGTCCGCGCGCAACGCGACCGACGCCATCCGGATCGCCCAGCATTACGGATGGCTTTGACCCCGCTCTCGCGGTCCGACGACGCCAGTTCGACACGGCGGCATACGCTGATGCCGCTCGCGGGACAGGTCACGCCACGCTTCTGATCGGCAGCACGCAGACCGCGGCAGCCAGGCCGGTGGCCGCGGAAGCGACGAACAGCGCGGGGAATCCACCCAGCGACGCGACAAGGACGCCGCCGACCGCCGCGGCGACGATCATCGGCAGAGCGCTCGAAAGCTGCAGGATGCCGAGGTCCTTGCCCCGGTCTTCAGCATGCGGCAGCACCTGCGTGACGACGGCCTGGTCGACGGAGAGGTACGCGCCGTATCCGAACCCGAGAAGCGACGCGCCCGCGATCGCCGCCGGGAAAGTCGGCACGAACGCGAGGATCAGGGCGGCTGCCCCCTGTGCGGCCGACGACCACACGACGACTCGCTTGCGTTTTCCGGTCCGGTCCGAGTGGCGGCCGACGGGGACCGCGATGACCACGATGCCCGCCGTGTAGCACACCATCAGCAGAAGGGTGCCGAGGTCGGGATCGACGTGCACCTCGTCTTTCAGATATTGGTAAAGGAAAACCTGGGCGAGCGCGTTCGACAGATTGATCAGCGCCCGCTGTCCGCACACCCAAGCGAAATCCGCGCTGCGCAGCGGCGTGAAGATCCCGGTGGCGATCGCGCGAAGAGCCAGCGGAGGACGTTCCGCTCGCCGCAACGGCGTACCGCGGACGCGAAGACCGAACGGAAGCACACACAGCAACAGCAGCAACGCCAGTCCGACGTAAGCGTCCAGGACTCCGGTGAGCAAGAAGGTCACCACCGCGACGCCGATGAGCGGCCCGACCGCGGTGCCCACCGCGAGATAACCCGAGACTCTGCCCCGCTGGCTGGTCGGCACGTCGTCGGGAAGCGCCGCGGACAGCGCGACGACGACGGCGGACATGCCCGCGGTGAATACGCCCCATGCGATGACGACGCCCACAACGGTGTGCTGGAAACCTTGGAACACGAACGCGACCGCGGCCAGCAGACCTCCGTAGACGATCCACACCTGCCGCCGGCCCGTGCGATGCAAAGTGCGGTCGGACAGCGCTCCGACGAGAATCGACACGATCACCGTCACCACAGCCGCGCTCGCGTTCGCCCAGCTCTGGGCGGCCACTGCGGTTTCCTCGCCGGCCGCGATCAGATTGGCCTGCCGAGGCAGGACGATCTGCTGTGCGCCGTAGTTGGCGAGGAACAGGCCCAGGTACGCGAAAGACCAGGTGGCCGTCCACTTGCGCCCGACCGGGAGCACTGGCTCGTCCAGAGCGGACCGGCCGCGCGCCGCCGGGGCCACGCCCGCGGTCATGCCTCCGCCGCCGTCACGTTCGCCAGCCGTCTGTTCTCGTTGACCGGCCCCGCGCGGTCCAGCACATCGCGGAAACCCCGCCTGGAACACGCCGTGAGAAGGTTCTTCGCGCTGTCGGGCGTGCACTCGTGAATGCCGCCGTCCGGTTCGGGACATCCGCCGACGGCGTCGTCCGGATCGGCGGCACGCACGACTCCGCCCGCCCAGTCCGCGCGGCGGCGGCCGCGGGGCGAAGCCGACCCGGGCGGAAGCTGCCGCACGGTGAAGGTCAGCTGACGAATCATGGAACGCGCACCTCTCGCTTTGTTCGAGGAGAAGACCCGGGCTAGGACCGGACCGTCAGTTCGGCATGCAATCAAGCCGGACGAAACGGCCAAGTCGAAATCCCGCTTGTCTCAAGAACGGAAACGGCTGCCGTCCTGATGGTTTCGCCAATGAGAAGCAAGCCTCTCGGCCATCCTGCCTGGCGAGCGCCTTTAACGACAGGGACCGGCCCGCGAATCCACCATACCGTTATCCGCGGGAACAGTTGCTCCGCACCCGCCTGGACAAGGTCATTTCTCGCCCGTGAAAGCTTCATCTCGGCCCCGCCTCGCTTTCCGGAACGGGCTGCGCGTGAAGACCTTGCGGGCTTGCCCTGGCCGGGTCACGCGGGCGATTTTGTGCGTTCCAGGAGGAATACCCGGATTTCGCGGCGGGCGGCGCGTTCGGCGTAACGGTCGTAGGCGGGCCAGTACGAGGCGACGGCGTCCCACATTTCCTGTCGTTCGGCGTCTTTCAGCAGGCGGCCGCGGACGGGGACGATGCGGCCGCGTACGGAGACCGTCGCGTCGGGGCGAGACAGGAGGTTCGCCGTCCAGGCGGGATGGTTTTCCCCGCCCCAGTTCGAGCCGATCACGACGTAGCCGCCAGAGCGTTCGACGTACAGCAGCGGAACCTGTCGCGGCTCGCCGGTGGTGCGGCCGATTGTCGTGAGCAGGAGCGACCGCAGCCCGATTGCCGCGCCGAGGCCCACCCGGCCGCCGCTGATGCGGAGGAGCAGACGGTCGACGGGCATCAACGCCCGCCCGAACGCGGCGAATGCCTTGCTGCGGCCCAAACCCGCGAAGATCTTGCGCAGTTTCATGACCGGAAGGCTACGGCGAAGCGGACGGCCGGGCATCTCGGCGCCGCGAGACCGCTCAGCACTGGAGTTCGACGGCCGCAGTTTGGTCCCGCGAAATCCGGAAGGGCTGCCCGCACAACGGTTTCCTGATCGTGCCGGATCTCGCGGCCGCCGCTGGCAGGTCGCCTGGCCGACGGTGCCGGAGAGCGGCCCGTCCGGCGGCTACGCCCCATCGTCGAGAACTTTCAGGGAGGAAACCGCCGACAGCGCGACAGCAGCGTCTTGCCGCGACGTTCCGCCGGCCACGCCGAGCGCCCCCATGGTCCGGCCGCTCAGCGCGATCGGCTCTCCTCCGGGCAAGGGCAAGAATCGCTCCACCGTCGTCGCGTCGCCGGGCAGAACAAGGCAATCCTCGAGCAGGTCCGACCAATCCGCGGTCGAGCGCCCGGTTCTCGCCGCGGTGAACGCCTTGTCCTGCGAAAGAGCGCAGCTGAACAAAGGCGCCTCCGGCTGGCGCTCGAAGTAGAGAAGATGAGCGTCCGCGTCGACAACGGCGAAACTGAGCGCGACCCCCAGGTCTCGCGCCTCAGCTTTGGCCACGTCGATCAGGATCGAGATCCACAGGTAATCGGGGCGTTTCAGTCCAGCCATGGTCAGCACCCGGGCGCCTTCACCGGGAAATCAGCCGACAGGACGGCCGGGGCGCCGAATCCTCCGGAAATCCGCGTCCGTCGAGCCCGGTCGCGCACGATTCCGTCCTGGCGGGCTGCGCCGGACGAAGGCCGGCCCGAAGAAAACACCATTGTCCTTTCTGATCGAGCGACGGGGTGGTTTGCGCATCCGGAGTCGCCGCCGCGGGGAACGCGTCCCCTGGGCGCTCCTCGAACCAGCTCACCCGGTAACAGCGGCTGTGCCGACGGAGCGGACAGTGCCCGGTGTTCCGGGCGGCTCCGGACTGCCAGACCTGCCCGCCTTCCGCTTCTTCGCCGGGTCTTCGTTGCTTCGAGCGCATAGTTCCAAGGTCCGTCGCCGGCCCTCGCCGCGACCGTCAACAGGTCGGCACGAGCCCGATCGTGCCCGCGGCACCACCGTCCACTTAGTCCACTTTGCCGCAATCGCACTCTCCTCGTGTTTCCCGAAGGGGTTAGCCGTCGAATCGCTCGGTTCAGATGCTTGAAATGCGCCGAAAGGGGAAATCTCAGACACGCGGACGACCGGAATCTCACCGAACCGACCCGCACAGCCGTTCCCTGTTCGAACCGGACTGATCAGACGGTTCCCAGGACCCGGTCGAGGTAGGTGTTGGCGAATGTCCCGGCCGGGTCGCATTCCTTGCGGATGCGGAGGAAGTCGTCGAAGTGCGGGTAGCGGGTGCGGAGCACGGACGCGTCGAGGTCGTGCATTTTGCCCCAGTGCGGTCGTCCGCCGACCTGGCCCGCGATGTTCTCGAACGCGGTGAAGTAGTCGCGGTAGGGCATGCCGAGGAACTGGTGGATCGCGATGTAGGCGGAGTCGCGGCCGTGCGCGGTGGACAGCCAGATGTCGTCGGCGGCGGCCACGCGCACCTCGACCGGGAACGCGACCGGGTCTTTCAGCCGCGGCACCGCCGCGCGCAGTTCGGCCAGCACGTCGAGCACGGATTCGCGCGGGACCGCGTATTCGGATTCCACGAACCGCACCCCGCGGTGGGTGACGAACACGCGGTGCGACAGGTCGCTGTACTCGCGCGGCGAGGACACCTGGGAGGCGAACGCGCCGAGCGGGCGGACCAGTTTCGGCACCGCGCGCCCGAGCCGGCACAGGCCGCCGAACGCGACGTTCTCGGTGAGTTCGTAGTCCACGAACTGGCGCAGGCGGGACAACGGTTTCCGCGCGGCGTCCAGCGGCAGCCGGTTGTTGCGCTTCACCAACGCCTTGCTGCCGTAGGGGAACCAGTAGAACTCGAAGTGGTCGTTGCCCGCCGCGTTGTCGTCGAACCCTTCCAGGACCTGTTCCAGCGGCTCCGGGCGTTCCTGCGCGGAGAGCACGAAGGACGGTTCGCACTGCAGCGTCACCGTGCTGATCACGCCCACCGCGCCGAGACCGACGCGGGCGGCGTGGAACAGCTCCGGACGCTCGTCGGCCGCGCAGCGGACCACCGAACCGTCGGCGAGGACCAGTTCCAGCGCGACGATCTGGGTCGAGATCCCGCCGAACCGCGCGCCGGTGCCGTGCGTGCCGGTGGAAATCGCGCCCGCGATCGTCTGCGCGTCGATGTCGCCCAGGTTCGTCATCGCCAGCCCGAGCGCGTCGAGCGCCGCGTTGAGAGCGCGCAAAGTGGTGCCGGAACGCACGGTGACCTGCTGGTTCTCCAGGTCGGCGCGGGCGATTCCGGTCCACCCGGTCAGGTCCAGCGCGTCGGAATCGGCGGCCGCGATCGCGGTGAACGAATGCCCGCTGCCCCACGCGCGAACCCGGCGCCCGGCTCCGGAAATCCCGTGCACGACCTCGGCGATCTCGGCCGTGCTGCGCGGCCGGTGCACCCGCTGCGGGGTGGCCTTGGCCGTTCCGGCCCAGTTGCTCCACGTCATTGCGGCACCTGTTCTTCGCTGGAAGGTTCCCACGACAAATTCACGATATTCGCGTTTCAATCGATGGTGTCGTAGTGTAGGCGGCGAATTCGCTACTCGGACCGCGCTCGCGGGCAAAACCGGCATGATGATGAAGAATTGCACATCCGGAAGCCGAGAATCTCACGCCCGCGTCCCGGGCGTCCGCGAGGAGAGGTTGTTCAGCGTGGACTATCCGGTCTTCCCGCCCGGTTTCCTGTGGGGCGTCTCGGCCGCGGCGTTACGCTCCTCCGAGGACGTCGCCCTGATGGCCGACCTCGGCGTCGGCGCCTACCGGATGTCGATCGCCTGGCCGCGCATCCAGCCCGACGGCGCCGGAAAGCCCAACGCGGAAGGACTTTCCTACTACGACAAGCTGATCGACGAGGTCTGCGCGGCCGGAATCGCCCCGGCGATCACCCTGTACCACTGGGACACCCCGCAGCCGATCGAGGACAAGGGCGGCTGGCTCTCCCGTGACACCGCCTACCGCTTCGCCGAATACGCCACGATCGTGGGCGAGCATTTCGCCGATCGGGCGAAACTCTGGATCCCGCTCAACGAGCCGATGGTGATGCCGATCCACGGCACCAGTGAGTTCCTGCTGTTCGTCGTCCTCCCGACGGCGCATCACCAGAATCTCGCCCACGGGCTGGCGGTGCAGGCGCTGCGTGCGGCGGGCGCGACCGGCATCGGCACCGCGAACAACCACTCGCCGGTCTGGCCCGAACACGACACCGCCGCCGACCGCGAGGCCGCCGACTGGCTCGACGCGCTGATCAACCGCACCTTCGCCGACCCGATGCTGCTCGGCAGCTACCCCGAACAAGTCCACCCGCACCTGCCGGACAACTTCGCCGACGACCTCGCCGACATCGCGCAGCCGCTCGACTTCTACGGCGTCAACTACTACGAACCCCAAGGCGCGACCGCCCCCGGCGAGGGCAACCCGCTGCCGTTCGAACTACGCCCGATCGAGGGTTATCCGCTGACCACCAACGACTCGCCGATCGTCCCGCACGCGCTGCGCGAACTGCTGGTGTCCTTCCACGAGCGCTACCGCGAACACCTCCCGCCCATCCAGATCACCGAAAACGGCTGCAGTTTCGCCGACGAACCCGCCGCCGACGGCAGCGTCCCCGACCCCGAACGGATCGAATTCCTCGCCAGCCACCTGCACGCCCTGCGCGAAGCCATGGAGGCCGGCGTCGACGTGCGCGGATACTTCGTCTGGTCCCTGCTCGACAACCTCGAATGGTCCAACCGCTTCGGGCTCGTGCACGTCGACTACGAAACCCAACGCCGCACCCCCAAGGACTCCTTCGCCTGGTACCGGAAACTGATCCGGTAACGCCCTCGGTGCACTTGCTCCTCTCGGTCCCCACGCATGCGGTGTCGCCCCCGGTGCGTCACTGTCGCCCGGCTACGGCGGCTGCTGGCCGCGACACGCGTCAGGTCCACCCCGGCAGAAACCGCTCCACGTCCACGTCCTGGAACGGCGACCGGATGAAGCGGTCCCGAAGGTTCCACGGCACGGTGCAGTCGAAGATGACCTTCGTCGACAGGCCCGGCTCGGCGTTCGTCCACAGGAAGTCCGGACTGGCGGAGGGATCGAGCGCATGGCACCGGACCCCGGGAATCGGGATCACCGACCGTTCGGCCTGGAAACGCGTCGTCATCGCCCAGAGGACGTCGTCGGTGTCGAAGACGTCGACGTCGTCGTCGACCAGGATGACGTGCTTCATCTCCGGGAACGCCCCGAACGCCACGATCGCGGCCTGCCGCTCCCTGCCCTGGTCCGCCGCGCTCCGCTTGGCGATCTGGAGAATCCCGACGTACTTGCCGCCGCCGGACGGGTGTGCGTAGAGGTCCTTCACCAGTCCCGGAAGCGCGTTCTCCAGCGCCTGCGCCAGCGACCCCTCGGTCGGGATCCCCGCCAGGCTGACGTGCTCCTCCCCCGGGCCGACCAGCGTCTGCAGAATGGGCCGGGTGCGGGTGGTGATCGCCGACACCTTGAGGACGGGCAGCGACGGGTTCGCCGTGCCGTCGTATCCGGGGAATTCCGGCATCGCGAACCCGGTCCCGGTGTTCTGGTCCTCCGCGACCCGGCGCCCGGGTAGAAGGTGCCCTTCGATGACGATCTCCGCCGACGCGAGCGCGTACTCGTCCACCGACTTCGCCTTCACCAGCTCCACCGGGGAGCCCTTGAGACCGCCGGCGAACTCCAGTTCGTCGAACCCGTACGGGGTCGACGGCGGTTCGAACGAGACCGCCAGGTACTCGACCGGCGAGATGCCCATCGAAACAGTGATCGGCATCGGCTCGCCGCGCGCGTCGTACTTTTCGTACATGCGGCCGATGTGCCTGCCCGGCAGCATGAACACCGAAAGCTCGTCGCGGCCCTGCACGCACAGCCGGTGGATCGTGACATCGTGGCTCCCGGTGTCCGGATCCGTTCCCCGCAGCACCGCCATGCAGAAGTACGGACCGGCGTCCTCGGGCGTATTGGTCGGCGCGGGCAGGATCTTCCTGAGGTCGAAGCCCGGGTCCGACGCGAGCAGCACCTGCTCCTGGCACGCGGCTTCCGGGACGACGACGGGAGTCTTGGCGTGTTTCATCGCGGACAGCATGTGCTGCCCCAACCGCCGCTCGTCGGCTCCCAGGAACAGCGCGACGCGCTTGCGCGAGGCGAGCACACCCACTACCACCGGGATGTCGTAGCCCTTGACGTTCTCGAACAGCATCGCCGGACCCACCCTGGTGGGCCGGGACACCGTGCCGCCGGCGCCCACTTTTTTGTAGACGCCCGCCAGTTCCGCTTGCGGGGAAACCTCCACCGCGGTCGAAACGAACTGTCCGTCATGCCGCTTCAGGAGTTCGATTCCTTCCCGCAGATCCTTGACGGGAGCCTTCGGTGCGCCGTCGGCGAGTTCTTCGTCAGCCATCGTGTGTCACCCTTCGAACCGAGCCGGCGCTTCCCCGGCAGAACCGTGCGCCCGGGAATGCACCGAGGCGCGCAAACCGGCGTCCCAGCGCGGGAAGACGTCCGTGTGGATACCGAACTGGTCCAGCGCCCGGCCGACCGTGTGGTCGACGATCTCCTCCAGCGAGGACGGATTGTGGTAGAAGGCAGGCACCGGAGGGAAAACGGTCCCGCCCGCCTCGGTCACCGTCGCCATGTTCCGGAGGTGGACCAGGTTCAACGGCGCTTCTCTCGTCAGCAGCACCAGCCGGCGGCGCTCTTTCAGCGTCACGTCCGCGGCCCGCGAAACCAGCGAACCGGTGACCCCGGACGCGATCTCGCCCAGCGTCCGCATCGACGCCGGGGCGATCAGCATTCCCCCGGTCAGGAAGGAGCCCGACGAGATCGGGGCGCCGACGTCCGTGTGGTGGTAAGCGACATCCGCGCGCCCGGCCAGTTCCGCGGCGTCCAGCCCGGTTTCGTACGAACTGGTCAGCGAGCCGGCCTTCGTCACCACGAGATGGGTCTCGATGCCCGCCGCACGCAGCACGTCCAGCGCGCGCACCGCGTAGATCGCGCCCGAAGCGCCGGTGACGGCGACGACAATCCGCCGTACCGGAACGTCCAACAATTTCACCGGATTCTCCTCCGTTGTTCGCCGCGTTTCACGACGGTTCGGCCTTCCGCACGGCGGCCAGCTTGTCGAAGACGCGCAACGCCCGTTCCGCCGAGAATGTTTTCCTTCGCGTGCTCGGAAATGCCCTCGATCGACATGATCCGGCCCGGGGTGTCGAAATCCCAGTGCGGCCAGTCGGACGAGTACATCAAGGTGTTCTCGGCGTCGATCGCCTTCAGCGTCCCCAGCAGCAGATCGCGGTCGGTCATCTCGATCGGCTGCGACGTGTAGTACATCTCCCGCATGTACTCGCTCGGCGGCTTGCGCAGCAGCGGGCGTCGGACATGCGCAGGATGTACTCGTGGTCCAGCCGCTGCATCAGGAACGGAATCCACGCCAGTCCGCTCTCGATCCAGATGGTCTTCAACCCGGGAAACCGCTCCGGGATCCCGTTGAAAATCCAGTTGGTCAGGTGCGTGATATTGCAGGTGACGAAAGAAATCGCGTGCACCGCGGTGAACCGGTTCATCGTCGAGGTCATCGAATCGCCCCACGACGGGCCGGCGTGGAACCCGATCGGCAGGCCCAGCCGCTCCAGTTCGGCGTAGACCGGCATGTACTTGTTGTCGTGGACGCTGATGTGCCGCTGGCTGGTCACCAGGAACCCGATGACGTCGGGATGGTCGTGGTACTCCCGGATGGCGTCCAGCGAGAGGCCGGGGTCCCCGAACGGCAGCCCCAGCATCGTCTTGATGCGCGGGTCCCGGCCGAGGATGTTCTCGACGAACCACTTGTTGTAGGCGACCTGCAGCTGCGCCGCGATCCCCGGGTGCGGATGCAGGCCGATCTCGAGCATCGGCTGCGGGAAGACGATCTGGACGTCGATGCTCATCGCGTCCATCGCCCGCCGCACGAGCGTGACGTCCCGGTGGTACGGACCGGGCGGCACCGGCTCCGCGAGCGTCGCCTGGTGCGGCACCCGTCCCGCCACGTCCTGGAAGGTCAGGCCCGCGACATGATTCGACAGCGCCAGGTGCCCTGCCTGCGGCCAGTTGTTCGAAATCTGCCTGCCGTAGTCCCGCAGCACCGGATCGCCGATGTCCTCGAGGATGTCGGGCCACGAGTCGAGTTCGATGTGATGCGAGTCAACGTCGACGATGAACTTGTCCGCCAGCCCGAACGCTTCGGTGTCGCGGGCGGCGTTGGCCAGGATCTCGCGCGAGTCGGTCGCGATGGTGATCTCTTGCGTCGAGCGCACCGTGACCGGGGGCGTGCCGGAGCCGCCGGACCGCGGGCGAGGGGAATTCGTGTCACCAGACATGCTGTTGTTCGATCCCTTCGATTGCCGGGACCCGGGAGAGCCAGAGCGCCAGGTCGAACGTGTTCAAATCGTGGGCCGCCATGATCGCCGAGATCAGCACGACCGCGTCGGTGCTGGTCGCCAGGCCCGGATCAAGCCGGGGAAGGCTCTTCGCCGACTGCGCGGAAGCCGTGTAGAGCGACGTGGCGTCAGCTACCAAGGCGGACAGCTTCTCGGCGGTGATCGTCGCGCTTCCGCCGTTTCGAAGGCGCTCGACCGCCGAGTGCAGGCCGTCGATCGCGCGGGTCAACTCGTCGCTCGCCGCTTGTTCACAGGCTGACATACACGGTTCCTTCGTCTTCGTACACCGGCACCGCGGCGAGGCTGAAATTCGGCAGTGCCGCGTGCTCGCCGGTCTTGATGACGAATTCCGAACCGTGCCAGGGACAGACCACGTGCATTTCGGATTCGTCGAAGTACATGCCGTGCGCGGTTCCGTCGGGGTCGATCCGCTCGCGGACCCTCGGGACGATCCGTCCTTGGCAGGCCGGTCCTCCTTGGTGCGGGCACACGTTGTGGTAGGCGTACAGCTCGCCGTCGAGACGGAAGATCCCGATCGTCGTCGTGCCGATGTCGACGATCAGCCGCCCGCGCTCCTCGATGTCCGTCGACGAGGCGACGACAACCGGGGCGGCACCGGTGGCGGTCATGAGGCGGCTCCTCTCGCGGGCGCGGGTGCGCAGCTGATCCAGCGCGTGTCGGTGAAGGCTTGTGCGTTGTTCGTCCCGCCGAACGGAGAACCGGCGCCGGACGCCCGGACGCCCGCCATCGGCGCCAGGGGCGAGTCGACGATCGTCTGGTCGTTGATGTGCGCGATGCCGGTCGGGATCCGGTCGGCGACCGCGCGGCCGCGGGCGAGGTCCGCGGTGAGAATGCTCAGGCTCAGGCCGTATTCCGAATCCGCGGCGAGCGCTATCGCGTCTTCGGTGTCGGCGAACGTCCGCACCGAGGCCACCGGGCCGAAGACCTCTTCCGCGTAAGCCGGCGTGTCCGCGGCGACGTTCGTCAGCACGGTCGGTTCGTAGAACAGCTGGTCGAACTCGCCGCCGGTGACGACGGTCGCTCCGCCCTCGACGCTTCGCTTCACCAGCGAATGCACCCGGTCCCGCTGCCGCGCGTCGATGATCGGCCCGATCGTGACCTTCTCGTCCAGGCGCGGATCCCCGATGCGAAGCGACCGGGCGATCGCGGCGAGCTTGGCGACGTACTCCTCGGCGACGTCCTCGTGCACGAGATGCCGCCCGGTCGCCATGCAGATCTGCCCCTGGTTGAAGAACGATCCGGCGGCCCCCAGCCGCGCCGCCAGTCCAGGTCCACGTCCGGGAAGACCAGCAGCGCGGAATTCCCGCCGAGCTCCAGGTGCGCTCTCGTCAGGTTCCGCGCCGCCGCGGCGGACACCGCCAGCCCGGCCCGCGTCGAGCCGGTGAACGAAACCACGTCCACGCCCTTGTCCGCGACGAGCGCCGCTCCGATGCTTCCGTCTCCCGGCAGGACCGCGAACACGCCCTCCGGCAGACCGGCCAGCTCAAGCGCCCGGGCGAGAAGCACGCCTCCGGAAACCGCGGTCCTCGGGTCCGGCTTCAGCACCACCGCGTTGCCCAGCGCCAGCGCGGGCGCCACCGATCTCGCCGCCAGCTGCAGCGGAGCGTTGAACGGGGCGATCACTCCGGCGACTCCGCACGGAATCCGGACCGCCACTCCCTGCTGGCGCGGATCCTGCTGGGCAAGCACTTCGCCGCAGGGCTGCACCGCCAACGCGGCCGCGGCGAAGAACTCGCCGGTCGCCAAGCGGATCTCGAACGACGCCTTCTCCCGAGGGCTCCCCGCCTCGCGGATCAGCCAGTCGGCCACCTCGTCCGACCAGTCCGCCAGCAGCTCCCCGGCGGAGCGAAGCACCCGTGCTCTCTCCTCCGCGGGACGCGCCGCCCATCCCGGCTGGGCGGACCGCGCGAGCGCCACCGCTTGACCGACGTCCTCGGCGGAGGCCGAACCGATGGTTCCCAGCACGGCTCCGGTCGCCGGTTCGACCACCTCCGTGGAGGTCTTCGCCGGACACCAGCCTCCCAGGTAAAGCGAGTCTCTCCAGATCTCGATATCCGCTAGCACTGCGCAAACATCTCCTCTCCAGCGCCAAGGCGCGATGCCGCGAGCGCGGCCGGCAGCACCGGCTGAGCGCGGTCCGGACGCCGATTTCTCCTCATCGGCCGATCGCGCGACGGCCCGCAAGGCCGCGGGGCACCACGAGGTCCTCGTCGACCATGTCCGGCCAATCGGCCGTCGACCGCCCTTTCGTTGCCGCGGTGTCCGCCTTCTCCGGGGAAAGCGGACCACTGAACAACGGCGCTCCCGGCTGCCTTTCGGAGCAAAGGAGGTCCACGCCGCCGTCGACGACAGCGAAGCCGAAAGCAGCTTCGCTCGGGTGCGGGATCCAGGCCGGGTCAGCCAATCCGGCCACGGTCACGCCCCGTGAATCTGCGCGAACTGGAATTGCCCGGTGATGGCGACGAACTCCCGCGGCAGGATGAGCCGGGGCGACGAATCGCTGCCGTCGGCGAGGTCGGCGAGCGCCTCGATCAGCTCGCGCGGGTCGTGCTGCCCCTCCAGCAGTCCGCGGTGATCCTGGTCCGCTGCCCAGACCGTGGCTTGCGGAGCGTTCTCGACCAGGCGTTCGTTGAACCCGGTCGCATACGGCCCCGGGTTGACGATGTGCACGGAAACCGGGGTTCCCTCGGTTTCGTTCTGCATCTCGACGGCCATCGCGTCGAGCGCGTGCTTGCTCATCGAATACGCGCCCGCGCCCTCGCTCACCAGAAGCCCGGCGACCGAGGAGACCACCACGACCCGGCCGGGCCGGCTGTCCCGGTGGAATCTGGCGAGCACCCGCTGCGTCAGGTCGAGAGTTCCGAAAACATTCACCTCGAAAACGTGCCGGACCAGTTCGAGCGGGCTCTCGGAGATCGGCCCCTGCGCGCCGAATCCGGCGTTGTTGACCAGGACGTCGATCTCCAATTCGCCCGCGCTCGCGACATCGGCGGGGTCGGTCAGGTCCAGTTTGCGGATTTCCACCCTGCTCGACGCGGACGAGAATTCGCTGCGCAGATTATCGGCCTGGACCTCGTTCAGCACCCCGGCGACCACCCGGTGCCCGCGCTGCTCGAGCAGGCGGGTCACCCCCAGGCCGAATCCGCTTCCGGCCCCGGTCACCAACACGCGTCTGCTGATCGCCGCGCACATGCAGTTCTCCCTCTCTGTCCCGACGCGGCGACGTCCCGATCAGCCGCCGCGAAAGCGATGTCGCCGACTCGCGCGGTTTCCTTGCGGGGGCGACTGCTCGTCGCGCCGTCGGACGGGCTCGATTGCCAGGCTGAATGCCGCTGAACGTGCCGATGACACTACAAGCGACCGCGCCGGACGGCCCGCCGAGATCGGCGAATCGCGGAGAAATAATGAATTATTCACGGTCCTATATAACCTGCGCACTCTCGGACGAATTAACCAAATCGACCGTTTTCGTGAGCCGTTGGCGCATGACGTCCCGCATGGCGGATGAATTTCTGAACTTCTTTCCGACGCCTGCGAACAAGGCAGCAGACGGCCTTGCCCCCATCGGGTTCACGCGGCGGAACTCTGCCGTTGCCCGACTGCGCGGGCGTCGCGTACGGCCCGAAAAATCCAGGCGCTTTACGCGGAGACCGCGCGCACGGTTGAGTTTTCGTCAACGCGAAACCGGGAGCGGCCGAACCAGCCGGGCTTCATGGAATGCCATGGAATCGCGTTGACGCCGATCAGCCGCCCCGTCAGCGCTCCGCAGGTCTTCGCCGGTCCTGCCTCCGGCGACGAAAAACGCGCCTTCGCGGGTCTCCCCTCGCCTTATCGCCCCACCGATGCGCATGAACTGCCCGCGCGAACCCGATCGTCTGCCGAGCCGGGCTCGAGTGCGGGCCAAGCGCCTCAGGCTTGAGAGGAAGCACGTTGCGGCAGACCGGCCGGACCCAAATCAGATTCGGGTGAATTTGCGTTGGTCGTCCCCGGGAGTGCCGAGTTCGCGGACGAGGCCTTCGCCTTCGACGTCGACGTTGGGCAGGATCCGGTCGAGCCAGGTGGGCAGCCACCAGGCGCGGCGGCCGAGCAGGGACATGACGGCGGGCACGATGGTCATCCGGATGACGAACGCGTCGATCAGGACGCCGAAGGCCAGCGCGAACCCGATCGACTGGATCAGCGTCGATTCGGCAAGGACGAACCCGGCGAACACCGAGATCATGATGAGCGCGGCGGCGACGACGACGCGGGCGCCGTGGCGGAACCCGGTGACCATCGCTTCCTGGGGTTCGGCGCCGTGGACGTGTTCCTCGCGCATCCGGGTCACCAGGAACACCTGGTAGTCCATGGCGAGTCCGAACAGGACGCCGATCAGCAGAATGGGGAGCATGCTCATGATCGGGCCGGTCGAGGCGACCCCCAGCAGCCCGGTGAGCCAGCCCCATTGGAAGACCGCGACGACGGCGCCGAAGGTCGCGACCACCGAGCCGAGGAACCCCAGCGTCGCCTTCAACGGCACCACGACGGACCGGAACACCAGCATCAGCAACACAAAGGCGAGCCCGACGATCAACGCGAGGTAGGGCAGCATCGCGTCGGACAGTTTCTGCGAGACGTCGATGTTGGCCGCGGTCTGCCCGGTCACCGCGAGACTGCCGCCGGTTTTGTCCTGCAGCGGCGCGGATTGCGCGCGGATCGCGGACACGAGGTCCTCGGTCTGCGTGCTGCTCGGGCCGCTTTTCGGGATCACCGTCAGCAGCGCGGTGTCGCCGGCGGGATTGACGCGCGGCGGCGTCACCGCGGCGACGTCCGGCAGCCTGCCGATGTCCGCGGCGGCCTGCTTCACCGCGTCCGGATTGCGGTTCGGGCCGGTGTCGACCACGACCAGCAGGGGCCCGTTCGCGCCCTCGCCGAAACCCGCGGAGACCAGGTCGTAGGCCTTGCGCTGGGTGGTGTCCGGCGCGGCGGTCGAGTCGTTGGGCAGGCCGAGCTGCATGCTCAACGCCGGGACCGCGACCACCGCCAGCCCGGCGAGCGCGGTCAGCAGGACCGGGACCCGGTGCCGCGCCACGAACCGCGCCCAGCGTTCGCCGTGCGTCGGGCCTTCGGTGCGGCGGCGCACCCGGATCTTGCTGCGGGCGACGCGGGCGCCGGCGAAGCCGAGCACGGCGGGCAGCAGCGTCAACGCGATCAGCACCGCGACCACGACCGTCGCCGCCGCGGCGACGCCCATCTGGCCCAGGAACGGGATCCCGACCACCGTCAGCCCGGCGAGCGCGATGACCACGGTGAGCCCGGCGAACACCACGGCGGAACCGGCGGTGCCGACCGCGCGGCCGGCTGCTTCCTCGGGTTCGCGGCCTTCAGCGAGTTCGTGCCGGTAGCGGGAGACGATGAACAGGGCGTAGTCGATGCCGACCGCGAGACCGATCATCAACGCCAGCACCGGAGTGTTGGAGTTCAGCTCCATCGACCCCGAAGCCAGCATGATGCCCGCCATCCCGACCCCGACCCCGACCAGCGCGGTCAGCAACGGAATCCCCGCCGCCAGCAACGACCCGAACGTGATGATCAGGACGACCGCCGCGACCGCGACGCCGAGTCCTTCGGTGGCCCCGGTCGCCGGGATCCCCTGCACCGCGTCCCCGCCGTACTCGACCCGGTACCCCAGCTGCTTCGCGTGATCGCCGGTCGCCAGCAGCGCCTGCCGGTCGCTGTCGGACAGTTCGAAACCCTTGACCTGATAGCTCACCTGCGCGAGCGCGACCCGCCCGTCCGGCGACACCGACCTCGCCTGGAACGGATCCACCACCCCCGCCACCTTCGGCGCCGACCGCAGCTTCCCCACCACCGACTCGACCGCCGCCTGACCCGCCGGATCCGTGACCTTCCGCCCCTCCGGCGCGGCAATCGCCACCCGCGCGGTGCCGCCGCCCGCACCTGGCTGCGGAAAAGCTTCAATCATCCGGTCCCATGCTGTCTGCGACTCGATACCCGGAACGGGCATCGCATCGGACAGCGGGCCAGACAGGGTGAGGGCACCGCCGCCGAGCGCCATCAGAACCGCTGTCCACACCGCCGCGACGATCGCCCGGCGGCGGAACGACAGCCTGCCGAGCCGGTACAGGAAGGGTGCCACGAGTCTTCTCCGTTTCGCACCCGGAGCGGGATCTCCGCGCCAGGTCCACGGCATTTGACGCTAACCTCACCGCACGGCGGTTCAAAGCCGAACCGCCAAGTGATGAACGTCCGCACGGAGACCTCGTGACATCCTCACGGCAGCGGCGTGACTCATTGCACGGCAAAGAGGTCCGCCGAAAGTCCTAACGGGAAGCCGGGCCAGACCGGCGAGGGAGCGCGCACGCCGTCGCGGCCCGGGGCGCCAGTCTCACAAAGCCCGCTTGAGGATCTTCCCGGTCGGCCCCTTGGGAAGCCGGTCAAGCAGCGTGATCGTGCGCGGGTATTTGTAAGCGGCGAGCCGTCCCTTGCAGTGTTCCGCCAACTCGTCGACGCTGGCGTCCGACCCGGCCCTGAGCACGACGTACGCCACGACCTCCTCGCCGAGACGCTCGTGCGGTTCGCCGACGACGGCAGCCTCGGCGACGCCCGGATGCTCGTACAGCACTTCTTCGATCTCGCGCGGATAGACGTTGTAGCCGCCGCGGATGACCAGGTCCTTGAGCCGATCGACGACGAAGTAGTAGCCCTCCTCGTCACGGTAGCCGAGGTCTCCGGTGTGGAACCAGCCGTCTCGGATCGCCTCCGCGGTCGCGTCCGGGCGACCGTAGTAGCCCTTCATCACGTTGTGCCCGCGCACGACGATTTCGCCGACCTGGTCCGGCCCGGCGCCGAGTTCCGTTCCTGCGCGGTCGACCACCTTCACCTCGACGCCCCAGATCGGCTTGCCGATCGAAAGCACTTTCCGCTGTTCCGCGCTGATGTTGAACGTCGTGCCGCTCGCCGTCTCGGACAGGCCGTAGCCCTCGAGCACGACCACCCCGTCGAACTTCTTCTCGAACGCCCGCAGCACCTCGCCAGGCATCGACGCGCCCCCGGACACCGCGGAACGCAGCGACGACAGGTCGCGGCCGGCGAGGTCCTGCTGCAGCAGGGCGACGTACATCGTCGGCACCCCGGAGAACAGCGTGCAGCGGTGCCGTTCCATCTCGTCCAGCACGGCCGCCGCGTCGAACTTCGGTACGAGCACCAGGGATCCGCCGAACCGGGTCATGACATTGAGCACACTGGACAGTCCGAAGACGTGGAACAGCGGCAGCACGGCGAGGCTGACGTCCTCGGCGGTCGCCCCGAACAGCTCACCCGACACCGTGCAGTTCATGAAGAGCTGGAAGTGCGTCAGCTCCGCGCCTTTCGGCCTGCCGGTAGTGCCGCTGGTGTACAGAATCACCGCGGTGTCGTCGGGCGACATCGGCCGCAGCAGCCCCGAATCCGGCGACTCGAGGAGATCGTCGAACGAGCGGGCCCCGCCTGCCTCTCCCGCCTCTCCCGCCTCGCCGACGAGGTACACCGGAAGCTGGCCCGCGCCCTTGAGCGCGGCGCCGGCGAGCGGGCCGAACGCGATCAGCAGGCGGGCATCGCTGTCCCGCAGGTGATACGCGATCTCCGGCGCGGTCAGCAGCGGATTCAGCGGGACCATGACCAAGCCCGCCTTGAGAATGCCGAAGCAGGCGAGGACGAACTCCGGCACGTTCGGCAGCTGGACCGCGACTTTGTCGCCGGGTTCGAGCCCGAGCCACACGAGAGACTCGGCGATCCTCCCGGAGAGCCCGTCGACCTCGGCGTAGCTGAACGAGTGGCTCCCGGCGTGCAGAAACGGCTTGTCCGGCCGCGCCGCAGCCGATTCGACGAGCATCGCGGCGAGGTTGAACGACATCGGCCACCGCCTTTCGGAGAAACTGACGCGGAACCCGGCCGCGGCGCGCGGCGTCCCGCTCGGGTACGAGGGAGTAAAGCACATCAAACATGAATCTTCATCACGTTTGCTCGCGCGCGCCCGGCAGATCGAACGAGGACTCCCTGGGCAGTGCGCGGTCCCTGGTCGCTGTCACGGGAAAGACGTGAAAATCGCACGCCCGCCCGGCGCGATGCCGGGTTAGAATTGCGGCGTCCCGCCGCGGCCTTGATTCCCCCATCCTCCGCGGCGGGTCTTTGCTTGGCAGCGTCCGGTGCGAGAACTCGTTCCCGCACAGTCAGTCGGTCGCGCCGGACGACCTGTCGCTCGAGAAAGCTGGTGTTGACCGGAAGATGCCGAGTTTGTTCCGCAGGGCGCAAGCAGCGAGCGTCGGAGCCGAAGCGGCCCGCGCGGCGCGCCGAGGGAGGACGGTGTTCGCGGCGATGTTCAGCGCCCCGTTCACCGCCAGCGGATCCATCGCCGGGTGGGCGGAACAGATCGAGGCGGTGGAGGCGGAGGGCTGGATGCTCTCCGATTTTTCCGCGGCGCTGGACGACACCGGATGCCCGCGCGCCTACTGCGTCTTCAGAAGGACATTGTGACCGAGGGCGAGAACACCCTGCCAGTGCTCGTGCACCAATTCCGGCGGCCGAGATGAGATGCTCACCAAAAGTGCGCAGCCGACGGTATTCCGCGAGATTCCAGGGTAGACTTGCGTCGCTCCATTATGGACAGTGATCCCCGCGAAGGGACTCAGATTCCCTGCGGCAAGCGATCTGGCTGGGTTGTGCTGCCGGAGGGACCGCCGGAGGCCTGTTCCGCGCTCGGCAGGCCACCGGCGGAGCGCTGGTTCACCCGGGCTGTGGGGCGCCGGGTGAACCAGCGCTGACTCCGCGCGCTCCGGCCTTCCCGGGGAAATCGCTCCGGCGACGGCCGACCGGAGGCGTCTTCGTTGTCCAGCACGAATCGCGCGGTACTCCCGGGCCTGGGCGCGGCCGAGCGCGCGTCCGGATGAGCCACCGCGCCGCCACCAGTGAGCGTCAGGGAGCCGAACCCATGCGCGCGGACATGTCCCGGAGCGGCCTGTTGAGCAGGTCTTCGGCCCGCCGGCCGACGAGCGAGTCCCACACCTCGTCGACCGTGTCCGCGGGCAGCGGGCGATAGAACGGAGCCCCGATGACCCACATCCCGGCACGGCGCGCCGCGGCCGCACCGGTCTGGCTGTCCTCCACGGCGACGCAGTCGCCCGGGTCGAGGCCGAGCACGCCGGCCGCGCGCACATAGGCCTCCGGTGCGGGCTTTCCTTCCGCCACGTCGTCTCCGCTCACGACCACCGCGAAGAACCCGGATCCCACGTCGCGCAGCACCCGGTCGACCACCACGCGGTACGACATCGTGACGAGACCGACCCGGATGCCGGCTCCCGCCAGGGCCGCCAGGAGGTCGCGAGCGCCGTCGCGCCACGGCACCGATTCGCCGAGCCTCGCCACGACCCCGGCCACGATGTCCTCGATGACGACCTCCGCGGGCACCTCGAGGCCAGCCGCCCGGACGAGCTCGGCGAGCGTCTCCATCGACGATCCGATGGCCGCGATCCGCGCCTCCTCGCTCAACGCCAAGCCGTGCGCGCCCAGCAGTTCTCCGGCGACCTCGAGATAGAGTTCTTCCGTGTCGATCAGCGTTCCGTCGAGGTCGAGGAGAACCGCTCGGGGGAGGGTCATGCGGGCACCGTCACTTCGTCGTCGAATGCGTTCGCACGGGCATCGCGGTCCGCGCGCCGGAAGGGCACCCGCCTACCCCATGGCGGGTGCCCGCTCCCCTCGCGCCAGCTCCCCGTTTCGCGCGGGAGTGGACACCCGGCCGGCGCACAAGAGGGGCGGGCATACGCCGACCGGGCTGCTGTGAAAACAGGAACTGCTGCCGCCGCGAATGCGCGGGCCCCGAACGGGGCGAGGCGTTCTTGCCGCAGCTTTATCCGCAGTTTGCCCGACGCAACGCGCCATGTCACCACCCGAAGAAATACGGTGCATTTTTTCCTTTCTGCGCGTGACATTATTCATGCTCGACGAGGGAGTTATTCCCGCACACAAGATTATTGTAGATTTGTTGAACGATCCTTAGAGTGAGCAGTGCGCAACAGTGACCACGGCGGGCCAGTTCGCTCTTCGCATTCAGTCCCGTCCCGCTCTTCCGAAAGCAGGCAGGTGACATGGTCGTATTCTCCCGCCCACTCCGATGGCGCTCGCTCGTTCCCTTGGTGCTGGCCGCCGCGTTGACGCTGCCCGGAGTGGCGCACGCCGACCCCGCCACGCCCAGCTGGCCTAAGTTCGAGAAAAGCCGGACCGGCATGGTGAAGAAGCTGGCGGAGCCGGTACTGAATTGTGTCAAAAAGAAGGACGAGACAGCAGCGGAAAGCCCGATTTTCCACGGCTGTTACGACTGGCATTCGGCCGTGCACGGGCACTACGCCCTCTACGCGACCTATCTGGCCACGCACGACAAGAAGTACCTCGACGCGGCGGAGAAGCAAATGCAGCCCGCGGGCGATCCCGGCGTCGTGGCACGGGAACTGAAGTACATGCAGGACGGTTCGATCGGCGAGGACACGGCGGACACCCCGTACGGGATGGCCTGGCTGCTCGAGATGGAGAGGGCGCGCGAGCAGGCCACGGGAACCCGCACGACCCGGCCGCTGGCCGACGAGGCGGTCAAGCAGATCAAGTCGTGGCTGACCGGCGGCAACGCGGAACAGAATCTCTTCTACGACATGCATTCCAACCTGTCCTGGACGCTGCAGACTCTGGCCGGATGGGCGCAGTACACCGGTGACGACGCCCTTCTCTCGTCGGTGCGCGAAGACGTGTCGAAGTACCTGAAGACCGACGAAGCGGACCAGCGATGCGCGGAGGTGTTGCCGGGCGAGCTCTCCGGCGAACTGGAGCCCAAGAGCGACATCACCGAGAACGGCTTCCTGGCACCGTGTCTCATGCGTTTGGCCGCGGTGGCGAAGGCAGGCGGGCCGGGCGCCGCGGAGTGGGTTTCGCGGCGACTGCCCAAGGACGTGTCGGTGTCGCTGCTCACCGATCCGCGGTCGGCGCATTCGGCGGGGCTCAACTTCTCCCGGGCCAACGCCCTGTGGGAAATCTACCAGGCCACTCGCGACTCCGCCGTTCGCAACGGTTTCGTCAAACTGGTCACCGCGGAGGTCGCCCGCCCGCAGGACTGGGACACGACTTCGGACTACCTGAACTCCCACTGGATCGCGCAATTCGGAATCCGGGCCATCGACCAGACTTTCGCGCACCCGGAGCAAGGACGCGGCCGGTGACCGGAGCAGCGCGTTTCCCGCGGTGCCGTCGCCGCACTTCGGCAGCCCCCCGAAGCGGGGATATTTCCGCGCGGAAGTCCGCGATGGTTGACACGGCCGCGGCAAATGTCCGATTCTCGGGTCGAGCGCACCGGCGTTGGCTGATGCGCTCATCAAATGGGGGTCCTTGCGTTCAACGTTTCACCGTACCAAAAATCTTGCCTTTTCCTTAAAGCGGGGCGAGTGCCTGAAACGTTGAACTCATGCTCGGCCGCTCCATATTCGCGAGAGAACGCCTCCGGGCGGACAGTGACGGGAGAACGCGATGCACACCATGACCGAAACCGATCTGCTGAGCGGTTACACCGCTTACACGACGGCTGAGGAGCTGGACCAGTTCGACGGCAAGGCCGCGCCCGCCGCGACCACCCCCGTCCTGGCTCCGATCCTCATCCGGGCCAGCATCATCGCCGCGCGTTCCTCGCAGCAGTGCGCGGCGGGGATCGCCGCCGCGGGCGGCGGGATCTGGAGGACCATCAGGAAGGTGTGCTGACCGCCGACGAGCGGCTCGGCAAGCCTCGGGGCCGGCGTTCTCGCCGGTCCCGAGGTCCTTTCCCGGCAGTACCCGCGATCCGGAAGCGACTATGCCCGAACTCTATTCATCCGACCTCGAAGCGGTCGACGTCGTCACCGGCGAGGTGACGTTCGAGCGCCTGCTGCTGGTCGGTTCAGGAGCGCTGAGCGCGGCGTTCCTGCCGTACTGGATCAACTGGATCGACGCCGTGCTGCCGGCGATCTCGCTGAAGGTCGCACTCACCAGGTCCGCCGCGAATTTCGTTTCCCGGCACGCCCTCTCGGCGTTGTCCCGGACGGATGTCCTGCTCGACGAATGGCCGGACGAGCCGGGCCGGGACGCACCGCACGTCGCGCTGGCGAACTGGGCCGACGTGATCGCGGTCTATCCCGCGACGTTGAACTTCATCTCCCGTTTCGCGCTGGGCCTCGGGGATTCGCCCGCGCTGCTCGCGCTGCAGTGCACCGAGGCGGTCGTCGGCATCGCCCCCGCGCTGCCTCCCGGCGCGGCGGGCAACCCGGTGGTGGCCGCACATCTGCGTTCGTTCGCGGATCGGCCGCGAGTCGTGGTGAGCCCCACCGAAACCGCCGTGAGCGCCAGCTCCGGCGAGTCCGCGGCGGGCAGCGTCGCGCCGCTGTCCGAGCTGATCGGCTTGCTGGAACGGCGATACCGCCAGCTGACGGCGGATAAGAGGCCGGAATGACGCGCGCGGACGACGAGCCGGAAGCGATGCTCGTGGAGGAGTACGGCAGTCGCCTGCGCCGGACGGAGATCCATCTGCTTCCCGGCGGGGCCTTCCAATGGACACACCGGCCAGGCACTGACAGCCCGGTCCGGATGGCCGCGCCGGACCGCGCGCTGGCCCAAGCGATCTCCGCCTGCTCGGTGCCCGCTCTCCGCTGGGTGCCCGCGTCCGCCGGCGACGCCGGGGCGCTGACCTACCTGGCCAGCAGCCCGCTGTCCGCGATGAGCTGGCTGGACCTCGAACAACCCCGCACTCAGCAACTAATGGCCACGACCCTGGAAGGCGCCGGTCGCGGACTGCGCGCCCTGCATCAGCTCCGCGGACCCGACGCCGCGAGCACGCCGCCCGGCCCGCGACGCGTCGCCCGCTGGCTGGACGAACCCGGCCTCGGCCCGGCGAGCTTGGCCAAGCTCGCCGACCTCGCTTGGCCGCGGTGGGGCCGCACCAGGCTGTCCCGGCTGCGCGACTGGTGCGTCCCGCCGAAGG
Organism: Amycolatopsis sp. AA4; assembly: GCF_002796545.1. Lineage (GTDB taxonomy): Bacteria > Actinomycetota > Actinomycetes > Mycobacteriales > Pseudonocardiaceae > Amycolatopsis. The sequence continues at coordinate 4,994,716 of NZ_CP024894.1, forward strand.
AGGAAAGGACGCTGTTGCACGGATTCGCCTCCTTGGGCACCCTGCTGCCACCGCTGGCCATTCCGGAAACGGCTGCCCCGCAAGGCGAATTCTTGATCGGATCGGATCTGGCGGCGGGACGGCCGGAGTCCGACCTCGGCTGGCTGCTCGGCGAACTGCACGAGCTGCACTGGGTCGGCGTCTACCCGTGGATGGACTTTCCCACGCTGCGCCGGGCGTTGCGCCGGGGCTACGGGCCTGGTTGCGACGAGGTCGCGGTGGGACGCAGCGCTGTCCTGCGGCTGATCACCCACCTGCACGACTTCGCCGCCTATGCCGGATGGCTCGACGAGTTCACTGGCTACGTCGATTTCGCGGCTGAGCTGATCGATGACGAAGGCCGCCGCGCGGCACGCGGAGAAGCCGCGTGACCGGCATCGGCGAAACAGTTTCCTGGCAGCTGCCCGAGACCAGCACCATCGCCCCGGCCGCCGAAGTCAACCGGCTGCTGGACAGGCTCCGCCTCGGCACGCTCGGCAGCACCGGAACGACCTCCTTCGGCGGCCGGAACGACAACTGGGCGGGCACCACCGGCAACGGGGCGAAAGTCTTCGTGAAACAGCTGCCGGACACGGGCGAAGCGGTCAATCCCGGGATCGCCCGTTCGCTGGCCTTCGAACGGGCCGCCGCCCTGCTGGAGCCGCGCGGTCCGCTGGCTTCGCCGGAGCTGCTCGGCCACGACGAGGAGAACCGTCTCCTGGTCTTCGCGTTGCTTGACGACGCGAAGCCCGGCATCGAGCTGTCCGTCGCCGGCGAATTCAGCGAGGCCCTGTGTTTCCGCGCCGGAGAAGCGATCGCGACCGCGCACGGGCTCGACCCGGCCGGTCTGGACACCTCCCCGCTGTTCTTCCCTCCGCTTTCCTGGCTTGCCGGACTTCCCTGGGAAATCGTCCAGGAGAACACCTCGGCGCAGCTCGCCGCCTGGCAGCTGCTGCAGGACGACGAGGAAGCGGTGCACGCGCTGCACGAACTGAGGACGCTGGAAGACGCCGCGCCGCCCGTCCCGGTGCACGGGGATCTCCGCTTCGACCAGTTCATCGCATCCGGCGAACGGCTGTATCTGTGCGACTGGGAGAATTTTCGGCTCGCCGATCCGGCACGAGACGTCGGCGCGTTCATCGGGGAATGGCTTTACCACGTCACCTATACGATCTTCGTGAATCCGGCGCGCCGGGACGGCTCCCGGTTCGCCGGTTTCGGTGCCACGCACCAGGACATCCTCGATCGCGGCATGGCCAACCTGCGCCAGGCCGTCCCCCGGATCGGCGCCTTCTGGGCGGGCTACCGCACGCGGCGCGTCCCCGACCCGCACCTCGCGGTGCGCGCCATGCGGTTCGCCGGCTGGCATCTGTACGACCGGCTCATCGCGGGCGCGGAATCCCAGCTCCAGCTGAACCCGGTGGCCAAAGCCGCGGCCGGAGTCGGGCGCGGCGTCCTGCTCAATCCGGAGGGCGCCGCCGGGCTCCTCGGCCTTGTCCGGCCCGGCCGAGGGAGGCAGGCATGACCGCCGGACTGTCCTGTCCGCTGAACCCGAGGCTGGTCGCCGCGTTGCGCGAGGTCTCGGTATCGCCCGACGGCTGTTCCGCGGAAGTCGCGGGCACCCGGCTGACCGGCTCCGACCCGCGCGATCTGCGCGGGCGGCTCGCGAACGCGCTCTACGAAACTCTGCACGCCGGAACGCCGGGTCCTGGGTCCGCGGCCAAGGAATTCCGCCGCGATCGCGACTTCGAGCACCAGCTCGCCGACGCCGTCCCGCACGCCTGCGCTCCGGTCGACGGGGTGCTGCTGGCGGCGGGCGACGAGGAACTCATCGTGCGCACGGCGCTGGTCACCGTCCGGGTGCCGCGCGATCGGCTCGCCGGCCCGGCCGACGCGATCCCCGGCGCCGCGGTCCGGTTGCGGCTCGACGCCGCGCGTCCGGCGCTGTCGCCCGGCTTCTTCTACGTCCTCGGCTCACAACAGCGGCGGCGGCCGGACCCGGCGGTGCGCCGGATCTTCGTGCACTTGACCGATCCGGACGGCGCGGTCCGGGTCTGGCGCGACGTCCTGCGCGAACTGGAATCACTGCACGCCGACTATCACGCGAAGATCCTGTCCGTCCGCACCGGCTACCCCCGGCGGGACGCGCTGGTGATCTACCTGCACGGCGAATACCAGTCCGTCGAAACAGCGATCGCGCGGCGGCTGCGCGACGATCGCGCGCTGGGCGCGGCCACCTCGGTGCTCGCCCAGCGGCTGGCCCGGGGCGTCGCCGCGGCCTGGGAACCAGCCGACTCCCGTCCCGGCCAGCAGCACCTGAGCTTCGGCCAGCACCGCTGTTTCGCGCTCGCCACGGCCCTCGTCGACCACGCACTGGACCCCGTCGAGGGCACGCGGGAGCTGCGCATCACCGCCGAATTCCGCGCGGCGGGCATCGATCCCCTGCGGCCGCAGCGCAACGTGCCGCAGCGCACCGGCACACCGGGGCGCCGATGACCCGCGCCGTCCACCGGTTCACGCTCGGCAACGGGCTGCGCGTGATCGTCGAACCCGATCACCGGCACGACCTCGTGGCCGTCGCGGTTTCGGTCGGAGCCGGTTCGCGGGACGACCCGCCCCGCGCACGCGGGCTGGCGCACGCGGTGGAGCATCTGATGTTCCCCCGCGAGCACGAGGGACAGGCAGGGCATCTGCGGACGGTCGAAGCGATGGGCGGACTCTGCGACGCCAACACCTTTCGCGACCACACCAGCTATTTCAGCGTGGCCGACGCCGAACGGCTCGAGCCGCTGCTCGCCGCCGAGGCCGCCCGCTTCACCGGGTTCGCTCCGGACCGGCGCGCGCTGGACGGGGAGCTTCCGGTGATCGAGGAGGAGATCCGCGGCGCCGTGTTCGCCTCTTTCGGCGGGTTCCCCTGGACCATGGCGGCTTCGGCGCTCTGGGGCCCGGACCGGCACGAGGGCGGGGACCACGGGATCATGGCGCACCTGCGGGAGCTGACCCCGGCCGAAGCCCTCGCCTTCCACCGGGAGCATTACACCGCGGGCAACACGGTGCTCGCGATCGCCGGCGCGGCGGATCCGGCACGGGCCGAGGCCGCCGTGCGGGAAGCGTTCGGCGAACTCCCGTCCGGCCGCCGCGCGGCACGCCCGGACTTGGCACCCCGGCCGGGGGCGTGGTTCAAGCACACCGCCGAACGGTTCCGCGGCACTGCCCTCGCGATCGCGACTCCGCTGCCGGACGCGGACACCGCTCCCGCCGGCTATGTCGCACACGCGGTTCTCGCCGAGATCCTGTCCGCCGCCTGGCTGCCCCGGTGGCGGAAGCGCCAGCCGCTGCTGCGCTCGGCCTCGATCCGGTGCGGATTCAACGGCGAATGGTTCAACACCGCCTCCCCCGACCTGCTGGTCGCCACCTTCCTGCCGGAACGGGCTTGGCCGGTCCACGAACTGCTCGCCGAATGGGACGCCCTGCTCGAAGAGCTGAGCAGCACCGGACCGGACAAGGCCGAACTCGACCGCGCGATCGCCCTGCTCCTGCTGGGCCATCACCGGCAGCTGGATTCCGTGGTCACCCGCGCCGTCGCGCACGGGCGGTTCGCGGTGCTGCTTCCCCGGCTGGACGGCCCGCACCAGATCCCCGGCCTGCTCTCCGCGACCACCGCGGCACAGGTGGCGAACGCGGCGAGAGCGGTGCGCGCGGCGCCGGCGGCGTGCGTCGAACTGGCTGGAGGCTCCTGATGAAACTCCTTGCCGAGGCGGTCGAGGCCGTCCTGCCGAACGGGCTTCGCGTCGTGCTGGCCCAGGAGCCGGGAGCGGAGGTCACCGAAATCCGGCTCGCGCTGCCCTTCGCCACCCGCCCGGAGCTGGCCGCGCCCATGGAACTGCTCGCCGCGTGCCTGCTGCGGGGCACCTCCGAGCTCGGCGAACGCGCCGTCGTCGACCGCGCCTCGGAACTCGGCGCGGAACTGTCGGTCAGCCGCGACAGCGAAGCCCTGCTGGTGGCCGCCAGCACGCTCAGCACCCAGCTGCCCGAGGCGATCCGCCTGCTGGCGACGGTCGTGCGCCAAGCCGCGTACCCGGGCCGCGAACTGGACCGGGTCGTGGAAGCCATGGTGTCCCGCGAGCGGTCCGAGCCCCGGGCAGCGGCGTATCGGCAGCTGCTTCGCCGTCGGTACGGCCGGCATCCACTGACCGCCGAACCGGCCGGTGCCGAGGATCTCCTCGCGGTGACCGCCGACGACCTGCGGCGCCTGCACGCCCAAGCGATTGTGCCCAGCGGAGCGGTCTTGCTGATCCTCGGGCCGCTGTCCGCCGACACCGCGCTCGCACACGCCGTCCAGGTCTTCGGCGACTGGACCGGCGCCGCGTCCGGGCTGCGCCTGCCGCCCCTGGCCGGCACCGGCGACACCGGCCGCCTCACCCTGCCCGCCGCCGCGGGAACCCCGACGCTGGTGCTGACCGCGGGCCCCGGGCTGACTGCCGGCGATCCGCGGCACCCCGCCCTGCACCTGGCCAACCTGATCCTCGGCGGCTCCGGCTCCTCCCGGCTGGTCCGGCGGATCCGCGAACGGCTCGGCCTGGCTTACCGGGTCCAGTCCTCGCTCGAGGAAACCGGGGCCGGCGGCTGGACCGCGGTGGAAGCGGTGACCGGCCCCGGCAACGGAAGCCGGACGGCCGGCGAACTCGCCGCCTGCATGGCCCGGTTCGCCGACGAAGGACCTACGCCGGAGGAAGTCGGGGCGGCCAAGCGGCTCGCGAGAGGATTCGCCGCCGCCGGGCTGGCCACCCGAGCCGAAATCGCCAGCGCCGCGACCGGCTTCGTGCTGCGGGGGCTGCCGCCCGACTGGCTGAACCGCTACCTGAGCCGGGTCGACCTGCTCGGCACCGCCGAGGTGACCGCCGCGGCCCGTGCGCACTTCGACCCCGCCGCGCACGCGACGGTCGTCGCCGACGAGCTTCCCGATGCCTCCGAACAGCACAGTCCATCCGGGAACGCGTCATGAGCACCGTCGACGGACGGCCCGTCCGCCCCCTCCGCGCGTTGCTCGGACACGCTGAACCGCACCGCTGGCCGCTCGTGCTGGTCCTGGTGCTCACCCTGGCGGGAAGCGCGGCAGAGCTGGTGCAGCCCCTGATGGTGGAAACGATCATCGCCAAGCTGTCCCTCGGCGAAAGCCTGCGCGAGGAACTCCTGCTGCTGGTCGGCGTGTTCGTCGTTTCGGTGGCGCTCAACGGGTGGCACACCTGGATCGGGCAGCGCACCGCCGAACGGATGGTGTTCGGCATCCGGCGCGGTTTGATCCGGCGGCTGATCCGGCTCCGCGTGTCCGAATTGGACCAGCGCGAACCCGGGACGCTCACCACCCGCGTCACCTCCGACAGCACCGTGGTGCAGCACGCCGCCACCACCGGACTGATCGACGTGGTCAACGGGGTGCTGCACCTGGTGGCCAGCCTGGTCATGATGGCGCTGATGAGCCTGCCGCTGCTCGGCATGACCGCGGGCGTGCTGGCCGTCGTCGGAGTCGTGCTGGGCTTCGTCATGCCCAGAATCCGCCAGGTGGTCCTGACCACCCAGGAATCGGTCGGCGAGATCGGCGCCGCGCTGGACCGTTCCCTCGGCGCGGCGCGCACAGTCAAGGCCAGCGGCGCCGAAGCCGAGGAGACCGAGCGGGCGGTCTCGGCGGCGCGCACGGCCTACCGCGCCGGGCTCAAGGGGGCCCGCTACCAGGTCGTCATCGCCACGGTGTCCGGGATGGCCGTGCAGACCTCGTTCCTCGTCGTGATCGGCTTCGGCGGCGTGCTGGTGGCGACGGGCGGCCTCAGCGTCGCGACGCTCATCGCGTTCCTGCTCTATCTGTTCAACCTCGGCACCCCGATCCTGTCGCTGGTCACCGGTTTCGCCGCGCTCCAACAGGGTCTCGGCGCGCTGGAGCGGATCGAGGAGGTGCGCGAGATGACCGTGGAGGACGATGTCGACACCGAGGTCAGTGCCCCGGCCGGACCTCCGCCGCGGGTGGTCGTGGATCACGTCTCCTTCGCCTATCCCGGGCGTCCGCCCGCGCTGAGCGACGTGTCGTTCAGCGCCGAACCGGGGGAAATGACCGCGATCGTCGGCCCGTCCGGCGCGGGAAAAACCACGCTCTTTTCGCTGTTGCAACGGTTTTACGACCACCAGGACGGCCGGATCCTCCTCGCGGGCGACGACATCGCGCGGCGCAGCCGTGCCGAGGTGCGCCGCCGGATCGCCTACGTCGAGCAGGACTCGCCGATGCTGGCGGGCACGTTCAGGGAGAATCTGGTCTACGCGGCGCCCGAAGCCGCCGAGGAAGCCATCGCCGAGGTGCTCGGCCTGACCGGCCTGGACGAGCTTGTCCAGCGGCTGCCGGAAAAACTGGATACGCCGGTAGGAGTGCGCGGGATCGCGCTTTCCGGAGGAGAGCGCCAGCGGCTGGCGATCGCCAGGGCGCTGCTGCGCCGTCCCCAGGTCCTGTTGCTGGACGAGGCCACCGCGCACCTGGACGCGCGCAGCGAACAGGCTCTGCGGCGCACCATCGAAGCGGCCGCACGGGAATGCACCGTGCTGCTGATCGCGCACCGCCTGTCCACTGTCGTCTCGGCGCACCGGCTGGTGCTGCTGGACCGGGGCGGAGTCAGGTCGATCGGCACCCATGCCGAGCTGCTGGCCGCCGACCCGATGTATCGCGAATTGGCGGCCACTCAGCTATTAGTCCCGGAAGCCGATCAAGAAAAGGACCCGGCATGCCCCTCACCGCACCCCGCGTCGTCGACGACGCCTTCTACGACGAACTGACCATTCACACCGACGACGCGCGAGGCCTGGTCGAAGTCTCCGGGGCACACGTTCCCACCGTCGTCATCGCCCGTTCCCCCGACGCGCCGATCAACCGGTTCGTGCCCATTGGCTCGCGCGAACCCGCCGACCTGATCATGACCGTCGGCGAGGCCGTCGCGGATCTCCGCCCCGGCAAGGGAAAATGGACCCGCGGCTCGTACCGCGTCGACCTCACGGCGGACGGGAAGCGCTATCGGTTCAAGCCGAACTCCATCGCCACCAGCCAGCTGATCCGCGACGGGAAGAAGGTCTTCGAGCCCTCGATGGACGACGAGGACGGCGACTTCCTCGTGCAATGGCTGGTCAACCGCGACGACACCGAACCGGCCGACGCCGCCATCGGGTACGCGCTGGCTGTCGCCTTCCGCACCGGCGCGATGAGCCTTTTCTCGATGCTGCTGAGCGGCGCCGAGATGGCCGGGCCGGGCTGACTCTTCCGGCGGCCCCGACAGCAGTGCCGGCCGAAGAAGGAGCAACACCGGGGAAGGGTGCAAAAATTCCTGCGCGCCGCCTGAAATCATCCAGCCGCAGGTCGAGGCTACTGCATGGTTTTTCTTCGATCGGGTGAGCTTCATTTCGCCGCCGCGGCGCACTGTGGCAGCATCGGTAATGCGCAGTTATTCGCGGCGCAGGCACCGTAGAAGAGTCGTTCCCAAGCTGAGTGCACCGCACGCATGAACAATGGAGACTCAATGGCAATCCTTAAAAAATGTTACGACGCGACGGAAAGACCGAGACACCTCCACCGGCGGTCAAGTCAGCGCTGACTCCCTGACCGGGACCGTATCGGTCACGCTGATCGGAGGAGCCCTGGCCGTCTTCGCTCCGAGCGCGGGCGCGGGCACCGATCCCGATGAGCTGTGCCACTGGTCTTTCGATCCCGACGATTCGAGCCTGATCGCCGTCCTGCCGCCCGACTGGCAGACTTTCATGGTCGCCAGGTACCGGACTCCGCGCGGCGAAACGCACCGGTTTCATTTCAGGCTGGTCAATCAGGGCCATCAGGGCCGCGGGACGGTGTACGACGTGGAGGACTTCAGCGAAGCTCTCGGAAATCACGCCGCGGGCCAGAACATTCCCATGGGGTCCGTCATCGAAGAGGTGACTCTCCAGGATCAGCGCAGGCTTGACCCTGACGTGGACCCGGAGGGAATTATGGACGGCCTGACTCTCCAGGTGGACGACAATGAGAAAATCGGCTGACGAACGACCTGGTTCTTCTGCCGGACAACCATACAGAAGGAGTAACCCGTGACCGACCGGAAACTGCTCGTTAAAATCGCCGCCGGGGCAGCACTCGCCGCCGCCGCGGTCGCCACCGTCGGGACCACGGCCGCGCACGCGGCGGGGACCGGCCTGGGATCCAATGCCCCCAGCCTGATCAACGTGGCGGGCTCGGGCGACCCCACCCATGAGGATCCCCCCATCCAGCCCGGGGACCCGGACCCCATCAAGGTCTCCTGACCGTCGTCCCCTGCCGGAGCAGCCGCGCGACCCGCCGCCCCGTCCGAAGCCGTCCGCTACGACGGATTCGGACGGGGCGGCCTCGCGACTGGTTCGGGGTGCACGAGGAAATCGCGATGGCTGGTGCGGGCGCGTGCGCACCAGCCATCGCGAAGAGGCCGAGAGCGCCGATCGCCGGCCTGGGCAGGCGAATATCGCGGGCGAGGACGGGTCCCAGCGCTCGGCGGGCAGGAGTGCGCAGGCGGTCTGTGCCGCCCGCGCACTTCGAGACCCCCTCGAAATCCACCGCGCGACAGAGCTTCCCGAGCGCATGCCAGGCCCCGGCGGGTCAAAATTCCTCAGGGAGGCAAACGTCGCTCGTGCGGCCGCGACATCTTGCCGCCAGGTTCAGCCGGGAACGGCAAGCGCCCCAGGCACCCCACCCTTTCGGGGAAATCGGCTCTCCCCGGGCAACGGCACGAATCACTCGAGGGCCGTCAGGTCGCGGGAAACGACGAGGTCGTTCCGCACCATCTCGGACCAGCTCGCGGTCGAGCGCCCGATCCGCCCCGCGGGGTACGCCTTGTCCGGCGAAAGATGGCCGGGTGTTACCGGGACACCTCCGGTCGCCGCTCGAAGCAGGGAAGATCGGCGCACGAGTCGACGACAGCGAAGCTGGACGCCCCCAGGTTCCGAGCCTCCGCCACGTCGATCAGGACCGAAACTCAAGCAAAATCGGGGTATTCACCGACTGGTTCCGCCATGACCAGGACCCGTGAACCTGCCCGGCAACCGAATAAAACACCACGGTCCTTCCGATCGACCGCGACGAGACCACTCACTCGACCCCGATCGGACCGGCCGGGAGTCACCGCAGGATGTCCCATTCATGGGCGATGTGCACTGCGTGCGAACGGTTCCGCGCGCCCATTTTGGACAAGATTTTGCGCACGTGGGCCTTGATCGTGTCGACGGACACGCCCAATTCCCGGGCGATCGACTGGTTGTCCCCGCCGACGGCGATCAACGCCACGATCTGCCGCTCTCGCACGGAAAGGTGGTGCGCGTCCGCTCTTTCCTGCCTGCGGGAGCCGGTAATCGAGTATCGCGGGATCTGGCTGGGCCCGCCGCGATGCGGTTCGACGGACAACCCCGCCGAGTGGAGCGCATTCGCCGCGACCACAGCGGCTTCGCCGGCAACCAGATAGGCGGCGACGAAGCCTCCTGGCATTTCTGTGCCGGGCACCGCTTTCCGCAGCGCCGGACCAAAATTCTTCGTGTCTTCCCGGACCCGCACTCTGCTTTTCTCCTCACCACTCGGCTTCCGGCACGGCGGAGACCAGGAGCCCTGGCCCGCTGCCTGCGTCGGTCTCTCGTCAGCGCTTGCCGTGCAGGACGGTGACCAGCTTGGCGACCAGCGCGTCCGTGGATTCCTTGCGGGAGAAGGAGGTGAGCGTGAGCGGCGCGGTGAACCGCTGCCGGGCCACCGCCTTCGGGCGGGCGAACTCGCGCAGCCCCTCCGGGCCGTGGATCCGGCCGAACCCGGAATCGCCGACCCCGCCGAAAGGCAGCGACGCGATGCCCGCGAACGACAACGGCGCGTTCACCGCGGTCATGCCCGCCCGCAACCGCGACGCCAGCTCCGCCCCGCGCGCCCGCGAGAACACCGTGGAACCCAGGCCGTACTTGGTCGCGTTGGCCTTCTCCACCGCCTCGTCCATGTCCCGCACCCGCGCGATCGTCACCGTCGGGCCGAACGTCTCCTCCCGCACCGCCTCGGAGTCCTCCGGCACGTCGACCAGCACCGTCGGCTGCACATACCGGTCGCCGACGCTGTCCACCCCGCCGACCAGCGCCTTCCCGCCGCGCGCGAGCGCGTCGGCGATGTGCCGGCGGATCACCGACAGCTGCGAGGGCATGGTGATCGGCCCGTACTGCGCGTCCTCGTCCGAACCCGCGCGCACGTGCTTCGCCTTCCCCACCACCTTCGCCACGAACTCCTCGGCCACCCGCTCGTGCACGTACACCCGCTCCACGCCGATGCAGGTCTGCCCCGAGTTCGAGAACGCGCCCCACACAGTCGCGTCCGCCGCCGCTTCCAGGTCCGCGTCCGCGTCGACCAGCAGCGCGTCCTTGCCGCCCGCCTCGATCACCACCGGCGTCAGCGTGTCCGCGGCAGCCGCCATGATCTTCTTGCCCGTCCCGGTCGAACCGGTGAACGCGATCTTGTCCACCCCGGAACCCACCAGCGCCGCCCCGGTCTCGCCGAACCCGGTCACCAGCTGCAGCACCGGCTGCTCAGGCACGATCTCGGCGAACGCGTCCACCAGCCACTTCCCGACACCCGGGGTGTACTCGCTCGGCTTGAACACCACCGCGTTGCCCGCCGCCAGCGCGTACGCGATCGAACCCAGCGGAGTGAACACCGGATAATTCCACGGCCCGATCACGCCGACCACGCCCAACGGCACGTACTCGACCGTGGCCGAGTGATTCATCGTCAACAACCCCGGCGTGCGACTCCGCTTGCCCAGCACCTCGCGGGCGTTCTTCGCCGCCCACGCGATGTGCTCGATCGCCAAAACGCTCTCCAGCTGCGCGTCCGCGATCGGCTTGCCGGTCTCGTCGCGCACCACCTGGCACAACTGCGGCAGCCGCCGGGTCAGCACGCCCTTCCAGCGCCGCAACCGTTCCGCGCGCCCGGCGAAACCGAGGCCGTCCCACCAGCCCGCGGCCGCCCTCGCCCGCTCCACAGCGGCGCTGACCTGCTCGGCCGCGTGCACCGGATAGGTCCCGACGACCTCGTCGGTGGCCGGGCTGAGCGAATCGAACGTCTCGCCGACCTGCGCCGGATCCGGCTGGACCGCAGTCATCGACACCTCCCCGTCTCGGTGGATCCCCAGGCTACGAAGCCGCTGACAGATTGCCAACAGTTTCCCGGCGCTCCGGGAAAAGAGGGGCAAAATTTCATCCTCGCCGCATACCGGAATTCTCGGCTGCATTGTCACCAGGAGCCGATCGCATTCGCCCGGCGGCCAGGGCGGGTGCCCGGCCGATGCGCGGCTGGGGGCACGCGCATCGGCCGGACTGCCCGGTCGCCCCGAATGCTCAGCTCCCCGAGCGGAGAAAAGCAGTTCGACCGGCGGGCGTACTTCCAGGCTGCCCGAATCGGCGAGCCATGTCACCGCAGAGCGAAAACTCGTGAATATCTCCCGGCCGCCGCCAGCGCGGTCAGGCCCGAACTCAGGAAACGCTCCGGATCGGCAGCACACAGAACGCGGCGGCCAATCCGGTGACCGCGGAGGCGACGAACAACGACGGGAAACCGCCCGGGGAGGTGATGAGGACCCCGCCGACAGCCGCGGCGGCGATCGACGGCAGCGCGCTCGCGAGCTGCAGCACACCGAGATCCTTGCCGCGGTCTTCGGAGCGCGGCAGCACCTGCGTGACCAGAGCCTGGTCGACGGAAAGGTAAGCGCCGTAGCCGATTCCGAGAAGCGACGCGCCCAGGATCGCGGCAGGCATGGTGTGCACGAAAGCGAGGACCAGCGCTGCCGCGCCCTGGACGGCCGAAGACCACACGACCACCCGTTTGCGCTTCCCGCTGCGGTCCGAACCGCGGCCCACCGGAATCGCGACGACCACGATGCTGGCCGTGTAGCACACCATCAGGATCAGAGTGCCGAAGTCGGGATCGACGTGCACCTCGTCTTTCAGGTACTGGTACAGGAAGATCTGGGCGAGTGCGTTCGACAGGTTGATCAGCGCCCGCTGTCCGCACGCCCAGGCGAAATCCGCGCTGCGCAGCGGCGCGAAAATGCCGACGAGAACAGCGCGGAGAGCCAGCGGAGGACGTTCCGCTCGCCGCAACGGCGTTCCGCGGACGCGAAGACCGAACGGAAGCACACACAGCAACAGCAGCAAAGCCAATCCGACGTAGGCGTCCAAGACTCCGGTGAACAGGAAGGTCACCACCGCGACCCCGAGCAACGGGCCGACCGCGGTGCCCACCGCGTAATAGCCGGAGACCCGGCCCCGCTGGTTGACCGGCACATCGTCCGGCACCGCCGCGGACAACGCGACCATGACGGCGGAGGATCCTGCCGTGAAGAGCGCCCAGCCGATGACGACGCCGACGATGCCGTGCTGCAACCCCTGGAACACGAACGCGACGGCGGACAGCACGACGCCGTACAGGATCCACACCTGCCGCCGGCCGGTGCGGTGCAGGGTGCGGTCCGACAGCGCTCCGACCAGAATCGAAACGACCACAGTCACCAGCGCGGCGCAGGCGTTGGCCCAGCTCTGCGCGACGACCGCGGCGTTCCCTTCGCCGGCGATCGCGTTGGTCTGCCGCGGCAGCAAGATCTGCTGCGTGCCGTAGTTGGCGAGGAACAGCCCCAGGTTCGCGAACGCCCAGCAGACCGTCCACACGCGACCGGCCGGGCGGACCGGTTCGTCCAAAGCGGACCGGCCGCCGGTTTCCGCCACGCCCGCGGTCATGCCGGCCCCAGTGTCACGTTGGCCAGCACCGGAAAGTGGTCGCTCGCGGGCTGGCGGGGCCGGAACGGGACGGTGCGGGTGGTGATGTGCGGGACCGGCCGCAGGCCGTTCTCGTTGATCGAGCCCACATAGTCCAGCACATTGCGATAGCCCGGCTGGGAGCGCGCCACGAGGCGGTTGCTCGCGCTGTCGAACGTGTGCTCGTGCATGTCGCTGTCCGGTTCGAGACGTCCGCCGACCGCCTCGGCCGCGTCGGCGTGATCCTGGCCGCGCTCGCCGGGAACGCCGCGCGCGTCCGCCGCGTAGTACTCGACGTTCAGATCCCCGACCAGCAGAACGGGCGCATCCGGCGGTGCCGTCCGCGAGACGAACTCGCGCAGTTCTTTCAGCTGTTCCAGGCGTACCGCACGTGTCGCGGACAGCGGCGTCGGCGGCTCGTCGGCCTGCAGATGGGTCGCGGCCAGCCACACCCGGCCGTCCGGCGTGTCCAGTTCCGCCAGCGCGACCCCCTTCGCGCACAACGCGTCTTGGGTTTTCCGGTGGACCGCGCTGTACAGATGCTGGCCGCACCACCGGATCGGGTACCGGCTCAGCACCCGGACCCCGCCGCCCACCAGCGTGCGCAGCGGCGAGACCGGAGGCACCGCCCCGTCCCATTCGCGCCGGCCCCGAAGCGCGCCGATCTGGGGCGACGCGTGATAGCCGTGCCGCTTCAGCCGCGAGGCCAGCCGCCCGGCGGACGAGAGGCTGAACGCCTCGTTCAGCACGACGACGTCCGGATCGACGGCGCGCACGGCTTCGGCGGCCCAGCCCGCCCGGAGCCAGCCGCGAGGCGAAGCCGAGATCAGCGGAAGCTGCAGCACGTTGAATGTCAGTAGACGAAGCATCGGATGCACGCCTCCCGCCTGGCTCGAAGCGCGGCCCCGCACTGGGCCGCAGAACCACACCGTAGATAAAACGTGAATCTGCTTCAAGTTTTTCTCCGTGCGACACCCCTCTGGGTGAGGCGCGGGTGTGCTCGCCGTGAACGCCGGGCGCGAGCGCTCTCATTCGTCCGCCGGCGCATCCTCCGGCACCGGGCTGATCGCCGGAAGCGTCACGCGAAGCACGAAGCGGTCGCCGGTGCTTTCCGCGCTGCACGTCCCGCCGATCCGCTCGACCCGCTCGGCGATGCCGCCCAGCCCGTGCCCCGGCGCCACCGACTCCGAGGAGAGCAGGCCGTCGTTGCCGATCATGAACTCGAACCGGTCCCCGATCCGGACCAGCTCCAGCGTGCAGTTCACGGGCTGGCTGTGGCGCAGGATGTTCGTCACGGATTCCCGGAGCACCCAGGCCAGCACTTCGGCGGCCGCGCCCTCGGGCTGTTCGCCGATCCTGATCTGGCAGACGGCTCCGCGCGACTCCAGCAGGTCGATCGCCGCCGCGAGTTCGGCGTCCAGGTCGGCGACCAGGGTGCCGTGCGCGATGTTGCGCATGTCCTGCAGGGTCTGCCGCGCCAGCCGGTGCGCGGCCCGGCTTTCCCGTTCGGACTGGAGGCGGTCCGCCGCCGCGAGCCGCTCCGCGAGTTCCGTGCGCAGCATGATCGACACGAGATTGTGGCCGAGCCGGTCGTGCAGGTCCCGGGAAATCCGGGTGCGTTCCTGGTGCACGGTCAGCCGCGCGATCTCGGCGTTCGCCGCGGCGAGTTCGGCCGTGCGGATGGCCAGCCACGAGGTGGCCCGCACTGCGATCGCACCGACGATCCCGAAGACCGCTCCCTGCGCGATCGCGTAATCGTCCGGCTGCACCGATTCGGGCAACGACCACCACCAGAGCAGTCCGATCGTGAAAAGACCGATGCCGAACGCGACTGCCCAGACCCACTCGCTGCGGACCAGAATGAGCAAGAGCAGACCGACCATGGAGATGGAACCCGAGGGCATCTGCACGGCGTGAAAGGCGATCGCGACGACAGCCGCGATCAGCGTGCTCAGCACAGTCAGCGGCCACGTCTGCCGGAACGACATCCCGGCCGCGCGAAACACCAGCCCGTGCAGGCAGATCAGCGTCTGCAGCAGAATCAGCCCGGCATACCAGGCGGACAGCTCAAGGTCGGAAGTCTCCACGAAGACCTTCGCCGTGCCCGGCGTGACGACCCCGCTGATGACGACCCCGAAAATCGCGGCCGCGGCGAGCAGGAACGCCCGGCCGCCGATGCGGACGGTCCGCCAGTAACGAGCCTTGCCCAGCACCGGCCACGGGAAGCGGTTCACCTGGTGTCCTGTCCTCCTTCGCCAGCCATGCTGGCGCGCGATGCTAACCACGCCGGTGCCGTCCGGACGAATCGGATCATCCTTCCGGGTGACCGGAATCGGCTGAAGACACGCCGGTCGGCGGCTGGCGGACCCTGCCGGACGGGCAAGAGACGACGATGATCGCGGCCGCAGCACCACCAGAATCCGCACGCAGGCCCGAGAAGCCGTACGGCCTGCGAAACGGAGCACCCTGGTCGCTGCCGTCGCAGAGTCCGCACCGAACCGCAGGGCGAACACCCGGCAGCACAGACCCGCAGCTCAGAAGCCTGACAAACCCGTGGGGACGCCTTCCCGGGAGCACCCGGAGCCCTCTTCTCAGGTCAGCGACTTCGTGCTTCGACCGCGCAGCAAGCTTCGACAGACCGGCGCGACGAGGGCCTGCTCGTCGCTGTTCCGCGCACGGAATCCCGCCCGGCAAGCGCGGGAGGCCTTCCTTCGGCACCCGACCGCTAGAGGGGCTGGTACCGCGGCGGCCCCGACGCCGTGCGCCGTCGGGGCCCCTCCGTCCTGAACCTCCACTCTGGACCGGAACGCGGCGCGAGCGGGGCCGACGAGGCGGGATCAGCCCTTGCCGCGCCCGAGTGCTTCGCGTTTCACGAAACCGACCGCGGCGGTGGCGACGAACAGGATCGCGCCGATGATCAGCAGCCAGAACAATCCCTTCACCGCGATCCCGACCACGATGCACGCGACCCAGATCACCAACAGCAAACCCAGCAATGCCAGCATGTTCTCTTCTCCCGGTTGATTCGGCCGCACGTCAGCGAACGGCAGCGGCGGGGCCGCGACAATCCTTGCGGTCGCGGGCCGGACGTCACTTGCCGACGACGCCTTCGACCGCGTCCTTGACCTTTTCCCCGGCTTGCTTCAGATTCCCTTTGCCCTGCTCGGCTTTGCCTTCGGCTTCCCACTGCTCGTTGCCGGTCGCCTTGCCGACGGTTTCCTTGGCCCGGCCTTTCAGCTCTTCTGCCTTGTTCCGGGCCTTGTCGCCGACACTCATCGCGGGATCCTTTCGTCGCCGAACCACTGCGGTCCGGGCATGCGGCAGTGTTTCCCGCCGGCTCCGCGCCGAAACCTCGCTTCGCCCCACCAGGCCGCCCCGTTCTCAGTGTCCTCACAGCAACTCTCGGGGAGGGTCGCCAGAGGTCCGGTCGCCGTGACCGGGCCGGTTCGACGATCCGTCTGGAGCTGCTGAAGTGCTGAACGCCGCGACATCTTCCCGTGCCCTTGCCGGTCGCCGGGCGCTCTCCGTCTGAGCGGGGCCCGTCATGGCACGCACGCGGGTGTACCGCCACGGAGTGCTCGCGGCCGAAGGGATCCCGGTCGCGGACGTCTCCGACTACCTCGCCGACCCCGAAACGACGGTATGGCTGGACTTCTGCGCTCCGACCGAGGAAGACCTGGCGGCCATCAGCGAAGAACTCGGCCTGCACCCGCTCGCGGTCGAAGACGCCGTGCACGAACACCAGCGCGCGAAACTCGACCGGTACGACTCCCACTCCTTCCTGACCGCCTACTCGGCCGCGCTCGGCGCCGACGGGACGCTGCTCGTGTCGGAACTCGCCGCCTTCATCACCGGTCAGGCCCTGGTCACCGTCCGCAAAGACGAGAACTTCCCGATCGACGCGGTCGTCGCCCGCTGGGACTCGGCCGCGGACCTGGCGAAAAACGGCGTCGGATTCCTGCTGCACGGACTGCTCGACCACATCGTCGACGGTCATTTCGAGGTGGTGCAAGCGCTCGACGAGCAGATCGAGGAACTCGAAGATCTCGTGTTCGACGAACGCCCCCGCTACGCCGACATGCAGCGGCGCTCGTTCGCGCTGCGCAAAAGCCTCGTGCGGATCCGGCGCGTCGTCCTCCCGATGCGCGAGGTCGTCAACACGGTCATGCGCCGCGACATGCACCTCGTCGACGCCGAACTGCAGCCCTACTTCCAGGACATCTACGACCACGTGCTGCGCGCGTCGGAATGGACGGAATCGCTGCGCGACCTGGTCACCACGATCCGGGAAACACAGCTGAACATCCAGGGCAACCGGCTCAACACGATCATGAAGAAAGTCACCAGCTGGGCGGCCATCATCGCCATCCCGACCGCCGTCACCGGCTTCTACGGCCAAAACGTGCCCTATCCCGGTTTCCAGACCACAGCCGGTTTCTGGACGTCCACACTGGTCATCGTCATTCTTTCCGCCGCCCTGTATGTGTCCTTCAAGAAACGGGACTGGCTGTAGCCCGCGTTATCGCTTCCCCGCCGCTCGGCGGCCGACGGCATCCGCGGGCGAGTAGCCTCAATCCGACGCCCGGCTGCGGAGAGGAGGCGCGATGCCGACGGACGAGGACCAGCTGAGTATCTTCCTCGCCATCCGCGAAGGCGACACAGACCGGCTCTCGGAGTTGCTGCGCGCGGATCCCGAACTGGCCGCCTGCCGGCTGGGCGGGCCAGCCCGCGGGCGCACGCCGCTGCACGTCGTCAGCGACTGGCCGGGTTACTTCCCCAACGGGCCGCGCATCGCGGAACTGCTGATCGCCGCCGGTGCCGACGTCAACGCGCGCCCGGACGGCGGCGAGTCTCCCCTGCATTGGACGGCCAGCAGCGACGACGCGGCCGTCGCGCGAGTGCTGATCGACGCGGGCGCGGACCTCGAAGCGTCCGACGGATCGATCGGCACGCCGCTCGACAACGCGATCGGCTACGCCTGCTGGAATGTCGCACGCCTTCTGGTGGAACGCGGTGCGCGGGTCGAGAAACTGTGGCACGCCGCCGCGCTCGGCCTGCTCGACCGGATGGAAGAGCTGATCGCCGGCAGTGCCCCCGCACAGGACGCGCTCGATCAGGCTTTGTGGCATGCCTGCGCGGGCGGGCAGCGACGGGCGGCCGAACGTCTCGTCGGGCTTGGCGCCGACGTGACGTTCACGCCCGATTACGGCCGTGGCACCCTGATCGACGCGGCATCGACCGACGGCACCCAGCGCGCGAACCTGATCGAGTGGCTGACCGGACTGGGTTTGCGCGCCGCTGCCGACACCGCGGACTGAGACGGGGACCGGCTGGCGAAGCGAATCTCGCCCCGCCCCACCCTCCGCGACCGCCACGACGGCGGCAGCGGGCAGCAGAACCCCGAGACGCCGGAGCGGGTCAGTTCGGCCAGCCGCGCCGCGATCTCGTTCACCGGGCCGTACAGGCAGAATCGGCAAGCGAACAGTTCCGTCGCGTCGTCGTCTGCAAAGGACTCGGCAGGCGTCCGGGCACGCGCACCCGGACGCCTGCCTCGGCCAGGAATCCCGCGCCGCCGTTCGCCGCGATGCTCAGGCATACCGGCTTCAGTTCGCGGGCCGCTGGCGGCCGGGCGGATCGACACGGAGACCGGGCCGCCCGGGCCGGATCAGGAACCCGGCGGCGAAACTGACGGCCGACGCGGCCGCCAGGTACACCGCGATCGAGACCCCAGTGCCGGTCGATTCGAGCAGCGACCCGCTGGCCCGTCCCGGGTCGCCGGGCGGATGCCGATGCACTGCACGGCGACCGGCAAGGTGCTGCTCGCGTTCGGCCCGCGGAACCTGGTCGAGGAAGTGCTCGCGTCGCCGCTCGAACGTCGCACGCCGCACACGGTCAACGCACCCGGCGTCCTGCTGAACGAACTGGCGCGGGCCAAGGCGAACGGTTATGCGGTCGAGTACGAGCAGACCCGCGTCGGTTACGCCAGCGTCGCCATCCCGTTGACCGGGGCGACCGGCTTCACCACCGGAGCCCTGTCCATCACCGCGCCGACGTTCCGGGCTGATGTGGACAAGTACGCCGGGCTGCTGGCGATGGTCAGCCACCGGATCACCAAGACGATCAGCGCGATGCGCTCTTCGGCGGGGGTGCCTTGACCACCGTCTCGCTCGGTTTCAGTCCCGGGCTCGGCGGCGCGCCGCGGCGGTCTTGACCCGGTCCTGGCACGCGGTGGAACAGAAGCGGCGGATGCGGTTTCGGGTGGTGTCGACGAACAGCAGTCCGCAGCCCGGTGCCTCGCACGCGCCGATGCGGCGGGCGTGGCCGTTGGCGAGGAACCGGGCGAGGGCTTCCGCGCAGATCGCCGACCACATCGGCACCAAGGCCGTTTCCGCCGGGTGGTGGTGCAGCCGCCAGCGACCGTCCTCAAGGGCCAGATGCGGGTGCGCGGGGTGGGCGGAAAGCAGCTTGTTGAGGCGGACCGCGGCGTGGTCTTCGTCGGCGGTGCGCAGGGAGTCGAGCACCAGCCGCAATTCGTTCGCCAGCGCGGCGAATTCGGGTGTGTCCCGGTCGGTCAGGTGCGCCGCGGACGGAGGGTCGACAGCGAGGATTTCGGCCAGCGCCACCGACTTGTCGGTGTCCGGGTGCAGGACGAGGCGGTTGACGAGCTCGACCGCGACCGTCAGCCCGGTGTCGGCGTAGGCGTCCAGGCGCACTTGCTCGCCAGCCTTCCCGTTCAGTAGCGTCACTGGCGTATTGAGCTTACGCCAGTGACGCTTATCGACGGAAGGCAGTCCCATGACGCGTACCTCGTCCGCGCCGGTCGTGCGTGCGGCGGAACCGGCCGACCTGCCTCGGATAGCCGCGGTGTGGGAGGCCGCGTGGCTCGACGGCCACCGCGGCCGCGTGCCGGACGAACTCATGGCGGCGCGCGATTCCCGGCACTTCGCCAGTTTCGCGGCCGACCGCCTGGACACGACGCTGGTCGCCGACAACGGCGGATCAGACCTGCTGGGGCTGGTCATCGTCGGGACCTCCGACGGCGAGGTCATCCAGCTCGCGGTGGACCGGTCCGCGCGCGGCATGGGGGTCGGGTCCGCCTTGCTCGAGGCCGCCGAACGCCTGATCGCGCAGACGCACCGGGAAGCGTGGCTGGCGGTCGTGCCCGCCAACGCCACGGCCCGGCGCCTCTACGAACGGTCGGGCTGGCGCGACGCCGGGCCGGTCGTCCACCAAGCTCCGACCCGGCGGGGCACCGTGGCTGTCCCGGTCCACCGGTACGTCAAGACGGTCCGTCCCGGCGCGGCGGACGCGCCCGGTTAGCGAGAACCGGCTGTCACGCGCTGCGGACGGCGCCGACCGGTTCCGCCGGAAGGAGGTCCTTGACCACCGAGCCTTCCTTGATCACGAGTTCGATCGCGTCCGGGTCGGCGAGCAGGGAGATGTCCTTCAGCGGATCGCCCGACACCGCCACGAGGTCGGCGAGTTTGCCCGCTTCCAGAGTGCCGAGCTCGTCGGACAGGCCGAGCAGCCGGGCGGCGTTGGCGGTGCCCGCCACGATCGCGTCCGACGGCGACATGCCCAGTTCCACCATGTGCGCCAGTTCCAGCAGGTTCCGGCCGTGCGGGCACACGCCGACGTCGGTGCCGAGCGCGACCTTGACCCCGGCGGCGAAGGCTTTCGCGACGTTCTCCCGCGCCTTCGCCGACCACCGGACCTTCTTTTCGTACAGGTACGGCGGAACGAGCGCCGGGTCCGGCACGCGCAGGGCCGCGCTGAGCGTCGGGACCAGCCAGGTTCCCTTCTCCAGCATGAGATCGATGCCTTCCTCGTCGATCTCGTACCCGTGCTCGACGCTGTCGACGCCGCCGCGGATCGCCGCGAGGATCCCGGCGGTTCCCTGTGCGTGCGCGGCGATCTGCCGCGGCCGGGAGTGCCGGTCGAGCTCGCCGCGGATCAGCGCGATCTGCCGTGCGGTGATCCCGAGGTCGTCCGGCTGGTCGGTGGGACTCGACACCCCGCCGGTCGTGCACACCTTGATCACGTCGGCACCGGACCGGATCAGCCTGCGCACCACGGTGACCACGTCGTCGTCGGTGTCCACGACGCCGAGCCCGGAACCCTCCGCCATCGGCATCGCGCGGCCGTTGGGCAGGGTCATGTCGGCGTGCCCGCCGGTCGGCGACAGCACGGCGACCGCGATCCGGGCGCGGGGGCCGGTGATCAGGCCCTCGGCGAGCGCGCGCTGGGTGCCGTGGTCGAGGCCGCCCAGATCGCGGATCGTGGTGATGCCCGCGTCGAGCGTCGCGCGGAGGCGTTGCGCGGTCTTGTAGGCCGCGTAGCTGCCGGAATCGGCGATGATCGCGCGCGGACCGTCCTCAATGGACAGAGTGACGTGGACGTGGGTGTCGAAGAATCCGGGCAGCACGGTGCGGCCGCCGCCGTCGACGGTGTGCACCGGGGTCGCGCCGACGGGGTGTTCCCGCCGCGGGCCGACATAGGTCAGCCGCCCGTCGGCGGCGACGATTTCGCCGCGTTCGACCGGCGCGGCGCCGGTGCCGTCGATGATCCGCACGTTGACCAGTCGGATGGTCCCGCCGTTCGGCATGGAAGGGGTCCTCATTTCTCGATGGGAGCGGGGTTTTCGCGCCGGGTCCAGGCCAGCGCCAGCACCAGCAGGCCCAGTGCGGCGCAGCCGGCGCACACGGCCCAGACGACCGTGTATCCGGTCTCCGCGGGCCCGCCTGCCCCGCCGGAGAGGAAACTGGAGAGCAGGGCGCCGACGACCGCCGTGGCGACGGAACCGCCGAGCACCTTGACCGTGCTGTAGGTCCCGGAGGCGATGCCGACCTGGTCGGCCGGCGCGGTGCCCGAGATGTAGGCGGGCAGCCCGGCCAGCAGGAGGCCCATGCCCAGCCCGGTAGCGACGAGCGCGGCCAGCACCGCGCCGAGGGTGTGGTGCAGGAGCGCCATGCTCAGGAAACCCGCGGCGGACACCCCGATTCCGGTCGACAGGACGCCGCGCGGTCCCACGCGGGTCGCGATCCGGCCGTACACCGCCGAACCCGCCACCGCGGCAAGGAAATTCAGCGCCAGCACCAATGACGTCGCTTTGGCGGACAGCCCGAACCCGTACCCGGCCGCCTCGGGTTTCGTCGCGAGGAAGGTGACCAGCGGGACCTGGTTTCCGAAGAAGCAGACGCCGAACAGCAGTGTCGCGAGCATCGCGGGCCACATCGCCCGGCTGGCGAACAACCGCATGTCCACGAGCGGCCCCGGCACTCGCCGCTCCCACCAGACCCAGCCGGCAAGCACGACGAGCCCGCCGCCCAGCGCGGCCAAGGTCGAAACCGCGCCCCAGCCCGCCCGGCTCGCCTGCGACAGGCCGAGCAGCACCAGGGTCAGCGCGACCGACAGGCCGGCCGCACCGGTCCAGTCGATCTTCCGGACAGCGCGCGCGGACGATTCGGGGATGAGGAATTTCGTGACCAGGCCGCACGCCGCGGTCAGCACGACCGGCACGACCAGCGCCGGGCGCAGGCCGCCGAGCAGCGCTTCCAGCGGCCCGCTGACGAGCCCGCCGAGGACCAGGCCCGCGGTGAGCGAACCGGCCAGCAGGCCGATCGCGCGGTTCGCCCGCGGCCCGGCCGATTTGTCGCGCACCAAAGCGATTTCGAGCGCGATCCACGCGGCCAGCGGCCCTTGCAGCACCCGCCCGAGCAACACCACCGGGTAAGCCGGGGCCACCGCCACCAGAAGCGAACCGGCGGCCACGCTCCACACCGCGACGCTCAGCAGCCGCCGGTGTCCGAAGTGGTCGCCCAGCGCGGCGAAGACCGGGACACAGACGGCTGCGGCCAGCAACTGCACGCTGGCGAACCAGTTCAACGGGCCGGCGCCGACGTGCAGGCTCGCGCCGAGACCGGCGAGCAAAGGTCCGTAATAGCCCTGCAGCATGCCGCTGACCAGCTCGACGCAGATCAGGAAACCGACCACGGACCGCAGGCTGGCGCCGCCCGCGGAAGCCCGCGGACCGGACAGCCCTGGCCGGCCGAGACGGGGGGTCGAAGAGGTCATCGCCGCTCCTCGCGTGGATACGTGGACAATGGCGACAAGTGTCGGAGCCGGACACGATCCGGCCGTAGAATCTCAGTTATCCGTCACCGCGGACCGGCCGCGGCAGGACAGCGGGCAGGAGGAGCGCCGTGACGCAGAATTCCGTCGACGAGCTCGACCTGCTGATCATCAACTGCCTGCAGATCCGGCCGAGGGCCACCTGGAGCGTCGTCGGCCGCGTCCTCGACGTGGACCCGGTGACCGTCGCGCGCCGCTGGGAACGGCTGGAGGACGCCGGGCTGGCGTGGGTCAGCTGTTATTTCGGGCTGCCCGTCCCCGACCGCGTCATGGCCTACCTCGAGATCGAGGTCGCCGGGGCGCAGGTGACCGAGGTCGCCGAACAGCTCGTCCGGCACCACGAGGTGGTCAGCGTCCACCACACCACCGGGGCGCGCTCCCTGGTCGCGAGCGTGGTCGGCCCGGATCCGGCCGCGGTGTCGCACTACGTGTCGGATTCGCTCGCCACCCTCGACGGCATCGTCGCCACCCGCACCGAAATCGTCACCGGCAAATACAGCGACGCGGGCGAATGGCGGCTGCGCGCGTTGTCGCCGTCCCAGCGGGACGCGCTGCAGGCCGCCTGCCCGCGCCCGGAGCCGCAGCCCGGCGGCGGCCCGGTCCGCCCGGACGAACAGCGGATCGTCCGCGCGCTCGCCGCGAACGGCCGGATGTCGGCCACCGACCTGGCCCGGAAGATCGGCGTCAGCGAAGCCACCGCCCGGCGCCGGCTGAACCGGCTCATCGCGGAAAACCGGGCGACGTTCCGCTGCGAAATCTCCCAGCAGGTGTCCGGCTGGCCGCAAACCGGGATCCTGTGGGCCCGGGCGCCGGTCGGCGCGCTCGACCGCATCGCGCGCGAACTCGCGGTCCTGCCGGTGATCCGCGCCTGCCTGACCACGACCGGACGCAACAACCTGATGCTGTTCGCCTGGCTGCGCGACGTCCGCGAACTGCACCAGTTCGAACGCACTGTCGCCCAAGCCGCCCCCGAAGCCGACATCACCGACCGCGCGTTCTGCCTCCGCTCGTTCAAGCGGCTGCAGCTGGTTCTCGACGACAGCGGCCGGACGAGCGGACTGCCCGCGCCGGACAAGGACGAGGCACTGCAGTTCTGATCGGGCCGGCCGTTATTTTCGGGCGCGCGGTCGCGGGATCCCGGCCTCGACCCTCGCGGCGGATCGAGGCCGGGGCGTTTTCTTGGCGAGTCCGCCCACGACACTCAGCGCGGAGCACGCCGTCACCCGGCGTCCCGGAGAAAAGGGACCTCACGCGTTTCCGTGTCGGCGCGGGCTCGGCCCGGCCCCAGTCGGTTTCGGACGGACCCTCAGCAGCGCGCCCGGCACCTGATCCCAGTCCTCTGGCGTCCTCCAGCCCGCGTCGAACGGCAGCGGGCGCGCGGATTGCCGCAACACGACCAGCGCGTGGTCGATGTTGGCGGACCAGAACAAAGTGCTCGCCGACGCGAGAGAGCTGACGGCCTTGGCGCCGACGCGGTTCAGCGGTTCCCGGGCCGAGAAGCGGAAGAGCGCGCCGACGCCGTGCGGTTCCGCCGGGTCGACGAGCAGGCCGGCGCCCGACGGCAGCAGCGTCACGAGATGCTCGCCGCTGATTTCCAGGAAATCCGACTTGCGCGAGAACCGGAACGCCCCGCGCACCGACGTGAACGCCGCCACCCATTCCTGGTCGGTGTGGCGGGTCCGCGCGGCCAGCAGCGCGGGCGATTCCGGCGCGAGCACGAACAACCGGACGCCCGCCAGCGTCCTGGCGAACCGGCCGAACTGCGCGCGATCCCGCATCGCGGCGACGGCGACCTCGGCGAACGCCTCGTTCTCCGAAACCATGTTTCCTCCCCGGCGGCCCGCTCCGGCCGTTTCCCGAAGCGTCGGTTCCGGAAACGATCACGGCAATCCGGACCCGTACCCGTAACGACACGGGGCCGCGCCGCCCGCGGATCGCCTCCCCCAGGCGGGCGAGACAATCCTGGTCGCTACTTCCGGAGGTGTCAGCTCACCCGGAGGGGTCATAGCATGTTGATCATTCACGAGCAGCGGTCAGCTGGACGAAGCCGAAGGACGTCCATGCGAAACGGTTCACCGTGCGGAACTGCCCCGATCGTCGCCGGGGTGCGCGACGCGGAGCGCGCGCACCTGGTCTCCGCGCTGGAGGCGAGGCCGGCCTTCATCGTGGTGGAAGGCCTTGCCGGAGCGGGGAAAAGCTGCCTCGCCGCGCACGCCCTCGCCGCGCTCGGAACCCGGCCCGACCGGGTTCTGACCGCGTATTGCGGCGCCGAGTCCCAGCGCTTCCCCTACCACGTCGCGACGGCCCTCTTCGGCAATGCCGGGATCGAGCTGGCCATCCCGCCCGACCCGGTGCGGGAGGCGCTGTTCCCGCGCATCCGGCGCGCACTCGCCCGGCTCGGCGCCTGCGTGCTGCTGATCGAAGACCTGCACTGGGCCGACGCCGCGTCGCTCGACCTGCTGCGGTACGTCCTGCGCGATCCCCCGCCCGACTTGACCGTGCTCGGCACCCGGCGGACCGGCGCGCGGCCCCGCACCGCTTTGGCCCCGGGGCCGATCATTCCGCTCGGCCCGCTGAGCACGGAGGAAACGGCCGCGCTCGCCGCGCACCTCGCGGGCGGAAACGTCAGTCCCGGTGCGGTTTCCCGCATCGAGTCCCTCACCGGCGGGCTGCCGCTCTACTTCGGACCGGTCCTCGACGCGCTGCGCCGGACCGTTCGCGGTCCCCTCGACGAGCAGGCCGTCGACGCCGTTTTCGGCCGTCCCCTGCCCGCCGCGCTGACCAGCTGGGTGTCCGACCGGCTCGGCGACCTCGCCGCCGGCGCCCGGAAGGTCGCCGAGGCCGCCGCCGTGCTGGCGGAACCCGAAACCGCCGAAGCCCTCGCCTCGGTCAGCGGCCTGCCGCCCCGCCGGGTCCGCGGGTACGTGCTGGAGCTGCTGCGGCACGGGCACTTCGCGGAATCCCGCGGCTACCGGTACGGCTTCCGGGCGGACCTCGACCGGCTGGCCGTGTACCACACTGTGCCCGGTCCGAGACGGCAGCGGATGCATCAGCTGGCGGCCGCGATGCTCGACGCGCGCGATCCCCAGCCGATGCGGCGGCTGGTCGCGCACGCGCGCCGGAGCGGAACGCTGCGGGCTTGGCTGGCGCAAAGCGAACAAGCCACCGAGGACGCCGTCGAGGTCGGCGATTCCGCCTCCGCCATGGCGATTCTGCGCACCGCGATCACCGACGATTCGCTGTCCACAGTGGAACGGCTGCGTGCGATCCGCCGGTTCTGCGCGCTCGCCCCCGCGGTGGTCGACCAGGAACGCAACGCGCGCTTGCTCCGGGCCCTGCTCCACGACCAGCGCCTGCCCCGCCCGGACCGGGCCCGGGTCCGCCTCGGCTACGGGCTCCTCCTCGTCCGCCAGGCCGGAGGGGTCGAACACGGGCGGACAGAAATCGAACGCGCGGTCGCCGAACTGGAGGCACAGCCCGAACTCGCCCTGCGCGGCGTGTCCCTCCTGTGCGCGCCCTACCTCGGCGCCCAGCCCGTCAGCCGCCACCTTCCGTGGCTCGAACGCGCCGAGAAATCCCTTAGCGGCAAGGAAGCCGCGGCCGAGGACATCCCGATCCTCGCCAACGTTCTCGGTGCGAGAGTCCATCTCGGACACCGCGTCGAGGCGGACCGGCTGGCACCCTACGGCGACCTCGCGGCCACCGCCGAACTTCGCCAGCAGCTGGCGCGGGCGCATTGCAACCTCGCCGACGGGCATTCCTGGATCGGGGACACCGCACGCGCGCAGGAACTGCTGCACCTCGGACTCGACCTGGCGACCGGCGCGGGCGCGTCCTTCGTGGTCGGCAGTGCCGAAGCCACTCAGATCCGGCTCGACTGGGCGGCCGGGCGCTGGGAGCGGATCGACGAGCGCGCGGACGAACTGGAACGGTCCTATCCCGGGCTGCACCCGGTCGTCTGCGAACTGAAGCTGGTGAAAGCCTGGTACGCGATCGCGCAGGGAAACTGGAGCGAGGGCCGCCGGAACCTCCAGGGCGCGGGGCTGGCCGACCTCCGCAACGCCGTCGCCCCGGTCGCCATCGCCGCCTGGGGCGCGCTGATCCACACCCTGCTGGACGGTGACGCCGCGGTCCAGGCGGCGCGCGAAGCCAGTCAGGCGGTCGAATACCTGCGGCGCAAGGAAGGCTGGGCGTGGAGCGGGGAGCTGCTCCCCTACGCCGGGCAGGCCTTTCTGGAGGCGGGACTCGAAGCGGACGCCGACCGCTTGATCGCCGACGCCGAAGCTGCGCTCGCGGACCGGTACGCACCGCTCGCCGAGGCGTCATTGCTCGCCGCCCGCGCGCTCCGCGCCGGCGACCGCGCGGCCGAGGCATACGACGCGGCAGCCGCGGCCCACGCCCGGATCGGCCACCACTACCGGGCAGGCCAGCTCACCGAGCGGGCCGCGCTCCTCCGGTGGCAGGACGGCGACTCCGCGGCCAAGGACGAACTCCGCCTGCTGGCCGAAAGATTCGACCTGATGGGCGCCACCATCGACGCCGGCCGCTGCCAGCGGCACCTCCGCACCCGCAGCGCGGCCCCCGTGCGCCCGCGCGAGCACCGCGGCGCCGGCAGCGGGCTGTCGCCCCGCGAAGAACAGGTCGAGCAGCTCGTCCTCGACGGCCGCACCAACCAGGAAATCGCCGACGTCCTGTTCCTGTCCCGCCGGACGGTCGAGGAGCACGTGGCGAACGTCCTCCGCAAACGCGGCGTCCGTTCCCGCCACGACCTCCGGCGCGCCTGACCCGTATTTTCCCGTAATTCCCCGTAATCCGAGCGGGGGACAGTATCCGTTCCCGATATCCACGCAGAACAGTCCCGCCCCGAAACGGAGCAATGAATTCTCCGGCGCGGCGACCGTTTCGCACCTTTGCTCATCCGATGGCCCGATCGCGAACCTGGCAGGGAGTTAACCGACGTTCGTAGGTGGCAGCGAGTGTTCCTCTGAGCGGAAAGTACGTGCCGTACAACCACGAATAAGCGAGGAGAAACTCCATGGCACTCCGGAAATCGCTGTCCATTCTCGCCACAATGTCCGCCGCCGCATTGGCGACCGGCATGTGCACCCACGCCGCGACCGCGCAGGTTCAGTCCCTCGCCCAGCTGCAGCACGCTGCGGTCCAGCAGGCCTCGCAGCTGACGAATACGCTCGGCGCGTCGTCCGGCGGTTATTGGCTCGACCACGGCAAGGCCGTCGTGAACGTTCTCGACGACGCGTCGGCGCGCAAAGTCGAAGCCGCCGGGTTGACCGCCAAGAAGGTCAAGCACAGTTTCGCCCAGCTCACCCAGGCCAAAAATCAGCTCGACACCGTCAAGAACGTCCCGCAGACCGCGTGGGGAATCGACACCCGCGCGAACCAGGTGGTGGTCAAGATCTACTCGGCCGCCAAGCCCGAAGTCGCGAAGAAGGTCGCCGAGGCCGCCGCCCGGCTCGGCGACAGCGCCCGGATCGAACACCGGACCGGCAAACTGGAGCTGTACATCGCCGACGGCGACGCGATCAGCAACGGCAGCAGCCGCTGTTCGCTCGGCTTCAACGTCACCCGCGGCGGCGAGCCGTTCCTGCTCACCGCCGGGCACTGCACCAACCTCGGCGGCACCTGGTCCGGCGACGACGTCTCCGGGGCCGAGATCGTCGAAAGCGACTGCCCCGGCGCCGACTCCGGGCTGCTGACCCGTCCGAACGGCACCGGACCCGGCGAAATCAACACCGGCCAGGCGATCACCGCCGCCGCCGACCCGACGGTCGGCGAGCAGATGGAGAAGCAGGGCTCGACCACCGGCGGCGGCTCCGGCGAGGTCACCTCGGTCGACGAATCGGTGAACTTCGACGTCGGCGTTCTCAACCACGAGTTCGGCACCACCGCCCAGACCGACCACGGCGACTCGGGCGGCCCGGCCTACGACGGCTCGACCGGCCTCGGCACCCTCTCCGGCGGCGACACGCAGACCAGCTACTTCTACCCGCTCACCCTCGAACTCCAGTCGTACGGCCTGAACCTCGCCTGACCGATCTCCGAAGCGGTGGCCCCGCGGACATCCCACCGCGGGGCCACCAGCACGCTCACTGTGCGAACCGTGTCGTGGCAAGGCTTCCGGAATGCGCCGGCTGGCGCGGTCAACGCATTCCGTTGCGAATCAAGCGATCGCGAACGCCAAGGCGAGTCGCGACGGACCGGCGAGCATCGGCCCGCTCCTCGCGAACCCGTGCGGTGGAGCCGGGTTCAGCGAATCCCCGGCGCCTCGCTCGCCTCTGCGGGGGGGTTCTTCTCGAGTCAGCGGCCGAACAGGGACTTGAACCCCTCGGGGACGCGTTCGCCCTGCACCTGGTTCGCGGCCTCCTCGATGCGGTGCAGGTCGCCAGAGGTCAGCTCGACCTCGAGCGCGCCCAGGTTCTCCTCCAAGCGGTGCAGTTTGGTGGTGCCGGGGATCGGCACGAACCACGGCTTCTGCGCCAGCACCCAGGCGAGCGCGATCTGGGCCGGGGTGGCTCCCTTGTCCCCGGCGATCTCCTTCAGCAGGTCGACCAGTGCCTGGTTGGCCTGCCGTGCTTCCGGGGCGAAGCGCGGCAGCAGGCGGCGGAGGTCGTTGTCGGCCAGCGAGGTGCGGGAGTCGATGGTGCCGGTCAGATAGCCCTTGCCCAGCGGGCTGTAGGGCACCAGGCCGATGCCCAGCTTCTCCAGGGCCGGAATGATCTCGGCTTCGTGGTCGCGCATCCAGAGCGAGTATTCGCTTTGCAGCGCGGTCACCGGCTGCACGGCGTGCGCGCGGCTGATCGTCGTCGCCCCGGCCTCCGACAGGCCGAAGTGCTTGACCTTGCCCTCGGCGATCAGCTCCTTGACCGTGCCCGCCACGTCCTCGATGGGCACTTCGGGGTCGACGCGGTGCTGGTACAGCAGGTCGATGCAGTCCGTCCGCAGACGCCGGAGCGAGGCCTCGGTCACCCGGCGGATCTGCTCGGGCCTGCTGTCGAGCCCCGACGCCGGAGCCGGTCCGTGTTCTCCGTGCTTGAGACCGAATTTGGTGGCGAGCACGACTTGTTCGCGGACCGGCGCCAGCGCCTGTCCGAGCAGCTCTTCGTTGGTGAAAGGCCCATAGACCTCGGCGGTGTCGAAGAAAGTCACGCCACGCTCGACGGCGGCCCGCAGCAGCTTCGTCATCTCGGACGGGTCCGGGGGCGAACCGTAGAAGAAACTCATGCCCATGCACCCGAGTCCCAAGGCGGAGACTTCGAGCTGCTGTCCGAGTTTGCGTTTCTGCACTGAAAAGTGCTCCTTCGGTAATGGCTCTGGCCTGGTGCTCCCGTTGTTCGGGAGGAAGCCGTGACAGCAGGCTAAATCGGCCGGGCGACGGCGGGGAGGACCTCTTGATACAGGTACTGCCGGTGCCCCTCCGGGGCCCTGCTGGTCGATCTGCTCCCGCTCCGGCAGGATGAGCGTATGCGCAACCATCGCCGGGAACCCGCGCTCGGCGCCATCGTCGACTGACTGCGGCCTGGCTGGCCGGGCTCGACCGCCGCGAAGAGCACCGCGAGCTGATCGGCGAGCTGCTGCTGGCGAGCAAACTCTGTTGCGCGGGCCAGGGATTCTGCTCCGCGCTCGTCCGGTTCGGCACACGGCGGGACGCGCACCTGCTGGCCGGCTGCCTCGACCGGTACCTGGCCCGCCCCGACTGCCATTACGATCAGCACTGGGCGATGGGCGCGCTGCTTCATCTCGAGGCGCGGCTCGGCACCGACCACGCCAGCAGGTTCCTCGGGCCGGGCGGGCCATGGCCGCGGAGAAACCGGAAGCCTCGGGCATGGGCTGGCCGGGATGCCCTGCCCGGTCAAGCAAGACTGGCTTCGACGATCCAGACGTCGTATTCCTCGCTGGTCACTCCGCACACGACGCGGCCGTCCACGGACATCGTCACGAATTCGGGATCGCCGGGATTGTCGGCGAGATGCCGGGCGAGAGAAAGGTTCCGGCCGCGGCGGACGTGCGCCCACGGCAGGGCGCCCATTCCGTCGATGCCGACGCTGAGCAGAAAATCTCCGCCCGGACCGAAAACGCCGAGTTTCTCCGCCACCGACTCCCAGCATCGATCGACCTCGGGCACATACTCGTCCGGACCGGATTCGTACGGCACTCGCACGGTCGGCACCGCATTTCCGCTGATCACTGGTCGCCAGGCGGCCATCGGCGCAGGGCCGTCGAAATAACTCTCCGCCACTACGACGAGACCGGAGTCGCGAAGCAGGGAATTCCGCCGCTCCAGCGCGGAAAAAGGGTGATCCACCTTCGGATCATACCGGAAACAGCACGCTCGCCAGCACAACGTGCACCGCAGTGCCGCCGACGATGCTGAGCACTGCGTTGCGGCGCCACAGGTGCAGGCCGATCGTCACGGCGAGCGCGATGGTCGGGGCGAGGGCGCTCGCCGACGTCCACGACACGTCGCGCAGGCAATAGACCAGCAGGATCACCATGACGCCGGCGGGCATGCGGGTGCTCAGATACTGCACGGTCCGGCTGGCGCGCAACGGGGCCAGCACGGCGAACGGCAGCGCGCGCAACCCCCACGTGACCGCGGCGGAGACCGCGACCGCGGCGAGCAGGTAGGCGGCGTCAGGCATTGCTCACGCTCCGCTGGGCGACGACGCCGCGCACGACCAGTCCCGCGACGAACAGCAGGAAAGCCGCCAGCAGCATCTGGCCGGGGAAGACCACCCGGGCCACGACCGCGCTCAGGGCGGCGAGCACGGGAGTCGGCAGGTCGCCTTTGCGGTCGCGGACGGCGTCGAGCGCGAGGACTACGAACAAGGCCGTCATGGCGAAGTCCAGGCCGACGACGCCGCTCGGGATCAGCGAGCCGAGCAGTCCGCCCGCGGTGGCTCCGCCGACCCAGAACAGGTGCAGGAACAGTTGCAGCCACAGGATTCGCGCGCCGTTCCACTCGCGGGCGGCGTCCGTTGTGGACAGTGCGTAGGCCTCGTCGGTGAGGGCGAACGTGCTGTAAGCCCGCGCCCCGCGGCCGCGCACGCGATGCAGCGGGAAAGAGAGGGCGTAGAAGACATGCCGGACGTTGACCAGGAACGCCGAGAGCCCGATCGACGCCAGCGGGGCCGCCGCCGCGGCCAGGCCGATCAGCAGGAACTCGAACGAGCCCGCGTAGATGAACGTGGTGAAGATCGTCGCCCACCACCAGGCGAGGCCCGAATGAGTGAGGAACACGCCGAACGCGAGCCCGAGCGGGACCAGGCCGATCCCGACGGACCCGCACTCCTTCAGCGCGGCCAGCGCGGGCGAGCGATCACGAACAGCCAGGTCGGAGACGGTTTGCACGCTTGGAACACTACGTCAGCGCTCGGCTAATTTGGTGTCCGATGATGGCTCTATACTGGGTCCGTGAGCAATGTAGTACGACTAGACGCGGTGGATCGGGAAATTTTATTTCACTTGCGTCAGGACGGCAGGCTGACCAACGTCGAACTCGCCAAACGAGTGGGGCTCACCCCTCCCCCGTGCCTGCGCCGGGTCAAGCGCCTCGAAGACGCGGGAGTGATCGCCGGCTACCGCGCGGTGCTCGACCCCGGAGCCGTCGGCCGCGGGCTGGAAACGCTGATCGACCTCGAGGTCTACGCGACCGACCGGGCGACCATCGAGGCGCTCGAGGACACCATCGCCTCCTACGACGAGGTGATCGAGTTCCGCCGCCTCTTCGGCCGCCCGGACTACTTCATCCGCGTCGCGGTCGCCGATCACGCCGCGTACGAGGAATTCCAGACGCGAAAACTGTCCGGCCTGCCGGGCGTCCTGCGGGTCACGTCGCACCTGACAATGAAGAAGATCAAGGGCGACGCCTGAGCCCGCTCGCGGGCGATTTTCGGGCTCAAGCGCCGTCTGCGGTCACTCCGTCCGCAGCACGATCTTGCCGAGCTTTCCCGGCGTGCCCAGCCGGACATAAGCCTCAGCCGCCTGCTCCAACGGATAAACGCTGTCCACCGGCACGGTGAGCCGTCCCGTCGCGAGCGCGGCCAGGAGGCCTTTCCGCACCCGGTTCGCGAGTGCTGCCTTTTCGACGGTGCTGCGCGCCCGGATGGTCGACCCGAGCACCCGGCCGCGGACTCGCATCAGGTCGAACAGCCGCAGGGTCGTCTCCTCCCCGGCGCCGACTCCGATGACCAGGATCCGGCCGTACGGGTTGAGCCACCGCACCCGGCGCAGGCAGTCCTTGCCGCCGACCAGTTCGACGACGATGTCGTACGGACCGTTTTCCTCTTCCTGCTCCGGGGTCACGACCGTCGCCTCGGGGGCCAAGGCCTGGACGGCCGCGTGTGTCTCCGGGCGGCGCACGCTCGCGACGACGTCGGCCCCGGCGAGTGCGGCGACCTGCACCATCGCGGTGCCGACGCCGCCCGCCGCCCCGGTGACCAGGACTCGCTCGCCCGGGCGCACGCCGGCCGGGTCGACCAGGCCGTCCCAGGCGGTGCTGAACGCTTCGGGGAAACCGGCCGCGTGGACGTCGTCGACCGAGTCCGGGATCGGCAGCAGCAGGCTCGCCGGGACCGCGATGCGTTCGGCGTGCGCGCCGCCGCCGACTACTGCCATCACCCGGTCTCCGGCGGCCCAGCCGGTCGCGGTCGGCCCCGGGTCTTCGACCACCCCGGCGATCTCGAGCCCGGGGATGTCGTCCGGCCAGCCCGGCGGGGCGGGATAGGCGCCCCGGGCCTGCTGCAGGTCCGCCGCGTTCAGTCCGGCCGCGCGAATCCGGACCACGACCTGGTCGCCGTCCGCGGCCGGGTCGGGCGCCTCGCCGAGTTCGAACTGGCCGTCCTTGATTTTCACCGCGCGCATGGGCGTTTCCCTCACACTTCGTGGACGTGCTCGACTTCAGGCGGAGCGGCGAAGTACTCCCCCACCAGCTCGCGCCACCGCTGGAAATCCGGCGAGCCCCGGAACGTCACCGTGTGGTGCTCCACCGTTTCCCAGAGGACGACCAGACGGTAGCGCGCCGGTTTCTCGACCCCGCGCCACAGCACGGCTCCATGGCAGCCTTCCGCCTGGTCGAAAAGCGGCTTGGCCTTGGCCACCGCCTTTTCGAACTCCGCCTCCGTGCCGGGGCGGACGTCGATCTGCGCGAGTTCGCGGATCATCCGGATTTCCTTTCCCCGGCGGGGCTTTCCGCCGGCCTGCCCCGCAGTTCGCGGCGGAGGATCTTGCCGGAGGCGTTTTTCGGGATCTCGTCGAGGAATTCGACAAGACGGGGATATTTGTAGGCCGCCATCCGCTCCTTCGCGTAGTCGACCAGGTCCTGCGCGGACACGGCAGCGCCGGGATTGAGCGAGACGTACGCCTTGACCGTCTCGCCGCGGTACGGGTCGGGCACTCCGACGACAGCCGTCTCGCGCACGGCGGGGTGGGTGTAGAGCACGTCCTCGACCTCGCGCGGCCAGACCTTGTACCCGGCCGCGTTGATCATGTCCTTCTTGCGGTCCACCAGATAGAACCAGCCGTGCTCGTCCATGAACCCGACGTCCCCGGTGCGCAGTTCCCCGCCGGGCAACGATTCCTCGGTCGCGTCGGGCTTGTTCCAGTAGCCCGGCACCACTTGCGGGCCGGAGGTGGCCAGCTCGCCGATCTGCCCGGCCGGGACCTCCGCTCCGGCCTCGTCGAGCACCCGCACCACGGTGTTGAAGACGGGGACACCGATGGAAAGCGCACCGGAAGCAGGGTCGACCGGTGTTCGCACGCCGCGCGGAACGCAGTGCGACGGCGAACTCGTCTCGGTGAGGCCGTAGGCGTTGTGCACCTGGATGCCGAGCCGGTTCTCGAGCGATTCCGCGACCGCGGGCGCGATGGCGGCGCCGCCCGAGTAGACCGCGGTCAGCGAGGAGAAATCTTCTCGGCTCACTCCCGGAACGCCTGCCAGCGCGGTGAACGCGGTGATGGCGCCGATGGTGAAGGTCGGCCGGTGCTCGCGGATCGCGTCGAGCATCACGGCCGGCTGGAAGCGGTGCGCGAGCACCAGCGGCGCGGGCAGCAGCAGGGCGAGCATGGCGTGCCCGACGAGCCCGGTGATGTGGAACAGCGGGGCGATCCCGAGGATCGTGTCGGCTTCGCCGAGGCCGATCCAGTCCCGGTAGGTCTGCGCGTTGAAGACCAGGTTGCGGTGCGTGTTGATCGCGCCTTTGGGGACGCCGGTGGTGCCGGAGGTGTAAGTCAGCACCGCCGGGTCGGAGGGTTGCGGGTCCGGTGCCGTGATCGTGCGCCCGGAGTGCTGCGCCACCACCTCGGCGAGGTCGCGGACGCCCTCGTCGCGGCGCCGGGCCGCCTCGCCGAACAGGCGCGGGTCGTTGCGGGTCTGCCAGTCCAGTGCCGACGTGGTGACGACCGTCCGCACCGCGGTCCCGCCCTCGGCGATGACGTCGCGGGCGACCTCCGCGTACAGCTCGTCGAGGGCGAGCAGCGCCGTCGCGCCGGAGTCGGCGAGCAGATAGCTCAGCTCGCGGGCCCGGTTCATCGGGTTGATCGACACCGCGGTGCCGCCCGCCTTCCACGCGGCGAGCAGGCCGATGAGGTAGGCAGGGTTGTTCTGGGTGAACAGGGCCAGCCGGTCGCCCGGGGCGAAGCCGTCGTCCGCGAGCGCGACCGCCAGCGCGTTCGCGGCCTCGTCCACCTCGCGCACGGTCAGTGCGCCGTCGAAGTAGCGGATCAGCACGGTGTCCGGAGCGCGGCGGACGGACGCGTCGAAGAGGGCGAGCGCGGTGTCGTGTTCCGGGCTGATCTCGGCGGGGGTGCCCTCGCGGTAGAGCGCGAGCCAGGGTTTCGCGGTGTAGGCGCTCATTTCACCGCCATCGGGTTGACCGGCGAGCCGCTCGCCCGGTGGATCTTCAGCGGGGCCGCGGCGTAGAAGAACGTGTACTTGCCGTCTTCGGCGCAGTCGGCGGCGAGCTTCTCCAGGTCGCAGATCTCGGTGAACACGACGCCGAGGTTGCGCATCAACGCGTTGTGCAGCACCAGGGCCACGCCGGTGTTCGGGTCGGTGGTGACCTCGTTGGCGATGGTGTCGGTGACCAGGTTCGGGATTTCCCGGCGCTGGAACCATTCGACGAGTTCCGGCGAGTAGACGAGCCCGGCCTCGCAGAATCCGTCGTAGAAGGCGTCGCCCTGGTCGAAGAACAGCCGCAGGTGGTTGGTGCGGATCAGCAGGATGTCCCGGTTCTCGATCTTCGTGCCCTGCGCCTCGGCGCAGGCCTCCAGGTCCTCGTGGGTGAACGTCTCGCCCGCGTCGAGGTGGTCCTTGCCGCGGAACCGGGCCATGTCCAGCAGCACCCCGCGGCCCGCCACGCCGCGTTCGGCGATCGGGGCGACGCTGGCCTTGTCCAGGCCGCCGACGGTGCTCCGCGCGTCGTAGCCGTTCCAGATCCGGCCGTCGTACCAGACGTGCCCCAGCGCGTCGTACTGCGTCGAGCCCTGCAGGAACGCTTCGATCTTGTCGTCGGCGTAGTGCAGGCCGCCGGGGAATTCCGGCCCGTCGCCGCCCTCGTCCCAGGCGGACTCGTCGATGAC
Organism: Amycolatopsis sp. AA4; assembly: GCF_002796545.1. Classification (GTDB taxonomy): domain Bacteria; phylum Actinomycetota; class Actinomycetes; order Mycobacteriales; family Pseudonocardiaceae; genus Amycolatopsis. The sequence continues at coordinate 5,031,280 of NZ_CP024894.1, forward strand.
CTGCTCGCGCTCGGCGGGACGGCGGCCCGGCCACACCGGCTCGCCGGCCGGGTCCCCGATCAGCCGCTGCAGGGTGAACACCTTGCCGGAGCCGATTTCCGCGACGCCGCGCAGGACCTCGGCCTCGGTCAGGTAGTTCAGCGCGCCGACCTCGTCGCCGGAGCCCCACTTCCCCCAGTTCGACGGCGCGTTCGCCAGCAGGTCGGTCAGGGCGGGTGCGTCGCTCATCGATCATCCTCCACGTCGAGCCAATCGGTTTCTGAACAAAGCCGTACGAGCGTTCGGTCGCGTTCAGTGCGGTGCCAGAGTGAGCCCGGCCGAACGCTTTGTCAATACACCTCCCCGAACTGGTGAAGACAACGGCTACCGGATGGACTATCGTGTTCAGAATGCCTGAACATCTCGCGACCGAACCGGGGGCGGGACCGCTCGTCCGGCAGGCCAGGACGCGGGCCCGGATGCCGCTGCGCGAACTGGCCCGCCGGATCGGGGTCAGCGCCGGGACGCTGAGCGCGGTCGAGAACGGGAAGACCGGCCTGACCGTGGAACGGCTGGGCCGGATCGCCGACGCGCTGGGCACGTCGGCGGCGGACCTGCTCGCCGCGCGGACCGCGCCGGAGGAGCGGCCCCCGGCGCCCGGCCGGCCCTGGCGCACGTTCGCGCCGCTGGACCTCGACCCGGTGCTGCGCGCCGCGATCGCCACGTTCGTCGTCACCGGCTACCACGGCGCGACCATGCGGCTGGTGGCCGCGAACGCCCGGATGAGCGTCCCCGGCGTCTATCACCACTACCCCAGCAAACAGCACCTGCTCGCCGCCATTCTCGACGTCGCGATGACCGAACTGCACTGGCGGATCCCCGCCGCCCGCGCGGACGGCGGCACCTCGGTCGAACGCTTCGCGAACATGGTCGAGGCGCTCGCGCTGTTCCACGCCCAGCGCCGCGACCTCGCCTTCATCGGGGCCAGCGAGATGCGGAGCTTCGAGGAGCCGAACCGGTCGCGGATCGCGGCCAGCCGCACCGAAATCCAGCGGCTGCTCGACAGCGAGGTCGACGCCGCGATCCGGGACGGCGAGTTCGCGACGCGGCATCCGCGCGACGCCGCCCGGGCCGTGGCGACCATGTGCACGTCGCTGCCGCAATGGTTCCGTGCGGACGGGCCCACCTCCCCGGAGCAGATCGCGGCCGAGTACGCGCAGTTCGCGGTCGACCTGATGCGCGGAAGCCGGTGAGCGCGGTCCGTTGCGGACAGTCGGCGGGCTTCCGGGCGCACGCCGAGCATCGCAGTGCCCGCGAACCGGAAGCAACCAAGACTGTCGGGCGGGCCAACCCGGTCTGTCCGCCGGCACAAGAGCCGGGAAGGGGCCGGACATGAGCGACGATCTCCGCGAGGTCGTCAGGCGGGCCGAGGCCGAACTCCCCCGGCTCGTCGACGCCCACGTCGCCCGCGTGCGCGACGAGATCGACATCTACCGCGACGACGGGCTCGTCCAGCCGGAGGATCTGCGCCGGTCGGTCGAGGCGAACATGCGGTTCATGATCGCCGCGCTGCGCGATCCGAAGGGCGGCAACGACTTCTCCGCGCCGCGCGAGACCGGGGCCCGGCGGGCGCGCCAAGGTGCGCCACTGCCCGAGGTGCTGCGGGCCTACCGGCTGGGATTCACCGCGCTGTGGGACACGCTCGCCGCGTCGGCGGATTACCAGCGGCCCGCGCTGATGCGTGCCCTGCTCGCCGCGGGGCGCGGTTTGTGGCTGCTCACCGACGAGTACGCCATCCAGCTGACCGAGGCGTACCGGGCGACGATGGCCGAACTGACCTTGGCGCGCGAGCGGCGCCGGTCCGCGCTCGCGGAGGCGTTGTTCACCGGAGAACCAGTCGCGGGAACGACGCACTGGGAAATCACCTCGCTGCTCGGCTTCCCGCCGGACGCCGGCCTGGTCGTCGTCATGGCCGAAACCCGCCGCGCCGACGAACCGCTGCCGGGCATCGAACAGCGCCTCGCCGAGCACGGCATGGTTTCGGTGTGGCGGCTGACGCCCGCGCTGCAGACGGGAATCGTCGCGCTTCCGGACAGCGACCCGGAGCCGCTCGTCGCCCTGCTGCGGCAAATCGCCAAGGCCCGGATCGGGATGAGCCAGCCTTATCGAGCCATCGGCGAAACCCCGCGGGCGGTCCGCCTGGCCAGGATCGCGCTCGTGTCCGCGCCGGAAGGCAGCAAGCAGGTCAGCGCTTTCCGGGCAGGCCGGGTCGCCGGTCTCGTCGCGCACGCCCCCGCCGAAGGCGTCCGCGTCGCACAGGCGGTGCTCGGGCCGATCCTCGAACTGCCCGCCGAGGACCGCGAAACCCTGCTCGCCACGATCCGGGCCTGGTTCGACAACGACGGCTCCGCCGAGCGAACCGGCAAGCAGCTGCACTGCCACCGCAACACCGTCCGGTACCGGCTGCGGCGGGTGCAGGAACTCACCGGGCATTCCTTCGCCAACCCGGCCGACATCGCCGAACTGGCCGTCGCCCTCGAAGCCGTGCCGCAGGACCGCTGAACGCCGCCGTTGTTCCCCAGTACAACGCGGGCAGTTCCCGGCGACAGCATTCCCCGGCGCCAGGATGCCCTGCTCGGCCCGCCTCGTTCCCCCAGGCAGACGCCCGTGACCGAGGCGGGTGTCGGAACCACTGTCCGGCCTGGCGAATCGGCCGGGAAAGGAAGGCATCGTGGCACTGCCGAAGAAGGCCCTCATCGCCATCCCCGCGAAGCACTTCGAGTTCTACGAGGACGGTTCGGAAACCGGCCTGTTCTACACCGAGGCACTGCATCCGTACTCGGTCTTCGCCGCCGCCGGGTTCGAAGTCGACCTGGTCAGCGAAACCGGCTCCTTCGGGCTCGACGCGCATTCCACCGAGGACCAGTTCCTCACCGAGGAGGACAAAGCGGTCTACCGCGATCCCGAGGCGCCGTTCAGCGTCAGCCTGAACAAGAACCTGAAGAAGGCCGCCGACGTCGACCCGGACGACTACGGCGTCTTCTTCGCCGCCGCCGGGCACGCGGCGATCTACGACTACCCCGGGGCCGCCGCGCTCCAGTCGGTCGCCCAGCGAATCTGGGACAACGGCGGCATCGTCGCCGCCATCTGCCACGGCCCGGCGATCCTGCCGTACGTGCGCGACAAGGAAACCGGCAAGTCCATCGTCAACGGCAAGCGGATCACCGGCTTCACCACCCAGGGCGAGATCGACCTCGGGCTGATCGAACGGATCAAGGACGACAACGCCCCGCTGATCGAGAACAGCGCGGCGGACGCGGGCGCGGAGTACGTCGCCCCTGCCCAGCCGTTCGACGACCTTTCGATCACCGACGGGCGGGTCGTGACCGGAGCCAACCCGGCCAGCGCGCACTCGGCGGCGCGGCGGGTCGTGGAGGCGTTCGAGCAGCTCTGACGGGTGTTGGCCGGGGGCGCGGGGCCGGGCCGGAGCCGAGCACGTCGCTCCGGCCCGGCCCGTTGACGAGCTGTTCGGCCCCGGCGCGCGGGTCGTCACCGGCGGGCGCTCCCACCCCGGCGGGCGGGTCGTCACCGGCGGGCGCTCCCACCCCGGCGGCGGGCGGTGGCTCCGCTGACGGGCGCGTGCGCCGAAGTCCGTGAGGGGAACCCTGACGGAAGCAGATTCCCCCAGGGTCCCCCTCACGGACTTTCGCCGACGCAGCGAGTCACGGCGTCCGGTCCATAGACCCCCACTCCGCCGGGGCCTCCTCTTCCACCAGCCGCCGCGCTTCGTGCATTACCGCGTCCTCGATCCAGGCCAGCGGTTCCGCGTCCACGATCAGCGGCTCGTTGTCCGGGCCCCGCGCGATTTCGCGGCCTCGCAGGAGCCACGGGCGCACTCCGGGGCCGCCGCGTTGGCGGAGGTGCTGGTAGTCGTGCAGGCGCCGGGCCAGCCACAGCCGGAGCGAACGGTCCCGCCACCACGGCTGGCGGGCCAGCGAGTTCGCGGACAGGCCGGGCAGCAGCATCCCGGTGAGCCCGTCGCGGCTTTCCTCGCCGGAGCGCAGGTCCGCGTCCGGGCCGCGCGACCAGCGCACGTACAGATCGTCTTCGCCGGCCCGGCGGAACGCCGAGACCAGCTCGTCGAGATCGCGCACGACGGGCAGCCGGTGATCCCATTCCGTCATGGGCCCGGGATTACCCACGTCCGTCCGAGGCAATCTCAACGGGCGACGACCCGCACGCGGCGCAGCTCCGGATCGGGCAAGAACATCCCCGCCGTGACGCCGCTTCGCAGGTAGTCGAGCACGGGGCGGGTCAGGACCTCGCCGGGCAGCACGGCCGGACGCCCGGCGGATACGGGCTCATCGTTTCGGCGACGATCAGCGGCACGCCGCGGTCGTGGCAGCTCCGCGCGACGCCTCGGAGGTCGGCGCAGGAACCGTAATCGGTCGGCGTGACGAGCAGCGTTCCCTTGGCTGCCGGAGGCCGTTGAGGACGAGCCCGGCGACCACGGATTTGTGCGCGTTGCGGGAAATCAGCAGCTCCTCGCCGGGCTCCGCGACCGGCAGCATCGCCGATTTGACCGACAGCGAACTGCCGCAGGTGGAGAAGAACGCGCCGTCCGCGTGCACCGCCATCGGGTCCTCGGCCTCGGCCAGCACGCCGGGGTTGAGCGCCCGGTCACATCAGGATGATGTCGGAGGCGAACACGTCGCGGCCGACGATCTCCGCACGCGCCTCGCCTACCCAGCCCGGCCGATCTCAAACGCATACCCGTTTCAGGGGCCCCGGAAGGGGTAATCCGAGGTGGTCTTCTCCCGGAGACGGAGGAATCATGACTCAGATGACAGAAGAACCGCAGCCGGCCGGCGGTGCCCTCGCGACGCCGCGGCGCACGTGGATCGGCGACCACGACCCGACGGACCAGAACTGGCAGGAGGTCGGCGACGAGATCCAGCTCGCGGCCCAGCGGGCCGGACGGACGTGGCAGCAGCCGGAAACCGACTGAACCTCGGCACGACGGCGGCGGAATCGGGCAGCCAGACGTGGCTGGACGTCCTCCGGCTTTCGCCGTTGTCGGTGTGTGCGGACCCTCGGCCTTCGGGTTTTCGCAGCTCAGCACCGTGCGGGTCGGCCGGATGCCGATGCCCGGCCGGGGTTGTCCGTCGACCGGCCGGAATGGACGGACTCTTCGGACGATCCCTGCCCTCCCCCGGCGTCCCTGCCTTCGGAGCGCTCCCGCTTCCGTGGAAGCGGACCGTTGCCGAAGGAGTTCGCGTCGATAAAGATGCGAGTGGGGATCGCCGTCGCGGGAGGTTTGACCGCTGCTGACCACCATCGCGCACGCGGCGTGCCATTCGGTGCGGCCCGAACCGGCGGCCAGGCGGATCGCGGCAGCGACTCGGCGGACCGGCGATTGTCCGGCGGCAGACCGAGAAGCTGGGCTCGCGCACACCTCGCCGCCCGACGACCCCGGCCAGTGGGGCTCCGCGAAGCATTTCGGCATTCCGCGGGCGTTCCCGGCGCGGCGTGGGCGGTCAGGCAGGGCTGGTCCGCATCGAGTCCCGGACATTCGCGGTCGCCGTGCTGAACACCTGGGGCGACCGCATCGAGGTCAACACTGCGGCCAAGGCGCTGCCAGCGAACTCACCTGAGCGGGTCCTTTGTGGACTCCGTCAAGACCTGTTCGGCCACGGCCGGCCACAGCGAGCGGACGCGTTCGCGGGTCCAGCCTTGTCCGGCGGAGGAAACATGTGCGGTCAGGGTGCCCTCGGCGGTCGAGCGGGAGCGGATCGCCAGGGTCGTCGGGGCGCGGGTGTCCTTGGGTCCGGCGGCCGCGACGACCTGGGCGGTGACCGGGCCGAACGCGTACGGCTCCGGCCAGTCGTCGGGAACGTATTCGTAGAACGGCACCGGGTCCGAGGCGGCGAGGAACGACCGGACTTCCGGCATCGGAAAGCGGCAGCGACGGCGGCAGTCTCGCAGGACGTCGCGGACCTCGACGGCGTATCCCGGCGTCAGCCGCGGCGGCGGGGCCGGGAGCGGGACGTAGGCGGTGAGCAGGCAGGGACCCAGCATCCGGCGCCACTCCGGACGGTCCCGCAGGCCGAATACCGTGGTGAACACCAGCGGTCCCGGCCCGGTGTGCGGGCGCATCGCGCAGGCCAGTGCGGCGAACAGCGTGGTGGCGGGGGTCGTGCGGTGGGTTCGCGCGAAGCGGTGCACCGCGTCCAGCCCGGACTTCGGCAGCAGGGTCGCGCGCTCGGCGTACGGTGCGCAGGTCTCGTCTTTCCGGACTGACGCGAACTCCTGGGCCATCGCGGTTTCCCACCAGGCCCGATCCGCGGCTTCCGTGTTCCGGCGCAACCGGTCTTCGGCGGCAGCGTAGTCGCCGTATTGCGCGGCTGGCCCGGGCGGCGCGGCCCCGCCCAGTTCGGCGGAGTACAGCGCGGCGAGTTCCCGGCAGGTGGCCCAGACCGTGCTCGGGTCGGCGACCAGATGGTGCAGGTGCACGGCGAGCAGGTCGGGATCGCCGCGCACCAGGCGGACCACCAGGGGTCCGGATTCCGGCGGCACCGGTGCGTGCAGGCAGTCGGCGGCGTCGCGGCACATTTCGAAAACCGGCGGGCCGGGCGGCGACACCATTTGGACGCCGTCGGTCACCCGGGTGCGCAGGATTTCGTGCCGGGCAACGAGTTTCGTCAAGGCGACGGACAGGACGGCCGGGTCGAGGGACGCGCTCAACCGGAGGACGGCGTTCATGGTGAACCACTCCCCGGTGAACTCCGGGCCGTAGTCCAGCATCACCCGTTGGAACACCGAAAGCGGGCGGGTGTTCACGCGGCCAGCTCCGCTGAGTAGTCGGCGATGCCGGGCAGCGCCCGCACCAGGTTGCCGTGCATTTCGGCGAGCAGTTCACCAGAGAAGCCGCTGTCCCGCCAAGTTTCGTAAGGGAGGCCGAAACCGAGTCGCTGCCATACCTCCGCGTTGCGTTTTTCGGCGGCCCCCAACGGCTCCAGCAGCAGCAACGGCGTCGCGGCCCACAACGAGTCCAGGCAGGTTCCGCCGCCGGGTTTGCTGACCATCGCCCGCGCCGAGCGGACCAGCTCGAAGGAATCCGGATGTGCCTCGCCGCGGGAGTAACTCTCGCGGCCTGCTGGCCGGAACGGCGGGAAACCGTTGTCGTACCAGGGATGCCAGTCCGGATCGAGCAGGAAGTGCCGGATCCCGGCTCGCGGGTCCACATCGGACTCCCGGTAGGCCAGGACGTCGAGGGCGAACCCGGCACCGGCCAGTGCGGCGACGTGTTCGCGGTAGGTGCCCATCCCCCAGCCGCCGCCGTGCAGGTACAGCCGGGGCTCGCGCTCCGCCCACGGCAGCGGCGGCCGCGCGCTCACCGGCACGCTGCACGGCACCGTCATCGATGCGCCGTCCACCAGGAAGACATCCTCGTGCGGCACCTGCCATCCGGCGGCTTTCCGGAAGGACGGCGAGGCGATGGCGTCGATGTGGCAGAGCACCACGCGTACCGCGCGGCCGCGGGCGAGGTAGCGCTCGACGATGGGCAGCCAGAATCCGGAGAAGAGCACGAAAGTCTCGACCTGTTCGGTGTCCCAGCGGGTGAACAGTTCCGCTTCGGCCGACGGATCGGTCACCGCGGCCGGGTCGGTCGCGAGGCGGTGCCCGGCCTTGGCCAGGCGGAAATCGCGGTGGAAAGCCCACTTCATCTCGGCCGTGGTGGCCAGCTTGTGCGGCGGCAGCAGTCGTTCTAGGACGCTGACGTCGGCGGCCGCGCCGCGTTCGCGCAGGCGCTGAGCCAGCAGCAGACCTGGCACGTGCACACCGAGTGCCACGCCGGAAGTGAGGACTTCGATCACGACGGCCTCCCGAGGAACGTCAAGGCCCGGCGCAGATGCGCGGACGCCAGCTGGCTCGTCACGGGCGCGCCGCCTCCGCGCGGCACCGTCTCGACCAGCATGATCAGGTACAGGTAGCAGCGGTAGAGCGCGAGCCGGACGCGGGCCGCGGCGTCGAAAACCAGCTCACCGCCTGCTTCGCGGTATCCGCGCACGAAGTCGGCGTCGCGTTCGATGTCGCCGAAGAGGGCCGTGGAGACGAGGTCCGCCAGCGGGTCTCCCCAGAACGCGCGTTCGCCGTCGACGAAGCCGGTGATCCCGGAGTCGCCCAGCAGGATGTTGCCGGGCCACAGATCGAAGTGGACCAGGACCGGGGTCCGCACCTCGGACAGGGCGTCGGCGTGCGCCACCAGCGTCGTGCGAATCTGTTCGAGCGGGAGTGCGACGGCGAACCGTTCGGCGTCGGCTAGCACTGCGTCCAGCATCCCGGTGAACGCGGTGCGCCAGCTCGGCGCGAGCCTGCGGGGATAGCCGAATCCGGTGCCGGTGACCTGGTGCAGGCGGGCCGCGAGGGTGCCGAGTTCGGTCCGCAGCGCGGCGCGTTCCGCGGGAGGCACGCACCGGGCGGCCCAGCTGGTCCCGGGGAGTTCGGTCATGACCAGGACGTCGCCGTCGACCAGACGTCCGGAGAAGTCGGTGTGCACCACGCGCGGAACCGGCACGGCGGCCGCGGCCGCTTCGTAGAACAGCGCTTCGGTACGGAGCAGGCCGCGTTCGTAGGTCAGCGCGGGTGCGTCCGGCGGCGGGGAGACCTTGACGACCAGGCCGGGCGGCCGGACCCGGTAGGCGGTGTTGAAGGTCGCCCCGGTCAGCGGCGTCCATTCCGCCTGCCGCACCCCGGCTTCCGCGAGCACGTCGGCGATCATCGGGTCTCCATTCCGGCCGCCGAGATCGCGTCGAGCAGGCCGGCTCGCACGGCTGCGCTCTCACCGGGGCGGGCCATCAGCGCGCAGTAGATCCGGCCGCCCGGTGCGGCGAGACCGCTGCCGCCGACCAAAACGACGCCAGGAACGGCACCTCCTCGATAGCGGAGCTGGCGCAGCGCGGCGAAGAGGTTGCTGATTCCCTTGCCGGGCGGGACTTTCAGGTCGAACCGCCACAGGTGGCAGCGCAGGCCGTGCGGACGGACGCGGCGGTCCAGCAGCAGCGAAAGCAACCCCAAGGACTGGCGTGCGTTGATTTCCAGCACCGGCACGAGCGTCCCGTCCGCTAGCACCATCGCGTCCACGCCCGCCGGCCCTCGGTAGCCCGCCGCGGCAAGGGCTTCGGCGACCGCGGCGAGCGTTTCGTCGTATTCGGCCGCGGCCAGTTCGGCGAGGAGTTCGTCCGGGGCTGGCTCGGACCCGGCGTGGCGGTAGCCGCGGTTGTGCATCACTTGCACGCCAAGCAGTTCCCACCGCTCTGGGGCGACGAGTAGATGCGCCGAGAAGTCCGTGCGCCGGTCGTAGCGAGGTTGGACCAGGAGTTCGACGCGGGCTTGCTGAGCCGCCAACGTGCGCGTGACGGCGCGCAGCACGCCGGGCGTGGCGACCTCCAGCGTCGCGCGGCCAGAGACTCCGTACGGGTCTTTCACGACGCTGGGCCGGGTCCCGACCGCCGCGGCGAGTTCGGCTGCGGACCGCACGACGACGCCCGCGCCAGGGAGCCCGAGCGACTGCACCAGCGCATTCGACCAGGTCTTGGAATTGACCTCGGCCACCGTTTCCGCGGCCGGAAGCCGGTCGGCGCGTCCGAGCCGAGCGGCCAGCGCGACGGTGTCCGGCAGTACCGCGTACGGAGCGATCTCCGGCGATCCGGTCAGAGTTTCCGCGTCGACAGCTCGCTCGATCGGGGTTCCCGGCGGGGCCGGAACCGCGTGGTGGTCGAACTCGATGCCGCAGGCGGCCAGCGACTCGCGGATCTCCCGCGCCGGAGCGCGTCGGGTGACCAGCAGGTCGCCCGGCGAACACGCGGCGGCGAGCAGTTCGTCCATGTCGTCGGCCGCGCCGCCGCCGGGTGCGGCGGGCAGGACGGCCAGGTCCGCGGGCCGCCACCAGCGCTCGGCGTCGAAGGTGCCGAAGCGCGCCGTCGCGGTCATGACGGCGCGAGCGTCCGCAGGAACCCGGTGAACCGGCCGAACACGCGCAGGTCGTCGAGTTCGAGGTGTTCGTAGTCCAGCTGCACGCCGAGTGCGTCCTCGACGCCGAGCAGGAAGGAGATCATCTGCAGGGAGTCGAGCCCGTAGTCGTCGACGAGGTCGGCGTCCGGGCCGATCTCCTCGGCCGCCGTTCCGTTGTCCAGCACGGCGACCAGCACCTCAGTGACCCTGCGTTCGAGATCCGCCACGGTGCTCACACTCCGTTGAGGTAGAGGAGGACGCACCGCGAGCACACGGGCATCATCCCGTTCGCGCCGAGGACGCGGCGGACCTCGCGGAAGGATTCGTTGTGCCACAACGCGACCGGGTCCGTCTCGTACAGGTTGCCGACCACGAACTCCGGGAAGAACTTGCACGAGCTGACGTTGCCGTCGGCGTGCACCTCCATCCGGTTCGACACCGCGAGGCACTTGCTGCGGTGCTGCGCCGGTTTCGGCGTGCCGAGCACGAAGTCCTCGACCTCGTCCGGTTCGAGCTGCGGCTGGTAGCGGATCCGCACCCGCCACCGCCGGGACGCCAGCCGCGCCATCGATTCGCGCAGTTGCGGCAGGCATTCCGGAGGCAGCCGGTAGGTGTAGGAATGCCAGGTCGGGCGCGCGGTGCCGGTGTCCGGCCGCAGCCAGGCGAACGACTCGGCGTAGACCCGGTCCATGGCCTCGGCCACCTCGGGGCTGATGTACCACGGGAACTGGAAGTAGACCGTGTTGACGCCGAGGTCTTCGGCCCATTCCATGAACTCGTACATCGTGTGCACGGTCCGGTGCGACACCATGCAATTCACCGAAACCTCGCCCGCGAACCCACCTTCGCGCTTCAGGCCGAGCATCAGCTCGATGTTTTTCGTGGTCCGGGCGAAAGTGCCGCGGCCGCGCAGTTCCTCGTGGTCGGCGCCGAGGCCGTCGAGGCTCACCAGCAGGTTGAGCTGTTCGCCGAGCTTCAGGAGGTGCTCGAGGTTTCGCTTGAAGAGCAAGCCGTTGGTGCAGACGGTGACCGTGCGCGGCGAACGGCTCAGCAGCTCGGCGATGTCGCCGAACCGGCTGTGCAGCAACGGTTCGCCGCCCCAGACGAACACCTTCGAACGTACGGATTCCGTGGCGTCCAGCAGTTTCGCGACGATATCCACGTCGAGTTCGGTCCGTTGTTTGGCGGGACCGAAATCGCGGAAGAAACCCTGTTCGCTCCACTGATAGCAGTGGCTGCAGCGCAGATTGCAGCGGTAGGTCAGCTGCAGGCACAGTTCCCTCGGCAGCGGCGTGGCGTAAGCCGGGTCCTCGGCGACGGCCCGGCGCGCCGACGAGCGGAGCGCCACGGTGTGCTTGAGATCGGCGAATTCCTTGGCGGACAACGTTCTCGTAGTCAGCGGACGCATCGCTCGTCCCCCTCCGTGCGGCTCGTTCCGAGGTTAGGAACGCGGCGGGGGCGGCGGCACCCCTACGCCGGGCAGCAGGGGAAGACCGCGAAAACGGGACAATCGCCGCCGGCCGGACCGGACGCGGAACCCTTTCCCCGCGTCCGGCCCGGAATGGCGGTCAAGCGTGGGCGCTCTGCAGTTTCAGCGGATTCTTCGGCGCGTCCGGCCGCGCGTCGAGCATCCGCTGCCCCAATTCCCGCAACTGCTTGCGCCCCATGGCCGAACGGACCTCCGGGAACCACTCGTCCTCTTCTTCCTCGACGTGGTGGCGCACGTTTTCGGTCAGCACGGTCACCTTCGCGTCGAAGGTTTCGTCCTCCGGGTCCAGGTCGAGCAGTTCGGAGAGCATCCACACCACGACGTGGTGCTCCTCGACGCTCTCCAGGACGTGGTCCTTGGTCTCCGGGACGGCTTCCTTGGCCGCCGGATAGAAGATCTCTTCCTCGAGGTACGCGTGGACGGTCAGCTCTTCGATGATCGAGTCGACGATGCGCCGCTTTTTCTTGTAGGCCTTCTCGCCCGCTTTCTCGAACTCCTTGAACAGCTTTTCCACCGTCTTGTGGTCGTTCTTCAGCAGCACGATCGCGTCGGTCGACATCGGTGTCCTCACAGTGCGGTCCGGGCGCGGGCAGCGCAGGATCGGCCGCCCGCTGTTTCCTGGGATGCGGATTACCCCTTTCCCGGCCGGGAAAACGTCGTTTGCGCACGGGGCCGGCCGGGTACTCCGATGCCCCCGGACCACAGGAGAACATCGGTGAACGACCAGACCGGCGACGAGCTGACTTTCGGCATCGAAGAGGAGTTCTTCGTCGTCGACCGCGACGGCCGGCTGGCCCAGGCAGACGACGTCGTCGACCGCGCCGCGGAAACCGGCGGCGAGAACGGCGAGCTGCAGCACGAGCTGATCCAATCGCAGGCGGAGATCGCCACCGACGTCTGCCGGACGCGCGACGAGGCGTTGCGGCGGCTGCGCGAATTGCGCGAGGACCTGGCCTCGGCCGCCCGGAAGCGAGGCCGCAGGCTGCTGCCCGCGGCCTCCCCGCCGGTGTCGGCGGAGGACCTGCCGGAGGTCACCGAGAATCCGCGCTACGAGCGGATCGGCGAGCATTTCGGGGCCACCGCGCGGACGTCGCTGACCTGCGGGTGCCACGTGCACGTCGCGATCCCGGACAAGGAGACCGGCATCCAGGTGCTCGGGCGGATCCGGCCGTGGCTGCCGGTCCTGCTGACCGTGACCGCGAATTCCGCGATCGCCGACGGCTACGACACCGGTTACCGCAGCTGGCGCTACCAGCAGTGGAGCCGCTGGCCGTCGGCCGGGCCGCCGCCGCGCTTCGCGTCGCTCGACGAGTACGAAAGCATCGTCGACGCGTGGCTGCGCTCGGGCGCGATCCTCGACCGCGGGATGGTCTACTGGGACGTCCGGCTTTCGGAAAAGCAGCCGACCATCGAGTTCCGCATCGCCGACGTCGCCGCGACTCCGGAGGAAGCTGTCTTGCTCGGCGTGCTGGCGCGCGGCCTCGTCGCCACCGCGCTGGCGGACGACGGTCCCCCGCCGGACTTGCCGAACGAGGTCCTGCGCGCCCAGCTCTGGCGCGCGTCGCGGGACGGCGTGAGCGGCTGTTGCCCGCACCCGCGCAGCGGCGACCTGGCGCCGACGAAGGAAGTGCTCGCCGACCTGATCGAGCTGACGACGGGCGCGCTGGAATCAGCCGGGGATCTGGAGTTCGCGCGGGAGGCGACGGCGCAACTGTGCGCTGAAGGCAGCGGAGCGGACCGGCAACGGCGGCGGTTTGCCGAACGAGGACGGGGCGAGGACGTAGTGGACCTGCTTGCCGGGACCCCCTGACCAGCGAGGCCCGTCAGCGCCGATGGGCCCACGCCGCGGCCAGGCAATAGACCCCGAACGCCGCCAGGCCGAACGCGACCACGGTCAGCAACACCGCCCCGAAGGGCTGCGCGGCGAGGGTCTTCAGGCTGGCGTCCAGCCCGCCCGCTCGCTTCGCGTCGGAGCGGAAACCGGCGAAGCCCAGCAGGAACGCGGTCACGGCGAAAACCACCGCCTTGGCCAGGTACCCGGTGCTGCCCAGCCGCCCGACCCACCGGCGGGTCTTGCCGGGCAGCCCGGTGAGGTCGAGATCTTCGAGGAAAGTCTGCTTCACGCCCTTCACCCCGGCCGCGACGGCGACGCCGAGCACGACCGCGGCGACGGCCACCACCAATGCCGGGCCGGCGGGCAACTGGAGCAGTTTCGCGGTGAACTCCTGCTGGGTCTGGTCGCTCGAACCGCCGCCGCCGGTGCCCGCGGCGAGGCGGAAGGCCGTGGCCCCGATCGCGAGCACGACGATCCCGCGCGCGGCGGCGCCGAACCGTTTGCGGGTCCGCTTGCCGCCGCTGGTCCAGGTGTAGCCGGTCGCGGCCATGAGGAACTGCCACAGTCCGAACGCGACCAGGCCGGCGGCGAGCACCCACAGCACGACCTGGCCGAGCGCCGTCGACCCGACCTCCTGCAGGGCGCCCTTCTGGTCGGGCTGCCCGCCCGCGCCGAACGCGACCCGCACGGCCAGGTAGGCGAGGATGAGGTGGACGAGGGCGTAACAGGCCATCCCCGCCCGGCCGAGCAGCTGGGCGGTGTCGGTCTTCTCGCCTCGGGCGACCTTGTCGGCGATCCGGTTCATGGGGTGGGGATACCCGCTGTGCTCGCGGCTAGCACTGGGCCAGGTGGCGCAATCCGCCACCCTGGTGAGGCAGGTTCACGGACGGTGAATGCCCTGGCGACGCGAGGGCTGCGCCGGAATTGCTTCCGCGCCGAGGCTGGGCAGGACGGGGAGCGCGCGGTCGAGGCCGAGCAAAGCCAGCGGCCGCCGGACAGCGCGGTGCGGCGCGACGGCCGCGAACCGCACCCCGACAGCGCGGGCGTCCGCGGCCTGTTCGGCGAGGAACTGCAGGACCCGCGCCGAGCAGAAGGGCACGTCGGTCAGGTCCACGAGCAGGTTGGGCGGCCGCAGCCCGAGTTCGCCGGACACGATCCGGCGGAGCCGGGGAACGTCCGCGGCGTCGAGGTCCCCGGCGAGGGCGACCACGGTGGACTCCGCCGTGCGGGTCAGCGTCGTGGCCGGACGGCGGGCCGGGCACACGACGGTCAGGCTCAAGGGCGGGGCGTTGCTGTGCATGAATTTCGTTCCCTCCTCGCGAGACGCGGGGCGGGGACCGGGAACACGCGGCGCCAGCCGGACTGTCGCAATTCCCCCTCGCTGGCTGGTCCTCTGCGGTGAACTGCCTGGCTGACCTGCGCTGCCGTCAACATACCTTCGGGGCGCCCGTTTTGCGCAACCCTTCCTCACCCGGGCGGCGGTACGAGCCCCGGGAGTCACGCCGCGGCCAGCCCGGGTTCCGGCCGCGGCGGGCTCCGGCGGCCCCGGATCGTCAGCAACGTCGTCACCACGCAGCCGAGGCCCATGAACGCGACCATCGCCCGCGTGCCCGCGAGTTCCGCGAGCGGTCCCAGCACGGCGGTGCCGACCGGGATCATCGCCCGGTCCGTGCTCGCGATGCCCATGATCCGGCCGAGCAGGTTGCCGGGGGCGGTCGCCTGCAGCGCGGCCCGGTTGGCGGTGCGGTAGCACTGGCCGACCAGGCCGACCACCACCATCGTCGCGCCCGCGCCGACCGCGGCGGGCGTTCCGCTCAGGCCGCTGGGCAGCAGGAGGACCAGCAGCGCGCAGCCGAGGAGCACCGCGCCGATCGCGGCCAGCCGCGCGGGGTTCGACGGCGGACGGCGGGACATCGTCGTCGAGGCGGCCAGCGCGCCGGCCGCGCCGCAGGTCAGCAGCAGGGCGGCGGTGCTTCCGTCGCCGTGGAAGAGGTCCTTCGACAGGAGCGGCATCATCGCGGTGTACGGGAAAGCGAACAGCATCGGCCCCATCGCGAGGGCGATCTGGCGGCGCATCGCCGGGTTCTGCCGCAGCAGCCGCCAGACCGACTCCCCCGGCGGCGCCGGAGCCGGAGCAGGCGCCGCGGCAGGGTCGGGCAAGAGCGTCAGGCAGCAGAGCGCGACGAGCGTGCAGAAAGCGTTGAACCAGAACGCGACCGGGACGGAGCTGACCGCGAGGACGAGCGCGCCGGCCGCGGGGCCGAGCACCATCGCCGCGTTCAGGCAGGCCGAGTGCATGGCGATCACGGCGGTGAGCGGCCGCCCTCCGCGCAGCAGCGGCAGGAGCGTCTGTCTCAGCACGGGTTCGGCGCTGCCCGCTGAGGCTCGCGCGAACACCATCGCGCACACCAGCCACAGCGGGCCGCCCGCGGTGACGATCCAGGCCAGGCACAGCGTCGAAACGAAGAGCGCGACGCGCAGACCCGCGAGCAACCGGCGTTTGTCGTAGCGGTCGGCGAGCCAGCCGGCCGGCGCGGTGAACAGCAGGATGGGCGCGAGCCGCACCACGTTCACCGTCGCCAGCGCGGTGGCCGATCCGGTCTGCTCGACCACGTACCAGTTGAGCGCGACCAGGTCCGCGGTGTCGCCGATCCGGGAGGACAGCGTGCCGGCCAGGAACAGGCGCAGCGGCAGCCGTCCGGCGGTGCCCGCGGTCATCGCACGGAGCCGCCCGCGTCGTGCAGCGGATTTGCCTGCGGCAGGTAGATGTCGTGGTCGGCGTCCAGCAAGCGCATGAGCCCGAACGCTTTCTGCGGCAGATGGGACGTCCGCAGGAACGCCACGTCCGCGGACGCCCGGGCGAGCAGGTGCGCGGGCAGGTCGGCCAGCAGGCCGGTCATCGCGGCGCGGACCGTCGCCCAGAGCTGCTCGACGGGCAGGCCCCAGGTCGTCGCGAACATCGTCACCACGGGCGCGATATTGGCCTGCAGCAGCGCGTACGACACCTTTCTCCGGACGTGGTCGAGGTCGTCGGAGAAGGTGATCGAACCGGGGTGCGGGACGAACTCGAGGCCAGCCTCGCGCAGCCGGCCCTGGTGGACGCGGATCCCGCCGAAATCGCGGACGAGGACGCGGACCGGCAAGCCGTCGCGCACCACCAGCAGCGTGTTCTGCAGATGGGCTTCCAGGCCGATGCCGTACCGCCACAGCAACGGCAGTCCCGCGGCGAGCATCAGCTCGGCGTAGCGGTCGAAGAACGCGAGCGCAGCCTTCGACTGGTGGGAGCGGTCCCGGATCAGTTGCGCCAGCACGGTTCCGTCCGGAGCCGCTCCCCGCAGGGCGCAGGCGGACAGGACGGTCTCGCCGGGGACGGCGTAGTCGGCGGGATCCGCCCGGAGCAGCGCGGAAAGGCCGCGTTCTCGCGAAGGCGCGGAGCCGGGCGGCGGGGCGAACGCGATCCCGGCCAATTCCGGGACGCAGACGACTCGGCCGCGCGTGCTCGGGTCGTCCGCCAGCAGGCGCTGCAGGAGGCGGCTCATCCGCGGGCCGTTGTCGGTGGTGGCGGGCGAGATCGTGCGCCGCCGCGAGGTGAGCTGGACGTCGAGCGCGGTTTTCACCGTGAGGCGCCGTCCGTGCCTGCCCGAGGCGGCGGTGACCAGGGTGCGCACCGACACGGTCGGGCGGCACGCCAGTTGCGCTTCGGGGAGCGGGACGACCGTGCCGGTCGCCAGTTCCTCGGGGTATTCGGCGGCCAGCCGGCTGCGCAGCTGCCACGGGTGCACGGGAATCAGCTCGTACTCGGCGGGCGCGTGCCCGCGGGCGGCGAGCCCGTCGATGGCGCGCGCGGCGGTCGCGGGAAAGTGGTCGGCCACGATCGTGCCCACCGACGCGCCCGACGGATCGGGGGTCGAATGCACGGAATCCTTGCGCACCGCGACGAAGGAAATGCCGACCGTGTCAGCGCTTTCCGGGCAATAGGCGAGCGAATCCGCCGGGGTGAAGCCGCGGCGTACCCGCGGGGCGAGGTGGATCGAATGCCCTTCCGAGCACGCGGCGTCCAGGTCGAGCACGCGGTCGGAAACGGCGCGCTCGTCGGTGGTCGCCGCCGCGGTCCGGTGCCGGACGCACGCGCGGGACAGGGCGAGGTTGCGCGCGGAGTCGACGAGATCGTCGCGGAGGGCGGTCCAATCCATCTCGCCGCCGGACGAGGCGACGGCGTCGACCAGATGCTCGGGACGGCCGATGGCGCGGACCTCGACGCCGTCGCTCACCACCACCGGGCTCACCACTTCGTTGGCCCCGAAGCCGCTTTCCCGCTCGCACACCGCGGCCAGCCGCCGTCCCGAACGCAAGGTCACGGAGATCAGCCGTCCCGTGCCCGTGCCGAGCAGCGCGAGAACGCTCGGCGACACCGGCGGCGTCCCCGTGCCCGGCAGGACCGTTTCGGTGATGCGCTTGGCGGACAACGATCTCCGCTCGCGCAGCAGCGCGCCGCAGGCGCCGTTGAGGGTGCTCAGCCTGGCCCCGGCGAGTTCGTCCAGCCAGGGCCGCACGAGTTCCGGGCGGCGCTCGCGCAGGCAGGCGAGCATCTCCCGTTCCGCCTCGTTGAGGTCCGGCGGTTCCGGCTCCCGGTCCCCGGCGGCGAGCGGATTCGGCGCCTCGACGTACTGCTGGTCGGTGACCAGGTTCTTCAGGCGCATCGTCAGCAGGGCTTTGTGCTGCCACGGCCCGGTCAGCAACGCTTCGGCGTCCGCTCGGGCGTCCTCGGCCTCTTCGGGGCAGCAGGCGGACATGGCGAGCCGGTGGAACGTCTGCCGCACGCACTCCCCCGCCACCGGCCACAGGCGCTCCTCCGAGATTCCGGACGCGTTCGCCATCTCGGCGACGAGTTCTCCGAGATGGTGGCCGAAAAGCGGGTAGTACAGCTTGGCCCGGAACGCCGCGGGATCGCTGGCGAGCAGGGGCGAGCCGGGCAGGAACTCGCCGCTCATGGCCCGCCGGGCGAGCCGGGATTCCAGCAGGCGCGCGGCGCCGAGATCGCGGAGCAGCACGCGGTGCGGCCACCGGTTTTTCAGCACCAGAACGGTGTTCTGCGGATGCGGTTCGAGCGCGATGCCGTAGCGGACGAGGAGGGTCAGCACCGGCGGGACGCAGCGTTCGACGTGCGCGGTGAGCCACTGCCGCGCCACCTCGCTCAGCGAAACTCCGGTGACCGACGCGGTTTCGGCGACGAGATCGTGGAGGAGGCTGGCACCGGTCAACGGCGATTTCGCGAACAGCGCGGCGATCGGCATCGACAGTTCGTCTGGGCCGAGCAGGTCTTCGCTGTCTTCCCGGAGGACCGCGGCCAGCGAACGGCGCCGGGCCTGCGCGGCGGCGGGATCGGGCGGGTTCGGCGGGTCTGGCGGCACGTACGCGACGCTGGCCAGCTCTCGCAGCACCGCGAACCGGGGCCGCCCGTCCGGCGTGCTGAGCGCCAGGTCCAGGTCTCCGGCGACAATCCGTTCGAGCAGCGAGGACAGGCGCGGGCCGTTGTGCACCGCGGCGGGCGAGACCCCGCGGACGGCGCTGGTGAGCTGCACTTCGAGCGCGGTTTTGACGTGCAGCCCCGTGCTCGCCGCGGTCTCGCGTGCGGAGAGGGTCCGGACCGAGATCAGCGGCCGTGCCGGGATCCGGGTCCGCAGCGGCGTCACCGTGCCGTCGGCGAGCGCGTCGGCGTGCAGGACCGGCAGGGCGTGGAAACGCTGGTGCGGATGGACGGGAATCAGCACGCGCTGTTCGGGAATCAGCCCCGCCGCGCGCATCTCCACCGTTGCCGCGGCCACAGTTCGCGGAAAGGCTTCGCTCAGCAAGGCTTGCGAACCATCGAGGCCGTTCGCCCCGGTGGCTGCGCTCCGGGAAACCGAAACCAGCGGCAGGCCGAACTGCGCGCCGAATTCCGGGGAATAGCGGACGGTGTCCTCAGCGGACATCCCGACTTTCATTTTCGCCACCGGATGCAGGGGATGCCCCTCCGCGACCATTCGCTCGAAGGGAATCAGCAGCGACCCTTCCTCGCCCGAATCGCGGAGCGCGGCGACCAGCGACGAGAACGGCCGGGTTCCGTTCCCGTTGCCGGAATCGTCCCGATCGCGCAGCTCGGCCGCGAAGACCTCCGCGGCCGCCAGCGACAGCGCGTGGCCGGCGACGCTGTCGGCCAGCTCGGCGCGCAGCCGTTCCCAGACGTCGCGGTCGCCGGAGCAGAGCCGCTCCTCGACCAGGAAGTCCAGGAGCCGCAACGGGTCGGCGACCTCCCGACCGTTTAGCCGGACCGGACCGGCGAGGACCAGCCGACCGGTCGCCGTCGCCTGGCGCAGCGCTGGTTCCAGGCCGCGTTCGCGCGCCCGGTCCGTTCTCAGCAGGCCCTCGCGCACCAAGGCGGAGAGCAGCCGGGACATCGTCGCCCTGCGGGCTTCCGGAAGGCATTCCGCGTATTTTTCCGCGAGCCCTTCCGGCGCGATGTCTTCGGATTCTTGGAGGCGGACACAAATAGCGCGTTCCTCGCGAGAAAGGGGGTCTCCCAACGGTGCGGGGAAAGCACTTTCACTAGCCGGGGCGAGGGAGGACATGGTGGACTATGGTGACCCCGGCAAGGTTAACCAGACAGGAACGGGAAGGTTAACAACAGATGAACACACCGATCACGACCCAATAAACTCGGACATTCGCGCACTCACTCGCGGATATTGCGTAGCAGGTTGAGGATTCAACTGGAGCAGTGTCGCATATTTTGCCCGCCCAATTAATCCGGGGCCGGGGAATGCGGTGGCCGATTTCGCGCAGTGCGGCCGGCTGCCGTATTCCGCATTCGGCGGCAGCGCGACGTCGAGGTACCCCGCGTTGCGGTACCGGCACTCCTCCCGGACGGGAAATTCGGCAGATGGTCCCGCGCTCGCGTCACTGAGCAGACCGACTTGTCGACCCCATGGAGGCCGTGCCCGAACCGCGGCGGCTCGGGCACGCGTCGAGGCCGGTGAAACACCTTCTTCGACGCCGGCTCACCCGACGGTGACCACCCTCGCCCACGCGGGCGGAGTCTCCGGCCGATAGTAGGGATTGTTCTCGTCCACCCGATGCTCCCGGCGGAACAAGCCCACCACCGTCCGGCACGGCGGTTTCGCGCTGGGCCAAGGGGTTTGGCCGTCCGTCAATACGACGAGCACGTCCGGACGGGGGCTTCCCTTCAGCGCTTGGGCGAAGCCGGTGCGCAGATCCGTTCCGCCGCCGCCCAGCAAGGGAATTCCCTCCGCTCGGCACAACTGCGGGAGATACGCGGCGGCGTCGCACGCCAGCACCGAGACGAGATCGCGCCGGCCGCCCACCGCGCGGACGATCGCGGCGATTTCGAGGATCGCGCTGCCCAGTTCGGCGTCGCTCACCGAACCGGAGGTGTCGACGATGACGCAGACCTGCGGCGGCCGGCGGCGCAGGCTCGGCAGGACGACGCCGGGCAGGCTGGCCGACCGGCGCGCGGGGCGGCCGTAGGTGTAATCCTCTCCCGCACCGGAAATCGCGGACCGGAGCGCCGCGCCCAGCAGTTCCCGCCACGGTTGCGGCGGGTGGAACGCCTCCTCGGCCCAGCGTTTCCAGCCCGCCGGAACGGTGCCGGGGTTGCCCGTGATGCCTTGGGCGACCCGGAAACGCACCGCGTCGCGTTCCTGCTCGCTGAGCGCGTGCGCGCCGTCCGGGCCAAGCTCCCAGTCGCGGTGCAGGCCGTCGGCGCCGCTGCCGCAGTCGAGCCAGGCGTAACCGGCGGTGTACGGCCCGAGCCGGAATTGGGTCAGGTAATCCTCCATCAGCTGTCCTGCGCGCAGCCGGAGCGCTTCCGGCTCGACCGCGTCCTTGGGCCGGGGCAGCCCGTCGCCGAATACGTCGTCGTTGATTTCGCAGTCCGCGGCGATGTTCATCCGCAACCGCTCCCCCGGCCCGGTCAGTTCGTGTTTCGCGGCGAACCGGTCGCTGCGGCCGTGGTGGTCGCGCAGCAGGTGGGACACCTCGTGCACCCAGACCCCGGCCAGCTCCTCCAGCGGCATGCGGTCGACGAACCCCGGCGACACGTAGCAGCGCCAGTGGCGGTCGACGGACATCGTCGGCACTCGCCGTGACTCCACCACGTGCAAGGCGAACAACGCAGTCGCCAGATACGGTCGTTGCCGAACGGCATACAGTCGCGCGGCGTAGAGCTTCTCTTCGTCCATCACTGCACACCTGCCCGCTTCGACAAGGCCACCGCACCGGAAAGCCGCTCGATCGCCTGCGGGACCTGCCAATCGTCGCGGCGCAGGGCGGCAAGTGTCGTGGCGGGCACGACCACCAGATCCGGCGCGCCGGTTTCCAACGCCAGCACCAACAGCGACCACGCCGCGTTCCAACGGGATTGGTCCGGCCGTTTGCGCACTGCCTCGACCACGCCGTCGAGCACGGTCTGGCGCAGGTCGCCGCGTTCGGGCAGGACGGCCGCCCGCGGGTCGGCGAGCAAGGTTTCCGGGTCCGGCAGATCCATCCGGTCCAGACCGGCCAGCAGCTCCAGGCCGGGACCGTCGCCGACCGTGCCGCGCACCAGCATCGACAGCACTTCCCGGGAGGCGCCCGCCGCGGTGGCGAAGGCGATCAGCCGCAGGGTCATTTCCCAGCTGCGCGGCGAAGGCCAGGGACCGCCGCGGCGGGATTCGCTCTTCGGGAGCTGGTGCACGAGACCGGGCCGGGCGGTCAGCAGGCCGCAGACCGCGCGGCGGGCGAACGTCACCGCGTCCGGCAGCCGCACCGGGTCCAGCCGGGGCAGCGCCGCCTTCGGCCACGTCCCGCCGAGTCCGCGCACCACGACGTCGTGGTCGTAATTCCACTGCAGGTGCACGAAGCGGTTGGCCAGCGGCGGGCTCAGCTCCCAGCCGTCGGCCGCGGAGGAACGCGGGTTGGCGGCGGCCACGATCCGGACGCCGGGCGGCAGCCGCAGGGCCCCGACCCGGCGCTCGAGCACGACCCGCAGCAGCGCGGCCTGGACGGCGGGCGGTGCGGTGGAAAGCTCGTCCAGGAACAGCAGCCCCCGGCCCTCCCGCACCAGGCGCACGGCCCAGTCCGGCGGGGCCATCGGCACGCCCTGCACCGCGGGGTCGTCGCCGACCACCGGAAGGCCGGAGAAGTCGGACGGCTCGTGCACGCTGGCGATCACCGTGGTCAACGGCAGTTCGAGTGCTTCGGCGAGCTGGTTCAGCGCGGCGGTCTTGCCGATGCCCGGCTCGCCCCACAGCAGCACCGGCAGATCGGCGGAGACGGCCAGTGTCAAGGCTTCGAGCTGGTCGTCGGGGCGCGGTTCGGTTTTCGTGTCGGCGAGCAGAGCGAGCAGCTCGGCGGCGACGTCCAGCGGTCGCCGGATTTCAGCGGAAATTTCCCTGGCAGCAGACAGTTTTGATCACCTTGGGGTCGGATCGGCGCGGAAAAGTCAGCGAGTGGTGGCGTGGCGGGGATGCGCGCGGAGGCTGGGGTCCCGAGTGGACCGAAGGGGCCCTCCGCGAGCGAGCCCAGCGCGGTAGAGGCCGTGCACGACTTGGCGGCGCACGGCCGTTTCCAGTTCGTCGCGCAGGGCTCCGCTGCGCAGGAGGACGTCCGGCCCGAGCAGCGTTTCGACGGCGGCGAGGGCCCCGGCGGCGTCGCCGTGGTCCAGCCGGGCGCGGACGTCCACGAGGTTTTCCGGCGACCGGTGCGCCTCGTCGATCGCCCGCAGGCACGGCAGTTCGGGGCCGCCCAGCGCGCCCAGCAGCTCCTCGCGGCGGATCTCGCCGTGGTCGTGGTCCAGCGGGACGAGCACGCCGTGCACCACCCCGATCCGGTGCGTCGCGCCGCGACAGTCGACCAGGCGGGAATTCCTTGCCTTGTCGGGGTTTTCTGCCGCGCGGGGCCGGTAGCCGGGCCGAAGTGCCGACGCGACAAGGGGATGCAGCTGGTCGAGGCTGAGCAGTCCGGCGTGGAGCAGTTCCAGGTCGGGCAGGACCCACGTCGCGGCGTCGGGCAAGACCAGCCGGTCCCGCCCGCCCAGGTCGAGCGTCAGCCGGTGCCGCGAGGTGAGCCGCGCGGAGACGAGCGCGCCCGCACTCCCCTCCGCGCGCGGCAGCAACGCCGCCTCGGCCATCCACCGGTCCACCGCGCAGGGACCCACCCCGGCCGGGAGCGGGATCTCGGTGGTCCGGTCCGGCGGCCAGCGTCCGGACCGTTCCCGCAGCTCGCCCGTTCGGCGCACGTCCCACAGGTGGCGGTGCAGATCGAGGCGATACCGCCGGTCGGGCCGGGGATGCGGGTGCAGACCGGCGCGGCGCTGGGTGGGCGACCACAGCGCGAGACTGATCCGCTGGCCCGCGTCCGCCCACGCCGGCGGGGTGCGCGCGACGAGCTGGACGTCGCCGTACCGGGCCAGCGCCACCGTGAGCCCGGGCCGCAGCAGACCGTCCGGGGCGATCCGCGGGAAATGCCAGCGGAGCAGGTCAGGGGCCAGATGCCGCAGATCGGCGCGGACCCGCGCGGCGAGCTGGGCGCCGTGGGCCCGGCTGGTCGCTCGCAGGTCGACGTCCACGTCGACGCGGGCGGCGGCACAGGCCCCGGCCCAGTCGCCCGCTGCGCGGCGGGCAGTCGCTGATTCGATCATCGGCGGCGGCACGGCGAACTCTCGCACGCGCGCCCAGGAAAGCAGGCGATTCTCGTTCGCGGGGAGTGGGTGCATCAGCACTCACCTGCGGCGAACGGAACCCCCGATCTGTTCGAGTAGGTACTCATCACAGCGAGCGTAGCAGGATCAGCGCGCGCCGGTGTCATATTCTGACACCCGTGGCCGGACGGCGCGTTGTTCCGCAGAGCGGTCAGCGGGCCTCACCAGGCGCGTCCGCGCGGCTACGGTTCGACGCACGCGACAGGGAGGGAGTCCTGGTGACGGACCCGAAACGGCAGACCCTCACCGAACGCCGGGCCGAGGAGCTGCGGATGAGCATCGCGCTCACCGCGCGCGACCTGTTCGTCGCCGAGGGCCACACCGCGGTCACCGTCGAGCGGATCTGCGAGATCGTCGGGATCAACCCGCGGACGTTCCACCGGCACTTCCCGGTCAAGGAGGACGTCCTGATGCCGCTGCTGCGCCGCAGCGAGCGCGTCATCCTGCAGGGCTTGGAGGACGCGCCGGACGACGCGGACCCGGTCGAGGTCCTGACGGCCGCGCTCACCACCGAACTGAACCGGCGGCAGGTGCCGGAGTACGACCACCAGATCATGACGCTGATCGTCAACACGCCGCAGTACCGGCTGCGGTTCGTGGAATGGTGCGAGGGGCTGAGCGACGCGGTGACCCGGTTTCTGGCCCGGTATTACGAACTCGACCCGGACCCGTTCCTGCGCGAACTGCCCGCCCTGCTGGTGATCCAGACCATGCGGCACGCCCTGATCCGGTGGGTGCAGAGCGGGGAGTCGGATGACTTCGGGGATATCGAACGGTGGGATTCGCAGGGGTTGCGGCTGGCGTTGAGCGGGCTGACCCGGTTGCCCAAGTAGTCCTTTGTGGACCGGGCGGGAAAACCCGCCCGGTCCGCAACGAAGGTTACGACGACGCGCCCGCCGCATGGAGCGCGGCGATGTACCCGTACACCACGCCCTGCCCGATCGTCGCGCCCGCGCCCGGGTACGACGTGCCGAAGGCGTTCGCCGCGGTGTTGCCGATCGCGTAGAGGCCTTCCACCGCCGTGCCGTCCTCGCGGAGCACTCGGGCGTGTTCGTCGGCGACCAGTCCCCCGCACGTGCCGAGGTCGCTCAGCACCACCTTGACCGCGTAGTACGGCGCGCGGCGCAGCGGCGCCAGGTTCGGGTTGGGGCCGATCGTGGGGTCTCCGTAGTAGCGGTCGTAGGCGCTGTCGCCTCGGCCGAACGCGGGGTCGCGGCCCGCGGCGGCGTACTCGTTGAACTGCCGGAAAGTGTCCTGAAAGGACTCCGCCGGAACGCCGATCGCTGCCGCGAGCGCGCCGAGGTCGTCCGACTTGTGCGCGATTCCCGCGCGGTACCAGGATTCCGGGAGCGGCTGCCGCGGGAAGCAGCGTCCGGCCATGATGTAGCTGTCGCGATAGCGCTGGTCGAACACCAGCCACATCTCCTCGACCGGCGTGCCGGCCCGTTCGCGCGCCAGGACCTGCTGTCCGAACGACATGTAGTCGATCGCCTCGTTGATGAACCGTCGTCCGGTCTGGTCGACGATGAACGAACCCGGCAGGGAACGCTCGGCGAGCAGGACCGCCGGGGCGCCGCCCGGCACCGGGGCGAAGGCCGGGAACCACCAGGCCTGGTCCATCAACGCGGTGTCCGCGCCGAGTTCCTGCCCGGCCAGGATGCCGTCCCCGGTGTTGCCTTCCGAACCCAGGCTCGAGTGGTCGCCGAGCCGCGGCGACTGGAACTTGTGCCGCGCCTCGACGTCGTGGTCGAAGCCGCCCGCGGCCAGGACCACGCCGCGCCGGGCCCGGACGGTGACCTCCCGGTCTCCTTGCCGCACAACGGCTCCGGTGACGCGGCCGTCGTCCTGGAGCAGGCGGACGAGGGTCGTCTCCGTCCACACGGGAATGCCCGCCCGCAGCACCCCCGCGAACATCCCGGCCGCGAGCGCTTGCCCGCCCGCCAGGTAGTCGCGGCCGATCAGCATGCCGCCGATGCCCAGCGCGGCCCGGGCGAAGATCCGGGGCAAGGCCTTGAGCGGTTTGCGCGCGACCAGGTTCATCCACTTGTAGTCCGCGCCGGTGACCGGCATCGGGACCGGCGCCTCCATCACGCCGGGACGCAGCCGGGGCCGCTCGTCGCCGAGCACGGAGGCGTTGAACGGGCGGCATTCGCACGTCCGGCCTTCGGGACGGCCGCCGGGTTCCTCGGGGTGGTAGTCGGAATAGCCCTTGGCCCAGAAGAACCGCATGGGGGTGGTGCGGCGCAACATGTCGACGGCGGCGGCGCCGTGTTCGAGGTACGCGCGGCCGCGCTCGGCCGGAGCCGAGTCGCCGACTACCGCGTTCAGGTACGTGCCCGCGTCGGCGACCGCGCGAGGTCCGGTTTCCGGCAGCGCGGCGTTCCCGGGGATCCAGAACGCGCCGCCGGACCGCGCGGTCGAGCCGCCGACGTAGCTCGTCTTCTCGACGACCAAAGTGGACAGTCCGCGCTCGTGCGCCGCGAGCGCGGCGGCCATCCCGGTCCCCGAGCCGACGACGAGGAGATCGACGGTCGTGTCCTCGGCCGGCACGAGCGCGGGCATTTTCTTTTTCACTTTCGAACTCCACTTCGTTCTCGGCAGGAGGCCGGGACACCGTATTTCGCCGGTTTCCCGGAATTCCCGGCCGAGTCCAGTCAGCGGGACGTCACCGGCCGAGGAACGCGAGCACGGCGGCTTCCCAGGCGTCCTTCTGTTCGATCATGACCCAGTGCCCGCAGTTCGGGAAAATGTGCACCTCGCCCCGCGGAAGAGCGCGCATCGGGAGCAGCGCCATGTCGACCGGGCTGACGCGGTCGTCGCGGCCCCAGGTGACCAGGGTCGGGAGGTCCAGCCGGCGAAGCTGCGCCCAGGCCGGGGTTTCCGCACCGCGCGCGGCGGCCGCCATTCCGGCCAGCGCCGCCGCGCCGTACATCCGGCGCGAGTTCTCGAGGGTGGCCGGATCCGTTGCCTGGCTCCAGCGTTCCTCGATCATTTCCTCGGTGACCAGCGCCTGGTCGTAGACCATCGAACGCAGCCAGGCGACGAGCGCGGCACGGGTCGGGTTTTCGACGAACTCGCTGAGCCGGACGATGCCTTCCCCTGGCTGGGCACTGAAAATCGGGGTGCCGATGCCGCCGATCGTGACCAGCCGCTCGACGCGTTCCGGGGCCGAGAGCGCGAAATCCGTCGCGACGAAGCCGCCCATCGAGTTGCCGACGACGCGCACGCGGTCCAGCGAAAGACCGTCGAGCAGCGCGCGCACGGCGGTCCCGGCGGACTGCATCGGGTGGACGGCGCCGAAATCGTCGCTGACCCCGAAGCCGGGGAACTCGAGCACGATCGTCCGGTAGTGCCGGGCGAAGGCGGGCAGGTTGGCGCCGAAATTGCGCCATCCGGTCACGCCGGGTCCGGAACCGTGCAGCAGCACCAAGGGCGGGCCGTCGCCGCTTTCGCGGTAGCGGAGGACGCCGTGTTCGGTGGGGAGTTCGAGCAGTTCGGGGGTCATGGGTCGACCTTGCCAGCGGAACCGGGAGCGTTCGGGCCGCCGTCCCGATCAGCGGACGCTCAAGCGCTGATCCGCCCGTAACGGCCCCGGAAGAACACCAACGGCTCCAGATCCGACGAATACAGATGCCGCACCCGGGAAACCGCGATCGTGTGATCACCCGCCGCATGCTCGGCATCCAGCTCAGCCTCGATCCACGCCAGCGAATCAGCCACCACCGGCGCACCCGACGGCGACGGCGTCCACTCGATCCCGGCGAACTTGTCGGCGCCCCGCGCGGCCAGCTGGCGGCAGACCGTTTCCTGCGACTCGGACAGGATGCTGATCGCGTAGCACCCCGCCGACCGCACGCGCGGCCAGGACGTGCTGGTCGCCGCCACGCAGAACGCGACCAGCGGCGGGTCCAGCGACACCGACGTGAACGAGTTCGCCGCCAGCCCCACCGGGGAGCCGGTTTCCGGGTCGATTCCGGTGATCGCCACGACGCCGGTCGCGAAATGGCCGAGGACCGTGCGCAGCCGGGCGGGGTCCGATACTCCAGTCATGCCAAGGCTCCCTTCGCCGCGGCGCGTCCGGCCCGGCGTCCGTAGAAGCTGCCGTCTCCCAGCGAAGCGCCGCTGACGTAACCGCCGGTGCAGATTCCCGCGGTGCAGCGTCCGGCGGCGAACAAGCCGGGGATCGGCGCGCCGGACACGTGCAGCACTCGCGCGTCCAGGTCGGTCCGCAGGCCGCCGAGGGGGAACCCGGCGGTGGCGCCGCGCAGGTCGAACGCGGCGACGGCGCCGGTGAGCGGGCGCAGCCATTCCGGTTTCTTGCCGAACAGCGGGTCCCGGCCTTGCGCCGCGTAGGTGTTGTAGAGATCGACCGTGGTTTGCAGCGCCAGCTCTGGCAGGCCCATGTCCGCTTCCAGTTCGGCGACGGTCTCCGCGGCCCAGGTCGGCGGCACGCGGAAGGCCGGCGTCGCGGTCTCGGTGGCGAGCGCTTCCTCGTGCGCCCGTTCGTCGATCACCAGGTACGCCTGGTTGTCCTGGTGGAACAGTGTCGCCTGGCCGATCCGGCCGGGGTAGGTGTCTTCGGTGATATAGCGCTGCCCCTGCCCGTTGACGAGAATGCCGCGCGCGATCGTCTGCGGGTCGCCGAAGAACGCGACTTCGGTGGCGTTCAGGTGCGCGGTCGCCGCGCCGAGCGCGGCGGCGGCCAGGATTCCGACGCCGTCGTGTTCCTCGATGGCGGCTCCCGGACGGCCGGTCAACAGCGGCGCGTGGTCGGCGACCATCTGCTCGGAGTAGGCGAATCCCCCGGTGGCCAGGACGACACCGAGGTCCGCCCGGACGGCGATCTCCCGGCCGTAGCGCCGGGCGAGCACTCCGACGACTCGCGAACCGTCCACGATGAGACGGCTCAGGCGAACGTCGTAGGAAACGCGTACTCCCAGCGCTTCGGCGGTCTCCGCGAGCGGCTTCATCAGCATGTACCCGCCGCCTCGCTCGCCGGTGCGTTTAGCGCGCATCTGCGGCACGTGGCCGCGCGGCGCGGGGCGGGCGATCGCGTTGAACGGGGCCGCGTTCTCGCCGCCGGAGTAGGCCAGGCCCTCGTCGTGCGGCGGTTCCCAGCCGGGCTCGTCCCAGAGTGCCGCGCGGAAGGGCACGCCGTTGTCGACCAGCCAGTCGTAGTGTTCCAGGCTGCCGCGGCAGTAGTCGGCGATCTTGGCTTCGTCCGCGCCCGGGCCGACGGCCGCGAGCAGGAACTTCTCCATGTCCTCCACGCTGTCCTCGAATCCGAGCGCGCGCTGGAGCGGAGTGCCGCCGCCGAGGTACACGAAACCGCCGGCCAGCGCCGCCGCGCCGCCCCAGCCGCCCGTGCGTTCCAGGATCAGCACCTGCGCGCCGGACCTCGCCGCTTCGATCGCCGCGGACACGCCCGCGATGCCGTACCCGGCGATCACCACGTCCGCGCTCTCGTGCCATTCGGCGATCCCGGCGGCCGGGACCGGACGCAGTTTGTCGGTCGTCATGGATCAGCCCTTCCTAGGCCAGGAGGTCCCGCATCATCTGCCAGAGCTTCTCGCGCGCGGGTTCGGTCAGGGACAGCGCCGGGATCGTCAGGAAACCGTGGAACAGGCCCTCGAACCGGTGCGCGGCGACCGCGACCCCGGCGTCCCGCAGGCGCTGCGCGTAGTCGTCGCCGGAGCTGCACAGCGGGTCCAATTCCGCGGTCGCGACCACTGCGGGCGGAAGGTCCGCCAGCGACTCCGCCCGCGTGGGCACAAGGTAGGGGCTGTCTGTTCCGTTCGGCGCGTATTGCGCCCAATACCACCGCATCGCGGTCTCGGTGTTGTAGTAACCCTCGCCGTAGCGCCGGTAGGACTCGGTGGAGAAATCGTCGTCGATCACCGGGTACAGCAGGACTTGCCCGGCAATCCGCGGACCGCCGCGGTTGCGCGCCGCGAGGCTCACCGTGGCGGCCAGGTTGCCCCCGGCGCTGTCGCCGGCCACGACGATGCGGCCCGGGTCTCCCCCGTACTCGGCGGCGTGCTGCGCAGCCCAGACCACCGCCGCGTACAGGTCCTCCATCGCCGCGGGTCCGGGATGTTCCGGGGCCAGCCGGTAGTCGACCGCGAGCACGACGGCTCCGACCGCGGCGGCCATGGAGCGGCAGAACTCGTCGTGGCTGTCGAGGTCGCAGAACACGAACCCGCCGCCGTGCGCGAAGACGACCACGGGAAGCGGCGCGTCGTCGTGCGGGACGTAGATCCGCACCGTCAGGTCTCCGCCCGGACCGGCGAGCACCCGGTCTTCCGCGGTCCGCAGGTCCGGCTGACGGGTCAGCGGCGCCCGGCGGGACCGGATAATCGCGCGCAGTTCGGCGGGATCGTGCCGGGTCACATCCGGGAAGCTGGCCAGAGCGGCCAGCATCGCCTTCACCTCGGCCCCGGCAGGATTGTCCAGGACGAACCCGCGATACCCGGCGGCCACGACGTCGTCGCAGATCGCACGGTATTTGCCGAGCCCGCCCACGTACGGCATGAACACGCGCGGTTTGCCGGGGATGTTCGCGCCGAGGTACCACGAATTGGCGGCTGGGAACAACGTCGCCGCCGCGTTCGCGTTGCACTCGGCCACCCAGTGCGCGACGGCTTCCTCGGTCGCCTCGATGGTCGACACGCGGTTCTCGTCGAGATAGTCCACACAGGACGCGATCCAGTCCACGTGCTGTTCCGCGGTCAGCACCATGTTCGCCAGCACGCTCGGGCTGCCGGGCCCGTTGGCGACGAACATGTTGGGGAATCCAGCGACCGCCAGGCCGAGGTAGGTGCGCGGGCCCGCCGACCACGCGTCGCGCAGCGTGCGCCCGCCGCGGCCGCGGATGTCGATCCGGGACAGCGAACCGGTCATCGCGTCGAAACCGGTGGCGAAGATCAGCAGGTCGAGTTCGTGGAGAGCGTCCGACGTGCGGACTCCCTCCGGCGTGATCTCGGTGATCGGCGTGCGCCGGAGGTTGACCAGCCGGACGTTTTCCCGGTTGTACGTCTCGAAATAGCCGCTGTCGGTGACGATGCGTTTCGTGCCGATCGGATGGTCGTCCGGGATGAGCTGTTCGGCGACGTCCGGATCGCGCACCAGCTCGCGGATCTTGGCTTCGACGTACTCGCGGGCGGTGTCGTTGGCGGCGAGATTGGTCGTTTGATCCGGGAACGCCTTGGCGAACAGGTATCCCCCGCGTTCCCACCACTGGTCGTAGATCCGGGTCCGCTCGGCGGCGTCGACCTCCAGCGCGCCGCGCGGATGCGGGCTGTTGGGCGTGCCGCCGCCGCTGATCCGCGAAAGCCGCCGCCGTTCGGGATAGCCGGCCTTGATTTCCGCGATGTACTCCGGCGTCAGCGGGTGGTTCCGCGCGGGAATCGAATAATTGGGACTGCGCTGGAAAACCGTCACCCGCGCGGCGGTTTCGGCGACGACCGGGACCGTCTGGATCCCGGACGACCCGGTCCCGATCACGCCGACGCGTTTGCCCTCGAATTCCACGGCGTGGTGCGGCCAGGCCCCGGTGTGGTACAGCTCGCCCGCGAAACTGTCCCGGCCCGGGATGTCCGGCATATTGGTCGCGGACAGCACACCGGTGGCCAGCACGAGAAACCGCGCACTGACGGTCCGGGCGGTGTCGGTGCGGATCGTCCACCGCCCGGACCTCTCGTCGTACTCGGCCGCCGTCACCCGGGTCGAGAACTCGAAGGCCGGACGCAGGTCGTAGCGGTCCGCGACGTGGTCGAGATACCGCAGGATCTCTTCCTGGGTCGCGAACCGCTCGCTCCACGTCCAGTCCTGCTGCAGTTCTTCGTCGAACGAGTAGGAGTAGTCGACGCTTTCGACGTCGCATCGCGCGCCGGGATACCGGTTGTGGTACCAGGTGCCGCCCACTCCGGCCGCGCTTTCGAAGCCCCGCACCCGCATGCCGCGCGCGCGGAGTTTGTGCACCGCGTAGAGACCGGCGATCCCGGCCCCGACGACGACTGCGTCGAAACAGTTGTCCACGTTCGTTCCCCTAGGTGCGGCGGGCTCGGTCAGGCTTCTCCGCGCGCGGCGGCTTCCTTCATTTCCTTCATCCAGAGCCATTCGTGGCCCCAGTAGCTGTCCGCGGTGATTTCCTCGGCGGTGTAATAGCTTTCGTCGACGAGCTGGCCGCCGTAGCCGTACTCGATGTCCCAGCCGCCGGGCACGCGGACGTAGAACGAGATCATCTTGTCGTTGGTGTGCCGCCCCAGCGTCGAGGACACCGGGAAATCGCGTGCCAGGACCTGGTCGTAGGCGCGGCCGACCGCGTCGAGCGAATCGACCTCCACCATGACGTGGATCAGGCCCGGGTCGCGCCCCTCCAGGCTCGGCATGATCGCCAGGCTGTGGTGGCGCTGGTTGATCCCGAGGAACCGGATCCGCAGCGGCCCGGCTTCCGGCGGGCCGGGCATCCGGAACGCGCCGCGCGACAGGAAGCCGAGCGTCTCGGTGTAGAACTCGAAGGATTCGTCGAAGCTGGTCGTCGGCATGACCACGTGCCCGAGGCCCTGCGCGCCGGTGACGAACTTGTGCGCGTACTTCGTGAGCACCGGGCTGTGTTCGAGCACCGGACCGTGGAAGAACTCGAGCGGCGTGCCGCCCGGATCCTTGGCCGAGAACCCGGCCTCGACCTTGCGCCGGTCGGCGAGTTCCTGCGACATCGGCGTGCACTCGACGCCAGCCTTTTCAAGCGTCACCTGGAGCCGGCGCAACGCCGGGGCGTCCCGCACCTCCCAGCCTACCGCCGTCACGCGGTCGGCGTCGCCGTGCTCGACGGTGATCCGCGATGGCCGCTCGTCCATCCGGAAGTGCAACGCGTCCTTCTCGTCGCCGAAGCCCGGCGCGAAACCGAGCACGTCGAAGCCGAGTTCGCGCCAGCGCTCGAGGTCGGTGGCGATGACCCGGACGTAGCCGAGTCCCTTGATTTCGCTCATCATGGGGTCCTTTCTCAGATCATCACGCGAAGCGGGCCCTGCGGGACCTCGACGTGCAACGACGCCAGTGCGGCGGCGTGGTAGGTGGTGCTCGTGACGTGGATCGCGTGGTGCAGACCGGCGTGCGCGTCGCGCCAGAAACGCTGCAGCGGGTTGTCCATCCGCAACGCGTTCCCTCCGGCCCGGTCGAAGATCTCGTCCGCGGCGCGCACCGCCCGCCAAGCCGCGCGCGCCTGGTCCCGGCGGACCTGGGCGCGGGTGGCGAAGTCGATCTCCTCGCCGCGGTCGACCCTGTCCCAGATCCGGTCTACATTGGACAGCAGCTGCTGGCGGGCGGCGTCGATCTCCGAAGCCGAATCGCTCAGCGCGTGCAGCACGTACGGGTCGTCCTTGACGAGCGTGCCCGTCGCGCCGACCCGGTTGCGCTGGTACTCGATCCCGGCGGCCAGCACGCCCTCGCAGATGCCGATGGTGGCCGAGGTGATCCCGAGCGGGAAGATCGTCGACCACGGCATCTTGTACAGCGTCTCGGTGACGCCGTACTCCCGCGCCGCCGAGCCGTCGATGACCTTGTCCGCGTCCATCACCCGGTACGCCGGGACGAACGCGTCCTTGACCACGATGTCCTTGCTGCCGGTGCCGCGCAGGCCGACGACGTCCCAGGAACCGTCGACGATCTCGTAATCCGACCGCGGCAGGATCACGTGCATGCTGTGCGGCGGCATCAGCGGCTTGCCGTCCTTGCCGCCGAGCATCGCGCCGAGGAAGATCCAGTCGCAGTGGTCGGTGCCCGAGGAGAACTGCCAGCGGCCGTTCAGCACGAACCCGCCGTCGGCCGGGACCGCGACGCCGGCGGGCATGTACGGCGACGCCTGCCAGGTGTCGGTGTCCTCGCCCAGGATCTCTTCCTGCACCTTCGGATCCGCGAAGGCGAGCTGCCACGGGTGGACGCCGACGATGCCGCCCACCCAGCCCGCCGAACCGTAGATGCTCGCCGTCTTCATTACCGTCTCGGCGAATTCGCGCGGGTGCGCTTCGCAACCGCGGTACTTCTTGCGCTGCAGCAGACGGATGATGCCCGCTTGCTTGAGCCGCTTCGCCATGTCGTCCGGCAGCCGGCCGAGCGACTCGCCTTCCTCGGCGCCGGCCCGGAGTTCGTCGGCGATCGCCTCGATGTTGTCGATTGCTGCATTCGGCATGAAGGCTCCTTCTGTGCGAGTCGAGCTTGCCAACCGGAAAGCCGGACCGGCCCCGGTCTCCTGATGAGTGGAACAGCGGTTTCAGTACTCGATCGCGATCTCGTCGCTGACCGGTTCGGCCTGGCACGCCAGGACGTAGCCCTCGGCGAGATCGTCCTCGGTGAGAATCTCGTTGTGCGCCAGGGCGACTTTGCCTTCCGTCAACGCGCACACGCACGCGCTGCAGGCGCCTTCGCGGCACGAGTACGGCGCGTCGACGCCCGCGGCGAGAAGCGCGTCGAGGAGTTTCTGCCCGGTTTCCCACGGGACGACGCGGTCCTCGCCGTCGAGCGAGACCCGCACCGTGCAGGCGACCTCGCCGGTCCCGGATTCCGCGGCCGCGAACGGATCTTGCTGCAGGGAAAGGAATCGCTCCGAGTGCACCCCGGCCGTTCCGACGCTCGCGCAGACCTCCGCCGCCAATTCCATCAACGGCTCCGGCCCGCAGAGGTAGACCTCGCGGTCGGCGAACGGACGCAGCAACACCGTCAGCAGGTTCCGGCTGGGATATCCCTGCAACGATTCCAGGAGGTGGAGCACCGTGAAGCGATCCGGAAACTTGCTCTCGAGGGCGGCCAGTTCCGCCGCGAAGATCACCGACGCCTCGTCCCGGTTCGCGTAGAGCAGCACCACTTCCCCGCTGCCGCCGAACAGGATCGACTTCGCGATGGCGAGCACCGGCGTGATGCCGCTGCCGCCCGCGAGCAGTACCACGGATCGGTCCAGCGAAGCGGGCGTGAAGGTCCCGGCGGGCGGGAGCACGTCCAGTTCCGCGCCCGCGGTCACGGTGTCGCACAGCCAGTTGGACCCGTGCCCGCCCGGTACCCGTTTGACGGTGAACTTCATCGCCTCGTCGCAGTGCGGAGAACTCGACAGCGAGTAGCAGCGGGCGGAACCCGTTCCGGCGTCCGGGACCCGCACGGTCAGGAACTGCCCGGCGCGGTAGCCGAACGCGGGTTCGCCCACCGGCTCCACGACGAACGAGCGCGCGTCGGCGGTCTCCTCCACGACGGCGGTCACCCGGACCCGTTTCCCGCGCGGACCCGCCGCGGCGCCGGTACTCGTTTCGGTGGACATCCACCCTCCTGGTCGTCGTCCCTCGCCCCGCCGGACGGGGCCTGCGAACGGTACGGCCGCGTCCGCCCGCCGGACCGCGGTCGTTTCGCTGACTGGGAGACGAGTCGCGAAAGATCTTGCGCGGCAGGCGCTTCCGCCCAGGTGGAAGACCGTTTCCGCGCTCGGTATCCCACCAAGCGGTTGCTCGGTCCCCCGGCCGGCCCCGGCTGTGCTTGCATCCCCGCATGCCGACCATCGACAAGATCACCGACACCGTCGCGGAGTACGTCCGCAGGCTCGAAGCAGGCGACGCGGCGCGGATCGCCGCGCTTTACGCCGAGGACGCCACCGTCGAGGACCCCGCGGGCAGCGCGGTGCGCAAAGGCCGGGAGGCCATCGCCGCCTTCTACAGCGAACTCGACGGCCTCGCCCTCACCGCCGAGCTGCTCACCGTCCGCGCGGCCGGCGACACCGCCGCCTTCCACCTGCGCGTGATCACCACGACCGAGGAGTTCGTCAGCTCGATCGAACCGATCGACGTCATGACGTTCGACGAACGCGGCCGGATCACGAGCATGCGCGCGATCTGGAGCCCGGCCGACGTCGCCCACCACCGGCGTTCCAGTCAGTGAACTGTGCCCGGGTTCATGAGCCCGGCGCTTGTTAGAACCGGAACGCACCGGACCGACAGCTCCCCACCTACCCTTTCCAGGAGAGCGCGATGACTTCTCTGCAACCGGACGAAATCCGCGTGATCGAAGCGGATTCGGCCCCCGCCCGCTTCGCCCGCGGCTGGCATTGCCTGGGCCTCGTCCGCGATTTCGCCGACGGAAAACCGCATACCGTGCACGCCTTCGGAACGAAACTCGTGGTGTTCCGCGGGGCGAACGGAAAGATCAATATCCTCGATTCCTATTGCCGGCACCTCGGCGGCGACCTGTCCCAAGGCGAGGTCAAGGGCGACGAGATCGCCTGCCCGTTCCACGACTGGCGCTGGGGCGGCGACGGCCGGTGCAAGCAGATCCCGTACAGCAAGCGCGTCCCGATGCTCGCGCGGACCCGGGCGTGGACGACCCTGCAGCAGGACGGCCTGCTGTTCGTCTGGCACGACCCGGAGGGCAGCAAACCGGCCGACGACGTCGCCATCCCCCGCATCGAGGGCGCGGAAAGCGACGAGTGGACCGACTGGCACTGGTACACGACCGTCGTGAACACCAACTGCCGCGAGATCATCGACAACGTCGTCGACATGGCGCATTTCTTCTACGTGCACGGCTCGCTGCCGACGTACTTCAAGAACGTCTTCGAGGGCCACGTCGCGACCCAGTACATGAACGGCGACGCCCGCGACGACTACCCGGCCCCCGAGGGACAGCCGAAAATGCTCGGCACGACGTCCGTCGCGTCGTATTACGGCCCGTCGTTCATGATCGACGACCTGACCTACCACTACGAATTCGGCGATCACCACACGGTCCTGCTCAACTGCCACTACCCGATCAGCCCGGATTCGTTCGTGCTGCAGTACGGGATCATCGTGAAGAAATCGGCCACGCTGCCGGAGGACGCGGCGACGGAGTCGGCGATCGCGCTCGGCGACTACATCAAGGTCGGCTTCGAGCAGGACGTCGAGATCTGGAAGAACAAGGCCCGGATCGACAATCCGCTGCTGTGCGAGGAGGACGGCCCGGTGTACCAGCTGCGCCGCTGGTACGAGCAGTTCTACGTCGACGTCGCCGACATCCGCCCGGAGATGGTGGACCGGTTCGAGTACGAACTGGACCTCACCCGGCCGACGCAGGCGTGGCACGACGAGGTGGCCGCCAACGTCGCCCGCCAGGCCAAGCCGACGGAGACCGCGCCGTGAGCGAACCCAGGACCGACAACCGGCTCGACGACGTGCCGATGCAGCCGCTGCGGTGCCAGCACTGCGCGGCGCGGCTCCTGGTGCGCAAGAGCACGGTGCACCAGACGAGCCTGCAGTGGAATGCCGCCGCCGTCGAAACCTGCGCGGAACTCGGCGCTTCGCCGATGCCGGGGCCCGCGCTGGCCGGATGTTCGCGGCTCAAGGAGTCCCTGGACGCCGAAGTCGCCGCCGGACGGCTCCGGATCGTCCAGCCGGTCTGACCGCTCAGGTGCGCCGTGCCCGGTTTGCCCGGGCCCGGCGCACCTCTCTGTCCGCCGGCCGGTTTACAGCCGGGCGCCGATGTGCCTACACTCCAAGGTGTCAGATTCTGACAGGTAGTCTCAATCTGACATACGCAGTCTGGAGGTGGTGTTGCAATGGCGCACATCGAGGAAGCCCCCGCGGCGATGATCGACCGCGTCGCGTCGCTGCTGGAGTCCTTCGTGGGCGAACGGCCGCTGACGCTGGCCGAACTCGCCCGCCGCTCCCACGTGCCGAGGTCGTCGGCGCACCGGATCCTGCAGCGGCTGGTCGAACTCGGCTGGGTGGAGCGCAAGGAGTTCACCTACACGCTGGGGGTGCGCATGTTCGAACTCGGCTCGCAGTTCACCCGGCGGCGCACGGTTCCCCGCGCCGCCGTCGCGGTGATGGCCGACCTGCACCGCCGCAGCGGGCTCACGGTGTACCTGAGCATGCTGGTCGGCGCCGAGATCATGCACCTCGAACGGATCGGGTCGTGGCCGTCGGCCTCCGGGCAGTGGAGCGCCGGAGCCCGCCAGCCGGTCCCGCTCACCGCGCCGGGCCGCGCGCTGCTCGCCACCCTCTCCCCCGGCCAGTGGCCGGAGCTGCGCTTCGGACACGCGCCGACCCAGTACTCCATCCAGTCGCGCAGCCAGCTGATGCGCGACCTCGCCCGGGTCCGCGACCGCGGCGGGGTGGCGGTGGACGCGCAGGGCAACCATCACGGCGTGACCGTGGTGGCCGCTCCGATCACCACCATGGACGACGACGGGCACTTCGCGCTGTCGGTGTGCGGGCCGACGCGGGCGCTCGATCTGGTCTCGACGATCACCGAGGTGCGCAATGCCGCGGCCACGGTGTGGCGGGTCGCGAACGGCGTGCCCACGCTGCGGCCGCGGGCGGTCCCGGACCTGCCCTCGCCGGGGGCCGAATTGCAGCTGGCCAACGGAGGGCCCGCTTCCGGCTGACCGGCCCTCGCCGCGGGGCCGGCCAGCCGGCGCGTCAGGCGGTCTGGCCGCCGTCGATCACGAAATCCTGGCCTGTGCAGTAACTGCTGGCGTCGCTGGCCAGAAACGCCACCAGCGCCGCCACCTCGCCGGTGGTGCCGGGACGGCGGATCGGCTGCCCCGCCACCGCACCGCCGCCCGCGCGAGTCGTTTCGGAGATCATCTGCGTGTCGATCGCTCCCGGGCAGACGCAGTTGACCCGGATGCCGAACTCGGCCAGTTCCTTGGCCGCGGATTTGCTCGCCCCGCGCAACCCCCATTTCGACGCGCTGTACCCGAGGCCGCCCGCGAAACCCGTCAACGCCGCGGTCGAGGCGACGTTGATGATGGAACCGCCTCGGTCGCGCATCAGCGGCAGCACGGCTTGCATCCCGAGCACGGGACCGATCAGGTTCACGCCCAAGGTTTGCGCGAGATGGTCTTCCTCGAAGCTTTCCAACGGGGCCTTGCGGTAGAACCCGGCGTTGTTGACGAGCACGTCGACCCGGCCGAACCCGGCGCGGGTGCGCTCCATCGCGGCGGCCCAGTTTTCCTTGCGGCGCACGTCCAATCCGACGGCGAGCGTCTCGCCGTCGATCCCTTCCGCGACTGCGGCGACGGCGTTTTCGTCCAGGTCGGCCAGGACGACGCGGGCGCCTAACCGCGCGGCAGTCCGGGCGTGTTCGGCGCCTTGCCCTTGCGCGGCACCGGTGACGAACACGATTTTGTCCCGCAGATCCACGAGCTGATCGGTCAACGTTCCACTTCCTTCGCGTGTTTTCACTTCCCCGCCGCCGTCGACCGGGAGGCATACCCCGGTGACGAACGGCGCGTCCAGCAGCAAAAACTCAATGGCCCCGGCCTGTTCTTCCGGTTCGGCGAGCCGCCCGAGCGGCGTGCGGGCGCACGTGTCGCCGGTGTCGTACCCCTGGTCGATCATCTGCTGGACCATGGGAGTCAACGTGTGCCCCGGCGCGACGGCGTTGACCCGCACACCCCGGTCAGCCCACTCGATCGCCAGGTTCTCGACCAGCTGGCGGATCGCCGCCTTGGCCACGCCGTAGTCGGCCTGATTGGCCCAGCCGCGATACGCGGTGGTCGAGGCCAGTGCCACGATCGAGGCGGGAGGATCGGGGAGCGCGCGCACCAATTCCCGGGCCACCACCAGCGTGCCTACGACGTGCACGTCGAGCACGCGACGGTAAGCGTCGAGATCGAGGTGCGGGAACGAACTGGCCGCGGATGCCGTGACTGGCGACCAGCCGGCGCACCGGCCCCGCGTGGCGCGCGGCCTCGGCGAAGGCGTCGCGCACCTCGTCCTCGTTGGTCACGTCCACCCGGAAGTCCTGGAGCAGGCCGGAAAACTCGCCTTCCAGGGGCGGTGGCGGCTGCTGGTCGAACACTGTCACCGCCAGTCCTCGGTCGAGCAGCCCGCGGACCGCGGCGAGCCCGATTCCGCTGCTTCCTCCGGTGACGATCGCGTGTTCCTGGTGCGTCATCCATCGAACCTAGCAACTG
This sequence comes from Amycolatopsis sp. AA4, assembly GCF_002796545.1. Lineage (GTDB taxonomy): Bacteria > Actinomycetota > Actinomycetes > Mycobacteriales > Pseudonocardiaceae > Amycolatopsis. Next base: position 5,071,265 of record NZ_CP024894.1, read on the forward strand.
CTTGGTTGTTCCGAAACCCGGCCCGTGGCACGGGATTGACCGGCGCCGCCCGGAAACGTAAGCTCGAACCAAGCATTTGCTTTGTAACGGAAGAAGGCTGCCCTTGAAGGATTTCGCCGGCAAGCCGGGCGTCGCGGTCGTCACCGGCGGGACGGGAGGGCTGGGCGCCGCGATCTGCCGGACCCTCGCCCGACGCGGGTCCGCGATCGCCTTCGCCTACCGCAGCGATCACGAAGCTGCGCAGCACCTGGCCGACGAACTCGGTGCGGCCGCCGATCCCGTGGACCTCACCGATGCCCAGCAGGCCAAGGCCTATCTCGGCAGCGTGGTCGCGCGTTTCGGCGCGATCCACACCGTCGTCCACGCCGCCGGGCCGCTCGTCCCGCAGCGGCATCTGTCCACAGTGGATCCGGAAGATTTCGGCAGGCATCTCGCCGCGGAAGCCGCCGCGTTCTTCAACCTCGTCCGCCCGGCGCTGCCCGCCCTGCGCGCCAGCCGAGGCTCGATCGTCGCGGTCACCACGGCCGCGACCAAGCGTTACCCGGTCCGCGACGGCCTTTCCGCCGGACCCAAGGGCGCGGTGGAAGCGACCGCCCGCGCGCTCGCGGCCGAGGAAGGCCGATTCGGCGTCCGCGTCAACTGCGTCGGCCCCGGAATGCTGACCGACGGCATGGCGGCGGCCCTGATGGCGAACGGAGAGCTGGCCGAACGCGCCCTCGACGCTGCTCGGCGCGCCATCCCGTTGCACACCTTCGGCAGCGCACAGGACATCGCGGAAGCGGTGTGCTTCCTGGCCTCGGACCGCGCCGGATTCATCAGCGGCCAGAAACTCGACGTCGACGGCGGATACGGCGTCTGACCCGCAGAGAACCGGGGCATAGTCGGCTCGGACCTCCCAGCGACCGGAGCAGCGACTGACCGGCAAGAACCCCGGGCGCCATCGGCCCGGGGTCCCTGATCTGCCGTCACTTAGCCTTGTTCTTCGCTTCTTTCGCCTTCCCCTTCAGCGTGCCCGCCGCGTTCTGCGTCGGCGAGTACGTCCCGTACAGCGCAGGATCCGGCTTCGGCGCCGTACCCGGACCGCCGAGGGGTTTCGGGTCGGTGAGATACTCGATGCCCTCCCCGCCGAAGCTCCAGCCCGCCTTCGCTCCGTCCGGGCCGTCCGACAGGTGCCACACCGTGTTGTTGTGGTCCTGGTTTTCCTCGTCGAACAACGCGTTCGGCGCGATCTCGCTCTCCAGGCCGTCGGCCTTCAGCTCCTCGATCGCGGCCAGCCACTGCTTCTGGTGCACGGTGTCGCGCGCGAGGTTGAACTGCAGCATCGCCTTCACGCCGGGGTCGTCGGTCATCCGGTACAGCCGCGCGGTCTGCAGCCTGCCCTGCGCCTCGGCCGCGGCGTTCGCGCGGAAGTCGGCCAGGAGATTGCCGGAGGCGACGATGTACTTGCCGTTCCACGGGGTGCCGTTCGAATCGGCGGGCAGCGCGCCGCCGCCGGCGACGATCGCCTGCTGCGGGTCCATCCCGCCGAGCACCGCCGCCATCACCGGGTCCTTCACCGCTTCCGCGGTCGCGGTGGCCGGCGCGCCCTCCAGCAGCCGCGCGACCATCGTGGCGAGCATTTCGACGTGCCCGATCTCCTCGGTCGCGGTGTCCATGATCAGGTCCTTGTACTTGCCCTCGATGCGGCAGTTCCAGCCCTGGAACAGATACTGCATGGTCACCGTCATCTCGCCGTACGCGCCGCCGATCAGCTCCTGGAGCTTGTGCGCGTACACCGGATCCGGCTTCTCGGGCTTCGCCTCGAACTGCAGCAGCTTGGTGTGTCGGAACATCAGCGTCCTTTCCCGGGGATTCGAGCCGGGCGGCGTGCCCGGCGCGTCCGGCAGGAGTGCCCCCGATCCCCCGGCCTACACCCGGCGACCGGTTGAATTTTCACGGAGTCCGGCGGGGCAGCGGCGCGGTGGCGGGCCCTTCGAGCACGGTGCCGTCGACGTCGAACCGCGAACCGTGGCACGGGCAGTCCCAGCTGCGTTCGGCCGCGTTGAACCGCACGAAACAGCCGAGATGCGTGCAGCGCATGGACACCGCGTGCAAGATGCCGTCGCGGTCTCGGTAAACGCCTTTGCGACCGGGCCCGTCGGCCAGCACTTTCGCCTGGTCCACCGCGATGTCGTCGGTGCTTTTCGCGTCGGCCTGGCGGAGCCGGTCGCCGACGAAGTCCTTCGCCACCTTAGCGTTCTGCTGCACCAGCTTCGAGGCCGACTTGAGCGAAACCCGTTGCGGGGAAAAGAGTTCCCGGTGCGGATTGGCCGATCCGGTGATCCCGTCGGCGACGACGGCCGCCGCCGCGGCGCCCATCGCCAAGCCCCATTTGCCGAACCCGGTTTCGACCCACAGCTTCCGCGCGCCCGGGAAGTACGGCCCGGCGATCGGGATGCTGTCGTAGGCCTTCGGATCCTGCGCGGACCACCGGTGCGTGACCGCGTCGAGGTCGAAATGGCGCGCGGCGAACTCGGCCAGCTCGGTGTAGCGCGCGAAATCGACCGGGTCGCCCGCCGGATGGCCCTGGCCGCCGAGGATCAGCCGGTCCTCGTAGGAGGCGAAAGACCACAATGGACTCCCGGCGCTGATCGCCAGCTCCTGCGGCGGTTTGCCGGACTTGAGCGTCGCGGCCACGCAATACGACCGCTGTACCTCCAAGCGGGGGAAGAACAACCCGCGATCGAGGATCGGGTAATGCGTTGCGATGACGACGTTTTCGGCGTCCAGCGCGCCGTCGTCGGTCGTGACGTGATACGGCGGCGCCGCGCTGACCTGCCGCCCCCGGCTGTTCTCGAATACGCGGCCGCCCTCGGCCTCGACGGCGTCGGCGAGCCCGCGCACGTAGTCGGCCGGATGGAGCGCGAGCTGCTCGGGCAACCGCACCGCGCCGTGCACCGGGACCGGCAGGTCGAGCGTGGTCGTCCACTCGACCGGCAGACCGGCCCGCGTCGCGGCCTCGTACTCGGCGCGCACGGTGTCCGCCTCGTCGGCGTGCATCGCGAACGTCGCGGCGGGCAGCCTGCGGAGGCCGCACGCGATGGGTTCGGCCAGCTCCGCCACCAGTTCGACCCCGGCCAGCGCCGCCTCGGCGTAGGCCGCCGCGGTGGCGGCGTCGTGCTCGCGGGCGAGCGTCGAGTACACAGTGGACTGCAACGCGGTGACCTTGGCGGTGTTGTTGCCGCTGGCCCCCTCCGCGACGCGGCCCGCTTCGAGGACGGCCACGTTCACGCCTCGCCGGGCGAGCAACAGGGCGGTGGTCATCCCGGCGATGCCGCCGCCGACGACGGCGACCTCGGCGCGTTCCCGGCCGCTCAGGGCCGACCGGCTGCTCGCGGACGCGGTCGCGAGCCACAGGGACTGGTCTGCGGTGGTGGTCATCAGTGGTTCCTCCGGGTGCCCGTCGGGAGGACGCCGAGCGCGATCATCACCGCCGCCAGGCCGAGGTGCAGCCAGTTGTCGGCGGTGTTGACCGGGATGAAGTTGGCCGAGCTGCCGTGGTCGACGACCAGCCCGTACACCCACAGCGCCAGGTAGACGACCCCGCCGACGACGAGGTAGTTCTTCGCGCCCGCGGGCGTCCGGGCCAGTGCGAGCCCGGCGACGCCGAAGGCCAGGTGCACGATGTTGTGCAGGATCGAGACGCTGAACAGCCCGAGCAGCAGCGCGCCCGAATGGTGCCCGGCGCCGGCGAGCTGGTCGTAGTTCGCGGTGACGCCCGGGACGAACCCGAGGATGCCGACGAGCAGGAACACCGCGCCCACACCGGCGGCGGCGAGCTGGCGCGGGGTGCGCCGCGCAACGGCTGTACTCATGACCGGAGCCCTCCCTGAATAGCCCGCGCCGGGTCCGGCGCGGAGCCAGCCGGGTAACCGGTGCGCGATCGGGCAAACCTCCGCCTGGTCGAGCCGCGGCCGGATCCCGGTTTGAAGCGCGCCGCCGCGGGCAACCGCGAGCATGCGACTGCGGCGGAGCGAGCTGTCCTCGCCGGGCATCAAGCGGCAGCGGCGAGGCCGCGGTTTCCGGTATCTCGCGCCGGACGGCTCTCCGGTGACCGATCCGGAGGTGCTCGAGCGCATCCAGGGTCTCGTGATCCCGCCCGCGTGGCGCCGGGTGTGGATCTGCCCGCATCCGACCGGGCACATCCAGGCCGTCGGGACCGACGACGCGGGCCGCCGCCAGTACCTCTACCACCCCGAATGGCGGCGAGCGCGCGACGAGGAGAAACACGACCGGGTGCTCGCCCTGGCCGGCGAACTGCCCGCCGTCCGCGCCGCCCTCCAAGACGACCTCCGCCGAAGGCACCTCGACCGCCGGCGGGTCGCGGCCGCCGCGCTGCGGATGATCGACCGCGGCGTCTTCCGCAGCGGCGGCGAGGAGTACGCCGAAACCAACGGCTCCCACGGCGCGACCACGCTGCTGCGCGAACACGTGAAGATCAGCGGCGACGAGCTGACCTTCTGCTACCCCGCCAAAAGCGGCCTCGTCCGCTCGCTGAGCCTGCGCGACGGCGAACTCGCAGCCGTCCTGAAGTCGCTCCGCCGCTGCCGCACCGGAACCCCGCGCCTGTTCGCCTACCGCACCGACGACGGCTGGCACGAACTGCACGCCAGCGACGTCAACGAGCGGTTCAAGGAACTGGCCGGCGAGGAGTTCACGGTCAAGGACTTCCGCACCTGGCACGCGACCGTGCTCGCCGCGGTCTCCCTCGCCGCCCAGGAGACGCCGACCTCCCAGCGCGGCCGGGCGAGGGCCGAGTCGGCCGCGATGAAGGAGGTCGCGGAGGAGCTGGGGAACACTCCCGCGGTCGCTCGCCGCTCGTATGTCGACCCGCGCGTCCTGCGGGAATTCGAAGAGGGCAACACCATCCACCGCGCATTGCGCAAGGCCGACGCCGACGGGCTCGCGGAGGAGGAGCTACGGGAGCGGATCGAAAAAGCGGTACTCCGACTGCTGCGGCGGGCCTCCCGCGGATGACCAGCGTCCCGCCGCGACGCAGCGTCGCTGATGAGCGCGGCGGGCATCTTCTCGGATCTGCAGATCGCCGAGGAACCGGGCAACCCGATCCCCCGCGTACTGCGCGGACGTGGTGATTTGCCTCTTAAATCATACGCACCACTAATGGTATGTTGCGCACACGACCACGCTCGCCCACCCGAAAGGACCCGGCCATGACTCTCGCCGGAAAGACCGTCCTGATGTCCGGCGGCAGCCGCGGCATCGGCCTGGCCATCGCGATCCGCGCGGCGCGGGACGGGGCGAACGTCGTCCTGCTGGCGAAAACCGCCGAACCGCATCCGAAGCTGGAAGGCACCGTCTACACCGCCGCGAAGGAGATCGAAACCGCCGGCGGCCAGGCGCTGCCGATCGTCGGGGACGTGCGGTCCGAGGACGACGTGCTGGCCGCGGCGGAAGCGGCGGCGGAGCAGTTCGGCGGCATCGACGTCGTGGTGAACAACGCCAGCGCGCTCGACCGGTCCGGCACCGAAGACCTCTCGATGAAGCGCTACGACCTCATGCAGGACATCAACACCCGCGGCACGTTCCTGCTCAGCAAAGCGGCGATCCCGCACCTGCGCAAGGCGGCGAATCCGCACCTCCTGACGCTGTCGCCGCCGTTGAACCTCTCCCCCGCCTGGGTCGGCGCGCACCTGGGCTACACGCTCTCCAAATACGGCATGAGCCTGTGCACGATCGGTCTCGCGGAGGAACTGAAAGCGGACGGGATCGCCGCGAATTCGCTGTGGCCGCGCACTCTCACCGACACCGCGGCAGTGCGCAACATCATCGGCGGCGCGAGCCAGGCGCGCACCCCGCAGATCGTCGCCGATGCCGCGTACGCGATCCTCAACCGGCCGTCCCGCGAGTGCACCGGGAACCTCTTCATCGACGACGAGGTGCTCGCCGCCGAAGGCGTGACCGACCTGTCCGGCTATCAGCGCGGCGACGGCGAACTGGCGCTGGACATCTTCGTCGACCCGGCCTGATCCCGCATCCGGTCGAATTCGCCGGGCAAGGTGTCGCCCTCGTTCATCTTGGCCAGCAGTTTGCGCAGCGAATCGTGGGAGCGCTGCGGAAGGTCGCTGAGCACGTGCTGGTCCAGGCCGGCCAGCAGCTCGTTCGCCTTCCGCAGCGTTGTCCGTCCCGCGGCGCTGAGGTCGACGACGTAGCGCCGCCGGTCTTCGGGGTCGCGGGTGCGCGCGGCGAACCCGAGGGTCTCCAGGTCGTCGAGGCTGCTCACCATGGTCGCCGGGTCGATCCGCAGGTACGCGCCCAGCGACAGCTGCGACATCGGCCCGTTGTCGGCCAGCGCCTGCAGGACGCTGTAGTGCCGCACCCGCAGGCCCAGCTCGTGCAGCCGGTCCTCGGCGAGCCGGAACACGACCTGGCCGAGCTTCACCAGCAGGCAGCTCGTGTGCTCGCCGATCCCGCCCGGCACCAGCGGACCTGACATCGTTTCCCCTGCCTATCGTTTGCGGAGCGGACGAATCCCGATGATACGGGCCCCGGTCACGCCCGCAGCCGCAAACTCGGTTCCATGGCGGCGAAAGCGCGCCGCACGTGGCCGGGCAGTTCGCCCGGCGCGCAGTCGGGCAGCCATTCGTCCAGCGCGCACCGCCAGGCCGCCACGCAGAATTCGACGAGCAGCCGCAGTTCGAGGCTGGACTCGCCGAGCCGGCGCACGATCTCCGCCTCGGTTTCCGCGCAGTGCAACAGGGTGTGCCCGTTCAGCGCCGGGGACTGGTCGATCAGCCGGAGCGTCGCCGGGAACCGCTCGTACCAGTTCTCGTCCATGCGGTCGAGGGTCGCGAGCATCGCGTCGCGGAAGACATCGGCGAGCGGCCCGGATTTCGCGGTCTCGTCCAGGACCTCGAGATAGGCGCTCCAGAGTTCCTTGACCGCGGCGAGCGCGACGTCTTCCTTCGAGCGGAAGTTGCGGAAGAACGTCCGGCGCGACACCTCGACCTCGTCGAGCAGCGCGTCGAGCGGCGTGGCGTCGAAACCGCGTTCGCTGAAGAGCGAGATCGCGGTCTCCACCAGCGCCTGCCGGGTGCGCTGCTTCTTGCGCTCGCGCAGCGTGGGCGGTCCGGACGTGGTCATCTTCGGCAGTCTACCCAGCACGCGTCGCGAGCGCATATGCTATACAAGAGCAAATGCCACACTGTGGCACATTCACTCTAGGGGGTTGCCTTGCGCGCACTCGTTGTCGACCACTCCGCACCGGCTCATCTGGCCATGGCCGAGGTCGCCGACCCGGTCCCCGCGCCCGGCGAGGCGCTGATCCGGGTGGCCGCGGCCTCGCTCAACTTCGGCGAGGTCAAAGGCGCGACCGACCCGTCCGCGCCGGACGGCACCGTGATCGGCTGGGACGCGGCGGGCGTCGTCGTCCAAGCCGCGGCCGACGGTTCCGGCCCGGCGGTCGGCACGCCGGTGGTCTCGGTGGGCACCGCGGGCTGGGCCGAACTGCGCGCGGTGCCGACGAACTTGATCGGCACCGTGCCCGACGGCGCCGACCTGGGCGCGATCAGCACTATCCCGGTCGCCGCGCTGAGCGCTTTGCACGTACTGCGCCGGATCGGCCCGGTCCTCGGACGGCGAGTGCTGGTCACTGGCGCGTCCGGCGGGGTCGGCCGTTACGCGGTGCAGCTCGCCGCGCGGGCGGGCGCGGAGGTGGTGGCGATCAGCCGGGATCCCGCGCAAACGGAAGGTCTGCTCGCGCTGGGCGCGGCTGAGGTGCGCGCCTCCGCCGACGAGGTCGACCGGCCGGTGTCCGGGGTGCTGGACAATCTCGGCGGGCCGCATCTCGTGGCCGCCTTCGCGAGGTTGGAAGCGGGCGGCACGCTGGTCACCGTGGGCCGTTCGGCCGAGGCGGACGTCGTGCTGCCGCCGGACGCCTTCCTCGGCACCGAGGGGCGGCACGACCGGTCGATCCGCACGTTCTTCCTGCTGGCCGATCCCGCGGCCGACTTCTCCGCCGATCTGACCTGGCTGGCCGCCGAAACCGCCGCCGGACGCCTCGATCCGGGCATCAGCTGGCGCGGCCCGTGGGACCGGTACGCCGAGGCGGCGGAGGCGCTGGTCGGACGGACGCTGCACGGCAAGGCGGTGCTGGAGATCGGCTGAGCGGACGCGGCCGCCCCAGCGGCGGCCGCTCCCCCGGTCCGGGCGCGGCACGCGTTAACCTGGCCTGAACCGACCGCGCGAGAACACGGAACCCAGGTGAACCAGACCGGAGCACAGCCGCCAGCCGGAACGCAGGCCATCCGCCGCGCGCTCGGCATCCTGCGGCTCCTCATGGACGAGGACGGGGAGCTCGCGCTGTCCGCGATCGCCCGCAAACTGGACCTCACGCCGGGCACGACGCACCGGGTCGTGCGCGCGCTGAGCGCCGACGGGCTCGTCGCGCACAACCCCCGCACCGACAGCTACCACCTCGGCCCCGGCGCGATCCTGCTCGGCCAGGCCGCCCAGCGCGTGCACGGGCTGCAGCTCGCGCTGCCGGTCATCCAGCGGATCAACGAGGACACCGGGGAATCGGTCAACATCACGATCCGCGAGGGCAACGAATCGGTGGTGCTGCTGCGCGCGCAGTCGACGCTGCCGCTGCGCTTCGAACAGCATCCCGGCGCGCGTTTCCCGTTGTACGCCACGGCTTCCGGCAAGGCGATGCTCGCCAATTCTCTCGACGCGGAGTCCTATCTGGCGAGCCTTCCGGAACAGCTGCCCGCGCTGACGGCGCACACTCTCGCGACCCGGGACGCCCTCGCCCTGGAACTGGCCGAGACCCGCGATCGCGGATACAGCATCGACAACGAGGAAAACGTCGCCGGGGTGCGGTGTGTCGGGGCTGGGGTCCTGGACGAGCGTGGGCTTGCCCGGGCGGCGGTGGTCATCCAGGTGCCGACCGTGCGGCTGCCCGAGGAGCGGGTTCGCGAGCTGGGCGCGCTCGCCATCGAGGCGGCCAAGGAAATCGCGCCGTTCCTGCCACCGGACCGGCTCACTCGCTACTGACGCCAAGCCAGACGTCTCACTCGCTGCTGACCCCCAGCGCCCGCGCGGTCAACGAAGCCAGGTGCGCGGGCCGATGCTCGGACAGCTGCCGAATCTGCGTCCGGCAGCTGAACCCGTCCGCGTGCACCACCGTGCCTTCCGGGGCCGCTCGCAGGGCGGGCAGCAGCTGGTGTTCCGCGACCGCGACGGAAACGTCGTAATGCCCCCGCTGGAAACCGAAATTCCCCGCCAACCCGCAGCAGCCCTCGCGCAGCACCTGCGAATGCTCCGACAACCGGCCGAGCAGCTGCGCATCGGCGTCGTAGCCGAGGTCGGCGTGCTGGTGGCAATGCACCTGAGTGAGCACCGGAGCCGCGGACTTGGTCAACCCAGGAAGCTCGCTCTCGCCCACATGCTCCGCGAAGGTCCGGACGCTCCGCTTCAGCAAGGCAGTCCGCGGATCGTCCGGCAGCAGCTCCGAGCCGTCCTCGCGCAGGGTCGCGGTGCAGCTCGGTTCCAGGCCGAGCACCGGGATTCCCTGCCGCAGCCACGGGTCCAGCGCGTCCAGCGAACGGCGCAGGACCCGCCGCGCCGCGCCCAGCTGGCCGGTGCTGTGCCAGGTCAGTCCACAACAGACAGTCCGCTCCGGGACAACCACCTCGTGGCCCAGGGCTTCCAGCACCGCGACCGCGTCCCGGCCGACTTGCGGGTCGAAGAAGTTCGTGAAGGTGTCCGGCCACAGCACGACCTTCGACGACGACGGCACCCGTTCCCGGCGGCGGAACCACGACGCGAAAGTCGGCGAAGCGAGCTGCGGCAAAGCGCGTTCGGCGGCGATCCCGCCCAGGCGGTTCAAGGCTGGTCGAAGCGGGCCGGAGGCCACGGCGTTGATCGCACGGGCGAACGGGGCGCCTAGCCGGAGCCAGCGCGGCAGCGCGCCCATGGTGTAGTGCGACATCGGGCGAATCCGTCGCTCGTAGTGCCGGCTGAGGAATTCGGTCCGGTAGGAAGCCATGTCGACGCCGACCGGGCAGTCGGATTTGCAGGCCTTGCACCCCAGGCAGAGATCGAGTGCGTCGCGGACCTCGGGCGAGCGCCAGCCGTCCTCGAGGACGTCCCCGGCCAGCATTTCGAACAGCAGGCGCGCCCGGCCGCGGGTCGAATGTTCTTCCTTGCCGGTCGCGCGGTAGCTCGGGCACATCATCCCGCCGGACGCGGAAACGCATTTGCCCACGCCCACGCATCGGCGGGAGGCCGCGGCCAGGTCGCCGCCGTCGGCGTGCAGGGCGAGCCGCGCGCGGGTCGGCAGGACCGGCGGGGCGATGACGGTGCGCAGATCGGCGTCCAGCGGAGCGGGATCGACGACCCGGCCCGGGTTCATGCCGTTCGACGGGTCGAAGGCGGCTTTGAAATCGGCGAACGCCTGCATCAGCCGCGGCGGGAACATCAGCGGCAGGAGTTCGGCCCGCGCCTGGCCGTCGCCGTGTTCGCCGGACAGCGAACCGCCGTGGGACACCACGAGTTCCGCCGCCTCGACCAGGAACGACCGATACGCCTCCTTCGCTTCCGGCGCGGCCATCGGGAAATCGATCCGCACGTGCAGGCAGCCGTCGCCGAAGTGGCCGTAGACCACGCCTTTGCGGCCGTGCTTCTCCAGCAGCAGATCGAATTCGCGCAGGTACGCGCCGAGCCGGTCCGGCGGGACCGCGGAGTCCTCCCAGCCCGACCAGGCCTCGGACCCGTCGGCCAGCCGCGTCGCGAGACCCGCGCCTTCCTCCCGGATGCGCCAGAGTTTCCGTTGCTCGACAGGATCTCGCACGACCAGCGAAGAAGCGCCGACCTGCGGGGCGCGGGCGGCGACCTGCTGGGCGACCGCGAAAGCCTCGTCCGCGTCGTCGCCGCCGGTTTCCAGGTACAGCCACGCCGTTCCGTTCGGCAACGTGCTGCGGTCCCCCGGCTTCCGGGCGTCGAGCGCGGCGACCAGACCGGCTTCGATGCCTTCCATGGTCAGCACCGGAAGGTCGAGCAGCGCCGGGACCGCGTCGGCGGCGGCGATGCTGTTCTCGAAGCCCAGCACGGCGAGAGCGCGCGTCGCCGGGATCGGAGCCAGGTCGACGACCGCGCTGAGCATCGTCGCGCAGGTCCCCTCGGAACCGACCAAGGCCTTGGCGACGTCGAAACCGTTCTCCGGCAACAGGTATTCGAGGTTGTACCCGGAAACGCGCCGCGGCAGTTCCGGGTAGCCGAGCCGGATGTCGGCCAGGTATTCGTCGCGCAGGTCCCGCAGGCGGCGGTACAGCTCGCCGACCGAATCCTCGCGGGCGCACAATTCCGCCAGCTCCGCCGGAGAAGTCGGACCGACCTCGAGCCGGGTTCCGTCGAGGAGCGCGATTTCCAGCGCGCGGACGTTGTCGACGGTCTTCCCCCACGCCACCGAATGCGACCCGCAGGCGTTGTTGCCGATCATGCCGCCGATCGTGCACCGGCTGTGCGTCGACGGGTCCGGGCCGAAGGTGAGCCCGTGTTCGGCGGCCCGTACGCGCAGCCGGTCCAGCACCAGGCCGGGTTCGACGCGCGCGGTCCGGGCCGCGGGGTCGAGGTCCAGCACGCGGTTGAGATGCCGGGTGAAGTCCAGGATCACCGCGCGGTTCGCGGCCTGCCCGCCGATGCTCGTCGCCGCGCCGCGCGGGAGGACCGGCGCGCCGTGGTCCGCGCATACCTTCAACGCGGCCACCACGTCGTCCGCGCTGCGCGGCCGGACCACGAGCAGCGGGACGTGCCGGTAGTTCGACGCGTCGGTGGAGTGGGTGGCGAGCGTGGCCGGGTCGCCGGCGACCTCGCCGGACACCGCCCGCGCGAGTGCTTCCTGCAGTGCCGAATGCGAACGGGCTCGGGCCGGCATGGGCGTCTCCTGGGAAATCGGGGGTTCACAGCGCCGCGGTCGCCGGGCTACCGTGAAGGCTCGCCACATAGTGGATATTGCTTCCACATGTTGTCAACCTCGACGTGAGGAGTGGTCTCCTTGACCGACCTGCCCCGCAACGAAAGCGTCTTCACCTGGGCCGCGCCCCCGTTGAAATTCGGCGCCGGCGCGCTCGACGAGCTGGGCGCGGAGGTGGCCGCCCGGCAGGCCAAGTCGTGCCTGATCCTCACCGACCCCGGAGTCCGCGGCACCGGCATCCCGGACCGGGCGCTCGACTCGATCCGCGCGGCAGGCGTGAAGAGCGAGATCTTCGACGGCGTCGGCGTCGAACCGACCGACGCGAGCATCGACGAGGCGGTCGCCTACGCCCGCCAGCAGGACTGGGACTGCTTCGTCGCGATCGGCGGCGGTTCGGCGATCGACACCGCCAAGGCCGTCAACCTGCTGACCACGCACCCCGGCGAACTGCTCGACTTCGTGACCCCGCCGATCGGCGCGGGCAAGGCCCCGTGGCTGCCGCTGAAACCGCTGATCGCCGTGCCGACCACCGCGGGCACCGGGTCCGAATCGACCACGATCTGCGTCGTCGACCTGCTCGGCCTGCACCTCAAGGCCGGGGTGAGCCATCCGTCGCTGCGCCCGTCGCTGGCGGTCGTCGACCCGCGCACCACGATCACCCTGCCCCCGGCGGTGACCGCGGCCAGCGGCATGGACGTGCTGTCGCACGCGCTGGAGAGCTACACCAGCGTCGCGTTCGACGCGAAGCCCGCGCCGGAAGACCCGATGAAACGCCCGGCGTTCTGCGGTTCCAACCCGATCAGCGACGTGTGGTGCGAGATGGCGCTGACGTTGGTGGGCAAGCATTTGCGCGCCGCCGTCCTCAATGGACGCGACCTGACCGCGCGCACCCAGATGGCCCTCGCGTCCACCTACGCCGGAACCGGTTTCGGCAACGCCGGCACCCACCTGCCGCACGCGAACGCGTACCCGATCGCCGGAGCGGTGAAGCAGTACCGCGCCGAGGGCTACCCGGAGATGCCGATGGTCCCGCACGGCCAGGCCGTGTCCGCGACCGCCGCCGAGGTGTTCCGCTGGACCTATCCCGCGGCCCCGGAACGGCACCTGCACGCCGCGCACCTGCTGTCCGGCGGGCAGACGTTCACCGCGACCGACGGCGCCGACGCGCTCCCGCACGTGCTCGCCGAGCTGATGGCCGACATCCAGATGCCGAAGGGCTTGCACGCGTTCGGGTACGGCGACGAGGACATCGACACCCTCGTCGACGGCACGCTCAAGCAGACCCGCCAGCTGGCCGTCGTGCCCCGTCCGGTCACCCGGGCCGCGCTCGAAGACATCTTCCGCCGTTCGCTCTGACCACCGGGAGTTATCAATGGCGACAACTCCGGAGAAAAGCACCGACGTCCGCCTGGTCGTCGCGTCCAGCGTGTTCGGCACCACCGTCGAGTGGTACGACTTCTTCCTGTACGGCACGGCCGCGGGACTCGTCTTCAACAAACTGTATTTCCCCGGCTCCGATCCCCTGGTCGGCACCGTGCTGGCCTTCGCGACCTTCGCGCTCGGCTTCCTCGCCCGCCCGATCGGCGGGTTCGTCTTCGGCCACCTCGGCGACCGGGTGGGCCGCAAGAAGATCCTCGTCGCGACCATGCTCATCATGGGCGCGGCGACCTGTCTCATCGGGCTGCTGCCCGATTACCGGATGATCGGCCCGGCCGCCCCGGTCGTCCTCGTCGTCCTCCGCTTGGCCCAGGGCGTCGCCGTCGGCGGCGAATGGGGCGGGGCGGTGCTCATGGCCACCGAGTACGCCCCGGCCGGGAAACGCGGCCTCTACGGCAGTTTCCCGCAGATCGGGCTGGCCATCGGGCTCACGCTGGGCACCGGCGTGCTGGCGCTGCTGAACGCGGTCACCAGCGACGAGGCGTTCCTGTTGTGGGGCTGGCGGATCGGCTTCCTGCTGTCCGCGGTGCTGGTCGTGGCTGGCCTGCTGATCCGGGTCAAGGTGATGGAAACCCCGGCCTTCCGCACCATGGCGGCCGAGGAGGGCACCGCGACCGTCCCCGCCGTCGAACTGGTCCGCGACCGGCTCTCCCGGCGGCACCTGCTGCTCGGCATGGGCAGCCGGTTCACCGAGGGCGTGGCGTTCAACGCGTGGGCGGTCTTCGTCATCTCCTACGGCAGCGGAACGCTGAAACTGGACCGGCAGCCGCTGCTGGTCGGCGTGATGATCGCGGCCGCGGTGATGGTGGTGTTCATCCCGGTGTTCGGCAAGGTGTCCGACCGGCTCGGCCGGAGGCGGACGTTCGCGACCGGAGCCGTGACCACGCTGGTGCTGGCGATCCCCGCACTGGCGGCGCTGCACAGCGGCAACCCGGTGCTGATCACTGTCTCCCTGATCGCGGTGCTGGGCGTCAGCTACCCGGTGATGTACGGCCCGCAGGCGGCGTTCTACGCCGAACTGTTCCCGATTTCCCGGCGGTGCACCGGGATTTCGGTCGTGTACCAGCTTTCCGGCGTCGTCGCCTCGGGGCTCACCCCGCTGATCCTGGCGTATCTCGCCGGGAAGACCGGGACGACCGGCATCCTGGTCTACCTCGCGGCGACGACCGTGATCAGCGTGGCGTGCACGCTGGCGATCCGGCAGAGCGACCTGTACGTGGACGACGAGCGGATTTCCTTGCCCGCCAAGGAGGTTCCGCGGTTCACCTGAGCGGCCCCGTACCGCGCGGGCTGGCCCGCCGATGTTCGTGAAGGGAACCCTGAGGGACTCTGAATCACTCAGGGTTCCCCTCACGGACGGTCAGCGAGAGGCGCCGGACGCCTCGGTGAGCTGGTCCCGCAGGGTGCTCAGCGTCCGGGCCAGCAACCGCGAAACCTGCATCTGCGACAGCCCGACCCGTTCGGCGATCTGGCTCTGCGTCATGTTCGAGAAGAACCGCATGACGAGGATCGCGCGCTCGCGTTCCGGCAGGCTCCGCAGCAGCGGCTTGAGCGTTTCCCGGTCCTCGAGCTTCTCGATTTCCGGGTCCTCGTCGCCGAGCGTGTCCGCCAGCGCGACCGAGCCGCTGTCGTCGTGGGCCGGGTAGTCGATGGAGGAGGCCTGGTAGGCGTTCCCGGCGTGCAGGGCCTCGGCGACCTCGTCGAGATCGAGGTCGAGGTGGTCGGCGAGTTCGCGCGCGGTGGGCGCGCGGCCCAGGCGCTGGCCCAGTTCCGTGGCTGCTTGGCCGACCGTCAAATGGAGTTCTTTGAGCCGCCGCGGGACGCGGACCGACCAGGTGTGGTCGCGGAAGTACCGGCGGACCTCGCCCATCACGGTCGGGACGGCGAACGCGACGAAATCGGTCTGCCGCGCCGGGTCGTACCGGTCGACGGCGTTGATCAGGCCGATCCGCGCGACCTGCAGGAGGTCCTCGGTCGGCTGGCCGCGCCGGGCGAACCGGCGGGCGATGTGCTCGGCCAGCGGCAAATGTTCCTCGATGAGGCGGCGGCGCAGCCGGGAGTGCTCGTCGGTGTCCTCGGCCAGGTGGCTGATTTCCTCGAACAGCGCCGCGTAGTGCCGGTAGTCGTCGCGCCGGGTGCGGGTCATGGTCGCCGCGGTCATGCAGGTCCTCCTGACAGCCGAAGGGAACGTGACTCGGGTAGTGCCCTGGTGCGCATCGCGTAGCCGACGCTAATCATCCTTAGTGGACAGTGCTCGGCGCCGCAAGGCGAGCGCGCGGCGGATCCGCGCGTCCGCCCGGTCGCCGGGAAGCCGGAGTGTGATGGCCGGGTGATACCCGCTCGCGGGCAAGATCAATCAGCCCGCCACCCGGATGGGGGCTCCAGCAGGGGCGCGCAGGCGCAGCAAGGTGGCGAGTCGGTGCCGACGGACCGCAGGCTGACGATGCGCGCTGCCCGATGCGGTGATCGCGGTGCCCAATGCGGTGACGCCGAGCGCGCGGAGAGCTTCGCCCGGATGCGTTCCGACGGCGGCCGAACTCAGCTTCCCGACCGCCAGCGCCCGCGCGGCGAACGGCGGTCGGTGCGGCTGAGCACCCCGGACGTGTCGCGTTTCCAATGTCCGCCGCGCGAATCGGTGAAGGACAGGCCGGGGACGGCGGCCGCCGAGTACAGGTCGTCCACCGGCATCTCGTCCTCGCCGAACGGCAGCGCGCGGACGGCGGTCGAGCCGGGCGGGATGATCGCGAGGCGGACGCAGTGCGGTTCGCCCTCGCCGGGGCGCTCGACCTCCAGCGAACAGTCGAACACCGGTGCGTCGCCGCTGTTGTGCGCGCAGACGACGTAATCCTCGTCACGCTCGTGCCGGGCGCCCTCGTCGAGCCACGCGGAGACCGACTGCGCCTGCTGCTCCTGCCGGATTTCCGGCTGGTCCTTCCGGTTCAGCAGCATGATCCACACATACGAGGCGAAGCCCAGCAACGAGCCCGCGCTCCCGATCGCCGACACCCACGTCGCGGTAAGTTGTCCTCCCATTTCACCCGGAGTGCCCCGATTCGGCCGAGGCGAAACGAGGCCGGCAGAGGTTTGGACCTTCCCCGGCCGGGGTAGAAAGACCGCAGCGCGGAACCAGTGCCGCGCCAGGACTTTCGTTGCCGCGGGGACGCCGGTGGTGCCACGACACCGCCGGCGTTTCTGCTGTCCACAATGGACCGGCAGGGGCCGCGGCGTTCAGTCCTTCAACCAGGCCGGGCAAGCACCCTTCCGCAGCGTGCGCCATTCGCGAGCGAACCTGTCCCGCAACAGCTTCGCCGCGGCTTCGTCGCGACCGTAGAGGAGACCGAACGTAAACGTGTTCTGGTTCTCACTGAAGCCATCGATCGCGAAGTGCCGCAACGCCGCGCGGTCGACCACGGTGTCCTGATGCTTGCCCAGCGTCTGCTGCGCTGCCTTGACGTGCTTGCGCCAAGTCCGCAGCTTCTTGCCGAACACCGGCCGGACGGCGTCGGCGGCATAGCGAGCCCGCTTGGCCTTCTTCCGAACCTCGTGCAGCGCCTTCTCCAGTTCGGCGCCGCTGAGCCCCTCCGTCGCCGCAGTGGCTCGATAGAGCTTGCGCGCGGTCTTGCGCAGGGGTTTCCGCAATTCCTTCTTGCCCGCGGGGCGGACCGTGTCGAGCAGCGCCGCGATCGACTGCAGCAAGGTCGCGTATCGATTGCTGGACAACGCTTCCGTCGCGCGAGCCAGTTCGGTTTGGGAAGTGCGGGCGAAGTCACGGGTCAGGTATTGGCGCAGCGGCCCGAAAACCAGCTCCGACGGGACCTCGTCGAGACAACCTTCAAGGCGAGCTTGGCTCACTTCGGTGTCGCGCGCACCCGCGAGTTCCCCGCCCAGCCACTTCAGCTCCGCCGCGACCGCGTCGGCCTTCTTCTTGCCCGCCAAGGATTTGAACGTCCGAAGCGCGCTCCGCAGTTTCCGCGCCGCCACCCGGAGCTGGTGCACCGAATCGTCCGCCCCGACGCGAAAGCCCAAGTCCGCGCGACGCAACCGCTCGAATTGCTCGCTCAGATACTCCCGCACGACGTGGTCCGATCCGCGCGCGGGCTCGGTCTCGGCTCCGAGCAACCGCTGCAGTTTCGACGGCCACGACGCGTTTTCGGCCCCGCGCTTGCGCAAGCTCCGGTCGAGGCGGTCGAGCAGCTCCGGCGCGGAATCCGCCGCCAGCTCGACGTCCAGTTCCCGCCACCGGTCCAGCCGAAGCGCCTGTCCCCCCAGGAATTCCCCCGTGACGTGATCGTCGGCCAGAGTCGCCACGGTCCGGCCGGCCGGATCGGCCAGGCGGTGCGTGAACCGGTCGGTCCGCAGCTGCGCGACCGGCCGGAGCTTGCGGTCCAGGGTGTAGGCGCGGACCAGTGCCGCGATCTCCGCGGGGACCTTCGGGGCGTCGTCGAGCGGAAACCGCAACTCTTGCCCAGGCGCCCGCAGGCACCACCCCGCGTCGCTGCTTCTTCGCAGCGTGATCCCGGCTCTGGTCAGCCGGAAGTCCTTGGTGTCGTAGTAAACGGTCTCCAGCGTCCGCTCGGCGGGAGGTTCCTGGGTGATCCCCTTGCCCGCCAGCTGCGGCACCCGCGCCGTCAGGCTCAGCTCGTATTTCCGTCCGGATTCCGCGCTTCGCATTCCCCAGCTCCTTCAGTCGTTTTCGGCCGCACCCGCAATGCCCTCGGCGATCGCGGGCACCAAGCCCTCGTCGAAGACGCTGGGCACGATGTGCTCCCGGTCGAGGTCGTCGCCGACCGTCGCGGCCAGCGCGTGCGAGGCCGCGAGCAGCATCCGGCCGGTCACCCGCGCGGCGCCGGAGTCGAGCAGCCCGCGGAACATCCCCGGGAACACGAGGACGTTGTTGATCTGGTTGGGCAGGTCGCTGCGGCCGGTCGCGACGATCTCCGCGTGCTCGCGCGCGGCGTCCGGATCGACCTCCGGATCCGGGTTGGCCAGCGCGAACACGATCGCCCGGTCGGCCATCCGCGCGAGGTCGTCGCCCTTGAGCAGGCCGCCGACGCTCACGCCGACGAAAACGTCCGCGTCCTGCAAAGCGTCTTGCAGGCTGCCCCGGACCGCGTCGCCGCGGTTGGTGTTCTCCGCGAGCCACTGCTTCTCGCCGGTCAGGTCGCGCTCGCTGTGCAGGGCGCCCTTGCTGTCGCAGACCACGATCCGCTCCGCGTCGAAATCCGCCTTCAGCAGCAGCCGGGCGATCGCGGACCCGGCCGCGCCGGCGCCGGAGATCACCACCGAGGTGTCCCCCGGCGTGCGGTCGGTCAGCTTCAGGGCGTTGTGCAGGGCGGCGAGCACGGCGATCGCGGTCCCGTGCTGGTCGTCGTGGAAGACGGGGATGTCCAGCTCGTCGTGCAGCTGCCGCTCGACGGTGAAGCACCGGGGCGCGGCGATGTCTTCGAGGTTGATCGCGCCGAAGGACGTCGCGAGGTCTTTTGCCGTGCGCACGAGGTCTTCGGGTTCGCGGCTGACCGGGCAGATCGGCCAGGCGTCGACATCGGCGAACCGTTTCAGCAGCGCCGCTTTGCCCTCCATCACCGGCAGCGCGGCGGCCGGGCCCTGGTCGCCGAGCCCGAGCAGCGCGGAACCGTCGGACACGATCGCCACGGAGTTGCTGCGCACCGTTTCCCGCGCGAGCACCGACGGGTCCTCGGCGACGCGTTTGGCCAGCTCGGCGACGCCGGGGGTGTAGTGCTCGGCGAGGTCGCCGGCGTCGTCGAGCCGCACTCGGGTGGTGACCTGGATCTTTCCGCGACTGCTCATGGCAGCCGGATACCCGGCGGGGCGGCGGCGGAATCGTGCTCAGCCCGAGCTCCGTCTCCTGCCCCCTCCCCGGCCTTGGCGGCCAGATGTCCGTGAGGGGAACCGTGAGGGAATCTGAGTACGTGAGGGTTCCCCTCACGTACCTTCGCCTGGCCCGGCGGGGCGGCGGCGGAATCGTGCTCAGTCCAGCACGAGCGCGGCGTCCGGTTCGGTCACCCGGAAACTGAAGCTCTCCTCCAGGTACAGCGTGAGCGTCTCGGCGTCGTGGTGGCGGTAGCCGACCGAGAGGTCCTGGCCGAGTTCGAGCACGAAATCCCCGCCGGACAGGCTCAGCACGACCGCCCCGGCCAGACCGGGCGTCCGCTTGACCCGGCCGCCGCCGAGCGCCCGGCGGAGGTGGTCGAGCACGAGAAGGCCGCCGTTTTCGGTGCTCTCCACGATGGAGGTGTAGCCGTCCGGGTTGATCGCGAGCGCGTACGGCCCCTCGATTCCGTTGCACCGCAACGTGTTCACCGCGTTGGCGACGACGTGCGGATAGCGTTCCGGATCGGCGCCCAGCGTCCCGTGGTCGTACGGGCTCGCCTCGACGATGCCGGTGATCCCGGCGTCCGGCCAGCCGTGGAACACCGCCCGGTTCTCCAGCAGGCCCACCTGGGCGGCGGCCTGGTCGAGGTCATCGAACTCCAGGTCGGCGGCGCCGCGCTCGGCGTCCTCGAGTTCCCGGCGCTCGACGGTGAACGGCACGCGCACCTCCACCAGCGGCAGCACCCGGCGCTGCTGGGCGAGCGTCTCGCGCTCGCGGGCGGCGTCCGGCGGATCGATCCGCCGGGTCCGGCCGAGCGGCGTGGCCGAGTGCGCCCAGCCGTGCGGGCCCTCGACGTCGACCATCTTGCGCGCCGCCAAGTGCGCCGCCAGCCGTTCCCGCGCCTCGTTGTCGATCTGCTTCCAGCCCTCGGCCGGGATCGGCGCGAGCTCGCGCAGCAGGTGGTTCACGGTGTTCCCCTCTCGTCAGTCCTTCAGGCCGCCGATGCCGAGCGAACCGTCCGCCGGCGGCGTCTTCCCGGCTTTCCGCTCCTGCTCGGCGACGTAACGCTCGGGGTCGACGTCCCCGGTGTCGATGCCCTTGGCGCCCTCGTGCTCGGCCTTGAACGCGAGGAACTTCCGGCCGAGTTCCTCGCGCAGCCCCGGGTCGGCGTGCTTGCGGAAGTCGGCGAGCGCGTCGTCCTCTTCCTCGGCCATGTGCTCGCTGTTGGCGGTGCGGGCCTGCCGGACCGCCGCGTGCCAGGCCGCGCTGCCCGCCGGGTGGCGGCGGGTTTCGGCGACCGCGTCGCGGATGTCGTTGTGGTCGCCGACCGCGTCGAGCGTCTCGTCCTCGGCGTCCGCGCCGCGCTGGATCAGCTCGGGGTAGAAGACCGCCTCCTCGGCCGCCGCGTGCAGGTCCAGCAGGTCGGCGAGCGGTTCCCAGGCCCGCGCCAGCTCGTCCGGGCGGTCGAGGTCGTCCAGCGCCGCGAACGCCCGCCGGAACCGCTCGTGATCGTCGAGGATCAGGCTGGTGATGTCCGTCATGGCCCCCGACGTTAGCTCCCCCGGCGGCGGCGCGCTCGTCGTGTTTGCCCGAGGCCCGTTGCGGGTAAAGAGATCCGATGGTCGCGCGTCAGGAACCGGGAGCCGAGCCGCCGGACACCACCAGCCTCGGCAAGCTCCGCGAAGCAGCCCGCGAGTGCCGCGGCTGCGGCCTTTACCGCGACGCCACGGCCACGGTTTTCGGCGAGGGCCCCCAGCGCGCGGACATCTTCGCCCTCGGCGAGCAGCCCGGCGACCAGGAGGACCAGCGCGGCGAGCCGTTCGTCGGCCCGGCCGGACGGCTGCTGGACAAAGCGCTCGCCGACGCGGGGCTGGACCGGGATTCCCTCTACGTGACCAACGCGGTCAAGCACTTCAAGTTCAAGCTGCGCGGCAAGCGCCGGATCCACGAAAAACCGGCGCGGTCGGAGGTCGTCGCGTGCCGCCCATGGCTGGTGGCCGAACTGCGGGCCGTTCAGCCGCGGCTCGTGCTGCTGCTGGGCGCGACGGCGGCGCAATCGGTGTACGGCACCAGTTTCCGGCTCACCCGGCATCGCGGCGAACGGCTGGATCCGCCGGAAGAGTTCGCCGATCTGTTCGCTTCCGCGGTCGCCACCGTGCATCCTTCCGCGGTGCTGCGCGCGCCCGACCGGGACACCGCGTACGACGAGTTCGTCGCCGACCTGCGCGGACTCTGACGTTTGCCCGTGCGGGCAAGGGGAATCCGGCCGCCATGAAAGCAGTGACCTGGCACGGCAAGCGGGACGTGCGAGTCGACGACGTCCCGGACCCGAAAATCGAGGAACCGACCGACGCCGTCGTGCGGGTGACCTCCACCGGCATCTGCGGCTCCGACCTGCACCTGTACGAGGTCCTCGGCCCGTTCATGACCGAGGGCGACATCCTCGGCCACGAGCCGATGGGGATCGTCGAGGAGGTCGGCAGCGCGGTGAGTTCGCTGAAGCCCGGCGACCGCGTCGTGGTGCCGTTCAACATTTCCTGCGGCCATTGCTGGATGTGCGAACGCGGGCTGCAGTCGCAGTGCGAGCTCACCCAGGTCAAGGACCAGGAAAAGGGCGCGGCGCTGTTCGGCTACACGAAGCTCTACGGCCAGGTGCCCGGCGGGCAGGCCGAGTACCTGCGCGTCCCGCAGGCGCAGTACGGGCCGATCAAGGTGCCCGACGGCCCGCCGGACGAACGGTTCGTCTACCTGTCCGACGTGGTCCCCACGGCGTGGCAGGCCGTCGACTACGCGGACGTTCCCGACGGCGGTTCCGTCGTGGTCTTCGGGCTCGGCCCGATCGGCCAGATGGCCGCCCGGGTCGCGCTGCACCGGGGCGCGGGCGAGGTGATCGGGGTCGACCTCGTGCCGGAACGGCTGGCGCGGGCCCGCGCGCACGGCGCGACCACGCTGGACCTGCGCGACCACCGGCGGATCGGCGACGCGATCCGCGACCTGACCGGCGGTCGCGGCGCGGATTCGGTGATCGACGCGGTCGGCATGGAAGCGCACGGCGCGCCGATCGGGAAACTCGCGCACAACCTGGTCGCGCTCCTGCCGCAGACGCTGGGCGCGAAGGTGACGGAGAAGGCCGGGATCGACCGGCTGAGCGTGCTGTACGCGGCCATCGACAGCGTCCGGCGCGGCGGCACGATCTCGCTGTCGGGCGTGTACGGCGGGATGGCCGACCCGATCCCGATGATGGAGCTGTTCGACAAGCAGATCCGGCTGCACACCGGACAGGCCAACGTCCGCCGGTGGATCGACGACGTCCTGCCGGTGCTCACCGCGGACGGCGATCCCCTGGGCGTCGAAGGCTTCGCGACGCACAAGCTCCCGCTGCGCGACGCGCCGCGGGCGTACGAGATGTTCCAGAAGAAGCTCGACGGAGTGCAGAAGATCCTGCTCGAACCAGCCGCATAGCCAGAGGTCCGTGAAGGGCCCGTTGAGGGAATCAGATTCCCTCAACGGGCCCTTCACGGACCGCTTCGCGCTGCGCGAGCCGTTCCCGCTGCGGGACCACGACGTACTTCGGGTCCTTTGTGGACTCCACCCCGGCCGCGTACACGCCGAAGCGCGTGCACAGCCCGGAAGCCAGATAAGCCGCCCCGGAGGCAACGCCCGCCACGCGATTGCGACGCGCGGCCAACGACAACGCCGCTCCCGCCGCGGTAAGCACCTTGGCCGCCTTCAGCAACCGCCCGGCACGGCCGGTGCGGTACGGCTCCGAAGCCAGCCCCAGACCGGTCTCCAGGTGATGCTCCGCGGCCAGCTCCGCCGCGGCCCCGGCCAGCCCGGCCCGCACCACCGGCCCGTTTTCCTTCTTCGGCACGGCAATCAGCGCGATCCCCGCCCCGCTGGTCAGCGCGCTGCCCGCGAACAGCACGGGCAGCGTCCCGTGCGCTTCGTGCCAGGACGGGGTCGCCGTGTCGGCCAGCAGCACCGCGGTGTACGTGCACATCGCCGGGCCCAGCACCCCCGCCCCTACGCCGGCCAACCGGCCGAGCCGGGGGAAACGCCCGGTCAGCGTGGAAAACGCCGCGCCGGCGGCCAGGCCGGAGAACGGCGACAGGATCCACGAACCCACCGACAGCGGAGAGGTCGGCTTGAACACGCGCAGCATGTTCAGGAACCGAGTCGGCTTGCCGAGGTCGTGGATCAGCGCCACGACGCTGGCGATCGACCCGCCCGAAGCCGCCAGCCGGCCGACCTTGGCCAGCTCCGGACGTCCGGTGGCGTCGGCCAGCGCGGCCAGCGACGCCGACGCACCGGCCGCGCCGCCGAGGAACAGGTACAGCGGGACGTCCGGCTGCTTCCAGGCGGGCTCTTTGAGGATCGGCCTGCCGTAGTAAGACCGGAATTCGGCGGGCTCGACCATCTCCCGTTCGCGGCGCGGGCTCATCGGCGCCGTCCCAGGAACGAGACGACCAGCGCCGCGGCCGCCCCGGCGGCGGTCGTCGCGGCCCGCTTCCACATCCGCGGCAGGTCGCGGGTCGTCACGACCGGGTCCGGCGGGAAGCCGTAGACCTCGGGTTCGTCCAGCAGCAGGAAGAACGCGCCGTCGCCGCCGACCCCGTCGTCGGGGTCGTGCCCGTAGAGCCGCGCCTCCGGCACGCCGTCCTCGTGCAGCGCCGACACCCGCGCGCCGGCGCGTTCGCGGAGTTCGTCCAGCTCGCCGAACTGGATGGAATCCGTCGGGCAAGCCTTGGCGCACGCGGGTTCCATCCCCGCGCCCAGCCGGTCGTAGCAGAGCGTGCACTTGAACGCGCGGCCGTCGCTCTCCCGTTTCTCGATCACCCCGTACGGGCACGCCGGAACGCAGTAGCCGCAGCCGTTGCAGATGTCCTGCTGCACCACGACCGTGTCGAATTCGGTGCGGAACAGCGCGCCGGTCGGGCAGACGTCGAGGCAGGCCGCGTGCGTGCAGTGCTTGCAGACGTCGCTCGACATCAGCCAGCGCACGCCCGGTTCTTCCGGCTGCTGGCCCGGGGCTCCGACCGTCGGCATCCCCAGGTCGACCGCTGGCTGTTCGATGAACGCCACGTGCCGCCAGGTGTTCGAGCCGAGGTCGCCGGTGTTGTCGTAGGACAGCCCGAGCAGGTCCGGCGCGCTTTCGGCCTCCGGGACGCCGTTCCACTCCTTGCACGCGACCTCGCACGCCTTGCACCCGATGCACACCGACGTGTCGGTGAAGAAGCCCATCCGGGGCTGGGCGCCGTACTCAGCCATTCGCTCGCCTCCGGTACTCCGCCACGAACTCCAGCAGCGCCGGCCCGCGCGGCCGCCGTCCGGGACGGATGTCGCAGGTGGCCGCCTTGGCCTCCTGGATGTGCACGTTCGGGTCCAGCACGATCGACAGCAGGTCGTTCGCCGCGTCGCCGCGGGACAGGCCGTTCGGGCCCCAGTGGTACGGCAGCCCGACCTGGTGGACGGTGCGGCCGCGCACCTTGAGCGGTTTGATGCGATCAGTGACCAGCACGCGAGCCTCGATCGCCGTCCGCGCCGACACGATGGTGGCCCAGCCGAGGTGCACCAGCCCGCGTTCGGCGGCCAGCGCGGGCGAGACCTCGCAGAAGAACTCCGGCTGCAGTTCGGACAGGTACGGCAGCGTCCGGCTCATCCCGCCCGCCGTGTGGTGCTCGGTGAGCCGGTAGGTGGTGAACACGTACGGGTAGACCTCGCTGCGCGCCGGGTTGTACTGGTTCACCGGGCTGTCCAGCGTCTGCCGCACCGGCGAGGACTGCTGGCTGTACAGCGCGTTGCCGACCGGGCTTTCGAACGGTTCGTAGTGCGTGGGCAGCGGACCGTCGGCCAGCCCGGCGGGGACGTACAGCCAGGCTTTGCCGTCGGTCTGCATGATGAACGGATCGCGGCCGCTCAGCGCGTCCTGTGCCTTCGCCCCGTCCGGCGGCTCGTAATCGGGTGGCTTGGTGGCTTCGAAGTCCGGGACGTCCGGGCCGGTCCACTTGGCTTCCGCGGCGTCCCAGTAGACCAGCTTCTTGCGTTCGCTCCACGGTTTCCCGTCCGGATCCGCCGAGGCGCGGTTGTACAGGATCCGCCGGTTCGCCGGCCACGCCCAGGCCCAGCCGTTCGCGATCCAGTCCTGTTCGGAGCCGGGCTGCCGGTTCGCCGCGTGGTTGTGCCCGTCGGCGCGGACGCCGCAGTAGATCCAGCAGCCGCACGACGTCGACCCGTCGTCCTTGAGCTGGGTGTAGGACGAAAGCGGACCGTCCGGGCCGTGGCCGTTGATCTCCGCGAGCACGGATTCCGCGCTCGGCTCGGCGGTCGGGCCCTCGGTCGGATAGCTCCAGGCGAGGTCGCGCAGCGGGGCGTCGCGCTCGCCGCTGCCGGCGCGTTCCCGGATCAGCCTGCCGAGGTGGTAGTAGAACCACAGGTCGCTGCGGGCGTCGCCGGGCGGTTCGACCGCTTTGTGGTGCCATTGCAGCAGCCGCTGGGTGTTGGTGAAGCTGCCGTCCTTTTCGGTGTGCGCGGCGGCGGGCAGGAAGAAGACCTCGGTGCCGATCTCCTCGGGCTTGAGTTCGCCGGTCTCGATCTCCGGGCCGTTCTTCCAGAACGTCGCGCTCTCGATCAGCTGCAGGTCGCGGACCACCAGCCAGTCGAGATTGGCCAGCCCGAGGCGCTGGAACTTGCCGTTGGCCGAGCCGACCGCCGGGTTCTCGCCGACCAGGAAGTACCCCTTGCACTCCCCCGCGATCTGCTTCTGGACCGTCGCGTACGTCCCGTGGTCGCCGGTCAGCCGCGGCAGGTAGTCGAAGCGGAAGTCGTTGTGCGGCTGGGCGCTGTCTCCCCAGTACGCCTTGAGCAGGCTGACCGTGTACGAGCGCATGTTGCCCCAGAACCCGGTCTTGCCCGCGTCGGCCTCGACGAAACTGTCGAGGTCCAGGTGCTGGTGCGCGTGCGGCATCGGGATGTAGCCGGGCAGCAGGTTGAACAGCGTCGGGATGTCGGTCGAGCCCTGGATGCTGGCGTGCCCGCGCAGCGCGAGGATGCCCCCGCCCGGACGGCCGATGTTGCCGAGCAGCGTCTGCAGGATCGAGGCGGTGCGGATGTACTGCGCGCCGACCGTGTGGTGCGTCCAGCCGACCGAATACACCCAGGCCGTGGTGCGGTCGCGGCCGGAGTTCGCGGTGATCGCCTCGGCGATTTCGGTGAACTGCTCGACCGGCAGGCCGCAGATGTCGGCGACCGCCTCGGGCGTGTAGCGGGAGAAATGCCGTTTGAGGACTTGGTAAACGCAGCGCGGATGCTGCAGCGTCTCGTCGGTCTTCGGCTTCGTTTCGATCGCCGCGCCGCCGCTGCCGTACGACTCGGCGCGCGCGGAGGACTGGTGCTTCTCGCCGCCGTGGTGGCCGCCCGGCTGGTCCGGGTCGCGGGCGCCGGCCGCCGGGCTCGCGTCGGCGTCCTCATACGCCCAGGTCGAGTTGTCGTACTGGCGGTTTTCCGGGTCGAAACCGGAGAACAGGCCGTCGAGGTCCTCGGTGTCGGCGAACTCCTCGGTCAGGATCGCGGCGGCGTTCGTGTAGGCCACCACGTACTCGCGGAAGTCCAGCTCGTTCTGCAGGACGTAGTTGATCAGCCCGCCGAGGAAGGCGATGTCCGAACCCGCCCGCACCGAAGCGTGGACGTGCGCGACCGCGCTAGTGCGGGTGAACCGCGGGTCGACGTGGATGATCTTCGCGCCGCGGGCCTTCGCCTCCATCACCCACTGGAACCCGACCGGATGGCATTCGGCCATGTTCGAGCCCTGGACGACGATGCAGTCGGCGTTGGCGAGGTCTTGCTGGAACGTCGTGGCGCCTCCACGACCGAAGGAGGTCCCCAGACCGGGAACCGTGGCGGAGTGTCAAATACGGGCCTGATTTTCGATCTGTATCGCGCCGAGCGCGGTGTACAGCTTCTTCATCAGGTAGTTCTCTTCGTTGTCCAGGGTCGCGCCGCCGAGGCTCGCGAAGCCGAGCGTGCGGTTGAGCTTGCGGCCCTGGTCGTCGATGTCCTGCCACGTTGCGGCGCGGGTTTCGAGCACCCGGTCGGCGATCATGTCCATCGCCTGGTCGAGCGACAACCGTTCCCAGTCGGTGCCGTACGGCCGGCGGTAGAGCACTTCGGTGACGCGGCTCGGGCTGGTCACGAGCTGTTTGCTGGCCGAACCCTTCGGGCACAGCCTGCCGCGCGAGATCGGCGAATCCGGGTCGCCCTCAATCTGCGTGACGGCGCCGTCCTTGACGTACACCTTCTGCCCGCAGCCGACCGCGCAATACGGACAGACCGAACGGACTACCTTGTCGGCGTCCTCGGTGCGCGCGTGCCAGTTTTCCGAACCGCGGGATTTCGCCGCCGAGGCGCGCGCGGTGCGGTCGGGACCGGTCAGCTGCCGGTACACCGGCCAGCCTTCGATCCACTGCCGCATGCCCATGCCTGTCACGGTAATCCGTTCTCCGGGCGCGCGCAGCACGTCCGGCGGGTCCCGTCGCCGAGCGGTTCGGTGAGCCCGGCCGCGTCGAGGTGCTCCAGCAGCGGGATCATCACGCGGCGAGTGCTGTCCAGCGCCTGCCGCGCCCGCGACACGGTGAACGGCTCGCCGAGCGCGGCCAGCACCTCCGCCGCGCGCTCCGGTGCGTCCGGGCCCAGCACCACTCCGTCGGCGATCGCCCGCACCCGGCCCACCCGGACGGCGGCGGCCAATTCCCGTTTCCCCAGACCGAGTTCGCGCAGTTCGTCGGCTTCCGGCGCGCGGAACGGGTGCTCGGCGAAGCGCGCTTCGAGGACTTCGAGAGCGGCTTCCACTTTGGCGGTCAGGCCCGCGCCGGGCTTGCGGACGAGCCCGTCCTCGCGAACCAGCCCGCCGGTGAGGATTGCCGGGACGAGTTCCGCGTCCGGCAGGCCGAGCCGCTGCCGGAGCGCTTCGACGGGGATTCCCGCCGCCAGCGGATGTTCTCGAGTCCAGTCCGCGACCACCTCGGCGACCTCCGCGCGCAACCGGCTGAGGTGGGCCGGGTCGGCGTGCCAGCCGCCGATCCGTTCGCCGGCCTCCGGCAGCCCGAGCGCGCGGAAGTCCTCGTGGCGCACGAAACCCTCGCGGCGGAGGCAGTCCGAGCCGGGTTCCCACGCGGCCAGTTCTTCGCCCCGGGCTCGGGCGGCGCCGCGGCGCGCGAGCGACGGCGGCCGGACGTCCAGCACGTCGAATCCGGCCGGGATCCGGTGCTCCCCCGGGTCGCGCAGCAGCCCCCGGTCGCCCGTCCGGAGCGGCAGCGGGCTCGCCAGCACGAGCCGCGCGGTGTCCGGTCCGAGCGGGCGGACCCGGGCCGGCACCGCCGCGGACCCGAAGTGCAGCACGAGATTCCGGTGCAGGTCACCGGACGGCGCGCCGCGCAACCGGACGTCGAATTCGGTCGCCGGACGCCACGCCCCCGGGGTCAGCAGGACGTCGCCCCGCCCCACGGAATCCTTCGGCACGCCGCGCACGTTCACCGCGACCCGAGCCACCGCGGACACGCTTTCGCGCGGTTCGCCGAGCGCCTGCAACCCGCGGATCTGCACCCGGTTCGCGCCGAGCGTCAACTCGTCGCCGACGCGCAGGGTGCCGCCGCCCAGGGTGCCGGTGACGACGGTGCCAGCGCCTTTGATCGTGAACGCGCGGTCGATCCAGAGCCGGACGTCCGCGTCCAGGTCCGGCGGCGGCAACCGGCTGGCCAGCTTGGCCAGCTGCGCCCGCAGTTCTTCGAGCCCTTCGCCAGTCGCCCCGCTGACGCTGACTGCGGGCACCTCGCCGAGCGCGGTCGCCCCGATCTCCTCCAACGCCGCCGCCGTCGCTCTCGCGGGGTCGGCACGGTCGGATTTGGTGACCGCCAGCAGGCCGTGCCGGACCCCGAACGCGTCCAGCGCCGCCAGGTGTTCCGCGGATTGCGGCATCCACCCCTCGTCCGCGGCCACGACGAACAACGCGGCCGGGACCGGGCCGACGCCCGCCAGCATGTTCGGCACGAACCGCTGGTGCCCGGGAACGTCGACGAACGCGATTTCCTCGCCGCCCAGCCGGGTCCAGGCGAAGCCGAGGTCGAGGGTCAGGCCGCGGCGGCGCTCCTCGGCCCAACGGTCCGGTTCCATGCCGGTGAGCCGCCGGATCAGCGTGGATTTCCCGTGGTCGACGTGGCCGGCGGTGGCGATCACCCGCATCGGCGGACCGCCTCCCGCAGGGTCGCGTCGTCTGCCGGGGAAACCGTCCGGAGGTCGAGCAGGCACCGGTCCCGCACGATCCGGCCGACGACGGCGGGCTCGCCCAGCCGCAACGCCTCCGCGTACCGGACGGGCAGCGCGACCGCCGCGCTGGGCAGCTCGACTCCGGGCGCGCCGCCGCCACCCACGACCGCGGTCGAATCCACGGCCTCGGCGGCCACCCCCGCGTCCCGCAACGATCGGGCTAGAGCTTCGGCACGCTGGTGAAGCCCCTCCGCGAGAAGCGCCGCCCGCACAGGTGGTTCCGGCCCGCGAAGCGTGGCTTCGAGCGCGGCGAGCGTCAGTTTGTCGACCCGCAGCGCGCGAGCCGCAGGGTGCCGACGCAGCTGTTGCACCAGTTCGGCGTCTCCGAAGAGCAAGCCCGCCTGCGGCCCGCCGAGGAGCTTGTCTCCGCTCGCCGTCACGACGTTCGCGCCGTCGGCCAGCGCGGTCGTGACGTCCGGTTCGTCCGGCAGCAGCGGATGCGGCGCGAGCAGCCCGGACCCCACGTCGGCGACCACCGGCACGCCGAGCCCGGCCAGTTCGGCGAGGCTCGCTTCCGAGGTGAAGCCGGTGACCCGGTAGTTCGAGGGATGGATCTTGAGCACGAATCCGGTGTCCGGACCGATCGCCGCCGCGTAATCCGCTGCCGAGGTCCGGTTGGTGGTGCCGACTTCGCGCAACCGGGCACCGGTCGAGGCGAGCAGGTCCGGGATGCGGAACCCGTCGCCGATCTCGACCAGTTCGCCGCGGCTGACCACGATTTCCTTGCCGGGAGCCAAGGTCAGCGCGCACAGCAGCAACGCCGCCGCGTTGTTGTTGACCACGTGCACCGCTTCCGCGCGCGGCACCGCCTCCGCCAGTGCGGCCAGCGTGCCGCGGCCGCGTTTCGCGCGTTCCCCGGTTTCGAGCGAGAACTCCACGTCCGTGGCGCCGCCCGCGGCCACGATCGCGTCCAGCGCGGCGGCGGACAACGGCGCACGCCCGAGATTGGTGTGCACGAGGACGCCGGTCGCGTTGAGCACCGGACGCAGCGACGACACCGTCGCGGGCAGCCGGGCCACCACCTCCGCGACGACCTCGCCGGGCTCGATCTCGCCCGCCCGCGCCCGCTGCTGCGCCGCCGCGACCAGCGATTTCACCAGGTCGCGGCCGAGCGTTCCGGCGGCTTTCGCGATCCTCGGCTCGCCGAGCACGGCGTCGGTGCGCGGGATCGCCCGGCGCGGGTCACCCATGGCGGAGGCGGACGGGAATCGAACCCGCCAGCGGCAGGACCTGCCGCTCAACGGTGTTGAAGACCGCGCCGGTCACCAGGCCGGATACGCCTCCCTGGGGCATTCCGCCATCCTGCCAAGACCGTCGCGCCCCCGCATGATGAAACGCATGAGGCTGACCCAGTACGCCCACGGCGGCGGCTGCGCGTGCAAAATCCCGCCCGGCGAGCTGGAATCGATCGTCCGCGGCCTGTCCGGCGCCGCCCCGCAGGACCCGCCCGGCGAACTCCTGGTCGGCCTCGACGACGGCGACGACGCGGCGGCCGTGCGGATCGCCGGGAACATCGCCCTGATCGCGACGACTGACTTCTTCACCCCGGTCGTCGACGACCCGTACGACTGGGGCCGGATCGCCGCCGCGAACGCGCTGTCCGACGTGTACGCGATGGGCGGCGTCCCGGTGGTCGCGGTCAATCTCCTGGGCTGGCCGCGCGAGGTGCTGCCGTTCGAACTGGCCGCGGAGGTGCTGCGCGGCGGCCTGGACGTCTGCGCGGAAGCCGGCTGCCACCTGTCCGGCGGGCACAGCGTCGACGACCCGGAGCCCAAGTACGGTCTCGCGGTCACCGGCACCGCGGACCCGGAACGCTTGCTGCGCAACGATTCGGGCAAGCCGGGCACGCCGCTGACGCTGACCAAGCCGCTGGGGATCGGCGTGCTGAACTCGCGGCACAAGGCCACCGGCGAACGCTCTGAAGAGGCGATCGCCGCGATGACCACGCTCAACCGCGCCGCGTCGGCCGCCGCGCTGGCCGCGGGCGCGGTGTGCGCGACCGACGTCACCGGGTTCGGCTTGCTCGGCCACCTGCACAAACTGGCCCGGGCGAGCGGAGTCACCGCCCGGCTGGACCCGGCGGCCGTCCCGTATCTCGAGGGTGCGCGGGAGGCGCTGCGCGACGGTTACGTCAGCGGCGGCACTCGCCGGAACCTCGACTGGGTGCGGCCGCACGTCGAGCGGTCGCGGATCTCCGAAGAAGAGGCGCTGCTGCTGGCGGACGCGCAGACGTCCGGCGGACTGCTGGTGGCGGGCGAGCTTCCCGGCTACCCCGTGGTCGGCGAGCTGGTTCCCCGCACCGACCACACCATCGTCGTGGGCTGAGGTCCGTGAAGGACTCCTTGAGGGAATCAGATTCCCTCAAGGAGTCCTTCACGGACCTCAGCCGGGGCGCAGCGGAGCCGGGCGGGCATCGCGGATTGGCCGGGTTCCGAAGTGGGTAGCCCCTGCCCGAGGTGAGACATGCGCGCTGCGACCGAGATCCTGCTGTGGTGGCTTGCCCTGACCGGGCTGTGGACGTTCACGCTGTCCACCCCGGCGGCACCGGAACTGCTCGCCGGCGCCGGCGGCGCGGCGGTCTGCGCGATCGCCGCCCGGTCCGCGCGCCGGGCGATGAACGGCGCGTGGCACGTCAAAGCCGGCTGGCTGGCCTGGTTGGCCCCGCTTCCCAAGGCCGCGGTCAGCGAATCCGTCGCCGCGTTGCGCGCGGTCTTCGCCCGTCCCTCCGCCGGAAAGTGCGACAAAGTCACCGTCCCGGCCGAACCGCGCGCGCAGCACGAAGCACGCCTCGCTGTCGCGACGGTGGTCGTCGGCTGCACGCCGGGCGCGATGGTCGTCGCGAGCCCGCCGGCCGAAAACCACCTCGTCGTCCATCGCCTGCTCGACGACTCCCCGACCCTCGATCGGGTGACGCGATGACGTGGCTGCTCCTCGCCGCGCTGCTCCTGATGGCAGGCGGCCTCGGCACCGCGCTGTGGCTGGCCGCCCGGGGCACCGCGATCGAACGCCTCGCCGGAATGCAGTTCGCCGGAACCGTCACCGTCCTGACGCTCCTGCTGCTCGTCCAGGCGTACGGCCCGTCCAGCGCCGTCATCCTCCCCTTGACGCTGACCGTCCTCGCCTTCGCCGGGACGCTCGTCTTCGCGCGCCTCCTGGGGACCCGATGACGATCGCCGCGCAGATTCTCGTGTTCGCCGGGGTGTTCGTCGTCCTCGCCTCCGCAGCGGGTCTGCTCCGCGCGAAAGACCTGCTGACCCGCCTGCACTTCCTCTCCCCGGCGACCACGCTCGGCGCGCCGCTCGTCGGGATCGGGCTCGTCCTGGTCAACGGCGTCCACCTCGGCTCCGGCGCGATCCTCGCGACGGTCGTGCTGCTCGCGCTCACCGGCCCGATCCTCCAATCGGCCACCGCCCGCCTGGAAGCCCGCCACCGCGGCGAGATCGACGAGGACCTCCCCTCATGACCGCCGCGGTGCTGCTCGTCGCCCTCGCGCTGGTCGCCGCGGCCGGGTTCGCGGTCGTCACGACACACGATCCGAAGCGCCAGGCGATCACGCTCACGGTGTTTTCCCTGTGCCTGACGGTGCTTTTCGTGGTTTTCCAAGCCCCGGACGTCGCGTTGTCCGAACTCGCCGTCGGCGCCGCGATCGTCCCGCTCCTCGTCCTGCTGACGCTGCGGAAGACCGGCAAGCGATGAGGACCCGCGACGTCGTCGGAGCCGCCGGGCTGGCCGGGGTCGCGGCGCTGTTCGTCGCGGCCTTCCTGCGGATGCCCGCCGCCGGGACCGCCGGCCACGTCTACCGGGACCTCGTGCTGCCGATGGGGTTCCGGGAGGTCACCCCGAACCTGGTGTCGTCGGTGAACTTCGATTTGCGCGCACTCGACACCCTCGGCGAGGAAACGATCGTCGCCGCCGCGGTCGTCGGCACGCTCGCGTTGCTGCAACCGCCCAAGAAGGAGCCGAAAACGGACGGGACCGGCTACGTCCTGCCCGCCGTGAAGCTCGCCGGTTTCCTGCTGCTGCCGGTCTCGGTGCTGCTGGGCATCGACATCGTCGTGCACGGACACCTGACGCCGGGCGGCGGTTTCCAGGGCGGCGTCGTCCTCGCGACCGGCTGGCACCTGCTGTACCTCTCCGGCAGCTACCGCGCGCTGGCCCGGCTGCGCCCGATCGACTGGTGCGAATACGCCGAAGCGACCGCCACCGGCCTGTACGTCGTGACCGGCCTGATCGGACTCGGCATCGGCGGCTCCTTCCTCGCGAACATCCTGCCGCTGGGCGAATTCGGCTCGCTGCTTTCCTCCGGCACGGTTCCGGTGCTGAGCGTGCTGATCGGCATCGAGGTCGCCGCCGGGTTCGTCGTCCTGCTGTCGCGGTTCTTCGTGCACGGACTGGAGGAACCGCGGTGACGGGCGTGGTGTCGGCGGCCTGCTACGGCGTGGCGGCGTGGCTGTTGCTGCTCGGCTGCGCCGGGATCATGCGCAGCCGCCACCTCGTGCACACCGTGGTGTCGCTGTCGGTCGCGCAATCCGGCACGTACGTCCTGCTGCTCGCGATCGGCTACCAGGACCAAGCCGCCGCCCCGATCGTGTCGCAAGGGCAGTCCCAGCCGGTGGTCGACCCGATGGTGCAGGCCATGACGCTCACCGACATCGTCGTCTCGGCGACCATCACCGCGCTCCTGCTCGCCCTGACGCTGCAAATCTCGCGCCGCCACGGCACGGTCGATCCCGACGAACTGCGTGCGCTGCGCGGCTGACCATGACGACCCTTCCCGCACTCGCCGTCGCCGTCCCGCTGCTGGCCGCCTGCCTGCTGCTCGGCCTCGGCGGCAAACTGCCCCGCGTCGTGGTCGACGTGACGGCGACGGTGACCGCGGCGGCGGTGTGCGCACTGTGCGTGGTCCTGCTGACCTCCGCGCACCACGAGCGAGTGGTCGCCTGGCTCGGCCGGCAGGGTCCGGAAGGCACCCGCTCGGTCGGCATCGTGCTGGTCGCGGACGGGCTGAACACGACCTTCGCCGCGCTGGCCGCGTTCCTGACCGTCTGCGCGCTGCTTTACAGCTGGCATTACTTCGAAGCCGTCGAAGCGCGCTACCACGCGATGATGCTGCTCTTCCTGACCGGCATGACCGGCTTCCTCTTCACCGGCGACCTGTTCACGCTGTTCGTCTTCTTCGAGCTGATGAGCGGCGTCGCCTACGCGCTGACCGGGTACCGGATCGAGGAGGCGGACTCGGTGCAGGGCGCGCTGAACTTCGGCGTGGTGAACTCCCTCGGCGCGTACTTCACGCTGATGGGCATCGGCCTGCTCTACGCCCGCGGCGGCCAGCTCGGTCTCGCCCAGCTGGGAGTCGCGCTCGACGGACGTCCGGCGGACGCGCTCGTCATCGCCGCGTTCGTGTTGGTGTGCACCGGATTGCTCGTCAAAGCCGCGACTGTGCCGTTCCACTTCTGGCTCGCCGACGCGCACGCCGTCGCGCCGACGCCGGTCTGCGTGCTGTTCTCCGGGGTCATGGTCGAACTCGGTCTCTACGGCGTGCTCCGGGTCCGCACGACGGTATTCGGGAGGGTGCTCGACGACGCGACCGTCAGCCGGGTCTTCCTCGTCGCCGGGATCGCCAGCGCGGTGCTCGGCGCCGTGCTTTGCTTCACCCAGCGGCATCTCAAACGGTTGCTGGCCTACTCGACGATCGCCCACATTGGACTGTTCCTTTGCGGACTCGCCGCCACCGGCGGCGAGGCGACGGCCGCGTTCGTGCTCGCGGTGCTCGGACACGCCGGGGCCAAAGGCGCGCTGTTCCTCCTGACGGGCGTGCTGAAGGATCGTTACGGCAGCGTCGACGAGGACGATCTTTTCGGCCGCGCAACACATTCACGGACAGAAGCGGTGTTGTTCCTCGTCGCGGCGGCCGCCCTCGCCGGACTGCCGCCGTTCGGCCTGGCACTCGGCAAAGACGCCGCCGAACACGCGGGCCCGGAATGGCTGATGATCGTGTTCGCGGTGGTCTCCGCGCTGACCGCCGCCGCCGTGCTGCGCGCCGGGCTGCGGGTCTACTTCGGACTCGGCAGACCGCCCGCCGACGATTCCGCGGACACGACGTCCGGTTCCGGCGAGGAACCCGAAACCGGACAGCCGATCGCACGCACCCCGATCCCGATGCTCGCGGCCATCGTCGTCCTGCTCGGTTTCGCACTGGCCGCCGGGATCGTGCCATGGCTCCGCGACGTCGCCGCGGCGGCTGGGGCGCAGGCCGTCGACCGCGCGGGCTACCTGCACGACGTCCTGCCGACGCTGCCGCCATCCCGCCCCATCGCGCCGCCCGAACTGTCCTGGACCGCGCCCGGCCTGCTGTCCGCGGCGGTGACCGCGCTGCTCACGCTGGGCGCGGCGGCCTTCGCGCTGTGGTCGCGGCACCGCACCCCGAAACCGCTGCACGAAGCCCTCACCGTCCTGCACCGCGCACATTCCGGCCAGGTCGGCGACTACGTGGCGTGGCTGCTCGCGGGCGTCGCCCTTCTCGCCGGGCTGGTCTGGCTCTGACCTCGCCGGACGCGACCAACTCCGGACGCGTGCTCCGGCAGGAGCGGCATCCGTACCTCGACCAGAAGACCGGCGTCGCCGACTGACGCGCTCCGGCGGGTGCGCGGTCCGCCGGCCTCACGAATGCGGATCGACGTCGTCGCCGAGCAGCCGGTGCACCGCCTCCACGTTCTCGTACCGCTGTTCGGGCAGCTTGCCGAGATGGCCGATCACGTCGTCGCCCGCGCCCTTCGCGGCCGCCCGCCGGAGGAGCTCGTCGCGCTCGCACGGGTACTCGACTTCGGTTAAATACTCCCGGACGTCAGACATGGCGCTCCCTTCCTCGGGTCCTTCCTCCGCATACCCGCCCAGCCCCGGATCAATGCGGGTTGCTCGGGACATGAGGGCGGCCGCACCCGAAATTCCTTCAGTGCTCTTGGTCACGGCGACCCGGAGAAATACCGCGGACTCGGCGAATACGGATCGGGACTCGCGTTGCCTCCGCACGAAACGCGACCGGATCGGCCGCCGCTCCGGCGCGGAAACTTCCCGGCCGCGCGGCCGGTTCTCCCCTTCCGACCGCCGCGCATTGTCTCCGGCGACCAGCCACAGTGGACTCCTGTTATGGTCTGCGGTGACCACGTCCCGTTTCCAGGAGGAGCCGCCGCGATGGCACAGAAAGTCCTCGTCGAGATGATCGACGACCTCGACGGGTCCGAAGCCGGGCAGACCGTCCCCTTCGGACTCGACGGCGTCCAGTACGAAATCGACCTGTCCGACGAAAACGCCGCCGCCCTGCGCCAGGAGCTCTCGACGTTCATCGCCGCGGCCCGCCGCACCGGCGGACGCAAGGCGGCCGTGCGCGCCACGGCCGCGCCGACCGCCGAGGAACGCGAGCGCTCCAAGGCGATCCGCACGTGGGCCCTGGACAACAACTGGGCCATCGCCGAACGCGGCCGCATCCCGCGCGAGGTGATCGCCGCCTACGAGGAAAGCCAGAAACCGGAGGCGAAGCCCCGCAAGCGCACCGCGAAAAAGCGCGCCGCGAAATAACCTTCCGGACTCGGCAGGTTCCGGATAGCTCATTTCGAGCAAATCCGTTCCCTCCCGGACTTCCCGGAACACAGTCTTCCGCGCGCGGAAAACACCGCCCGGCCATCGGCGAATGCCACCGGCCGGGCGGCATTTTTCTGAACACCTCGCTCAACGCGGCGAAGACGAAACAGGCGGCGCACGGCGGCTCGCCGCGAGCACGAGCACCGGGACCAAGGTCAGGGCCGAGAGGACCGCACCCACCGCCGCCGGCCCGACCGTGCCGAGACCGGAATCGAGGGCCGCTCCGCCGATCCACGACGCGAGCGCGGTGCCGAGGTCGAAGGCCGCGACGCTGAGCGAGGACCCCAGCGTCGGCGCGTGGCCGGCGTAGCGGACGGCGAGCGAGATCAGGACCGGGTTCGCGCCGAGGCCGAAGAATCCCGGCGGCACCACCAGAATCCCGGTCGGAAGCACCGCACCGGCGGCGAAGCACACCGTCAGCAGGACGAGCGCGGTGGCGGCGGTCCGGCACGAGGGCGTCAAACGGCTTCAGCATCCCGAGGCCGGGCTACTCGAATTGACCTACCAGTCGCTCGAACTGCCGCTGAGCCAGCGGGCGATGCACGATCTGACCGCCTACACCGCCGAGCCCGGCAGCACTTCCGAAGACCGGTTGAAGCTCCTGGCCAGTTGGAAAGCGCCCACGGACACGGCGTCTTCGCGCACTACGAAGTAGCTGCTCGCTGCGCATCGGCGTACTGCTCGTCGGTGACGGGTTCGAGCCAGGTGGTGCCGTCGCCGTCTTCGAGACCTTCGAGCATCGCGATGTGGGCCATGCAGGTCGTCGCGCCGCCGCCGTGCCAGTGTTCCTCGCCGGGCGGGGTCCAGGCGGTGTCGCCCGCGCGCATCCGGATGACTTGACCGGCGCGGTTCACCACGTAGCCGACGCCTTCGGTCACGTGGAGCGTCTGGCCGTTGGCGTGGGAGTGCCAATGGGTGCGGGCGCCCGGGGCGAATCGCACGAGCGAGGCGATCAGCCGCCCTTTCTTCAGCGGAGTGACGTAGACGTCGCCGGTGAATGCCGCCGCCGGGGCTTTGGCGGTGTCCTGGACGGGGATGAGTTCCATGGGTTTCTCCTGAATTCGTTGGCGCGGCGGGGTTATCCGCGGAAGACCTTCTTCGCGACCGCCATCGCCGCCATCGCTTGCGGCCAGCCGGTGTAGAACGCCAGGTGCGTGATCGCCTCGATCAGCTCGGCCTCGGTGTTGCCGTTCTCCTTGGCCAGGCCGAGGTGATATTCCAACTGCCCGGTGTTGCCATTCGCGGTCAGCGCGGCAACTGTGACCAGGCTGCGTTCCTTCGGGGTCAACTCCGTGCGTTGCCATACCTGGCCGAACAGCACGTCGTCGGTGAAGCGCACCAGCGCGGGCGCGAAGCCGCCGAACATCTTTTCCGCTCCGGACGGTTCTGTCATCTTCTGTCCTTTCTCGACAGTCCTTTGTAGGCAGTCAAAGCAGCGAGCACGGCTACCGCGGCGGCCAGCAGCAGGCTGACGCGAGTCCCGCTCGCGATCCCGGCCGAGAGGAGCGCCCCGAACACCGCGACGGCCAGCGCGCCGCCGAGCTGACGGCTCGTGTTGAGCACCCCGCTGGCGATCCCCGCCTGTTTTCCCGGCACCGCGGCCAGCAGCACCGCGATCACCGGCGGGATCACTGTCGGACCGCCGAGGCCGACCAGCACCATCAGCGCCGCCGTCGCCCACACCGGCGCGCTGCCCGCGGTCTCCGCGACGGCGGCGAGCCCGATCGTCATCACCAGCAGCCCACTCACCACCACTCGCCGGGCACCCGCGCACTCGACCAGCCGGGGCACGAGCGGCGTCAGCACGAGCCCGGTCAGCATCATCGGGAGGAACACCACGCCGGTGTCCAGCGCCGACAGCCCGTGGTGCTGCAGCAGGAGGCTCACCACGAACGGCATTCCGTAGTAGCCGACCATGAAGGCGAACCCGATCACGACCGCGACCACCACCGCCCGGGTCCGCATCAGCGCCGGCGGCACCATCGGATGCTTCGCCCGCGCCTGAACCACCGCGAACGCGACCCCCGCGATCCCGGACACCACCAGCGCCGGCCCGGCCCGGTGCGCGTCGATCGCCCCGAACACCAACGCCGCCATCGCGACCGCGCCGGTCGCCTGCCCCGCCCAGTCGAACGGCGCCCGATGCCGCGCCGACCGCCCGACCCGGACCAGCAAGACCAGCGCCGCCGCGCCGACCGGCACGTTGACGAGGAAGATCCACCGCCAGCTCGCGAGCGTCAGCAGGCCGCCGAGCACCGGCCCGGCCGACGAGGCCACCGCGCCGCCCATCGCCCACCACGCGACCGCCCGGCCGCGCTTCACCGGATCCGGGAAGGCCTGCCCGATCAACGCCATCGACGACGGCATCACCACCGCCGCCGCGGTGCCCTGGACCAGCCGAAACCCGACCAGCATCGCCAGCGACGGCGCGAGCCCGCAGGCCGCCGACGCCGCGACGAACCCGCCCACGCCCCACCCGAACGCCCGCTTCGCCCCGATCCGGTCGGCGAGCGACCCGGCGGAGAGCAGGAAGGCGGCGAAGGCGAGGGTGTAAGCGTCGACGACCCACTGCAGCCCGGCGATCCCGCCGCCGAGATCCGCCCGGACGGCGGGCAGCGCGACGTTGACGATCACCGCGTCGAGGGTGACGACGAAGAAGCCCAGGAGGGCGGCGAGCAGGGTGGCTGTCGCGCTGCCCGGTTGGGTGAAGTCCGAGGCCGCCTCGCCCGGCGGGGCCGCCCGGGTCACGGAAGCACCTCGGCCGAGACCGCGCGGGCCGGATCCGAAGCGGTCGCACGACGAGACAGCCGCGATCGCTGCCCGCGTTCGCCTAGGCCCGGGCCGGTCGCAGGCCGCATTGCCGACGAAATCACCGCAACCCGGCTGAACCGGACACCATGCGGAGTCAACGCACGAGGCAAACCGGCACTTCGCCCGTGCGGTACATCAGGCCCATCGAGGCACGCTTGCGCCAACAGGGCAACGCGCCGAAGCGGGGCAGGCAGCCGAGCGAAGCCCGAAGCCGCCTCTCGCGCCAATCCCGCTAGCCGCTGCGGGCCGCGCTCGCCGAAGCCCTGCCGGAGGGCAGGCAGCGAACCGCGAACCCGGACACGCGGCCATGCCAGCCTCGAACCCGACCCCAGCAGGCTCCGCCCACTGGACCACGCACGAGTCACGGCAGCGCCACGAAACCGAGCACGTGCCCAGGCACCCGAACCCGCCGCACCAGCCACCTCAACACCACGAACCCGAGCAGGCGACCAGGCACCCCGCTCCCGCACCCCCAGCAGACCTCGTCCGCCCCAACGAGACCGGGCACCAGGCCAGGCACCATCCGAAACACTCACCCCACGAGCACACCCCGCCCCCGGCCCCGGCGGGAGGTCGCGTCGTTCCGGGTCCTGGCAGAACCCCCCTCGTCCGGGCGGGCCGTCGTACCGTGGACGGCATGAGCGGCAAGAGCACCGAGGCCCGGGACTTCCTGGTCACCCGCCGGGCCAAGATCACGCCCGCGCAGGCCGGGCTGAGCGTCTACGGCGGCAATCGCCGGGTGCCGGGCCTGCGCCGCGAGGAGGTGGCGCTGCTCGCGGGCGTCTCCGCCGACTACTACACCCGTCTCGAGAAAGGCAACCTCGCCGGGGTGTCCGACAGCGTGCTCGACGCCGTCGCCGCCGCGCTCCAGCTCGACGAGGCCGAACGCGGTTACCTCTTCGACCTCGCCCGCGCCGCCAACGCCGCCGGGCGGGCGCACCGCAACGGGCAGCGGAGGCGTCCTCCGCAGCGCGTCAGCCCGATCGTGCAGCGCATTCTCGATTCGATGACCACCACCGCCGCTTTCGTCCGCAACGGGCGGCTCGACATCCTCGCCACCAACCCGCTCGCCCGCGCGCTCTACTCCCCCGCCTTCGACAGCCCGACCCGCACCAGCGAGCACACCCCGCCCAACCTGGCCCGCTTCGGGTTCCTCGACCCCGCCGCCCACGATTTCTTCCCCGACTACCCCAAGTCCTGCCGCACGTCCGTCGCCATCCTGCGCACCGAGGCCGGCCGCGATCCGCACGACAAGAGCCTCTCCGACCTCGTCGGCGAGCTCTGCACCCGCAGCGACGATTTCCGCACCCGCTGGGCCGCGCACGACGTCCGCCTCCACCGCACCGGCGTCAAGGACTTCCGGCACCCGGCGGTCGGCGAGCTGACGCTCGACTTCGAGGCCATGCAGCTCACCACCGACCCCAGCCTCACCCTGACCGCCTACACCGCCGCGCCCGGCTCCGCGGCCGAGGAATCGCTCCGGCTCCTCGCCAGCTGGGCGGCCACCGAAATCGCCGCGGGACCGAGCCGCGCGCGGTAGAAACCCGCTACAGTTGCCCGGAAGACTTCTTCGGGGGGCAGCGATGGAGTTTCAGGAAGTCGTGCGGCGCAGGCGGATGGTGCGCAAGTTCACCGGCGAACCCGTCTCCGAGGAGAGCATCCGCCGGATCATGCGCAACGCGCTGCGCGGCCCGTCCGCCGGATTCTCGCAGGGCCAAGCGTTCCTCGTCCTGCAGGGCGACGACGTGCGCCGATTCGCCGGCACCCTCGAATCCTGGACGCTGGACGACAACGTCAAGTCCGCGCCGGTGATCGTGATCCCGTTCTCGGTGAAGGACGCGTACCTCGACCGCTACGCCCAGCCGGACAAGGGCTGGACCGACCGCAGCGAGGACCACTGGCCGGTGCCGTTCTGGTACATCGACACCGGCATGGCCGTCCTGCTCATCCTGCAGACCGTCGTCGACGAGGGCCTCGGCGCGGTGTACTTCGGCATCGGCGCGCAGGATTTCGACCGGCTGCGCGCCGAATTCGGCGTCCCCGACACCCACGAGCCAATCGGCGCGATCGCCATCGGCCACGACGCGGACGCCAAGATCTCCCCGGGCGCGTCCCCCGCCACCCGCCGCCGGAAGCCGGAAAGCGAGACTGTCCACTTCGGACAGTGGTAAGGCGTTCTCGCGGCGACCGCGGCGTCTCGCGGACCTAGCCGCGCCCTGGCCCCTCGTCGCTCCTGAGCCGGAGTTCGCCGCGGCACGTGATCCCGGGAAAAGACAGCGCGGCCGACGCCGCCGTCCCGGCCTCCCGGCACGATCCAGAACATCCGTAAAACACGAAAACGTTTCAAGACCGCCGGAAAACCCGCGGAGGCGGCATAATTACCGTCACGGCCGACCCTCGCCGGGCCGCCAGGGCGCGAAATCCCGCCGGAGGCCGTTTTCTCCCGGGAAGGCTCCCGTGCGAGCTTCCGCGGCGCCGGCTTCGACGGAGCAGCCGGAACCAGCCGAACAGCCCAGCGAAACCACCCGTCTGCCGCACTTTTCCCCTGGATGGCGCAAAGGGGGCGCCAGGACGGCAATTCCCTCGAAAGTGCCATCAATCCCGTGCTGCGGCACTTGCATATTCCAGTCCGCCGCGGAATGTCACCGAATTCGGGGACCAAAGAAACTTGACGGCCGGCCGGCGGCGAGCGGAACAAGATCAACCTCCCCGCCGAACCCCACTCGTCGCGCCACGGATTTCACCCCTGCGGAGCAGTTCGGCGTGCGCCAACCGGGGAATCCGGACCCCGAAAGCGGGGAAATCCTGGTACCATCGCCCGTGCGGAGGACAGGTTTGCGGTAAATGCACGACGACGATCAGACTTCCCCGGAAGCCCTCGCCGGAATTTCCCGGATCCGTCGACAACCGCCACCGGACGTGGAAAAACAAAGGGCATTCACGGCTTTGGTCCTCTTTGCCAGATTAATGGCTCTTCACGTGGTCTAGACCTCAATCCAGGCGCGTGCCGTATTTGTCAACCGAAACGCGCATCGAACAGGTCACGAAATTGTCAACACCGACGTCCGTAGGTTACGTCGGCGTTACATCCACCGATGATGAGGAATATGGATCTCACCGAGTACCCGACCGCCCGCCCCGGTCCGGCACCCGACACCGAGGAAGCATTCGCCCAGGTGATGGCCGACGTCACCGGGCAGGAAAACGTCTCGGCCGACAGCAACTTCTTCGCCGATCTCGGGGCCAACTCGCTCGTGCTGGCACAGTTCTGCGCACGAGTGCGCAAGCGTGCCGATCTTCCCGCCGTCTCCATCAAGGACATTTACCGGAATCCGACCATCGCGAGTCTCGTCTCCGCTTTGTCCGAGACCGGCGAAGCCCCCGCCGAGGAGCCGGAGCCGGCCCCCGCGGCTCCGCCGAAGCGGGCGAGCCGGCTCGAATACCTCGGCTGCGGAATCCTGCAGCTGGCGGTCTTCCTGGCCTATTCCTTCCTCGTGGCCCAGGTGCTCGGCGCGGGAACCGACTGGATCCTGGCCGGTTCCGGCGTGCTCTCCTAC
The DNA here is from genome assembly GCF_002796545.1 of Amycolatopsis sp. AA4. Classification (GTDB taxonomy): domain Bacteria; phylum Actinomycetota; class Actinomycetes; order Mycobacteriales; family Pseudonocardiaceae; genus Amycolatopsis. The sequence continues at coordinate 5,114,829 of NZ_CP024894.1, forward strand.
TACCTGCGCGCGGTCGGTTTCGGCGCCGCGGTGCTGGTGATTCTGTGCACCCTTCCGATCGCGCTCAAATGGCTCCTCGTCGGCCGGTGGAAACCGGCGGAGATCCGCGTGTGGAGCCTCGGCTACGTCCGGTTCTGGGTGGTCAAGACGCTCGTGCAGCGAAACCTGCTGGTCCCGCTCTTCGCCGGGTCCCCGCTCTACTCGCTGTACCTGCGCGCGCTGGGGGCGAAGATCGGCAAGGGCGTCACGATCTTTTCGCGGCACGTGCCGGTGTGCACCGACCTGCTCACCGTCGGGGAAGGCACGGTGGTCTGCAAGGACACCTTCTTCCCCACGTATCGCGCGGAGCGCGGGGTGATCCGGACCGGACCGGTAGCGATCGGCGCGCACGCGTACGTCGGCGAGATGTCGGTCCTCGACGTCGAGACCCGGATCGGCGACCACGCCCAGCTCGGGCACGCCTCGTCCCTGCACGCCGGGCAGGCGGTGCCGCGGGGGCAGAGCTGGCACGGCGTGCCCGCCGTCCCCGCCGACGTGCAGTACCGGCGGGTCGAACCGCGCGCCTGCGGAAGCGTCCGGCGGGCGTTCTTCGCCGTGCGCCAGGCGCTGACCGCGGTGTTCTTCCTGGCCCCGTTCGTGCTCGGCCTGCTCGCCTTCGTGCTGACCACGCTGCCGAACCTCAGCCCGGCGATGGGGCTCGGCTCGGCCGTCATCGACTTCACCTACCCGAAGTTCTACTGGAAAGCCCTCGTCGTCTCCTTCATCCTGTACTTCGGCCTGCGGCTCGCCGGCTTCCTGATCGTCACGCTCGTGCCGCGGCTGCTGAACCTCGCCCTGAAACCCGGTGAGGTCTACCGCCTCTACACCCTTCGCTACACCGCACACCGCGCCATCCGCGTGCTCACGAACCCGCGGTTCTTCAAAACCCTCCTCGGCGACAGCTCGGCCATCGTGCACTTCCTGCGCGCGGCCGGCTGCAAGGTCTCCAAGGAAGAACAGACCGGGTCCAATTTCGGGCTCGAGGAGAAATACGAGAACCCGTACCTCTTCGAGGCCGGGGCGGGCACGATGATCGCCGACGGCCTCTCGGTGGTCAACGCCGAGTACACCAGCACCTCCTTCCGGCTCTCCCGGGTGCGCGTAGGGGCGCGGAACTTCCTCGGCAACCACGTCGTCTACCCGGCCGGGGCCAGGACCGGCGACAACTGCCTGCTCGCCACGAAGGTCCTGGTGCCGCTCGACGGCCCGGTGCGCGAGGGCGTCGGGCTGCTGGGCTCCCCCAGCTTCGAGATCCCGCGCTCGGTGGAGCGCGACAGCCAGTTCGACCACCCGAAGACGCCGGAGGAATTCCGGCGCAGGCTGGCCGCCAAGACGCGGCACAACGCCGGGGGCATGCTGCTGTACACGCTGTCCCAGTGGCTGTTCTTCTACGGGCTGCTGCTGCTCACCTGGGCCTCGGACGTCTACTACGACCTGATCGGCCCTCCGCTGTTCGCGATCGACACGCTGGCCTTCCTGCTGTACGGCGTCGTCTACTTCGTCGCGGTCGAACGGATCACCGTCCTCGTCCGGCCGCTGCGCCCGGTCTCGTGCTCGATCTACGACCGGCGGTTCTGGCGGCAGGAACGGTTCTGGAAGGCGGCCGCGACCAACGCCCACCTGCGCGCGTTCGACGGGACCCCGTTCAAGCGCGCCGTATGGCGGCTGCTGGGCGTCAAGGTCGGGAAGCGGCTGTTCGACGACGGGGCGATGATCATCGAAAAGACGTTGGTGCGCATGGGAGACGACGTCACGCTCAACGCCGGCTCCGTCGTGCAGTGCCATTCGCAGGAGGACGGCGGTTTCAAGATGGACCGCATCTCCATCGGCAACGGGTGCACGGTCGGCGTCGGAGCGCTGGTGCACTACGGCGTGACGATGGGCGACGGGTCGAGCCTCGCCCCCGATTCCTTCCTCATGAAGGGCGCCGAAGTCCCGGAACACGCGCAGTGGGGCGGAAACCCCGCGCAGGAGATCCGGGCGGCCCGCCGCCTGCCGGCGGGCAAATCGTGACGGACCACCGACAACCACGGGAAGGAAAAGCCATGAGAACCGGACTGGGAGCGGTTCGCGAGCATTGGCGCGAAGTACTCGCCGCCGGCGGCCGCACCAGCGTCCCGCGCTGGACGCTGGACGCCGGCTCCGCCGTCGGCGACCACGAAACGCCGGTCCCCCGGGGGACCGGCGCCGCGCTGCGGCAGCTGGCCGACCGGCTGCGCGTGCCGCTGAGCTCGGTGCTGCTCGCCGCGCACGCCAAGGTCCTCGCCGCCCTGTCCGGCGAGGCCGAGGTGTGCACCGGCTACGTCGCCGAACCGGGCGGAGCGCCGCTGCCCTGCCGGCTGAGCACCGAATCCGGGACCTGGCGCGAGCTGATCGAGTACGTCGCGCGGATCGACGCGCAGACCCTGGCCTTCAAGGACTTCCCGGTCGACGAGCTGCGCGCCGAACTCGGCATCCTCGCGCCGCCGTTCGAAACGGTCTTCGACCCGACCGGCACCGCCGGCGACCTCGCCGGGGACACGGTGCTGCGGCTGGACGTCTCGCCGGATCTCGAGACGCTCCGGCTCCGCTTCCGCACCGAGGTGCTCGATTCCGAAGCGGCCGAACGCATCCTCGGCTATCACCTGAGCGCGCTCACGCTGATCCGCACCGACGTCACCGCCCCGCACCGCGAAACGACGCTGCTGTCGGCCGCCGAGCTCAAGCTGCAGCTGGAAGGGCTCGCCGGACCGCACGTCGAGGTGCCGGACCTGCGTTGCCACGAGCTGTTCCAGCGCAGCGTCGCCCGGAATCCGGACGCGATCGCCGCGGTGCACGGCGACCGGCAGTGGACGTACCGCGAGCTGAACGGGCGCGCGAACCGCCTGGCGAGGGCTCTGGTGGCGCGCGGGCTGCGCCGCGAGGGCGTCGTCGCGGTGGTGACCGAACGCAATCTGGACTGGATGGCCGCCGTGCTCGCCGTGTTCAAGGCGGGCGGGGTGTATCTGCCGATCGAGCCGCATTTCCCGACCGACCGCATCGCGACCACGCTGCGGCGGGCCGACTGCGAACTGGTGCTGACCGAACCGGGCAGCACGACCACGCTGCGCAAGGCGGTCGAATCGCTGCCCGGCGTGCGCACCTTGTTCGTGGACGCCGCGTACGAGGAGGACCATTCCGAAGACGACCTCGGCATCGCCGTCGACGCCGGCCAGCTCGCCTACATCTACTTCACCTCGGGCTCCACCGGCGAGCCGAAGGGCGCGATGTGCGAGCACGCCGGGATGGTCAACCACCTCTACGCCAAGATCAACGACCTCGGCATCACCGAGGATTCGGTGGTGGCGCAGGTCGCGCCGCAGTGCTTCGACATCTCGTTGTGGCAGCTGGTTTCCGCGCTGCTGGTCGGCGGGAGGACGCTGCTGATCGAACAGGACGCGATCCTCGACGCCGACCGGTTCGTGGACAAACTCGGCCGCGGCGGGGTTTCGGTGCTGCAGGTCGTGCCGTCGTATCTCGAGGTCGTCCTGTCCGCGGTGGACAAGAACCCGGTCGCGCTGCCGGACCTGCGCTGCGTTTCGGTGACCGGCGAGGCGCTCAAGACCGAGCTGGCGCAGCGCTGGTTCGCCACGATGCCGGACATCAAGCTGGTCAACGCGTACGGCCTCACCGAAACCTCGGACGACACCAACCACGAGGTGATGGACCGCGCGCCGACGCGGGAGCGCGTGCCGCTCGGGCCGCCGGTGCAGAACGTGCGCGTGTACGTGGTCGACGACCAGCTCCAGCCGGTCCCGCTCGGCGCGCCCGGCGAGATCGTGTTCTCCGGGGTGTGCGTCGGCCGCGGCTACGTCAACGACCCGGAGCGCACCGCGCGGGCGTTCACCACCGACCCGCACCGTCCGGACGCCCGGCTCTACCGCAGCGGCGACCACGGCCGCTGGCTTCCGGAAGGAAAGCTGGAATTCCTCGGCAGGCGCGATTCGCAGGTCAAAATCCGCGGCTTCCGGATCGAGATCGGCGAAATCGAGAACACGCTGCTGCGGGTGCCCGGGGTGCGCGACGGCGCGGTGGTCGTGGCCGAACGCGGGCAGGGCAAGCGGCTGGTCGCGTTCTACTCCAGCCGGGAGCAGCTCGACCTCGAGCTGGTGCGGGAACAGCTCGGCGCCGCGCTGCCCGAATACATGCTGCCCTCGGCGTTCCACTGGCGGGAGCAGTTGCCGTTGACCGCCAACGGAAAGATCGACAAGAAGAACCTCGCCGCGCTGGCCGTCGAACTCGACGCCGCGGAAGAGGACTACGACGCACCGGTCACCGGCACCGAACAACGGCTCGCCGAGACCTGGGCGCGGGTGCTCGGGATCCGGGCCGGCCAGGTCGGCCGCCGGGACCACTTCTTCGACCGCGGCGGCACGTCGCTGTCCGCGGTGAAGCTCGCGATCGCGCTCGACCGCGCGGTCTCGATCAAGGACGTCGCCAAGCACCCCGTGCTCGCCGACCTGGCCGAGCTGATCGACAGCCGGTCCGGCTCCCCCTCCTGACCCTCGAACCGCGGAAAGCGAAGGGATTCCACGATGTCGTTGTCCAAATTCCTGCCGAAGGCTTCCCCGCCCGAGCCCGATTTCTGTCCCGGGCTGCCCGCGGTGCTGCGGGCCGAGGCGGGCGGCGACCCGGCCGGCTGGGCGAGCACGCACCGGGAGACGGTGCGAAGACTCGTCGCCGAATACGGCGCGGTGCTCGTCCGCGGTCTCGGGCTCGCCGACCGGACCGCGGTCGCGGCCGTGTTCGGGAGGCTGACCGACCTGCTCACGACCGAGCGGGAGGCGTTCGCGCCGCGCACGGCGTACCCGGGCGGGGTGCACTCCTCGACGGAATGGCCGCCGAACCAGCCGATGTGCATGCACCACGAACTCAGCTACACCCTCGAATTCCCCGGCCTGCTGCTGTTCGCCTGCGTCAGCCCGCCGTCCTCGGGCGGGGTCACCGGGGTCAGCGATTCCACCGCCGTGCTGGCCGCGCTGCCCGCCGGCCTGCGCGCCCGGTTCGAACGCGACGGCTGGCTGCTCACCCGGAGCTTCAACGACGAGATCGGGGCGTCGGTCGCCGAGGCGTTCGGCACCGAGGACCGGTCCGCGGTCGAGAAGTACTGCCGCGCCAACGGGATCGAGTTCGAATGGCAGCCCGACGGCGGCCTGCGCACGCGGCAGCGCCGCCGGGCGGTCGTCGGGCATCCGGTCACCGGCCGGGCGTGCTGGTTCAACCAGATCGCCTTCCTCAACGAGTGGACGATGGCCCCCGAGGTGCACGAGTACCTGGTCGACATCTACGGGGCCGACGGCCTGCCGTTCAACACGCGCTTCGGCAACGGCGACCCGATCGGCGAGGACGTCGTGCACCTGCTCAACGAGGTGTACGAGGAACACACCGTCCGCGAACCGTGGCAGGCGGGAGACCTGCTGCTGGTAGACAACGTCCGCACCGCGCACAGCCGCGAGGCCTACGAGGGCCCGCGCGAGGTGCTCGTCGGGCTGGCCGACCCGGTGCGGCTTTCCGACTGCTCGCTCGCTGCTGAGGGGAAAAACCAGTGACCACGCAAGCTTCTGCCGCCGAATCCGCGTCCGCGGAGCCGGCGGCCGTGCCGCCGTTCGCGGTGATCTCCGGCGCCCAGGTCCAGCAGGCGCTGTCCGGGCGCGAACGCGAGGTCGTCGACCTCGTCGAAACCGCCTACCGGGTGCACGGCTCCGGCGATTCGGTCAACCCGCCCTCCTATTTCCTGCGCTTCCCCGACCGCCCGGCCGACCGGATCATCGCCCTGCCCGCCTCCCTCGGCGGGAAGACCAACGTCGCGGGCCTGAAGTGGATTTCCAGCTTCCCGGCCAACGTCGCGGCGGGGATCCCGAGGGCGTCGGCGGTGCTGATCCTGAACGACCTCGCGACCGGGTATCCGTTCGCCTGCCTGGAAAGCTCCATCATCAGCGCGACCCGGACCGCCGCCTCCGCCGCGCTCGCCGCGGACTGGCTCAGCCGGACCCGGCAGCGGCCGCGGCGCGTCGGGTTCTTCGGCGTCGGCCTGATCGCCCGCTACATCCACACCTTCCTCGCCGGGACCGGCTGGGAGTTCGACGAGATCAACGTGCACGACCTGAATCCGGACAGCGCGGGAGGGTTCCGCGGCTACCTGGAGCAGGCGGGCTTCGCCGGAGAAATCAGCGTGCACGAGACGGCCGAGGGCCTGGTCCGGGACAGCGATCTGGTGGTCTTCGCGACCATCGCGGGCGAACCGCACGTGCACGATCCCTCGTGGTTCTCGCACCATCCGCTGGTGCTGCACGTGTCCTTGCGCGATCTGGCCCCGGAAGTCCTGCTGGCGTCGGCGAATTTCGTGGACGACGTCGACCACTGCCTCAAGGCCAACACGTCGCCGCATCTCGTCGAACAGCGCACCGGCAGCCGGGATTTCCTGCTCGGCACCCTCGACGACGTGCTGACCGGCCGCGTCAGCCCGCCCGCCGACCGGCCGGTGGTCTTCTCGCCGTTCGGGCTCGGCGTTCTCGACCTCGCGGTCGGGGCCTTCGTCCACGAGAGAGTGTCCGACGCCGGCGGACTGCACGTCATCGAGGACTTCTTCCACGAACTGCGCCGGTACGGCTGACCGCCGTCCGCCACTGAGCTTTGCCTGAAGGGGAGAAAACTGTGCGTGTCATCACCGTTCCCGAAGCTTTCAACGAGGAGGCGCTGTACGTCGACCTCCGCTGGAGCTTCGGCTACTCGCTCTACCTCAAATGCGAGGGGTTCAACTTCGCCGGCTCCATCAAGCTGAAGGCCGCGACCGAGATGGTCGACGCGGCCGAACGCGACGGCCTGCTGCGGCCGGGCTCGATCATCGTCGAATCGTCGTCGGGCAACCTCGGCGTCGCGCTCAGCATGATCGCCGCCAGCCGGGGGTACCAGTTCCTGTGCGTCACCGATTCCCGCTGCAACCTGGCGACGCGCCGCGCGATCGAGGCGCTCGGCAACGAGGTGCACATCATCACCGAACCCGACCCGGAAAGCGGTTTCCTCGGGGCGCGCATCGGCCACGTGCGCATGCTGTGCGCCTCCGACGAGCGCTACGTCTGGCTCAACCAGTACACCAACCCGGACAACTGGGGAGCGCACTTCCACCGCACCGGGCCGGAAATCGCCGCCGCGTTCCCGAATCTCGACGTGCTGTTCGTCGGCGCGGGCACCACCGGCACGCTGATGGGCTGCGCGCGGTTCTTCCGGCAGTGGCACCGGCCGGTGCGGATCGTCGCGATCGACAGCGTCGGCTCGGTGACCTTCGGCGGCCCGGCGGGCAGGCGGATGCTGCCCGGGCTGGGCACCAGTGTGCGCCCGGCGATCCTCGACGAGTCCTATGTGGACGACGTGGTCCTCGTCGAGGAACCGGATTCGGTCCGGGCGTGCCACCGGCTGGCGCGCAACGGGTTCCTGTTCGGCGGTTCGACCGGGACGGTGGTCAGCGGCGCCACGAGCTGGCTGTCCGAACACGACGCGCACCACCTGACCGCGGTGGCCGTCGCCCCGGACCTCGGCGAGCGCTACCTCGACACGATCTACCAGACCAACTGGCTGCAGGGCATCTACGGAGAGGACGTGCTGTCGCCCCGGCCCCGCCAGTCCGTCTGACCCGCGCGGCGGCGCGCCGGCCGTTCCCCGGTGCGCCGCCCTCCGTCAGACCTGCTTCGTCCATTCCTCCCAGCTGAAGCGCCAGTCGGTCCAGCCGTCGCCCGGTTTCAGGTCCACGCCGGTGTCGGTCACGACCACGACGTCCCCGCGATGGGAGTTCTCGTAGAACCACTTCGCGTTCTCGACGCTGACGTTGAGGCAGCCGTGCGAGGTGTTGGTGCGCCCCTGCTGCCGGACCGACCACGGCGCGGAGTGCAGGAACTGGCCCGAGTTGGTGAGCCGCAGCGCGTACTTGACCGTGGTGCGGTAGCCGCCCGGCGAGTCGGTGGGCACCCCGTACGTGCTGGAATCCATGGTGTACGGCGACTGCACGGTCATGATCAGCATGGTGCCGGACACGCTGCGCGCGGACGGTTTGCCGAGGCTGACCGGGGACGTCAGGACGAGCTGGCCGTCCTGGTACGTCCGCATCTGCTTTTCCTTGTCGGACACCTTCGAGATGATCGACGGGCCGGTCTTGAAGGCGATCTTCCGGTCGGCCTTGCCGAACACGCCGTTGCCGAGCGCGCGGCCGGCGATCTTGATGTCGAGGGTGATCGTGGAGTAGGCCGGCCAGTATTCCTTGGTGCGGTAGTGCACCTCGTCGTCGCCGAACCAGCGCCACGCGCCGGTGGCGGGCTTGTCGGAGGTCACGGTGAGCATCTTCTCGGCGGCGGCCTTGTCCGCGACCGGCGCGGAGAACTTGACCGTGATCGGCATGCCGACGCCCGTCGTCTCGCCGTCGAGCGGGATCACCGACGGGTAGGCCTGCGCCTTGGCGGTCGCGGTGGTGAAGGTGCTCGTGCGGGTCACCGGATTGCCGTCCGCTCCGACCGAACGCGCGGTGAGCGTGTACTTCGTGCGGTATTCGAGGGGCTTGCTGCTGGTCCAGCGTTGTTTCGCGGGGTCCAGTTCGCCCGGGACCGGGGTGCCGTCCGCGGCCGCGAGGGTGACCTCGCTCAGCGTGGCGCCCCCGGCGACCGCGGTGACGGGTTCGCCGGGCGCGACGTCGTTCGAGCCGTCCTTCGGCCCGAGGTCGAGGGTCGCGGGCTTGGCCGCGGCGCTGGTCTTCGGGTCGTTGCCCGCGGCGGGACCGGGGCCCGGTGCGGACGTGCATCCCGCGGCCAGCGCCAGCCCGGCGAGGATCCCCGCGATGATCTGCGTTTTTCTCCCCAGCACCTGATCTGCCCCCATTCGCGAGTACTACCGGACATAGTAGTCATACCGGTCAGGCGCGGAGCAGGGCGGGAGCCGCCGTCCAGGCTCCGGCGACGATCAGGGCCGCGGCGGTGCTCACGGGGAGTAACGCGGCCGCTGCGAAGGCGACAAGGCCGGTCAACGCGGTGTCATCGCCGCGGGCGAGGTGCTGCAGGCGAAGTGCGACGGCCGACGAAGGCACCGCATGCATCCGGCGCAAAGCCGCGCTGACGGTCGCCGGTCCGTGCCGCCGCCCAGCCGCGGCGTCCGCGCTCAACTCCACCGCGGCGGCGGCGAACTCCGGCGACCTCCGAGCCAGCGGAACGAACGGCAGCGCCGCCGCCACCGCGTGCGCGAACCCGACCAGGCGGTGGTGGCGTCCGCGCAGATGGGACCGTTCGTGGTCGACCACCGCGGCGAGTTCGGCTTCAGAGAGGTCCTTCGCGAGCCCTTCGGAGAGGACGACGAGGCCGGGCTTTCCCGCGACGCTGTAGGCGAGCTTCTCCTCCAGCGGCAGCCACCACACCCCCGCCCGCGCCCGGCACACGATCGACAGGTCCGCGAAATGCCGGTCGTGCAAACGAAGCTGATGCCGGTAGAGCCGGATAGCCGCCAGGGCGAACGCCCCGGCCGCGCCCGCCGCGAGCAACGCGCCGGAGACGCCGAGCACCTCGTCCAGATGCAGCACTTCGCGATGCCGCGAGGCGTCGAGCCGCAGCCGCGCGACCACCTGCCGCGCCAGTTCGTGCCCCGGCCCGAACGCCGTCACGACCGCCCCGGCTCCGGCGGCGATCATGCTGCCCAGCAACAGAATCCACGCGACGAAGCGCAGCGGCGCAGGCATCCGAGCGCGCAATATCCGACGCAGCAACAACGGCCCGCAGCACCCCACCAGCGCCGCAGTCGCGACGAGCGCCGCGGAGACGATCACGAGCGCTTCCGCAGCCCGCGCCGCAACGCTTCCCGCTCCCCCTCGGACGCCGACCGCGCGAAATGCAGCAGCACTCCTTCGGGATCGCCGACGTCCGCGAGCAGGTTCCGCATCGCGCGCGCCGCGGCCTCTTCTCGCGAGAGAGCCGGCGTGTAGCAGTAGGCGCGGCTGCGTTTTTCGCGTTCCACCCAGCCCTTGCTGTGCAGGTGGTCAAGGACGGTGAGGACCGTCGTGTAGGCGAGGTCCCGGTTCAGCGCGTCGAGCACTTCGCGGACGGTGCGCGCTTCGCCCGCGCGCCACAAGACGTCCATCGCCGCCGATTCCAGCTCGCCGAGTCCTTGCACGCCACGCATCCTAGGGCTCGCTCGTCCGGCGTCTGCTTCGCTGCTGTGCGCCTCGTTTTCGGCCCGCGCCGGGCCGGGTGGCGGTCAGCGGCCGGTGAACCGGTACGTCGGCCCGTGCGACCGTTCGCAATGCTCGGCCCGGTCCTCGTCGACGTGGTCCACCTGCAGCGTCGTGTGGTCGAGCCGGTGCCGGGACCGCATGATCTCCTCGATCCCGGCGCGCACCGCGTGGCAGTCCGCCGCGGGCCGCACCAGCACGTGCGCGGACAGCGCGGGCTCGCCCGAGGTGATCTGCCAGATGTGCAGGTCGTGCACCTGCACCACGTCCGGGACGGACGCCACCTGCTCCCCGACTGCCCCCGGGTCGATCCCCGCGGGCGCGGCCTCCAGGAAGATCCGGCCCGATTCGCGGACCAGGCCCCAGCCCGCCTTCGCCATCAGCGCGGCGACGACCAGCGCGGCGATCGCGTCCGCGCGGGCGAATCCGGTCCACCACACGACCGCGCCGGCCACCGCGGTCGCGATGAACGCGTAGAGGTCGTTGAGGATGTGCTGGAACGCGCCCTCGACGTTCAGGCTCGACCGGTTCGCCCGGCTGATGCACCAGCTCGCCGCGACGTTCACGACGATCCCGGCCAGCGCCGTCACGAGCACCAGCGCGCCCTGGACCTCCGGCGGTTCGATCAGCCGAGCGACCGCCTCGTAGAGGAACCACGCGGTGAGCAGCAGCAAGGTGATCCCGTTGGCCTGCGCGGACAGGATTTCCGCGCGCTTGAGCCCGTAGGTGAACCCGCCCTTCGCCGGCCGCGCCGCCAGCCGGATCGCGACCAGCGCGAGCACGATCGACGCGGCGTCGGTCAGCATGTGCCCGGCGTCGGTGATCAGCGCGAGCGACCCGGCGATCAGGCCGATCACCAGCTCGACGGCCATGAACCCGACGATCAGCACCAGCGCCCGCACCAGCCACTTGCGGTCCGCCCCCGCCGTCACTCCGTGGCCGTGGCCGTGGCCCGTGTTGTGCTCGCTCACTCGCACCGTCCCTGACATATAGTGAAACGTGCATGTATTGTGGCGCACGCTCCGGCCCTGCGTCCACCCGGGATCACCCGCCCGGAGCGATCCGCACGCCGAGCCCGCGCAGCCAGCGCAGCGGATCGGTCTTGCGCTCCCCCGCCGCCCACACCTCGAAGTGCAGGTGTGGCCCGGTCGACTGCCCCCGGTCGCCCACCTCGGCGATCGCCTGCCCAGCCGCCACGCGCTGCCCGGCGGAAACCGAATAGCGGTTGACGTGGCCGTACACCGTGACGGTCCCGTCGTCGTGCCGGACGCGGACCCACAGCCCGAACCCGCTCGCCGGACCGGCCTCGAGCACGGTCCCGGCGAGCGGCGTCCGGACCGGCGTGCCGATGGCGTTCGCGACGTCCAGGCCGTAGTGGGTCGTTCCCCAGCGGGCGCCGTAATTCGAGGTGATCGTGCCGGTCACCGGCGCGTAAGCACGGGGTTGTCCGGCTTCCTGGCGAGCTTTCTCGGCACGCCGCAGCCGGTCGTCGCGGACCTGGGCGGCGGACTTCAGCACCGCCAGCTCCGCCGTGGGCGGACGCGCGGAAACCGGAAGCACCTCGTGGCCCGTCGCTGTCAAGTCACGTTCGCGCTCAGCCGGAGCCGCCCGCGCCACCGCCGCGAACGCCGCCCCGCCCGCGAAGCCCGCCAGGACGAGCCCCGCGCCGAGCCCGCCGCGAGCGCCGGCGGAAACCCGGTTCGAACGCCGCACCGCGGTGCTCCTCTCGCCGGACCTCGGGATCAAGTACTACGCCGGATAGTAGATGATGCCGGGGTCAGTACGCGGTGAGCCCGCCGTCCACGACCAGTTCGGTTCCGGTCACGAACGAGGATTCGTCGCTGGCCAGGAAAAGCATCGCGCGCGCGACCTCGGCGGGACTGCCCGCGCGGCGCATCGGCGTGCGGACGATGTCGGGCTGCCGGTCGCCTTGTTCGTCGAGCAGGTCCTGGATCATCGGCGTGGCGATGACGCCCGGGTGCACCGAGTTGACCCGGACGCCGCGCGTCGCGTACTCGACCGCGGCGGTCTTGGTCAGCAACCGCACCGCCCCTTTGGACGCCTGGTACGCGGCCGCCGCGCCGCTGCCGACCAGGCCCAGCACCGAGGAAGTGTTGACGACCGATCCGTTGCCGGAGGCGCGCAGCAGCGGCATCGCGGTCTTCATCCCGAGCCAGGTTCCGGTCTGGTTGACCGCGATCACCCGGTCCCAGCCGTCCACTGTGGTCTCCTCGATGCCCGGCCAGTCCACGATCCCCGCGATGTTGACCAGCACGTCGAGGCGGCCGAACCGCTGCCGCGTCCGTTCGACGACCTCGCGCCAGTTTTCCGGCGAGGACACGTCCAGCACCTCGGCCAGCACGTCGGTCTCCAGCCGCGCCGCGAGTTTCTCCACCGCGTCGGGATCGACATCGGTCACAACCAGCCTGGCGCCCTCGCGCGCGAACAACTCCGCCGTCGCCTGCCCGATACCGCCGGTCGCCCCGGTGAGCAACGCTACTTTTCCCTTGAGCCGCATGGGGTATTCCTTTCTTCGGAGGGAACTCAAGCCGCCGTGTAACCGCCGTCGGCCGCGACGACCGCACCGGTGACAAACGCGGACCGCGGCGAAGCCAGGAAGCCGATCACCTCGGCGATCTCTTCCGGCTGCGCGACCCGGCCGAGCGGATGGACGTCGCCGAAGGACCGCAGATACGCCCGGCTGTCGGCGCGGAAACTGTCGAGCAGGTCGGTTTCGACTACGCCCGGCGCGACCACATTCGCGCGAATTCCGTGCGGAGCGCCTTCCAGCGCGAGCACTTTCGTCAATTGCGACAGCGCTCCCTTGGACGCGCTGTACGCCGCCGCCTCGGCCAACCCCACCGTGCTGGCGAACGAGCCGACAGTGACAATCGCTCCCCCGCCGTTGTCACGCATCACCCGAAACGCCTCTCGCGCATGCAGAAACGCTCCGCGCGCGTTGACGGACAGCACCTCGTCCCAGTCTGCCGCAGTCGTCTCCGTGACCGGCTTGTTCACCGACCGCCCAGCATTGGCGACCAGAATGTCGAGCCCGCCGAACCGCTCGAGCGCCGCAGCCACTGACCGCACCGCGACGTCCTCTTCGGACACATCGCCGACCAGCACCGCCACGTCCTCGTCGGCCAACTTTTCCACCTCAGGCCGGAGGTCGGTGGCCACCACTCGTGCCCCGCGGGCGCGCAGCCAAGCGACCGTCGCCTCGCCGACCCCGCGCGCGGCACCCGTGACCAGGGCGACCTTTCCCGCCAGTTCTTTCGTCATGCCGACCAGTCTCAGCGCCTGTGCGGGTCGCTGACAGGACGTGTCACACCCACCCAGCCGCCGCCTACCCTGGACCGCATGGGCAGTACAGATCTCGGCGACTTCCTGCGAGCACGCCGCGCACAACGCTCCCCGGAGGACGCGGACGTGCGCTATTCCGGCAGGCGCAAGGTCTCCGGCTTGCGCCGCGAGGAAGTCGCCGTGCTCGCCGGAGTGAACGTCGACTACTACGCACGCCTGGAACAGGGCCGCGAAACCCGCCCCTCACCGCAAGTACTCGACGCCCTCAGCCGCGTCCTCGACCTGCCGCCTGACGCCCGCGCCCACCTGTACCGCCTCGCCGGCGCAGCCCCGCCCGACGCCCTTTCCCCCGCACCCCAATCGGTAAGCCCCGAACTGCGGCAACTCATGGACAGCTATCCGCAAGCGCCCGCGTTCGTGCTCAACCGCGTCCTGGACATCCTGGCGACGAACACCCTCGCCGACGCGCTGTTCTCCCCGTTCGAAACCGCGGACAACCTGGCCCGCATGACCTTCCTCGACCCAGCGGGACGGCAGTTCTACACCCGCTGGGACTGGACCGCCCAGGCCACCGTCGCGAACCTGCGCGCAGCGACGGGAGACCCCGCCCTGCCCCGGTTGACCGCCGAACTCAGCGAGGGCAGCGGGGAGTTCCGGGCTTTGTGGGAAACCCATGAGGTACGCGGAAAAACCCGCGAGCCGAAACAGTTCGCGCATCCCGCGGTCGGGCCGTTGACGTTGACTTATCAGGCGTTTGACGTGCGCAGTGCACCTGGGCAGCAGTTGATCGTCTATCAGGCTGAGCCGGGCAGCCGCAGTGCCGAGGCGCTCTCGTTGTTGCGCAGTGTTCCGTTGCGGGTCAACGGGAAAGCCGCTCAGGGGTAACCGCGCGAGTTCACGTGCGCGAAGTCGGCAGCGAACACATCGAACCGGCGCGGTCCGGAATGCCCGGGCGAAATTTGCGTGCGCGCCCCTCGCCTTATCGGCTTCCTCGGCCAGGACTTTCTGATCCGGCCGGTTTCCACGCTGCAACCGAAAGGCTGCCAGCTCGGATCAGCCACGCATACGCGGGAATCGAGCGCAAATTTCCCGCGCTCCTCGAACATCCTTAGCCCACGAGGCAAGGCGTGCGGCGCGAACCGGCCCGTGTTCCCACAATGCGGGCCCGTCCGCCCCGCACGCCGACCGCCGGGGCGCGCGTTCGGTGCCCGAGCGCACTTTCGCGCGCGCGTGCACCGGCGGCCTCCGGCCGGGGCCGCGCCGCCCGGGGGAAAGCGGCGCGGGCCCGGCCAGGGCCCCGGCGGGTTACTTCGTGACGATCTTCTGCCCGACCAGGATCAGGTTCGCGTCGGGGATGTACTTCGCGTTCAGCTGCTGCAGGTGCTGCCACCCGCCGTCGACGCCGAGGTTCTGCGCGATCCCGGACAGGGTGTCGCCGGCGGCGACGGTGTAGCTGCCGTCCGGGTTCGAGGCCGGCGCGGCGTGCTTCGGCGCGGACTTCACCTTCGTCTCGGCCTTGACCTCGACCTCGACCTTCGGCTTCGCGACGGAGGCCTCGACCTCGGCCGAACCGCCGGAGGTGTCGCCGCCGAAGTCCGCGTAGCTCGCCGGGCCGGAGCCGCCGCGGCACTGCCACGGGGCCGAACCCTGCTTCGCGTAGATCCGGTCCGCGACGATCTGCTGCTGCGCGGGCGTGGCCTTGTCGGCCGTCGGGGCGAACTGGCCGCCGCCGTTCGCGAGCCACGTCTTCGTGACGATCTGGAACAGGCCGGCGGGGCGGCCCGCGCGCTGGCCCGCCGCGGTGTTGTTGACCGCGGTCGGGTTGCCGCTGCTCTCGCACTTGACGATGCCGGCCTGCCCCGGGAAGGCGTTGGCCGTGCCCGCCCCGGCGAGGCCGATGCCGCCGAGGGTGGCGCCCGCGAGAGCCGCGGTCGCGCCGGTGCGCTGGAGAGCTGTTTTCGTCTTGCTGGGTTTGCTGTGCCGTCCCACGGTGGGTGGGCTCCTTCTCTGTCACGCCCCGCCACCGTCCTCGCACCTGGTCCAGGCAGCGAGCCGCGACGGCGCGCGGCGGCTTCCGGGTCGCTGATCCTCGGGGTAGATCGCAGGTCACCGCAAAAGCGCGAGAAGATTACGAAACGGAAACAGCAGGTGTACAGAGTCAGTGGGATCGGCCACAGATCGCCTCGGCGCGTAGCAGACGGGCGACGGTGCGTCATGCCCATGGCGCGATACTTGGTTACTCAATCACAGCTCAACCCCAACGATCTACCCGCCCTCATCACCTCAAACGCCAGCCAAAATGGTACAGTTAGTTATTTTCCTACTCTGCACTTTGTTTGGTATACGCACGCTTATGTTCAGTTACGGTCGAGATTGACATCAGTCCGCGGGCAGTCGGGCCAGACCCCCGGACGCGCCCGCGAAGCCGCACCGCCATGGTCTGGACCAGCGACCACCGGTCCAGACCACCACGGTGGTCTGGACCACAACCCCGAGACGAAAACCGCACCCGCAACCGGACCCGGACGGCGAAAAGGCAGGAAACACCCCGGAACCCTCGACAATTCCCTCATCCGGCACGTCCCGGAACCCCGGCCGCGACCCTCCGGAAAACATCTCACGATGCGGTCTCCCGGCCCCGATTCACACGCCGGAAACGGACCGTGAATATTCACGTTTCGTTTCGCGCCGCCGCGAACACCGTCGTGCATTCAGTCGTTCAGCCCAGTACGGCGAACTCCGCGAAATCGCCGCGTTCACTCTCCCGGCGCATTGCCTCGCCTCCTCCCGCCCGTTCCTTTTCTTTCCGGAGCCGGACCCCGCCCGCCGTCCTCGCGCGTACCGGTGCCCCGGAACCGGCTGCGCTACTCTGTGCCGCGCGGTATTCCAGTGAGGTCGCCCGGGGAGGGCTGCGCCCAGCGCGGCCCTCCCCCGCCTCTGCTCGCGAAAACCGTTTTCCGGCGGTGCGCGAATCCCTGCGAAAAGGAGGAGGAGTGCATGACGGACGCACGGCGCGAAATCGGCGGAACGCATCCCCCGGCAAGAACCGGGGTGTTCTGTCCGACGCCCGCCACCGCGATACCGCGCCGTTCCCCGGCGAAGCGCGCCCGGCGGCTCTCCCCGAGCGCTGAGCGGGAACGATTCGCCCTTTTCGAAGGGAAGGCCGCCGCGCACCGGGGCGGGCTCCCGGCGGCCGGGTCCGGCCGCGCCACCACCACTGTCAGGGGAGAACAGGCCAGATGACCATCCTCGACCATCCCGCGCCGCTCACCGGTCCCGCCGTGCACTGCGATCTGCCCGGCCCGCGCTCGGCCGAGTACCTCGCGCGGCAGGACCGCCGGGAACCGAACTCCCGCGGCGGCCCGCGACGGCTGCCGATCGCGATCACCGAGGGTTCGGGCAGTTTCGTGCGCGACGCCGACGGCAACGTCTTCATCGACTTCCTCGCCGGGGCGGGCGTGCTCTCCCTCGGGCACAACCATCCCGAACTGGTCGCGGCCATGACCGCGCAGCTGAGCAAGCTGACCCACGCGCTCGACTTCGCGACCCCGGTCAAGGACGAGTTCTCCGAGGCCCAGCTCGCGATGCTGCCCGAGCCGCTGCGCTCGCGGATGAAACTGCACTTCTGCGGCCCCGCCGCGACCAACGCGGTCGAGGCCGCGCTGAAACTGTGCAAAACCGCGACCGGACGCGGCGGCGTCGTGTCGTTCCAGGGCCGGTTCCACGGCAGCGCGCACGCCGCGCTGGGCCTGACCGGGAAGCGGCCGGGCGCGCACCCCCTGACCGGCACGCAGTATCCGCCGTACTCCTCCTGCCCGAGATGCCCGACCGGCCACGATCCGGACACCTGCGCGACGACCTGCCCGGACCTGCTCGAACGCTCGCTGCACGATCCCGACGGCGGCCTCCCGCTGCCCGCGGCGGTCGTGCTCGAACTGGTGCAGGGCGAGGGCGGCGTGGTCCCGGCGCGAGCGGATTTCGTGCACCGGGTCCGCGAGCTGACCCGGGAACTGGGCATCCCGCTGATCGTCGACGAACTGCGGACCGGCTGCGGCCGCACCGGAACCTGGTTCGCCTTCGAACGCTACGGCATCGAGCCCGATGTGATCGTCGCGTCCAAGGCGCTGAGCGGGATCGGCTCGCCGGTCTCGCTGATCATCTACGACGAGCGCCTCGACAACTGGGCGCCGCGCGCACAGGCCGGCGCGTTCCGCGGCAATCAGCTCGCCTTCGCCGCGGGGGCGCGGGCGATCGAGGTCGTCAACCGCGACAGCGTGCTGGACAACGTCGTCGAACGCGGAGACCAGTTCGAGGAGCTGCTTTCCCCGCTGGCCAGCCATCCGTGGGTGACCGACGTGCGCGGCGCCGGGCTGATGTGGGGCATCGAACTGGCCGACCCGCGCACCGGGGCGCCCGCGTCAGGACTCGCGCTGGCCGTGCAGAACCACGCGCTGCGCCGCGGGCTCATCGTCGAATTGGGCGGACGCGGCGACAGCGTGGTGCGCTTGCTGCCGCCGCTCAACGTCACCGCCGACGTCGTGCGCACGGCCGCCGGAATCCTGCTCGCCGCGCTCGACTCCGCGACCCGGGAGGCGCGCTGACTCCGCGGCGCGCCGCGGTTCTACTGTCAGTGCGGGTTTCCGGCGGACGGCGGCGAAACTCGTCTTCTGAGTAGGTTTCGGGTCGCTGAACCGACTGAGCCGCCCGGGATGTCCTTTCTCCGCGGCTCCCGGAAACACGGAAAGTAGTTCCGCAATTCGAGTCTCGGAAATTGTGCGCGCAGAGTGACCTCCCCCGGCGAGGGGAGCCGTCGATCTTGCTGCGCCCGCCTGCCGGAATGCGCGGCCCACCTGCACATCCACTGCGTGCCCGCCGACCAAGAGCACCGTTCGGCATTCACTCTAACGGGGAAGAGGCAATTACGGATCTAGTGCTCGTCGTCACTGTTTGTCAGACTGGGAACAACGCATCGTTTCGCCGGTGAGGAATCGCCGCTCGCGAACGCACGCACCGTTTCCAGGAGGCCTCGTCATGAGGTGTGGCAGCACGGCCGAAATGCCCGCGAGCCAGGTGGCTCGCTGGGCCGTGCGCATCCTGGTGACGACGGCGGCGCTCGCGGGCGGGATCCTTCTCGCGTGGCTGATTTCGTCTTCGTCCGCCGCCGCCGAACCACTGCCGCCGCCGCCCGATCTTCCTTCGCTCGTCAAGGACGCTGGCGTTCCGCACCTTGTGGACAGCGTGCGGAAAGCCGACGCCGCAGCAGTGAGCAAGGAAATCGTTGGCACAGTGGAGAAAACGGTCTCCCGTCTGGTCCGGACTGTCACCCCGGCACCCGCGCCAGTCGTCACGCAGCCGCCTAGCGCCACCATCCAGCCGAAGCGAACCACTGCCGTCGAACCACCGGCGAAACCCGCCACGCGGGCGGCGGAAAAGGCCACCACACCGCCGACCGCCGTCAAACGACAGGCACCCGTCACAGCGAGTGCCGCTCCGCAAACAGCCCCGGCCAACCACATCGCCCGACACCCGACTCACCGGCCATCCGCGCCCGCACATTTCGGCTTCGCGCCGAAAGCGAAGCACGCGCCGGCGATTCCGCCGTCGCCTGGCGTATTCCTCTGGCACAGCGGTTCGGCCCAGTGCGAAGCGCAGCAACTGACGCGGCTGTCCGAACCGACGCCGGTCGCGATTCCGGCTCGGCCCCGCGACACCTCCTGCCCGGCCGGCACGAACGCCCGGCCCGGATACGACCCGGACTAGCGCCGCCGGAATTCTTCCCCGCACCGCACCCGATTCTTCTCGGGCTTCGAAGTCGTGCCCGAAATCTCCGTCCGCTCAACGAACAAAGGAATTGTCATGCACATCTGGGTCAAACGCGGCATGCAGACCGCGCTGCTCTCGGGCGGCTTGCTCGTCCTCGGCACCGGAATCGCCTCGGCCGCCGACAACACCAGCCCGGACACTCCGGCGAATCCGGTCGACGCCGGGGTCACCGTGCCGATCGACATCGGCGACAACGTCCTCGGCACCCCGCTCGGGCAAACGAAACTGCCCGGATACCAGGGCGAGATCTCCACGAAGACGCTCACCAACCCGCTCCGGCAAGCCTTGCCGGCCCAAGCTCCGCGCGCGCCGAAACCGGTCGCCGCCAACCCCGCGCGGAACGCGCCCGTCCCGGCCAAGGCTGCACGCACCCAGGCCGCCGCGCCGCCGAGCGATCCCTTGCGCGGCAACCGAGCGAACGCCGAACTGGCGGTACCGGTCCAGATCGCCGGAAACGCCTTCGCCGCGGGCGGCCCCGCCGAGGTCGACGGCTCGAACCACCACCAGACGTACCAGAACAACCACGACATCACGACCAGCGGCGCGGGCACCCCGCTCGGCGGGAACGTGGTCGACGCGCGCTGGGCGGTGCCGGTGCAGTTCGCGAACAACGCGATCTCCTGGGCCGGCGCCGCGCGCACGAAGGGCGGCCGCGCCGAGCAGACCACCTCGACGACCGGAGCCGACACCACCGACGGCCGCGGCGGCACCGGCTCCGGCAACGTCCTGGCCGGCCAGTGGGCGACGCCGGTGCAGGTCACCGGGAACGCGGCGTCCTGGGGAGGTTCGGCCCGCACGACCGACTCGCAGGCACACGACACGACCTCGTCCGGCGGCCCGATCTCCAGCGCCGGCAAGGACGGCACACTCGCCGGCAACGTCGGCGCGGCGCCGCTGGCGTTTCCCCTGGAATTCAACGGAAACGCCCCGACCTGGGGCGGTGTGTCCACAGTAGACTCCTCGAACACCGCGGACACGGTGACCGCCGGCGGCACCAAGGAAGGGATCAACCACATCCCGTCCTACGTGCAGACCGACGGCGACCGCGGCACCGGTTCCGGCAACATCGTGCAGCCGCAGGGCGCGGGCCTCGCGAACGTGGCGAGCGTCGCGGCCGCGTGGGCGGGCAAGTCCAGCACCGGCGGAGTGCACGGCAGCCCGCTCGCGGACCCGGTTCCGCTGCCCGGCTATCCCTTCCCCACCGGCAACCCGCTGACCGGCGGCATCGACCCGTCCGCACCGGCGCCGACCGGCCAGCCGACCCGGCCGGACGGGTCGCCGCTGTGGCCGGTCCCGATCCCGAGCCCGCAGCCGGTGGCACCGGCGCAAGCGCCGAAGTCGGCGTCCAGCTCGAAATCGACGGTCACGTCCGGCGGGTTCTCCTCCACGTCCGCGCAGGACGGCACCGGTTCGGGCAACATCGCCGACGCGCCGCTGGCCGTCCCGGCCGAGGTGTTCGGCGTAGCCGGGAACTGGGGCTTGGAATCGTACGCGGGGCACGACAACACGTCCGACGTCAAGGCGGGCAGCGGCACCTACTCGAACGGCAACGGCGGGAAGCTGTCCGGCAACCTCGCGTCCGCGCCGGTCGCGGCCAGCCCGGACGTGTTCGGCTCCGGCGCCTCGTGGATCGGCAACAGCTACGGGCAGGCCACCAACACCAAGAACGTGCAGGCGGGCGGCTACGACGGCACGCAAGGCAACAACTCGGCGGCCTCCGGCAACATCGTCACCGCTCCGGCCGCGCTGCCCGCCGAGGTGTTCGGCGTCGGCGGGTCGTGGATCGGCCAGGGCGTCGGAGTCGCCGACGAGCACAAGAGGGTCACCGCGGGCGGGGACGGAAACACCAACGACGACAACGGGAAACTGTCCTCGAACGTCGTCGCGGCCCCGCTTTCCGCCCCGACTCAGGTCTTCGGCGTCGGAGCCGCGTGGCTCGGCCGGGGCGTCGGCGAAGCAGGCAACCACACCGATTCGAAGGCGGGCGGCAATTACCACGGCACCGGCGCGCTCGGCACCGCGGCCGGGAACATCGCGCAGGCCCCGGTTTCGCAGGTCACCCAGGTCGACGGGATCGGAGCGGCGTGGGGCGGCTACGGACAGGGCGTGTCCGACAACACCACCGATTCCCGGGCAGGCGGCAAGAATGTCGCCGACGGCACCGGCGGCACCCTCGCGGGCAACGTCGTCAACGCTCCGTCCGCCGGGACCGCGGGCGCGTTCGGCCTGGCCGGGGCGTGGATCGGCCGGACGACCGGCGACGCGACGAACAACGTCACCTCCACCGCGGGCGGCGACACCCGCACCGCAGGCGACCGCGGCCAACTGTCCGGCGACGCGGTCTCGGCGGAAGCGCTGCCGATCGCCCAGGCCTTCGGCGATTCGGCGGCGTGGATCGGGATGGTCGACGGCAGTGCGGTGAACCGCACCCGCAACACCTCGGGCGGCGACATCACCAGCTCCGGCACCGGCACGTCCGGCATGGTGCAGGACGTGCCGACCTCGGAGGTGGCGCAGGTGTTCGGCGACTCGGCGGTGTGGGGCGGGGTCGCGAACGCGTACGGCGACA
Organism: Amycolatopsis sp. AA4; assembly: GCF_002796545.1. GTDB lineage: Bacteria > Actinomycetota > Actinomycetes > Mycobacteriales > Pseudonocardiaceae > Amycolatopsis. The sequence goes on from NZ_CP024894.1 coordinate 5,136,779, forward strand.
ACGTCACGCACGGCAACTCCGGCGGAACCGTCAGCACGACCGGCCAGCACAACCAGACGCCGGTCGGCGCGGTCGGGCAGGTCTACGGGCTGAGCCCGGCGCTGCTCGGACAGGCGACGTCCATCGTGCCGGAGAACGTCACGCAGGTGGCGGACGGGAACACCCCGGCACAGCTGACCCTGCCGCTGAGCCCGTCGGCGTTGCCCGCCACCGGGATTCCGACGCTGCCCCAGTGAGCCACGCGGGGCGCCCGGGCCGCGCCACCCGGGCGCCCCGCCTGCTCGGTCAGAAGCTGAACCACTGCGAGGACACCAGCACCAGTCCCAGCGAGCACAGCGCGACCACCACCAGGCCGAGCGCGGCCACGAGCAGCGGCCGCCATCCGCTGCGGGCCATCTGGCGCAGGTCGAAGTTCAGGCCGACCCCGGCGAAGCACAGCAGGAACGCCCACTTCGAGAGGTTTCCCAGATTGGCGACCTGCGCCTTGGCGAACAGGTGCGCGGTCGCCAGCGCGGACACCGCGATGAAGCCCAGCACGAACTTGGGGAAGGTGCGCCACACGAAACCCGCCCGGCCCTTCAGCCCGCCCGCGACCGCCTTGCCGCCGCGGGTGGACCAGTACGCCGCGTACCCGAGGACGACCAGGCCGATCAACGCGTTCCGCGTGCTCTTCACCGCGACCGCGACGTCCTGCGCATGCGGGGAGTACGCCGCGCCGGTCGCGGTCGTCTCGGCGGTGTTGTCCACCGCGAGTCCCGCCCACAGACCGAATTCGGTGTCGGTCAGGTTCAGCGCGTGCCCGATCGCCGGGAAGGTGAAGAGCGCCACCGCGCCCAGCGCGAGAATCGCGGCGATGGCGTAGCCGGAGTCCTCGTCGTCGGCGTCGATGGACCCGCGCCCGGCGATGATCGCTGACACGCCGCAGATCGAGGTGCCGATCGCCAGCAGCGAGGACAGTTTGCCGCCGAGGCCGAAAGCCTTGCCCACCAAGAGGATCACGGTGGTCGCCACGGCCATGTCGACCAGGATCAAGCCCAGGCTGAACCCGCCGAGCTTGGCGAGGTCGCCCAGCACGAACCGGGCGCCGAGCAGGACGATGCCGGTCTTCAGCCAGAACTCGTAGGTCCCGACCCCGGGCCGGAACAGCGCCGGGATGCCGATCGTGTTGCGGATGACGAGCCCGAGGACGATCGCCCACAGCACGTACTCGATGTCCGGCAGCGCGGTCCCGGTCGCGTGGCCGAGGCTGCGGATGCCGTTCTGCGCCAACGTTCCCACAATGCCGACTGCTGCCAACAGCAGAAGCCCCGGCAGATATCTCACGACCGCGGGCACCGTGCGGCGGCCCTCCAGCGCGGCGGTCATTTGACGAGGAACGGAATCGCCGGCAGCACGCCGAACGCGGCCAACGCCACCAGAACGGCCGCGACCAGCACCGCGGCCCAGTCGGCGCTGATCCGCGCAGCGCCTCGCGGCTTCGCATCTGAACTCATGACCGCAGGACTGTAGGCGGACCGGCCGCCGCGGTCCCCGGCGTCCACCAGCTGGGAACACCCCGTTGTGGACACCGACGGAACAACACCGTCCGGCCGCCCACATCCTGAACCTCGGTGCGGCGCGCCCCGGATTCCGGCTACCTGTGGCACAAACGAATCGAGGGCCCGCATGAGTTCATCGAAAACCTTGCACCTCGCGGTCGAACTCGACAGCGACGGAGCACCTCCGGAAACCAGTCCGCGCGCGCTGGCGGACGTCGTCGCCGACGCCGAGCGCGCCGGGTACACGTTCGCCACCTTCGACGACGCGCCCGTCCCGCCCGCCGGCGGATTCCGGGTCGACGCCACGGTCCGCGCCGCCTATTCCGCCACCCGGACGTCCCGCCTCGGCCTCGCCCCGACGTCGCACGTGCTGACCGCCGAACCGTTCCATCTGGCCGCCCAGCTGGCGAGCCTCGACCACGCGACGCACGGCCGCGCGGCCTGGATCGTCGGCACCGCGGCCACTCCCGAAGCGCTCGCGACAGTCGGCCGCGCCGCGCCCGACGATCTCCGCCAGGAGGTGGCCGACGTCGTCGAAACGGTCCGGCGGCTGTGGGACTCGTGGGAGGACGACGCGGTCATCAAAGACCTCGCCACTGGCCGCTACCTGAATCCGGACAAGGTCCACCACGTGGACTTCGTCGGGGACACCTTCTCCGTGAAAGGCCCGCTGATCACGCCGCGACCGCCGCAGGGCAGCCTCGTCGTCCTGGCCGCGGAGGAGTTCACCGAGGTCGTCCGCCCGGACATCGTCCTCACCGACGACCTCCGGCGCTCCCGCACGGCCGACGCTCGCCTGGTCTTCGGCGAACTGGAGGTCCGCTTCGACTCCGGCACGCCAGCAGCGAACGGCCGCACCCGCTACACCGGTTCGCCCGCCGGTCTGATCCCGTTCCTGGAGGAACTCGACCTCGACGGCGTGCGCCTGCACCCCGGCGCGGCGGACTTGCCGTTGCTGAGCCGAGAAGTACTCCCGGAACTGCGCCGACGAGGCCGGCACACTCCGCCGGAACCGGGCGCGACGCTCCGCACGACGCTGGGGCTTCCGCGTCCGCAGAACCGATTCGCCGTGTCGTCGAAGGGAATCGCATGACCGCGCACTTGCACCTCGGGGTCTTCTACCCCGGCGTCGGACCGCAGTTCCTGTGGGACGACCCGTCGAACGCGGCGCACACCGAGATCGAGACGTACGTGTCGGTCGCGCGCACGATGGAACGCGGGCTCTTCGACGCGTTCTTCCTCGGCGAGGGCTTGCGGGTCCGGGAAAACCGCGGCCGCGTGCACGCGCTCGACGTCGCCGGTCGCCCCGACGCGATCACGCAGCTCAGCGCACTTGCCGGGGCCACTACGAAAATCGGGCTCGTCGCCACGCAGAACACCACCTACAACTACCCCGCCGACCTGGCGCGCCGCCTGGCCTCGCTCGACTGCCTTTCCGGCGGACGGGCCGGGTGGAACATCGTGACCACCGACAACGCGTGGACCGGAGAGAACTTCCGGCACGGCGGCTGGCTGGCCCACGAGCGGCGCTACGAACGCGCGACCCAATTCGTCGAGGCCGCGAAAGCGTTGTGGGCCGGGCCGTTCGAGACGGACACCGACCTGGTGCGGCTGCGCGCCGAACCGACCGTCCCGCCGCGCCGCCCGGTTTTGTTCCAGGCCGGCGACTCCCCCGGCGGCCGGGAACTGGCCGCGCGACACGCCGACGTGGTCTTCTCCGCGAACACCGCCTACGACAAAGCCGCCGCCTACGCAGCCGACCTGCGAGCCCGGTTGGCACGCCACGGCAGGCCCGCTGACGCGGTACGCATCCTGCCTGGCGCGTCAGTCGTCCTCGGTGATACGCCAGCCGAGGCCGCTGAACGCGCGGAGGACATCCGGCGGCGCCAGATCAACCCGCAGCGGGCCATCGCGTTCCTCGAACAGTATTGGGGCCAGGACCTGTCGGCCTACGACCCGCACGGCCCGCTGCCGGACATCGAACCGGTCGAAGGGGAACTGGACCCGTCGCGCGGGACGATCTCGATCGAGCACCGCACGGGCAAGCTCGAGCGCATCCGGCAGTGGCGCGATCTCGCGGAGGCGAAGAACCTCTCGATCCACGAGCTGGTGCTGGAAGTGGAACCGCGGCACCACTCGTTCGTCGGAACGCCCGGGCAGGTCGCCGACGAATGGGCCCGCTACGTCGCCGACCGGGTGGTGGACGGGTTCAACCTCAGCCCGCACCTGGTGCCGGGCTCGATCGACGAGGTGGTCGACCGGCTGGTCCCGGAGCTGCAGGAGCGCGGGGTGTACCGCACGGAGTACACCGGGTCGACGCTGCGCGAGCATCTGGAGTTGCCGTGAAGTTCCTGCTTGTCTCGCCCGGGCGGGCGGTTGGACGCGCTGCCCGGGCGCGTCGCGCGTTCATCGGCGCTGCCGGGGATTCTGGGAAATTCCCACTGACCGCGCCCGGCCCGCCGGTCGCCGGACGCCCTGCGCCCCCGCGCCACGTCGCCGAACCGCGGCGCCCCTCGCCCACCGGCACCACCCTGGAGCGGCCGTGAAGTTCCTGCTCATCACCCTCATCACGCACACCCCCGACCCGGTCACCGGCGAACTCGCCGCCCCCGACGCGCGGCTGCGGGAGGTCGTCGACAACGCCGTGCTCGCCGAGGAGCTGGGCTTCGACGGCTACGGCGTCGGGGAACGGCACGAGCGCCCGTTCCTGTCGTCGTCCCCGCCGGTCGTGCTCAGCCACATCGCCGCCCGCACGCGCCGGATCCGGCTGTTCACCGCGGTCACGACGCTCAGCCTGCTCGACCCGGTGCGCGCGTTCGAGGACTACTCGATGCTGGACAACCTCTCCGGCGGCCGCCTCGAGCTCATCATCGGCAAGGGCAACGGCTCCGCCCAGCGCGAGCTGTTCGACGTCGCCCCCGAGGACCAGTGGGACCGCAACGCCGAGGGCTACGAGCTGTTCCGCAAGCTGTGGCAGGCGGACCGGGTCACGTGGTCCGGCCGGTTCCGTCCGCCGCTCACCGCCGCGGAGGTGTGGCCGCGACCGCTGCAGCAGCCGATCCGGATCTGGCACGGCAGCGCCACCAGCCGCGAATCCGTCGAACTGGCCGCGAAACACGGGGATCCGCTGTTCTCCGCGAACGTCACCAACCCGATCGAACCGTACGCCGAGCTGATCCGGCACTACCGGCAGCGCTGGGCCTTCCACGGCCGCGACCCCGCCGACGCCGTGGTCGGCGCGGGCACGGCCGGATTCCACCTGGCGACCCGCTCGCAGGACGCCCTCGACGCGTACCGCCCGATCTTCGAAGCCCGCCTGGCGCTCCAGCGCGAACTCGGCCAGGAACCGGTTTTCCCGACGCTGGAGGATTTCGTCGAACGCAGCTCCGCGCTGATCGGCAGTCCTGCTCAGGTCACCGAGAAGGTGTTGAGATATCACGAGCAGTTCGGCCACCGCGTGACGCACCTGTCCGCCGACCGCGACGGCCGGACGCCGCGGGAGCATCGCGCTGCTCTGGAACTGTTCCAAGCCGAGGTGGCACCAGCGTTGCGGCGCGCGATACCGGGGCCGCCGTGGCCGCCCAGCTAATACCGCTGCCCCGGCTCCAGCAACAACACCGCCAACGCCTCCGCGCACCGCTGCGCGCGCGAGAGAAACCACGGCAACCGGTCGTCGGTCAGAGTGTCCGAAGTGGACCGAAGCGCGAGCGCCGCGTGCACGTGTCCGGAAGCGCGAAGCACTGGCACCCCGATCGTCCGGACGCCGAACGCTGATTCCCCGTCATTCAGCGCGGACGCGGTCCGCGGACGCGGTCCAGTTCGGCGCGCAGGTCGTCCTCGCCCGGCGGCGCCACGCGAGCAGGACCTTGCCCAGCGCCGTCGAGTGCAGCCGGCGGCGCAGGCCCAGCCCGGCGGTCAGGGCGACGCTCGAGCCGGCCAGGATCACCGCGTCCGTGCCGCTGCGGGGAGATGACCAGCGTCGGAGCTTGCCCGCCCGGCCGGGATCCCGCGACCGCGCCGGGAAACCACGCGCCGGACGCCGAGTTCGACGACGCCGTCCTCCCCGACGGAGCGGCACTGCTGGCCGAACTCGCACAGCGGCGGCTCGGATATTCGCTGGACATGGCTTCTGGTGGAGCGCAAGATCAAGACACGTGACCGACCTCGCCGCCCTGCCGCTCGCCGATGCCCAGCTGTCCGAAGCCCAGCCCTCCGACGCCGCCGAACTCCTTGTGCTGCAACGATGCTGCTGGGTCCCGCAGGCGATCGTCAACGACACCTTCGACGTCCCCGCCCTGCACGAGGACCTGGATACCGTGCGCGGCTGGATCGAGACCACGCGCGGGTGGACCGTCCGGACCGGCGGCCGTCTCGTCGCGGCCGTGCGCGCCCATCTTGAGGAGGACCGCTGGGAGATCGGCCGGTTGATGGTGGCCCCGGACCTCGCCGGACGGGGCGTCGGCCGCTGGCTGCTGAGCTATGCCGAGCAGCAGGCTCCTCCGGAGGCGACCAGCCTGGTGCTCTACACCGGGGCGGGCAGCGAGCGGAACCTGACGATGTACCGCCGTGCCGGGTACCGGATCGCGGAACCTCCCGCGAATACGCTCGGGAAGCACATCCGCAGGGCGATCCGCCTGACGAAGAGCGCCTAGCGCTTCCCCCTACGCATCAACGCATCCACCCCGATCGCGTCCAGTTCGCCAGTGGTGACCGCGCTCAGGTCCAGCGGTCGGGCGATTGCGAAGAGGACCTCCGGCGACGTGTGCGCGGTCTGCGACTGCTCGAGCCGGGTGTAGTAGGTCGCGCCGGGAACCGCAGGTGACCAGGCCGATTTCGGCGGGTTGGACGCGCTCGCGCATCGGTCGCAGGTAGCTTCCGAGGTCGGTGTTCACCGGCTCTGGCACGGTTCCCTCCGAGATCACCGGAGACCGCGGAGTCAAGGACCGGCGCTGCTTCGACGGTAGTGCCGCCGTCACCAGTACAACCGCCGCCTAGCTCCCCGACCTCGGCCGCCGCACTCTGGCACCAGGGCCGCACCCCGGCGGCCGGACTGGAGCGAATCCCGTGAAAGCACTGCAGATCACCTCCTTCGGCACCGAAGCCGGTCTCACCGACGTCCCCGCGCCGAGCCCGGGACCGGGCCAGGTCGTAGTCGACGTCACAGCCGCTGCGCTCAACCCGCTCGACCTGAAGATCGCCTCCGGCGCGATGAACGACTTCTTCCCCGTCTCCCTCCCCTACGTCCTGGGCACCGACTTCTCCGGCAGGATCGCGACGGCAGGCCCGGGCTGGCAGATCGGCGACCCGGTCATCGGCCGCCTCGATCCCAGCGCGGGCGGCGCCTTCGCCGAGCAGCTCGTGATCGACGCCGCGCAGCTGGCTCCCGCACCGGCGCGGAGCAGCCTGGAAATCGCCGCGGGCCTCCCGACCGCCGCCGCGACCGCGTGGCAGGCACTGGTCGAAGTCGCGAATGTCCACTCTGGACAGACAGTGCTCGTGCACGCAGCCGCCGGGGGCGTCGGCAGTTTCGCGGTCCAGATCGCCCGGCGACTCGGTGCGCGGGTCGTCGCGACCGCGTCCGGATCGGGCGTCGCCGTCGCGGAGAAGCTCGGTGCCGACGAGGTCCTCGACTACCGGCAGGTCGCCTTCGACAGCCAGCTCCGCGGTATCGACGTCGTGCTCGACACTGTCGGCGGCGAAGTCACGACCCGGTCCCAGCAGGTGCTCAAGCCGGGCGGGCGGCTCGTGACCACTCCCGCCCCGGCCGAAGAGGCCGAGTTCGTGTTCCACGCCTCCGACGCGGCCCGGCTGGCCAAGGTCGCGGACCTGGACCTCGAAGTGCTCGTCGACCGCACCTGCCCGCTGGCCGACGGCGCCCAGGCGCTCGCCTACCTCGCCGAAGGCCACGCGCGGGGCAAAGTCCTGCTCAGCGTCGCCTGAGTGGTGCTGGCGTCGCCTGGCTGCGCCCGGTCGCGCGAAGGCATAGTGGCGGCATGGACCTGCGCGAACTAGGCGGCTACCTCAAATCGCGGCGAGACCGGATCAACCCGGCGGACGTCGGCCTGACCGCCGGGCCGCGCCGCCGGGTGGCCGGGCTGCGCCGCGACGAGATCGCCACCCTGGCGCGCGCCTCGGTGGACTACTACGTGCAGCTGGAGCAGGGCCGCGGCGCCCAGCCGTCCGAGCAGATGCTCGCCGCGCTGGCCCGCGCGCTGCGGCTGAGCAGCGACGAACGCGACCACCTCTACCACCTGGCGGGCCGCCCGCTGCCGCCCGCGTCGAGCGGCCACGCGCACGTCCAGCCAGCACTGCTCAACCTCCTCGAACAGCTGTCCGCGACGCCCGCGCAGGTGATGACCGACCTCAGCGTCCCGCTCGTGCAGAACCGGCTCGCCGAGGCGCTGCTCGGCCCCGCGACACCCGGCGAAGGCGTCCAGGCCAGCTTTGTGTATCAGTGGTTCACCGACCCCGCCGCGCGCGAGCGGTACCACCCCGACGAACACGGGCACCAGTCGCGAGTCTTCGTCGCCGACCTGCGCGCCGCACTCGCCAAACGCGGCCGCGACGCCCTGGCCGACGAGCTTCTGGCGACGCTGCTCGCGAGGAGCGAGGAATTCGCGCAGCTCTGGGAACAACGAGAGGTCGCCGTCCGGCGCACCGACCGCAAACGGCTCCTGCACCCGACGCTCGGCGTCCTGGAACTCGACTGCATGAACCTGCTCAGCGAGGATGGCGGCCAGCGCCTCCTGTGGTTCACCGCCCCGCCGGGCAGCGACCACCTGAAACTGCTGGCCGCCATCGGCACCCAGAACCTCGCACCACAGCAGTCCGCTATGGACGCGCGGCAGGATGAGCATCTCCCTCCGGTCCCGGAAGTCACTCGACGTTCTCGAACTCGACTGCCGCGTCAGTCCACTATGGACGCACCGACAGGATGAGCTTCCCCATCGCCTTCCGGTTCTCGATGGCCTCCAACGCGTCCCGCACCTCCGCCAGCGCGTAACTCCCGCCCAGCGGCGGCACGATCGCGCCCTCGGCCAGCTTCGGCAGCAGTTCCGCCCACTGCCCCTGCAGGTACCCCGGCCGCGGCAGCGCGTACGCGCCCCACCCGACGCCCACGACGTCCAAGTTGTTCAGCAGCAACCGGTTCACCTTCACCTCCGGGATCGACCCGCCGGTGAACCCGATGACCAGCATCCGGCCGTCCGCGGCCAGGCAGCGCAGCGAATCGGTGAACCGGTCGCCGCCGACGACGTCCGCGATCACGTCGACGCCGCGGCCTCCGGTCGACGCCTTCACCGCGTCCTTGAACCCGTCCGCCAGCACGTACTCGTCCGCCCCGGCCGCGACCGCCGCCTCGCCCTTCTCCGGCGTCGACACCACCCCGAGCACCTTGCCCGCCCCGAACGCCTTCGCGACCTGGATCACCGCCGTCCCGACCCCGCCGGCCGCGCCGTGCACCAGCACCGTCTCCCCGGCCGCCATCCGGCCGCGGCGGCACAGCGCGAAATGCGCGGTCAGGTAGTTGAACGGAATCGCCGCCGCCTGGTCGAAGCCGAGGCCGTCCGGGATCGGGAACACCGCGTCCGCCGCGCACGCGACCCGCTCGGCGAACCCGCCCAGGAACGGCAGCGCCGCGACCCGGTCCCCCGCCTTGACCGCCGCGCCCTCCGGAGCCTCCGCCACGACCCCGGCGACCTCCGCGCCCGGGATGAACGGCAGCTCCGGTTTCACCTGGTACAGCCCGCGCGTCTGCAGCAGATCCGGGAACGCCACCCCGGCCGCGTGCACGTCGATCAGCACCTGATCGGCCGTCCGGGCGGGCGACTCCGCCTCGACCACGGACACGGTCGACGGGCCTTCGAGATCCTTGATGTGTACGGCTTTCATGCGTTTCTCCTGATTCACAGCGCGGAGAGGATGTCGTTGACGCGGTCCTTGGCGTCGCCGAAGAGCATCGCCGAGTTCTCTCGGAAGAACAGCGGGTTCTGCACGCCCGCATAGCCGGAGGCCATGGAGCGTTTGAACACGATCACGTTCTCGGCTTCCCAGACGGTCAGCACCGGCATGCCCGCGATCGGACTGCCGGGGTCCTCGGCAGCGGCGGGGTTGACGGTGTCGTTCGCGCCGATGACGAGGACGACGTCGGTGTCGGCGAAGTCGTCGTTGATCTCGTCCAGTTCCAGCACGATGTCGTACGGGACCTTGGCCTCGGCGAGGAGGACGTTCATGTGGCCGGGCAGTCGTCCGGCGACGGGATGGATGCCGAACCGGACCTCGATGCCCTTGTCGCGCAGTTTCCGGGTCAGCTCCGCGACCCCGTACTGGGCTTGCGCGACGGCCATTCCGTAGCCCGGGGTGATGATCACTTTGGAGGCTCCGGTGAGCAGTTCCGCAGCGCCCTCGGCGGTGATTTCCCGGTGCTCCCCGTAATCCTTGTCGCCACTGGGCCCGGCTTCGATGCCGAAACCGCCCGCGATGACGGAGATGAACGACCGGTTCATCGCCTTGCACATGATGTAGGACAGATACGCACCGGAGGACCCGACGAGGGCGCCGGTGATGATCAGCAGGTCGTTCTCCAGCAGGAACCCCGACGCCGCCGCGGCCCACCCGGAATAGCTGTTGAGCATCGACACGACCACCGGCATGTCCCCGCCGCCGATCGAGGCCACCAGATGCCACCCCAACGCCAAAGCGAGGACCGTGACGACGAGCAGCAGCCACAGCGCCGGGCTGATCACGAACCAGGCGGTGAACGCGACGAACAGGACGAGGGCGCCGAGGTTGAGGATGTTCTTGCCGGGCAGCATCAGCGGTGCGGACTTCATCTTCGCCGACAGTTTCAGGTTCGCCACGATCGACCCGGTGAACGTCACCGCCCCGATGAACACCCCGATGAACACCTCGGCGTGGTGAATCCCCAACGTCCCCAACGCTTCCAAGTGGCGCGCTTCGGTTCCGGTCGGGTCGCATTCCACCTGGAGATACCCGTTCCAGCCCACCAGGACGGCGGCGAGACCGACGAACGAGTGGAGCAGGGCGATCAGCTCGGGCATGCCGGTCATCTCGACCACCGCCGCCCGCCGCAGCCCGATCCCGGCGCCGATCACCATCGCGACGACCATCAACGCGATCGAGGTCCCGGTGATGTCCCCGGTGACCGCTTGGGCGATGGTCGCGATCAGCGCGACGACCATCCCGGCGATGCCGAAATAGTTCCCGACCCGCGCGGTTTCGTGCCGGGACAATCCGGCGAGGGCGAGAATGAACAACAGCCCGGCCACGATGTAGGCGGCCTGGCTCGCAGTGTGCACAGTCATCAGAAAAGAAGGCCTTCCGGGGTCAGCTGCGGGAGAACATCGCGAGCATCCGGCGGGTCACCGCGAACCCGCCGAAAATGTTGATCGTCGCCAGCAACGTCGCCACCGCCGCCAGCACCACCACCACCGTGTTGCCGCTGACCAGATTCAGCAGAGCGCCCACGACGATGATCCCGGAAATCGCGTTCGTCACCGACATCAACGGCGTGTGCAGCGCATGATGCACATGCCCGATCACGTAATACCCGATCACGATCGCCAACGCGAACACCGTCAAATGCGGCAACAACGCCGCCGGAGCCAACGCCGCCAGCAACAGGAACACCGCCGCGATCCCCAACACGATCCCGAGCCTGCGGCCCGAGGACATCGGTTCCTTCGCCGGTTCCTCCTCCTTCACCGGCGCCGCGGGTTTCTGCGGCACCGCGGAGACCTGCACCGGCGGGGGCGGCCACGTCAATTCGCCGTTGCGCACCACGGTGATCGAGCGGACCACCACGTCGTCGAAGTCCACGACCAGCCGGCCGTCCTTCTCCGGCGTCATCAGCTTCATCAGGTTCACCAGGTTGGTGCCGTAGAGCTGCGACGCCTGCGCCGGAAGCCGACCGGCCAGATCCGTGTAGCCGAGGATCGTCACGCCGTTGCCGGTGACGACGCTTTCCCCGGCGACCGAGCCCTCGACGTTGCCGCCGTTCGCCGCGGCCATGTCCACGATCACCGAACCCGGCTTCATCGACGCCACCATCTCGCCGGTGATGATCCGCGGCGCCGGACGCCCCGGAATCAACGCCGTCGTCACAATAATGTCGACCTCGCGGCACTGGGCCGCATAGAGTTCCTTCTCGCGGGCCTTGTAGTCGTCGCCCATTTCCTTCGCGTAGCCGGTGGCGGAGACCTCGGCGTTCGGGTCCTCGATGGACAGATACTCCCCGCCCAGGCTCTTCACCTGATCCGCCACCTCCGGTCGCGGGTCCGTCGCCCGCACGATCGCGCCCAGGGATCCCGCCGCGCCGATCGCCGCCAACCCCGCCACACCCGCGCCCACGACCAGGACCTTCGCCGGGTTGACCTTCCCTGCCGCGGTCACCTGGCCGGTGAAGAACCGCCCGAACGTGTGCGCCGCCTCGACCACCGCGCGGTAGCCCGCGATGTTCGCCATCGACGACAGCACGTCCAGCGACTGCGCCCGGCTGATCCGCGGCACCGCGTCCATCGCCAACGCGGTGATCGGCCGCTTCGCCAGATCCTCCACCAACTCCGGCTTCAACGCCGGAGCCAACAGGCTCACCACCGTCGCCCCGGACTTCACCGCATCCAGCTGCGACGACGACGGCGCGTTCACCCCGAACACAATGTCCGCCTCGGCGACCGACCCGACCGACGCGCCCGCCTCGACATACGCCTCGTCAAAGAAGCCCGACGCCAGACCGGCACCTGGCTCCACCGTGACGTCGTAACCCAGCCCGCGCAGCTTGCCTACCGTTTCCGGAGTCGCCGCGACGCGCGTCTCCCCCGGCCGGGCCTCCTTGAGCACCCCGATCAGCATGCCGTCTCCTTCCCGCTCGTTCGCGGAAGATCCGCCGGCCGGGCCTGACGGCGTTTTGGGTCGCCACCTGGTCCGACTTCGCCCGCTTCAGGTACAGATGCGCTGGATACTCCCATGCCGCCCGGCCTCCGGCAGCCAACCGGAGGCCCTTTTTCAGCGGCGAGTGCAACGAGAGCACGGTCATAGCCCCCGACTGTCCCTGCGGCCGGGTCCCGCGCGCGGTTTCCCGGACCGCGGCGGCACCCCGGGAAACCGCCGACTACCCGGTTGAACCGCCGCGCCCGGTCCCGGCCTCCGCCACCCCGGGCGCGGCAGCGGGCCTGGCCACCGGATCGATCACCGGATCGATCACGACGTCCGCAGTGATGTCCGCCACTTGACAACCGATGCCGCTCGGGACATCCAGGTCCGCAATGCGTCGACCGGGCCGACTTCGCCGTCCAAGCGGCAGCGCAGCCGCCGGGGCGCGGTCCTCCCGGCTCAGCCGACCGGGTGTGGCGCAACCCGCTGCTCCGCTCGGAGCCCGCGGTCGCGTACCGGGTCAGCTCGCCCTCGAACACGGGAAGATCGAGCGGCTCCACCGGGTGCACCACGATCCGCGCCGCCAGGTCCACATTGGACACGCGCGCTTCCGGACACCGTTCGAGCAGGTCACGCACGTAGACGAGCTGTACGCGCAGCAGTTGCGGATCGTCGAGGTAATTCTGGACGCCACGTCCACGAGTTCGCGGCGCGCGCCGTCAGCGCAACGACCCGATCGACACCCGCGCCCGCCCTGTGATCCGATTCGTCGTGCCCGCCGCTTAGCCCAACTCGGCGAAGATCCGCGCAGCGGCCGCGAGGATCCGCTGCCGGTGCGCGGCTGAAGCCGCTTGCCGGGCCTCCTCTGAGCGGCACCGATGCCTGCCGGCCTCGGCCCGGCCCTCCCGGGAGCCGGGCCGAGGCCAGCGGGCTAGTCGCGGCCCAGGCCCGGCAGCGGGCGCGTGCCCTCCGCGCGCACCGCGTCCAGCGCACGCGGGTCCAGATCCAGCAGGCGCAGGATCGTCGGCGCGATCTGCGTCGTCTCGACCGCCGCCGGGATCCGCACGCCGTGCCCGCCGCTGACCACCAGCGGGACCGCGCGGTCGTCGGCCGCCGCGCCGCCGTGTTCGGCGATCTTCGAGTGGCCGCCGGTGTACACGACGCCGTGCTGCGCGATGCCGACCAGGTCCGGCACCCGCGGATCGCCCTGAGCGGTGTGGAAGTACCGGGCGGCGTCGGCTCCGGCGTAGGCCTCGCTCAAGCCCGCGTGCGTGAACGGCTTCGGCGCGCCGGTGCTGCCGTTTCCGGTGCCGGACTGGGCCAGCAGGTACTGCCGGGCGAACGCGGCGGCCTCCGGCGAGCGGTCGGTGAACCACAGCAGCATCGCGTCGTCGTCGGTGGACTGGGCGACCAGGTCGGGCGCGCCCGGGTGCGCGGCGCGCCAGGCCGAGTTCAGCCCGGCGAGCAGCGGAGCGTCGTCGATCCGGGTCAGCGCGGCCGGATCGATCGGCGACTGGCCGTGTTTCGCGGACAGGACCACGGCCGTCGAGCCGTCCAGGTGCTGTTTCCGCAGTTCAGCGACGAATGCGCCGACCTGCCGGTCCACGGAGTCCAAAGCGGACCGCAGCACCGGGCCGGGCGTCCCGTCCGCCTGGTAACCGCCGGGCTGGCCGCCGGAAACCGGCAGTTTCTGCGCCGTGGAAACGGACTGGAAGTTCATTCCGAACACTCCGGGCGTACCGGCACGGGTGCGTCCACTGTGGTCGAATCCGTCGATTTCGTTCAGAACGGCCTGGGCCTTGTAACCGTCGTAACGCTGGGTCGCGGCGTTGTCCTTGGTCCAGTCGGCGGAATTCGGTGCTTTGCTGTTGATCTCCGGCGTGAAGAGATCCTCGATCCCCGTCCCGGACGGACCGCTGAGCATTTCGTACGCCGGATGCTTGTCCGACCACGCGGTGCGCAATCCGGCCTGCCGGGCGACCTCGAACACGGTGTTCACCCGCAGGTATTGGTGCGGGTAAACGGGTTCGCACGTCTTCGGGTCGACCGGAAGCGCGGCGGGGTCGATCAGCGAACGCGGGTCGCCGGTCATCGCGAGCACGCCGTCGGGCAGGTTCGGCAGGCCCTGTCCGGCGTCGATGCTGTTCTGGTTCCGGTCGAGATCCTCGGTGTAGTCCACTGTGGACCCCGGCTTCGCGCCCGCGCACGACGTGGTGCCCGACGGCAGCAAAGCCCGGTTGTAGGTGGCGTCGTAATAGATCCCGGTGGTCGCCGGGTTTCCGCCGGTCACCTGGCCGACCATGCCGGGGAACGAATCCGACGGCACCGGCGTGTTCGCGTGCGTGTACTCGGTGCCGTGCGCGACGAGCGCGGCCAGCGCCGACCCGGGATGAGTGCGCGTGTACCACTCCAGGTCCGACTGGTGAAGCCCGTCGACCGAAAGCAGCAGCACGTGCTCGGTGCGCACCGGCGCGGCCAGCGCGGGCACGGCTGCCGCCACCGCAGCGGCAGCGGCCAGCGCCGCCGCGGCACGCCAACGAATTCTCGACACGGATGTCCTCCTCGTCTCCGCCGCCGACGCGGCGACCGGCGTATTCCAGGCCGCGCACAAAGACGAAGGAAAACCGCGGGAGAAACACAAGATGAACGCTGGCGGCGAACCAGCATGCGAATCGGGCGCAATTCGCCCTATTCGTTCAAGGCTGCGGATAGCGGCCGCCGGTCCGCGCGAGTGCTTGCACTTCGCTAGCACTTGTGGTCTCCTGGAAGTGCTTGCAAATCACAACCGCTTCGAAGGGGAAGCCATGATCCGCCGAGTACTCGCCCAGTGCACCGTCTCCGACCTCGCGCGGGCCGAGAAGTGGTACGCCGCGTTGTTCGACCGCGATCCGGACGCCCGGCCGATGCCCGGCCTGCTGGAATGGCATCTCGGCGACACCTTCGGCCTGCAGGTGTGGTCCGAACCCGAGCGGGCCGGACGGTCGACGGTCGTCTTGGAGGAGACGGATCTCGACGCGGCCGCCGCGCACGCGACCAAGGCCGGCGTCGCCCACGACGGACCGCAGCCGGGCGGCGGCGCGCGCATCCTGCCGCTCGCCGACCCGGACGGGAATCGCGTGGTCTTCATCGGCACGTGAGGCGGCTTGACCGCCCGGCCCGGACCGGCCTACTCTCGCGACTAGAGTGATCGCTCTAGTCGCGAACCCGAGGGAGGTCCGATGCCGCGCGTGGAACTGTCCGCCGGGCCGATCGACTACACCGACACCGGCGGCTCCGGCCCGGCCCTGGTATTCGGCCACGGGTTCCCGATGTCCGGCACGCAATGGCGCAAGGTCGTCCCGCTGCTGGACGGCTATCGCTGCCTGCTGCCCACGCTGCCGCTCGGCGCGCACCTCGCCCCGATGCGGCCGGACGCGGACCTGACCCAGTTCGGCGTCGCGCGGCTGCTCGGCGAATTCCTCGCCGCACTCGACCTCCACGACGCGACAATCGTGCTCAACGACTGGGGCGGCGGCCAATTCCTCGTCGCCGACGGACTGGCCCCGGCCGAACACGTCGCTCGGGTCGGGCGGCTCGCGCTCGTCGCGTGCGAGGCCTTCGACAACTTCCCGCCCAAGCCCGCGCGGGCGGCCGTGAAACTGCTCCGGCTGCCCGGCGGGCCGTGGCTGCACGCCCAGGCCACCCGGACCTCGTTTTACCGGCACGCCAAAGCCGCGTACGGCGGGATGTGCGAAAGCCGGATCCCGGACGACGTTCTCGAAGGCTGGTTCTCCCCGGCGTTGCGGGACAAGGAAATCCGCCGGGACATGGTCAAATTCGCCACCGGGAGCCCGCCGCGGCGCGTGCTGCTCGAATGGACGGAGCGGCTGCGGGCGTTCGAGCGGCCGGTCCTGGTGGTGTGGGCGGGCAAGGACCGGATGATGCCCGCCGAGCACGGACGACGGCTCGCCGACCTGTTTCCGGACGGCCGTCTCGTGGAGATCCCGGACAGCGGCACGCTGATTCCCGAGGATCAGCCGGAATTGCTGGCCAAGGAACTGACCGCGTTCCTCGCCGAAACCGGCGCGCGCTGAGTCGTCAGGCCGATACCGTCAGCGGGAAACGCACGCCGGTCAGCTCTTCGGAGACTGTCCACAAGCGACGGGCAGTCTCCATGTCGCGTGCTTTCGCTGACCGGCCAACGAGTTTCGGCGCGCCGCGGTTCTGCAGGAAGCTGCGCGGACCCGCGTAGCTGTTCCCGGGAATGTCGGCCAAAGCGGCGTAAAGGGTCGGCCGGGCGCCCTGCTCGGGGGTTTGCGCGATCAAGCGAGTGCCGAATTTCGCGAGGGAAGAGAGCACCGGCGTCTCGACTTTCAGCAGGTTCGTCGCCGCCACGCCCGGATGCGCGGCGGTCGCGAGCACCGGCGAACCGGCTTCGGTCAGCCGCCGCTGGAGTTCGGCGGTGAACAGCAGGTTCGCGAGTTTCGACTGCCCGTAGGCCGCCGTCGCCCGGTACGGCCTGCGTTCCCAGTTCAGGTCGGCGAAATCGATCGAGCCGACCCGGTGCCCGTTCGACGAAACGGTCACCACCCGGCCGCGGATCTGCCGCAGCAGCAGGTTCGTGAGCGCGAAATGGCCGAGATGATTGGTCCCGAACTGGGATTCGAAGCCGTCCGCGGTGCGCGACAGCGGCGGGATCATGATGCCGGCGTTGTTGATCAGCAGGTCGATCGGCTCGGTGAACTCCGCGGCGAACGCGCGGACCGACGCCAGGTCGGCGAGGTCGAGCCGCCGGACTTCGACGTCGCCGGGCAGCTGGTCGGCGACCTCGCGGCCGCTGTGCGGATTCCGCACCGCGAGCACCACCCGCGCGCCCTTGGCCGCCAGTGCCGCCGCTGTCGCCCTGCCCAATCCGCTGTTCGCGCCGGTGATCACGGCCGTGCGGCCGGTCTGGTTTTCCGGAAGAAGGTCCATGTCCCCAAAGTAGGCACCGGCAACAATGTTGTCAACGGAAACATACTGCTAGACTCGTCGGGTGCCCGACCAGCCCGAAGACCGCCCCTACCACCACGGCAGCCTCCGCACCGCCTTGCTCGACGCGGCTGAACGCGGTCTGCGCGCGCACGGGGCCGACCGCCTGTCGTTGCGCGACCTGGCCCGGGAGATCGGCGTCAGTCACGCCGCGCCGCGCCGCCACTTCCCCGATCGGCAGGCGTTGCTCGACGCCCTCGCCGAAGCCGGTTTCGCCCGCCTGGACAGCGCGTTGCGAACGGCCCTGAAGACCGCCAACGACTTCCCGGGCCGCGTACGCGCCGCAGCCACCGCGTACACCCGCTTCGCCACCGAGAACTCGGCGCTGCTGGAACTGATGTACACGAGCAAGCACCGCCCCGGCGCGTCGCGGATCGTGCAGGCCGCCGAAGCGCCGTTCTCGCTGATGAACGACCTGATCGTCGAAGGCCAGCAGCAGGGCGCGCTGCAGGACGGCCCGCCGCAGCAGATCGGCGTCGTGCTGTTCGCGACGCTGCAAGGAATCGCGACGCTCGGCAACGGGAACCTGGTTCCGCCGGAATTGCTCGACGGGCTCGTGGACACCGCCGTCACGCAGTTCCTGCGCGGCGCTCGTCCATAACAAAACCGATAGGCCGGGCGAATGCGGCGGACAATTGGATACCGTGGTCGGCATGGCTGACCAACGACCGCTCGGCTTGCGGGAACGCAAGAAGCTCGACACGCGCAAAGCGCTGAGCGACGCCGCAGTGGCGCTGATGTATGAGAGAGGTCCAGACAACGTCGTCCGCGAGGACATCGCCGAGCGCGCCGGGGTGTCGCTCCGGACGTTCAGCAACTACTTCGCCACGAAATACGACGCGGTCGCCTACCGGCAGGAGCACCGGATCCGGCTCAGCGCGGAACTGCTGCGCAAGCGCCCGGCCGACGAACCGCTGTGGACCGCGCTCGCCGAAGCGCTCATCGAACCGCTGCGCGCCGACGGAGTGCCGTACGGGCAGCCGGCGTCCGAGCAGATCAGCGCGGTGCAGGCGTGGAGCGCGACGCCGGAGATGCGCACCGCGCTGGCCCGCGTGGACACCGGCGAACTGGTGAAGGCGATCGCCGAACGCACCGGCACGCGGGTCGGCGAGCTGTACCCGCAACTGGTGTCCGACGTCGCGATCGCGGCGATGATGACGGTGCTGAACCGGTTTCTGGACGAGAGCTTGGAGAAGAACGTCCCGGCGACGTTGCGCGAGGTGTTCGCGGGGATTTCCCGGGGGTTGCCGCCTCGGTGATCAGCAGTCTCCGCCGGTCCTCCTCGGTGAGCAGCCGGTACGGACTGGTCCGGTTCGGCGCGTGCCATCCGGACCACCGCAGATCGCCATTTCGTACCGAGATCCGGTTTCGCGGCAAGGAATTCGTTGAAGCCAAGCGGATCGAATGCGACATTCTCAGCGGGAATCACCGCCGCCAATCAGCAGGTCCGCGGGGGTCGTGCCGAACTTCCCGGCGCTACTCCCACCGCACCAACCGCCGCACAACCTTCCCCGTCGCGTTCCGCGGCAACGCCTCCCTGGTCAGAAACCACGCCGTCGGCACCTTGTACCGAGCGAGCCGAGCACTGAGGTATCCGCGCAGTTCCTCAACGTCCACATCGGACTCCGCACGGAGCACTACCTTCGCCGCGACGAGCTGACCGTAGTCCGGATCCGGCAGTCCGGCCACGATGCACTCCGCGACCCCGGGGTGTCCGGCGAGCTGTTCCTCCACCTCCGCCGGATAAATGTTCTCCGCCCCGCGCAGGATCAGATCGCTGCGCCTGCTCAGCACGAACAACGCACCGTCGCGCAGGTGTCCGAGGTCGCCGGTCCGGAACCAGCCGTCGCCGGTGAACGCGGCTGCCGTCGCGGCCGGGTCGTTGAAGTAGCCGAGCATCACCTGCGGGCCGCGCAGGTGGATCTCGCCGTCGGTGCCGTCGGGGACCGGGCGGCCGTCGGCGTCGCGGATCCGCACTTCCATGTTCGGCACGGGACGGCCCGCGGTGTCCGGGTCGGCGACGAGTTCGGCGGGGGTCGCGAGGGTGGCCGCGGTGGACGACTCGGTCAGGCCGTAATTCGTGCTCAGCGAGGCGGCCGCGCCCGGCAACGCTTCCCGCAGCCGGTCTTTCAGCTCGGCGGTCGACGGCGCGCTGCTGACCGAGACCGTCTTGAGCGCGCTGAGGTCGTATCCGGAGAGGTCGGCTTCGACCAGGCGGGACAGCATCGTCGGGACCGCGCCCCAGTTGGTGACCCGCTCGGCCTGCACGAGGTCCAGCACCCGGTGGATGTCGAATTTCCCTTGGTACAGCACGGCGGCATCGCCCACCGCGAGCCGCACGACGGCGAGGTTGTGCAGGGCGGCGATGTGGAACAACGGCGTGGCCAGCAGGAACCGGCGGTCCCGCGCCGGACGGCCGGATTCCGCCGCCACCGCGTCGTTGAACAGGTGGAACCAGACCGCGGCGAGCACGTTGCGGTGCGAATGCGTCGCGCCCTTCGGACGTCCGGAAGTGCCGCTCGTGAAGAGGATGACGGCCGGGTCGTCCTCGTCGACCGGCTCCGGCCGCAGCGGGGCGCCTTCGTGCCGGTCGAGGAGTTCCCGGTATTCGGGGCTGCCGAACTCCAGCACCGGAGCCGCGACCAGCGGGGTCCGGGCCGCGTCGGTCAGCACGACTTTCGGCGTGGTGAGGTCGAGGCCGTGCGCGACCTCGGGCGCGGCCCACATCGAGTTCATCCCGACCGCGATCGCGCCGAGCGACACCGCCGCCCAGAATCCGACTATCCACTCCGGACAGTTGGCCGCGCACAACGCGACCCGGTCCCCGCGTCCGACCCCGTATTCGTTCCGCAGCACCGAGGCGAGTGCCGCGACCCGGTCGTAGTGCCGGGCGAAGGTGAGCCGGCTGTCCACAGTGACCAGGTACTCGCGGTCGCCGAACCCGCGCGAGGCCTCGAGCAACTCGGTCAGGCACCGATGCCGCCGGGCGAACACCTTCGCCGGACGGCCCGCGACCGGTTCCGTCCGGATCTCGAATGGCGCGCCCGGCGCGGTCAGCCGCGCGATGATGTCGTCCCGATCGGTCATCGGTCGCCTCCCGTCGTGGTCATCGGACATCCCGCCGAACGCACCGCCCGCGTGCCGGTTCCCCCGAGGACCAGGATCGTTATCCGAAGTGGACCCGTCCGCCGTCGACCACCGGGCCGCGTTCCGACGTGATCCGCAGGCCGCCGTCAGGCCACCCCTCCACCCGCAATTGTTCGCCGGGGAAGACCGGAGCGGCGAATCGGCCTTCCAGCGACGTCAAATCCGCGGGGTGCGCGCCCACCTGCCGCGCGACGACCAGCGCGCCCGCGCCGAGGGTGGCCAAACCGTGCAGGATCGGACGGGGCTGGCCGATTCCGGCGGCGGCCGCGGGGTCGACGTGGATGTGGTGCCGGTCCCCCAGCAGCCGGTAGAGCAGCGCCTGATTGTCCGCAGTAGACAGTTCGGCAGTCCACTCCGGACTGTCCAAAGCGGGCGGACGGCTAGGGCCGCGTTCGCCGCCGAAGCCGCCTATACCGGGACAGAACAACGACCACGTCGCGACGAAGTAGTCCGATTCCACGGCCACCTCGTAGACCGCCGCGCTGCCTTTGTCCCATACCTCGGGGACGCGGGCCTGCATGGAAATCTCCCCGGCACGCGGCAAGGGCTTCCGCACCCGCAGCCGTTGCGAACCGTGCACCGCGTTGCCGACCTCGAACGCTCCGGCCGAGCCGAGGACGTCCGGGGCCCATTGGGCGAGCGTCAGCGCGAACGGCGGGAGCACTCGAAGCCGGTCCTCGAAGACCAGGTCGAGTTCGTCCGGCCGAGCGCCGATGGCGAGCGCGTAGAGGATCGGGTCGCGGTCGGAGTAGGCGACGGTTCGCTCGCCGAGGACGCGGCCTTTCCAGTCCAGCGGGCTGTTCACTGTGCGCCGTAAACCGGTTCGGGCGCGGGCGCTTCCTTCAGCAGTTCGCGTACGGCCGGGCCGACTTCGACAGCGGTCCAGCGCCGGTCCAGTTCGCGGGACGGACCGTGGCTCCAGCCGTTTTCCACGCAGATCCGGCCGCCTTCAACCTCGATCACGCGGCCGGTGACGTCCGCGGCGTCCTCGCTGGCGAGCCACGCGACGATCGGCGACACGTTGCCCGGGTGCATCGCGTCGAACCCCTCGTCCGGTGCGGCCATCTGGGACGCGAACGGGCCTTCGGTCATCCGGGTCCGCGCGGCCGGGGCCAGCGCGTTCACCGTGATGCCGTACCGGCCGAGTTCCGCGGCTCCGACCAGCGTCAACGCGGCGATCCCGGCCTTGGCGGCACTGTAGCTGCCCTGGCCGACGCTGCCCTGCAGACCCGCGCCGGAGGTGGTGTTGATGATCCGCGCCGCCCGCGTCCGCCCGGCTTTGGCCTCCGCGCGCCAGTAGCCCGCGGCGTGGTGCATCAGCGCGAAATGCCCCTTGAGGTGCACCGCGACGACCGCGTCCCACTCCTGCTCGCTGGTCGTCACGATCATCCGGTCGCGCACGAATCCGGCGTTGTTCACGACGATGTCCAGGCCGCCGAACTCGTCGACCGCCTGCCGCACCAACGCTTCCGTCGCCGCGAAGTTCGCGACGTCGGCGCCGTTCGCCACCGCTTCGCCGCCCAGCGCGCGGATCGCTTCGACCACTTCGCCGGCCGGACCGTCGGACGCTCCTTCCCCGGCGCCCGACGTGCCGAGGTCGTTGACCACGACGCGCGCGCCCTGGCGGGCGAGTTCCAGCGCGTGCTCGCGGCCGAGTCCGCGGCCGGCCCCGGTCACGATCGCGACCCGGCCTTCCAAGATCCCGCTCACTTCATCTCCGTTCGTCGACCCGTCGGCGAGGCGGTTCCCCGTAAACCAAGCAAGTGTTAGGCTACCAAGCAATCGCTAGGTTAGGAACGCACGTGACGATTTCCACGCAGCTCCACGACAACGGCACCCTCGTGGTCACCATGGACTACCCGCCGGTGAACGCCCTGCCGGTCGCCGGATGGTTCCGCCTCGCCGAAACGGTCCGGGAGGCGGGCGAGGACCCGGCGGTGCACGTCGTCCTGCTCCGCGCCGAGGGCCGCGGCTTCAACGCCGGCGTCGACATCAAGGAAATGCAGCGCACCACCGGTTTCGACGCCCTCGTCGGCGCGAACCGCGGCTGTTACCTGGCTTTCAAGGCGATCTACGAATGCGCCGTGCCGGTGATCGCCGCGGTGAACGGCTTCTGCCTCGGCGGCGGCGTCGGGCTGGTCGGCAACTGCGACACGATCATCGCCGCCGACGACGCGTACTTCGGCGTCCCCGAGGTGGACCGCGGCGCACTCGGCGCGGCGACCCACCTCGCCCGCTTGGTCCCCCAGCACCTCATGCGCACGCTGTACTTCACCAGCCGCACCATCGCGGCGAAAGACCTGGTGCAGCACGGCTCGGTGCTGGAAACCGTGCCCGCCGCCGACCTGCACGACGCCGCGCTCGCGCTCGCCGCCGAGGTCGCCGCGAAGGACCCGCGCGTCATCCGGGCCGCCAAAGCCGCGCTCAACGGCATCGACCCGGTCGACGTCAACCGCAGCTACCGTTACGAACAGGGCTACACCTTCGAACTCAACCTCATCGGAGCCGCCGACGAACACCGCGACGCCTTCGTCGCGACCGGCCGCCCGACGAACGACTGACCCCTCGAGGAGACCCGTGCCTCTCCGCACCCCGCTCACCGAACTGACCGGCGTCGCCCACCCGATCGTGCAAACCGGCATGGGCTGGGTAGCCGGCCCGCGCCTGGTCTCCGCGACCGCCAACGCCGGCGCGCTGGGCATCCTCGCCTCCGCGACGATGACCTACGACGCACTCGACCACGCCATCAAGGAAGTCAAGCAGCGCACGGACCAGCCCTTCGGCGTGAACCTCCGCGCCGACGCGGGCGACGCCGCCGAACGCGCCGAACTGCTGATACAGCACGGCGTCAAGGTGGCATCTTTCGCGCTGGCGCCCAAAAAGGACCTGATCGCCCGCCTCAAGGACCACGGCCTGGTCGTGATGCCCACCGTCGGCGCCGCCCGGCACGCCGAAAAGGTCGCCTCGTGGGGCGCCGACCTGGTGATGATGCAAGGCGGCGAAGGCGGCGGCCACACCGGTCCGACCGCCACCACCCTGCTGCTGCCATCTGTGCTCGACGCAGTTGATATCCCAGTAGTCGCCGCCGGAGGATTCTTCGACGGCCGCGGCCTGGCCGCCGCACTGTCGTACGGCGCCGCTGGCATCGGTATGGGCACGCGCTTCCTGCTCACCAGCGACAGCGCGGTGCCGGACGAGATCAAGCGCACCTACCTGGGCTTCGGCCTGGACGGCACCGTCGTCACCACCCAAGCCGACGGCATGCCGCACCGCCTGCTGCGCACCCCGTTCATCGAGGGCCTGACCAAGGAAGGCTCCGTCCGACGCATGGCCCGCACGCTGCGCCGCACGATGGACTTCAAGCGGCTGAGCGGCCAGTCCTGGCCGTCCTTGCTCGCCGACGGCCTCCGCATGAAACGCGGCAGCGACCGCACCTGGACGCAGACGATGCTGGCCGCGAACACCCCCATGCTGCTCAAAGCGGGCCTGGTGGAAGGCGACACGAAGGCCGGGATGCTGGCCGCCGGACAGGTGGTCGGAGTGATCGAGGACCTGCCAAGCTGCGCGGAGCTGGTGACTCGGATCGTGGATACCGCACAGGAGCGCCTGAAAGCCACCGCCGCGCTGCTCGACTGAGCCCCACGTCCGTGAGGGGAACCCTGAGGGACTCTGAGTCCCTCAGGGTTCCCCTCACGACCAGCCCCGAGCAAAACCGCAGCCTAAAGCCGCTCCAGCACAGTCACGTTGGCCTGCCCGCCCCCCTCGCACATGACCTGCAACCCGAACCGCCCCCCGCTCCGCTCCAGCTCGTGCAGCAAAGTAGTCATCAACCGAGCACCGGTAGCCCCGATGGGATGCCCCAACGCGATCCCGCCCCCATTCACATTGACCTTCTCGTGCGGCACGCCGATCTCCCGCATCCAAGCCAGCACCACCGGCGCGAACGCTTCATTGCACTCAAACAGATCGATGTCCTCCACCGACAACCCAGTCTTCTCCAGAGCCCGCTGAGTGGCCGGAATAGGCGCAGTCAACATCCACACCGGATCCGCCCCATAAACACTGAGGTGATGCACCCGAGCCCGCGGCGTCAGCCCATGCTCCGCCACCGCCCGCTCGGACGCGATCAACAACGCCGCCGCACCGTCGCTGATCTGCGAAGCCACCGCAGCAGTAAGCGGACTGCCCTCTTCAAGCGGCTTAAGCCCAGCCATCTTCTCCAAGGTGGTATCCCGCCGGGGGCCCTCGTCCTCGGCAAACGAACCCACCGGCGAGATCTCGCGCGAAAACCGGCCTTCGTCGATAGCCGCCAACGCCCGCCGATGGCTCTCGAACGCGAATTCCTCCAGAGAAGCCCGCGAAAGCCCCCACTTCTCCGCGATCATCCGCGCGGCACGGAACTGCGAAACCTCCTGGTCCCCATACCGGGCCACCCACCCCGGCGACTCCGCGAACGGCGTGCTGAACCCGAACTGCTGCCCCACCGCCATCGCCGAGGAAATCGGAATAGCAGACATATTCTGCACTCCCCCGGCCACAATCAAGTCCGCAGTCCCGGACAGCACCCCTTGCGCCGCGAAATGCACCGCCTGCTGACTGGACCCGCACTGCCGATCGACAGTCACCCCGGGCACGTGGTCCGGGTAGCCGGCCACCAGCCAGGCAGTCCGCGCGACATCACCGGCCTGCGAACCGATCGTGTCGCAGCACCCGAACACGACATCGTCCACCGCACCCGGGTCGATCCCGGTCCGCTGAATCAGCGCACGGATCGCATGCGCCCCCAAATCAGCCGAATGCACCCCCGCGAGCGAACCGCCGCGACGGCCGACCGGAGTGCGAACCGCGTCGACCACATATGCCTCAGGCACGAGAATCCTCCAGCAGGATCAGGGATGCTGACTGCTCACCGAGACGACTTCACCGGTGAGATAAGACGAATAAGCACTAGCGAGAAACACCATCACATTGGCGACTTCCCAAGGCTCCGCGGCCCGCCCGAACGCCTCGCGGCCCTTCAGTTCAGCGAGCAGTTCAGCGGTGGTGACCTTCTCCAGGAACGGATGCATCGCGAGGCTGGGCGACACCGCGTTGACCCGGATCCCGGACGGAGCCAGATCCATCGCCGCGGACCGGGTCAGCGCCATCACCCCGGCCTTGGCCGCCGCGTAATGCGCCTGCCCCTCCTGCGCCCGCCAGCCGATCACCGAAGCGTTGTTCACGATCACCCCGCGATAACCGCGGGCGATCATCCGCCGGGAAGCCGCCCGGATACAGCGAAAAGTCCCCGTCAGCGTCACATCGAGCACCAGCGACCACTGCTCGTCGGTCATTTCGGTGATCGAAGCCGTACCCCCGAGCCCGGCGTTGTTCACCATGACCTCGACCCCGCCGAACGGCTCGGCAGCGTCCAGCAAGGCAGCGACCTGCTTCTCCTTGGTCACGTCGCACCCCACAGACGCGACCCGGCCGGCGCCGAACTCCGCCCCCAGCTTGGCCGCCGCCTCGGCGAGCCGCCGCTCGTGGGTATCCCCGATCACGACCGCCCGAGCGCCCTCTTCCAAACAGCGGCGGGCGACAGCCGCTCCGATGCCCGCGCCCGCCGCGGCAGTCACGACGACCACGCGTTCGGCGAGCAACCCATGCCCCGGCACGTAATCAGGCGCGGGCTGTTCCGGTTTGACGCTCACGGTCGCGGCTCCCTCGGCAGGCCGAGCACTCGCTCGGCGATGATATTGCGCTGGATTTCGTCCGAACCGCCGTAAATGGTGTCGGCCCGGCTGAACAAGAAAAGCGTTTGCTGCGCATCGAGCTCGTAAGAACCGGCGGCAGTCAATGCGGAACCCCCGCGGACGTCCATCGCCAGTTCGCCCAATTCCCGGTGCCACCGCGCCCATAACAGCTTCGACACCGAAGCCTCCGGCCCCTGCGACCCCGCCTCGTACGCACTCAGCGTCCGCAACGCATGCACGCGCAACACCTCGAGACCGACCGAAGCCCGCGCCAGCCGATCCCGAATCACCGGATCGTCATAACGCCCGTTCTCTCGCGCGGCAGCGACCACACCGGCCAATTCCCGGGCGAACCCGACCTGCTGGCCGATAGTCGACACCCCGCGCTCGAACCCGAGCGTCGCCATCGCGACCCGCCACCCGTCCCCGGGCGCGCCCACCACGAGGGACTCCGAAGTCCGGGCCCCGTCGAAGAAGACCTCGTTGAACTCGCTGGTCCCGGTCAGCTGCCGGATCGGCCGCACCTCGACCCCGGGCTGGTCCATCGGCACCAGCACATACGACAACCCGGCGTGCCGCCGCGAACCCGGCTCGGTGCGCACCACCGCGAAACACCACTGCGCGTGCTGAGCGAGCGACGTCCAGATCTTCTGCCCGTCGATCACCCACTCGCCGCCCTCCAGCCGGGCCCGCGTGCGCACCCCGGCCAGGTCCGACCCGGCGCCCGGCTCGGAATAGCCCTGGCACCACAGCTCGGTCACCCCGACGATCCCCGGCAGGAACCGCCGCCGCTGCTCGTCGGTGCCGTGCGCGATCAACGTGGGCCCGAGCAGCTCCTCGCCGAGGTGATTGACCCGCGCCGGCGCGTTCGACCGCGCGTATTCCTCGTGGAAGATCACCTGCCGCAGCAGGCTCAGCCCGCGCCCGCCGTGCTCGACCGGCCAGCCGAGGCACGTCCAGCCGTGTGCCGCCAGGTGCTGGTTCCACGCCTGCCGCTCCTGCGGCGCCTCGTGCTCGCGCCCGGACCCGCCGAGCCCCTTCAGCGCGGCGAACTCGCCCGCGAGGTGGTCGGCGAGCCACTCGCGCACTTCCGCGCGGAACTGCTCGTCCTCGGGGGTGTAGCGAAGATCCACCCGTCCTCCTGGTCCGCCGGTGCCGGTCCCGCCACGCTACCAAACCAAGCACTTGTTTGGTAGCATCGCCGCCGAACCGAGAAGGAGTGATGCGCGTTGAGCGGAACCGAAGAAAGCACCGGCGAGCAGGTCGTGACCTACGAGGTGCGCGGTCCGGTCGCGGTCGTCACGCTGAACCGCCCGCAGTACCGCAACGCGCAGAACTCGAAGATGACCTACGCGCTGGACGCCGCGTTCACCAAGGCCGTGGACGATCCGGACGTCAAGGCGATCGTGCTGGCGGGCAACGGCAAGCACTTCTGCGCCGGGCACGACATCGGCACTCCCGGCCGCGACGTCGACCAGAGTTTCGAGCGCAAAGCGGTCATCTGGTGGGACCACACCGACCGGGCGGGCGTCGATTCCCGGTTCGCCCGCGAGTCGGAGGTCTACCTCGGCATGTGCCGGCGGTGGCGGGAGATCCCGAAGCCGGTGATCGCGATGGTGCAGGGCGCGTGCATCGCGGGCGGCCTGATGCTCGCGTGGTCGTGCGATTTCATCGTGGCCTCCGACGACGCGTTCTTCTCTGACCCGGTCGTGCGGATGGGCATCCCGGGCGTCGAGTACTTCGCGCATCCGTGGGTGATGAACCCGCGCGCGGCGAAGGAGTTCCTCTACACCGGCGACCGGTTCGGGGCCGAACGCGCGCAGGCGCTCGGCATGGTCAACCACGTCGTGCCGCGCGCCGAACTCGAAGAGGCCACGTTCGCGATCGCCGAGCGCATCGCGCAGATGCCGCAGCTGGGCCTCGCGCTCACGAAGAAGGCGGTCAACCAGGCCGAGGACCTGATGGGCATGCGGTCCGGAATGGACTCGGTGTTCGGCCTGCACCACGCCGCGCACGCGCACAACGCCGAACTGGACACCGACTCGCTCGCCGGGCTCGACGCGCGTTCCATGGCGAAGGCGAACAAGAAGGCCGCGGGAGAGTCATGAGCCCGGAATTCACCGCCGCGGAAGAGGAATTCCGCGCGGAGGCACGCGCCTGGCTGGCGGAGAACAGCCCCGGCCCGCTGCCGTCGATGGACACCGAAGACGGCGCCCGCGCGCATCGCGAATGGGAAGCCGAACTCGCCGAGGGCCGGTGGTCGGTGGTCACCTGGCCCGCCGAGTACGGCGGCCGCGACGCGACGCTGACCGAGTGGGTGCTGTTCGAGGAGGAGTACTACCTCAGCGGCGCGCCGACCCGGATCGCGCAGAACGGCATCTCGCTGCTGGCCCCGATCATCTTCGAGCACGGCACCGAAGACCAGCGCCAGCGGCACCTGCCGGCGACCGCGAACGGCACCCGGATCTGGGCACAGGCCTGGTCCGAGCCCGAGGCGGGCAGCGACCTCGCCGGGATCCGCAGCACCGCGGTCCGCGACGACGAACGCGGCGGCTGGGTTCTCAACGGACAAAAGATCTGGAGTTCCCGCGCCCCGTTCGCGGACTGGGGGTTCGGCCTGTTCCGCTCCGACCCGGACGCCGAACGCCACCGCGGCCTCACGTACTTCCTGTTCCCGCTCGGCTCCGACGGCGTCACGGTCCGGCCGATCGCCCAGCTCGACGGCGACTGCGGGTTCGCCGAGATCTTCTTCGACGACGTCTTCGTGCCGGATCGGGACGTCCTCGGCGGCGTCGGCGACGGCTGGCGCGTCGCGATGAGCACGGCGGGCAACGAACGCGGTCTGTCGCTGCGTTCGCCGGGCCGGTTCCTCGCGGCGGCGAACCGGCTGCTGGACCTCTGGGCCGAGCGCGGCGCCGAAGCACCGCACCTGCGCGACCGCGTGGCCGACGCGTGGATCAAGGCCGAGGCCTACCGGCTCTACACCTGGGACACCGTCGACCACGTGCAGCACGGCGGCGACGTCGGCGCGGCGGGCAGCGTGAACAAGCTCTTCTGGACCGGCCTCGACCTCGGCATCCACGAAACGGCGCTGGACCTGCTCGGGCCGGACCAGGAGCTGCGCGGCCGCTGGAGCGACGACTACCTGTTCGCCCTCGGCGGCCCGATCTACGCCGGCACCAACGAAATCCAGCGCAACATCGTCGCGGAACGCCTGCTCGGCCTCCCCCGCGGCGACCGCAGGAAGGCACAGGCATGAAGTTCCGGCTGTCCGCCGAACAGCGCGCGTTCGCCGAAGCGCTGGACGCCCTGCTGGGCGCGGCCGACGTCCCCGGCGTCACCCGGTCCTGGGCGGCCAAGCGGCCGGAACCCGGGCTGAAGCTGTGGAAACAGCTCGCCGAACTGGGCGTCACCGCGCTCGGCGTGCCCGAGGACCACGGCGGCGTGGGCGGGACCGCGGTCGATCTGATCGTGGCCTTCGAGCGGCTGGGATATCACGGCGTACCGGGTCCGGTGATCGAGTCGATCGCCGCCGCGCCCGCGCTGGTCACGGACGCTTCGCTGCTGTCCGCGCTGGCTTCCGGCGACGCGGTGGCGACGTTCGCGAGCGCGCCGGACACTCCGTACGCGCTGGACGCCGACGTCGCCACGGATGTCTTCGTGGTCGGCGATTCGCTCGCCCGGGCGGAAATCGGCCGCTCGCGGCAGTCGGTCGATCCTTCCCGGCACCTGTTCGAGGTCACCGCTGGTGCCGAGGTTCAGCCGCTCTCCCCGGAAAAGCGCGCCGCAGCACTCGATCTCGCCAGCCTCGCCTGCGCGGCGGAGCTGCTGGGCTGCGGCGAGCGGATGCTGGCCGACACCGTGGCCTACCTGGGCCAGCGACGGCAGTTCGGCCGCGTGATCGGCGAGTACCAAGCGCTCAAACACGCCGCCGCGGACGTTCGCGTGGCGCTCGACTTCGCCCGTCCGCTGTTGCTCGGCGCGGCCCGCGAGCCCAGCGCCCGGGCGATCTCGGCGGCGAAGGTCGCGACGTCGGACGCCGCCCAGCTGGCCGCGCGCACCGGACTGCAGCTGCACGGCGCGATCGGCTACACGCTCGAATGCGATCTGAGCCTGTGGCTGTTGCGCGTCCGGGCGCTCGTGGGCTGCTGGGGCACGCCCGCCGGGCACCGCGCGCGGGTGCTGGAGAGCCTGATGAGGGGCCGTTGATGCACTTCGCGCTGACCGACGAACAGCGGGAACTCGCCGCCGCCGTCCGCGGGCTGGTCGCCCGGCGAGCCGCGAAGACCGATCTGCGGGCGGCGATCGACTCGCCGTCCGGGTACGACACCGAGCTGTGGTCCGCGTTGTGCGAGCAGATCGGCGTCGCGGCGCTGGCCATTCCCGAGGAGTACGGCGGGGCCGGGTTCAGCCTGTTCGAAACGCATGTCGTGCTGGAAGAACTGGGCGCTAGCCTGACCCCGTCGCCACTGCTGGGGTCGGGAGTGCTTGCCGCGCAAGCATTGCTGGCGGCGGACGCACCCGAATTGCTTCCCGAAATCGCGGCCGGCGAGGTCGTCGCGCTGGCGTGGGCGGACAGTGCCGGGCGGCATCGGACCGACGGTTCGGACGTGGTCGCCTCGGGCGGAACCCTGAACGGCACCGCGACGCTGGTGCTGGACGGCGCGCAGGCGTCGCATCTGCTGGTGCTCGCCATGGCCGACGGACGCCCCGCGCTGTTCCAGGCCGACGCGACAGCCGAGGCGACCCCAGCGGTCGACCAGACGCTCCGGTTCGCCAAGGTCGAGTTCCGCGACACCCCGGCCACTTTGCTCGCCGCCGACTTCACCGAGGCGCTCCCCCGGCTGCACGCCCTCGCCGCGATCGCGTGCACCGCGCTGCAAGTCGGCGGTGCACAGTCCTGTTTGGACCGAACCGTCGCACATCTCAAGGAACGCGAACAGTTCGGCCGTCCGCTGGGGTCGTTCCAGGCGTTGAAACACCGGGTCGCGGACATGCTGGTCCAGGTCGAAACCGCCCGCTCGATGTCCTGGGCGGCCGGATTCGCGGCCAGCAACGGCGACGACGTCGTCCAGCAGGCGGCATACGCGAAATCGTGGTGCAGCGAGGCTTTCACCGCGGTCGCGGCCGAAACCGTCCAGCTGCACGGCGGAATCGCGATCACCTGGGAGCACGACGCCCAGCTGTACTTCAAGCGGGCGCACGCGCTGGCGCAGCTCTTCGGCGACGCCCGCGAACACCGGGCCCGGCTCCGGAGCGACGCATGATCCACCACGTCGGAATCACCGTGCACGACCTCGCCGCGTCGACGGAGTTCTACCGCGACCTGCTGCGCGGGACCGTCGAAGGTCCGTTCGAGCGCAGCGGTCCGCGGATCGACGAGGTCACCGGATATCCGGGCGTGGTCGTGCGCCAGAGCTTCGTGTCGGCCGACGACGGCGACACGGTGGTCGAGCTGCTGCAGTACGAAAACGGGTCGCCGGAGCGGATCGACCCGGACCACGGGCAAGCGGGCGCCGCGCACGTCGCGATCACCGTCGCCGACCTGGACGCGACGCTGGAACGGTTGCGCGGACGCGGGGTCGCCGCGATCTCGGAGCCGATCGTCACGAGCCATCCGATGGCGGGCTGCCGCGCGGTGTACGTGCTCGACCCGGACCGGGTCCGCGTCGAACTGGTGCAACTGCCCGCCTGAGCGGAGAAACAATGGAGGAACGAATGGGCGGCAAGTCCATGACCCTGGACGGCGTCACCGAGTACGTCCGGTCCGGGATGACCGTCGGGATCGGCGGGTGGGGGTCGCGGCGCAAGCCGATGGCGATGGTGCGCGAACTGCTGCGCAGCGACGTCGACGACCTCACGCTGGTCACCTTCGGCGGGCCCGAGGTCGGGCTGCTGTGCGCGGCGGGCAAGGTGCGCCGGGTGATCTACGGGTTCGTCTCGCTCGACACGATCCCGCTCGACCCGCATTTCCGCGCCGCGCGCGAGGGCGGCCGGGTCGAGACGACCGAGTACGACGAGGGCATGTTCGTCGCCGCGCTGAAGGCGGGCGCCAACCGGCTGTCGTTCCTGCCGACGCGGGCCGGGCTGGAGAGCGACGTGCTGCTGATGAACCCGGAGCTGAAGACCGTCGCGTCGCCGTATGACGACGACGTCTACATCGCGGTGCCCGCGGTGCGCCCGGACGTCTCGCTGCTGCACCTCAACCGCAGCGACACCCTCGGCAACGGCCAGTTCCTCGGCCCCGACCCGTACTTCGACGACCTGTTCGCGATGGCGTCGGAGAAAACGCTGCTGAGCGTCGAGAAGATCGTCGACACCGAGGACCTCACCGCCACCGAGCGGTCGACGTCGCTGCTGATCAGCCGGATGTTCGTGAACGGCGTGATCGAAGCCCCGAACGGCGCGCACTTCACCTCGTGCGACCCGGATTACGGCCGCGACGAGGCGTTCCAGCGGCATTACGCCCAGTCGGCGCAGGACGAGGTCTCGTGGAAGCAGTTCCGCGAGACCTTCCTGACCGGCGACGAGGCCAGCTACCACGAAGCAGTGCGCGCCTTCCACCGCGCGACCGAGAAGGAGTCCGCATGAGTGCCCCCGCGACCCGCGCCGAGGTCTGCGTCGCCGCGTGTTCCGACGCGTGGCGCGGTTCCGGCGAGGTGCTGGCCCACGCGGTCGGCACGGTCCCGGCGATCAGCGCGCGGCTGGCCCGGCTGACCCACTCCCCCGAACTGGTGCTGTCCGACGGCGAATGCCACTTCATGGCCGACCCGCCGCCGCTGGGCAAGACCGCCGCGGCCGGCGGGACCGTCGAGGGCTGGGCGCCGTTCGGCCGGATCTTCGACATCCTGAACACCGGGCGGCGGCATTCGATGATGGGCGCGAGCCAGCTCGACCGGTTCGGCAACCAGAACATCTCGCTGATCGGCGACTGGCGGAAGCCGAAACGCCAGCTCATCGGCATGCGCGGCGCGCCGGGGAACACGGTCAACCACCGCACCGACTACTGGGTGAGCCGGCATTCGAGCCGGGTGTTCGTGGACCGGGTGGACGTGGTGTCCGGCGTCGGCAACGACCGGGCGCGCGCGCACGCCTCGACGGCGCTGCGGTTCCACGACCTGGGCGTCGTGGTGACCGACCTGGCGGTGCTCGACTACGACGAGGACGGACGGCTGAAGGTGCGTTCGCTGCACCCGGGCGTCACCGAGGACGAGGTGCGCGCGAACACCGGCTTCGAGCTGGATTTCCGCGGCGCCGGGGTGTCGCGGGTGCCGGACGAGCACGAGCTGGACCTGATCCGCACCGTGCTCGACCCGAAGAACGCCCGGGACCGGGAGGTCAAGGAGCCCCGGCCCTGAACCGTTCAGCCGGCGAGCAAACCGCCGTACAGCATCGCGAGGTACTGCTCCGCCACGACGTCGTGGCGGAGCTTTCCGCGCGGGTTGTACCAGCGGACCGACGTCCAGACGGTGTCCCGGATGAACCGGTACACGAGGCTCACCTCGAGGTCGGTGCGGAACTCGCCGGTCTCCCGGCCCGACTGGAGCACGCCGAGCCACAGTTTTTCGATCTTCAGCGAGGTTTTCCCGACGAATTCGAAATCGGCGAGGCTGCCGACGACGGCCGATTCGTTCTGGTACAGCGCCACCGCGAACGGCCGCTCGTGAATCGTCGCGAAGGCGGTGTACACGAGCGCGTCGAACTTCTCGCGCGGCGTGCCGTCCTTCCCGGCGATTTCGGCGAACGCGGCCAGCAGGTCGTCCATGAACTCCTTGAGGATCTCGCGGAGCATGTCCTCCTTGGACGCGAAATGGTGGTACAGGCTCCCCGACAGGATGCCCGCCTCGTCGGCGATGTCGCGGACGGTGGTCTGGGAGTAGCCCCGGGTCGCGAACAGCTGAGCGGCGATGCCCAGCAGCTCGCCGCGCCGGGTGCCGCCGTTCTTGGCCGGGGCCCGGCCGGTTCGCGGAGTCATCGCATGGATCCCTTCCTGCCCGCTGCTTTCCCCTATGCTACCGAACAAGCACTTGTTCAGTGAGGAGACCCGCGTGTCGACACCTCGCACGATGCCCGCCCTGCTCGACGAAGCCGCCCGCCGCCACGGCGACGCGCCGGCTGTGGTCGACGGTACGACACAGCTGTCCTGGACCGGATTGCGGGAGCGGGCGCGGACCGTTTCGCGGGCGCTGGCCGCGCTCGGCGTCCGGTCCGGCGACCGGGTCGCGGTGTGGTCGCCGAACCGGGTGGAATTCATCCTGACGTTCCTGGGCGCGCAGTGCCTCGGCGCGGCGCTGGTGCCGATCAACACGCGGTACCGCGGCGAGGAGGCGCGGGTGGTGCTGGAGCGGTCCGGCGCTTCGGTGCTGGTGCTGTGCAACGGGTTTCTCGGGAACGACTACCTCGGGATGCTGACCTCGGCCGCCGCCCGTCCGGGTTCCGGCGCTTCTGGTTCCGGTGCTTCTGGTTCTGTCGTGCCGGGGCTTCCGCGGCTGCACACCGTGATCGACATCGGTTCAGACGGCGTTGCCTTGCCGTGGAACGAATTCCTCGCCGGGGCGGAGTCGGTGCCGTCGGTCGACGAATCCGCGGTGACGCCTTCCACGGTGGCGGACATTCTGTACACCTCGGGCACCACCGGCGTGCCCAAGGGCGTGATGAGCACGCACGCCCAGACGATCGGCGTCGCGGACGTGTGGGCGAAGGGCGCGTCGCTCACCCCGGCCGACAAGTACGCGATCGTCAACCCGTTCTTTCACTCCTTCGGTTACAAGGCCGGAGTGGTCGCGGCGATCACCGCGGGCACGACGATCTATCCGGTGCTGACCTTCGACCCGGTCGCGTTGATGGAGCTGGTCGAGCGAGTTGGCATCTCAGTGCTGCCCGGTGCTCCGACCATCTTCACTACGCTGATCAACCACCCGCGCCGCACGGAGTTCGACCTGTCGTCGCTGCGCTTCGCGATCGCCGGCGCGGCTTCGGTGCCGGAAAACCTGTTCTCGGACATGCGGGAAATCCTCGGCTTCGAGCAGGTCGCGCAGGCGTACGGGCTCACCGAATGCGTGGTGGCGACCCAGTCGCGGCCGAACGAGGACCCGCGGCACGTCGCGCACACGACGGGCCCGGCGGTGGCCGGGCTGGAGATCCGCGCGGTCGACAGCGAGGGCAAGGACGTGCCGGTTGGCACCGACGGCGAGATCCTCATCCGGGGCGAGTTCGTGATGCTCGGCTACTTCGACGACCCGGACGCGACGGCCGCGGCGATCGACGCCGACGGCTGGCTGCACACCGGCGACGTCGGGCAGCTGGACGAGCACGGCTGCGTCAAGATCACCGGACGGCTCAAGGACATGTTCACCGTGGGCGGGTTCAACGTGTACCCGGCCGAGGTGGAGAACGTGCTGAGCACCCATCCGGACGTCGTGGAAGCCGCGGTGATCGGCGTGGACGACGACCGGATGGGCTCGGTCGGCCGGGCTTACGTGACGCTCTGGTCGGGGGTCGAACTGGACCCGGAGGCACTGCGCGAGTACTGCCGGGAACGGCTGGCGAACTTCAAGGTGCCGCGCGAGTTCGTGGCGATCGAGGAGCTGCCGAGGAACGCCAGCGGGAAGATCGTGAAGCGGGAACTGGGCGGGTGACGGATCCGAGCACGGCTCCGCCGCCCGCTCAAGCGTCTCGGCTGCGTGCCCGTCGGTCCGGGAAGGCGGTCGGTGTTCGGGCGGAAGTGGCGCGGAAAGTCCGGCCGAGTTCGGGTCCCCGGCCCACATAGTGGCGGAAGACGTAGAACAGCGGCTCCCACGCGGCGACGCGGATGTGCCGGAGGTCCGGTTCGGCGAGCGCGGGATGGACGTGCACCCGAAGCACCTCGGCCTCGACGATCCCGACGGCGGGGTCGCCGGGATGGCGCGCGGCGGTCACCCGGCATTCGACCTGGAGCGGGCATTCCGCGACCCGGGCGGCCGCGACGAGGTCGGCCGGGACCGCGGTGAGGCGGGCGGCGCCGAATTTGTCCCGCTCGGTGCGGAACTGGCCGGCCTTGTGCTCCGGGACGACGGGAGCACCGGTCAGCCCGGCCAGGCGTTCGACGGCGGGCCACAGCTCGGCGCTCGCATAGTTCAGCACGCAGCCCGGCCGCTCGCGCAGGTTGGCGAAGGTGTGGCCGGTGGCGCCGAGACCGAGCACGGCGGTGCGGCCGAGCACCCAGGCCGAGGACATCGGGGCCAGATTGGCCGTCCCGTCGGCGTTCGCGCTGGACAGCAGGACGACGGGGGTGCCGGGGTAGAGCACCGGCGGGTCGATCACGACGGAATCCATGACCGAATCCTGGCGGCGGGACGGTTCGGCCGGCACCGAACCGTCCCGCGTCCGGTGGTCAGGCGAGCCGCTCCAGCACCATCGCCATGCCCTGTCCGCCCGCCGCGCACATCGTTTCCAGGCCGAAGGTCGCGTCTTTTGCCTGGAGGCCGTGCAGCAGGGTCGTCGCCATCCGCGCGCCGGTCGAGCCGAACGGGTGGCCCAGCGCGATCGCGCCGCCGTGCACGTTGACCCGGTCGAGGTCGAGGCCCAGCTGGTCGACGCACGGCAGCACCTGCGCGGCGAACGCTTCGTTCATCTCCACCAGGTCGACGTCCGCAACGGACAGTCCGGCCCGCGCCAGCGCCTGCCGGCTCGCCTCGACCGGCCCGAGCCCCATGATCTCCGGGCTCAGCGCGGACACCCCGGTGGCGACGATCCGCGCCAGCGGCTGGATGCCCAGCTCACGCGCCCGGACGTCGCTCATCACCACGAGCGCGGCCGCCCCGTCGTTGAGCGGGCAGCAGTTCGCCGCGGTCACCGTCCCGTCTGGTCGGAACACCGGCTTGAGTTGAGATATCTTCTCCAGCGTCACCCCGGCGCGCGGACCGTCGTCAGCAGACACCACGCTCCCGTCCGGCAAGGTCACCGGCGTGATGTCCTTCCGCCAGAACTCCCCCGCCGCTTCGGCGAGATTCTGGCTGCGCACCGCGAAGGCGTCCTGGTCCTGTCTGGACACTCCACAATGGTCCGCGACGTTCTCCGCGGTCTCGCCCATCGCGATGTACACGTCGGGCAGCGCACCGTCCTTACGCGGGTCTGTCCACTGCAGACCGCCCGCCGCCCGCTTTTCCGTGACCGCCATCGCGTCGGCATACAGCGGGTTCTTCGTGTCCGGCATGCCGTCGGCTTTCCCTTGGGAGAACCGCGAAACACACTCGACACCCGCCGAAACGAACACGTCGCCCTCGCCGGCGCGGATCGCGTGCATCGCCATCCTCGTGGTCTGCAGGGAGGACGCACAGTAGCGGTGCACAGTCGTGCCGGGCACCGCGTCGAGGCCGAGCCGCAGCGCGACCATCCGGCCGAGGTTGTACGCCTGTTCGCCGGCCGGTTGCGCGCAGCCGAGCATCAGGTCGTCGATCCGGTCGACCTGCGGGACCGCGGCCAGCGCGGCTTCGACGATCTGCGCGGCGAGGTCGTCCGGCCGCAGGTCTTTGAGCGAGCCCTTGTACGCCCGCCCGATCGGCGAGCGGGCGGCGGAGACGATCACGGCTTCGGGCACAGCAGGGTCCTCCTCAGGCGTTCGGGGTGTGCTGGAGGAAGGCGGGCCATTCGCCGCCACCGTCCACATTGAGCACTGCTCCGCTGACATGGCTCGCGAGCGGCGACGCGAGCAGCAGACAAGCTTGACCGACCTCGGCCGGCGACGCGAACTGTCCACGCGGGATCGTCCGGGCGACCGCGTCGCGCTGCGCGGGATCGCCGTAGTGGTCCTCGGAACCCGGCGTCTCGACCAAGCCGCAACTGACCGCGTTGACCCGCACCCGCGGCGCCCACTCGACCGCCAAACTGGTCGTGAGGCTCTCCAGCGCCGCCTTCGCCGCTCCGTACACCGCGGTGCCCGGGCTGGGCCGCCGCGCCGAGATCGACGTGACGTTCACCGCCGACGCTCCGGGCGTCTCGCGCAGGAGCGGATGCGCCGCGTGGAGCACGTACGCCGCGGCGAGGAAGTTCAGCTCGTTGATCTTGCGGTGAAACTTCGGCGAGGCCTCGGCGAACTGCGCGAACGGCGCGCCTCCGGCGTTGTTGACCACGACGTCGAGCCGCCCGTGCCGCTCGCCGATCCCCTCCAGCCACCTTCCGACCTGCTCCGGCTCCCGCACGTCGACCTGCGTGAACCGCGGCTTGCGTCCGTTCGCCTCGCGCAGCTTCGCGGGTTCCGTCCGCCCGCAGATCTCGACCTCGGCGCCGGCTTCGAGGAACGTCGCCACGATGCCGTCCCCGACCCCGCGCGCTCCGCCGGTGACGAGGACGACGCGATCGGTCAGGTCGAAGCTGACAGGCATGCTGCTCCTTCTCGCCGGGAGGGCTCAGCTTACCAAACAAATGCTAGGTTGAGGACGTCGAGGTTTCCCATGCCACCCGACACAATCCGGCGGTCCGGTGGTCCGCATCGTCGCCGGGGCGCACTGGGGCTCGCCGCACGCGGGGGCCTGGTCGTACTGAAGGACACGGACGCCACTGCCGCGGCCGCCGGGGACTTCCTGGGCTGAATCCGCTGTACGCCTTCAAGTTCACGCACCCGGTGCCGCCGCACCTGATATCTCAGTGTTCCGAAGCGATCGTGAACCATTCGACGCCGGAAGCGTCTCGCGACATCCCCGGGCATGCGCAACGCGGGGGTTTCGGCCATTCCCGAGCCCGCCGCGCTGCACCGCCTGCCCGGCCCGTGCGCGGCAGGGCAACGGCTATGCTGCGGCTCGTGAGCGTTTGCGCCGGTTAGAACCGGCAACGCCACGCACAAGCCCCACGCAGTCTGCACCCCAACCTATGCACGATCGGGCGGCGACCTCTCCAGCACCTGGTGAGTGTTCGCGCCGGTTAGAACCGGCATCGCCGCGCACAAACCCCACCCCCGCCGACCGACCCCGCCCAACGACCCCGTCCGAACCCGGCCTCCGCTCAGACAACCGGCGCCCCGGCAAGTTCACCCCACGTATCCCCCGGGCCGCCCCCAGTCCGCGCCCCGGGGCGTCGTCCGGTCCACCAGCACGCACCGCGTCCCGGTGAAGTTCGTCGGCATGCATTTGTTGCAGTGGATGCACAACGAGGGCGTCCGGGAGTCAGCTGCGATCCGGTTCACCAGGTCCGGCTCGCGCAGCAGCGCCCGGCCCATCGCGACGTACTGGAATCCTTCCCGCATCGCCAGTTCCATCGACGCGCGGTCGGTGATCCCGCCGAGCAGCACCATCGGCAGCTTCACCGCGGCGCGGATCTGCCGCGCGTCCTCGAGAAGGAACGCGTCCCGGTAAGGGTATTCGCGGATGAACCGCTTCCCCACCGCCCGCACGCCCAGTCTCAGCGGCTGCGGCAGCACCGCCGCGAACTCGCGGACCGGTGCGTCGCCCTTGAAGAGGTACATCGGGTTGAGCAGGGAAGAACCGGCGGTCATCTCGAGCGCGTCGCAGGTGCCGTCGGCTTCGAGCCACTGCGTCACCGGAATCGCTTCGTCGAGCCAGAAACCGCCCGGGACGCCGTCGTCCATGTTCATTTTCACGATCACCGCGATCCGGTCGCCGACCGCGTCGCGGACCGCGCGCATCGTGTCCCGCGCGAGCCGGGCGCGGTTTTCCAGCGAACCGCCGTATTCGTCGGTGCGGCGGTTGAGTTTCGGGCTCAGGAAGGAGCTGATCAGATAGTTGTGTCCTAAGTGGACCTCGATCGCGTCGAACCCGCATTCGATGGCGCGCCGCGCCGCTTCGGCATGGGCGCGTTTGACGCGTTCAATGCCGGCGTGGTCGATTTCCCGGGCGAAACTGAGCGTCGCCTGGGGGAAATACCGGCTCGGCGCGAGCGCGGGAAGCCCGTTGCCCTTCGGAGCCGCGACCGGCCCGGCGTGCCCGATCTGCGCCGAGATCGCCGCGCCCTCGGCGTGCACCGCGTCGGTGAGCACGCGCAGCCCGGGCAGCGCTTCGTCGGTCCAGTAGATCTGATGCCGATCGGTGCGGCCTTCCTTGGCGACCGCACAGTAGGCGACGGTCGTCATCCCGACGCCGCCCTTCGCGTAGCCGACGTGGAAATCGACCAGATCCCGGGTCACCCGGCCGTGATGGCTGAGCCCCTCGTAGGTCGCCGCCTTGACGACGCGATTGCGCAACCGCACCGGCCCGAGCCGAGCGGGAGCCAGCGGATCGGGCGGGGCGGGGGTCGTGGAAGTCACCATGCCACGGTAGGAAACGGAGGGGCTGGCCCGCTCTCGCGATCTCGGTGACCGGGAGGCCCCCGAAGCCCTCGATGCGGTAACGCCCTGCCCGGACTCGGCGACTCATGTTCGTCCATCCGTGCTCGGGAGGAGAAACCACTGTGTCCGACGTCAAGCCTCGTCCTCGCTACCACTCCGACGCCTTCACCGGGCCTTCCGCGGTCGCCGCGCGCCTCAAAGAGGCGTCCGAGACGGACGGGCCGACGGACTACGCGAACAGGATCAACCTCGAGATCCTCGGCCAGCTCGCGGCCATCCGGCGACATGCGTTGATCCTGGCCACGATCGTCGTGCTGTGGGCGATCCTGACCGTGATCGGGTTCATCCTGATCCTGACCAATCTCCCCAGCAGCGGGTCGTCCCTCTACCGCTATTGAGTCTTCAGCCCGTCCCTTGCCAAGGAGCCGCTTCCTCCAGTTGTCCGTCATCGTCCTTCCCGAGGGGAGCGATATCGCGGGCATCCCGGTCACGTTCGCCACGCTCGTCCCCGCCGAAAACCGCAGCACGCGGAACCGGTCGTACGGGTTGCGAGTGAGGCCCAAGGCTCAGCCGAAGAAGGCTTGGCCGCCGTCGAGCGGCACCGTGGCTCCGGTCAGATAGCGCAGATCGGAGCCGACCAGTGCGACGACGGCGCGGCCGATGTCCTCCTCGCATTCCCCGATCCGGCCCATCGGAATGGTCGCGACGAATTCGGCGGCCTCTTCGGGATTGTGCTCGGTCCACCATTTCAACCCGGGCGACAACGCGTGCGGCGCGATCGCGTTGACCCGGATCCCGTCGCGCGCCCACTCGACGGCGGCGGTGCGCGACAGCGAGCGCAGGGCTTGTTTTGCCGCCGCGTAAGCACCGTAGGTCGTGGGATCCCAACGCACCATCGCTGATGTGACCAGGTTGACGATCGAAGCGTCTCCGGCAGCCTTCAAATGCGGGTGGGCGGCTTTCATGAAGGCGAACGCGGCGAAGGGTCCGGTTTCAAAACCGCGCGCGAAATCCTCGTCGCTCATTTTCAGCAACGGCCCGAAGGCACCGGAGTACGCGTTGTTGACCAGAATGTCGAGCTGGCCGAAGCGCGAAACAACTTCGTCGACGACGCCGGGAACCGACGCAGTGTCCGCGACATCGCATTCGAACGGTTCCGCGGTAGCGCCTCGTTCGCGCAGGAGGCGGCAGGTCTCGTCCAGCTTCCCGCGCGTGCGCCCGAGAACCGCGACCGACGCCCCTTCCCCTCCCAGCGCCAGCGCGATTCCTTGCCCGACGCCTTGTCCGGCACCGGTTACCAGGGCCACCCGGCCCGCGAGCGTGTTCATCGGCCTCCTTCGTCTTGGGCACCCGGTCGGGCGACGTGTTTCGCCACGAAAATGCCGTCCGCGGAAACGCAGAGCTGACCGTCGGCGAGAATTTCGCCGGTCGTGCGAATCCGGCGTCCCTCCCTGGATTGCTGCCGCGCGCGAATCGTCAGCTCCTCGAACAGCGGGGTCGTCCGGTGGTAGCGGACATTGAGCGTGCCGGTCATTCCGTCCGGCCCCGGCCCCCAGCTGTTGGCGACGCCCAGCGCGTGATCAAGCAGCAGAGCGGAAATCCCGCCGTGCACGCAGCCCGGCGGTCCCTGGTACGGCAGGCCGAGCGTCACCGTTCCGGCCACCGAACCGTCCGGCAGGCCGTGCAGGCGCAGCGGCGGCGCGAGTGCGTTTTCCGGGCCGGTGACCGGATCATGGCGCGGTCGCCCGGCCCACATTCCGACGAAACGTTCCTGCCGCTCGGGCGCGTGTTCTTCGAGCTGGTCAGCGATCCGGTCGAGGCCGCGGGCAAGGTCCGCCATCGGCGCGGCACTGCCGGCACCAGCGTGCAGGAGCGCGCTGACCACTCGGCGCGCGGCAGCGACGGCAGCGTCGATGCCATCGCCATTCGGGATGGGCGACAACGGGACGTTCTCGGCGTAAGTCGTCATCAGTAGTGCGCCGCCGGGCGGAGGGTCGCCTCGGCGCCGCCGTCGACGTAGACGACCTGGCCGGTGATGTGCGTGGTCGCGGCGTCGGCGAAATACGCCAGAACTCGCGCGACGTCCTCCGCGGCCGCGTAACCGTGCAGCGGCATCGGGACTGCTTTGTCCATCACGGCTTTCATCTGCGGATCGGCGAAAAGCCCGTCGGTCATCGGCGTCCGGACCACGCCGGGCGCGACCACGTTCACCGCGATTCCCGCGTCCGCCCAGCCTTCCGAAACCGACGTGCGGCGCGCCCACTGCGCGATCGCGGACTTCGAGGACGGATACAGCTGGAGCGCGCGATTGTCCGCGATCGCCTCGCGTGCGGCGGTCAACGCGGCTTGCTCGTCGCCGCGCAGACAGGCTTCGACCACCGCGGGGTCGTTCGGCTGGGTACCGGAGATCGAGCCGACCAGAACCACGCGCGGTGCCTCGGATTTCGCCAGCAGCGGCTGCAGCGCTTCGATGAACTCGGTGCTGCCGAAGTAGTTCACCGTGACCATGACTTCGCCGGGGTTCGCGGTTCCGGCGCAGGTGACCACCGCGTCGACGTGCCCGGTGCGCTTCCCGACTTCCTCGGCGGCAGCGGTGCGACCGGGCGGGGTCGAGAGGTCCGCGTCGATGTCGCTGCCCTTGAGGTCGACGCCGAGTACCTGGTCGCCGCGCTCGGCGAGGAGCCTGCTGAGCGCCGCCCCGATCCCCGAACTCGCTCCGGTGACGACGACGGTGCGCGGCATGACGGCCTCCTGAGGCGGGGTTCCGGGAACGGCCGCGACGCTACGGGCAACGCCGGCGCACGCGGCGGGTCGATCCCGGTCACCGGGAGAACCTGTCCGGTCTGAGATGTCAGCGCACCCAAGCAGCCACGCTAACCCGAGCGTCTGGTCGCCGCGCGAACCGGCACCGGGTCAGTCACGGGGCGGGGCGCCCCAGTTCGGCCAGCAGCAACCGGCACGCCAGCACCGTGTCCGCCTCCGCCTCCTCCGCGGTGATGTGCCCGTTCAGCTGCGAGGTCAGCACGCCGTACCAGGTCTGCTCGATCAGCCGGACCAGGCGGCGGTCGTGCTCGCTGGCCTCGGACACCCCGGCGACGCGCAGGATCAGCTCCGCGAACTCGACCGCCGCGGCCATGTTCGGCGACTCCCCCGCGACCGTCGCGTTGTTCGACTGCAGCATCGCCTGCGCGAGCCGCGGCCGTTCCAGCAGGTGACGGGCCGCGTCGACCAGCACGCGCGCGACCGCCTCGGCCGGGTCCTGGCCGGGTTTGACCGGGACGCTGTTGCGGTCCAGCTGCTCGACCTGGCTGCGCAGCAGCGCGGTGAACAGGATCGTCTTCGACGGGAAGTAGCGGTAGAGCGTGGCGATCGCGACACCGGCGTCGCGGGCGACGTCGAGCATCTGGATCCGGTCGAGGCCGTGCTCGGCGCCGTGTTCCGCGGCCGCCCGCAGGATGCGCCGGTAGCGCTCCTGCTGCGCGGGCGAGCTCGGCGTGGCCGGCGCCCGGTTTTCGGCGACTCTCGGCACCGCGACTCCTCCGCTCGTGATCAGGCCATCCTCCCGCACGATCCTCCCACCGGGCGCTGCCGCTACCGGTGAGTGGGATGACCGCGCCCCGGCGCGCCGCGGATGCGGTTGGCTCGCCGGGTCGCGACGACTTGGAGGACTCATGGCTTTCGACGACCAGTTCGACGTGGTGGCAGTCGGCTCCGGCGCGGGCGCGTTGACCGGCGCGTACCTCGCGGCCCGGGCCGGGTTGCGCACCGCGGTGGTCGAGGGCGCGGACCGGCTGGGCGGGACTTCAGCGTATTCCGGCGCGGCCTGCTGGCTGCCCGGCACGCAGGTCCAGCAGCGCTTCGGGGTCGCGGACTCCACCGCCGCCGCGCGCGAGTACCTGCGCGCGTTGCTCGGCGAGGACCGGACCGGGCGGCAAGAGGCGTTTCTGGCGAAGGCACCGGAATTGGTCGCGGCGCTGGAGTCGGACCCGGTGCTCGAATTCGAGTGGCGGGCGTTCCCGGACTACTTCGACCGGCCGGGCCGGGTCCCCGGCGGGCGCTCGTTCGTGCCGCTCGACCTGCCGCTTGCCGAACTGGGCGAACGGGCCGGGCTGGTGCGTCCGCCGGTCGACCGCGACCGCGCCGGCCGCGGGCACCGGGACGCCCCGCTGGACGGCGGCCGCGCGCTCATCGGGCGGCTGCTGCTGGCCTTCGACGCGACCGGCAACGGCGCCGTCTTCACCGGGACGCCGGTCGACGAGTTGGTCGCCGAGGGCGGCCGGGTCGTGGGCGTCGGCGTCGGTTCGCGGCGGATCGGGGCGGCCTACGGCGTGCTCGTCGGCGCGGGCGGTTTCGAACGGAACGCGGACCTGCGGAAACGCTCCGGGGTACCCGGCTCGGCGGCGTGGTCGATGGCACCCGCGGAAA
Organism: Amycolatopsis sp. AA4; assembly: GCF_002796545.1. GTDB lineage: Bacteria > Actinomycetota > Actinomycetes > Mycobacteriales > Pseudonocardiaceae > Amycolatopsis. The sequence continues at coordinate 5,181,778 of NZ_CP024894.1, forward strand.
CGAACCGCGGCCAGGTTCTGGAAGCGGCGGTGCAACTCGGCGCCGCCGTCGACCTGATGGACGAGGGCTGGTGGTGCCCGGGCATCGCGATGCCGGACGGCGGCGCGTCGTTCACGCTCGGCTTCCGCGGCGGAATCGTCGTCGACCGCGACGGGCGGCGGTATGCGAACGAATCGCTGCCATACGACCAAATGGGCCGTGAGATGTCAGCGGACCCGGCGCGGCGTATCCCGTCCCACCTCGTGTTCGACAGCCGCGAGGGCGGCCGCCTGCCCGCGATCGCATTGCCAGGCGGACGGCCGGACGACCATCTGGCGGCCGGCACCTGGGTGGAAGCGGAGACGCTCGCGGAGTTGGCGAAGTTGATCGGCGCGCCGGAATTGCCGGAGACCGTCGCCCGGTTCAATTCTTTCGCCGAAGCCGGGCACGACGCGGATTTCGGGCGCGGCGAGGACGAATACGCGCGGCATTTCGCGAATCCGGTGCTGGTTCCGGTGGATCAGCCGCCGTTCCGCGCCGCCCGGTTGGTGCTGTCGGACCTCGGTACGAAGGGCGGGTTGGTGACCGACCCGGACGCGCGAGTGCTCCGCGAGGACGGTTCGGTGGTGGAAGGTCTTTACGCAGTAGGCAATTCGGCGGCGTCCATGACCGGCCAGTACTACCCGGGGCCGGGGATTCCGCTGGGCACGGCGATGGCTTTCGCGGCCCGGGCGGTCGACGATTTGGTGGCGCGGGCCGGAAAATGACCTGCGCCCCGGCGAGCCAGTCGGCTACCTTCGCCGTCGTGGAGGACTACTTCGGGAAAAGTGTCGCTGCGAGATATGACGAATCGTCGGCTGAAATGTTCGCGCCGGAGGTGGTGGACCCGGCAGTCGACGTGCTGGCCGGGCTGGCCGGTGCCGGGCGCGCGTTGGAACTGGGCATCGGCACTGGCCGGATCGCGCTGCCGCTGGCCTCGCGGGGCGTGCCGGTGTCCGGAATCGATCTGTCGTCCGCGATGGCCGCGCAACTGCGCGCCAAACCGGGCGGCGAGGCCGTCGACGTGACGATCGGCGACTTCGCGACGACCCGCGTCGCTGGCGCCTTTTCGGTGGCCTATCTGGTGTACAACACCATCGGCAATCTGACATCTCAGGAAGCGCAGGTGGCATGTTTCCGCAACGCCGCGGCCCACCTCGAGCCAGGCGGATGCTTCGTGATCGAGGTCGGAGTACCGGAGCTGCGGAAGCTGCCGCCGGGGCAGACCGTCGTGCCGTTCGATCTCAGCGCGAAGCATTGGGGATTCGATCTGTACGACGTCTCGACGCAGTCGATGAGTTCGTACCATGCCCGGGTCGCCGACGGACGAGGCGAGTTCCGGGCGATTCCGTTCCGGTATGTCTGGCCTGCGGAGCTCGACCTGATGGCGCAACTGGCGGGGATGCGGCTGCGGTCGCGGTGGGAGGACTGGACGGGTGAGCCGTTCACCCACGAAAGCGAGCGGCAAGTCTCGATCTGGGAGAAGCCGCTGAGCTGAGCCGCCTGGGGAAGCGCTCAGCACGTCACTGGGACTGTCTCGCGTGCTCGCCGCTGCCGGGTAGAAACCGCTTCTCAACCCGAGCACCTGCGAGGAAACCGAACGTGCGAGCGGATCTCAGCACGTCGGGCCATGCCGCCATGTCTCCCGGCTGCCCCTTCCTGCACGAACGGCTTCTCCCGCCGATCGGTCGCCGTGCCGTACCCGTGACCCGTCGCGTGTTGACGCCAAGCCCGGACACCGTGTTACCGTCAAAACTAGAAATGATTTCACTCCGTCCGCGAGGAGCGCAGCATGACGGTGGTCGCGATCGAAACGGGCTCCCTCGGCACGGATGTCCCGCAGGACCGCGCGCTGCCGCCGTCGATGGTCGAGCGGATGACGCTGATCCTCGACGCCTTCGCCGCGCCGAGCACCCGGCTCACCCTCGAACAAGTCGCGCGCACGACCCACCTCCCCCGTTCGACCGCGCACCGCATCCTCGACCAGCTCGTGCGGCTGCAGTGGCTGTCGCATTCGTCGTTCGGCTACGCGCTCGGCGCCCGGGCGCTGAACCTCGGCGGCACCGGCGGCAACCACCTCGAACTGCGCGCGGTGACCGCGGCCGTGCTGCACGAACTGCAGTTGCGCACCGGGATGGTCGCGCACCTGGCGATCCTCGACGGCGCGCATGTCCGGTATCTCGACAAGGTCGGCGGCCGGTTCGCCGCGGCCGTCCCGTCGCGCGTCGGCGGCCGCGCGCCCGCGCAGTGCACCGCGCTCGGCAAGGCGATGCTCGCGTGGCTGCCCGCCGAACAGGTCGAGGACCGCGTCCTGCCGACCCTCGGCCGCCAGACCAGCCGGACGATCTGCGACCTGGTGACGCTGCACCGCGAACTCGGCCGGATCCGCGACCGCAACGGCCTCGCCTTCGAACGCGGCGAATGCTTCTCTGATATCTCCTGCGTCGCCGCTGCCATCCGAGGACCGGAAGGACCCGAAGCGGCGATCTCCCTCGTCGGCGACGCGGACACGGCGCTGGAACGCGTCGCCCCGCTCGTCGTGGCCGCCGCCCGGCAGGTCACCCAGGAGCTGTTCCCGACGGTCCGGTCGCGCACCGCCGAACCCGCCTGGAACTGAAAGTCCATAAAGGACTATCGGGCACTTCGCCAGCGGAGCCGCGAGGCCGATCACCACCCCTAGCCAAAAGTGCGCTCCCACAAACGAATACAGGCGCTGCCGAGCGCGAAAACCACGGAAACCGCCACTCAAGCAACTCCACGCCTAGAACCCCCGGCTCACCGCACCGGCCTCTTGCTCCAGCGCCCGCACCATGGCCACCGCTGCCGGGCCAGGCTGTTCCCCCGTCACCGCCCACAGTGCGCGGCGCAGGCCGCCGCATTCGTCGCGTACCGGGATCCACCGGACGTCGGCGGGCAGCGAATCCGCGGCGAATCCGGGGACCAGCGAAATCCCCAGCCCCGCGGCGACCAGGCCCAACCGCGTCGGCCACGCGCGCACCGCGAACGCGATCGACGGTCCGGCGATCCCCGGCCACGTCCCGAATTCCGCGGAGCTGCCCGCGCCGACGATCCACTGCTGTTCGGCCAGTTCGTCCGGTTCGACCCAGCTGCGGCCGGCGAACGGATGCGCTTCCGCGACCGCCACTCCGTATCCGATCGCGCTGCGCAATTCGGTGCGGCGCAAGCCCTCGAAGTCGTATTCCGGCAGGCCGTCTCCGGTGACGGCCACCGCGACGTCGAGGCGGCCGCGGCGCAGCGATTGCAGTTGGGCGGGCGTCGCGGACTCGGCCAGCTGCACGTCCACGCCCGGATGCGCGCGCAGCAGCCGGGAAACCGCGCGCGGCAGCAAAACCGCCGACGCCGCGGGAAACGCGCCGACCGAGATCCGCCCGGCCAGGCGGTCGCGCAGTCCGGCGAGTTCCTTTCCGGCCGCGCTCACGCTGTCCAGCACCCGACCGGCGTGCCGGATCAGCACCTCTCCCGCTGTCGTAGGACGGATTCCGCGGGCATGCCGTTCGAACAACGCGGTTCCCGTAGCGCGTTCGCTCGCCGCGATCTGCCGCGACACCGCCGATTGCGTGTAGCCGAGCCGGTGCGCGGCAGCACTGAACGACCCGGTGCGGGCCACCTCGACCACGACCCGCAAGCCGGTGAGCGTCAGATCAGCCATTCCGCCAACCATATCCGAAACACCCCGCCCCGGACGTCCACAATAGACGCCACCACGGCTCCCTCCCCTTGCCCATGACGCGAATTGCCCTTCCGCGCGGGAGTTTCCCGCCCCGAAGGACATCGAGCGTGCCCCAACTACCTCGCCGCTGGTGCCGCCGAACGACTGAATCGCGATTGCGGCGAACAGGCGAATTCGACCCGAATCGCGGCATGGGCGAAACATCCGTGCGAGCAAAGACGATGCGCTTGCCAGGAGTGGCGAAGAGAATCTCCAGCGTGACCGCCCGCCGACGGTCTACTGTGGAATGCCCGCGCCCACCCGCTGTTCACCGGGTGGCCGTCGCCGCTTAACCGCGGACGGTAACTTTCCGGCGCCGTGCCCGCGATGTCCATTCTGACTGCGACGGCTGCGCACCGGACGGCCGTCCGAGCCGGACTGAGGTTGCGACCCATGAAAAGCGCTCGAAGTCCACGCCGGACTCCGCGGTTCCAGCTGATCGGCGGACCGGGGAACGCGACGAGGTGGCGGCTGCTCGGCACGAACAACGCGTCCTTGGGGCTGGGCACCGTCGACTACCGCAACGGGGAAGAATGCGTCGCGGCGATCCAGTGGCTGTGCGCGAACCTCCCGCGCACGCGCATGGAACTGACCCACGACCACGGAATCGACTGGCGATGGTTCCTGCGCGCGGGCAGCGGGACGATCGCGTCGGCGAGCCACGCCTACGGCCGCCGCATCGAAGCCCAGCGCGGATACGAACGATTCGTCGCCGCGATCGCGGACGCGGCGGAATTCGCGGCGGAGGGCCGGATCACCGACTGGCGCACGAAATACCGGCTGCCCGGCTGAACGCGTTCGTCGGGCATTAACTCCCGCGCCGTCTGGCGAGAACGCGACCGACCGGGCGCTGTTCGCCGAACCCCGCGAAGTTGGTGTCGGCCACGGAATCCCGTGGCCGAGACCAGACAGAAAGAGTACAAACTGATGCGTGCTCGTACTGCCCGGTTCGCCGGCGCCTCCGCCGCGGTCGCCGCGGGGGCGGCCCTGATCTTCCCGGGTACCGCCAGCGCAATCCCCGGCCCCAACCAGCTCCCCGAGGTCGTCGCGGCGGTGGGCTCCGACACGATCGCGGACGTCACCGGCGCGATCTTCGCCGCGGCCAACGGTTCGGCGGCGAACAGCGACCCCGACAACTACGTGAACGTCCCGCCGGTTCTCGCGGGCAGCCAGTCGTTCGCCGTGCCCGGCGACGTCTACGACGGCGGGACCACCTACACCGTCTCCAACCCGCCGCCCAACGGCTCCTCCGCGGGCAAGACCGCGCTGGCGAACGCCGCCGCGGCCGGCAGCGGGTCGATCGACCTCGCCCGCTCCTCGTCCCCGCGGTCGGCCTCCGACCCGTCGACGTTCCAGTACTACGCCTTCGCCAAGGACGGCGTGTCCTGGGCCGCCTCGTCCACCGGCGCCGGCGCGGGCGTCACCCTCACGCTGGACCAGCTGCGCGGCATCTACAGCGGCGCCATCACCAACTGGAACCAGGTCGGCGGCGCCAACGCGGCGATCACCGTCTACCTGCCCCAGGCCGGCTCCGGCACGCTGTCGTTCTTCACGAACACGGTGCTCGGCTTCGACCCGACCACGAAACCGGTCGTGATCAAGCGCTTCCAGGAGAACGAAGGCAACACCATCCCGGCGAGCGACCAGTCGTCGGCGATCGCGCCCTACTCCGTGGCCCAGTGGGTCGCGCAGGGCAACGGCGTCGTCAGCGACAAGCGCGCCGGCTTCTTCGAGGGCACCCTGACCGGTGCCGGTTCGGACGGCGCCCCGGTTTCGGGCTCCGCGCCGAACTACGCCCCGGCCTTCGCCGACGGGTTCCTCGGCGCCCGTTTCGTGTACTACGTGCTGGACACCCGCTCGCCGTCCCACGACGCGGCGCTCAACGCGGTCGGTTTCGACTCCTCCGGCCCGAGCCCGCTGTGCAACGGCAGCCTCGCCGGCACGCTGAGCCAGTACGGATTCAAGCCGCTCGCCCCGGTGAACGGCGTCACCTGCACGCTTTCCTGACCCGCTGAAGCACCGGACCGGCCCGGCCGGGGATTCCGCTCCCCGGCCGGGCCGGTTTCGCTGTCCGCCCCCACCCGAGCAAGAAACCGGGGCTGGCGCGGAGAACCAAACCTCCGTGCCAGCCCCGGTTTCGGCAGGGTCGGCTCAAGCCCAAGCAGGCAGCAACCGCCACACCGCCGACGCCGCCAGCACCGCCAACGCCAGCAGCGCCGGGGTGGTCAGCACGTACGTCGACACCGAACGCCAACGCCGGTACAGCAGCGTCGCCCCGACGGCCACGGCCGCGAAGCCGCCGAGCGCGAGCACGAGCCGGGCCCAGCCGCTCGGGTCGCCAGTGCGGCCGTCTTGCGCGTCCGCCCGGCCGTTCTGCGGCGTCGGACGGAACGGTTTGCCGTCGAGAACCGCCGTCACCACCGTCGCGCCCGAAGCCGAACCCGGCCACCACGAATCGGACGTGACGAGTGTCAGCCGGTCGTTCTCCGTACGGCCGTAATCGCGGTCCTCGTCCAAGTCACGGGTTGCCGTGTCGGTCACGGTGTAGACCGATTTCCCTTGCGTCGTCGCGACCACCAGCTGGTCTCCCCGCGACAGCTCGTTGAGCCGCGCGAACGGAGCACCGTATCCCGAATACCGGCCCACCACCGCCGAATTCCCCGGCTGGCCGGGTCCCGAAGTTCCCGGGACATGGCCCGGCCCGGACATCGTTTCGCCCGGTTCCACGCCTTCGAGCACGACCTGCTGCACCTGCAGCTTCGGGATCTCCAGCACCGCCACCGGCGCACCGAACTCCGGCGGCTTCGTCACCGGCGCGGCGCCGAGCAGCGTACGGGCCGCGCCCTGCGCCTGTGCCATCCGGCCCTGCAGCACCGACAGCGCCGCCCGCTGATCGTTGTTCGCGAGCATCGGCCCGAGCGCGTACGTGACAATGCCGAAGCACACCACCGCGGTGACCAGCCAGCCGACCACGGCGACAACCGTCCACTGTGGACCCGGGCGCGCCGGCGCGCGGAGCGTCGCGGTCATGCCCGGCGCCGCATCGCGACGAGCCGCTCGGCGAGCCGGTTCAGCCACGCGGGCAACGGCTTCCCCGCGGTCAGGTAACCAGTCGTCGGCGGCAACAGCACCAGCGCGACCAAAGCGAGCAACGGAATCAGCGCTCCCAGGACGTCTGCTCCCGGGAACAGCGGGACCTTCACCGCCGCGGCGACGCTGCGCGCTTCTTGGACACTCGCCTGCGTCGGCGCCTTCATCGCCAGCGCAGCGGCTTCCGCCGCACCAGGACCATTCGAACCGGAGCGGGCAAGCGGACCGCCGAGGCCGTCGCTCGCGGGAGTCCCGCCCACGGCGGCACCGGGGCCGCCGGTCGCGGCCGCTCCGGGGTTCTGCGCTTCCTTGTGTTCGTGGCAGGACGCCTCGGCCGTGCCGGTGCCGACCTTCGCCGCGGCGGTCTGGGCGGCGGAAAGCAGCTCCGGAGTCAGCGGAACGAGGCCCGGGCCCAGGCTGTCCTGCCCGCCGCTGACCGCGGCCTTCACGAAGGTCGCGAGCTGGGCCTGCTTGGCGGCTTGCGGCTGGCACGAAGCGTCCACCAGCGGGTTCAGCGGCGCGGTCAGGGACTCGACGTAGGTGAGCGGGTACGCCTCCGGATCGCCGCCGGGGACGATCCGGATCGACCCGTCCTCCGCCGGCTGCGCGTGCGCGGCCGCGGCCTGCAGCGACTTGGGCGTCGGCGCGACGTAACCGCCCTTGCCGTTGGGCAGGGCGACCGGGGCCCAGCCGTTCTCGGTCGCGGTGGCCAGGTCGGTGACGACCCAGTTCAGGCATCCGTTCGTGCATTCGTTCCCGGTCCCCAGCGCCGCGTTGACGACCTGCTTGCGGACGTTGACCTGACCGGTCTTCGCGTCGACGTTGTGCACGCCGCCGTCGCCGAGGTTGAGCGCGTTCAGGTCGGTCACCACGCCGACCGGCCCGTCGCTTCCGCGCAGCTTCGCGTTGCGGATGTCCACGAAAGTCCCGTACGTCCACGCGGGCATCCCGTTCAGCCTGCTGCTGAGCACCAACGGCACCGTGCTCGTCCCGATTTCGCCGGTGACCCCGAAGAAATCGGTGGTGAACTGCCCGGCCCGCGTGTTCGGCGAGCGGAGCGCATTCTCGGCCCCGCTGACCGCGGCCAGCGCCGGATTGCGCCGCACGAGCGCGGACCCGTCGACGAAAATGCCGCCCCGGCCGGTGCTGTCGGGCGACAGACCGCCCTTGCTCAGCAGGTTGGCGAGGTCGTCCCAGTCGAACTTCAGGTTGTCGGCCAGGCGCGAATTCAGCGCGCCGCCGTCGTCCCGGCGATCGGTCGGCGCCCACCCGACCGCGGCGAGCACTGTCGCGTTCAGGGCCGCCGGAATGTAGCTGCGGGCGCGGACCTGCTGCGTGGCCAGGGTTCCGCCGGAACCGGTGACCTGCACGTCCGACTCGCCCTTGTCGAACGAGGTCAGCCCGACGTCCTCGCTCTCGTTCACGATGTTGACCGGCTGCGCCGCCTTCGTCGGCGCGCAGAGCATCTGGTTCCAGCCGACCGCCGTGCGGCCGAACCGCTCCGGCATGCTGCCGGTCAGCGTGCTGGCGCCGACTCCGGCGCACCCTTTGATCTTGAGCCCGGGCGCGGACGCGCGGAACGTGATCGAGCTGTCGAACACCGTCTGGGCGGGACTGGTCGCCGTCGCCGGGACGCCGATCCGCAGCATCATGGTGCACGGATGGTTCTCGTCGCACGAGAAGGAATACTGCTTGTGGTCCGGGTTGTTCGGCCACTTCAACGCGCCCTGCGGGAAAGCCGTGAAATCCGGGTCGAAGGGAATGATCGCGGGCGTACGCGCTCCTCGCGGCACGTAGATGTCGAACACGACGTCGTGGGTGGTCGCGCTCCGGCCGACGTCATGGCCCGGGGGCTTGAACTCGGTGCCGGACAGCTCGTCGTTGAAGTTCTTGCAGTAGGCGGTGACGCGGGCCTCGACGGACGGATTGGGCGTCCACGGCCCCGGTTTCAGCAGCGAGTCCCGCAACGGCAGCGGGCACACCGAATAGTTCGCCGTGGCCCCCGCGGGCAACCCGGAGATCGTGATGCGCAGCGGGTCCCCGTCCTGCGCGTTCATCGGATCGGCGCCAGTCACCTTCACCTGGTAATTCAGCGGCTGCGGCTGCGCGGACGCCGTCGGCGCGACGGCGACGCCGAGCACCGCGAGCACCCCGGCGGCGAGCACGTGCGCCACGCGTCTGAAGCGGTTCATGGGTTCAACTTCGCCAGCGTCGCGCGCGGCGTCAACAAACGGGAACAGAACGCGGGCACCGGTTCACTAACGCGCCGTCGGGCCTTCTCTGTCCAGCCAACTTTCCCCGCCGCCGGCTCGCGATACTCGCTGCCGTGACCGTCTCGTCCTCCGCGTCCGGCGCCGCGCCGCCGGATCGTCTCGTCCTCGCCGATCTGCCTTCGCGGGCCGATCGGCTCTTCCGCCGCGTCACGAGCGGGACCGGGCTTTCCGTGCTCGCGCTCTTGGCCGTGATCGGGTTCTTCCTCGTCTACCGGTCCGCGCCCACGTTCGAGGCCAGCGGTTTCGGCTTTTTCACCACGATCCAGTTCGACCCGGCTTCCGGGCGGTTCGGCGTGCTCGGCCTGCTGTACGGCACGGTGGTGGTCGCGCTGATCGCGGTCGCCGTCGCCGTGCCGTTCTCGGTGCTGGCCGCGTTGTTCATCAGCGATTACGCCAGTCCGCGGATGCGCGGGTTCCTCACCGGACTGGTCGATCTGCTCGCAGCGATTCCCAGTTTGCTGTACGGGCTCTGGGGATTCAGCTTCCTGCGCCCGTACATCACCCCGTTGTCGCAGTGGATGACCGACAATCTCGGCTGGTTCCCGTTGTTCGACACGAAACCGGGCGCGGTGCTGTTCAATTCGATGTTCGTCGCCGGGCTCGTGGTTTCACTCATGGTCATTCCGATCACGACGTCGGTCATCCGCGAGGTGTTCACCCAGACCCCGCCCGGCGAAAAGGAAGCGGCGCTCGCGCTGGGCAGCACGCGCTGGGGCATGGTGCGGACCGTCGTGCTGCCGTTCGGCCGCGGCGGGATCGTCGGCGGGTCGATGCTCGGGCTCGGCCGCGCGCTCGGCGAGACGATCGCGGTTTCCCTTCTGCTGCCGCAGGTTCCGGAACTGACGACGCATCTGCTGGAATTCGGCGGCGCGACCATTTCCGGGTTCATCGCCAACAACGCGGGACAGTCCGGGCCCGCGCTGAGCGGGCTGATGGCGGCCGGGCTGGTGTTGTTCGCGTTCACGCTGGCGACGAACTTCACCGCGTCGGTGATCATTTCCCGCAGCCGTTCCGGAGCGGGGGTCGACGCGTGACCACCACTGAAATCCGCGTCGAGCAAGAGCGCCCGATTCCGGTGCGCCGCCGGACCTCCGCGACCACTCCGCAGGACCGGCTCGTAGCGCTCGGCTGCGCCGCGTCGGCGACGCTGCTGACCTGGTTCGTGATGCACCAGCTGCTGGTCTCGCCGGGCTGGCTCGCCGACCTCGTCGTGGCGTATCTGTTCTACCTCGGCATGCTCTACCTCGTCACCCGCGACCGGCTCGGGCGGCTCGCCGCGGTCGACAAGCTGGTGTCCGCGGTCGTGGTGAGCGGCGCGGTCGGGCTGCTGATCCCGTTGCTGTTCCTGCTCGGCTACATCGTCCTCAAGGGCGTGCCGAGCCTCCGGCTGGCGTTCTTCGGCCACGACATGTCCGCCGTCGCGCCGACCGATCCGGCGACAGCGACCGGCGGTTTGCACGCGATCGTCGGCACGCTCGAACAGACGGCGCTCGCGCTCGTGTTCGTCGTTCCGCTCGGCGTGCTCACCGCGGTGTTCCTGAACGAAACCCGGTCGCGTTTCCGCCGTCCGGTGCGGATTTTCGTGGACGCGATGAGCGGTCTGCCCTCTGTGGTCGCCGGGCTTTTCGTGTACGCGGCGCTGATCCTGCCGCCCGCGCAGCTGGGTTTCTCCGGGTTCATGGCGACGCTCGCGTTGACGATGATCATGCTGCCGACCGTCACCCGCACCGTGGACGTGGTGCTCCGCCTGGTGCCGGACGGCTTGCGCGAGGCGTCGCTCGCTCTCGGCGCGAGCCGCGCACGCACGGTCTGGTCTGTGGTGCTGCCGACCGCGCGCACCGGCGTGAGCACCGCGATCATCCTCGGCATCGCGCGCGTGGTCGGCGAAACCGCGCCGCTGCTGTTCACCTCCTTCGGCACGCTTTCGATGAACTTCAACCCGTTCAGCGACCCGCAGGAAAGCTTGCCCCGCTTCGTGTACCGCTACATCAAGGAACCGCTCGCCTCGGCGCAGGAACGCGGGTACATCGGCGCGCTGGTGCTGATCCTGCTGATCTTCGCGCTGTTCGCCCTGACCCGGCTGATCGGCCGCAAACGCTGGTCGGCGCGCCGCCCGAAACCCAGGAGTGCCCGGTGACCGAAACCCTCGAAGTCCGCGAACCCGTCCGGGTGCTCGGCGGGCCGCCCCCGGGCGCGGCGACGCTGGAGGCGCGCGGCGTGCACGCCTGGTTCGGCGACCGGCTCGTGCTCGAAGACGTCACCCTCGCGATGCCCGCCAACGAGGTGACCGCGCTGATCGGCCCGTCCGGCTGCGGCAAATCGACGTTCCTGCGCATTCTCAACCGGATGCACGAACTGGTCGGCACCGCGAGCCTGGCCGGGGAAGTCCTGCTGGACGGCGACGACATCTACGCCGAGGGCACCCGCGCGCAGCACGCCCGGCTGCGGATCGGCATGGTGTTCCAGAAGCCCAACCCGTTCCCGGCGATGTCCATTCGCGACAACGTCCTCGCCGGGCTCAAGCTCGCCGGCGTCAAATGCGCGGACAAGGACGGGCTGGTCGAGCAGAGCCTCGAACGGGCCGGGCTGTGGCGCGAGGTCCGGGACCGGCTGAACTCCCCCGGCGGCGCGCTGTCCGGCGGGCAGCAGCAGCGGCTGTGCATCGCGCGGTCGCTGGCCGTGCAGCCGAACGTGCTGCTGATGGACGAGCCGTGCTCGGCGCTCGACCCGACGTCCACGCGGCGGATCGAGCAGACGATCGTGGAGATCTCCGACGAGGTGACCGTCGTGATCGTGACGCACAACATGCAGCAGGCACAACGGGTTTCCCACCATTGCGCGTTCTTCCTCGCCGGGGAGAACGAGCCGGGGCGCGTGGTCGAGCACGGGCCGACCGAGCAGATTTTCGAGAGTCCGGAAGACAGCCGCACGCACGACTACGTCCACGGCCGTTTCGGCTGAACTGGGGAGTTTCCTGATGGACCGCAAGAGATGGCTCGGGCTCGGCGGCGCGGCGGCGCTGCTGGCCTGCCAGGTTGTGCTCGCTCCGGCCGCGGAGGCGTTCAGCCAGGTCAACGGGTCCGGGTCCACTTACGTCGGGCTCGCGATGAGCGACTGGCAGAACGGCGCGAACTCGCGCGGCATTCCGGTGAACTACAGCGCGCTCGGTTCTCCGGCCGGGGTCAATCAATACGGCGACCACACGGTTGATTTCGCGGGCACCGAAGCGGAAGTCAGTTCCCTGGAAGCGGCTGGCGGCGGCGGGGCTACCGCGAAACAGCGCGGGTACCAATATGTTCCGGACGTCGCGGGCGCGGTCGCGGTGATGTACAACGTCACCGACGCCGGCGGCCGCCGGGTGGACACGCTCCATCTGACGCGGGACGTGGTCGCCCGGATCTTCGCGCGGCAGATCACGCGCTGGAGCGATCCGGCGATCAGCGCGACCAACGGCGGATTCGCGCTGCCGGACCAGCCGATCACGCTGGTCGGCCGCAGCGGCCAATCCGGCACCACGGCGTTGTTCTACGACTTCGTGGCCCATGTCGCGCCGGGCCCGTACGGAGATTTCATCGCCCGGAATGTCGACAAGGGGATCGGGCCGCTGCCCTCCGGGGTGCGGCCGATCCAGCTGCCGACCCGCGGGCCGGACGCGGATTTCTACCGTCTCTTCGCCGACTCCGACCAGATCGCGCAGACCCTGGCCAACGGCAGCGTCCCGTTCTCCATCGGCTACGACGAGTTCGGGTACGCCAAGAAGTACAACGCACCGACCGCGTGGGTGGAGAACCAGGCCGGGAAATACACGCTGCCGTACGCGGCGAACATCGCGGCGGCGCTGACCAAGGCCAACCTGCGCCCGGACCTCAGCCAGGAATTGTCCGGAGTTTATGCCAACCCGGATCCGTCCGCTTACCCGATTTCGGCGTATTCGTATTTGATGACGCCGTGCGGGAACGGGCGCGACACCTGCAAGGGCGGGTATCCGGACGGGGCCAAGGCGGACACCATGACCGCGTTCATCGAGCATGTCGCTTGCGACGGCCAGATCAACATGGCGCGGATCGGGTATTCGCCGCTGCCGCCCAACCTGTCGCAGGAGATGATGAACGCCAACGCTCGGCTCACCGGACGCCCGGCCAAGCAGCTCAATGCCGGGAACTGCGCCAATCCGACGTTCCAGGGCGGTCTCGGAGCCGGGGCGACCGCGCCGCCGGATCCCTTCGCCGCGTTGGGCGGGGTGGATGTGCTGACCCACGGCGGAACGGGTGGCGGAAACAAGGCCGCGGCACAGGAAGGACCGAAAGCGTCAGCCAACGCGCAAGCATCGGCTGGACCGGGAGCATCGTCTTCGGCCGGGCCCGATGCTTCGGAAGCCAACGGCGGATCGCGGGACTGGCGCAAGGCCGAACCCGCCGCTTACCAGGGCGGCGGATTCGGCGGATTCGGGCCATGGGCGGCACTGGTGCTGTTCGCGGCGATTTGCGTGCCCTTGGTAGTGCGCGGAATCATCCGACGCCTGCGGCGAACGGGATAGCGCTTCAGCTCCCCGTCCACGGCGGAGCCGAACCCCACCCCCAACACGGCACCGGCTGGTCGGCTGCCGGTCCGGCGTCCGGCGCGGAGAACACCACCGCGAGCCTGCTGCCCCATTCGAGATAGCCCGCGAGCGCGGCGCGGAACTCCGGGTCGGCAGGCAGCCCGACCTCGTCCGCGGTCGCCAGCAGCAGCGAAACCCACCGGCGCCGCTGCGGTTCGGTGATCGCGCGGCCAGCGTGCCGGGCGATCATGTGCGCGTGCCCGCCGTGCTGGCCGGTGTACGCGGCCGGGCCGCCGAACACCTCGCCTAGCCAGACCGCCACGTGCGCGGGGTGTTCCGGGCTCATCCCGGCGAACACCTCGGCCAGCAGGTCGTCCTCGGGCACCTTCGCGTAGAACGCCTCGGTCAGCCTGGTCAGCGCGGCCGCTCCGCCCGCCCATTCGTAGAGCGTCGGCACCGCACCGCCGGAACCGGCCACGTCGGTGCGTTCGTAGTGCCGCATCTCCTCGATCTGCTCGACATACGGCCGGATCTCGGCGAAGAACGCGGCGAACTCCGGACCGCCGCGGAAACCCTTCAGGTGGTCCTCGGCGGAAGTCCAGCCGATGCGCAGAATGTAGCTGCCCGGTTCGTCGACGGCGCGCGCGAGTTCGTAGTCCTGACACTGTTTCGCCGCGGCGAGCGACTTGGCCGCGCGTCGGTAGGCGGCTTCGAAGTCCGCGTGCCCGCCGTCGCGAATGCGGTAGCGGAGGTACTCGATGATCACCGGATCAGCCAAGCACTCGCCGGACCGGCCGCCTAGTACGCACTTGCCGGTGCGTACCCGCGATGATGGACGGATGAAAGCGCGCTACTCCTGTGCGGTCGAACTGGCCGTCGACGTCATGGGCGGGAAGTGGAAGCCGGTGATCCTGGCGCGGCTCAAGGAAGGCCCGCACCGGTACGGCCAGCTCCGCCGGGCCATTCCGTCGATCACCGAAAAGGTGCTGACCGAGCAGCTGCGGGAGCTGGCCGCGGCCGGGCTGGTGAACCGGACCGAGGTGGACGGCCGGGTGCCGACCGTCGAGTACCGGCTGACCCCGGAAGGCGACGAGCTTCGCCCGGCGCTGACCGCGTTGTACGAATGGGGCAGCCAGTACGCCGAGCGCAACGGCATCGAGGTCGGCGCTTCCTGAACGCTAGGAGCGCAGCAGGTCGGCCAGCACCGCGGCTTCGCTGATGTCGCTGCGTTTGGTGGCGGTCAGCAGGGTCAGCGGGCCCTTCTTGGCCAGGGCACGCAGCTGGTCGAGTGCTTCCGCGCGTTCGGGTTCTTCGAGTTCCGAGCGGTAGCGTTCGGCGAATTCGTCGTACCGGTCCGGGTCGTGCGCGTACCACTTCCGCAGTTCCGTCGACGGGGATATCTGCTTGAGCCAGTCGTCGAGGTGCGCGCGGTCCTTGCTCAGCCCGCGCGGCCACAGCCGGTCGACCAGCACCCGTGCGCCGTCGAAGGATTCCGGCGCGTCGTAGACCCGGCGTACCTGGACTTGACGTTTGCTCAAAGCGGCTCCTTTCGCAGTCGGGGCTCCGCCCAGCGTCCGCCGCCGGCCGGCGCGGCGCAAACGAGGGGGTATAACCCCAAGGTATGGAACTGCGTCAGCTGCGGTACTTCGTCGCCGTGTTCACCGAGGGGTCGATCAGCCGGGCGGCCGGGTCGCTGATGATGTCGCAGCCCGCGCTGACCCGGCAGATCCGCGTCCTCGAACGCGAACTCGGAACGCCGCTGTTCGAACGGGTGCCGACGGGCGTGCAGGCGACGGTCGCCGGCCGGGCGCTGCACGAGCACGCGCGGCAATTGCTGCGGCTCGCCGACGCGACGCGGGAGGTCACGCGGTCCGCGGCTCCGGTGAAGGAACAGGTCGAGATCGCGTTGCCGCCGGGCATTCCGCAGGACTGGGTGCTCGCGGCGCTGACGGAAATCCGCCACCAGGTCCCGGACGCCGCACTGTCGTTTTTGGACGCCAGCAGCACCGAACAGCTGCGGATGCTCAGCGAAGGACGGATCGACATCGGGCTCGTCCACCAGAACCCGCCGTCGACGCTGCACGGACGATTCCTGTTCGAGCATCCGTTCGGGGTCGCGATCCGGCCCGGGCACGAGCTTTTCGGGCGCGCGCAATGCCGGTTGCGGGAGCTCGACGACGTCCGGGTGCTCGCGCACGCACGCGCGCAGGTCCCCGCCGGACACGACCAGATGCTCGCCGCGGCGCACGGGCTCGGGGTGTCGCCGAACTGGCGATTCGCGCGGTTCAACGAGAACGCGCTGGCGTGCGCGGAGGCCGTCGAGGCGGACGCGGTGCTGCTGAGCCGGCCCAGCGCGACCCGGATGCTGCCGGGGTGGGCGTGGAGCGAACTGGTCGAGCCGGGCGTCCCGCTGACGACGTGGGCGGCGTGCCAGCCGCAGACGCGGCGGATCGTCGGCGCGGTGATGGAGGTGCTGGCCGGGTTTTAGCGAGCCCGTCCGGGAGCGCGCGGCTCCCGGACGGGACCGGGTCAGCCGGTGGCCAGCACCTTCAGCCGGTCGAGGCCGGCGCTGAAGTAGTCCTGGTCGAGCGGCGAAGACGTGTACTGCCAGAAGGTGTAGAAGCCCCAGGCGTAGGGCAGCGTGCCCGGCGACGACGAGTACGCCGCGACCCACAGCGGGTTGGTCGAGCTGAAGTCGCCCCTGTTGCCGGTGCACTGGGTCCACCAGCTGTTCGCCGTGTAGATGACCGGCCAGCGCGACGTCTTCGCGTGGTACTCGTCGCTGAACGCCTTGATCCACGAGACCATCGCGGACTGGCTCAGCCCGTAGCAGGCGGAACTGGGCCCCCATTCGATGTCGAGCGTGCCGGGCAGGGTCTTGCCGTCCTTCGACCAGCCGCCGCCGTGCGCGACGAAATAGTCCGCCTGTGCCGCGCCGCCTGAGATGTCCGGACGGCCGTAGTGGTATGCGCCGCGGATCATGCCGACGTGGTACGACCCGTTGTACTGCTGGGTGAAATCCGGGTTCTGGTATCCGGTGCCCTCGGTCGCCTTGACGTAGGCGAACCGTTTGCCCTGGTTCCACCAGGACTGCCAGTTGACCGCCCCCTGATAGCTGCTCACGTCGATGCCCGCGGTGGTGGTTTCGACCGACGCCGGCGCGACCGCCGCGCCGCCGGGGTCGTGCGCCCGGATGGAGGCGCCCATCTGGTGGTTGTCCGGAGTCTCGGCCGAGGTGCTCGCGGCTGCGGCAGGTGCGGCCGAGGCGTTCGACGCGGTCGCCACGAGCAGGGCGGCGGCCGCGGCGAGCACCGCTCCGGTCCGGCGGCGGCGCGCCCTCCCGGCGGGTCCCCAGTGGTGAGTGGTCATGACAGGTCCTTTCGGATGCCCTCGCGACGTGCCACCCGATCAGGTGGCACGAGGACCTGATTCTGTTGCTAACTGTGATGCACTGTCACTGCTCCAAGTGAACTAATTTCCACTTGACCGGACAATGAGAAAGACATTCTCAGTAGGCCGTTGCGGTCGAGTTGGCCGAAAACGCCGCCAACCGGCCGCCGTCGCCTTACTCTCCAGCGCCATGTCGAAATCACGAAGAACCCGGACGATCCTCCAGCTCCTGGCCGTCCTCCTGGCCCTGGCCGCGACCGCCGCCGGCCCCGCGCAAGCGGACGAACCGGCCTTGCTGCACTTCAACCATTCCTACGGGGTCCTCGACCGCGAGACCGCCGACGCCATCGAGCATTCGGCCTACCTCAAGGACTTCGCCAACTTCCAGGTCCGCACGACCACCGGTGCCGGCGGCGAAAAGTGGACCGGCCGGTACCTGATGGGCCGCGAAACCTACCTGGAGCTTTTCGGGGTCGGCGACGTCCCCGGCAAGGACGGCGACCTCGGTTCGGCGGGCCTGGGAGTCTCGGTCGAACACGCCGGCCAGCTGTCCACAGTGGTCCAGCGCCTGCGCGACGCGGGCGTCGCGAACCCGGTGCAATTCCTGCAGACCCGCGACTTCGGGGACGGCAAGCCGGTCCCCTGGTTCGACGCGGTCCTGACCACCGACCAATACGACGCCTTCGGCGCCTGGGGCATGGAATACCGTCCGGAGTACTTCGCCGACCCGCGCGGCAACACCGGGCCCGCGCAATATCCCGGCGACGTCAGCCGGAACCGGTACCTGTCGGACGACTACCGCAACCACCAGATGCGCGACGTCACCGGCATCCGCCTTGGCGTCACCGCGCGCGACCTCGACAGCACGCTGCCGCTGCTGCGCGCGGGCGGCATGATCGTGCGCCAGATTCCCACCGGCGCCGTCGCTTTCGACGGCATGACCGCGATCCGCTTCGACGCCGTCCCCGCGGACCAGGTCGGCTTGCGGCAGATCGACCTGGCGCTGAACCATCCGGCCGGAACCCGGCACGTCGAGCAGATCGGCCGCTCGACGCTGACTGTCGGCCCGGGCGCGCACGCGCGCTGGACGTTCGACATCCGCGGCTGATTCCCGCTCGCGAGGGGAACCCGCGAGTTCCCCTCGCGAGCGGTCGGCGGCGGCCGCGAAAACCCGGTGGTCCCCGCCGGTAAGTTGATCAGTATCTCGGTGCACCGGGAACGACGACCCGGAACAGCGGGTCCGTACGAGGGGAAATCAATGCACAAGAGTTCTGTCCTGTCCATCGGCCGTTCGGCGGCCGCGCTCGCGGCGGTCGCCGCACTGGCGGCGTGTTCGCCGGGAACCGCCGCGGCGCCGGCGGAGTCCGCCGCCGCGAAACCCGAGGCCTTCGGCGCGGCCGGATACCGCGGCATCGCCCCGGGGATGGCCAAGGAAGCGGCGCTCGCCACCGGGAAACTCGCCACCGCGCCGGTTTCCGCGCTGGACGGCTGCACGGTCCTGAGCTGGCAGGGCGGCCCCGCGCCGGACCCGGCCAAGCTGGCCGCCGAGGCCGAGGCGCAGCGCAAGGCCGACGACCTCTACGCCAAGTCGGACGCGGCGGACAAGGCAGCGAAGCAGAACACCGGCACGTCCGCCGCGGAGCTGGCCAAAGCCGCCGCCAAGGACGCGGAAGCGGCCCAGCTGGCGGCCGACTCCGCGATGGCGAGCGCCGAACTGGCGGGCAAGCGGGAAGAGCGCGACAAGGCGTTCGCCGCGGCCGGCGGCGCCTCGTTCGGCCAGAACGGCCTGCACGCGCTGGGCGCCCCGCCGGACGCCAAGACCGCGGAGGGCATCGGCGCCGGATCCTCGCTGGCCGACCTGCACAAGGCGTACGACGCACGCGGTTTGAAGGCCGGCGCGGCCGGGCGGTTCGAGCTGCCCATCGCGGAAAAGCCGGGCTGGCGCTTCGAATTCACCCCCGCGGACAACGGCACGGTCAGCGGGGTGGCGATCACCGACGGCGCCCTGAAGTGCCGCTGAGTCCATAGTGGACACATGAGGGCCTCCTTGCCGTCGCGGGCAAGGAGGCCCTCACTCGTCCCCGGAACGCAACACCGCCAGCTCCGTCCGCCCCCGGATCCCCAGCTTCGCGTAAATCCGCGTCAAGTGGTACTGCACCGTCTTCACCGACAAAAACAACTCCGCGGCCACCTCCCGATTCGACTGCCCCCGCGCCACCATCCGCGCCACCGCCTCCTCCTGCGGCGTCAACCGATCCACCCCGCCCCGCGGCACATGCACGCCACCGGCCCGCAATTCCCGCTCGCACCGCGCCACATAGGTCACCGCACCCATCGACGCGAACCCGTCCCGCGCGGCGACCAGTTGCGTGTCCGCCCGAGCCCGCCGTCCCAGCCGGCGCAACGTCTGTCCATACGCGAACGCGATCCGGGCCTGGTCGTACCGCAACGGCAACGACCCGATCATCTCCACCGCGGCGTCGAACGCCGCCACCGCGCCGACATGGTCGTTCCGCGCCCCGAGCAAGCGGCCCCGCGCGGCCGCGAGGCGAGCCCGCGCCGAAACATGCTCCCGTTTCCCCGCCGCCCGTTCATGGGGAGCCAGAAACGCGTCCGCCTCCTCTGACCGTCCACTGAGGACCAAGGCATGCGCGTACAGATCATGCCACGGCCAGTGCCCCGGCTCGTCTACCGAGGTAGGCAGCGACAGCCGCGTCAACGGATGCAACGCCCGCAGCACCCCGGCGGAATCCGCGGCGGCCTCGGCGACCTGGGCCCGGGCCAGCAAAGCGGGAACCCGCATGATTTCGTAGTCCTGCGGCCCGGAAGCACACGCCAGCAACGCCTCCTCCGCTCGCGCCGGATCGCCGCGCAAGGCATGCACCGCAGCCGAAGTCCAGTGCAGCAACGGCGCGGTCAGCACAATCCCGGTCCGGTCCACCAAGGCGAGCGCTTCCCGGACCACGCGCAACGCGTCGTCCCATTCCCCGCTCAGGAACAGCGTCCGCGCCAGCCAGGCTTGCGCCCACAGGGAAATCCGCGCCGAACCGCCCAAATAGCTGGTGGGCACGGCACTTTCCAAATCCACCCGCGCGTCGTCGATCCGATCGGTGAGCAGGTTCAGCCATCCGCGAGCCATGACGACCCGCTGCGCCTGCGCACCGTGCCGGATCCGGTCCGCCAGCTGCGCGTAATCCCGCCGAGCCTGTTTGGCGCGCCCCGAAGCGGCAAGCCCGAGACCCCGGATCGCCGCCGCCTCCACCGCGGCCGGCGTCTCCGGCACCGCCAGCTCAAGGGCCCGGTCCGCCCACCGCACGAGATCTTCCGCGGAGTACCGGCACAGCGCATCAAGGACATATCGCTGGCATATCAACGCGGCCGTCTCCGGATCTCGCGAGGCGTTGACGATATCCCAGGCCCGGCTCAGCCGTCCGCCAGCTTCCGCGGCCCGGCCTCGCACCACGGCGAGATAGCCGAGCACGGCGTCGCGCAACGGGGTCTCTCGCACGCTCTCGACTTCCGGAGCAAGCGCTGCCGCCCGGAACACGTCGCCAGCGCCGATCAACGCGTCGACAGCGCGGGTGATCCGAGCTTGCCGCAGCTCAGCGTCTTCAGTGAGCCGCCCAGCGTCGTTGAGCAGCACCGCGGCCGTCCCCCACGCCCCCGCCGCGGCTCGCTCGACCGCCAGCGCGTCCAGGCGGTCCGCGACGCTCGCGTCCGGCACCGGGCTGGCCGCCACCAGCAACCGCAAGCTCCGCGCCGGGTCCTCGACCAGTTCCGCCGCGCGCCGCTGCAACGTCGAGCGCCGCTCTGGCCCCAGCCCGGTCAGCACCGCCGCGCGCACCATCGGATCCGGCGGCCCCACTTCGGCGAGCCCGCGAGGCGCGAGTTCGACCAACCGCGCCGCGCACGCCTCGTCCAGCACCGGCAGCGGATCGCCGTCGAGATCGGCCAGCGACGCCACCGACCGCACCGCCGCGCCGGCGCCCAGCACCGCCGCGGCGGCGACAAACCGTTCCGCCGCCGGGGAAAGCTGCGAGATCCGTTCCCGGACCGATGCGGCGACCGCGGCCGGTGCGGGCAGATTCGGATCGAACCCGCCCCAGGTCGCGCGCGGGACCTCGGTCAGCAGCTGCACGACATGCCGCGGTCGGCCGAGCGTGTGCCGGCACAACCGTTCGGCCATCGTCGGATGCAGGGCGATACCGCGCGCCGAGGCCAGTTCGGACACTTCCGCGGCGTCGAGCGGCGGCACGCGCACCTCGTCGCCGGACATCCGGGCGAGCAGTTCCTGAACGTCCGCCCGAGCGCGAGAATCGCCGGTCGCGGCGGTGAGCAGCACCGTCGCCCGCACCGCCGGATGGTGTCGCAGCAGCGAGGACAGCGTCCGCATCGAGTCCACATCGGCCAGTTGCGCGTCGTCGACCACCAGCAACGTCCCGGGCACCAGTTCCGCCGCGATCCGGCCGGCGACCGAGAGCGGACCGCCGTCGGTCGGCAAGTCCGGGAACAGCTGCCGCAGCACGGCGAACGCGCTGCCGCTCTCCCACTCGGCCGCGGTCGCCTGGAGCACCGGCCCGGGGAACGCGTCGGTGGCCCGCCGCGCCAGCGTGGTGCGCCCGCACCCGGCGGGTCCGCACAGCAGCACCGCGCGGCCCGCCCGGGACAGCAGGCCGGCCAGCTCCTCCGCCGCGGTCGTCACGGTCCTCCCCGTTTCGCCGGATGCCTCCGTCAGCCGAGATCGCCCCCGGCGACGGGCAGGACGGTGCCGGTGACGTACGAGGCCTCGTCCGAGGCCAGGAACGCGATCGCCGCGGCCTGCTCGTCCAGGGTGCCGTACCGCTTGAGCAATGACGAACCGACAGTCTGGTCGATGTGCGCCTGGAACCACTCCCGTTCCTGGTCGGTGGCCGGATCGGGGCCGCCGCGCGGGATCCGCCGCGGCGGGGCCTCGGTGCCGCCCGGCGCGGTCGCGACCACGCGGATGCCCGCGTCGGCGTACTCGAAGGCCAGCGACGCGGTCAGCGCGTTGATCCCGCCCTTCGCCGCCGAGTACGGGATCCGGTGGATGCCGCGAGTGGCCGCCGACGAGACGTTCACGATCACCCCGCCGCCCCGCTGCGCCATCGACGGCAGCGCGGCCCGGCAGGAGAACAGCGTGGTCAGCAGGGACCGGCGGAGTTCGGCCTCGATCTCGTCCGGGCCGAACTCGGTGAACGGCTTGAACCGCAGCGCGCCGCCGACGTTGTTGACCAGCACGTCGATCCGCCCGAACCGGGCCAGCGCGGCTTCCGCGACCGCCTGCGCGCCCGCCCACGTCTCCAGGTCGGCGACCACCGCCGCGGCCTCGGGCAGCTCGTCGGCCAGGCCGCTGACCAGGCCCGATCGGTCGGCCAGCACCAGCGCGCCGCCCTCCGCGGCGATCCGCCGGGCGGTCGCCTCGCCGATCCCCTGCGCGGCCCCGGTGACCACGACGACCTTGCCCGCGAACCGTCCCGGCGACAGGAATTTCGGCCGCGCCGCCGGGTCGCCCATCGCCCGCCGGGTGGTCGCCTTCGACCGTTCCGCGTGCTCGGCCACCAGCCGCCGCGCGGTCGCCCGGTCTCCGGACTCGAACGCGGCGACCAGGTCCAGGTGGTCCTGCGTGCAGCGCGGATGGCACCAGGTCGCGTTGCGCAGGGTCTCGGCCATGTGGCCTTTCACGCCGAGCGCCTGATATGCCTGCAGCAGGTGTTCGTTGCCGGTGAGCGTGAACAGGTAGTCGTGGAACGCCGCGTTGGTTTCGGTGTAGGCAGCGGCGTCCAGGAACCGGTCACCGTCCACATAGGGCACTGTCGACTCGGCGAGCAGGCGGTATCCGGCGAGCTGGCCCGAGGTCAACCGCCCGATCGTCAGTTCGACCGCACCCAGTTCGAGGGCCTGCCGAGCCTCGAAAACGGCGTCCGATTCATGGACCGACGGGTGTTCCTCGCCGATTTCGTATTCGCCCGGCAGCTCGTCGGACGCGGGCAGCATTTCCTGGCCCGCGATCGTGCGCGCGACCCGGGCTTCCTCCACCGCGGACAGCGCCGGTCCGGCCCGCAACGGGGTCAGCTCCACCGCCGGGAACAGCTCCTGCCCGGCCAGCGCGCGGCCCGCGAGAAACTCCGGCTCCGGCTCGGGTTCCGGCAGCGCCAGAGCAACCGGCTCGACGGGGATCTCCGGGGCGCGGGCTGGCGCCGCCAGCGCGAACTTCTCGTAGTAGAACCCGGTCGGCTCGAACCCGGCCGACGCGAAGTGCCCGCGGACGGCCTCCACCATCGGCGGCGGGCCGCACAGGTAGACCGCGACATCCCCGCCGTGCAGGTGCTCGTCGCGGATCAGCGTGGTCACGTAACCCTTGTTCGGCGCGGCACTTCCCGGATCGGAAACGCAGTAGTCCCAGGTCAGCCCGGGAACCTCCGCCGCCAGCTTCTCCAGCGTCTCCGTCTCGACCAGGTCGTCGTCGGTGCTCACGCCGTACACCAGATGGGCGGGCCGGGTCGCGCCGGAAGCGCGCATAGTGCGCACAATGGACAGAATCGGCGCGAGTCCGGTGCCTCCGGCCAGCAACAGCACCGGGCGGTCCGTCTCCCGCAGGAAGAAGCTCCCGTGCGGACCGGTGAACGTCAGCTCGTCCCCGGATTTCGCCCGTCCGGTCAGGTAATCCGACATGACGCCGCCGGGCGTGAGCTTCACCAGGAACGTCAGCCGCTCGTCGTCGGGCGCGTTGCTGAACGAATACGAGCGCGCGACCTCCGTGCCCGGCACCGTGATGTTCACGTACTGCCCGGGCAGAAACGCCAGCCGGTCGCGATCGCGGATCTCCACCGTCAACGACATTGTCGTCGGCGAAAGCCGGTCCAGCGCGACAAGAGTGCCGTGATGTTCGGCAGCCTGCGTCTTCGCGACCGCTGACGTGCTCGCGATCTGCAACACCAGATCGGACTTCGGCTTCATGCTGCACGGCAAGACATAACCGCGCTCCGCCTCGTCCGCGCTCAACGCGTCTTCGAGATAAGACCCGCCCTCGTACTCCCCCGATTCGCAGAACGCCTTGCACGTCCCGCACGCGCCGTCGCGGCAGTCGAGCGGAATGTTGATGCGCTGCCGGTACGACGCGTCCGCGACGGTCTGGTCCGGCGCGCAGGTGACGAAGCGGGTGACACCGTCCTCAAAGGACAGAGCGATCCGGTGGTTCATGACCGCCTCCGCTCAGAAGTGGTACACGTCGACGACGTGGTGGATGTAGTCGTTCTTGAGCACCACGGTCTTCCGCCGGATCAACGGCGAAGCACCGGAGAAATCGACGGTGTAGAACGAGGTCCCGTAATACGGGTCGACCGTGTGATAGCGGAAATACATCGTGTGCCAGTTGAACCGCACGTCCACCAGGTCGCCGTGCCGTTCGATCAGCTCGACGTTCGTGATGTTGTGACTGGTCCGCGGTTCCGGAAGGGAGGTCGCGCTCGACCGTTCGGTGCGGATCCGGAACACGCGGTCCTCGAGCCCGCCCTTGTTCGGGTAGTAGATCAGCGAAATGTCGCGCTGCGGGTCTTCGGTGAGCAGATCGTCGTCTCCCCAGGACGGCATCCAGTACACGACATCGTCGGCGTAGCACTCCAGCCATTTCTCGAACTCGCGGTCGTCCAGATACCGCGCCTCGCGGTAGAGGAATTGCTCGACGTCGTGCTGGGTGATGGTCTTCTCGGCGGCGGCGGTCATCGGGCTTCTCCTCGAACGGCCTGCTCGCGGGCGATCGCCGCGCGCATCGTTTCCTGCCAATACCCGTGCTGCACCGGATAAAGTCCCTCGTCCTCGTTCTTCTGCCCGGCGGACACGACCCCGTCGAGCCCGAGCGACGACGCGACCTCGTCCGGCCCGGTGAGCCAATGCCGCGCCCCGCGGCTCATGTCGTTCCAAGGAGCGGCCGTCGCGCGGAAAGTGAGCTGACAGGACCGGAATTCCTCCAGGTCGTCCGGCGTCGCCATTCCCGAAGCGTTGAAGAAATCCTCGTACTGCCGGATCCGCCACGCCCGCGATTCGGCGCTTTCGCCCTTCGGCGCGATGCAGTAGATGGTGACCTCGGTCTTGTCCGGCGCGATCGGCCGGAAATGCCGGATCTGCGTCGAGAACTGGTCCATCAGGTACACGTTGGGGTACACGCACAGATTCCGGGACCCGCGCACCATGAACTCGCCCTTGGCGTCGCCGTACTTCTCCTTCAGCTCCGCCATCCGCGGCCACAGCGGCCGGTCCTGCGGGTTGCCCGCCCAGGTCCACAGGCACAGGTGCCCGTGCGGGAACGACCAGTAGCCGCCGCCGGACTTGCCCCACGAACCGGCGTCGAGCGTCTTCGTGTCGTTCGCCGATTCGCCGGTGTTGCGCCGGGCGGTGGTGGCCGCGTAGTTCCAGTGCGTCGCGGTGACGTGGTAGCCGTCCGCGCCATTCTCCGCCTGGACCTTCCAGTTGCCGTCGTAGGTATACGTGGAAGCCCCGCGCAGTACTTCCAGCCCGTCCGGCGACTGGTCCACGAGCATGTCGATCACCTTCGCGGCGTCGCCGAGGTGCTCGGCCAGCGGAAGGACGTCCGGGTTGAGGCTGCCGAACAGGAACCCGCGGTAGGACTCGAAGCGGGCGACCTTCGTCAGGTCGTGCGAACCGTCGGTGTCGAACGATTCCGGGTAGCCCGCGCCGTCCGGGTCCTTGACCTTCAGCAGCTTGCCGTCGTTGCGGAAGGTCCAGCCGTGGAACGGGCAGGTCAGCGTCGGCCGGTTGTCGCGTTTGCGCCGGCAGATCATCGCGCCGCGGTGCGCGCACGCGTTGATCAGGCAATGCAGTTCGCCGCCCTTGCCGCGCGTGAGGACGACCGGCTGGCGGCCGATCGTGGTGGTGAAGTAGTCGCCGGGGTTCGGCAGCTGGCTTTCGTGCGCGAGGTAGATCCAGTTGCCCTCGAAGATGTGCTTCATCTCGAGTTCGAAGATCTCCTCGTCGGTGAAGATCCGGCGGTTCGCGCGGTAGACGCCCGCCTCCGGGTCCTCGACCACCGCGTCCGCGACTACGGAAGCGGCGTGGTCCAGCGTGTCGGTCATGACTCCTCCAACGGGCCTCTGATCTGCACTGATCGGCTCCCCACCAGGGCGTTTCCCGCACTGTGCCAGTCCGTGGCCGCAGCCACACCAGGGCAAGACCCAGTCCTGACCTAGGGTGGGATTATTCGATGCCGTTTATCAATCGCACGCAAACCGCTCCTTGTCTTCACTCAATGCCGGAACCTACGGTGAGCGAGACCACGCGAGGAGCCGGTGAGGAGGCAGCCCGATGGAACTGCGCCACCTGCGGTACTTCGCCGCCGTCGCCGAGACCTGCCACTTCGGCCGCGCCGCCGAACGCCTGCACCTCGCCCAGCCGGCGCTTTCGCACGCGATCCGGCAGCTGGAGGACGAGCTGGGCGTCGCCCTGCTCAGCCGCACGACGCGGCAGGTGCAGGTCACCCCGGCCGGCCGCTTCTTCCTCGGCGAGGCCCAGCGGATCCTCGACGCCGTCGAGGCGGGCGCGCGCGGAGCCCGGCGCATCGCCGACGGCCGCCGAGGGCTCGCCCGGATCGGCTTCACCGGCACCGCCGCGCTGTCGCACCTGCCGCGGGTCGCCCGCGCGCTGCAGCACCGGCTGCCCGAGGTCGAACTCGAGGTGCACGCCGACCTGCTCACCGGCGAGCAGTGCGCGCAGCTGCGCGACGGCACGCTCGACATCGGCGTGCTGCGCCCGCCGGTCACCGGCGGCGACCTCGACCTGCACGTCATCGAGACCGAGCCGCTGGTGCTCGCCGTCCCGGCCGACCACCGGCTCGCGGTGGAACCGGTCGTGGCGATGAGCGACCTGCGCGCCGAAGCGTTCGTCACCTATCCGGCCAGCTATTCCGTCGTCAACGAAGCGGTCCTGCGCAGCTGCCGCGACGCCGGATTCACCCCGCAACGCGAGCACGAGGCCGCGGGTACCGCGGTGCTGCTCGCCCTCGTCGCCGGAGGACTCGGCGTCGGCGTCGTCCCCGCGTCCGCGCGGGCGCTGCCGCTGGCCGGGGTCGTGTTCCGCGACCTCGCCGGGGCGGCCACCGTCCAGCTCGCGCTCGCCTGGCACCGCGACCGGGCCTCGGCACTGGTCCCGGCCGTGCTCGACGCGCTCGGCGAGCTGTTCCCCGTCGAAGTGCCCGTGTCAGGGAGGACACGATGAAGATCACCCGGGTGGAGGCGATCCCGTTCGCCATCCCCTACCGCAAACCGCTGCGTTTCGCGTCCGGCGAGGTGCACACGGCCGAGCACGTGCTGGTTCGCGTGCACACCGACGACGGCATCGTCGGCGTGGCCGAAGCGCCGCCGCGGCCGTTCACCTACGGCGAAACGCAAGCCGGGATCGTGGCCGTGCTGGAGACCGTGTTCGCCCCGCAGGTGGTGGGACTGAGCCTGCTCGAACGCGAGACGGTGCACGCGCGGCTTTCCCGCACGGTCGGGAATCCGGCCGCGAAGTCCGCTTTGGACATGGCGATCTGGGACGCGCTGGGGCAGAGCCTCGACGTCTCGGTCACCGAACTGCTCGGCGGCTACACCGACCGCATGAAGGTGTCGCACATGCTCGGCTTCGACGAGCCGGCCGCGATGGTCGCCGAGGCGGAGCGGATCCGCGACAGCTACGGCATCACGACGTTCAAGGTGAAGGTCGGCCGCCGCCCGGTTTCCCTGGACACCGCGGTGGTTCGCGCCTTGCGGGAGCGGTTCGGCGCCGAGGTCGATCTGTACGTGGACGGCAACCGCGGCTGGACGGCCGCGGAATCCGCTCGTGCGATGCGGGAAATGGCCGACCTCGACCTGCTGTTCGCCGAGGAGCTGTGCCCCGCCGACGACGTCCTCGGCCGCCGCTGGCTCGTGTCGCGTTTGGACATTCCGTTCATCGCCGACGAATCCGCGGTGACCCCGGCCGACGTGACCCGCGAGATCCTCGGCGGCTCGGCCACCGCGATCAGCATCAAGACCGCCCGCACCGGGTTCACGCGTTCGCAGCGCACGCACCACCTCGCGGAAGGCCTCGGGCTGGAAGTGGTGATGGGCAACCAGATCGACGGCCAGCTCGGTTCACTGTGCACTGTCGCGTTCGGATCCGCGTACGAGCTGACGTCGCGCCGTCCCGGCGAACTGTCCAACTTCCTCGACATGACCGACGACCTGCTCGCCGAACCGCTCCGCATCGCGGACGGCGAACTGGCCATCCGCCCCGGCGCCGGCCTCGGCGCCGCACTCGACCCCGGCAAGCTCCGGCACTACCGGCAAGACCGCTGAGCCGGAAACCCCCGATGGATCAAGGAGGATTCATGACCGCCACGCATTCCCCCACCGCCGCCGCGTCCGGAGCCAACGCCACCGAACGGTTCAAGAGCGACAAGCTCGCCGGCGTCGCGGGCACCCCGAAGGAACGGGTCAGCCTGCTCGCCCGCGAGGTGCTGGAGGCCGTGCACGCGACGATCCGCAAGCACAAGGTGACCTACGACGAGTACAACGCGCTGAAGTCGTGGCTGATCAGCGTCGGCGAGGACGGCGAATGGCCGCTGTTCCTGGACGTCTGGGTCGAGCACGTCGTCGAAGAGGTCGCCACCGAGCACCGCAAGGGCAACAAGGGCACCATCGAAGGCCCGTACTACGTGCCGGACGCCCCCGAGCAGGGCGCGCGCGGCACGATCCCGACGCGGGAGAACGAGCCGGGCACCCCGCTGGTCTGGACCGGACAGGTCACCTCGACCACCGGCGCGGCCCTGGGCGGCGCGAAGGTCGAACTCTGGCACGCGGACGCCGACGGCCTGTACTCGCAGTTCGCGCCGGGCATCCCGGAGTGGAACCTGCGCGGCACCTTCACCACCGACGACGAAGGCCGCTTCGAAATCCACACCGTGCGGCCCGCGCCGTACCAGATCCCGACCGACGGCGCCTGCGGCAAACTCATCGCGGCGGCGGGCTGGCACGCCTGGCGTCCGGCGCACCTGCACGTCAAGGTGTCCGCGCCGGGCCACGAACTGCTCACCGCGCAGCTGTACTTCCCGGGCGACGAGCACAATGACGACGACATCGCGTCCGCGGTGAAGCCGGAACTGCTGCTCGACCCCAAGCCCGCGGAGAACGGCGAGGCCATCGAATACGGCTTCGTCCTCGACCCGGCCCTCTGATTCGGCCCGATCCGGCAGGAGACCCATGCTTTACCACGTGCGGATGGACGTCCGCCTTCCCCCGGACCTGGACCCGGCGGTCCGCGACGCCCTCATCGCGCGCGAGAAGGAGTACAGCCAGCAGCTGCAGCGCAGCGGGAAATGGCCGCAGATCTGGCGGATCGCCGGGGAGTACGCGAACTTCTCGGTGCTCGACGTCGCGGACCACGACGAGCTGCACCGGATCCTGTCCGGTCTGCCGCTGTTCCCGTACATGGACATCCAGGTGACCGCCCTCGCGCGGCACCCGTCCAAAGTGGACTGACTCACTCGCCGACCGGCACCGCCCGGTCCGCGTGCTCGGCCAGCAGCGGATCGTGGGACGCCACCAGCACCGCCGTCCCGCGATCCGCTGCCCGGCGCAACGCCGTCAGCACCGTCCCCGCGTGCGCGCGGTCCTGGTGCGACGTCGGCTCGTCCGCCAGCAGCACCAGCGGACCCGCCGCCAGAGCCCGCGCCACCGCGCCCCGCTGCTGTTCCCCGCGCGAAACCTCGCTCGGCAGCCGGTCCGCCAGTTTCGCCAGGTCCAGCGTTTCCAGTAGCTTCGCCCGATCCGGCGGGTCCGCGGCGGTCCGCGCGGCGAACGCGAGATTGTCCGCGACCGTCAGTTCCTCGAACAGCGCGATCGACTGCGGCACGAAAGCCAGCGCGTGCCACGGCTGCTGCGAAACCGGCACGTCCGGCATCGGCGGGTGCGCCGTCACCGTGCCGCTGTCCGGCCGGTCCCAGCCGCCCGCGATCATCAGCAACGTGCTTTTTCCCGACCCCGACGGACCGGTCAGCGCGACCAGCTCCCCCGCCGTCAGGTCCAGGCTCGTGTGCCGCAGCACGGGCGTCCCGCCGTGGGAACGGCTCACGTCGGACACGCTGAGCAGCACGCTCACCGGACTCTCCCGTCCACGAGTTCCACCACGTCGTCCGCCGCCTCGGCCAGCACCGGGTCGTGCGTCGCGACTACGACGGTCTGCCCGGCGTCCGCCAGCGTGCGGAAAGCCTCCGCGACCAATCGCGCCGAGGCACGGTCCAGCTGGGCGGTCGGTTCGTCCGCCAGCACCGCGTCCGGGTCGCCGACCGCGGCGAAGGCGAGGGCGGTTCGCTGCTGTTCGCCGCCGGAGAGCTGGCGCGGGCGGTGGCCGCGGCGGTGGTCCAGGCCCAGCCGCTCCAGCAAGGCCAGGGAAAGACCGGTGCCGCGCATTTTCGCCGCCAGTTCCAGGTGTTCTTGCACCGTCAGGTAATCCAGCAGGTTGTCGACGGGATTCTGGAATACGTAACCGATCCGTCGCCGCCGCACCGCCCGGCGCGCTCGCGCGGACAGCGCGGTGACGTCCGTGCCGCCGACCTCGACCCGGCCCTCGTCCGGACGTTCCAGGCAGGCCAGCAACCGCAGCAAGGTCGATTTGCCCGAGCCGGACGGGCCGACCAACGCGGTGATCCGGCCGTGCGCGGCGGCGATCGACACCTCGTGCAGAGCGGTCAGCGAACGACCCGCGGTACGGTAGCGGTGCGTCAATCCGGTGCCCCGGACGGCATCAGGCAGTGTCACGCAGCACCTCCGAAGGCAGGGCCCGCGCAGCCGCCCGCTGGGCCGCATAAGCAACGACGAGCGCGACGACCACCGCCGCGAGCAGCAATCGCCCGCCCGGCCCCCACGGCACCGGGATCACCGTGCCCGGCGGCGTCGCCGGATCGAGGTCGTAGCCTTCGCAGGTCACCGAGACCGCCACCGCCGCGAATCCGACGCCCACCGCGAATCCGGCCGCCAGCAGCCCGCCGACCTCGTACGCGAGCGCTCGCCAATGCGCACCCGAGGTGATGCCCATCCGTCGCAAGAGGACATACGCACCGCGGCGCGCACGAGCCCGGGCGTTGAGATACAGCAACAGTCCAATTAGGACTACCACACCGACCAAAGCGGACACCGCGGTCAAGAACGCGAAGGTGTAAGTGACTCCGCCGTAAACGCCGTGCGCGGTGACGTCGACCGCGCGGCTCGCCGTCCCGGCCGGAATCCCGGCTTTGCCCAGTTCCGGCAGCACCTGCGCCGGGTCGCCGCGCGCCCACAGCTCGCGGTGCACGCTCTCTCCGGCGAACTTGGCGAGAACGTCCTTGCGCAGCAGCAATTCCGGGAACCCGGCGCTCTTTCCCGGCAGCTGCGCCACCGTGACGACGCGCAGCGGCAGGTCTTTGCCCCCGATGCTCAACGTCGCCTGCTCGGGTGTGTCCGGGACCCCGGCGAGGATGCCGACCGCGGTGTCGCCGGACATCTGGTCGAGCAGATCGGACAGCGTCGGCCCGCTGAAGTGCTCGTCCCAGGACGCGGCGGAGCCGAACGTCGCCGGGTCGACGCCGAGCACGTTCACCGTCTTGGCGCCCAGGTACGCCGAGTCGTAGCGATCGACCAATGTGGACTGTCCACTGAGGCCGGCCGGGAGCGCGGCGGGGCCGGTCAACTGCACCACGACGTCCGAGCCCACCACGAGCTGGCCCTCGTCGTCGAGCGTGCGCTGGACGGAGCCGGTGACGGTGGTGGCGAAGAGCGACAACGCCACCGGGACCGCGGTCGCCCCGACCAGCACGGCCGCCGCGGCAGGCGCGGAGGCGAGCCGTCGCCAGGCCAGGAACGCCACTGCCCGCTCGCGCCGCACCGCGCGCACCCGGGGCAAGGCCAGCCGCACGATCCGGGTCGCCAGCATCGCCAGGCCCAGCACCAGCAGCAACGGCACGACGATCAGCCGCGGCGGGATCCGCGCGACCGAACCGGCCTGGCCGAGCCCGGTCTGCGTGCCGTCGCCGAGCGCGAAATAGCAGGCCGCCGCGGCGACCAGCGGGAGGATTTCCCACGGCAGATGCCGGATCCGCGACCGGCGCGCGTCGAACAGCGCCCGGGTGCGGAAGACGACCGAACCGGCGATCCCGGCGAGGGTCGCGAGGAACGCGACCGCCGCGCCGCCGATCGACCAGCCGAGCGCGGACGGCGTCACCAGCGGGCTCGGCCCCAGCGCGCGGACCAGCCCGCGCGCGGCGAACCAGCCGCCGACGGCGCCGAGCAGCGCGATGGACCCCAGCTCCAGCAATGCTTTCCCGGCCAGCGAGCCCGGCCCCGCCCCGCGCGCGGACAGCACGGCCAGCTCGGCCCGGCGGCGTTCGACCCAGAACGACCCGACCGTCGCCGAAATGACCAGCCCGGTCAGCGACCCGGCGACGCCGATCGGCACGACCGTCGCGGCGAGCGAGGATACGACCTGGTCCGCCCGGTCCGCGATGCCGCGCAGCGACGACGTGAACTGCATCCGGCCGCGCTGAGCGAACAACTCCGGGGTGTTTTCGGTGCGCGCTCGCACCTTCTCCAGCCCGGCGATCGTCTCGGGTGCGTTCGCCGTGGTCAGCCCGTCGGGGTCGACCGAGGCCGCGAGGAAGCTGCCGACGCCCGAATCGGCAGGGGTCAGCCCGAACAGCGCGTCCCGCGACACGAACGCCACCGGGAACACCGGAGCCTCGCTCAGCGGTTTGGGCCGGTACAGCGGCTGCAGATGGCACCAGAACGGCTGGTCCGGCAGCTCGCGCAGGTCCCGGTACACCGCGGCGACCGGCATCGTCGCCGCCGGGGCGCCCGGCAGCACGCCGGTCTTCGGGCTCCAGCCGCCCTGCACCGCCACCTGGTCGCCCGCGTGCAGGCCGCGCGCCCGCGCGAACTGGCTCGACACCCAGATCCCCTGGCCCTTGCCGCCCTCCAGGACCTGCAGGTGGGCGGCGAAATCGTCCTGGTAGACCAGCCACATCGCGGACTGTTCCGGATTCGGCGAGCCCGGCCGGACCGGGTCGACCTTCGCGGAGCTGGTGAGCGTCGAAGGCACCCCGGACAGCCGCGGCACCTGGCGAGCCGCGTCGCGGGCAAGCGCGAGCCGGGCGTCGTCGAGGGCCTTCCCGGTCGGTCCAGTGGCACCCGGATACGGCTGCGACATCGGCAGCCCGCCGGTCCACTCCGCCCCGACCGCCCACTGACACGCCCGGTTGACCTGGTCGTGCAGCGTCGCGTTCCCGGCCGAGGACAGGAACAACGCGACGGCCGCGGCGGGCAACGCGACGAGCACCGCCGCCGCGATCGCGGCCACGACGACCGCTGGTTGCCGCCACCCCGTTTTCGGCGCCCGCGTCCACGGCGTCGCCCCCCACCCGCGCATCCGCCGAGTCTGCCACGATCCCGACACCCGCGGGGCGGCGTTGCCCGATGTCCGTGATGGGCTCCTTGAGGGAATCTGATTCCCTCAAGGAGCCCTTCACGGACGATCACGGGCTTGGGGCGGACAGAGCGTGTTCTCTCGGGTGCGGAGCGCTTACTTGGCCTGCCA
Source organism: Amycolatopsis sp. AA4 (assembly GCF_002796545.1). Classification (GTDB taxonomy): domain Bacteria; phylum Actinomycetota; class Actinomycetes; order Mycobacteriales; family Pseudonocardiaceae; genus Amycolatopsis. The sequence continues at coordinate 5,215,433 of NZ_CP024894.1, forward strand.
AACCGGCGCACGCTTCTCGACGAACGCCACCGTCCCCTCCCGGACGTCCTCGCTCGTCATGACCCCGACAGCGTTCTCGCGCGTGTTGTCCCAATCGCTGTCCTCGGCCGCGATCGCACCGTCCACAATGCTCAGTGCCACGCGTTTGCTGGCCTGCACCGCCAGCGGAGCGTTCGCGGCGATCTTCTCCGCCAGCGCCAGCGCTTCGGCGAGCACGTCGGCGTCCGGGACCACGTGGTTCACCAGGCCGAGCGTCGCCGCGCGGGCGGCGTCCAGGGGTTCGCCGGTGAACATCATCTCCATCGCGATTTTCCGCGGGATCTGCCGCGGCAGCCGGAAGACGCCGCCCGCCGCGGCGAAGAGGCCGCGCTTCACTTCGGGCAGCCCGAATTTCGCCGATTCGGCCGCCACCACCAGGTCGCTGGCCAGCGCGAGTTCGGTACCGCCGCCGAGGGCGAATCCGTTGACCGCGGCGATGGTCGGCTTCGAGATCGGGTGCCGCACGTATCCGGCGAAGCCCCATTCCTCGTGGCCGGGCGCGGCGAGCGATTCGCCTCGCGACACGGCTTTCAGGTCGGCTCCGGCGCAGAACGCCCGCTCCCCCGCGCCGGTCAGCACCACGACGCGCGTTTCCGGGTCCTGCTCGGCCCGTTCCAGCGCGGTGCCGACGAGTTCGCTCAGCTCGGCGTTGACCGCGTTCATCGCGTGCGGCCGGTTGAGCGTGACGACCAGGACGTGTCCGCGTTGTTCGACCAGCGCGGCCGGAGCGTCATCGGGCATGGTCTGCCTCCTCCGCCGGCGCGAAGACCGGCACCTTCTCGTGGTCAGGTTCGGGTCCGGAGGGCACGAACACCGCCCGCACCGGCAGCTGCCAGAGGTCCGCGTCCGGGTCGGCGTCGAGCCGGCACCACCACCACGGTCCCTCGGCCAGCTCCACGATGCCGACGACCACGCGCTCCGGCTCGCCGCCGTCGCGCGCCCGCTTGTGCACCACCGACCACGACACCACCGTGCCGGTTCCGGCGGCGGCCGTCCACTCCAGATCGTCGTCGGGGTCCGGGACCGTGCGCGGGTCCAGGTACTCGCCGGTGCTGCGCCGCCGCAGCAGCCGGAATTCTCCGACCGCGGCGCCGTCGAAGAACGCCGCGGACTCCTCGTCGCGGGCGACCGGGTTGATCCGCACTGTCATCCCTCCGTTCCGAGCACGAGCGTGCTGTGGTGGTCCAGAATGCCGCCGTTGCCGGAAACCAGCACGGTGTCGTGCTTCGGTACCTGGCGTTCGCCGCCCTGGCCGCGCGCCTGGATGATCGCCTCGGACAGCGGCGTCATGCCCCACAGATAGTAGGACGACAGCTGGCCGCCGCCGGTGTTCACCGCGAGCTTGCCGTCCGGGCCGAGCATGCCCGGCGTCGCGACGAACTCGCCGCCTTCGCCCTTGCCGCAGAACCCGTAGTCCTCCAGGGTGAGCAGTGCGGTGAAGGTGTAGCAGTCGTAGATCTCGGCGACGTCGATGTCGTCGACGGTCACTCCGGCCATCTCCATCGCCGCCGGACCGGACTGCGCCGCGCCGCTCACGAGACCGAGATTGTCGTTGCGGCGGAAGGAATTCCCGGGGTGGGCTTGTCCCCAGCCGAGCACCTGGACCGCGGGCTGGGCCATCGTTGCCGCGCGCTCCGCCGACGTCACGATCACCGCGGCGCCGCCGTTCGACACCAGGCAGCAGTCCAGCAGGTGGAACGGTTCCGCGATGAACCGCGACGCTTGGTGGTCGGCCAGCGTGATCGGGTCGCGCAGCTGTGCCAGCGGGTTCTTCGCCGCCCACGCGCGCTGCGCGACCGCGATCGCGCCGAGTTGTTCGCTCGTGGTGCCGTAAGTCTTCATATGCCGTCGCGCGGCGAGCGCGTAGAACGAGTTCGGTCCGGCGAAACCGCTGGAGCCCAGCAGGCTTCCCCAGCCGGTCGGGGTCGTGCGCCGGCCGCCGTAGGCCGCGCCGGTCGCCTTGCCCTGCTGCAGCGGCGCGTCCGCGAACACGCAGGCCACGGTGTCGGCCATGCCCGCTTCGACGGCCATCGCGGCGTACTGCACCATCGCGCCCGCCGTCGAGCCGAACGCCTGCATCTGGGTGAAAAGCCGCAGGTCTCGCAGTCCCAAGTCGACTTGCAGGCTCAGGTCGACTCCGGGCGTCGTGCCGGCGGACACCAGCAGCCCGTCGATGTCCGACAGCCCGATCCCGGCGTCCGCGGCGGCCCGCCGGACGGCCTGCGCGGCGAACTGCCGCGCGCTCGGACCGTAGACTTTCCCCAGCTCAGTGAGCCCGAGACCGGCGATCGCCGCCCTCCGCCGCGCCGGGGTCTCCCGCCTGCTCGTCATCTTCGCACTCCGTTCCCGACCGGTGGTCGCCCCTCCACGTTCGCATCCCGCTGACGCGGCGTAAACGACCGGTCGGGACACCGGCAGATGAGCGGCCGCGACACGTGCCCTGATGTCCCTTCCGGAAACCTGCCGGTGTCGGAATCCGTGATGTACATCGCGGTTTTCCGCACCCAGCATGGGAATCGGGACCCGACGACGGGAAAGGCGGTCCGGCGATGGCGATCAGCGCCGCGGAAACCGAACAGCTGCGGGAGGCGGTGCGCGACCTGCTCGCGGACCGCTGCACCGAGACCGACGTGCGCCGCGTGATGGCGACGGACTCCGGCTACGACCCGGAGCTGTGGAAACAACTGGCCGACCTGGGGTTGCCCGGTCTGCTGATCGCCACGGAGCACGGCGGAGTCGGCCTGGGCGCGGAGGAACTCGAAGCGGTTTCGGAGGAAATCGGCGCGGCGCTGGTGCCGTCGCCGTTCCTGTCCAGTTCGGTGCTGACCGCGACCCTGATCGACGCGGCTGGGTCCGAAGAGGACAAACGCCGCCTGCTGCCCGGACTAGCCGACGGATCTTCCATCGGAACCGTCGCCGTGACCGGGCCTGCCGGAAGCTGGACGCCCGAAGGTGTTGCTGTGCAAGCGAACGGAACCCTCACCGGGACCGCTTCGTACGTCACCTTCGGCCAGCTCGCCGACGTCATTCTCGTGGTAGCGCGCACTGACGACGGTTTCGGTGTCTTCGAGGTCGCCCCTGCGGCGCCCGGTTTCCTCCGCACCGCGGCGGAGGTATTCGACCCGACCGTACGGCTATCCCAATTCACCTTCGCTGATACCCCAGCGCGGCGAGTTGGCACTGCGGGGTGGGAGGCTGTGCAAAAGGCCTTGGACCTCAGCACTGTCGCGCTCGCCGGGGAACAGGCGGGCGGTGCCCGTAAGATCTTTGAGAAAACCGTCGAATATCTCAACACCCGCGTGCAGTTCGGCCGCGCGATCGGCAGTTTCCAGGCGATGAAGCACCTCGCCGCGGACCGCCTCCTGGACGTCGAATCCGCGACCTCCGCCGCCCGCCACGCCGCGGCCGACGGCGGCCCGGGCGCGATCGCGCTCGCCGGATTCGCCTGCGCGGAAGCGTACGAAACCGTTGCCCTGTCCGCGATCCAGATGCACGGCGGAATCGGCTTCACCTGGGAACACCCGGCGCACCTGTACCTGCGCCGCGCCCGCTCCGGCGCGCAGCTGTTCGGCAACTCGCGCCTGCACCGGGAGCGCTACCTCGTCTCGAAGGGAGCCTGACATGACCAGCGCCGACCAGCTCCGCGAAGAAGTCCGCGCGTGGCTCGCCGCGGAATGGACCGGGCTCGCGCCGGCTCCCGACCGCTGGAGCACCACCCCGGAACGCATTGCCTGGCTGGAAAAGGTCGTCGCCGCCGGGTACGCCGTGCCGACCTGGCCGGTCGAGTGGTTCGGCCGCGCCTGGCCGGCCGAACTCGCCGACGTGATCGCGGCCGAGTTCGAGTCGGCCGGCGCGCCCGGGGCCCGTCAGGACAAATACAGCATCCCGGCCAACACGGTCCTCGCGTTCGGCACCGAGAAACTCAAGCACGACCTGCTGCGCGACGTCCTCACCGAACGGTCCCGGACCTGCCTGTTCTACAGCGAACCCGGCGCGGGCTCGGACCTCGCCGCCGTGCGCACGACCGCGGTCCGCGACGGCGACCGCTGGATCGTCAACGGCCAGAAAGTCTGGACGTCCGGCGCGAAAACCGCGGACTACGCGCTGTTGATCGCGCGCACCGACTGGGACGTCCCGAAGCACAAGGGCCTCAGCTACTTCGTCGTGCCGATGCACCAGCCCGGCGTCGACATCCGCCCGCTGGTGCAGATCACCGGCGAATCGCACTTCAACGAGGTCTTCCTGACCGACGTCGAAATCCTGGCTGACTACCTGGTCGGCGACGAGGGCAAGGGCTGGCGCGTGCTGCAGACCGCGCTGGCGTACGAACGCTCGATCATGGGCGACGGCGCACGCGCGTCGCGGCACGGATCGATCGCCGACGACCTCGTCGCGCTCGCCCGGGAACGCGGCCGCCTCGCCGACCCGGTCATCCGCGACAACCTGGCCACCGTGCTCGCGCTGCGCGAACTGAACGCGCTGAACAACGCCCGGGCGAAAGCCGCCGCCGAACAAGGCACGTCGAGTTCGGTGATGTCGCTGGGAAAGCTCGCGATGTCCGGCATCCTGCACGCCGAAGCCCGCCTGCGCACCGACATCGCCGGTCCGGAAACCCTGCTCGCCGGGGACGCGAACCCGGTCGCCGACGACGTGAACTTCCTGGCGCTCAACGCGTTCTTCACCTCCATCGGCGGCGGCACCGACCAGATCCAGCGCACGATCATCGCCGAACGCGTCCTCGGCCTGCCCAAGGAACCCGAGATCGACCGCGACCTGCCCTTCCGCGCCGTCCGCCGCAGCTGAGCCGTCGAGGAGGCTGGTTCCCTTGTCCGACACCTACGACCCGCCGCTGTCCGGGGTCCGCGTGCTCGATCTGTCCTCCGGCCCGATGACCGCGACCGCACGGCTGCTGGCCGACCTCGGCGCCTGCGTCACCCGGGTCGTCCTGCCCGGCGTCACCGGCGAACGCACCACCGGACCGGTCGTCGACGGCGTCGCGATCGGCACCGCGATCGACCGGCACGGCTTCGCCCACGCCACCGCCGAACCCGGCTCGCACGGCTGGGAACAGCTGCTGGCCGACGCGGACCTGCTGATCGAGACCACTCCGCCGGGTTCGCCCGCCGAAGAGCTGCTCGACGTCCCCGGCCTGCGCACCCGGCATCCCGCGCTGGTCGTCCTGTCGATCAGCGACTTCGGCCGCGTCACCACCCGGCGGCGCTGGCAGGCCACCACCCCGGTGTTCCACGCGCTGACCGGCGAACTCTCCCGGTCCGGCATCCCCGGCCGCGCGCCGCTGCTGCCGCCCGGCGAACTGCCGTACCACGTCGCCGCCGCGCAAGCCGCGTTCCAGGCGGTGAGCCTGTACCTCGACCGGCTGCGCACCGGACGCGGCGACCGCATCGACTTCTCCGTCCTCGACGGGGCGATGCAGGCGCTGGACCCGGCGTTCGGCATGGTCGGCAGCGCCGCCGCCGGGGTGCCGCTGAGCGAGCTGCCGCGCGGACGCACCGAAGAACGCCACCGGTACCCGATTTTCCCTTGCCAGGACGGGTACATCCGGATCTGCCTGCTGTCGCGGCGGCAGTGGCGCGGGATGTTCGAATGGATGGGCAGCCCGGCCGAATTCGCCGACCCGAAGTACGACCAGGTGCGCGAGCGTTACGCGTCGCCGGACCTGCTGCCCGCGATCGGCCGCTTCTTCGCCGGCCGCACCCGTGCGTCGTTGGAATGCGAGGGCCAGCGCCACGGCGTGCCGACCGCTGCGGTGCTCACCCTCGCCGAAGCCCTGCACACCGACCAACTCGCCGCGCGCGGCTTCTTCCGCGACACCGAACTGTCGCCCGGTCTCGTCGCGCCGGTCCCGGCCGGAATCACCGAGATCGACGGACACCGCGCCGTCGCCGGTCCGGACACCGGCGCGCGAGTCACCGGCGCGCCGATCCTGGCCGCACGCCCCCGACGCGGCGAAGGACGTCCGCTGGAGGGAATCCGGGTCCTGGACCTCGGCGTGATCGTGGTCGGCGGCGACACCGGACGGCTCTTCGGCGACCTCGGCGCGGACGTGCTCAAGATCGAGAACTCGGCGTTCCCGGACGGTTCCCGCGCCGCGCTGCCCGGCCTGATGTCGCACGGTTTCGCCGCCGGGCACCGCAACAAACGCGCCATCGGCGTCAACCTGCGCGATCCCGAAGGCCAGGCGCTGGTGCGGCGGCTCGTCGCGCAGTCGGACGTCGTGCTGACCAACTTCAAACCCGGCGTCATCGCCTCGCTCGGGCTCGACCGGGCCGCGCTGGCCGAGGTGAACCCGGGCATCGTCGTCGTGGACAGCTCCGCGTTCGGCCCGACTGGCCCGTGGGCGAAACGGCTCGGCTACGGCCCGCTCGTGCGCGCCGCGACCGGACTCACCAGCGAGTGGATCTACCCGGGCGAACCGGGCACGTTCAGCGACGCCGTCACGGTCTATCCCGACCACGTGTGCGCCCGGATCGGCGCGCTGGCCGCGCTGGCGCTGCTCGTCCGGCGCGAACGCAGCGGCGAGGGCGGGGCGGCGAAGTGCGGCCAGGCGACCGCGCTGCGAATCGCCCAGAACCCTGGACGCATGAACGAAATGAGGATGGCGGCATATGGCGCTGGAGAATCCGGAGGAACAGGCGGCTGACCTGCGGGAGACGCTGAAGACGGCAGCCGAGAAGCTGCGGCGGGCAGCGGACGCGGGTGAGGTTCCACCGGGCTGCGCGGCGTCGCTCGCGGCGCGTGTGGACGGGCTCATCGCACGGCTGCCCCTACCCGGCACCGAGGGGAGCGGACCCGAGCCTGAGTAGTTCTACTCACTGCACCTAGGTAGCTGCCCCTGACCTGCCCTTTAAGCCCTGTTCAACGGGTGTGGCTTGTTGAACAGGGCTCTACTGCTGCCGTAGTGTCGCGGTGTGTGACCGGCAGGCTACGAGGGAGGACATGTGACGGGGTACCAGGTCGTGATCGACAAGATCAGACATAGCGGGCAGGCAGCGGGGCGGGTCGCGGCCGGCCTGCGGGGCGCGGCGTGCTCGGCGGCGGCTCCCGGCGGTGACGCGGGCGTCCCTGGTGCGCGTGCGGTCGGCAAGCTCGCGTCGGTGAAGCAGGCGTGGCAGGATCGCGAACGCGGCTACGGGGGCAAGCTGGACGAGCACGCGGCGAACATGTCCAGCGCGGCCGATCGCTACAGCCGTCAGGAATCCGCCGCTGTGGCGGACCTCGGCGCGCCGAAGCCCACGGGCATGGCAAGGCCGATCTGATGGTCGCTTGGGCAGACGTCACCCGCTGGAACCCCGGGCCGTTACAAGAAGCGGTCGGCGCGCTCAACGCCGCCTACAACAAGGTCGTGGCCTGTTCCGACGACCTGCGCGACATCAACACGCCCAACGGCTGGCACGGTGCTGCCGCCACCGCAGCGGCGAAGAACGTCAACGACATCATTGACGGCCTGGAGGAATACGCCGCCGAGGTCGCGTCCGTCCGGCGCGCCGCCGCAGATGTCAGCGACGCCATCACCGGGGTACAGAACGGCGTCAAGGAAGCGGACGGCCTCGCGAAGGCGAACAATTTCAGCATCGGCGGCGATGGCTCGGTCGTCGACAACGGCCCGCCCCCGGACACCCCGGAAGACCAGAAGGACGCCGTCGCCGAGGAACGGCAGCGGATTTCGACGGAGATCCGGGACCGGGTGGAAGAGGTCATCCGGCAGGCCGAGGACATCGACAACGACTTCTGCGCCGTGCTCGACCGCGTCCTGTCGGGGCACACCATCGACGCCACCGGCAACAACAACGAGACCACCAGCCTTGCTGCCGCAGGCAACTCCGGCGCGGCGATGGGCGCGCTCTCGGTCCTCGCTCCGCCCCCGGTCGACGCTTCCCCCTCGATGAACGCCGCCTGGTGGGCAGCGCTCTCGCCTAACCAGCGCGAGGCGATGATCAGGGATCACCCGGACATGGTCGGCAACCGCGACGGCGTGAAAGCCGCCGACCGCAGCAAAGCCAACCTCAAACTCATGGACCAGGAACGGCAGCGTTTCACCGCCGACCTCGACCGCCTCAAACGAGAAGACGGCGACTCCGACGAAATCGCCCGCATCGAAGAACGACTGAAAGCCATCACCGCTATCGACGGCATGATGCACAACCCAGACGGCACGCTTAACGCCAGTCGGCAGCTCATGTCGCTTGACCTGACCGGCGACCACCCGAAGGCAGCCATCGCCAACGGCGACGTCGACACCGCACAGCACGTGGCGGTATTCACCCCCGGCATGAACTCGACAGTCGACGGCAACATGAACGGGTACGTCAACGACATGCAGGGTGTCCGCAGGAGCGCAGAGGACATGCTCCGCCGAGCAGGTGACATGTCGAGCGTCGCCACAGTCACGTGGCTCGGCTACGAACCATCGTCCTTCGACGACCCATCCTCGCTTGTCGGACTGGTGACGGCCGACAACGTCGATTTCGGCGGAGACAAACTTGCACGGTTTGATCAAGGCATTAACGCCTCACGGCCCACCGACCCTCACATGACCGCCCTCGGCCACTCCCAAGGGTCGATCGTGACTGGGATCAGCCTCACTCATGCCGGTACCGGAGTGGACGACGCGGTGGTCTTCGGCTCGCCCGGCGTCGCCAATCACTTCGGCATCGACAACACGGCACATGATCTAAAGGTGCCCGACGGGCATGCTTACAACATCAAAGCGGACGGTGACGACATCGCAAAGTGGGCACCAGAGACCTGGCGTTACGGGGCTGCGCCCTACGCGATGGAGGGCATGAACCAGCTCTCTGCCGACGCCGCCATGGGACCCGATGGCCCCCTCGCCGCGTCCCACGGGCACAGCCAGTACACGATGACCACGCCGGACGGCGTGGACAGCACCAGCAAGCACAACATCGCCGCAATCGTGGCCGACAAGCCGCAGTTGACGGTCCCCGCCCAGTAGGAAGTCGATCACTTGTCCGCACGAGTGTGGCCCATCAGCACAGCGCTGGCCTGCGCGTTGCTGCTTGGCGGATGCAGCGACGGTCACGAGTACCTTGACCCACAACCCACAGGACCCTCGATGTCTAAGCAGCAACAGCACGCGCAACTGGCGACCCGTCCGACCCTGGATGAAGCTGCCGCCCGCTACGAACAGCTTCTCGCCACGCTCCGGGCACGCATGACCGCTGATTTCAAGGTCGAACAATGGACCGAAGAGCCAGGAACCGCCGAATACAGCGGATGCGCTCCACAATTTGCGGAATTGACCGAGAAAGAGGCTGCCAAGAAGTTCCTGTCCCGGTGGTATTCACCGACATCTCTACTGGCTCGCTGGGAGCAGGCAAAGCAGGTAGCGCGCGAAGTAGCGGGCGGCTACGGGTTCACGACGGTCACCCTCGACACGAACCAGGCTGGCGACGCCGAACTCACCCTTACAGACAAGTTTGGCGCGCAGATCTCCGTCGGCTCCGGCAAGAACACCGTAATTTCCTTAATTACGGGATGCCACCTCATGAAAAAGTAGTTTCAATTACATCCCTTCCTGTCAGATGAAACGCAATCAACCAAATGGTCGCTTTCTTTCGAGTCCGACGGGCGCGAGCGGTCGCCTTTCTCGGCTGCTGTTCGCGGCAGCCTGCTGGGCGTCGGCTAGCACCTCCGGCGTGATTGCGTTTGTGTTTGCCACGGCCGGGACAATGAGCAGTGACCCGTGCAGGGTCGGCGCGACGGCGTTCGTGTGCACCGGCACCGGGCAAAGCGTCGCATGGTGGCTGCCGCTCGTCGGATGGGCTGCCTCGGTAGCAGTCACATGGATCTGCGCAGCGAAACTCGGCCGACGCCCCTGGACACGATGGGCCTGCCTTGCTGCTGGTCTGGTGATCTATTCGGCCGTTCTCGTCGTCGACTGGTTGCTCGTCGCGCCGTAAGAAGTGGCCGCTGCATGAGTCTGTCGTGGCCCATAGCCGGTGTCGCCGTTGGGTGGATGGCCGTCGGTCAGCCGAACGCGGTCGGCTCCTCCAAATGTTCGTGTCGGCCGCCAGCACATTTGACCAGTTCAGGGGGCTGTTTAGAGTGCACTAGGAGATCCAGGGTTGTCGCCGACGAACTGCACTTCAAGCGCGCGGCGGACCGGCTGCGGATCACCCCTCCGCCGCTCAGCAAGCAGATCAAGCAGCTCGAACGCGAACTCGGCGGGCCGCTGTTCGAACGGCACTACCACGAGGTCCGGCTCACGCCGCTCGGCCAGGCGCTGCTCGGTCCGGCGCGGGCGATCCTGCGCCAGGTCGACGGTCTGAAGGAGATCGCGGCCGGAGTCCTCGAAGACGGCACGCCGATCCGGGTCGGGGCCACCGCGTACGCGCCGTCGGATCTGCTCGAAGACCTGGAAACCGCGGTCGGCGGGCTGGCCTCCCCGGCGACGTTCGAGGTGGCCGGGTCGGCGGCCGAGGTCACCGCGAAACTCGTGTCCGGGCATCTGGAACTCGGGCTGATCCACCTCGCCGTCGAGGATCCGCGGCTGCGCGCCCGGACCGTCGCCGAGTACCAGGGCGCGATCGCGGTCCGCGCGGACGATCCGCTCGCCTGCCGCGACCTCGTGCACATCGAGGAACTGCGCGACCGCGAGGTGGTCATCGACTTCGCCCGGCCGAACCCGGTCATCCTCGCCGCGCTGACCCGGCTGCTCGCGAAACGCGGCGTCCGGAACATCGTGCGCGCGGTCAGCGGGCGCGGCGGCGAACTCGAAATGGCCGCGCAGGTGTTCAACCGGCGCCTGGTCGCGCTCGTGTCCTACGCGCCGGCGTCGTTCATCGGCCGGATGTTCTCGCCGCCGGAGTTCAAGCTGGTCCGCATCGACGAGGACGGCTGGGAACCGAGCCGCCTCGCGCTGGCCTGGGCCGCCGACCGCGCCGCCGGGCCGCCCCGTCCGGCCGACCTCGCGGAAGACCTTTCCGCGAAACTGGGCCCGATCCGCCGAGGCTGACCGCCAGCGCCGGAGTTCAGTCCACAGTGGACAGCTACGACTCGACGAACCGGGACAGCAACCTCCCGAACTCCGCCACGTCCCGCCGCGGCCAGTCCCGCAACCGGTCCTCGAGCCGTTTCCGCTGCGCCGCACGCGTGACCGCCAGCGCGCGGTGCCCAGTCTCGGTCAACTCCAGCCGCTGCCGACGCGAATGCCGCGGATCCGGGCCGCGCACCACCAGCCCCGCGTTCTCCAGTTCCGCCAGCTGCCTGCTCACCGTCGAGGGGTCGAGCCCGTACTCCTGGGCGAGATCCGCCGCGTGCGCGCAGTCGGCGAGGTCGATCGAGGACAGCATCGTGTACTGCACGAACCCGAGCCCCTCGTACAGCTCGTTCGAACGCACCCGCGAGCCGCGGGAAAACAGGATCATCGCGCGGTGGATAGCGTCCAGGGCATCGCCGTCGCGGTCTTCTCCCGGCATGTCCCCGCATGCTAGAGATGCACCATACAACTGTCAACGCGGCTCGGCGGCGATCCCCCGGCGCAGCAGGTCGTCCGCGTCCGCCCCGGCTTCTTCAAGCAGCGCACGGGTATGCGCCCCGAAGGCCGGGACGTCGCCCATCCGCGCCTCGACGTCCGCGAACGTCACCGGCGGCAGCAGCGCGTCGACCGTCGCGTGTTCGGTGCCGATCTTGCGCCAGCGGTCCCGGGCGCGCAGCTGCGGGTCGGCTACCACATCGGCGACCTGTTTCACTTGTGCCGCAGGGATTCCCGCTTTCGCGAGCCGGTCGTCCAATTCCACTGTGGACCATCGGACGGTCTCGGCGGCGACCGCGGCGTCGCATTCCGCGCGGTGTTCCACGCGCAGGACATTCGTGGTGAACCGCGGGTCGTCGGCCAGGTGCGGGGCTTCGAGCACCGAGGTGACCAGGGTCCGCCAGCCGCTGTCGTTCTGGACCCCGATCAGCATCTGCCCGTCTTTCGTCGGGTACGCGTCGTAGGGGGCGATCGAGGCGTGGCTCAACCCCATCCGCGCGGGCTGGCGTCCGGAGTACATCTGGCTGTACATCGCGTAGCCCATCCATTCGACGGTCGCCTCCAGCATCGTGACCTCAACCGTCGCGCCCTGCCCCGTCCGCCACCGGCGCAGGAGGGCGGCCAGCACTGCTTGGGCGCAGTACATTCCGGAGGCGATGTCGGAGGTCGGGATGCCGGTCTTGACCGGCGTGTCCGGCGTGCCGGTGATGCCGATCAGGCCCGCTTCGGCCTGGACCAGCATGTCGTAGGCCTTGCGCTGTTCCCGCGGACCGCCGGTGCCGTAGCCGGAGAGGTCGACCGCCACCAGCTCCGGGTGCTCGGCCCGCAGCTCGGCCGCGCTGAACCCCAGGCGAGCGGCCGCACCGGGGGCCAGGTTCTGGACGAAGACATCCGCGCGGGCGACGAGCCGCCGGACGACGTCGCGGCCTTCCTCGGTTTTGAGGTCTACGGCCAGTGACTCCTTGCCTCGGTTGAGCCAGACGAAATGGGCGCCGGTGCCGTGCACGACGTGGTCGTATTCGCGGGCGAAGTCGCCGCCGTCCGCTCGTTCCACCTTGATGACGCGAGCGCCGAGGTCGGCCAGCGTGCGGGTGGCGAGCGGGGCGGCGACCGCCTGTTCGATCGAGACGACGGTGATTCCGTCCAGCGGGAGCGCGGAGTCCATGCTGCTTACTATTACCCGGATTTCGGCGGGGTGCCCGGGGGAATTGTGTTGCGTGGGGCACCCCGAGCCGGCGTAGTCGCAGGCGGGCGACCGGTCAGCCCGCGAGGACCTCCGCGCCGCGGTGCACGCGCAGCAGGTCAGCCCGGACGAGGTCGGCCAGCAGCCGCTCCTCCTCGTCCGCCTCCGCCGGGCGCGGCGGCAGTTCCCCGCTCCCCGCCAGCGCACCCGCCGCAGCCTCGGCGAAGGACGCCATCGCGGGCGACTGACCGTCTCGCTGCAGCAGCGCGCCCGCCGAAGCCGCGAGGCCGCGCAAGCCCTGTCCGGCCTCTTCCAAAGCTTCGCGCTGCTCCGGCGAAGGCTCCCGGCTGCCGGGCTCGGGGCTCAACAGGTCTTGGTGCGTCCGGGCCGCCGCGCGGAACCGCAGCGCGACCTCGCGCCGGCCGCCTCCGCCGCGCAACCGCTCGGCCACTGACGCGAGCAGCTCGCCAGTCTCGGAGACGGCGTCGGAAAACCGTTGTGCCACCGAAGGTTTCGGCACGCCGGGCACCGCGGCGAAGCCGAACAGCAGGCCGATCACCACTGCCAGCGCGACCAGCAGCAGGTACTCCACGAGCACCGAACCCGCGTCGAGATGCCGCGTCGTCGCGTTCATCCCGACGCTCATCAGCACCATGCAGCCGTTGAACACCATGGGCTGCACCTGCATGAACGGGAATCCGACGAGCAGCGCGACAATCCCCAGCGGCAGCAACGCGCCCGGCGGCAGCAGCCACAACGCGACCGCCAGCACCACGGCCCCGGCCACCGCACCGGCGGCGCGCTGCCACGCCTTCGCCAGCGTGTCCCGCCATTCCGGCTGCATCAGGGCGAACGTCGTCATCAGGAACGACACCGTGAGCGGGTCGCCCGGACGGAACGTCGCGATCACCGCGGCGACCAGCATCCCGAGCGCGGCCCGGACCGCGTGCCGCAACTGCGCGGACCGCCACGAGAACACCCCGGTCGCCTCACGCCGCAAGGCTTCCCGGACGAGATGCTTCGGGAAGTCCACAATGGACTCGTCGCGATTCAGCACGGCTTCCCGGATCGCGAACAACCCGGCCCAGGCTTCCTCGAGCAGCGCCGCGGTGTCGCCAGGCAACGCGACGTCCGGGTCTACGCGTTCGATCTCCGGCGGCTCCGAAACGGTCTTGGCCCGCACTGCTTCGGCCAGCGCCGCGACCTGTTCGTCCGCGGCGTCGAGCACGCGGGAAACCTCCGCCGCCTGCTCCTCGTCGAACGCGCGCAGGCGATCCCGCAGCAACGCGGCCGTGCCGTGGTACCGCGCGCCACCGGCGAGTACTCGCGCCTGCCACGCCCGCGGCCGGTCAGTCACCCACAGCCGCACCGCCCGCTCCGCACTCGCGCGATCCGGCCCGGCGAGTGCGTCGGCAAGGGCGGTACGGGTCGGCTTGCCCGGATCGCTCAGCCCCATCAGCAGCCGCAGCACGAACACGACCCCGACGGCCAGCGCCGGTGCGCAGATGATCTGCACCGGGCTCGCCGTCCCGCTCAACTGGAAGCCGTAGCCGAACACCGAAGCCATGCCGAGCCCGAGCCCGACCGTCACGTACCGCGACCCGAGCGCGGGCACCAGCGCCGCCGCGAACACCACCAGCACGAGCAGCGCGATCGACGCGGCCGGCGACACCTCGCCCAGCAGCCGCGGCCCGGCCCCGCCCAGCACCACCGCCGGAGCGAACGCGGCGAGCAGCCGCAGATCCGGCCGCAACGGCCCGCCGGTCGCGGCGATGAAGCAGAACAACGCGGTCAGCCCGGCCAGCATCGCCGTCGCGCCGAGCCCGAGCGCCACCCCGAGCCCGGCCGTGCCGCCGACGACCACCAGAATCGCCGCGAGCATCCCGCCGCCGCGCGCAATCGCGTTCATCCCGCCCCGTTCCGTCACCGCGCAATGCCGCCGGGTAGCCTCGCACGCCGCCGCGACGGACCGGGCCCCGACTCGCCAGCCGCGGTTCAGCCGATCGCGCGCACCGGCGGCAGCGTCAGCACGTTGTACACCCGCAACCGCTACTCGCAAGCCCGGCCGCGACTCGCCAACCGAAACTCAGACGGTCGCCCGCTCCGGCGGCAACACCAGCAGGTTGTGCACCTCAGAACTCGACTCCCCCGGCAACCCGTCCAACTCCCGCAACGCCGCGTTCCGCGCCGCCACCTCCGCCTCGGTGCGCGGCGACATCACCGCCGACCCGCCGGTCGCGAGCGCCTGGTTGGCCTCCACGAACTCCCGCGACCGCTGCTCATACGCCGCGAAGGCAACGTCGTGCGGAGCGTCGGCCAGCTCGTACGCCAGCAGGTACGCGCCGATCATCGCGAGACTCGAACCCTGCCCGGACAGGAACGACGTCGCGTGCGCGGCGTCCCCGGCCAGCGCGACGCGGCCCTTCGACCAGACCGGCAGATGGATCTGGCTGACCACGTCGAAGAACAGGTCGTCCGCCGAACGCATCGCCTCGACCATCCGCGGCACCTCCCACCCGAAGCCCTCGAAACGGCTCGCGACGAGAGCACGCTGCGCGGCCGGGTCGGCGAACGCGGAGAACGGCGGCTCGGGATGGGTGAAAATCAGGAACCCGTGCACCTGGCCGGCGTCGCGGTCGCCCGCCGCGTAGAGCGCCGCCGACCGGCCCGCGGCCGCCCACGCCATTCCCTCGTGCGAGAGGCCGAGATGGTTCGGCAGGGTGAATCCGGCGAAGCAGCAGCCGAGGTAGCGGTGGAAGCGCTCCTCCGGCCCGAGGGCCAGCGAACGGGTCTTCGAGTGCAGTCCGTCCGCACCGATGACCAGGTCGAACGTCTGGCTCCGGCCGCTGGCGAAGGTCACGTCGACCCGGTCGCCGCGGTCGTCCAGCGCGGCGATCGACTCCGAGAAGCGGAACTCGACGTCGTCGCGAACCGCGTCGTACAGCAGGCCGGTCAGGTCGCCGCGGGCCAGTTCGATGTCGTACCCGGTCTCGTCCCCGGTGATCGCCGTTGGGGCAACGCTGTTCAACACGACCCCCTCCGCGTCGAGAAACGAAAGCCGCCGGGTGCCGACGTGCCGCTCGCGCGCCTTCTCCTCCAGCCCCATCCGCCGCAGCACCTCGACCGCCGGGCCGCGCATGTCGATCGGGTACCCGCCGCCGCGCACCGCCGCCGCCTTCTCCACGACAGTGACCGCGAAGCCATACCGGTTCAGCCAGTACGCCAGCGCCGGGCCCGCGATGCTCGCCCCCGAGATCAGCACACTCCTGCTCATGGTTCTCCCCTTGTCCCCCGGCAGGCGATAGATGCCTACCTTAGGTATCATTTTCCCGACCGGCCAACCGTATACCTAAGTTAGGTATCTATTCAAGGAGCCCGCGATGTCCGCCGTCCCTTCCCTGCTCCGGGACCTGCTCCCCCGGCTGAACGAGCTGAGCGGGACGCTGCGCCGGGGCAAGCTCTTCGAGCGCGCGGTCGCGGCCACCGGGCTGCCGCTGGAGCGGCCGGCGATGAGCGTGCTCGGCATCCTGCACGTCGAGGGCGGGCCGCTGCGGGTCGGCGAGATCGCGAACCGGATGAACGTCGTCGGCCCGCACGTGACCCGGCAGGTGCAGGGGCTGGAGAGCCGGGGGCTGGTGCGGCGCGTGGCCGATCCGGACGACCAGCGGGCCCGGCTGATCGAGCTGACGCCGGAAGGAAAAGCCGCGAGCGAACGCTACGTCGAGGTGATCGAAGGCTGGTTCGCGGACGCGCTCAGCGACTGGACAGCGGAAGACCGCCAGGTCCTCGACCGGCTGCTGACCCGGCTGGTCGAGGACCTGACGGCCCGGCTGTCCGAAATGGACTGAACGGGATCACCGCGACAGCCGCAGGAACTCCCGCTGCTCGCGGTCGTAGCGCTGGGTCAGGCCGTTTCCGTAGCGGTCCCACCAGTTCTGCGTGTGCCCGTTCTGGCGGGTGGTCGTGTCGCCGTAGACCTCGCGGTCGTATTCGATCCGCGCGTCGCGGAACTGCTGCTGGAATTCCTCCGGCGACAGGCCCTGCAGATGCTGCACGGCGGCCGGGTCGAGGGTGCGCGCGCTCTGCACGATGTCCGCGCCGCCCATGTGGTTCAGGATCGCCCGGACGCCGCCCGCGCCGCGCATGTGCGCGCCGGACATGATCGCCGCCTGCGTGCCCGGGTCGGAAAACTCCAGCGCCCCGGCGCGGCGCGCGTTGGCGGTCATCAGCTGCGCGACCACCGCGCGTTCCTCGGGGCTGCCGAGGCCGTACTGCTGACGGGCGGCCATGATCTGGTCGTAGCCGTTGTGCATGCTCTGGCGGAACCCGTACGCCTCGCGCACGCCGCCCTGCTCGCCGGTCGCGCCCTCGGACCGCATGATCGAATCGACGACCCGGTCGTCCAGCTGCTGCGGTGCGGCACCCCCAGCAGCCGCACCGCCCCCGCCGGACCCGGCTCGCCCGCCGCCGTAGCCTTCGGCGACCGCGGCGTCGGCGTCGGCGTAGTTCTGCGCCGCGTGCGCCACCTTGCCGTTGACCTGCTCGATCAGCTTCACGAAATCGCCGAGCGAGGACACGAGCTTGGACTGCAGCAAGGTGTTCGCCGCGGCGACCCCGCTGCCGATGCCCGCGAACGACAAGGCGTCGATCACGAGCGTCTCGAGGTCGCGGACGGCCGAGAACGCCGCGGCGCCGAGGCCTTCCACGTTCTTCACGATCGCCGACACCTCGGCCGGCAGCACCCGGTAGCTTCCCGCTGTCATACCGGTGACCCTCGCGCACCGGCGCGGCCGCGCCCACGGCCGAATTACCCACTTTCGGCAGGGATCGAATGCCCGCCGGATGGGTACCTGGGCGGCATGGAGCCCGACGAGGACCGGCACGACCGGACCGACCACGAGATCGAGCTGCTCGCCGAGCGGCTCTGGGCCTGGTCCCGCGAACCGGCGGGCGACGAGGCGCCGGATCTCTCCCCGCTCGCGCAGGCCGGTTTCGAAATCACCGGGCGCACTGCCCGGTACGGCGCCGGACGTCCGTGCGTCGCCCTGCTGCTTCCGTCGGACCGGCTCCGGGAATTCGGCCACAACCTCGTCGCGGCGGCGGTGCTCGGCGCCGCGCTCGCCACCGTCCGGACGCTGGAATCCGGTTCCGTCGTCGTCACCGACCGCCCCGCCGACGGGATCGACGCGGTGCTGACGTTCCAGCCCGGCGTGCACACCTGGGCCGCCGCGCCGCTGGCCGCGCGGACCGAACTGCGGGTGACCGTGCACGGGAATTCCGGACCGGCGCCCGAAGACAGCACCGACGCGGTCGCCGGGCTGGTGCAGGTTTTCACCGCGATCGCCGCGCTGCGCGCCCGGCTGCCCGCTGGTGCGGCCGTGCAAGGAATCGTGACGCACGGCGGGGAATCCACCGACGTGGTGCCCGATTTCGCCGAGGCCCGCTTCGGATTGCGCGCGCCGGATTCCGAAACGCTCGGCCGAGTCGTCACCGAGGTGACCACCGCCGCCGAAGGCGCCGCGATGGCGACCGGAACGAAGGCGAACGTCGAACGATTCGGCCCGATTCACGCGCGGTTCCAGGACAATCCGGTGCTGTCCGGGCATTTCGCCCGGCATCTCGCGGCGTGCGGGATCCACGCGGCCCCGTCGGGCGCCGCGGCGATCCCCGGCCGGGCCGAGGTGGGCGACCTGAGCGTGCGGATGCCGACGATCCATCCGTCGGTCGCGCTCCACGATCCGGTGCGCGCGGTCGGCAGCCGGGCGTTCGCCGAGGCGACGGCGTCGCCGCGGGCCCGGACGGTGCTGCTCGCGACGGCGTCCGCGCTGGCCCGCACGGCGTCGGACCTTCTCGCGCATCCCGCGCTGGTCCGGCAGGCCTGGGACAATTTCGCCGACCGGGCGCGCCGGAGCGGCTAGAGTCCCCCGGCATGGGGACGACTGATCTATCGCTGCCGGACGGCCGGAATCTTCGGGTGCACGACACCGGCGGCGACGGTTTCCCGCTGGTGTGGCACCACGGAACCCCGCAGTCCGGCCGGTTGCTTCCGCCCATGGTGGAGGCTGCCGCCGCGCGGGGTTTCCGGGTCGTTTCCTACGGCCGGCCCGGGTACGGCGGGTCCACTTCGGACGTCGGGCGGACGGTGGGTTCGGCGGCCGAGGACGTCCGGCACCTGGCAGACGCACTGGCCTTGCCTCAGTTCGCGGTGCTGGGCGCGTCCGGGGGCGGACCGCACGCGTTGGCTTGCGCGGCGCTGCTGCCGGATCGGGTGCCGGCGGCGGTATCGCTCGCCGGGTTGGCTCCGTACTCCGAGGAGTACGACTGGTACGGCGGAATGGTCGACGACAGCTCGTTGCGCGCCGCCCGCAAGGGTCGGGAAACCCGCTTGCAGCACGGAGAAACGCAAGAATTCGACCCGACGAGCTTCACCGACGCGGACTGGGCGGCATTGCGCGGCGAGTGGGGCCCGCTGGGCCAGGACGCCGGTGCTTCCGGTGACGTGGCCGCGGAAGCCGACGACGACCTCGCGTACGTGACGCCGTGGGGTTTCTCCGCCGCCGACGTCCGGGTTCCGGTGCTGCTGGTGCACGGCCAGGCCGATCGGGTCGTCCCGGTCAGCCACAGCGAATGGCTCCTGCGGAACCTCCCGGACGCCGAGCTGTGGCTCCGTCCGCGCGACGGGCACATCTCGGTGCTGAACGCGCTCCCGACCGCGCTCGACTGGCTGCGCAACCGCCTCGGCCGCTGACCCGCGCCGACTGTCCGTGAAGGGCTCCTTGAGGGAATCTGATTCCCTCAAGGGCCCCTTCACGGACTCGGGGCTCCCCGCACGGACAGCCGAGCAGGATCTCGCGCGCGGCCGGTTATCGTGTCAGGCATGAGCAACGTCGAGACCGACCCCGCCGAACTGGCCTGCGGCGGAGACCCCGTCGACCCCGGCAAGGTCGAGATCCTCGACTCCCGTTCCGTCCCGCTCGGCGGCCCGCGGGCGATGCCGGTCCGCCGCACCCTGCCGCAGCGGCAGCGGTCGCTGATCGGCGCGTGGTGCTTCGCCGACCACTACGGCCCGGACGACACCTCCGTCAGCGGCGGCATGTCCGTCGGCCCGCATCCGCACACCGGGCTGCAGACGGTGAGCTGGCTGTTCACCGGCGAGATCGAGCACCGCGACAGCCTCGGTTCGCACGCGATGGTCCGGCCCGGCGAGCTGAACCTGATGACCGGCGGGCACGGCATCTGCCACGAAGAGGTGTCGACGCCGGAAACCACGACGCTGCACGGAGTCCAGCTGTGGGTCGCGCTGCCGGACGAGCACCGGCACACCGCTCGCGACTTCCAGCATTACGCCCCGCCGGCCGTCGACCTCGACGGTGCCACCGCGCGCGTCTTCCTCGGCACGCTGGCCGGGCAAACCTCGCCGGTGCAGACCTTCACTCCCTTGCTGGGCGCGGAAATCGTCCTCGACCCCGGTGCGCGTCTCAGCCTCGACGCGGACCCGTCCTTCGAGCACGGCGTCCTGCTCGACACCGGAGAACTCACCTTCGGCGGCACCCCGCTGCAGCGGGCCCAGCTCGGCTACCTCGGCATCGGCGCGGCCAAGCTCGACCTGCACAACCCCGGCCCAGAGGCGGCGCGGGCGATCGTGCTCGGCGGGCCGCCGTTCGGCGAGGAAATCCTGATGTGGTGGAACTTCGTCGGCCGCAGCCACGACGAGATCGCCGAATACCGCGCGGCGTGGGAGGCGCACTCCGACCAGTTCGGCGAGATCGAGCCGTACCCCGGCGGCCCGGCGCGGCTGCCCGCTCCCCCGCTGCCCGCCGTGCGGATCAAACCGCGCCGGAATCCCTCGTAAGCGGCAACGCCGGGGAGAACCGGCGCCGGCGACCCCTCAGCGGGACTCCGCGTCGTGCAACCGGTTCCGTGCCCCGGACGGGTCGAAATTCACCCGGCGGAGCGGTCCGGCCGCCAGCAGCACCACCGCCACCGCGCTCAACGCCGCCAGCACCAGCGCCGCCACGGACCGGGCGGGCACCGACGTCGCCGACGCCAGCACCGCGTACCCGCCCAGCACCACCGCGACCGGCCCGAGCAGCGCGACCGCGGTCAGCACCGGCGGAATCCGGCCGCCGTCCGGACGCCGCGCCGAGACGACCGCCGCGCCCGCCGTCACGACCGCGGCCACCAGCAGGCAGGCGCCCACGGTGTCCGAAAGGCGGTGCCAGCTGAGCGCGACGGTCGCCGCGGCCACCCAGGCGACCCCGGGCGCACCCACGGCGAGCACCCAGGTCCGGAACCGCGCGGGCAGCACCACGGCCAGTGCCAGCAGCACGGCGGTGGCCGCGCTCACGTGCCCGCTCGGAAAGCTGTTGTGGTGCGGCGCCCCGCTCGAACCGACGTCCGGCCGGTCGAGCAGGTAGATCTTGAGCAGCTGCGCGGCGGCCAGCGGCAGCAAATACAGCACCAGCGCGGTCACCCCGAGCGCGAACCGCTTGCGCAGCACCGCGAGCGCCACGATGACGATCCCGGCCGCGCCGAACACCTCGACCCCGTCGATCCCGGCCAGCGGGCGTGCCCAGTCCACAGTGGACCGCGGAAGGTGCTGCGCGAACCGGACGACCCCGTCCTCCGCGCGCTGCCCGGCCTCGGTCCGCACGAACAGCAGGTAGGCGACGACGAACGCGACGGCGAACCCGATCGCGGCCGCGACCAGCACGGCGGTCCGCGACCGCCGCGGAGGGACGAGGGCGTGCCGGGGCGAGGACAGGGGCACGGTCGGCGTTTCAGGAGTCAGCACTGCCATGCCTTCGAGCCTGGCCTCCGGATTTCGAGATCTCGTCAGGGCAGTGTCATGGTTTCGCTACAAGATCCGCCCGGCTCGCGCGAATCCGCGGGCAGTCCGAATAATGGCCCCTGTGGCTGTGGTGTTGGTGATCGAGGACGACGCGTCCGTCCGCGAGGGCATGGAACTGGCGCTGCGCCGGCAAGGACACACGGTGCACACCGCGGCGACCGGCGAGGACGGCGTGGCGAAGCTGCGCGAACGCGCGCCCGACCTCGTGGTGCTCGACCTCATGCTGCCCGGCATCGACGGCTTCGAGACCTGCCGCCGGATCCGCGCGCTCGGCCAGGTGCCGATCATCATGCTCACCGCGCGCAGCGACGATTTCGACGTCGTCGCCGGGCTCGAAGCGGGCGCGGACGACTACGTCGTGAAGCCGATCGAACCGCGCGTGCTCGATGCCCGGATCCGCGCGGTGCTGCGCCGCACCGCCGCCGAACCCGGCGCCGCCGGCCCCGAACAGCACGGCGACCTGGTGATCGACCGGGCCGGGATGCTGGTGCACAAACACGGCGAGCAGGTCCCGCTCACGCCGACCGAACTGAAGCTGCTGCTGGAGATCTCGCGCACGCCCGGCCAGGTGCACAGCCGCAGCCAGCTGCTCGCGTCCGTGTGGGGACACGACTATCTCGGCGATTCCCGCCTGGTCGACGCCTGCGTGCAGCGGCTGCGGGCGAAGATCGAGGACGTCCCGGCCCGGCCGGACCACGTGCAGACGGTCCGCGGTTTCGGCTACCGGTTCGGCCGCTCGTGAGGCGGGCCGGATCGTGAAGCGGCTCCGGTCGTGGGCGTCCGGGCTGCGCCTGCGGCTGGTCCTGGCGTTCGCGGCGATGACGCTGGTCGGCGCGGGCGCGGCGGCGGGCGCGAGCTACGTGACCGCGCGCAACACGATCCTGGCCGGCGTGCAGGACCCGGCGATGGTGCAGCTGCGCGACGAGGTCAAGGCGTACCTGCCGCAGCTGACCCTGCCGCCCGACCAGCGGCAGCTCGACAACATGGCGAGTTCGCTCAAGGGCGCCACGACCGTGGTGTTCGGGGCGCTGCGTTCGCGCGTCGGGCTGAATCCGGACGAGATCCCCGCCGGGCTGCGCGCCGCGGTCGCAGGCGGGACCAGTGTCCAGTTCCAGCGGGTCATCGAGGGCGGGCGTCCGGTGCTTTACATCGGGATGCCGCTGCTGCGGTACGGCGCGTCGAGAGGGGAACACACCGGCATCGAGGTCTACAAAACGGTCCCGCTCGCCACGCAGCAGGCCGCGATCGAACAGCTGGCGACCCGCGCGTGGCAGATGACCGCGCTGGCCCTGCCGATCGCGGTCGCGCTGGCGCTGTTGGCCGCGCGACAGGTGCTGCAACCGGTGCGCGCGCTGAACTCCGCGGCGCGCAAGCTCGGCGACGGACAGCTCGATGTGCGGTTGCCCGCCAAGGGTTCCGACGAACTGGCCCAGCTGGTCACGACGTTCAACCACACCGCCGCCGAGCTGGAACGCACTGTCGGCTCGCTGCGCGAGATGGAGGCCGACGCGCGCCGGTTCGTCGCCGACGTCTCGCACGAGCTGCGCACCCCGCTGGCCGCGATGAACGTGGTCACCGACGTGCTCGACGAGGACGCCGACCAGCTGCCCTCGGACACCGCCGTGGCGGCGCGGCTGGTGTCGGCCGAAACGCGGCGGCTGACCCGGCTCGTGCAGGACCTGGTCGAGATCTCCCGGTTCGACGCCGGACGGGCCGAGCTGCGCGTCGAGGAGGTCGACCTCGCCGAGGCGGTGACGAACAGCCTCGCCGCCCGCGGCTGGACCGACTCCGTGGCGGCCGACCTGCCGAGCGTCCCCGTGCCCGCCGACCCGCGACGGCTCGACCTGGTCATCGCGAATCTCGTGGGCAACGCCCTGCACCACGGCGCGCCACCGGTCGAAGTCCGGCTGAGCACCGACGACACGACCGCCTTCCTGACCGTCACCGACCACGGCCCGGGAATCCCCGAGGAGGTGCTGCCGAAGGTGTTCGACCGCTTCGCGAAGGCCGACACCTCGCGCGCCCGGTCCGACGGCAGCGGCCTCGGGTTGTCGATCGCGCTGGAAAACGCGCGGCTGCACGGCGGCGACATCGAAGCCGCGAACACCGGCGACGGCGCGCGGTTCACGCTCCGGCTGCCCCGCACCGCGCAGGAGGAGCGATGAAACTCCCGCGGCTCTTCGTTGCCCTGCTTTCGGTTGCGGCCCTCGCCGGATGCGGCATCCAGCCGACCGGAGTGATCCCCGCCGGAGACGCACCCGGCGGCTTTCAGCAGGGCGCGCCGCGTCCGGCGATCACGCTGTACTTCCTTTACGCGGGGCAGCTCAGCCCCGTGCAACGAGCCTGGGCAAGGGACGCGACCCCCACGGCGGTGCTGACGGAACTGTTCGGCGGCCCGACGCGCGCCGAAGAACAAGAGGGGTTCTACTCGATGCTCCGCCCTGGCCAGCACGTCACCGTCGACGCTTCGACGCAGCCGGTGACCGTGACCGTCGCCGAATCGATGAAAGTGCTGTATCCGATCGGTCTGCAGCAGGTGGTCTGCACGGTGACGGCGTCGCTGGTCTCGTCCGGGCAGTCGGCCGACAAGGGGATCACCGTGGTGGCGTCGGACACCAAACTCGAAGCGCTGTACTGCAATTAGCCTTGCTGGGCAGGCAAAAACCGTACACGACCCGCTCGACGATGCCCAGGACCACTTCCGTCGCGCTCTGTCCTTCCGGCACCTGCCGCAACGCCGCCTCCAACGCGCCCAGCACCGCCCCGGTCAATGCCGCCGCCTCGACCCGATCCAGCTGCGGCGCACACGTCTCGTAGAGCTTCTCCGCCCACCGATCGCCGACCGCGGCGTTGCGCAGCAGATAGCCCGCGCGCAACGCGGGCACGCCAGCCAGCAGCCGGGTCCGGACCACGGTGAGCGGATGGTCCAACGGAAAACTCCACGCGTCCGCCGTCGCCAGCGCGTGGACGGTCCGGGTCACCATCTCCGCCACCGGCGCGCCCGGCTCCGCCGCGGCGAAGACCTCGTCCACCACCTCGTCGTAAAGATGCTGGTCAGCGAAGACGACGTCCTCTTTGGTGGCGAAGTAGTTGAAGTACGTCGCCGGGGACACCTTCGCCCGCGCGGCGATCTCGGCGACGGTCGTGCCGTCGTAGCCCTGCTCGTCGAACAGCGTGAGCGCGGCCTCGATCAGCGCCTGGCGGGTCCGCCGCTTCTTCTCTTCCCGCAACCCGGTCATGGCGTGAATCTTAGCGTTACTCTAAACTTAGAGTGTCTCTAAGATTGGAGGTCCCGATGGAACGGACCGGATGCGTGGTCGCCGGGGGCGGTCCGGCCGGCGTGATGCTGGGCCTGCTGCTGGCGCGGGCCGGGGTCGAGGTGGTGGTGCTGGAGAAGCACCGCGACTTCCTGCGGGATTTCCGCGGCGACACCGTGCACCCGTCGACGCTGCGCCTGCTGGACGAACTGGGCCTGGGCGCCCGGTTCGCCGCCCTGTCCCGGTCGGTGCTGGAACGGATGAAAATGGAGATCGGCGCGGAAACGGTGATCGCCGCCGACTTCAGCAGGCTGCGCGGCCCGCACAAGCACATCGCGATGGTGCCGCAAGCCGAATTCCTGGGCCTGCTGGCTGAAGCCGGTGCGGCCGAACCGAAATTCTCCCTGCGGATGGGCGCTTCCGTCGTTTCCCTGCGCCGCGCGGGCGGACGCGTGACCGGCGTGAACTACCGCGACGAGACCGGCGCGGTTTCCGCGATCGAAGCCCCGCTCACCGTCGGCTGCGACGGACGCTGGTCGACCGTGCGCCGCGAACTCGGCCTGGCCCTGCGGGAGTCGGAGGTCCCGATGGACGTCTGGCAGGTGCGGGTGCCGAAAGCCGGACCGGGCGAACGGGGGGTGTTCGCCCGGTTCGGCCCCGGCTACGCCTCCGTGACCATGGACCGCGGCGACTACTACCAGACCTCGTACCTCATCCCGCGCGGCCAAGACGCCCGACTCCGCTCCGGCCCCATCGAAGACTTCCGCACGCGGCTGGCGGACTTGTTCGGCTGGACGCCCGGGCAAGTGTCCGCCGTCGGTTCGTGGGACGACGTGAAGCTGCTGGAAGTGACCATGGGCCTGCTGCCGCGCTGGCACGCCCCCGGCGCGTTGTGCATCGGCGATGCCGCCCACCCGATGTCCCCCGTGGGCGGCGTCGGGGTGAACCTCGCCGTGCAGGACGCCGTCGCGACCGCCCGCCTCCTCGCAGAACCGTTGCGACGCGGGGAAGTCCCGGTGTCCCGCCTGGCCGCGGTGCGCCGCCGCCGTCTGCTGCCGACTGTCGCGGTGCAGTCGAGCCAGCGAGGCGAGCACGAGATGCTGCTGCGCCCCGCCCTCGCCGGAACCCTGGACAGATTGCCCGCCCCGATGCGGATGGTGCGACGATTCCCGGCGCTTTCCGGGGTGACTGCTTATTTGGGCGGCGTTGGTCTGCGGCCAGAGCACGCACCGGCGTTCGCCCGGCGGTCCAGTGTGGACAGTTACGCCGGATGACGCTTTGCCCGGGGTGGCGCCGGACGGGTTCTGCGGCACCACCCCGGGCTCGCGGGGGTGCGAATCTTCGCCGCTTCACGGTGGCCGGGCTGCTTATCTTCACCGCTTCACGGTGCTGCGGCCTGCCTATCTTCACCGCGCGCCAAGGCACCGCGGCCTGCCTGTCTTCACCGCGCCACGGTGCCGCGGCCTGCCTATCTTCACCGCGCCACAGTGCCGCGGCCTGGCTATACGCACCGCTCCACAGCACCGCTGCTCGGCGATCCAGACCGCTTCACAGTGCCCGCAGCCCTTCGATCCGCACCACTCCACAACACCGCAGCCCGGCAATCCGCACCACTCCACAGTGCCCGGCTTAGCGATCCCCGCAGCTACCCAACACCCGGTTTGGCGATCTCCTCCGCTTGCCGGTGCCCGGCTTGGCGTAGGCATCCGCACCGTTAGCCAGGGGCCAGACCAGCCCCGGGTGCCCGGCTGTGGACGGCAGCATCGGCTCGACGGATGCCCGAGCCGATGCTGCCCCACAACGAAACGCCGGGCCGGGCATGGTTCATCGGCAGGGCCCTGCCTTCACCGCAACACCCGAATCCCTGCCTCCCGCAGGGTCGGTCCTGCTCGCCCCACCACAGCCCTGACGGACAAGCCCGCACCAACCGGCCCCCTGCAACGCCCGGGCTCTCCTGCTGGGCCGGTCCTCCCCGCCGCCTGACAGCCATGCCCAACCGTGCCTCGAACGCCCGGCCCCCTGCGGCGGGTTCGGCCCCGCGACAGTTACGCCGGATAAGCCCGCACCGACCGGGCCTCCTGCAGAGCGCGGGCCCACCATTCGAGCTGGTCGAGCAACGCCTTCGCCGCGGTCTCCGCTTCCGGGTCGACCGGCTCGCCGTCCTCCCCGAAGCGGCCGTACACCCCGTGGAAGCTGACGGTTTCGCGGATGGTGACCGCGTGCAGTTCCGCGAAGACCGGCCGGAGGTGTTCGACCGCGCGCAGTCCGCCGGAAATCCCGCCGTAGGACACGAAAGCGACCGGCTTCGCGTGCCATTCGCCGCGGAACCAGTCGAGGACGTTCTTGAGCGCGGCCGGGTAGCTGTGGTTGTACTCCGGCGTGACCACGACGAACGCGTCGGCCGCCTCGAGCCGGGCGGCGACGGGTGCGGCCCCCTCGCCGTTCATCGTGAGGGGCAGCGAGATCTCGGCGACGTCGAGGACGTCGATCTCGAATCCGCCGTGCCGGTCGGCCTGGCGGGCGAACCAGCGCACGACCGTCGGGGCGAACCGCCCTTCCCTGGCGCTGCCGACGAGCACAGCAAGCCGGACGGGAGCTTTCGACACGTTATTCTCCTTTTCCCCGGGGCGGAACAGGTTTCCGCCTCCGGAGAGGAGTCTCGAACTTCAAGCTCCCTTTAAGTCAAGCTATGCTGAGCGCATGGCGAAAACGGAGCTGCCCGAACTGACCGTGGGCGAACTCTCCCTCCGCAGCGGCGTACCGGCGTCGGCCCTGCGGTTCTACGAGGACGAGGACCTGATCCGCAGCAGGCGCACCGCGGGCAACCAGCGCCGCTACCGCCGCGACACCCTGCGGAGGGTCACGTTCATCCGCATGTCGCAGCGCGTCGGCATGCCGCTGGCGCAGATCCGCGAGGTGCTGGCCCTCCTGCCGGACGACCGCACCCCGACCCGCGCCGACTGGACCCGCATCTCGTCCTGCTGGCGCTCCGACCTGGACCAGCGCATCCGCCAGCTGGAACAGCTCCGGGACCAGCTGAACGACTGCATCGGCTGCGGCTGCATGTCCCTGGCCAAATGCCGCCTGGCCAACCCGAACGACCAACTGGGCCAAGACGGCCCCGGCCCGCGACGGCTGCCGGACCACCGGGGAACGGGCTACGAGTGAGGCCGGTCGCGTTGCCCGCGCCTCCAGGCCGGTTCTCGCCGCGCGGAGACCGGGCGCTGCCGGGCGTCGACGGTCAGCCGCACTCAGCCTGACTCCCCCGTCTCGCCTCGGCTGAGTGCGCGGCAAGCTGCCAGAGCGCCAGCACCACCGACAAGCCAACGCACCCGGCCTGCTCTTCACGCGCCCCGGCACAGCAACGAGCAACCAGAACGCCAGCGTTTCCGCCCGCAACCCACCGCGCGCGCCGCCAATAGGCACCGCACATGGACTAACGACGGCAACCCACGGCGCCATCCGGCCGCTGTCCGCAGCTGACTGTCGCGTTCCGGGCAGGATCGGTCACTCGCCAGGGTGCGGCAGTCGTTCCGGCTAGGTTCAGTCCAGCAGCAACCCCCTCACGTAGGCGGCCTGTCCCGCGTGCTGGAGGTCGTCGGACAGCACGCTGACCAGCCGGACTCCCAGCGTCACCGGCGGGTTCCAGGCTTTGTCGACCACGCGGTCCAGCGCCGCCTCGTCGAGGGTGGCCACCCAGGACACCGTGTGCTCGTGCACGGCGTCGTAGTAGCCGGTGAGCAGATCCGGCGACTGCGGCTGCACCTTGGCCACGTCCTCGCTGCTGTGCCCGTAGCCGATGTCGCCGGCCGGGAACGGCAGGTCGAATTTCTCGCGCCAGTCCTGTGCCGTCCAGAGCTGGTCGGTGCCCGCTACGTCCGCGACATGGTCGTCTTGCACCCTCGCCAAATGCCAGACCAGCCAGCCGATCGAGTTGGCGTCCGGGCCGGGGCGCGCCGCCAGTTGCTCCGCGGTCAGCCCGTCTACTGCCTGGTGCACCACTTCCCGCACCCGGCCGAATCCGTCTGCGAGCAGATCGGCCACATTCATCTCGCGCTCCTCTTCCGTCGTCGTGCGCTTGCCTCGATCATGCCTGGAAGATCCGGCTCTGCCCAGCACTGTGACTCGAGCGGCGCGAGGGGTCCATTCGCACCGGTCAAACCGGCTCCGCACGGGAAAATCCGTTGACTACCAAGGGTGACTGCGACTGTCCACTTCGGATCGAGCAGCGCTGACGGCCGTCGGGTAGAATCCGGCGCGAGAGCGATCTACCCGCCGACGGCGCGAACGGAGGACCTTGTGGCGATCACCGCGCCCCGCGTCCTGCCCGGCTTCGACAACATCGCCGGCATCGCGATTCCCGCGTGGGCGGGCATGGTGATCACCGCTGCCTGCGCGGTTTCGGCGATAGTGGTCCTGCTGGTGATCGTGCGCAATCGGCGCAAGTAGTCACGCCGGTATCCGCCGGATTCCGCGCGCGGCAGTGCGGAATCAGGAAGACCGCTTGTCGACCCGGGTGAACCGGCTGGTGATCACGTGATCCTTGGCCGGACCGGTCACCACCCATTCCTGTTCCCACCGGCGATGGTCGAGCACGCGGTACGCGCCTCGGTACCAGTCGGCCGCGCACGGATGATCGGCCGTCCACTCCCCGGTCGCCAGGTCGAGATCGTGGAAGAACCCGCCGTGGTCGAAGTGCACGGCGGCGCGCGAGCCGCCGGCGGGCCGGTAATGCAGCGTCCGGACGAACGGTCCGCGATGCGCTCCGAGCTGCAGTTCTCCCGATTCGTGGTAGACGAGCACGCCGTCGTCCGAGGTGAACGTCGCGCGGCCGCTCGCCTCGCCCATCGCCGCCCCGTCGACGTCGACGATTTCGCGCGCGAGCTGCCATTCGCCGGAGAAGTACCCGGTCAGGTCATTGATCGGAAAACCCACGGATCCCATTGTGCGCCTCCGGACCCGACGCGAACGGCACTGGGACCGCCATACCGACACCGTCTGTCACGAGGGTGGCATGAAGGGTCCCGTCATCCCCGAGACCACCAGGAGCCATGCCGTTCACCCTCTGCGACCAGGGCCGCCGCAGCGGCCGAAAACGGCCGGTGCGATGGGGACTTTCGCGCCGTGCGCGGCGGGGCAGGCTCGCCCGGACGGTCCGCCGCCCTAGAATCGGCCGCGTGGCGCACCCCGACCTGGCCGAGCAGGCCACCCGCTCCCCCGCTCTCGAAACCCTGCAGCGCGTCTTCGGCTACGACGCGTTCCGCGGCGACCAGGCGGAGATCGTCGAGCACGTGATCTCCGGCGGCGACGCGCTGGTGCTCATGCCCACCGGCGGCGGGAAATCGCTGTGCTACCAGATCCCGGCGCTGGTGCGGCCGGGCGTCGGCGTGGTGATCTCGCCGCTCATCGCGCTGATGCAGGACCAGGTCGACGCGCTGCGCAACGTCGGCGTGCGCGCCGGATTCCTCAACTCCACGCAGGATTTCGCGCAGCGGCAGGAGGTCGAGGCGGCCTTCGTCGCGGGCGAACTGGACCTGCTCTACCTCGCGCCCGAACGGCTGTCGGTCGAATCCACCGTGCGGCTGCTCGACCGCGGCAAGATCGCCCTGTTCGCGATCGACGAGGCGCACTGCGTCTCCCAGTGGGGCCACGATTTCCGGCCCGACTACCTGATGCTGTCCTCGCTGCACGAACGCTGGCCGGACGTGCCCCGGATCGCGCTCACGGCCACCGCGACCGAGGCCACGCACAAGGAAATCTCGCAGCGGCTCGGCCTGGACGAGGCGAAGCATTTCGTCGCGAGCTTCGACCGGCCGAACATCCAGTACCGGATCGTGCCGAAGAACTCGCCGCAGAAGCAGCTGCTCGAACTCCTGCGCACCGAGCACCAGGGCGACGCCGGAATCGTCTACTGCCTGTCGCGCGCGTCGGTGGAGAAAACGGCGGATTTCCTGGTGCAGAACGGAATTCCGGCGCTGCCCTATCACGCCGGGCTCGACAAGGGGACCCGCGCGGCGAACCAGTCGAGGTTCCTGCGCGAGGAGGGGCTCGTCGTGGTCGCCACGATCGCGTTCGGCATGGGCATCGACAAGCCCGACGTGCGGTTTGTCGCACACCTGGACCTGCCGAAGTCCGTGGAAGGCTATTACCAGGAAACCGGCCGAGCGGGCCGCGATGGCCTGCCGTCGACCGCCTGGCTCGCGTACGGGCTGCAAGACGTGGTGCAGCAACGCAAAATGATCGACAACTCCGAAGGCGACGAGCGGCATCGCCGCCTGCAGGCCCAGCACCTGCACGCGATGCTGGCGCTGTGCGAGACGGTCGACTGCCGGCGGACGCAGATCCTCGCGTACTTCGGCCAATCCGGGCAGCCGTGCGGGAACTGCGACACCTGCCTGAACCCGCCGGAGAGCTGGGACGGCACCATCGCCGCACAGAAGCTGCTGTCCACAGTGGTCCGTCTGCGCAACGAACGGCGGCAGAAATTCGGCGCCGGCCAGATCATCGACATCCTGCTGGGCAAGACGACGCCGAAGGTCACCCAGTTCCAGCACGACACGCTGAAGGTCTTCGGCATCGGCACCGAACTGCGCGAACAAGAGTGGCGCGCGGTGGTGCGGCAGCTGCTGGCGCGCAACCTGCTTGCGGTGGAAGGGGATTACGGGTCGCTGGTGCTGACCGAAGGTTCGGCGGCGGTGCTGAACGGGTCCCTGGAAGTACAGCTGCGCCGCGAACCCGAGCGCCCGGCGCGTGCCCCGCGAACGTCCCGCCGCACGCCGGCCGCTCCGATCGACATGCCCGCGGAAGCGGAACCGTTGTTCGAGCGCCTGCGCGCTTGGCGGGCGGCTACGGCGAAGGAACAGGGTGTCCCGGCGTACGTGATCTTCCACGACGCCACGCTGCGCCAGATCGCCGCGATGAGGCCGACGACGCTCGACGTGCTGGGCACGGTGAGCGGCGTCGGCGAGAGCAAGCTGGCCAAATACGGGGAGAGCGTGCTCGCGACACTGGCCGAGGAGTGAGGACAGGTGCCGCTTGAACTAATCGTCGCACCAGCGATCGGCTAGGGACACGTCGCATAGCCGCGTGCCCTCATCACGCTGCCTGGTGCCCTCGGAGGCATCGGGAGAACCGGCCGCTACGAGGGCTTGCCAGCCCAACTGGTCGTGCTTTCTGCCCGGCATAACTCCGGCTCGACCAACCGCGTCTCCGCCTCATCGCAGCACTCGCTGAGGCAGTAGGTTGCGGGGATGGGGTGGGGCCCGAGCGAGCTCATCGCGAAGTACGACGTACCGGGCGCGCAGGTCGCGGTACTGGCTGGCGACGAGATCCTGGACGAGGCCGCAGGCGTCTTGAGCCTCCGCACGCGAGTCGAGACCACGACCGACTCGGTCTTCAAGATCGGTTCGATCACCAAGATCTGGACGGCCACGCTGATCCAGCAGCTGGTCTGCGACGACCTGCTGGATCTCGACCGTCCCGTCCGCGACTACCTGCCCGGTTTCCGCGGCTGGGCGACCCGGCCGCCGCCGACTCCCTGACCGCCCGCCACCTGCTCACCCACACTGGCGGCCTCGACAGCAATCACTTCGTCGACACCGGCCGCGACGACGACGCGATCGAGAAGTTCGTCGCCACCCTCGCCGACGCGGGTCATCTCTTTCCCCCGGGCAAGGTTTTCTCCTACTCCAACAGCGGATATGCGGTCCTCGGCAGACTGGTGGAAGTCCTGCGCGGCAAGACCTTCCACGACGCGCTCCGCGAACGGCTGGCGACCCCGCTGGGGCTTTCGACCGTCGCCGTCGACCCCTACGAAGCGATCCTGCACCGCGCCGCGGTCGGCCATGTCGAAGCCGAAGGAGGACTCGCGCCGACGAAGAGCTGGGCAGTCCGCTATTTCTCCACGCCCAGCGGCTCGCATCTCGCGATGAGCGCCCGCGACCTTCTGGAATTCGTCCGGCTGCACCTCACCGACCACACGCTCGCGGAACTGCGCGAACCCCAGCTCGAATCCGTCCCGGACTTCGGCGGCGGAGTCCTCGGCTGGGGGCTCGGCTGGATGCTGTACCAGGACGGCGTCGCAGGACACACCGGCGTCTCCAAAGGCCAGAAGGCTTTTCTGCGTGTCGTCCCCTCAGCCGGCGTGGCGATGGCCGTGCTGACCAACAGCGCGAACGCCGAACCGCTGGCCCACGAACTCTTCAGCACAGTGCTCCGGGACCTCGCCGGCGTCGAGACGGCACCGCTTCCGGTGCCGCCGGCGAACCCCGCTCCCCTCGACGCGGACCGGATGTGCGGCACTTACCGCACCACCTTGCACGACATCGCACTGACCGTCGAAAACAACCGAGCGTTCCTCACCTACCACCCACGCGGCGAGACCGCCGGAAAACGCGTCGAGGTCGTCCGCCTGAACGACCGCGCGATCATCACCGTCGAACCGACGTTCACCGGCCATCAGGTCCTGTCGCTGATCGGCTCCGACGGGCACGGCCGCGCCCGCTTCCTGCACAACGGCGCCGCCGCGTACCGGGTCAGCTGATCTGCCCGGGACCTGGGACCGCGAATTCGGTCGTGCGATCCAGGCGCAGGCTCACTCAGCCGCCCGGGCGCGAGTCGTGTCCGAGACCTTCCGGACAGCTCCCGCGATCTGCGAGTGATACCGACCGTTCGTCTTCTCGTCCACGAAGCGCGCTGCCTTGCCCACAGCCTCGTTCACCTTTTCCGGGTTCTTCCGCACATACGACACCGCGCCCGCGGCGCCCGCCAGCATGGTGAGTTTCTTCATCAAAGCCATCGCACACAGTCCCTTCCCCTGCGGAAACCTCCGTCACCTACCCCAACGCCGGGTGCCCGCCCCGGGTTCCCGCCGAAACTTGGGTGACAGGAGGTGCCCGCGGCAGGCATCATCCGACGCGTGCGCGATCTTTCGGCCCTTCCCAAGGTGCATCTCCACGTCCACCTCGAGAGCACCATCCGTCCTGGCACGCTCAAGGAGCTCGCGGACGTCCACGGGGTCCATGTGCCGGACAAGCCCGCGGCGTTCGACGGGTTTCGGGCGTTCGCCGATCGCAACAGTCTCACGCGGTCGTGTTTGCGCGAAGCCGGGGATTTCGAGCGGATCGCGCGCGAGTTCTGCGCGGACGAAGCCGCTCAAGGGACGAGGTACGTCGAGGTCACCTTCACCGCTGCCTCGCACGGGGAACGGGTCGGTGACCTCGAACTTCCGCTCCACGCGGTCCTCAAAGGACTGTCGGAGGGCGGGAAAGCGCACGGGCTGCACTGGAAGCTCATCCTTGACCACTCACGGCGGAGGTCGGTCGAGCGAGCGATGAAGACCTTGGAACTGGCTCAGCGGCACGAAGAGGTCATCGCGATCGGGATGGCCGGCGAGGAAAGGCACTCGCTGGCTCCGTTCCGGGAGGTGCTCGTCCGGGCGCGCGAGGCGGGGCTGCATCTCGTGCACCACGCGGGCGAGGACGCCGGGCCGGACAGCGTCCGTGAGGCGATCGAAATCGGGGGCGCGGAGCGGATCGGCCACGGGATCCGCATCCTGCAGGACCCGGCGTTGACCGAACAGGTGGCGGAAAGCGGGCTCGCGCTTGAGGTGTGCCCGGCGTCGAACGTCGCGCTCGGGCTGGTTCCGACGCTCCCGGAGCACCCGCTCCCCCGGCTGGTCGAGGCGGGGCTCAAGGTCACGCTCAACACTGATGTCCCGGACGTCACCGGCACCACGATCACCGACGAATTCACTCGGGCGAGGGAAGTTTTCGGTTACGCCGACGCGCAACTAGCCCAGCTGGCCGGCAACGCGGTGGAGGCATCGTTCGCTCCGGAGGAGACCAAAGCGGTGCTGCGCAAGGAGATCGACAGCTGGCTCACGTCGGCAGCAGGCGCGTGACGAGCACGCCCAGCTGCTGCGCGTTCCGGCATTCGTGCATCTCCACCAGCTCCGCGTAGTCGGGCGCGGCCGAATCGCCGGTCCCCCACAGCGCCCGGCGTTCGGGGTTCAGCCAGTGGACGTGCCGGGCGCGGGACCGGATCGCGCGGACGGCGTCGAGGTTCGGGTCGCCGCCGTTCGTGCGGGCGTCGCCGAGGATGAGGACGGACGTGCGCGGGCCGACGGCGTCCAGCCAGTGCGAAGTGAATTGTCCTAGCGCGCGGCCGTAATCGCTGTGTCCGTCCCAGCGGACGACCGCGGCTTCGCTGAGCATCCGTGCGCCCAGCTGTTCGGGATCGGCGGCGCCAGTGTCCACGAGGTGCGTCACCTCGTCGGTGCTGTCGACGAAACCGAAAACGCGGATTTTGCTGAACTGGTCCCGCAAAGCTTGCACCAGCAGCATGGTGAAGTTCGCGAAACCCGCCACCGAACCGGAAAGATCGCACAGGAGGATGATTTCCGGGCGGCCGGGGCGCCGGTGCCGGTAGGCTGGCCGCAAGGGCACGCCGCCAGTGGAAAGTGAACGACGCAGCGTTCGGCGCAAGTCGATCTGGCCGCGTGTGGTGCGTTTGCGGCGCGCGGCGAGTCTGGTGGCGAGTTTCCGCGACAGCGGCTGGATCGTGCGCCGAAGCTCGGCCAATTGCGTGCGGCTGGCCAGAAGGAAGTCGACGCGGTCGGCGGCGGGGGCGATGGCGTGTTTGGCGATCCGTTCGCGGCCGCGCAGTTCGGCGGCTCGGCGGCGCGCTTCGGTCCGCACCCGGCCGCGGAAACCTTCGACGCGGCGGCGGATTTCGTCGCGGGTGAGCCGGTCGGTGAACTCGTCGGAGGCGCCGGAGCCGCGCACCGCGGCGAGCACCTGCGCGATGAGCGTCTGCGGCTGCAGCCGGTCCAGCGTTTGGTGCGCGGAGTATCCGCCGCCGGGGCCGGTTCCGACGCCGTACTGGCCCAGCAGGTCCACGGCGAGTCCGGCGAGCTGGTCGAGCGCCTGGTCGTCGCCTTCGGCCAAGGCGGCGGCGAGGGCTTCGCGCAGTTCCTCGCGGTCCCGCGGCGGGTTCTCGCGCGCCAGTTCCGGCGCGCCGACGCCGGCCGGGAAGTACAGGTCGAACGCGGCGTCGAACACCGTCCGCTGCCCGCCCCGGCGGACCAGCGCGGCGGCGAGCCCTTCGCGGACCAGCTCGCGGTCGTCCAGGCCGAGCACTTCCAGCGCGGCCGCCGCGTCGGCCGTCTCGCCCGGACCGGCCGGGATGCCTTGCGCCCGCAAGGCCCGCACGAACTCGGCGAGCCGTCCGGTCAGGCCCGGCGCGGCGGTCACGACGCGTCCAGCACCTGGTCGAGACGCAGTCCGGCCCCGGCCTTCGCGATGTCGTCCTGGTGCTTCAGCACGACGCCGAGGCTTTCGCGCACCACCCGCTCGTCGAGCGCGCCCGCGCCCAGCTCCAGCAGCGTGCGCGCCCAGTCGACGGTCTCCGCCACCGACGGCAGTTTCCGCAGGTCCATCGCCCGCAGCGCGGCGATCACCCGCACCACCGAATCCGCCAGCGCGGCCTCGATGCCGGGCACCTTCAGCCGGACGATCTCGCGTTCCAGGTCCTCGTCCGGGAAATCGATGTGCAGGAACAGGCACCGCCGCCGCAGCGCCTCGGACAGCTCGCGCGTCGCGTTCGACGTCAGCACCACGAACGGCTGCTGCGTCGCGGTGATCGTGCCGAGTTCGGGCACGGTCACCTGGAAATCGCCGAGCACCTCCAGCAGCAGGCCCTCGATCTCGACGTCGGCCTTGTCCGTCTCGTCGATCAGCAGCACGGTCGGCTCGGTGCCGGAAATCGCGGTGAGCAGCGGGCGGCGCAGCAGGAACTCCTCGCCGAAAATGTCGGTGCGCGCCTCGTCCCACGTCTCGTCGCGGCCCGCGGTGATCCGCAGCAGCTGCTTCGCGTGGTTCCACTCGTACAGCGCGCGGGCCTCGTCGATGCCCTCGTAGCACTGCAGCCGCACCAGCCGCGAGCCGGTGACCTCGGCGACCGCCGTGGCCAGCGCGGTCTTGCCGACCCCGGCCGGACCCTCGACGAGCAGCGGCTTCCCCAGCCGGTCGGCGAGGAACACCGTGGTCGCGACCGCGGTCGACGCGAGGTACCCGGCCTCGGCCAGCTGCGCCGACACGTCGTCGACGGACGAGAAAAACCCGGTGCCCACGTGGCCTCCTAAGCGATCGCTCACCTGCACTGTACTGGGCGGTCGCCGCGAAAGGCGGCCCGACGGCCAGACATCGGATCTAAGCAGGTTCACAACCCGGACGCACCGGTGAAAACCCCCGATTCCTCCGATGTATGCCGAGCACCGGAGAGGTCGTCACGGCAGGCTCGGAATGGCCTGGTCCACCAATCGTTTCGCGACCGGGCAGGACCCTTCGTTGCCCGCTGATCGATCGAGGTACCAG
The DNA here is from genome assembly GCF_002796545.1 of Amycolatopsis sp. AA4. Classification (GTDB taxonomy): domain Bacteria; phylum Actinomycetota; class Actinomycetes; order Mycobacteriales; family Pseudonocardiaceae; genus Amycolatopsis. Next base: position 5,252,652 of record NZ_CP024894.1, read on the forward strand.
ATGTGCACCGCCGCGGGATGCCGCGCGCAAAACCGGCTTTTCCCCGCCGGCCAGGAGGTCGCCACCCGTGCCGCGCCGCGCGGGCTAGCATCGCGGCGTGACTTACGCTGCCGCTGACGCCCGTTACGATTCGATGCCCTACCGCCGCTGCGGGCGCAGCGGCCTGAAGCTGCCCGCGATCTCGCTCGGGCTCTGGCACAACTTCGGGAACGACCGCCCGCTCACCGTCCAGCGCGACATCGTCCGGCGCGCCTTCGACCTCGGCATCACGCATTTCGACCTGGCCAACAACTACGGCCCGCCCTACGGCAGCGCCGAGGAGAACTTCGGCAGGCTGCTGGCGAGCGACCTCAAGCCGTACCGCGACGAGCTCGTCGTCTCGACCAAGGCGGGCTACGACATGTGGCCCGGGCCGTACGGCGAATGGGGTTCGCGGAAGTACCTGCTGGCGAGCCTCGACCAGTCGCTCGGCCGGATGGGGCTCGACTACGTCGACATCTTCTACTCGCACCGGTTCGACCCGGAGACGCCGCTGGAGGAGACCGTCGGCGCGCTCGACCGCGCGGTCCGGTCCGGCAAGGCGTTGTACGTCGGGATCTCGTCCTACAACTCCGCGCGGACCGCGGAAGCCGCGCAGCTGCTGCGCGAACTGGGCACGCCGCTGCTGATCCACCAGCCGTCGTACTCGATGTTCAACCGCTGGACCGAGGCCGACGACCTGCTCGGGACACTGGAGCAGGTCGGCGCGGGCTGCATCGCGTTCTCGCCGCTGGCGCAGGGATTGCTGACGGACAAGTACCTCGCCGGGGTGCCCTCGGATTCGCGCGCGGCGCAAGGGAAATCGCTGAACCCGGACACGATCACCGAGGAGAAGCTCGGCAAGATCCGGGCGCTGGGCGAGATCGCGGCGCGACGGGGGCAGACACTGGCGCAGCTGGCGCTGGCGTGGGCGCTGCGGGATCCGCGGATGACGTCGCTGGTGATCGGGGCCAGCAGCGTGAAGCAGCTGGAAGACAACGTGGCCGCGCTGGACAACCTGTCGTTCACCGCGGAGGAGCTGGCCGAAATCGACCAGCACGCCACCGAAGAAGGCATCAACATCTGGAAGCGGTCTTCGGACGGCTGACTCGGCACGGCCGGAGGCGAGGACTACCCGAGCCTCCGGCCGAACTCGCCGTAGACCGTCTCGCCGGCCGAAACCGCTTGGTGCGCCAGGGCGATTCGCCGCGCTTTGGACGGCCGCAATTGCGATTGCGCGCTCTCGAGGGCAAGGAACTCGAACCGGCTCAGCTCGTCCGAGGCCAAGCGGATGGCCCCGATCTGGTCGCGGCTCAGCACCCCGCCGTCGAAGACGAACTGCACGCTGTCCCGCCAAACGCCGTGTGTCGGCAGCCAATCGACCACGAGCAGGCGTCCCACCGTGACGTCGATGCCGAGTTCTTCGCGGACCTCTCGACGGCACGCCGCCAGCGGTGATTCGTCGTCTTCGACCAAGCCGCCCGGGATTTCCAGGAACGGCTTGTAGGTCGGGCAGACGAACAGGATCCGGCCGGATTCGTCGCGGGCCAGCACTCCCGCCGCCGTGTTCTTGCGCGGAAACCGGGCCGCGATGCCGGGATTGAACTCGGCCTCCGGCTCGCCCTCGTCCCGGAGATCGCGCGCGAACCCCGCTTCGTCGCCGCAGTGGCGGGCTTGACGGTCAGTCATGATCAGCCGCGGGCCGCGCGGATCGTCTCCGCCGCCCACGCCGCCCATTCGCGTTCCATCGCCGCGTACCGCTTGCCCCATTCCAGCGCGAGGCGGCCGTACAGCGACGGATCGCTGTCGTCCCAGTCGATCGACGCCTCCAAGGCCGCCAGTTCCTCGCCCAGCCCCTCGGCGAAAGCGCCGTGCCGGGACAGGAATCCCCGCGCCTCCTCCGGGCTGACCTCACCCAGGAAGTACACCCGCAGCAGCATCTCGTTGCGCCGGGCTTGCGGCGGCCGCTCCTCCAGCAGCCACTTGCGCAGTTCCGCGCGCCCGGCGTCGGTGATCGCGTACTCCTTGCGGCCCCGCGGGCCCGCCGCGGAGACCTCGATCAAGTCCGCGCCCTCCAGCTTGCCCAGCTCTCCGTACAGCTGGCTCTGCGTGGCCGTCCAGACGCTCGCCATCGCCGTTTCGAAGCGTTTCAGCAGGTCGTAGCCGCTTCCGGGGGCGCCGGCGAGCAACCCGAGCACCGCGTGTCGCAAGGTCATGCGCCCAGCCTACCTTCCACTATTGACATGTGCACGCCGGACGTTCTAGCTTTGACATGTCACAACAGGAACATGGGGGTACCGATGAACTACCTGAAGAGTTTCCTTCCGTGGATCGCCTTCGCGGTCGTCTCCACGCAGGCCGACTGGCGGTGGTCCGGGCTGACCGGGCTGGTGCTCGCGGGCGGGCTGCTCCTGCTCGAACGCCGGCGCGGCAAGGGCTGGGACACGTTGTTCATCGAGGTCTCCGCGGTCGTGTTCTTCGCGGCGCTTTCGGTCTGGTCCTTCAGCGACCCCGCCTCGCCGCTCCGGAACTACGTCGGCGCGCTCACCGATCTGTGGCTGGCGGTCACGGCCTGGGGTTCGATCGCCGCGAAACGGCCGTTCACGCTGGGCATCGCGAAAACCATGGTCCCGGCGGAAATCGCGGCGACAGCGGTGTTCCGCCGGGTCAACGTCGTCATCACCGCGGTGTGGGCGGCCAGCTTCACGATCGCCGGAATCGCCGAAGCCGTGCTGCTGCATTACGCGCCGCACGACACCATCGGCTTGGTCATCATCAAGGTGCTCGGTTTCGCGATCCCGATCGCGTTCACCATTCGCTATCCGCGCATCGTCCGGGCCCGCGCCCAGAAGGCCGCGTGATTCCATGGCCACCACCGATTTCCACCTCCAAGGCCATTACGCCCCGGTCCACGACGAACTCACCGCTTTCGACCTGCCGGTCACCGGCGCGCTGCCGCCGGAACTCAACGGCTGGTACCTGCGCAACGGGCCGAACCCGCGCCAGGACAGCGCGCATTGGTTCACCGGCGACGGAATGGTGCACGGCGTACGGCTCGAAAACGGCCGTGCCGCTTGGTATCGCAACCGCTGGGTGCGCACCGAGAGCTTCGATCTTCCGAATTCGCCGCTCTACAACGCCGACGGAACCCGCAATCTCCGGTGGAGCGTCGCCAATACGCACGTCGTCAACCACGCGGGCCGCACGCTCGCACTCGTGGAATCCTCGCTGCCGTACGAAATCACCACAGAGCTCGACACCGTCGGCGTCTACGATTTCGACGGCAAGCTCGCCGACGCGATGACCGCGCATCCCAAAATCTGCCCGGAGACCGGCGAACTGCATTTCTTCGGCTACGGCAGCCTCACCGCCCCGCACGTGAGCTACTACCGCGCCGACGCGGCCGGGAACCTGGTGCGGCAGCAGCCGATCGACGTGCCCGGGCTCACGATGATGCACGATTTCGCGCTCACCCGGCAGCAGGTGGTGTTCTTCGACCTGCCGGTGGTGTTCGACCACGGTTCCGACGGCGGAATCCCGTACCGTTGGAGCGACACGTACGGCGCGCGCCTCGGGCTGCTCAGCCGCGACCAGCCGGAAAACGGCGTGCGCTGGTTCGAGATCGACCCGTGTTACGTCTTCCACACCCTCAACGCGCACGACACCGCCGACGGCCGGATCGTGATGCACGTCGTGCGGTACGAACATCTCTCCAAGCCGGGCGTCCCGGATCCGCAGGGCGTGCTGTGGCGGTGGACGATCGATCCGCGAACGGGCACGGTCACCGAGGATCTGCTCGACGACCGAGACGGCGAGTTCCCCCGCATCGACGACCGGCTCGCCGGGCTCGACGCCCGTTTCGGCCACGTCACCGGACGGCACGGCCCGGAGGGCCCGCACCTGCTGCGCCGCTACGACCTGCACACGGATACCTCACGCGAGCACCTGTTCCCGAAAGGACACCTCCCGGGCGAAGCGGTTTTCGTTCCGGCGGACGACCGTCCGGACGGCGCGGGCTGGCTGCTGGCGTATGTCTACGACGGACCGAACGACCGCAGCGATCTGGTGGTGCTCGACGCGCAGGACCTCGAAGCGGATCCGGTCGCGATTGTCCATCTGCCCGGCCGCGTGCCCGCCGGGTTCCACGGCAACTGGCTGCCCGACGCCTGATCGGGTCGACTAGCGGACGGCAAACTCTGCGTGCCCTCCCCGGGTTCCGCCCGCCGAGCCCGTATCGTCGGGCCAAGACCTCCCGCCTGCCCGCGCGAGCCGGAAGAAAAGAAACTTTCCTGCCAAAGCGGGGCGAATCCGGTTACCGTGGCAGGACGGAAGTCCGAACGGGAAGGAAACTCAGCAGGTGGCAGGGTCGGGTACACCTCCGGTCGGCACCCCGGCCGGGATGCGCATGATCAACCAGCGGGCGGTGCTCGATCTCCTGCGCCGCGGCGGGCCCGCGACGCGGCCGCAGGTGGCGAAGGACACCGGGCTGTCGAAGCCGACGGTGAGCCAGGCGCTGCTGGCGCTGGAGGCCGCCGGGCTCGCCCGCGCGACCGGGCACACGTCCACCGGAACCGGCCGTTCGGCGGTGCTCTACGAGGCGGACCCCACCGCCGGGTACGTGCTGGGCCTGGACATCGGCCGCGAACACATCCGGGTCGCGGTCGCCGATCTGGGCCGCACCACAGTCGCCCGGCGAGACGTGCGCAACACAGCCCGCTCCGGCAGCGCGCTGATCTCCGCGCTGGGCAAGCTGGCGACGGACATCGTCGCCGAGGCGGGCCTGACAAACGACGACATCGTGGTCCGCGTGCTGGGCTCCCCCGGCGTCGCGGATCCGGTGAAACGCTGTTTCCGGCACGCGCCGAACCTGCCCGGCTGGGGCCGCCCCGGCCTGCTCGACGACCTGGAACAGGTCCTCGGTCCGGAACTGGTCGTGGAAAACGACGCGAACCTCACCGCGGTCGGCGAATGGGAAAGCGGCGCCGCCCGCGGAGCGTCGGTAGTCGGCTGCATCACGATCGGCACCGGCGTCGGCATGGGACTCATGGTCGACGGCCGAGTCTTCCGCGGCGCCACCGGCGCAGCAGGCGAAATCGGCTACCTGCCCTACGGCCGCACCCGGGTCGGCGACGAGCCCAGCGAGCCCCCCGCACGCGGCCACCTGGAAGAGGCGACCGCCGCCCAGTCGGTAGTCCGCGGCGCCCGCGAACTGGGCCTGGGCACAGCCCGATCCGCCCGCGAAGTCTTCCGCCTGGCCCGCGAGGGTGACGAGTTGGCTCAGCGCGCAGTATCCGCGGAAGCAGACCGCCTCGCCTACACAGTCGCCTCGGTAGCCGCAGTAATCGACCCAGAACTCATCGTCCTGGGCGGCGGCGTAGGAACGGCAGCCGACCTGCTCCTGGAACCGATCGACCGAGCCCTCCGCGCCTTCACCCCGCTGACCACAACGGTGGTACAAGGCGAACTAGGCGACGACGGCGTCCTGACAGGCGCCATCAGCGTCGGCCTACGCGCAGCAGAACGCCTGGTCTTCGACCGCCGAGTAGGCGCCGCCTAACATTCCGTGAGGGGAACCCTGAGGGACTCTGAGTCCCTCAGGGTTCCCCTCACGACACTCCCGCCCCGCCACCTCCGCGCCCCAACGCCACATTGGGTGCGTCCCACGCACCGAACGCCACATTGGGTGCGTCCCACGCACCGAACGCCACATTGGGTGCGTCACATGCACCCAATGTGGCATTGGGGCGCTAACCGCACACCGCGCCCCAACAACAACCACCCACTCAAGCCGCGAAAAAACCGCCGCCGCCACACCCAACCCCCCGGGGGCACCCACCCCTCCCCCAACCCCGATACAAAGCCGCCCTGCGGTTCGGGGGTGCTTGTCAAGGCATCTTTCCCGCCTTGACAAGCACCCCCGAACCGTCAGCACAATGAAAATTCGGGGTGCCCCACGCAACAACCCAATAGCAACGTCGCCCGCCAGGGCGACGAGCCGACCCCGCCCAACACCCCGCAAACCTCCCCCACGCCCGGTACCTTGCAGGAATGATCGGACTCCCCGACACCATCACCGCCTGCCTCTTCGACCTGGACGGCGTACTGACCGGGACGGCCGTGCTCCACCGCGAGGCGTGGAAACGGACGTTCGACGAATACCTGCGCACCCGCGACACCCCCGCCTTCCGGGAATTCACCGACTCCGACTACGCCGCCTACGTAGACGGCCGCCCCCGAGCCGACGGAGTCCGGGAATTCCTGCGCTCCCGCGGAATCGAACTCCCCGAAGGCACCCCGGACGACCCGGTCGACGCACCCACCGTCAACGGCATCGGCAACCGCAAAAACGAACTGGTCCTCAAAATCATCGACGAACGCGGCGTAAACCCCTACCCGGGCTCCGTCCGCTACCTCGAAGCCGCCAAGCAAGCGGGCCTGCGGATCGCCGTAGTCACCTCCTCGGCGAACGGCGCGAAGGTGCTCGACGCAGCCGACCTGTCCCGCTTCGTGGAAGCCCGCGTAGACGGCCTGGTCATCCGCCGCGACCGCCTGAAAGGCAAGCCCGCGCCCGATTCCTTCCTCGCCGGAGCCAAGGCGCTCGGCGTGGACCCGAAACAGGCCGCGGTGTTCGAAGACGCACAATCCGGCGTCCAAGCAGGAAAAGCCGGCGGTTTCGGGTACGTCGTGGGCGTGAACCGCGAAAACCAGGCGGCCGCCCTGCGCGAGCACGGCGCCGACGTCGTGGTGGACGACCTCGCCGACCTGCTGGAGGACAAGTGACGGAACTCGGTTACGAATGCGCGCCGTGGGAGCTGCGCTGGCGCGGCCTCGACGTGGATGCGTTGCAGCGCACCGAATCCGCCTTCGCGGTGTCGAACGGCCACATCGGACTGCGCGGCACCCTCGAGGAAGGCGAACCGCGCGGGCTGCCCGGCACGTACCTCAACGGCTTCTACGAGCAGCACGAACTCCCTTACGCCGAAGGCGGTTACGGCTATCCGGAGGAAGGCCAGACCGTCGTCAACGTGACCGACGGCAAGATCATCCGGCTGCTGGTCGAGGACGAGCCGCTGGACATGCGCTACGGCATCGCGACCGCGCACGACCGCGTGCTCGACTTCCGCCGCGGCACGCTGCGCCGCGTCACCGAATGGTCCTCCCCCACCGGCAGGCGGGTGCGGGTGACCACCGAACGGCTGGTGTCCTTCACCCAGCGCGCGGTCGCCGCGATCCGCTACGAGGTCGAACCGCTCGACGAGGACCTGCAGCTCGTCGTCCAGTCCGACCTGCTGGCCAACGAACCGGTCGAGTCCGACACGCACGACCCGCGCGTCGCCGCCGCGCTCGACGCGCCGCTGGTCGGCGAGTTCTGCCACGCCGCGGGCTACCAGGCCGTGCTGGTGCACCAGACCCGGATGTCCGGGCTGCGCGTCGCCGCCGCGATGGACCACAAAATCGAGGTCGACGACGGCCTGCGCACCCGCATCCACGCCGAGGAAGACCTCGCCCGGCTCACCGCCGCGGTCGACGTGCCCAAGGGCGGACGGCTGCGGGTCACCAAATTCCTCGCCTACGGCTGGTCCGCGCAACGGTCCGCCCCGGCGCTGCGCGCGCAGGTCGAGGCCGCGCTCGCGGGCGCCCGGCAGACCGGCTGGAAGGGCCTGGCCGCCGAACAACGCCAGTTCCTGGACGACTTCTGGGCCACTTCGGACATCGAAATCGACGGCGACCCGGAACTCCAGCAGGCCGTCCGGTTCGCGCTCTTCCACCTGCTGCAGGCCGGGGCCCGCGGCGAAACCCGCGCCATCGCCGGGAAAGGCCTCACCGGGCCCGGCTACGACGGGCACGCCTTCTGGGACACGGAAACCTTCGTCCTGCCGGTGCTGACCTACACGATGCCGGACGCCGCCCGCGACGCACTCGGCTGGCGGCACTCCACAATAGACAAAGCCAAGGAACGCGCGACCCAGCTCGGCCTGCGCGGCGCGGCTTTCCCGTGGCGGTCGATCAACGGAGCCGAATGCTCCGCGTACTGGCCGGCCGGCACCGCGGCGTTCCACGTCAGCGCGGACATCGCCGACGCCGTCGTGCGCTACGTGAACGCCACCCAGGACGAGCATTTCGAGCGCACCTGCGGCGCGGAACTCCTGCTGGAAACCGCGCGGCTGTGGGCCTCTCTCGGACATTACGACCACCACGGGCACTTCCGCATCGACGGCGTCACCGGACCCGACGAGTACTCCGCGGTGGCGGACAACAACGTCTACACGAACCTGATGGCGCGCAAGAACTTGCTCGCCGCGGCCGACGTGTGCCAGCGGCATCCGGACATCGCCGCGCAGTTCGAAGTGGACACTCCCGAGATCGATTCCTGGCGGGCCGCGGCGGAAGCGATGGCGCTGCCGTACGACCAGGAACTCGGCGTGCACCCGCAGTCGGAAGGCTTCCTGCAGCACGACGAGTGGGATTTCGCCGCCACCGACGAGGATTTCTACCCGCTGCTGCTGAACTACCCGTACTTCGACCTGTACCGCAAGCAGGTCGTCAAGCAGGCGGACCTCGTGCTCGCCCTGCATCTCTGCGGCGATTCGTTCAGCCCCGAGGAAAAAGCCCGCGACTTCGCCTACTACGAAGCACGGACGGTCCGCGATTCCTCGCTGTCCGCGGGCACGCAGGCCGTCATCGCGGCCGAGGTCGGACATCTTCAGCTGGCCTACGACTACCTCGCCGAAGCCGCGCTGACCGACCTGCACGACGTGCACAACAACGTCCGCAACGGCCTGCACATGGCGTCGCTGGCCGGTGCCTGGCAGGCCGCCGTGTGCGGATTCGGCGGCTTCCGCGACCACGGCGGCCAGCTGTCGTTCGCCCCCCGGCTGCCGGAGGAACTGGACGGGCTCACCTTCCGCCTCGCCTTCCGCGAAACGCGGTTCCAGGTGTCCATCGCGCACGACGCGGCGACCTACCGGGTGCTCAACGGGCCGCCGCTGGACCTGATCCACCACGGCGAGCGGTTCACCGTGACCGAGGAGCCGGTGGAGCTGCCGATCCCGAAGCTGGACTCGGGACCCGCGCCGGTCCAGCCGATCGGCCGCGCGCCGGCGCGCCGCGACGCGTCGAAGGTGCGGCAGTTCGACCATTCCTGATTCGGGAGCGGCGATGCCGGGGAACACCGGCATCGCCGCTCACGACGGCGTTTCGTCCGTGCCCGGCACCCGCGGCACCTCGTCCGTCCGCGCGGGGCTCAGGTCCGGCCCCGGCGCGTTCGCCACCTCGCCGGGCAGCTCGTCCGGGTCGGGCAGCTCGCGTTTCCGGCGCGCGGGGAACGGCGTTTCCTCGTCGTCGTCCTCGGACCGGTCACGAGGGCGGAAGTCGCTGCGCGGGGTCATGGTTCCGGGATACCCGGTTTACCGCCCCGGCACCAGGGAGTTCACGCGGCCGGACGCGAGCGCTGCTTCCCGGTCGCGTCCGTGAGCTGGTCCAGCAGCGTCAGCAGCAGCCCGTCGCGGGTCGACCACGGGCAGATCGTCATCTTCCCGCCCGCGACCGTCAGCAGGGCCTCCGCGACGACCGCGCCGCCGAGCGCCTGCTGCGCCCGCTGCCGCGAAATCCCGGGCAGCTGCGCCCGCCGCGCGAACGGCATCGCCGACAGCCGCGGAATCCACGCGCGCACGTCGTCCAGGTGCAGCTCGCGGGCCCGGCCCGGACGGTCTCCGGCCAGCCGGGCCAGCTGCCGCAGCACCTTCGAACAGCCGACCACCCGGTGTTCGGCCAGTTCGTCCTTCACGTCGCCCAAAGCGGCGGAGACTTCCTCCAGCACGTGGTCACGCAGCGCACGCACTTGCTTGCTGCGCACCGGCGGTTCGGCGGGCAGCCAGTCGCGCGTGACCGACCGGGCGCCCAGCGGCAGCGACCGGGCGAAAGTGGCCTGTTCGCCCGCTCCGGCGGACAGTTCGACCGTGCCGCCGCCGATGTCGAGCGCCAGCAGCGGCCCGCCGGACGCGCCGTACCAGCGGCGCGCGCCGACGTAGGTCAGCTCCGCCTCCCGGCGACCGGACAGGAAGCGCAGCTCCACCCCGGTTTCCCGGGCGACCTCGCGCACCGCTTCCTTCGAGTTCACCGCGTCCCGAATGGACGACGTGGCCAGCGGAAACACGTCCTTGACACCGTGTTCGCGGGCGAATTCCATCCCGTTCGCGACGGCCTTCGCGATGGCCGCGATGCCGCACTTGCTGAGCCGTCCGTCGTCGTCGAGTTCGCGGTCGAGCCGCAGCCGGGTCTGGTGCGTCAGCGCCGGGTCGATCGGGGATCCGCCGGGTTCGAGCACGACGAGCCGGGCGCTGAACGATCCGACGTCCAGCACCGCAGCAGCGGGTCCATCGATTGTGCGCACAGTCCGGCCTACCTCGCTTTCGCCCCGCCCGGATTCCCCGTTGAACCCGTTCTTACTCCCGAATTCGCGCCCCGCGCGGAGAGTTGACGGCATTTCGACGGCGGCATCGACCCCGAGTGCGGTTTCTTCACACTCCGGTGGCCCGCATCATACCGGACCTATCCGAGCAGCTCCTTCAGCTTGGCGACGGCGGCAACCCGGGCCTCGCGCCCGGGCTGCAGCGGGTTGACCGCCAGGGTCGTCGCCCCGGCCTCCTCGAACGCGGCCAGCCGCTCCTTGACGTACCCGGCCGGACCGACCAGCGACGTGGCGCGCAGCAGCTCCGTCGGGACCGCCGCGGCGGCTTCTTCCTTCTTGCCGTCGAGGTAGAGGTCCTGGATCTTGTTGGCCTCTGCCTCGTAGCCGTAGTTGCACGCGAGCGTGTTGTAGAAGTTCTTGCCGCGCGCGCCCATCCCGCCGATGTACAGCGCGAACACCGGGCGCACCCAGTCGAGCAGGTGGTCGACGTCGTCGCCGATGGCCAGCGGCGGCGCGGCGAACACGTCCAGCTCGCCCAGCTCCGGGTCGCGCTTGGCCTTGCCCTCGGCCAGCGAAGCGCCCCAGACGTCGGCGGCCTTCTCCGGGTGGAAGAAGATCGGCTGCCACCCCTCGGCGACCTCGGCGGCGAGCGCGACGTTCTTCGGCCCGAGCGCGGCGAGCACGACCGGGATCCGCTCGCGCACCGGGTGGTTGATCAGCTTGAGCGGCTTGCCGAGCCCGGTGCCCTGGTCCGCGGGAAGCGGGATCGTGTAGTGCTTGCCGTCGTGCACGACGCGCTCGCGCTTCCACACCTGGCGGCAGATCTCGATGATCTCGCGGGTGCGGCCGATCGGCGCGTCGTACTTCACGCCGTGGAAACCCTCGATGACCTGCGGGCCGGACGCGCCCAGGCCGAGGGTGAACCGGCCGTCGGACACGAAGTCCAGGCCGGCCGCGGTCATCGCGGTGAGGCTCGGGGTGCGGGTGTAGATCTGGAAGATGCCCGACATCAGGCCGACGCGCTCGGTCTTCGCGGCGAGGTAGCCGAGCTGGCTCACCGCGTCGAAGCTGTAGGCCTCAGGGACGAACACGATGTCGAGCCCGACCCGTTCCAGCTCCACGATGTCGGCGACGCTTTCGGCGAACCCGCCCGAGTAGCTGACGCCGGTGCCGATCCTCATCGATCCCTCATTCCCGTGCCGGTCGACTGTGACTAAGCGTTTGCTCATTATGCGTCCGCCCGGGTGACGGCGCTACGGCGTGGGTCACACCACAGCGGCCGCCACCGTCCCGCGCACCTCGCCGAACCCGATCCGCGCACCGCCCGGACCAGGCGCGGAGGCGCTGATCACGACCTCGTCGCCGTCCTCCAGGAACGCGCGAGTCTCCTCCCCGACCGCGAGCGGTTCGCGGCCGCCCCAGCTCAGCTCCAGCAGCGAGCCGCGCTGGTCCTTAGCCGGACCGGTGACCGTGCCGGACGCGTACAGGTCGCCGGTGCGCAGGCTCGCGCCGTTCACCGTGAGGTGAGCTAGCTGCTGCGCGCCCGTCCAGTACTGCGTGGCGAACGGCGGGCTGGACACGAGGTGCCCGTTGATCCGGATTTCCAGCGTGAGGTCGAGACTCCACGATTCGGCCGCGCGCAGGTACTCGAACGGCTGCGGGTCCTGCGCGGGCTGCGGCACGCGGGCGTGCTCCAGCGCGGCGAGCGGGACCAGCCACGGCGACACGGACGTGGCGAACGATTTGCCGAGGAACGGCCCGAGCGGCTGCGATTCCCAGCCCTGCAGGTCGCGGGCGGACCAGTCGTTGACCAGGCAGACGCCGAAGACGTGCCGGGGGAACTCGTCGATCGGCACCGGGGCGCCCAGCTGCGATCCCACGCCGACGACAAAACCGACCTCGGCCTCGAAGTCGAGCCGTTTGGCCGCGCCGAACGACGGTTCGCTCGCCTTGCGCGGTTTCCGCTGCCCCGCCGGACGAACCACGGGCGTGCCGGACGCGACGACCGTGCCCGCCCGGCCGTGGTAGCCGATCGGCAGGTATTTCCAGTTCGCCGGCACCAGATCGTCGCCGCCGGTGAAGATCCGACTGGCATTGAGCGCGTGCTGCTCGCTGGAGTAGAAGTCGACGTAGTCGGCTACCTCCACCGGCAGATGGCTCGTGATTTCGGTGCGGGGCACCAGATGCGGCCGGATCCGGTCGGCGTGGCGCGGTTCGGCGAGCCATTCGCGGACCCGCGCCCGCACGTCGGCCCAGGTGTCCGGGCCGGCGGCGAGCAGCGGGTTCAGCACGCCCGCGCCGAGCAGGCGGCCGAAGGACTCCCCCTCGGCCGCCGCGGTCAGGTCGAGCACCTGGTCTCCGACCGCGACCCCGGCCCGCCGGGTCCGCTCGCCGTGCGAGAAGACGCCGTAGGGCAGGTTGTCGAGGCCGAAGAGGGTGTCCGGCGGAAGATCGAGCCAGGTCACGCGGACACCTCGGCGATCCACGCGCCGACGACGGTGTCCAATGCGGACAGCGGGAGAATTCCGTTGCCCAGGATGACGTCGTGGAACGCGCGGATGTCGAACCGGTCGCCCAGCGCCTGCTCGGCCTCGGCGCGGACGCGCTGGATTTCCAGCCGCCCCACCAGGTAGCTCAGCGCCTGGCCCGGATTCGCGACGTACCGGTCGATCTCCGCCTCGATCTCCATCTTCGCCATCGGCGTGTTCTCGACCAGGTAGTCGACCGCCTGCTGCCGGGTCCAGCCCAGCGCGTGCAGCCCGGTGTCGACCACGAGCCGGCCGGCCCGCATGGAGTCCTGGGCGAGCATGCCGAAGCGGGCGATGTCGTCGGAGTACAGGCCCATCTCGTCGGCGAGGCGCTCCGCGTACAGGCCCCAGCCCTCGATGTAGGCGTTGAACGGCGCGATCCGGCGCAGCAGCGGCAGATCGGCGAGTTCCTGCGCGAACGTGAGCTGGAAGTGGTGGCCGGGAACGGCTTCGTGGAACGCGATCCCCTCGCTGGTGAAGCGCGGCCGCGAACTGGCCTCGTAGGTGTTCGCGTAGTACGTGCCCGGCCGCGAACCGTCGAACGCCGCCTGCAGGTAGTAGGCGATGGTGCCGCTCGCCGCGTCCGCCTCCGGAACCGGTTCGACCGCGCACTTCGCGTCCGGAACTCGCGAGAACCATTGCGGGGCAACGGTTTCCGCGCGGGCGATGGCCGTGCGAGCGGCTTCCAGCAGCTCCTCGCCGTCGCGCCAGCGCAGCTCCGGGTCGGTGCGGAGGCGGTCGAAGATCTCCCGCAGCTCGCCGGTGCCGAACACGCGGGAGCCCAGTTCGCGGTATTCCTCGGCCAGCTTTTCGCCCATCCGCAGACCGGTTTCGTGCAGTTCCCGCGCGGTGCGGTCGGTGGTGGTGTGCGCGCGGATCAGGCCCTGGTACTTCTCCAGGCCGCCCGGCAGGTGGCTGATGCCCGGCTGGCTGTCGGTCTTCGAAACCGGCAGCACGTCCTCGGCGAGGAAGTCGCGATAGCGCCGGTACGCGGGGCGCACGACCTCGGCGAGCAGCCGGTCGCGCTCCGCCGCGAAGCCCTCGACCTCGACCGCCGGCGTGACGCGGAACGGGTCGCCGTCCTCGTTCGCGAGGTACCGCTCGACGTACTCGATCCCGATGCGCACCAGGAAGTCCGGCGGCGCGAACCCGTCCGCGACGGTCGTCCGCTGCGCCTCGATGACCGCGTCCAGATAGCCGCCGATCGCCGCGAGGCGGGCGAGGTAGTCGCGGGCCTTGTCCGCGTCGTCCGGGACCAGCGCGGGAAGGACGGTCAGGAGGTTCAGCGCGGGCGAGCTGAAGCCGTCGCTCACCGCGAAGCCGGACAGCCGGGAGTCGATCGTGTCGATCGCGCCGCGGGCGTGCGTGCGCACCACCTCGCGGGTGATGACCTCGTCCGCGGTCAGCCCGGACTGGTCGATCGCGTCCGCGCGCTCGGCGATCGCGAGGTACCTGGCCCGGTCGCGTTCGGCGGCGGCGAGGCTCGGGTCGGCGAGCTTCGTGTGGTCGCCCGGGAGCCCGAGCACGGTGCGCTCCAGCGGTTCGCGCTCGAAATCCAGCTCGACCAGCTCGTCGGCCAGCCCGGCGACGGTGTCGCCGTGGCCGGCCACCCACTCGGTGACCACGGCGTCCAGCACCGACAGCGGCAGGGAGCCGCCGGAGAGGACCGTGTCGTGGAACGCCTTGACGTCGAACCGGCTGCCGAGCCGTTGTTCGGCCTGCTTGCGCAGCCGCTCGATTTCCAGCCGCCCCACCAGGTACGCGAGCGCCTGGCCCGGGTAGCCGAGGTACCGGTCGACCTCGGACTCGATTTCGACCCGCGCCATCGGCGTGTGCTCCAGCAGGTAGTCCACCGCCTGCTGCCGCGACCAGCCCAGCGCGTGCAGGCCGGTGTCGACGACCAGCCGTCCGGCCCGCATCGACTCCATCGTCAGCATGCCGAGCAGCGACACGTCGTCGGAGTACAGGCCCATCTCGTCGGCGAGCCGTTCGGTGTAGAGACCCCAGCCCTCGGCGTACGCGGTGAAGTTGCCGATGCGGCGCAGCAGCGGCAGGTCGGAGAGGTCGAGCGCGGTGCTGAGCTGGAAGTGGTGGCCCGGGATCGCCTCGTGGAACGCGATGACCTCGGCGGTGTGCCGGAAGCGTTCGGTGGCCTGGTGGGTGTTCGCGAAGTAGACGCCCGGCCGGGACCCGTCCGCGGCGGGCGGCATGTAGTACGCCGGGGGCGCTCCGGGCGCGGAGTCCTCCGGCACCGCCTCGACGGTCCACGGGTGCTCCGGGATGCTGCCGAACCAGTTCGGCGCCTCGGCCTCGGCGCGGGAGATGGCCGTGCGGGCGGTTTCGAGGAGGTCTTCGGCGCTCGTCCAGCGGAGCTTCGGGTCGGTGCGCAGGCGCTCGAAGATCTCCGGCAGCTCGCGCGTGCCGAACACGCGCTCGCCGAGGGCCCGGTACTGCTCGACCTGGCCGGCGATCACCGCGAGGCCGGTGTCGTGCAGCTCCTGCGGGGTGCGGTTGCTGGTGGTGTGGGCGCGGGCGAGCCGGGCGTAGATCTCATCGCCGCCGGGGAGCCACGAGACGCCCGCCTTGTCGTCCGGGCGGCCGTGCGGGAGGACCTCGGCCTCGAGGAAGTCGCGGTACTCGCGGAAGCCCGGCCGGGCGACGTCGCGGAGGATCTCCTCGCGGCGGGCGGCGAACTCGTCGTCCGGGGCCGGCTGGCGCAGCAGCGGGTCGTTCTCGGGCTCGGCGAGGTAGCGGTCGAGGTGCGCGATGGCGGCCTTGACCAGGCGTTCGATCGGCAGCAGCCCGGCGGCGATGCCGTCGCGGTGCCGTTGCGCGACGGCCCGGAGGTACTCGGGGATGGCGCGGAGCCTGCCGAGATGCACGTCCGCGGTTTCGGCGGTGACGGTGACCATCGGCAGCGCGGACAGGAGCCCGGAAGCGGGGCCGACGAACAGGTCGGTGACGGTGAAGTCGACGACCCGGCTGTCCATCCGGTCGAGATTCCCGTCGACGGAGCTGAGCAGGACGTCGCGGGTGACGCGGTCGACCGCGTCGAGCCCGGCCGGGTCGATCGCCTCGGCCCGCTCCCGGATCCCGGCGAGCTTCTCGCGGAACGCCGCCTCCGCCTCGGCCGACGGATCGCCGAGCCCCGGCGCGCCCGGCCGGATGCCGAGAATGGCGGCGTCGAGCGGTTCGTGGTCGAACGACACCTCGACGAGCTCGTCGGCGAGTTCGGAAACGACGGTCATCGGCGTGGACCCCCAGGGTAGGCGGAGAAGTGCTGAAGCCGACCCTAATCGAGACGGGGGCCGGGACGCCCGTGTCCGGGGTGGTCGGTCCCTCGGCAGGCGTACCCGGGGTGCCGCGGGGTGGAACTCGGGGGCGCGGGCGGTGGTTCGGGCGGGTTTCTCGGCGGATGGGCGCCGGGGCTGCCGCGGCGATTCCCTCGCTGGCCGGGCGCTTGCCGCGCGCGGAGTGGCCGGGGTTTTCGCCGACAGCCGCGCGCACGGGCGCTGCCCAGGCCGTGCACCCGCGCACACCGGCCAAGCCCAACCTGCAGGGCGCCTTTTGCCTAGTGGAGCGGCTCGGCGCACACGACGCGGCCCAGGTCGTGCGTCCGCCTGCCCGCATGCCAAGCCATTCCACCGTGGTCCCGCTCGCCTTTCGCCCGCCGGTGCGGTGGCGCGGGGCACGCCGGGCGCGGTGGCGCGGCCGGGCCGGGCGGGCGAGGCGGTAGCGTTGCCGGAGTGGCCGTGACCGATCCCGCCGACATCCGCCTGCTCGCCGCGCTCGCCGAGCTGGGCAAGGGGGCTGTGCACGAGCTGGCGGCGAAGGTCGGGATGGATCCGCGGGAGGTCGCGTACCGGCTGGTCGCGTTGTCCGGGAGCGGGCTGCCGCTGCTGGTCGGGGTCGAGAGCGACCCGAACGGTCTTCGCGCGGCGATCTCCGGGGCTCCGGCGTCGTGGCAGCGTCCGCCAGGGGGCGGGTATCCGGGAGGGCCTGGGTCGGCGCCGTTCCCGGCGGCCGGGCCGAATCCGGGCGGGATGCCGCCGGGTCCGGCCTCCGCGCCGATGCCCTCCGGTCCGGTGCCGAACGGCCCCGCTTCGACGGGAGTTCCGGCGCGGGGCGCGCAGGCTCCCGGGATGCCGGGCTCGTCCGGTCCGCATTCGCCGGGACAGTCCGGGATTCCCGACTCGGCCGGGATGCCGGGGCACTCCGGACCGCACCCGCCGGGGCAGCACGGGATGCCCGGACCCGGGACGTCCGGCGCGTACCCGCCCGGCCAAACCGGCCTCCCCGCGGGTCCGGGGCAGCACGGCAGGCCCGGCCCGGGGACTTCGGGCGCCTATCCGCCGGGGCAGAACGGAATTCCGGGTCCGTACGCACCGGGAGTGTCCGGTGCCTACGCACCCGGACCGGCCGGGATTTCGGGCGCGTATCCCCCTGGCCCGAACGGGATTCCCGGCGGAGTGTCCGGCGCGTACTCCCCCGCGCAGACCGGGATGCCGCCCGCCGGGACGAATGTCCACAATGGACCTTCCGGGCCGTACCCGGCACCGGATCCGGTGGTCAGCACCTGGGGCGTCCCGCAGACCGCGTCGTGGGCCCGCGGCGACGAACCCCGGCCCGCCGCCGCGCCCGCGAAACAGGGGCGGATCGGCGAGACGATGCAGTCGCAGGGGCTCGAAGGGGAACAGCTTTCGGTGCAGCTGCTGGAAGTCCAGGATCCTGCCGACTTCCTCTTCGGCGCGGCCGGTTACCGGCTCGAGGACGGCGAACGCGCGGTCGTCGTGCACACCGAGATCACCAATCGCGGCCCGATCCCGTTCGCGTCGCTGCCCGACAATTACCTGGAACTCGTCACCGACAGCGGCGAGACGATCGCGAAGGCCCCGGTTTCGCTGACGTCCCGGCCGCCGCACAAGATCGGCGTGCAGCCGGGCGAGACGCTCGGCGGGCACACCGTGTACGTCCTCCCGACCGCGACCCGGGTGGTGGCGGTGCGCTGGAGCCCGCGGCCCGAGCCGGACGAGCGCACCCTGACCTGGTCCGTCGGCTAGCCGGCTCGTGAGTGCCTGCGCCGGTTCTAACCGGCTGTCTGAGTTCAGGACATCGTGAACAGGTGATGTTTCAGGACATCGTGGACACTGACCGGCCTGTCGGTCTGGTCGCCACGGCTGCTGTGGTGATCATGCGGCGATGGGCAGAGCAGGGTTTTCGATGGATCCTGAGTTCGTCGCCGCGGTCGCTGGCGCCGCCGCGGGCGAAGACGTCAACATCGCGCGGTTCTGCCGCGAGCACGGTGTGTCCCGGACGGTGTTCCACAAGTACCTGAACCGGTTCCGGGCCGAGGGCGCCGACGGGTTCACCCGCCGCAGCACCGCCCCGCACCGCCGCCCGACCGCGCTCGGGACGGAGGTGGCGGAGGCGGTGCTGCGTGCCCGCAAGGAACTCGCCGACGAAGGGCTCGACAACGGGCCGATCTCGATCCGCTGGCGGCTGGAAGCCCAGGGCGCCGCTGCGGTGCCGTCGCAGTCGGCGGTCTACCGGATCCTGCGCGCCCACGGGCAGATCGTCCCGCAGCCGCGCAAGAAACCCCGGACGCGGCGCCGGTTCGAATACGCCGACCCCAACGGCTGCTGGCAGATCGACGGCATGGAGCACCACCTGGCCGACGGGACGAAGGTCTGCATCATCCAGATCCTCGACGACCACTCCCGCCTCGACGTCGGCGCCTACGCGGCGACCGGCGAGACCACCGCCGCCACCTGGGCCGCCCTGCAACACGCCTTCGCCGGACACGGCCTGCCCGTGGCGCTGCTGTCGGACAACGGGCTCGCCTTCTCGGGCAAACACCGCGGCCGCATGGTCGAACTCGAACGCCGCCTCGCCGCCCTCGGGATCACCGCGATCGCCGCCGCCCCGCACCACCCGCAAACCTGCGGCAAGAACGAACGCAGCCATCAGACCCTGCAGAAATGGCTCGCCGCCCGACCGGCCGCCGGCACACTCGCCCAGCTGCAGGAACTGCTCGACGAATACCGGACGATCTACAACCACCGCCGCCACCAAAGCCTCAACGGCGACACGCCCCGGCAGCGCTACGACGCCCGGCCCAAAGCCGTCCCCGCCACCGGGCCGCGCCGGCCCAGCGGCCTCGCCACCCGGCCCGTCTCGGCCACCGGCGTCATCGCGTTCTCCGGATGCTCCATCGTCCTGGGACGCCGATGGGCCGGACACACCGCCAGCGTCTACTGGCAAGGCGACCGCGTCACCGTCATGATCAACGACACGATCGCCCGCCAGCTCACCCTGGACCGATCAGTACGCTACCAACGCCTCGCCAACCAAAAACTGCCCACAAAGTCCTGAAACACATCTGTTCACGAAGTCCTGAAACATGGCAGCCGGTTAGAACCGGCACAGGCACTCACGAGCCCTTGGTTCCGCGTCTCGCAACCGCCGGACTAGTTCCCGTCCCGCAAGATCTCCAGCGCACTCGCCAGATCGTCCGGATACTCCGCCTCGAACTCCACCCACCGGCCGTCCGCGGGGTGGGCGAAGCCGAGCGTCCGCGCGTGCAGCCACTGCCGCGTCAGGCCGAGCTTCCGCGCCAGCACCGGGTCCGCTCCGTAGGTCAGGTCGCCCGCGCACGGGTGGCGCAGCGCGGAGAAGTGCACGCGGATCTGGTGGGTCCGCCCGGTTTCCAGCTTCACGTGCGCCAGCGACGCCGCCCGGAACGCCTCGACTACCTCGTAGTGCGTGACGCTCGGCCGCCCGCCCGCGACGACCGCGAATTTGTAGTCGTGCCGCGGGTGGCGGTCGATCGGGGCGTCGATGGTGCCGCGCGTCGGGTCGGGGTGGCCTTGCACCACAGCGTGGTAGCCCTTGTCGACGGTCCGTTCCTTGAACGCCCGCTTCAGCACGGTGTACGCGTGCTCGCTCTTCGCCACCACCATCACCCCGGTGGTGCCCGCGTCGAGGCGGTGCACGACGCCCTGTCGTTCGGCCGCTCCGGAGGTCGAGATGCGCAGCCCGGCCGCGGCGAGGCCGCCGACGACCGTCGGGCCGGTCCAGCCGGGGCTGGGGTGCACGGCGACGCCGACCGGTTTCGAAATCACCACGATGTCGTCGTCATCGTGCAGGATCTTCATGCCGTCGACCGGCTCCGCGACGATTTCCGCCGGACGTTCCGGTTCCGGCAACGTCACCTCGAGCAGCCCGCCGGCGGCGAGACGGTCCGATTTGCCCGCCGGGCGGCCGTCGAGGAGGACGTCGCCCGCCGCGGCGAGGTCCGCGACCGCGGTGCGGGACAGGCCGAGCAGTTTGGCGAGTCCGGCGTCGACGCGCATTCCGTCGAGCCCGTCGGGGACGGGCAGCATGCGCGCGCTCACTCGGAGTCCTTCTTCTTGCCGCGGGTGGAGGTGCCGTCGTAGTCCTTGCCGAGCAGGGACAGCAGCACGATCAGCGCGCCGCCGACGCAGATCGCGGAATCGGCGATGTTGAAGATCGCGAAACCCTGCCCGTTGGGCACGAACGCGGAGATGAAGTCCACGACGTGCCCGCGCAGCGGTCCGGGCTCGCGGAAGAACCGGTCGGTCAGGTTGCCGAGCGCGCCGGCGAGGACCAGCCCGAGGCCGATCGCCCAGCCGACCGAGCGCAGCCTGCGCGAGATCCACACGATCGCGATCACGACGCCGATCGCGACCAGCGCGAGCACCCACGTCATGCCGGTCGCCATCGAGAACGCGGCGCCCGGGTTGCGCGTGACCTGCAGGTAGATCAGCCCGCCGAGGATCGGCTTGGGCTCCTTGCCCTCGAGGTTCGCGACGACGAGGTTCTTCGTGATCAGGTCGATCGCCCACAGCAGCGCGGCGACCGCGAACACCGCCCAGACCCGCCGCTTGGGCAGCGGCGCGTCTCCCCCGGCAGCCTCCTGCTCAGGCGGTTCGGCAGACGGCTCGACCTCGGATTCGGACGGCGAAGGATCGGTGCTCACCCCCCTATTGTCCACAACCTCGACCGAGCAGGTCACAGCGGCAGTCCCCGGCCCTAATCCGGTCGCCCGGCGCTCGCTGCTTCCGCCATCATCGCTGCCATGCCCGCCGAGATCCCCACCCCCGCCGTGGCGGCCGCGCGGATCGCCCTGGACCTCTCCCCCACCGACTGTCTCCCGCTCTGGGCAGCCCACTGGCTCGCCGACGGCGAGGACGGCGAGCATCTGCGCCATCTGGCGGGCCTGTCCCGCACGGAACCGCGAGAAATCCACGACGTCGAACGGGCCGCTCTAGCCGACTGCCGCGCGCCCATTCCCACCGCGACCGAGGCAGCCGAAGAAGCGTTCGCTCACCTGGCCCGAATGCTCCTCAACGGCCACCTCACCGAACGCGGCCTGCTGGACGACCTGCACACGATCATCGTCCGCACCGATTACTCCGACAGGGTCATCGAGCTGCCGCTGGCGCAAGCCTGGATGCTGGACGAAGAGTGGGGCCAAGGCTGGGGACGCACTGAAGAGCAAATCAAAGAGGTGATCCGCGCAGCCTGCAAGAACCAACTCGACCACGACGCGGGAGCGCGATAAACACTGCACCGTCAAGCGCAGAAACCGGGCAGCTCCCGAGTGTCCCCCACCGGCGCCCACCGGCCGTCCACCTTCGCGTACTCCCACCGGGCCCCGCGGGCCACGATCTGGCGCAGGGCCAGCACCAACCGGTCCACGTGTTCCTCGGTGCTCCCCAGACCGAGGCTGACCCGAACCGCCTGCTGGCCTTCGCTTCCGGCTTCTCGGATCAGCCTCCGGGCGGCCACGTGGGCGCAGAACGCGCCGTCCCGCACGCCGATTCCGTACTCCGCCGACAGCACCGCCGCCAGCCAGCCGGGTTCGAATCCGTCGACTACGAAACTCACCGTGCCGACCCGGTCCACCGGCGCGTCGAAGAACCGCAGCTCGGCGAATCCGGGCAGGCTCTCGAGGCCCTTGCGCAGCCGCTCCAGCAGCGCGGCCTCATGCGCACCAACCGCGTCCCAATGCGCCGCCAGCTGTTCGCAAGCCACTCCAAGCGCATACACGCCAACGGTATTCGGCGAACCGGCCTCGTGTCGTTCCTCACCGCTGTTCCACACGACGGCTTCCTCGGTCACCAGTTTCGTCGCGCCGCCACCAGCCAGGTACGGCTCAGCGGCCCGCAGCCAGTCGCTGCGGCCGATCAGCGCTCCCGCCCCAAACGGCGCGTACAGCTTGTGCCCGGACAGCGCGACGTAGTCGACATCCAGCTCCCGCAACGAAATTCGCCGATGCGGCGCGAGCTGAGCGGCGTCGAGCGCGACCCGGGCACCGTGTTTCCGGGCCACCGCGGCGATTTCCGCGACCGGCAGCAGCTCGCCGGTCACGTTGGACGCTCCGGCGACCACCACCAGCCGGGGCCCCTGCGGGCATTCCGCGAGGGCTTCGTCCACAACGGACACCGCGGCGAGCCGGGTTCGCGGCAGCTGCACGCGCCGGACGTTCGGACCCCGCCACGGCAGCAGCGCGGCGTGGTGCTCGCTGTCGAACACGACCACAGAAGTCTTGCGCGGCAACGCTTTCGCCAGCAGGTTGAACGCGTCAGTGGTGTTGCGGGTGAAGATCACCGAGTCGCCGCTGCGGGCGTCCACGAACCGGCGCAGCACGTCCCGGGTCCGCTCGTACAGCCGCGTCGAGACCTGCGAAGCGAAGCCCGCGCCGC
The DNA here is from genome assembly GCF_002796545.1 of Amycolatopsis sp. AA4. GTDB lineage: Bacteria > Actinomycetota > Actinomycetes > Mycobacteriales > Pseudonocardiaceae > Amycolatopsis. The sequence continues at coordinate 5,275,337 of NZ_CP024894.1, forward strand.
GATGCACGCTGGCGTACCAGGGAAGGAACTCGTCGACCGCCGTGCGCACCGCGTCCAGACAGGGCGCGCTGGCCGCGTGGTCGAGGTTCGCGTAGCCGATGTCGCCGCCGGTGACCAGCGGGACCCGCAACGCGGCACCAGCGACAGCGGGAACAGCAGAAACAGTTTCCGTGGACCGGTCGAGTGCGAGAGTCATGACGGCGCCTCCTCGGCGTTCCGGGGGACCCCCGGCGAGGGGCCCGCGCTTGCCCGCCGCACTGCGCGACCGGCCTGGTCCTCACCCGGGGCACCCCACCGCGGTAGGAGGGTTGCCGGCCAGCAAGCCGGGGCTTCGCGCTGGCACTCATGACCTGGAACCGAAGATAGCGGACCACCCGCGGGCGAAACCAGCCCCGTCTCGTGATCTGAGACGGCAGTCACAGATACAGTCCACAAAGGACGGAAGAATCAGGCCCCGGATTCCCCGTGCCAGCGCGCGAGGCGGCCGGCGCGGTCCACGGCCCGGATGCGCCGTTCGGTCGCGTCGCGGTCGGCGGCGGTCGTGACCACCAGAAGCTGGTCCTCGACCTGCAAGCGGCTCGTTTTCTGCGGGGTGAAGCCCGTCCCGCCGCGCACCACGAGGCTGACCGTCGCGCCGGCGGGCAGCCGCAGCTCCGACAGGTACACGCCGTGCAGTTTCGACCCCTTCTGGATGCGCACCTGCAGCAGTTCCGCGCCGAGTTCGTCGAGCGGGGCGGAGTCGACCTCGATCTCGTGCGCTTGCGTCGCCTTCGCCAGCCCGAGGATCCGCGCGAGCGGGCTGAGCGTCGCGCCCTGCAGCAGGGTGAGCACGATGACGAGCACGAAAACCGCGTCCACGAGCCGTTGCGCGCCCGGCACGCCTTCGGACAGCGGGATCATCGCGAGCACGATCGGCACCGCGCCGCGCAGCCCGGCCCAGGACAGGAACGTCACTTCCCGCCACGGCAACCGGAACGGCAGCAGCGACAGGACGACCGAGAGCGGCCGCGCGAGCAGCAGCACCACCGCGCCCGCGACCAGGCCCGGGATGAGCGTTTCGAGCAGCCGGGTCGGCGACGCGAAGAGGCCGAGCAGCACGAACAGCCCGATCTGCGCGAGCCAGCCGAGCCCTTCGGCGAACGACAGGGTGTCCGAGCGGTGCGGCAGCTTGGAGTTGCCCAGCACCAGGCCGGCGACGTAGGTGGCGAGCAGCCCGGACGCGTGCGCCAGCTGTCCCGAGGAGTACGCGAGCACGCACACCGCGACCGTCGCGAGCGGGTACAGGCCGGTCGCCGGGAGCGCGGCCCGGCGCAATGCCTGCGCGCCCAGCCAGCCGAACGCGAGCCCGAGCGCGAGGCCGGTGAGCAGTTCGTAGACCACCAGCAGCGGCAGCGACCAGTCGATCGCCTCTCCGGACGCGAGCACGACGACCGCGATGTAGGCGGGCGCGTCGTTGATGCCGGATTCCAGTTCCAGCGAGCCGACGAGCCGTTTGCCGACCCCGGCCGTGCGCAGCACGGAGAACACCGCCGCGGCGTCGGTGGACGCCAGAACCGCGCCCCACAGCAGGGCCAGCCGCCAGTCGAGGCCGAGCAGCCAGTGCAAGGCCGCGCCGGTGACCGCGATGCTGATCACCACGGCCACTGTGGACAGCAGGATTCCGGGCCCCAGCGAGGGTTTCACCGCGGACCAGCGCGTGGTGAGCCCGCCCTCGGTGAGGATCAGGACGAGCGCGGCGAGCCCGAGGGACTGGGTGAGCGCCGGATTGTCGAAGCGGATGCCGAATCCGGCCTCGCCGAGCACGACGCCGATCCCGAGATACAGCAGCAGCGACGGGAATCCGAGCCGGATGGACACCCGCACGGCGACGACCGAGACGACCAGAACCAGCGCTCCGACGCCCAGCACCATGGGAAGCTCGTCCACCGCTCCGCCTCCCTCCCGGTCGCCCGCAGGCGTCCAGAATAGTGAGGCAGTGTCCGGTTCCCGAGCGCGCACCACCGGTGCGGGGGACCGCGCAGGTGTGTTACGAAGCCTCGGCGGCACTCACCGTCGCGAGATCGACACCGAGCGCGGCGAACGGACCCCGCGCGCCCGGCAGGACCCGGATCGCGCGCTGCTGGTCCCGCGTCAGCCATCCCGCTTCGACGGCCCGCTCCAGCACCGCCGCCGGGACCGCCCCGGCGAGATGCTCGCGCCGCTCTGTCCAATCCAGACAGTCGCGCAGCAACGGCCGCCGCGGCCGATCCGGCACCGCCACGCCGAGACCGGCCAGCACGTCGCGTCCGGCGTCGGTGAGTGCGAGCCCGTCCGACACGTCGATCAGGCCCCGTTCGACCATCCCGTCCCGCAAAGCGACCCCGAGCGTCCCGGCCAGATGGTCGTAACAACTGCGCGCGAACGACAACCGCTGCACCCGCAACGAAGTCCGCAGCCCGGACGGCCGTTTCAGTTCGGCGTGCTGCGCCAGATGCTCGATCAACTCCGCGACCCGCGGGTTCGCGAGCCGCACGTACGCGTGCCGCCCCTGCTTCACCCGGGCGACGAACCCGGCGTCGGCCAGCCGCGTGACGTGTTCGCTGGCCGTCGAGACCGCGATCCGCGCCGCGGCGGCCAGTTCGCCGACCGTCCAGGCACGGCCGTCCAGCAGGGCGAGGCACATGGTCGCGCGGCTCGGATCGGCGAGCACGGCGGCGACTTCGGCCAGTGCGACGGTTTCCATGTCCCTACGGTAGAGCGGGGACACTTCGGCCGCGGCCGAAACGAGCGCTACAGCGCGTCGAGGAACTTCGCGCCCAGTGACACGGCCGGTTTGGAGTCGTTGGCCCCTTCCAGGAACACCGCGAACGCCAGGTCGCCGCGGTAGCCGACGAACCAGCCGTGCGCTTCCGCGCCGGAGCCGAACTGCGCGGTGCCGGTCTTGCCGAACACCGAGCCGGAGCGTGCCAGGCCGGTCGCCGTGCCGCCGGTGACGACCTCGCGCATCATCCCGCGCAACGCCGACAGCACCGCGCCCGACGGCGGGTGGTAGCCGGTGTTGACCTTGGTGCCGTCCTCCCACAGCCGCGGCACGACCGCGCGCCCGGACGCCGCGGTCGCCGCCATCACCGCCGCCCCCATCGGGCTGACCTGCACCTTGCCCTGGCCGATGCCGTCCTCGACCTGCTCGTCGGGGCTCGCCGCCGGGTCGACGCGGCCCATCTCGGTGGACAGGCCCTCGATCGCGAAGTCGGCGTTGAGGCCGAACTGCGTGGCCGCCTTCGCGAGCCCGTCCGGGGGCAATTGCGACGCGAGCCGGCCGAACGTGGTGTTGCACGACTTCGCGAACGCCTGGTGCACGGTGGTCGTGCCGAGGTCGAAACCCTCGTTGGACAGCGTGCGGGTGCCGATCCGGTCGGTCAGCGGGCACGGCACCGTGGAATCCGGCGTGACGAGCCCGGCTTCCAGCGCCGCGGTCGCGGTGACGATCTTGAACGTCGACCCCGGCGCGTACTGGCCGCTGAACGCCGACGCCGCGTTGGTCACGTTGGCGTTCTGCGCCACCGCGAGCAAGTCCCCGGTGGACGGCTGGATGGCGACGAGGACCGCCTTGCCGCGGTACCCGTCGACTGCCGCCTGCGCGGCGTTCTGGGTCGCGACGCTGAGCCCGGTAGCGGCCGGTTTATGGTCGCCTTCGGGGTTTCCGAACAGCGTCTCCAGGCTCTTGCCCGTCGCGTCCACACGCTCGACCGCGAACGCTTGCGACGCTTGGCCGTGCCCGGTGAGCGCCGAACGGAGCAGCGGAAACACCTTGTCGTCAGCCGGTTTCAGCCCGCCGCTGCCGGAGACCACGAGCGGCTTGCCGTCGCGGTCGACCACCGCCGGGACGTCCGAGGAGGCGATCGCCAGCCGCTGCCCCGCTTCCAGCTTGGGGTGCAGCACCGCCGGGGCCCAGTGGACGCGCCACTTGCCCTGCGCCTGGACGAGACCGAGGCTGCCGGAGTACGTCCAGACGCGGCTGGGGCCGAGGTTCCAGGTGATCGTGTAGGCCGCAGTGGCCTTGTCGCCCTGTGCCGCGCCGACGTCGCCGAGCTTGGCGGTCAACTCCTTGGGCTGGAGCGACGACCACGCGTCCTGCAGCGCGGACGAGGCGTCCGCCGGAGCGTCGGTGGCCTTGCTGGCGGCGTCGGAGTCCTTCCCGGCGAAGGCGAGCAGGTACGCCCGGGCCGCCGACGCCGGGTCGCTGGGCTCCGCGGCCGCCGAAACCGTCTCCGTCCCTGGCGAGGCCGCCGTCGATCCCCCTCCGTTGAGCAGCACGACCGCCGCCACGACGATCGCGACCACGGCCAGCGCGCCCCCGATCAGCACGCCCTTCTTCCCGGCAGGACTCACCGTCGCCTCCCCCTCGCCCCACGCGGTCCGCCCGCGTCCCTGGCACAGCTTGCCCATCGCTGGACGGAACCGGGCGTTACCTCGGGGAATGCGACAGATTCGTGATCAACGCCGCGCCGTATAGGCCGTTATACAGATTGATCGGCTTCGCGGCGGGTGCGCTGCCAGCAGATCCCGGCCACGACCAGCACCGCGACGAGGACGCCCGAGCTGATCAGCTGGACCCGGGCGTCCGGGTCGCCGGTCATCACCACGAGGATCGCGACCATCGCGGCGAGCGTCAGCCAGGTCAGGTACGGGAAGCCCCACATCCGCACGGTCAGGCTCTCCGGCGCGGTGCGTTCCAGCTGCTTGCGCACCCGCAGCTGCGTGCAGGCGACCAGGATCCACACGATCAGCAGCACCGAGCCGACCGCGTTGAGCAGGTACTGGAAGACGGTGTCCGGCCAGAGCGCGTTCAGCGCCACGGCGACGAACCCGAAGAGCACCGAAGCCGCGACCGCGAAGACCGGCACGCCGTTTCGGTCCACTTTGGTCAGTGCGCGGGGAGCGTGCCCGCGCCGGGCCAGCGAATAAACCATGCGAGCCGCGCCGTACATGTTGGTGTTCAACGTGGACAGCAAGGCGAACAGCACGACCACGTTCATGATCTGGCCGGTCGCCGGGATCCCGATCCGTTCGAGCACGGCCGCGAACGGGCTCTGTCCTGTTCGGACCTCAGTCCACGGCAGCAGCGAGACGATGACCAGCATGGAACCGATGTAGAACACCGAAATCCGGACGACCGCGTTGCGGACGGCCTTGCCGACGGCGTGCGCGGGATCGTCGGACTCCGCGGCCGCGATGGTCACCACTTCCAGGCCGCCGAAGGTGAAGACCACCGCGAGCAGGCCGGTGCCGACGCCCTGCCATCCGTTGGGCAGCAAGCCGCCGTGGCCGAGCAGATTCGCCGTGCCGGCAAAGGATGTTCCCGGCAGCACGCCGAGAAACGCGAGCACGCCGAGGACCAGGAAGGCGACGACCGCCACGACCTTGATCAGCGCGAGCCAGAACTCCAGCTCGCCGAAACGGGACACCGCCGTGAAGTTGACCGCGGTCAGCACGGCCATGAAGAGCAGGACCAGCGCCCACTGCGGAATGCCGGGCAGCCAGCTGTTGACGATGATCGCGGCCGCGGTGGCCTCGACGGCGAGCACGACGACCAGCGCGGCCCAGTACAGCCAGCCGATCGCGAACCCGGCCCACGGCCCGAACGCGCGCTCGGCGTGCACCGAGAACGACCCGCTGGACGGGATCGCGGCGGCCATTTCCGCCATCATGCGCATGACCAGCATCGCGAGCGTGCCCGCGAGCACGAACGACAGCACGATCCCGGGCCCGGCGAGCTTGATCCCGACGCCGGAGCTGACGAACAGCCCCGAACCGATCACGCCGCCCATCGCGAGCATGGCGAGGTGCCGCTGGCGCAATCCGGCGGCCAGCCCTTCGGCGGCCGCGGCTTCTGAAGTCATGGGAAATCCCTAGCAGACGCTTCCGCGGGCGCAGGAGCCGAGGGCCGCCCGTCCGGCGGCACCGGCTGAGCCGCGTGGCTTTCCCCGCGCCCCCCGGGGGACGACTTCACGCGCCCGCGTCCCTGCCGCGACGGCCCGGCACGCGATGCCGACGTCCGTGAAGGGCTCCTTGAGGGAATCAGATTCCCTCAAGGAGCCCTTCACGGACCTTCAGGTGCCAAAAATGGCGGTGCTTTACGCCTTCGCGACCGCGACCCGGACCTTCACTCCCTCGCCGACCGTGCCGTCGAAGCCCTCGGCCACCTCGCCGTAGGACACCGACGTCGCGAGCGTTTCGGACGCCACGAACTCCTCGTGCTTGCGCACCGCGGCCGTCACCTCGTCGGCGGCGTCCACGGTCAGCGAGATCCGGTCGCCGACGTCGAGACCGGCCTCGCGGCGGGCCTGCTGGACCACGCGGACCAGGTCGCGCGCCAGGCCCTCGTTCGCCAGGTCCTCGGTGACCTCGGTGTCCAGCACGACCAGGCCGGCCCCGCCGGGCAGTTCGGCCGCCGCGCCGCCGCCGGAGGCGACCAGGCGCCGGTCGTACTCGCCCTCGACGAGTTCGACGCCCGCCGCCACGACCGCGCCGGACGCGTTCGTCGTCCAGTCGCCCGCCTTGACCGCCTTGATCACCTGCTGCACGGCCTTGCCCAGCCGCGGCCCGGCCGCCCGCGCGTTCACCGCGACCTCGAACGTGCCGTGCGCGGCGACGTCGGCGGTCAGCTCCACCGACTTCACGTTCACCTCGTCCCGCAGGATCTCGGTGAACCCGCGCAGCGGTTCGACGTCCTCGGCCGCGACGACGAGCTTCGCCAGCGGCAGCCGCACCCGCAGCTTGTTCGCCTTGCGCAGCGCCAGCGCCGACGACGCCACCTGGCGCACCTTGTCCATCGCGGTCACCAGCGCCGCGTCGGCGGGCAGGTCGAGCGCGTTCGGCCAGTCGGCCAGGTGCACCGAACGGCCGCCGGTCAGCCCGCGCCACACCGTTTCGGTGGTGAGCGGCAGCAGCGGCGCGACGACCCGGCAGGTCACCTCCAGCACCGTGTGCAGCGTGTCGATCGCGTCCTGCTCGCCCGCCCAGAACCGGTCGCGCGACCGGCGGACGTACCAGTTCGTGAGCACCTCGAGGAAGTCCCGCACGGTCTGGCACGCGCCCGCGATGTCGTAGCCGTCCATCGCGGCCTCGACGTCGGTCACCAGTTCGTGCGTTTTCGCCAGCACGTACCGGTCGAGCAGGTGCGGCGAATCCGTGCGCCACTGCCCCTGCTTGCCCTCGGCATTCGCGTACAGGGCAAGGAAATAATACGAGTTCCACAGCGGCAGCACGGCCTGGCGCACCGCGTCGCGGATCCCCCGGTCGGTCACCACGAGGTTGCCGCCGCGCAGGATCGGGCTCGCCATGAGGTACCACCGCATGGCGTCGGACCCGTCGCGCTCGAAGACCTCGTTGACGTCCGGGTAGTTCCGCAGCGACTTCGACATCTTCTGGCCGTCGGAGCCGAGCACGATGCCGTGCGACACGCAGGTGCGGAACGCCGGCCGGTCGAACAGCGCGGTCGCGAGCACGTGCAGCAGGTAGAACCAGCCGCGGGTCTGCCCGATGTACTCGACGATGAAGTCGCTCGGGTAGTGGTGCTCGAACCATTCGCGGTTCTCGAACGGGTAGTGCACCTGGGCGTACGGCATCGACCCGGAGTCGAACCACACGTCGAGCACGTCCGGCACGCGCCGCATGGTGGACTTGCCGGTCGGGTCGTCCGGGTTCGGCCGGGTCAGCTCGTCGATGTAGGGCCGGTGCAGGTTGTCCAGCCGCACGCCGAAGTCGGCCTCCAGCTCGTCCAGCGAGCCGTAGACGTCGATGCGCGGGTAGGCCGGGTCGTCGCTTCGCCACACCGGGATCGGCGTGCCGAAGTAGCGGTTGCGGGAGATCGACCAGTCGATGGCGTTCTCCAGCCACTTGCCGAACTGGCCGTCCTTGACGTTCTCCGGGTACCAGGTGATCTGCTGGTTCAGCTCGACCATCCGGTCCTTGAACTGCGTCACCGCGACGAACCACGACGACACCGCGCGGTAGATCAGCGGGTTCCGGCAGCGCCAGCAGTGCGGGTACGAGTGGTCGTAGGTCTCGTGCCGCAGCAGCACCGCGCCCTGGCGCGCCGCGCCGCCGGTGCCGTTCTTGAGGTCCTTGACGATGTTCGGGTTCGCGTCGAACACCTGCTGCCCGGCGTAGTCCGGCACGGTGGCGTCGAACTTGCCGTGGTCGTCCACCGGCGTCACCGGGGCGATCCCGGCCGCGTCGGTCACCACCTTGTCCTCGGCGCCGTAGGCGGGCGCGATGTGCACGACGCCGGTGCCGTCGTCGGTGGTGACGTAGTCTGCGGACAGGACGCGGTGCGCGTTCTCCGTGCCCACGAAGTACGGAAACGGCGGCGCGTAACGGGTTCCGAGCAGCTGCTCGCCGGTGTAGCGCGCGACGACGGCCGGTTCCTCGCCCAGCTCGCGGGCGTACGCGGCCACGCGCTCCTCGGCGAGCAGGTACCGCTTGCCGTCGCTTTCCACCACGACGTACTGCACCTCGGGGTGCACCGCGGTGGCGAGGTTGGACGGCAGCGTCCACGGCGTCGTGGTCCAGATCAGCAGATAAGTGCCGTCGAGCTCGTTGTCGTTGCCCTCCAGGCGGAATCCGACCGTGACGGCCGGGTCCTGCCGGTTGCGGTAGACGTCGGCGTCCATGCCCAGCTCGTGGTTGGACAGCGGGGTCGCGTCGCGCCAGCAGTAGGGCAGGACGCGGTAGCCCTCGTAGACGAGTCCCTTGTCCCACAACCGTTTGAACGCCCAGAGCACCGATTCCATGTAGGTGACGTCGAGCGTTTTGTAGTCGTTGTCGAAGTCGACCCAGCGGGCCTGGCGGGTCACGTACTCGCGCCATTCGTCCGTGTAGCGCAGCACGGACTGCCGCGAAGCCTCGTTGAACTTCGCGATGCCCATCTCTTCGATCTCGGTCGTCTCGGTGATCCCGAGCTGCCGCATCGCCTCGAGTTCGGCGGGCAGGCCGTGGGTGTCCCAGCCGAACCGCCGTTCGACGTGCTTGCCCTTCATCGTCTGGTAGCGCGGGACGATGTCCTTGACGTACCCGGTGAGCAGGTGCCCGTAGTGCGGGAGGCCGTTCGCGAAGGGCGGGCCGTCGTAGAAGACGTACTCGTTGTCGCCGTTCGTGCCCGCGGGCCGGGCGTCGATCGTCGCCTGGAAAGTCCGGTCGCTCTCCCAGTACGCGAGGACGCTCTCCTCCAGCGCGGGGAACGACGGCTGGGACGGGACCGTGGTCTCTCCGCCCGGCGAAGCCTGGGGGTACATCCGGGTGCTCCTCGCATTCGTCGCTCGTACGGGCGACCGGCGGCCGCCCACACGGGGACGAGACGCTCGCGCGTCACGCGGTACCACCCCGCTTGCCCGGCGCACTGCTCCCGGGCCACTCGTTGCACGGCTGTCACGGGCCGCACCCGTCCGGTTCTACTGCGGGCTCGCGCCCGGTTCTTCCGGAGGCTCCCCGGTGATGGCCGGATCGACGCCTTGCTGACTCCAGATTAACTCCTCCCCGCAACCCGCTTTCGCCCTGCCCCGGCCGGACCCGCCCGCCGCGGCGCGGACGCCGGGGAAACCGCGTAACGATTGCGGGCGCCGTGCGGAAAAACCTTGTGTCCGGCGCCAGGCCGCGCCGATACGGTGACCGCCGGGCCGCGCGGGGGCGCACTCGCCGGGCGGAGATCCCGCCCGCGCCACAGCACAGGAGTCGAGCACGGGTGAACCGTAGTTTCCAGGTGGATCTTCGCGGGGTCGTCGACCTGCTGAGCCAGCACCTCTATTCCAGTCCGCGCGTGTACGTGCGGGAACTGCTCCAGAACGCGGTGGACGCGGTGACCGCGCGGCAGGCGGCCGACGCCACCGCGCCCGCCGGGATCGCGATCGACGTCCGCGAAGGGACCCTGCGGATCACCGACACCGGGATCGGCCTGTCCGAGGCGCAGGTGCACGAGCTGCTCGCGACGATCGGCCGCAGCTCCAAACGGGACGAACTCGGGTACGGCCGCCGGGATTTCCTCGGCCAGTTCGGGATCGGGCTGCTGTCCGCGTTCCTCGTCGCCGACGAGACCCGGGTCGTCACCCGCTCCGCGAGCGGCGCTCCCGCGGTCTCGTGGACCGGCCGCGCGGACGGCACCTACGCCGTCGGGCCCGGCGAGCGGGACGCGATCGGCACCACGGTCACCCTCACCGCCCGTCGCGGCGCCGAGCAATGGTTCGTGCCGGAGACGGTCGCCGAGCTCGCGACGCTCTACGGCTCGATGCTGCCGTTCGAAATCACCGTGAACGGCAAGGCGATCAGCGGCGCCGGCGTCCCGTGGCAGACCGGCCGGCGCTCGCCCGGGCACCGTTCGGCGGACCTCGTCGGCTACGCGCAGGAGGTGCTGGGCTTCACCCCGTTCGACGTCGTCGACCTCGACGTGCCCGAGGCCGGTCTGACCGGCGTCGCCTACGTGCTGCCGTTCCCGGCGAACCCGGCCGAGCAAGGCGGGCATCGCGTATACCTCAAGCGGATGCTGCTCGCGGAGAACACGCCCGGGCTGCTGCCGGACTGGGCGTTCTTCGCCCGCTGCGTCGTGGACACCGGCGAGTTGCGCCCCACCGCGAGCCGCGAGGCGCTCTACGACGACGATCAGCTCGCCGCGACCCGCGAAGCGCTCGGCGAGCAGCTGCGCGGCTGGCTCGTCGGGCTTTCGGCCGCCGATCCGCAGCGGCTGAGCCAATTCCTCAAGATCCACCACCTCGGCGTCAAAGCGCTCGCGCTGCACGACGACGACATGCTGCGGCTGGTCGACGAGTGGTGGCCGCTGGAGACCAACGTCGGCCGGATGACGCTGGCCGACTTCCGCGCGCGCTACGGCGTGCTCCGCTACTGCGCGACCGCCGACGAATTCGACCAGCTGGCCGGAGTCGCGGCCGCGCAGAACCTGCCGGTGATCAACGGCGGCTACACCTACGACAGCGAACTGGTCGAACGCGTCCGCGCGCTCGACCCGGACGTGCGCGTCGAGCGGCTCGACCCGAGCGACCTCACCACCGCCTTCGCCGACCTCGACCCGGAAACGGCGCTGGCGCTCCGGCCGTTCGCCGCGGCCGCGCAACGCTGCGTCGACCGGCTCGGCTGCGAGGTCGTGCTGCGCGAGTTCGAGCCCGCGTCGCTGCCGGTGCTGTATCTCGTCGACCGCGCCGCCGCGTTCGCGGGCGAGCTGCGGGCGACCAAGGAGGCCGTCGACGAGCTGTGGGCCGGGGTGCTGTCGGCCTTCGAAAAGCCGGAACGGGACCGCCCGCAGCTCGTGCTCAACTACCGCAACCCGTTGGTGCGGCGCGTTCCCGGCTCGACAACGCGGAGCTGACCGCGCTGGCCGTCGAATCCCTCTACGGCCAGGCGCTGCTGCTCGGCAAGCACCCGCTCCGGCCCGCCGACTCCGCGCTGCTCAACCGCGCCTTCCTCGGCCTCCTCGACCACGCCGTCCCGAACCAGGAGAACTGATGACCGCACCGACCGGCCAGGACCTGTGGAACCGGCTGGGAGCGGCCCGTGCCCTCCCCTTCGGCAGGGGCCAGAGCGCCGCGCTGGAGAGCCTGGTCCGGGCCGCCGACGCCGAGGGCGCGGGGGACCTGCAGTACGCCGCCCGGCTCTCGCTCGTGCGCGCGTACGCGCACGGCGGCGAGCCGGCGAAGGCGTTCGTGCCGTTCGCTTGGTGCCTGGCCAAGCACGACCAGGGCGAGGCCGCCGAGAACTGGGACTACATCCTCTTCTGGTCGTTCAAGTCCATCGTCACGTCGCTGACCGATTTCCCCGAGGTGCCGCTGGACCGCACCTACGCCGTGCTCGACGACATGGAGCGCCGGTACCGGGCGGCCGGGCACACGATGAACCCCGTGCACCAGCACCGGCAGATCGTGGCTCGGCACGTCGGCGACCACGAAACGGCCGTCGAACAGTACCGGCTCTGGAACGCGGCGCCACGCGGCGAGATGTCGGACTGCGCCGGCTGCGAACCGTCCAGCAAGGTCGCCCACCTGAGCCGCTACGGCCGGTTCGAGGAAGCCGTCGCGATCGCCGAACCGGTGCTCAGCGGCACGTTCACCTGCACCGAGCAGCCGGAAGGGATCCTCTCCGCGCTGCTGCTTCCGTTTGTCCACACTGGACGGCTCGAGGAGGCGGCGCGGGCGCACCGGCAGGTGTACCGCGCGATCCGGCACAACCGGCTGGAGCTGAACCTCCTCCCCCGCCACCTCCGGTTCTGCGCGCGCACCGGCAACCACGTGCGCGGGCTGGAAATCCTCGAGCGGCATCTCGGCTGGCTGGACGACGCGCCGTCCCCGTACGTCGAGATGGAGTTCTGCGCGGCCGCGGCGCTGAACCTGCGCCTGGTCGCCGAGTCCGGGCACGGGAGCACGACCGTGCGGCGGCCCGGCGGCGAGAGTTCCGTCCAGGCCCTGCACGACGAGTTTTCCGAACGGGCACTGGGCATCGCCGCCCGCTTCGACGCCCGGAACGGCACCAGCGAGCAGAGCGACCTGGTCCGCGCCGTCCTGTCCGCCGACCCCATCGTGGACCACCTCCCGCTGTCCTGGACCAGCCCGCGCCCGGCCCCGGCGCGGACGCCGGCCGCACCGTCCTTTCCGGACACTCCGGAAGAGCTGGCCGACCTCGCCGAGAAGCACTCCCGGCGAGGCGAAGAGGCGGCCGCCGAAGCCGCGTGGGCGAAGTTCGACGAACTGTGCCCGGATCCGGCCGGATCGCTGCTCGCACGGCGGCTGTCCGGGTCCGCCGACGCGGCCGCCGACCCCGAAGCCGCCGTGCGCGATTGGCTGCGCGCGGCCGAACTGTTCGCCGCCGAAGGCGACGAGGTCGCCCGGCACACCGCGGCGAGCAAAGCCGGGCTCGCCCGCGGCCAACTGGGCGAGCCCGGCCTCGCCGAACTCTCGGACGCAGCCGAGGCACTCGCCGGGCTCGACGACCAGGACCATTACGTCCGCGCCCTGATGCGATGGGCCGTGGCGCTTTCCGAGACGGACGACCTCGACGGCGCGTTCGACCTTCTCGGCCGCGCCGAAGCGGCCGCCACAGCGGTGCCCGCGGATCTCACCGCGCGACTCTCGTTGTTGCGCGCCGAACTCACCGCGCGCAGCGGCCGGCTGCCGGAAGCCCGAGAGCTGGCGGAACGCGCGACGGAGCTGTACGCCGAGGCCGGGTTGGCCGGTCACGAGTCGTGGGCCCGGCTCATGGCCGCCCGGATGGCCGCCTCGACCGGCGACCTCGAGGCGGCTTATGCCATGCTGCGGCCCGCCGAGTCCGCCTCCGCGGCGGGCCTGCGCGCCCAGGTGCGGCACACCCTCGGCATGCTCGCGTCGGACCTCGGCCTGCTGGAGGACGCGGTCGGCCACTACCGCGGGGAAGCCGCTGACCTGGCCGAGGCCGGGGACCTCGCCGGAGCCGCGCTCGCCCAGCTCGGACTGGCCTCCGCGGCCGAACGCGCCGGGGACGCGCTGACCGCCGCCGACGCGGCCGAGGCGGCGATCGAGGTCCTGGAACGAGACGGCGACCAGGACGAACTGGCGAGGGCGCGCTACCTGCTCGCCGGAGCGCACCGCGCGCTCGACCAGCGAGACCCCGCGCTGGTTCTGCTGGACCAGGTGCGCGAGCATTTCGCCGCGGCCGGGAACCAGCCCGCGGCCGGGCACGCAGCCGAGACCATCGGCGACGTCCTCGACGAACTCGACCGCGACGGCGAGGCCGCCGAGTCCTACCTGCGCGCCGCGGAGTACTTCAGGGCGGGAGAACTCCCGGTCGACGCCGTGCGCAACCTGCGGCAGGCAGCGGTGTCGTGGCAGTGGACGGCGAATCCCGAGCGAGCACTCGCCACGCTGGCCGAAGCGGAGAAGAGCGCCGCGGACCTCGACGGCGACGAGCCGCCGGTCGGCTGGGAACGAGCCATGGTCGCCATGAACGGCGGCCGGATCCTGGGTGCCGCCGGGCAACCGGAGGAAGCCCTGACGCGGGCGGCCGCGGCCGCTGAACTGCTCCAGTCCGTCGGCGCGACGACCGAAGCGGCGATCGCCGCGTCCCTGCAAGCCCGCCTCCTGGCCGATCTGAACCGCCCCGCCGAAGCCCGAGCCGCGGCGGAGGCTGCGATCCAGGGGCTGCCGCCGGAGGCTACGGAGCAGATCGAGGGACTCCGGGCGTTTCTGGCGAGTCTCGACGTTTCGTAGGCGCTGATCCGCCGAGCCCGCGGGGTTTTCTCCCCGGGCTCGGCGGATCGACCCGCTCACCCCGCACCCGACCGCGCACCGTCACCACGGCAAGCACCGCCGCCGCGAACCACAACCCCGCCGAAACCAGCCCCAGCACGTGCAACCCGTCCACAAACGACACTCGTGCCGCCGGTTCTCCCGCCACCGCACCGAAAACCGCCACTCCGAGTGCTCCCCCTGCCTGCCGCGCCGCGTTGTTGATCCCGCCCGCGATGCCCGCGCGCTCGCCTGGCGCTTCGGCGACCGAGGCGGTCACCACGGCGGCGGTCAGCAGCCCCATGCCGACGCTGAGCACGAACAGCGTCGGCAGCAGCGTCCAGTACCCGGTGCCAGTGCCGATCCGGAGCAGGTTCAGCATCGCCGCCACGCCGAGCAGGAGTCCGGTGACGATCTGCGGGCGCGGGCCGAACTTCGCGGTGAGCCGTCCGGAGACCGGGCCGACGAGGACCAGCGGGACGAACATCGGCAGCAGCGCGACCGCGGCGGCGATCGGGTCCGCGTGGAGCACGTCCTGCAGGTAGAGCGTGAACACCAGCACCGAACCGAGGCCGACGAAGTTCATCGCCGCCGACACCAGGTTCGCGCCCGCCGTCTGCCGGGACCGCAGGAGCGACAGCGGCAGCATAGGTGCCGAGGAGCGCTGCTCCACCACTACAAAGGCCACTGCGAAGGCCACCGCGAGCAACCCGGCCCACGGCGTCTTCGCGATCACCGCGTACACGCCGCAGCCGAGCGCCAGCGCCGCGGTCGCCGCGCCGGGAACGTCGACGCGACCCGGTTTCCGGACGTCCGGCGGCACCATCCGCCGAGTCGCGACGGCCGCCGCGGCGACGATCGGGACGTTCAGCCAGAACACCGGCCGCCATCCGGCCGTCTGCACGAGAATCCCGCCCAGCAGCGGTCCGGCGGGCAGGGCGAGCGCCGAAAACCCCGCCCAGATCCCCAGTGCCCGGGCGCGTTCCGTGCGGCCGGGGAACGTCCCGGTGATGACCGCCATCGTGCCCGGCAGCAGCAACGCCGCGCCGACGCCTTGCACCGCCCGCGCCGCGACCAGCCAGCCCGCCGACTGCGCCAGCCCGCACGCCGCCGACGCGGCCCCGAAGACGGCCAG
Source organism: Amycolatopsis sp. AA4 (assembly GCF_002796545.1). Taxonomy (GTDB): domain Bacteria; phylum Actinomycetota; class Actinomycetes; order Mycobacteriales; family Pseudonocardiaceae; genus Amycolatopsis. Next base: position 5,290,712 of record NZ_CP024894.1, read on the forward strand.
CCCGGTCAGCACCACGCCGCGGTGCCCGAGGACGTCGCCGAGCGCTCCCCCGGTCAGCAGCAAGGCGGCGAGCACGACCGAATACCCGACCACCGTCCACTGCAGCTGCGGCACGTCCGCGTGCAGTTCGCTGCCGAGGGTCGGAAGGGCGACGTTGACGACGGTGACGTCGAGCTGCACCAGGAACATCCCGGCGCACATGGTGAACAAGATCGCGGAACGCATGGGTCCAGGAGACACCGGGAACGCTTCCGTCGCGGTGGAAGTGTGCCGGGGGCATGCTGGGGGCATGGAAGGAGACGCCGACATCGCGCGCACCGCCGCCCTGTTCGCCGATCCGGCTCGGGTCCGGGTGCTGATGGCCCTCGCGGACGGCCGGTCGCTGGCCGCGTCCGTGCTGGCCGGCGAAGCGGGCCTGACCGCACAGGGCGTGAGCGCGCACCTGTCGAAACTGCTGGCCGCCGGCTTGGTGACCGCGGAAAAGTCCGGCCGGCACCGGTTCTACCGCATCGCCGGCGCGGCCCCGGAGCTGCTGGAAGCCCTCGCGCGGCACTCCCCCGCGCGTCCTGTCCGGTCGCTGCGGGAAGGCACGCGCGCGGAAGCCCTGCGGACCGCGAGACTGTGCTACGACCACGTCGCCGGACGCCTCGGCGTGACCGTCACGGCGGCCTTGCTCGACCGCGGCGCACTGGCCACTGTGGACGGTGACCCGACCACCCAGCGACGGCCCGGGGACCGGATTTCCTCGCAGCTGCAAGAACATCCGTACGTGCTGGGGCCCGCCGCGGACGACGTGTTCGCCGAGCTAGGCGTGGACGTCGAGGCGGTGGCGAAGAGCCGTCGTCCGCTGCTGCGGTTCTGTCTGGATTGGACAGAGCAGCGCCATCACCTCGCCGGAGCCCTCGGCGCGGCGGTCACGCGACGGTTCATGGACGCGGGATGGCTGCGTTCACGGGCGAAGGCACACCGAGCGGTGCAGCTCACCGAGACTGGCGCGAAGGTGCTCGAAGAAGTCCTGGGCGTCAGCGATGTGCCGCGGCCAGCACCGCATCGGGACCACAGCGCGCGCACGGCGTGAAGCCCAGTTGCCGTGCCTCGCCGACGCCGATCGGGATGGTGTCGCGGCCGGACAGCCAGCCGCAGTCCACCAGGTGGTAGCGCGGGTACTCGTCGACGACCACGACCTCGTCCTCGAGGTCCTTGACCACCTCGAGGTCTTCCGGCGCGGTCTCCTCCACCCCGGGCGGCGTGTCGCGCACCGCTTTCGCCTCGGTTTTGGGCTCGGCTTCCGCGGCGGGCTTCTCGATCTCCGGCTCCGGCACGTCCGCCGGGTCGCCCAGTTCGCCCATGGCCGGGATGAGCGTGGTCTGCTCGACGTCCTTCTCGGCCGGGGCCGCCTCGTCCTTCTCCTCTTCGGAGTCCGCGGAGTCCTCGGAGCCCTCAGCGTCCGACGCGCCCTCAGCATCCTCGTCCGCAGACTCCGCGGCGTCCGCGCTCTTGCGCCGCCGCAGCCAGTCGACAAGCAGCAGGAGCCCGGCGAGCACGGAGAGCCCGATGGAAACCCAGGCCCACAGCGAGGTGCCCGTGACGAGCGCCGTGACGAGCAGCCCGAGAGCCGCCAGCACCAGAAGGAGGACGATGTAGAGCACGCTGAATTACAACACGCGCCGCCCGGTTTCCGGAGCCGACCCGCCCACGCGGCGCACCCCGCCGCGGCGGTGCCGGACCCGGGCACGCCGAAACCCCGCCGGGTCGGAAGGTCATCCGGCGGGGTGCGGTACGGCGGTGGGTCAGCCGGCCTCGGCGCGCGGGCCGAACGAGTAGCCCTGACCGCTGCTCCCGGTCGAGGACTGGCTCGACCCGGAGGACGCCGACGCCGGGGCCGCGGAGCCGCGGTCGTCGAGCTCGCGCAGCTGGGACTCGAGGAAGCCGCGCAGCCGGGTGCGGTATTCGCGCTCGATCGTGCGGAGTTCCTCGATTTTCTTGCCCAGAGCGCCCTTCTCGGCGTTCAGGTTGTTCATCGTCTCGGTGTACTTGCGCTGCGACTCGCGTTCCATGGTGGTCGCCTTGTCGCGCGCCTGGCGCTCCAGCGTCTCGGCGCGCGTGCGCGCGTCGTTCAGCATCGTCTCGGCGCGGGTGCGCGCCTCGTTCACCATCGAGTCGGACTTCGCCCGGGCGTCGGACAGCAGCTGCTCGGACTTGGTCCGCGCCTCCGCCAGCATCCCGTCGGACTCGGTCTTCGCCTCGGCGGTGAGCCGGTCGGCCATCTCCTGCGCCAGGCCGAGGACCTTGGCGGCCTGGACGTTCGGCTCGCCGCTGTCGGGGACCATCGAGTGCGCCTGGGTCTGCTCCATCGCCGACGCGGGCGGCGGGACCGGGGCGAGCCGCCGCGACGGCTCGGGGTCGCGGCCCGGCGGCGGGCCGGCGACCTTCGCGTTCTCGAGCTCCGAGCGGGTCGACTCGAGCTCGGCGTCGAGCTGCTCCACCTGCTGCCGCAGCTCGTTGTTGTCCTCGATCAACCGGGCAAGCTCGGTCTCCACCAGGTCGAGGAACGCGTCCACCTCGTCCTCGTTGTAGCCCCTCTTGCCGATGGGCGGCTTGCTGAACGCGACGTTATGCACGTCAGCGGGGGTCAACGACATCAGATCACCTCACGCACTCCATGGCCTGCAGGACACACCCGGGTTTTCCCCGATCACCTGGGTGTCAGTTGCATCGCGAAAAACACAACCAACAGCAGCACCATAATCGACAAGTCCAGTCCTACGCCGCCGATCCGGACCATCGGAATGATCCTGCGGAACAACCGCACCGGCGGGTCGGTCACTGTGTAGATGGTCTCGAGCGTCACCGCAACCCCTCCGGCGGGACGCCATTCCCGTGCGAAAGTACGCACGAGCTCGACCACGATCCGGGCCGTGAGCAGCAGCCAGAAGGCAAACAGCACGTACCAGATCGCGAGCCACACAGCATTCACGGCGACCACTCTAGCGGGGGACGGCCGGATTGGGCGCGACCAGCCGCTCCCAGGGCGACATAGTCGACAAAATCACGTCTGGCTGCGCCCAGCGGTTCTCCCGGGTTCACCCGCGCAGGAACAATCCGCCCTCGGCGATCCGCCGGCGGTCCTCGGCGGTCACGTCCACGTCGGGCGGTGAGAGAAGGAACACCTTGTTGGTGACCTTGTCCATCGAGCCCCGCACGGCGAACGCCAGTCCCGCCGCGAAGTCCACGATCCGCTTGGCGTCCGCGTTGTCCATCTCGGTGAGGTTGATGATCACCGGGATGCCCTCGCGGTAGTGCTCGCCGATCGCCCGCGCCTCGATGTAGCTCGTCGGGTGCAGCGTCGTGATCCGGCTGAGCGGGTCCCGCGCCGGCGCGGCGACCGGTTCGGCGACCGGGCGCAGGCGGGCCACCGGCTCCGGCTGGCGGTCCACGGCGAGCGCGCCGTGCGTCGCCGGCTCGGCCGCCATCGACCGCGACCGCACGCGCGCGGCGGGTTCGTCGTAGCTGTCCTCGACGTCGCGGTAGCGGGCCCGGGACCGCGCCGGCGGCTGGTCGTAGCCGTCGTCGTACTCGTCGTACCCGTCGTCGTAGCCGTCTTCGTCCGCGGGCACCATCCCGAAGTAGGCCTTCAGCTTCTGCAGCGCGCTCATGCCTCTCCCTAGCCCTTGCCGCTCCCGCACCCTTGTGCCCCGCCCGGCCGGACACGAAACGTCACCACCGGGCGGACTCCCTACGGCGAGGCTAAACCGCGCCCGCCGAGCAACGCGGTTCCGACACGCACACACGTCGAGCCGTGCCGGATCGCCTGGTCCAGATCATGGCTCATTCCGGCGGACACGTCGGCCGCTTCCGGATGCCGGTCCCGGACCCTTTCCGCTGCGTGGGACAGCCGGGCGAAAGCGGCGGCCGGGTCCTCCCCCAACGGGGCCACGGCCATCACGCCGCGCAGTCGCAGCTCCCCCGTGTGGGCGATGCGGTCGGCGAGCGCGCCGACCTCGTCGAGAGGGGTCCCGCCGCGCGCGACGTCGCCGTCGAGGCTCACCTGGACCAGGACGTCGAGCGGTCCGGTCCGCTCCCCGGCTTCCCGCGCGGCGGCGACCGCGCGGGCGAGGGCGTCGGCGAGCCGCGCCGAGTCGACCGACTGGACCTCGGCCGCCCAGCGCACGACCGAACGCGCCTTGTTCCGCTGCAGCCGCCCGACCATGTGCCAGCGCGGCGCGACGTCCGGGCGCAGTTCCGCGACCTCGGCCGCCTTCGGACCGGCTTCCTGGTCGCGGTTCTCGGCGAGGTCGAGCAGCCCGAGGTCGGTCAGCAGGGCGGCGTCGGCCGCCGGGAAGGTCTTGGTGACGCCCAGCAGCCGCACCTCGTCGCGGGAGCGCCCGGCTTCCGCGCAGGCCCGCGCGATGCGCTCCTCGACCGCGGCCAGCGACGCCGCCAGCTCCGCCCGCCGCTGCTCTGCCGGATCCTCGCTCACGCCTTCTCCTCTTCCAGCCAGGTGATGCCGGCGATCCGGCCGGTGGTGCCGTCGCGGCGGAAGCTGAACAACGTCTTGTCCTCGGCGGTGCACCGCGGGTCCGCGCCGACGCGTCCGACTCCCAGATCGGCCAGCTGCTGCCAGAGCCCGGCGCGAAGGTCCAGACCGCTGGTGCCCTTGCGGGTTTTGCAGGCGCTGCCGGGCAGATGCTTCTCGACGTCCGCGGCCATCGCGGCCGGGACCTCGTAGCAGTCGCCGCAGATCGCCGGGCCCAGCAACGCCTCGACGCGGCTCGGTTCGGCGCCGAGCCCGCGCATCGCCTCCAGCGCGGCGGGCACGACGCCGACCCGCGCACCGACCCGGCCCGCGTGCACCGCGGCGACGACGCCCGCTTCGGGATCCGCCATGAGCACCGGGACGCAGTCCGCGACCAGCACCACGAGCGCGACGCCCGGACGGTCGGTCACCAGCGCGTCGGTGGCTTCGGCGGCGGAGGTCTCGGTGCCGTCCACGACGGTCGCGGTGCGGCCGTGCACCTGCTCCATCCAGGCCAGCTTGTCCTCGGCGAGGCCGAGTTCGGACGCCAGCCGCTTGCGGTTGGCGTAGACGTCGCCCGCGTCGTCGCCGACGTGGTCGCCGAGGTTGAAACTCTCGTACGGCGGCCGGGAAGCCCCGCCCGCCCTGGTCGTGACCACTCGTCGTACTCGCACCCCGACATCCTGCCAAAACCGCGGCGGCCGCCGGGGCGCGCCTCGTGCGCGGCAATGCCGGTTAGAACCGGCGCCCGCACTCACGAGGACCGCCCGGCCGCCGCACGCCTCTGCCGCTGTTGCCCACGCGCCCTCGTGCGCGGCAACGCCGGTTAGAACCGGCACCACCACTCACGAGCCCACTTACGACCGCACACCTCGGCCGCTTCACCACGCCTTGCACCCGCCACGAGCCCCCTCGCCCCGCGCAAGCGCGACCGCAGCCCCGCCCTCGTGCGCGGCAATGCCGGTGAGAACTGGCGCCCGCACTCACGAGCCGCCCCGGCACGGCAACGGCCGCCCCGAACGATGCCGGGGCGGCCGTTGCTCGCGAGTCCTTGCTTACCGCCGCGCTTACCGCCGCATGAAGGGCGGCACGTCCACGTCGTCGTCGGTCGGGTCGTCGTGCACCGTCGTCGGACGGCTCGGCAGGCCGCCCGTCGCGGAACCCGAACCGATCGGCGAATACCCCCGCGAGCCGCCGCCCGGCTGGGGCAGGCCGCCGGGCGGGGTGCCGGTGCCGGGCTGCGGCAGGCCCGAGGCGGGCGTGCGCGGCGGGGCGACCGGGTAGCCGGAGCTGCCCGCGGGAGGCACCGGGGTGGCCCCGGACTGCGGCGGGGCCTGCGCGGCCGAACCGCCGCCGACCTGGCCCGCCGAGGCGGACGCGGTGCCGTTGCCCTGTTTGCCGCCGAACGCGGGCGGGTCGAGTTTCTTGTGGGTGGGCGCGCCGGCGTCGAACCCGGCGGCGATCACCGTGACGCGGACCTCGTCGCCGAGGGAGTCGTCGATGATCGTCCCGAAGATGATGTTCGCGTCCGGGTGCGCCGATTCCTGCACGAGCGACGCGGCCTCGTTGATCTCGAACAGGCCGAGGTCCGAGCCGCCCGCGATGGACAGCAGCGCGCCGTGCGCCCCGTCCATCGACGCTTCCAGCAGCGGCGAGTTGATCGCCTTCTCCGCGGCTTGTATCGCCCGGCCTTCGCCGCGCGCGGAGCCGATGCCCATCAGCGCGGAGCCCGCGCCGGACATGACGCTCTTGACGTCGGCGAAGTCCAGGTTGATCAGGCCGGGCGTGGTGATCAGGTCGGTGATGCCCTGGACACCGGAGAGCAGCACCTCGTCGGCGGAGCGGAACGCGTCCATCAGGGACACGCCGATGTCGCCGAGCTGCAGCAGCCGGTCGTTCGGGATCACGATCAGCGTGTCGCATTCGTTGCGCAGCTGCTGGATGCCCTCTTCGGCCTGCTTGCCGCGGCGTTTGCCCTCGAAGGTGAACGGGCGGGTCACGACGCCGATCGTGAGCGCGCCGAGCTTGCGGGCGATCTGCGCGACGACCGGCGCGCCGCCGGTGCCGGTGCCGCCGCCCTCGCCCGCGGTCACGAACACCATGTCGGCGCCCTTGATGACCTCTTCGATCTCCTCGCGGTGGTCCTCGGCCGCCTTCTGCCCCACCTCGGGGGCGGCTCCGGCGCCGAGTCCGCGGGTCAGTTCCCGGCCGATGTCGAGCTTGACGTCGGCGTCGGACATGAGCAGTGCCTGCGCGTCGGTGTTCACCGCGATGAACTCGACACCCTTGAGGCCGACCTCGATCATCCGGTTCACGGCGTTCACGCCGCCGCCGCCGATGCCGACGACCTTGATCACCGCAAGGTAGTTGTGCGGGGGCGTCATCGGGTCCGCCTTCCTGATCGTGATGTGCACATGCCGCCCGCCGGGGCCGGAAACCCTCAACCTCAACCCGAGAGTGAGAGTTATGTCAACCACCGGCGTCAAGGCAGGACGGTAGGCGCCGCGCAAGCTCTAATCCAGTAGCCACGCCGTGAGCGGCAAAGGTGTTTTGCCACAACGCGAACCCGCGCGCAAGGCCGGAACCCGCCGCGAGACCCGGCGCGAGGTCTGCTATGCGGGCACCGAAGCGACCAGCACGACGTCCTTCGACGGCTTCCCCGACGGCGCTCCCCCGGCCTGCTCCACGCTGATCGCGAACTGCTGCGCACCGGCCAATCCGTCCGCCACCACCAGGGAACCCGACGGTCCCCCGGGCAGCAGCCCGGCCGGTCGCGGCGCGAGGTCCGGGCCCATCAGCCAGGCCTCGTACACCTGCCCGGACGGGACCGGCGGCAGCCCGGACGGCATGAACATCACGCGGTCCAGCTTCCGCGACACGACCACCGTCCCGCCGCCTCCGCGCGGCGACGCGACGTGCGACGTCTGGCTGTCCGGCGCGGCGAGCAGTTCGGCCACCGGCCGGTAGCGGTCGCGGGCGGCGTCCAATTCGGACTGTGCGCTGTTCAGCCGGCCGCTGGTGTGCAGCGCGATCCCGCCGAACACGCCGGCGAGGGCGAGCCCGATCACGGCGGCCGCGGCGGCGAGGAGCATCGGCCAGCGGCGCGGGCCGCGCGGGCGAGGTTCGGCGGAACCGGTGCGCGGCGGGAGCTGGCGGGTCGAGCGCATGTCCGCCAGCACGCGGTCCTTGAGCCCGGACGGCGGCTGCTCGTCCATCGCCGCGCCGAGCCGGGCCGCGGTCTCGCGCAGTTCGCGCACCTCCTGCGCGCACGAGTCGCACTGGTCGAGATGGCGGCGGAACTGGGCCCGCTCGACCTCCGACAGCGCGTCGAGCGCGTACGCGCCGGCCAAGGTGTGCATGTCGGGACTGCTCACGCCGTCACCCCCAGGCAGTCGCGCAACCGGATCAGCCCGTCGCGCAGTCTGGTCTTGACCGTCCCCTGCGGCGTGTCCAGCACGTCGGCGACCTCGCGATACGTGTAGCCCTGGTAGTAGGCCAGGAGGACGGATTCCCGCTGCAGTTCGGTCAGCGTCTTCAGGCAGCGCCGCACCTGCGAGCGCTCCAGCCGGGTCGCGACGGATTCCGCGACCTCGTCGAACGGGCGCCCGCGCGCGGCTTCGAAGGTCGCCTTCCGCTCGCGTTCGGTGCTCGCCCGGGCCGACCGCACCCGGTCGACCGCGCGGCGGTGCGCCAGCGTCATCGCCCAGTTCAGGACGCTGCCCTTCGCCGCCGAGTAGCGCGTGGCGGTCTTCCACAGCTCCACGAGCACCTCCTGCGCGACCTCCTCGGACTGCGCGGGGTCCCGCACGATGCGGCGGACGAGCCCGTAGACGGGACCGGCGAGCTGATCGTAGAGCCGTTCGAAGGCGCGTTCGTCGCCCTTCGCGACCAGCGCCATCAGGTCCTCGGCGCTCGTCGAGGGCACCGCCGAGAGCCGGTCGGCCGGGCGTGCGCTCTCATCCATGGAGGGCTCCTGCCGTGTTCTGCCCGGTCCGGGCGGCGAGCGGGGCCTTGCGCCGCCACAGCGCGAGCCCGTGGCGGCGGATCAACGCGGCGACGCGCTGCGGTTGCAGCAGCCTGCCCAGCAGGAAGCGCGCGAGCGTGCGGATCCCGACCGGACGGCGGACTCCTCTCAGCGTAGCCGTCAGCGCGGCATCGCCGTCGCGGTGCAGGACGACGGTCAGCGCCAGCAGCGCGTCCGGACGCGGCAGGTGCATCCGGTACTCCCCCGCCATCTCCTGGAACGGCGACACGTAGAACTCCTTGTCCGCCCGAACCTCTTCGCCCGGCTGGAGCAGGTATGCGTGCCGGCCGCCGTAGGTGTTGTGCACCTCGGCGACCACGCAGGCGAGCGCGCCGTCCGGCGTGTGGCACCAGTAGACGGTGATCGGGTTGAAGACGTACCCGAGAACGCGCGCCGACGCGAGCATCGTCACCGGCCCGCCGCGCAAGTCCACCCCGCGGCGCGCGAGCCAAGCGTCCAGTTTGGACCGGATGCCGCCGGGTTCGTCGCGGTCGAAGTGGTCGCGGCCGTCGAAGCGCGCGAACGGGCGGAGCCACCACGGCAGGCGCGGCAGGTCGTCGAGGTCGGTCCGCCACAGGTACATCCGGTGCGCGAAGGAGTACGGCGGGTCGGTGCGGCGGACGTGCGCGACGGTGGCGTCGTAGAGAGCGGTCACCAGGTCACCCCGAAACTGGCCGCGGCGCGGACGCCGGAGGAACAGCCGTCCTCGTGGAATCCCCAGCCTTGATAAGCACCGGCATACGCGATGACGCCGTCGTTCAATTCCGCCAGGTTTCTCTGCGCGGCAACGGATTCCGGCGTGTAGACCGGATGCTCGTAGGACATTTTCGCGAGCACCGCCTCCGGCTCCAGGCCACCGCTCGGATTGAGCGTGACGGCATACGTCGTCGCTTCGTCGAGGCCCATCAAGCGATTCAGGTCGTAAGTGACTTGGACCGCGCGCAGATCAGCCCCGCAGCCCGGCGTCCGGTAATTCCAGGAGGACCGGGCCGCGGACACAGTCGGCAGCACCGCCGGATCGGTGTGCAGCCAAGCTTCGTTGCGCGAATAGCGAAAGGCGCCGAGCAGTTTCTGTTCCGCTGGAGTCGGATCCGCCAACAGCCGCAACGCCTGATCCGCGTGCGTCGCGACCACCACCCGGTCGACCCGGTGCGCGGTGTCGGCGTCGTCGCGCACCTCGATGCCGCGTGCGGTCCGCTGCACCGCGCGAACCGGAGTGGACAAATGCACCGCCGTCAACTGTTTCGCCGCCCGCTCGACGTACTCCCGCGAACCGCCGACCACCGTTCGCCACTTCGGCGAATTGCGCACCGTGAGCATCCCGTGGTTGCGCAGGAATTCGAACAGATACCGCGCCGGATACCGCATGGTGTCGGCGCGGTCGGCGGACCACACCGTGGACACGAGCGGCAGCACGAAATGATCGACGAAATACCGCGAATACCCGCCGATCGCCAGGAACGCGCCGAGCGGGACGTCCCCCGCCTCCGGGCGCGCCAGCAGCCGCCCGGCGTGCCGGTGGAACCGCTTCACCTCGGCCAGCATGAGCAGGTACCGCGCGGACGCGGCGTTGCTCCGTTGCGCGAACAGCCCGCGCGCGCCCTTCGCCCCGGCGTACTGCAGGCCGCAGCCGTCGCAGCGGATGCTCATCGACATCTCGGTCTCGCGGGTGCGGACGCCGAGTTCGCCGAACAGCCGCAGCAGTGTCGGGTAGGTGCGCTCGTTGTGGACGAGAAACCCGGAATCGACGGCGACCGTCCCGCCGTGCGCGCTCGGCACGTCGTGGGTGTGGGCGTGGCCGCCGAGCCGGTCGTCGGCCTCGAACAGCAGAACCTCGTAGCGGCGCTGCAGCAGGTACGCGGCGGTGAGGCCGGCGACCCCGCTGCCGATGACAGCGATGCGTTGTCCCGTGGTGTGGTGCACGGAGGGGATTCGGAGCCGGTGCCGGAACGGATGGGTACCAATCCGCGCCGCCGTCGGCGCCGAATCCCCCGCATGCCGAAATCCGCAGCTCACCGACTCGCCGAATTCGCCGAACGCGTCCTCGGCGGCCCGCTCCCGGTGGCCGTCCGCACCTGGGACGGGCGCCGGGCGGGGCCGCCCGGGCCGACCGTCGTGCTGAAAAACCGCCGCGCGCTGCGCTGGCTCCTCTACTCCCCCGGCGAACTGGGCCTGGCCCGGGCTTACGTCTCGGGCGACCTGGACGTCGAGGGCGATCTGACCGAAGGCTTCCGCCGGGCTTGGGCATACCGGCCGCAGCTGTCCGCACGGGACTTCGGCGAAGCCATCCGCCTGGCCGCCCGGCTCGGGGTGTTCGGCCTGCCGCCGAAACCGCCCGCCGAAGAGGCCCGGCTGCGCGGGAAGCCGCACACCCTCGACCGGGACCGCTCGGCGATCTCGCACCACTACGACCTGTCGAACGCCTTCTACCAGCTGCTGATGGACGATTCGATGGCGTACTCGTCGGGCTATTGGTCCGGAACCGCCGACCTCGCCCGCGCCCAGCACGACAAACTCGAGCTGATCTGCCGGAAACTCGGCCTGCGACCGGGCATGCGCCTCCTCGACGTCGGCTGCGGCTGGGGTTCCCTGCTCGTCCACGCGGCGAAGCACCACGGCGTCGAGGCCGTCGGGGTCACGATCTCCGCCGAGCAGGCGCAGCACGGCAAAACCCGGCTGGCGCAGCACGATCTGGACGACCGCGTCGAGGTCCGGCGGCAGGACTACCGGGAACTCGCCGGAGAGTCCTTCGACGCCGTGGCGTCCGTCGAGATGGGCGAACACGTCGGCGAGGACAACTACCCGGTCTACGCCAGCACGTTGTTCCGGATGCTCAAACCCACCGGACGCCTGCTGCTGCAACAGATGTCCCGCGGCGCGGTGGCCCCCGGCGGCGGCGCGTTCATCGAGCGCTACATCGCCCCCGACATGACCATGCGCCCGCTCAGCCGCACCCTCGGCCACCTCGAAACCGCAGGCTTCGAGATCCGCGACGTACACGCGTTGCGCGAGCACTACGTCCCGACGGTGCGAGCGTGGGCCGACACCCTGGAACAACACTGGGACGAGGCCGTCGCGTTGATCGGCGAGGCAGGAGCCCGGATCTGGCGGTTGTACCTGGTCGGCGGCGCGCTCGCCTTCGAGGAGAACCGCATGGGCGTCGACCAGATTCTCGCCGTGCGACCGGACGCGGACGGCCGCTCCGGCATGCCGTGGACGAGGGAGTGGGCATGATCGCGCTGCTCGGCCTCACCGCCGGAGTCACCCTGCTCGCGGTGACCCTCACGTTCGGCATCGCCCGCCTGCGCCGCCGCTACGACACCATCGACACGTTCTGGGGCTTGGGTTTCGCCCTCGTCGCCGTGGTCTCGTTCCCCTTCGGCACCGGCCCGCTCGCCCTGCGTCTGACGACCGCCGCGCTCACCGTCGTCTGGGGCGTGCGCCTGGCCGTCCACCTGCACCTGCGCAACCGCGGCAAGCCGGAAGACCCGCGCTACCAGCAGATCGTCGAACGCGCCGGCGCGAATCCCGGATTCCGGATCTTCGTGCGGACGTACCTGATGCAGGCCGCGGTCCTCTGGTTCGTCTCGCTGCCGGTGCAGTTCGCCATGTCCGGCAAGGGTTTCGGCCTCACCGCCTGGCTCGGCGTACTGGGGTGGCTGGTCGGCTTCGCCTTCGAAACCGTCGGCGACGAGCAACTCCGCCGCTTCCGCGCGAACCCGGCCAACCGAGGCCAAGTCCTCGACACCGGCCTCTGGCGCTACACCCGCCACCCGAACTACTTCGGCGACGCGTGCGTCTGGTGGGGCCTCTACCTGCTGGCGTGCTCCACGTGGCCCGGCGCGGCGACGATCCTCTCCCCGGTCGCGATGACCTTCACCCTCGCCCGCGGCACCGGCAAGCCGATGCTGGAGAAAGGCCTGCGGCAGACTCGCCCCGGCTACGCCGACTACATCGCCCGCACCAGCGGTTTCTTCCCGCTGCCGCCGAAGAAACTCACTCCCCGGTGAGGCCCCGCAGCAACTCGAGGTGCCGCGAGGTCTCCTGCACCAGGTACTCGACCACCGCTTCGACCGTCAGCAGCCGGTCGCCCTCGAACGCCACCGGATCGGCCAACGACCGCTCCGCGAGGGCCTCGCGGCACAGCTCGACGCTGTCCCGGTAAGCGCGGCGCACCTCGTCGATCGGCAGGTCGAAGCCTACCTCGAAAGCAGCTTCCCGCCCCGCCGCCAGCCGCTCCGCCCAGCGCTCCGGCTGTCCGGTGACCACGACGTCGAGCAAGGCGTTCTCCACCAACGCGAGATGCCACAGAATCCCGGCGGCGGTCATCCGCTCGCCGGGCCAGTGGGCCTGTTCGTCGGTGAGCCCGGCGCACTTCCCCGCCACGGTCGCGCGCAGCAGTTCGAGGTCGTCGACCAGCTGTGCGCGATCGAGGCTCACTCCCCGGTGAGACCGTCGGTCAGCTCGCGCAGCAGGTCAAGATGCCCGAGATGGCGCGCGGTCTCCTCGATCATGTGCGCGACGACCCAGCGCACCGTGAGCGGCCGGTCCCCCTTGAACAGGACCGTGTCGTCGAACCCCCTCGCCGCGACGACCTCCCGGCACTTCTCGGCTTCGGCCTCGTAATCGGCGATCAGCTGGGTCATCGGCAGCTCCAAGCCGAGTCGGAACTCCGCGTCCCGGTCGATCTCGAGCCGATCGGCCCACTCGTCCGGCTGCCCGTCCAGGACGACGCGGAACCAGTAGTTCTCCACCAGGGTGAGATGGCACAGGAGCCCGGCGATCGTGGTCAGCGCGCTGGGCACGTGCGTCCGGCGGGCCTGTTCGTCGGTGAGCCCGGAGCATTTCCACACGACGCTGGCGCGCAGGAAGTCGAGGAAGCCGGTGAGCTGGGTGCGCTCGTCCCCCGCCATGGGCGGGTCAGGGCGTTCGGGAGCATCGGTCACGTCTCGCAGTCTGCCGCACCCGGCCACTTCTTTTCGCGATTTAGCTTGCGCACAATGTAATTGCGCACTACCGTTGCGGACGTACCCCATTGTCGACCGCTTCAAGGAGACAGCGATGCCCAGCCGCGACCCGACCACCCACTGGACCGGCGGACTGCAGAAAGGCAAGGGCGAGGTCACCTTCGACTCGTCGAACCTGGGCACCTACGAGGTGTCCTTCCCGACCCGGGCGGGCGATCCGGACGGCCGGACCAGCCCCGAGGAACTCATCGCCGCCGCCCACTCGAGCTGCTTGGCGATGAACCTCTCCGGCGTGCTGGAATCCCAGAACCTGGAGGCCGAGTACATCGACGTCTCCGCCGAAGCAACCCTCGGCCCGGCCGACGGCGGCGGTTTCGAAATCAGCGGCATCGCGGTCACGCTGCGCGCGAAGCTGGACGGCGTCACCGCCGAGCAGTTCGCCGAACTGGCCAGCACCGCGGAAAAGACCTGCCCGGTTTCCAAGGCCCTCTCCGGCACCACCATCACCCTGGACGCCGCACTGGCCTGACCCTCCCGCGTTTTCCGTGAGGGGAACCCTCATTGACTCTGAGTCCCTCAGGGTTCCCCTCACGTCCCCCGCCTCGCAGCTCGAGCCCGCCGGTTTTGTCGGTGGTCGCTCCTACGATGCGGATCATGAAAAGATATGTCGACGAGGACCTGCACGACGCGGAATTCCGCGAGTGCGACCTGACCGGAGCGCGCCTGATCGGCGTGGTCATGCAAGACGCCGTGATCGACGGCCTAGTCTCCAACCTCGTGGTGAACGGCGTCGAAGTCAGCGCCTACGTAGAAGCCGAACTGGACCGCCGCCACCCCGTGCGCACCCTGATCCGCTCCGACGACCTGGCCGACCTCCGAGAGGCCGCCCGCCAGCTCACCGCCTCCTGGACCGCGACCATCGAGCGAATCCGCCGCTCCCCCGGCATCGAACACCGCTCCGCGAACGACGAATGGTCGGCCGCGCAAACCCTGCGCCACCTGGTCTTCGTCCACGACTCCTGGTTCCGCCGCTGCTGCCTGGGGTCGACGGACCTCTTCACGCCCATGGGCATCGGACCAGACGCAGAGCCCTACCGCGAAGCACACGGAATCGACCTCTCGCAATCCCCGTCCCTGGACGAAATCGTCCACGCACGCAACGCACAAACCGCAGAACTGGAAGCCTGGCTAGCCACCGCCACCCCAGCACAACTAGCCGCCCCCGCCCCAGTCCCCGACGACGACGTCTGGCCCCCCTACGCGAGAGGCCGCACAGTACGCCAATGCCTAGGCACAGTCCTCAACGAAACCTTCGAACACCACAACTTCTGCACAAGAGACCTAGCACTAATAGAAAACGCCAACTAAGACAAACAACCCGCAGCCGATGCACCCAAAACGAGGGCACCCACACCTCCCCCGCCCCGATACGAAGCCAAAAACACGGCGCTGGGGTGCTTGTCAAGGCATCTTTCCCGCCTTGACAAGCACCCCAGCGCCGTAGTCACACTAAAAAATCGGGGTGCCCACGCAACCCCCCTAAAGCGGCAATGTCGCCGCCAGGCGACGAGCCGCCCCCAGCTCAGGAAAACGCAGCGACATTGACCTTAGCCCAGTCAGCAAAAGAAACCCCACCCCGCCCCAGCAATTCCTCCACCACCCCAGTAGGCACCTGAGGCTCCCGCTCAGTAACCTCGAAATTCTCCAGCAACCACGACGCAACCCCCTCCGGATACCCAGCCGCAACCCACTCGGCAACCTGCTCCTCCGGAGTCAACTCCACAAACGGCAACTCCCTCCCCAAGGCACCCCCAATAGCCGCAGCCATCTCAGCGAGAGAAATCCCTTCCGGCCCGCTCAACTCGTAAATCCGCCCCACCTGCCCCTCGGAAACCAAAACCTGCGCGGCGACCGCAGCAATATCCCCCAAATCAATAGGCGTCTGAGTAGCCCGAGGATAAACCGACCGAACCTCCCCCCGCTCCCGAACACACGAAGCCCACCCCAGCGAATTCGTCATAAACGCCCCAGGCCGCAAAAACGTCCAGTCAAACCCACCGCCCCGCACCGCATCCTCGACCGCAGCAAACCCATGCCCACTGGACGCCGGATGCGTATCCCCCACACTGGACCCAGACAACGCAACCACCCGCCGAATCCCCGCCCGCGCGGCCAACTCGCAAAACCGCGAAACAGTCCGCGCATAAGGAGCCAGATAAACCGCCTCGACCCCGTCCAGCGCAGCAGGCAACGTCGACGGCCGAGCCAGCGACCCGACCACCACCTCGACGCCGTCCGGCAACGCCGCCCGCTCCGGATCCACCGTCAACGCCCGCACCGGCACCCCGCGAGCCACCAGCTCGTCCACCACCAGCCGCCCGACGTTGCCGGTCGCACCCGTCACCAGAACCGTCATGCCCCCACCTTCTCGTATGGCGTACGAACTCAACAAGCGTACGGCATACGAGAAAAGACCGCCAACCCAACCGGAAGAGCGGCCCGGCACGCGGGCCTCACGAGGTGATAGTCGGCAACTCCGGCGCGGAAACGTCGTAAATCTTCCCCTGCTGCGTCAGCAACGCAGCCAGCACCTTCGCCTTGCGGTCGGTGTTCTCCGCGTTCCCCCACCGCACGGTCTTGCCGCTGGACAGCGTGAACTCGACACTCGCCGGCGTCTGCGCGGTGACCGTCGTCGTCTGCTTCAGCAACTGCTCCGGCAGCACCCCGAGCACCGCGGTCACCGCGCGGGTGACCGGATCGTCGACCGACACCTTCGGCAGCTTCAGCTCCGGCAGCCCGACCGGACGGGTCTTCACCGTCTTGAACACGACCCCGCCGCCGTCGACGAGATGCACCCCGTCGCCGCCGGGGCCGCTGTCGAAGAACGCGATCGGGGTCCGTTCGGTCACCGCGATCTCCAGCGTCGTCGGCCACGACCGGGACACGTCGACCGTCGCGACGCCCGGCATCTGCGCCACCCGGTCGCGGATCCCGTCGACGTCCGCGCGCAGCATCGGCTGTCCGGGCGGCACCGCCGCGGTCGCGCGGATCTGGTCCACCGACACGGTTTTCGCGCCCTGCACCTCGATCGTCTTCACCGAGAGCAGCGAGCTGAAGAACAGCAGGTACCCCAGCGCCCCCAAGGTGACGACGGTCAGCAGCGCCACCCACCGGCGGCGGATCTCCTTGCCGCGCGTGGGCCGCGACTTCCGGGCGGCGGCTCGCTTCGTGCGGCCCGACCGCGCGGCGGTGCGGGCGCGGGTGCGCTGCCGTTCCTCCTCGGTCCGCCGCCCCCGCCGTTCCCGGGCCAGGGCAGCACGCTGCTCCTCGCCCGCGCGCGGCGCGGGCGAGCGACGGCGCTGCCTGGTCCCGGTCATGCCCCTGCGGCCCTCCGGTCCAGCTCGGCCAGGATCTCCGGGCCCAGCTGCGTCACGTCGCCCGCGCCCATGGTGATCGCGAGGTCGCCCGGCCGGACGAGGTCCGCGACCAGGCCGGCGGCCACGTCGAAGGCGGGCTGGTAGTGCACCGGAACGGTCACCCGGCCGGCGATCAGCGCGCCGGTCACGCCCGGCACCGGCTCCTCGCGCGCGCCGAACACGTCGAGCACCACGACCTCGTCCGCCAGCGACAACGCCTCGGCGAACTCGGCGGCGAAAGTCTGCGTACGCGAGTACAGATGCGGCTGGAACACCACGACGACCCGTCCGTTGCCCGCCGCCGTGCGCACCGCGCGCAGCTGCGCGGCCACCTCGGTCGGGTGGTGCGCGTAGTCGTCGTACACGCGGACGTCGCCCGCGCGGCCCTTGAACTCGAACCGGCGGCGCACCCCGCCGAACGCGGCGAGCCCGGCGGCCATGCCGTCCAGCGGCGCGCCGAGTTCGAGCCCGGCGAGCAGCGCGGCGACCGCGTTGAGCGCCATGTGCTCGCCCGGCACCGCGACCCGCAGGTCGTGTTCTTCGCCGTCCAGCGCGATCCGCACGACGCCGCCGTCCGGCGCGGGCGTGTAGTCGAGCACGCGCACGTCGCCCTCGCCGGAAGCGGCACGGCCGTAGCGCCGCACCCGCACCCCAGCGGCGGCGGCCTCCTCGCCCAGCCGGGCCGCGCCCTCGTCGTCCGCGCACACGATCAGCAGCCCGCCCGGCTCGATCTGGCCGACGAAGTCGCTGAACACCTTCACGTACGCCTCGGCGGTGCCGTGGTGGTCGAGGTGGTCCGGCTCGACGTTCGTCACCACCGCCACCGACGGCGTGTAGGTGAGGAAGGACCCGTCGCTCTCGTCGGCCTCCGCGACGAACACGCCGCCCTCGCCGTGGTGCGCGTTGGCCCCGGATTCGTTGAGGTCGCCGCCGATCGCGAACGACGGGTCCATCCGGCAGTTCTGCAGCGCCACGGTGAGCATCGACGTGGTCGACGTCTTGCCGTGCGTTCCCGCGATGCACGCGACGCGGTGCCCGGCCATCAGCCCGGCCAGCGCCTGCGCGCGGTGCAGCACCGGGATGCCGCGCTCGCGGGCCGCGGCGAGTTCCGGGTTGGTCTCCTTGATCGCGGTGGACACCACGACCGCCGACGGCGGTTCGGCCAGCTCGGCGAGGTTGTCCGCGGTCTGGCCGACGAACAGCGTCGCGCCCTGCGCGCGCAGCGAAAGCAGCGCGCGCGATTCCTTGGCGTCCGACCCGGACACGGCCGCGCCGCGGGCGAGCAGGATCCGCGCGATGCCGGACATCCCGGCCCCGCCGATCCCGATCAGGTGCGCCCGGCGCAGCTGCGCGGGCAGTTCGGGCGTGTCAGGCACCGGCGGCCTCCAAAACGATGCGGGCGAGGGTCTCGTCGGCTTCGCGGTGGCCGAGCCCGACGGCGGCCGCGCTCATCCGCGCGACCCGGTCGGCGTCGGTCACCAGCGGGATCACCAGCTCGGCGACCTTCGCCGCGGTGAGGTCGGCGTCGGCGACCATCAGCGCCGCGCCGGCGTCGACCGCGGGCCGGGCGTTGACCGCCTGCTCGCCGTTGCCGTGCGGCAGCGGCACGAACACCGCGGGCAGCCCGACCGCGGAAATCTCGGCCGCGGTCATCGCGCCGGACCGGCACACCACCGCGTCCGCCGCGGCGTAGGCCAGGTCCATCCGCTCCAGGTACGGCACCGGCACGTACGGCGGGCGGCCGGGAAACTCTTGTACGGCAAGGGAATTCTTGGGGCCGTGCGCGTGCAGCACGCCGACGCCCGCCTCGGCGAAGTCCTTCGCCGCACCGGACACCGCGGAGTTGATCGACGCCGCGCCCTGCGAACCGCCGAACACCAGCAGCGTCGGCGCGTCCGGGTCCAGCCCGAAGAATTCGCGGGCTTCAGCGCGCAGCGCGGCCCGGTCCAGCGACGTGATCGAGCGGCGCAGCGGAATGCCGACCACCTCGGCCTTCGGCAGCGGCGTGCCCGGCACCGCGACCGCGACGCGGGACGCGAAGCGGGCGCCGACCTTGTTGGCCAGCCCGGCCGACTTGTTCGCCTCGTGCACCACGATCGGCGTGCGGCCGCGCGCGGCGAGGTACGCCGGCAGCGCGACGTATCCGCCGAAGCCGACCACGACGTCCGCGTGCACCCGGTCGAGCACCTCGCGGGTGCGGCGGACCGAATCGCGCACCTTCAGCGGCAGCCGGAGCAGCTCCGGCGTCGGCTTGCGCGGCATCGGGACCGGCGGGATCAGCTCCAGCGGGTACCCGCGCGCGGGCACGAGCTTGTTCTCCAGGCCGCGCTCCGTGCCGAGGGCGACCACCTCGGCGTCCGGGCGCAGCCGCTTCACGGCGTCCGCCAGCGCGAGCGCGGGCTCGATGTGCCCGGCGGTGCCCCCGCCCGCGACCACCACGACCGGCGCCCGGCCCGCTGCCGACCGCTGCGTTCCCTTGACGGGCTTGCTCACCGATGACCTCTCCGGTTCGCGGTGCTCCGGGCACCGCGGTTCGCTGTACTCCGCCGCGCCGACCGGCGGCGTTCCTGTGCCGGTGCGGGCCGGGCCGCACGCGGCGCCGGCCGGGCCGCCCTCGTCCCGTTCCCCGCGGCGCGCGTGCCCTTGCGGGCGGACGGCGGGCGGTACGGATCGGGCGCGGGCAGCCGCAGCAGGCGTCCGAATTTACCCGGCCCGTGCGAGCGCAGCGCGGCCACCGCCTCGGGTTCGTGCCGCGCGGCGTTGGCCAGCACTCCCATGATGAGCATGGTGATCACGAGCGACGTGCCGCCGTAGGAGATCAGCGGCAGCGTGACGCCGGTGACCGGCAGCAGCCCGACCACGTAGCCGATGTTGATGGCCGCCTGCGCGACGAGGAAGACCGTCAGCGTGCCCGCGACGATCCGGATCCACGGGTCGATGTTGCGCGTGGCGATGCGCAGGCCCACCACGGCCACGCCGGCGAACAGCGCCAGCACGACCGCGCAGCCCACGAAGCCCAGTTCCTCGCCGATCAGCGCGAAGATGAAGTCGTTCTGCACGTTCGGCAGGTAGCCCCAGTTCGACGCGCCCTGCCCGAGCCCCTTGCCGAACAGCCC
Organism: Amycolatopsis sp. AA4; assembly: GCF_002796545.1. Taxonomy (GTDB): domain Bacteria; phylum Actinomycetota; class Actinomycetes; order Mycobacteriales; family Pseudonocardiaceae; genus Amycolatopsis. The sequence goes on from NZ_CP024894.1 coordinate 5,310,751, forward strand.
GCCGTCGGCGAGCGCCAGCTTGGCCTGGTTCGCCTGGAACCCCTCGGCCGAGGTGTCCGCGTCCGGCGACAGGAACGACATCACCCGGGCGAGCCGGTAGGGCGCGATGATCGCCAGCACCAGCACGCCGCTCAGGCCGCCGGCCAGGATCACCCCGAACAGCCGTTTCGGCGCGCCGGCGAACCACAGCAGGCCGAGCAGCACCACCGCGAGCGTGATCGTGCCGCCGAGGTCGGGCTGCAGCATGACCAGCGCGAACATCAGCAGCGCCACCGGCACCACCGGGACGAGCAGATGCCGCCACTGGTTCAGCACGTTGTACTTGATCACCAGGATGTGCGCGCCCCAGAAGGCCAGCGCCACCTTCGCCGCCTCGACCGGCTGGAAGGTGAACACGCCGAGCTTGAACCAGCCCTGCGAGCCGTTCACCGTCGACCCGAGCGGCGTCAGCACGAGCAGCAGCAGGCCAAGGCAGGCGACGGTCATGGTCGCCGACATCCGGCGCACGCGTTCGAGCCGCACCCGCAGGCCGATCCAGAACACGATCCCGCCGATCGCGACGAACATCAGGTGCCGGAAGAACAGCGAGTACACGCCGCTGCCGGTCTTCGGGTTGTAGGAGGCCACCGACGACGCGGACAGCACCATCACCGCGCCGATCACGGTGAGGATGCCGGTCAGCGCGAGGACCAGGTGGAACGACGCGAGCGGCCGCGAAAGCCAGGCGGTCAGCCCGGTGCGGAGCGCGACGAACGGGCTTTCCCGGCGAATGCGCCGAGGCCGCGGCTTGTCGCCGTCAACGACTGTCATCCGCCGCCCCCGCCGCGCCTTCGGCCAGCGCACGCACCGCGGCTTCGAACGCGTCGCCGCGCGCTCCGTAGCCGCGGAACATGTCCAGCGAGGCGGCGGCGGGCGCGAGGAGCACCACGTCACCAGGACGAGCCAGGGCGCTGGCCGCATTCACCGCCGCAGTCATGGGCTCATCGTCACCCGGAAGGAGGCGGTTGCACGGGACATCCGGCGCGTGTCGCGCGAGAGCGGCTTCGATCACGGGGGAATCGACACCCAGCAGGACGGCCGCGCGCAGCCGTCCGCCGACCGCCGCGACGAGGTCGTCCACCGAGGCGCCTTTGAGCTGTCCCCCGGCGATCCAGACCACGCTTTCGTGCGCGAGCAGCGAGCCGAGCGCGGCGTGCGGGTTGGTGGCCTTCGAGTCGTTGACGTACCGGACGCCGCCGATCTCGGCGACCTCCACCGCGCGGTGCGGCGCGGGTTCGTACGCGCGCAGCCCCTTCCGCACCGCGGCGGGCGACACCCCGTGCGCGCGGGCCAGCGCGGCCGCGGCGAGCGCGTTCGCGAGGTTGTGCGGTCCGGCCGGGCGGACGTCGGCGATCTCGGCCAGTTCCTCCGCGCTCGTCTCCGGGTCGGCCCCGAAAGCGCGGTCCACCAGCAGGTCTTCGACCAGGCCCAGCTCCCCGGCGCGCGGCGTGTCGAGCACGAACCCGATCCGCCGGGCCCCGTCGGGCGCGTGTTCCTCGGCGATCCGCGTGGACCACGGGTCGTCGACGTTGTGCACGACGGCGCGCGAACGCTGGTGCACGCGGCCCTTCGCGGCGGCGTACTCCTCCATCGAGCCGTGCCAGTCCAGGTGGTCCTCGGCGAGGTTCAGCACAACCGACGCGTCCGGCGCGATCGTGGACGACCAGTGCAGCTGGAAGCTCGACAGCTCGACGGCCAGCACCTGGTGCCCGCCGCGCACCGCGTCGAGCACCGGATAGCCGACGTTGCCGCAGGCCACCGCGTCCGCCCCGGCCGCGCGCAGGATCGACTCCAGCATCCCGACCGTGGTCGTCTTGCCGTTCGTGCCGGTGATCACCAGCCACGCGGGCGGATGCTCGCGCAGCTGCCCGATCCGCCAGGCCAGCTCGACGTCGCCGATCACCTCGACGCCCGCCTCGGCCGCCGCGACCAGCAGCGGGGACGTCGGCCGCCAGCCCGGGCTGGTCACGACGAGCGCGGTGTCCGCCGGGGGTTCGGTCAGGCCCGGGACCAGCTCGGCGCCCAGGCCTTCCAGCTCGGCGAGCCGCTCGGCGTTGCCGTCGGTGACCGTGACCCGCGCGCCCAGCTCTCGCAGCACCGGGACGACCGATTTCCCGGTGACTCCGGCGCCCGCGACCAGAACGTGTTTGCCCTCAAGCTCCAAGGGGTCAGCTCCCGAAGTTGAGCTGCTCGCTGTAGAACAGCCCGAGCCCGAACATGCAGCAGATCGCCGAGAGCAGCCAGAACCGGATGATCACCGTGGTTTCCGCCCACCCGGCCAGCTCGAAGTGGTGGTGGAAGGGCGCCATCCGGAACAGCCGCCGCCGCGTCGTGCGGAAGACCGCGATCTGCGTGACCACCGAGATCATCTCGACCATGAACAGGCCGCCGATGACGATGGCGAGCAGTTCGGTGCGGGTGGTCATGGACAGCCCGGCGACGAGGCCGCCCAGGGCGAGCGACCCGGTGTCGCCCATGAAGATCTTCGCCGGCGCGGCGTTCCACCACAGGAACCCGATGCAGGCCCCGGTGGCCGCGGCCGCGACGACCGCGAGGTCGAGCGGGTCGCGCACGTCGTAGCAGGCCGGGAGCGGCTGGGTCGAGCAGGAGAGCCGGGCCTGCCAGAACGAGATCACCACGTACGTCGCGAGCACCATCGCCGCCGCGCCGCCGGCCAGCCCGTCGAGGCCGTCGGTGAAGTTCACCGCGTTCGACCAGCCGGAGATGACGATGTAGCAGAAGATCACGAACACGACCGACGGGAACGTGATCAGCGCCAGGTCGCGCACGTAGGACAGGCTCTGCGACGCCGGGGTGAGCCCGTGCGAGTCGGCGAACTGCAGCGACAGCACCGCGAACAGGATGGTGATCACGAGCTGGCCGACCAGCTTCGCGGTCTTGTTCAGGCCGAGGTTGCGCTGCTTGCGGATCTTGATGAAGTCGTCGAGGAAGCCGACCAGGCCGAGCCCGACCGCGAGCATCAGCACGAGCAGGCCGGACGCCGAGGGCGCCGCCGAGCGCGAGTTGCTGATCCAGGTGATCAGGTGCGCGACGAAGTAGCCGACGACCATCGCGATGATGATCGCGACGCCGCCCATGGTCGGCGTGCCGCGCTTCGACTTGTGCCCCTGCGGGCCTTCCTCGCGGATCTCCTGGCCGAAGCCCTGCCGCGAGAAGACCCGGATGAGGTAGGGCGTGAGCAGGATCGAGACCAGCAGACCCGCCGCGGCCGCGATCATGATGTTGATCACGCGTGACCACCGTTCGAGCGTTCGGAGTTCAGGAGAGAGGGGTCGGTGTTCGTTTCCGGATCGGCCAGCAGCGCTTCGGCCACCCGCCACAGACCGGCGGCCTTGGACGCCTTGACCAGCACCACGTCCCCGGGACGGAGCTGATCATGCAGCACGGCGACCGCGGCCTCGACATCGGGTACCAGCACCGACTCCTCGCCCCAGGACCCCTCCTGGAACGCGCCCTGGTGCATGGCGGCGGCCTCCTGGCCGACCACGACGAGCTTCTCGATGTTGAGCCGGACCACGAGGCGCCCGATCGAATCGTGCGCGTTCACCGAGTCCTCGCCCAGCTCGCCCATCACGCCGAGCACCGCCCACGCGCGGCGGCCGGAGCGGCTCATCGAGGCCAGCGCCTTGAGCCCGGCCCGGACCGATTCGGGGTTGGCGTTGTACGAGTCGTTGAGGATCGTGACGCCGTCCGCGCGGGTGGTGACCTCCATCCGCCGCTCCGAGCGCCGCTGCAGCGACGACAGCCGCTGCGCGATCTCCTCGGTGGTCGCGCCCAGCTCGCGCGCGATGGCGGCGGCGGACAGCGCGTTGCCGACGTGGTGCTCGCCATGCAGCGGCAGCGTCACCGGGGCCTCGCCCTCGGGCGTGATCAGCCGGAAGGACGGACGGGCCTCGGCGTCGACCGTGATGTCGGCGGCCCGGATCTGCGCCCCGGCCGACTCCCCGACGCCGACGATGCGGGCCTTGGTGCGGCTCGCCATGGCCGCGACCAGCGGGTCGTCGAGGTTCAGCACCGCGAGGCCGTCTTCCGGGAGCGCCTCGACCAGCTCGCCCTTGGCCTTCGCGATGCCCTCGCGCGAGCCGAATTCGCCGACGTGCGCGCTGCCGACGTTGAGCACCGCGCCGATCCGCGGCGGCGTCGTCTCGGCGGCCGCGGCGATGTGCCCGACCCCGCGCGCGGACATCTCCAGCACGAGGAACTTGGTCGAGGCGTCGGCGCGCAGCGCGGTCCACGGGTGGCCCAGCTCGCTGTTGAACGACCCGGGCGGCGCGACCGTCGGGCCCATCGGCTCGATCAGCTGCGCGATGACGTCCTTGGTCGAGGTCTTGCCGGACGAGCCGGTGACGCCGATGACGGTCAGCCCGCCCGCGGCCAGCCGGTCGACGACGTGCCGGGCGAGCTTGGCCAGCGCGGCCAGCACGGCGGCGCCGGAGCCGTCGGTGTCGCCGGTCAGCGCGACCGACCCGGAGTTGGCCTGTCCCGGCGGCAGCGGCGGCACGACGATCGCCGGGGCGTCGACCTCCCGCGCGGCCAGCACGCCGACCGCGCCGGCCTCGACCGCCTTCGCGGCGAAATCGTGCCCGTCGACGCGTTCGCCGGGCAGGGCGAGGAACAGCCCGCCCGGGCCCAGCTTGCGCGTGTCGAATTCGACGCTGCCGGTCACGACAGCGGATCCGTCGGTGCGGTGCAGCCTGCCGCCGACGACGTCGGCGATCTCGGCCAGGCTCAGCTCGATCACGCGGTCACCTCGAGACGCTTGCGGATGGCGGCCTCCAGCTCGTCCCGGTCGGAGAACGGGTGCACCACACCCTGGGCCTCCTGGCCGGTCTCGTGGCCCTTGCCTGCGATCAGGACGATGTCGCCCGGCCCGGCGAGCGACACCGCGTGCGCGATCGCCTCGCGCCGGTCGGCGATCTCCAGCACCTCGCCGCCCGCCGCGGGCCCGACGGCGCGGGCCCCGGCGAGCATCGCGGCGCGGATCGCGGCCGGGTCCTCCGAACGCGGGTTGTCGTCGGTGACGATCAGGAGATCGCTGCGGCGCACCGCCGCCTCGCCCATCATCGGGCGCTTCGCGGTGTCGCGGTCGCCGCCGCAGCCGAGCACGGTGATGATCCGGCCTTCGGTGCGGGCGCGCAGGGCGTCGAGGCCCTGGGCCACCGCGGCCGGTTTGTGCGCGTAGTCGACCACCGCGGTGAACTCCTGGCCGAGGTAGACCCGCTCCATCCGGCCGGGCACCTCCACCGCGGCGAGCCCGGCGACGATGTCGTCCGCGTCGATGCCAGCGCTGGCCAGGATCGCCGCGGCGAGCACCGCGTTGGCGACGTTGAACGTGCCGGGCAGCGGGATCTTCGCCGCGCGGCTGAGGCCGTCCGGCCCGAGCAGCGTGAAGGTCTGCTCCCCCGCCGGGGTCGCCTCGATGTCGGCGGCGCGCCACAGGGCGTCGGCGCCGGCTTCGATCGACACGGTCACCGTCTGCGGGGTGAGCAGCGCCTGTCCCCACGCGCTGTCCACGACGACGACCTCGGTGGTCGACCGGCCGTCGAACAGCAGGGACTTGGCGGCGAAGTACTCCTCCATGTCCTTGTGGAAATCGAGGTGGTCCTGCGAGAGGTTCGTGAACGCGCCGACCGCGAACCGGGTGCCGTTGACCCGGCCGAGCGCCAGCGCGTGGCTGGACACCTCCATCGGCACGTGCGTGACGCCGCGCTCCAGCATCACCGCGAGCAGCGCCTGCAGGTCCGGGGCCTCCGGCGTGGTGAACCCGCTGGCCAGGCGCTCGCCGGCGATCCGGGTCTCGACCGTGCCGATCAGGCCGGTGGTGCGCCCGGCGGCGCGCAGTCCCGAGTCGACCAGATAGGAGGTGGTGGTCTTGCCGGAGGTGCCGGTGACGCCGAGGACGGACAGGTGCAGCGACGGCTCGCCGTAGATCCACGCGGCGATCTCGCCGAGCGCGGCGCGCGGGTCCGGGTGCACGAGGACGGGCACCGGCGCGTCGCGCAGCGCGGGCCGGTCGGCTCCGCTCGGGTCGGTCAGGACGGCCGCGGCTCCGGCGGCGAGGGCCTGGTCGCTGAAGTCGGCGCCGTGCGCGCGGGCTCCGGGGAGGCCGGCGAACAGGTCACCGGGGAGCACGTGCTGCGCACGCAGCGTGGTGCCGGTGACGGTGAGGTCGGCGGCCTCGGGACGGTCGGCGATGAGCCGGGCTCCCGCACGGGCGAGCAGAGTGGCCAGCGGCACCGGGTCGATCCGGGCCGGGCGGGGCGGCGCGGCGGCCGCCTTGGCCGGGCTGTCCGGCAGCGACGCGGCAGCGGGCCCGCTTCGGGGCTGGGACGAGGACACGGACACGCCGGAGAGGTTACCGAGGCCGGATCCGGGTGACCCAACGCGGTACGGCGAACGCGCGTCCCCGCCGCGGGTGTGGTAGGCGGGGCGGGCAAGATCGTTGCGGCGCAACCCTTTCCCCGGCGCCGCACCGGCCCGTGTGGACGATCGCCCGCTCCGCCGCGCCCGCATCGCGTTCTCCGGTACCGCATTTCTCGCGACCCGCGACCCCAATGTGGCATTGGGTGCGTTGAGCGCAACCAATGCCACATTGGGTGCGTGGGACGCACCCAATGTGGCATTGGGGTTTCCCTCGGCAGGGGGCGCGGCGCCGACGGTACGCGGAGTTCTCCCCGGCCGACGGGCGCGTTCCGGCGCTGTGGAAGGCCGTGAGGGGAACCCTGCGGGAATCTGATTCCCGCAGGGTTCCCCTCACGGACCTGCGAGTTGGGAAGGCGCGGCGGTCAGCCGACGACGAGCGGCACCACCGGCGACGGCCCGTCGGACAGCGGAATCTGGTACCGCTGCGACAGGTACGACGCGATCGAGTGGAACAGCGGGCCCGCGGAATGCCCGATGGGCAACGTGGTGTCCGGCGCGTCGAGCCGGATGCCGACGACGAACCGCGGGTGGTCGGCGGGCAGGATCCCGGCGAAGGTGATGTTCGCCAGGCTCGAGCTGTACGCCTTGGTGCGCGGGTCGATCTGCTGGCCGGTGCCGGTCTTGCCGGAGACCTGGTAGCCCTCCAGCCCGGCCGACGGCGCGGTGCCCGCGTTCGGGCTCTTCGCGTTCTGCACCACCGCGCGCAGCATGTCCCGCACCGTTTTCGCGGTTTCCGGGCTCACCACGCGCTCGGTCTTCGGCGGCGCTTCCGGCGTCACGGTGCCGTCCGGGTTCTTCTTCGCCTTCACGATCCGCGGTTCGACGCGCAGGCCGTCGTTCGCGATCGCCTGGTACATCCCGGCCATCTGCACGACGGTCATCGAAAGGCCCTGCCCGATCGGCAGGTTGCCGAACGTGGACGCCGACCAGTCCTTGCGCGGCGGCACGTAGCCGGAGCTCTCGCCGGGAAGGCCGATGCCGGTCTTCTGCCCGATGCCGAATTTCTTCAGCAGTTCCAGGTACCGGTCCGGGCCGACCTGCTGGGCCAGTTCCAGCGTGCCGACGTTGGAGGATTTCGCGAACACGCCGGTGGTGGTGAAGGTCTGCGTTCCGTGCGACCACGCGTCGTGCACCGTCCGGTCGGCGACCTTGATCGAGCCCGGCACCTCCAGCGTCGAGGTGGGTGTGGCGATCTTGTCGTCGATCGCCGCGGTCGCGGTGACCACCTTGTTCACCGAACCGGGTTCGTACGGCGTGGTGACCGGCCGGTTGTTCAGCAGGTCGGGCTTGATCGTGGACGGGTCGTTCGGGTTGAACGTGCTGGAGTCGGCGAGCGCGTAAACCTCGGCCGTCTTCGCGTCCATGATGACCGCCTGGCCGCCCTTGGCGTTCGCCTTCGCGACGTAGTCGCTCAGCTGGCGCTGCAGTTCGAACTGCAGGTCGGAATCTATGGTCAGCTGGAGATCGGAGCCCGGGACGGCGGCGGTGAGCACGTGCTCGGTGCCCGGCAGGTACAGATTGTCGTTGCCGTTCTGGGTGTTCACGATCTCGCGGCCGGGCGTGCCCGCCAGGTCCGCGTCGCGCGATTTCTCCAGCCCGACCACGCCGTGCAGGTTGTGCTTCGACACGTCGGGGTCGTCCATCCGCCAGTTCGACAGGCCGACGATGTTCGACGCGAGCGTGTCGCCCGGGTACTCGCGCTTGGCGCGCTTCTCCACGCTGATCCACGCGTACTTCTTGACGATCTGGTCGGCCACCGACGGCTCGACGTTGTCGACGAGGTAGGTGAAGGACTGCTGTTTGTGCAGCAGCGCCAGCTGTTCGGCCTCCGTCGTCAGGTGCGGGACCTTCTGCGCGATCAGCTTCGCCGCGCCGGCGACCTCGGTTTCGAAGTTGCGGCCCTTGTCCGGGTACTTCTTCGCGTACTCGTCCATCGACTTGTGCAGCGCGCGCAGATTCACCGACAGCGTGCGGGTTTCCACGCTGAACGCCAGCTTCGAGCCATTGCGGTCCACAATGGACCCGCGCTGCGCCGGGATGTCGATGGTGAGCGTGCGCTGGCGTTCGGCCGCCGCGGACAGCGTGGGCGCCTCGAACCACTGCACCTGCACCAGTTTCGCGCCCGCCACCACCATCAGCACCACGAGCATGATGCGCACCGCGGAAAACCGGCTGCGCTGTCCGCCGTTGCCCCGTTTCGCGACCGCGCGGCGGGTGCCCGCGGCGTAAGTCCGCCGTGCGCTGCCCGCCGCCCGGGAACGGCTGCTGCCGCCTGCCGCCATCACTGCCCTCCCGCGGTCCCCGCGGGCGTGCCCGACAGGTCGCCTTCGATTCCGCCCTCCGGCGGAGCGGCCGGCTGCTGCGCCGGTGGCGCGACCGCGTCCTGCTCGTCCGGCTGGGCCTTCTTCGGTTCGCCGACGACGGTCGTCTTGCCGTCCTTGCCGACCACGATGCGCGCCGGGTCGCCGCCGGGCACCATGCCCAGCTGCTTGGCCGCGGGCGCGAGAGACGCCGGGGACTGGGCCTTCGCGACCTCGCGCTCCAGCCGGTCCTTCGTCTCCATCAGCGAAGCGTTGTCCGTGCGCAGTTTTTCGAGCCGGTACGAATCGGCGATCGCCTGCGTGGTGAACCACAGCGTCGCGGCGACCCCGACCGCCAGCAGCCCCATCATCACGAGCACGAACGACGCCCGCGACCGAGGCCAGCGCAGCCGCAGCCGCGTGCGGACGGTCTTCGTCTCGACGGTTTCCGGTTGCGCGACCGGCTTTTTCGGCGCGCGCTGCCGCAGCAGGTCGGCGCGCTGCGCCCGCCGGGCGTACGCGCGCTCGGCCGCCGTGGTGCGCCGCCGTGCCGGGGATTCCGTCTCGGTGACGGTGTTCCGCGGTGCCCGCTCCGCAGCGGTCGACGACGAGCGGCGGGACTTCGTAGGTGCGGTCATCGCGGCTCTCCGATCCGTTGTGCTGCGCGCAGCCGCACCGAGGCGGCCCGCGGGTTGTGCTCGATCTCGCTCTCGCCGGCTTTCTCCGCTCCCCGGGTGAGGAGCTTCAGTTCCGGCCCGTGCCCGGGCAGTTCGACCGGAAGCCCTTCCGGCGTCCGGGATTTCGCCCGTTCCGCGAGCGCCTGCTTGACCAGCCGGTCCTCGAGGGACTGGTAGGACTCGACGACGATCCGGCCGTTCATCGCCAGCGTGCCCAGCGCCGCGGGCATCGCCCGGCGCAGCACTTCCAGCTCGCCGTTGACCTCGATCCGCAGCGCCTGGAAGGTGCGCTTCGCCGGATGCCCGCCGGTGCGCCTGCTCGCCGCGGGCACCGCGGAGTAGAGCAGTTCGACCAGCCTGCCGCTGCGGGTGAACGGTTCCTTCTCGCGTTCCGCCACGACGGCGCGCACGATCCGCTGCGCGAAGCGTTCCTCGCCGTAGTCGCGCAGGATCCGGATCAGCTCGCCGGGCGCGTAGGTGTTGAGCACGTCGGCCGCGGTGAACCCGGTGGTCGGGTCCATCCGCATGTCCAGCGGCGCGTCCTGCGAGTAGGCGAACCCGCGTTCGGCGCGGTCGAGCTGCATCGAGGAGACGCCGAGGTCGAACAGGATTCCGTCCACTCGGGACAGTCCCAGTCCGGACACCGCTTCGGGAAGTCCGTCGTAGACAGTGTGGACCAGATCGACGCGGTCGCCGTGCCGCGCGAGCCGCTCCGCGGAGCGCTCGAGCGCGGCCGGATCGCGGTCGAGGCCGATCAGCCGGAGCCGGGGGAACGCGGAAAGCAGCGCGTCGGAATGTCCGCCGAGGCCCACGGTCGCGTCGACCAGGACGGCGTCGCGGTCGGCCAGCGCGGGGGCGAACAGCTCGACGATGCGGTCCAGCAGCACCGGAACGTGCTCGGCCGAGTCCGTCATGTCTCCCCCTTTCTGCCGCGTGCGTAACCGGGGAAGATGCGGCGGATGCCGTCAGGTCCCTGCCCGCCCGCTTGCTGACCTGGCACCGGGGAAGGTGCGCCAGGGTCAAAGAGCGGACAGAGGCCTCACGGCATCCGCGTCGAACGGCGTACCCGCGTCCCCCGACGACACAGGTGCGCCCGGGGCGCCTCCTAGAAGACGCCCGGCAGTACTTCCTCCCGAGCCTGTGCGTAGCTGTCCTCGTGTTCGTCCAGGTAGCCCTGCCACGCCTGGGCGTCCCAGATCTCGAGCCGGGTGATCGCGCCGATCACCACGCACTCCTTGTTGAGCCCCGCGTACCGACGCAGCTCCGGCGCGATGGCGACGCGCCCTTGCCCGTCCGGACGCTGCTCGTCCGTCCCGGCGAACAGGTAGCGCTGGTAGGCCCGCACCGCCTCGTTCGTGAACGGGGCTTCGGCGACCTTCCTGGCCATCTGCTCGAACTCGGCACGGGGGAAGACGAAGAGGCAGTGGTCCTGCCCCTTGGTGACCATCAGCCCGCCGGCCAAGGCTTCGCGGAACTTCGCGGGCAGCGTGAGCCGCCCTTTGTCGTCCAGCTTCGGGGTGTGGGTGCCGAGGAACACCGGCCTCCACCTCCCTACCGGATCCGGTTGGCTCCCCGCCCGGTTCCGGCTCGGGGGCTCCCTTCCGCCCCACTGCGCACCACCGTACCCCACTTTTCACCACAGTCAACGCGTCCCGCGGCCGTGCCACTCCGTCGGGTGGTGCGTTTGCGCAGGTCACGGAGGTGGGTCCAGGTGGGGGCCGGGTGGGGGGACCGTGGCGAAGATCCCCCGCACCGGGGTTTCTCGCAACCTCGGAAGGTCTGAAACGTCCGCGTTTCGGCAGCGTGGGGACCCGAAGTGGGGGCTGGTGGGGGAACCGGTGGGGGCCGGTGGGGACGCGGGTGGAGCGCGGTGGGGGAACCGCGGCGGGGCCTGGTGGGGGCAGGGCGGGGAGCCGTCGCGCCACCTCGGACGGGCACCGTGGGGCGGGGTGGGGACCGATGCGCCAGGTCGGGTGGGGCCGGGTGGGGGCCCGGGTGGGGGCGAGTGGAGAACCGTCCGCTTCAGAGCGCGGGGGTCAGCGGGGCACCAGCTCCATGACCCGCTCGGCCAGCCGCGGGCTGTCCACCGGGGACACCGTCACCCACTCCTGTCCGCCGCGCCCCGGCGAGCACACCGCCGAATACGCCCCGGCGTCGGTGTCGAACCACGTCAGTCCGCCTGCCCTGACGAGCTTGCCCGCCCGGTCGCGGACGTGGACGGTGAACTGGCCCGCCGCGTACACCGGCCGGGACTGGATCGCCCGCAGCTCCTCCCCCTGCGCGCCGCCGGGCGGCTCGCCCGTCGCGGGCAGCCGGACGCCGTAGCCGGGACCGGCCGAGAGTTCGGGCAGCACGTCGACGATCGCCGAGGCCAGCTCGCTTTCGCCGATGCCGCGCACGCCGATCGTCCGCGCCGGCTGCACGGCCAGCACGGCGGCGCGTCCCCGGAGCGCGGCGACCGCGCGGAACGGTTCGTCGGCCGTCATGTCGGCGAGCGCCTCGCATTCCACGTACCGCTCCGCGGACGCCAGCACGCGCAGGCTGTTCTCGAGGCCGGCGTCGAGCCTGCCGTCGAAGAGGCCGCGTTCGCCGAGGTTGCGGTAGACCTCCGCGCGGATCGCGGACCGGTCGGCGTCGGTCTCCCCCACGCTGCGCACCGCCAGCGGCGCGGGCGGGGCGGCGAGGCCGAGGTCGGCCCAGACGATGTCGAACGCGGATGCCGACAGGCTGATCAAGCCGGCCCCGCGCCCAGCGGCGGGACCGCGGGGAACTCGCCTTCGGGCAGGAGCCCGCGCAGCGCGGTGTCCCGGGTGCGCAGGACGTCGATCGCCTTCTGCCGGGCGGCCTCGGCTTCGGCGCGCCGCCGGTCCATCGCCGACGAGAGCCCGGCCAGTTGCACCAGGCTCCCGCTCGCGGCGGCGGAACGGATCATCGCCGCCGGGTCGAAGTCCACCGGCGCGGGCATGTCCGCGCGCGCCCGGGCGGCGACCTCGGCCTGTCCCTGGACGGCTTCCCCGACTTTCGCCGACACCACCGACGTTTCGGCGAGCCAGCCGGAAGCCTTGCCGAGCACCTTCCGCATCGCGTCGCCCGCGTCGCCCTGCCAGGTTTCCTCGCTGCCCGCGGACAACGCGACGAGCCCGCCGATCGAGTCCTCGAGCCGTTGCGCCAGCCCGGCCCACCGGGCGCCCGATTCGCCGGCCGCGGCCGGGTCGTTGCCGTCGACCGCCTGCGCGGCCAGCGCCGCGTGGCTGAACGCTTCGTACCGGACCGCCGGCTCGGGGGCCGGGGACTCAGCCGGGGTGTCGGTCACGACTTTCCTCCTCGCACGGGTTCACGGCAGCTTCGGCTCGAGCAGTCCGGCCACGTCGCCCGCCCGCGAGCAGGCGAGCGCGGAGTCGGCGAAGTTCGCGTTGGTCACGTCGACCTGGACGCTCTGCGCGCCGCCGACGTCGAGCAGCACCGCGCACGCGCCGCGGGGGCGGGACACCTGCACCGCCTGGTGCGAACCGACGTCCTTCTTGGTGCGCTTGCCGTCGGAGAGGTCGAGGTTGGCCAGGCCGTTGGTCTCGTCGAGGGTGACGGTGACGCCGAAGGTCGAGGGCACCGTCCAGTCGCAGGCGCGCGCCTCGCCGATCGTCTTGGGCTTGCCCTGCCCGGTGAGCCCGGCCGACGACCGGTCCTGCGGCGAGAGCAGCGTGCACGGGTCGAGCTTGGCCAGCGACGGGGCCGAGGACGTCGGAGGCGGCGGACCTCCGTCGGCGGGGGCGGCGTGGGAGATGCCCGGCATGCGGCCGCATGAAACCACCGACAGCACAGCGAGTCCGACGGGAAGAAGGAGTGCGGCACGCGCCGCGCGACGGTCAGCCACCGGTGCAGTCCACGCCCTCGGCGGCCTCGCCGTCCTGGTCGCGGTATTTCTCCAGCGCGCCGCCGATGCGTTGCTTGAGCCCGGCGATTTCCTTGCCGAACGCGGTGAGCCGGTCGACCGCCGAGCCGTCGCGGCCGAGGCCGTACTTCGCCATGAACGCGCCGACCTCGCCGGCGTACCCGCCGCCCAGCGGCACCGACCGGCCGAGCACCGCGGCCTCGCGGACCATCTCGCCGACGACGTCCTGCAGTTCGCCGAGCTTCGCGTACGTCGCGGACGCCAGTTCGGGCGTGACCGCGAACCGGCCGCCGGACAGTCCCGGGAGCCCGGCTTTCCGTTCCGCCTCGGCCTCGCTCATGCGCGGATGCACCTCTTCCGACGTCGAACCGTGGTCGGGCGACTTCGTTTCGGAGCATACGACAGTGCATACGGTCAGCGGGATCACCTGAAAATGCCTCATAATCACCCGTAAGAAGGAGCACTGGGGTGGCTGGGCGTCACCATGAAACGATCTCGGGGTTCCGCCGCCCAGTTCTCCCGGGTTTGACACACTGGGGAGAACGCTGGACAGGCGCGCATCCCCGCCGGTTCCCGTCCAGCTATTGCGCCACCAGGAGGTCGAGTGACGTCGAGAATCCAGTCCGCTTCCCCCGCCGGAGGTCACGGCAACGGGTCCGGGCAGCCGCCGTACCCGGCGGTCGAGTCCGCGGACGGGCTGGCTCAGGTCCCGGCGGCCGGGCTCGGCGAACTGCACGACACCGCGCGCCGGATCGCCGCGAACGTGGAGCGCGTCCTCGTCGGCAAGCCGGACGTCATCCGGATCGCGCTGGTGACCCTCCTGGCCGAGGGTCACCTGCTCGTCGAGGACGTCCCGGGCGTCGGCAAAACCTCGCTCGCCAAGGCGCTCGCGCGCTCGATCGACTGCACCGTCAGCCGCGTGCAGTTCACGCCCGACCTGCTGCCCAGCGACGTCACCGGCGTCTCCATCTACAACCGGCAGACCGGCGAGTTCGAGTTCCGGCCCGGCCCGGTGTTCGCGAACATCGTGGTCGGCGACGAGATCAACCGGGCCTCGCCGAAGACGCAGTCCGCGCTGCTGGAGTGCATGGAGGAGCACCAGGTCACGGTCGACACGAGCACGTACACGCTCGGCGCGCCGTTCATGGTGATCGCGACGCAGAACCCGATCGAGATGGAGGGCACCTACGCGCTGCCCGAGGCCCAGCGCGACCGGTTCACCGCGCGGGTGTCCATCGGCTACCCCGACCAGCAGGCCGAACTGGCCATGGTCGACGAGCATTCCGGGCACAACCCGCTCGCGGACCTGACCCCGGTGTCCGACGGCGAGACGATGCTGCGGCTGATCGAGACCGTCCGCGGCGTGCACATCGCGCCGGAGGTCCGCCGGTACGCCGTCGACGTCGTGTCGGCGACCCGGCAGGTGCCGGAGATCCGGCTCGGCGCGTCGCCGCGCGCGACGCTGCACCTGGTCCGGGCCGCGCGGGCGCAGGCCGCGCTGTCCGGGCGCGACTACGTGGTGCCCGACGACCTGCACACGGTCGCGGTCCCCGTGCTGGCGCACCGGCTGGTGCTCACCACCGAGGCGCACGCCGCCCGCCGTTCGGCGACCGACGTGGTCCGCGCGGTGCTGCACCGCGTCCCCGTCCCCCAGGGCTCGGCCCGCTGAGGCGCGTCCCGCTACCCGAAACAGGGGAATCCGCATGCTGCGCGCGCTTTCCGGCCTCACCACCCGAGGCCGCTGCCTCCTCGCCGCCGGGATCGCGGCCGCGGTGTGCTCGCTGGTGCTCAACGAACGCGACCTGCTCCGCGTCGCGGTCTTCGTGGTCGCCCTGCCGCTGCTGGTCGCCGCCTACATCTCGGCCACCCGGCTGCGCCTCGGCGCGGCGCGTTCGCTGCGCCCGGACCGGGTCGCGGCGGGCTCGACCGGCGAGGTCGACCTGGAACTGTGGCGCAGCGGACGGCTGCCCGGCGGCGAGGTGCTGCTGGAGGACGGCGTGCCGTACGCGCTGGGCTCCCGCCCGCGCTTCGTGGTCGAGCGGCTGCCGCACGACCGGCGAGTGCTGCTGCGGTATCCGCTGCGGCCGGGCATGCGCGGGATCCAGCAGGTCGGGCCCCTGCGCGCGACGATCACCGACCCGTTCGGGCTGTGCGAGTTCGAACGGGAGCTGATCGGTCATTCGCGCCTGGTCGTCGTCCCGCGCGTGGTGCCGCTGTGGGGTCTTCCCGGCGGCGCCGGGGCCGGGGCGGGCGACGACGGAAGCGTCCGGCTGCATTCCGGGCAGGGCGAGCCGGACGTGATCGTGCGGCACTACCGCACCGGCGACGACATGCGGAAGGTCCACTGGCGCTCGACCGCGCGCCGGGACGAGATCATGGTCCGCATCGAGGAACGTCCGTGGCGCGGCGGCACGACAGTACTGCTGGACCACCGCGCGGCCGCGCACCACGGCAGCGGCCCGGCGGCGAGCCTGGAGTGGGCGGTGTCGTTCGCCGCGTCGGTGTCGTTGCATCTGCGGCGGACCGGGCACCGGGTCCGGCTGGTGACCGAACACGGCGTCTCGCTGGCCGACTCGCCCGCCGACGGCGGCGAGGGCTACGACAACCTGGTCCTCGACGCGCTGGCCGCGCTTCAGCCGGCGCACCAGCGAGACGTGACGCTCGGCCACGATCCGGCCGAAGGACAGGAACTGATCGCGATCCTGGGCACGGTGAGCGCGGAATCGGTGCACGAGCTGACGCGGTACCGGGCGCGCGGCGTCCGCAGCCTCGCCGTTCTCCTGGACACCCCGGCCTGGGCGGGCTCGGCCTCGCCGGACCACCTCGCCGCGGCGACCGAGGAGTCGGCGGAACTGCTGCGCGGGGCCGGATGGGGCGTTGTGGTGGCCGGTCCGCAGACGCCGATGCCCGAGGTGTGGGGGCTGCTGTGCCGCGCGGGCACCCACCGGTCGACAGTGATCGGCGGGACGCGATGAACCCGGCCGCCACCGTCGTGCGCGGCCGGGATCGCGCACGAGCACGCAGGGGGAACCGATGACCACCACTGCTCCCCGGCCGTCCGGTGCGCCGCCGATCCCGCACACGCCCACGCCGCAGCCGGCCGATCCCCCGCCCGCGTGGCGGAGCAGCGTCCTGCCGCCGATAGCCGCCGGGCTCGCGACGCTGTGCGCGGCCACGTCGCTGACCAGCGTCGTCTCCGGCTGGGCGTGGTTCGGGTACCTGTTCGTGGCCGTCGTGCTGGTCGCGGGCACCGGGCTGGCGCTGCGGTCGCTGCGCGCGCCGACGGTCGTCGCCGGGTTCGGGCAGCTGCTCGTGCTGCTGTTCCTGATCACCGGGGCGTTCACGACGCAGGGTGTGCTCACGATCTTCCCTGGCCCCACCGCCTTCGGCGAGCTGCGGGCGACGCTCGCCGCCGCGGCCGAGCAGATCCGGACCGGCCTGCCGCCGGTCGACAGCACGCAGCCGATCCTGTGCCTGGTCACGATCGCGATCGGCCTGGTCGCGGTACTGGTCGACACGCTCGCCGTCGCCGCCGCGGCGCCCGCGGCGACCGGCCTGGTGCTGCTCTGCGTGTACGCGGTGCCCGCGGCGCTGTCGGACGAGCTGATGCCGTGGTGGACGTTCGTGCTCGGGGCGGGCGCCTTCGCGTGCTTGCTCGCCCTGGACGGCAACCACCGGCATCGCCGCTGGCGCAACCGCGACGCCCCCGGGTCCGGCGGCACGCTGCGGCTCTTGCAAGCCCCGGTCGCCGTGGTCAGCTCCGCGATCGTGCTCGGCCTGCTCGGCGGCGGGATCACCATGGTCGGGACCGTCGGCAAGATCCCGTTCGGCTCCGGCCCGGGCGGCGACGGCGACGGGACCGGCGGCTTCGGCATCGCGCCGTTCACGCAGCTGCGCGGCCTGCTCGACCAGGGCCAGAACACCGAATTGTTCCAGGTCCGCGGCCTCGGCCCGGACCGGCGGCTGCTGCGCGCGTTCACTTTGGACACCTACACCCCGAACAAGGGCTGGGGCCTGCGCGCCGGCGGCCAGGCGCAGACCGGCGTGCTGGCGAACAGCACGCTGCCCGCCGCGCCCGGCGACGACGGCACCGGAGTGTCGCGGCAGATCCAGATCCAGCCGACGCGGTGGGTCGACAACTGGCTCCCCGTTTACGGCGCCCCGCGCGCGCTCCGGGGCGTGCCGCCGCAGTGGCTGTACGACCGGGTCAGCGGCTCGGTGTTCACCACGACGAGCGAACCCGCTCCGTCCTATGTGGAAACCGCGTCGCTCAAGGAGCCGACCGCCGCCGAACTGCGCGAAGCCGCGCCGAAATCCGACGAGGTCCCCGCGCTGTACACGCGGATCGGGCAGGTCGACCGGCGCGTCACGGCGCTGACCGAGCAGCTCACCGCGGGCAAGTCGAACAACTTCGACCGGGCCACCGCGCTGTGGCAGTACTTCAGCGCGCAGAACGGTTTCGTCTACGACACGAAGACCGCCGACGCCACCGACGCCGACGCGCTCGCCGACTTCATCCTCAAGGGAAAACGGGGCTACTGCGAGCAATACGCGTCGGCGATGGCCGTGATGCTGCGGGTCGCGCACATCCCCGCGCGCGTCGCGATCGGCTTCACCCCCGGCGTTTCCAAGGGCGACTACCAGTCGATCAGCTCGCAGGACGCGCACGCGTGGGTCGAGGCGTACTTCGGGGACAAGGGCTGGGTCAGCTTCGACCCGACCCCGCTCGCCGACGGCCGCGGCATCGTCCCGCCGTATCTGCAGCAGAACACCCAGAACCCGCAACAGCCCAACGCGACCGACGACCTGCCGACGGCCCCGCGTTCGGCCGCCCCGTCCGCCGGCGCGCCGACCGACAAGACCCACGACCAGGCGACGCCCGCCGCCCCCGCCGACACCACCCCCGACGACAGCTGGCTCACCTGGCTGGCTTTGGCTCTGGCCGTCCTGGGCGTCGCCGCCGTCGCCACGTCGTACTTCCTGCGCCGCCGCCCCCGTCCCGGCATGGCCCCGGCGGGCGTGCCGCCGGGTGCCACGCCGGACGGCGACGTGCTGGTCAGAAACGCGGTCGCCGCCCCGACCTCGTTGCACCTGGCCGCGTTGTGGCTTCCGCTGACCGGAGCCGTCCTGCTGGTCGCCGCGCTCGGCCTGCTGGCCGGAACGGTGTCGTGGTGGTTCGCCGCGATCGTGGTCGTGATCCTGGCCGCGATCGGAGGCCCGGCCGCGATCCGGGACCTGGTGCGCCGCCGCCATCTCCAGACCATCGCGACCCACTCTCCCGGCGCCGCCGACGCCGCGTGGCGCGAACTGAAAGCGGAGTGCGCGGACCGGGACCTGCCGATCTCCGACAGCGACACGGTCCGCGTGGCCGGCGGGAAGATCGCCGAACGCCACCGCCTGGACGAGCCCGGGCGGGAGGCGTTGCGCACTGTGCTGGGCGCGGTGGAGCGCAGCTGGTACAGCGACGAGGCCACCCCGGACGCGGCACTGGAGCCCGCTTTTGGACAGCTGCGGGAAAGCCTGCGCCGGACCGCGCCGTTGTCTCTGCGGGGACGGTTGTTCCCGCGATCGGTACTTCGCCGACGACGGTGAGCCTTGGCTGGAGTTGATGTCTGAACCCGCGCGGTGCCTTGGTGACGCGTTAACTCGCGCCTCGCGGTGGTTGCGGGCGGCGGTTCGCCGCCCCAAACCGTCGCGATCGCTGCCGCACCTACGGGCCGCTCCAGCGACCCGTCCGGCCGCCACGACTTCAGCGGCCAGCCCCGAACCAGCACCTCGGCACGACTGCCGCCCTCACCCGATCCGATAGCGCGTTCAGTCCACCACCCGGCAACGGCGCGCGTCTCGGGACACGACCAGTTGCCCCGGCCGAGCACAGCTCCACAACGCCCAGTCCGTTCCGAACCGGCACCTCGCCACTCGGCACCTCGCCACGATTCCGGCGCAATGTCGCCTCAGCCCACCGCCGTCGCCTCGCCACAGCGCACGCCTCGGAACGCGACCAGTTCCCCAGCCGTCACGACACCCGCTGCCCGACCTCACCTCGTCCGGTGCCGCATTCAGCCCATCGGCTGTCGCGCGGCACCAATGCATGGCTCGGAGCAAACCGGTTCCCCGGCCGAGCATCCCGAACCGGGCGAGCGCACGCGACGCGGGTCAGCCGCGCGTCAAGCGCGACTCAGCCGCACCACCGGGAATCAGGCGTCCGTGTCCCGCCAAGCGGTGCAGTCCGTGCCCGCGCACGAGAATCCGCGCTCCGCCCCGAGGGGAGAAGCGCGGATTCGCCGTCGTGCTATTGGCCTTCGAAGCGCTGGCGGAAACGTTCCTCCATGCGCTGTGTGAAGGAGCTCTTGCGGCCGGTCGGCTTCCCACCGCCTCCGTCGTCATGGCTGTCCTTGCCGCCGCTGTCGCTGTGGCGCAGCGACGTCACGGCCATCATGACCCCGAAGAACATCACGAGGAACCCGAGCACGCTGACCACCGGCACGTCGGCGACCCGCAACACCGGGATCACCACGCCGAGCACCAGCAGCGCAACGCCCACCACGAACAGGGCGATCCCCTGGATGCGCCGACGGCGCGCGGGTCGGCGCAACCGGGTGCCGCGCACCGTGGATGCGAACTTGGGGTCCTCGGCATAGAGCTCGCGCTCGATCTGGTCGAGCAGCCGCTGCTCATGCTCGGAGAGTGGCATCTTTCCTCCTCCGGCACAGCTGTCGCGGGCGCCGGGCCGCGCAACGTCCTGGACCCAACAGCCAACCCCAGGCGGGGTGGCACTGTCCAGGATACGAGCCCCGCGCTCGTCCGACTACCCGATCCCCGATCCTGAAATGATCGAATCGGGGGAAATCCCGCACAATGCGGGTTGACACTGCGTCACCGCGACGGAAGTCACCCCCTTCGGCGCAGTCCAGGCGGCCGCGCCGCCCCGTCTGCCTCCCCCGCGCGGGGTCCCTCGTGACGGAGAGAAACCGTCCTCGCGCCGACCACCCGCCCTGCCGACGCCCTTGCCGGGACGATCTTCCGCCGATCGATACCCTCCGCCATTCCTTCACCCGAAGACCTTCGAGATCGCCAGTTCCCCACCACCTGAACACCCCGAAGCACGCTGACTCAGCGCGACCGCCGAACCCCTATCGCAGGACCCGCCCGACCCCCTTTGCGCCGGTGCCGACTCTCGCCGATCCGGCCATCCCGGTGAATTGCCCACCAACCCGCCGCAGCGGACAAATCCGGCTGGGAGGTCCATCCGAGGCGGTTCCGAGAGACGCCCCGGACAGCGAACGACCGGCCGATCAGACGGAGCGACCCGGCCCCATCCCGCTCGCCGCTGCCAATCCGGCCGCCTGGACGCTAGACCGGCATCGACCACCCGTGAGCGGACCCACCAGCCCCGCCCCTGACGTGCGCAGCCACTGCCAGCCCGCACACCTGCACTGCCAGGCTGGCGTCGGCCAACCCCCTCGAGGACCCATGGGCTTCGCCCGCCTTGCGCCAGCGACGCTCTCGGCAACGTGGCCGCCGACGGCGGCGCTCCGAGACCAAACCTCGCTCTTCCTCCAGCAGCTCCCCGCGCCTTCACTCCCCCCGAGGGGAAAGCAGCGAAGCGGGCCGAATAGCCGCCGAGCCGAACTTCAGTCTCGCCACATCCGCGGCCACCTCCGCGTCCCGCCAGCGCGGCTCGTCGTTCTCGAACGACAGCTGCTCCCCGTCGTCGCCGGTGTCGAGTCCTTCGACTCGCACCCCGATCAGCCGGACCGCTCCCGTCGGCGCGTGTTCGGTCAGCAGCTCGACCGCCGTGCGGTGGATGTCGCGGGCCACGTCGGTCGCCGAGAGGACCGTGCGGGCCCGGGTGATCGTGCGGAAATCGGCGAACCGCACCTTGATCGACACCGTTCTCCCGCGCAGCCCGCGCGAGCGGAGCGTCGCTCCGACCCGTTCGGACAGACGCAGCAGTTCCACGCTCAGCTCGCCGCGATCCAGGACGTCGACGTCGAAGGTGTGCTCGGCCCCGATCGACTTCTCCGCCGACTCCGGTTCCACCGCCCGGTCGTCGTGGCCGTTCGCCAAGGCCCACAGGTGGTCCCCGGCCGCGCGGCCGACCGCGCGCCGCAGCCGGGCGGGCGGGGTGGCGGCGATGTCCGCGATCGTGTGCCAGCCGTGTTGGCGCAGCTGTTCCTCGGTCCGCTTCCCGACGCCCCACAGCGCCGACACCGGCAGCGGATGCAGGAACTCGAGCGTCTCGGCCGCGGGGACGATCACCATCCCGTCGGGCTTGGCCATCCCCGAAGCCAGTTTCGCCACGAATTTGACCTTCGCGACCCCGACCGAGCACGAGATCCCGTGTTCGGCCTGCACGCGTTCCCGGATCCGCGCCCCCAGCGCGCCCGGAGTGCTCCCCAGCCGCCGCAGGGCTCCTCCTACGTCAAGGAAGGCCTCGTCCAGGCTCAGCGGCTCGACCAGCGGCGTCAGCTGCCGGAAAATCCCCATGACGCCGCGCGACACCTCGCCGTACAGCCCGGGCGTCGGCTGGATGCAGACCAGCTGCGGGCAGAGCCGTTTGGCCGTGGCGAACGGCATGGCCGAGCGCACGCCGAAACGCCGCGCCGGATAGCTCGCCGCGGCGACGACCGAGCGCGGGCCGCCGCCGGACACGACGACCGGCTGGCCCGCCAGCTCCGGCCGGGTGCGCAGTTCGCACGACACGAAGAAGGCGTCCATGTCCACGTGCAGAATCGAGCAGCCGGTGTCGTCCGGCAGTTCGGTCGCGCCCGTGGTGACGCGATAGCGGGCCATCCCGCTCGGCAGTTCGGCGTTTCTCCCCACGCCTCCGGACGCTACCCGCCGCCACCGACAATTCCGGGCGTTCGGGTCCCGGCGGCCACGCTTACGGGTGGCGCGGGCCTCGCCGGGAGCGGATCAGGCCCGCCGGGCGATCGCGTGCAACCGGCCCGCGACGTCGCGCAGCGCGGGCACCGCCGAGGCGCTCAGCTCGAACTCGGCCAGCTCGTCCTCGCGGACCCCGCCCGGCACGACGTCCGAGATCACCCGGTCGCCCTGCAGCAGCGTGACCTCCAGGCCGGCGTCCACGAGCGAATCGGTCAGCCCGGCGCTGTCGTACCGGCGCAGCACGGTGTCCCCCGCGACGATGCCGTCCGGGCCTTCCATCAGCTGGCGCGCCTCGGAGATCCGACCGGCCAGCGCGCGATGCAGCACGGCCGCGGTGCGGTTGGCCACCAGCACCGACACCGCACCCCCGGGCGAAACAGCAGTGGCGAGAGCGTCGAGCACCGCGCGCGGGTCGTCCACGACCTCCAGCAGGCCGTGCGCCAGCACCAGGTCCGCGGACCCGGCCGCGACGTGCGCGCTGAGCGCGTCGGAGTCGTCCGCGATCACCGTGATGCTGCCGGAGACGCCCTCTTCCTCGGCGCGGCGGCGCAGCGTCGCGAGCGCGTTCGGGTTCGGTTCGACCACGGTGACCAGGCATCCGGCCGAGGCGAACGGCACCGCCCAGCCGCCGCTCCCGCCGCCGACGTCGACGACGACCGGCTGCTCCACGCCGCGGGCGCGGGCGGCCCGCAGTTCGGCCTCGAGCGCCCGGCGAACAGCGCCCGAACCCCGGGCGGCCACGGTGTCGGTCTTCATGGCCGACAGGGTAATGGCCGCCGGTCACTTGCCGTGACCCGCGTGGGCGCCGCAGCGGCGTTCGCCACCTTCCGGGCTACCGCCCCGGCGCGCGGCCCGTAGGCTGTATCGAGTGCACACGGTCGCCGTTCTCAGCCTCAAGGGTGGTGTCGGCAAAACGACGGTCGCGCTCGGTATCGCGTCGGCCGCGCTGCGTAGGGGAACCCGCACGCTCGTAGCCGACCTCGACCCGCAGGGCAACGCCACCACCTCGCTCGACCCGCCGTTCACCGACGCGACGCTCGCCGACGTGCTCGAGACGCCCGCGCGGGCCGTCCTCGAACGCGCGATCGCGCCCAGCGTCTGGAGCGAGGAGATCGACGTGCTGGTCGGCGCCGAGGAGCTGGAGTCGCTCAACGAACCCGAGTCCGACGGCCGCCGCCTGGAGAACCTTTCCCGCGCGCTCGACGAGCTGCATCAGCATCCGTTGCGTGAGGACCCGTACGAACTGGCGATCATCGACTGCCCGCCGTCGCTCGGCCGACTC
Organism: Amycolatopsis sp. AA4; assembly: GCF_002796545.1. GTDB lineage: Bacteria > Actinomycetota > Actinomycetes > Mycobacteriales > Pseudonocardiaceae > Amycolatopsis. The sequence goes on from NZ_CP024894.1 coordinate 5,334,271, forward strand.
ACCAAATCGGCGCTCGTGGCGGCCGACAGCGCACTGATTGTGACCGAACCCACAATGTACGCGGTCGCCGGAGCCCAGCGCGCGCTCGAAGCGATCGAACGGATCCGCGAGGACAGCAATCCGTCGCTGCGGCCGATCGGCGTGCTGGTGAACAAGCTGCGCGTGCGGTCCTACGAGCACCAGTTCCGGGTCGCGGAACTGCGCGAGAACTTCGGTTCGCTGGTGATGCCGACGGCGATCCCGGACCGGCTCGCGGTGCAGCAGGCCCAGGGCGCGTGCAGCCCGATCCACGAATGGCATTCCCCTGGCGCACAGGAGATCGCGCTGACGTTCAACATGGTTCTCGCCAAAATCCTGCGCTCCAACCGCGCCGGACGGCACCGCGTGCGCGCCGAGGAGGAAGCGGTGCAGGCGGAAGTGTCGGAAACCGCGGGCTGACCCGTGCCCGAGGGCGACACCGTATTCCTCGCCGGAAAGCTGCTCGACCGCGCGCTCGCCGGGAAAACGCTGGTGCGCGGGGAGTTCCGGCACCCCGAACTGGCCACTGTGGACCTCGCGGGCCGGGAGGTGCACGGCGTCGGCACCGTCGGCAAGCATCTCTTCACGCGCTTCTCCGGCGACCTCACGCTGCACAGCCACCTGAAGATGGACGGCTCGTGGAAGATCCAGGCCGCGGGCGCGAAGTGGGCGATGCCCGCGCATCACGCGCGCGTCGTGCTGATGACCGAGGACGTCCAGGCCGTCGGTTTCCGGCTGCACGACCTGAAACTGCTGCCCACCGCCGAGGAACACACCCTCGTCGACCATCTCGGACCGGACCTGCTGGATCCACAGTGGACGGACGAGCACGCCGCGCTGGCCGCGGCCAACCTCTCCGCGAAACCCGAACGCGAACTCGGCGACGCACTGCTGGACCAGCGTGTCATGGCCGGCGTCGGCAACCTGTACAAATGCGAGATCTCGTTCCTGCTAGGGGTTTCCCCGTGGACCCCAGTGTCCGAAGTGGACCCCGCACGCGCGGTGGCACTAGCCCGGAAACTGCTGGTGGCGAACGCGTGGCGACACGAACAAGCCACCACCGGCGACCTCCGCCGCGGCCGCCGCACCTGGGTCTACGAACGCACCCGCCAAGGCTGCTTCCGCTGCGGCGGCCGGTTGCTGGTGCGCCAGCAGGGCGACGGCCAGTACCAGCGCCCGACCTGGTGCTGCCCGCGCTGCCAGCCCGGCCCCGTCCCCGCCGATGGACCGCCGCGCAAATGATGTTGCCGGACAGGGAGGTTCGCGGTTAGCGTGGCAGTACACGAGAGAGGAGGTGGTCCTAAGTTGTATTCACACAGGACTCGTGAGGTGGCTGTCCGCTAGCGGATGGCGCGTGTTGGGACTTTGAGCAGCGATACAGCAAGAGCCACCTTCGGCTCATCGCCTGCTTCACGTGCTGCCTGCTGACGAATACCAGGCAGTCACCGGGTTCCCGGGGTTCTCGAGCACCGGTCCGGCTCGAGCCTGGACGCTGACGGCGTCCAGGAGGCGCCCCGGGAATTTCCATGCCCGCTTCGGTGTCGCGGCGGGGGTTTTCGCTCTCGGCGAGCACCCGCGGTGGTTCCTTCGGACCGCACCGTGTGCAGCAGAGCCTTTCCACTCTCGGCGGGCACCACGACGGTTCCTCCGGACCCGCGCCACATCACAGCAGCGCCCTTCCGCGCTCAGCGATCACCGCGGCGGTTCCTCCGGACCGGGAGAAGTCGCTAGGCTTGGAGGATGCTCAGGCCGGACTATCCGATCAGCACCGAACGCCTGCTCCTCCGCCCGTTCCGGGACGACGATCTCGATGCCCTGAACTCGTTCCAGTCGCGCGCGGACGTCGTCCGCTACCTGTACTGGGGACCGCGCAGCCGTGCGGAATCCGCGGCCGCGCTGGCGAAGCGCGTCCACAGCTCGACGCTGTCGGAGGAGGGCCAGTTCCTGGCCGTCGCCGTGGAACTCGCCGAAACCGGGCAGCTGATCGGCGATCTCAACCTCGAATACCTCAGCGCCGAACACCGCCAAGGCGAGATCGGCTTCGTCTTCCACCCCGACCACCACGGAAAAGGCCTGGCACTGGAAGCGACCAGGGAAGTCCTGCGGCTGGGCTTCGAAGACCTGGGACTGCACCGCATCATCGGCCGCTGCGACGGACGCAACACCGCGTCGGCGGCGTTGATGGAGCGTCTGGGCATGCGGCAGGAAGCGCGTCTGCGGGAAAACGAGATCGTCAAGGGCGAGTGGACCGACGAATTGGTCTACGCCATGTTGGAAGACGAGTGGAAGGCCGGAGCCGCCCGGAGGAACTGATCTCACCGGCATGCGGTCGAGTCGTGCGTGGGATTTTCGGCGCACCGGCCGGGCCCTGGCTTACCAGGCCGACACCCCGGCTTCGGGACGCGCCGACTGACGCCGTGAGGGCCACCTTCACGGACTCAGAGTCCCTCAGGGTTCCCCTCACGGCGCGCCAGTGCCCCGTGAAGAACCCTTCACGACACCGCCGAGATGCACCCAATGTGGCATTGGGTGCATCTGACGCACCCAATGTGGCGTTCGGTGCATCCCACGCACCCAATGCCACATTGGGGCGCTACCAGCGCACACCGCCCCACTCAAAGCAGCAACACCAGAGCCGCGCAACAAACCGCCGCCGACGCACCCAACCCCCGGGGGCACCCACCCCTCCCCCAACCCCGATACAAAGCCTCCCTGCGGTTCGGGGGTGCTTGTCAAGGCATCTTTCCCGCCTTGACAAGCACCCCCGAACCGTCAGCACAATCGGCTCTCGGGGTGCCCCACGCAACCAAGGCGCAGCAATGTCGCCCCCAGGGCGACGAGCCGCCAGCCCCCCAACGCGACCCAAACCACACCAACCCAGATCCACCCCACCCACCCCACCGCAGATACGGCAGCATGGACGACGTGCTCTTCGACAGGATCGTCCGCCCAGCGATGTACCGGCTCGCCTACCACGACCCCGAGGTAGTGCACGAACGCACGGTCACCCTCCTGAGCCGAGCCGGAACCGCCCTCCGCCCGATCTCGAAGCTGTACCGGACGAACGATCCCGCCCACGTCCTGGGCCTGACCTTCCCCAACCGCATCGGCCTGGCCGCGGGCATGGACAAAAACGGCCGCGCCCTCCACGCCTGGCCCGCCCTGGGCTTCGGCTTCGTCGAGGTCGGCACGGTCACCCGCCACCCCCAGCCGGGCAACCCCAAACCTCGTCTCTACAGCCTCCCGGCGACCGACGCGGTCATCAACCGCATGGGCTTCAACAACGAAGGAGCCCAAGCACTGGCCGACCGCCTGGCCGCGCACGGGAAACCCGCGGTCCCGCTGGGAATCAGCATCGGCAAGTCGAAGGTGACGCCGCTGGACGAGGCAGTCGAGGACTACCGCTTCTCCCTCCGCGCCCTGCACCCCTACGCGGACTACTTCGCGATCAACGTCAGCTCCCCCAACACCCCCGGCCTCCGCGCGCTGCAAGACAAAGCCGCGCTGGCTGAACTCCTCGCCGAACTCCGCAAGACGGGTGCCGAACTGGGCGGCAACACTCCCCTGCTGGTGAAGGTAGCCCCCGACCTCACCGACGACGCCCTCGCCGAACTCCTGGAAGTCTGCCTGGACCACGGCGTCGCCGGAATCATCGCGACCAACACGACCCTCTCCCGCGAAGGCATCGCCCCCTCCGAAGCCGCACTGGCGTCGGAAACCGGCGGACTCTCCGGCCGTCCGCTGACCAAACGCTCGGCCGAGGTCGTGCGCTTCGTCCACGAGAAGACCGAAGGCAAGCTGCCCATCATCGGCGTAGGCGGCATCCTCGGCCCGGACGACGCCCGCCGCATGCTCGACGCCGGAGCCAGCCTCGTGCAGATCTACACCGGCTTCGCCCTGCACGGTCCGGGCCTGGTCCGCCGCGTCGGCCGGGGGCTCGCCGCCCGGTAACCGCCGGACGCAGCCGGGGCACCAACCCCGCCCCGCGGCGGAGACTGAGAGACCGGAGCCTGCGTCGGCCGAGAACTCGCCGCGCGGCAACCAGAACCCGCTCGGCACAACCACCCCGAAGCCCGCCGCCAACGGGCGTGCAACCGGCGAACTCGCACGGCCCGACCGCGAATCCGGCCAGTGCAGCGAACCTCCCGGCGGCGAAGATCGAGGGACCGGGGCCCGCGTCGGCCGAGAACTCGCCGCCTGGCAATCAGAACCCTCTCGGCACGACTACCGGCGGCAGGGTCGAAGCCGACGGGCGTTCGAATGGCGAATCCACCCGGAGTCCAGCCCTGCGTCGAAGGCAGCTGAGCCCGGGTCCGACCGCGCGAACCCGGGCTCAGCCATCGGCAGACGACGGTCGTCGCACAAAAACCCCGCCCCTCACCGCCTCAGCCGGGGAATCGCGGACCGCCCGTGCTCGCGAACCGCAAATACCCTCGCCAAGACGCGTACCGGTCCAGACCTTGCCCACCGGCTGCGGCCGCTGGTTCGCACAGCACCGCGAGCGGCGAACTCCCGTCCTCCAACTCGACCCGTCCCAGCACGAACGGTGCGGACAGGCCAGCAGCGAACCGGCCGAAAGCCGCGGGAGACAGTCGCCAGCGTTCGCCGTCCACGGCGGCTGAGCCGGAGATCACGCCGGGTTGTGGCGGAGTGACCCCGTCGAGCAGCACCATCCGGTAGCGCTCCGCGGTCTGGACCAGGCCGCCGAACCGGGCGCCATACAGCTCGTCATGCAACGGCTGGCCGCACAAATGCGCCCCGAACACCACGACCTCGACGCTCTCGCACGGATACGGATCCGGCGACTGTTCGCCGGTCAGCACTGAAGCCAGGTCGATGCCGATCTGGTCCTCGAACGCCCGCGTCACCACAGTGACCCCGTACGGCCGCCGGTCTCCCGGCACGGTCACCGCGGCGAGGTCCAGGGCGTTCAGGGTCGCGTCGTGGACGCCGACGGTCGGCAGGAGGAGCGCGTCCAGATCCGCCAGCAGCGAGCGGGCGGCAACGACGTTTCCGGTCCCGTAGACAGCGCTGACGTCGACTGGAACCAGCACGGCGCCGGAAGCTTCCAGAGACGCCGCGGCGACGTCGAAAGCCCTCCTCGCGGGCAGCGGCAGGCTGGCTTCGGCGGGAATGCCGAGCCGCGGGTGCTGTCCGGCGGCAAGGCGGACGTCGGCGGGCCATTCGCGGACCGCCGGGTCTGCGCCGTCGGGGCCGAGCATCGCGGCGACGGCGCGCTGAGCAGTCGTGAGGCGGTTCGCGGACACCGAAACGGTCGTCCCGGGGACGAGCCCGGGCGTCGGTTTCAGGGTGAGCACCCCGGGCGGGGCGGCGATCTCGCGGGCGGCGGAATCCAGGGCCAGGTCGACGATCTCGAGTCCGACGACCGCGTTTTCCGGGTCCGCGACGGCGGTTCCGAGGACGACCGCGCCGGCGGCGGTCAGGCGCGCGGCCGGGCCTTCGACGTCCGCCGCGCAGACGGTTCCGGCCAGCGGCAGGTCTTCTCCGGCGTGGACGCGTTCGTCGACGGTTTTCGCCTCGACGAGCACTTCCTCCATGGTGCGCACCGAAGCCCAGAGTCCGGGGCGGTCGGCTTTCGCGAGCCGCTCGAACGCGGTGCGGACCCGCTCGTGCGAGCTGGGCGGAGGGACGGGAACAGGATCAGGTTCCGGCGGGAGCGTAGTCACGAGGGCGTCCTTTCCTCGGCGGGATCGGAGGAGTCCACTGTGTACGTCCGGCGCCGCGAACCTCAGCCCGCGACGCCGGGCCTGGCGGGTGCCAACACCGACCTCATGGGAAAAACGTTAAACCGCAGACGTTTCCGTCACCAGCAGGATCGGATTACGCGATTGTTGCGGTGTGCGGGGGAAACTCACGCACCGTCGCGGCCGGACTGTCCCGTTGCGCCGACCGGAAACCCAAACTCGGCCATCAGGACGGCTTTCCCGCCCGGCCGCTGCGCTTCCCGGAGCCGGCGCGAAGCCGAGGGCCCGGACCACATTCACCCCGGGGATCGGGCGTTTCGCGGCGGATTTCCCGGCCGCACGACCGCCGGACGGACCGGATCAGCAGCCCAGCCGAGATTCCGCAACGCCCGCGAGCCGATCCGCCAACGCATCCCGAGGCGCCGCGAACTCACGCGCCCGGACCGCACGACCCGACCACCGGAGCCGAGTCCAGCAGCCCAGCCAACACCCCGCAACGCCACGAGCCGATCCGCCTCGAAACCACGCGACCCGACGATCAGCAGCTCAGCCAACACCCCGCAACGCCGCGAGCCGATCCGCCGACGGCACGGAACCACCGCGAACCCGGACCACCACACGGACCCGGCAACAGCACAGGATCAGCCGAGATCCTTCAACGCCAACGCCAACCCCGCGAGCCGGTCCGTCGCGTCCGTCAGCGCCTCCCGCGACGTGACCATCCCGTCACTGCTCGCGGCCACCGCGCGACCGGCCGCGGCGACCAGGCCGCCGTAGCCTTCGAGGCCGTCGTCGAGTTGTTCGCGCAGCTTCGCGACCGCGGCCTGCAATGCCGGACGTTCGCGTTCCGGCGCGGAATCGCGGCCGCGTTCGATCGCCTGGATCCGGTCGGCCAGGCCACGGAGCGCGCGGGCGGCCTCGTCGGCGGTCGCGCGGGCGTCGGCGACCGAAACCTCCGGAACCGCTGTGGTGCCCAGCGAAGTCGGCACCGACAGCTGCCGCAGGAGTTCGCGCAGCGAAGCTTCCGACTCGGCCAAACGCTCCATCGGTTCGCGCGCGGCCGAACCGGCGGCGGGCAGCGGAGGCGGGCCGCTGGGCGCGGCGGGCAGTTCGACCTTCTTCAGCTCTCGCAACCGCATTCCGGTGCGGACGCTGAACGTGCCGAACACCAGCGTCGCGAAACCGGAGAACACCGCCTGCCCGATTTCCGGACCGGCCATCGCTCCGCCGAGCAGGCCGGTGCCGGCGAGGACGGTGAGGATCCCGAGCAGGATCGTGACCAGCACCCACAACGTGAGCACGCGCGAGGTGCGGCGGATCCGGCGCTGGTGCTTCGCGCTCGGTTCGTTCCAGCGCTGCCATTTCGCGCGAACCTCGGCCACCGCGGGCACCTGCCCGGCGACCGTGGAAAACGCCGCCGACGCCGACGGACGGCGCGGCACCGGCGGCGGGGAAACCGGACCGCGCGGGGTCCGGCCGTTCTGCTGCGGCCTCCCGCCGGCCTCGTCGGCCGGCGGGAAGTACCGCTGCAGCTTTTCCTGGGCGCGCTGGGCGTAGTCGGGCAACCGCTCGATGTGCTTCTCGAGCTTGGCGTTGAACTCGCTGAAGTCCCGCCGCTTGGTCATCCGGTCGCCCCCTGCGCCGCTCGTGCCCGGCCGGTCAGGCCGGGTTCTTGCCCTGTTCCGCCTGGACGCGGGCCTGGATCTCCCGCTGGATGTCGCCCGACGCGGCCGGCTTGGCCGCCGCCGCGCCCGCGCCGCCGTCGGTGACCTGGGCGACCGAATCGCCGCGCATCGACGCGCGGATCTGCTCGAGCCGCGAGTGGCCCGCCATCTGGGTGGCCGACTCCTGGACCTCCATCATGCGGCCCTGCACCGAGTTCTGCGCCAGTTCCGCCGAGCCCAGCGCGGTGGTGTAGCGCTTCTCGATCTTGTCCCGGACCTCTTCCAGCGACGGCGTGTTGCCCGGCGCGGCCAGCTGGCTCATCTGGTTCAGCGACGCGGAGACCTGCTCCTGCATCTTCGCCTGCTCCAGCTGCGACAGCAGCTTCGTGCGCTCGGCCAGCTTCTGCTGCAGCATCGTCGCGTTGCGCTCGACGGCCTGCTTCGCCTGCGTGGCCGCCTGCAGCGACTGGTCGTGCAGCGTCTTGAGGTCTTCGATGCTCTGCTCGGCGGTGACCAGCTGCGCGGCGAAGCTCTCCGCCGCGGTCTCGAACTGCGCCGCCTTCGCCTCGTCGCCCTTGCCGCGCGCCTCGTCGGCGAGCACCAGCGCCTGGCGCGTCGAGGCCTGCAGCTTCTCGACCTCGCCGAGCTGGCGGTTGAGCTTCATCTCCAGCTGCCGCTGGTTGCCGATCACGGAGGCGGCCTGCTGCGTCAGCGCCTGGTGGTTGCGCTGCGCCTCCTCGATGGCCTGCTGGATCTGTACCTTCGGGTCGGCGTGCTCGTCGATCTTCGACGAGAACGCCGCCATCATGTACTTCCAGAACTTCACGAACGGGTTGGCCATCTCCTCCGCCTGCCTTCTTGCGTCCCACGGGCCCTGATTGCTTCGGGGCGGGGCGTCGCTCCCCTAGTCGCACAACGTACCGACCCCGGCGTTGGGTTCCATCGTGTCAGGTCGGCCTCCGCCGTTCCAGGCGACCCCGGGGGAATTCAGGGTCAGCCCTGACCGGCGCCCGGACCCGTCCCCGGGGCCGTCCCCGCGCACGCCGACGGCCCCGGGGAGATCCCCGGGGCCGGGCAGCGAAACAGCGCCGGCGTTACGCCGCGATCGTGGACGCGAGCTTCGGCGCGCCGATCGTGGTCCGCAACGTCGTGTTCATCCGCGGCGCGGGCTGGAGCCGCAGGTCGGAGAGGTCGTCGCCGATCAGCTCCGACACCAGGCGGCCGCCTTCGAACCCGGCCTCGCCGCGGTCGGGCACCGTCTGGTTCGCCGCGGTCTCCACCTCTTCGACCGGCGCGACCTCGACCTTGTCGAGGGCCGACACGTCGGCGGCGACCTTGTGCAGCAGCTCGCCGAGCGGCAGCTCCAGCGCCTCGCAAATGGACGCCAGCAGCTCGCTGGAAGCTTCCTTCTGGCCGCGCTCGACCTCGGACAGGTAGCCGAGGCTCACCCGGGCGGCGCGGGAGATGTCACGCAGCGTCCGACGCTGGTTGGTGCGGGCATGACGGAGCCGATCACCGATCGCCTCGCGCAACAGCACGGTCATCACGCGCCTCCCTTCCCGAACTGGTGCCTCCTACGTTACCCAGAGCGGTACCCCGAGTGCAGGACTTGACACGTACGTACGCCAAGGGCGAACGCCGTTTTCAGTCTAGTTGTTCCCCGAGCAGCGCGAACGCGGCTCGCACCGAGGCGGTCCGGATCGTGTCCCGGTCGCCGGTTTCGGCCAGCTCACGCACCGTGTCCACGCCCGGTCCGCTGAGCCCGACGTACACCGTTCCCGGGGCCGCGCCGTCCTGCGGATCCGGCCCGGCGACGCCGGTCAGGCCGAGCCCCCATGTCGCGCCGCACCGCTCCCGCGCGCCCCTGGCCAGCTGCGCGGCGACCTCCGGGTGCACCGCGCCGTGTTCGGCCAGCACCTGTTCGTCGACCCCGGCGAGCACGGCCTTCAGCTCTGTGGCGTAGACCACCAAACCGCCGCGCAGCACCGCGCTCGCGCCCGGCACCTGGGCGAGCGTGGCGCAGACGAGACCGGCCGTGAGCGACTCCGCCGCGGCCACGGTTTCCCCCCGGCGGGTGAGGGTCGCGACCAGATCGCGCGCTTCGGTCATCACGCGCCCATCGCGCGTCGCCCGGCCGCGCGCAGCCGGACCGCGCGGATCAGGTAATCGACGCCGGTGACCACGGTCAGCGCCACCGCGACGCCCATCAGCGCCCAGCGCACCGGGTCCGCTCCGGACGGCAGCGGCAGCAGGTAGGTGACGATCGCGATGATCTGCGCCATCGTCTTCGCCTTGCCGCCGCGGCTGGCCGGGATCACGCCGTGCCGGATCACCCAGAACCGCAGCAGCGTCACGCCGATCTCGCGCACCGCGATCACGATCGTGACCCACCAGGACAGCTCCCCCAGCGCGCTGAGCCCGATCAGCGCGGCGCCGATGAGCGCCTTGTCCGCGATCGGGTCGGCGATCTTGCCGAAGTCGGTGATGAGCCCGTAGCGGCGGGCGACCCACCCGTCGACCTGGTCGGTCGCGGACGCGACGGCGAACAGCCCGGTGGCGATCGCGCGCCAGGTCGTGTCCTCGCCGTGGCCGGTGAACAGCGCGACGACGAACAGCGGGACCAGGACGAGCCGCGAGATGGTGAGCAGGTTCGCCAGGTTCAGCGTCGGGACCTCGGTCGGCTCGGGCAGCCGGTCCCCGCCCTCGGACGCGGCGCGGGGCACGCCCTCGCCCGCCCCGCTGGGCGCGGCACTCACCGGCCGGCGTCCGGCGCCGGGCGGACGACCAGGTCGACGCCGGCCGAGTCGACGACCTCGCAGCGGACGATCTCGCCCACCGCGAGCGGCTTGGTGTTCTCGTCCTCGAGGATGACGCATTCGCCGTCGACCTCGGGGGCCTGGTGCGCGGCGCGGCCGACCGCGTCGTCGCCGTCCGCGCCGTCGTGCTCGACCAGGACGTCCACAAAGGTCCCGATCCGGTCCTCGGCGCGCTGCGCGGTCAGCTCCTCGACCAGCGCCGAAATGCGCGCGACGCGCTCGGCGACCTCGGCCGGGTCCAGCTTGCCGTCGAAGGTCTCGGCCTCGGTGCCGTCCTCGTCGGAGTAGCCGAACACGCCGACCGCGTCGAGCCGGGCCCCGGTGAGGAACCGCTCCAGCTCGGCCAGGTCGTCCTCGGTTTCGCCGGGGAAGCCGACGATCACGTTGGTGCGGATGCCCGCCTCGGGCGAGTACTCGCGGATCTGCTCGGTGAGCGCGAGGAACGAGTCGGTGGAGCCGAAGCGGCGCATCCGGCGCAGCACCTGCTCGCTGGAGTGCTGGAAGGACAGGTCGAAGTAGTCCGCGACGCCCGGCGTGGTCGCGATCGCCTTGACCAGCTGCGGACGGGTTTCGGCGGGCTGCAGGTAGGACACGCGGACGCGCTCGATGCCGTCGATCCCGGCCAGCCGCGGCAGCAGCAGTTCGAGCGCGCGGGTGCCGTCGCGGCCGAAGTCCTTGCCGTACGACGTGGAGTTCTCGCTGACCAGGAACAGTTCCTTCGCGCCGTTCTCGGCGAGCCAGGCCGCCTCGGCGACGATCTCGTCCGGCTGGCGGGACACGAACGACCCGCGGAACGACGGGATCGCGCAGAACGAGCAGCGGCGGTCGCAGCCGGAGGCGATCTTCAGCGCGGCGACCGGGGAATCGTCGAGCCGCGTGCGCAGGACGCGCGGGCCCCAGCCGTGCTGCGCGTGCCCGGGAACCTCGACCTCGGTCGCGGCGGCGGGCCGCTGCACCGGGCTGATCGGCAGCAGCTTGCGCCGGTCCGACGGGGTGTGCGCGGCGATCGTGCGGCCGGCGACCACGTCGTCCAGCCGCGCGGACAGGTCGGCGTAGTGGTCGAAGCCGAGCACCGCGTCGGCCTCGGGCAGGCTGTCGGCGAGTTCGTTGCCGTAGCGCTCGGCCATGCAGCCGACCGCGACGACCTTGCGGCCGGTGTCGGCGGCGGCGAGCAGCGTGTCGACCGAGTCCTTTTTGGCCGATTCGACGAACCCGCACGTGTTGACCACGACGACGTCGGAGTCCTCCGGTTCGGCGGCCAGTTCCCAGCCGCCCGCGGCCAGCCGGCCCGCCAGCTCCTCGGAATCGACCTCGTTGCGGGCGCAGCCCAAGGTCACGAGGGAGACACGGCGGGCGCGAGCGGAATCAGCGGCTGGAGAAGGCACGACGTTCAGGGTAGCCGTCGCGTGCGGACCGCTCCGCGACGGCGTCGCCCAGTGCGGTGACACGGTCGCCTCCGGCGCGGCTCCGGTCGGGACCGGCACCGGGGTTTGCCGTCCGTGAAGGGCTCCTTGAGGGAATCTGATTCCCTCAAGGAGCCCTTCACGGACCTTCGGACACATCGGGGACCGTCAGCAGCGTCAGCTCCGCGTCGTCCAGCGCCTCCAGGTCGACGTCGGGTCCGGCCAGGCGCATCGCCTGCGCCCGGATCGCGCGTTCGAGCAGGCCGCGGGCCGAACGGCCGTTGGCGAAACCCGTTCCGCGGTCGAGGCCGGCCATGAACCCGGGCAGCGCTTCGGCGAGCGCGGCGTCGAGCCGGTAGCCCTGTTTGCGCGCCATCGCGGTGAAAATCGCGGCCAGCTGGTCGTTGTCGTAGTCGGCGAAATGCACTGTCGCGCCGAAGCGGGACCGCAGGCCCGCGTTGGCGTCGAGGAAACGGTCCATGTCCGCCGGGTAGCCCGCCGCGATCACGATCAGGTCCTCGCGGTGGTTTTCCATCTGCACCAGCAATTCGGCGATCGCCTCGGCCCCGAAGTCGGCGCCGTTCGAGTAGTTCTGGACCAGGTTGTACGCCTCGTCGATGAACAGCAGCCCGCCGATCGCGCGCTCGCACATCTCGCGGGTTTTCGGCGCGGTCTGGCCGATGTACTCCCCGACCAGGTCCGGCCGCGCGACCTCGACCAGGTGCCCGGACGGCAGCACGCCCAGCTCGCGGTAGAGCTGCCCCATCAGGCGCGCGACGGTCGTCTTCGCCGTGCCCGGGTTGCCGGTGAACACCAGGTGCCTGCTGCGCGCCCCGACCGGCAGCCCGGCCTTGCGGCGGCGCGCGTCCAGCCGCGTTTCCGCGACCAGCGCGCGGACCTGCGCCTTGACCTCGTCCAGGCCGATCATGCCGTCGAGTTCGGCCAGCAGGTCGTCCAGACCGCGGCGCGGCCCGGCGTCGTCGCTGACCGCGACCCCGGCCTCGCCCGGCAGGTCGGCGGCCACGAGGACGGCCAGCTGGTCCGGCGGCGTGTCCGGGGCGGCGGCGAGCCGGCGGGACTGGCCGCTGATCGCGGCTTCCAGCAGTCCGCGCGCGGAGCGGCCGTTCGCGAACCCGCGGCCGCGCGGGATGCGCCGGATCGCCTCGGGCAGTGCCGCGAGCAGGTCCGCGGACAGCTCGTAGCCCTGGCTCTTCGCCATCACGGCGAAAATCCCGGCGAGTTCCTCGTTGGAGTAGTCCGGGAATTCGATCCGGCCGGAGAACCGCGACCGCAGGCCCGGGTTGGACTCGAGGAACTCGTCCATCTGCTTGGGGTAGCCCGCGACGAAGACCACCAGGTCGTCGCGGTGGTTCTCCATCTGCACCAGCAGTTCGGTGACGGCTTCCTTGCCGTAGTCGTCGTTGTCGTCGCGCACGAGGTTGTACGCCTCGTCGATGAACAGCACGCCGCCCGCGGCCCGTTCGCACACCTCGCGGGTCTTCGGCGCGGTCTGGCCGCTGAACTCGGCGACGAGATCGCCGCGGCCGACTTCGACGAGGTGCCCGGACGGCAGCACGCCGAGTTCGCGGTAGATCTGCCCGACCAGCCGCGACACGGTCGTCTTCGCCGTGCCCGGATTGCCGGTGAACAGCAGGTGGCGGCTGCGGACGGCGACCTTCATGCCCGCTTCGCGCCGCCGCGCGTCGACGGCCATCTCGTCCACCATGGACCGCACGCGCTGCTTGACCGAGTCGAGCCCGATCATCGCGTCCAGCTCGGCCAGCAGTTCGGGGAGGCTGCGCCGCGGCCCGGAGTCGTCCACCGCGCCGACTCCCGATTCGCCCGGCCCCGGCAGGTCGGCGGCCACCAGCGTGACCAGGTCGGCGCCGCCGTCGGTGGTCAGCCGGGTGGACTGCTTGCCGATCGCCGCTTCCAGCAGCACGCGCGCGGACCGGCCGTTCGCGAACCCGCGGCCGCGCGGGATCCGCCGGACCGCCTCGGGCAGCGCCGCGAGCAGGTCCGCGGACAGCTCGTAGCCCTGGCCCTTGGCCATCGCGCGGAAGATCTGGGCCAGCTCTTCGTTGGAGTAGTCCGGGAATTCGATGGATCCGGCGAACCGCGAGCGCAGGCCGGAGTTGGACTCCAGGAAGGCGTCCATCTCCTTGGGGTAGCCGGCCGCGAAGACCACCAGGTCCTCGCGGTGGTTTTCCATCTGCACCAGCAGTTCCGCGACCGCTTCCCGGCCGAAGTCGTCGTCCTTGTCGTTCACGAGGTTGTAGGCCTCGTCGAGGAACAGCACGCCGCCGACGGCCCGCTGGACGGCCGCACGGGTCTTCAGCGAGGTCTGGCCGACGTACTCGCCGACCAGGTCGGTGCGGGTCACCTCGACGACGTGGCCCTTGGGCAGCGCGCCGAGCGCCCGGTAGATCTTGCCGAGCAGCCGGGCGACGGTCGTCTTCGCCGTGCCCGGGTTGCCGGTCAGCAGCAGGTGGCGGCTGCGCACCGCGACCTTCATGCCCGCTTCCCGGCGCCGCGCGTCGATCGTCATCTCCGACGTCAGCGAGCGGACCCGCTCCTTGACCGCGGCGAGGCCGATCATCCCGTCGAGTTCGGCGAGCAGCTCCTCGATCGAGGCCCCGCCGCGCTGTCCCGCCGCTTCGACGAGCGGCTCGATGTCCGCGTGGCCGATCTCGATCCGGGTGCCCGGCAGCGCGCCCCGGCTGATCGCCTGCCGCGAGGCCGCGTCCAGCAGCGCCTCCACGGTGCGGGCGCTGGGCTCCTTGGCCAGCGCGGCGAGGCGGTCGCGCACGTCGGCAGGCAGGCCGAACGAGCGTTCCCGGGCGAGGACGTCGAGCAGCGCGGCCGCTTCGGCCGGCCGGTCGAACCGGGGCATCCGGTACTGCAGCATGTTCTGCACCAGGTCCGGGGCCTCGGTGCTGAGCTGGTCGAGCACCTTTTCGCTGCCGTCCAAGACGATCAGGCGGCAGCTGTCCTGGTCGCGCGCGTACCTGCGCAGCAGGCGGATCGTGCCCGCGACGTCCTTCTCGAAGAGTGCGTCGACCCGCTCGGCGAGCATGAGCGCGGAGCCGCCGCCCTCGATCTCGTTGATCGTCGCGGGCACCGAACGCTCGACCGAGTCGTCGCCGTACTCGGCGATCAGCGCGGCGCAGTCGAAGAACTCGGCGTTGTCGAAGCCGACCTCGGCCTCGGTGAGCGACGCCTTCAGCGCGCGGGTGAACCGGCGCTGGCCGGTGTTCGCCTCCCCCACCAGCAGGATGAACGGGTTCGGCTGCTTGGTGCCCGCGGTCATCCGGGCCGCCTCGCGCTTCTCCCATTCGGCGTAGGCCTGCTGCCACTCCTCGTAGGCCTTTTCGTAGCGGGCCTGCTCCTTGCGCTGCCACATGCGGTTGCCCGCGGCGAGCAGGTCGAGCGTGACCGACCGGCTGTGCCGCGCCATGTCGCCGAGCACGTTGTTGCCGGACCCGTCCGAACCCGGCCGTTCCGGTTCGACCGGCGGCGGTTCGCCGGGGCCGTTCGCGGTGCCGTGCCGGGTGGCGTCCGCCCACGCGACCACGCGGGTGGCGCGCGCGACGAAGTCGGCCATCGATTCGGCCCCGGCGACGAACATCCCGGTCTGGCCCAGGCTCTCCACCCGGATCTGCGGCGGATTGGGCGCCGGGGCGCTCGCCGGGACCGACGGCGGGGCGACCGGCAGCGGTCCCGAAGCCGCGGGGGCGGGGGCCGGGACCTGCCCGGACCACGGACCGCCTTGCGGCGCGGGCGGATAGCCGGGCTGCGGCGGGCGGTAGCCCTGCGGAGGCGAGGGCGGGCCGCCGAAGCCGCCCGGATTCCCTTGCGGCGCGGGCGGACCGCCGAAGCCGCCGGGGTTGCCCTGCGGTCCCGGATAACCGCCCGGTGCCCCCTGCGGCGCGGGAGGACCGGCGTAGCCGCCGGGATTTCCTTGCGGCGCGGGCGGTCCCGCGTAGCCGCCGGGAGCGCCCTGCGGTCCGGGGAATCCGCCCGGGTTGCTCTGCGGACCGGGGTACGGCGGCCGGGGCGCCCCGCCGGGGTAGCCGGGATACTGCTGCGGCGCGCCGTAACCCGGTGCGGGCAGGCCGGGCGCCGGAGTGCCGGGCGGGGGCACGGGACGGGCGGCGCCGCGGTAGCCGGGATCCGCGGGCGGCTGCGTGAACTGCCAGTTCCCGTCCGGCAGCCTCCGCTGCCACGCCTGGCCGGGGACGAGCAGCCAGCCGACGCCGTCCGGTCCGGTCAGCGCGGCCGTCCGGCCCGCCGCCGCCTCGGACTGTGCGGCCTGGAATGCGTCCCACCCTGCGCGCGTCAAAAAGACCAGCTCCCCCTCAGGTGCCCGTGCGGCGGACCCGCCGCCGCCCCATTGTGCCCAACCCGGGACGCTCCGCGACGGCTAGTCGCCGAACTTGTCCGTTCGCCTCCCGCGCGCGGTCACCACTGGAGTGCTTGTTTGAGCTGTTTGACCGCGATCGGCGCGAGTGTCGTGTTGAAGGTCGCGGACGGGTGGTTGTCGTCCATGTAGACCAGCACGTTCCCGACGACCCCGCGACAGCGCTTCTCGTCGCAGTAGTAGTCGGTGAAGTCCAGGAACGACACGTTGCCCGGCACGTTCTCGACCTGCTCCCACGACGGCGTCGCGGCGATCGCGGCGGGCCGCGGCACCGAGCACGACGGGTCGGTCGGGCTCTTCTGCGCGACGCAGCTGGCCATGTTGAAGGCGTAGCGCGGGTTGTCGCGCACGGCCACCACCGGGATGCCCGCTCCGTCCAAAGTGGACCAGACGTCGACGAAGCCCTTCGGCGTGGTCTCGTGCGGTCCGGGCTTGGAGTTGACCGTGCCGAGCATGACGACCGCGTCCGGGCGCGAGTCGAGCAGTTCGTCGGTGACGGCCTTGTTCCAGTCGATGCAGTTCCGGTCGCCCGGCATCAGCTCGGAGCCGGACGAGTACGGGCACGCGCCCTTCAGCATGGTCGAGACCTCCCAGCCGTCGGAGACGACCGCGGGCTGGAAGGCGGCGAGGAACTGCTGGATGTGCGAGTCCCCGACCAGCACGACCCGCTTGGTCGGCGGGCCCTCGGGAGACTCCGTGCAGATCTGCAGTTCCTTGTTGCGCGGCGACATCGAGCACTGGTCCGGGCGGGTGCGGGCCCAGTCGTCGGCGAGCTTGACCGTGGGCGGCACGATCGACGGCGACGGCGAGCCGCGGTAGACGAAGCCCTGCGCGTGCGCGACCGCGCCCGGGTGGTCCGGGTCGCCGATGGCGATCTCGTAGTTCGCCCGCGCGCTGCTCACGCCCTGCCAGACGCCGCTCGCGACGAGCACCGGAGCCAGCGCGAGCACGCCGAACCGGTAGGCGCCCCAGTGTTTCGCGGTGCCGATGTTCGACCGCCGGACCGGGTTCTCGATCAGGTGGTAGGTCAGGATCGAGAGCAGGAAGGACACGCCGACCACGAAGGTTCCGCCGAGCAGGCCGACCGCGACCCGGTCCCGGACGATCAGGTAGAACACCAGCACCGGCCAGTGCCACAGGTACAGCGAGAAGCTGAGGTTGCCGACGTAGCCGAGGAATTTCGAGCTGAGCCAGCGGTCCGCGCCGAGCACGCTGCCGGTCTGCCCGGCGACCAGGACCAGACCCGCCGATACCGTCGGCCACAGCGCGATCCAGCCCGGGAACACGCTGTCGACGTCGAGCAGCACGCCGCACAGCACGAGCCCGGCGACGCCGACCCAGCCGAGCACGATGCGCAGCAGCCGCGGCAGCGTCACCTGGTCGAGGAACATCGCCATCAGGCCGCCGAGCGCGAATTCCCACACCCGGGTGAGGCCGTGGAAGTAGGCCAGCGGCTGGTCGGCCGCGGTGAGGTACACCGAGTACGCGAGCGAGGCGGCGAACAGGACGAGCAGCAGCAGGTTGACCGTGCCGCGCAGCGACCAGCCGAGCCGGCGCACGAGCAGGCCGAGGCCGACGAACAGCAGCGGCCACAGCACGTAGAACTGGCCCTGGATGGACAGCGACCAGAAGTGCTGCACCAGGCTCGCGCTGTTGTGCTGGGCGAAGTAGTCGACCGAATCGGCCGCGAGCTGCCAGTTCTCGTAGAACAGCGCGGACGCGACGACCTCGCGGATGGTCTGGAACCAGCGGTCCTGAGGCAGCAGCAGCTGCGACACGACCACGACGGTGAGCAGCACGGTCATCGCGGCCGGGAAGAGCCGCTTGATCATCCGGCCCCAGGTGGCGCGCAGCTCGATCCGGCCGCGCAGCAGCGCCCGGTAGAGCTGGCCGGTGATCAGGAACCCGGAGACGAGGAAGAACACGTCGACGCCGCCGGAGATGCGGTCGAACCACACGTGGTAGACGACGACCAGCACCGAGGCCAGCGCCCGCACGCCCTGCAGCTCCGGGCGGAACCGGGCTTGCGCGCCCGGTCCGGCGGGAGGTTTGCCGGAGCGTTCCGGGGCGACCACCGTGGTGCCGGACATGCAGGTTCCTCCCGAGGGCCGGTAGCCGGCCGGGGGCCGCCGACTACTGGTCATGTGCGCCCACTAGCTATACGTGACGGCCCGCGCGGTCACACATCCGGGGTCCCCCGATGGAGCCGCTCGGCGCCGCCGGTCCTCGCGGTGGTTATCTTGACCTGGTGCCCGACTCCCGCCCTCCGTCCGTCCGCCGCGCGCGGATCGCCGACGTCCGCAAGATCAAGGCCCTCGTCGATTCCGACGCGGGCCGCGTGCTCCTCGAGAAGGATCTGGTCACGCTCTACGAGGCGGTGCAGGAGTTCTGGGTCGCGACCGACGAGCAGAACGGCACCGACGACGTGCTGGGCGCGGCCGCGCTGCACGTGCTGTGGGAGGACATCGGCGAACTGCGCACCGTGGTGGTCGACAAAGCGGCGCGCGGCCGCGGGATCGGCCGCGCGCTCGTCGGCAGGCTCGTCGAGGAAGCCCGCGAGCTGGGGCTGAAACGGCTGTTCGTGCTGACGTTCGAGACGTCGTTCTTCGCCGGGCACGGGTTCGTCGAGATCGACGGGGCCCCGGTGTCGCACGAGGTGTACGAGGAGATGCGGCGCTCGCTCGACCCCGGCGTGGCGGAGTTCCTCGACCTGCCCTACGTCAAGCCGAACACCCTCGGGAACTCCCGGATGCTGCTGGAGTTCTGAGCGCCCTCAGGAGAACCGGACGAGGATGTGCTGCCCCGACCCGTCCACCGCGGCGAGCTTCACCGTCGTCCCGGCGAAGGTCGTCGTGTCGGGGCCCTGGCGGCCGGTGTGCAGCTGGACGGTCGTGTGCTCGCCGCGGCCCGGTTCGGTCAGGACCAGGGCCACGACCGCCTCCCCCGCCACGAAACACTGCCGGCCCGGACGGCAGCGCGAATCCGAGACCAGCTGGCGGTAGCGCACGGTCAGGTCCCGGCCCGCGACCTGCACCTCCTGGCCGGGCGTGAGCGCGACGTTGCCGCCCGGTTCGGCGGCCGGCGGACGCGACGGTGTCTGCGCCACGGCGGCCGGGCCGCCCGCGCACCCGGCCAGCGCGGCGGCCGTCCCGATACCCAGTGCGAGCTTTTTGAGGTCCATGCGCACTGGACGGGCCGGACGCGCCGCCGGGTTGCACGCGCGGCTCAGAAGTCCTCGTCCTCGCCGCCGGCGGGCGCGCCGCCCGCGTCGGAGCCGCCGCGGATCATGAACAGCACCGACTCCAGCTCCTCCGGCTTGATCAGCACGTCGCGGGCCTTCGAGCCCTCCGACGGGCCGACCACGCCGCGGCTTTCCAGCAGGTCCATCAGCCGTCCGGCCTTGGCGAAGCCGACGCGGAGCTTGCGCTGCAGCATCGAGGTGGAGCCGAACTGCGACGTGACGATCAGCTCGGCGGCCTGCAGCAGGACGTCGAGGTCGTCGCCGATGTCCGGGTCGATCTCCTTCTTCTCGCCCGCCTTCGCGCTGGTGACGCCCTCGTTGTAGTCCGGCTGCGCCTGTTCCTTGGCGAAGTTGACGACCGCGGCGATCTCCTCGTCGCCGACGAACGCGCCCTGGATGCGGACCGGTTTCCCGGCGCCCATCGGCAGGTAGAGCGCGTCGCCCATGCCGATCAGCTTCTCCGCGCCCGGCTGGTCGAGGATGACCCGCGAGTCGGTGAGCGACGACGTGGCGAACGCGAGCCGCGACGGCACGTTCGTCTTGATCAGGCCGGTGACGACGTCGACCGAGGGCCGCTGGGTGGCCAGCACCAGGTGGATGCCCGCGGCGCGGGCCTTCTGGGTGATCCGGACGATCGCGTCCTCGACGTCGCGCGGGGCGGTCATCATCAGGTCGGCCAGCTCGTCGACGATCGCCATGATGTACGGGTACGGCTGGTACTCGCGTTCGCTGCCCGGCGGCGCGGTGATGTCGCCGGAGCGGACCTTGGCGTTGAAGTCGTCGATGTGCCGGACCCGGTTGGCCTGCATGTCCTGGTAGCGCTGCTCCATCTCCTCCACGAGCCAGGCCAGCGCGGCGGCGGCCTTCTTCGGCTGCGTGATGATGGGCGTGATCAGGTGCGGGATGCCCTCGTACGGCGTCAGCTCGACCATCTTCGGGTCGATCAGGATCATCCGGCATTCGGCGGGCGTCGAACGGGCCAGCAGCGACACCAGCATCGAGTTCACGAAGCTCGACTTGCCGGAACCGGTGGAACCGGCCACCAGCAAGTGCGGCATCTTCGTCAGGTTCGCGGTGACGAACTCGCCCTCGATGTCCTTGCCGAGCCCGATCAGCATCGGGTGGTTGTCCTTGACCGTGGACGGCGCGCGCAGCACGTCGCCGAGGCGCACCATCTCGCGGTCGGAGTTCGGCACCTCGATGCCGACCGCGGACTTGCCCGGGATCGGCGCGAGCAGGCGGACGTTGTCGGTGGCCACCGCGTAGGCGATGTTCTTGGTCAGCGCGGTGATCTTCTCGACCTTCACGCCCGGGCCGAGCTCGACCTCGTACCGGGTGACCGTCGGGCCGCGGGTGAAGCCGGTGACCTGCGCGTCGACGTTGAACTGGTCGAGGACGCCGGTGATCGCCTCGATCATCTGGTCGTTGGCCTTGCTGCGGGACTTCGGCGCGTCGCCGAGCTTCAGCAGGTCCGGCGGCGGGAGCGCGTAGTCGCCCTCGACGGTGCGGGTGACCGACAGCGCGGGTTCCGGCGCCTTCTTCGGCTTCTTCTCCGGCACCTCGGCGGGCGGCGCGACCGGCTTCGGCGGCCGGATCGGCGTGGCCGGTTCGGCGAGCGCGGCGTCGAGGTCGAGCTGCTCGCCGTCCTTGTCGGCGCTGGCCTGGCGGCGGCGCGACGGCTTCCGCAGCCGGACGGACTTCGGGTCGGCCTCGGGCTCCGGTTCGGGCTCCTCGCCGTGCTGGCCGGCCTCGTATTCGGCCAGCTCGTGCTCGTCGAGGCCCCAGGTGCGCAGGCGGTGCGGGATGTCGCGCACCGGCGTGCCGGTGAACACGAGCACGCCGAACAGCAGCGCGAGGATCAGCAGCGGCACCGCGACCCACGTGGTGACGCCCTTGGTCAGCAGCCCGCCGGAGAACGCGCCGAGGATGCCGCCGGCGTACATCCGGCCGTCGTTGGTGTCCGGGAGCGCGGTGAAGATGTGCAGCATCCCGAGCACGGACAGCACGACCAGCAGCGTGCCGATCACCATCCGCGGCCGGGTCTCCGGCTGAGGTTCGGACCGCATCAGCGCGACCGCGACCACGAGCAGCACCAGCGGCAGCGTCACCGCTCCCGCGCCGAGCACCGTCCGCGTCGCGATCTCGACCCCCGCGCCGATCGGCCCGGCGGCCCGCCACCAGACGCCGACCGCGGCGACGATGGCCAGCGCGATCAGCCCGAGAGCGAGCCCGTCGCGCCGGTGTTCGGCCTCGAGTTCCCGCGTGCGCCCGACGGTCCGGGCCAGCGAGCCGACGCCCTTGGCGACGAGGTTCCAGGTGCTGCGCACGCCGCGTCCGAACGCCCCGGAACTCTTGCGGCTTGCCGGACGCCGAGCCGGGGTGCTCCGGGGCCGGGAGCTGCTCCGCCCCCTGGTCGAGCCGCCTTTCGACCTGCTCGACGCCCCCCTCGCCGGGGTACGCGAACTACGCGCCGGTGCCTTCCCGCCGCTACCCGCCGTGCTCCGCTTTCTCGTCGCCGACCCAGCCATGCCTCCACGGTAACGGGCGGGGACCGATAGTCACATGTGCCACTCGCAGCGCAGCCGAAACAATCTCCCCAGATCACAGTGGATCTTGTGGAAGCATCGGTGCTGACCCCTTTCGGAAGGCCTTTTCATGCCGAGCCCTGCCGAGATCGTGCGCGCGCTCGCCGAACGGACCGCTTTCGCCGCGCCGCCTCGGGGTACCGGGCGGTACCGCTACCTGCGCACTTCCGGGTGGGCCAGGCACACCGCCCGGACCACCGACGGGCGGGTCCTGTCGGCGAGCACCCGGTTTTTCGCCCGCGAGGACTGGATCGCCGCCGACGGGTCGGGTCGCCTGCTGGTGACCCAAGGCGAGGCGGTGGTGCGGCCGAGCGGCTACTTCCCGCCGGGCGGATTGCTGGGCGACTTCGTGGACGCGTCCGATCTGGCGTCGGCGACTGCTGCGCTGCGTCGGCGGGTCAGTCCTTCTCGGGCGGGCAAGGCTTTCAGCTCTGTTTGGCTGACGCAGGTGGTGCCGCCTGACTTGCAGCGGTTGTTGTTGCGGTGGCTGGCGGAGCATCCTGGGTTGGTTGTGGAGGACGCGGATTTGCCGGGGGTTGTGGTGAGTGTCCCGGATGCCGCGTGGCTGCGGAGGCGGTTGCTGGTGTTCGATTCGCGGACCGGGATGTTGCTGGAGACCCGGGACGTCGAGGAGGGCGGGGCCACGGTGTCTGGGTGTACTCGGTGGTTGGAGGCGGGGTACACGGATTCGACCGAGTCGCGACCGGCTGAGGCTTCCTGACCAGCGACAACCGGTCCGGGCCCCACGATCGGCCCCGTCCCGCCCGAACCGCGTTGTCCCAGGTGGTCTCGATCGTGAAATGCTCTGCTCATGTTCGCGCTCCAACAGGACGAGGTTCCGCGCCGTGCCCCCGCGATCTGGCGGACGATGCTCAACCTCGACCGAGGGCTGGTGAATCTCGTCGGGCGGCTCACGGTCACCGGGTCGGTGCCGCGGGAGCTTCGGGGCAAGCCGTTGCTCATGGCGGCCAACCACATCGGCGTGTTCGACGCCTTCGTGCTCATGGCGGCGTGCAAGCGGATCGGCATCAATCCCCGGTTCATGCTCGCCGGCGGGATTCTCGACGCTCCGGTGATCGGCCCGGCGCTCAAGGTCAGCGGGCATCTGCGCGTGGACCGGGCCAAGGCGGCGACCGCGATCGGGCAGTTCGCCGAAGCCGCGGAGGCGTTGCGGACCACGCGCGAGCCGATCGTCGTGTATCCGGAGGGGCGGATCAGCCACGACCCGGGATTGTGGCCGGAGCGCGGCAAGACGGGAGCGGCCCGGCTCGCGCTCGCGGCGGGCGTGCCGGTGATCCCGATCAGCCAGTGGGGCGCGCACGAGGCGGTCTACTGGGGCACGGAGACCGTGAACGGGCCCGCGGATCTGCTGCCGTTGGCCAAATCCGGGTTGAGCGCCCCGTTGCGGCGGCCGCGGTTCAAGGTGCATTTCGGGACTCCGGTGGACCTGTCCGACGTCGAGCCCGAGCGGCCGGGCGCGGGCGTCCGCGCGCACGCCAAGATCATGCAGGCCATCACCGACGGCCTGATTCCGTTGCGCCGCCACGAACCCATCCGTCCGCGCTTCTACGACCCGACCCGGCCGACCGACACCGTCAGTCCCTGGAAGCCGCAGCGCTGAGTCCGGATCGTGGGACACCTCGCTGAGCCCGGCTAGGGTCGCGTGGTGTGAGCACCCGCATTCTGGTCGTCTACTACAGCGCCACCGGCAACACCGCCGCCCTCGCCGGCGCGCTCGCCGAGGGGGCGGGCGAAGCCGGCGCGGAGGTCCGCGTCCGCACCGTGGCCGAGACCGCGCCGCCGGAGGCGATCGCGAGCAATCGGCGGTGGCAGGCCTGGGTCGATTCCGGGCCGCACCACGAACTGGCCGCGCTGGCCGATCTCGAGTGGGCGGACGGGCTCGCGTTCGGCAGCCCCACCCGGTTCGGCGGCCCCGCCGCGCAGCTCAAGTCCTTTGTGGACACCACGGGCGGCCTGTGGGCGCAAGGGAAACTGGCCGACAAGGTGGCGACGTCGTTCACGTCGGCGTCCACCGCGCACGGCGGCCTCGAAGCAACCGTGCTGGCCATCAACAACATCTTCTACCACTGGGGCGCGATCGTCCTCCCCCTCGGCTACGCGGATCCGCACCTGCTGGAGTCCGGCAACCCGTACGGCGGCTCGTTCGTCTCGCGGAAGTCCGCGGCGCCGGACGGCACGGCGCTGCAGGCGCTGCGGATTCAGGGACGCCGGCTGGCAACGATCACGACGCACGTCGCGACGGGCCTGACTGTGCCGATCATTACTAATCCGACCACAGCCACGGCCGAATGGCTTTCGTAGCAACGGTTACGTGCCGCGGTCGGGGTCGGCCTGCTTTTGGTCGGATTGGCAAAACCGGGGAATAACTCAGTTTCGTTCGGTCGTCCCGCTCCGTAGTGTCGCGCGCGTGACCACCGAACTCCCTGTCCTGGAACCACCCCGGGTGATCCGCCGGGGCCGCGGCCTCTCGCTCGTCCTGCTCGCCGCCGTCTTCTTCAGCACGTCCGGCACGCTCGCGAAACCGGTCATGGGCGCGGGGATGACGCCGGAACAGGTGGCGGTGCTGCGGATCGGGATCGCGGGAGTGCTGCTGCTGGTCGGCACCGCGCTCTTCGCGCCGCGCACGCTGCGCGTCCGGCGCGGGGAATGGCCGATGCTGCTCGCGTACGGCGCGCTCGGCGTGGCCGGGACGCAGCTGCTGTATTTCATTGCCGCGGAACGGATCCCGGTCGGCATCGCGATCCTGCTGGAGTTCCTGTCGCCGGTGCTGATCGCGTTGTGGGTGCGCGTGGTGCGGAAGAAGCGGCTGCCGCGCATGCTGTGGTTCGGGATGGCGGTCGCGCTGATCGGGCTCGCGCTGGTCGCGCAGGTCTGGCAGGGGCTGCGGCTCGACGCGGCCGGGCTGCTGGCCGGGATCGGCGCGGCGCTCTGTTCGGCCGGGTACTTCCTGCTCGGCGAACGCGCGGTCGCCGATCGCGAACCGCTCGGGCTGGTCACCTGGGGCATGGTGATCGGCGGGGTGCTCGTGAGCGTCACCGCGCCGCCGTGGACGCTTCCGCTGGGGATGGCTGGCCAGACCGTTCCTTTCGGACCGTGGACCCCGCCGCTGTGGCTGCTGCTGCTCGGTCTCGTGGTGCTGTCGACGGCGATCCCTTACGTCGCGGGGATCTCTGCGCTGCGCCACCTGCCCGCCTCGGTGGCGAGCGTCGTGGGACTGCTCGAACCCGTCACGGCGGCGGCGTTCGCCTGGGCGCTGCTCGGCGAGGCGCTCGCCTGGCCGCAAGCCGTCGGCGCCGCCCTGCTGCTCGGCGGCGCTTACCTGGTCCAACGACAGACCGCCGAGGTCGCCTGACTCCCTCTCCGGGCGGAACCGGGAACCAACCGAGAGCGGGATGTGTCCTATCCGCGAAAACGCCACACTGGACGGGACCGCACGAGAACACCTGGGGGATCGCATGAACAACCGACCGAGCCGGGCCGAACAGCGCAGAGCGCGCAACGCGCTCGCCCGCCAGGCAGCGATCGTGATGGTCGCGTTGCTGCTGGCGGGCGCGCGCCGCTGAAGCAGAGCCGAATCAGCGCCGGATCAGACCGGGATGACCGTCGGCACGATCATCGGCCGCCTGCGGTAGGTGTCGGCGACCCACCGGCCGACGACCCGGCGCACCGCCTGCGCGATGCGGTGGGTGTCGGTGATGCCCTCGGCTTCCGTCCGCGCCAGCTCCATTTCCACGAGCGGCACGACGGCGTCGAGGGCCTTCGGGTCGTCGGAGAACCCGCGGCCGGAGATCGTCGGGCTGCTCACCGCGCGGCCGGTGTTCGAATCGACCGCCACGGTGATCGCGATGAAGCCGCCCTCGCCGAGCACGAGCCGGTCGGACAGGGTCGACTCGCCGACGTCGCCGACGGACAGCCCGTCCACGTACACGTGCCCGACCTCGACGCGGCCGGTGCGCGAGGCCTTGCCGTCGACCAGGTCCACGACCACGCCGTCCTCGGCGATCACCACGTTGTCCGGCGCGACGCCGGTGCGGATCGCGAGCTCCCCGTTGGCGCGCAAGTGCTTCCACTCGCCGTGCACCGGCATCACGTTGCTCGGCCGGACCGCGTTGTACAGGTACAGCAGCTCGCCCGCGGACGCGTGGCCGGACACGTGCACCTTCGCGTTGCCCTGGTGCACGACGTTCGCGCCGAGCCGGGTCAGCCCGTTCACGACGCCGAACACCGCGGTCTCGTTGCCCGGGATCATCGAGCTGGCCAGCACGACGGTGTCGCCCGCGCGGATCGAGATCTGCCGGTGCTCGCCGCGCGCCATCCGCGACAGCGCGGACAGCGGCTCGCCCTGCGAACCGGTCGACACGAACAGCACCTTGCTCTCCGGCAGGTTGCTCGCCTGGTCCAGGTCCACGAGCAGGCCTTCCGGCACGTTCAGCAGGCCCAGTTCGGCCGCGATGCCCATGTTCCGGACCATCGACCGGCCCACGAACGCCACGCGGCGGCCGTGCCGCACGGCGGCGTCCAGCACCTGCTGCACGCGGTGCACGTGGCTGGCGAAGCACGCCACGATCACGCGCTGGTCCACGCGCCGGATGACGTCGTCGAGCACCGGGCCGATGTCGCGCTCGGGCATGACGAACCCGGGCACCTCGGCGTTGGTCGAGTCCACGCAGAACAGGTCCACGCCCTCGTCGCCCAGGCGCGAGAAGCCCGCGAGGTCGGTGAGCCGCCCGTCGAGCGGCAGCTGGTCGAGCTTGATGTCGCCGGTGTGCAGCACGACGCCGGCCGGCGTGCGGATGGCGACCGCGAGCGCGTCCGGGATCGAGTGGTTGACGGCGAAGAACTCGAGGTCGAACGCGCCGACCTTGCGCTTCTCCCCCTCGCGCACCTCGATCAGCTTCGGCCGCTGGCGGTGCTCCTTGGCCTTGGCCGCGAGCAGCGCGTTGGTGAACCGCGAACCGTAGATCGGGACGTCCGGGCGCAGCCGGAGCAGGAACGGGACGGCGCCGATGTGGTCCTCGTGCCCGTGGGTGAGCACGAGGCCGTCGATGTCGTCGAGCCGGTCCTCGATCGCGCGGAAGTCCGGCAGGATCAGGTCGACGCCGGGCTGGTCGTCCTCGGGGAAGAGGACGCCGCAGTCGACGATCAGGAGCCTGCCGTCGTATTCGAAGACGGTCATGTTGCGCCCGACCTCGCCGATGCCGCCGAGCGCGACGACGCGCAGGGCTCCCTCGGGAAGGGCGGGCGGGAGGTGCGTCGGGCCTGGTCCGGCGGGAAGTGAGGTCACCGGGGCATTGTCCCAACGCTGGTGTGCGAGGTGGGGGCGGTGTAGGCCGCCTGCGAATCTGCTTGTGCCACCCGTGCACCATGCCAGTCCGAGGCCGCGCTGTCCTCCAGCGGCACGCCGCCCTGGGCGAGATCGGCCGCGATCTGCTCCAGCTGGTCGTCGAACGGGGCCACGATCGGCAGCCGCGGGTCGCCGATGTCGAACCCGCGCAGCCGCAGCGAGGCCTTGCTGAACGCGACGCCGCCGACGCGCGACATCGCGCGCAGCACCGGCAGCATGCCGCGGTGGTTCGTGCGCGCGGTGGACGTGTCGCCCGCCTCGTAGGCCTCGATCATCGCGCGGATCCGGCCCGCCACGACGTGCCCGATCACGCTGACCACGCCGACCGCGCCGACCGACAGCCACGGCAGGTTCAGGCCGTCGTCGCCGGAGTAGTAGGCGAGGTGGGTGTTCGCGATGACCTCGGACCCGGCGATCAGGTCGCCCTTGGCGTCCTTCACCGCGAGGATCCGCGGGTGCTCGGCCAGCCGCTGCAGCGTGTCGACCTCGATGGGCACGATCGAGCGCGGCGGGATGTCGTAGAGCATGACCGGCAGCTCGGTCGCGTCCGCGACCGTCGTGAAGTGCGCGTACAGCCCGGCCTGGCTCGGCCGCGAGTAGTAGGGCGTGACGACGAGCAGGCCGTGCGCGCCCGCTTCGGCGGCGGCGTGCGCCTGCTCGATGCTGTGCGCGGTGTTGTTGGTGCCCGCCCCCGCGACGACGGTCGCGCGGTCGCCGACCGCCTCGACGACGGCGCGGACCAGCGCGGCCTTCTCCTCGTCGGTGGTGGTCGGGCTCTCGCCGGTGGTGCCGTTGACGACGAGGCCGTCGTTGCCGAGGTCCACGAGGTACTCGGCCAGCTCCTGGGCCCGCTTCACGTCCAGCGCCCCGGCCCGGTCGAAGGGGGTCGCCATCGCGGTGAGCACGCGGCCGAACGGACGTCCGGGCGCGGCGGCAGGTGAGGTGGACATGGCCACGACGGTACCTCGTCAGGCCGCCGAACCCGGCCCCGACCTGGTGTGCCACCGGCAACTTCGGAGAATTTCCGCCGCCGCGGGCGTCGCGGAGGAACTTCTCGCGCGGCTACTTGACCTTGGCGGTGATCTGCGCCGGGATCTGGTCGTTGCTGGCGCGCGAAAGGACGCAGTAGACCTTGCGGTTCGGGCCGCTGCTGCTGTCGCTGTCCGGCTGCACCTGCCAGGCCTGCTGGGTCGGCACGATCGCCCGGTACGACAGCCCCGCGCGCTGCTGCTGCGGCACCACCGCAGAGTGGAACGACGCCGCGCAGCGCGCCTCGGCCGCCCGGCTGACGTCCTCCAGGCCGGGATACGGGGCGACGACCGCGTCGTCGTTGCTCCAGTTCTCCAGCGGCAGCGGGTCGGCCGTGTCGTAGACCTCGAGCGTGTGGTTCTTCTTGCAGTCGACGTTGTTGTCCGAGCTGATCACGACGCCCGGCTGGACGATCGCGTTGTAGCAGACGTCGTAGGAGGTGAACTTGGCTTTGAGGTAGCCGTCCGGACCGTAGGTGACGGTGTCGGCCTGCTGCTCGTCCTTCTTCGGCGACCACACCGGCTTGCCGAGGAAGAACCCGCCGGCCAGGGCGGCGATCACCAGCACCGCGACCGCGGCCGCCCACAGGCCGCGGCGGCTCTTGCGTTCCGGTTTCGCGGCCGTCCGGGTCGGCTGGCCGCCCACGCGGGTCTCCTGCCGCGGCATCGCCGCGGCGGCCGGACGTGGCGTCGGGCCGGTGGCGTTGGCGAGCTGCGCCCGCGCCTGCGCCGCGGTCAGCCGGGCTTCCGGGCTCGCCACCAGCAGGCCGAGGATGACCGCGCCGAGCGGGCCCTGCACGCGGGTCAGGTACGGCACCTCGGTCATGATCGCGTGCAGCGTGGCGGCCGTGGTGGGCCGTTCGAACGCGACGATGCCCTCGACCGCGAAGTACAGCGTCGCGCCGAGCGACCACAGGTCCGATTCCGGCATCGCCTCGCGGCCCTCGACCCGCTCCGGGGCCATGAACGCGGGCGAGCCGACGATCATCCCGCTCGTGGTGAGCCGCGGGTCGTCGATGGCGTGCGCGATGCCGAAGTCGGTGAGCTTCACCCGGCCGTCCGGCGCGACCATGATGTTGGCCGGTTTGACGTCGCGGTGCACGATCCCGGCGGCGTGCGCGGCCTGCAGCGCCGACAGCACCCGCTCCCCGATCATCGCGGCCTGCTGCTCGGGCATCGGGCCGTGCGCGCGGACGAGGTCGGCGAGCGTGGGCGCCTCGACCAGTTCCATCACGATCCAGGTGGTGCCCTGGTCGGTGACCACGTCGTACACCGTCACCACGGCCGGGTCGTTGAGCCGCCCGCCCGCGCGGACCTCGCGCAGGATCCGCTCGGAGAACACCGCGGCGCCCTCAGCTGTGTTTTCGGTGGACAGCCGCAGCTCCTTGATCGCGACCTGCCGCCCGATCACCTGGTCCTGCGCGCGCCACACGACGCCCATGCCGCCGCGGCCCAGTTCGCCGAGCAGCAGGTAGCGGCCGGCCACCACGCGGCCGGCGGGGGCGGCGCGGTTCGCGTCGTGCGGGCGGGTCTGTTCGTCGGTCACGGGGTCGGGCTCCTCGGTCGGCTTCGCGCAGATGCTAGTCGGACCGTCCGGCGGCCCCGCCGGTTCCGTCCCGTTGAGCGTCCTGTTTGGACCGCGTCAGCCGGTGAAGGTGAGCACGATCAGCACGACGTTGAGCAGGATGACCACCGCGGCAACGACGACCGCGAACACCGTGGTGGCCCGGCGGTTGACGTCCGCGCCCATGAGCCCGCGGTCGGAGGTGAGGCGGATCAGCGGCACGAGCGCGAACGGGATGCCGAACGACAGCACCACCTGCGAAACCACCAGCGCCGCGCTCGGATCGGCGCCCAGCGCCAGCACGACGATCGCCGGCGCGAGCGTGACGAGCCGGCGCACCACGATCGGAATCCTCTTGCGCAGCAAGCCTTGCATGATCATCGCGCCCGCATACGCGCCCACCGACGTCGACGCGAGCCCGGACGCGAGCAGCCCGATGGCGAACAGCAGCGCGACGCCCGGCCCGAGCGCGGCGGCGACCGCGCTGTGCGCGCCTTCGATGGTGTCGACGCCTTGCTGGCCTTGAAGATTCGTCGCGGCGACGAGCAGCATGCCGAGGTTCACCGCGCCGGCGAGCAGCATCGCGAACCCGACGTCGTACCGGGTCGCTCGCAGCAGGCGCCGGCGGCGCTCGGGTTCCGGTTTGCCGTGCCGGTCGCGGACCAGTCCGGAGTGGAGGTACACCGCGTGCGGCATCACTGTCGCGCCGAGCATCGCGGCCGCGATCAGCACGCTGTCGCCGCCGCTGAAGCGCGGGATCAGGCCGTTCGCGATCCCGGCGGCCGACGGCGATTCGACGAACAGGCTCGCCAGGAACCCGACCGCGATCACCACCAGCAGCCCGGTCACGACGCGTTCGAACGGCCGCTGCCCGCCGCGGTCCTGCACCGCGAGCAGCACCAGCGAAACGAACCCGGTGACGAGCCCGCCCGCGACCAGCGGGAGTCCGAAAAGGAGGTTGAGCGCGATCGCGCCGCCGACGACCTCGGCGAGGTCAGTGGCGACCGCGACGATCTCGGCCTGCGCCCAGTAGCCGAGCCTTCCTGCCGTGGAGAGCCGGTCGCGCAGCGCCTCGGGCAGCGACTGGCCGGTGACGAGACCGAGTTTCGCCGACAGGTACTGCACCAGCACGGCCATCAGGTTCGCCACGACAATGACCCAGACCAGCAGGTAGCCGTAGCGCGCGCCCGCGCTGACGTTCGCCGCGACGTTGCCCGGGTCGACGTACGCGATCGCGGCGACGAACGCGGGCCCGAGCAGCGCCCAGCCCGCCCGCAGCCGGGCCACGCCGCGCGGACGTGCCGCTTCCGCCACCGCCATGTGTGCCCACTCTCCGTTATCGGTTACCCCAACTCAAAGTTTAGGCAGGCCGAACTTTGCCGGGCAAGGGTGGGCTGCGCCACGCTGCCGACGGTCCGTGAAGGACTCCTTGAGGGAATCAGATTCCCTCAAGGAGTCCTTCACGGACTTTGGTCAGGCAGGCAGGAGCACTTCGTGGCCCGCTTCGCGGAACGCCGCCACCCCGCGGTCGAGGTCGTCGGAGCGCACCAGGATGTGGTCGGTGTCGAAGGTGGACAGCGAGAACAGCGCGACGCCCGCCGCCGCCAGCTCCGACGCGAGCGCGGAAATGATGCCGGTGAGGGTGAATTCCAGCGGCCCGCGCACGGTGAACAGCCGCCAGCCGTCCTCGACGGCGCCGCCCTCGGGTTCGCGGCCGGTCGGGCAGATCACCGACAGCTCGTCGGGCGTGCGGGTGACCGACACGAGCGCGGGCTCGCCGGGTTCCAGCAGTTCGGCGGGCACGGCGGCGTCGGCGGGCAGCCGCACGACCGAGTAGGGGCCGGGGCGGAGGTCGATCGTCAGGTGTTTCATCAGTGCGCAGTCAGCCTTCCAGCACTTTCGGGCTCGAGGCGATCTCGGTGCCGTCGGGCAGGGTCGAAATCGTGAAGTCGGCGAAGACGTTGGCCGCCGCTTTGTGCAGCTGCCGCAGGCATTCGATGGCGAGCGAACGGATCTCGACGTCCGCGTGTTCGGTGGCGCGCATCGCGATGAAATGCCGCCAGGCGCGGTAGTTGCCGGTGACGACGATGCGGGTTTCGGTCGCGTTCGGCAACACGGCGCGGGCCGCCTGGCGCGCTTGCTTGCGGCGCAGGGTGGCGCTGGGCGCGTCCGCGAACTTCTCCTCCAGCCCGGCGAGCAGCTCGTCGTAGGCGGCCGCGCTGGCCTGCGTGGCCTTGACGAATTTCTCGTGCAGCACCGGGTCTTCGGCGATGACGTCCGGCTCGACGAACTCCGCGTCGGCCTCGGGGACGTAGCGCCGCGAGAGCTGGGAGTAGGAGAAATGCCGGTGCCGGATCAGCTCGTGGGTGAGCGAACGGGAGATCCCGGTGAAGTAGAAGGTGACCGACCCGTGTTCGAGCACGGCCAGGTGGCCGACGTCGATGACGTGCTCGAGGTACCCGGCGTTGGTCGCGGTCGCGGGGTTCGGCTTCTCCCAGGACTGGTAGCAGGCCCGCCCGGCGAACTCGGCGAGCGCCTCGCCTCCGTCCGCGTCGGTGGACCACGGCACGTCCTCGGGCGGGAAGAACTCGGTTTTCGCGATCAGCTGCACCTTGGGCGGCACCGGTCTCGCTCCCCTCATGTCGGCTCCGCCAGCCTAACCCGGCGGCACGGGTGACATCATCGCGCCTTGACGTGACGTCATTCGTGACGCCATAGTGGTGTCATGGACTTGACGCCGTATATCGCGACCCTTCGCGAGGACCTCGCGAACACGGCCTCCGCCGGGGACGAGCAGACCCGGCGGGCGGCCGCACTGCTGTCGTCTGCTCTCGAACCGGCGGTGCGGCTGACGCTGATGAACGCGCTGGCCGACCTGGCCGCCGAGGTGACCGCCGCACTGCCGGGCCAGGTCGTGGACGTGCGGCTCGACGGCCGGGACGTCCGCGTGGTCGTGACCGGCGGCGAGGACCGTTCCTCTTCCGCGCCTCCCCCGCCGCCCGCGCCCCCGATCGACGGCGGCGACATCTCGCGGATCACCCTGCGGCTGGTCGAGCAGATCAAGGGCCAGGCCGAACAGGCGGCGGCCGCGCAGGGGGTTTCGCTGAACACGTTCGTGGCGCAGGCCGTGCAGGGGGCGCTCGGCCAGGCGCAGCAGCACCAGCAACGGCACCAGCGCTGGCAGGACAGCGGCAGCGGCGGGGGCCGCACGGAGACCAAGCTGCACGGCTGGGTCGAAGGCTAGAAGGGGGCAGGACCATGGGCGAGAACCGGGAAGACCAGGGGAAGAACGCCGAGGACCGGGTTGGGGAACCTGGCTTCGGGAAGACGGGCGGGGCGGACGCGGCGGCCGGGTCCAGCGCTGCCGCGGATGCCGCGCCGAACGACGAGGGCGTTTCGAAGGCATCGACTGCCTCCGACGCCGAATCCGCGTCGAGCGCGGGCGGGCCGACGGGTACCGAGTCCACTTCGGACAGTTCAACGACCGAGGCGTCGGCAGAAACCGGCGCCGCGGGATCCGATTCCGGAGAGCCGGGTCCTTACGTACGGCTGCAGGACTTCGAGGCGGACGGTCCCGTCGAGCTGGATCTGGGCGTCACGATCGGGCGGGTCGAGGTCGTGCTCGGGCCGGAGCCCGGGGTGGCCGTGCGGTTGCGGCACGACGCGGGCGAGCAGCCGTCGTGGGTGAACGGGGTCAGCAGCCTGCTGTCGTGGGTCGGCGAGAAGTTCGGGGACCAGTTCGGCGGTCTGCCGGAGTTCTCGGTCGCGGACGCGGTGCGGCAGGCGCGGATCGAGAAGACCGGCAACCGGGTCGTCGTACGGGCGGCTAAGGCGTGGCAGCTGCGGAACGTTCCGGTGGCGGTGACGGTCCGCGCCCCGGCCGGGTCGCACCTTGAGGTGCGCGCGGGTTCGGCGGACGTCACGGTGACCGGTGCCGCGGGCCGCGCGGACATCCTCACCGGGTCCGGCGAGGTGTCGCTGGAACGCGCGGACGGCGCGGCCACCATCCGGACCGGCACCGGAGCCGTGAAACTCGGCCCGACCCTGGCCGGACTGCAGCTGCGCAGCGGAAGCGGTTCGGTCGAGGCTGCGTCGATCTCCGGCCCGGCGACGCTCGGCACCGGAACCGGAAACGTCTGGCTGGGCGCGGTCGAGGGCGACGTGATGGCCCGCACCGGAAGCGGCGACCTGTCCGTGGCCGACGCGGCCTCCGGCTCGCTCGAACTGATCACCGGCTCGGGCGAGGTGCGAGTCGGCATCCGGAGCGGCGTGCGGGCGGAAGTGGAACTGGCGTCGGCGGCCGGACGGGTGTCGAGCGAACTGGACGTCTCGGAAACGCCGCCGGAGGGCGCGGTCGCGCTGAAAGTCCGCGCCCGCACCGGAACCGGCAACGCGGTGGTCACCCGCGCGGCGGGCTGACACCGGAAACATCCCGTCTGCTCCGGCGGCGCACCCGTTATTCCACGACGCGGGTGCGCCGAGCAGACGGATGCAAGGGGGAGGCGGCGGGCCGCACCGGAGGATCCGGGGGGCCCGCCGCTTCGTGCTGTGCGAGCTTTTCCGGCGCGCCAATGTTTTCCGTTGGTGGACGGTCGAACTAAGGATTACCCCACGGGTTCAGGGCGCGTGACTCGGGAAGTCCTTGTGCGCCAAGGCAAGTCGCGATGCCACGGTCACCACGAGACCTCCCCGCCCCGCACCTCAACCACCACAAGGACTTCCGCGCGCTCCAAGACCGCAGCCTCCGCAGCAGAGAACTCCTCTCGGACTACCACGACCGGACGGCACCTGACCGAGCAGGCCGGGAGTTCCTCCGCCGACCCATTCCCTGACGCGGGCACCGAGCAGGCAACACCTCACCACCGTCGTCTGGCCAATCCTGCCGGGAAAGAGCCCTGCCACCGGGCATCGAAAGGGCGACCCGCCGCGGCACCGCTCAGCAACGGTGACGCAGCACCAAACCTCGTTTCTTGACTTCCGATCAAGAAAACCCTAGCCTTCGCTTCGGCCAGCTCTTGATTGCAAGTCAAGAGCGGCACGTGAACGGAAAAGGCGGGCGATGGAAACTTCGGCGGAGAAGGACAGCCGCACTGCGTCGGCACGGCAGGACGTGGGGTTCGAGTCCGGCGGCGTGCGGTGCGCGGCGTGGCTGTACACACCGGCGGCGGAAGGCGGGCCTCGGCCGTTGGTGGTCATGGCGCACGGGTTGGGCGCGGTGCGGGAGTGGCGGCTGGACGCGTTCGCGGAGCGGTTCGCCGCGCAGGGGTGGATGGTGCTGGTCTTCGACTACCGGTTCCTGGGGGCCAGCGAGGGATCTCCTCGGCAGTTGCTCGACATCGGCGACCAGCTCGACGACTGGCGGGCGGCACTGGCCTACGGCCGCTCCCTGCCCGAGGTCGACCCGGACCGGATCGCGGTGTGGGGGACCTCGTTCGGCGGCGGGCACGTGCTGCGGATCGCCGGCGAGGACAAGGACGTCGCAGCGGTGGTGGCCCAGTGTCCGTTCACCGACGGCCCGGCGTCGTTGGTCTCCCGGTTCCGCTCCAGCCCGTTGAGCATGCCCGGGCTCGTCATCGCCGCTGTGCTCGATGTCGTCGGGTCGGTGTTCGGGGCGAAGCCGGTGCTGGCTCCGGTGGTCGGGGTGTGGTGGATGCCGGCCTTCCTGGTGTCGCCGACGGCGATAGCCGCGGCGTCCAGGCTGATCCCGGCGGGGTCTCGGCTCTCGCCCCGCACCGCCGAGGTCCTTGCCCGGATCCCAGCCGTGCGCAACGGGCTGTCGCCGACCGTCGAGACGAACGGGCAGCCGTTCCGCCCCGGCGACACCGCGGTCGGCCGCGACACGATCTGGGGCGTCCTGACGGGCCCGGACGGTCACGGCGACAGCGCCAACGCGATCGCGGCCCGGCTCGCGTTGCGGTTGCCGCTGTACCGGCCGGGCAAGGACCTGCGCAAGATCGCCGCGGCGACCCTGTTGTGCGTGTGCGACGACGACCGCGCCGCTCCGGCGCGCACCACCACCCGCCTTGCGGCCGGACAGGACCACGTCCAGGTCAACCACTACGACGGCGACCACTTCGACATCTACGTCGGCGACCTGTTCGAACGTGCCGTCGCAGACCAGATCCAGTTCCTCGCCGCGCGGTTCACGGCCGCGGCGGGCCGGTAGCCGACCCGCCGCGTCACCGGGGATCGGGGGGACTCGGCACGGCGGCGATACCGCGGGCACTGCGCACCAAAGTCTCGACGACGGCGCGATCTCCCGCTGCGTCGCCCGCGTGCGTCAGCATCCCTTCGACCACGAACACCCCGATCCGGGTCATCGCGTCCT
Organism: Amycolatopsis sp. AA4; assembly: GCF_002796545.1. Lineage (GTDB taxonomy): Bacteria > Actinomycetota > Actinomycetes > Mycobacteriales > Pseudonocardiaceae > Amycolatopsis. Next base: position 5,370,408 of record NZ_CP024894.1, read on the forward strand.
GCTCGGCCTCCGGCACGCCCAACGCGGCCAGATGCCACCGCAGGATCGCCTCCACCTGCGCGTGGAAGCCGTCGTGCCATGCCCGCAGCGACTCCGAGGCCGCGACCCTGGCGTGCACCGTCGTGATCAGCCGATCGACCCGCCGCAACTCGCTCACTGCCCACAGCAACTGCTCGACCGGCGGTTCGGCCGAGCGTTCCGCCACGCCGGCCAGGAACTGCGCGAACAGCGCGTCCAGCACAGCGACCAGTACCTCGTCCTTGTCTTTGAAGTACCAGTAGACGGTGTTGGAGGTGACCCCCGCCGCACGCCCGATCCGCGTCACCGTCGTGGGTTCGTAGCCTTCTTCCACGAACAACCGCGTGGCCGCGGCGACGATCTCGCCGCGCTTCTCTTCCCGGTCCTGCGGGCGTCGGTTACGCGGCATCCCCCACCTGGCCAGATCGGTCACGCTGAAACCCCACTGTAAAGGGACACAGCGCCCCCGCCGATCTCGACCCGGCACCGCGCACCGGACACCCGCGCGAGGCGGCCTTCGACGTGCCTGGCCATCGGAGAGCGACTAGCGGAATGGGAACTCTCACAACGGGAAAAGGTGTGCTGAACGGCCGAGGCCGGAATAGCCAGAGGGCCAGCCGAGTCGTCGCGGTCCGGGCGTCGAGGCGGTTGAGGAGCACCGCCAAGGCGCTCGATTTCCCGGGGGAGCAGGCAGGTAACAACATGCGGGTCAGTTCTGCCCGGCATCGGCACTCACAAGACCCCGGCCGAGCCGCCAACCCCGTGGCTCACTTCACCGCGCGTCGCAATGCCCGGGCGAGATCACCCCGCTCCCCCACCGCGACGCCGTCCAACCCCTGCCATTCCGCCATCGTCCGCAGTTCCCCGGCCAGCTCCGCCGCGACCCGTGCCTGGTCGGCTCCCGGCTCGGCGAACGCGCCTTGCACCCGCAGCACCCCGGCCGCCCGGTCGGATTTCAGGTCCACCCTCGCCGACAGGGCTCCGTCGAGCAGGAACGGGAACACGTAATACCCGTGCACCCGCTTGGCTTCCGGGATGTAAATCTCGATGCGGTACCGGAATCCGAAGAGCCGTTCCGTCCGCGCGCGTTCCCAGATCAGCGGGTCGAACGGGCACAGCAAAGCCCTTCCGGACACCGCCCGCGGCGTGCGGGCCCCGGCGTGCCGGTACGCGACCGCTCGCCAATCGTCCACCTGGACCGGCTCCAGGACTCCTTCCTCGACCAGTTCGCGAACAGCTTGCCGGGAGACGTCCGGGCCCAGGCGGTAGTAGTCGCGCAGATCGGTTTCCGTTGCCACGCCCAGCGCGCGCGCCGAGCGTTCGATCAGGCCGCGGGCGCCTTCCTCCGCGGAAACCTTGCGGGACAAGATCTCCGGCGGCACGACCCGCTCGGTCAGGTCGTACAGCCGCTCGAACGAACGCCGCGTGCCGGTGCTCAGCTGGCCGACGCCGAACAGGTACTCGCACGCCTTCTTCACCACCGAGCGTTCCCACCACGCACCCGGCCCGCGGCGGACCCCCTCGGTCTCCAATTCCTTCTCGATCGCCCCGGCTCCGATCGGGCCGTGTTCCTTCACGACCGCCAGCACGTCGTCGAGCAAGCCCGGCATCGTGTCGACCACCCGGGTGTAGTTCCGCCACCAGCCGTCCCGTTTGGCCCCGGAGCGCAGCAGTGGCCAGTCTTCGATCGGCAGCAGGCTCGCCTCGTGCGCCCACGACTCGACCAGCAGCCGCGGCCGCCGCGCGCGGTGGCTCCACGCCGCGTCGTCGACGAGCGCCGGGTCGTACGCGCCCAGACGCGAGAACAGCGGCATGTAGTGCGCGCGCACGGCGACGTTGACCGAATCCAGCTGCAGCAACTGGACCCGGGACAGCACCTTGGCGAGGTGCCGGCGGGTCGGGTCCGTGGCGGGCCGGGGGTCGGCGAACCCCTGCGCGGCCAGAGCGGTGCGGCGGGCGGCGGAAAGGCTGATCGTCTGCATGATCCCGCCATGGTGCCAGCCACCCCCGACAGTTTCGGTACATTGCCCGCGTGAGTGCCGCCGAAGTCCGTCCCGCGAACCCGTCCGACGCCGCGGAGATCGCCCGCATCCAGCGGCTGACCTGGCGGGCCGCGTACGCCGGCCTCCTGGGCGACGAAGCCATCGACGAACTCGACCAGGCCGACCTCGAGGGCACCTGGGCGGAGACGATCGAGTACCCCGGTTCCCGCGTCTACCTGGCCACCGAGGGCTCCTTCACGGTCGGCTACTGCGTCGCCGGTCCGGCGCCAGAGGACGAAGCCGCCGCGGCCGACGGATCCGCGCCCGAGGACGCTCCCGGGCTGATCGCGTCGCTGGTGGTCGAACCGCGCTGGGGGCGCCGCGGGCACGCCGGGCGGCTGCTCGCGACGGCCGCCGCGGACCTGCGCGAGCAAGGGCTGAGCCGCGGCATCACCTGGGTCGCCCAGTCCGACCACGCGACGCTCGGCTTCTACCGCCGCGCCGGCTGGTCCCCCGACGGCACCGTCCGCACCCTCGACACCGGCCGCGGCACGCTGCGCGAAGTCCGGCTCACCGGCACGCTCGAACTAGAACTCACGCAGTAGAAATCAAGCACTGACCGGCTCTTCGCGCTTCGCGAAGACCACCCAGCGCATCACCGAGTACATGAACACGCCCTCGCACGCCCCGGCGATCAGCCGCGACACGTGGTACTCGACGCCCAGCGCGGCCAATCCGGCGCCCAGCCCGAGCAGGAACGCCACGTAGTTCACCGCGATCGCCACCGCGTACAGCACGGCCTGGCGGCCCACCGGCGCGTGCGAGCGGAAGTTGAGCGCGCGGTTCAGCACGAAGCTCAACCCGAACGCGACCACGTACGCAACGCTGATCGACAGCCACACCGGCCACTTCAGCCCGCCGTGGAACAGGGTCAGCAGCAAGAGGTCGACGCCGAAGGTGAACCCGTTGATCACCGCGAAACCGAGGAAACTCGGCGCGACGATCCGGGACAGCCCGAACGGCAGGACGCGCACGACGGCGGCGCACAGCCCGGCGAAACGGTCGGCGATCGGCACCTCAGCCACCTGCCCGATCCTGGCAGCGGAAGGTGTCCGAGACGGGTCGGCCAGGTGATCTTCTGGGGTTGGCTCCCGGGGAAAGAGTGGGGTTAGCCCCCGTGATCTTTTCGTGACAGCTGCTAGCTTGGGGTGAGCAGGGACACGAACGGGGGTGACGCGATGGGATGGGTGCTCCTGACCCTCGGCGTCGCCTTCGGCTCGGCCATCGTGCCGCTCGTCAACGCCGAGCTTTTCGTCATCGGCCTCTGCGCGAGCCAGCACAACGTGCACTGGCTGTGGCTGGGCGGCGCGGTCGCGGTCGGGCAGATCGCCGGGAAACTGCTGTACTACCTGGCCGCGCGCGGTTCGATCCGGCTCCCGAAGTTCCTGCACGACCGGCTGCACCGCGAACGCCCGCTGACGCCGCGGCGGGTCCGCTGGCAGCTGCGCGCCAAGGCGATCCGGGGCAAAATCGAGGCCCTGCGCGAACGCTGCCAGCGCCATCCGCACTGGATGACCGGCACCTACGGGATCAGCTCGCTCGTCGGACTGCCCCCGTTCATGGCGACGAGCGTCCTCGCCGGGATGGTCCGGATGCGGCTGTCGACGTTCCTCGCGGCGGGGCTCGCGGGGCGATGGGTGCGGTTCAGCCTGCTGGCCGCTTCGCCCGCGCTGTTCGCGGGCTGGCTGCAGTAGGGAGGCGCGCCTCGATCGGGCGCGATCCCCACGGACACAAGGCTTGGTTCACCGCCCGCCACCCGCAAGGGCGCATCAACCTCGCCCGCCCGCTCCCGCAGACCGGACTCATCGCCGCGGACTTCCGGATACGTCACTCGGCATAGGCGCGTCGACATCCTCACCGCCGCCGCGCGACGGTTCGATCCCCCCATTGCCGCGCATCCCGGTCCGTCGAGCACGGCGCCGAGCTACTTGCGTTCCGCGGCTTCCAATTCGATCGCCTTGCGCATCGTCGCCCGCGCCCGGCGCCGGTCCCCCGCGATGTCGTACGCGTACGCCAGCCGGTACCAAGCCCGCCAATCCTCTTGGCTGGCTTCGACTTCCGCGCGCCGTCGGTCGAACCACGCGTCCGCGGCGTCGCGGTCCACGCGGCCGGACGGGCGGCGCGGCAGGTCCGACACGTCCGGCAGGCCGCCCTCGGCGTCCAGCTGCCGCGACAGCCGCTGGATCTGCATGCCGGACCGCCAGGTCACCACGACGATCCACACGCCCAGCAGCGGCAGCAGGAACACGCCGATGCCCAGCGCGATCCCGGCCGGCGTCCCGGTGCCGAGCAGCGCCACGGCCCGGTCCGCCAGCAGGACCAGGTACACCACGAGCGCCGCCGTCATCAGCAGCGCGAAATTGCGGGCTTTCACAGGTCGAGCACGTTCTCCAGGCCGACCGTCAGGCCGGGACGCGACACCACCGAGCGCACGCCGAGCAGCACGCCCGGCATGAACGACGTCCGGTCCAGCGAATCGTGCCGGATGGTCAGCGTTTCGCCCTCGCCGCCGAACAGGATTTCCTCGTGCGCCACCAGACCCGGCAGCCGCACCGAATGCACGTGGACGTCCTCGACGGAGGCGCCGCGGGCACCGTCCATTTCGGACGTCGTGGCGTCCGGACCGGGCGTGACCCCGGCCTCGGCCCGGGCGGCGGCGATCATCCGCGCAGTGTGCGCGGCGGTGCCGGACGGGGCGTCGGCCTTGCGGTTGTGGTGCAGTTCGATGATCTCGGCCGAGGCGTAGAACTTCGCCGCCTGCGCCGCGAAGCGCATCGCCAGCACCGCGCCCAGCGCGAAGTTCGGGGCGACCAGCACGCCCACCGACGGCTTGTCCGCCAGCAGCCCGCGCAGTTCGGCCAGCCGCTCCTCGCTGAAGCCGGTGGTGCCGACGACCGCGTGCAGGTCGTGCGCGATCAGCCAGCGCAGGTTGTCCATCACCGCGTCCGGATGCGTGAAGTCCACGACCACCTGGGCTTTTTCGAGCGCGGCGAAATCGTCGCCGGCGTCCAGCGCGGCCACCAGTTCCTGGTCCGCGGCACCCTCCACGGCTTTCACCACGGTGGCGCCCATGCGGCCGCGCGCGCCCAGCACGCCGACGCGGATCGGGGACTCGGTCATGACGCGATCACCTCGTGCAGATCGTCGGGAAGGTCGTCGGCGTGAGCGTACGGCCCCACCACCGCCGCGGACGACACCCCGCCGGGGCGCCGCAGCAGAGTGCGAGCGAGCGCACACACGTCCTCGGTCGTGACCGCGTCGATCCGCGCGATCGTGTCGTCCACGCCCAGGTACCGGGCGTAGTTCAGCTCGTTCTTGCCGATCCGGGACATCCGCGACGACGTGTCCTCCAGGCCCAGCACGAGCCCGCCGCGCAACTGTCCCTTGGCGCGCGCGACCTCGGCGTCGGACAGCCCGTCCGCGGCGACCGAGTCGAGCACCTCCCGGATCACGCCCGCGACCTGGCCGAGCCGCTCCGGCTGGCAGCCCGCGTACACCGACATGTGCCCGAGATCGGCGTAGCTCGCCACCGACGAATACACCTGGTACGCCAGGCCCCGGCGCTCGCGGATCTCCTGGAACAGCCGGGAACTCATGCCGCCGCCGAGCGCCGCGTTGAGCACCGACAGCGTGAACCGGCGCTCGTCGTGCCGCGGCAGCGCGCGGAAGCCGAGCATCACGTGCGCCTGCTCGGTGTCGTCCGGGTGCAGCGCCAGCTTCGGCACCGTCTTCAGCCGCGCCCGGCCGGACCGCGGCGCGACCGGCGTCGCAGTGCCGCCGAGACGGTCCTTCAGCGCGCGCTTGACCAGCCGCAGCACCTGGCCGTGTTCGACGTTCCCGGCGACCGCGAGCACCATCCGCGGCAGCGTGTAGCGGCGGCGGTAGAAGCCCCGCAGCGCGACCGGCGACATCTCGGTGATGGACTTTTCCGTGCCCAGCACCGGACGGCCCAGCGGGTGGTCGCCGAGGATCGCGCTGACGAATTCCTCGTGCAGCAAGTCTTCCGGGTCGTCGTCGCGCATCGCGATTTCTTCGAGGACGACGCTGCGTTCCATGTCCATGTCGCGGTCCGTGCACTGCGCTTCGAAGACCACGTCGGTGACGAGGTCGAGCGCGAGCGGCAGGTCCGCGTCGAGGACCTGGGCGTAGTAGCAGGTGTGCTCTTTCGCGGTGAAGGCGTTGAATTCGCCGCCGACCGCGTCGATTTCCTCGGCGATCTGGGTGGCGTCGCGGTGCGCGGTTCCCTTGAACAGCAAGTGTTCCAGGTAATGCGCCGCGCCCGCGACCGGCGAGGGTTCGTCGCGGGAACCTACGCCGACCCACAGGCCGACCGTGGCCGACCGGGACGCGGGGACGTGCTCGGTGATCACCCGCAGGCCGCCGGGCAGGACGCTCCGCTTGACGACCGCACCGTCCGAAGTGGACTCAAGCGTACGGGTGGTGCCGACGGGCTGCTCGTGCCCGGAAACCTGCCGTGCCAAAAGCATTCCTTTGTTCAACATGCGGTGAAGGCCCCCTCCCCGGCCGGAGAGGGGGCCTTCACGGACCTGGCTTCGCGGAGCGAGCCTTACTTGGCTTCGGCGGTCTCGGCCGGAGCTGCGTCGCCCTCGGCGGGCTTCGCGGCGTCCTCTTCCTTGACCACGATCAGGCTGATCTTGCCGCGGTTGTCGATGTCGGCGATCTCGACGCGGATCTTGTCGCCGACGTTCACCACGTCCTCGACCTTCGCGATCCGCTTGCCGTTGCCCAGCTTCGAGATGTGCACGAGGCCGTCCTTGCCCGGCAGCAGCGAGACGAACGCGCCGAACGCGGCCGTCTTCACCACGGTGCCCAGGAAGCGCTCGCCGACCTTCGGCAGCTGCGGGTTGGCGATGGCGTTGATCTTGCCGATCGCCGCCTCCGCCGACGGGCCGTCGGCCGCGCCCACGTAGATCGTGCCGTCGTCCTCGATCGAGATGTCGGCGCCGGTCTCCTCGGTGATCGAGTTGATCATCTTGCCCTTCGGCCCGATGACCTCGCCGATCTTGTCGACCGGGATCTTCACCGACGTGACGCGCGGGGCGTACGGGCTCATCTCGTCCGGGCCGTCGATCGCCTCGGCGATGACGTCCAGGATGGTGAGGCGAGCGTCCTTCGCCTGCTTCAGCGCGGCCGCGAGCACCTCGGACGGGATGCCGTCCAGCTTGGTGTCCAGCTGCAGCGCGGTGATGATGTCCTTCGTGCCGGCGACCTTGAAGTCCATGTCGCCCAGCGCGTCCTCGGCGCCCAGGATGTCGGTGAGGGCGACATAACGCGTCTCCCCATCCACTTCATCGGACACCAGGCCCATGGCGATGCCCGCGACCGGGGCCTTCAGCGGCACGCCGGCGTTGAGCAGGCCCATGGTGGACGCGCAGACCGAGCCCATCGAGGTCGAGCCGTTGGAGCCCAGCGCCTCGGAGACCTGGCGGATCGCGTACGGGAACTCGTCCCGCTTCGGCAGGACCGGGACCAGGGCGCGCTCGGCGAGCATGCCGTGGCCGATCTCGCGCCGCTTCGGCGAGCCGACGCGGCCGGTCTCGCCGGTGGAGAACGGCGGGAAGTTGTAGTGGTGCAGGTAGCGCTTCGTCGTCTCCGGCGACAGCGAGTCGATCTGCTGCTCCATGCGGAGCATGTTCAGCGTGGTGATGCCCAGGATCTGGGTCTCGCCGCGCTCGAACAGCGCCGAACCGTGCGCCCGCGGGACCACGGCGACCTCGGCCGAGAGCTGGCGGATGTCGGTCAGGCCGCGGCCGTCCATCCGGATCTTCTCGGTGAGGACGCGGTTGCGCATGATCTTCTTGGTCAGCGCCTTGAACGCGCCGCCGACCTCCTTGTCGCGGCCCTCGAAGGCCTCGCCCTCGCCGAGGCCGAGCTTCTCCAGGACGGTGGCCTTGACCTCGTCGGTCGCGGCGTCGCGCTCCTGCTTGCCGGCGATCTGCAGGGCCTTGGCCAGCTCGTCGGACGCGATCGCGGCGACGGCCTCGTAGATGTCCGGCTGGTAGGCCGGGTACACCGGGAACTCGCCGGTCGGCTTCGCGGCGTCGGCGGCCAGGCGCTGCTGCGCCTCGCACAGCACGCGGATGAACGGCTTCGCGGCCTCCAGGCCCTCGGCCACCGCGGCCTCGTCCGGAGCCTTGCCGCCGGCGGCGATCAGGTCGAGCGTGTGCTCGGTGCCCTCGGCCTCGACCATCATGATCGCGACGTCGTCGCCGACGATCCGGCCCGCGACCACCATGTTGAAGGTGGCCTTCTCGAGCTGCGGCCAGGTCGGGAACGCGACCCACTGGTCCTCGATCAGCGCGACGCGCACGCCGCCGACCGGGCCGGAGAACGGCAGGCCGGCGATCTGGGTGGAGGCCGACGCGGCGTTGATCGCCAGCACGTCGTACGGGTCGTCCGGGTTGAGGCTCTGGACGGTGATGACGACCTGGATCTCGTTGCGGAGGCCGTCGGCGAAGGACGGGCGCAGCGGGCGGTCGATCAGGCGGGCGGTGAGGATCGCGTCGGTCGACGGGCGGCCCTCGCGGCGGAAGAACGCGCCCGGGATGCGGCCGGCGGCGTACATCCGCTCCTCGACGTCCACGGTCAGCGGGAAGAAGTCGAAGTGCTCCTTCGGGTGCTTCGACGCCGTGGTCGCCGACAGCAGCATGGTCTCTTCGTCCAGGTACGCGACGACGGCGCCGGCGGCCTGCTTGGCGAGCCGGCCGGTCTCGAACCGGACGGTGCGGGTGCCGAACCGGCCGTTGTCCAGAACGGCTTCGGTCTCGAACACGGTGACTCCGGTGGAGTCGGTCATATGGTCAATCTCCTCTTTGGTTCCTTCGTACGGCGTGAGTCTCCCACTGTGGGACCCGGTTCGCCCGAGGACGCTCGAGGAGGTGTGAGGCCGGTCTTCGATCGAAGCCCCCGGGTCCGTTGCCCGGGAACCACTACCGAGGACCGGCGGGATCGTTCCTCCAGCGCGCTCGCGCCGTGTGGGGGTGTGCTTGCGGCGAGGGGGAGCGGCCGGAGCCGCTCCCCCTCGTCAGCACGCTATCGACGCAGGCCGAGACGCTTGATCAGGTCGCGGTACCGCGCCACGTCCACCTTTTCCGTGTAGTTCAGCAGCCGGCGGCGACGGCCGACCAGCAGCAGGAGACCGCGACGGGAGTGGTGGTCGTGCTTGTGGGTCTTCAGGTGTTCGGTGAGGCCGATGATCCGCTTGGTCAGCAGCGCGACCTGGGCCTCGGGGGATCCGGTGTCCGAGTCGTGCAGCCCGTACTCGGCGAGGATCGTCTTCTTCTCTTCGGTGGACAGCGCCACTGGTGGTGCTCCTTGTGCATCTCGTGCCGTGAGGCCCGCACCGCACCGCGCGGCCGGGTGAGACGGTCTCGGCCGCCACGGACTGCAGCCGGACCCGATTGCCGAGGTTACCAGCCGGTTGAACTGCGGCTTCCGGCGCGTGCGGCTAGCTGGGCAGCACGGCCTCGCCCGCGCGGCGCAGCCGCCAAGTGCGCAGCGTGCGGTACGGGGCGCCGCCGCCCATGAGCTCGACGCGGTCCGCGGTCCAGACCCGGCTGCGGAAACCGGCCAGCCGTTCCGTCCACGCCGTCGGCGGCCGCGTGCGGGAGCATCGCGCCAGCGTCAGGTGCGGCCGGTAGGGACGGTCTTCGCCGGGGCCCGGGGTCGCGGCCGCGGCGAGGTCGGCGAGGTCCTCCCCCGCCACTCCCAACCACAGCACTCCCGGAAATGTTCCCGAACCGGCGAGCCGGACGTCAACGGATTTCCGGCCGGCCAGCGCCCGGTCGAGGAAGGCGCCGCAGTCGGCCGGGTCCGCTTCGCCGTAAAAGGCCAGCGTGACGTGCCAGCCGACCGGATCGGACCAGCGCAACAGCCGGTCCTTGGCGCCGAGCGCCTCGGCGATCTCCGCCGCGACGTCGGCGGGCGGGCGCAGCGCGGAGAACAGCCGCATCGGCTACTGGCCCGCTCCCGCGCGGCGGAGCAGGTCGGCGATCGCCGGGAAGTCCTCGTCGAGCAGTTTGGCCGCCTCGGCGAGGTTCTCGTCCTCGGCGACGTCCCGGATGCCCGCGAGCACGATCTTCTCGTCCGAGCTGACCGGGATGTTGTCGCGGCCGACGGTGGGCCGCGAATCGCGCACGTCCTCGAGCGCGGCCTGCATCGCGTCGCGGTCGCCCGCGGCGACCTCGGGCACCAGGATCTTGCGCTCGAGCATGATCATCCGGGCCAGCACGACCGGATTGCCGATCTTCGCCCGCCGGCCGCTCATCACCTGGCTCAGCATCGGCGCGCTGATCCCCAGGACCTCGGCCAGGAACGCCTGCGACACGTCGAAGGCCACGACCAGCCTGCGCACCCGATCGCCGAGCGGCTCCCCGTACCACTCCCGCTGCAGCGCGATGTTCCGCTGGACGATCTTGTGGTCCTCCACCTGGCTCCGCTCCCCTAGCGCTGTCGTCCCGCGGCCCGGTGCTGCCCGGCCCGCGTCTGTCCCTCCGGTCCGGCGCCGCCGGCCCATCTTGCCACCCCGGAGGCCCCCGCCGGGCCGGAACGCCCGATTCGCCCCGGGTCCGGCCCGCCCCGGGCACCGGCGCGCTCAGCTGTCCGAGCCGAGCGCTTGCCTGGTCCGGGCCACGTCCTCGTCGATCTTCTTCACGAGATCGGCCGGAGCGCCGAACCGCGCCTGATCCCGCAACCGGGTGACGAAGTCGAGCGCGACGTGCTGGCCGTAGAAGTCCTCGTCGACGTCCAGCACGAACGCCTCGACGGTGCGCTCGCGGCCGGAGAACGTCGGGTTGGTGCCCACCGACACCGCCGCGCGCAGCCGCCGGGCCGGGTCGGACAGCCGGCTGAACCAGGCCGTGTAGACGCCGTCCGCGGGCACGGCGGCGAACCGCGCGGTGGACAGGTTGGCCGTCGGGTAGCCGAGGTCGTGGCCGCGTCCGTCGCCGCGCACGACGATGCCCTCCAGCCGGTGCGGGCGGCCGAGCGCGTCGGCGGCGGCCACCACGTCGCCGGCGTCGATGCACGAGCGGACGTAGGTCGAGGAGAAGGTGATGTCGTTGGCGCCGCGGTCGTCGTCCAGCGAACGCCCCTGGAGCTCCGCGCCGTAGGCGACGAACCCGAAGCGGCGGCCGAGTTCGCGCAGCAGCGCGACGTTGCCCGCGGCCTTGGCTCCGAAGGTGAAGTTGTCGCCGACCAGCACCGCGGCCGCGTGCAGCCGGTCGACCAGCACCTCGTGCACGAACTCGTGCGGGCTGAGCCGGGACAGCTCAAGGGTGAAGGGCAGCACGCAGAACACGTCCACGCCGAGCCCCTCGACCAGTTCGGCCTTGCGCCGCAAGGTGGTCAGCTGCGCGGGATGGCTGCCCGGGCGCAGCACCTCGGACGGATGCGGGTCGAAGGTGAGCACCACGCTGGGCACGCCGCGTTCGGCGGCCGTCGCGACGGTGCGCTTGATCAGTTCCTGGTGCCCGCGGTGCACGCCGTCGAACACGCCGATGGTGACCACGCACCGTCCCCAGCCGCCCGGGAGGTCCCCGAGCCCACGCCACCGCTGCACTGTTGTCAACTCTCCCCGAGCAAGGTGCCTTTGCCCCCACCCTATGCGGGCAGGAGGACCACCACCGAGCGGGTCACTCCCTCGGCGTCCGAGGCCAGCGCGAGCACGTGGCCGTCCGGCGCGAACAGGCCGTACGTGCCGGCGATTCCCGCGGCGGGGATGCGCCTGCCGTACTGCACGGCCTTGGCGGTGGCGGCGTCGAGATCCCGGCGCGGGAACGCAGCGGCGACGGCGGCGTCGAGGTCCAGGGACAGTTCGGGCTTTTCTTCGAGCTGGTCGAGCGTGCGCGCGCGGGCGAGCGTGAACGGCCCGACTGTGGTGCGGCGCAAGGCTTTCAGGTGCCCGCCGACGCCGAGTCCCGCGCCGAGATCGCGGGCGAGCGCGCGGACGTAGGTGCCGGACGAGCATTCGACGACCGCGTCGAGTTCGATCCGGTCGTCCTCGCGGCGAAGGCCGAGAACGTCGAACCGGTGCACGGTCACCGGCCGCGGCGGGAGGACGACGTCCTCGCCCGCGCGCACCCGGGCGTAGGCGCGCTTGCCGTCGATCTTGACCGCGGAGACCGCGCTGGGCACCTGCTGGATGTCACCGGTCAGCTGCGCGACGCCGTCGGCGATCTGCTCGTCGGTGACCGCGGCGAGGGTTTCCGGCGCGGCATCGTTTTCGAGCGGTTCGCCCTCGGCGTCGTCGGTGGTGGTGGACCGGCCGAGCGACAGGGTGGCGAGGTAGGTCTTGCGGTCGAGGGCGAGGTGCCCGAGGAGTTTGGTGGCGCGTTCGATGCCGAGCACGAGCACGCCGGTCGCCATCGGGTCGAGCGTGCCGGCGTGGCCGACCTTGCGGGTGCCCATGATCCGCCGCGCCCGCGCGACCACGTCGTGCGACGTCATGCCCGCCGGTTTGTCGACGATGAGCAGTCCGGGAGGAGGGGCGGGACGACGCGGTTCTTTCGGGCGAGACACGGCGGAAACCCTACCTAGGCGGGGTTTCGCGGTCGGCGCCCGGTTCGGGGCCGGGCGATGCGGGTCTCGCCAGCGGCACCGCTCACGAGACCCGGCTGGCTCAGGCGGCGACGGCTTCTTCCGGCGCCCGGTCCCAGCGATGCCGCCGGATCCGGACCGGGACTTCTTCCCCGCGCGCCTCCGCGGCGAACACCTGGGCGCGGGCCCGCCGCCACCACACCAGCATCCGGGACGCGCCCAGGGCCAGCACGGCCACGACGACCAGCAGCGAAATCCGGAAGTTGCCGCCGGTCGCCTGGAGCAGGATGCCGATCAGGAGCGCCGTCACGGTGGTCGCCAGGAAGCCGCCGACGTTCACTACCCCGGTGGCGGTGCCGACGCGGGACAGCGGGTTGTAGTCGCGGGCGATGGCGAAGCCGATCATCGACGCCGGGCCGCCCAGGGTGAGGAACGCGAAAGCCGGGACGAGGACGCCCACCGGGACGTGGCCGTTCCAGCCGAGCAGCACCGCCCACACGATCGCCGCTCCGGCGAGGTAGCCGATGACCAGCGGCACCCGCAGCGCCGGAGCGCGGCCGATCACCGCGCCCAGCAGCGGGCCGCCCGCCATGGAGCCGAACACGAAGACGGTCAGCAGCGCGCTGGCGGTCGCGGCGGGCAGACCCTCGCCCTGCACCAGGAAAGGCATGCCCCACAACAGGGTCAGCACGTTCGGCGCGAACATCGTCGAGAAGTGCACCCAGAAACCCAGCCGGGTGCCGGGGGTGCGCCAGGCCAGTTTGACCTGCCGGCCGAGTTCCGCCGGGCGCACGGGTTCGCGTTTGCGCTCCGGCACGCCGTCGGGGGTGTCGCGGACGCGCAACGCGACCGGCACCGAGTACAGCACCGTCACCGCGCCGACCGCGAGGAAGGTGACTGTCCATCCTGGACCGTCGAGGAGCAAGGTGAGCGGGACGGTCGCGATGAGGTTGCCGATGTAACCGACGCACGACGTGAACGACGCGAGCAACGCGTACCGGTGCGCGGGGAAGTGCGCCGCGACGAGACGCAGGACGCTGACGAACGTGAGCGCGTCGCCGAGGCCGAGGACGGCGCGGGCGACCAGGCCGAGCGCGTAGGTGTCGGCGAGCCCGAGCAGCAGCTGCCCGGAGCCGAGGATCAGGACGGCGGCGGTGAGGACGCGGCGCGGGCCGTAGCGGTCGACCAGCACGCCGGTCGGGATCTGCATGGCCGCGTAGACGCCGACCTGCAGGACGGTGAAGATGCCGAGCGCGGCGGAGCCGACGCCGAAGCGTTCGGCCGCCTTCAGCCCGGCGACGCCGAACGAAGTGCGGTGGAAAACGGCGAGCAGGTACACCGTGACCGCGGTGAGCCAGATGAGCCAGGACCGGACAGGGGCGCGGCCGGCGGGCGTCAAGAGTTCCTCCAGAGTGCGGGCGAGCGTCGGGACAAAGGAGGACGACGACGCTGCCGCCTCGATAGTTGTATCGCCTCAGCAACCTCGATACATAGCCGTGACCGGGGTGTGCTTCACCACAGATCCACTTCGCCCCGGATGCCGACGACCGTTTCGCCGCCGACCCACACGTCGTCGCCGTCCCGTTCGACGTGCACCCGCCCGCGCCTGCCCAGCCGCGTGCCCTGCGCCGCGACGTAGGACTCCGGCGCGATGCCGTCGCCGATCAGCCACTGGCCGAGCGCCGCGTTGAGGCTGCCGGTGACCGGATCCTCGACGACGTCGCTGAACGCGCGGACCTCGAACGCCGTTTCGGAACCGGCCGGCTGCGCACCGGCGACGCCCACCTTGTACGAGCCGAGCGCGGCGAAGTCCGGTTCGATCGCGAGGACGGTCGCCGAGTCGCGCAACAGCAGCGCGATCCAGCCGGGACCGTTGTCCGCCCAGCGCGCTTCGAGCACGTCGGCGTCGCCGAGGTGCAGGCCGCGCTTCACCGCGGCGAGGTCGGCGTCGGCCACCGGACCGCCGCGAAGCAGCGGAGGCGCGGCGAACGCCAGCCGGTCGCCGTCGCGGCGCACCCGGACCAGCCCGGCCCCGCATTCCTGCACGAGGTGCCCGGCCTTCGGCTCTCCCCCGGCGGCCAGCCACGCCCGCGCGGACCCGAGCGTCGGATGCCCGGCGAACGGCAGCTCGCGGCCCGGGGTGAAGATCCGCACGCGGTAGTCGGCGGCCGGGTCGGACGGCTCCAGCAGGAACGTGGTCTCGCTGAGATTCGTCCAGTTCGCGAACGCGGCCATCCGCTCGTCGGACAGCCCGTCCGCGCCGTGCACGACAGCGAGCGCGTTGCCCTGGGTGAGCTCGTCGGTGAAGACGTCGACCTGGGTGAACTTCGGCATGCGCCCACCCTCGCATCCGCCGTACTCCGGCGGCGAGCGGGTTTCGCCGTCAGACCGTCACGCCTCCCGCACCGCGCCGACCACGGCCCACCGCCCGGACCGCCATCGCGCCACCACGGCCGCCAGCCGGAACACCATGAACAGCGACAATCCGCTCCAGATCCCGGTCAGCCCCCAGCCCAGCGCCAGCGACAGCCAGATCAGCGGCAGGAATCCGAGGCCGGCGCTGACGAGCGTGGCGGTGCGGAGGAAGGCGGCGTCGCCCGCGCCGAGCAGGACGCCGTCGAGCGCGAACACCACCCCCGCGATCGGTTGCAGCGCCACGAAAAACCACCAAGCGTGCGGGATTTCCCCGAGCACTCCCGGATCGGACGTGAACGCGTGCGGCAGGACGCTCCACAACGCCGCGAACAGCACGCCCAGGAAACAGCCGAGGACCAGGCCGTATCCGGTGATCTGCGTGGCCACCCCGCGCGCCTGCCGCGCCGCTCCCGCGCCGAGCGCCGCGCCGACGAGCGACTGCGCGGCGATCGCGACCGAATCGAGCACCAGCGCCAGGAACGTCCAGAGCTGCAGGACCACCTGGTGTGCCCCGACCGCCTCGGTCGAGGTGCGCGCGGCCACCGCGGCGGCCGACACGAAACACGCCTGGAACGCGAAACTGCGCAGCACCAGGTCCCGGCCGAGACCCAGTTGTGCCCGCATCACCGCGAAATCCGGCCGCAACGGCACCTTTTCCCGCACCAGCGCGGCGACGAACATCGACGCGGACACCACCTGCGCGACGATGTTCGCGATCGCCGACCCCTCCAGCCCGAGGCCGGCGGCATACACCAGCACCGGACAGAGAACCGCGGAGATTCCGTTGCCCGCCAACACATAGCGCAGCGGACGGGTGGCGTCCTGCACGCCGCGCATCCAGCCGTTGCCCGCCATCGTGACGAGGATCAGCGGCGCGCCGAACAACGCGATCCGCAGCCACGACACGGCCGCCTCGGCGATCTCGTCGCTGCCCGAAAGCGCGCGGGCGATCGGCCCGGCCAGCAGCTGCCCCACTACCAGCAGCACCAGCCCGACCAGCACGCCGAGCCAGGTCGCCTGCACGCCTTCGCGAACCGCGTCCGCGCGCCTGCCCGCGCCGTGCAGCCGCGCGGTGCGCGAAGTGGTGCCGTACGACAGGAAGGTGAGCTGCGTGGAGACCTGCGACAACACCACGCCGCCCAGCGCGAGGCCAGCGAGCGGCAACGCCCCGAGATGGCCGACGACGGCAGTGTCGACCAGCACATAGAGCGGCTCGGCGGCGAGCACGCCGAGCGCGGGCACGGCGAGGCCGAAGACTCGGCGGGGCGGAATGCGGTCACCGCTTACGGCGGTGGTCGTGGCGTTTTCGGACACGGGACGAGAGTAGCTACCGGGACCGACAATTCCGGCGGGGGCGACCACCGGCGGGTGATCCGGGCGTGGAATTCGCTTGTCGGACAAGGAAATTTGGCCGACGCTGAGCTGCGGAAGTCCTAATTGGTGCCGCGGCCTCCCGGCTGTCGCGAGTGGACACCGGCAGGGGCAGGGTACGATCGAATCGGAGGCAATCTCCACTTTCGTGGAGGACAGCTTTGCCTTTGCCGACGGAAGGCAGCACATGACCGCCGACAAGCCGCTGCGGGCCGACGCCCAGCGCAACCGCGACGTCCTGATCGCCAAGGCACGCGAGCTCTTTGCCGCAGGCGAGTTCTTCGACCTGCGCTTCGACGATTTCGCCCGCCTGGCCGGAGTCGGCACCGGCACCCTGTACCGCCACTTCCCCACCCGGGAAGCCCTGGCCGAGGCGGTTTACCACGGGGAAGTCGCCGCGCTGTGCGAGCGCGCCCGCCAGTTGCAGGAGACGCTGCCCGCGGCGGAGGCGTTGGCGGCCTTTCTGCGCGGGATGGTGGACCACATCGCCGCGCACGAGGGCCTGGCGCGGACGCTGGCAACGCTCCTGGCGGATCGCTCAGGCGCTCTCGCCGGGGGCGGCCAAGCGCTGGAGGAGGCGGTCGCCGACCTGGTGGCCGCTGCGGTGCGGGACGGTGCGGTGCGCGACGACGTGGATGCCGGTGCCGTGATGATGGCGCTGCACGGCATCGGCGCGGCCCATGACCGGCCACGGTGGCGGGCCGAGGCGGATGACGTCGTCACCCTTTTGCTGGACGGGCTGCGCCGCTCTCGGTGACCGGCGCGGGGATCTGGCCATCGAGTGGTTGCCCTCAGCCGCGTTGGTGAAGTCTCAGGATGAGGGCACGGGCCCGCCGAACACCAGCCACCTCACCACTACGCCGCTCCCGGTGACAGGTGCAGGATCCGGCCGCGACGCGAGCCCGAGCGGTCGCCCGGACGCACCGGCGAAACTCGAAGATGCGGGCGGGGTCCACCGAATACCAGCCACGCACCGCCCGCACAACCCGCTCCCCACCGGCCGAAACCCCTCCGCGCGCCGCCCATCCCGGGTCAGGAAGCGCGCAGCAGCGGCGCCCTCCCCAGTGCCTCCCGGAGCCGGTCCAGCACCTCCTCCGCCGGGCCTTCCGCCGTGCATCCGGCGGCCATGCGGTGGCCTCCCCCGCCGAACTCCGCGGCGGCCGCGGACACGTCGATGTCGCCCGCGGACCGCAGCGAGACCGTCCACACTGGACCCGGCCCGGCCTCCTTCAGCACGGCCGCGACCCCGGCCTCCCGGGTAGCGCGCACCACGTCGATCACCGACTCCACCTCTTCGAGCCGCACCGTCGCCGCGGCGGCCGCGCGCACCACCGTGTGGACGAAGCCGAATCCTTGTGCCCCTTCGGGTTCCAGCCGGGCCTCGGACAGCACCCGCGCGAGCATCGGCAGCCACGCGAACGGGTGATCGTCGACGATGCGGCGGGCCACCTCGCCCGGGTCCGCGCCCGCTTCCAGGAGGCGGGCGGCGATCCGGTGCGTTTCCGGGCTCGCCCGGCGGAAACCGCTCGTGTCCGTCACGACCCCGGCGTACAAGCACCGCGCGGCGGCCGCGTCCAGTTCGACGCCCATCGCCTCGACGATCCGCGTGACCAGGATCGCCGTCGCTTCGGCAGTGTCGTCCACGACGTGGTGGGTGCCGTAGCGGGCATTGGTCGCGTGGTGGTCGACGACCAGGACCGAACCGCCGGCGGCGCGGACCGCGGCGACCCTCGGGGCGAGCCTGCCCAGGCGGCCCAGGGTCGGGGTGTCGAGGGCGACCAACAGGCCGTCAGCCGGAGGGAGGGAGCCGACGGGGGTGATCAGGCCGTCGACGTCCAGCCAGGCCAGCGTTTCGGGGGCCTCGTCCGGCTCGCCGAAGGCGACTCGCACGCGCGCGCCGCGGCGATGCAGCACGTGCCCGAGGGCCAGCGCGCTGCCGAGGGCGTCGGCGTCGGGGCGCACGTGTCCGAGCAGCGTCACGTCGGTGGCCTCGGCCAGCAGTGCGGCGGCGGCCTCGATGTCCTGTACCAGGGAAGCTGTCACGGAGTGCCACGCTACGCTCTGCGGGATGCCTGAGTACGTGATCCTCGTTCTGCCTTCCGCCAACCGCGTGTACGCCGCCTCGTCGCCGGCGCTGCTGCGCGCCGAGCTGGCGGCCCTCGGCGCTGGTCTTTCCGCCGAGGTGTCGGCGATCGAAGAGATCGAGCTCGGCGGTGTCGGGTACGTGAAATTCGCCTGCGCGGCGCCGCTCGGCGAGCGAGACCTGGCGCTGCTGTCGAACCTTTCCTCGCTGTACGCCCTGTTCGAACTGGGCGACGGCGTGCTGCGGCCGGTCGCCGTGCACCCGCTGGCGAAAGCGGATTCGGACCTGCTGACCATCCAGAAGTACCCGGGCAAGACGAATGAGCAGTTCACGAAGCTGCTGCTCAACCTCACGCTGCTGGCGACCTCGCGCCCCGCGGACTGGCCGGACCGCGAACTGCACGTGCTCGACCCGCTGTGCGGTCGCGGGACGACGCTGAACCAGGCCGTGATGTACGGCTTCGACGCGACCGGCCTCGACGTCGACGCACGCGATTTCGAGGCGTACGAACAGTTCGTGAAGACGTGGCTGCGCACGAAGCGCGTGAAGCACACCGCCGAATCCGGGCAGCTGCGCCGCAACAAGGTCCGCCTCGGGCGTCGGCTGGACATCGAGTACGCGTTCGACAAGGACGACTACAAGGCGGGCCGCACCCGTCGGCTCAGCTACCTCAACGCGGACACCCTGACCACCGACGAGGTCCTCCGCCCGGCGTCAGTGGACCTGATCGTGACCGACGCACCGTACGGCGTGCAGCACGGCAGCCACCGCGACACCGGCCTGGCCCGCAGCCCGCGCGACCTGCTCGCGGCGGCGATCCCGGTGTGGAACCGCGTGCTCCGGCCGGGCGGGGCGCTGGGGATCTCGTGGAACACGCACGTGCTGCCGCGGGAAGAACTGGTGGCGATCCTGGAACGGGCGGGGCTGGCGGTGCGGTCGGGGGGACCGTACGAGGAGCTGGCGCACCGGGTGGACCAGGCGATCGTGCGCGATCTGGTGGTGGCGGGAAAGCCGGTCTGAATTCCCGGGGGCACGACCACCCGGACCGGTGCTTCCGCTACTTCAGCCGCGGCCCGAGGAAGCGCATCACCTCTGGCAAAACGCCCTTCCAGTACCCCGACGTGTGCGCCCCCGGCGTGATCCGCGAGACCGCCGGGGCGGCGCCGCTGATCAGTTTTCGGTTGGCCGCCAGGAACGGGTCCCCGTCGCCGCACCAGACGCCGAGGTCCCGGGGCTGGAGTTCGTCCAGGTGCCGCAGCGGTTCGGCGGCCGTCCAGGCGTCCTCGGAGGCGAAGACGTGCCGGGACCGGGCGTCGGGCCAGGTGCGGAACAGGGCCGCGCTGCAGGTGGCCACCGCGGTCACGTCTCGGCGGCGGCGGGCGAGGTTCAGGGCGCCGAAGCCGCCCATCGAGATGCCGAAGAGCCCGGTCATCGGGCGGAGCCCCGATTCGGACAGCCAGCCGGGGAGTTCGTCGGTGAGCATGCGGTGCGGGTCGTCGTCGCCGTCGGGCATCCAGTAGTGGCTGCCGTCGACCGCGACGACCGCGAACGGCGGGGTCCCGGACCGGACCGCGGCGGTGAGGGCCGCGGGCAGGTCCAGGTCAAGGAACGTGCGGGCGTTCGCCCCGCGGCCGTGCAGGGCGACGCACACCGGGAGGCCGGCGTTGGGGACTCCGTCGGGCGTCATGAGCACGACGTCGACGTCCCGGCCGCGGGCCGCGGAATGCCTGCGGTGGATCGTGATCGACGCTTTCAGGGGCGCCGGGCTGGAGGCCGGGGCAGCCGGGGCCGGCGCAACCACCGGGGCGGAGCGCCCGGTGCAGGCGGAGACGAGCGCCGCGGCACCGCCGAACAGCAGGCCGCGTCGCGTGACACCGGGCTTTGACCGCATCGCTTCAGCCGCGCGTCTCCTCTTCTGCTTGCTCCTCGTCCTCTTCGGCACGGGGAGCCTTGTACGGGTCCGCCTCGCCCGCGGGCTGCGCTCCGGTCGCCCGGCGGGCCACCTCGGCGTCCGATTCGCGGGCCTTGGCGAGCAGTTCTTCGATGCGGCGGGCGTCGTCCGGGACGCTGTCCGCGACGAAGGTGAGCGTCGGGGTGTAGCGGACGCCGGTGCCCTGTCCCACCTTCGTGCGCAGGACGCCGCGCGCGGCCTCCAGCGCGGCGGCGGCGCTCGCGAAGTCCGGCTCCGCGTCGAGGCTTTCGCCGAGCACCGTGTAGTACACCGTGGCGTCGTGCAGGTCCGCAGTGACGCGGGCGTCGGTGATGGTCACCGCGCCCAGTCGCGGGTCCTTGACGTCGTGTTCGATCGCCGAGGCCACGATCTGCGAGATCCGCTTGGCGAGCTTGCGTGCCCGAGCGGGATCGGCCATGGCTGAGGTCTCCTTCTCCGGATTTCCGGGGTGCTAGTCGTCCGGGCCGAGCAGCCGGCGGCGCGCGGAGAGCAGTTCGAACTCCGGTCGGCCGGCCGCGAACCGCTCGCACGCGTCGAGCACGTCCCGGATGTGCTCTCCGTCGGGGGCGACCGCGGCGACGCCGATGAGCGCGCGCCGGTGCAGGTCCAGATGTCCCGCCTCGGCGACCGAGACGGCGAATCGCTTCCGCAGTTCGGCCACGACGGGCCGCACCACGGATCGTTTCTGCTTCAACGAATGCACGTCGTCGAGCAGCAGGTCGAGCTCCAAGGCTCCGACAAACATAGGCAGCGAAGTTATGCCGCGAGGGCGGTCCGGGGTGCGCGGCTGGCGCACCCCGGACCGGTCACTCACGCACGGGGCTTCTCCCGCTGTTCGTAGGTCTCGATCACGTCGTCGACCTTGATGTCGCTGTACGAGCCCAGCGTGAGACCGCACTCGTACCCTTCGCGGACCTCGACCACGTCGTCCTTGAACCGGCGCAGCGAGTTGATCGGCAGGTTCTGCGCCACGACGTTGCCGTCGCGCAGGAGGCGGGCCTTGGCGTTGCGCCGGATCTCGCCGGACATGACCAGGCAACCCGCGATCGTGCCGATCTTGGAGGACTTGAAGACGTCCCGGACCTCGGCGCGGCCCAGTTCGACCTCTTCGTACTCCGGCTTGAGCATGCCCTTCAGAGCCTGCTCGATCTCCTCGATCGCCTGGTAGATGACCGTGTAGTAGCGCACGTCGACGCCCTCGCGGGTGGCCCGCTCGGTCGCCTTGCCCTGCGCCCGGACGTTGAACCCGAGCACGATCGCGTCGGACGCGGTCGCCAGGTCGATGTCCGATTCGGTCACGCCGCCGACGCCGCGGTGCACGACGTGCAGTTCGACGTCTTCGCCGACGTCCAGCTGCAGCAGCGCCGCTTCGAGCGCTTCGACGGTACCCGAGTTGTCGCCCTTGATGATCAGGTTGAGGCTGCTCGTCTCCTTCAGGGCGGAGTCGAGGTCCTCGAGGCTGACCCGCTTGCGGCGCGACGCGTTGAGCGCGTTGCGGGTGCGGGCGGAGCGGCGCTCGGCGATCTGCCGGGCGACGCGGTCCTCGTCGACCACCAGGAAGGTGTCGCCCGCTCCCGGCACCGAGGTGAACCCGATGACCTGGACCGGACGCGAGGGCAGCGCCTCGGTGACGTCCTCGTTGTGCTCGTCGACCATCCGGCGGACGCGGCCGTAGGCGTCGCCCGCCACGACCGAGTCGCCGACGCGCAGCGTGCCGCGCTGGACCAGGACGGTGGCCACCGGGCCGCGGCCGCGGTCGAGGTGCGCCTCGATCGCGACGCCCTGTGCTTCCATGTCCGGGTTGGCCCGCAGGTCCAGAGCCGCGTCCGCGGTCAGCAGGATCGCCTCGAGAAGCCCGTCGATGTTGATGTTCTCCCGTGCGGAGATCTCGACGAACATCGTGTCGCCGCCGTATTCCTCGGCGATGAGGTTGTACTCGGTGAGCTGCTGCCGGATCTTGTCCGGGTTCGCGCCCTCCTTGTCGATCTTGTTGATCGCGACCACGATCGGGGCCTTCGCGGCCTGCGCGTGGTTGATCGCCTCCACCGTCTGCGGCATGACGCCGTCGTCGGCCGCCACCACGATCACCGCGATGTCGGTCGAGTTCGCGCCTCGGGCACGCATGGCGGTGAACGCCTCGTGGCCCGGGGTGTCGATGAAGGTGATCAGCCGCGGCACGCCTTCGAGCTCGGTCTCGATCTGGTAGGCGCCGATGTGCTGGGTGATCCC
Organism: Amycolatopsis sp. AA4; assembly: GCF_002796545.1. Taxonomy (GTDB): domain Bacteria; phylum Actinomycetota; class Actinomycetes; order Mycobacteriales; family Pseudonocardiaceae; genus Amycolatopsis. The sequence goes on from NZ_CP024894.1 coordinate 5,393,074, forward strand.
GCCGGCCTCGCTCTCGCGGACCTTCGTCTTGCGGATCGTGTCCAGCAACCGGGTCTTACCGTGGTCGACGTGACCCATGATGGTGACGACCGGCGGACGGACCTGCAGGTCCTCCTCGCCGCCCTCGTCCTCGCCATAGGTGATGTCGAAGGTCTCGAGCAGCTCGCGGTCCTCCTCCTCGGGGGAGACGACCTGGACGACGTAGTTCATCTCGCCGCCGAGCAGCTCGAGGATGTCGTCCGACACGGACTGCGTCGCGGTGACCATCTCGCCGAGGTGGAAGAGCACCTGCACCAGCGAAGCCGGGTTGGCGTCGATCTTCTCGGCGAAGTCGGTCAGCGAAGCGCCGCGCGGCAGCCGGATCGTCTCGCCCTGCCCCTTGGGCAGGCGGACGCCGCCGACGCTGGGCGCCTGCATGTTGTCCATGTACTCCTGGCGCTTCTGCCGCTTCGACTTGCGGCCCTTGCGCGAGGGGCCGCCGGGACGGCCGAAGGCGCCCGCCGTGCCGCCGCGACCGCCGGGGCCGCCGCGACCGCCGCCGCCGCGGAAACCGCCGCCGCCGGCCGGGGCGCCACCGCCGCCGCCCGGACGGAAGCCGCCACCGCCGCCGCCACTTCCACCCCCAGGACGGAAGCCGCCGCCACCGCCGCCGCCGGGACCGCCGCGGAAGCCGCCGCCACCGCCGCCGCCCGGACGACCGCCGCCGCCGGGACGGCCGGCGCCGCCGGGACCGCCTCGGCCGCCGGCCGGTCCGGCCGGACGGGCGCGGCCCGGCATCATGCCGGGGTTCGGGCGCGGGGGCATGTTGCCCGGGCTCGGCCGGTTGCCGCCGCCCTGGCCGCCGCCGGGACGCGGCGGACGGGTGTCGCCGCCCTGGCCGCCGCCCGGACGCGGGGGACGGTTGTCGCCGCCCTGGCCGGGGCCGGGGCGCGGGGCGGGCGGACGCGGGGCCGGGGACCCGGAGCCGACGCCGAACGGGTTGTTGCCGACCCGCGGGGGACGCGGACCGGGACGCGGCCCGCTGGGCTTGGGGCCTTGCGGCTTGGGCGGCACGACCGAACCGGCGGACGACGAGTCCTGCTGCTTCGGGGCCGGCTTGGGCGCGGCGGGCTCGGCCTTGGCGGCCGGGACCTCCTGCGCCGGGGCCGGCTGGGCCGGTGCGGGCGGGCGCGGACCGGGACGCGGTCCGCCGGGCTTCGGGGCCGGGGAGGCCGCCGGCTTGGCGGCCTGCGGGCCCGGCTTCCCGGCCGGGGCCTGCTGCTGCGGCGCGGGCGCCGGAGCGGACGGGGCCTGCGCGGCGGCGCTCTGCTGCTGCGGGGCGGCCGGCTTCGGAGCCGGGCGCGGTCCCGGCGTGGGGCCGGGCTTCTTCCCGCCCTTGGCGGGGTACGCGTCGCGGAGCCGGCGGGCGACGGGCGCCTCGACGGTGGACGACGCGGACTTCACGAACTCGCCCTGCTCCTTCAGCTTGGCGAGAACTTCTTTGCTGGTGATGCCGAGCTCCTTAGCGAGCTCGTGTACGCGGGCCTTGCCTGGCACAGCTCTCCTCATCTAGGGGAGGCCAGGCGGAAGACCCGCTGACCTCGTCCTTATCGTCGCGCGTTCATGGCTTCAGCTTCACGGCTGACTCATGACGGGTCGACCTGCTTCCTTGTATCTCGCGACCCCGGGTTTGTCCCGGCGTCGTCGTCCGCGGCGAACGCCGCGTGGTCGTGCAGCCCCGCGGCCTCGAGCGCGCCCTGGACCCGGAGGGCCCGGGGGAACGCCCGCTTCCGCTCGGCTTTGGCCAGGCAGCCCGGCCCCGGGTGCAGCCACGCACCCCGGCCCGGCAGCCGCCGACGTTCGTCGACGACCAGCCGCCCGTCCGCCGCGACCACGCGCAGCAGTTCTGCGGTCAAGTCCCGTTTCCGGCAGCCGACACACGTGCGCACCGGCGCGTGCCGGTGGCGCTGGAGGTCGGGGGTGTCCCCAGTAGCCCTTCGCGGGTCTTGAACCGTTGTCGAGTCTAGCGCCTGCACCTTCAGTCGGCCGAACCGGTTGCCGCGGCGGGCCGCGCCTGGCCGGCGTGGTCTTGCTCACCCTCCCCCGGACCGGCCGGTTCGGCGGGGGCCGCGTCGCTGCGGATGTCGATCCGCCAGCCGGTGAGGCGGGCGGCGAGGCGGGCGTTCTGGCCCTCCTTGCCGATCGCCAGCGACAGCTGGAAGTCCGGCACGACGACCCGCGCCGTCTTGGCGCGCTCGTCCACGACACGTACCGACACAACCTTCGCGGGCGACAGGGCATTCCCGACGAACTTGGCCGGGTCGTCGGACCAGTCGATGATGTCGATCTTCTCGCCGGCCAGCTCGCTCATCACGTTGCGCACGCGCGCGCCCATCGGGCCGATGCAGGCGCCCTTGGCGTTGACGCCGGGAATGGTCGAGCGCACGGCGATCTTCGACCGGTGCCCCGGTTCGCGGGCGACCGCGGCGATCTCGACGGTGCCGTCGGCGATCTCCGGGACCTCCAGCGCGAACAGCTTGCGCACGAGGTTCGGGTGCGAGCGCGACAGCATGATCTGCGGGCCGCGGTTGCTGCGCGACACGCCGAACACGAACGCCTTGATCCGGGTGCCGTGCTCGTAGGACTCCCCCGCGACCTGCTCGGCCTGCGGGAGCACGCCCTCGGTGTCGCCGACCTGGATCACGACCATGCCGCGAGCGTTGGCGCGGGCGTCGCGCTGCACCACCCCGGCCACGATCTCGCCCTCCTTGGCGGAGAACTCGCCGTAGGTCTTCTCGTGCTCGGCGTCGCGCAGCCGCTGCAGGATGACCTGGCGCGCGGTGGTCGCGGCGATCCGGCCGAAGCCCTCGGGCGTGTCGTCCCATTCCTCGTCGACCTCGCCCTCGGACGTGAGGGTGTGCGCGAGGACGCGGACGAGGCCGGTCTTGCGGTCGATGTCGATGCGGGCGTGCGGCTGGTGGCCCTCGGTGTGCTTGTACGCGGTGAGCAGCGCGGTCTCGATGGCCTCGATGACCGTGTCGAAGGGGATGTCCTTGTCCCGTTCGATCGCCCGCAGCGCGGCGATGTCCACGTTCACTTCGACTCCTCCTTCTTCTCGTCCTCGTCCGCGGTCAGTGCTTTGAGTTCTTCGGCGGGCGGTTGCTTGAATTCGACTTCCACCACTGCCTTCGCGACGGACTGGTAGTGCACGTCCTTGATCCGGCCGTCGGCGAGCACGCGCACGCTCTTCTCGCCGGCGTGCCCGACGCGGCCGAGGTAGGCGGAGCCCTCGACGGGCGTGATCTTGACGAGGCGGAACCGGGCGCGGCGCCAGTGCCGCCGCTGGGTGAGCGGCCGGTCGAGGCCCGGCGACGTGACCTCGAGCGTGTAGGCGCTCGCCAGCACGTGCTCGTTCTCGTCGAGTGCGGCCGAGACGGTGCGGCTGACCTCGGCGACCTCGTCCAGGCCGACGCCGTCGTCGGAGTCGACGACCACCTTCACCAGCTGTCGCCTTCCGGCTTGCTGCACCTCGAGCGAGTCGAGGTCGAAACCCGCGGTCGTGACGGCTTCGGCCACGATCGGCTCCAGCCGGCTGGCGAGTTCGTTGGGCACGTGGAGCACTCCTGTTCGGCCTGTTGGTCGGTGAAGGTCAAGCTTATCCTGCGCCCCCGCGAAGACGCGCGAGCGGCGGCGCACCCGGGCGGCCTGGCAGGATGGGCCGACGTGACCGCAGACCTCTCCCGGCGCGCCGTGCTGCGTCTGGGCGCACTGAGCGCCACTGTCGCCGCGGCTGTGCCGCTCGCCGCCTGCTCCGGCGGCTACGACGACGCCCCCGATCCGCTGGCCCCGCTGCTGGCGATGGCCGACGCGGACGCCGCCGCGGCCAGGAAGCTGCCCGCCGGCGGCGACGCGGCCGGCCAGGTCGCCGACGCCAGAGCCGCGCAGGCGGCCGCGCTGAAGGCCGAGGTGGACCGGCTGAACCGGCCGAAGAAGGCGGAGAACGTCCCTCCCGCGCCGACGGACCTCGGCGGGTTCAAGGACCGGCTCGCCGCCGCGCGCAAGCAGGCCGAGGACCTGGTGCCCGCGCTGCCCGCGTACCGGGCCGGGCTCGTCGCGTCGGTGGCCGCCGGGTGCGCCGGGCTGCAGCGGGTCGCGCCGGAACTCGGGCCGGGCGCGGACGCGAAGGCGGTGACCGCGCTGTCGTCGGTGCCGAAGGAAGCGGTCGATTCGCTGCAGAAGGCGCTGGCGGCCGAGCACGCGTCGTTGTGGGTCTACGGCCTGGTGACGGCGTTCCTGCCGGGCGACTTCGGGGACGCGGTGAAGGCGGGGCGCGCGGAGCACACCGCGCGGCGGGACGCGGTCATGCAGATGATCACCTCGGCTTCGGCGACGCCGGTGGCGCCTGAAGCCGCGTACGTGCCGCCTAAGCCGGTTACGGACACTGCTTCGGCAGCCGCGCTGGTGGCGAGCGCGGAGGCCGATACCGCGGCGGCGTGGCTTGCCGTGCTGACGCACACCGATGATTCGGGACTGCGCGGGATGGCTTTGCAGGCGCTGATCGCGGCGGCGCGGCGCGGGATGCCGTGGCGGCAGGAGGCCGGGCAGAAGCCCGCCGCCGTCGCCCTCCCCGGGCAGCCTTCCTAGGAAAAGCGCGCAGGCCGGGCGAATCCGGCCTGCGCGTTCACCGCGACCTCAGCGGAGCTTGCCGGACAGCGTCAGCGCGTTCTTCGCGATCCGGGTGAGCAGCTGCTTGTCGTGGTGGCCGTAGTAGAAGTCGGTCAGCACGATCGTCACCTCGGGGCCGTTGGCCTTCGACTGGTATTCGGCCTCGTTGCCGCTCAGCTTCGGGGCGTCCGTGTCGTGGAAGGTGCCGTCGCGGACCAGGTCGCTCACGTTGCCGGTGCCGTCCCGGTCGGTGAGTTCCTTCAGCTCGGTCGCCTTCGCCGCGTCCGGCATCGTCACCAGCACGACCGAGACCAGCGCCTTCGCGTCCCCGGACTGCACCGTGTACAGCGCCCGCGCCAGGGACTTGCACTGGTTGTCCTGGAAGAACTTCTTGGCTCCGGAGTAGGCGTTGGCGGCGCAGTCGGTGGCCTTGACCGGGCCTTCGGCCAGTTTGTAGTCGAAGGCGGGCTTCGCCGTGGTCGCCGGAGATTCGGCGACCGGAGCCTCCGGCGTGCTGTCGTGCCGGATCAGGTACCAGACGAGCCCGGCCACGACGGCGATCGCCACGAGCCCGGCGCCGCGCAGCAGCAGGGCGCGGTTGCGCGACGGCCCGGGCGGCGGACCCGGGCGCGCGGGCACGGCCGCGATCGGGGCCGTGTCCGAGGGTCCGGGGGTGAAGTGCGGAGGGGACACGCGAACACCGTAGTTCACCGCCCGCACGACTTTCAGCCAGATGCCGCGCCCAGGGCGGCCAGAACGCGTTCGACGTCGTCAGGGCCGTTGTAGAGGTGGAAACCGACCCGGACCCGCCCGTTGCGGACGCTCGCGGAGATCCCGGCTTCGGCGATCCGCGCGGGATCGGCTTCCAGCGCCACGATCGCGCTGCCCTGCGGCTCCAGCCCGGCCGCGGTGCGCAGGGAATCGGCCAGTCCGACGTTGTGGTCGCGCACCGCGGCGAGGTCCAGCGCCGCGAGGTAGTCGAACGCCTCCGCCGCGCCGACGTGCGAGAACCAGACCGGCGAAAGGTCGAACCCGCGCGCGTTTCCGGCCAGGCGCAGTGGCATTCCGTATACCGAGGACCACGGATCGTCGCCGGCGTACCAGTTCGCCGCGACCGGGCGGGTCCGCTCGTGCGCCCGCGGGTGCACCGCGAGCCAGGCGCAGCCGCGCGGCGAGAACAGCCATTTGTAGCCCGCGCAGACGATCCAGTCCGCCCACGCGACGTCGAGCGGCAGCCAGCCCGCGGCTTGCGTGACGTCGATCAGGACCGGCACGTCGGCGGCTTCGGAGGCGGCCCGCAGCGCGGCGGTGTCCAGCAGCGCGCCGTCGGCGGACTGCGCGAGGCTGACCGCGACGAGGTCGTGGCCTTCGACGTGCTGCGCCAGCTTGGCGAGCGGCGCCTCGGTGACGTTCGCCCGCTGCGCGAACGGGAACGTGACGCTGGTGAATTCGCCTTCGGCGACCAGCACCCGGGCGTCCGGGGCCAGCCCGGCGGCGACGTTCGCCACCAGCTGCGACACCGACGCGCCGATCGCCACCCGCTCCGCCGGGACCCCGGCCAGCCGCGCGAATCCGCCGCGGGAACGGGACACCGCCTCGTCGAAGTCCGACGGGGCGTCCTTGCCGGTGCGCCACCGGCCGACCGCGGCGTCGACCGCTTCGGCGACCGGAGCCGGCGGGATCCCGATGCTGGGCGTGTTGAGGTATCCGGCGGGGACAGCGAAGTCGGTGCTTCCTCCGAAGATCATGGCGCTCAGATTACGGGAGCAAAGCCGTGATCTCACCGTACGAAGGCGGTTTCATCGGCAGCTCCCTCCCTTCCCTGGCGGAGTCCACTGTGGCCAGTGCGGCGGAAAGCGCTACGCGGTAAGGGGTTGAGCCGAGACTGACCCTCGCCACGCCCAAGGAAGCCAATTCCGAGAAAGTGGCTTTCCCGGGCAGGTGCAGGAGGTTCACCGGCACCTCGACCGATTCGACCAGCTCGGCGACGTCCGCTGATTCGTGCAGGCCGGGGACGAAGACGCAGTCGGCGCCGGCGTCGGCGTACGCGCGGACCCGGGTGACGGCGTCCGCGACCGGACCGGTGCCGAGCCAGTGCGTGTCGGTGCGGGCGTTGAGGAACATGCCCGGGACTCGTTCGCGCACCTTGGCCAGCAGTGCGGCCTGGACGACGATCGGGGCGAGCGTGTCGCCTCGGCTGTCTTCCAGGTTGACGCCGACGACCCCGGCGTCGGCGAGTTCCGCGACGAGGTCCGCCACCTCCGCCGGGTCGGCGCTGAAGCCGTCGGCGAGGTCGACGCTGACCAGGATGTCCAGCGGGGCCAGCGATTTCGCCAGTGCGACGGTGGCGGCCCGGGACGCCGGGGCGCCGTCGGCGAGCCCGGCGGCGGCCGAAACGCCGAGGCTGGTGGTGCCGACCGCGGGGTGGCCCGCGGCGGCGAGGGCGGCGGCGAACCCGAACTCCCAGACGTTCGGCAGCAACAGCGGACGGCCCGGGACGTGCAACGCGGCGAAGGAGGTCATGTCCGCCACGGTACGACGTCCACGCTTCGGCGGCGGCCGAACTGTCGGTCAGCCCCCTCGGCTGACCGACAGCTCAGCCTCTCAGCCTCCGGAGCCGCCGGAGAACGCCGCGATCCGTGCTGCGCGGCGGCCCGCGACAGCTTTCCGCAACGCCGGAACCGCTGGTCCGGCGAGCTTCTCCAGTTCCTGCAATCGATCGGCGTGGTGCCGCGCGTCCGACCGGGACATCCCCGCGCCGGACGCCGCCGAGAGAGCGGCCAGCGCCGCGGCGGCAGCGTCCACTTCGGACAGCGGCGCGGTCAGCGCGTGATCGAGCTGCGCGTGCGCGTCACGTACTCGCGCCGGGTCCGAAGGCACCAAAACCTTGCGGTGCCAGAAAGAACTGCTGCTCTCTTCGAGCAGCCCGGCCGCGGAGAGTTGCGTTTCCAGCGCCTGCAGCGTGTCGTTCTTGCCCCGGCGCAGCAGCGCGCGCCACGACGCCGGGCTGTGCGCGCGGAGGTCGGCGAGCAGGTCGTCGAGCAGGAGGTCGCCGGTCGGGGCGGCGCCGGTCGGTTCGGCGTGGCCGCGCTGGTCGCGGAGGTTGCCGCGCAGGACCAGGTCGGTCACCGCGGCCGCGCGGACCAGCAAGGCGGCCCGGGGACGGCGGGAGACCGGGCCGCCGTCCGGGTCGCAGGCGAGGAAATACGCTCGCGCGGACAAGGAATCGCTCATTGTTTCTTCACCTCTGGCCAGATCGTTTCCCAGGATTGCTTTCGCCCGGTGTACAGCCACATCAGTCCGGGCACCACTTCAGTCACCGAGGAGAAGTACGGGCGCAGCAACGCCGGATCGAAGCCCGCGAAAAGCACGTTCTTCGCGGTATCCGGCGGCCGGTCGAAGTACCAGTAGCCTCGGTGTCCACTGTAGGCATTGTCGATCCCGTACCGCGGGCCGTAGTACTCGACGGCCGCGGCGAACGGGTAGATTTCGCCGTATACGGCGGTTTCCCGGCGCATTTCCTCGGGCAGCGACCGATATGCCTGCCCGACGCCGTCCGCCAGCTGCTGTTGCGCGGTCTCCCCGGCCGCGAACGCGGTGCCGAGCGGAAACGGCCCGAACGACGTCTCCTTCATCGAAGCGGGCCACACCGGAAGCCCGGCAATAGTGACCGCGGCCGAAAGAGCGAACGCGATTCCGACCGGAATCTTCCACCACCGCACCAGATTCCGGCGCGAAAGCTCAGTCGCGGCAGCGGCGAACGGGAGCGAATACAGGCTCATCAAGTAATACGAGCGGCCGTGCGTCCCGACGATCACCGCCACGACCAGCAGCAACGCCACCGCGAGGTACCGGTACGGCACCAGGTCCGGCGAACGGAACAGCCGCCACATCCCGTACAGCAGCGCCAGCACGCCGATGCCCATTCCCGCGCCGAGCACACCGTCGCGCGCGAAGGCGAGGTAGCCGGGGAATTCGGCCGCGACGACCTCGCCCATCCGGGTGTAGGCCCACCCGTGCGTGGCTTGCCAGAAGACCGTCGGCAGCGTGGCCACGACGGCGATCAGCGCGCCCAGCCACAGTTTCGGCCGGGACACCAGGTCGCGCGGCCCGAGGATCAGCGCGGAGACCAGCGCCGCGCCCCACAACGCGGGAATCAGGAATTTCGTCTCCAGCGACACCGCGGTGACCACTCCGGCCAACACCAGCAGACCGTCGCGCCGGGTCCGGGTCCAGCGCACGAGGAGGAACACCACGAGCGTCCAGAAGAACGGATCCAGCGCGTACGTCGCGACCCAGTGGCTGAGGATGATCAGCCCCGAAGTCGCGTACGCCCCGGCCGCCATCGTCTGTGCTCCGCGACCGCCGCCGAGTTCGCGGGCGGTCAGCGCGGTCACGATCGCCCCGGCGCCGGCCGCGAGCGCCATCGGCAGCCGCAGCGCGGCCAGCGAGCCGGGGAACCACTGGTCGAGCGTGCCGGCCAGCAGCGGGACGAGCGGTGACTGGTCGAAATACCCCCAGCTCAGGTGATCTCGACCGGCCACGAGGAAGTACAGCTCGTCGAAGCCGTGCGCGTACCGGGTGCTCGTCGCCACCAGCAGCGCCACGGCGCCCGCCGCGACCGCCAGCACCGGCAGCCGGGCGAACCTCGGGAGTCCTTCGCTCGTCATGGCGTCGAGTCCACCGTGCCGGGCGGGTGCGGCGTAAGCGTGTTCGGTAGCGACTCGCAGCGACGAAAGTGGATCGCTTCCGCCCGGTCCGCAACTTTCGGCGGTAGCCCGCCACCCGGGCGGTGCGGATCCGGCGCGACCGGGCGGACGAACGGATACCGTGGCCGGGTGACCAGCATGCGCCACACCTGGCCGCGGTCGACCGACTGGCTCTGGCTCGGCGGCACCGCGCTGGTGTTCGCCTGCCTCGACTTCGGGCTTTTCCTCGCCGCCGGGCCCACGACGGGCTTCCTCGGCCCGCACGCGACGCTCGTGCTGGAACTGGTCTGCGACGCGTCCCTGCTCCTCCTGGCGCGCTTCCCGAACGGCGTCGCCGGACTGCTGATCGTGGCCTCGCTGGCGATGCTGGCGTCCGACCTCTTCTCCCCCGGCCTGCTCGTGCCCGTCCGCCAGCCGACGCTGATGACCGTCCCGACGATCACGCCGATCGTGCTGGCGCAGCTCGTTCGGCAACTGGACCGGCGACGGCTGCTGTGGATCGCCGGATTCCTCGCGCTGCTGGCGACGCGGCCGTGGAATCCGGCCTGGAACACGACGCCGTTCGGGCTGTTGAGCACCGCGCTTCCGGTCGCGATCGCGCTGTATTTCGAGGCGCGGCGGCAGTTGCTGAGTTCGTTGCGCGACCGGGCCGAGCGCGCGGAGCGCGAGCAGCATCTGCTCGCCGAACAGGCGCTGGCGGCCGAGCGCCGACGGCTCGCGAGCGAGATGCACGACGTCGTCACGCACCGGTTGAGCCTGATGGTGCTGCACGCGGGCGCGCTCGGTGTGACCTCGCCGGATCCGTCGGTGAAGTCCGCCGCCGAGGACATCCGGCGCGAGGGCGCGCACGCGCTGGACGAACTGCGCGACCTGGTCGGCGTGCTGCGCAACGGAACCGGAATCGAACCGCCAGTTCCGAATCCAACACTGCCGAATCCAACGCCGCCGAACCCGCCGCTGCCCGGCGAGGTGGCGGACCTGGTCGCCGAATCGGCGGCGGTCGGGATCGCGACCGAGCTTTCCGTGACCGGGGACCGGGCGTCGGTGTCGCCGACCGTCGCGCGCACCGCGTACCGCGTGGTCCAGGAGGCGCTGACCAACGTCCGCAAGCACGCGCCGGGCTGCTCGGCGACGGTTTCGCTGCGCTATCACCCGGGCGGACTGGACGTCGCGGTCGCCAACACCAGCGCGACCCGGCCGCCGGACGCGGCGCTCGCGGGCACCGGCTCCGGCACCGGGCTGAGCGGGCTGCGCCAGCGGGTCGAACTCGTCGGCGGGACCTTCGAGGCGGGCCCGCTGCCCGGCGGCGGGTTCAAGATCGGTGCGATACTGCCCGCCTACGTCCCGACCACGGAAGGTGCTGCCCGGTGATCACGGTCGTGGTGGCCGACGACGAGCCGATGGTGTGCGCGCACCTGCGCACGATCCTCGGTTCGGCCGGCGACATCGAGGTAGTCGCGCAGGCGGGGGACGGCGCGGAGGCGGTCGAGGAAGTGGTCCGGCACCGGCCTTCGGTGGTGCTGATGGACCTGCGGATGCCCGGCGTGGACGGGCTGGCCGCGATCGAGCGGATCTGCACGCTGCCGGAACCGCCCGCGGTCGTCGCGCTGACGACGTTCGACGCGGACACCTACGTCATCCGCGCCCTCCGCGCGGGCGCGGCCGGATTCCTGGTGAAGTCGACGCCGCCGGAGGACTTGATCGGCCTGGTCCGGGTCGCCGCGGACGGGCACACGGTGTTGTCGCCGTCCGCCGCGCGCCGGTTGGTCGCGTTGTCGGCGGACGGCCATCGCCGCGATGACGAAGCCCGCCGCCGGACCGCGGGGTTGACCGAGCGAGAGCGGGATGTGTTGGCCTGCTTGGGAGAAGGACTGTCCAATGCGGACATCGCCGCTCGGCTGCACCTGGCGGAGGCGACGGTGAAGAGCTACGTGTCGCGGATGCTGGTGAAGCTCGACTGCACGAACCGGACGCAGGCCGGGTTGCTCGCGCACGAGGCCGGGCTCGTCGGCCGCTAGCCCCGCGGCTCGTGAGTGTTTATGCCGGTTCTAACCGGCATAAACACTCACGAGCCCAACCTGCCCGAGGCCGGACTCAGCGCCGTCACCTCACTTCAGCAGCGAACCCAGCCGCTGCGCCGACGCCACCACCAACCGGCCCAGTTCGTCCGGGTCCGGGGCCTCGAACAACGACAGCCCGATGCTCGTGCCCGGCGCGTCCCGGCCGGTCGGCACCACCGCGGAGATCCCGGTGATCCCCGGCGCGATCTCCCCCACCGAAACCGCGTAGCCGCGGGCCCGGGCGCGGGTGATCTCCTCGCGTTCGCCGTCCACCGGCGGTTCCGCCGCGAGCAGCGCGAGCCCGGCCGACCCGCGCCCTATCGGGTCCAGCTGGCCGCTGCGGAACGACACGTGCATCCGCGCCTGCCGCGGTTCGACGATCATCAGCATCCGCACCTGCTCGGCGTTTTCGCGGACGACCAGGTGCGCCGACGCGCGGCCGGCGTCCGAAAGCTCCTCCAGCACCGGGCGCGCGAGCGTGCGCAGGTCCTGTTCGACCGGCTCGGCCAGGCGCACGAGGCCGGTGCCGAGCGAGATCCGCTTGAACCGGTCGCGGCGGCAGAGGTGGTGCGCCTCCAGCGTGCGCACCAGCCGGTGCGCGACCGTGCGGTGCACGCCGATCCCCTCGGCGATTTCGGTCATCGTGAGCCCCTGCGGATGCTCCACCAGCAGCTCCAGCACCTGAAGACCGTGGCTCAGCGTCTTCGACGTCCCCGATTCGGACACACGACTCCCTTGACGACAGCTCATCCGGCGACCTACTGTTCCTTCATATCGCACGGTGCGTGCGAATATAGCACGTTTGCCGTTCGAGGCAACTCCCCGCGGATCGAGGTACCGGACCATGAGCGAAGTCCCCGTCGAGGACGTGCTGGCGGTGCACCAGCTCTACGGCCGCCAGAGCCACGCCATCGACTCCGGGCAGGCCGCGCGCTGGGCCGCCACCTTCACCCCGGACGGGGAGTTCGTCTCGCCCAGCTACCCGGAACCCGCCGTCGGCACCGCCGCGCTGACCGCGTTCGCCGAGCGGTTCCACGCGGGATGCGTCGAGTCCGGCGAACGGCTGCGGCACGTGGTGTCCACAGTGGAAGTCCAAAACGGACAGACCGAGGACACCTTGCGCGCGCTGGCTTATCTGCAGATCGTCGGAACGCCGGAAGGCGGCACCCCGCGGCTGCACCGGCTCACCGTGCTGGACGACGAACTCGTGCGCACCGCAGACGGCTGGCGCGTGCGCCGCCGCACCGTGCACCGCGAGCCCTGAGAAACAACGAGGAGAAAACCCAGATGACCACTCTCGAGCCCACCGGCCCCGGCCGGGTGCTGCACCAGCCCGCGACCGCGCGCTACCCGGAGATGCCGGGCAAGGTCGCCGTGGTCACCGGCGCGGCCCGCGGCATGGGCGCGCGGTTCGCCGCCGGTCTCGCCACGCGCGGGGTGCACGTGGTGGGCGGCGATCTCGACGCCGCCGCGATGACCGCCACCGCCGGCGACCTGACCGCCGCGCTGGCCGCCGAGTCCGTCGAGGACAAGCCGGGCCGGATCGTCGCGGCCGCGGTGGACGTCACCCGCGCCGAGGACCACGTCGCGCTCGCCCAGCGCGCGATCGACGAGTTCGGCCGCATCGACTTCTGGGTCAACAACGCCGGGATCTTCCCGTACGCCGAGGTCCCGGACATCACGCCGGAGCAGATCCGCTCGACGCTGTCGGTGAACGTCGAGGGCGTGCTGTTCGGCGCGCAGGCCGCGGCCGCGCGGATGGAACCGGGCAGCGCGATCGTCAACATGGCGTCGGTGTCCGCGGTCCGCGTGCGCAAGGGCCGCGCGGCGTACTGCAGCTCGAAGGCCGCGGTCGCGCACCTCACCGAATCGCTCGCGGTGGAACTCGGCGACCAGGGCATCCGGGTCAACGCCATCGCCCCGGGCTACATCGACACCGAGATGACGCGCTGGATCCAGGACGACGCGCCCGCGCTGGCGAAGGCGCTCGACGCGGTGCCGCTGCACCGGATCGGCTCGCCGGAAGAGGTGTGCGGCGTGCTGCTGTTCCTGCTTTCCGACAGCTCGCGGTACGTGACCGGGCACAGCCTCGCGGTCGACGGCGGCTCCCGGCATGTCTGACGCCACCGAAGCCGTGCGCTACCCGGACGTCGTGCTCGTGACAGGCGCGGCGAACGGGATGGGCGCGCAGCACGCCCGGGCGCTCGGCGAACGCGGCGTGCACGTCTGCGTCGCGGATTTCGCTGGTGCGGACGAAATCGCGGACGAGATCCGCGCGGCGGGCGGTGCGGCGACTCCGTACCCGATGGACGTCGTCGAACCAGCACAGTGGACTCGCGTGCTCGACCGGATCCGCGCCGAGCACGGTTCGCTCGGCGGGCTCGTGAACAACGCCGGGATCTCGCGGCGGCTGGAATTCCAGGACACCACCGCCGAGGTCTGGGACCGGGTGCTCGCGGTGAACCTGTCCGGGCCGTTCCACGGGATGCGCGCGGCCGCGCCGCTGATGCGCGATTCGGGCGGCGGTTCGATCGTGAACATCTCGTCGATCTCCGGTCAGATCGGCTACTTCTCCCCCGCCTACTCCGCCAGCAAATGGGGCTTGACCGGATTGTCGAAGTCCGCCGCGGGCAATTTCGCGAAGTGGCGGATCCGGGTCAACTCCGTCCATCCCGGACTGGTCGACACCGGACTGCTGGCCGGCGCGGACGCGTTCGTCAAGTCCGCTGTGGACAGTGTGCCCGCCGGAAGGATGGCCGACCCCAAGGAAATCACCGACACGGTGCTGTTCCTGCTGTCGGATCGCTCCACCTACCTGACCGGAAGCGAGGTCACAGTGGACGGCGGCCTCGTCTCCAACGGTCTCTACCATCGCATTCTCGCCGAAACCGGAGGTGATCTCGGATGAGCGTCGACATGGGCGTCGTGGTGATCGGCGGGGGCGGCGCGGGATTGGCCGCGGCGGTGTCCGCGGCCGAGCACGGCGCCTCGGTGCTGCTGTTCGAAGCGGAGAAGGAACTCGGCGGCTCGACCCAGCTGTCCGCGGGCATGCTCACCGCGGCGGGCACGAGCGTCCAGCGCGAACTGGGCATCGAGGACACGCCGGAGCGGTTCTTCCAGCACTACCTCGACCTCAACCAGTGGCAGCTGAAACCCGGGCTGCTCAAGACGTTCTGCCGCGAGGCCGGACCCGCGGTCGAATGGCTGATCGGGCTCGGCGCGGAAATCCCGGCGAAGGTGTCGCACGACGCGCACACCCCAGGTCTGACCCGGGCGGGCGTCGAGGACGTCTGGCGCGGGCACGTGCCGAAGGACCAGGGTTACGGCCTCGTCCAGGTGCTCGACCGCGCGCGCCGCAAGGCCGGGGCGGAAGCGGTGCTGAACACCCGCGTCGAACGGCTGCTCGTCGAGGACGGCCGGGTCGCCGGCGTGGTCGCCGACGGCATCGAGGTCCGCGCGAATTCGGTGATCGTGACCAGCGGCGGGTTCGCCCAGGATCCCGCGCTGCGCTCGCGGTACTACCCGGACGCCGACGCGGCGGGCGAGGATCTGTTCGTCGTCGCCGCGCCCGGCTCGCGAGGCGACCACTTCTCGTTCGGCGAGCAGGTGTCCGCGTCGATCACTGGCGAAGGCTGGGGATTGCTGCTGCCGACCGCGTATTTCCAGCGCCTGCACCACTGGCAGTCCGGTTTCCCGCCGCGCTCGCGCGTGCTGGTGAACGCGCACGGCCGCCGGTTCATGGACGAGGACGCCTCGTACGCGGTGTCCAGCGGCATCATCTCCGCGCAGGACGGTCCAGTGTGGATGGTCTTCGACGACCGAGCGCGCCGCGATCTTCCGCCGGGCTACGCGCACTGGAACGCCGAACACGTACTGTCCGAAGCGGCCGCCGGCCGCACCCTCCGTGCCGACACCCTGGAGGAACTGGCGGGCAAGATGAACGTGCCCGCCGCCGCTCTCCAGGCCACTGTGGACAGATGGAACGCCCAGCTGCCCAGCGGCGAGGACCCGGAGTTCCTGCGGCACGAAACGCTGTCCGCCAAGGGCGCGGCCGAACCGCCCGCGAAAATCGCCACCGGGCCGTTCTTCGCCGCGCGCACGCTGCCCGCCGAGCTGGTCTGCACGCACGCCGGGCTGGAGATCGACTCCGGCGCCGCGGTGCTGGACGTCCGCGGCGACCGCGTGCCCGGGCTGTTCGCCGCGGGCGAGGCCGGGGCCGGAGTGCTCGGCTTCCGCTACGTCGGCGGCGGCAACGCGGTCGCCAACGCCGTCACCATGGGCCGCATCGCCGGCCGTTCCGCCGCTGCCTGACCAGCCACACACTTGCCGATCCGGCCGAAAGAAGGCCGACCCCCGCCCGGGACCCGACCGTTGCCGCAAGCCATTCGGCCGCGGCAGCAGCCGGATCGACAACGATCAACACAGTACTGCTCACCGTCGAGGAGAACCCATGTCCGTCCCCGCCGCAGCCGCCGCCACGGCGGACTCGCCGCTGGCCAGACGCACCGTCCGCAAGGTCGGCGTCCGCGTCATGCCGATCGTCCTGCTGCTCTACATCTTCAACTACATGGACCGGGCGAACATCGGCTACGCCCAGCTCGGCATGGCCAAGGAACTCACCATCACGGCCGCGACCTTCGGCGTCGCGTCGGCGATCTTCTTCCTCGCCTACGTGGTGTTCGAGGTCCCCAGCAACATGATCATGAAGAAGGTCGGGGCCCGGCTGTGGCTCAGCCGGATCGCGGTCAGCTGGGGCATCGTGACCGTGCTGACCGGGTTCGTCGCGAGCGTGACGCACCTGATGATCGCCCGGATCCTGCTCGGCATCGCCGAGGCGGGCCTGTTCCCCGGGCTGCTGCTGTACTTGACCTTCTGGTTCCGCGGCAAGGAACGCGGCCGGGCCATCGCGACGCTCGCGCTCGCGCAGCCGATCGCGCTGATCCTCGGGAGCCTCTTCGGCGGCTGGATCCTCGACCACGTGCACTGGTTCGGGATGAGCAGCTGGCAGTGGGTGTTCATCCTGCAGGGCGCGCCCGCCGTGCTGATCGGCCTGCTGACCTTCTTCTGCCTGCCGAACAAGCCCGCCGACGCGAAGTTCCTGACCGCTGAGGAAAGCTCCTGGCTGCAGGCGGAGATCGACCGCGAGTACGTGCCGGAGGAGAAAGAGACGTTCCTCGGCCAGCTGCGCGCGGTGCGCGACGGCAAGGTCCTGCTGCTGGCGATTTCCAACCTCTTCATCGCCTGCGGGCTGTACGGGCTCACGTTCTTCCTGCCGCTGATCGTGAAGCAGCTCGACCCGAAGTACTCCTCGACCAACATCGGCCTGCTCGGCGCGATCCCGTACGTGGTCGGCGCGGTCGGCATGCTGCTGCTGGCCCGCAACTCCGACCGCACCGGCGAGCGCAAGGGCCACGTGATCGGCACCGTGCTGGTGGCGGCGATCGGCTTCTTCGGCGCGATCCAGTTCAAGACCGTGCCGGCGTTGTCGCTGATCAGCCTCTCGCTGGCGGCGATCGGCGTGCTCGGCTACCTCGCGCCGTACTGGGCGATGGCCGCACGGGTGCTGTCGAAGGAGCACACCGCGGTCGGCCTGGCCGCGATCAACTCGATCGCCGCGCTCGGCGGGTTCTTCGGGCCGTACGCGATCGGGCTCGCGGCCACCGAGAGCGACGTGACGGTGGGGCTGTACTTCCCGATCGGCTGCCTGGTCGTCGCCGCGGCGATGCTGGCGTTCCTGAAGGTGCCGCGCGACGCCGGGGCCCGCCTGGCCCGTCCGGTGAAGTAGTTTCGAGTTTGATTATCCCGGCGGCGCGGTTACAGTGCTCTCCATGCAGGACCCCGCCGCGCCGCCGGACCCGGACTCGCTCGACTTCTGGTCGTTCATCGCGCTGGCCAACCGCAGGCTGTCCGAGGAGTTCGGGTTCCGCCACCAGCTGGCGACCGAGGTGCTGCTGACGCTGAACCGGGCGTCGAACCTGGTCACCTACGACCTCGAAGCCGCCGTGCACCGGCCGCGCGGGCGGTCGTGGTCGGCGTTCCGGGTGCTGTTCGTCGTGTGGCTGGCCGGGCCGCTCGAACCGTCCGCGGCCGCGCGGCTTGCCGGGATGAGCCGCGCGGCCGTGTCGAATCTGGCGAAGTCCCTGGTCAGCGAGGGTTTGCTGACGCGGACGCCGGGCGAGACGGACGGCCGTTCGGTGCGGCTTTCGCTCACCGAGGCCGGGCACGCCGAGATGCTCGAGGTGTTCGAGGCGCAGAACGAACGCGAGGCCGGGTGGGTCGAGGTGCTCACCGAGGCCGAACAGCGCGTGCTGGTGATGCTGCTCGACAAGCTCATCTCCGGCCGGGCCGGGTTCGCGACCCGCCGCTGACCCGGCACCGCTGTCCGTGAAGGGCTCCTTGAGGGAATCTGATTCCTTCAAGGAGCCCTTCACGGACAGCCGCCAGCCCTTCCCACAGCTCGGCTGGGGGACTACGCTGGCCGGAAAGTAGTACATACTTTGATTACTTCGCGCCGAGGAGGCGACCCATGGCCTACTACCGCAGCGCGGGCAGCATCCCGCCTAAGCGGCACACCCAGCACCGCACGCCCGAAGGCGGGCTCTACTCCGAGGAGCTGATGGGCGAAGAGGGCTTCTCCTCCGACTCGTCGCTGCTCTACCACCGCGGCATCCCGTCCGCGATCGTCGACGCGACGCCGTGGCAACTGCCGGACCAGACGCTCACCGAGAACCGGCCGCTCAAGCCGCTGCACCTCAAGCTGCACACGCTGTTCCCGGGCGAGGAATGGAAGAGCGCGGATGTCGTGAACAACCGCCGTCTCGTGCTCGGCAACGGCGACGTGCGGATCTCCTACGTCGCCGCCGGCGAGGCTTCCCCGTTGTACCGCAACGCGATCGGCGACGAATGCGTGTACGTCGAGTCCGGCGAAGCGGTCGTCGAAACGGTGTTCGGCGCGCTGCCCGCCCGCACCGGCGACTACGTGATTCTCCCCCGCGCCACCACGCACCGATGGGTGCCGAAGGGCGCGGAACCGTTGCGCGCCTATGTGATCGAGGCGAACTCGCACATCGCGCCGCCGAAGCGCTACCTGTCGCGGTACGGCCAGTTGCTGGAGCACGCGCCCTACTGCGAGCGCGACCTGCACGGCCCGGCCGAACCGCTGCTCGTCGAGGGCACGGACGTCGAGGTGCTGGTCAAGCACCGCGGCTCGCGCGGCGTCGTCGGCACGCGTTACGTGTACCCGACGCACCCGTTCGACGTGGTCGGCTGGGACGGCTGCCTGTACCCGTACACGTTCAACGTCTCCGATTTCGAGCCCATCACCGGCCGCGTGCACCAGCCGCCGCCCGTGCACCAGGTGTTCGAGGGCAACAACTTCGTCATCTGCAATTTCGTGCCGCGCAAGGTCGACTACCACCCGCTCTCGATCCCGGTGCCGTACTACCACTCCAATGTGGACTCCGACGAGGTGATGTTCTACTGCGGCGGGAACTACGAGGCGCGCAAGGGCTCCGGCATCGGCCAGGGCTCGATCAGCCTGCACCCCGGCGGGCACAGCCACGGCCCGCAGCCGGGCGCGGTGGAACGCTCGCTCGGCGCGGAGTTCTTCGACGAGCTGGCCGTCATGGTCGACACGTTCCGCCCGCTGGAGATCGGCGAGGGCGGCCACGCGAGCGACGACCCCGGCTACGCCTGGACCTGGGCAGGACGGGGACCGCAGTCGTGACCGACGCCTTGACCCGCGGCCTGCTCGACGACGCGGCGGTCTTCCCGCCCGGCCTCGCGCCGCTGCCGGACGCCGTCGCCGCGCACGACCGGCACACCGCTTCCTCGTACGCCGCGATGGTCGGCCCGCTGGTCGTCGCCGCGTCTGGGTTGGCGGAGCTGGCCGAGGTCGTCGCGGGCCGCTCGACGCCCCTGCCGCTGACCGTGACGCTGCCCGCCGGGCCGGGCGGGATCGCCGACGTGCTCAAGGCCGTCGACGGCCTCCCGGTGTCGGTCGAATCGCTGGAAATCGCGGTGCCGCAGGGAATGCGCGTCGCCGAGTTCCTGTCCGCAGTGGACGGTTGCCCGGTTCCGATCGCCGTGGAGATCCCGCGCGACGAACGCCGGATTCCGTTGCTGCAAGCGCTTTCCGGCACCCCGCACAAGGCGAAGTTCCGCACCGGCGGCACGTCGGCCGAGTACTACCCGGACGAAGCCGAACTCGCCGCCGCGATCCGCGCGACCGCCGAGGCGGGCGTGCCGTTCAAGGCGACCGCGGGCCTGCACCACGCGATCCGCAACACCGACCCCGACACGGGTTTCGAGCAGCACGGATTCCTGAACCTCCTGCTCGCCGCCGAGGCAGCCGACCGCGGCGCCGAGGACGAGGAAGTCGTTGCGCTGCTTGCCGAACGCGACGCCAAAGCGGTCTCCGACCGGATCCGCGCGCTGGCCCCGGAACGCCTGTCCGCGGCCCGCGCGCAGTTCACCTCGTTCGGCACCTGCAGCATCACCGACCCGCTCACCGAACTGACAGACCTAGGCCTGATCGGAGCCCCCGCATGACCGTGCTCGACATCCCCGCCGGCTCCCCGTTCGGCGTCGAAAACCTGCCGTACGGCGTCTTCTCGGCGGGCGACGGCAGCCCCCGAGTGGGCGTGCGCGTGGGCGAGCACGTGCTGGACCTGTCGATCGCGCTCGGCGACGCGGTCTTCGCCGAGCCGACGCTGAACGCCTTCATGGCGCAGGGTTACGACCGCTGGGTCGAGGTCCGCACCCGGCTGCAGTCGCTGGTCACCGGCGACGTGCCCGCCGAAGCGGTGCACGCGGTCGCCGACGTCCAGCTGCACCTGCCCATCGACGTCGCCGACTACGTGGACTTCTACGCCTCGGAACACCACGCGTCGAACGTCGGCCGCCTGTTCCGCCCGGACGCGGAACCGTTGCTGCCCAACTGGAAACACCTCCCGGTCGGCTACCACGGCCGCTCCGGCACGGTCTACGTGTCCGGCACCGACGTGGTCCGCCCGAGCGGCCAGCGCAAGGGCGAGGACGGCCCGGTCTTCGGCCCGAGCACCCGCCTGGACATCGAGGCGGAACTGGGCTTCATCGTCGGCGCGGGCACTCCGGCCAACACGCCGATCTCCCCGGACGACTTCCCTCGCCACGTGTTCGGCGCGGTCCTGCTGAACGACTGGTCCGCCCGCGACATCCAGGCCTGGGAGTACGTCCCGCTGGGCCCGAACCTGGGCAAGAGCTTCGCGACGTCGATCTCGCCGTGGGTGGTCCCGGTGCTGGCGCTGGCCGAGGCCCGCGTGCCGCTGCCCGGCCAGACCTCGCCGGAACCCCTGCCCTACCTGCGGGAATCGTCGCCGTGGGGCCTGGACATCACCCTGGCCGTGGAGTGGAACGGCCAGGAGGTGTCCCGCCCGCCGTACCGGGAGATGTACTGGTCTCCCGCGCAAATGCTGGCCCACCTGACCGTCAACGGCGCCTCCGCCCGCACCGGCGACCTCTACGGCTCCGGCACGATCTCCGGCGCGGAACCGGCCGAACGCGGCTCGTTCCTGGAACTCTCCTGGGGCGGCCGGGACCCGTTGACCGTCAACGGCGAATCCCGCACCTTCCTGCAGGACGGGGACGAGGTCGTGATCACCGGTCGCGCCACCACCAGCGGCGGCGCGACCCTCGGCTTCGGCGAGGTCCGGGGCCGCATCCTGCCCGCGCAATAACGGCAGAAGTCCGTGAAGGGCTCCTTGAGGGAATCTGTTTCCCTCAAGGAGCCCTTCACGGACCTAGCCGCACCTGCGTGCCTAACCCAGCGAGGCGCCCAGCCCTCCCCCGCGCCGTGCCCGCTTATTCCGCGACCGGCGCCCCAGTCTTCTCCCGCACCTCTTCCAACGAAACCCCAGGCGCCAGCTCCACGAGCTTCAGCCCGTCGTCCGTCACATCCAGCACCGCCAAGTTGGTGATGATCCGGTTCACCACTGCCGCCCCGGTCAACGGCAGCGTGCACTTCTCGACAATCTTCGGCGTCCCGTCCTTGGCGGTGTGATCCGTAATGATCACCACCCGACGAGCCCCGGCGACGAGATCCATCGCGCCGCCCATCCCCTTGACCAACGCTCCGGGAACCGTCCAGTTCGCCAAATCCCCGTTGGCGCCGACCTGCAACGCCCCGAGCAACGCCAGATCGATATGCCCGCCGCGAATCATCGCGAAAGACTCGGCGGAATCGAACAAACTGGCCCCGGGCTGCAAGGTGACCGTCTGCTTCCCGGCGTTCACCAGGTCCGGGTCTTCCTCGCCCTCCCAAGGGAACGGCCCCAGCCCGAGAATCCCGTTCTCGCTGTGCAAGGTCACCTGCACCCCGTCCGGAATGTGGTTCGCCACCTGGGTGGGAATCCCGATCCCGAGGTTCACGTAATCGCCGTCCCGAAGCTCGCGAGCCCCGATCTTGGCCATGTCCTCCCGGCTCCAGCTCACGCCGACGCCTCCTCACGCACGCGCACGGTCCGCTTTTCGATCTGCTTTTCCCGCTCGACGGCCTGGATCAGCCGCTGGATGTAGATCCCCGGCGTGATGATCCGCTCCGGGTCGAGGTAGTCGTCCGAGATCTGCTCGGCCTCGGCGACGGTCACCTTGCCGCAGGTCGCGACCAGCGGGTTGAAGTTCCGCGAGGCGTACCGGTAGATCAGGTTCCCGGCCGGGTCCGCGACGTAGGCGTGCACGAGGGAAAGATCCGCGACGATCCCGCGCTCCTGCACGTAGGTGACGCCGTCGAACTCGGCGTGCGGCTTGCCCTCGGCGATCGGCGTGCCGACGCCGGACTTGGTGTAGAACGCCGGGATCCCCGCGCCGCCCGCCCGCATCCGCTCGGCGAGCGTGCCCTGCGGGGTGAATTCGACCTCGACCGTCCCGTCGAGGTACTGCTGCGCGAACAGCTTGTTCTCGCCGACGTACGACGCGATGACCCGGCGCACCTGCCGGTTCTCGAGCAGGATGCCGAGCCCGGCCCCGTCGACTCCCATGTTGTTCGAGACGATCGTCAGATCGCGCACGCCCGAGTCCCGGACCGCCTCGATGAGGTCGTTCGGGTTCCCGGTGAGGCCGAAGCCCCCGACCGCGATCGTCAGCCCGTCCTCGAGCAGCCCGTCGAGGGCCTCCGCGGCGCTGCGGTACTTCGTCGGCACGGCATCCTCTCCACTTCGTTCGGTGAGTGGTCAGTCCCCGCATACAACCCAGCGCAGGGGAAACGGGTCAACCGACACGCCGGGATCCCCGGCAAACCTCTCGCGCACCGAACACCCGCGCCCGATGCGTTCACTGAGCGGACGTACCCTCGATCCCGTGCCCACCTCGCCTCCGGACCACGTCGTCGGACGGGTGTCCGCGGTCCTGCGCGCATTGTCCACCTACCGCGACGGAGCGTCGACCTCTCAGCTCGCGCGCCAGTGCGGCCTGGCCCGCCCGACCGTGCACCGGCTGCTCGCGTCGCTGGCCGCCGAGGGCTACGTCGACCGCGACCGGCAGAGCGGCCGCTGGTACCTGGGCCCGGAGCTGTACCTGCTGGGCGAGGCGGCCGCCCCGCGCTACGACGTGACGCAGCAGGCGCGCGCGAGCGTCCACCGGCTGGCCGCGGCCACCGGCGAGAGCGCGTTCTTCTCCGCCCGCCGCGGCAACGAGACGGTCTGCCTGCTGCGCGAGGACGGCGACTTCCCGATCCGGTCGTTCGTGCTGTACGAGGGCGCGCGGTTCCCGCTGGGCGTGGTGTCGGCGGGGCTGGTGGTGCTGTCGATGCTGCCGGACCGGGAGGTCGAGGAGTACCTGTCCACAGTGGATCTGACGGCCGAATGGGGTCCGGCGCACCGCGCGGAGGACGTGCGGGCCCGGATCGCGCGGACGCGGGAGGACGGGTATTCGACCAATCCCGGGCTGGTGGTCGAGGGAAGCTGGGGCATGGCGGCGGCGGTGTTCACGCCCGCCGGGGAGCCGGCGTGGGCGTTGACCTTGACCGGGGTGGAGTCGCGGTTCCGCGCGGAGCGGCGCCCCGAGCTGGGGGCATTGCTGCTCAAAGAGGCGCATGCGTTGACGAACGTGCTGCGCCAGCCCTCCTGAGGGTCAAGAAGCAGTGGCGGCGTTCTCTTTGTCGTACGCCGCTCGCGCAGTCATGACCTGGTCCATGTTCCGGCGCGCCCACCGGTCCAGCAGTTCCAGCGGTTCGGCGAGGTTGCGGCCCAGCTGGGTCAGCTCGTACTCGACCTTCGGCGGGATCACCGGGTACGCGGTGCGGACGAGGATGCCGTCGCGGACCAGGCTGCGCAGGGTTTGCGTCAGGACCTTCTGCGAGATCCCGTCGACGCGCTTGCCGATCTCGGTGAAGCGCAGCGGGCCGTCCGTCAGCGCGCCGACGATCAGCACCGTCCACTGGTCGCCGATCCGGTCGAGCAGCTGGCGCGTCGGGCAATCGCGGTCGTACGGGTTTCCGAGCACGGCGGCCTCCTCACTCTCCGCAAGAGAGTAACACTCCGCCGGGCCGAGAGGCTTTACCGAACCCGAACATCCGTCCCACACCGCTCGTACACCCGCGCGCGACGGTGGTCCTCGGAACACCGACACGGGAGGACGAGAACGATGCGAGGAACGAGGCGGCTGGCACTGGCGGGCTGCGGGATCGCGGCCGGACTGCTCGTGGCCGCGCCGATCGCCAGCGCCGACACGCAGGCGCCGGCCCCGGCTCCGGTGACGCTGAGCCCCCAGGAGGTCCAGCAGATGTGCACGGCGTGGGTGCCGAAACTGCGCAAACAGGCCCAGAATCTGACCAACCGGATCAACGGCGGACCCGAGGTCGCCGGGTCGGTCGCGAATCTCAAGGCGCGCGCGAACGACGCCCGCACGCAGGGGCACGCCGCGCAGGCCGACCGGCTGCAGAAGCGGGCGGACAAGCGCCAGAGCCGGCTCGGCGAGCTGGCGAACGCGACGAAGCAGCTCGACGCGTTCGCCGCGGCGCACTGTCAGGCGCCGAAGTGAGGCGGCTGATCGCGATCGCTGCCGCGGCTGCCGCCGTCGGGCTCGGCTGCGTGGCTTGCGACAACGGTTCGGCACCGTCGCCGGGGGCGGCGCCGGACGGCGATCTGAGCAGCATCCAGTCCACGCTGGACTCCATCCAGTCCGACATGGCGGGCGACGGGCAGCGGTGACCCGCGTACCGTTTCCCCCGACGCAGTCGGCCGGAGGAACGGGAGCCCGCATGGGGTCAGCTGGCCGCGGTCTCGTCCTCGTCGTGGAGGACGAGACCGCGATCGCCGAACTCGCCGCGCTGTACCTGCGGCGCGACGGGTTCGGGGTGGAGGTCGAGCCGGACGGGGCGAAGGCGCTCGCGGCGATCCGCCGGTTGCGGCCGGTCGCGGTGGTCCTCGACATCGGACTGTCCGGAATGGACGGCATCGAGATCTGCCGGGCGCTGCGCGCGGCGGGCGACTGGACGCCCGTGCTGTTCGTGACCGCCCGCGACGACGAGCTGGATCGCTTGCTGGGCTTGGAAATCGGCGCGGACGACTACCTCACCAAACCGTTCAGCCCGCGTGAGCTCGCCGCCCGCGTGCGGACTGTGCTGCGCCGCGCGTCCGGAAGCCCGGCCACGACGCTGGCTTGCGGCGGCGTGCGCATCGACGTCCCCGGCCGCCGCGCCTGGGCAGGCGAGGCCGAGGTCGCGTTGACCTCCACCGAATTCGATCTGCTCGCCTACCTGTTGCGCCACCCCGGCCAAGTGCTGTCGCGCGATCAGCTGCTCAGCGCGGTCTGGGGCTACGCCGCCGCGGCCGGGACCCGCACCGTGGACGTGCATGTCGCGCAGCTGCGGGCAAAACTCGGCGATGACAGTCCAATTCGGACTGTTAGGGGCATCGGCTACGCGGCGGATGCCGGATGAAAACCACGCTCGCGCTCCGGATCACCGTGGTGTGCCTGGCCGTCGCCGGGATCGCGGTGCTGGTGGCCGGGCTCGTCGCGTCCCGCCTGGTCCGCAACACCGCGGATTCGGTGCTGCAGCAGTCGTTGCGGGACCAGGCCGACGTCATCGCCGGGCAGCTCGACGACACGGGCATCGGCAACCGGCTCGCGATCGGCAAGGCCGCCGCGGTCGTGCGGGGGCAGGGCATCGAGGTCGTCGTGCACCGGGTCAGCGGCCAGAATTCCGGACAGGCGACCGCGGTGCGCGCCGCGGAACGGGCCGGGCTCACGTCCGGAAAGGACCATTCGACGCGGGTCACGATCGGCACTGTCGACTACCTCGTGGAAGTGCGCCCGGTCGGCCCGCAAGCCGCGTTCGCGCTGGTGCAGCCCGTGCGCAGCGCGGAATCGACGCAACATGCGTTGCTGCGCAACATTCTTCTGGCCCTCGGCATCGGACTTCTGGTCGCCGCCGTCGCCGGATACGTCTCGGGACGCTTGCTCGGCCGCCCCCTCCGCCGCGCGGCCGCCGCGGCAGGCAGCCTCAGCGCGGGCCGGCGCGATGTCCGGGTGCCGGTCGAAGGCCCCGCCGAGGTCGCGCAGGTCGCGGGATCGTTGAACGAACTCGCCGACGCGCTGGCCCGCAGCGAAGCCCGGCAACGCGAGTTCCTGCTGTCGGTGTCGCACGAACTTCGCACCCCGCTGACCGCGGTGACCGGTTTCGCGGAGGCGATCGCCGACGGAGTCGCTTCGGGCCCGGACGCGCGCCGGGCCGGGGAGACGATCCACCGAGAGGCCCAACGCCTGGAACGGCTCGTGTCGGATCTGCTGGAACTCGCCCGCCTCGGCGCCGACGAATTCCAGCTCGACCTGGATGTTTTCGACTTCGCCGCACTGGTCCGGGACTGCGCGGAGGTGTGGCAATTGCGCTGCGCCCGCTCGGATGTCCCGCTGACCGTGCAGTCTCCCCCGGGACCCGCCATGGTGACCGCCGACGCCCGGCGGCTGCACCAGGTCGTGGACGGGTTGGCGGAGAACGCGCTGCGCGTCACGCCCGCGGGTGCGCCGATGGTGTTCGCCCTGTCGGTCGCGGACGGCCACGCCCACCTGTCGGTCCGAGACGGCGGTCCCGGGCTCGCGCCGGAGGACTACCCGGTGGCTTTTGAACGCGGCGTGCTCAACGCCCGGTACCGCGACAGCCGCCCGGTCGGGTCCGGCATCGGGCTGGCGCTGGCACACGGGCTGGTGACCCGGATGGGCGGGACCTTGACGGCTGGACCGGCACCCGAGGGCGGAGCGGCATTCACCATCACACTGCCGCTCGCCTGATCAGTTCACACACCCGCTGGCCGTCGTCAGCTTCGGCTGCGCCGGGGTTCCCGCCGGCGGAGTCGGCGTGGTCGTCTCCGCGATCGGCCGCACCATGCCTCCGCTCGACGACGGGCGGACTGTGCCCGGATCGGAGGTCGCCCCGGACGCCGCGACGTCCGGCGAGCTGATCTGCGTCTGCACGAATTGCTTCACCTGCGCCGGATCCACCTTCACCGCGTCGCCGTCGGACGGGGTGGCCATCGACAGGCTCTGCACCGGGATCGTGCCGAACGCGATCGCGCCCGAGCTGAGGCCGTGCAGTTGCTGGGCGAAGCTCAGGAGATTCCAGCCGTGGTCGAGAGTGACCGAACCTTCCAAAGCGTCCACCAGGGACGAAAGCCGCGACGGGTCGGTGAAAGTGCCGGAGCCGAGGACGGTTTTCGCCATCGCCGACAGGAAGGCCTGCTGCCGCGCGATCCGGTCCAGGTCGCCGTTGGGCAGGCCGTGCCGCTGCCGCACGAAGGCGAGCGCCTGGGTGCCGGAGATGGTCTGCGTCCCGGCGGGAAAATCGGCTCCGGAGTAGGAATCGTGCACCGGGGCCTTGAGACACACTCGCACCCCGCCGACGGCCTGGCTCAGGGCGGCGAACCCGGCGAGATTGACCGCGGCGTAGTGGTTGACGGTGAGCCCGGTGAGCTGCTGCACCGCGGCGATCGCAGATTTCGCCCCGGCCGCGTCCGCCGCCACTTCCAGCTGCGGGCCGCTCATTCCTTGCTGGGCGAGCTTTCCCCGTTGGTCGGAGCGCGCGCGGCTGTACGCCGAATTGATCTTGTGCTTGCCGTAACCCGGAATGTCCACATAGGAATCGCGCGGGATCGAGATCGCGGTGGCGGCCGCGCCGCCGGCCGGGACGTGCACCACGATCATCGTGTCGGTGGTGTTGCCGCCGTCGTCCCCGCTGCCCGCGTGCAGCGCGTCGAGCACGTTCTGCGGCAGCGGCGTCCCGTCCGGTTTGGTGCGGGAATCGAGACCTACCAACAGAATGTTCTGCGCGACGGTGAGCGGTTCCCCGGCCGGGGCGTCCGGGACCTGCGCCGCGGGCGCGATGACGTCGGCCGTGACGAGGCTGGTGTCCAGCCGGTGCAGTTGCGACCACGCGAATCCGGTGGCGCCCAGTACCAGGGTGGACACCACACCCAGCACCGCACGGCCGCCGATGCGGCGGCCCCGGGACGTGATCAGCACGGCCGGTTCCTCGCTTCCCCGGGGCCGGCTCTCGGCCCCCTCCTTCGAGGATCGCCGCGTTAGCTGGGAATAGCCTGAGAAACCTGTCGCGAAGATGTGATGCTGCCCGTTCGGCCGAGCGCGCGGCGACAGCCGGTGCCCCTGCGGGCACAGGGAGTTCAGCGCGGCATCCGCCGCCACACCGCGCGCGGCACGAACCGCATCGCCGCGAACACCAAGCGCAACACGCCCGGCACCCACACGACTTCCCGGCGGCGGCGCAATGCCGCGACGGTCGCGTCGGCCACCTGATCGGCGGTGCTGGAGAACGGCGCGGGAGACATTCCTTCGGTCATCCGGCCGATCACGAAGCCCGGACGCACGAGCAGCAGGTGCACGCCAGTGCCGTGCAGCGCGTCGGACAGTCCCGAGGCGAACCCGTCGAGGCCCGCTTTCGCCGAGCCGTACACGTAATTCGCCCGCCGCACGCGAATCCCGGCGACCGACGAGAAAACGACGAGGTTTCCGGAACCCTGAGTACGCAACAGTTCCGCCGTGTGAGTGAGCACCGACACCTGAGCGACGTAATCGGTGTGCACGATCGCGGTGGCGTGCGCGGCGTCCGTCTCCGCGCGCGCTTGGTCGCCGAGAATGCCGAACGCGAGCACGACGGTCTCGAGCGGCCCGTGCCCCTCGATGACGCGCTCGAGCAGCGGGCGGTGCGCGGAGAGGTCGTCGGCGTCGAAGTCCTCGGTCGCGACGGTCTCCGCCCCCGCTTCCCGGAGGGCGGCCGCCGGTTCGCTGAGGTCCGCTCCCGGCCTCGCGGCGAGCACGAACCGCCGCGCCCCGCCCCGCGCCAGCCGGACGGCCACCGCCGTCCCGATTTCGCTGCGTCCGCCTAGTACCAGCACCGTTCCGCTCACGGTGGGTGAGTCTGCCAGCACCTCCCCCGGCCCCGGCGAGGTGCCCTGGTTCACAAACTGCAACTTTGCAGCTTCTGCAAGATCTGGCTACCCTGAGCACGTGCCCCCTCCCGGCTTGCGCGAGCGCAAGAAGCTCGAAACCCACCGCACCATCGCTCTCGCCGCGCTTCGGCTGGTTGCCGAGCGTGGTCTGGACCAGGTCACCGTCGACGACATCGCGGCCGAGGCGGGGGTGTCCGCGCGCACGTTCTTCAACTACTTCCCGGTCAAAGAGGACGCCGTGCTGCTCGCGTACGCCGACCACGCGGAGCGGGCCGAGCAAACGCTCGCCCGGTTTCTCGCGCAGCCGGAAGGGGTCGACGCGTTTCCCGCGTTCATCGCGGCCGTCCGGGAGGACCTCGCCGACATCGAGCGGGACCGCGACGAGTGGCTGACCCGGTTGCGCATCATCCAGGGCGATCCGTCGCTGCTCGTCCGCGCGACGACGCTCAACTCCGGCTCGCGCGAGCCGCTGGTCGCGGCCATCGCCCAGCGTTCCGGCACCGACGCGGAGAAGGACCTGTTCCCGTCGCTGCTGCTGGCGGTGGCGGGCGGGGTGCTCACCGCGTCGCTCACCCGCTGGGCCGCCCGGAACGGGACGCGACCGCTGCTCGAGATCTTCGACGAGGCCGCCGCCGCGGCTGCCGCGGGCCTGCCCGACCCCCGCTGAACCTCCCCGAATCTCTCCGAATCTCTCTCTGAGTCCGGAAAGGACTGTCCATGTCCCTGTCCGCCGCGGAATCGCCCGCGCCCGCACCGGCGATGAGCCACCGGCACGTGCTGCAGGCGATGTCCGGCCTGATGATGGGCATTTTCGTCGCCATCCTCGCGTCCACTGTGGTCGCGAACGCCCTGCCGCGGATCGTGTCCGAGCTGGGCGGCAGCCAGTCGTCCTACACCTGGGTCGTCACGACCGAACTGCTCGCGATGACCGCGACCGTCCCGCTCTGGGGCAAGCTTTCCGATCTGTACAACAAGAAACTGCTGATCCAGCTCTCGCTCGGGCTGTTCGTGGTCGGCTCGCTGGTGGCCGGTCTCGCACAGAACATCGACGTGCTGATCCTCAGCCGGATCGCCCAGGGCGTCGGCGGCGGCGGGCTCACCGCGCTCGCCCAGGTCATCATGGCGGCCATCGTTTCGCCGCGCGAGCTGGGCAAGTTCTCCGGCGTCTTCGGCGCGGTCTTCGCGGTCGGCACGGTCGCGGGCCCGCTGATCGGCGGTGTGCTCGTGGACACCTCGTGGCTCGGCTGGCGCTGGTGCTTCTTCCTCGGCGTGCCGTTCGCGCTCGCCGCGATCCTGTTGCTGCAGCGCACGCTGGACCTGCCGACGCTGCGCCGCGAGGTGCACGTCGACTACCTCGGCGCGTTCCTGATCATGCTCGGCGTTTCGACGCTGCTGGTGTGGTCGTCGCTGGCCGGCTCGACCTTCGCCTGGGGTTCCTGGCAGACCGCGGTGCTCGTGCCGGCCGGCGTGCTCGTGCTGGTGCTCGCGGTGTGGGTCGAGGCGAAGGTGCGCGAACCGGTCGTGCCGCTGGCGCTGTTCCGCAATCGCACGGTCACGCTCGCCACTGTCGCGAGTTTCCTGGTCGGGGTCGCGATGTTCGGCGGCACCGTGTTCCTGTCGCAGTACTTCCAGCTGGCGCTCGGCAAATCCCCGACGGTGGCCGGGTTGATGAGCCTGCCGATGATCTTCGGCCTGCTCGTTTCGTCCACTGTGTCCGGCCAGCTGATCAGCCGCACCGGCAAATGGAAGCCGTTCCTGCTGCTCGGCGCGGTGCTGATGGCGGCGGGGCTCGGCCTGCTCGGGCTGATCGACGCGCACACGTCGCTGCTCGAGCTGAGCCTGTCCATGCTGGTGCTCGGCGTCGGCGTGGGCATGCTGAACCAGAACCTGGTGCTGGTGACGCAGAACGACGTGCCCGCCGCCGATCTCGGCGCGGCGACCTCGACGCTGTCGTTCTTCCGCAGCCTCGGCGGGTCGATCGGCGTGAGCGCGCTCGGCGCGGTGCTGGCCAGCCGGGTCGGCACGCTCATCGCCGACGGGCTCGGACCGGCCGCGTCCGCCGGGTCCGGCGGCGGGAAGGTGCCCGACCTCGCGCAACTGCCCGCTCCGGTCGTCGCGGTGATCCGGGACGCGTACGGCATCGCGACGAGCGACCTGTTCCTGATCAGCGCGCCGATCGCCCTGCTGGTCGTGGTCGCGGTGGCGTTCCTGAAGCACCTGCCGCTCAAGACGAAGAGCGGGCTGGAACGGCTGGCGGACGAGGCGGTCTGAGCTACCGTCTGCTGGGTGACCAGCGACGAGGAGTTCGGCGCCCAGCTCGAACGGCACCGCCGTGAGATCCGCGTGCACTGCTACCGGATGAGCGGTTCGTTCGAGGAGGCCGAGGACCTCACGCAGGAGGCGTTTCTCCGGGCCTGGAAAGGCCGTGCGGGCTTCGCTGGGCGCGCGAGCGTGCGGACCTGGCTGTACCGGATCGCCACCAACGTCTGCCTCGACGCGCTCGCCCGGCGGCCGCGGCGCGCGCTGCCGGACGAACTGGGCCCGGCGGGCGACCCGGCCGGCGAAATCTCCGCGCTCGACGTTCCATGGCTCGGACCGTTCCCCGACCTGCTGCTCGACCCCGCGGCGCCGGACGACCCCGGCGCTGCGGTCGTCGAACGGGAAACCATCGAACTGGCGTTCCTCGCCACCATCCAATTGCTCCCGCCGCGGCAACGGGCCGCGCTGCTCCTGCGCGACGTGCTCGATTGGTCCGCAAAGGACACTGCGGAACTGCTGGGCACTTCGGTGGCCTCGGCGAACAGCGCGCTGCAGCGAGGGCGGGAGACGTTGCGCGCCCGGCTGCCCGCCCGACGCGCCGAATGGTCCGCTCCGGACAGCACGACCGCCGAGGAAACGGCGCTGCTGCGGAAGTTCATCGCCGCCTACGAATCGGCGGACGTGCAGGCGGTGGCCGCTGTGTTGAGCGAGGACGCACGCGCGGTGATGCCGCCGTACCCGTTGTGGTTCGACAGCCGTGATCGGATTCTCGGCGCGCTCAGGCCGAGTTTCGATCCGCAATCGCCGCACTACCGGGGCAGTTTCCGGATGGTGCCAGTGCGCGCCAACCGGCAGCCCGCGGTCGCCGGATATCTGCGCCGGCCCGGCGAATCGGTTTATCGCGCTTTCGGCGTCTGTGTCCTCACCGTGCGAAACGGACTGGTCACCGCGATGGCCGCGTTCGAAACCGCGGCATTGGCGCCGTATGGACTCGCCGAAACGTTCGACGCATAAAAAACGCCCGGGCGGCGATCGCGGGTGTGCGATCGCCGCCCGGGCGCAACCACCGAGTTCCGGGCTTTGCGGCCGGTCGTGGTGGGGGAAACTGCTAGCGCCCTCGCCGCCGGGAAATGGTCACCGGCTCGCGGTCAGGCGACTCGATGCCGTGCGGCGGCGGAGCCGGATCGAACCAGCTTCCGGCGCTCCAGCTCGGTGGTTCCCCCGAAGATCCCGTTGCCGAGACCGTTGTCGAGAGCATAGGAAAGGCATTCCGCGCGGACCGGGCATCGCGCGCAGACCGCCTTGGCCTTCGCGACCTGCTGCGCCCCCGGACCCATGTCGGAAATCGGGAAGAACAGTTCCGGGTCCTCGTCCTGGCACGCCGCGCGGGCGAGCCAGCTGGTGGCCGTGAGTTCCATTGTTGCTTTTCACCTCCTGTCCTCAGTGTCGAACCGTGGTCAACCGAGTTCTCCGCGCGCACGGGCACGCCATGCCTTCGGAGGGTGTTCGGTGGGCTTTTTCGGCCGAAGCGCCCCGGGCCGCGAAGGACCCGGCGGACGACCGGCTTTCCAAGTTACCACCGATCACCGCCCGCGCGGGGAATTTCGATTCAGCTCACATCGCGGACGCGGTTGCCGCCGGACGTGCTACGGCCCCCGCGCCCGGCGCTCCCCGGCGCCGGAGAGCCCGGGTTTTCCTTGTCCGCGCACCATTTCCCCCTTCCGCCGCGCTCGCGGGCGAGTTGCCCGTCCTGGCCAGGTACCCGCCAGCCCCGACCCTAACCACATTTCCGTGACCCGATCGTTACATCCCGCGGGCGCGTCACCGCACCTGTTCGGCAAGGGCGGGATCGGGAGGGGGTGCGCGTGGCGGGGTTCGACGGCTTTTTCCGGGGCGATTTCCCTCGCCTCGTGGCGTTCCTGTGCGCGGGCGGGCTGGGGCCGGGCACCGCGCGCGAGGTGGCGGTGGAGGCGTTCGTCCAGGAAACCGGGACGTGGCCGCCGCCGGGCGACCCGCGCGTGGCGGTGCGGCTGACCGCCTCCCGGCTCGCCGCAGAGCAGACGTGGTTCGACGGCGGCGCCCCGGCCGAGGATCCGCCGGACGACCGGCTGGCCGAGGTCGTGGAGCGGAACGCGCGCGGGGTCGAACTGCTCGCGACGCTGCCGGAAACCCAGCGCACGGTGCTGACCTGGGCGCTCGACGGGTTCTCCCCCGCCGCCATCGCCTCGGCGCTCGGCATGGCGGGCACCACAGTCCGGTCGAATCTGCGGCACGCCCGGGAACGGCTGAAAAACCGGCTCGGCCTGGCCGGGCGCGAGGAGGCCTTGATGACCGTACTGCGCGAAGCCGAAGCGGCGCTGGTCAACGCGCTGCGCTCGGCGCTCGACGTCGAAGAGGCCTTGACCCGCGTGAAAACCGAGGCGACCGCCTTGGCCGCGCCCCGCGTCCCGGCCGGCCGATTCGGCTTCGACGGCCCGGTGCGCGCCGCGGTCGACGGCGATCCGGACGCGACGCAGGACCTGCTCGCCGCGGTGCAGCCGCTGATCGTGCGCTACTGCCGGGCCCGGTTGGGCGGTGCCGACGCATATTCCTCGGCGGACGACGTCGCGCAGGAAGTCTGTCTGGCGTTGCTGACGGCGCTGCCGGGCTACCGGAACCAGGGGCGGCCGTTTCTCGCTTTCGTGTACGGGATCGCGCAGCACAAGGTGGCGGACGCGCACCGGGCGCACGCGCGCAACCGGACCGAAACGATGGCCGAGCTGCCGGAGGCGATCGATCTCGCCGACGGGCCGGAGGAACGGGCGCTGCGGTCCGAGCTGAACCGGCATCTCGCGCGCCTGCTGCAGCTGCTGCCGGAACGACAGCGGGAGATTGTGTTGCTGCGCATAGTAGTCGGACTCTCCGCCGAAGAAGCCGCCGAAGCCGTCAGCTCGACCCCAGGTGCGGTCCGGGTCGCGCAATACCGCGCACTGCTGCGCCTTCGCTCAGCCCTCGAACGACGACGCAACTGACCCGATCCGCGCCACCACGAACTCCGCCAGCGCTGCCACCGGGCCCTCGCCGCCGTCGCGCGAAAGCAGGATGAAATCCACGTCACCCGGGTCCGGCAGGCCGAGTTCGGCGGGCAACTCGACGAGGTCGGACGGCACCAGGCTCCGCGCGTGCACGGTGATCCCGAGTCCGGCGGCCGCCGCCGCGCGCAAGCCGGTCAGGCTCGAGGTCTGGCAGGCCGCGCGCCATTCCAGCCCGGCGCGTTCCAGCGTTTCCACCGCCAGCTGCCGCGTGACCGACGGCATCGGGTACTGCACCAGGGGCACCGGTTGGCCGGGCGTGAGTTCCGTCGCGGCCGAGCCGATCCACACCAGCGGTTCGCGGCGCAGCAGCCGTCCCGGGCCGGGCGCGCCCGGGCGGCGTTTGCCGAGCACCAGGTCGAGGCGGCCGTCGGCGATCCGGCGGGCGAGCACATCGGACAGTTCCACGTGCAGTTCGACGTCCACCAGCGGATGGCTTTCCCGCAGCCGCCGCAGGATTTCCGGCAGCTCGCCGAGCGCGAAGTCCTCCGACACTCCGAACCGGACCCGGCCGCGCACCTGCGCGCCGCGGAAATGCCGGGCGGCGCGGTCCTCGGTGTCCACAATGGTCTGCGCGAACCCGAGCATCGCCTGCCCGCGCGCGGTCAGGTCGACCGCGTGCGTGTCGCGGGCGAACAGCAGCCCGCCCGCGTCGGCTTCGAGCCGCCGGACGTGCTGGCTGACTGTGGGCTGCCCCACCCCCAGCCGCCTCGCCGCGGCCGTGAAGCTGCGGGTTTCCGCCACAGCGAGGAAAGAACGGCACAATCGCGGATCCAGCATGCGGCACATCTTATCGGGTTTCGCAATGACAGTCAGTACGGTCATCGGGGTTCCGAATGACCGGCGGCGACGAGAGAATGGCCGGGAAAGGAGTTCCATGACCACCGTGCTCGCCTCGCTCGCCCGCCCCGTCTCGGCGGTTCTCGCCAAGCTGCGGATCGACCCGTTCATCGCCCTGATCCTCGTCACCGTAGGCATCGCTTCGCTGCTGCCGGCGTCCGGCGCGGCCGCGACCGGGTTCGGCGTGGTGACCAAGATCGCGGTCGGGCTGCTGTTCTTCCTTTACGGCGCGAGGCTTTCCAGCCAGGAAGCGGTCGAGGGGATGCGGCACTGGCGGTTGCACGTCACGGTGCTCTGCGCCACTTTCGTGCTGTTCCCGCTGCTGGGGCTCGCCGCGTCGTTCCTCTCCCCCGGGCTGCTGACGTCGCCGCTGTACACCGGCGTGCTGTTCCTCTGCCTGCTGCCCTCGACCGTCCAGTCGTCGATCGCGTTCACCTCGATCGCGAGGGGCAACGTCGCGGCGGCGATCTGCAGCGCGTCGCTGTCCAACCTGCTCGGCATCGTGCTGACGCCGCTGCTCGTCGCGCTGCTGCTGGCCACCGACGGCCCCGGCGTGAGCGGTTCGGCGGTGCTGGACATCGTGCTGCAGCTGCTGGTGCCGTTCGTCGCCGGGCAGCTCGCGCGCCGCTGGATCGGCGGGTGGGTGCAGCGGCATTCCGCCCCGCTGAAGATCGTCGACCGCGGGTCGATCCTGCTGGTCGTGTACACCGCGTTCAGCGAGGGCATGACCGAGGGCATCTGGCACCAGCTGGACCTCGGCCCGCTGCTGGCCCTGGTCGCGGTCTGCTGCGTCCTGCTGGCGGCGGTGCTCGCCGCGACGAGCGGCGGCGCGCGGCTGCTCGGCTTCGCCCGCGCGGACCGGATCACGATCATGTTCTGCGGTTCGAAGAAGAGCCTGGCGAGCGGCCTGCCGATGGCGACGGTGCTGTTCGGGCACGCCGAGGTCGGGCTGATCGTGCTCCCGCTGATGCTGTTCCACCAGATTCAGCTGATCGTGTGCGTGGCGATGGCGCGTCGGTACGCCCGGCAGGCGGCCGCGGAGGAACCCGGGGAACTGGCGCCGGTCCGCTGACGCCGGCCGGACCCGTGCTCGCGAGAGCCGGAGACCCGCTGGCGGCCGAAAACCAGTGGAGCCGCGCCCGTGCCCGCCGCTACTGTCGCTCGACCAGTGTCGGCTAGGCGAGGACGTGCCGTTGTACATCGCGTGAGGCATCCCAAGCTCTGATTTCGTCGCGCGCCGCGATTGAGCGCCGCGCTTCTTCGTGCTGCGGAATTCTCACTGGATCGGTGTACTCCTGTGCTCTATCACTGGACAGTCCTGCCCACTCGCCTGCCGCTCGTCCGGAGGCGCTGCCATACCTGTTCGTCCGGGCTTTTCCGGGCGGACGGCAAGTTCCGGGTCAACGCCAACCACAAACTCATCGACGCCTGGCTTCTCGTGCTGTGCACCGGCTGCGGGGAAACGGCGAAACTCACCGTGTTCGAACGGGCGAAGGTGCGCTCGGTCAGCCCGGTTCTGCTGGATCGCTTGCACCACAACGATTCCTCCCTCGCCGCCGAACTGCTCCAGGACCCGGTCCTGCGCCGGCGCAACCGCGTCGCGCTCGACTGGGACGACGCCTGGCGGCTCGACACCGATGGTCTGGACCATCTCGACCAGGACGCGATCGACGTCTCGGTCGGCTTCGCGGCCCGGATCCCGGTCCGGCCGGTGCGGCTGATCGCCGAGGGCTGCGGGCTCGCCCGGGCCGAAGTCGAGCGGCTGCTCGCCGAGGGGAAGGTGGTGTCGGCAGTCCGGCTGGGCGGCAAGCTCTCCGGCGACTTCGCCTTCACCCTCAAGTACTGAGCGCCGTGAGGGGAACCCTGAGGGACTCAGAGTCCCTCAGGGTTCCCCTCACGGACAGCTCCGGAGCCACCCGGTCTGTCCACAACGGACTGCTCGAGTCCGCTCCCGGCTTCCGCTCGCATGAGCGCGAACCGCGAACCCGGGCAAACAGCGGTGCCTGAACGGGCAATCGTGCGTAACCGGTGGCGGCGCACCGCGTTGCCGCGCCCAGCGGCCCCCGGGTGGCGCAGCGGCTTGCCCCGCCGTCCGTGAGCTGGTGTTCAGAAGGGAACAACGCGGCGACAACCCGTAGACCGGCGCTTACCGTAAGTCCGCAGTCTCCCCGTGCTCTGTCGTATCGGCCGAACGAAGGGCATCCGCGGCGACATCGGCGGCCTGGCAGGCCAGTCCGTCATATCCGGAGAACCCGACCAGAGGAGAAAGCATGGCTTCGCAGGACGGCGCCCGCGTCGACACCAGCGTCATGCGCAAGGGCGCGCAGACGATCAGCGACACCGGGCAGAACATCACCGGCGTGAACCAGAAGGTCGACGGCACCATGCAGACGCTGTTCGGCACCTGGCGGTCGGACTCGGCGAACGTGTTCAACCAGGCCATGGGCCAGTTCGACCAGACGGTCCGCAAGATCGTGCAGAAGCTGGACGAGCTCGCGCAGAACGTGCAGACCTCGGCGAGCGAGTACGACAGCCGGGACTCGGACAACACCTCCACCGCGCACAACGCGGCCGCGGTCATCGGCGGCGGCGGCCTGCAGGGCTTCTGATCCCCTTCCTTCCCACGAAAGGACCTCTCCCATGGCTTTGGGCCAGTTCCAGATCAGCTTCGCGACCATGCAGGACACCGTCGGGCAGGCGAAGCAGCAGTCCAACCAGATCACCGAGCTGCTGGACCAGATGAAGGCGGTCATCGAGGGCCAGCGCGAAAACTGGACCGGTGTCGCGGCGGACATGTTCCACGAGACCTACACCTACTGCCACCAGGCCGCGCTCACGCTGCCGCAGGCGCTCGACGCGGCCGCGCAGACCCTCGGCCAGATCAACGAGGGCACCTCGAACACCGAGGGCAACAACGCCAAGCGGTTCGCCGCGAACTGACGCCGCCGCTTCGGCGCGACTGACCAGAAAGGAGGGTGACCGGCCATGGTTTCGTTGGGTGACACCGATTACGGGATGCACAACGATTCGTCGAACAAGCATCAGACCACGTCGGCGGACGGCAAGTTCCACAGTCCGGGCGACCAGACGCCGCCGGACGTGAAGAACGAGTGGATCCCGCCGGGCGACGTCGGCAAGCCGCCGCCGGTGCCGGGCGGCGCCGAGCATCCGGGCAGGGGCGTCACCGCGGTCAACACCGAGGCGATGCGCACGTTCGCGAAGAACATGCAGGCGCTCGCGGACGGGCCGCTGAAGGATCTTCCGGCGAAACTCGACGGGATCCAGCTCAAGCCCGGCGTGTTCCTGACGGCGCAGGAAAAGATCTTCAAGCCGATCCAGGGCACGAACGCGCTGCGCGACACCACCCGCACCGCGATCCACGACCTCTGCAAGGCGCTCGACGAGGTGGCGGACGCGGTGAACAAGGCCTCGAAGGCGTACGACAGCGCCGACGAGGTCAACAAGATGTCGGCCGACGACTACAACCAGTATTTCAACACCGTCAGCGGCCACATCACCGGCGCCGGTCAGAAACCCTGACCGGACGGGCGGCGGTCTCTCCAGGTTCGAAGCGATCGAGGGAAGATGGCGGACGACAACACCAACGGGTTCACCTCGGACGACGACGGGGTCTGGCCGGACACCACGAAGACCGGCAACCAGAACACCACTGGTGACCCGTCGAAGGATTTCGACGGCCTGACGTGGAAGCAGATCGAAGCGGCGATCCTCGGCGGCGGTTCGCTGTCGGGCGGCCAGGACAACCTTGACAAGGCCTACGGCAACGTCAACTGGCAGTCGCTTCAGGACGCGGCCGGGGTGTTTCAGGAGACGCAGCAGAACCTCGCGATGGTCGCTCAGTCCATTCAGGACCAGACCGCCGCCCTCGCCGGACCCGACGGTCCGTGGAAGGGCGACGCCGCGACGAAGTTCAAGGACATGATGACCGCGCTGGGCAACAAGTTCTCCGATCTGGCGGACCGGATCGGCGACGGCGGCGGGTCGAACAACGTGCCGAACAATCTCGTCAATTCCGCGGCGTATCTCAAGTGGGCGCAGGACACGATCCGGTACATCGACAGCTATTACGCCAGCCAGGTCCTCGCCCAGGGCAGCAAATACCATCTCAGCGACGGGCGCGCGTACATCTCGCAGTTCCCCGAAGCCGTCGAGATGATGACCAACGACATGCGCAAGGTGGGCGGCCAGCTCGCGCAGAAGTACAACACCGTGCACGTCAACTCGGGCACGACGACCCCGCCGCCGACGCCCGGTGGCGGCGACAGCAACACGCCCAAGCCTCCTCCCCCGCCGCCGCCTCCTCCGCCCCCGCCCACTCCTCCGCCGCCCCCGCCGCCGGTGACGGCTCCCCCTCCGCCGCCGGTTTCTCCTCCGCCGCCTCCGGTGACGCAGCCGCCGCCCGTGTCGTCGCCGCCGGGCGGCGGCGGCAATGGCGCACCCCCGCCGCCGGTCAACAAGGCTGTGATTCCGCCCCCTCCGAACGGCGTGAACGGTCCCGGCGGGAACGACGTGCCGCCGCCGTTGAAGAACGCTGTCGTGTCGCCTCCGCCGGGCGACCTCAATGGGCCTGGTGGAAACGGCACGCCACCGCCGCTGAAGAACGCCCTCGTGACACCTCCACCGGGCGACCTCAACGGACCCGGCGGGAACGGCACGCCACCGCCGCTGAAGAACGCCCTCGTGACACCTCCGCCCGGCGACCTCAACGGACCCGGCGGGAACGGCACGCCACCGCCGCTGAACCCTGCCTCCATTCCGCCGCCGCCCAACGGGGTCGGCGGGAACAATGCGAAGCCGCCGTCGGTCAAGCCGCCGGCCATTCCCGCGCCTCCGGGGGACCGTACGGAGGTTCCGCCGCCTCCGGGCGCGCCGGGCGGGAACAACCTCAAGTCGCCGTCGATCCCGCCGCCGCCCGGGGCCTCGGGCAACAACCTGGGCGGGCACGTCGACCCGCCCTCGATCCCCGCCCCGCCGGGAAGTTCCGGCGGGTCCGGGCACGTCAACCCGCCTTCCATTCCGGCCCCGCCGGGAAGCTCGGGCGGGTCCGGACACGTGAACCCGCCGTCGATCCCGGCCCCGCCGGGCGAGTCCGGCGGTCACCTGGCGAACAACGCCCTCAACCCGGCGCACCTGCCGCCGGGCCTGAACACCCCTCCGGGCAACCAGACCCCGGGCGGCAGCGGCATCCCGATGATGCCGCCCGGAGGCATGGGCGGAGGCGGCGGGCTGAACCCGCCGTCCGCGGAACGTCCGGATTCTTCCGGGTTGCTCGGCAACATCAAGAAACCGTGGATCAGCCCCCCGCCGGAGGGCATCGGCAACCCCGACGCCCACGGCGACACACCACCGCTCCACTCCGCCAAGTGGGCCCCGCCGCCCGGCGCGAGCGATAACGGACCCGGCGGGCTCAGCAACAACCTCAGCGGCCCAGGCGAAAGCGGCCCGGGCGCGATCAAGGGCCTCAGCGAGAGCGACCTGCCGAAACTGCCGGACCCCGTCGGCAATCACGAGCAGCTCCCCGGCGGCGGCACCCCGCCGATGGTCCCGCCGGGCGGGATGGGCGGCGGCAGCGGACTCAACACACCCGCCGCCGAACGACCGGACTCCTCCGGACTGCTCGGCAACATCAAAAAACCCTGGATCAGCTCCCCGCCGGAGGGCATCGGCAACCCTGATGCGCACGGCGAGACACCACCGCTTCACTCCGCCAAGTGGGCCCCGCCGCCTGGTGCGAGCGGCAACGGCGCGCTCGGCGACGGCGTCAGCGGCCCGGGCGGCGGAGAGCCAGTCGGACCGGGGGTGAAGGGACTCGGCGAGAGCGACCTGCCGAAACTGCCGGATCCCGTCGGCAACCACGAGCAGCTTCCGGCCTCGGGAACGCCGCCGATGGTCCCGCCCGGCGGCATGGGCGGCGGCAGCGGACTCAACACACCCGCCGCCGAACGACCGGACTCCTCCGGACTGCTCGGCAACATCAAAAAACCCTGGATCAGCCCCCCGCCGGACGGCATCGGCAACCCCGACGCCCACGGCGACACACCACCCCTCCACGCCGCCAAGTGGGCCCCGCCGCCCGGTGGAAACGGCAACGGCGCGCTCGGCGACGGCGTCGGCGGCCCGGGCGGCGGAGAGCCAGTCGGACCGGGGGTGAAGGGACTCGGCGAGAGCGACCTGCCGAAACTGCCGGATCCCGTCGGCAACCACGAGCAGCTTCCGGCCTCGGGAACGCCGCCGATGGTCCCGCCCGGCGGCATGGGCGGCGGCAGCGGACTCAACACACCCGCCGCGGAACGTCCGGATTCGGCTGGGCTGCTCGGCAATGTGCAGGAGCCGTGGACCGCGGACTTGCCGGACGGCATCGGCGACCCGAGCGCGTTCGGGGAGACGCCGCCGAGCGAATCGGCGGAATGGGCGAAAGACACTCCCACATTCGCGCCCGGCGGCGGGACGAACCCGACCATCGCCGGACTGCCCGGCAACATCCAAGAGCCCCGGACAGCCACCCCGACAGTCGGCGTCGGAAGCCCCGGCGCGCAAAGCGAAACCCCGCCGAGCACCGGGGCGAAGAACCACCAGATCCCAAGCCCTGGCCTGCCCATGGTCCCGCCCGGCGGCGCGGGCGGCGGAGCGAACACCCCCGCCGCCGAACGACCCGACTCCGCCGGGCTGCTCGGCGACGTCCAAACACCCTGGGCAGCGACCACACCGACCGGCGTCGGAGATCCCAGCGCACCAGGCGAAACCCCGCCGAGCGCGTCGGCTGAGTGGGCTCCGGTGAACACCGCCGCGGGCAACGGTGTGAAAGCCCCCGACTCCGCGGGGAAGCGCAGCGAAACTCAGCCGTCCGTCCTGGCCACGCTGGAGTCAAGGCAGACGAGCACCGGAAACCCCGAAGACGTCCGGATCGCCGTCGTCCAGCCGCTCGACCACGAGGACACCTCGGCCTGGGACGTCGGCACCGCCGATTTCCTCCCCGCCCTCCTGCCGGTCACCACGAAAGCCGAGGACCGAGCGCAGGAAATCACCACCGACCACGTCCAGCGCAGCGACGAACCCTGGCGTCCGGACGAAGCGCTGGCCACCTACCAGCGAGTCCGCGGCGGGCCGGCCGAGTTCGTCCCCGACGAGTTGCCCACCTGCGGCGACGCTCCCGAACCCCTGGAGCCCGAACCGGAGACGGCAGAACCCGAGGAAGAAGAAGAGGAACGCACCATGGCCGATCTGCTCCGGCAGGACGATTCGGCCTGGGGCGAGCCCGCGCGCCGCGGCACGCCGGGGGTGCTCGAATGAGTACGGAAACCGTCAAGCGGGGGCCGCGCGCGGCCGGTCCGGAAATGCCTGAGGGGCAAGAAGAACTGCAGGAACCGCCCGTCATGGCGGAACCGGCGGCGCGCGATTTCAACTCGCTGCTGATGATGCTGCCGATGGCCATCGGGTCGCTGGTGATGGTGCTGGCGTTCTCCGGAGTCGCGGGCAGTTCGCCGTTCACCTACGTGATCGGCGGCGGCATGGGCGTGTCCATGATCGCGATGAGCCTCGGGCAGCTGTCCCGCGCGGCCGCCGAGCGCAAGCGCAAGATGCAGGCCGAACGGCGGGATTACCTGCGCTACCTAGGCCAGATCCGGGAGCGGGCGCGTTCGACCGCCGAGGACCAGCGGCACGCGGTGGCCTGGAACAACCCGGCCCCGGATTCGCTGTGGTCGCTCGCGATGGGGCCGCGGCTGTGGGAACGCCGGATCAGCCACGAGGACTTCGCGCGGGTGCGGATCGGGCTCGGCACGCAGCAGTCGGCGCTGGAACTGGTGCCGCCGGTGACCAAGCCGATCGAGGACCTCGAACCGCTGTCGGCGATTTCGCTGCGCCGGTTCACCGAGACCTACCGCACGCTGTCCGGCATCCCGACCGCGGTGGGGCTGCGGAGCTTCACCAGCGTCGAGTTCGACGGCGATCCAGAGGCGGCAGTCGCGCTGGTCCGGGCGATGCTCGCGCAGCTGGTCGCCTTTCATTCGCCGGACGAACTGCGGCTCGCGGTGCTCACCACCGAGGCCGCGCAGGCGCAGTGGGACTGGGTGAAGTGGTTGCCGCACAACAACCATCCGACCCTGCGCGACGCGGCGGGCCCGCTGCGGCTGCTCGCCGCCGACCACGACGAGCTGATGGACCTCCTCGGCCCGGACGTGGCCGATCGCGACGACCACGACAAGACCGTCGGGCCGACGACGACCGAACCGTTCGTGGTGATCGTCGCGCATCTGGCGACGATCCCGGAGTCCTCCCGGCTGGTCGGCGCGGGCCTGCGCAACGTGGTGCTGCTCGACGTCACCGGCTCGCTCCCCGGCGGCCCCAAGGTGCTGCGACTGACCACAAAGGACGATCTGGTCGAGTTCCCG
Source organism: Amycolatopsis sp. AA4 (assembly GCF_002796545.1). Classification (GTDB taxonomy): domain Bacteria; phylum Actinomycetota; class Actinomycetes; order Mycobacteriales; family Pseudonocardiaceae; genus Amycolatopsis. Next base: position 5,436,503 of record NZ_CP024894.1, read on the forward strand.
GCGGGCAGCGGCGTGGGTTCGGCGACCCGCGACGAGCTTTCGGTGACCCAGGTCGAAGGGCTCGCGCGGCTGCTCGCGCCGAAGCGGACCAGCGGCACCCTCGAGATCGCCGACCAGCCGCTGGAAAGCGACTTCGGCCTGACCGCGCTGCTCGGCATCAAGGACGTGCACACGTTCGACATCCCGGCCCAGTGGCGGCCGCGAACGGCGCAGCGGGCGCGGATGTCGGTGCCGATCGGCGTGACCGAGGACGGCGAGATCGTCGAGCTGGACCTGAAGGAATCGGCGCAGGGCGGCATGGGCCCGCACGGGATGCTGATCGGCGCGACCGGGTCCGGCAAGTCGGAACTCCTGCGCACGCTCGTGCTCGGGCTGGCCGCGACGCATTCGTCGGAGATCCTGAACTTCGTGCTCGTCGACTTCAAGGGCGGCGCGACGTTCCTCGGGATGGACCGGCTGCCGCACACCTCGGCGACGATCACCAACCTCGCCGACGAACTGCCGCTGGTCGACCGCATGCAGGACTCGCTCAACGGCGAAATGGTGCGGCGGCAGGAACAACTGCGCGCGAGCGGCTACCCGTCGCTGTACGAATACGAAAAGGCGCGCGCGGCCGGCGAACAGCTGGCCCCGATGCCGACGCTGTTCCTGGTCGTGGACGAGTTCTCCGAACTGCTGAGCGCGAAACCGGAGTTCATGGAGCTGTTCGTCTCCGTCGGACGGCTGGGCCGCAGCCTCGGCGTGCACCTCCTGCTCGCCTCGCAGCGGCTCGACGAAGGCCGCATCCACCGCGTCGAAGGCCACCTCTCGTACCGGATCGCGCTGCGCACGTTCTCCTCGATGGAGTCCCGCAGCGTGATCGGCGCGGGCAGCGCCTACGAACTGCCGCCGGAGCCGGGCAACGGCTACCTGAAGATCGACACCACGAACCTGGTGCGGTTCAAGGCCGCCTACGTCTCCGGTCCGGTCCCCGCGGGCAACGGCGAGAACTCCGCGGTGGCGGCCGCGAGGGCCAGCCGGGAGGTCGTCCCGTTCCGCACCGAGGCCCATCCGGCGAAGCTGATCGTCCGCGACGACGAACCGGAACCGGCCGAGAAACAGTCCGATGTGGACGCATTGGAGGCCGCCGTGCCGGGCGGGCCGACGCTCGCCGACGCGTTCATCGACCGGCTGGCCGGCGCGGGCCCGGCGGCGCGCCAGGTGTGGCTGCCGCCGCTGGCCGAATCGCCGAGCCTGGACTCGCTGCTGCCGAGCGTCACGCCGGACCCGGTGCGCGGGATGGCGGTGGCCGACCCGGCGCACTGGGGCAGGCTCCGGGTGCCGATGGGGATGATCGACCGGCCGTTCGAGCAGGTCCGCGAGCTGCTGACGGCGGACCTGTCGTCGGCGGCCGGGCACGTCGCGGTGGTCGGCGGGCCGAAGACCGGCAAGTCGACGCTGCTGCGCACGCTCGTCCTGGCCCTCGCGATGACGCACACCCCGCAGGAGGTCCAGTTCTACGGGCTGGACTTCGGCGGCGGCGGGATCATGTCGCTGTCCGGGCTGCCGCACGTCGGCTCGGTCGCCACCCGGCTCGAACGCGACCGCGTCGTGCGGACCATCGAGGAGATCTCGCAGGTCATGGAGGGCCGCGAGACGCTGTTCTCCGAGCACGGCATCGAATCGATGGACTCCTACCGCGCGTTGCGCCGCAGCGGCCGGATCGAGGATCCGTTCGGCGACGTCTTCCTGGTGGTCGACGGCTGGTACAGCCTCAAGAACGACTACAGCGACCTGGAGCAGAAGATCGGCGAGCTGGCCTCGCGCGGGCTGTCCTTCGGCGTGCACGTGGTGATCGGCGCGACCCGCTGGTCGGAGATCCGGCCGTACCTGCGCGACCTGCTGCAGACGCGGTTCGAACTGCGGCTCGGCGACCCGATGGAGTCGGAAATCGGTTCCCGCAAAGCGAAAACGGTGCCGAACCAGCCGGGCCGCGGCCTGACCCCGGACGGTCTGCACTTCCTCGCCGGGCTGCCGCGGATGGACGGCAGCGGGAACACCGACGACCTCGCGGCGGCGGCCAAGGCGGTCGCCGAAGAGGTCCGCCTGTTCTGGCCGGGCGCGCCGGCCCCGGCAGTACGGCTGCTGCCCGCGAAACTGCCGATGGCTCAGCTGCCCGCGCCGGACGGCGACCTGCGGATCGCGCTCGGCCAGGACGAACAGCGACTGCTGCCGGTGTGGCACGATTTCGCGGCCACTCCGCACCTGCTCGCCTTCGGCGACAACGAAACCGGCAAGACCAACCTGCTGCGGGTCGTCCTGCGTTCGGTGCTCAGCCGCTACTCGCCGAGCGAGGCGAAGATCGTGCTGGCCGACCCGAGCCGCCAGCTGGACGCCGAAGTGCCCGAGGCGTACCGCGTCGGGTACGCGACCACCACCGAGGCGCTGCAGGAACTGGCCCAGCAGGCCAGCGTTTCGCTCACTCCGCGGGTCCCGGACCAGACCATCACCGCGGACCGGCTCAAGCGCCGCGACTGGTGGACCGGCCCGCGGCTGTTCTTCGTGGTCGACGACTACCAGCTGCTGACCAGCGGCATGGGCTCGCCGCTGGAGCCGCTGTTGTCGTTGCTGTCGCAGGGTTCCTACATCGGGTTCCACCTGATCCTCAGCCGCAGCACGTCCGGCGCGATGCGCGCGCTGAGCGACTCGGTGGTCCGCCGGATCTGGGAGCTCGGCAGCCCGGGCGTGGTCTTCTCCTATCCCAAGGAGGAGGGCAAATTCCTCGGCGAGGCGGCCCCGCGCCAGCTGCCCGCCGGCCGCGCGCAGCTCGTCACCCGCCGCGGCGTGAAGCTCGTGCAGACCGCGATCGCGGAAGAAGACCGGACCGGCGAGGGCTGGTCCTCCCTCGCGACGACCGAAAGGGGCGTGCGATGACCGCGTCGACCGGCGAACTGTGCCGGATCACCGTGTACGGGCCGCAGGGCCGGGCGGACCTGGCGGTGCCGATGTCCGTCCCGCTGACCAGCCTCCTTCCGGTGCTGCTGGAGCACACCGGCGGCCGCGACGACCTCGGCGAGGCCTGGGTGCTGCAGCGGCTCGGCGAGGAGCCGCTGGACGCGTCGGGCACCCCGGAGTCGCTGGACTGGAAGGAAGGCGAGGAATTCCACCTGCGCCCTCGCACGGACCCGTTGCCGGAACTGGATTTCGACGACATCGCGGACGGCATGGCCACCGCGGTGAGCCGCCGTCCCGGCCGCTGGCGTCCGGAGTTCAACCGCGGCCTGTTCCTCGGGTTCGCGATCTTCTCCCTCGTGGTGCTCGCCCGGGTGCTGCTGTACCCGGGTTCGGCCGGGCTGACCGCGATCGGCGGCGGCGTGGTGTCGCTCGGGCTGCTCGTCGCGGCCGTGGCGACCGGGGTGCGTTCGGACGACAAGGCGCTGCTGACGTTGCTCGGGCTCGGCGGGTGCGGGTTCGCGTTCCTCGCCGGCGCGGTCGCGGTGGCCGGGCTCGAGCCGGCGTTCGACCTGCAGGGCACGCCGATTCTGACCGGCTGCCTGACTTTCGCGCTGGCCGGCGGTCTCGTGCTCGGCGGGCGGGCCGCGTGGGCGCACGCCATCCCGTTCGTGCCGTTCGGCGCGGCGGCCGCGACCGGGCTGGCCGGCGCGCTCTCGCTGTGGCTGCACCTCGGCGCCGGGTTCACCGCCGAACAGGCGGCCGGGCTCGTGTCGTTCGTGCTGGTCGGGCTGATGGTGTTCGCGCCGCGGATCGGCATCCGGTTCGCCCGCATCCGCGGTCCGCAGCTGCCGCGTTCGGCCGGGGAACTGCAGTACGACATCGAGCCGATGCCCGCCGCGCAGATGGTGCACCAGACCGGATACGCCGACGGCTACCTCACCATCGCCTGCCTCGCCGCCACGGCCGTTTTCACCGGCTGCTTCCCGTTCCTGGTCGGCCGCGGGCTGTTCACGACCGTCCTCGGCGGGCTGGTGTCGGCGGCGGTGCTGATGCGGTCGCGGGCGCTGCTCGGCGTCTGGCAGCGGGTTCCGCTCGCCGTCGCCGGGGCGATCGGCCTGGTGCTGCTCGGGCTGTCGCTGATCCAGCCGCTGCCCGTCGCGTGGCGCGGCGCCTGTCTCGCCGGGCTGTGCCTGGTGTTCTTCCTGCTCCTGCTGGCGATGCTGCGCCCGCCGCCGCGGCGGCTGCTGCCGATCTGGGGGCATCTGGCGAACTGGCTGGAAACGCTGAGCGCGGTGGCGATGATCCCGATCCTCCTGCAGCTGTTCGGGGTCTACGCGTGGGCCGTCGGGCTCACCGCTTGAGCGAGAAGGAGAGGTGTCCTGGTGCAGACGCAGAAGGATCACGTCGAGGCGTATTCGTTCCTGATCGGGCGGATGACGTCGGCGCTGGTGCTCGGCGACGCGAGCCACCTCGACGTGCCCGCCCGGCGGGCCTGGGTCGGGCTGCTGGTCGGGCTCGTGCTCGGTCTGCTGATCGCGGTCGGGTTCTTCGTGTACGGGCTGATCGCGCACCACACCGGCGCGGCTCCGGCCGTCGGCCGCCGAGTCTGAGAAGGAGGCAGCCATGGAGCTTTCGCTGATCCGGCGCGGCGACCGCGCTCTGGAGAAGAAGACCGTGGGCAACGCGCTGGTCGTGCATCTCGCCGAGGGGATGACCGGCGAGGCGCAGTCGCTCGCGCTCGGCGTCGCGGCCGATCCCGAGCACGACCTGGTGGTCGTGGACCTGCCGGTGGACTCGCCGATCGCGATGTGGGAATCGGTGGCCAGGGCGCTCCCCCGGCGCCGCCGCGGGGTGCGGCTGGTGATCGGCGGGCGTTCGCGCGAGACCACCGCGCTGGCCGGGCAGTGGCTGGCCGAGCGGATCAACCGCCCGGTGCTCGCGCCGGACGGTTCGGTGATCCCGAGCGCGGGCGGCGCGTTGTTCGTCCACGCCGGGCGCGGCGGCGGCTGGGTGCGCTTCCGTCCCGGCCGCCCGCCGGCCTGGGAGGCGAAGCGGTTTCCGCGCCCGGCCTGGGATTCCGGGATCGCCGCCGAGCTGACCCCGACGAGTTCGCGGGGCGTCGCCGAGCCTCTCCCGGGCGGTCTGTGGGTCCGCCCGGTCGGTTTCGACGCTCCCCAGCGGCACCACCGCACGGCGTTGATCTCGCGGATGCCCGCGCAGCACGACACCATGACGATCGTGCTGGGCTGCCCCGGCTGCCCGCCGCTGGCGTTGGACGACGCGGCCCGGCTGTGGGTCCAGCTGCCGGAGAAGGTGCGGGCCAAGGCGCGGTTCGTGCAGTACGGCCCGATGTCGGTGCCCGGCGAGGTCGCGATCGGACAGGCGCTGGCCGATCTGCTCGGCAAGCCGGTCGCGTTCTACGCGGGCGTGCCGGTCGGTTCGCCGCAGCTGCCGACCCTGCGGACTGTACGGTACGACGGGCGGCTCGGCTGGCGTCCGTTCACCACGGAACTCGGCTACGAACCGCGCACGGGCGACGAAACGCCGTTGCCCGAACTGCTTTCGCACCGTCCGCCGATCCACGGGCTCGACCAGGTCTCTCCCGCGGTGTACTGGTATTCGCCGGACGCGGTGGTCGAGGTCGTGCAGTCGGGCCTGCTGGTGCGTCCGCCGCAGGACGGTCCCTCGTCGGCCGCGGTCCGGGAGATCAGCCTCGACGCCGCGGTGCACAATCTGACTTTCGACGCGGCGGACGAGGGCTCGGCGTCGCGGATGCGGTTGCTGGCGGAGGATTTGCTGGCGCGACTGGACGAGGAGACGCGGCGGATGAGCCGGGTGCTGCCCGCTGCCGCGCTGCTGGCGGAGCGGGCGCGGCCGCGGGTGGCGGCGCGGGCGTTGGACGCGATCGAATCCGGGCATCCGGCGCCGGTGGCGGCCGCGGCTCCTCCGGCGGCGTATCTCCCTGCGGCTCCGGCGGCGTTGGGGATTGCCGCGCCGACGGAGGTTCCCGGGGCAATCGCTGCTCCCGTCGCTGCTCCTGCTCCCGTTGCCGCTCCTGTCGCTGCGCCCGTTGATGCTCCGGTCGCCGAGCCGGTTGCTGCTCCGGTGAAGACCGAAACCCCGGCCGCTCCCTCGGCCAAGGTCGCCGCGCCTCCTCGGGCGGCGAAGCCGATCTCGCACCTCGCTCCGGCTGAGGTCGCCCCGGCCAAGCCGGTGGAACCGCCGGTCGCCGCCGCGGCTCCGGTCCAGGACCGGCCGAAGCCCGCGAAAGCCCCGGCGGAGCTGCGCTTCCAGGAAACCCCCAGCTCGGAAGCGACCGCCCTGCTGCCCAAACGCGGTGCGGACAAGGAACGCCAGTGGCTGCGCAAATCGCTCGGCGCGGAATACGGCCTGATGTCGAACACCGTCGCGCGGATCCTGTCCGAGCACCCGGGGTTCCAAGGCGTGCTGTCGATCTCGTCTTCGGCCGAGGTGCTGACCGACGCGGTGGCCGTGCAGCTTTACCTGTCCCCCAAGGGATCCACCATCGACGCCGGACTGCGGCGCGGCGCGAACGGCCCGCACGTCCCGGTCGCCCGGTGCGTCGTGGCCGGACTGAGCAGGCTGCCCTCGCACCGCGGTCCGGCGACCTTCGCCGCCGAGCTGCCGCCGTCCGCGTGGCCGCTGCTCGACGGGCGCAAAGTACTGACCGAATGGGGTTTCCTCAACGCGCTGACCCGGCCTTCGTCCACTGTGGACGGAGAAACGGACGTGCTGGTGTGGTCGATCACCGGACGGCGCACCAAATTGCTGGAACCGAACGAGGGCGGTGTCGAAAACCGGGTGCTGTTCGTGCCGGGGACCAGTTTCAAGGTGCTGGAAACCCGTAAGCCGGCCGCGGGCGAGCGCGGCGCGGTGCTGCTGCGGGAGCTGACCGCGAGCGAGATCGACGAGACCGGGCGGGTCGCGAACGACCGGGCGTCGCTGGACGAGCTGGCCGTGAACTCGCTCCGGCAGACGCTGCAGACGTGGGCGGAAGCGGGCGAGGACCTGGTCCGGGCCGTGATGGACGAGCAGGCGGCGGAGCGGTTCGGGGCGCTCCCGGGCCTGGCGTGAGTGCGGAGAGGCGGAGACGATGAACCGACAGCTGCTCGTGGTCGGCGGCGACCGGCCGGGTGCCTTCGGGACCATCGGCGCGGCGCTGGCGCAGGCGCGGCCGGGGGCGACGATCAGCGTGCATCCGGGCCGGTACGAGGAAAACCTCGTGGTGGACCGGATGGTGTCGCTGGTGGCCGAACCCGGCACGGTGGAGATCGTGGCGAACACCGGGAGCGTGCTCGTCGCGAACGCCGAGGCGGTGCAGCTCAGCGGTTTCGTCCTGACCGGCCTCGACGACCAGTTGGTCACAGTGGACGTCGTCCGCGGCGAGGCAGCGCTCGACGGCTGCCGACTGTCCGGCACTTCCTGGGCGACGCTGCTGGCCCGGCTGGAGGGCTCGCTCGCGCTGCGGGGCTGCACGGTGACCAGCACCGGCGGTGCCGGGGTCGTGGTCGCCTCGCCGGTGCAATCGGCCATTGAGGACACTGAGATCGTCGATGCCGCGTCGTCCGGCGTGGTGGTGGCCGAGACGGGATCGGTGCTGCTGCGCCGCTGCGTGGTGCGGGGCGCGGCGGGCAACGGGGTGTGCGTCAACGGTGAAGCGGGCGCGATTGTCGAGCAGTGCGAGATTGTCGGCGCGCAGAAACCGGCGATGGTCGTGGAACAGCAAGGACGCGCGACGATCACCGGGTTGACCGTGCGGGACAGCGCGAACGTCGACCTGTACGTGACCAGCAAAGGCCGGGTTTCGGTGGCGTCGTCGCAGTTCCGGTCGGCGCCGATGCAGGCCGCGCATATCGCGGCGTCTGCCGAGCCGTTGCTCCGCGACTGCGTCTTCGCCGGGGCGGGCGCGAACGCGGTGCAGGCGACCGGAACCTCCGCGCCGCAGTTCGTGGACTGCACGTTTGAAGGCTCGCCGGTCACGATCCTGGTGGACGACCAAGCGCGGCCGCGGTTCGAACGCGCGACCGTGCGGGGTTCGACGCACACCGCGATGTCGGTCAGCGCGGACTCGGCGGTGTCGGTCGGCGGGCTGCGGATGACGCCGGACAGCGGGGTCGGGATAGTCCTTTCCGGACAGTCCACCTTGGACCTCGCGGACGCCTCCATTGGGGCCGGACGGGAAAGCGGAGTGCAGGTCACCGAGGCCGCCCGGTTGACCGTGACCGATCTCCGGGTCGATTCGACGGCCGACCAGGCGGTTTCGTTCGCGGCTAACGCGGCGTCGTCGGCGAAGTCGGTGCAGGTGCGCGGCGGCGGTTTGCACCTTTCCGGGACTGTGGAAATCTCCTTGCAGGACTGCGAGATCATTGATTCCCCGGGTGACGGAATCACCGTGGGTTCGCCGCTGACCGCTTCCCGCTGCCGGGTGCGCAATGCGCGAGGAAGCGGCGTGTACGTCGCTGCGCGGGCGTCCTTTACCGAATGCGAAATCCTCGGAGCGGGCGGGGACGGCTTCCACGTGGAAACGACTGAGCCGGTCAGCATCCGCGATTGCGTGGTCAACGACGCCTCGGGCGAACTCGTCAGCGGGGAGCACGCGGACGTGGACCGCTTGAGCACCGACTCCGCTCGTTCGGCCGAGCCGGTGTCCCCCGCGCCGCCGGGCGAGTTCGCTGAGCAGACCGTGAGCGAGGCCGCCGGGGAGGTGCTCGAAGGCCCGCTGGGCGAACTGGAGGCGCTGGTCGGGCTCGCCGGGGTAAAAAAAGAAGTCACCGGCCTGATCAACCTGATCAAGATGTCGCAGATGCGCGAGCGGATGGGCCTGCCGATGCCGCCGATGTCGCGGCATCTGGTGTTCGCGGGCCCGCCCGGCACCGGCAAGACGACCGTCGCCCGGCTGTACGGCACGGTGCTCGCCGAACTCGGCATCCTGTCGAAGGGGCACATGATCGAGGTCGCCCGCCAGGACCTGGTCGGCCAGTACATCGGGTCGACCGCGATCAAGACGACCGAGGTCGTGGAAAAGGCCGTCGGCGGGGTGCTGTTCATCGACGAGGCGTACACGCTGAGCGCGCCGACCGGCGGTTCCGGCCCCGACTTCGGGCAGGAGGCCATCGACGCGCTGATGAAGATCATGGAGGACCAGCGGGATTCGCTGGTGGTGATCGTCGCGGGCTATTCCGAGCAGATGGAACAGTTCCTGCAGTCGAACCCCGGCCTCGCGTCGCGGTTCACGCGCACCATCGAATTCCCGAACTACAGCGTCGACGAACTCGTCACCATCACGACCGGGCTGACGCGCAAGCATTACTACGAAATGACCGACGACGCGCTGGCCGCGCTGCGCGAGTATTTCGAGCGGGTGCCGAAGAATTCGACGTTCGGCAACGGTCGCGTCGCGCGCAAGCTGTTCGAGGCGATGGTGAACAACCAGGCGTCGCGGCTGGCCTTGTATCCGCCGTCCAAAGACATCGAACTGAACCGCCTCACCGCCGACGATCTTCAGGCCGAACTGGCGCAACTGCCTTCTGCCGCGAAGTCAACGGTTTCGGTCACCGCCGATCCGGCCGCCGCGGTTTCGACCAGCACGGGCTGGAAACGGCTCAGCGGGCTGGTCGGGCAGAAATCGGTGCGAGAGAACGCCGAACGACTGCTGCTCAAACTCGGCCGCCTCACTCACGAACGGCAACCACTGGGCCACCAGGCCAATCTGGTGATCACCGGCAAACGCGGCACCGGACGGTCGGAGTACGCGAGACTGTACGCGCAAATCCTCTCCGAATTCCGCATGGCCCCGATGGGACAGCTCGTGCACCGTCACCTCGCCGAAGAACTGTCGCCGCAATGGCCCGGCCAAGCCGAACACCTCGTCCGGGCGGCAGTGGAAGACGCTTCCGGCGGCACGCTGGTCGTCGACCTGGACGGCGAATGGGACACCTCGCCGCACACTCCCGGCATCGAAGCCTTGGAAGCACTGTCCGAAATGATCGCCCGCCGTCCGGCCGACCCGGTCGTGGTGTTCACCGGAGAAAGCGACCGCGTCGGCGAATTGCTCGCCCAATTGCCCACCCTGCGCGACGCCTTCCCGTACGGCTGGCAACTCGGCGAGTACACAGTGGACGAACTGGCCGAGATCGCCGTGCGGCTGCTGGTCCGCCGCGGCCACGAGGTCCCCGACGACGTCCGCGACGCACTCGCCCACGAGCTGTCCGCCGCCGCCGACCACACCGCCTACGCCGCGCACGAACTCGCCCGCACGCTGTCGGCCGCCGCCGCGTCCCGCACCCTCGCCGCCGCCGACCTGCGCGGCATCCGCCCGCCCGACACCGGTGCCATGGCCCTCGGGCCCGGCCTGGCCTCGGTCGGCTGACCCCTCGGGAGGAGACCATGAGTTCGCACTACGAAAAGATGCTCGAGGACGCGATGGCGGCCTACCAGCATCAACGCGACCATTTCGACCAAACCCGCCAGGACGTCGAAGCCACCGCCAGCACAGTCACTTCCGCCCGCCGCGAGGTCGCCGCGACCGTCAGCCGCACCGGCGAATTGACCGAACTTTCCTTCCCCACCAGCGCTTACAAACGCATGGCCCCCGCGGAGCTGGCGTCGGTGATCGTGCAAACGATCTCCGCCGCCCGGCAGAAATCGATAGCCGCGGCCGCGGAAATGCTGGCCCCCATGCTGCCGCCGGGCATCGCCGCGCAGGACTTGATGAGCGGAAAAGTGGACGTCAACGCCCTCTTCTCGGCGCGAGTGCCGGGATTCGACGAAGGGAACCTGCCGTGACCGACCAGTTTTTCGTCGACGCCGACGGTCTAGACGGCGGCCGCGACGGTTTCGACGGCAAAAGCGCCGAACTTCGCACGCTGGCCCAGCGGGTGCAGAGCCTGGCGAACCCCGGCCGGATCCAGGACGCGGCCGGAAACGACAAGAACGGCAACGAATTCTCGAAAACGCACATCCAGTCGGCCGCGGAGATCTACGACGGGATCAACGCGTGGGCCTTGGCGGTGGAAGCGACCCGCGACGCGATCAGCGACATGGCGACGTCCTTCCGCGAGGCCGACCAGGGCGCGTACGACGGGTCGAACGCCCTGTTCAAGAACTTCACCGACCTGAACGAAAAGGTCCGCAAGGCCGATCCCGGCGACTCCTCCGACGCGCCGACCGAGGACCAGTACGCCGTCCGCGTCCGCGCGCGCATTGCGGACCACGGGACGGAACCCCTGCCCGGCGAGGAACCCCGCTTCCGGCACCTCTCGATCGGACGCCCGGTCCAGCACGAACTGGACGAGCGGGAAGGCGAGGTCACCCCGCTGGAACCGGCGAGGCTCTTCGTCCGTTCGGAAAAGCCGGTGCACGCGGCCGAGGAGACCCCCGGGACGTGGCTGGCTTCCGCGGGGCGGGCACCCGCGAAATCGATCCCCGCCGAACCGGCGATCCCCCCGGAAGAACCCCTTTCCTGATTTCCCGCCCGAGGAGGTGCCCCCGCGATGAGTCTCATGGTGGACCCCAGCCTGAACTGGGTGTTCTACATCATCGCGGGTGACGCCTGGCCGCAGGGAGACGAGGACAAAGCCCGCGAACTGGCCGCCGAATGGGATCAGGTCGCGCAGGAGATTTCCGCCGCCGGAACGGGTTTCAGCCAGCTGGCGGAACAAGTGGTCTCCAACGTGGGCGGCGAGGTGGCGACCAATTTCGCCGACTACGCCAACAAACTCAGCACCATGGGCGCCGGTTTCTCCTACCGGGCCCAGCAGCAAGCCGCCGCCCTGCGCGAGTACGCGCTGAATGTCGAAAACGCGAAATACGGCATTCTCATTTCCATCGCGGTCACCGCCGCGGACCTGATCTGGGCGATGACAAACCCGTTCACCGCCCCGCTGATCCCGGGAATCTGGGCAGCCGGGCGGACCGCGGTGATGCAGATCGAACGCTCGCTGATGTCGCGCCTGATGAGCCTGCTCTCGCGGGTCGCGCGCGAGGCCGCGCAGGAGGCCGCGGAAGAAGCGGCCGAGGAAATGCTGGCCGAGTTCATCCAGATCGCGCAAGGCAACCGGGACGGCTTCGACTGGAAGCAGATCGGCCAGAACGCGGCCTTGGGCGCCATCGGCGGAACGTTCGCCGCCGGCGCCCACAGCGGTCTGGGCAAGTGGGGCCACAACGTCTTCGGCGCGGCGGGGGTGGAAGCGGCCACCGAGGTAGTCGTAGGCCTAGCCGGCGCGGGTCTGTTCGGCGGCGACCTGGACAGCCTGGGCTGGGGCGCCCTGAACGGCGGCCTGAGCGGCGCCGCCACCCACGGCGCCCACCGCGCAGGACAAAACCTGCACAACAAACTCACCGGCGGCGGTGCTGACGGTGGCAGCGGAGGGAAGGGCCCGAACGATCCGGGCGGCAAGGGAGGGACCGGGAATATCAAGGTAGACCCGGTCAACGGGCCGAATGCCCCCGGCGGGTCTGGCGGGTCTGGCGGGTCTGGCGGGTCTGGCGGTACTCGCGGTTCCGGCCCTGGTGATTCGAACGGCTCCGGCAACTCTGGTCACAGCGGCAACAGTGCCGGTGGTTCCGGCCCCAACGGCAACGGCTCCAGCGGCTCCAGCAACTCTGGTCACAACGGCAACAGTGCCGGTGGCTCCAACGGTTCCGGCTCTAGCGGCAACAGCTCCAACGGCCCCGCCAACGCTGGCCCCAACGGCAACGGCTCTGGCAACAACGCCCCGCACGGCGACGGCCAGAACAACGCCCCCTCGCCAGGCCACAACCAGGGTCCGACGAACGACCCCACCGGCGGCTCGGCGAGCAGTTCGAACTCCGTCGGCGGCCCGAGCAACTCGACGAACGGCGGCACCGGAAGCAACTCCCACTCGACGAACGGAAATGCGACAACCGGAAACCCGAACTCCGCTACCAACTCGACGTCCACGAGCGGCTCCGCAAGCAACCCGCCCCCCACAGGAAGCCCGAACTCCAACCCGAACGCGGCCAACAACTCCAACTCCCCCGGCCCCAACTCCACGAACAACCCGGCTTCCCCGAGCGGTCCCAACTCGGCGAACCACCCCAACCCCGCGGACAGCTCAGGCTCGGCAACGCCGTCCAACTCCGCGAACACACCCAGCGGCAACTCCCACCCCGTCACGAGCAACACCCCCACGAACGACTCGGAAGGCAATCTCGTTCAAGGCGCGCCCGGCAGCACGCCTCCCCACGGCGAAAACCACAACGGGACCTACCTGTCCGGCAGCCAGAACTCCACGAACAGCACCGGCCCCGCCGCAACTGCCGGAAACCAGAGCACCAACCCGAACTCGAACCCGGGCACGAGCGCCACCCCGCCGTCCGGCACGACCACTCACCCGGAATCCACCCCCGCCAACCAAGGCGGGAACGGGACCGACCACGACGCCACCCCGCCCGCGTCCGCACCAGACCCGGGCGAGACCGGCGACCCCGCTTCACCGCCGTCCACGCCCGACTCGGTCAAGACCGGAAACCCCGCCCCGCCCCCGTCCACACCCGACTCGGTCAACGCCGAAAACCCCACTCCACCGCCGTCCACACCGGACTCAGTCAAGACCGACAACCCCGCCCCACCGCCGTCCACACCGGACTCAGTCAAGACCGGCAACCCCGCCCCGCCCCCGTCCGCGCCCGACGCGGTCAAAACCGGCAACCCGGCCCCATCCGCACCGGACTCGGTCAAGGCTGGAAATCCTGCCCCGCCGCCGTCCGCGCACGATTCCGTCGGGTCTCGAGACGCGACCCCACCCCTCTCGCGACCGGACTCCGGCACGACCGGAAACCCACCGGCCAATCCCGACCTCACCAGCACGAACGGCCGTCCCTCACTGGTCGGCCACCCCGTCTCGCCACCCACGCCCCAGCACGACACCGGTCTCCCCGGCTTCGGCGGTCACCAGAACGCGGCACCGCACCCCGCCACGGACCCTGTCCCGGTGAACGGCCCCGCAAACCCAGTTGCTCACTCCAACCCCGAGACCGCCCCCAGCCCCTCCGGCCACGCCACCCCGGGCCCCGCGACCAACGCTTCGCCGAACCCGTCGCTCAGCCCGAACGTCACCCCGTCTCCGAACCCGTCCACTGACCGCGCCTCCGGGGTAAACCCCTCCCCAGACTCCGTCCGCACCCCTGGCCCCACCACCGGCCCCAATTCCCCCGCCTCCACCGACCCGAAGCCGGTACCTCCGCCGACGTCAACCAGCGTCAAAGGCATCGACTCGACCCCGAGCCCCGCCCCGAAGACCACCGTCGACGGCCCGTCCCCCGCCACCCCAGGCCCGAGCCCCGCCCAGACCGCGGTGCCCCATCCCGGCTCGACGACCGGCAGTCCGACCCCGACTGCCGATCCGACCCCGGGCACCCACCCGAATCCGGTGAGCACCCCCGACTCGGACACCAAACCCGGCCCGAACCCGGCCGTTGCTCCGGATCTGGCCTCCAAATCCGGCCCGAGCACCCAGCCCAACCCGGAGTCGGTCGTCAAGCCCGCTTCACCGCCGGAGTCAGCCACCCACCCGACCCCAACACCGAACCCAGTCGCGCACTCGTCCTCGGCAGCCGAGCTCACCCCAACGCCCAGGTCTGCGAGCACCCCGAGCCCGGCTGCCAAGTCCGCCACCCCAACTCCGGACACCAGGCCCACACCAACGCCCAGCCCCGCCACCAACCCGAACCCAGCTGTCAAACCCGCCCCGACACCGAACCCAGTCACCAACCCGAACCCGGACACCACACCACCGCCGAAGCCGAACACGGATCCGGCCAGCCCGAAGCCCGCCGCCGAGCCGACTTCGGGCAGTCCCACCCCTCAGTTGCCCAAGAACGGATCAGCGCCGTCCCCGGCCAAGCCGATCGGCACCGAGCCCACCCCCGCCCCGCGCTCCCGCGACGACGCTGTTTCGCACCGGGACAACCCGACCGACGCGTCGAGGAAATCCGTCCCAGCGGCGAACCGCCAGAGCAGCACGCCCGCGGCCGCCGCCGCGAAGCCCGGGAAACCAACCACCGTAGCGAATCCCCCGCAGCGTGACGCCCACGCCCCGGTGCCCGACAAGCCGGTTTCCGGCCCCGACTCCTCGGGCCGCAACCTGCACACTCCCGTCGCAGCCCCCAAGAAGCCAGCTGCCGCAGCGAACCCACAGAGCGGCAAACCCCCCGCTCCCGAAAAGCCGAACCCGCAGAGCGACAACCCCATCGCCGCACCCAAAAAGCCAGCTACCCCAGCGAACCCGCAGAGCAGCAACCTCCACACCCCCATCGCGGCGCCCAAGAAGCCAGCCGCCCCGGCAAAGCCCCAAAGCAGCCTCCACACCCCAGTCGCGGCACCGAAAAAGCCCGCCACCGGGCCTGGACCGAACGTCGGCAAGCAGCCGCCCGTCACCGGCGGCAAGGGGGACTTCGCTCAGCACCTCAAGAACTTCAAAGTCACCGTCGTGCACGAAACCGGGATCATCGGCGACCTCGGCACCCGCAACGAAGGCAATCACGACAGCATTGGCGTAGTAGCCACCGTCGCCGCGACTCCGAACGACGATCTCCAAGCCATCGCGGAAAAGTACGCGACCGGGTTCACCGGCAACTCCGCCGACGGACGGTTCGCCCTCGTCATCGGGCTCAACGGAACACCGGGCACAGAACAAGCCATCACGCAGAAAATCCAGCACTTCCAGAATACCTGGAACAACCGCTTCCCGGTAGCGGTAATCGGGTTCACCTGGAAACACCCGAGCAACCCCGTCATCGACCAGAAGACCATCCCGTACGGCGGGATCCGCGAAACGATCGTCCGGAATCCGGTCACCGAGAAGCTCACGGAGCAGATCCGCGACAACGGCGGCGACAACGAGGTCTACCTGCACACGGGGGACGCCGACGTCCATTCGCTCGACACCCCCAGCGGGCCGCTGTTCGACGCGGTCAACACCGCGGTCCGGCAGAATCCCGAAGGTCCGCCGGAGGTGGTCAGCGGCGGTTACCAGGTCCGGCCCGGGGACGGGGACCTCGCGAACCGCGCCGCGCAACTGGATCTTGATGTTCGACAGGCATTGGCTGGGGTCGATTCCCGGGCGGTTTATTTTCCGGAGCCGAACACGTTCATCCGGATGCAGGGCAACAAGCTCGAAAACGACGCGACGTTCGGCACCAAGAACCCGAACACGGGCCACTTCGATTATGGGGCGAAGGAAGGCCAGGGGCTGGTCGATTCGGTCCTGTCGCAACGCAACCCGAGCTGGCAATACAGCGACCACCCGGCGGCCATCGCGAAATTCTCGTCCGAGCTCGCCATTCAGACCGACGGATCGCGCATCGCGGGCAAACTCGGCACCGATCCGAACGGCATCACCGCGCTGACGCAGAGTCACGCCAACGAAACGACCTGGTCCGACCAGATCGGCCATTATCTCGGAAATCACACGACTCTCGACCCGAATCTGGCGAAGATCGCCGCGAAAGCCGCGTTCGACGGGATCACGCCGGGCGGGCCAATGCCGAAACGGCCGGAGGTGTTTTCCGAGGTTGTCGCGAATTTGCCCAAGAACGAGCGGACTTCGCTGGTCAAGGGCATGAAGGAGAACGTCGACGACGGCAAGAAGCTCGCCGATCTGACACTCGCCACCCGGCAAGCGCTGGTCGACAACCTCAGCGGCAACCGTCCCGCGACTAGCCACACTCCGGCCGCTGCGCCGAAGAACGCGGCACCGGCGAATCCGCAGCCAAAACCGGAGAAGAGCCTCCCGGGGCCGAATGAATGGCACGGGCGTCGCGACACTGCACCGGTCACGCGCTTTTCCTCGGAGCGGTTCGACCCGATCAAGAAGATCGCCGAGCAGTTCACCGGCAACCGCGCGGGACTCAAGGGCGGGCAGCTCGCCGGCGCGATGGCGCACATCCGCTTCGACGTGCGCCGGTTCGAGATCGCGCCCGGCCAGTGGGTGCGCGAGCACACCATTCCGATCGACCTGACCTCGCACTCCGGCTCGGTCTCGCCCGCGCAGCGGGAACAGTTCGTCCAGAACCTGCAGGCCCACCTCGACGACTGGGTCAACCAGTCCTCCCGGCTGCCCGGCGGCGACCAGCTGCACGTCCGCCTCGACGTCCGCGTCGCCGACGACCTCCACCCCGACGACACCGGCTGGCAGGCCGACCCCGGCCGCCGGGTCCCGGTGAACCTGCACGAATCCACTGTGGACCCGGACACTCCGGACACGAACCAGCTCAACTGGGACGTCCACGACTCGCCTTTCGGCGTCACGCACGAGCTGATGCACTTCCTCGGCCTCGGCGACGGCTACCGCAACGACGAAATGCTCTTCAACCGCGACGACCAGCCCGGCGTGACGGGCCCGGACGCCTGGCACGATTCGCGGCTCAACCAGGGCAATCTCGCCCAGATCGAGCAGGTCTCGAACACCGCGAACATCCGCGACCACCACCTCGGCGACTCCCCCGCGCCGACCCCGCCACCGCGCCTCGACAACCCCCGCCCCGAGCCGGGGCCGGACAGCAAGCCGAACCTGCACACTCCGATCAAGGCCCCGCAGGACGCGAAGCAGCCCGGCAGCAGCCAGGACGCCCACGTCGAGCCCGGGCCAGACACCAAGCCAACCCCGCACAACCCCACCACAGGCGCGCAGGACCCCAAGCAGCCCGGCAGCACCCAAGACGCCCACGTCCAGTCCGAGCCAAGCACCAAGCCAAACCCGCACACCCCAACCACAACCTCGCAGGGCGCCAAGCAGCCCGGCTCCAGTCAGACATCTCACCAAAGCCCCAGGCACGAACACGACGGCGAACCGACCCCGCAAGCCCCCACCAGGTCCCAGCAGGACGCCGTCCTCGTAGCGGACGAGCAAACCGACAAGGAACCCGAAGAAGCACCCGACACCCGCCCCCTCGCCGACCGCCTGCCGGAGTTCGTCCGCAACGGCACCGCGCTCGGCTCCGTGGTCCCGGTCGACGTGCGCGGGGCCAAGGACGTCGGCACGAGCATCGAAAACCTCATCCACCGCCTCAACCCGAAGCAGCAGAACCCGCCCCGGACGCACGGCATCGACGCGATCACCGATTCCCTGTCCGGCCCCGAGTTCGAATCCTTCCTGGGCGACGGCCGCAAGCAGATGGTGCGCGCCGGCGAGAAGTGGTACGAGGTGCACGTCACCGCGGAACCCGACTTCGGGGCGGTCACCGCCGACCAGATCGCCAAACTCCCGCAGCCGACCATCGGCGACGTCAAGAACGAGGTCAAAACCACCCACGCCAGCCCGAACACCGACACCACCGCGAAGGTCGTCGGCAGCTCGTACTTCGCCCTCTTCCCGGCCGGTCCGTACGCGTCCGTCGGCGGCACCGCGCAACTCGCCAGCCCCTCTGCGGAGCACACCGGCACCACGACCGGCACCGAGCAGCGCGTGATCCGCACGGCGGGCGACATGCAGCGGGCCGATGCTCCGGTGACCTACCGGATCACGGTGCGCAACGAAACCGGCGGACTGGTCGGTTCCACTGTGGACGGCCAAGTCGGACTGGTTCTCTCCACCGACCTCGCCAACCTCAAGCAGGAAAAGACGGTCGGCGCCGAAAAACCGAAACCGGACTGGGCAAAGAAGATCGAATTCCTCTCCCCCGAGGCGGTCGACTTCGACGAGAACGCGCTCTTCGACCAGGTAAGCAAAAAACTCCATCCGTCGGTGACGAAATTCGGTGCCCCGGGCCGCACCGCACTGCGGGAATTCCTCAGTCGCGGCGGCGTCCGCAGCATGCTCGGCAGCGCGATGCAGGGCAGTCCGGCCGTATCGAACGACCTGCTCAGCCCGCACGGAGCCCACCGGGACGCGGTACAACTCTCGGCACGGCCGACCAAGGTCGAATACCTCGGCACGATCCCCGGAGACAGCGAACTGCGGTTCAACGACTCCTCGGTGAACGGCGGAAGCACCACCGTTTCGTCCAAATACGGCGGCGAGGTAAATGCGATCTTCGGCGGCGGATCCTATGTGCCCGGCGCGGTCGGCGGCGTCGGCGGGGTCAGCGGCAGCTATTCCCGGAAGGTCAACCAACAGTCCACAAGCGGCACCAGCTTCACCAACAAGTCCACAGTGAACGCGAAGGGCGACATCGGGCTGTACAAGGTGACCGTCGACCTCCAGGTCACCACCTCGAACGGGGAAACGACCAACGTCCAGGCCACTTCGTACACGCGCATGGGCCTGCCCGAGGCGAAGGCCCAGGGACTCCCGGTTCCGAAAAACACTCCGGCAAAGTTCAAGGACGTCGGCGCGCGCTACGAACCGCCGTATCTCGCTGCGGCCATGGCGGCCGGTACGGCCCGGCCCGGATCGTTCGAACCGGCGACCCGGGTCCAGCCACAGATCGAGAACGCGTTGCGGAACCTGCCGGGCGCGGACACATTCCTGCCCCGCTGGGACAAATTCCAAAGCGACGACCACGGTTCCAGCCGGGACATCGCCGAGCAGTTCGCGAACCTGCGGAAGATCACGTCCACGTTCTCGGTCGCCTCGCTTCGGGGCAAAATGGACAGTCTGTTCACCCAAGGCGTTTCAGCGCAACTGAAGCGGCGAGGACTGTTCACCGACGAGTACCTCAACGTCACGGTGAAAGCGAAGCCCGGTCCTGGTCGGCACCTCGGTCAAGCAGACGGCCGCTCCGTCAAGAACAGCAACGAAACCAGCCCCTCGCTCACCAGCGCGACCACCACCGAACGAGGCTGGACGGTCGGCGTCGAAGGCCGCGTGATCGTTCCGGCCGCCACCGCGGTCGCGAACCTCGGCATCAGCCCGACCGTCAACCCGCTGCAGTACTCGGACAACCGGACCTGGAAAAACTCCGGCGGCCCGACGGTCACGACGACGACCGGAAAGGGCGGACGCCCGGATTCGCAGGTCTTCGAGCACGACGTCGAATTCGAGGTCGAGATCACCAGCTACACCCGCCACCGGCCGTGGGTGCGGCGGCTGACGCCCGGATCGCCGTTCCGGGTCACGCCGAAGGTGTCCACAGTGGCCAAAACCGGCGACCCCGGCCTGCCGAAAATCAGCGGCAAAGTCGACTTGTGGCTCAACGACGGGGCCGCGCTCACTAAGGATCCGACCGAATTCACGCCGGGCAAGCCGGGCGTCGTCGCGATGGCGCCGAACGACACCCCGAGCATCGACGACCTGCTGACCCAGCAGCAGAACCAGCCGACGCCGAAGTTCCTGCACGTGGAAGCGTTTGCCAACACCGAGGCTCTGCGGGACGAGGCGCTGCGCCAGCTTCAGCGCGCGGCTGGCGGCGATGCCGTGCTCGGCCTGCCGGGCAGCGAAGCGCGCGCCCGCGTGGACCGGATGTTCTCGCCGGAGAACTTCCGCGGCCTCACGCCGAAGCTGCTCAAGCAGGGCGGGACGGCGAACGGATTCCGTTACGATCGCCGAGTCGCGGACCGGGTCGGCGGCCTCGGCATGGGCATTTCGCTGAGCAATCCGAAGCTCGTCGCGGTCTCCGAAACCGGCGGCGGCGACCGGACGTATTCCGGCGGCTCGAAGGCCAGTTACGAAGGCACGCACAAGCAATCCGTCGAAGCCAACGTGCAGCTCGGCCTCACCGTGCGGCCGACCGGCAGCGACGCGCACGGTCAGGGCCAGCTTTTCGGCACCGCGAAATGGAGCCCGTGGCAGCGCAGCTCCGGTTCGTCCCACGAGATCACCGCGAGCATCGACCACACCAACCGGTCCTCTTCGGACAGTCGCACGGTGCTGGTCCAATACGACTCGAACGTCCGGCTGATCGCGGAGAGCCGCCAGGAAGGCCTGGTCAACGGGTCGATTTCGCGAGCGGGCGCGGACGTCCGGCTGCCGGGTTCGGTCTTCGTGTCGATGACCGAGGACGAGGCTCGCGCGGAGGGGCTGCTTCCGCCGGTCGAGCCGCGAACCCCGGCGCCGGGCAAGCTTTCGGCGCCGCCGCTGGTCGGCGGCAAGTCCAGTTCGCTCGGTTCAGCGGTGCTGGAAGACGCTCCCAACCTGACGAAGCTGGTGCAGGACGCTCGGCAGCAGCTCGGCAAGCTCGGCGACAGGCTGCTGCCGAAATCCGTGCTGAACGATTCGATGAACAACCTTCAGCGAACGCTCGACACCGCCTCTCCGGAAGCAGTCACGTCCCTGGTGGACAGTGCGCTCGACGGTGGTGTGTCCCTGGTTGCCCAAGACCCCGGCGTGCTCTGGACCGACAATTACCAGATACTGCTCAAAGCGAAGATTCTCGACACGCAATTCCTGGGGGTGAAGCACGACGGCAGCGAGGTCGACCACGTCGTCAACGCGACCCAGACGGACAAGAAGAATTCCGGCCGCGGTTCGTCCTACGGCGGACAGGTCCGCGGGGCCGGCCGCGGTCTGTTCCAGGACAGCCAGGCCAAGGTCAGCGGTTACGACGGCGCGTACCTAGGTGCTTCCGGGACCCGCGCGAAGAGCGACCAGACCGTCGAGAACCAGACGACGACCACGGCGCTGACCTCGTCCTCGAGCGGCCCGTCGGCGCGGTACCAGCACCAGGTCCAGTTCGAACTGGTCGTCGCCCGGGACGGGCGCACCTACCCGGTCGCTTCGCAGGAGGCGACCGTGACGTCGCGGTCCTCTGCGGACGACCTCAAGATCTCCGGCGACGAGCAGTACCACACCAAACTGTACGGATCGCGGACGACCGAACTCAGCGCCGCGGAGTCCACTCCGGACCGTCTCTCAGCTTGGCAGCAGGAAGGTTTCGGTCCGCTGCCGAAGTCTTCGACCGTCGAAGGAATCCGCGGTGCCGCGGACGTGCGCGCTGCCGCGATCCGCGCGTTGCGTTTGGCAGGCGCGGGCAACGGACTCACCGGACCTGGCACCGGCGCGCACAACACGCTTTCGGCCGCGATCACCAACGAGACGCTGCAAGCGCATCTCCCGAACATGGTCGGCAAACCGTTCGCGACCCCGGATCTGCATTCGTCCGCGGTCACCGGGAGCAGCCACGCCTCGGTGACCGTGTACACCCGCGTGGTGAAACCGGATCTGGCCGGACTGAGCGATTCGGTCAAATTGGAGCGCTCGGACCAAACCGGGTCCACATTCACCGGCGAGGCCAAGGAAACGATCACCGGTGAGCTGCAGGGCAATATCGGGAACGGCGGCATCACCGATCCGGGCCGCGACGCGCATTCCT
Organism: Amycolatopsis sp. AA4; assembly: GCF_002796545.1. GTDB lineage: Bacteria > Actinomycetota > Actinomycetes > Mycobacteriales > Pseudonocardiaceae > Amycolatopsis. The sequence goes on from NZ_CP024894.1 coordinate 5,458,670, forward strand.
GGGGCGGGCTCGACGTCCGCGGCCCGATCGGCCGGAGCGATCCGACGTCCAGCACCGCCGCGGCGCAACGGTCCGTCGTCGGCAAGGACAAGGGCCGGACCGGACTGGTCGGGTTCGACGTCGAGTACCGGATCGTCGCCAAGGTCGACGGCAAGACCGCGGCGGTCGAGGTGCGGGTGCCGCAGTCCTCGCGGACGCGGATGAGCGAAACGGACCTGGAGCAGTCGCTCGGCCAACCGTTGCCGGCCAAGCTCGTTTCGGCACAGGACACCGTGAAGAAAGCCGCCGAGAATTGGCGCACCGCGGAGGAAGAGCTCGAAAAGGCACAGCGCGATTTCGATGACGCGTGGCTGTCCGAAAACGACAATGTGCGCACCACGACCGACGGTGCACGCGGGCTGCAGCTCCCGGTCGACGGCGACCCGGTGCAGCAAATGCGGCAAGCGGTGCAGACGGCGCAGAATGAAGCTCGCGATGCGGGGCAGGCGCTGCGCACGGGCAACGACGAGATCGCTCGGCTCAACGAGCTCGACGAACAGCTTCTTTCGCTAGCACTCAGCGAGGAACCCGGTTCTGTCGAGCAGAGCGATTTGGTCGCGAAGGCCTGGGACACGCAACGGCAGGTCCAGCAAATCCGCAACGAGCAGGCCGAACTGGTCCAGCAGCGGCAGGCCGCGCAGGACCGTGCCGCGCAGATCCTCGCCGTGCTGGACGAATACCGCAACAACCACACCGATCACACCGCGCGCCAGGACGACGCGGCCAACCGGATCCAGGAGGCCCGCGAGAAGGCCGACGAGGCTTTGCGGAACTGGTGGCAGGCCAAGTCCGAAGTGGACCGCCAGATCAACGCGCACACCTGGCCGCGTCCGCCGGAGAACACCCCGGAACAGCACCGCGAAGGGACCGTCGAAGCGAACGACACGGTGTCCGGCTGGGACGCCGACACCGATCGGCCCTACAGTTTCGCCCCTTCCGAGATCCAGGTCCGCCAGATCACCGACGGTTCCGGCCGGGTTCGCGCCGTCTCGTTCCTTCCAGCGAACGAGCACACCGAAAGCGTCGAACGGGACTGGGTCGCCACCAATTCCGGCACGGTCAGCACGCTTCCGGAAGGCGCGACACCGGAGAAGTTCGACCCGCTTCTCAAGCAGGCCAACGATACTGGAGCAAAGCCCGAACTTTCCGGACGCCGGTTCGGTGAATGGGCGGACAAGGCCGCGGCGCCGTGGGACGACGATTCCCTCTTCGTCTTCGCCCACGGACGCGAGCAGTCGGTCAAGGTGACTCTGCTCGGCGGACAGACCGTGCGGGTCAACGGCGACACGTTCGCCCGGATCGTCGCCCAAGCCGCGCCGCTGGCCCAAACCCATTCCGTCACGCTGATCGCGTGCAGCACCGGCCAGACCGCCGGCCCGGGCGGCCTCGCCCACGACTTCCAGCGCGCACTCGGCGAACTCGGCGGACCGTCCACAGTGCACGCCCCGACCAAGCCCGCGTTGTTCGGCCGGGGTTCGGCGACGCTGGGCAAGGCGATCGGCGCGACGGCTGGCTTCACCGCGGTCACCGACGGCGGTCATTTCCGTACCTTCGGCGATCCTTCGCCACAGTCCACGAGGGAGCCGACCGAGGAAACGCACTACTCCACCCCGGAAGATCTGGTGGCCGATCTGCGCCGGACCGCGGTCAACGGCCCGGTGCCCGCGCCGCTGCTCGGACCGGACCTGTTCGGCCTCTACCGCGCCCCGGAACCGCCGGATTTCCTGCGCGGACACGACTTCCGCACCCTCACCGCCGGACAGGGCATCAGCTTCCTGGACCTGCTCGACCTCACCAAGGGGTACCAGCTCAGCCGGGAACACTTCGATCCCGCCAACCTCGACGACAACCGCGAATGGACCCTGGAGAAGGAGCGGCCGGACGACCGGCTGTCCGCTTGGGCTCCCGGCGATGTCGAACCGCTCGCCAAAACCACCTCGACCCCGCTGCTGATGCACGCGATCTGGCTGGGCGGCCCGCTCAAGGACGCCGGCACCATGCACGCGTTCCGCCGCAATTTCGGCGACGCGGCGGACCGGCTCGGCGACGGAATCGTGCCCGTGCTGTGGACGGACGTGCCGCGCTGGCAAACCGAATTGGCGCTGACCACCGCCGCGCCGGAAGAAGGCCCGGACCCGCTGCACGACGTTCGCGACATGCTGCGCTGGGCAAGCGAGCACCGCGTCCAGCTGATCAATGTGGACGAGGTGTTCACCAGCGAGCATCCCATGCGGACACAGGAGTTCTACCTGTCCGAACTGGCCAAGCAAACCGGTCCGGGGTTCGCCGCGGCGAGCGACATCCTGCGGCTGGAGCTGATGCACCGGTTCGGCGGGCTCTACACCGACGGCGACAACGTCGTGCACGCCCTCGACGACGTCGTCCGCGCCGCCGAATCTGACGCTGGCTACGCGGTGCACCGGGTCGGCGGGAACATCGCGAATTCGGCGTTCACCATGTCGAAAGGACATCCGTTCGCCGCATCCTATTTGGACCAGCTGCGGGACAACTACGGGCAGACGCAAGCGAATCTGATGCCGCGCGAAGTCGACTCGCTCGGCCAGAATTTCTTCGCCACGCCGATGGGCCGCGTGCACCGGCAGTCGGTGATGTACCGCTCGGGTCCGGTCGCGATGACCGAAACGGCGCGCCGGATCGGCCTGAACTCCGCGCTCGAACTGCCGGGCATGACGGAGATCCGGATGAACAGCGACCACAGCTGGCTCCTGCCGCCGCAGGGAGATCCGGCCCCGCTGTCCGGCCGGTTCGAAACGCTGGAGCTGACCCAGCGCGTGATCCAAACGCTGGTCCGCGGCCTGCACAACCGCGACGGCGACCTGCATTTGACCGCGGTCGAGCCCGCCGTGCGCCGGCACGCCGAGCCGGACCTGGTATGGCAGGCGGCGTTGTCGTATATCTCAGCCGATCCGGAGCTGTCCGCGCTCGTGCGGACCGTGACCGACCGCAGCAGCTACACCGGCAAGGCGCACGACGTTCCGCTGCCGCCCGCCGCCCGTGCGCTGCTGACCATCGACGACAGCCGCGTGCATTACCACCTCGGTGAAGTCCAGCGCGCCGCCACCATGCACGCCGCCGACGCCGTCCTGGTCGCCGATACGCCGCTGGAGAACTTGATCGAGACGCTGCGTTCGACTGACGGTCCGGTCCCGCCGATCGAGGTCACCGGAACAGGGCCGGACGGGCGGGCGAACGCCACCGCCGCGGCGCGCCAGCTGGCCGGGAACCTCGCTGACGCGTTGGGTGCCGACGTGCTCGACCGCGTCCCGGTGAAGATCCGGGTGTCCGAAGGAGACGGACCGGTCCAGATCTCGTTCCGTCCCGCGCCAAGGGTGTTCCGCGGATTGGACGACGGTCCCGCGCCCGCGACACCTCGGCCCTGGGTGCACAACGGCCGCCCGGTCGGGGTGCACTATTCACCGTCCGATGTGTCCGTCTCTCCTGGACCGTCCTATCTGACCACCGATCCGGCAGCGGTCCGTGCGTTCACCGCGGAGTTGCGCACCAACGGCAGCGACCTTCCCGCCGACGCGGTCACCGTCCGGCTGTCGGCCGCCGAACACCCGACCGCGGACTACCTGCTCGACGGTACGGACCTGCTGCTCGAAGAGCTGGTGCGCACCGCGACGCACCGCTGGTGGTTCCGCCCGGTCCCGCCAGCCGGGCCGATCGCGCTGGGCGACCGGGACGGCACCGCCAAACTGCTCGGCTGGGTCCTCGCGGAACTCGGCCGCGGCGCCTCGGCCGCTTCCCTCGCCGAGGACGTCGCCCGGCACGAACGACCGGACCTGATCTGGACCGCGGCCCAGGAACTCGTCGCACTGTCTCCCCTCCGGTCTGCTCTCACCGAACAGCACGCCGCCCTGCACCTGCACGGCGTGCCCGACACCTTGCGGGGCAAGCCGAACGCCTCCGCAGTGCTCTCCGACCTGGCCGAAGCGACCCGCGACGGGGCCGACGTCGCCCGGATCGCCGAGGCCGTCGAGGTCCTGGACCGCCACGGCGCCCTCGACGCGGTTCTGAGCGTTCCAGGCGGCCGAGCGTTGCTGCTCGAAGAAATCGCCCGGATCGGCGACCGCCCGAACCCCGACCGTTACGCCCGGGACCTTGCCGCCACCGTCCAGAAGCTGACCGAGACGGACGCGGGCGCGTTCCGCACCGCACTGCGCGCCGCCCTCGACGGCCCAGGAACCCGACCGACGTTCCACCGGCTGAGCGTCGTCGGACTCGGCTGGCTGGACCGGTGGCACACGGCCGCGGCCATCCGCCGGTACCAGGCCGAGGAACGCGCCGCGTCCGCCCGCCAAGCCGCCGAACTGGCTGAGCTGGCAGAACTGGCCGCATCGGCGGAAGGAAGCCCCCGCGATGACTGAACGAAACCCGGTAAATTCGCCGGACACGAAGAAGGGACCAGCGATGTCCGAGGACCAGTGGGTGCTGCTGGTCGACCCGGCGTGGCATCCGGAGTCGACGGCCGACGGCGCCGAGGTCCCGAGCCCGCCGCCGCAGGCCGTGGTCGGCGGCTGGCTCGCGCGCGCGGACGGGTCCGTCAGCCGCTTCGAACCCAACCCGTCCTACGAACCGGCCGCGGAGGACTCCCCGACCGACCCGCTGGACGCCGTGCTCCGCCTGAGCGCCCGCGACGAGGCGGATTTCGACCAACTGGCCGCCGTCTTCCGCGAATCGGCCTTCGCCGTGGCCGTCGACACCGACAAAGCCCCGCTCATCGCGCCGTCGCCGGACAACATCCCGTGTCTGCTCGTCACGACCGCCCCGGCACACCGCCGCCGGGTCCGCGCGGCTGGCTGGCGCCCGGCCGGTCCCGTCGACCTGGTCCGCCTCCTCAACGAGTACGACGGCGTCGATCTGTTGCTCAACCCCGGAGCGCCGGGATGCCTCCGGCTGCTGGCCGACAGCGTCGAGGAAATCATGCGCTGACCAGCACCTCAGCGATCCAGTCGGCCATGTAGTCGGTGCCCAGCGACATGTTGCCGATCTGGCAGTGCTGCTCCCCGCCCTCGTCCGCGGTGAACCGGCGCAGTTCCCAGCGCGCACTGTTCACGCACCCCTCGTACGTGGACCACGCGTCGGAGACCGGGATCTGCTGGTCTTCCTCGCCGTGCGTGATCAGGATCGGCTGGGTGATCCGGTCCAGGATTCCGCGCAGGTGGAAGTCGCGCGTCGCCTCGACGCACTCCTCGATCGAACTCGTCCCGAACACCCACATCAGATGGTTGACCAGGTGCGGCACCGACGGCTGCGCGCCGCTCCCGGCGACCCGGTTGCGCAGGCGGGCGGCGAAGTCGTAGTTCGCTCCCCAGCAGACCCCGAGCTTGAACCGCGGCTCGAAGGCGAGCGCCCGGGCGGCGTGGTGTCCGCTGCGGGGGCCCGGCTGGCCCCCGAATGAGTCCTGTCATGAGGGCTCGCGTGCAGGGTCGGCTGGAACCGCCGGTCGGTGTTGATTCAGGCGCACCCAGGCCGCAAAAACCCCGACTCGCAGCCGCACTGCGCCCGGCTGACCGCTGACCAGTCATCGCGGGTCGCGTGGCACCAACAGAAACCGGCCCACCTATCCCGCAGATAAGGAGCCGCCACCTCAACCAAACCCGAACAACCACGCGGCTCTCACAACGGCACCGACCGCACCGCCGAAGCGCCCGGCTGATGGTCCACCGAAAGCCAGTCATTCCGAGTCGCGTGCAGTGCGAGCTGAAACCGGTTCGCCGCCCCGGTGCGGGCCATCAGGTTCTCCAGATACCGGAACATCGTCCGCCTGCTCACGCCGAGCACCCGGGCGACCTGGTCGTCGGTCAGCCCGGCCGCGAGCAGTGCCAGCAATCGTCGTTCGCTGGGGCGGATTTCGGGACCGGAGGCGTCGGCGGCGAGGCCGAGCGGCAGTGCGACCTGCCAGCACATGTCGAAGAGCCCGGCCAGCGCGTCGAACAGGCCGCAGGAGCGGATCAGCAGCACCGTCCGGTCCGCGCCGGACAGGGCCGCGCAGTCGTCGACGATCAGGAGTTTCACCGGGACCTCCGGCAGCACCCGGGCCTCCTCGCCGCTTTTGCCGCAGGGCAGGATGTTCGCCTCGACGTACTCGGGGCGTTCCAGCGCGAGCCTGCCGTAGACGGCGCGGTAGCGGACGCCTCGCGCCAGGTTCTCCAGTTCGATCTCGTTGGCGTCCGCGTCGGCGTAGTACGGCGGCGAGTCCAATCCGCGCACTTCGGCACGCGCCGATCGCTCCAGTTGCCGCACCCGTTCGGCGGCCGCGGTGCCGCTGACCACCTCGACCATCGGGTCGGCGGCGTAGCTGGCCGCGGGCCTGCGGTATTGCTCGTACAGCCGCGTCATCGCCGCGCGGGCTCCGGCCAGTTCCGCCTCTCGTTGCCTGGCCAGCACTTCCAGCACCGGTTCCGGGCGCAGCGCGGACATCGGCGAACCGGGTCCGTCGACCGGGCCGGCCAGTCCGATCCCGGCCAGCACCGCCAGCACGCGGCGCACCTCGCCGGGGTCGCGGCCGGTGTCGTCCGCCAAGCGGTCCGGCGGAACCGGGCCCGACGAAAGTAGGTCGAGATAGATTTCTGCTTCGTCCGCTTTCAGCCCGAGCGTCAGGAGATGGCCGATTGCTTCGGGAACCATTCGGAGGCACCTCCACCGGGCTGGCCGACACCATTGCGCCACTGGCACCAGCGCGTCACCGCCAGGGCTGAACGAACTGTAGACAACGGGACACCGAATGGCCCGACGCCGTTCGCAGGAAATTCCCTGGGAGGGATCGTGTCCCGTTCAGCCCGAAGAATCCTTGCCATGGCCGGTTTCGCGGCCTTGGCCTTGACCGCCCCGGCCCTGCCCGCCGTGGCGGCGCCCGCGCCCGCCGCGGCGCATCCCACCGCCCGCGTCTGCGCCGAGAAGCCGAAGCCCGGCATGGTCACGTGTTTCGCCGAACGCCAGACCGACACCATGCGCGCGCTGCTCTCCCCGGGCGCGCTGCCCAGCGGGTTCGGCCCCGCGGACCTGCGCTCCGCCTACAACCTCACCGCCGCGGGCAGTTCCGCGGCCACGGTGGCCATCGTCGACTCCAACGACGACCCGAACGCTGAATCGGACCTCGCGAGCTACCGCTCCACCTACGGTCTCCCGCCCTGCACCACCGCGAACGGCTGTTTCACAAAGGTGAACGAAAACGGGCAGACCAGCCCGCTCCCGGCCGCCGATTCCGGCTGGGCGGGCGAAATCTCGCTCGACGTCGACATGGTTTCGGCGATCTGCCCGAATTGCCACATTCTGCTCGTCGAAGCGAACCAGCCGAGCATGGCCGATCTCGGCACCGCGGTGAACACCGCCGTGTCGATGGGCGCGAAATACGTCTCCAACAGCTACGGCGGCGGCGAGGACGGTTCCGAACCCTCGTCCGACTCGAGCTACTTCCACCACCCGGGCGTCGCGATCACCGCGAGCACCGGCGACAACGGCTACGGCATCAGCTACCCGGCCTCGTCGCAGTACGTGACCGCGGTCGGCGGCACCTCGCTGACCCGCAACAGCAGCGCGCGCGGCTGGGGCGAAACCGCGTGGAGCGGCGCGGGCAGCGGCTGCTCGGGCTACGTGGCGAAGCCCGCGTTCCAGAACGTGACGACCGGCTGCGGCAAGCGCGCGGTCGCCGACGTCTCGGCCGTGGCCGACCCGCAGACCGGCGTCGCGGTCTACCAGACCTACGGCGGCAGCGGCTGGGCTGTGTACGGCGGCACCAGCGCGTCCGCCCCGATCATCGCGTCGGTGTACGCCCTCGCCGGCACGCCCGGCGCGTCCGACACCCCCGCCGCCTACCCGTACTCGCACACCGGAAACCTCAACGACGTGACCTCCGGCAGCAACGGCAGCTGCTCGACCCCGGTGCAGTGCAACGCCGGCCCGGGCTGGGACGGCCCGACCGGCCTCGGCACTCCCAACGGCACCGCGGCGTTCAGCGCGGGCGCCCCGAGCGGCGGCGTCACGGCGAACAACCCGGGCAACCAGAACGGCGTCGTCGGCACCGCGGCGAGCCTGCAGCTCTCCGCGTCCGGCGGCAGCGGCGGCTACACCTGGACCGCCAGCGGCCTGCCCGCCGGACTGTCGATCAGCTCCGGCGGACTGATCTCCGGCACGCCGACCACCGCGGGCACGTACTCGGTGACCGCGACCGCCAAGGACTCCTCCGGCGCCACCGGCTCCACCACGTTCAGCTGGACGATCGCCCCGACCGGCGGCGGCACCTGTTCCGGCCAGAAACTGGGCAACCCCGGCTTCGAGAACGGCACCAGCCCTTGGACCGCGTCCGCCGGCGTGATCAGCACGTCGTCCAGCGGCGAAGCCCCGCACAGCGGCAGCTACCTCGCCTACCTCGACGGCTACGGCAGCGCGCACACCGACACGGTCTCGCAGTCGGTGACCATCCCCTCGGGCTGCCACGCCACGCTGAGCTACTACCTGCACGTCGACACCGCCGAAACGACCACCACGACGGCCTACGACAAGCTGACCGTCAAGGCCGGTTCGACCACGCTCGCCACCTACTCGAACCTGAACCAGGCGAACGGATACCAGCTGCACACCGTTGACATGTCGGCCTTCGCCGGCCAGACGGTGACGATCACCTTCACCGGCACCGAGGACTCGAGCCTGCAGACGTCGTTCTGCCTCGACGACACGGCGCTGACCGTGAGCTGAAACTGAACGAGAGGAAGGGCCGTCCCGTACGCGGGGCGGCCTTTTCCATACGGGGCAAGGAATCAACGGACGCGGGGCAAGCGCCGTGGCACCACGTATCGAGCACTGCACGGGCCCTCAGCACCCACCAATTCAGCACCGCAACCGGTCAGGTGTCGAGCACCTCCGCCAAGGTTGGCAGCGACGGATGCGCCCCGTGCCGCGTCACTACGACCGCGGCGACCTTTGCGGCGAAGGCGCAAGCCGTCACGACATCGGCGGTCTCCGGCGCACCGGGGATCTCCGCGAGCCGGGCCGCGAGGGCGCCGACGAACGAATCCCCTGCGGCAGTAGTGTCGACCGCCTGGACAGCGACCGCCGGGACGTGCGTGGACGACGACGCGTCGAGGACTGCGCAGCCCTTCGCGCCCAGCGTCACGATCACCCATCGGCAGCCTGCCGCGAACAATTCGGCGCTGCCGCCCCGCAAACCGTTGTCGTTAAAGGGGTCTTCGCCGGTGAGCTGGCGGAACTCGATCTCGTTCGCCACCACCACATCGCTGAACGGCACCAGCTTTCCGGCTGCGTCGGCGGCGGGCGCGGTGTTGAGGATCGTCAGCACGCCGCGCTCGCGAGCGGCCGCGAAGGCGCGTTCCGTCGCGTCTGCCGCGGCCTCCAGCTGGCCTACGACAACCCGAAGGCCGGGCAACTCGCCGATCGCTGTTTCGGCTGCGGGGGCGGGAATGTCGGCGTTCGCTCCGGCCACGACGACGATCGAGTTGACGCCCTCCGCGTCGACCGTGATCGCGGCCCGGCCGGTGGGCAGCGGCGACCGGCGCACGTGGGTGACGTCGATGCCTTCCGCGACAAGGGCTTTCAGGTACTCGTCGCCGTCCTCGTCCTGGCCGACGCAGCCGAGCACGGCCACGTCCGCGCCGAGCCGGGCGGCGGCGACCGCCTGGTTGCCGCCTTTTCCGCCCAGTTCCCGGCTCGTCGAGAAGCCCAGGAGCGTCTCCCCCGGCTCGGGAATCCGCGGCGCTTGGACGATGTGGTCGACGTTGAGCGACGCGACGACCGCTACTGCCGGGCTCATGCGGTCAGCCATCGCGCCGGGACGTCTCGCATCAGCCGGGCCACGGCGTCCGCCGAAACGCCTTCGGCTTGAAGCAGATCGGCGAAGACGGTCGGCACGAAGACCAGGCCGTTTCCGCCGTTGTGCGTCCACATCTGCTTCAGGAACAGATCGTGCGACAACATGATCTGGTCCCCGAAACCCTCGTGCACCCACCGGGCCACGGCGTGCGCGGTCTGGGCGACCGTCGGGGCCACGCCTTCGCCGGGGAACGAGATGTCGAGGCCGATCATGTCGAACTCCAGCAGCACGCCGCGTTCGAGAAGCTCCCGCTGGTAGCCGGGATCGTCGCCGGACGGATCGCTGTGCGCCAGCGCGACTTTGCCCGCGACCGCACCGCATTCGTCCAGCACCAGGTCGAGCACCTCGTGCCCGCGGCGTTGCCAGCCCGGCAGATGAATGTTGAGCCCGACGTCCGGCCGGGCCGCCTGCGCGAGCGCGGCGGCACGCAAGGAAGCCCGTTCTCCGTCGGTGAACAGCGGGGAGACGCCGACCTCGCCGATGACGCCGGCTCGGATCCCGGTGTCCCCCACGCCCTCGTCCAGCTCCGAGAGAATGCGCGAGGTCTGCGCTTCGACGGCGACCGCGGTGATGCGCTCGCCCTCGAACTTCTCCAGGTACGCGCCGGTGCCCATGATGACGTTGACGCCGGTCGCCTCGGCCACCGCCGCCAGCGCTCGCGGATCCCGGCCGATCGCCGCGCTGCCGGTCGCGTCGACCACTGTGCCGCCGCCCGCCGCGGCGAACGCGGCCACCTCGCGCACGACGCTCGCGTGGTCTTTCACCGCCACATTGTCGGCGCAGCAGTACGGATCCTGGCGAAGCAGGAACTGCCACTCCGGCCCCACTTCCGCCTCGACGAGCCGCCGGGTGGAGGCGTAGGAGGGCTCGGCGACCGCGGAGGACAGGTCGTTGAAGAGGTGTTCGTGCGGCAGCACCAGCCCGAGGTCCGCCGCGTCGACCGCACCGAGGACGCCGCGCACCTCACCCACGAGGCACCTCGGCCGGCTGGGCGAGGACCGCGGGTTCGGCCGTGTGCCGCGAGGGAATCATCGCGATCGCCGCGGCCGCCAGCGCCACGAGCGCGCCGAGGACGGTCACCAGGTGCAGGCTGGAACCCGCCGCGGGAGCGACGACCTCGAGCAGCAGCGAGCCGATGAGCTGACCGGCCGTGGAGGCCAGCCCCAGCAGCAGAAGCCCCAGACCGCGCACCAGCAAAGCCATCAGCGCGATCGACAGGAGGCCGAGCGGCCCGCCGAAGTACATCCACCACGTGCCCGGCAAGGCGAAGTGCGCGCCCGCGGCGACCATCCGCACCACGTACACGAGACCGAGCGCGACGAAGCCGATCAGGAAGTTCCAGGTGATGGAGATGAACATCGACCCGGACAGCAGGCCGATCTCGGAGTTGCCCGCGGGCTGCCAGCCGGCGAGCAGGCCGCCGACGAACGGCATGACCGCCAGCGCGATCATGTGCGGGGCCGACCAGTTCGGCGAAACGACCAGCACCGTGGCGCAGATGGCCAGGATCGCCCCGGCGACGCGCGGCGCGCTCATCGCCTGCTTGAACGGGACGCCGATGCCGAGCCGGTCGCACACCACGCCGGAGATGACCATGCCGGAGATCAGCGAGGTCTGGAAGATCGCCACCCCGAGGAAGCCCACCGTCACGCCCTCGGACAGCACGATCACCGCGCCGCACAGGCCGGCGAAGAAGTTCCAGCGCGGGATCTCGCCGCGCACCAGCTGACCCGGCAGCCGGAAGAACGCGGTGCGCGTACGGGCGCGCGCCAGCACGATGACCAGCATCAGCACCAGGCCGGTGCCGAAGGACACCAGCGCGGCGGCGTGCCCGTCGCCGAGCGCGGTGCCGAGATGTCCGTTGACCAGCGACTGCAACGGGCCGAGCATGCCGGCGAAGACGGTCGCGATCGTCAGCACGACGACCGAGGTCGCGCGGCGGGTGGGTGACGTACTCATCGAATCCTCCTTGATCCCGAGTGCGCGCGGCTCAGCTGTCGCGTCCGGCGAGCCAGGTCAGCGCCTGGGCGAAAAGCTTGCGGTACCCGTCCCAGCTCATGAACTCCTCCGGAGCCCAGTGCGGGGAGATGTCCGACGTGAACGCGAGGGTGCGGCCCTTGCCGACCCGGCGCGCGGCCAGCATGACGTCGCCCTCGACGGTGGCCAGCAGTTCGGCGTCCGGCTTCAGCGTGGTGTGCTGGTAGCCCAGCAGGATCGGCCATTCCGGGTCCAGCCCGGCGACCACCGGATGGTCCGCCCGCACGACCTGGGCGCGGACGCCCTCCGGGGTTTCGACGCGGTCGTCGAACGGGTCGAGGTCGACCGGGAGGATCTCCTCGATCGGCGTGCGGTGGTAGTTCGCCTTGCCCTCGAAGCCCTGGAAGCTCAGGTAGCCGCCGGCCATCATCAGGCCGCCCCCGCCCTGGACCCATTCGCGCAGCAGCTTCAGCCGGTTGGGCGTCGGACGGCCGCGGGTGAACGTGTCCGGGTGCAGCAGCAGGGTGTTGGAGCCGACGTCGGAGAGCAGCACGACGTCGTAGGCCCCGAGTTCCTCCAGCGTCTGCGGGAATTTCTCGGCGACGTCGTGCGAACGCAGGTGAGTCACCTCGACCCCTTCCGCCGCCAGCGCCGCCAGCAGCCGCTCGCACCCGATCTCCACCTGCGTGTGCGCGAACGGGTCGTATCCCTTGTGGTCGATCGTCGCACTGACCCACGACTCCCCCGCTAGCAGGACCTTGACCATCGACGACTCCTTCGGGCGAAAGCGTTTTGCGAGTGTTGCGCAACATAGCGCAACGACGCCAATATAGGATGCGGTTGCAGTCGCCGTCAACGCTCGAACGGGGAGGAGCCGGATGTCGCTGGCGAAGGTGGCCCGAGAGGCCGGAGTGGCCGTGTCGACGGTGTCGAGGTACGTCCGGGGAGAGCTCAATGTCGCCTCCGAGACGGCCCGGCGCATCGACGCCGCGCTGTCCGCCGAAGGGCATCCGCCGGTCCGGAAACAGGTCACCGGGCTGAGCCTCGGCCTGGTGGTCCCCTCACTGGACAACCCGTACTTCTCCACGCTGGCGGACGCGGTGGCCGACGCCGCCGCGGAGGACGGCATCGACGTGTTCACCGCCCTCACCGGCTCGTCGCCGTCGCGGGAGCGCGCGAGCGTCGAACGGCTGATGCGGGCGCCGGACGTGGGCGGGCTGATCTACCTGGGGATGAACAGCACCAACGAGGCCTTCGCGGGCCGGCTGGCGGGCGACTTCCCGGTGGTTTTCCTGGACGAGTACGTCGAAGCCGCCGGACCGCGGATCGCGCACGTCACCGCGAACAGCTTCGGCGGCGCCTACCAGGCGACCACCCACCTGATCTCCCAGGGCCACCGGCTCATCGCCCACGTCGGCGGCCCGGCCGGGCTGCGGACGGCCGACCAGCGCGAGGCCGGGTACCGGGCGGCGCTGAAAGCGCACGGGATCGCGGTGGACGAAGCGATGATCGTGCGCGGCACGTTCAGTTCGGCGTTCGGCATGAACTTCTTCGCGCACATGGCACGGGCCGGCGCGGAGCCGACCGCCGTGTTCACCGCCAGCGACATCGCCGCCGTCGGACTGCTCGAAGCGGCCCGCCGCGCCGGGGTCAAGGTGCCGGCCGACCTGTCGGTGATCGGCTGCGACGGAATCACCCTCGGCGAGTGGACGTCGCCGCGGCTCACGACCGTTGCGCAACCGACCGAGCAGATGGCGCGCAAAGCGGTCGACGAGATCACCCGCCTCGCGGCCGGCGAGAGCCCCGCGGACCACGTGCTCTCCATGCAGCTCGTCGTCCGCGAATCGACCCAGGAGTACTCCGGATGACCGACGAAGCTCTCGACCTGCTGCGCGACCTGGTCCGTCAGGACACCACCTCCGGCGACAGCGCCGCGCAGGCCGCCGCCCAGGAGCTGGCTGTCGCTTATGCCACCGCCACCGCGGGCGTCCAGGTGCGGCAACGCTCCGCCTCCGGACGCCCGTGGGTGCTGCTCGGCACCGGTTCGGGCGACGGCACGCTGTTCGTGTGCCACCTCGACACCGTCCCGGTCGGTTCCCCTGACCTGTGGGATCGCGCGCCGTTCTCCGCGGACGTCGACGAGAAGTTCCTGCACGGCCGGGGCAGCGTCGACATGAAGGGCGGGCTCGTCGCCGCGGTGGAAGCGTTGCGCAACGCCGCGGAAGCCGGTGCCGACGCGCAGGTCCTCCTCACCAGCGACGAGGAGATCGGCTGCCGGGGCGCGGCGGAGGCGGCGGCTTCGCTGCAGCTGACGCCGCGGATCGTCGTGGTGCCGGAGGCGACGCGGAACCGCGTCTCGCTCGGGCACCGCGGGGCCACGTGGCTGCGTCTCGCCGCGGTGGGGAAGGCCGCCCACGGGTCCACGCCTCAGCTCGGGCGCAACGCGATCCAGCTGCTCGCCGAGCGGGCTCTCGGCGCGCTCGATTCCCTGCCACTGTCCACTGAGGACTACCTGGGCGACGAAACCGTCAACGTCGGCACGTTCGCCGGGGGGACCGCGACGAATATCGTTCCCGCGTCGGCGGTTCTGACCCTCGACGTGCGCACTGTGGACGGCGGCGCGCCCGCGATCGCTTGGGCGTCCTCGCTCGATCCGGCCATCAGCGCGGAGGTGGAGCTCGACTTGCCCGCGGTCCGCACCGCGCGGCTGCCGGAGGTGCTCGCCGACCAGGTCACGGCACCCGCCGCCGCCTATTTCACCGACGCCTCCGCCTTGGCCGGGTCCGTGTCCGGAGCCCCGATCGTGATCTGGGGCCCCGGGGATCCGCGGGAAATGCACGCGGCGAACGAGAAGCTGGAGCTGGAGTCCTGGAGGGAGGCGGTGCGCAACTACCGCGAACTGGTGTTGTCCGCCGCCCGCTAGAACCCTCGGCACGAGTCAGCGAGCCAGCTTCCCGCAGGCAGCGCCGACCGGAGTTTCCCGGTCGGCGCGTCCCCGTCACCGCAACGGGTCGTACGGCTTCAGGTCGATCCCCGGGTCGACCTCCCTAGCCAGCCGAGCCGCGATGGAACCCGCGTACGGTCCCATCGTCAGCCCCGACGCACCGAGGCCGTTGGCCACCACCAGCCCCTTGACCTGCGGCACCGCACCGAGCAGCGGCCGGATGTCCGGCCCGGCGGGACGGAATCCCACCCGGGTCTCCACGTACGTCGCGTCCGCCAGCCCCGGGGCCACCGACAACGCTTCGGTCAGCACCTCCGCCAGCCCGGCCGCGGTGACCCGGTTGTCGAAGCCCGCCCCGTCCTCCCGCGTCGCACCGACCACGATCCGCGAATCGTCGAAGGCCAGCAGGTAGTGGCTCGACTGCGGCAGCACCACCGGCCACTGCGAGGTATCCGTGCCCGGCAGCCGAAGATGCACGATCTGCCCGCGCTGCGGTTCCACCCGCACCTCGACCCCGAGCGGCCCCAGCAACGCGGGCGACCACGCCCCCGCGGCGGCGATCACCGCGTCCGCGCCGATGAACTCCTCGCCGACCAGCACCCCGCGAACCGTCCCGTCCGCGACGATCGACGCGGTGCCTTCGACGATCCGCGCCCCACGCCGCACCGCGGCTCGCCGCATCGCGTCGCGCACCAGCCGGCCATCGAGCCGGGCCGCGCCCGGAAGGTAGATGGCCGGACCGTCGTGCGCGAGCGGCGGGAACAGTTCCTGCGCTTGACGGCCGTCGACCAACTCGACCTCGCCCGCCAGCGGCGCTTCCTTCGCCCGCTCCGCCACGCGCTGAAACGCTTGCGCCGCTTCGCTTTCCGACACCAGTCGCAGCGAGCCGACCCGGCGGTAACCGAGCTCCGTCTCGCCGTCCTCGGCCAGCGCCGCGCGCAATTCCTCGTAGTGCTCCGCCCCGCCGGCCGCCATCCGGTACCAGTCCGGATCGTCCACTGTGGACGACCAGGGACAGATGATCCCGGCCCCGGCCGACGTCGCCCGGCCGCTCGCCGCCCCGTCGACCAGCACCGTGTCCACTCCGGCCCGGGCCAGTTCGTACCCGGCTGCCGCACCGACGATCCCGCCGCCGACCACGATCACGCGCATTTCGCCCCGCTCCTTCGCCGCTGATTGTTTTCCGCTCACCGCACGCCGCCCATCCGCCGCTGCACCCACGGTGCCAGCAGCAGCAACCCGACGCCCGCCGCCATCACCGCCGCGCCGACTCCGGCGAAGTAGCCGATCTCCGTGTCCGCGCGGTACAACTGCACCAGTTGCGCATTGATCCCGCTCGCCGCCGCGGACGCGAGGAACCACAAACTCATCATCTGGGCGAGAAACGCCCGCGGCGCCAGCTTTGTCGTGGCCGAAAGCCCCACCGGCGACAAGCACATCGACCCGCAGATCACCACGAAGTAACTCGCCACCAGCCACCACGGACTCGCCAGTTGGTCGACGCCGTGCAGCAGACCCGGCCCGGCCATCAAGACAAACGACGCCCCGCCGAGCAGCAACCCGAGTGCGAACTTCCGCGGCGTGGCGGGTTGCCGGTCGCCCAGTTTGATCCACCACCACGCGAACGTCGGAGCCAGCACGAGCGTCGCGATCGGGTTCAGCGACTGGAACCACGACGACGGCACGGAGAACCCGAAAATCTCCAGATCCGTGCGCTTGTCCGCGAACTGCGCCAGCACCGAACTGGTCTGCTCGTTGACCACCCAATAGCACACCGCGCCCAGGAAAAGCGGAATGTAGGCGATCAACCGAGACCGCTCGACCGCGTCCGTCCGCGGGCTGCGCAACATCATCGCGAGGTACGCCACCGGCAACACGACCGCGAGCACCGTCACCGCGTTGATCAACGTCCGGACCGTCAGCGCGCCCGCGAGCCCGAACACCGCGACCAGCACCGCCAGCGCGACCACCCCGGCCCCCGCCCGCACCGCGACCCGCCGCCGCTCCCCCGCCCGCAACGGGTTCGTCGGTGCTTCCCCCGCGTCGCCCAATTGCTTGCGCCCACGGGCAAACACCAGCAGCCCGGCCGCCATCCCTACCGCCGCGAGCCCGAACCCGAGGTGGTAATCGACCTTCTGCCCCAACGTCCCGACGAGATACGGCGCGACGAACGCACCCAGGTTGATCCCCAGGTAGAACACGGAAAACCCAGCGTCACGGCGGTTGTCCCGCGTCGAATAAAGCTCACCGACCAAACTGGACACATTAGGCTTGAGCAATCCAGTCCCGGCCACGATCAGCAACATCGACACCAGCAGCGCGGGCAACCCGCCCGGCACCGCGAGCGCCAGATGCCCGCACATGATCAACCCGCCGCCGACCTGCACCGCACGCCGCATGCCGAGCACCCGGTCGGCCAGCCATCCGCCGCCGACGCCGGACATGAACACCAGCGCGCCGTAAATCGACACCAGCGCCGAGGACGTCGCCTTGTCGAGTCCCAGGCCGCCGGAAGAAGTGCGGTCGTACAAGTAGTAGAGGAGAATCGCGGACATCCCGTAATAGGAGAACCGCTCCCACATCTCCACGAAGAATAATGTGGCCAGCCCCCGAGGATGACCGAAAAACCGTCGATCACGCGCGGACGCCATTGTCTGCTCGTTCATAGCCGCCTTTCGATAAGGATGGCGCTGGGAACGACGAAAGAAGATCAGCGGGAAATACCGGGCCGCCGCAGCAGCGGACGGTCCACAGTCCACAGCACCTCGGCGACGACGTCGCCCTGGTTGTGCACCGCGTGCGGCGTCGAGGACTTGAAATGAATCGCATCCCCCGCCGCGAGGACGACAGACTCGTCCGGCATGAGGAAAGTCAGCTCGCCGCTCACCACGTAACAGAATTCCTCGCCGTCATGCCGAGTCACCGGCGAGGGTGCATTAGTCGGATTCACCCTGGTCGCCAGCACTTCAATATGCTGGTCCGGCAATTCCGCGGTGAGCACCCGATGTTCCCGCTCGCCCATGACAACGCGAGCGGCCCGAGGATCGTCCCGCCGGGAAACCGCGTACTCCGCCCGGCTCCGCTTGCCCGCGGAGCCCAGCAACTCGACCGCATCCACCTCAAGCGCACCCGCGATCGCGAACAACGAGGTCAGCGAAATCGAGTTGACCCCGCGCTCGGCCAACGAAAGAAACCCCGGCGAAAGCCCGCAACGCTCCGCCAGCTCCCGCAACGTCATGCCAAGCGAAGACCGGACCCGCTTGATCTCCGCCCCCACCCGTACAGCAGGATCGCTCTCGACCACAGCCCCGGCCCTCCTTCCGTCCCCCGAAGTTTAGCTACACAAAACAAGCCCAGTCAATACTAAACAATAGCAGCAAACCAAGAATTTCCCTTGCCTCACAAGCAATCCCGCCACCGATGCACCCAACCATCGAGGCACCCAGCCCCTCCCCCACACCCCGATACGAAGCCGGAATGCGGTCCGGGGGTGCTTGTCAAGGCATCTTTCCCGCCTTGACAAGCACCCCCGGACCGTCAGCACAATCAACCTTCGGGGTGCCCACGCAACCAGACGCGGCAATGTCGCCGCCAGGCGACGAGCCGCCCCTACCCCCCAGCAGCCTCGGCAGCGACGACCTCCTCCGCATCCTCAAGCCGCGCCGCCAGATTGGCCCGAGCCGCCTCCACCTCCCCAGCCACCAGCAGCTCCGCGAACTCCCGATGCACCGCCAGCCGCTCCTTCAAATTCTCCCGGACCAACGCCTCTTGCTGCTCCGTAGCGGTGATCACCAACCGCAGCTTCTCCATCAAATGCCGATGCGCGGTAGTCAAATGCCGCGACCCGAGCAGCTCCACGACCTCGACGTGACACCGGATATCCGCCTGCACGAACCCGGTCACGTCATGCGCGTGGACAGTCTTCTCCAACTCCCGCACCGCATCGGCAACCCGCTCCAGCTGCTCGGCCGAAGCGTGCGCGGCCGCCTCGACCCCGCCCAGTTCCAGGAACCGCCGAGCCCGGTAAATGTCCCGCACGTCCTCCGGACTGAGCGTCGTCACCTGAAGCACGCGCGTAGTCGGGTGCCGGGTCAGCAAACCGTCCATCAGCAAGGTATTGAGCGCCTGCCGGATCGTCGCGCGGGAAGCCCCGAGGTCCTCGGCGACCGCGTCCTCGGTCACCGGCGTGCCCGGGCTCAGCTCCCCGCTGAGAATGCGCTCGCGCAAAATCGCCACGCTCTTCTCGGCGACTGTCTCCCGCTGAATTCGGCCCATACCCCCCGGTTCCCTTCTCGAACAATCCTGGATTCGATCCTACTGCTCGCCCGGCCGGCGAGGCGGCCGCGCACGGGCGCGCCGAGCGTCGGGAGCAAGGAGCCGGTCCGGCCGGAACTCCGCGAGCAGGTCCTGGTCCACGCCGTCGTACACCTCCTTGGCGACCAGATCGCCCAGCAACGGGGCGAGGGTGACCCCGCTGTGCGTCGCGACCACGTACAGCCACGGCAGCGTGGGCACCGGGCCGGCGACCGTGAGCCCGTCCGCCGGAAGCGCCCGCTGCCCGACCCGCAGCTCCGAAATCGTCGCGGCCCGGGTATGCCGCAGGACGCTCGCGAGCCGGTCGAGCAGTTCCTCCGCCAGCGGCGAATCCGTTCCCGGCACCGCCCTCGGATCCGCGGTCCGGTCGAGGTCGAGCGCCTGCAGCTGCAACCGGCCCGCCCCGTCCGGCCGGACGTTGAGCCGGGACGTCGTCAGCAGCCCGGGCAGCGCGACCGGCACCGGGCTGGTCACCGAGAGGTAGCCGACCGTCGCGTCCCCGGGATGGGTGAACGTTTCCATCGCCAGCGGAAGGTCCGCCTGCGCCAGCAGCTCCCCGGTCCACCGCCCGACGCAGCTGACCACCCGGTCGCAGCCGAGCGCCGTGCCGTCGGCGAGCCGCAGCACCGGCCGTCCGGCGTCGACGTCGAAGTCCTTGACCCGCGCCCCGCTGACCACCTGCACGCCCAGCTCCTCGGCCGTCGTGAGCAGGTGGGCGAGGTAGAGCTGCGGGTAGCAGTGCGCCTCGCTCGGGAAGTAGGCGAGCGGGCCGGCGTCGAGTGGCAAGAGCAGGTCCGGAACGAGCTGCCGCGCGCGTTCCGGAGTCACCTCCTCGACGGCATATCCGTGCCCGCGCAGCCGCGCCATCCGTTGTTCCAGCTCGGCGGCGTGCGCCGGGTCGGTCGCGACTTCGAGGTGGCCGCCGGTGCCGAGCCAGCCGCCGCCGGTGGCCTCGGCGAGGCGGCGATGCGCCTCCATGCCGGCGAGGTTGAGGTCGTAGTAGGCCTGGGGTTCCTTCTTGTTCGCGTTGACCCAGGCGTAGCTGGTCGAGGACGTGCCCGCGCCGGGCACGTGCTGGTCCACGACGGTGACGCGGGCGCCGCGGCGGGCGAGCGCGGCGGCGGCGGACAGGCCGAGCACCCCGGCCCCGATGACGACGATCTGCACGGAACGCTGCCCCTTTCCTGGCGCGCGGGTATTCACAGGACTTTCCCGAGGAATGCCTTCGTTCGCGGATGCTGCGGATCGGTCAGCACCCGTGCCGGATTCCCGCTTTCGACGACCACCCCGCCGTCGATGAACACCGCGTGGTCCGCGACTTCCCGCGCGAACCCGATCTCGTGCGTGACCACGACCATGGTCATGCCCGAGCGGGCGAGGTCCTTCATCACGTCGAGGACCTCGCCGACGAGTTCCGGGTCGAGCGCGGACGTCGGTTCGTCGAACAGCATCAGTTTCGGTTGCATGGCAAGGGCCCGGGCGATCGCGACCCGTTGCTGCTGGCCGCCCGAGAGCGCGCTGGGGTACGACGAAGCTTTGTCGGCGAGCCCGACCCGGTCGAGCAGTTCCAGCGCGCGTTTCCGGACGGCTTCCCGTTTTTCGCGCCGCACGCCGACCGGCGCCTCCATGACGTTCTGCAGCGCGGTCATGTGCGCGAAAAGATTGAACCGCTGGAACACCATGCCGATCTCGGCGCGACGCCGCTGGACCGCCGACGGCGGCAGCTCGTGCAGCCGCCCGTTGCGCTCGCCGTAGCCGACCAGCCGGCCGTCGACGTACAAGCGGCCCGCGCTCAGCGTTTCCAGATGATTGATCAGCCGGAGGAAAGTGGATTTCCCCGATCCCGACGGCCCCAGCAAGGTCATCACCTCGCCGCGGCGCACTTCGAGATCGATGCCCTTCAGCACGGCGGCGGAACCGAAACTCTTGCAGACGTTCACCGCCTGGACCATCGGCACGCCGGCGCGGGATTCCGTCCGGCTCGGCTCGCCGGCTTTCGCGGTGGTCATCGGCCCTCCGAAGGGATCTCGGCCGCCGCGGCCCGGCGGGACACGCCCCGTTCGCTGCGGCTGAACCGGCGTTCCAGGAAATGCTGGCCCACGTTGAGCACCGACGTCGTCAGCAGATACCACAGCGACGCGGTGATCAGCAGCGGAATCGTCTTGAAGTTCGTGGAATAGACGAGCTGGGCCGAGTACAGCAATTCCGGGAAGGCCAGCACGCTCACCAGCGACGTCGTTTTCAGCATGGTGATCACCTGGTTGCCGGTCGGCGGGATGATCACCCGCATCGCCTGCGGCAGCACGACCCGGCGCAGCGTGCGCAATCGCGACATGCCGAGCGCCTGCGCCGCCTCGGTCTGCCCGCGGTCGACCGACAGGATCCCCGCCCGGACGACCTCGGCCATGTAGGCGCCCTCGTTCAGCCCGAGCCCCAGGATGGCGGCGATGAACGGCGTGATCAGGACGTTGGTCGGCGCGGACACGAACTGCGGGCCGAACGGGATGCCGATCCCGAGCCGCGGGTAGAGCGCCGAGGCGTAGCCCCAGAACAGCAGCTGGACGAAGACCGGCGTGCCGCGGAAAAACCAGATGTAGAGGGAGGCGAATCCTTTCATCGCCGGATTCGCCGACAGCCGCATCACCGCGAGCACGACGCCGAGGACGATCCCGATCGCCATCGCGAGCACGGTCAGTTCGATCGTTTTTCCCAGCCCGGCGAGGATTTCGCCGGACCCGAGGTAGTTCCCGACGATGTCCCAGCCGAAGTTCTTGTTGGTGAGCAGGGTGTGGACGAACATCGCCGCCAGCACCGCCGCGACCGCGTAGGTGACCCAGCGCCCGGGACGGCGCAGCGGCACTACCGGTTCTTCCTGGATCCGTGGCGCACTTATCGCTGTCATGTTCCCGTTTCCCTTCCGGGTCGACGATTGCGCGGACTACGACTGCGCGCCGTTGATCTCGGACTTGTCGATCGCGATCTTCTCCAGGTTCCACTTCTTCAGAATCGCCTGGTAAGTGCCGTTTTTGAGCAACACTTCGAGCGCCTCGTGCACCGGCTCCACCAGCTTGCTCCCCTTCGGGAACGCGACGCCGCCCGGATTCGGATTGCGGAAGAACGGCCCGGCGGTCTCGAAGACGTCTTTCTGCTGCGCCGCCACGGCCAGCAACGGCGGCGCGTCCTCCATCACGCCGTCGATGCGCCCGCTCTGCAAGGCGAGCTGCGCCTGCGGCCCGTTCTGGTAGACCTCCACCTTCGCCGCCGGTTTCCCGGCCGCCGCGCATTTCGCCGCCTGCGACGGCAGGAAACTGGTCTGCTGCAAGGAACCGCGGATCACGCCGATACGCGCGCCGCACACCTGGTCGGCCTTGATCTGCGCCGGGTTCCCGGATTTCACCAGCACCAGCGTTCCGTTCCAGTAATAAGTGGCCAGGTCGATCGTGCGCTCGCGCTCTTTGGTGTCGCCGATCGACGACATCGCGAGGTCGACCTTGTTCGACGTCAGCGACGGAATGATCGCGTCGAACGACGTGTTGACGAATTCCGCCCGGACCCCGAGGACGCCGCCGATCGCGTTCGCCAGGTCCGGGTCGAGCCCGACGACCTTGCCCGCCTGGACCGACTCGAACGGCGGATAGGTCTCGTCCATCGCGACCCGGAGCACGCCCGCGCTCCGGATCTCCTCGGGAAGCTTGGCCGCCAGCGCCGCGTCCTTGGCGACCGCCGGAATCGCGACCTCCGAGGACGACCCGGCGGGCGCGGCCCCGTCCCCGGAAGCGGGAGAACTCGCTCCGCACCCGGTCAGAGCAGCGCAAACAGCGACAGCGCCAGTGACGAGCAGGGCGACTCCGCGTCGGTTCATACTGTCTCCTTGTCATTCTGTCTAGCTGTCTGACAGCAGACTCTCCTATGCGGAGGCGGCGCGGGTCAAGAAGCAAAAAAGTGGATCTAGAAACCGGAATCCGCGGCGATGGGGTGGTTCCGGAGTCGAATCCGGTGTTTCGGCCCGCTCGGCTCCGCGGCAGGAGCGCGCCGCGATCGACCGGCTCAGGCGGGGGCATCCCCCGCGAGGGAAGGCGCGCATAGCCCGGCCGCGCCTGGGTATCCCTTCGGCAGCCGCAGTTTCCCGGCGACGGTCAGGAGGACTCCCATGCTGGCACTTCTCGGTCTGCTTCTGGTGATCTGGCTGGTGTGCATCGTGCTCGGGGTGGTGATCAAAGGCCTGTTCTGGCTCGTCATCGTGGGCGCGGTCCTGTTCCTGGCGACCGCCGCGGTCGGCTTCGTGAAGCGGGCGGCGCTGGGGCGGGGGCGGTAACCCGCGCGCATCCGGTTGAAACCCGGCCCGGGCGAGACGATGGCAACACCCGTCGCCGCCCGGGTCGGCTTAGGCTGAGCCCATGGCCGACACGACACCCCCGACTCCGCAGGAAGCTTTCGACCTGCTCATGGCAGGCAACCACCGTTTCGTCAGCAGCGCCCCGGAGCATCCCAACCAGGACGCCGCCCGGCGCGCCGCGATCGCGCCGAACCAGCACCCGTTCGCGGTGCTGTTCGGGTGCTCGGACTCCCGTCTCGCCGCCGAGATCATCTTCGACCGCGGCCTCGGCGACCTGTTCGTCGTGCGCACCGCGGGCCAGGTGATCGGCGGGGAGGTGCTCGGCAGCATCGAATACGGCGTCGACCTGCTGAACTGTCCCCTCGTCGTCGTACTCGGCCACGATTCGTGCGGCGCGGTCGGCGCGGCCACCGCTGCGCTGGAAGACGGGCTCGCGCCGGTCGGCTACGTCCGCGACGTCGTCGAGAAGGTGACGCCCAGCGTTCTCGCCGCCCGGGCCGCGGGCCGGGTCGAACCGCACGAGATCCTCGCCGAGCACGTCAAGCACACCGTCGACCTGCTGCTGGACCGTTCCCGCGTCCTGGCCGAGCGCGTCGCGGACGGCCGGGCCGCCGTCGTCGGCCTGCGTTACCGGCTGGCCGACGGAAGCGCCGAGGTCGTGGCCGCGCACGGAATCGACGCCCCCATCGCGAACTCGGCGGCCTGATCGGCCGCGCTTGACGAGGCCGCCTGGGTCCGGTTCCGGCGGCCTCGTCAGGCGAGTTCGACCAGCAGGTCGGCGAGTTGTTCCGGCGCCGAGCAGAACGGCGAGTGCCCGCCGTCGATCTCCCGGACCGCGGCGCCGAGCAGTTTCCGCGCCAAGACCGCGTTCCCCGAGCCGTCGACCGCGCGATCGTCGCGGCATGCCACGTACGTGGTCGGCACCCGGCGCTGCGGCAAGTCCGGGCAGACCTGCTGGCCCACGGTGTTCGCGCTGGGTCGCAGCTGGCTCACCGCCTCAGCGGCATCGGCCGGGGTGCAGTCGTGGTACAGCACGTCGGTCGCGCCGGCCGGGTCCAGGACCACGCATCCGGACCCGTCGACGACCGCCTGGGCGAGCACCTTCCGGAACGGCTCGGCGATCAGCGCCGCCCCGCCGTCCGCCCACACGGCGCCGGGCGTGCGCACGAGGGCGGCGAGCAGAACGAGGGAACTGACCGCCGGGTGGCCGGTCGCCAGCGGGGCCACCATGCCGCTGATGGAGTGCGCGACGAGAACAGCGCCGGACCGGTTCCGCAGCGCGTCTTCCAGCACCGCGAGGTACTCGTCCTGGCCCGCCTCGGGCGTGTCGCACGGCAGCGACGGGCACACCACCTCGTGCCCGCGCGCGACCAGGTGCTCGCGCACCCGCTCCCAGCACCACGGACCGTGCCAGGCCCCGTGGACGAGAACGAACGTCTTGGGCTTCTCGCGGCTCATGCCGAGCACGCTAACCACGGCCGCGGCGGCGCCGGAGTTCCTCGCGCCCAACGGGTTCCGTCTCTGCCCGATCGGACAATCCAGCTGGCGCGGAGTCCGGCTAGATGCCCTCGCGGATCGCGCTCTCCAGCAAGGCGAGCGCCCGTTCGATGTCCTCGCGGTCGGCTCCGTTCAGGCTGGCCAGGAGCGCTTCTTCCCGGGTGAGATGCCCTTCGAAGACCCGGTCGACGAGCTTGCGGCCCGCCGCGGTCAGCTCGGCATAGCTGACCCGGCGATCGCCCCGACGCTCGCGGCGGCGGATCAGCCCGTCGCGCTCGAGCGCGTCCAGCCGTCCGGTGAGCGCACCCGAGGTGACCAGCGCGGACGCCGCCAGTTCCGACGGCGTTTTCCGGTACGGGCGGCCCGCCCGGCGCAGGTTGCACAGGATGTCGAACGCGCCCGGGGTCAGGCCGTAGGAGGCCAGGTACCCGCGCAGGCCGCCGGCGGCGAGGTCGGCGATCCGGCGGACTCGGGCGAAAATCGCGATCGGCGAGGCGTCCAGGTCCGGGCGCTCCCGTGCCCAGTCCGCCACCACCTGGTCGACCGGGTCCATCGTCATCGGCTCCTCGTTCCGCGGCATGCGCACGGAGCCTATCCGGGTCCGTCCTAACGGGAGCGCGCCACGGGCTGCTCGGCCGCCGCGGTTGCCTTTCCGGCCGGAGCGCGGCCGCGGAGCAGCACGACCGCACCGAGCAGCGTGAGCAGCTGCGTCGCGGCGAGAAGCGCGTAGCCGGCGGCGAACCCGTGGTCGCCGCCCGCGGCGATCGCGACGCCCATCAAGGTGGGCAGCAGCGCGGACACCAGATTGCCGACCCCGTTGATCAGGCCGTAGGCGCTGCCGACCGAGCCCGCCGGCGCGTACTGCTGCACCAGGGTCGGGATCGCCGGTCCCTGCAGGCCCCAGAACGCATTGGCGAGGATCAGGGTCGCCGCCGCGAGCCAGCGCGAATCGGCGAAGGTCACGGTCGTGGCGCACAGCGCGGTGCCGATGCTGCCGATCACCAGCACGAGCGGCACGCGACGGCCGGGCAGGCGGTCGATGAGCCATCCGCCGAGGAATCCGGACCCGAGACTGACCACGAACGGCAGCGCCGACAGCGCGCTCATCTGCGCCAGCGAGAAATGCCGTGCCTGCAGCAAATACGACGGGAGCCAGGAGGTGCTGCCCCACAGATAGCCGAGCGTGGCCACCTCGATCAGCAGGATCCAGCCGAGCTTGGGCGTGCGCAACGCTCCCGCGAACCGTCGCAACGCCGGTTCCCGGACCGCTGTGCGACGCCGCACGGAGCGGACGAACAGGGCCACCAGCGGCAGTCCGACCACCAGGTTAAGCGCCGCGAGCAGCAGGAACGAGCCGTGCCAGCCGAAGTGCACGAGGGCGAAGGTGATCACCGGGATGCCCAGCGCCGTGCCCAGGGAAACTCCCATCGAACTGACCGCGTTGGGCTTGCCCCACGCGCCTTCGGCGAAATTGTCCTTGACGTACATGGTCTTCAGCGAGAACAGCGGCCCCTCGCTGGCCCCGAGCAGGAATCGCAGGGTCAGCAGGAGCAGCGCGCTCCCGGCGTACGGGGAGACGAGCGTGAACAGCGCCCAGCACGCCAGGCTGACGAGCAGCCCGCGCCGCACCCCGAAGACCGCTTCGTACCACGGCGTGATCAGCATGGCGGCGATTCCGTAGCCGGCCAGGAAAAGCGTCATCAGCGCGCCTTGCGCGGCCCGGTTGCCCGCGATCCCGAAGTGCTGCGTGAAAGCCGGATCGGTGATCAGCACGGACACATTGACCCGGTCGATGTAGGAGATCGCCACGACCGCCAGCAGCGCGAGCACGCCCAGCCACGCGGTCAGCGGCGCGCCAGGACGCCGGTCTTCCTTCGGCACGGTCACCGCGGTTCCTTTCCGGGCCGGACCATCGCGAGGCGGCCCGGACCGCGCGGACCCGCCGCGCCGCCAGACCGGCCGCCTCGGCCGGCGGGGTCGCCGGGAAGTATCTTTCTCCTAAGATGCTTGTGTCAAGCTATCTCGGCAGAGTCCTCTCCCCCGGCGCGCGACGCGGACGGTCCGCGAGGGGAACCCTGAGAGGGTGCTGTGAAACCCGGTGGTTAGTCGTTGGCGTCTTCTGCTGTGCGGCGGGCTGCTTCGGTTTCGATGGGGCCGCGAGGTTCGATGTGTTCGTCGGCGAGGCGGGCGGCCATCAATCGGATCATCGCGAATTGGATCATCGCTTCGGCGTGGGCGGTTGTGCGTTCGTAGTCGCGGGTCAAGCGTCGGCACCTCATCAGCCAGCCGAAGGTTCGTTCCACCACCCACCGGCGGGGCAGCACCGCCCTCGACGGTTTTCACCGGCTGCGAGCCCAGCACCACCGCCACGGAGAAACGAAACGGGGAAGGGCCGAGCCCGCAGGCCCAGCCCTTCCCCGTCGTCCGTCGGCAGAACGGTGTGCAGCGATCAGCCCCACACCGGTTCGCGCGCGGGGGCGAGAAGCTCGCTGACATCGCCGGACAGATCCTCGCCCGGTGCACCTCGCCGGAACAACCGCCCGGGTGCGCCGCCGCTTGTGGAGACTCCCGCGAGTTCCGCCCAGTCCCCGCGCACGCGTAGCCACGTGCCCTCGCGCAGGCCGAGCACCGGAATGTCGTTGCACTCGTGGAATTCCGCGAGCCGTTTCTCCCGGGTCTCGCCCATGTGCCTGCTGGCCGGGTCGGGGTCGACGTAGTGCGGGTTGAGCTGGAACGGCACCAGTCCCAGCGAGGCCAGGCTCGGCGGCTCCACGATCGGCATGTCGTTGGTGGTGCGCACCGTAGGCCCGGCGATGTTGGTTCCCGCGCTGGCCCCGAGGTACGGCATGCCCTCGGACACCCTGTCCCGCAACGGTTCCAGCAGCTCGCGGCGGTACAGGTCGGCCAGCAGGCGGAAGGTGTTGCCGCCGCCGGTGTACACCGCCGGGGCCGAGCGCACCGCGGCGACCGGGTCGGCGCAGGTGTGCAGCCCGCGCACCCGCACGCCGAGCGGGGCCACCGCGGCGGCGATGCGCTCGGTGTAGCCGTCGTGGTCGGCCAGCGCGAACGGCACGAACACCAGCTCGGTGCGCCCGTCCAGCACCTCGGCCACCGCGTCCAGCGCGTGCTCCAGCGGAGCACGGCCGTGGTTGGTCGAATTGGACAGCAGCAGCAGGTCAGTCACGCGATTCTCCTCGGTTTCCCCCGCCATTGTTCAGCACGTGCGCAGCAGCCGGTCCAGTACCCGGACGGAGAACCGCAGCGACTCCAGCGGCACCCGCTCGTCCACGCCGTGGAACAGCCGGTTGTAGGGCAGTTCCGGCGGGACGCGCAGGGCTTTGAACCCGAAGCCGCGGATGCCGAGCCCGGACAGCGCCTTGTTGTCGGTGCCGCCGGCGTTGCAGTACGGCGTGGGGTGGCCGTCCGGGTCCTCCGCGGTGACGGCCGCGCACATCGCGTCCACCAACGGACCGTCGAAGCCGCTTTCCATCGCGATGTCCCGGTGGATGAACTCGCGGCGCACCGACGGCAGCAGCAGTTCGTCGATCGTGTCCAGCAGTTCCTGTTCGTACCCGGGCAGGAACCGGCCGTCGACCGCGGCGGTGGCCCGGCCGGGGATGACGTTGACCTGGTAACCGCCGGAGATCATGGTGGGATTGGCGGAATTGCGCAGGATCACGTTCACCAGCTCGCCCACGCGGCCCATCCGCGCCAGGCTTCCGTCCACATCGGACGGATCGAACGGGACGCCGAGCAGCTCCGCCGCGCGTTCCAGCAGCGCCCGCACCGGTTCGATCAGCCGGACCGGGAAACGGTGCCGTCCGATCCGGGCGAGCGATTCGGCGAGGTCGGTGACCGCGTTCTCGTCGTTCGGCGAGGAGCCGTGCCCGGCCCGGCCGGTGGCGACCAGGCGCAGCCACGCCTGTCCGCGCTGCGCGCATTCGATCGGGTACAGCCGGCTGCCGTTGCCGAGGTCGAACGACACCCCGCCGCCCTCGGTGATCGCCTCGCCCACGCCGTCGAACAGGTCCGGGCGGTGTTCGGCCAGCCAGTGCGAGCCGAACTTCCCGCCGCCCTCCTCGTCGGCGAGGAAACCGAACACGAGGTCCCGCGGCGGTTTCTCGCCGCCGCGGCCGAATTGCCTTGCCAGCGCGAGGATCGCCGCGTCGAAGTCCTTCATGTCGATCGCGCCACGGCCCCACAGCATGCCGTCGGCGATCTCGCCGGAGAACGGCGGGACGCTCCACTCGGCGGCGTCGGCGGGCACCACGTCCAGGTGCCCGTGCAGGAGCAGCGCGGGCCGCGAAGAGTCCACTCCGGACACTCGGGCGAACACGCTGGCCCGGCCGGGCGCGCTTTCCACCAGCGTCGGTTCGAGCCCGGCGTCGGAGAGTTTCTCCGCGACGTACTCGGCGGCGGGCCGCTCGGTCGCGCCCGGATTGGACGTGTCGATCCGGATCAGGTCCCGGCAGAGGTCGACGACCTCGTCCTGTGCGCCGGTCATCGGCCGACCTCCTCCAGTTCCGCCGAGCCCACCGGCCGGATCAGCCCGGCCCGGCCCAGCACTGTGTACAGGATCGCGGCGGTGAGCAGCGAGTTGAGCGCGGGGATGCCCCAGTGCACGAACTTGCCGACGCAGAACGCCGCCGCCCACACCGCGAGCGTCGCGGGCACCCACACCGGCATCGTCGCCGGGACGCGGCCGGCCGCGCGGGTCTCCCGCAGCGGCGTGGAGAGCCGGCGCACCAGGAAGTATTCGGCCACGATGATCCCGCCCACCGGAGGGATCGCGACGCCGAGCACCGACAGGAACGCGGTGAAGTGCTGCAGGAAACCGATCGCGGACAGCACGGTCCCGGCGATCCCGATCACGAGCGTGACGACGCCCCGGTGCAGCGGGCGGCCGAACACGGTCCGCACGAAGTTCACCACGCCCAGCGAGGAGCCGTAGAGGTTCCAGTCGTTGATCTTCGCGGTCGCCAGCACCACCACGATCAGCCCGACGAAGCCCGACGTGGACAGCACGATGTGCGTGACGTCCGAGCTGCCGACCAGGTGCCCGAGCAGCACGCCGGTCATGCCGACGATGTACTCCGACAGCACGATCGACGCGGAACTCTGCAGCAGGACGTGCCAGCCCTTGCGGTTGAACCGGGTCATGTCCGGGGCGACCACGGCGCCGGTCATGTAGCCGCCCGCGATGATCGTCGCGGCGGCCGGGATGGAGATCGCCGTGGCGGTCGGCGCGGCCGACATCAGCGCGCTCACCGAATGGTCCGACAGGGTCGAAATGACGCTCCACGCCACCAGGCCAAAGAACAGCGGCACCGCGATCTTCGCCAGCCACATCATGTACTTGAAGCCGTAGATCACCAGCAGCGTCAGGACCACGCCGGACACCGCGCACCACAGCCACACCGGCCCGCCGACCAGCGCGTGCATGCTCTTGCCGAAGATGCCGTTCTGCACGCCGAACCAGCCCACCAGGCTGATCGCGATCACGAGGCTCACCAGCGCGGAGCCGTTGCGGCCGAACCCGGTGAACCGGGTCAGCATGGTCATGGTGAGACCTTCCCGCTGGCCGGCCAGGCCGATCAGGAAGATCACCGCCTCCAGGATCACCGCGCCGAGGGTGAACGCCCAGAACGCGTCGGAGAACCGCATCCCCACGCCGAGCGTCGCGCCGAGCACGAACTGCGACAGCGAGCCGGACTGCGCGAGCCACTGCAGCAGCATCGAACCGAAGCCGTAGCGGGCGTTTTCGGGGACGCGGCTCAGCGAGTAGTCGTCGTTGCCGATCCGTTTTTTAGCGTGCTTCGCGGGTTTCGTCGCGGTGCTCATCCGGCCACCTCCGTGCCCAGGGTCTGCAGGTGCGCCATCGAGCCGTAGCGGGCCTGCAGGTTGGCGAATTCCGGCTCGTCGTGGAAGTGCAGCGCGCCCGCGCCGAACTGCTTGGCGACCTCGACCGCGTAGCGCGCGGCGGCCGCGATGTCCGTTTCGTGGCTGGCCCCGGTCGCGCAGCCCGCCACCGTCGCCGCCGACGTGATCGCCAGTCCGACCACCGGCGCGTCCGTCGCGGTCGCCGGCTGGAGGATCGAGTTCAGGTGATAGACGCCGTTGCCGTAGGGCGTGATGTCCTGCGTGGTGATCGGGTAGGTCACCAGCGGCGCGCCGGTCACCGCCTCCAGCAGTTCGCCGAGGCCCTCGGAGACCCGCAGGATGTAGCCGCTGCGCACGGTCGGCGACAGGGCGAGCCCGCGGTGGTTGATCACCCGGTTGCCCTTGGTGGTGTCGATCGACAGCACCGCGGCCATCTCGTCGGACAGCTCGTAGCTGTTCATCGTGGCGATGTCGACCGGCGAGTTCATGAACGGCACCGGATCGTGCGGCAGGGTCGGCGCGTCCGGGCACACGTGCGTCCCGATCAGCACGTCGCCGGCCAGCACGTCGCCGCGAGCCCGCATGGACAGCAGTTTGGCGGCGGCGGCGAGCGCCGCGGCGGCGCCGTCCCCGTCGGACACGAACCCGGTCACCTCCGGCCGGGCGCCCACGCCGCCGAGCCGTCCGATCACGCCGAGCGTGGGCGCGTCGCCGCCCGAAGCACGGCCGCGGCTGCCGGCCACCCGCACCCGGACGAAGTCGGTCTTCCCGGCCGGGCCGGGCACCGTCGTGATCTCCGCGCCGCTGCCGTCCGCGCCGGCCACGGCGTCGAGGTAGGCGACGACCTCTTTCCCGGTCACCGCCGGGTCGTCGAGGATTTCGAGCAGTTCCAGGACGTGTTTGAGCATGTGGTTCCTCTGAAGGGCCGCCGGGGATTGGTCCGACCAGATTCCGTCCGAGCCCGGCGGCTTTACAAACATTTCCCGTTATTCGCACAATGGCCCGATGCCGGACCCCGACGACCGCGCCACCCCGCCCGGCCTGCCGCAGACCGCGGACCGGGCGCTGCAGGTGCTGCTCGCGTTCGACCGCGCCCGCCCGGAATGGGGCGTCACCGCGGTGGCGCGCGAGTTCGGGCTGCACACGTCGATCGCCCAGCGGCTCCTGGCCGTGCTGGCCCACCGCGGCTTCCTCGTCCGCGACGACAGCACCCGCAAGTACCGGATCGGCCCGGCCGCGCTGCACCTCGGCCGCATGTGGGACCGGGCCGGGGCGCTGGACCTGCTGGTGGTCCCGGTCCTGACCGACCTCGCCGCCCAAACCGGGCACGCCGCCCTGCTGTCCCTGCCCGACGGAGCGCACACGCGGTGCGTGCTGGCCGCGGAAGGCGCGGACGGCCGCCTGCGCGGCTATTCCCTGGTCGGCGAGCTGTACCCGGCGCACGCGGGCGCGACCAGCAAGGCGTACTTCGCGTTCCTGCCCGAGGAGGAACGCGACCGGCTGTTCGCCGACCGCCCGATGGCCCGGTTCACCCCGGACACGGTCACCGATCTCGCCGTCCTGCGGGAGCAATTGGCTGAGGTCGCGGCGCGGGGCTGGGCATTCACCACCGGCGAGTACGACACGGGGGTGGCGACGCTCGCGGTGCCGGTGTTCTTGCGCGGGGAACCGTACGGGAGCCTGTCCGTGGGATGGTCCGCTTCCCGTTTCGAGCACGACCCGGAGCAGTGGGTGGATCTCCTGCGGAGGGGTGCGGAGTTGATCGAATTGCGGCTTTCCCGACCGGTCCCCCGGCGGTGAAGCACCTCAGCCGAGGGCTTCGAGATCAGCGGCGAACCGGTCCAGCGAAGGCAGGGCGAGGATCCGGCGTTGAAACCCGCGCGCGGCCAGCCGGTAGGACGGCTCGGCCAGGACCTTGCCGAGCACCGCGGCGAGCTTGTCCGGGTTCAGCCCCGCGGCATCCGCCTGGAGGCCGATGCCCAGAGCTTCGACGCGGGCGGCGTTCGCGGGCTGGTCGGCGAACAACGGCACCGCTGCCATCGGCACGCCGCAGGAGAGCGCTTCCCGGATCCCGCTGAATCCGGCATGCGTGAGGAAGGCGTCGCACGCGCCCAGCAGCAGGCGTTGCTGCACGAAGGAAACGAAATGCACGTTCACCGGACGCGGGCCGGTCCACGCCGCCGGGTCGTGGCCGAGCGCGACGACCGCGCGGATCGGCAACGCGCCCAAGGCTTCGACCGCGATCGTCCGCAGCTGCGATTCGGACGACAACAGCGTGTGCGCGTTGGAGCCGAGACTCATCAGCACCAGCGGCGCGTCGGCGGGCAATTTCGCGATCGCGTCGTCGAGCGGATCGCCGGGCTGCTCGGGGAGGCGGAAGCAGCGGTGCCGGGAGGTGCGCATCCCCTGCGGGTACCACGATTCGGGCAGGAAGCCCGCGGTGATTTTCCCGAACGCCGGGGCCAGCGAATCGATCGCGGCGAGGCCGAACTCCGCGCGCACGGCGTTGAGCCGCTTGACGAGATCCGGCACCAGCCGCACGATCAGCGGTGCGATGTCGAGCACCGCCAGGTCGGCGCCGAGCATCTCCGCGGCCAGGAAACCGCCGTATTCGTTGGTCTCCCGGACGATGAGGTCCGGCCGCCACGGCTTCGCGGCGTCGAGCAGGTTCGCGGTGAAGGCGGCGGTCATCCGTTCGTCGAACAGCGGAACGCTGAGCGGGCCGGAGATCTCCGGCCGCCACCCGCGCACCGCGTCCACCGACGACCCGGGACCGGGCGTTCTCGCCGGAATCTCTTCGGGAGCAAGGACATCCGGCAACACCAGCACCGGCACGCCGAGCCGCTCGAGCTCCGCACGCATCGCACTGCCGGTGGCGATCGCGACCTCGTGCCCGGCCCGCCGTAGCGCGTTCGCCACCGGGACCACCGCCGGTACGAGGTGGGAGCGAATCGGCAAACCGGTCAGCAGCACGCGCATGTGGTGAGTCCTCCAGAGTTCGTTCGCGGCCGGCCATTGCCGACGTAACCTGCGCTGCGCTCAGGCTGGCACGCGTCCGCGGTGCCGGGGCATACCAGGAATTAGGGGGAGGACAAACGTCGTTGCCGGTCCGGCACTGGACGACCATGCTTGGCGTATGGGCGGGACGGTGGAGTGTTCGCTGAGCGAAGTGCACGAGGCTGTCCGGCACAACGAGGGCTCGGACGCGGTCGGAGAAGCGCTGTCCCGTGCGCTGGCCCCGCTGGTGCCGCACGACGCGCTCCGGGTAGCGGCGACCAGCCCGGCCGCCGAGTTCGGACCGGCGGCCTTCAGCTTCTGGCACAAGTTCGACCCCGACCTCGGACTGGCCCTGCTGCACCGTGCGTACGCCTGCGAGCGCTCGCCGTCGGCTCCGGCGCTGTACGACGGGTACGGCGTCGGCAGTGCACTGCTGGTCCAGATCCGGGACCGCCGCGGCAGCTGGGGTTCGTTGGAATTGTTGCGCTCCCACGGCGGCAGGCGGTTCGACGACGAGGACGCACGCCGGGCGGCGCGGCTGGGCCCGGCGCTCGCTCGCGTGCTGCGCTGGTACGTCACCGCGGGACCGCTGGCGCCCCAGATCCCGATGCTGGCGCCCGGGGTGCTCATCGTCGGGCCGGATCACCGGCTGCGCGCCGCGACCCCGCAAGCGCTCGCCTGGCGGGAACGCCTGCGAGCCAGCCGCCGCACCCCGGATTTCACCGATGCCGCGCACTTGGCCGGGTTGTCCCTGCAAACCCGCCGGCACCTGGCCGATCCCCGGGCCCGCCGCCCGGTGCTGACCGCGCCCGCCGCCAGTCACGGCCGCTGGATCAGCTGTCACACGCAGCCTTTCGACGACGGTTCCGGCGACGTGGCCGTCGTCATCGAAGCCTGCACCGGCAAGCGGCTGCTGCCGTCGTTCTGCGACTGGTACCGCCTCACTCCCCGCGAGCGCCAGGTCGTCCAGCACCTGTGCGACGGCGCGGCGGCCAAGCAGATCGCCCGCAGGCTCGATCTGTCGGTGCACACCGTCAACGAGCACCTGAAAGCAGTCTTCCGCAAGACCGCGGCCAGCGGCCGGGACGAGCTCGTCGCCGCGATCACCGGCTGAACGCTCACCGGTCGACGGGCGCGCGGTCGCTCGCAACAGTCCGGCAACCAGTTGCCGACAAGGGCTTGACCGGCTGCCTGTTATCGCTAACATTGCCATGCTCACGCCGCGAGCTTCAGCGAGGAGGTGCGGGGATGCCCACCGACGGTTCGTCAGCCAAACGCCAGCCCGGGCTTGCCGAGGTGGCCGCGATGGCGGGCGTTTCGCACATGACGGTCTCGCGCGTCGTGAACGACACCGGGACCGTGCGCGCAGAGACGCGGGCCCGGGTGCTCGCCGCGGTGGAGCAGCTGGGCTACCGGCCCAACTCGGCGGCCCGGACGTTGGCGACCGGGCGGTCGAACATTCTCGGCGTCGTCGCGCTGGAGTCCAATTTGTACGGTCCGGCCAGCACGCTGTACGGGATCGAGCACGCCGCCCGCGAAGAGGGCTACGGCGTCACGATTTCCAGTGTCAGCCGGCCGCGGCGGTCGACTTTCGCCGAGGCGGTGGACAATCTGCGGCGGCAGGCGGTCGGCGGGATCGTGGTGATCGCGCCGCACGTCGCCGCGGGCGAGGCACTGCGGCAGGTGCCCGACGACATCCCGATGGTCGCGGTCGGCGGCGGGGAATTCGTTCCGGTGCCGGTGATTTCGGTCGACCAGTACGACGGGGCGCGCCGGGTGACCGAGCACCTGCTGTCGCTCGGGCACGAAACCGTGTGGCACGTCGCCGGACCGGAGGACTGGCTGGAATCGCTGGAGCGCGAACGCGGCTGGCGGGAAGCGCTCGAACGGCGCGGCGCGCCGGTTCCGCCGCCGTTGCGCGGGGACTGGAGCCCTCGTTCCGGCTATGACGCGGGACGCCGCCTGGTCGCCGAAGGGCGGCCGGACGCGGTGTTCGTCGCCAACGACCAGATGGCCTTGGGCGTGCTGCGCGCGTTCGCCGAGGCGGGCATTTCGGTGCCCGGCCAGGTCCGCGTGGCCGGGTTCGACGACGTGCCCGAGGCGGCGTACTTCAGCCCGCCGCTGACCACCGTCCGGCAGGACTTCATCGAGGTCGGACGGCGGACGTTCCGCTTGCTCGTCGAACGCATGGACGGCGGCGAC
Source organism: Amycolatopsis sp. AA4 (assembly GCF_002796545.1). GTDB lineage: Bacteria > Actinomycetota > Actinomycetes > Mycobacteriales > Pseudonocardiaceae > Amycolatopsis. The sequence continues at coordinate 5,494,709 of NZ_CP024894.1, forward strand.
CCCGACATCCGCCACTTCGTCGCCCCCGATCTGATCGTCCGGGACAGCACCGGGCCCCGGTAACGGCGCCCGCCGCGCCGGACCCCTCTGAGCAGCCCGCGAATGTTAGCGCTAACAGTCGAGCGGCACCCCGTCGCGCGGCGCGGAATCCGGAAGGAAATCCCTCCAGTGCCAGCAGATTCCCTCGTCGTCGGCATCGACTTCGGCACGCTGTCCGGGCGCGCGGTGGTGGTCCGGGTGCGCGACGGCGCCGAACTGGGCAGCGCCGTGACCGAGTACCGGCACGGCGTCGTCGACGACCGGCTTCCGGCCACCGCCGAAGAGCTTCCGCCAGGCTGGGCATTGCAGGTTCCGTCGGATTACGTGGACGTCCTGCGCACCGCCGTCCCCGCCGCCCTGGCCGACGCGGGCGCCGATCCGCGGGACGTGATCGGGATCGGCACGGATTTCACCGCCTGCACGATGATCCCGACTACCGAAGACGGCACTCCCCTGTGCGAACTGCCGGAGTTCGCGGGCAATCCGCACGCCTACGTGAAGCTGTGGCGGCATCACGCCGCGCAACCGCAGGCCGACCGCATCAACGCCGCGGCCCGCGAACGCGGCGAACCGTGGCTGCCGCGGTACGGCGGGCTGATCTCGTCCGAATGGGAATTCGCCAAGGCACTGCAGCTGTTCGAGGAAGCCCCCGAGGTCTACCGGGCCATGCGGCATTGGGTCGAGGCGGCCGACTGGATCGTCTGGCAGCTCACCGGCACCTACGTCCGCAATGCCTGCACGGCCGGGTACAAGGGGATCTACCAGGACGGCCGGTACCCGGGCCGAGAGTTCCTCGCCGGCCTCCACCCGGGGTTCGAGTCCTTTGTGGACGACAAACTCGACCATCCGATCGGCCAGCTGGGCTCGCTCGCCGGGAAGCTCGGCACGGAAGCCGCGGCCTGGACCGGGCTGCCCGCCGGGATCGCGGTCGCGGTCGGGAACGTCGACGCGCACGTCACCGCCCCGGCCGCGCAGGCGGTCGAGCCGGGCCAGATGGTCGCGATCATGGGCACGTCGACGTGCCACGTCATGAACGGCGCCGATCTGCGCGAGGTCCCGGGCATGTGCGGGGTCGTCGACGGCGGCATCGTCCCCGGGCTCTGGGGCTACGAAGCGGGTCAGAGCGGCGTGGGCGACATCTTCGGCTGGTTCGTCGACCACTGCGTCCCGGCGTCCTATTCGGCCGCCGCGGGAACCGAAGGCCTCCACGAATTCCTGACCCGGCTCGCGGCCCGGCAGGAGATCGGCGAGCACGGACTGGTCGCGCTCGACTGGCACAGCGGCAACCGGTCGGTCCTGGTCGACCACGAACTGTCCGGGGTCCTCGTCGGGCAGACCCTGAGCACGCGGCCCGAGCACGTTTACCGGGCGCTGCTGGAGGCCACCGCGTTCGGCACGCGCAAGATCATCGAAACGTTCGAGGCCGCCGGGGTTCCGGTCACCGAACTGATCGTCGCGGGCGGACTGACGAAGAACCCGTTGCTGATGCAGATCTACGCCGGCGTCACCGGCCTCCCGCTTTCGGTGATCGGCTCGGCGCAAGGACCCGCGCTCGGCTCGGCCATCCACGCCGCGGTCGCCGCCGGCGCTTACCCCGACGTGCGCGCGGCCGCGGCGGCGATGGGGTCGGTCCAGCGCATGGCATACCAGCCGGTGCTGGCGAATGTGTCGGCCTACGACGAGCTGTACGCGGAATACACCGCGCTGCACGACTATTTCGGCCGCGGCGGCAATGACGTGTTGCACCGTCTCGCCGCGCGCCGGCGCGAACTGGCCACTGTCGCGAAAGGACAGAACTGATGACGCTGACCGCCCAGGCGCGCGGGACTATCGCGGAGCTGAGGGAATCCGTCGCGCGGCTGCACAGCGAGCTGACGCGCAACGAGCTGGTCGTCTGGACCGCGGGCAACGTTTCAGCGCGGGTGCCCGGCGAGGACCTGATGGTGATCAAGCCGTCCGGAGTGTCCTATGACGACCTGAGCGCCGACACGATGGTCGTCACCGACCTGCACGGCAAGCTCGTGCACGGCGAACTCGCACCGTCGTCCGACACCGCCGCGCACGCCTACGTCTACCGGCACCTGCCCGAGGTCGGCGGGGTCGTGCACACGCATTCGACCTATGCCACCGCGTGGGCCGCGCGCGGCGAGCCGATCCCGTGCGTGCTCACGATGATCGCCGACGAGTTCGGCGGCGAGATCCCGGTCGGCCCGTTCGCGCTGATCGGCGACGACTCGATCGGCCGCGGCCTCGTCGAAACCCTGCGCGCGACCCGCTCCCCCGCGGTCCTGATGCGCAACCACGGCCCGTTCACCGTCGGCGCCACGGCGCGAGACGCGGTGAAGGCCGCGGTGATGGTCGAGGACGTGGCCCGCACTGTCCACATCGCACACCAGCTCGGCACGCCCGTCCCGCTGTCGCGAACCGACGTCGACCGGCTGCACGCGCGCTACCAGAACGTCTACGGGCAGCGTTGAAACCCCTTAGCCAGCAAGGAGAACAGATGATTTCCGCGACCAAGCCGCAGGTGTGGTTCCTCACCGGCAGCCAGGCGCTCTACGGCGAGGAGACCCTCGACCAGGTCGCCGGGCAGTCGCTGCGGATCCGGCAGCTGCTGGCCGGTTCCGGCGGGCTGCCGTGCGAGCTGGTCGGGAAACCGGTGCTGACCGAGTCCGCCGGGATCCGGCAGGTGCTGCAGGAGGCCAACGCCGACCCCGCGTGCGTCGGGGTCGTCGCGTGGATGCACACGTTCAGCCCGGCGAAAATGTGGATCGGCGGCCTGGACGCGCTGCGCAAACCGTTGCTGCACCTGCACACCCAACTCGACGCGACGCTGCCGTGGGCGAGTCTCGACATGGACTACATGAACCTCAACCAGGCCGCGCACGGCGACCGGGAGTTCGGGTTCGTCCAGACCCGCCTCGGGATCCCGCGCAAGACCGTCGCCGGGCACGCGGCCGATCCGGCGGTGGTCGCCCGCATCGACGCCTGGGCCCGGGCGGCGATCGGCGCGGCGCACCTGCGGACCTTGAAACTGGCCCGGTTCGGCGACAACATGCGCGACGTCGCGGTCACCGAAGGCGACAAGGTCGAGGCCGAGCTGCGGTTCGGCGTCTCGGTCAACACCTACGGCGTCACCGAACTCGCCGACCGGGTCGACGCGGCCTCCGACGCGGACGTCGACAGCCTGGTCGCGCAGTACGCCGACGAGTACGCGCTCGTCCCGGAACTGGCCCGCGACGGGGAACGGCATGAATCGCTCCGGTATGCCGCGCGGATCGAACTCGGTCTTCGGTCCTTCCTCGGCGAAGGCGGATTCGGTGCGTTCACCACGAATTTCGAGGATCTCGGCGGACTTCGCCAGCTGCCGGGCTTGGCCGTGCAGCGGCTGATGGCCGACGGCTACGGCTTCGGCGGCGAGGGCGACTGGAAGACGTCCGCGCTGCTGGCCGCCGTGAAGGCGATGGGCCGAGGTTCGGCGCGCGGAACGTCCTTCATGGAGGATTACACCTACCATTTCGGTCCCGGCGAAGCGAAAATCCTCGGCGCGCACATGCTGGAGGTGTGCCCGAGCATCGCCGCGGACCGCCCCTCGTGCGAAATCCACCCGCTCGGTATCGGCGGCCGCGAGGACCCGGTCCGCTTGGTCTTCGACGCCGCCCCCGGCCGCGGCGCGGTGCTGGGCCTGACCGACCTCGGCGACCGGTTCCGGCTGGTGGCCAACGAGATCGAGGTCGTCCCGCCCGACGAGCCGCTGCCGAACCTGCCCGTGGCCCGCGCCGTGTGGAAGCCGGCGCCGTCGCTCACCACGTCCGCGGAAGCGTGGATCACCGCGGGCGGCCCGCACCACACCGTGCTCACGCAGGCGGTCGGCACCGAGACCGTGCGGGATTTCGCGCGCATGCTCGACGTCGAACTGCTTCTCATCGACGAAACGACCACCACCGCCGACTTCGCCGACCGCATCCGCTGGAACCAGGCCTACCACCGGCTCGCCCAGGGTTTCTGAAAGAAGGAGAACGAACAATGAGGTTCATTCGAGGAATCCGCGCCGTCGCCGCCGCGGCCGGGGTCGCCGTGCTCGCGTTCGGCGCCGCCGCCTGCGGGTCCAGCGCGAAAACGGTCGACCAGCAGGCGGGCGGGTCCGCCGGCGCGCTGGTCGGCGTGACGATGCCGACCAAATCGTCCGAACGCTGGATCCACGACGGCGACAACATCAAGGCCGCGCTGGAAAAGCTCGGCTACCAGGTCGACCTGCAGTACGCCGAGAACGACATCCCCACCCAGGTCAACCAGATCGAGAACCAGCTGACCAAGGGCGCGAAACTGCTGATCGTCGCCTCGATCGACGGCACCGCGCTCACCACCCAGCTGCAGGAGGCCGCCGACCGCAAGGTCCCGGTGATCGCCTACGACCGGCTCATCCGCAATTCGACCGCCGTCGACTACTACGCCACCTTCGACAATTTCAAGGTCGGCGTAGAACAGGCGAACTCCCTGCTCAAGGGACTCGGCGACGGACCAGGTCCGTTCAACATCGAGCTGTTCGGCGGATCGCCCGACGACAACAACGCGACCTTCTTCTACAACGGCGCCATGTCGGTGCTCAAGCCGTTGATCGCCAGCAAGAAGCTGATCGTGAAGAGCGGCCAGGTCGACTTCGCGCCGACCGCGATCCTGCGCTGGGACCCGGCGACCGCGCAGCGCCGCATGGAAGACCTGCTCACCAAGACCTACACCGGCGGCGCGAAGGTCCAGGGCGTGCTCTCCCCCTACGACGGCCTGTCGATCGGGATTCTGTCCGCGCTCAAGAGCAACGGCTACGGTTCCGCCGGACAGCCCTACCCGGTCGTCACCGGACAGGACGCCGAAGTCGCCTCGGTCAAGTCGATCATCGCGGGCGAGCAGTACTCCACCGTGTTCAAGGACACCCGCAAGCTCGCCGACGTCACGGTGAAGATGGCCGACTCCGTCCTCAAAGGACAGCAGCCCGCGGTCAACAACACCACCGACTACGACAACGGCAAGAAGGTCGTCCCGGCCCAGCTGCTGCAGCCGGTCGTCGTCGACAAGTCCAACTACCAGAAGGAACTGCTCGACTCCGGCTACTACACGGCGGGCCAGCTGAAATGACCGAACTGCTCGGCATGCGCGGGATCACCAAGACCTTCCCCGGCGTCACCGCGCTGTCCGACGTCACGCTCTCCGTGCGGCGCGGGGAAATCCACGCCGTGTGCGGAGAGAACGGCGCCGGGAAATCCACCCTGATGAAAATCCTGTCCGGCGTCCACCCGCACGGCAGCTACACCGGGGAGATCACCTTCGACGGCCAGGCCTGCGCGTTCGGGTCGATCCGGGACAGCGAACGCCGCGGCATCGTGATCATCCACCAGGAACTCGCGCTGTGCGCGCAGCTTTCGATCGCCGAGAACATCTTCCTGGGCAACGAACGGGCCAAACGCGGCTGGGTCGACTGGAACCGGACCAACCACGAGGCCGCCGACCTGCTGCGCCGGGTCGGGCTGCGGGAGAACGCGGTCACGCCGGTCAGCGAACTCGGCGTGGGCAAACAGCAGCTGGTCGAGATCGCCAAAGCCCTGTCCAAACGCGTCAAACTGCTCATCCTCGACGAGCCGACGGCCGCGCTCAACGACGACGATTCGGCTCATCTGCTCGCGCTGCTGCGCGAACTTCGCGACGACGGCGTCACGTGCGTGATCATCTCGCACAAGCTCGGCGAGGTCACCGCGATCGCCGACACCGTCACGATCCTGCGCGACGGCAAGACGATCGAAACGCTCAGCGCTGCCGGGCTGAGCGAGGAACGCATCATCACCGGCATGGTCGGGCGCGACCTCGAGCACCGGTTCCCGCCGCGGGAACCGGACATCGGCGACGAGGTGCTCCGGATCGAGGACTGGACCGTGCACAGCCCGAGCCAGCCCGGCCGGGTCGTGGTGGACGGGGCGAACCTGACGCTGCGCCGCGGCGAGATCGTCGGGCTCGCCGGGCTGATGGGCGCGGGCCGCACCGAACTCGCGATGAGCGTCTTCGGCCGGTCGTACGGCACGAACATCTCGGGCAGGCTGGTCAAGGACGGCAAGGAGATCACGCTGCGGTCGGTCCGCGACGCCATCCGCAACGGCCTCGCCTACGCCACCGAGGACCGGAAACGGTACGGGCTCAACCTGATCGACGACATCCAGCGCAACACGTCGGCGGCCGGGCTGCCCAGCATGTCCCGCCGCGGCTGGGTGAACGAGCACACCGAACACGACGTCGCGACCCGGTTCCACCGCGACCTCCGGATCAAGGCGCCGTCGGTGCGCAGCGTCACCGGCAAGCTGTCCGGCGGGAACCAGCAGAAAGTCGTGCTGGCCAAGTGGCTTTTCACCGATCCGGACGTGCTCATCCTCGACGAGCCGACCCGCGGCATCGACGTCGGCGCGAAATACGAGATCTACACGATCGTCAACGAGATGGCCGCGCAGGGGAAAGCGGTCCTCGTCATCTCCTCGGAACTCCCCGAACTGCTCGGCCTGTGCGACCGCATCTACACGCTGTCCGCGGGCCGGATCACCGGCGAGGTCGCCCGGGCCGACGCCACCCAGGAACTGCTCATGCGACACATGACGAAGGAACGGCCATGACCACCGCGAACCCCGTGCGGCCCGCCGATCCGGCCGCCCCGCCCGCCGGGCGCAGCCCCCGGCGGATCTCGATCAACCTGCGGCAAAGCGGCATCTACGTCGCGTTCGCGCTGATCGTGATCCTGTTCGAGGCGATCACCGGCGGCGCGCTGCTCGAACCGCAGAACATCTCGAACATCATCGTGCAGAACTCCTACGTGCTGATCCTCGCCATCGGGATGATCCTGGTGATCATCTCCGGGCACATCGACCTCTCCGCGGGGTCGGTCGTGGCGATGACCGGCGCGGTCGCCGCGGTCCTCACGGTGAACCTCGGGCTGCCCTGGCCGCTGGCGGTCGTGCTCACCCTCGTCGTCGGCGCGGTGATCGGCGCCTGGCAGGGGTATTGGGTCGCCTACTTCGGCATCCCCGCCTTCATCGTGACGCTGGCCGGGATGCTCGCCTTCCGCGCGCTCACCCTCACCGTGCTCGGCAACCAGGGCATCGGCCCCTTCCCGGACGCCATCCGCACCCTGTCGAACGGCTTCACCGGCGGTTACCTCGGCAACATCGGCTTGGGCCCGCTCGGCGGCGCGGACCTCGTCAGCCTCCTCGCCGGAGTCGTCGTGGTCGCCGGGATCGTGCTCACGCAATGGCGCAAACGCGTCGCGCGCCTCGGCTACGGGCAGGAGGTCGACCCGTTCCCGCTGTTCGTGCTCAAGATCGCCGTCGCCGCCGCGCTGGTGCTCGCGGTGGTCGTGCAGCTGGCCCGGTTCCGGAACCTGCCGTGGGTCCTCGTCCTGCTCGCCGTGCTCGTGCTCGGCTACTCCCTCGTCGCCGGGAAATCCGTGTTCGGCAGGCACATCTACGCCATCGGCGGGAACCTGCAGGCCGCGACCCTGTCCGGGGTCAAGGTCAAATCGGTGACGTTCTGGGTCTTCGTCAACATGGGCGTCCTCGCGGCGCTGGCCGGGATCATCTTCGCCGGGCGGCTCAACCAGGCCGGTCCCACGGCGGGCGTCAACTTCGAACTCGACGCCATCGCCGCGGCGTTCATCGGCGGCGCCGCGGTGCAAGGCGGCGTCGGCAAGGTCGTCGGAGCCATCACCGGCGGCCTGATCATGGCGGTGATCAACAACGGGATGTCGCTGATCGGGGCGCCCAGCGAACGCGTCATGCTCGTCAAAGGCGCGGTCCTGCTCGCGGCGGTCGCGTACGACATCTGGACCAAACGCCGCGCCGGAGCCGCCGCCCGCTGACCGGCGGCCGGTGGGCGTCGTCCCGCCGGCCGCTTACCCGGCTGGGCGGAGCTTGCGCGCCCGCAACGAGATCTCTAGGCCGAACCGCGCATCCGGATCGTGCAGCCGGTCACCGAAGAGGGCGTTCCGCAACCGGTTGCGGGCCGTCTGCGGATGCACGCCGAGGATCCCGGCGAACTCCGGCGCACTGCCGCTCGTGGTAAGGAAAGCGAGCAGAGTGGTCGCCGCACGCGCGGCTCAGCTCGACCGCCCGGTGCAGCACCCGACGCGACTCCTCCAGCTCGCCGAGGTAGGCGAGCGCGACCCCCTGGATGTACCGCGGATGCAGCTCGCGCCGGACCTCCCCGAGCTTCTGGAACGTGTCGCCCGCCTCCGCGGCGAGTTCGGCGCAGCGCGGATCGAGCCGGATCATCGCTTCCAAGGCGCGGACGTAAGTCACGAAGGCGGTCGATTCACCGGCACGCGCCGCGACGACCTGATCCTGTGCACCGGGGTGTTCTGGCCCGAAGGCCCCGGCCCCAACGACTCCGGGCGGAGCCGCAAACACGTGATCGCGTCCCTGGAGCGCTCGCTGCGGCGGCTGCTGCAAAACACCGGTGGCGGAAACGTTCCTGGCTCTCTCGGACCTGGTGCGGCAAGGCAAAGTGCGCTACGTCGGCACCGCGGAGTGGACGGCGGAGCAGCTGACACAGGCAGCCGAGGCGGCCGCGCGCTACGACGTGCCGCTGATCTCGAACCAGGCGCACTACTCGATGCTGTGGCGCGTGGCGGAGGCGCAGGTGATCCCGGTGTCCGACCGGCTCGGCATCGGCCAGTTCGCCGCGGTCCCGCTGGCCCAAGGCGTCCTGACCGGGAAATACGCCCACGGCGCCGTCCCGCCCGGCTCGCGCGCGACCGGACCGGCGTACGCTCGGCCGCTGCGGTACCCGGAACTGGTGGACCGGGTGGAACTGCTGCGCGGCGTCGCGGACGACGCGGGGCTGACCATGGCCCAGCTCGCGCTCGCGTGGACCCTGCAGCACGAAACCGTCGCGTCGGCGATCGCGGGAGCGAGCACGCCGGAGCAGGTCACCGAAAACGCGAAGGCCGCGGGCGTCCGGCTCGACCTGGACGTGCTGATGCGCGTGGACCAGCTGCTGGGCAGCTTCGTGCAGACCGATCCGCGCTTGGTGTGGACGCCGCCGCCCGGGCCGGTTAACTGAATCGTGACAGGACTCGACCCCGGCGGTAAACGGACGCCGCGACGCTGGAGGGCATGACAGCATCCGAGACACCGAGCACGCGCCGGAAGCGTTCGGTCAACCGGGAACTGGTCGAACTGGCGGCGCTGTTCTTCGCCACCGGGATCGCCGACCTGTTCGTCAGCACCCTCTCGAACAATCGCGTCGCGCCCGTGCTGATGTTCGCGCTGGGCGTGCTTTTCCTCGCCGCCGCCACGCTGCGGCACCGCTGGAGCCACCGGCCGCCGCGCACCTCCCCGCCCGGGCAGGGGGCCGCGATCGAATGGCGCCTCCGCGCGACCGTGCGCGACGTCCCCGGAAGCCTCGCCGCCCTCACCGCCACCCTGGCCGCCCACCGCTACGACATCGCGTCCATGCAAGTCCTCGCCGCGCCCGACGGCGCCGTGGACGAATTCCTCCTCCGCGCCCCGGAAGGCACCACCGGCGCGGACATCGTCGAAGCGGCCCGCTCCAGCGGCGGCGAAAACGTCTGGGTCGTCCGGGCGGACGCGCACGACCTCGTCGACCTCCCGACTCGGATGCTCGCCATCGCCGCGCAAGCCACCGACTCCGGGGCCGACGTGTGTTCTCTCCTCGCCGCGATGCTCGGCCCGTCCTGCACGGTCCAGCGGAAAACCGGGGGCCGCCCACGGGACGAGCGCGTGACCGGAACCACCATGCTGCTGCACGGGCGGCCTGGGGAACTGCTCGAAGTCCGCCGTCCGCCGCTGCCGTTCACGCTCGCCGAATTCGCGCGGGCGAAGGCGCTGCTTGGCGTGCATTTCGCCGCTGGCGCACCACCGGCTTGCTCCGTCCCGGGCAAGCCCGGCGAACGCTGAGGCGGGCCCCTCCCGGAAATCAGTGGCGGCTCGGTCCCGCGACGGCCTAAGCTTTCCGCCGCGGGAAACACCATGGAGTAGATCAGCGGCAGATCGCCCGGCTCAGGACCGGGAGGGCGCGGGTTCGAATCCTGCCTCCATGTCCATCCCCGCGTCTTGGAGTAGTTCAGCAGGCAGAACACCCGGCTGTTCTCCGGGAGGGCGCAGGTTCGAATCCTGCCTCCAAGTCTTGACACCAGGGGGAATCCACATGGGACACACCGCGTCGCCGGAGTACGCCTACGGGCAGCTCCGCCGGGCTGTGCGCACCGCCCTGTCCGCGAAGGACCGGGCGACCCGCCGGCGGGCGGCGGCGAAAGCGAGCCAGTGGCAGGACGTCCTGACCGGCATGGCCACCGGCGGCCTGCGGATCGGCTCGCGGGTTCCGGTCGAGGACACTCCGGCGTGGGTGACCCTCGAAGTCGTGCACGGCGGATTCGCCACCGGCCGTTACCTCGCCGAGGTCCCGCTTTCGCCCGCCGAGGCGGCCCTGTGCGCGGACGGACCGGGCACGACGGACCGCGAACGGCTCAACCTCTGGTATCTCACCGACGCCGGGCTCTCCGCGCTGCGCGCGATGCTGGCCGCCGAGTCGTACCGGATCGAGGTCCCGGAGGACGCCGCGCTGCCGGTCGTCGCGTGGCTGCTGGAGCACGGGCACGCCGAAGCCGCGCTCGACCTGGTCTTCGAGCTTCGTCCGTTCATGCACCGCCTGCGCCTGGCCCCGCTGCCCGGCTCGGCGCCGCGGCCGTCCGGCGCGCTGGTGCGGCTGAGCACCGTCGGCGAAGTCCGGGAATCGCTGCGGTCGGCGCGCACTCAGCCCGCGATCGCGGCGATGCTGGAAACCCTGCAGGTATGGCACCCGCTGTTCGACCGACTCGTCGAACTGTGGTGCGACACCGTCGAAGGCGCACTGCCGCGGCTGGCCGAAACCGGCGTCGCCGGCGGCTGGCCGTGCCGTACCTGGCCTGCCGACTGGAAGCAGCGCCGCGCCGAGTGGCTGGCGGATTACGCGACCGCGAGCGTCGAGCACACCGCGTCGACCGCGCACCTCCACCCGAAGAGCAACTTCGCGCGGCTGCACCGTGCGTTGCTGGCGTGCGAGCACGACAGCGCGGAACTGACCGGCCGCGACGTCGGCTGGGTCCGCCGTGCCCTGGCGAACACGATCACCAAGCACGGCGAGCCAGGTTCGGAACCGCGGGCGGCGCTGCGCGCGCTGCAGGCGGAGGTCGCCGCGCGGCCCACCCACGCCGAACTCGCGGCCGCGCTCGCCGAGCGGCTGGACCGCTTCCCGGCGGACGGCGGACTGCCCTCGCTCGAACCGGTCGCCGAGGACGCACCGGCTCACCTGGTCGCCAAGGTCGCCCGCGCGCTGGAGGCGCCGATCGAGGAACTGGTCGCGCGGAACGTGATCACCTCGGCCGACGTCCTCGCGACGGTCCTGCCGCAGATCACCGCGCAGTTGCTGGCCGCGAACTTCGCCGACGAGCAGCTGGCGACGCTCTACGCCCAGACCTACGCGGCCTTCCGCCGCCGGCGCGGCCTGCTGCTGCTCGACCTGGAACAGCAGGTCCGGATCGAGGAACTGCCCTGGGTCCAGGCCGTCGACCCGCTGCGCGAGCGACGCCCGGACGCCTCCCGCGCGGCCCGCCAGACGCTGGCCCAGACAGTGCTGCTGGCGCTGAGCGCGTTCCCGCAGGCGATCTTGCCGAACACGCTGGTGCGCGAACTCGGTGCGCTGGCGAAGCAGGCCGGACTGCCGATGCCGCTGGTCGAAGAGGTCGCCGCGGACATCTTCATGGGCCGGTTCACCGCGAAATGGCGCACGGCGGCGGAACTCGCGAGCCGCACGATGGCGGGCACGCTCTACGCCCGCTACTACGACCTGCCGGAATCGTGGCCGTCCACCGAGCCCCCGCGCCGGTTCCGCGCGCTCGCGAAACGCACCGCCGACGACTTCGCCGACGTGTGCGCGGCCCGAGCCGCCGAAGCGCAGCCGGTGCGGAAGCTCTATTCGGTCGCCAAGAACGGCACGGTCCTGGAGCAGAGCCAGATTCTCACGACGCAGAACCTGGCAGTTCTGGTGCACACGCTGGATCTTGAACCCCGGCTGCGGGCATCCGCGCCGGCACTGGCCGCCGAGTCGCTGACCTGGGCGGTGACCCGGTTGGCGACCCGCACGGACCACTACCACGCGGCGCTGCAGGGGGTCAAGAACGCGGCCTACGCTTGGCGTCAGGCGCTGTTTTTCTTGAGCTTCTGCGACGTCGACACCCAGCGCGCTCTGCTGGGTCAGCTCGCCGAACAGGTGGCGCGAGCAGGCCTGGCCGAACGCTTCGCTCCGGCAGTCGACGGCTTGGCGCATGTGGTGGAAGGCGGCCGGTTCACTTCGGAAGGCCGGGTGGACGGCGGAACGGGACGACGGTTTCTCGGCTGGACCACAGGAAGTCACTGGTGCTTGCCGGAGCTTGCGACGGCGCGCGGCTAGAAGGTTGCCATATCCCAGAGCGTGAGCGGGATCGACAAGGGCGCCAACGCGAAAACCAGGAAGCTCTTGTCGAACCCCTTCCCGCCGCTCTGGGCACTGGCGCGGTCACCCGAGCGGCTGGCTTCGACCGCGGCAGTCAACCGCCTCTCGTTCTCCCCGGCGCGCGCCCGATAGCGTCGGGACAGCGCGGCCAGCAGTTCGAGATGGTCGAACTCCCACAAGATGCTCCGGCTTTCCAACCCGATCTCGATCCGGTTGCCGCGCTCTCGGACGAAGCAGACCTGGCTCCACGGCACCTTGACCGACCCGAACGCGTACCCCACCTCCGGCACCGCGGAGCCGAGGTACCCCAGGCTGACCGCACCGAGCGCGGTGACGTGCTTACTGCGTCTGATCTCGCCGGGCACGCACTTCCTCATTCACAGTCTGGAATCCGCTCTCGGACCGGACCTCGCGCGCCGCGCGGGAGATGAACCGGAACGGAAGCTCTTCGCCCTCTCATCAGCCTCGCCCCGCCTCGCCGGTGATCTTCTCCAGCGCCCCCGTCAGCGCGCCGACGCACAGGTCACGCAGTTCCGCCCGCGACATGGCGTCGGTCAGCAGCCATTCCACGCACAGTACCCGGACGAACTGCAGCCACCCGGTCAGCGCGGCGGACAGCAACTCCCCCGCGTGCCCGGTGAGCCCCGAGGCGTCGACCAGCCGCTGCCGCAGCACGGTCAGTTCGTCGGTGATCGCCGCCTGGACCACCGGATCGCCGGCCAGGGTGCGGTTCGCCGCGAGGACGGTGTTGCGGTTGGCCAGGAAGTAGTCGAAATGGACCTCCAGGCCGAGGGCGATCTGCTCGGTCAGCGGGACGTCCGGGTCCGGTTCGGTGTCCGCGAGCAACCGGTCGGCCGCCTGCCGGTACACCGCCGCGAACAGGTCGTGTTTGGCGTGGAAGTGCCGGTAGAGCAGCGCCCGCGAAACCCCGGCCTGCTCGGCGATCTGCTCCATCTGCACCGCGTCGTAGGGCTTGGCCGCGAACTCCCGGGCGGCGACCTCGAGGAGCTCGGCGCGGCGCTGGGCTGGATCGAGTCGGCGACGCGGCGGCATGCGTCCCACTCTAGTTGACACCTGTCTACCACGCCCGTACGGTCCCGTTAGTAGATACGTGTCTACTAACAGCGAGGTCCCCGTGCAGGTTCGGCGCATCGTCCTGGAGCCGACGGACACCGTCGGCGCGCTGCCTTCCGCCGGTTACGCCGGCGGGTTCGAATTCAGCGACCCGGCACCCGGTCTCCGCTCGCCTGAGCAATGGGCGCGGGCGGGGTGGGAACAGGCGCCGCGGCTGGTACGCGGCTTTCTGCGATTCGCGTGGCGGGCCGGGCTCGGCCTGCGGATGGGCCCGAAGGACTCGCCGACGCACGTGCTGGGTTGGGCGCTCGTGAGTTCGACCGAGCAGGCGGCTGTGCTCGAGGCCCGCTCGTGGCTGCTGACCGCGCGCAATGTCGTTGAACTGCGCGGCACGCGGGTGCGGTGGACCACCTTCGTGCGTTTCGACCGGCGACCGGCCGCCGCGTTGTGGTCGCTTGCCGTGCCCGTGCACCACGCTCTGATGTCCCGTCTGCTGCGGCGCGCCGCGCAAGACGGCTGAACTCAGCCCCGGGTCGCCTCGATGAGCCACAGCCGCGCAGTGTCCACTGTGGCCGGATCCATCGCTGGCGGCACTGGACGATCCAGGCTGCGAGCCAATTCCGCGGGATCGGTGATCCGCGCCTGCCAGCCGTGGCGGGCCAGCCACTGCCGGGGATCGGCGACCGCGGACCGCCACGGTGCGCCGATCCGAGCGAACGCGGCCAGTGCGGGCTGGAAGGGCGGCAAGGTGAGCGTGTCGGGGTTGATGTGTTCCGCGCCGAAGTGACTGCCGGGCGCGGACAGCGCGCTGACCGCGGCGAGCAGCGCGTCGTTCTCGCTTTCGGTGAGATAGACGAGCAGTCCTTCGGCGAGCCACGCGGTCGGCCGGTCCGGGCGGAAACCCTGCCGGAGCAAAGCGGCGGACCAGTCGTCGCGCAGGTCGACCGGCACCACTTCTCGCGCACAGGCGGGTTCCGCGCCCCGGGTGGTCAGGACTTTTTCCTTGAACCGCACGGTGTCCGGCAGGTCGAGTTCGAACAGCCGGGTGTCGGCGGGCCAGGGCAGCCGGAACGCCCGGGTGTCGAGACCGGCCGCCAGCAGGACGACCTGGCGGCAACCCGCCGCGACCGCAGTGCGCAGATAGTCGTCGAAGAACCGGGTCCGCAGCGCGAAATAACCCGCCATGAACTCCGATCCGGGCCCGGTCTCGGGGCCGACGTCGCCGTCGAGGAACGCCGCGGCCCACGGATCGCTGAACAGGCGGTCCGGCCGCAGCTGCTCGGCCGCCCGGCCGCGGGCGATCGCCAGCGCGGTCCGGCCGACCCCGGACGGGACGTCGGTTTCGGGCATTCCGGCCTCCGGTTCGACAGGGAATCCGCCGCCGCGGATAATCGGCAGCATGCTGATGATTTCCGAACCGTACCAGCGCTCCGGGCGGGTCCGCCATGCCCCGTAACGAAAACCCCGTCGAACCGGACGCCGCGCTGCCGCCGGACGAATGGCCGCTGGGCCGGTTGCTGGCCACCGCGGCGCGGTTGCTGCAGAACGCGTTCGACGCCGAACTGGCGGAAACGGGGCTCAACCACGCCGGTTTCGTCGTGCTGCACGTCCTGCGGGACGGCGCGCTCGGCCAGGCCGAACTGGCCCGCCGCTGCCGGGTGCAGGCGCAGACGACGAGCCGCACCGTCGACCGGCTGCTCCGGCACGGGCTCGTGCGCCGCGAACGGGATCCGGCCGACGCCCGCCGGGTGCTCGTCTCGATCACCGCCGCCGGGCGGCGCGCGCACCGCGCCGCTCCCGGCCGGGATTCCCGCCGGGCGTGGGAAGTCCTGGCCGATCCGGAAGGTTTCCGCGCCGAACTCGCCCGTCTGGTCGTCGTGCTGCAGAGCGACGACGCCCGACGGGAAAGGGAGTGAGAAACCAGCCGGCCTGGCCGGATCTGTGGGCTGGTTGTCCTTGTGGCCACCGGGATCCGGGGACAAGAGTGGGGATATGGCAGACAAGCGCGAGATCGTCGTAGCGGTGTGCGCCGACGTGGTGCTGCTCGATCTCGCGGGACCGGTCCAGGTGCTCGACGGCGCGGGCGGCTACCGGGTGCGTCTCGCCTCTGTGGACGGACGGCCGGTGCGCTCGGACACCGGGGTGGTGCTGAGTGTCGATTGTGCACTGTCCGATATAGACGGACCGGTCGACACGGTGCTCGTCCCCGGACCCCCGCCCGGCCAGGCCGACGAAACGGCACCGGACCTGCTCGACGGAATCCGGCGGCTCGGCGAGACCGCGCGCCGCGTCGCGTCGGTGTGCACCGGCGCGTTCCTGTTGGCGGAGGCCGGATTGCTGGAGGGACGGCAGGCCACCACGCACTGGGCGATGTGCGCCGAACTCGCCGCGCGGTTTCCCGGCGTCGCCGTGCGTCCGGACGCCATTTACACGCGCGACGGCCGGATCGTCACCTCGGCCGGGGTGACCGCCGGCATCGACCTGGCGCTCGCATTGGTCGAGGAGGACCTCGGGCCGGACGTCGCCCGGGACGCCGCGCGGCAGCTGGTCGTGTTCCTGCGCCGTCCCGGCGGACAGTCGCAGTTCAGTGTCTGGAGCGACGTTCCGGTGCCGAAAACCCCGGCGCTGCGGGTCGTGCTCGACTCGGTCGCGGCCGAACCGGCGGGCGACCACACGCTGTCCGGCATGGCCGCGCGCGCGAGGGTGAGCGTGCGTCAGCTGACCCGGCTGTTCCAGCAGGAACTCGGGGTCACGCCGGGCCAGTACGTCGCCCGGATCCGCGTCGAGGCCGCCCGCGTCCTGCTCGAATCGTGCGACGCCGGAGTGGAGACCGTCGCCCGCCGGTGCGGTTTCGGGTCCGCCGAAAGCATGCGCCGCCTGTTCGTCCAAGTCCTTGGCATCACCCCGACCGCGTACCGCCAGCGGTTCGCGCACTCGTAAAGGAGACCACCAGATGTCGGATTCCGTTTCCCGCCGCACCGTGCTCGGCGGCGCCGCGGCCGGTGCCGCCGCGATCGCGCTCAGCACCCCGGCGGCGAGTGCGGCCCCAGCCGATCTGCCCTTCCCCGCCACCCGGCTGGCGCGCAGCGCGCAGACGCTGGTGACTCGCGCGCAGCAACCGTTCCTGCGCAATCACAGTCTGCGCAGTTTCCTGTTCGCGCGGGCCGCCGCCGCGCGGCAGGGCAAGCGGCCGGACGAACACTACGACTCCGAACTGATGTTCCTCATCTGTGTGCTCCACGACATGGGGCTGACCGAGGAGGTCAAAACCGACCAGCGGTTCGAAATCGCGGGCGCCGATTTCGCCGCGCAGTTCCTGGAAAGCCACGGCGTCACCGACCACCGCGTGGACACCGTGTGGGACGCGATCGCCCTGCACACCACCCAGCACGTGCACGAATCGCCGGTATTCCAGCGCCGTCGCCCAGCCGAGATCGGCGTCGCGCAGATCGGCATCGGCATCGACCTCACCGGCCCCGACGGTCCCGGGCAGCTTCCGCCCGGATTCGCCGACCGCGTGCACGCGCGCTATCCCCGGCTCGGCGGGTGCCGCGCCCTCACCGACGTCATGGTCGGCCAAAGCCTCGCGAACCCCCGCAAGGCGCCCTCGATGACGCTCCCCGGCGAGATCCTCCACCAGCGCCACCCCGAGGTGCCCTATCCGACCTGGGACATGGTCCTCGACGCGAACACGTGGGGAGACTGAGCAACCCGACCGTCCACTCCGGACGGCTCAGCGGGCCGCGTTCGGCAGCTTCGGCGCGACCCGGGACACGATCGTCTCCACCACGGGCAGCATCGGCGGCGCGAACTTCGCCACCACGATGCTGCCGCCGACTCCCGCCCACGCCACCGGGCCGAGCGGGGTGCAGCCGAAGAAGTGGCTCACGACCGGCGTCTGCACCACCCCGAACAGCACCGCCGCCGAGCCGAGGCTGGTGGCCAGGACCAGCGGACTGTGCGCGCGGCCGGACAGGGTCTGCACCAGCTGGGCTCCGACGAGGCCGCACAACGACATCGTGCTGGTGCGGCGCGCGGTGCCGGGCGTGAAGGCGCCGGCGAGCCAGGCGGTGGTCGCTCCCAGTGCGGTGACGATGCCCCGGTCGCGGATCTGCCGGGTGAGCGGCGCGCCGAGCGACCCGGTGCCCACGTCCTGGCCGTCGTCCGGCGCGGCGCTGGGGGTGACCGAGATGGCCATCGCCGGGAACATGTCGGTCAGCAGGTTGACCAGCAGCAACTGCCGGGTGGACAACGGCGAGGCCCCGGACAGCAGCGTGCCCAGCACGGTGAAGCCCACCTCGCCGGCATTGCCGCCGATCAGGATGCTGATGGCGTCCGCGACGCTGCGCCACAGGGCTCGTCCCTCGTCGACCGTGTCGGTCAGCACCCGCAGGTCGCCGTCGGTCAGCACGATGTCGGCCGCGTTGCGCGCGGCCGCAGAGCCGCGGGCGGCCAGCGCGATGCCCGCGTCGGCGGCCCGGATGGCGGCCGCGTCGTTCGCGCCGTCGCCGACCATCGCCACGACCCGGCCCGCGGCGCGCAGCGCCTCGACCACTTGCAGCTTCTGCTCCGGAGCCACCCGGGCTACCACCCCCGCCTCGCGCAGCAGCTCTGCCCGGCCAGCGCGGTCGAGCGCCGCCAGTTCCTGGCCGGTCACAACCGCGGTGTCCTCCGGCCAGCCCAATGCGACGGCGACGGCCAAGGCGGTACGCGGGTGGTCGCCGGTCAGCACGACCGGCTGCACACCCGCCGCGCGCAGCCCGGACACCATCGGCGCCGCGCTCGGCCGCGGACTGTCCGCCAACGCGAGCAAGCCGACGAACTCCAAGTCCGCCAACGGTTTGTCGACGGCCTCGGACAACTGCTCCGCGGGCACGGGACGCCGCGCCACCGCGAGCACGCGGAGGCCGGAGCCCGCCAAGGTCTCGGCCCGGGAAAGGGCGTCCGCCGGAGCGTCCGGGCAGCACGGGAGCACCACTTCCAGCGCTCCTTTGACCACCAGCCAACCGGTTTCGCCCTCGACTCCAGCCGCGGCCGCATAACCGCGGCTGGCCTCGAACGGCAAACCGGCGACCTGTTCCCACTTCCGGTCGGACGGCGCCGCGGCGAGCACCGCGGCATCGGTCGCGTGCGCGTGTTTGGTCCGTCCACTGTCCTCTTCGGACGGACAGGCGCCCGCTCCGGTCCGCAGCACCTGGGCCGCCGCGGCGGACTGTTCCGCCTCTTCCAGCGGGAGAACCTCGCCGGTCGCCGTCGCGACCTTGATGACCCGCAGTTCGTTCGTCGTCAGCGTGCCGGTCTTGTCGAAACAAACGGTGTCGATCCGGCCCAGCGCCTCCAGCGTGCGTGCGGAGCGGACGAGCACGCCCCGGCGGCTGAGCCGGCGCGCGGCAGCCATCTGCGCGACCGTGGCGACCAGCGGAAGTCCTTCCGGCACCGCGGCGACCGCCACCGCGACCCCGCCGCTGACCGCTTCGCGCACCGTCCGCCCGCGCAGCAACGACAACCCCGTGACGGCGACTCCACCGGCCAGAGTGAGCGGCAGGGCCTCGCTGGTCAGCTCCCGCAGCCTCGCCTGGACCCCGGCGGCCGGTGCGGTGCGGGACGCCAGCGCCACGGCGCGTCCGGCCTCGGTGCGGTCGCCGGTGTCCGCGACGATCGCGCGGGCCGATCCCGCGACCACGGTGGTTCCTTCGAACACCATGCACCGGCGGTCGGCGATGTCCGACGCCGGGGTCGCCGCCGTTTGTTTCGGCACCGGCAGGGATTCCCCGGTCAGCACCGATTCGTCGACCTCGAGATCGTGCAGCCGCACCAGCCGCGCGTCGGCGGGCACGACGTCGCCCGCCAGCAGTTCCACGAGGTCGCCGGGCCGCAGATCGGCGGCGTCGACCGCTTCCGGCTCCGCGTCCGCCGAGGCCAGCCGGCGGGCCTGCTGGGTCTGGGTCGCCGCCAAGCCGGCCAGCGCCTGCTCCGCGCGCAGCCCCTGCACCCCGCCGACCAGCGCGTTGGCCCCCATCGCGGCCAGCACCAGCAATGCGTCCACAGTGGACCCGAGAATCGCCGACGCGGCGGCTCCGACGGCGAGCACCGGGGTCAGCGGATCGCTCAGCTCCCCGCGCATCGCGCCAGCCAGGCGAAGCCCGGTCGCGACCGGTGCCGTCCCGGGCAGTTCGGCGGCTTCCGCGGCCAAGTGCCGGGCGCGTTCGGGCAGCCCGGTGCGGTGCGCTCGGCGGCGTCGCGGGTCCGAGGCCAGCCTGCGCCGCACTTCCTCCAGCGGCAGCGCATGCCAGGCCACGCGCGGCCGCGGCGCCGGAGCCGTTTCCGCGGCCATCGCCACGGCGGCCTGCCATCCGGAGGCGAGCGCGACTCCAGTAGCGAGGTTGACCGGGCTCAGCCGTGCCAACGGCGACAGCAGGCGCCGCCACTGCCGCTGCCCGTCCGTAGCGACCACCAGACCGGACAAAGCCGCGGCGGCCTCGGCGCAGGTCGTCGCCCGATCGCCCGCGGCACGCGCCGCGCGGACGGCGCGCAGCAACCGCCAAACTCCCGCGAGACCGCTGATCGACAACAGGTCGGCGGCCCAGACCGCGGCGTCGCATCCGTGCGCCACCGCGACCGCGAGATCGCCGCGCAGCAGACCCTCCAGCACTTCCTTGCGAGCGGACGCGTCCGCGCTCGGCGGGACGCGGGCCAGCGTCAGCACGACGCGGCCGTCCTCTTGGCAGCCGGTCACGACGTCGGCCATCGCCCGATCGGTGACGACCTCGTCGGCCAGGGCCGCCTCGACGCCCGGGGAACCGCTCTGGACGACCACGATCCGCAGGCCAGCCTGCCCGGCCGCGTCCAATACGCTCTCGGTCAGCGGATCGGGCACCCATCCGACAAGCACGGTACCGACGTCCACGCCGTCGGCCGAGGCGATCATCAACCCGGTGCCGGCCTCGGGATCGTCGGGCGTCGGCCGCAGCCGCACCGGGCTGTCCTCGCCTTCCACCGCCCGCAGGGCCGCTTGCCACAACCTGCCTTCCGCCCACTCGGTGTCGGTGGGGTTGGCCTCGAAGACCGTGCGCTGGTCGCCGCACAAGGCGTTGCTGTGCACCACGAGGGTGTCGGCCGCCTGCAGCAGCCGGAGCCGGTCCGGGTTCCGGACGAGCACCCCCTCCCGCGCGAGGGCGAGGCCGGCGCCCGAGGCGTACGCGGTCCATCCGTACCGAGCGGGCTTCGGAGAACTGGCCAGGATCGCGGAGCTGGCCTGGCTGAGGTCGCGTTTGAACAGCACGGTGCCCGCCGCGCCGATCATCCCGCCGGTCAACGCGGTTTTGGCGTAGTCGCTGACCGGATCCGGCGGGGCCGCCCTGCGCTCGGGACGGACTGTCGGGCAGTCGCGGTCGGGCACGCACAGCCGGTCGCAGGACCGTTCGAACGCGACGACCTGCGCCACCGCGTCCGCCAGTTGCCCGGCGCGCAGCAGCACGTCGAGCGCGAGGTCCGCGGGGGACTTCCCGACGCCGTGCACCGCCGCGTTCGCGGTGGCGACCGCCAGCTCGGCAGCGGGCCTGCCGAGCTTGGCGCGCAAGAACTCCTGCGCCACCGGATGTTCCCGCACCGCCGTGAGCGCGGCGGACAGCACTTCCGGCGGCCGGCGCAGCCGCAACGGCGTGGTGGCCGCCGCCATCGCCAGTCCCGCGCCGCTGATCGCGAGCGCGGCCGCCTGCGTCTGGACCGTGCGGAGATCGCCGGGATGGGCGGACGCTTCGTCTTGTGCCCCAACGGAAAGCCCGTGCTTTCGCGCGCGAGCCGTCACGGCCGCCACCAGCCGGTCGCTGGCCGCGCCTTCCGCCATCGTGAGCACCATCCGGGACAGCCCGGCGTCCCAGTAGGCGGCGAGCACGTCGGGCCGGGCCATCGCCTCGCGGACCAGCTTGCGCACCACGCGCCCGAACCGGCTCGCGTCGTCGCCGGGTTCGGGCCGCAGGCCGAGGTGGAGCTTCTGCCCGTGCCGCCACACCGCTTCGGTTCCCTCGGCCCCGCTGACGACGGCGTCGCGCAGCACCCGCGCCGCGCACGTCGTGGCCCGGACGCTGGCTCCCGCCCCGGTGACCACCGCGTCGGCGCCGAGGTTGACCGCTTCGGCGGCTACGCCGGCGACCTGGCTCGCTCCGCGGACGACCCGCTCGGGCACCGACAACGCCGCGTTCACTCCCGCCGCCGGGAGCCGGAGGGCGCACGACAGCAAGGAAGACACATTCTCCGTCATATTTCTCGTCATTCTCCACCCGTCGACCCGCTGCCCGCTCAGCGCTGGCCGGGCCGGTCTCAGGCGTCCTCGAGCGCTTCCCCGAAGGCACGCAAGGATTTGTCGCCGCTGCTGGTCGCCAGGACGTGCCCGGCAGCCAAGGCAACGCTGACCGGCCATTCGATGAGCTGCAGCGCCGTCAACACGCCGATGCCGCCGAAATACGCGAGCTGCTGCGGCGGCGGCAGCGAAACCTTTCCGACGAGCGGCAGGCTCACCTGAAGGGAATTGTTCTCGGCCGCTTTCGCCGCGGCCCGGCGGCCGCGCGGGGCGGGCTTGCGTGCGGTGTCAGACATGGTGTTTCTCCGGTTCTAGTCCCCGGCCGCGAGATCCCGGCGAGCGTCGTCCCGGGACAGCTTCTCGGCGACGTAGCTGCCCGCGCCCACCACGACCGCGACCGGCCACTCGAGCACTCCGACCGCGGCCAGCGCCGCCAAGCCGCCCCACCACAGCGCGCGCTTGGGCAGGTCGCCGGGAACCTTCACCCCGGCTACCGTCACCGACCTGTCTTCCTGTTCGTTCCCGGCGTGCCCGGGAGAACCCTGACCCGCTTTCGTTCCCGTGGTGCTGCGTGCGCGCGACGGCATCCTCGCCTCCTTGTCGTGGTCCCTCTGATACCCGGTGGCGAGCCCGGCAAACACCCGAACGGCGGAAGTCAGCCGAGGAACCGGACGAGCGTTTCGGCGAGCTGGCCGGGATTTTCCTCGGCCATGTGGTGCCCGGAGTCGATGCGGGCGGAGGTCAGCTCGCCGCTGACCCAGGAACGCCAGACCGCGACCGGGTCGCCGTAAAGCTCCTCCATGTCGTCCCGCGCGGACCAGGCGACCAGAGTCGGGCAGGCGATGCGCCGCCGAGCCGCCCGATCCGCCTCGTCATGAGCCCTATCGACGGTCAGCCCCGCGCGGTAATCCTCCAGCATCGCCCGTACCGTGGCCGGATTCGTGACCGCGCGGACCAGGTCCCGGTGGTTCTCGTGCCCCATGGCTTGTTCGTCCGGGTGGTACCAGGCAAGGGGATCGGCCGTGATCACCCGCTCCGCGTGCGGGGAGGCGCCGAGGAAAAACCAGTGCCACCACGCCGTGGCGAACTCGGCGCCCGCGCGTTCGAGCGCTTCGAGGATCGGCACGCTGTCCAAGACGCCTAGGCGAGACACGAAATCGGGATGGTCCAGCGCGGTCCGATAAGCGACGTAGCTGCCGCGATCGTGGCCCACGACAGCGAATCGGCGGTGGCCGAGGCGGTGCATCAACGCCACGACGTCGGCTGCCATCGCGCGGTCGCAGTAGACCTCGTGCTTTTCGTCGGGCTCGGGTTTGGACGACCGGCCGTACCCGCGCAAGTCGGGACACACGACCGCAAACCCGGCCTGGGCAAGCGCCGGGGCCACCCGGTACCAGGTGGTATGCGTCCGAGGATGCCCGTGCAACAACACCACGGGCGGTCCTTCTCCCCCGCTGCGCCCGTGGATGGCGACTGATTCGTGGACGGGGATGTCCCATTCCGAGAAAGTGTCGAACACCCGGCCACTGTCTCACCGGCATGGGTCGCTCGCGCGCTGTGCGGCTCTGCCTGCCCGCGGGCGCGGATCAAGGTTTGAGCGCACGGAAAAAGGGCAATCCGGCACCGGTGGTTCCCCCCGAGAGACGCCGAGGGCGCGGCCCTTCAGCGCGGTTTCTTCTCCTGGCGGTCGGGTGGGTCGCCTGGGCATTCGTGCTTCAGTTGCTGGAGCCCTACGCGGAGCCGATCGGCATCGCGATCATCATCGGGCTCTCGCTGGGCATCCTCGCCGTGCCCTTCATCTCCGCGCTCTGCGGCCGGAAGCGGCGTCGAACCCGTCCGGCTGAGGCGAATCACGAGAAAGAAAGACCGAGGACGGAGAGGAGCGGGCACAAGTCCGAGGCAGCCGCCCTCGGCGCCCTGCTCGTCGCGGGCGTCGTCCTGGAGATCATTTTCCCGGACAACGAAGCAATTTCCTACGCGACCATCGGACTGACCGGTGCCTTCGCGGCTTGCCTCACGGATTACTGGAAAAAGAAACGGCTTTCCTGACCGACCAGCCCTCGCAACTCGCGCTCGCACGCGGAGCCAGAGAACTCACCGAACCCGCGAGGGCGACTCCCCATACCGCTTCCGAAACGCCGCAGCAAACCGGCTGGCGCTGGAAAACCCCCACCGCGCCGCGATCTCGCTCACCGACAATTCCGGGCGTTCCTCAAGATCCGCCCGGGCATGCTGCAACCGCACCCCGACGAGATGCTCGGTGGGCGTGCACCCCACCCACTCCCGGAAACTCTCCTGCAACCGGCGGACCGTAGTCCCGGCAACCGCCGCCATCTCCGCCGCCGTCCAGGCTCGGGCCGGGTCGGCGCGGACGGCCTCCGCCACCCGCGTGATCGCCCGCGGCCGCGGCGCCGGGACGCGGCCCGGTTCCGGGCAGCCAGCCAGCAGAAACCCCGCCGCGACCGCTCCGGCCAGCTGTTCCCGGACGATCGGCTGGTCGACGAACAACGCGCCGTCGCGCATCTGCGACGAAAGCCCGGCCACGAGATGCCGCCAGTCGCGCGCCGGGCCGTGTTCGAGCGGCAGCTGGTCCGGGAGCGCGCCGGCCGCCCGGACGGCGCCGACGACCCGCTCGGCCTCGCGGTCCAGCCAGTCCCGGTCGAATTTGACGCCCAGCACCGTGCACGTCGCGTCCCAGTGGGTGATCAGCGACGGGGTGTCGGCCCGGAAGACCGTCGCCTGCCCGGGCACCGACGTCACCGGGCCGTGCCTGCCGCGGCTGGCGAGGTGGCCGGTCAGGGGCAGGTTGACCTCGTAGGCGGACGGGTAGTCGCAGGCGATCTCGACGTCGGCTCCCCACCCGACGTACCCGATCAGCACCGGGCCGAGGTCCAGCGTCCGCAGGGTCAGCCGCGGTTCGCGGCCGGCGCGCAGCGGCGTCAGCTGGTGCGGAAAGTAGGCGTCGGCCACCGACTTCGAGACTCGCTCCCAGTCCCGCGGCGCCGCACCCCGGCGTGCGGACATGGACGCATGCTAGCTGATCAGCGGCGACGCGCCGGATTCGTCGCGCAATGCGTACCGGATCCGCGCTTCGCGTGTCGTGGGCCCGGCCCGCGCGGCTCTACCTTCTCCCCGACCCGCACGAAGGAGGCCGCGTCAATGACGACGAACAGCACCACCGTCCCGGACCTTTCCTGGATCGGCGACATCACCATGGCCCAGCTGGAGCGCAATCCGTACGAGCCCTACGAACGGCTGCGCCGCGAGGCCCCGCTGGCGTACGTGCCGGTGCTCGGCTCGCACGTCGCGACGACCGCGGAGATCTGCCGCGAGATCGCCGCCAGCCCCGACTTCGAAGCCGTCATCACCCCGGCCGGCGGCCGCACCTTCGGCCATCCGGCGATCATCGGGGTCAACGGCGACATCCACGCCGACCTGCGCTCGATGGTCGAACCCGCCCTCCAGCCGGTCGAGGTCGACCGGTGGATCGACGGCCTCGTCCGCCCGATCGCCCGCGGCTACCTCGAGAAGTTCGAGAACGACGGCCGCGCGGAACTCGTCTCCCAGTACTGCGAACCGGTCAGCGTCCGCTCGCTCGGCGATCTGCTCGGCCTGAACGGCGTCAGCTCGGACAAACTGCGCGAATGGTTCGCGAAACTGAGCCGGTCCTTCACCAACGCGGCCATGACCGAGGACGGCGAGTTCGCCAATCCGGAGGGGTTCGTCCAGGGCGACGAGGCGAAGGCCGAGATCCAGGCGACGGTCGACCCGCTGATCGACCAGTGGATCGCCGAACCCGCCGACACCGCGATCTCGCACTGGCTGCACGACGGGATGCCGCCGGGCAAGACCCGCGACCGCGAGTACATCTACCCGACCATCTACGTGTACCTGCTCGGCGCGATGCAGGAACCCGGCCACGGCATGGCCTCGACGCTGGCGGGGCTGTTCAGCGAACCCGACCAGCTCGAACAGGTGGTGGACGACCCGGCGCTGATCCCCCGCGCGATCTCCGAGGGAATGCGGTGGACGTCGCCGATCTGGTCGGCCACCGCGCGGATCTCGACCAAACCGGTCACCGTCGCCGGGGTCGACCTGCCCGCGGGCACGCCGGTGATCCTGTCCTACGGCTCGGCCAACCACGACACCGGCGTCTACGAGGCCCCGACCCGCTACGACCTGCACCGTCCGCCGCTGCCGCACCTGGCTTTCGGCGCCGGGAACCACGCCTGCGCCGGGATCTACTTCGCCAACCACGTCATGCGGATCGCGCTGGAGGAGCTGTTCGAGTCGATCCCGAACCTCGAACGGGACACCTCCGCGGACGTCGAATTCTGGGGCTGGGGCTTCCGCGGCCCGACGTCGCTGCACGTCGCCTGGGAGGCTTGACATGCCGTTCACCGCGACCGTCGGCGGCCGGGAAGTGCTGTGCGAGGACGACCAGCCGATGCTCGACGCGTTCCTCCGCGCCGGCGTCTGGATGCCGAACTCCTGCAACCAGGGCACCTGCGGCACCTGCAAGCTGCGGGTGGTCGACGGCGCCGTCGACCACCGCGACTCCCCCGCCGACACCCTGACCGAGGACGAGCGGGCGGCGGGCCTCGCGCTGGCCTGCCAGGCCCGGCTCCGCTCGGACGTCGTCGTCGAAACCACGGGCGGCGGCCGGGCCACGCACCCGCTGCGCGACCTCGCCGCGACCGTCCGGGAAATCCGGGACATCGCCCGCGACACCCGGCGGCTGCGGCTCGGCCTGCCGGAACCGCTGGCGTTCCACGCGGGCCAATACGTCGAGCTGACCGTGCCCGGCGCCGGCGTGCGCCGCCAGTACTCGCTGGTCAACACCGCCGACGAGGACAAAGTCCTGGAACTGCACGTCCGCCTGGTGCCCGGCGGAGCGGCGACCGAACAGTGGATCTTCGCCGGACTCGCCGTCGGGGACCAGGTCCAGGTCACCGGCCCGCTCGGCGACTTCTTCCTGCCCCCGCCCGACGAGGACGACGGCGGCCCGATGGCGCTCATCGGCGGCGGGACCGGCCTCGCCCCGCTGATCGGCCTCGCCCGCACCGCGCTCCGCCGGGACCCGGCCCGGAAAGTGCTGCTGTACCACGGAGTCCGCGGGGCGGCCGACCTCTACGACCTCGACCTGATGGCCGACCTCGCCGGCAGCTACCCGGGATTCTCGTTCCTCCCGGTACTGTCCGACGAGCCCGACGGCACGCACCGCACCGGTTTCCCGACCGACCGGTTCCTCGAAGACGTCCCCAGCGCCCGCGGCTGGTCGGGCTGGCTCTGCGGACCGCCGCCGATGGTCGAGGCCGGGGTGAAAGCGTTCAAGCGCCGCCGGATGGCGCCGCGCCGGATCCACCGGGAGAACTTCACCCCGGCCGCTGTCTGACCAGAAGCGAAGGCTGTCCGGAATCCCTTGCGGGACAACCAGTTCTACGGCCGGTTGGGCTCGTCCTCGGCGCAGCTGATCAACAGCTGCGCCGTGTGCGCGATATGGTCCCGAAGCCGCTCCGCCGCCAAATCCGCGTCACGGGCCAGCGCCGCTTCGAGAATCGCCCTGTGCTCCGCCGGAAGATCCCGATCCTCCTCCTGGCCGAACGAAACCGACCACTGCCGGTACAACTCCGCCTCCTCGCGCAGACCACGCGCCGTGGCGACCAGCCGGCGATTGCGGCAACCGTCGAACAGGGCCAGGTGGAAATCCGCGTGCGCGGCGACCCAGGCGTCGGCCGGGCGGTCCGGGTCGGCGGGGTCGGTGAACGGGGTCCGTTCGAGCAGGTGGTGCGCGGCCACCGCGCGGGCCTCCCACTGCACGTCGCCCTCCAGGATCGACAGCCGCAGCACCAGCGATTCGATCTCCAGGCGCGCCTTGGTCAGGTCCGCGAGATCCTCGTGCGACAGCGGCGTGACCGTGTACCCGAGGTGCGGCCTGGTCTTCACCAGCCCCTCCGCGGTCAGCCGGGTGAGCGCCTCGCGGGCCGCGCCGACGCTCGTCGCGTACCGCTCGCACAGTTCGGGGAACTTGAGCCGCTGCCCGGGGACCATCCGGCCGCCCAGGATGTCCGCCCGGAGCTGCTGGTAGACACCCTCCGCGCGCGTCACGTCCCCTGCCATGCCACCCACTCTAGCGGATACGAATCCGAGAGCAACTTTCGAAAGTTTATTGCCTCATCGAATCTGGGCGAGTACAACTGGAGGGCACCGAAGCCGGACGCGAAGGAGCCCCGCATGAAAGTCGCCACTGTGGACGGACGACTGGCCCTGGTCACCGCACCGGGAAAGGCGGTGGACGCGGCCGAGGCCAGCGGCGGGCGGTTCGGCCCGGACGTCCAGCAGGCCTACGAGCGCTGGGCGGAACTGTCCGAGTTCGCCGCGACGCTCGGCGAAGGCCACGCGCTCGAACGGCCGGTGCGCGACGACCAGCTGGGCAATCCGATCCCGGCGCCGCGCCAGGTGTTCGCGATCGGACTCAACTACGCCGACCACGCGGCCGAATCGTCGTTCGCCGTGCCCGAGACCCCTCCGGTGTTCACCAAATTCCCGACCTGCCTCACCGGCCCGTACGGCGACGTCGTTCTCCCGGAGGGCGGGAACGTCGACTGGGAGGTCGAACTCGTCGCGGTCGTCGGCAAGCACGCGGACCGGGTCGCCGAGGATGAGGCTTGGGACTACGTCGCCGGGCTGACCGTCGGGCAGGACATCTCCGAACGGCGGCTGCAACTGGCCGGTCCCGCCCCGCAGTTCAGTCTCGCCAAGTCCTACCCGGGTTTCGGCCCGCTCGGCCCGGTGGTCGTGTCGCCGGACGAACTGCCCGATCGCGACGACCTCGAACTCGGCGCCCTCGTCAACGGCGAGCAGGTGCAGAAGGGCCGCACCTCGCAGATGGTGTTCCCGGTGCCCGCGCTGATCGCCCGGCTGTCCGCGGTGACCCCGCTCCTGCCCGGCGACGTCGTCTTCACCGGCACGCCGTCCGGCGTCGGCATGGGCCGCACGCCGCAGCGCTGGCTCCAGGCGGGCGACCAGCTCGTCAGCTACGTCCACGGCATCGGCGAACTGCGGCAGCGGATGGTCGCCGCTTAGCGGAAAGGGCTGGACAATGGCATTGCACCGGTTGAACTCGCTCGTCGTCGGCGTGCCCGACGTCGCCGCGACCGCCCGCTACTACCGGGACTTCGGGCTCGCCGAGGACGCCGACGGCTGGTTCCGCACCCGCGACGGCGGCCGTCAGCTGAAGATCGTCCACGCGCCGCGACGGCAGCTGATGGAACTCAGCGTCGGCGCGGACGACCCGGACGACCTCGCCCGCATCCGCCGCCGGCTGTCCTCTTTGGACATTCCGGCGGAGATCGCCGGCGACGCGCTGGTCACCCGCGAACCGGTCACCGGGTTCCAGGTGGTCGTGCGGATCGCCGAACGGCTGCACCAGGATCCCGAACCGCCCACGCCGTACAACGGCCCCGGCAGGCTGGAGCGCACGAGCACGCGGGCGCCCGGCGTGCTGCGCACCGGGCCGGTGCGTCCGCGCAAGCTCGGCCACGTCGTCGTCGGCTCCCCCGACCACGAGCGCACCATCCAGTTCTTCACCGCCGGGCTGGGTTTCAAGACCAGCGACGCGATCAAGGGGCACGGCGCTTTCCTGCGCTGCTCCACCGACCACCACAACGTCCTCGCGCTCGCCGCGCCGGTCGCCTTCCTGCACCACACGTCGTGGCAGGTCGAGGACGTCGACGAGGTCGGACGCGGCGCGACCGCGATGCTCGAGGACCATCCGGAACGGCACGTGTGGGGCCTCGGACGGCACCACGCCGGGTCGAATTTCTTCTGGTACCTCAAGGATCCGGCCGGGAACTTCTCCGAGTACTACTCCGACATGGACAGCATCCTCGACGACCAGCTCTGGACGCCGGAGACGCTGGAAGGCGCCAAGGGCCTGTTCAGCTGGGGCCCGCCGCCCCCGCCGTCGTTCCTGCACCCCGAGGATCTCGCCGCGCTGATGACCGGCGCGCACCAGGCCGGCTGACCCGGCCGTCTCCCTTCCTTCCCGCTGACTGGGCGCGCCCCAGGAGGTCGATCCGTCATGCCCGCTTGCGAAACCGATGTACTCGTCGTCGGGGCCGGTCCCGCCGGCCTGACCGCGTCCGCTCTGCTCGCCGCGCAGGGCGTCCGCGCCGTCACGATCACGAAATACCCGGGCACCGCGCATTCCCCGCGAGCCCACATCACCAACCAGCGCACCATGGAAGTCTTCCGCGACCTCGGTCTCGAGGACGCCGTCCGGAAAGTCGCGGTGCCCAACGCGTTGATGGGCGACAACGTCTGGGCGACCAGCTTCGCCGGACAGGAACTGGCGCGGCTCAAAACCTGGGGCAGCGGCACCGCGCGGCACGCTGACTACGTCGCCGCCAGCCCCAGCGCGATGTGCAACATCCCGCAGCACATCCTCGAACCGGTGCTGCGCGACGGAGCCGAGCGGCACGGCGCCGACCTCCGGTTCTCGACCGAACTCGTACGCATCTCGCAGACGCCGGAAGCCGTCCACGCGGTGGTCGTCGACCGGGAAACCGGTGCCGAGCAAGAAATCGTCGCGCGATACGTGATCGCCGCGGACGGCGGCCGCAGCACGGTGGCCGGCCAGCTCGGCTTCGAGTTCGACGGCGAGTCCGGGCTCGGACGGGCCGCGAACGTGTGGCTGGAAGCCGATCTCACCCGCTACACCGCGCACCGCCCGGGAACGCTGTACTGGATGTGCCAGCCGGGCAACGATTATTGGGTCGGTTCGGGCACGTTCATCTGCGTCACACCGTGGACCGAATGGGTCATGCTCTTCATGTACGACCCGGCCGACGGCGAGCCCGACCTCTCCCCCGCCGCGGTTCGCGAACGGGCGTCGACCATCATCGGCGACCCGGACGTCGAGGTCCGGATCAAGGCCGTCAGCGAATGGCAGATCAACCACCTGGTCGCCCGTTCCTACCGGCGCGGCCGGGTTTTCCTCGCAGGGGACGCCGCGCACCGGCATCCGCCCGCGAACGGGCTCGGCACGAACACCTCGGTGCAGGACGCGTTCAACCTGGCGTGGAAGCTCGCGTCCGTGCTCCGCGGCGAGGCCGGGGAAGCGCTGCTGGACACCTACGACGCGGAACGGCAGCCGGTCGGCAAGCAGGTGGTCGACCGCGCGATGCGCAGCGTCGAGAACATGCGGCCGATTTCGCAGGCGTTCGGCTTCCGTCCCGGCCAGAGCGCCGAGGCGGGCTGGCGCAGCCTCGCCGGGCTCGCCGCGGACACGCCCGAAGGCCAGGCCCGCCGCGCCGAACTGCGCCGAGCGGTCGAACTGCAGAACTACCAGTTCAACGCGCACGGCGTCGAACTCGGTCAGCGCTACGCCTCGGCCGCGGTCGCGTCCGACGGAACGCCCTGGCCGGCCCCCGCCCGCGACCCGGAGCTGTACTACGAGGCCACCACCCATCCCGGCGCCCGGCTGCCGCACGCGTGGCTGGAACACGCCGGAACTCCAGTGTCCACTGTGGACATCACCGGCCACGGCCGGTTCACCGTGCTCACCGGCATCGGCGGACAGGACTGGCTGGACGCGGCGGGCAAGCTCGCCACCGAGTTCGGGATCGAACTGGCCGTCCGGCAGATCGGCCTCGGCTGCGACTACCTCGACCCGCTCGGCGAGTGGGAACGCGTCCGCGAAATCAGCGAACGCGGTTGCCTGCTCGTCCGCCCGGATCACCACATCGCCTGGCGCAGCGCCGATCTCGCCGCCGATCCCGCCGCGACGCTGCGCGACGTCCTCCGCCAGGTGCTGGCTCGATAACTCCGAAGGGAATGCCATGGTGCACAACGAAGTCACCGTCGACCGCAAGGCGATCGCCGAAACGTATTTCAAGCAGATGGACGCGGGAGAGGACTTCCTCGGCCTCTTCGCCGACCACGCCTACGTCTACTTCCCGAAGCACCGGCCCGCGCGCGGCATCGCCGAAATCAAGCAGCTGTTCGCGGACATCTTCGTGCT
Source organism: Amycolatopsis sp. AA4 (assembly GCF_002796545.1). Lineage (GTDB taxonomy): Bacteria > Actinomycetota > Actinomycetes > Mycobacteriales > Pseudonocardiaceae > Amycolatopsis. The sequence goes on from NZ_CP024894.1 coordinate 5,526,664, forward strand.
GTTCTCCTCGATCGTGCACGAGGTGCCGTACTTCAACTATGTCCAGCAAGGCGATTACGTCGTCGTCGAAGGCATCACCCACGGCGTCCTCGCCGACGGCACCCCATGGCGAGCGACCGAAGGCTTGGGCGGCCGCTTCTGCAACGTGTTCGAAATCCGCGACGGCCGGATCCAGCGCCTGCACATCTACCTCGACCCGGACTACGGCGACGCGGACGCCGGCCGTTACCCGTGGCTGCGGGACACCCCGGCCGCCTAAAGGTCGATGACCACCTTCCCGTGCACATGCCGCCCCGACTGAAGCTCGACCGCCGCCCGGATCTCCTCGACCGGAAAGGTCGCGGCGATCGGCACCCGCAGCCGTCCCGCCGCGACCAGCCCGGCGATCTCCTCCAGCGAACCCGGGGCCGCGTTGGCTCCGTTCGCCGGGGTGATCCCGTCGATCTGGCCGGCGATCGTGGTGATGCGGCCGTCCGGCACGCCGAGTTCGCGCGCCGCGTGCGCGGTCTCCGTCCCGTGCAGGTCCATGGCCGCGGTGACCCCGGCGGGAGCCAGCGCGCGGACCCGGTCGACCAGGCCCTCGCCATACGCGACCGGTTCCGCCCCCAACGCGCGCAGGGCCTCGGCCGAGCTCGCCGACCCCGTCCCGATCACTCGCGCGCCCGCGAGCCGGGCCAGCTGGACAGCGAACACGCCGACCCCGCCGCCCGCGCCACCGATCAGCACCGTGTCGCCCGGCCCCGGGTCGACCACCGCCAACGCCGCGGCCGCCGTGCAGCCCGCGATCGGAAGGGTCGCCGCCGTGCGGTCGTCGAGGCCGTCCGGGGTCCGGTGCGCGTCGCCGCCCCCCGCGATTGTCCCCGCCACGTCCACCACGACGTAGTCGGCGACCGCCCGCGACAGCGCCCCGCCGAACACCCGGTCTCCGACCGCGAACTCGGTCACTCCGTCGCCGACCTGGTCGACGGTCCCGGCGTAGTCGGTGCCGAACCCGCACGGCAGGCTCAGCCCGAACCGCGCGGCCGTCTCCGCGTCCGAGGTCATGAACCAGTCCATCGGATTCAGCCCCGCCGCGGCCACCCGCACGCGAAGCTGCCCCGGACCGGCCTGCGGCGCCGGCACCTCGCGGACGCGCAAGGCCTCCGGCCCGCCGAACGCCTCGAACCGCACCGCCCGGCTCGTTTCTTTCCCGCTCATGTCACTCCTGGAAGAGTCGCAAACGGACTATGCTCCGTTTATCCTCTCTCGAAGCTAGCACAAGTGGAGCGTGATCCGTTTTGGCCGCCGCGAAGACCCCGCGCGCAGACGCGACCCGCAACCGGCAGCACCTGCTGGACGTGGCGACGCGGATGTTCGCCTCGGCCGCGACCGAGCCGTCCATGCGCGCGATCGCCGCCGAGGCCGGAGTCGGCATCGCCACCCTCTACCGGCACTTCCCCACCCGGGAGTCCCTGGTCGACGCGGTCTACCAGGACCAGGTCTCGCGCCTCACCACCGGCGCCCGGGACCTCCTCGCCCGCCTCGGCCCGGCCGCCGCGCTGCGCCGCTGGATGGACCTGTTCGGAGACTGGATCGCGACCAAGAACGGCATGCTCGACACGCTGCTGGCCATGGTCGAATCCGGAGAGATCGCCCACGCCCACACCCGGACCGAACTGCTCTCGGCCATCGACGGCCTCCTCGAAGCCGGTCGCACGAGCGGCGAACTCCGCGCGGACGTCCCCGCCGAGGACATCGCCGCCGCCCTCATCGGCATCTTCACCGTGGCCGGTTCCGCAGAGCACCAAGCGCTGGCGGGCCGCCTCCTGGACCTGCTGATGGACGGGCTCCGGCCGTCCGCCCGCGGCGGAACGAGCAGCCGCCCGGCCGAACCCCCTTCGCGCTGACCCGCGGCGACGAGATCGGCCACGGGTCCGTCGCCCCGGAATCCGCGAACCGCACCGCAGCCTCCGGCCGGCAGACCTCGACGCGAGCACAACTGGCACTGAGATCCAGCTCACAACTGGACCTGTCGCAACGCCCTGCGCCCTCCTACCGTCTTCTGGTATACCAAATTACCGCCAGGGCACCGCCGCCCGAGCCGGGAGCACCGGTCCGGCCGCGGTCGCCCCGGTGGAGCCGTCCCCGGCTTCAGGAGGTCGCATGATCGGAAGTCGCTGGTCCCTCGTGCTCGCACTCGGCCTGCCCGGCGTGGCGATTTTCGTCGGCGTGCCGCTCTGCAGCCAGAGCACGGTCACCGTATTCGGCATACCACTGGTGTTCGCGTGGCTGTTCGCCTGGCTCCCGCTGACGACGCTGTGCCTGTGGGCGTCGTGGCGCTTCTTCGACCGCGCGCAGTACCGGCGAGTGGAAGGCGGGGAAGAATGATCGCGGCCGTATTCGCTGTCGTCGTCGCGTTGTCGATCGGGGTGGCGCTGGCCGCCCGCCGAGGCGGAACGGGCAAGGGCGCCGTCGCCACGCTGGTCGCCGGCCGGTCGCTGCCGAGCCGCCTGATCTTCTTCCTCGCCGTGGGCGAGATCTACAGCATCGGCACCATGCTCGGCTTCCCCGGCGGCATCTACGCCAAGGGCGCGTCCTACGGGATCTGGTTCATCGGCTACATCCTGGCGGGCTACGTCCTCGGCTATTTCCTGGCCCCGCTGGTGTGGCGCGCGGGCAAGGCGTACGACGCGGTCACCGTCGCCGACGTGATGTACGGCCACTACCGCAACCGGCTGCTGGAACGGCTCACCGCGGTGTCGTTCGTGCTGGCGCTGGTGCCGTGGGCGATCTTCCAGTTCATCGGGCTGCAGACCGTCCTTTCCGGACTGGGCGTCCCGGTCACCCGGTTCGAGGCGATCGTCGGGGCCGGGGTCATCGCGTTCGTCTACGTCGCCGCGTCGGGCATGCGCTCGACCGCGTTCGTGGCGATCGTCAAGGACGTCTTCATGCTGCTGGGCATCGTGCTCGCCGGTCTCGCGGCGGTGATCGCGGCGAAGGGCGTCCCGGGCGTCTTCGCCGTCGTCGAGACGACGCCGAGTCTGGCCACGGTCAGCGGCACCGGCCTGGTCTTCGCGATGACCACGATTTTCCTGCAGTCCCTGCAGTTCTACCTCACGCTGCCCGCGCAGTTCCTGTTCTCCGCGCGGTCCGAGGCCGGGGTCAAGAAGTCCGTGATCTGGATGCCGCTGTACATGCTGATGTACCCGCTGCTGGTGTTCGCCGCCTACTACGGGCTGCGGACGAAACCCGGCCTGCACAACGCCGATTCGGTCTTTCTCGAGGTGACCCGCGAACTCGCGCCGGACTGGGTCGTGGGCCTGGTCGCGGCGGGAGCCGGGCTGGCCGGGGTGCTGGTGCTGGCGGGCAACGCGCTGATGTTCAGCGGCGTGCTCACGCGCAACATCCTGCCGAAGCGCGCGCAACCGGCCGCGCAGCGCAGGCTCAAGCCGATCATGGCGGCGTTCCTGGTCGGCACCGCGGCGCTGACCACGTTCGCGTCCTCGATCATGCTGACGTTCCTCAACCTCGCGCTGTCGCTGACCGCGCAACTGGTCCCGGCCTGGCTCGGCGTCCTGTTCTTCCGGAAGCTGCGGGCAGTCCCGCTGGCCGCCGGGCTGGTCGCGGGCTGCGCCACCGTCGCGTTCCTGTTCTTCAGCCACGCTCCGGTCGGCGGGGTGGTCAACAGCGGGCTGATCGCGGCCGCGGTGAACGCCGCCGTCGCGGCGGGCCTGTCCGCGCTGTACGCGGGCAAACCGGTCGACCACGAGATCCCGATCGTGCGCCGCGCTCGCGAAATCCTTTCCCCGGCCAGGAAACCGGTCCAGCCCGCGAGCGCCGCGGCGACCGGAGAACGGTGAGGCGGACATCGTGCGCATCGTGACGCGTTCGGACGTCGAGGCGGTCCTCGACCTGCGCGAGGTGATCGAGGCCGTCGAGCACGCGCATCGGCAATTGGTGCTCGGCGGGGCCACCCAGCCCGGTCGCGCCTGCGCGCCGATTCCCGGCAACGACGGTCTCCTCGTGCCGATGACGGCCACCGTGGACGGCGCCGGGGGCGTCAAGCTGCTGGCCGACCTGCCGGGCAACCCGGAGTCCGGCAGGCCGCGCCAGCAGTCGTCGATCATCCTGGTCGACACCGCGACCGGCCGCCCGGAAGCCCTGCTGGACGGCGCGGTGCTCACCCGCTTCCGCACGGCGGCCGCCTCCGCGGTAGCGACCCGGGCACTGTCCAATCCGGACAGTTCAGTGCTCGGCCTGATCGGAGCCGGGGCGCTGGCCCGCGCGCACCTGGAAGCCATCGCGGTCGTCCGTCCGATCCGGACGGTGGTGGTCTGGAGCCGCGATCCCGCGACCGCACAAGCGTTCCGGGACGAGATGGCCGGTTCCGGTCGCGAAATCTGCGTGGCCGAGACGCCTGTCGAAGCGGTTCAAGCCGCCGACGTGGTGTGCACGCTCACCCCGGCGGTGGACCCGATCGTCCGGGGAGCGTGGCTGCGGCCGGGCCAGCACCTGAACGTGGTCGGCGCGCCGCCCCGCCCGCACCACCGCGAAATCGACGCGGAATGCCTGCGCCGCGCTCGCGTCGTCGTGGACAGCAGGCATACCGCGCTGACCGAATCGGGTGCCGCGATCACCGCGCTGCGCGAGGGGGCGATCAGCGAGCAGCAGCTCGAAACCGAACTGGGCGAGGTGCTCGCCGGGGTCTGCCCCGGGCGCACCGGAAGAACCGAGATCACCCTGTTCAACTCGGTCGGCGTGGCAGTGCAGGACATCGCGACGGCGGCGCTGGTGCTGAGGCACGTCGCGGCCAAGGGACTGGGCGTCGAAATCGCGCTGGACCGGTGATTTCGGAGCGCTAATTCGCGACCGCTCGGCGGTAATCGCGAATCCCGACGACAGCCAGCGCCACGACGATCGCCCCGGCACAGCAGACCTGCGCGAGCACAACGACGTCGAACGGAAGGATCCCGTTTTTCCGCACCACATAATGAGTGACCGCCAGCCCGATGCCCACGGCCAGCGCGAGCGTCCACGCCGGACGCGGCCCGGTGCGGGGCCGGACCAGCAGATATCCGGCTCCGGCGAGCGCGCACAGCCAGACGAGCGGAGACAGCCCGGCGAACCAGCCGAGATCGCCCGGCAGGCCGAACCTGAGCGCGAGCACGGGAGCGAGCACGAGGCTGCCGCCGATGATCCGCCACCACGGTCGCGATGGCGGCGAAGGGGCGTCGACGTGGAAGCCCGCCAGCACGAGTACCAGCGGGAGCCATTGCGGAGCGAAGTACCCGGCCGCGCCGGGATCGAACGAATGCCGGACCAGGAACCAGAGCGCGCCCGCCGCCAGGATCGCCCCGGCGGCGATCCGCGCCGTCCGCCGCCACCCGTCCACCAGCAGCACGAGCGGGATCAGCGCGACTGCCAGCAGGACCAGGTCCCGGCTCAGGCCGGACACCAGCGCCGAGTGGAAGGCGCCGGGGTACGGGCCGGAAAAGGCGACCAGCATCCAGAGCGTGTAACCCACGTCGCAGGCGGATCTGAGCACGCCCCAGAGCAGGCCGAGCAGCGAAACGTGCCGCACGAGATCCCCGAAGGCGACCGTGCGCGCGGGGGCCGCCCGGGCCGCCAGCCGGGTGCGCAGGCCCAGTGCCAGCAACGCCCGCAGTTCACCCCAGAGCGCCGCGCGGTCCCGCTCTTCGTGCAGGTCGAGCAGGGTGCCGACCATCTCGTCGCCGCGTTCGGCGCGGTACCACGCCGGAAGCACGCGCACCAGCGCGCGGTATCGAGCCTCGGCGCTTCTCATGCCGCACCCGCCGGCGCGTTCGATACCTGCTCCGCCATGATCCGCATGTCTTTTAGGACGAGACAGGGCGGAGTCCGTTGCTTCGCCGTCCGAAATGGCCGTTCGAGCTGGGCGTTCAACCGCGGGTGATGGCGAGCTGCGAGTGCGCGAAGGGCGAGGAGTCTTCCTGCGGAGACTCCTCGCCCTTCCTCTCGAACGCGTCACGCAGCCACGGTGCTGCTCTCCCCCACCTCGCGCGGCGCCCGCTTCCCCAGCTCTGCCAACGGCACCCGGTAGGTCTCGCGCATCGTCAGCACCGCGAGCCCCGCCGCCACCGCTGCTCCGGCGGTCAGTCCGGCGACCGGCAGCCAGTTCTTCAGGTCGGCTCCGGCGAGCGCGGCGGCGATGGTCGGGGCGAAACCGCCGAGCGCGAAGCCCAGTTGCGTGCCGACGGCGACCCCGGACATCCGCACCTTGGTGCCGAACTGCTCGGTCCACAGCGCGTAGCCGACCCCGCCGTAGGCGCTGTACACGACGCCCGACAGCAGGATCCCGAGCACGAACACCAGCGCGATGTTCGCCTGGCTGACCGCCCAGATGAACGGCCAGATCAGCACCGCGACGCCCAGCGCGGCGACGGCGAAGACCGGCTTGCGGCCGAAGCGGTCGCCTGCCTTGCCCCACAACGGAATGGCCGCCAGCGCGACCACGTTGCTCAGCATGATCATCCACAGCATCGCGCTGCGGGGCAGGCCGATCGTCGACACCCCGTAGGTGAGCGAGTAGATGCTGACGATCGTGCTGGTGACCGAAATCAGCGCGCTCACCACGATCTTGAGCACGTCCGGGGTGTGGTGCCGCAGGAGCACCAGAAGCGGGGCCTTGGGGACGGCGTTCTGCTCGCGCGCGGCGGAGAACTCCGGGCTTTCCTGCAGCGACCGCCGGATCCACCAGCCGGCGACCGTGACCAGGGCGCTGAGCAGGAACGGGATCCGCCAGCCCCAGGACAGCAGCGCGGAGGTCGGCATCGAGGACAGCGGGAGGAACACCGCGGTCGCCAGGATCAGGCCGAACTGCGTGCCCGCCAAGGTGAAACTCGTGAAATAGGCGCGCCGTCCGGGCGGCGCGTGCTCCAGCGTGGCGGACCCGGCGCTGGACTGTTCTCCGGCGACCGCGAGCCCCTGCACGAGCCGCAGCGCGACCAGCAGGATCGGCGCGGCGACCCCGATCGTACCGTACCCGGGCAGCACGCCGATCAGGAAGGTTGCGGCGCCCATGCCGAGCAGCGTCAGCAGCAGCACGCGCTTGCGGCCCAGCGTGTCGCCGAGATGCCCGAGGATGAACGAACCGACGGGACGCGCGACGTAGGCGACCCCGAAGGTGGCGAGCGAGGCGATGGTCGCGGTCGCGGCGTTGCCCGCCGGGAAGAAGACCTTCGGGAAGATCAGCGCCGCGGCGGTGCCGTAGATGAAGAAGTCGTAGTACTCGAGCGCGCTGCCGATCCACGACGACACGGCGGCCTGGCGCGGGGTGCGGCGGGCGGCGTCCGGCGATGCGGGATCGTGCTCCTGGCGCGGGACAGCGTCGTCCACGTCAGCCTCCTTGATGACCGCGGCGGCGGTCGACGGGTCCGTCCGGCCGGAAGGTCCCGGCTGGTTTATGTACCGGATAGTGAGTTAGCCGCCGCGGGCGTGTCAAGCCCTTCGCCGCGATCCGGTCCGGTCAGGCCCGCCCGACGTGCGCGGTCAGGTACTCGAGAACCAGGTCTCCCAGCATCCGCCGGTAGTGGTCGCGACGGGAAGGATCCAGCAGGTCGCGGTCGAAAATGACCTGGAAGGTGTGCTGGTTCGCGGTCCGGAACACGCAGAACGCGCTGATCATCATGTGCACGTCGAGCGCGTCGACGTCGTCGCGGAACAATCCGGCGGCGCGGCCGCGTTCGAGAATGCCGGCGAGCACGTCGATCGCGGGCGCGGCGAGACCGGGCAGGATCGGGGAGGTCCGCAGGTGCTCGGCGTGGTGGATGTTCTCGATGCCGACCAGCCGGATGAACGCGGGATGCGATTCGTGGTGGTCGAAGGTCAGCTCGGCCAGCGCCCGCATGGCGCGCGCCGGGTCGAGGTGGTCGACGTCGAGCTGCTGCTCCAGGGCGCGGATGCCCTGGTAGGCGCGCTCCAGGACGGCGACGTACAGGCCTTCCTTGCTGCCGAAGTAGTAGTAGATCATCCGCTTGGTGGTCCGGGTGCGGGCGGCGATCTCGTCGACCCGGGCGCCGTCGTAGCCGCGGTCGGAGAACTCCTCGGTCGCGACGTCGAGAATCTCGGCGCGGGTGCGTTCGGCGTCCCGCTGCCGCTCCGGCGCGTCGGAGGGTTCGGCGCTCACGGGATCGTCCTCGCTGCTCGGCTCACGCCGCCGAGGATATCCGCCCGCCGCTTCCCTTTCGCGCGCCGACACGGTACAAGTAACTAACTAGTACATTCATTGCCAGCGTGCATTGATCGGATTCGCCGACCCCGAGGAGCCGTGCCATGTCCCCCGACCGCACCCCGTCCGGCCGCCTGCTGACCGGCCTCGTCGGGACCGGGATCGGCCCGTCGCTCTCCCCCGCGCTGCACGAGCGCGAGGCCCGGGCGCTCGGCCTGGAGTGCACCTACACCCGGTTCGACCTCGACGTCCTCGGCGTTCCGGCCGCCGCCGTCGGAGAGCTGCTCGCCCAGGCCCGCGCGGAGGGCCTGGCCGGGGTCAACGTGACGCATCCGTGCAAACAGCTGGTCATCCCGCACCTGGACGAGCTGTCGCCGGACGCGGCGGCGATCGGCGCGGTCAACACCGTCGTCTTCGAGGGCCGCCGCGCGGTCGGGCACAACACCGACTGGTCCGGGTTCCGCGACGGTTTCGTCGCCGGTCTGCCCGAGGCGCCGCTCCGCCGCGTCGTGCTGCTGGGCGCGGGCGGGGCGGGCGCGGCCGCCGCACACGCGCTGCTGACGCTCGGCGCCGAATCGCTCGCCGTGCTCGACACCGACCTCACCCGCGCGGTCCGGCTCGCCGACGACCTCACCGCGCGGTTCGGACCCGGCCGGGCGTGGGCCGGGGGCGTTCTGGAACGGGAGCTTTCCGAAGCCGACGGACTGGTGCACGCGACCCCCGTCGGCATGGCCGAGCATCCGGGACTGCCGCTGCCGATCTCGTTGCTGCGCAAGGAACTCTGGGTCGCCGAGATCGTCTACCGGCCGATGGAGACCCCGCTGCTGCGCGCCGCCCGCGCGCTCGGCTGCCGCACCCTCGACGGCGGCCGGATGGCGGTGCACCAAGCCGCCGCGGCGCTGAAACTGTTCTGCGGCCGCGAACCGGACCCCGCCCGCATGCTGCGCCACCTCACCGAACTGGTCGGCGCCGAAACGACAGGAGGCACCACCCGTGTCGCGTGAACTCCGCACCGGAATCGCCACCGTCTGCCTCTCCGGAACGCTCGACGACAAACTCGCCGCCGCCGCGTCCGCCGGATTCGACGGCGTCGAGATCTTCGAACCCGACCTCGTCGCCTCTCCCCTGCCGCCCGGCGAGGTCCGGCTGCGCTGCGCGGACCTCGGCCTGTCGATCGACCTGTACCAGCCCTTCCGCGACCTGGACTCCACCGATCCGGACCGGTTCGCGGCGAACCTGCGCCGCGCGGAACGCAAATTCGACCTCATGGAAGAACTCGGCGCGGACACCGTGCTGGTCTGCTCGTCGGTGGCCGACGACGCGGTCGCCGACCTCGACCGCCTCGCCGAGCAGCTGCACACGCTCGGCGAACGAGCCGGCGCCCGCGGGCTGCGGATCGCTTACGAGGCACTGGCTTGGGGCAAAGAAGTGTCCACTTACGACCGTTCCTGGGAAGCCGTGCGCCGCGCGGACCACCCGGCGCTCGGCCTGTGCCTGGACAGCTTCCACATCCTCTCGCGCGGCTCGGACCCCGCTGCCATCGCGGACATCCCCGGGGACAAGCTGTTCTTCCTGCAGCTCGCCGACGCGCCGCACCTGTCGATGGACGTGCTGCAGTGGAGCCGGCACCACCGGCTCTTCCCCGGTCAGGGCGCGTTCGACCTGCCCGGCTTCCTCGCCCCCGTGCTCGCCGCCGGATACGCCGGGCCGCTGTCGCTCGAGGTGTTCAACGACGTCTTCCGCCAAGCCGATCCCGAGCGCGCCGCGATCGACGCGCACCGGTCCCTGCTGGCGCTGGCCGAAGCGACCGCGGCTGCAGACCCCGTCGCTCAGCCCGCGCCGGAAGTCCGCGGCCCGGCGTTCGTCGAACTCTCCGCCGACGCTTCCCTGGCCCCGGTGCTGTCCGCGCTCGGTTTCGCGCGCACCGGCATCCACCGCACCAAACCCGTGGAACGCTGGGAACAAGGCCCGGCGCGGATCCTCGTCAACCGCTCCGGCGGCCCGGCGGCCGTCGCCGCTCTCGCCGTCGAATCCGCCGACCCCGCGGCCGCCGCGCGCCGGGCCGTCCGGCTCGATGCGAAGCGCCTGCCCCGGGAACGCGGCCCCACCGAAGCGGACCTCGCCGCGGTCACCGCACCGGACGGGACCGCGTTGTTCTTCTGCCGCACCGGAAACGAAGACGACTGGACCGGCGATTTCGTAGCCACCGGCGAAACCGCCGACGGCATCGGCATCACCGGCATCGACCACATCGGACTCGCCCAGCCCTTCGACCACTTCGACGAAGCGGCGCTGTTCTACCGCACCGTGCTCGGCCTGGAACCCGCCGCGGCCGGCGAGTTCGCCGCCCCGTTCGGCCTGGTCCGCAGCCGAGCAGTCGCCGACCCGCACCGCAAACTCCGGCTCGCGCTCACGGTTTCCCTGCTGCGGCGCGGAGAATGGGCACCCGGCGTGTCCGAACCGCAGTACATCGCCCTAGCCGTAGACGACCTCCTCGCCGCGGCCCGAGCCGCCCGCGCCGCCGGCGCTCCCCTGCTGGCCGTCCCGGACAACTACTACGCCGACCTCGACGCCCGCCTCGACCTGCCCGCGGACCAGCTGGCCGCGTACCGGGACCTCGGAGTGCTCCACGAACGCACCCCCGAAGGCGACTACCTGCAGGTCTGCACCGAAGTACTCGGCGGCCGGGTATTCCTGGCACTGGTCCAACGCCTCGGCGACCACGACGGCTACGGCTGGACGGACGCCCCGGTCCGGATGGCCGCCCACCGCCGCCGCCGGCTCGCCCGGGCGCACGTGCCTGCCTGAGAGCTGGGCTGAGCGTTTGCTCGGCCCGGTGAGCTCCGTCAGTTCGTCGGGTAGCTCGTCCCGGAAGGGCGCTTTCCGGACGGCGGCGTGCGGATCGCGTTCCTGTTGGTAATGCCAGTGCGCGCCTGCGGAGCATCCCGGTCCGCAAGCCATTCCTGGGTGAGATGGCCGAGCCGTCGGCATCTCGGTCCCGGCACCGGTCACCGGGGCCGCCTCATCTGCCGGACTTGAGGCCGCCGCTCAGGTCAGATGGTCGAATTCCCCGCTCACCCAACGAATGTGCGCCTCCGCCGAACGATGCACGACAGCCCGCGCATCCCCGTCGATCGTGTCGCCGCCGAGGGTGTACAGCCGGTCGTAGGACCAGCCGTCCAGCCGGTCCACGATGCGCCGGACCACCGCGGCGGACAGCGGGATGTGCTTCGGGAAATTGCGCTGGAACGAGACCCAGTCCGGGGCCAGTCCGCCGCTGATCGTGTCGCCGGAGAGGATCGTGCCGTCTGGCGTGCGCAGCACCGAACTGCCCAGCATGTGACCGCCGACCTCGATCAGTTCGACGCCGGGCACCGGTTCGGCGTGCACCGTCCAGAACTCCAGCACCGGGTCGGTGCGGCCCAGCCATTCCCGGCCCGCCGCGTTGACCAGCACCGGAATCCGCCCGAACGCGTGGCTCCAGCTGACCTGGGCGGCGAACATGTGTGGATGGCTCGTCGCCACCGCGGCGACCTCGCCGAGCGCCCGGACCGCGGCGAGCGTATCCGATTCGATCGTGGTCGGCGGATCCCACAGCACGTTCCCCCGCGGGGTCCGCACGACGAACGACCACTGCCCGATCCCCACCACCGGTTCCCGCCGCAAGCTGTGCACCCCGCGGCCGTGGTCGCGCTGCCGCACCGTGTGCGGTTCGGCGGCGAGCTGTTCGTGCGTCCGCCAGTTCCCGGAGTGCGGGCCCAGGTCCCCGCGCTCCTCGATCCCGACCTCCCCGCGGTCCAGCACACAGTGCGGCGGCTCCGGGAAGCCAGGCTGCTCGATGCCGCAGCGGGCACAGATCCATAGTGTCATGATCGCGATTCTCGAACCTCGACCATGGTAGAGGTCAACCGCGGCGGCTCAGTCCCCCTTGATCCGTTCGACGAGTTCGTCGCGGAACTCCCGCACCGCCTGGAACTCCGGTTCGTCGCCGGTCGCCCGCTTCAGCGCGCCTTCCAGGATCTTCAGTCCCTGGCGTTCGTCGCCGTGCGAATCCGCCTGCCGCGCAGCGTTCTCCAGTGCCTTCGCGAGTTTCGTCCGCGCTTCCGGTTCCTTGGCGGCCTGGTTGATCCGGATCCAGTTGCCGCCCGGATCGACGACGGTGAACCCGGTGTACCGGTCGTTGCGCAGCCGCGGCCTGGTCATCCGCGGAATGCCGGAGACGAGCAGTTTCCCGTGCCCGGACCGCATCCCGGCCGCGAAGGCCTCGAACAGTTCGTTGACGTCCGGCACGATGACCAGGCACGTGCTGTAAGACTGCGCCGGGTCGTAGCCGTCCATCCCGAAGAAGTGCAGATTGATGTCCTCCCGCCGCACGGCGAGGTGTGAGTACGGCCGCGCCTGCCGCGAGGTGATCTCGAAACCGAGCATCTCGTAGAACGGCGCGACGTCGTCGATGGAGCGACAGGGCAGGAGCGGAATGGTCAATTCATTCGCCATCGCCCGAACGTAAACCCGGATCCGCCGAAACGACACGGAGGTATTTGCTGACGCGAATATCAGCTCGGATCCCCTTTCCCGGCACCACACCCAGCCCGAACACGGCGGCGCAGAACCCGATTCTCACTCCACCGCGGGACCGATCGGCCCCAGCACCTCCGTGTCGGTCCGGACCCACCCTCCTTGAGTTCGACGAACAAGGCGCGGCTGTCGGTGTCGCACTGCGGACCCTCTACCACCACTTCTCCAGCCGAGACGAACTGCTGACGGCGGCGCGCCCTGCTGAGCAGCATCGTCGAACGCGCCCACCGGGAAGGCAAACTCGCGGTCTCCGCGTCGGCCCCTGGCGCTGGCAAACCCTGCTCGACACCTTCGACGGCGACACCGCTTCAGCCGCGCGCGCCGCTACCGAGGCGTTGACCTCCGCACTGTTTCACCAGCAGCCCAGCGCCGATTGATTCTCCCTGGCTGTCCGTCGTGGAGCCCTTCAGCCGAACGCCGTATCGTGGCCGGGAAGCCTGGTCTGTGTTCACGGAATCTCGCCCTGCCCAAGGAGCCGCTCATGGGAACCGGAGCCGACCGGACCGCGTTCGGGCCGATGGTCATCGTCGCCGCCGACCAGCACGAAACCCGCCCCCTGATCGACGACCCGTGGGCCCGCCGCCTCCTGCCCGCCGGCGGACGTCTCGCCGTCGCGCTGACGCGATACCGGCCGATCCGGCGAGCGTTGACCTCCGCGACGGAGAAGAAGATGCCCGGCCTGTGGGCGAGCATGCTGTGCCGAAAGCGCTTTGTCGACGATGCCCTCCACGCCGCTCTCGACGGCGGGATCGACGCAGTAGTCATCCTCGGCGCAGGCTTCGACACCCGCGCCTGCCGCCTCCCCGCACTCGCGAAAATCCCGGTTTACGAGGTCGACCTGCCCGCCAACATCGCCCGCAAACGCACCGCCCTCACGAGAGCGCTGGGCCGCGTCCCCGAAAACGTGACGCTGGTGCCGATCGACTTCGAAACCCAGAATCTCGCCGACGCCCTCGCCCAGCATGGCTACTCCGCCGGGCGGACCTTCTTCATCTGGGAGGCCGTCACGCAGTACCTCACCGAGGCTGGCGTCCGTCGCACGTTCGACTTCCTCGCCACCGCCCCCGCGGGCAGCCGCCTGGCGTTCACCTACCTCCGCAAGGATTTCCTCGACGGCACTGCTCTTTACGGTGCTGAGGCCGCCTATTCCGATTTCGTCCTCAAGCAGCACCTCTGGCGCTTCGGCCTGATGCCCGATGACGTCGAAGCGTTCCTCGCCGAATACGGCTGGCACGAACGAGAACAAGCCGGACCCGAGGAATTCGCCGCCCGGTACCTCCGGCCGGGAGGACGGGATCTGCCGGTGTCGGAGATCGAACGCTCGGTGCTGGCCGAGTTCACCGGCTGAGGTTTTCCCGCGACCAACACCGAGCCGCGCGGGCATGCCGACGAGTCCTGCATCGACACCGGGTCGCCCTTGGTTAGGCTCTCGCAGGTGACCACAGGGATCGAGTCGCCCACTCCCGTCTCGCGGACCGCCGCACGGCACAACACGGCCGTCCGGCGGGCGGCCGTGTACCTGACGCTGGCAATTGCGTCGCTGCTCAACTTCATCTCGTACGCGCCGCTCGACGTGCGCGCGCACGAGAAAGCCTGGGGCGACGCGCTCAACTACTACGCCATGTCCGAACACACCGGAGCGCAAGTCGACAACCCGTTCGCGCTTCGAATGCTCAGCCCGTGGCTGGTGCATCTGGCACGCAAGATAACCGGACTCCCGCTCGACGTGCTGTGGCTCGGATTCACCGCCGCCGTCACGCTCGCGTGCACCGTCGTGTTCTTCGAATTCTGCTGGCGGCACCTCACCCTGCATCTGTTCACCTCGGTACTCGCCGCGATCGCCCTCTCCAGCACGTTCTGGTACGGCCCCTACGCCTTCAGCAACCCATTCCTGGTCGACCCGCTGAACAATCTGCTCTACCTCATCGCGTTGTGGCTGTTGTTCAAACGCAAACTGCTGCTGTTCACCCTCGTCATCGTCGTCGGCACCATCAACAAAAAGACCACCCTGCTGCTCGCCCCGCTGTACCCGCTCCTGGCCTGGACCCGGTCGCGGTCACTGCGCGACCGCCAGGTGTTGTTCGGCGTGCTCGCAACGGCAGTCGCGGCGCTGGCGTATGCCGGTTTCCGCCTGTGGGCACAGAACTTCATCGGGGGCAACTACAGCCTCGGCAGCGGCCAGGGCAACCACAGCCTCGCCTCGAACATCGTCTTCGCGCTGTCGTCGAACAAACGCAGCGAGCACGCCGCGCTCTTCGACACCTTCCATTTCTTCTGGATCATCTTCGGCTACGGCCTCTACCGGCTGTACCGCCAGCGAGGCCCGTTCAATCCGCTGCTCGTAGCCAGCGGCTACCTGGCACTCTGCTGCCTCGCCGGACGAATGGTCGCCACCGACACCCAACGCGTATTCGTCATGCTCGCCCCCCTGGTCATCGGCGTGGTCGCCGTTGTCCTCGACAACCAGCGCAGCGACATCCGGCGCTTCCTCACCGGCCTTCTCGTCTTCGTCTACCTCGCACTCAACCTGCGATTCGTGCCCGACGACATGAAATTCCTGATCGAAATCGGCGGACTCGTTCTTTTCTGCGCGCTGCTTACTCGGAACGCAGGTCCTCGCCGTGATACCGGAGCGCGGAAAGCGCCAGCATGACCTGGGACCACCGGCCGGTATCGGTCACGTCGAGGCCGGTCAGCCGCTGGATCCGGGTCAATCGGTTCAGCACCGTGTTGCGGTGGCAGTACAGCTCCCGCGCGGCCTGGACCGCCGAGCGGATCCGGGCCGCTGTCGTCGCGAGCAGCTCCCGCCAAGCAGCTTTGCAGTGCTCGTCGCCGACGACCACGACCATGCGCCGACCGGCCAGCGCGAGCCCGATCCCGTTCGTTCCGGAGGCTCCGACGCCCAGCGCCACGCCGAGGTGCCGGTGGTCCTCCTTTCCGGCTACGAACTTTGCGCCGGGGCCGGTAGCGCTGACCATCGGCAAGCGGGGTGAGGCGCTCACAAGCCGCGCCCCACCCCGCGATCAGCTGCTGAAGACGAACAGCTCAGACGACTACTGGCAAAGCATTGCCGCGCCGCCTCCGGCCGCCGGGAACGTCACTCTTGGCCATCCGCCAAGACGCCCGGGTGGCACTCGACATGTCCCAGGTTCAACGACTTGCCCGCCACGCTGACCGAAGCCGCATCGGCCGAGATGCCCCCATCGGGAAGGTCGTTCACCACGCCGGTACCAATGGTAATAAGTCCCGGAACGTCAACCGCTTTGCCGCCCAGGGGTTGATTAATGTGCACCGGCGGGAACGGGGCCCACCCCGCGATGGAGATTTCGGCATCGACCTTCAGGCGGGACGCTTCGGCAGCAGCCGGCGTACCGGCCGGGCCCGCCTGACAGCTGGTGCCAAGTCCGGACAGAGAGAATTTCACGCTTGCTTCAGCATCGTAGGCAAAGGCCTTCGCCGCCAGCAACAACCTCTTGCCCACGCCGTCCGGGACCCCGCCGATGATCGAATCGATCAGCTTCCCCGCCGTCAGCTTCACATCAGCTCGCGCAGTCAGAGCGGCCGCCTTCGCGGTCGACACCCCCGTGGCCGGGTTCGCCGTGGTGTCGACCGCCAGCACGCCCCCGCCGACGCCGTCGCCTTCCAGCAGAAGGTTGATGTCGCCGACGGGAACCGACACTGACTTTGTCGCGTTCCCGGGAACCTTGGCACCAGGATCGAACTCCGGCGCCGCCGGGGCCGCGGCGGACAGGATGTTCGCCCCGCTCGGCCAGTAGCCCAATGGAAGACTCCCAGACGCACCAGCGATGTATCCGTAGGCACTGGGAGCGGCCTGAGCGGCGGCCGCCACCCCGGCCGTGCCCACTGCCAGTCCGGCTCCCACCAGACCCGTTGTCGCGCAGAGTGCGACGATCTGCCTCAATCGCATGAACATCATCCTTAAGGTAATCCGGTCGACGATAGACAAACCGCGACGCGCGAAGCCGCTCCGTTGCGGTCGGAAACATAGTGGCCGACTTCCCGCGCAATGAGCAATATTTCCCCCGAAGATCACCCTTTCGAACAATTAAATAAGAAATATCGCCGACATGAGATAATCACGAAATTATAGTGATCCGGAAACCCGTTAACACCGTCGGCGAAGTTGGGATTTCCAGCGATGAGCGGACCTTCACCGCGCCGCAGGGGCTTTCGGAGATCGCACCGCCCTCGTCCCCGCCACGACGGTGGCAAATCCGGTGGCGGACGCAGATGGTCCTGGTGCGTCACGTGCTCGATGCGGTCGACGAGTGGCTCAGGCCCAGCAGGAGCGCGCCGAGCGCCAGGCACCGAGCGCGTCGTCACTCGTTCCCGCGGGATCGCGCGAAATGCGGGTGCGTTCCCCGTGCATGGTCAATCGTACGATTTCGGCATTCGCCTCGGACAGCTCGACGGATCGGGCAGCGAGCCAGGACGTCGCCGGCACGGTGACCACGCCTGCGACGGCAAAACCCACGGACTGCACGACCGCGACGTATTCGGCATCGACGACGCGGTAACCGGCCATGCCCAGGACAGCATGACCGGGACCAGCCCGGTGCCGAAATTTCGCGCACCACTGTCTGCACGACATTCCAGACGGACTGGGCTATGTCATCGGTTTCGTCCAGGACCTTCGCCGCACCGGCGTGATGGCTACCCCCACGATGATCCCAGCGATCCGGCACGCGATATTACCCTGCCGCACAGCCGCAGCGGCGGCATGGATCAACCCGCCGCGAATCTGTGCTCCGCTCGGCTCGAACGAGACGAGCGGGCAGGAGGGGCCCGCCAACTCCTGGCGGACCCCTCCCGTGATCACTCTCCAGCTGCGGTTCTCAGCGCTGGCGATGCCAATGGCTTCCACCAGTACCGGCTGCTCGGGAACCTCGCCCTTCTCCCGACTGACCGAGGCCACCTCAGCCAGCGGGGAAGATCTGGCTCCAGCTTCTGGTCGAGATCGCCGCCAGCACCGCGTCGACATATTGCGCCGCAGCGGTCACCCGCTCGCCGCTCGCGGCTGGCTGAGCATCCGCCAGCTGTGGTCCTACTTCGTATACGCTGTCCTCGCCCGGCATAGGCCTGCCCTGGCAGACCACGTCGTTCCCGGGCAGTACCCCCTGTTGCAGGTATCGATTCACCACGGCATCAGCGCAGGAGTTGTGCCCGGCCACGCCGTGGTCGCCCGCGTTGATCACGGTCACCATTCGGGTCGCGGGGTTGTTCCGGTGCGCGACGACGGCGCCCTCATAGGCAGTCGCGGGGTCGAGCGTGTTTTGCAGCATGAGCGCGCCCGGCGCGGTGCGGCCGGTCACCGGCGTCAGGCCGACCGGCCGGTACGGCCAGTAATTACAGGGCTGAACGGCGAAGCCGGGACCAACCAGCGAATTGCCGTCGGCGACCTGCTTCCGGGCGAAATCGGCCCAGTAGTCCTCGTCGCCGCGCCAGGCGGTGTCGTTGCAGGTGATCGTCCTGAACACCGTATCGGACAACACCGGTGGGTTGTTTTCGGGGAAGATCTTCTTCACCGCGTCGACAATCCAGGAAAGCACGGTGCTGTCGCCCGCGGGCTCTCCGCTCTGCACCGCCTTGTCCAGCTGTTGCAGTTTCCCCGCCAGCATCGCAAAGGACGACGAGCTGTACAACGATTCCGTCACGGCCACGTCAAGCTGATCTGGCGTCAGGCGGCCGAGCTTGCCGCTTCCGGCGGCCGCGCGAATCGCCTCATAGGTTTTGTTGACCGCTTCCGGCGTGTCGCCGAGGTGGTACTTCGAATCATGCCGGGCCACCCACGGAAGGAACTGCTTTTCCAACCGCCGCTGCATCGCCATCGGCTGCGACTCGAAGGTGGCTTGCCAGCTGTCAGAGAACTGGGCATTGGAATCCAGGACGAACCGGCCCGCTCGCTCCGGGAAGAATTTCTGATACTGGGCGCCGAGCCACGTTCCGGCAGAAGTGCCCTGGTAGTCGATGGTTCGGGCACCCAGCAGCGCTCTCCCCAGATCCATGTCCCGGACCGTCTGCTCAGTGGTGATATAGGGCAGCAGGTCGCCGTGCTTCGCCGCGCAGACGGCGACCCACTTCTTCACGTCCGCACGCGCTTTTGCGATCGCGGCGTCGGACAGGTCCCGAGAGTCGGCCGACGGCTTCGCTCCATCCGACGGATCCGCTTCATTTTCGTCGCAATCCACCCGCGTGCCCAACCCGGTCCCCCGTGGATCCACCGCCACGAAATCATGGTCGAGCAGCAACTGCGGCTGCTTGACCGCGGTAGCCGCCGGCAACGGGAAGCCGGCTCCGCCCGGCCCCCCGGGATTGATGAACAGCTCCCGCTTCGGGCCGAGATTATCGTCGCGAGCGACCTGGGTAATTCCGACCTTGATATCACCCAAATCCTGATGATAGTAATCTTTGGGCGCGATGAAAGTCCCGCATTTCTGCCGGATCGGCGTCGGAACCATCGCCGCCATGGTCTTGTTCAACCCAGGGCAATCACCCCAGGCGATCTTCTGGTCGAGATATCTTTTCGCAAGGACAGGGGCGTCCCCCTCGGCACTGGCCGGAGCAGTTGAAACGAAGGTCAGCGAACCTGACAACAGGCTGACCGTCAGGACACCGAGAAATGTTCTCGCAGAGATCTTCACATACGCTCCCAAATTGGCGAAACGGACGCCTTGTCCGTTGCCGACAGGGTGTAGCCGACAGGCGGATCACCGGAAACCAGCTCACCCTATCGCTCACTCGACCGTACTGCTTCACCGACGATTCGCGAGAGGTTACCCATGCGGCCAGCCGCCTGTCACGTGCAGTATTCAACGAATAGCGCATGAATTATTCACCCATCCGCCTCGTGCACGTTTTCCGGCACCATCCGGGGCAAGCCGCGGTTCAGCAACGGTCAAGCATCTGCCGGCTGCGCCAGCCCGCGATCCGCATGATCGCCTCGTCGCTCATGCCCGCCAGCTTGCACCGGTGCGCCCACGTGTGCCGGAAGAGGTGCGGGAACACCGGGCCGATGCCTGCTTGCCCAGCTCGACGGTCCGGCATCGACCGGATGGCTCACTCGTTCAGCTCGCCGTAGCGGCCAAGCCAGGCCGCGGTGGTGCGCCTGCCATGCGGCCGCGCGCGGGCGCGGAGGCAGCGCCTGAGCACCTCGCCGGTCGCCGGGTTGAAAGGCACCCGTCGCGGGCACGACGTCCCTTGCCCAGAACGCGGATGACGCCCATGCCGAAGCTCCCGCTCCGCCGGACTTGCGACACGCAACGGGGACAATTCGCTGAGCCGGACGCCGCAATCGGCAAGGTCCAGGATGATCACCCGATCCCGGAGCGCGACAAAAACCCTTCCCTTTAGCGGTCGCGCCAACAAGACTTTGAGTTCAGCCTCGCGCAACACCGTCGGCGGAGTGTCCGTGACCTGCGGAACCTTTATTTTATAGAACGGGGAAACGCTTGGCGATGCAGTTGTGCGAAATCGACTCGCCGGTGCGAAACTTCGGCCGTTGCCGGAGATATTCGAAATACCGCTCAAGCTCCCGCCGACCGACCTCGGCGGCCAGCAGCGAGAAATTCTCGCCCTCGAGGCAGTCGACCAGCATGGCCACGCTGTCGAGGCAGGCGTCGATCGTGGAGTCGACGCGGTTCTTGGCCCTCAGGTGCGTTCTCCAGTCCGAGACAAGCTCCCTGACGTCCTCGGGCTCGAGCGCCTCAACGGCGGTCATGGAGTCAGTCGTACTCGAAAGATCCCTTGGGTTCCAAGCGCTGTGCTCGGTTCCAGCGCCGCCGCCGAGATCGTTTCAAGATCGTCGTTCGGCGCGTTTTCGCTGGTCAGCGGCTATATCAAGGGCAAGATGGTGGGCCGGGTCGGGCTCGAACCGACGGCCAAGGGATTATGAGTCCCCTGCTCTAACCAACTGAGCTACCGGCCCCTGGGTTCGCTTCCGCAGGTCGATCCCCCCAGTTCACGTCAACTTAGCACAGGCCCCGCGCGGGCCGGGGGGCGTAGGCCGTTCGGGTCGAGAGCCCTCGCGGGACAGCTCCGGTCGCCTAGATTGCAGGGGGTCGGGTCCCGAGAGGAGACCGCCATGACCGTTCCCCGCCGGGTTCCGCTCGCGCTGCTCGACGCTCTCGCCGCCGGGCTCGGGCTGGGCTATCTCGCTCGCGACTATCGCGACAGCCTGCTCGCACACGGGTCGGTGCTGTCGATTGCCGCGGTCGTTGGGATTGCGGTAATCGTGGTGGGATACCGCGGATATCGTGGGCTTCGCAGTGCGAATACGCGGATGGAAGCGATAATCGCGGCCGAACTGGCTCGGCGGAGGCCGTCGCCGCGGCCTCGAAGGTGAACGGGCAGCGATTACCTGCCCAGTTCGACAATGGCTCCGTACAGGCCGGCGGCGAGACCCTCAGGCGGTGCTGTTTCGCGCAAAAAATGGAGCCAGGCGAAGACTGAACCGAGCAGCATCGCGTGCACTGCGGGCAACTCGGGGCGTCGGGACAGTTCGCCGCGGGAGAGCGCGCGGTCGAGTACTTCGGCCAAGTATTCCCGTTCCCGGATCAGGAACAACTCGCCTAGGCGAGCGGTGGGCGCGTCTTCGGCGCGGAGGTCGGCGAGCAGGCCGGGCAAGGCGTTTCGCACTTGCGGTCCGTCCAAAGCGGACTGAATGTCGGCCAGAACAGCCGCTACGTCGCCGCGCAGGGTGCCGGTGTCGGGGGGTGCCGCGAGTGCGTCGTCGTGCACGACTGCAGCGAAGACGAGTTCTGCTTTGGACTTCCAGCGCCGGTACAACGCCGCCTTGCCGACTCCGGCGCGCGCGGCGATCGCGTCGACCGTGCACCGCTGGTAGCCGACCTCCTCCAGCAGTGCGTTGACCGCGGCCCGCACCGCCGTGTCGATGCCCTGCTCGCGCGGTCGTCCGCGCCGGTTGTGCGTCATAGCGCACAGTTTACGAGACTGCCAGTTCCGTATATCTTCAGGGCCATGACCTGGGACAGAACCTCCGCCCGCACCCTCGCGGTCGACCCGGCCGCGCTCTGGGACGTCCTCGCCGACGTCGAGAACTGGCCGCGCTGGGATCCGGACGTCGCGCGCGTCGTGCTGCACGGCCCGCCCGCGACGGGATCGACCGGATTCCTTTACCCCAGCGGCGGATTCCGCGGCAGCGTGCACGCGAAAATCGCGAAGGACTTCACCTTCACGAACTGGCGGCCCGGACACGAGTTCACGCTCTGCCAGCCCGTTCCGCTCGGGAAAATGGACCTCGGACTGAGCGTCGAGGCCGTCCCCGGCGGGGCCGAGCTGACCCAGCGCGTCGTCCTCGACACGCCGTTGCGGGCGGTCATGGTGCGGATCATCGGCGCTGACGTCGTGGCGAACTTCGGCCGGAAATGCGACACGTTGACGCGGCTCGCGACCGCGAAAACGAGCTGACCGTCCTCGCGGCCCCGAGCCGGGAACCGCGAGGACGGACCGGGCTAGTTCCGGTACCGGAACAGGATCCGGCCCCGGTCGAGGTCGTACGGGCTCAGCTCCACCAAAACCCGGTCGAACGGCACGATCTTGATGAAGTTCTTTCTGATCTTGCCGCTGACGTGGGCCAGCACGTGGTGCCCGTTCGCCAGTTCGACGGTGAACCGGGCGTCGCGCAGGCACTCGACCACGGTTCCCTCTACTTCGATCCCGCCCTTACCGGCCATGGCGCATCAGCTCCACCGTGCTGTTCGCCCGCCGCGCGCCGACGCCCTCGAACAGCGCCGTCGCCGCTTCGTTGGCCTCGTTCACCTCGGCCGAGGCCGTCGGGATTCCCGCTCGGTGCAGGACATCGAGCGTGTGCGTCAGCAACCCGCGTGCGATGCCGCGACGTTGCCGGTCCGCCCGGACGGCGATGAGCCCGATCCGGGGCAGGCGCGTCACCTGAACTACCCGGACCAGCCCGACGTACTCGCCGTCCTCGACCGCCACGGCGTATTTCGACGGGTCCACGACGGTGTCGCCGGCCGGCCGGGGCAGCACCTCGGCGGGCATTTCCGACCAGCCGACCGTCGCCTCGACCTCGGCGCGAACGACGCGGTCCAGCTCGCGCAACGGACCCTCTTCAGCGGATCCGGCGGGCACGACTGTGACGCCCGACGGCAGCTCGACCGGCCCGGTGACCTGCGGGTTCGTGGGCACGACGTACTCCCACTCGCGCCGCCGAACGGTCAGACCGGCCCGTTGCCAGCCGTCGAGCAGCTCGCGGTCGGTTTCGTCGACCACGGTGTGGAGCGGGTCCGGCAGCGCGGCGAGCATCTCGCGGGCAAGCTGGTCGAAGACGGAACGGTGCCAGGCGTCGACGCTGAGGAAGACCCGCCCGTCCGGCCGCGCGGTGGCCTCGCCGCGGCCGGCCAAGCGGCCGTCGTCCCAAGCTTCCCAGAGTCCCGGTCCGACCCGGGTGATGCGCACCGCGGGTTCGCCCGCGGTGAAACGCAGAGTGTCCATGACGGTCACCTTTCGGAGTGCCTTCGCGGCGCTCCCGGCAACCCTCCGTCAGTCGCCCGACCGTGACGACACGGGGAGCACCCACATCGAAACAGCGTTCATGGGGCTCACCTCCCGGCGTCGAGTCACGGTCGGAGCGAACCATAACGGCACGCTCCGGCCCCGTCCAGCGAATTAACTTCCCTCAGCCGATCCGCAGCACCACCTTGCCGCGACCGTGTCCTTCAGCCACCTCGCGATGGGCGCTCGCGGCGTCGTCGAGCGGATATTCCTTCCGGACATGCACCCGCAGCTCTCCTCGCGCGCACAGGTCGAGCAACTCGCGGAGCCGCCCGGCGGACCGGTCGCTGTTGAGCCACTGCCCGCCGGTCTCAGCGGCCAGCGGGGGCTCCACAATGGTCCCGATCCGGCTGCGATCGGCCACCAGTTCCGCGGCGAGACGAAGATTCCCGTGCCCGGCGGTGTCGAAAGCCAGGTCTATCCCGTCCGGGGCGGCTTCGCGAAGGCGGTCTAGTTCGCCTTCGCCGTATACCACTGGGATGGCACCGAGGGTGCGGAGATATTCCTGGTTCTGCTCGCTGCCGGTACCGACCACGCGCAGCCCACGATGCCGCGCCAACTGGACCGCCATCGAGCCGACACCTCCCGCCGCGCCGTGAATGAGAATCGTCTCGCCGGGCTTGGCACTGAGCCGCTCCAACGCAGTATGTGCCGTCTGCCCGGAGGCAGACAACGCGCCCGCCGTTTGCCAATCGACCTTTTCCGGTTTGACAGCCGCCTGACTGGCCGGAACGTTGACGTACTCGGCATAGCAGCCCAGCGACCGGAACCCGGCAACCTGTTGTCCTGCCTCGAATTCAGTCACCTCAGCACCCACCTGGACAATTGTTCCGGAGAACTCGTTGCCCAGGATTTGCGGAAATTGGATGGTCACGCCCGGCGGCGTCCAGCCGTCCCGGATCGCGACGTCGGTCGGCTGCACACCAGCGGCCTCGACGCGCACGAGCACTTCTCCCGGCCCCGCGACCGGAACCGGCACCTTGTGGACAGTCAATCCTTCCGCGGGCCCGAACTCGTCAATCGCGGCGGCGCGCATCATCACAGGAATCTCGGACATCACGCCACCGCCTTCGCTGCCGAGCGAACAAATTCCGCCAATTCTTCGACACTGCGCGCACCAGCGAGAAGGCGGTCGCCGTGCCCGACAGTCGGCACAGAACGGATCCCGCGCGACTGTCCTTCTTCGTGATCTGCCAACACTTCTGCTGCGTACTCCTCGTTATCGCCAAGCGCGAGCACTTCGTCGCGCTCCAATCCGGTCTTCAAGTTCGCCAACACACTCCACTCCGCCAGGTCCAGGTTGTCCCGCAGATGCGCGGCGAACATCGCCTCCCAGGCCGCGGTTTCGTCCAGTCCGCGCGCCGCGGCCAGCTTCAGCACCCGATGCGCCGGGCGGGAATCGAGCGCCCACGCGGTGTCCATGCGAATGGTCAGGCCCTGCGCGCGTCCCGCCTGCTCGATCCGGTCCCGGCGCCTCCCCCATTCCGCCGGGCTCATCCCCCATTCGGCGGTCGCGGTCTCCGCGATCCGCCGCCGTTCCGGGCCAGGTCCCTCCGGGCCCAGGAGAAAACTCCGATGCTCGATCCGGGCCGGGACACCGGATTCCGCGATCGCTTGCGCGAGGCGGCGATGTCCCATCCAGCACCACGGACAGAGCACGTCGGCCCAGACCTGCAGGGTCGTAGTCGTCACAAAATCCCCTTCACGCGCGCTCGCCGCCGTCTGCCGGGCGGTGCTTACAGTGGACTTCATCAAGCGGACTTGATGTCAAGCACGGAAAGAGCTGCCATGCCCCAGATCACGCGCGAGGTCGTCTGGCTGAAGCCGGGACAGATCGCCGAACGCGCCGGCGTGAGCGTCCCGACGCTGCACTATTACGAAAGCCGCGGCCTCATCGCGAGCAGGCGCACGAGCGGCAACCGGCGCGAGTACCGGCGCGACACGCTGCGCATGATCGCCTTCATCCGGACCGCGCAGCGGGTCGGGGTGTCGCTGGAGGAGATCAAGGAGGCGCTCGCCGAACTGCCGGACCAGCGCATCCCCACCAAACGCGACTGGGCGCGGATCTCCCGCCGCTGGCACGACCGCCTCACCGAGCGGATCGAGGAGCTGACCGCGCTGCGCGACCGGTTCTCCGACTGCATCGGCTGCGGATGCCTGTCGCTGAAATCGTGCCCGTACTCCAATCCGGACGACGTTCTCGGCCAGGGCGGCGCGGGGGCGCGGAGGTTTCCGCATTAGCGGGTGCTGTGCCGGTGGCTCGCACGGCCAGCCGCTCGGCGGGTTGCGGCATTAGCAGCCGGAGGGGCCGTGACGGCGGCCCGCAGGCGCGCAACCGGCACTCAGCGGGTCGCCGCATGCACAGCCGCTGCGGCCATGAAGGCAGCCCGTACCGACGGAACCAGCGCTCGGCGGTTTCCGCGCTAACAACCGCTGCGACCGTGAACGCGGCCCGCACGCACGCGGCGCTGGGCAGGTCGCTGCTAACCGCCGAGCGCGGACCGGAAGTACCGCCCCGTCGCGCCGTCGTGCTCGGCGAGTCCCTTGGGCGTGCCGGTGTAGAGCACCTGGCCGCCGTTCTCGCCCGCGCCGGGGCCGAGGTCGAGCACCCAGTCCGCCGCGGCGACGACGTGCAGCGAATGCTCGACCACGACGAGCGTCCGGCCCTCGTCGACGAGTCGGTCCAGCAGCGCCACCATCCGCGTGGTGTCGCTGGGGTGCAGGCCCGCGGTGGGTTCGTCGACGAGCAGGTCGTCGCTGGTCGAGTCGAGCTGGCGGGCGAGCTTCAGCCGTTGCCGTTCGCCGCCGGAGAGCGTGTCGAGCGTGCGGCCGCTCGCCAGGTGCCCGAGGCCCAGTTCGCCGAGCAGCGCGGCCAGCCGGACCACGTCCGGATGCGGCACGTACCGGGCCAGTGCCGACACCGGCGTGGCCAGCACTTCGAGCACCGTGCGTCCTTCGAGCCGGGCTTGCAGAGCCTCGGGACGGAATCCGGTGGCGTCGCACTCCTCGCACGGCGTGTCGACGTCCTCGAGGAACGCCAGGTCGGTCCGCCGCACGCCGGTGCCGCGGCAGGCCGGGCACCCGCCCTGCGAACGCGGGTTGAACAGCTTCGGCGACTCGCCGCTGACCTCGGCGAACGCGCGCTGCACCGGATCGGCCAGGCCGAGCCAGGTGCCGACCGTCGACCGCGACGTCGCGACGATCTGGCTCTGGTCGACGACGGTGAACCGCGGGTGCCGCTCGGCGAGTTCGCCCGCGAGCGTCGACTTCCCGGACCCGGCCACGCCGGTGATCACCGTGAGCACGCCGGTCGGCACGTCGACGTCGATGTTGCGCAGCGTGTGCCGGTCCAGCCCGCGCAACGGCAGCCAGCCGGTGGGCTCCCGCAGCGTGTCCTTGAGCCGGACGCCGGTGCGCAACGCCCGCGCGGTCGTCGTGTCCGCCTTCCGCAGCTTCTCCGGCGGCCCGTGGAAGACCACGCGTCCGCCCGCTTCGCCGGCTCCGGGACCCAGGTCGATCACATGGTCCGCCGCGACCATCACCGCTTCGTGGTGATCCACCACCAGCACGGTGTTGCCATGGTCACGCAGCCGTCGTAGTACGTCAACGAGGGACGCGACGTCGGCCGGATGCAGCCCGTCCGTCGGTTCGTCCAGGACGTAGGTGAGGTCGGTGAGGCTGGACCCCAAGTGCCGCACCAGTTTCAGCCGTTGCGATTCGCCGCCGGAGAGCGTCGGCGTCGCGCGGTAGCAGTGCAGATGCCCGAGGCCGAGCGTGATCATCGATTCCAGGCGCAACCGCAGGGCCGCCACGAGCGGACGCGCCCACTCGTGGTCCAGTCCGGCACAGAATTCCAGCAACCCCGCCGCGTCGCGGTACCCGAGGTCCACAATGGACACCCCGTTGATCCGGCTCTCCCGGGCGGCCGGAGCGAGCCTGCTGCCGTCGCACTCCGGACACGGCCGTTGCCGCGTCACGTCGGCGAGCGCCGCCCGCACCGCCGGCCCCATCTTGGCCTCGCGTTCGACGAGCAGCCGCCGGATCCGCGGCACCATCGACTGGTACTTCGCGCTGGCCGGGAAGCGGGGCAACGGATTCGGCGGCTTCTGCGTCGGCCCGTGCAGGAGAAACTGCACCAGGTCCTCAGGCCATTCCCGCAACGGCAGGTCGTTGTCGAAGAATCCTGAGTAGACATAGCGCTTCCAGATCCAGCTGCCGACGGCGAAACTCGGGAAGACCATCGCCCCGTCGTTGAGCGAACGCTCGCGGTCGATCATCCGCTCGCCGTCGATGTCGGTGACCGTGCCGAGCCCCGCGCACGCCGGGCACATGCCGGAAGGATCGTTGAACGAGTAGGCGGGCGAGTACCCGGCGGACGGTTCGCCCAGGCGGGAGAACAACATCCGCAGCATGGTCCACACCTCGGTGGCGGTGCCGACCGTCGAGCGCGAATTCGTCCCGAGCGGCCGCTGATCCACCACGACGACGGTCGTCAGGCCGCTGAGCGAACTGGCCTCCGGAGCCGGATCGTGCGGCAGTTTGGTCCGCACGAACGCGGGCATGGTCGAGTACAGCTGCCGCCGCGACTCGGCCGCGAGCGTGGCGAAGGCGAGCGACGATTTGCCGGACCCCGACACGCCGGTGACCGCGACCAGCTGATGTTTGGGGATGTCCACGTCCACGTCGGCCAGGTTGTGCGTGCGGACGCCGCGGAGACTGATCACGTTCGACGGCATGCTTCGCAGCCTACGTCCCGGCGGGGGTTGGGGCGGGGAGGGTTGCGGGCACGGGTGGTTTCGGCAGCGGGGCGGCGGTCTCGGCAGGGGCGGAGCTCGGCGGGCGGGCGGGGTTGGGCCAGGTCTCAGCTCGCCCACCGGTCTGAGCGGCGAGGGCCGGTTGACCGGAGAGGGCGCCGCTGGGGCCGGGACCTGGACCGCGCGGCAGTGGGAGCTGCTGAAGACGCTCGAGATGGTCGCGGACGAGCTGAATGCGACGATGGCGCAGGTCGCGATCGACTGGGTGGCGACGCGGCCGGGCATCGCGTCGGCGATCGTCGGGGCGGGCAGCGCACAGCAACTGGACGCGACGATGCGCGCGCTCGACTTCACCCTGCTCGCGGACCTGCGCGACGCCCTGGACCGCGGGAGCGAGGTGCTTCCCGCGGGGCCTTGCCGGATGTTCACGCTGGACTGCCAGTCGTGGCTGGTCGACTCCGGGGCGAAGGCGGGAGACAAGCCGGAGGGCAATCGGCCGGCGGTGCGGAACTGGGTGGCCGCGACGCAGGCGTGAACCGCGCGGGAATCCGCGCATCGTGACAAATGATTTCCTCCGCCCTTTTCAAGATATAGCGCACCCCGGGGCTTGCCGCAAGCCCCGGGGGATGGCGCAGAATCGCTGCTCGTCCAGGGAAATCCAGTTGTCGGGAGCAAGTGTGCGGTGGTTGCGGGCGAGATCGGGTCTGGGGATGTGCGGGCGGATGTCGCCGCCGAGGATCCGTCCGGCGCGAGCGCATTCGCGCGGCTCTCTGCCCCACCCACCCGCCACAGCGGAGCGACCGCACAACCGGCCCCGACGGCCGAAGCGCTCGGGACAAGCCCGTGCTGTCATCGCCGGGCGCACCACGCCAGGACCTCGCGAGCCGCGGCCGGAAACCCCTCCCAGGTCCGCCCGCGACAGCCCTGAGTGCGCCCGCGGACTCGGCTCTACCGTCCGAGCTCGAGCCGTCCACTACCGCCCGGCGTACGTGGAGGCTTGGTTCAGCCAGCCATGACCTGGCCTAGGCGCGGTGAGACATCCGGCGCGAGCGGATGACTCGGTCCGGCTTGAAACCCGCGCAACCCGCCGACCCACGCAACCCGCCGATCGCCGACCGCCGACAAAAGCCGCGAGAAAACAACCAGCCCACCGGCCACTTGACAGAAGGTGGACAATAAAAAATCGACGCGTCTTCATCACCCAAGCAGAAGTTCGCGCCGAATCTGGGTTCAGAATAACAGCAGCGAGGGGCACTTGTCAAACCAGGGGTACGAAGAAGAACTGCGGTCCGAACAGGACTACGTCGCCGGGCTGTACCGGCGGCTCGACAGCGAGCGCGAGCGGGCCAAGGAGCGCCACACCGCTGCCCTCAAACGAAACGACGAGACCCCGGGCGAGCGCGACGTCGAGGTGCGGGCGCTCGCTCGCGAAACGCGGCGGTTGTCGGTCGCTGACTCCGGGTTGTGTTTCGGGCGGCTCGACTCGGCCGAAGGCGAGCATTCCTACATCGGCCGGATCGGGCTTTTCGACGAGGACGACGAGTACAAACCCGTTCTTCTCGACTGGCGCGCGCCGGCGGCGAGTGCGTTTTACACCGCGACCGCGGCCACCCCGGAGGGCATGCGGCGGAGGCGGCAATTCCACACGCGCGGGAGGCAGGTCGCCTCGTTCACCGACGAGGTGTTCGGGCAGCCGGACACCGACAGCGGCAACGACGTCGACGCCGCCCTGCTCGCCGCGGTCAACGCGCCTCGCGGCGAGGGGATGCGGGACATCGTCGCGACGATCCAGGCCGAGCAGGACCGCATCATCCGGCTCGACCATCCGGGCGTCCTGGTCATTGAGGGAGGACCAGGAACGGGGAAAACCGTCGTGGCGCTCCACCGCGTCGCGTATCTGCTGTACACGCAGCGCGAGCGGATGGAGCGCCACGGCGTGCTCGTCCTCGGGCCGAATCCGGCGTTCCTGAACCACATCGGGCGCGTGCTGCCGTCGCTCGGCGAGTCCGACGTGGTGTTCACCACCCCGGGCGGGCTGCTGCCGGGGCTGCGGGCGGAGGCCGAGGACGAGCCGGAGGTCGCGCGGTTCAAGGGGTCCTTGCAGATGCTCGACGTCCTTAACGCGGCGGTCGCGGACCGGCAGGAGCTGCCCGCGGACCCGATCCTGATCGAACTCCGCGACACCACCGTCCGGATCGACGCGGCGACCGCCGAGTGGGCCCGCGACGAGGCGCGGCAGAGCGGGCGGCCGCACAACGAGGCGCGGGCGGTGTTCGTCGAGATCGTCACGTACGTGCTCACCGAACGCGCCATGTCCCGCATCGGGCGCGGTTGGCTCACGCGCGACGACAAGGAGGAATGGGAGGACCTCCGCTCCACGCTGGTCAACGAGCTCCTTGCCAACCCGGCCTTCGTCAAGGCGATCGACAGTCTTTGGCCGATCCTGACCCCGGAGAGCTTGCTCACCACGCTCTACTCCTCCCCCGCGCGGCTCAACGCGGCCGGCGCGAGCCAGGCGCTGCGGCGCGAGCCGGGCAAACCTTGGACGGTGTCGGACATCCCGCTTCTCGACGAGCTGATCGACCTGCTGGGCAAGGCGCCGGACCGGGCGAAACAGCGGGAGGACCAGGCCGAACGCGAGGCGGAGGCCGAGTACGCGGCCGGCGTGCTGGACATCATGCGGCTCGACCGCGAGGAGATGGACGAGGACATCGGCCTGTCCGCGGAGCACCTCCTCTACGACACCGACCTGGCCGAACGCTTCGTCGAGCACGACACCCGCGACCTCGCCGAACGCGCCGCCGCCGACCGGGACTGGACGTACCGGCACGTCGTGGTCGACGAGGCCCAGGAACTGTCCGAAATGGACTGGCGGGTGCTGATGCGGCGGTGCCCGAGCCGGTCGTTCACCGTGGTCGGCGACCTGGCGCAGCGCCGGTCGGCGGCCGGCGCGACCGACTGGGGCGCGATGCTGGATCCGTACGTCCCGGGCCGGTGGGCCTACCGTTCGCTCACCGTCAACTACCGGACTCCGGCGGAAATCATGGCCGTCGCGGCGGCGGTGCTGGCCGAGTTCGCGCCGGGCGTCGAACCGCCGGAATCGGTGCGCGCGTGCGGGGTGCGGCCGTGGTCGAGGAAGGTCTCCGACGACGAATTGCCCGCCGCGGTGGAGGAATTCGTCCGTGCCGAGGCGGGTCGGGAGGGGACCAGTGTCGTGATCGGGCCGCCGGACGTGCCGGGTGCGGTTCCGGCGGCGGAGACGAAGGGGCTCGAGTACGACGCCGTGCTTCTCGTGGACCCGGACCGGATTCTCGCGGAGGGGCCGCGCGGCGCGGCCGAGCTGTACGTCGCGCTGACCCGGGCGACGCAACGGCTTGGCGTGCTGCACCGCGGCGCGTTGCCGTCGGTGCTGAACGGGTTGGAGGAGCGGAGCTAGCCGTCAGGAGCGCAGCTCGGGCGCGAGGACGCTGCTGCGCTTCAACGCCTTCAGCACCACCCCGGTATGCACCGAATCCGCCTGCCGGGACCAGCCGGAACGGCCGACGAACTCGTGCAACGCGGCGATGTCGGGCAAGGTCACGTCAGCGAGCAGCTGATACTCGCCCGTCATCGCCGCCGCGTACCGGACGTACGGCGAGCCCAGCAGGGCGCGGCCGATGTCGTCGACGTCGTGCGGGCGGCACCGGATCCACAGCAGCGCCTCGACCGGCAGCCCGAGCACGGCCGGCTCCACCACGGCCCGGATGAACACCTTTTCCTCTCGCCGCAACGCTTCCAGCCGGCGGCGGACGGTCGATTCCGAGATCCCGGCAGCGCGGGCGAGCTCCTCGTGGGTCCGCCTGCCGTCCTCGCGCAGCGCGCGCACGATGGCCCGTTCGTCGCTGCTGAAGACGACACCGTCGGGTTGCCGGGGCTGCGGGGTCGGCTGCGGCAGCGACGAGATCGCCTCCGTCTCGGCCGGGCTCAGCACGCCGGGTTGCCATTCGTGGATGGTGCGGTAGTAGCGCGTGACGGTATCGGCCGTCAGATCGAGCAGACCGGGGATTGCCGCCATCTCGTCGAACATGAACGTCGGCAGCCGGTTGCGGTCGCAGAAGACCTCGGCGACCAGTTCGCCCTGTCCGGTGATCAGGTAGCAGAAGCTCGTCTCCGGCCGTCCCGCGAGTGCGGTGCCCGCGGGACGGCCCAGGCCGGCCCGGCAGCGGCCGCGCACCAGCAGCGGCACACCGTGCGGCGAAACGGCGACAACCGTCACGACGCCGGTGCGCAGCAGGTGCGTCCCGCGCCGGGCGACCGTGCGTTCCGGCGCGTCCAGCACCTCGGCGATCCGCCGCCAGGACGCGCGGCCGTCGACCTGCAGCGCGCCGGCGATCCGGCGGTCGAGAGGGTCCAGCGGTGCGGTCATCAGCCAATCCTGTGGCCGATTCCGTCATTTGTCGAGCAGCTCTTGTCCGAGGCCAGCACCGCGCGCGAAGCTGACGTCGCGAACGGACACCGGGGTCAGGAAGGGAAGCCAGTGAGCGCCGAGGAGATCTGCTACTTGCCCGCCGTCGAACTGGCCCGGCGGCTGCGCACGCGCGAACTGTCCGCTCGCGAGGTCCTGCAGGCCCATCTCGACCGGATCGAGCAGGGCAACCCCCAGATCAACGCGATCGTCACGCTCACCGCCGAGCGCGCGCTGAGCGAGGCCGCGGCCGCCGACGAACGGCTCGCGCACGGCGAGGAGATCGGTCCGCTGCACGGGATCCCGGTGGCGCACAAGGACACGCACGACGTCGCCGGGGTCCGCACCACGTACGGCTCCCCTATCTTCGCCGACCACGTGCCGGACAGCGACACCCTCGTCGTCGAGCGGATCCGGAAGGCGGGCGCGCTCACGCTCGGCAAGACGAACGCGCCGGAGTTCGGGGCCGGTTCGCACACGATGAACCCGGTCTTCGGGGCCACCCGCAACCCGTACCGGCGCGATCTCTCCGCGGGCGGCAGCAGCGGGGGCGCGGCGGCAGCGCTGGCCGCGGGCCTGCAACCGCTCGCCGAGGGCAGCGACATGGGCGGTTCGCTGCGCAATCCTGCGTCGTTCTGCAACGTCGTCGGCCTGCGTCCGTCGCCCGGTCGCGTGCCGACCTGGCCCGCGACGCTGCCGTGGGAGGCGCTCGGCGTGCAGGGGCCGATGGGCCGGACGGTCGCCGACGTCGCGCTGCTCCTCTCCGTGATCGCCGGGCCCGACGAGCGCAACCCGATCTCGCTCGACCAGCCCGCCGCGCCGTTCGCCGGACCGCTCGACGCCGACCTCGCCGGCCTGCGCGTGGCGTGGTCGCCGGATCTGGGCGGCCTCCCGGTCGACCCGGCGGTCACCGCGGTGCTGGAACCGGCGGTGAAGGTGTTCGCCGGCCTCGGCTGCCGCGTCGAACCGGCCTGCCCGGACCTCACCGCGGCCGACGAGGTGTTCCGCACCTTGCGCGGATGGCTGTTCCACGCGGGATTCGGGAAACTGCTCGAACAGCATCCGGACAAGATGAAGCAGACGCTCGCGGACAACATCGCTTTCGGGGCAAAGCTTTCCGGGGCCGACCTGGCGAGCGCGCAGACGCGGCAGCTCCAGCTCATCACCGGGATGCGCGAGTTCTTCACCCAGTACGACCTGCTGCTCGCGCCGGTGAGCCAGGTGCCGCCGTTCCCGGTCGAGTGGGAGTACCCGGAAGTGGTCGCCGGACAGCCGATGCACGACTACCTGGAGTGGATGCGCTCGGCGTACTCGATCTCGGCGACCGGCTGCCCGGCGCTGTCGGTGCCCGCCGGGTTCACCGAGGACGGACGCCCGGTGGGGCTGCAGGTCATCGCGCCGCTGCGGGGCGAGCTAGGGCTGCTGCGCGCCGCGCACGCTTTCGAGCAGGCGACCGGGCACGGGAACCGGCAGCCGGTCTTCTGAGAATCCTCGCTCGCCGCCCGCGCGGAACTCGGCCGCGAACTCCTCCGCACCGAGAAGCTCGCTCGCGCGGGCGGTGATCCGGTCCACGTCCCCGCGCTCCGCCGCGGGCAACGGCGCGCCGACGCCAGCGCGGCAAGCCGCGGCCGCGCCCAGCGACCGCGCGGCTTCGCGAGCCGCACCAGCCAGCGCGTGCGCTCCCGCCAAACCCTCCAGCGCCAACGCGATCGCTCGCGGGTCGCCCGTCCGATGGGCGATCTCGTACGCTTCCTGCTGCCGCCGCAGCGCAGTTGCCGGGTCACCGCGCAATTCGGCGACGAAACCGAGTTCCGCGAGGATCAGCGTATTCCCGGGTTCGAAATCGACCTGCTTGTTCCATTCGAGCAGCGTCCGCAAATGCTTTTCCGCGAGATCGAGGTCGCCCTCGCGCCGGGCGCCGAGGGCCAGCCCGGTCAGCGCGTACATCTCCCCCGGCGTGAAGCCGTGTTCGGCGGCGATCTCCCGAGCCCGGTCGTGCAGGTCGCGGGCGGCGGGGAAATCCTTGCGCAGCAACGCGACCCGCCCCAGCCACGACAGCTGGTACGACACCTCCGGCCACAGGCCCAGCTCCTCGGCGATCCGCAATCCTTCGGTGTGGACCGCCTCCGCGCGCGCGTAGTTCCCGGACAGGGAACTGAGTGCGCCGTGCGCGAAAATCGCCTGCAGCTGACCCCATTTGTCGCCGATCTCGGCGAACAGATCCGCGCAGCGGTCGGCATAACGCCAGGCTCCGGCGACATCTCCTCGCGCGAGAGCCTGGCTGGCCCGGTCGGCGCTCGCCGCGGCGATGCCCCATCGGTCGTCGGCGGCTTCGAAGGCGGCGAGCGCGTCCAGGGTCAGGGGTTCCGCGCCGGACAGATCGGCCACTGTGGACAGTGCGTAGCCGAGGAACCACTTGGCCCGGGCGCTCATCGGCTGCTCGGCCACGGGACGCCAATCGGGTCGGTCGCCCGCGAGGATGCCGAGCGCGGCGAGCGTCGCCTGTGCTTCCACGCGCAGGTCCGCGTCGCCGCCGGGCAGGCTGAGGGCGGCGCGCAGGGAGCGCATCGCCTCGGCCATCCGGCCGCGCAGGAAGCGGTACCAGGTCAGCCGGTTCGCGAGCCGCAACGCGTCGTCGGCGCTCCCCCATCCGGCCAGATTCTCCCCCGCGGCACGGAGATTCGGCAGGTCCGCGTCGAGTCGCTGCAGCCAGCGTCGTTGGTCGCGGGCGCGGAGACCGGCGTCCGCCGCACCGGCGAACTGCCCGTAGTACTCCGCGTGCCGACGCCGGGTCTTTTCGACCTCGCCCGCTTCGCGCAGCCGCTCCAGGCCGTAGACCGCGACCGATTCGAGCAGCCGGTATCGCGTGTTCGCGGGCACGACCAGCGAACGGTCGACGAGCTTCACCAGCAGACCCAGCACCTCGCCCTCGGCGACGCCGTCGCCCGCGCAAACCGTCTCGGCCGCGTCCAGCGAACAATCCTCGGCGTGCACGGACAACCGTTGCAGCACAAGACGTTCCGGCTCGCTCAGGAGTTCCCAGCTCCAGTCGATCATCGCCCGCAACGTCTGCTGCCGGGCGGGCACGCCCCGGCGCGTGGTGTCCAGCAAGCGGAACCGATCGTCCAGCCGGCGCAGCAACTCCGGTACGCCCAACGCGCGCACGCGAGTCGCGGCGAGTTCGAGCGCCAGCGGCAATCCGTCCAGTTTCCGGCAAATCTCGGCGACCGCGTCCGCGTCGGCACTGTCCACAGTGTACCCGGTGTCGGCGACCCGCGCGGTGAACAGCTGCGCGGCGCTGTCGTGGTCCAGCGGCGGCACCGGGAACTGCGTTTCCCCGGCGAGGCCGAGCGGTTCCCGGCTCGTGGCGAGGATCCGCAGTCCGGGCGCGGCCGCCAGCAGCTGTGCGGCGGTCGCGGCGACCGGCTCGATCAGCTGCTCGCAGTTGTCCAGGACGATCAGGGTTTCCTTGCCGCGCAACGACTCGGCGAGCCGCTCCGCCGGATCCGCCTGGGCGGGCGCCGCCGCGTCCCGGATCCCCAGCGTCGCGGCGATCGCCTCCACCACCCATTCGACCGGCGGGCACTGGCTCAGCGCGCATTCGTGCCGGTCCATGCCGGTCAGCTCGACGAGCCACGCGCCCGCGGCGAACTCGCCGCCGAGCCGGTGCGCGGTCTCCAGGGCGAGCCGGGTTTTGCCGACGCCGCCCGGTCCGGTGAGCGTGACCAGCCGGGATTCGCGGACGAGCGTGCTGACCGCCTGGATCGCGGCGGTCCGGCCGACCAGTGCGGTGAGCGGCACCGGAAGCTGCGGGGCGACGGCGGTCAGGGCCGGGTCCTGCGCCAGGATCGACCGGTGCAGCGCGGTCAGTTCGGGGCCGGGGTCGAGGCCTAGCTCGTCGGCGAGGCGGCGGCGGAGTTCGTCGTAGGACGCCAGCGCCTCGCTCTGCCGCCCGGCGGCGTACAGCGCGCGCAACTGGAGCGCCCGCAGCCGTTCCCGCAACGGATGCTGCCGGACGAGGTCGGCGAGTTCCGCGGTCAGGGCGGCATGTTCGCCCAGCGCGAGCCGTGCGTCGGCGAGATTCTCTTGCGCGACAAGGCGATCCTCTTCGAGCCGCTGGAGCACCGGCTGCGCGAAGGGTTCGTCGACGAACTCGGCGAGCGCCGGGCCTCGCCACAACGCCAGCGCCTCGGTGAGCAGGTCGGCCTTCGACCGCGGGTCTTCCGCTGTGCGCGCCGCCGCGGTCAACGCACGGAACCGTCCGACGTCGACCGCCTCCGGTTCGGTCCGCAGGACGTAACCGGGGGCCTGATGCACGAGCGCGCCGCCGTAGCCGGGTTCGGCGCGTTCGAGTGCGCGGCGCAGCTGCGAGACCTTCGTCTGCAGGGTGTTGACCGGATTGCCGGGCGGCCGGTCGCCCCACAGGTCGTCGGCCAGCCGGTCCGCCGACACCGGACGGCCCTCGTGCACGAGCAGGACCGCGAGCAGGGTCCGGACCTTGGCCTCGGGCACCCGCACCGGCTCGCCGTCGTCGCTGCTCACGGCCAAGGGCCCCAGGATGCCGAATCGCACGAATCCACCGTAACCGCATCCGTGCGCGGACCCGCAGCGAACCGTGCGCGGCGCCGGGCAGCGTGGCCGGCAGATCAACGAACGGGAGGGACGACATGTCCGGGAACGCGACCTCGGCGACAGTGCTGGGGCTGGGAGCGATGGGCAGCGCGCTGGCCGGTGCGCTGCTGGAGACGGGACGGCCGGTGACGGTCTGGAACCGCTCGGCGGACAAGACGAAACCGCTGGTGGAGCGGGGTGCGGTGGCCGCGGGGTCGGCCGCCGAAGCGGTGGCGGCGAGCGAGCTGGCGATCGTCTGCCTGCTGGACGACGCGTCCGTGCGCGAGGTGCTCGACCCGGCCTCGCTGGCGGGCCGGACGGTGGCGAACCTGACCAACGGCACCCCGCGGCAGGCCCGCGAGCTGGCCAAATGGGTCTCGGAGCGAGGCGGGAAGTTCCTCGACGGCGGCATCATGGCGGTGCCGCCGATGATCGGGCAGCCGGGCGCGTTCGTGTTCTACAGCGGGCCCGAGGACGTGTTCGACGCGCACCGCGAGGCGTTCGACGCGTTCGGCGGCAGCAACTACGTCGGCGAGGACCCGGGGCTGGCGGCCCTGCACGACCTCGCGCTGCTGTCCGGGATGTACGGCCAGTTCACCGGTGTCTTGCAGGCCTACGCGCTGATCCGCAGCGAAGGGCTCTCGGCCGTCGAATTCGCGCCGCTGCTGAGCGGCTGGCTGACCGCGATGAGCGGCTTCGTCCAGCAGGCTGCCGCGGAGGTCGACAGCGGCGACTACAGCCAGAACGTCGTGTCGAACCTGGGGATGCAGGCCGCCGCTTTCGAGAACCTGCCCCTCGCGGCCGCTGACCAGGGCGTCAGCTCCGAACTGCTGGCGCCGCTGCACCAGCTGCTCCTGCGCCGGGCCGCCGACGGCCACGGCGCGGAAAACCTCACGAGCGTCATCGAACTGCTGAAGGGACTCTCAATGACCGTGTCAAGCCGCAACAGTGACCGGATTCGGTGTGTCGAGGGTGAATTCGCGGCCGTCGCGCAGCAGTGCCCAGAGCACGTCGACGAGTCGCCGGGCCAGCGCTAGGAGGGCTTGGGTATGGATGAGTCGTTCGGCGCGCTTCTTGTCGTAGAACCGCCTGGACGGGCCTTGCGTGCGCAGGCTGGACAGGGCGGCCATGTAGAAGACCCTGCGCAGGCGTCGGTTGTAGCGTTTGGGACGGCGCAGGTTTCCGCTGACACGACCGGAGTCGCGTGGCACCGGCACCAATCCGGCATAGGACGCCAAGCGGCCGGCGGTCGCGAAGGTCGCCAGGTCACCGCCGGTGCTGGCGAGAAATTCGGCGCCCAGTCCAGGGCCCATGCCGGGCAGGGACTCGATGATCCTCGCCCACGGATGTCGCCGGAATCGGGCGGTGATCAGCTTGTCGGTGTCTTTGATCTCGCGGTCGAGGTCGAGCAGCTTGCGGGCGATGCGTTTGACGAGCATCGCGGCATCGGCTTCGCCGGGCAGCACCAGGTCCTGGGCGTCGGCGGCGGCGACCGCGGTCGCGGCGGTCTTGCCGATCGCCGGACCCCATGCCTTGTTGTCGGTGAGATGGGTTGTGACACCGCCGATTCCGGCGGTGCGGATCTCGGCGGGGGTGCACATCCCGGCGACCAGGATCAGCGGGGTTCGGTTGGAGTAGTCGAACGCGGCCTCCAGAGCGGGGAAGATCGAGCCCAGCAGCGCCCGCAGCCGGTTGATCCCGGCCACCCAGTCCGACATCAGGTCGGCGCGGTAGCTGGTCAGCTGGGTCAGCGAGACCGCCAGCTCATCGGGCATCGTGACCTCGGTCAGATCCCTTCGCAGCCGGGCGGTTTCGGCGATCACCCGAGCGTCTTTGGCGTCGGTTTTTCCTTCGCCTCGGAATCCGTGGGTCATCGTGTTCACGACCCGGCCCGGCACATAGGTCACCGACTGGTCGGCAGCCAGCAGCGCCGTGATCAGCAGCAACGCCATCGGACTCGTCACATCGATCGCCCACTGCGCCCGCTGAGCGGCCGCACTGGCACGAGCGATCAACTGCTCGATCGCGCGCTGATCATTCCCGAGTTTCTGACTGAACAGCACCTTCCCGTCGGTGTCGATCGCACACGCGTGATGCATCGATTTGCCGACATCGATCCCGACCCAGACCTCAAGGCGAATCGCCACCCATCCACTCCTGTCATTGCAGGTCACGCCCGTGGACAACCCCGCCGACAGATCCCTAAACAGCGACGACCCGCAACAGCTCTCAATCAGCGAACGGAGCGTCCAGCACGGCGGGGCAGCCAGTCCTTTCGAGCCTCGACAACAGGCAACAACCGATCAGCTACACCCCACCGCCCCGGGCATCCAGGGCACCAACCCCAGACACCCACAAACTTAGGGAACGACCGATGAAGGTGACGATGATCGGCCTCGGCCCGATGGGCCAGGCCATGGTGCGGGCTTACCTGGCCGCGGGCCACGAGGTCACGGTGTGGAACCGCACCGCGAGCCGGGCCGACGACGTGGTGGCCGCCGGGGCGAAGCGCGCGGCCACCGTGTCCGAAGCGCTGGCCGCGAACGAACTGGTGCTTCTCAGTCTCACTGATTATCAGGCGATGTACGACATTCTCGCGCCGACCGAGGACGCGCTGCGCGGCAAGATCGTGGTGAACCTCAGCTCGGACACGCCCGAACGCACCCGGGTGGCCGCGGAATGGCTGGCCGCGCGCGGGGCGGAGATGATCGCCGGCGGGATCATGGTGCCCGCGCCGGTCGTCGGCACCGAGGGTTCGTTCGTGTTCTACAGCGGCGCGCAGCCGACGTTCGAGCGGATCGAACCGGCGCTGCGCGTCATCGGACGGCCGGACTACCGGGGTGCGGACCCGGGCCTGGCGCAGCTGTACTACCAGTCGCTGCTGGACCTGTTCCTCACCACGCTCTCGGCGTTCCTGCACTCCGCCGCGCTCGTCGGCACGGCCGGGGTGTCCGCCGCGACGCTGGTGCCTTACGCGACCGAATTGCTGACGCTGGTGCAGACGTCGCTCGACGAAGCGGCGAAGAACGTCGACAGCGGCAGCCACCCCGGCGAACAGGCGAACGCCCGGATGATGGGCGCGACGGCCGACCACGTCCTCGCCGCGAGCCGGGACGCGGGCATCGACCTGGCCCTGCCCGCCGCGGTGAAGGAGCACTACGACCGGGCTGTCGCCGCCGGGCACGAACGGGACAGCTGGACCAGCCTGTTCGAGGTGATCCGCGGCAAGGCGTGAGCCGGTCGGCGGAGCCGCGTTCCTCGCCACAGAGCCGTGGCGGGGGCGCGCATCCGGCGGGGGCTTACGCCGTCGGGGAGGGCGTTTCTCGAGGCTCGGCAGGCGGATTTGCCGACGTCCGGAGCCGAGTGCCGGTCGCTGCGGACGGGCGGGGAACCGGGCACGATCTCCGTTCCCGTTTCGCTGGACTGACCAGCTCGGCAGCCGTCATCCGTCGAGAAGACGGTCGTCCTCATGAGCGCCGTAGAACCGGGTTTGCCGGAGCATGAGTTCGCGCATCGAGGCGCCCCTCGGCATGCCGTAGACGGTGCCCGGGAAGTGGAGGGTGCGCTGGAGTTCCCACAGTTCGTCGTGCCGGTCCGGGGAGAAGAGCTCGGCCGGGTCCCCCGCGGCGATCCAGCCGATCGGGAGCACCGCGCCGGGTGCGAGGCGGGAATTGACGTGCAGCACGCTGTTGATCCGCAGTTCGGCCCCGCTTCCGGCGACCGAGCCCGGGAACAGCGAGGCGCCGGTCGCGACGAACACCTCGTCCTCGGCAACAGCGCCGTTGACGTGGGCGTGCGGCCCGACCAGGACCGCGTCGCCGAGGGTCGCGGGGTGCGCGGCCCGGCCGCGGACCAGCGCGTTCTCCATGACCACGACGTCCGACCCGGTGCGGATCTCCCCGTCCTCCGCGGTGAGCACCGCGCCGTGCAGGATCCGGGCGCGTTCGCCGAGGACGACTGCCCCGCACAGGACCGCGGAGGGGGCGACGTACGCCGACTCGGGCACCACTGGCCGTTGCCCTCGATGTTCGATCAACATCGTCCCAAGCTAGCCCGCCGTCCGTTCGCCCTGCCAGGAGTTCCGGGTCCGCCTGGAGGCTGGCCGTTCACCGGCCGCTCGTCGCCCCGGGCAGGCCCGGCAGGAGTTTGTCGAGCGTGATCGGCAGGTCCCGCACCCGGACCCCGGTCGCGTGGTGGACCGCGTTGGCGATCGCGGCCGCGGTGCCGACGATGCCGATCTCGCCGATTCCCTTGCTGCCCATCGGGTTCAGGTGCGGATCGGTCTCGTCGAGCCAGTCCGCGCGGAGGTCTTCGACGTCGGCGTTGGTCGCGATGTGGTACTCGGCGAGGTCGTGGTTGACGACGTGCCCGAAGCGCGGGTCGAGGACGCTGTTTTCGTGCAACGCCATCGACAGGCCCATGGTCATGCCGCCGAGCAACTGCGAGCGCGCGGTGACCGGGTTGACGATCCGGCCGACGGCGAAGGTGCCGTGCAGTCGCGAGACCCGGATTTCGCCGGTGTCGGCGTCGACTCGCACCTCGGCGAACTGCGCGCCGAACCCGTACATGGAGTAGTTCTTCTCGGCCGGGTTTTTCGGGGTTTCGGCCTCTGCCTCGTCGCCGTCGCCGGGGTCCGAGCCGTACTTTTCCCGGAACGCCTGTGCGGCCGCGACCACGGCGGAGCCCCACGACGCGGTTCCGGTCGAGCCGCCGGCGACCGTGGCTTTCGGGAGATCCGTGTCGCCGATCCGGATGTCGACGGATTCCACGGGCACGTCGAGGGCGTCCGCGGCGATCTGGGGCAGGATCGTCCACGCGCCCGTCCCCAGGTCGGCCGCGCCGATTTCGACGGCGTAGCGACCGTTCTCGAACCGGATCGTCGCGCTCGACCCGGGCATCCGCTTCGCCGGGTACACCGACGCCGCGACGCCGCTGCCGACCAGCCACGGTCCGTCTCGGCGCCCGCGCTGCCGCGAGTTCCAGCCGAAGCGTTCGGCTCCGACGCGCAGGCATTCGACCAGGTTCCGGCTGGAGAACGGGAGGCCGGTCTCGGGATCGCGCTCCGGTTCATTGCGCACCCGCAGTTCGATCGGGTCGATGCCGAGCGCTTCGGCGAGTTCGTCCATCGCCACTTCCGGGCCGAACATGCCGGGACACTCCCCCGGCGCGCGCATCCACGACGGCACCGGCACGTCGAGCCGGGCCAGCCGGTGGCTGGTGGCCCGGTTCCGCGCGGCGTACATCATGCGGGCGGGCGCCGCGGTCTGCTCGGCGAATTCCTTGATCCGCGAGGTCTGCTCGACGACGTCCATGCGCAGCGACTCCAGCCGTCCGTCGCGGTCGGCGCCGAGGCGGACCCGCTGGATCGTCGGCGTGCGGTAGCCGGCCAGGCTGAACATCTGCTGCCGGGTCAGCGCGAGCTTCACCGGACGGCCCGGAACGGCCCGGGCCGCCAGCGCGGCGAGCACGACGTTGGCGTGCGGCATGCCCTTCGAGCCGAAGCCGCCGCCGAGGTACGGGCAGATCACGCGGACGCGTTCGGCGGACAGGCCGAACGTTTTCGCCACCGTGGACCGCACCGAGTGGACGCTTTGGGTGGAATCCCACAGGGTCAGCACGCCGTCGTCCCACAGGGCCGTCGTGGTGTGCGGTTCCAGCGGGTTGTTGTGGTACATCGCCGTGCGGTAAGTCTGGTCCACCGACACCGCGGACTCGGCGTCGAGGTCGCCCTCGCTCGTGTCGGCCGGGAAGCTCGGGTTGACCTTGTCCGGCCGGAACAACGCGGGGTCGTCGGCGGTGAGCTGGGCTTCGAAGGGATCGGTCTCGTACTCCACGTCGACGAGTTCCGCCCCGTGCCGCGCGGTCTCCGATGATTCAGCCAGCACGAGCCCGATCACCCTGCCGCGAAACGGTATTTCGCAATCCTGCAGCACCGCGAGTTCCGCGTCGTCGGTGTCGGCGAGCCGCTCCGCGGTGAAGGGCGTGAGCACGGCCCGGACACCGTCGAGGGCTTCGGCTTCGACGGCGGTGATCCGCCGAAAGCGCCCGCGAGCGATGGCCGCCTGAATCGGATGGCAGTACAGCGGCGCTTCGACGGGGTGTTCGTAGGCGTACGGCGCGGTTCCGGTCACCTTCGCCGGACCGTCGCGGCGGGTGAGACCGCGTCCGATCGCCCGGGGTTCCCGCAGTCCGGTCATCGGTCGCGCTCCTCGGCGGTCAGGTCGCGCAGGACCGCGGCCAGGGTCCGCGCG
Source organism: Amycolatopsis sp. AA4 (assembly GCF_002796545.1). Classification (GTDB taxonomy): domain Bacteria; phylum Actinomycetota; class Actinomycetes; order Mycobacteriales; family Pseudonocardiaceae; genus Amycolatopsis. The sequence goes on from NZ_CP024894.1 coordinate 5,570,041, forward strand.
GCGAGCGGAATCTTGAACGCGTTGCCTCCGTCGAGGCCGTCCAACGCCTGCGCGTCCGCGAGTTCAGCATCGGCGGCCGCGCGGAAGACGTCCTCGCTGGGCCTCGTGCCGCGAAGGACCTCCTCAGCACGCTTAGCGCGCCAGGGTTTGTGGGCCACGCCGCCGAAGGCGATTCGGAGGTCTTCGATGGTTTCGTCCGAAATGGACAGTCCAACTGCGACAGAGACGAGCGCGAAGGCGTAGGAGGCCCGGTCGCGCACCTTGCGATAAGTCGACCGGCGCGACCAGGACGTCGCGGGCAGCGTGATGTCGGTGATCAGTTCGCCGTGTTCGAGCGTTGTGTCGCGCTCCGGATGGTCGCCCGGGAGCCGGTGCAGTTCCGCGAACGGCAGGGTGCGTTCGCCGGACGGGCCGATCACGTGGACGCGCGCGTCGAGCATCGTCATGGCCACCGCCATGTCGGAAGGATGCGTTGCGACGCACTGGTCGGACGCGCCGAGGATCGCGTGATGGCGTGTGTAGCCGCCGATGGCTGAGCAACCGGACCCGGGAGAACGCTTGTTGCACGGCGTCGTGACGTCCTGGAAGTAGACGCATCGGGTGCGCTGCAACGGGTTTCCGCCGACAGTGGCCATGTTCCGCAGCTGCGGCGACGCTCCGGAGAGCAACGCTTCGGCCAGCACCGGATACCGCTCCCGGACGCGCCGGTCGGCTGCGAGGTCGCTGTTGCGGACGCCCGCGTCGATCACCAACTCGCCGTCGTCCTCGCGGATCTCGGTCGACATCAGGCCAGTGATATCGACGAGGCGGTCCGGCTGCGCGACCCCGAGTTTGAGGTGGTCGACCAGGTTCGTGCCGCCGGCGAGAAACATCGCGGACGGCTCGGCCGCCACAGCCCGCACCGCCTCGGCTGTCGTCGCCGGTTTGCCGTAGGCGAACGGCTTCATCGCTTCTCCCCCGCCTCGCGGATCGCCGCGACGATCCCCGCGTACGCCCCGCACCGGCAGAGGTTCCCGCTCATCCGCTCGGCAATCTCCTCGTCAGTCCATTGCGGAGTGTCCGCAACCGATGCGGTGACGTGACTGGGCGCGCCGTTCTCGAACTCGGCCAGCAACCCAGCTGCCGAACAGATTTGGCCCGGGGTGCAGTAGCCGCACTGGAACGCGTCATTGTCCACAAACGACTGTTGCAGCGGGTGCAACTCGCCTTTCTCGGCCAGGCCAGCGGCTGTGGTGACGTCGGTGCCGTCGCAGGTGAGCGCGAGCGTCAGACAGGACAGGACGCGGCGGCCGTCGAGCAGGACCGTGCAGGCACCGCACTGGCCGTGGTCACAGCCTTTCTTGGCGCTGTAGTCGCCGATCTGCTCGCGCAGCAGGTCCAGCAGCGTGCGGCGCGGATCCACGGTCAGCCGGTGCTCGGTCCCGTCGACGCGCACGTCGATCGTCGGGTCCGCACCGACGGTTCCAGGCAGGCTTTCCGTCTCGGCCGGTCGCATACCGCCGCCATACCCGCTCTTCCCGGCCCCAAACCTCGCCCTGGTCAGGAGCGCACCCACCACAGGAGCAGGATGAGCACCGCGAAGGCCGCCAGCCACGGGACCGGATGGACGTGGAGCCGACGCCGGACCTCGGAGCCGGGGTTCTTCCCCGCTGCCTCCCTGGCCCGCGCGACCTGCTCGCCGATCTCCCGCTGCACCGGGTTGCCGTGCCGTCGGCCCTGCAGCGACCACTCGCCGACGGCGGGTCTCATCCGGCGGCCGTCCGTCAAGACCAGGACTGTCCGGTCGCTGGTTTCGACCCGAGACACCGCGCCCCAGGGAATCCAGTAACGGAAGAGGTAGTTCGTGACGTCCACCCCGTCTTCCGCCACCACCAGCCTGGGGTTGGCGCCGCACAGCCAGACGAACCAGGTGATCAACCACAGCGCGAGCAATCCCTGGAACAAGTACCAGAAACCAGCGTCGTCCGGCACGGCGAAAATCAACCACACCGCCGCCGCGGCCAAGCCAGCAGTGCTTACCCAGCTCAGGACCATTGTCGGCCTGCGCCGGATCACCGCGAAGACCTCGCCCTGGCGCATCACCCTGCCTCCGCAGACAACGATTCGGTGTGCTCGCACGGTTGCGGTCAACTCATCGTTTTGTCCGGATAATCCGTTACCTCCGGAACAGAGATCATCGACACTCTTGTCCGAACCACCCCGGACGCGGTAGAAGCAGCAGGTCACACCGAAAATCCGCCTCAGCGGGCACGTCGACCGGGTGACGTCACTTCGCTAGGAGAGGTCTTGACCGCGCTCGCTTCCCCCGCTGTTGCGCTGCCCGCTGCCCGGAGATCCCGCGCCGGGGTCGTCGCGCTGGCCGCGTTCGCCGCCGTTCCCGCCGTGCTGGCGTTGTGGACCGCCCTGCGGGCTCCGCGGGCGCACGTTCTGCTCGACTACTGGCACGTCCTCGCGAAGATCACCGACGACCAGGGCCACCTCGTGCTCGGCCAGGTGCTCACCTACCACCTCGACCAGCCCTTCGTCATCCCCTCGCTGCTCTTCTACGCCGACGCCGCCTGGTTCGGCGGCGACAACCGCGTCCTCACCGTCCTCACCGTCGCCCTGGTCGCCGGGATCGGCGCGTGCCTCTATTCGATGCTGCCCGCCTCCCTGTCCCCGCAGCGGAAAGCGGCGCTCGCCGCCGGGATGTCGTGGCTGCTGTTCTCCTCGCACCTGGCCGAGATCTGGCTGCAAGGCACCAACGGCATCAGCTGGATCCCCGCCGTCTTCTTCAGCGTCCTCGCCGCCGCCCAAGCCCACCGCGGCCGCGTCTGGACCGCCGCGGTTGCCGCGCTGCTGGCCAGCCTCAGCTTCGGCGCCGGACTGCCCGCGTTCTTCCTCGTCGCCGCGATCTTCCTCCTCCGCCGCGAAAACCGGACCAAAACCATCGCCACGGCCGCCGCCGGAACCATCGTGATGGCCGGGTGGCTGCTCACCAAACCCAGCGGCGCCCAATCCCTGGCCACCACCGCGCTCGACCCCGACGGCCGCCTCTCCGTCGCCGCCGCCGCGCTCGGCAGCCTCTGGACCGGCGACCAAGCCGCCATAGCCGTCCTCGCCGGAGCCCTCACCACCGCACTCCTCACCGCCTGCGCCATCGCAGCCACAACCGACCCGCGCGCCGCCGGATGGATCGGCATCGCCGGGTACGCCGCCGCGCTCGCGGTGCTCGTCGCGCTCGGCCGCACCAGCAACCTGGCCCCGGGCGGGAACATCGGCCTGATCAGCCGCTACGCCATCGTCAGCGCCCTCGCGCTCACCGCACTGCTAGTCCTCGCGACGCTGGTCCGTCCACAATGGCCGCTGACCGCCGTCGTCATCGGCGTCTGCGCGATCTCCCTGACCACGCACGCCCTCGGCGGAACCAAAGCCGACCTCACCCGCCGCGGCTACGCCCCGCTCGCCCTCGCCCCCATCGCCCTGCGCACCGAATCCGCCGGCGTGCTCGACCAGCTCCACATCCAACCCCAGGTCATCCCCGCCGCCACAGCCCTCGGCGCCTACCCCTTCAACCCCCGCTTCACCCTCGGCTGCCACGGACCCGAACTCGGCGCCACCATCAACACCGACACCGCCACCGACCTCCCCGCCGCTCACGGCGGCCTCACCTCCACTGGCAGCGCGCTCATCACCGGATGGACCGACCTGCACCCCGACTGCGTCCTCGTCACCGACTCCGCCAACGTCGTCATCGGCGGCGGCATCACCGGACTCCCCTCCCCCGCGCCCGGCATCCCCGACGGCAACGCCTGGCAAGCCACCGCGCGGCCCGGTGCCGGGCCGGTCACCGTCTACGCCCTCCAAAACAACCGCCTCTACCGGCTCCATGAAGCCGCCCCCAGCTCCGGGTAGCGAGCCAATCAGAGCAGCGTCCCCAACGGACCGAGGTCGAGGTTCAGGTCCGCGGCGGAAAGGTCGTACCGGTCTCGAAGCTCGGTCAGGCGTTGCTCCAGCAGCATCAGCGTCAGGCCGAGCCGTTCCTCCTGCTCCTCGGTCAGCCCGCCCTCCTCGACGCGGCGCAGGGCCTGGCGTTCCATCAGCAGCCGGAGCAGTTCGATGATGGTCAGGACCAGCTTCATCAGGTCGCGTTCCACCGAATCCGCGTCGGTTTCGAGGCGGGTGGGCAGCACGCCGGCCGCCGCGCCGAGGAGGCGTTCGGTCTCGTCCATCGTCGCTCCTAATCGGTAGTAGGGATAGTTCTTCCGGCTCGTGACCGGGTCGGTTGGTGCTGGTCCGCCGGCGGGCGACGCCTGTGGGTTCCCGTCGTTCGACGACTTGTGAAAGAACGGCGCGTCCGCCGGTGGACTGGTGATCGTGGTGGTGGGATGTCGTGGCCCGAGTCCGCCGCAGGAGGTGGCCTCTCGATGTGTTCCCGAGCTTCGAGCTCTTCGACAGAACGAGGACCCTGCGGTGTGCTGGAGTCACGAACGGCTACTGAGATGACGGACCGCCGAGTCCCGCGATTAGGGCGCTGCGTGACCCCGCCTGGACCCGTGAGCAGCAGCAACAGGAAAGGAAACGTGACGGTTTGACACTGTTCTGCGGCATCGACTGGGCCGAATCCCACCACGACGTCGCCATCATCGACGACACCGCAACCGTGATCGCCAAAGCCCGCATCGGCGACGACGCCACCGGGTTCGCCCGGCTGCTCGACCTGCTCGCCGAGGCCGGAGACACCGCCGACGCGCAGATCCCGGTCGGCATCGAAACCGACCACGGGCTGCTCGTCGCCGCGCTGCGCTCCACCGGCCGCACCATTTACGCGATCAACCCCCTCTCGGCATCGCGCTACCGGGCCCGGCACCAGGTGTCGGGCGCGAAGTCCGACGCCGCGGACGCCGCGCTGCTGGCCAACATCGTGCGCACCGACGCGGCCGCGCACCGACCGCTGCCGGCCGACACCGAACTGGCCCAAGCGGTGCGGGTGCTGGCACGAGCGCAACAGGACGCGGTCTGGGCCCGCCAGCAGCTGGGCAACCAGCTCCGGTCGCTGCTCAAGGAGTTCTACCCCGCGGCGCTGGAAGCGTTCGCCGGACAGCCCGAGGGCGGCCTGGCCCGCCGCGACGCCCGCACCGTCCTCGCCGCCGCCCCGACACCCGCGCTCGCAGCGACACTGACCCGCGCCCGGCTGCGGACACTGCTGACCAAGGCCGGACGCCGCCGCAACGTCGATGCCGACGTCGACCGCCTCCACGGCGTGTTCCGGTCCGAGCGGCTGCGGCAACCGCCGATCGTGGAGAACGCGATGGGCATCCAGTTTTCGGCTCTGCTGAGCCAATTCGAGGCCGCCTGCGCCGCCTCCGACAGTCTGGCGGAGGCGGCACGGACACATTTTGAACAGCACCCGGACGCCACGATCATCACCAGCTTCCCCGGCCTCGGACTGCTGGCCGGCGCCCGGGTGCTCGCCGAAATCGGAGACGACCGCACCCGCTTCACCGATCCCCGCGGACTGAAGGCCTACGCCGGATCCGCACCGATCACCCGCGCCAGCGGCCGAAAAACCGTGGTCTCGCACCGCCACATCAAAAACCGCCGCCTCGCCGCAGTCGGACCCGTCTGGGCGCTCGCCTCGCTGCGAGCCAGCCCCGGCGCACGACGCCACTTCGACACCCGCCGCGCCGCCGGAGACTGGAACCACCAAGCCCAACGCCACCTGTTCAACAAATTCCTCGGACAACTCCACCACTGCCTGCAGACGGACCGCCTCTACGACGAACACCAAGCCTTCCCACCTCCTCCAGCCCACACGGCTTGACTTCTAACAACCTGAGATGTCTTTCACCATGGCGCCGGGCGGTCTTCGCGGACCGAGGTGATCAACGCGCGCAGGGAAATGTGCACCAGATCGACCTCGGCGACCGACAGCACGAGGTCGCCGGTCAGCACGACGCCCCCGGCGAGCAGGCGGTCCAGCAGGTCGACCAGGGCCAGCCGGTCGGTTTCCTCCACCGCGGCGGTCACGAGATCCCCGCGAAGGAGTAGGGAGCCCACGGGCCGGTCACCTCGACCTCGATTCCGGCGACGTCCGAGTGCCGCAACTCGGCCAGCTGGGACAGGAAGCGGTCCCGGCCGGTGTCGGGCACCAGGCAGGCCAGGTTGAGGATGTTGCGGTCGGCGCGACCGGTCAGGGCGGGATCCTGGACGCGGTGCCGGTGGATGTCCGCGGACAGTTGCGCGAGTTCCCGTTCGATCCGCTCCGCGACCTCGACTGCTTCGTTGGTGCGAGCGTCCCGCGTTTGGCGTTGACGAAGACGTTGCCGCAAGTAGGAACGTCCGTCGGCGGGCGATTCCGCGGGAGCCTCTTCCCGCGGGGAGAGCGAGGCGAACACTTTGACGCCCCACTCGGCATGATCCCGAACCCGGCGCAACGCGGCCGAGAACTGCGCGGAATGCTCGGCGAGCATTTCCCGCACCCGGTCCTCGTCCCGGTAAATCGTCGCCATTCGCAGCGGCAGCACGCAGGTCCGGCGGCTCGCCTCGGCCACGACCGCGTTGTGCGCGCGGGCGATTTCTTCCAGCCACGGAAGGTTTTCCAGGTTCTCCTGCAGCGCGGATTCGCTGAACTCCTCGTCCGGGACCGGGCTGGCCAGTGCGGTCAGCCCGGTCCCGGAAACGGCGGAGACGGGAGAGCCGCGAAGCCCGGCAAGACCGCAGACCGGGTTGTCCGCCGCGAATTCGGCGACGGCGTAGCAATACCAGCTCACTGTTCCGCTCGCTCTCCCCGCGCGAGTTCGAGTTGCGCGCGCAGTCGTTCGTTCTCCTCCAGCAGATCCTTGCGCCGCGAGCCCGACGACAGGGACGGATCGTGCTCCCACCAGTCGATGCCCATTTCCTTGGCCCGTTCGACCGACGCGACCAGCAACCGGACCTTGATGGTCAGCAGCTCGATGTCGAGCAGGTTGACCTGGATGTCCCCGGCGATCACGATGCCCTTGTCCAGCACCCGTTCCAGGATGTCGGCGAGGTTCGCGCCGCCGCCGGACCCCGCCGGGCGGGACACCGCGGCCGGTCTCCCGGCGGACAGGCTGGACTCGCTCATCTGCTGCCTCCTCGTCACCGCGCCGCGACGGCGCGGCGGCCCCGCGGACGTTCGTCCTCGGGCTCGTCGTCTTCCTCTTCGTCTTCCTCGTCGAGGTCGTCGGCGTCTTCTTCGTCTTCCTCCGGAAGCTCTTCGTCCTCGGGCTCTTCGCCGCCGGTGTCTTCTTCCTCGTCGCGCGGCGCGTCCTCGTCCTCGCGCACCTGCTCCGGGGAGCGCACGACCTCGCCGTCGCGGATCTCGCCGCGCCAGCCGTCGCCCGACGCCTGTCCGGCCATCATGATGAACCGGCGGAAGTGCTTGAGGTCCAAGCGCGCCCGGCGGCCCTGCGCCCGCCAGATGTTGCCGGTCTTCTCGAACAGCCCGGACGGGTAGTACTCGATGACCAGCAGGACCTTCGTCAGGTTCGGGGCGAGTTCGTGGAAGGTCACCACGCCCTTGATCGTGCCCTTGGCCCCCTCGGTGGTCCACGCGATCCGCTCGTCGGGGATCTGCTCGGTGACGGTGGCCTTCATCGACCGGTTCGACCAGAAGATCTTGAACCGCCACTGCGAAGTGGTGTCGTCGGTTTGCTCCGCGCTCGTCACGCCTTTGGCGAAACTGCTGAACTTCTGGAATTCGGTCCACTGGTCGTACGCCTCGCGGACCGGCACGCCGACGTCGATGTCCTCGACGATGTTGATGATCTTCTTGCCGCCGCCGGAACCGCGTTTGCCGAACAGGCCCGAGACCGACTCCTTGAGGGCTTTGCCGCCGGCCGCGACCGCGGCCTTGACCGGAGACTTCCCTTCGGCGATCTTTTCGCCCGCGCTGAACAATCCTTTCACCGAGCCGCTGCCGCCCGCGTCGGCCAGCCGCCGGGAGGCCTCTCCCAGCTTGGTGCCCGCGGAGGACATCACGTGTTCCATCTTCGCCTGCGCGTACTCCTCGCCGGCGTGCAGCAATCGCTCCGTCGCGGGATTGCGCGAGGCCAGTTCCCGGAGTTTCGCCAAGGGACCGAGTTCTTCGCTGTCAGAACGGGATTCAGCCACGGTTCACCCCCGCCGTGCCCGAGGAACGCTTTTGCGTACGGCTCCCGGAAGAGGTCCGTTTCCGCGAGGACGAACTGCTCGACGTCTTGCGCGCGGGCTTGCGTTGTCCTTGCGCCGTGCTCTGCGACTTCGCCGGACGTTTACGGGACCGCGGCCGGGTTTCGGTCTCGTCCTCGGCGTCGTCGTCCTCTTCCGGCTCCCGGTCCTGATCCTCGTCCCCGGAATCCCGGCCGGTGACCGCCGCCGGAAGGCCGGCGGCTTTGTCCCGCAGGGTGTCGGTGTGCTCCTGCAGCGATCCGGCCAGCCGCCCCGCCTGGTGGGTCAGGATGTCCGCGGCGAGGGTCTTGCCCGCGCCCAGCACCTCGTCCCGCACCTGATCGCGGACCCCGGCCAGTTCGGGCGACGAAGCCAGTTCGCGCGTGACGTCCGAAAGCAGCTTCTTCGGGTCCAGGTTCAGCTTCTTCCCGACGAGCCAGGCCCCCATGGTGATGGCCAGTTTGGCTTTCTTCCGTCTCCCGAGCACGTAACCGCCGACCACGGCGGCCGCGACCTTCATTCCCGGTGTCATCTGTTCGCTCCGTTCATCCGGCTACCCCCGGTCGAATTCTTCGAGCAGATCGAGTATTTCGTCCTCTCTGCGGTCGAACTCCTCCTCGCTGATCCCGCCTGTCGTCAGTTCCCTTTCCAGGGCAGCCAGTTCCCTTTTCAACTGGGCGATCTGCTCCTGCTCGGCGGCATCGATCACGTGCCCGGTCACCCAGGCGACGCCGCGCACCGGCGCCAGCGGCAGCAGGAGAAGCTCGCCGAGCAGTCCCACTAGTGATCCTCGGTAAAGCTGTAGGGCGGCAACGGTCCTTGTGCGCGGACCTCCGCCACCTCTTCGACCAGGGTCGTCAACCGCTGCACCGCGTCCTGGAATTCCGCCAGTTTCTCCTGCGGCACCAGGAACGAGCAGTTGAAAAAGCACCCGTCGACCCGCGGTCCCGGAGAATGCTCGGACGCCAGCGGAAGCAGGTAGCTCAGCACCGCGTCGGCGTCCTCGCCCTCGCGTGCCTCCAGCCGGCCGGCGACCAGCTCGCCGAACCGGACCTGTTCCGCCTGGCCGCGCCCGGCGTCCTCCCGCAGACTCGCGGCCAGGTTCCGGATTTCCTCGTCCCCGGCGAGAATCTGGCCCAGTACCGCCTCTTCCCGGTGCGCGACCTTGACGTTCATCTCCACGTGCCCGCGAACGCGTTGCAGCGCGGCCGTGTACACCTCGGCCTTGGCCGCGATTTCCTCGGCCACAGCGGTATCGTCGTCCGCGACGACACCGAAGCGCATCGGCAGCGTCGGCCCTTTCTCGCACAGGGCCTGCAAGATCTCTTGGTGGGCAAGCAGATCCCGCCGTTTCGCCCGCAGTTCGCCGTCGACGTCGCCGACCACCGCACTCAGTTCGTCCCCGGCGGGCAGCACCCGCGCGGGCGCGGACGACGGGCCGACGCCGCGCAGACCGCCCACCTCGCCGGGATGATCGGCGAACGTGATGCCGTACAGGTAGGTGCTCATTCGCTCGACCTCGCGGTGCTCCGGCGGCTGCGGCTGCGGGGCCGTTCCTCGGCTTCCTCGCCGTCCTTGTCGCTGGACTTCTGGAACTGCTCGGCGAACGTCTCGACCGCGCCGGTCAGCGCGCCTTTGGACTTTCCTTTGGCGCCTTTCTCGGTGACCTCGCCCAGCAGATCGGGCAGCGTCGTAGCGCTCGACGCACGGGTGAGGTCCAGCCGGTTGCACGCCTCGGCGAACCGCAGGTAAGTGTCCACACTGGCCACCACGATCCGCGCGTCCACCGTGAGCAATTCGATGCCCACCAGCGAAACCCGCACGAACGCGTCGATCACGAGCCCCTTGTCGAGGATCAGCTCGAGGATGTCGTAGAGGTTTCCGGTGCCCGGCCCGCGTTGCAGCTGGCCGTTCGAGCCCGACCGTCCGGTCGCCATGGTCATGAAAACTCCTTCCCTTCCTCACGCGTCGATCTGGCCGCGCGCGTACCGCCGGACCTGCTCGTAGCCGAGGAAGCCGCCCTGCTCGTCGACCCGCACGCAGTACGTGGCCATCAGGCTGGTGGTGTCCGGCACCCGTTCCAGCTCGAGCACTTCGACCAGCAGCTTCCATCCGTCGCCGTCCCGGGTGAACGCCGACACGGATTCGATGTCCTTTTCGGTCAGCTCCTCGAACACCGCACGCGCGTCGCGCATCAGCCCGGCAGGCGACCGGCCGTTCTCAGCCATCACGCCTCCGGCCGTCGTCTCGTCCGTTCTCGTCAGGCCGATGAAACATGTGGTGTCGGCTACCCGGGACTCTCCGGCCAAAACTGGCTACTCGCCAGGAAAATTTAAATTGCGCCGAACAGCGCAGTGCCGCCCCGCCACTCAGCGCAGATTCGGACGCTCAGTAGCCGACCGCGTGCGAAGCGCCGCACTGGCAAAGGAAATCTCCTTTTGTCCATAAAGGACACTCGCCCGGTGTCCTCAGTGGATCGCGCAGCGTCACCACCGCCAGCGCACTCCGTGGATTCCCGCTCCCTGCCCGGTCCGGATCACGTGCGCGGGCACGCCGGGCCGCATCCGCACCTCGGCGGTCTCCAGTTCCGGGCCGGCGGGCGAATCCTGCCGGTACGACACGCATTCGGCGGGCAGCGCGGCCGGATCGAAACGCACCTCCAGCAGGTGTTCCGCGATCGGCAGCCGGAAACGCCGGTCGTAGCGCGAATCCGGCTCCTCGTCCCGGAACGCGAACCGGTATTCGACGATCCCCGTCTCGCCCGGCGCGAGCGGGTGGTCCAGCACCAGTTCCGTCACCGAGAAGGCCTGCTCCGGCCTCGTCCGCACGCATCCGGGACGGCAGTACCGCGCCGACACCAGCGCCGGCGACTGTCCGGGCGTGAACCCGCGCAGCGCGACGATGCGCACGAACGCCGGTTCGTCCAGCGCCCGCAGCACTTCTCGCACGTGCAGGCTGCGCATCCGTCCGGCGGCGTCGACGTGCAAGGTCTCGTGCACGCTGACCGATTCCGGGGAAGAATCCTCGAAAGAATTCAGCACCATCGGGAGCAGGCTGCGACTTTCCCACAGCCGGTCCCACCGCGCCGCGCGCGGGGCCGGGGCGCCGGTGCGCGGCCGGTCCAGCAGCGCGCGCAGCGCTCCGGGCGGCACGTCCAGCACCGGCTCCAGCAAAGCCAGCGCCCGCAACGATTCCGGCCGTTCCGGGCGGCTGCGTCCGGTGCGCCACGAGCTGAGCGTGGTCGTGCTGACCGGCACGCCCGAGGCCGCGAGCCGTTCGCGCAAGCGCGCCAGCCCGAGGCCGCTGCGCTCGATCGCCAGGGTCAGGGCGCGTTCGAACGGCCCGTCGGCCAGCGCCTTGGCCAGCCGCTCCCCGCCCGAAGCCGGGGCGAACAACCGCATTTCGCCTCTCCTGGAAAAAACGGACCGGTCGAAACGGATTCTCGGCAACGGTTCACCGGTTGGCAACCCGCCGAAAGTCGCGTCGCCGCCGCTTGCCCGCCACGGGCGGTTCGGCGGATTCCGCCGCACGGCCGCGCTGCTTACGTTCGAAAGCGTCCCCCATCGGAAACTGTCCCCAAGGAGCGACATGCGCGCACTCACCCGGGCCCTCGCCGTGCTGACCGGTTCCTGCGCGGCGCTCGGCGCGCTCGCCGTGACCCCCGCGTCCGCGAGCCCCGCCGCGCCCGACGCCCAGCCGTCGATCATCGGCGGCAGCACCGCGCAGAACCCCGGCTACCTCACGCGGTTCAACGGGCACGCGAACGGCTACACGTTCTTCTGCACCAGCACGCTGATCGGCAGCCGCTGGGTCCTCACCGCGAAGCACTGCATGTACGACAACAACGGACAGCGGCTCACCGACATCGACCTCTACATCGGCTCCAACAGCGCCAGCGGCGGCGTGCACGCCAAGGCCGCCTCCACCTACGTCTACTCCGGCGGCGACCTGGCGCTGATCAAGCTGAACACCAACGGCGGCAGCACGTACGCCCGCCTCGCCAGCAGCTCCGACGACGCGCAGGAAGGCGACAGCGCCACGGTCTACGGTTGGGGCGCGACGCAGAGCACCGACGAGGGCCACCACCAGTCGAGCGTGCTGAAGAGGGCCGCCGTCACCATCACGAACACCCAGGACAGCGACAACGCCGGCGGCCCCGCGATCACCGCGAGCACCCCGAACGGCGCGGTGGCGGGCGGCGACTCGGGCGGCCCGATGGTCGACGGCGGCGTCCAGGTCGGCGTCTGCTCGACCAGCGACCGCTCCAGCGTCACCACCTACGGCAGCGTCGCCGCCGGACGGGACTGGATCCAGCAGATCTCCGGCGTCTGATCCTCGCGGCACCGCGCCGGGGCCCCGCCGGCGCGGCGCCGCGTCCCCTCAGCTCAGCTTCTCCAACGCCTTCTCCGCCGACGCGGCGTCCTTCGCCATCCCGCGCCACGGGTCTTCCTTGCGCGCCAACCGCCGGCGAAGCTTGTCCGGGCCCCAGCCGTTCGGCGAGGCCTTGCCGAGTTCCGCCCAGTCCAGCGGGGTCGCCGAGGCCGCGCCGGGGCGGGCGCGCAGCGAATACGGGGCGACGAACGTCTGCGCGTACCCGTTGCGGTTCGCGTCGACGAACACCCGGTCGCCGCGGTTGTCCTTGCGCTGGGCGGTGGTCAGGCGGTCCGGGTCGGCGGACGCGACGCGGTCCGCCAGGGCGCGCGAGAGTTCCAGGACCACGTCCGTGGTCGCGGTGGCGTCGAGGGGCGCCACCACGTGGAAGCCGCGGCCGCCGGTCGCCTGCAGGTACGCGGTGAGCCCGGCGTCGGCGTAGTGGTCGCGAATGCGGCGGGCCGCGGCGCGCAGGTCGGCGACGTCGGTGCCGTCCGGCGGGTCCAGGTCGAGCACCAGCAGGTCCGGCTTGTCCGGCGCGTCCGCAGTGGACAGCCAGACGTGGAACTCCACGGTGCCCTGGTTTGCCAGGTACAGCAGGGAATCCTCGTCGTCGCACACGACGTACTCGTCGGTGCCGCCGCCTCGGCGCGGCACGGCTTCGGTGCGCAGCCACGACGGGAAGTGCTCGCCCGGGTGCTTCTGGAACCAGCCCTCCGCCTCGATGCCGTCCGGATACCGCCGCAGCGTGAGCGGGCGGCCGCGCAGGTGCGGCAGCATCGCGGGCGCGACGGCGCGGTAATGCTCGACGACGTCTCCCTTGGTGGGGCCGTCCTCGGGGTAGAACACCTTGTCGGGATGGGAAATCTTCACGGGCGCTCCCGGATCACGTCGGACGGCTTCTTGTCCTCGCGCAGGCCGGTGAACCTCGGGTGGCGCAACCGGCCGTCGCGGGTCCACTCGGAAAAGCCGATCTGGGCGACCAGCTCCGGCCGCACCCAGCGCGCGCCACGTTCGCGCACCGGATCGGCGAACGGCGAACTGTCGGTTTCGCGGCGAGTCAGCTCGGCGTGCAGCGAGGTCAGCAGCTGGTGGTCGAAACCGGTGCCGACCTTGCCCGCGTACCGCAGCCGCCCTTTCTCGTGGTAGCCCAGCAGCAGCGCGCCGAACCCGACGCGGCTCCCCTGCGGCGCGGTGAACCCGCCGATCACCAGCTCCTGGCCCTGCTGGCATTTGAACTTCAGCCAGTCCGGCGACCTGCCGTGGTGGTACGGCGCGTCGGCGCGTTTCGCGATCACGCCCTCCCAGCCGCGGCGGCACGCCTCCTCGAAGTACTTCTCGCCGTCGGTATTGCGGTGCGAGGACAACCGAAGCGGGTCTTTGAAGGTGAAGGCGTCGCGCAGGATCGACTTGCGCTCGCGCAGCGGGAGCGACGTGGTGTCCTGGTCGTCGTAGTACAACAGGTCGAAGAGGTAGTAGTACACGCGCACGCCGGTCGCGCGGGCGCGCTCCGGATCGGTCAGGTGGATCCGCGGCTGGAGCGCGGCGAAACTGGTCTGGTCGCCGTCGAACGCCACGATCTCCCCGTCCGCGACGAACCGCGGTCCGCCTTGTGCGGCAAGGGCTTCCACGATCTCCGGGTACGCGTTGTCCATCGTCTTGCGGTTGCGGGAGTACAGCGTCGGGGTGCCGCCGTCGCGCACGCAGATGGCGCGGACGCCGTCGAGCTTGCGCTCGTAAATCCACTCCTCGGAGGAGAAGCGGCGGTCGGTGAGCGTGGCGAGGGTCGGCTCGCGCCAGCCGGGACCGGTCATTCGAGATCCCGGTTGGTGCGGCCGCTGAGCACGGGTTCGAGCTGCGTTTTCGCGGGTTTGCGCCGGCGGTCGGCCCCGTCGTCGTCCTTTTTGATCAGCAGCCACTGCTCCTGGCCGGACGAGTCGCGGCGGATCAGGGAGAAGGCGCCGCGCAGCTTTTCGCCGTGCAGACGGACCTTGAGGTGGCCGTCTTCGAGGGCTTGTTCGGCGGAGTCGGTGAGCACCTCGAACCTCCCGGTGTCCCACACGATCACGGTGCCGCCGCCGTACTCCTCAGCGGGGATGACGCCTTCGAACCGGGCGTAGTCGAGCGGATGGTCCTCGGTGCGGATGGCGAGACGCCGGTCCGAAGGATTCAGCGACGGGCCCTTCGGCACCGACCACGAGACGAGAACGCCGCCGATCTCCAGCCGGAAGTCGAAGTGCAGGCTGCTCGCGTCGTGCCGCTGGACGACGAACACCGGTTCGGCGTTCCGGCGGCCCCCGCTCGGCTCCGGGGTCCGCCGCGGGTCTCGTTTGGCGCGGTACGCGGCCAGCCGGTCCTTCGAGGACATCCCACCACCTCCGACCGCCGGATGCCCGCGCGCCGGGAACGCGAAACGTGATTGACGGCTCGCTGCCCGGGTAAGCGAACGGTTCCCGGCAGGCAGGAGCGATCCATGGCACCCCTCGCGGTCGACCTCGTCCTCGCGACCCGCACCGGCGACCTCGACGAGGTGGTCCGGCTGCTCGGCGAACTCGACGCACTTCCCGTGCGGCAGCGCGTGCTGCGCGGCCTCGTGCAGCGCTGCGCCGAGGCGGTCCACGAGCGGTTCGGACCGCGCCCCGACGACGCGGTGTTCACGGCCGTCGCGGTGGGCGAGGGCGAGGTGGCCGACGTGGACGACCTCGCGCCCGGGGTGCGCGCGGCGTTGCGGGCGGTGCTGGCGAAGCTGAACGGCGACGTCGAGGGCCTCGAAGCGCAGCTCAGCCTGGCCGCGCGGGAACCGCGGCTCACCGGGGTGGTGCATTGCCTGCTCTGGGCCGCCGACCTCCCGGCAACGGGCTTCACCGCACAGTGAAATCTCCGTCGTCGCCGACGACCAGGACGCGGCCGTCGAGCGCGTCGGAGCTGGCCTGGTCGAGGAATACGCGGGCGCCGGTCTCGTCGTCGGTCAGCACGGTGTCGGTTTCGGTGGCCAGCGCGGACACCGAGGTCGCCAGGCCGGCGGAGCCTTCGCGGGCGGTGACGCGCAGCCCGCCCTCCGGCGCGACGCCCTGTTCGGTCGCGAGGCGCTGGATGGTCCGGGCCGCGCCGGGATCGATGGTCAGCATGACCCCCGGTTACCCGCCTGGGCGGCGGCTAGTCGCGGAGCCCGTTTACCGCCGCGGGCAGCGGGTAAGCGGATTCCCGACCCCGATTCCGAGCAGTCCTGAGATGTGAGCGCTCCGATGACCGGATTTTTCCCGCCCGGGCAGGGAAACAGCCCGTTCGACCAGTTCCTGTCGCAGTTCTTCGGCCAGGCCGCGCCCGGCCGCCGCGGCTACTCGGTCGACGTGTCACGGCTGCTCACAGACCAGGCCCGCGGGCTCGTCGCGGAGGCGGCCGACCGCGCGGGCGCTGAGGCGCGCCGGCGTCGACGCGGCCAAGGTCGCCGAGCGCATCGAACGCGACCACGCCGCGCTCGCTATCGCGTTCTTCGGCATGCGTGGCATCGGACCTCTCTATAACCTCGCCTACGGACTCCACCAGGGCGGGCTGCCGGGTGCCGACCAGCTGTGGCGGGCGGGCGCGCTGGCGGCGGCACTTTCCGTGCTGATCCACGGGATTCTGGCCGCGCCGGTGTTGCGCCGGGCCGAGGAGCGGGGCGCGCACCTGCCGCGGCACCTCCCGGACGAAACCGGATAACGCTTTTCCCGCGCGGAAAGCAGTTCCCCCATTGGGTTGCGGAAATCCCGGTCAGAGAATCGGGACCCGACACGATGGTGGAACGAAGTGGAAGCCGATCGCCTTCCGCCAGCAGGTTTCTCGACGGACCCCGGGCCGGCGTTCGCCCGCCGCGATCATTCCTCCCGCCAGGAGCAAGTCCCATGCTGAAGAACCTCGGTCTCGCGACGGTCGCGGCCGGAAGCCCCGGCCTGGACCATGTCACCGGCACGCCGCGCGGGCCCGTGGTGTCCCCGCTCCGGGCAGGCATATCCCCGCTCGCCCGGGCTTTAGTGAGCCTTCGCGCCCGGCCGCGCGCAAGCGGCCGAGGCGCGAAGTCCGGCGGTTCGCCTCCGCGTTCGCCCGCTCGGGCCGGGACCTGCCCGAGTCATGGCGATCCTCGCTTCCCTCGCGTCAACCGGTCCCGCGCCGGGATAAACCGCTCGCCGGGAGGACAACCGCGAGACCACCTGGACGTGTGACACCGGCAAGGGCGGGCACGAGAACTACGCGGAACCGCCGGAAAGTTCCGCGAGCTTCTCCAGAATCGCGGCCCCGTCGCCCAGCATCTCCCGCTCCAGCGGGGAAATGCGCCACCACACCACGCCCGCGACGACCCTGCTCGGCGGAAGCACCACGAGGTCTCCCGGCGCAACGACCTCCACACCGGACCCCAGCGCGCAATCCCCGAAAGTGCCGGGCTCGACGAAGAAAAACGCTCCGTGCGGAGACAACGCCATCGGCCCGAGCGGCCGCCCGCCGTCGAATGCGGCGAGGGTTTGCCAGCCTAGATAGGTCGGCGCGCGCAGGACGGAAAAATGCTCTCCCACCGGCGCGAGAATCGCTTGCCGGTGAATAGACCACCATTCCGCGACCACGCAACGGTCGACAGTGGCCTCGGACCGGGGCACCGTCGGCTCCCGGCCGCCGAGTCGTTCGAAGGTGACCGGATGCCACGTCGTCAGGCCGTCGCACACCGGGCCTGGCAGGATCGGCCAGCCCAGGGCGGCGTAATGCTCGGCCGCGGCGCGCAGCGAACCCAGGGCGGCCCCGTGGTCCCCGGCCAGACAGCGGGAACGGCTTCCGCGCGCAACAGCGGTCATCGCAAGAGTCCCTTCCGAGAAGCGAACGCCGCGACCGGCGGCGCGGGAACCGGGGTACCGCCCGACCACCATGCGTCCGCGGCGAGTCGCGGACCAGCCAGAGAACCGGGCGCAAACCGGCAGCGCGCCGGGTCCGCTCGCGTCACGAAATCGTCACGCCCACAACCGGCGCCGCGCCCGCCCGTCTCCTCAGCAAGCGACCGAATCGCCACGTTTCCAGGGGGACACCATGCACAAAAGCTCGCTTCGCCCTGCCCATTTTCTCCTCGTCGCAACCGCGACGGCACTGATCGGCCTCACCGCCGGATGCACCTCCGACGGCGCGTCTCCGGCCCCAACTGGCGCGTCGGCCCCAGTCGCTGTCCCGCCCGCCAAGGCGGCCTCGGCCACCCGGACCTCTCGCCATCCGAGCGAAGACGTGGAATTCATCGGCTACGACACCAAGCGGGACATGCCGGAATTCGTCAAAGTCGTGCAGCAGGGCAACGGCGGCGCCCACCTGGTCCCCGACCCGGACGACCCGACCACGCACGAACTCCCGATGTCGCCGGACGCCTCGATCCGGGCCGTCGGCGACACGGACTTCCCCTTCGAAACCTGCCCGCCGTACGGCTGCACCACCAGCCTGATGATCGCGTCGGTGATCGGGCACTACGACAACTCGTTCTACGCCCACATCCACGTCAACGCGGCCGACCAGATCGATTTTGTCGAGCAATCGGCCTACTGAAGGCGTCGAAACCGATTCATCCGGACGGCCGGTGCTGGCGCGGATTCGCCCGCGCCAGCACCGCGTCACTCCCGACTCCGGCCACCCTGATCTGATTGCGGCCGTTCTGCTTGGCCCGCAACAACGCGCCGTCCGCGGCCCGAAGCAACTGTTCGGCCGAGACCCCGTTCTCGGGGTAGGACGCCACCCCCATCGAAGTGCTCACTCCGGGCAGCGTCCGAGGCTCCCCGTCCGTAGTAGCGGTGAGCACGATCGGGGTATGCGCCAGCCGGGAACGAATCCGCTCAGCGACGGCCAGCAACTCGCCGGACCTGAGGCCGGGCAGGAGAATCGCCAGCTCGTCCCCGCCGTACCGGGCCACGAGATCCTCGGCCCGGACCTCGGACCGCACTCGGTCGGCGACGGCGCGGATGGCCTGGTCGCCGGCCGGGTGCCCGTAGGTGTCGTTGATGGCTTTGAACTTGTCGAGGTCCAGGAACAGCACGCCGAGACCGGTCTGGCTGAGCCTCGCCCGTTCGAGGGCGGCGGTGACCACGTCCGCCCAGTACACCGGCGTCGCCAAGCCCGTCTTCTGATCCGTCCGGGACGCCCGCAGGTACTGGGGCAGCAAGAGATCGCGGTGCACGCACAGCACGGCGATCATCGGGGCCGGCAGCGCCCACGGCTCGTGGACCAGCAGGACGGCCATGGTCGCGCCGAGCCCGAGCGCCGAGGCGACGACCAGCTGGTCGCCGGGATGTCCCAAGGCCTGCCGGAGCGGCAGTTTTTCGTGCGTGGACCACCCGATCGCGACGACGACCAGTGCGTAGTTGACCAGCCACCACGCGGCGGCAGCGGCTGCTACGAGCAGCAGCGACCACCCGTCGTGCGGCAACCGGGGGCCGCTCGGCGAAATGGAGTCCAGGATCGTCGAGGCGACGGCCGACGCGAGTACGAAGGTGGCGGCGGAATAGATCTTTCGATACAGAATCGTCGGCCCGTAAACCCGATACCAGCAATATGCGTAGGACACCGCGGTCAACGCGATGACGAGCGGCAGCGGCAGCACCAGCAGCGCGGCGAACACCCACAGGCTCTTGAGATTCGTGTACGGCGCTTTCTTCGACGCCTGCTCACGCCTGCGCTCGATCGTGCGGACCGCCTCGAGATGTCCCACGGCGGCCGCGGTGAGGAGCGCGAACCACAGCCACTCCGTCCGGGTGACCGAGACGGAGACCGCCGAGAACACCCCGATCGCGACCGCGACGGCGTCGACCGCGAGCACCAGGCACAGCGCGGGGCGCGGCAGGGACCGGAATCCCCGCCTCGTTATGCGTCCGCCACTCTCACCAGTCACGCTGGTATCCGCCCCTGTCCACGAAGATTAATCACAGTAATCGCAGGGCCGCCCGGCCGTCGATACGCCGGTCGGACCAACCACGGAGGAGAAAGGCGTCACTATGCGCAACGCACCCGGCAACGAATGGACCCGTTCCCGCGGAAACGAGTGGATCCGTTTCCAGGGCAACGAATGGACCCGCCGCGGCAACGAATGGGGCCGCGGAAACGAGTGGACCCGCTGATCCGCTACGCCGGTCCGGCGGCGCGGCGGGCGCGGTTCCAAGCCGCGCCCGCCGCGAGCGCCGTCAGCACGCCGAGTCCCCCGGAGACGGCTAGGACCGTGCTCGGAGCCGCCGCGGTCGCCGCCAGTCCGGCGAGGGCGATCCCGGCTCCTTGGCTGGTCGTCAACGCGGTCGCGGCCAGCCCGTAGGCCTGGGCCCGCCGGTGATCGGGAACCGCCAGCGTGAACGCCGCCGACGCGGGCAGATGGTAGGCGCTCGCCATTCCCGACAGTCCCCACAGGACCGCTGTCACGGCCAGGCCCGGGTGAAGCGCGCACACCACGAGCGGCACGCTGGCAGCCACCGCGAGCGGCCCCAGCAACCGCATCCGCACCGGCGACGGCAGTCGCGACACGATCAGCATCCCGAGCACCGTCCCGGCCGGACTCGCCGCGAGCAGCACCCCCACCGCCTGAGCGGACCCGCCGATCGACTCCGCATACGGCGCCGCCAGCCCCTCGACCGTGACGTAAAAACCGGCCACACAAGCCAATCCCACCAGCGAACGCAACCGCGGCGTCCGCGCGACCAGCACCGTCCCGGCCCGCAGATCAGCCCACCAGCGCCCCAGCCGGGTCCCGTCCCCCGCGGTTACTCCGGGTGCTGGCCGAGCCCGGATCCCGAACCGCACCACCGCCGCCGAGACCACGAACGTCACGCCGTCCGCGACGAGCGCCTGACCCGGCCCGAGGAACGCGACCAGCGTCCCGCCGGTCGCGAACCCCACCACCTGCGCCAGCTGGACCACCATGTCCAGCACGCCCTTGCCCAGCACGAACTCCTCGCCGGGCAGCACCGCCGCGGCCGTCGCCGCACGAGCCGCGTTGCCCGGCGCGCCGGCCGCCTGGACCACCACCAGCAGCGCGGCGACCGCAGGCAGCGGCAGCGCGGGAATCGCCATTACCGTCACCAGCCCGGCGCGCACCAGGTCCGCCGCCACCATGACCCGCCGCCGCGGCCACCGGTCCGCCAGGCCCGACAACAGCGGACCGGCGAAAATCGACGGCACGTAGGTCAAGGCATAGACCCCGGCGGTCCAGCCCGCCGAACGCGTCCGGTCGAAGACCAGCAACGACAACGCCACCCGCGCGAACTGGTCGCCCGCGACCGAAACCACCATGCTCGCGAACAGCGCGCGGAACTCCGGTCTGCCGAACACCTGCCGATACGTCGCCACCCGCCCAGCTTGGCCGATCACCACCGGGGCGGCACACCCCCGCAGGTACGGGCTGGCCCGGTTTCCGACGCCGGTGCGGCGGCCAGCTCCCAGAGCCGCAGGAAACCGTCGAGGATCTCCTTGCCCGCGGGCAAATCCGCACTCACGCCCCGTGCCGCTTCGCCCGAGTCGAAGATCCGGAACATCAGCAGGCAGCGCGAGAAGTCGTCCCGGCCAGGAGATCTCCGGACGGACGGGCTGCGCGCGTCGAACAGCATCGCCGCGCGGCAACGGACCGCCCGGGAGTCCTCCGCACGTCGCGGCCGACAAATCAGGCGCGCCCTCCCCGCGCCCGGCCGTAGTATCCGGCAGATGACCGAGGACGACCTTCTCGAGCGATACGGGCTGCATCCGACCGGCAGCCAGCTGGACGAGGTCCGCGGCATCCTGGCGACCGAGATGCGCGCCAGGCTCGACGCGAACGCCGAATTGATGAAGGTCTGCTGCATCCAGCTGTTCCACCACGGCTCGCTGGACGACGTGCTGCTCGTCTGGCAAGCCAAAACGTCCGGCTGGGATTCGCAATTCGCCATCGACGTGCAGCTCTTGTGCGGGGCCGGGTTGGACGCGACCAAAGAGTTTCTCGCCGCTCGCCCGGACGAGCTGGCCCGCGAGGCCCTGACCTACCTGACGGAGTGCGAGGAAGCCCGCGACTTCGAAAATTTCACTGTGGAAGGCTGGTCTGAGTATTACCACCAATACTACGGTGTTCCTCGCCCGGAGTGACATCCGCTGCCGTGGCGTCCTTTCCGGAACGTGCGGAGAGAAATCGCGCGCGAAGCTCCTTCACTGACATTCCGCCGCTGAAGCACCAGATGGCGATCACCGGGTCGCAGATCGCGCAGCCGAGCGACGAGGTGTGCGCGAACGGGAGGATCGGCGCGCCTTTCAGGTGATGCAGCACGTCCAAGGTCGTGTGCAGGAGCCAGGCGATCCCGATGAACGCCCAGGATTTCAGGCCGCGGTAAGCGCAGTAGGTCACCGCGGCGGTGAAGACCAGTTCGAGGGGGCCGAATGCGCCGCTGCTCAAGTAAGCCGCTCCGGCGCCGGCGACCATGATCGCGTTGAACTTACGACGATGCGGCTCGGCGAGGAAGGAGTTGAGCAGGCAGTAGACAATGCCGATGAGAATGGCGGAAACGATGATCACAGGCCAACGCTATGGCTGCGGTCGCGAGCGCGTAACCGTCCGGAGAGACAATTCTCGCCGGTTTCTCGCCAACAACGCCACCCGCGGCGACGCGGTCAAGGCAAACTGCTCGCATGACAGGTCTGACCGCCGAACTCGTGGTTGACGGTCGCGCACCGCAGACCCCGGCCCTGGCCCCGAACGGACACCTGCTCTGCTACGTCCTCGCGCCCCTCAGCCGAACCGGCGACCACCTCGACACCGAACTCTGGCTCGTCGACCCCGACGGCTCCGCGTCGCGCCGGGCGACCGCGGACACCGCAACGGAATCCCGGCCGCACTGGCCCGCGGACTCGGGCTCGCTGTTCTTCCTCTCCGACCAAGCCGACCGCGGCACCGCACAAGTGCACCGGCACCGCTGGGCAGCTACCCCGCCGCGGCCGAAACGGCGGAACGCCTGGCCCGCCGCGTAGACGAGCAGAACGCGCGCATGATCGACGCTCTCGAGCGCGGCGTCGCCGAGGGCCTGATCCGCCCGCTCGACGCACGCAAAGCGGCCACGGTCCTGTGAGCGAGCTGGAATGGCGTGCTCAGTCTCGCCTGGTGCCCCGACGCCCTGCGCGAGGACGAGGCCAGCCTTGCCGAACTGCTCTCCCTCGCGACGAACATCGCAAGCTGGGACTTGCGGATCTGACTTCAGCACGATGAGGGGCGTCAATTCTCCGCGACAACGTAGCCGGCGGCGGAACGCGTCTTCCCAGATCGTCGGAATCGGCATGCTCACCTGCAGCCCGGGGAAGAACGCTATCGACAACCCGGCGTCGAGCGTGGGAACGTCAGCGTTCGATGATGCGAGGAGTTCTTACAGTTCCTTACGCGGTGGGAATTCTCGCGGCACTGACGGTGGTACCCGGCCCCGACATGGCGGTAGCGACGAAGCGGGCCATCGCCGCCTGCTGGCAGGACGGCCTCAAGACAGTCGGCGGCGTCACTGCGGGACTGCTGGGGTGGGGCCTGCTCACCGTGGTCGGCCTGGCCGCCCTGCTGGCCGCGTCCGCCACGGCCTACACCATCGTCAAGCTCTCCGGAGCGGCCTTTCTGCTCGTGCTCGGCATTCAAGCACTCCTCCACAGCCGAAAGCACGCGGCACAGTCCGGCCTGACGACATCCTCCGCAGGCGGAAACCCTTGGCGGACCGGCCTGATCAGCAACCTCTTCAACCCGAAGATCGCCGTGTTCTACCCCGGCCCGCTCCCGACGCTCGTCCCTTCCGGGCTCGTCCCGCAAGCCGGCATGGCAGTGCTGGTCCTCATCCACACCGCCCTCACCCTGGTCTGGCTCGCCAGCTATGTGCTGCTGCTGGCCAAAGCCCGCGCGTTCTTCGAAAAGCCCGCCGTACGGCGGGCCATGCACCGCATCACGGGTGTCGTCCTCATCGGCTTCGGCAGCAAGGTCGCCTCCAGCCAGCCATGACCGCGCCCGCGGCGTCCTGGGTGGCGAGCCGGAAGTCGCGGCAGCCTCCCGCAGCCGGTCCGCCTCCGGTGAGTTGGCGTGCCGCTCGTCGGCGTGACAGGTGCAGGCATGGATGTTCGACAATCGACAACACATGGCATTCACGACAACCACAGCACTCCTCGGAATCATCGTGACAATGATTTCTATCATATTGCCCTCGATCGCAATAATACGAAGCAAACGAAGAAAATGACCGGCAGATAAGAACCTGAACCTTCGCGCAGTGCTTCGGGTTCGTGTCCCGACATCGAGACGACCAGCGAGGAGATCGATTATGCGGAAAGCAATGGTGGTGGCGGCTTGTGTCGCGGGGGCCTGCGTGAGCATGACGTCCGCGGCATCGGCGTCGCCCGCCTCGGCGAATCCGGGCCAGGTCCAGGCGTGTGCGTATTTCGCGAACAAGCCCTACGTCAACGGCGGCGAACTTGTCGGAAGCGGCGGCAGAACGGGCTGCGGGACCGGAAAGTCAACCTCCAAGTTGTCATCAACAAGGACATGCCCGGCCCGGACCCGCAAGCTGGAGAACGCACCTGCAACGGCTTCGTCACCGACACCGTGACGGTCTACGGCAAGTGCCTCGGGCACGGCAAATACTATACGGAAACCCACGTATTGGGGACCGTCACCAAGGTCCAGTCCGAGCGCGTCGAACTCTGCTAGTCGTCGCGTCATCGCTTTTGTCTTCGCAGCTTCGCGTTTCACAGCACTCGCCTCGCCGTGCTGCGCGGTGCGGACCAGCGCACTCGACGCAGGCGGAGGCGAAGCGGCGGCACCGGTCGCCGAGCACCCAGATCGGGTGAGGTCCAAGCGGGAACTTCCAGTCAAGGATGCCGCGATCTGGCAGACCTGCCGACCGTAGTCGCGGCCTTTGACCGCGATGGCCTTTTCGCCCGGGCCGGCGCGACCCTCGACGTGGCGCATGATGCTAAAAATCATCTCGGCGAGGTCTATTTCTTCATGATCAAGCGATCGTCAGAATTCCTCCAAGGCAGGTGCGCAGCACAAGGGAAGAATACCCGGTTACGGCCGTCCCGACAGCCTGCCGAAATTTCACTGTGAAGTGCAACACCCCTTGTTCAGGGGAATTTTGCGGCCGCCCGTGGAGGATTCCGGCCGGTTCGTTCACCCTGTGTCGATGGTGCCCGGCCGGGTGCCTCGGCACCGCACGGCCGGACGGTCTGCGTGCGCCCAGCGAAGGAGAGCCAGTTGGTGAGCATGAGACGAAGATATCTCGGCGCGGCCTTGTCGGTCTGCGTGGCGGCCATGACGGTGACGGCAGTCCAGAATCCCGCTTCCGCGGAGACCGCGGACAGCCCACAGGCCTTGTCGCCCGTGCCGACAGACTCGTTATCGCAGCAGTACCGAGGCCAGCAGGTGTCGTGGAAGTACGACAACTGCACCGCGGCGGAGAAAGCCGCCCGTACCCAGAGGTCCGGCAGCTCCGTGCTTGCCTACCGGACGGTCGAATGTGCCGACATCACAGTTCCGGTCAACTATCTCGAACCGGACAAGGCCAGCATCACCGTCCACGCGTTGCGAGTCGGGGCGCAAATGTCGCCGGGGGAACAACCGAGGACGATGTTCGTGAACCGCGGCGGTCCCGGCGGGGCCGCGGGCACGTGGGCGTTGCGGGTCGCCGGGACGATGCCGGATCTGCTTCAGAACTACCAGATCGTCGGCCTCGACCCCCGGGGCACAGGCGCCTCCAGCCCGATCGAGTGCCAACCCGCGTCCCAGGACAACCTCGACACCTATCGAAATAGTTCTCACATCGGCACAAATGTCGACTACGGGTGCATCGGAAAATACACTCACGCGGCATTCCTGGGCACAGAGAACGTGGCACGGGACTTCGACCTGGTGCGCAGCCTGCTCGGCGCGTCGGTGCTGGACTATTACGGCGTTTCGTACGGAACCAAGCTGGGACGGGTTTACCAGTCGCTGTTCCCTTCCCGATCAGGCAGGTTCGTACTGGACAGCAACATGCTGGCCCCCGGAGTGCCCCAGCCGGCAACGAGCCAGGAAGCTGCGTTCAAACGCCGTGGGACGCAGCTGACCGAATGGCTGGCGCGACAGAACAAAACGTATCAACTGGGTGCCACGGCGGCGAAGGTGACCGCCGCGTACGAGGGTGTCCTGAAGGCCGCGGACCTCGGACAGTTGCCTGGCATCACCCGCGGGGACTTCGAGAGCGTCTGGCAGTCCTCCGCGTACTCGGACTCAGCGTTCGCGAGCTTCGCCCGATCCTTGACCTTGGCCAGGCGCTACTTGGCGAACGACCCCGCGATCACCTTCGCTCAGGTCCACGACCAGCTGTTCTCCGACGAGACGCAATCGGGGTACTGGAACTCGACTGAGTTCAACACCGCGGCCAGCGTGCTGACGACGATTTCCGACGCGGTGAGCCTTCCCGTGGGGAAGGACTGGAAGATCCCCGCCGGCGTTCTGGCCGCCCTCAAAACGACAATGAATTCCGCGGACCCGGGAACATCCCCTGATCAGCTGCTGGCTGCCCTGATGAAGCCCGACACGCTGGCCGCGATAGCGAAGATCGCGGTCACGGTATTCGAGGTCCTGTCCTCAATCGTGAGATACGGTCTTCCGAAATCGATCGCCGATCCGAGCCCGTTCGGCGACGGAGAGCTGCGTTTCGTCCCCAAGGAGACGAAATCCTCCGGAGGCAACGCCGCGCCGTTCGCCCTGATGTTGCAAAACGAGTTCGACCCGGCGACCCCTTGGGAGAACGCGGTGGCGCTCCTGGGCTACTTCCCGAATTCGAAGCTGGTCGCGGTGCGGGGCGCGGGTTCGCACGGGGTGATGCCCACGCTCGACAGCGCGCTGTCGCCGTCCCCCGGTTGCGCCGGGGTCGTGCTGTCCCGGTACCTCCAGCGCGGCGAGCGACCGGCGGCTAATCAGGTGTGCACTGCGCCGCCGATGCCGGGCGACAAGGCCAGCACTGTCCCGGCGGACAAGAGCGTCGCACCTGGAACTCTGATCGACCCGTGGCGTGCCGCTGTCCCCAGCTGAGCGAAAGTCCATGACGATCGGGTGAAGCAAACCCCTCCGTGCAGTCACAGAGCGGGGAGGGCGTCCGCGGCCGGCGCGCTAAGCAGCCGGGCCGGACAGCCCTCCCCGCTCCGTCGGTGCGCCACGGATCGACGATCCGGCCGCGCCGATGCCGACGGCCGCCACGTTCGCGGCCGCAGTCTCCGGAGAACGAGAAACTCGTCGTCTCCATGGCGGTCGGACTGGGCCTGATCGCGTTTTTCCCGACCAAGCGCCGGTACGAGTTCCGATGCTGCCTCCGCGGCTGCTGAGCGATCTGGCGTTCCTCGTGCCGGTCCTGCTCGGGGCCCCACAGTCCTGCTCGAATGCTCGTGAGCGACCTGCCGATGGGTGACGCAGGACGTCTTCGCCTGGGGAGGTCGAGTCCAGGCTCGAGGCGTCGCGGCTGGTCGCGAATCGCGAGTTGATCCGATGCGGCCCGACGCGAGGCCCGCGTTCGGATGGCCAAAGCGCGCGACTCCCCGGAATCGCAAGCCGGGGCCCGAATTTAGTGCTCCGCTCGTCGAGAACGCCGGCGGTCCAAGCCCAGACGGCCGCGACACCGCACCGTTTCGGCAGCGACCCCCTTCCCCTGACGGACATCCGCCAGACCGCAGGCGCCAAACTCAGGGCCATGCGGGTTCGGGCCGATCTCGGCGATGCCGCAGCGGGAGCAGTGACAATGAACTCCGGATGCGTCGCTGGGCACCATCGCCACTCCGGCCAGCCGTGCCCCGCCCGGCACAAAACTGCCTCCCGGCAATTCGGACACCCGTTTCGGTAGTTAATATTCAATGTGCGGTCAGTGATTTATCGCATGCTTCACCGGTGAATTGCTGTTTACCTCAACGGGTACCGGTATTACGCCGCGTCGTCAGGTCTACTCGGAGCGTCATACTACTGCGGCGAAGATGGAGGCACACCAGATTGCCAAGCCCGCCGACCGCTGGGTTCGCGCGCTCACCGACAAGAACATCGGCGCTCTGGCGTCCATTATTTCTACAGGCGGAGTATCTGCAAGCCCGTTTTCATGGGCTGCGAAAACAAGAGGAATGGAAATGCTTGGAAGAATTCCGATTTACTTCGGCGGCAAGGTCGGCAAACGTGTGCGAACACCCGTAAACCGAAGGCACCGTGCGAAGGCCATGGTCGCGCTGCTTGCCGTCGGATTAGCCCTTCCGCAAGCTCCGGCCCTTGCAGTCGGCGACCAATCGCCCAGTGATCATCCTCTCGCCACGGAACGCTACGAACCAGTACCTTCTTTTCTCGCGCGCTTCTCCGTAACACACGACAGCGAAGACGGCAGCACGAGTACGCGCTCAGTAGGCTCCGGCGCGTTTATCGCACCGGATCTCGTGGTCACCGCTGCGCATGTCGTGGCACAGCGCACCAGCCGAGATCAGGCCGTACGGGCCACGGTCAGCGTAACGCAAAGAAACGGCACGGTCGCCACGGTTCCCGTGGCGGAAATGCGAATCGCCCAAGGTTATCCCTTGCCAGGCGGAACTCCTAGCACCCCTGAAAACAGGATTAGCAACGACCTCGCCGTAGTCAGGCTTCAACGGCCGGTTGACAATATTGAATTCCTGCGACTGCCGAGCGACGCCGATGTCAACGTCAATGACGCAGACAGAATCGTCGCCACCCTGTTCGGACGAATGGTTCCCTCCGAGCAGAGAATCACCGACACCTTCCACCAGGTCAATAATGACCGAAACGGCGGAGCAATCAATTCCGACCAACAGCGGGCGCTACTCGCGCGAATCACCGGAGGCGGCGCCCCGGCTGATCAGCTGAATGTTCAATCTCCAGGCACCCCCATTGTTCGGCTGAGCATTCCCCGCCTGGGCAGCAACCGCTACGGAGGCCTCGCCGCACAACGCTTCCGCTTCATGTACAATGATCCTGAACAGGCAATTCCCGGCCTGGTCGCGGCATCCCGTCAAGCTGTTTCCCACAGAGGCGACAGCGGTTCCCCGCTTGTTGGGTGGGCGCACGGCGAAGCGTATCTGGCCGGCGTGACCTCCAACTCGTGGTATCAATTCAACAGCAACGACGAATTCCGAAACGGAGCGCAGTTCTCTACAGCAAGCGTGGAGACCATTTTGCGCTCCATGGGCCGATACGACAACCGCCCTCGGGACAATTTCTGGAATGACCCCGTTCCGCTCATTCCCTCGAACGCCAACCCGCGCAATTACGTCCCGCTTTACACTCCTAGTTCTCCTGAGCTGACGGTAAACGATCCCACTCGCGGCAATAATTTCGCAGACGCGCAGGAATGCGACAATCCCCTGTGCCATTACGTGGCAGAAGACGAGGAGTTGAGCACCTACTCCGTCCGGCCTCGTTCGCTGCGGGTGGCAGACGGCGGAGACTCCGGCGGAGAGTATGAAGTCTACGGACAGCTGGCGATTTTCTCCCCGCAGGACAATCCGCCGTACACAGTCCTCAACAACTCGGCCTATCCAGCACCCGGCGGGCTGCGCGAAGTACACCTCGGAATCGCGGGGCCCAGGTTCTTCGACGTACCCGAAGAACACCCGGTCGACATCCCGATCGGCCCAGACGGAAACAATTCGAGAGATTACTCGTTGCCGAATTCCTCGACAGCGATACCCATTCAATCGTCTCAAGCCAATCCTACCTTCTGCATCGCTACCCCGACGGCCCATGGACTGTACGAAGCGGATAGCGGAAACGATGACACCATCGTTCCGACGGGGCAAATATCGTGCGTCAACGCTTCGGCAAGCAACGCGAATCCGGACGGCACATACAATATCCAGCTCAATGGAAGCACAGGCAGTGTCACGGTAACGCTTGAAGTCACCCGGCCAACCGACGCGGACTACGGTGGCCAGGGTCCGTCGGTGAGGGTGGGTCCGCCGGCGGCGGCCGGGAAGCGCTACGCCATCGGCGCCGCCGCGGGAGACAAACTCATCCTCAACACCAACGGAAAACCAGCAGGCTCCCCCGTCGTGCTCTCCAACCAGGACCTCAACGACAACAAACTCTGGGAAGCCAAAGACAGCACCACCAACGGCTACGTCCAATTCGTCAACGTCCACACCGGACTCGCACTCGACGGCGGCGGAGCCACCAACAAAGGCGCAAACGTCCTGATCCAACCCCTCGACCCCAAAGCCTCCAGCCAAGACTGGAAACTGCAACCCACCTCCACCACCGGCGAATACCTCATCGTCAACCGCAGCACCAACATGGTCCTCGACAACAAGGGAGCAAAACTCGCCCAAGCCGGCACAGCACTCCAGCAATCAACCCCCAACGACGACAACCCCAAAACCCACTGGACCCTCACCGAACACACCCCGCCACCAGTGGCGGCCGGGAAGCACTACGCCATCGGCGCCGCCGCGGGAGACAAACTCATCGTCAACACCAACGGAAAACCAGCAGGCTCCCCCGTCGTGCTCTCCAACCAGGACCTCAACGACAACAAACTCTGGGAAGCCAAAGACAGCACCACCAACGGCTACGTCCAATTCGTCAACGTCCACACCGGACTCGCACTCGACGGCGGCGGAGCCACCAACAAAGGCGCAAACGTCCTGATCCAACCCCTCGACCCCAAAGCCTCCAGCCAAGACTGGAAACTGCAACCCACCTCCACCACCGGCGAATACCTCATCGTCAACCGCAGCACCAACATGGTCCTCGACAACAAGGGAGCAAAACTCGCCCAAGCCGGCACAGCACTCCAGCAATCAACCCCCAACGACGACAACCCCAAAACCCACTGGACCCTCACCGAACACACCCCGCCACCAGTGGCGGCCGGGAAGCACTACGCCATCGGCGCCGCCGCGGGAGACAAACTCATCCTCAACACGAACGGAAAACCAGCAGGCTCCCCCGTCGTGCTCTCCAACCAGGACCTCAACGACAACAAACTCTGGGAAGCCAAAGACAGCACCACCAACGGCTACGTCCAATTCGTCAACGTCCACACCGGACTCGCACTCGACGGCGGCGGAGCCACCAACAAAGGCGCAAACGTCCTGATCCAACCCCTCGACCCCAAAGCCTCCAGCCAAGACTGGAAACTGCAACCCACCTCCACCACCGGCGAATACCTCATCGTCAACCGCAGCACCAACATGGTCCTCGACAACAAGGGAGCAAAACTCGCCCAAGCCGGCACAGCACTCCAGCAATCAACCCCCAACGACGACAACCCCAAAACCCACTGGACCTTTACCGCCCAGGCCCCCGCGCCGGCCCCTGCCCCGGCGGCGGCGAGCATTACCGCACCGGCCGACACGTCCCGCGGGCTCCCGTTCGCTATCCAGTACAACGCTGGGGGCGCCTGGGTCGCCGGGGCGCGGTACCAGATCGAAATAGTCAACCCCGCGGCGCACGCCGTGCTCGACACCATCACCGTCAGCACGCAGTCAGACACGATTCGGTACACAAAGGAGCTCGCGGCAGGCAGCTATACCGTCGCGCTCAGGGGTCCCGACGGAACCATCGTCGCGGGGCCGGTGAGCTTCAAGGTGTCCAACCTCGGCTAGCGCGAAGGAGACGCCTGAACAACGGCAGCCGCTGAGACGGGACACCCGTAGGCGTTTGCTCGCCGGCCCATCGCCCCGGCGAGCATTCGGCGGCCGGACGCAATGGGTCCGATGCGTCGGGCGAAATCGCGGATTCGTCAGGCGGTCCGGGGCGCCGTCCGCGATGCCGAGGCGGGCGTGGGGGTGGGTGACGACCTTGTCGCCCACCCCCCGAGTTCGGGTGGCCGCATATTCTGCCCGGGAGGAGCTCTGCCCGGTGCCCGGATCCGGGCGAATGTTTGTGTCGTGGAACGAAATGCACACGCGCACCTGGTGTTCGTGACCGGACCGGGCCAGAGGCGCTTCGATGATCAAGGCTCGAAGGTCCGGCACCTCGATAGCCATTCACCCCAGAGGACGGGTGGATGCCTTCGGTGAAATCGCCAACCCGAGAGGTGCTGAGCCGGTTGGCGCTGGAGGTGCCCGAGGCGCGGCAGACGCGAATCGAACGGGATCAGCCGCGCCGAGATCCGCAGCGCCCGGCGGCTCCGAACCGCCGCCAGCGACCGCAGCGGACCCCGGCAGCCGACCGCTTGGGCGACCGTCACAGTCGACACCAAATCGCCCCGACCTCCGGGCAGGACAAAGCCCAGGTCGTTCACCTGGGCTTTGCTCCCCGCTTGGACTCGAACCAAGAACCCTCCGGTTAATTGTTGCGGGCCGTTTCGAATCGATGTCATTCGATCTAGCTGGAGAATTCGCAACTGTTCATGTTGCGGTTCGACTCCAGTCGGCCGGCCTCGTTCGACCTTCAATTTCGTCCTTAAATCGTCCCTAGATCGACAGGTCACGTTCGTCGGCCACGCACATCGGGCACACGCCGCTCAGCACGGCGCCGACGCCGCCCGGCTGGTCGGCAAGCTCGCCGCGGACACGCTGGCGAACGTCTGGAGCGACATCAGCCAGAAGTGGTTCCTCGTCATCGACGACCTCGCGAACGGCGCGGCCGGCGCGCTCGCCGCCCAGCACGCGTCGATCCTGACCAAGCAGTCCCAGTTCCTCGCCGACGAGTCCGCCAAATTTCCTGAACCTCGCGAAGAACGCGCCGGAAGGCACGACCGCCGCCCGGGTCTACCGCGACGTGGACGCGGGACAAGCGGCCGCACACGGCGCCGACGACGCCGCGAAAGCAGCGGCTGAGCTGGAGAAGAAGGCTCCCCGAGTGGGGCTGAAGGTGGGCGGGGGCCCTTGCGGTGGCCAGGGTTGTGCACGACATCGCCAACGGGAAGCCCGCCGCCTAGGCCGTCGTGTCCGGCGCGGCAGGCTTCGGCGCGTCGGTCGCCGCGGGCGCGGGGATCGGGGCCGCGGTCGGTACCGTGTTCCGCGGCGTGGGCAACGTCGTCGGCGCCGCGGTCGGGGCGGTCGGCGGTTCGGTCGTCGGCGTCTTCACCTCCGGCGCAGTCGACAGCCTGTACCAGAACGTGATCGGCGCGGCCGGGACCGCCATCGCGGACGGAGCCAAGGCCGTGGCGGACGCGGGAAAGACGATCGACGGCGCAGCCGGGACGTGCAGGATGCCGTCTTCTGACGCCCTGCCACGCCCCGAATGGCCCGCCCCACGCGCGGGCCGGACCGTCGCCGCCGTGGTGTTCGTCCTGCTCCTCGGCGCAGCCGCGATTCCGGTCGGCTTCGGGTTCGTCGCCGTCGGCCACCCCGGCGGCCCGCGCTGGGCGACGGCCTTCTCGGCGATCATGTTCCTGACCGCGGCACTCGGCTACGTCTCGCGACTGCGGCCGCGGCATCGGGACGCGAACATCGCGATCGTGAACCGCGAAGACGGACCCGCGGCGGAAATCCGCGGTTCGACACTGATCTTCGTGCTGCTGTTGGGCATTTTTCGGTTGCCTGGCGGTGTTCTTCGGCATGGCGGCGGTCGACTACGTCCGATCCGGCCCCGGCATCCCCGCCAGGCTGGCGCCGGGCGGGCTCTGCGGCGTAGCGGCGCTGTACTTCGGCAGCTGCCTCGCGCTCGCGGCGGCCGGGCGGGTCCGGCGCGGCGGGGTCGTCCTGTCCCGACGCGGCATCCGCCACCGAGGCTGGACCTTCTCCTGCTTCCTGCCCTGGGACGCACTCGCGGGTTGCAAAGCGACGTCCTTTCACGACACCCGCCTACGTGCCGGTCATCGCGTACGCGAACGCTCCGTGGGAACGCCGCCAGTACGCACGCCGGTGAAAGTTCGACAAGCTTCCGCCGCGGCCGATGATCGCGCTCAACTGCGCCGCGTTCGCGGCCGACCGGGACCAGCTGTACCGCTTCGTCATGTTCTACCTCGACAATCCCGCCGCCCGGACCGAACTCGGCACCGAACTCAGCCGTCAGCGCATGCTCGCCGGAGACCTGTCGTAGCCCGACTGCGTCTATCCCGAAGACGGTTGCGCCGAACCCCGCAAGGCCGCCGTGTCGGCTTCCGGGGTCGCCCGGTCGGTCGACGCCGCCCTCGGGTAATGACCCGTCGGGGGCATCACACCGCTCCCTGCTCGTCGTCCCCGCCTCCGGCCGGGGCGGTGCCGGGGTCGTTCGGCGGGCGGAGGCCGTCGGCGAGGTCGGCGGGCAGGAGGAACGAGTACTTGCCGAGCAGGTTGATGCCGCGGTGCCGGCGGCGGAGCGGGACGAGCCGGGCGTCGTCCTCGTCACGGACGTCGGCTCCGGCGGCCCGCCTGCGGGTCAGCGGCTGGAGTGCGTCGGCGGCGTCGGCGAGGGTTGAGGGCCAGGCGGCGGTGATCGCGTCCCATGCCGCCCGCAGCGACACCCCTTCGGTCAGCAGCCGGTAGGGAGGGGCTCCCCACCGGCTGGCGACCACGTTCCCGGTCCGGTCGCGCTGGCCCGGTCCGGGCGCGCCGCCGGGCAGGAAGTCCAGCGTCCAGCGCTGCCCGCCGGTCGGCTCGTCGGTCAGGCCCGCGCCCGCGACCGTGTACGACCGCAGCGCGTTGCGCTCGTCAGCGGCCTCGGGCATCGCCGCGGCGCGATGAACACGGTTGTAGGCCCATATCGAGGCATACACAGCACGGGATGAATCCCCCGGACCCGGCGACCCGGACGACGCTGGCATGCCGGTGATCGTAAATGTCCCTCGCCCGGGTGAACCTTCACCTGTCCAGGACATGCGCCGCAAATCCCCCGCGCCGGGGAGGGACATCCCCCGGTTCAAGGTCGTCATGGCGCCCCGGCGCTCGTGCCGGGCACGGCGAAGACGGAGGCGGCGACCAGGCGAGCCGGGTCGGTGGCGAGGCGGTCGCCGGTGTGGCCGTAGAGGGCCGCGGTGCCGGCGCTGGCGTGCGCGAGGGCGCGCCGGCGCTGTTCGGGGGTGGCGCAGCGGGCCTTGCCGACCGTGTTGAACGCGTGCCGCGTGGACTGCGGGGTGATCTGCTGCGGGTCCGGGACACCGGCGGCCGCGGCGAGGGCCTGCACGAGGGACTCGACCTGGTAGCGGGTGATACGGGTGCCGTCGCGGTCGACCAGCAGCGCGGTCTCGCCCGGGTCGGCGATCCGGTGGGCGAGCGATCACGCGGTACTGCGCGCACAGCCGCGGCCACGGCCCGGGCGCCGCCGCCGGGGCGAGCAGGCATATCCGGCGGGCCTGCGGTTCGCTCAGCGACCGGGTGCCGGTGTGGCTGCGGTCGTAACGCGGCCGCGCTGCCTTCGCTGCGAGGTGGCAGCGCATCCGCCCGGCGCGGCCGAGGCAGGTTTAAAAGGAGGACACCTAGCAGCACCCTCGGGCAGGTTGACGCGCGGCATCATCAAATGGGTGAGGCCTCGCAGGTTCGCCCGGCTCGGCGGGTCCGGCTCCGCCCGCAGCGCCTTCAGGGTGCAGGCGGCCGACGTCGTCGAAGCTGGCCGCGGCGTTGGCGGACAGCCGCGAGGCGACCTCGCGGTAGGTGTCGTGCAGCAGCCGCGTCCGCTCCTCGAGGTGCTCGCGCGGGTCCGCCGGGAGCCCGCGGCTGGCCAGCACCATCGGTTTCGTGGCCGTACAGGCGTCCCGGCCGGCAGCTTCGCGCGCGGGGCGCCCGGCCAGCAGGCTCTGGCCGATCTCTCCGGCGCCGACCTTGTTCCGCCCGCCGCCCCACAACCCGGGCAGCGCCTTCAGCGCGCGCAGCACCGCCTCGCCGTCCGGGGCCGCGCCGAACCGGATCACCTTGCACAGCAACGGAAGGAACGTCCGCACCGTCGGATACCGCTTCACCAGCTCGGCCCGCCACGCGGCGTCGGCGTCGTCGTCCGCCGGACCGGCCAGCGCGACGATGTCCTCCAGCGCCTAGGAGATCTGCTCGCGCGGCACCGCCGCCTCGATCTGCTCCCACGCCCGCGGCGGGGCGGCGGGGCCTCGCGGTCAGCGCTGCGGCGGTTCGACGGCTCCGTAGGCGCGCTCGCCCGGGCCAGCCTTGCTGGACACCTTGTACATGACCACGCCGTGCCCGGGAACGGTGGCGGTCACCGACCCGGCTACCGCCGTGCTGGTGGCCCGCCACAGGTCTTCGGCGGTCAGGTCCGTGCGGCCGGGAAAACCCAGATCTCCCGCGGACGCGGTGAACGAGGCCGAGGTCGCGGAGCGGTTGAGCAGCACGACGGCCTGCGAGCCATCGGACAGGGGTTTGCGCCAGATCTGCTGTTCGCCGCCCCGGATCCGGACGCCCTGACTGCCCGCCCAGTCCTGGTTCACCGCGATCACCTTGGTGTTGGCCAGGACCTGCCGGGTCGCCTCGCTCATCGCCGACAGGTCGTTGCCGGCCAGCAGCGGCGCCGACAGCAACGCCCACAGGCTGAAGTGCGCGCGGTTCTCCTCGGCGGTCAAGCTCCCGTTGCCGACCTGCAGCATGTCCGGGTCGTTCCACGCGCCGGGCTTGGAGTACCGTTCCAGGCCGACCTGGTTGTCCAGGATCGACATCAGGCTGGACCAGGTCGGTCTGATGTCGGCGGTGGTGCGCCAGGAGTTGGCCACCTGGGGCCGCCAGGACTCCACCGGCAGCTGGGGTTCGCGGTGGATGCTGTAGACGATCGGGCGCCCGGTGGCGGCCAGGGCGTCGCGCATCGCGGTGAACGCCTTCTTGGCGTCCACGCCGTCGCGGTCGGCCTGGCACCAGTCGTACTTGAGGTAGTCCGCGCCCCAGGACGCGAAGGTCTGGGCGTCCTGGGCCTCGTGGCCCTTGCTGCCCAGCGTGCCGGGGTAGTTGTCCCAGATGTTGGCGCAGGTCCGGGTGCCCGGGGTCGCGTAGATCCCCAGTTTCAGGCCCTTGCCGTGCACGTAGTCGGCCAACGCCTTGATCCCGTCGGGGAACCGTGCGGGATCGGGCCGTAGGTTGCCTTGCGCGTCGCGCGTGCTGGCCTGCCAGCAGTCGTCGATGTTGACGTACCGGTAGCCCGCGTCCTTCAACCCCCGGGAGACCGCAGCGTCGGCCGCCGCCTTGATCTTGGTTTGGTCGATGCCGCACCGGTAGGCGTTCCAGCTGTTCCACCCCAGAGGGGGAGTCTGGGCGACGCCGTTGTCCAGCGCCACCGCCGCCGGCGCGCCGCTGGCTGCCATCGCCACCGCCACGAGTACGGCCGCCGCACCGGCTGCTGCTCTGCCACGCCAGTGTCTGACCATGATCTGTCTCCTGTTCGCTCGCTGCGGCCGCGCGACGCCCTCCTATGCCAGGCCCCTTCACGCGCGACAAGTTACACAGAATTCACCATAGTCAAACACAACTCGCCATATGTGCGACATTCCGCGAGTTCGGCGGTTTCTCGCCGCACGACGATTCGTATATGCCGTTATACGCCTGGCAGTCGACGCCGCCCGACGCCCGCCGTCGCGGTCGAGGGTGACCTCGGCAGGCTGCATCCGGTTGAAGGACTGGTCCTCGCGCCACGAGGTGCTCATCTGGGCTTCGGGTCAACTCCGGAGACGAACGCGCGCGCGTCAACGCCGCGCTGGTGCACCCATTTGCCCGGCGACGTCTCCGGCGTGCCGGACGGCGTCGCCTGCGTCTCCTCGGGCGGGGGCGATCCGGTCCTCGACCACGTCCTGATCCTGCTCTGCCGCATCGCCGACCACCGCGACCGCCACGGAGCGCCGATCGACTGCCAGCGCCGCCGCGACCTCGTCCCGACAGATCCGATCGACTGGCCGACCTGGCCTACTCCGCACGCGCACCTCCCGGCGACCTCCGGTACAGGCCGTCATCGTGCAACACCGTCATCACGTGCTCGGCGGTGTCGCGCTTGAACCGCTCGCGCATGTCCTGCGTCACGCGATCACCCCGCCCGGCTTCGGCCCCATCGAGAAGGGCTCCCACTCGTCGAGATCGATCGGCCCCATCTCCGTCACACGACCCTCGTCCACGAACACCGCAAAGCCATACGACGCACTGGAATCCGAGCGAACTGAACCGCCCCGGGTTTGATGGAGGCTCCATCGTGTGAGTGAGGATGGAGTTATGGGCCGGTCTTCGAGGCATCCGCGTGAGGTGCGTGAGCGCGCGGTTGCGTTGGTGTTTGAGCAGGTAGAGCAGTACTCGTCGCAGTGGGAGGCGATCACGTCGATCGCGGCGAAGGTGGGGGTGTCGGCCGAGTCGCTGCGCCGGTGGGTGCGGCAGGCTGAGACCGATCAGGGTGCGCGGCCGGGTGTCACGACTGCGGAGTCGGAGCGGGTGCGCGAGCTCGAGCGTGAGAATCGTGAGTTGCGCCGGGCGAATGAGATCCTGAAAGCGGCATCGATTTTCTTCGCGAGGGAGCTCGACCCTCGACCGCCGCGCTCGTAGCGTTCATCACGGATTATCGGGACCGGTTCGGAGTCGAGCCGATCTGTGCCGTGCTGACCGAGTTCGGGATCAAGATCGCTCCGTCCACCTATTATGCCGCGCTTTCCCGTCCGATGTCGGCGAGGGAAGTTCGCGATGAGGAGTTGAAGAAGGAAATTCAGCGCGTGTACGACGAGAATTACCTGGTGTACGGTGCCCGGAAGGTATGGCGTCAGCTGAACCGGGAAGGCGTTCGGGCGGGCCGGGGCCGGGTGGAACGACTGATGCGCGCGATGGGCTTGGCCGGCGCGGTCCGCGGGAAGAAGGTGCGCACCACGGTGTCCGATCCCGGCGGTGCCCGCGCCGCGGACCTGGTGAGCCGCCAGTTCACGGCAGGTGCACCGAATCGGTTGTGGGTAGCGGACTTCACCTACGTCGCGACCTGGGCAGGCACCGTCTACGTCGCGTTCGCGATCGATGTGTTCTCCCGCAGGATCGTCGGCTGGCGCGTGAGCATGTCCAAGGAAACCGACCTCGTGCTCGACGCGATCGAGCAGGGACTGCGTCATCGGGACTACCGATGGCGAAAGGGGCAGGACAAGCTGATCCACCATTCCGACGCCGGAAGTCAATACACGTCGTTCCGATTCACGCAGCATCTTGCTGATTCCGGTATCGACGCGTCGATCGGCACGGTCGGCGATGCCCTCGATAACGCGCTCGCGGAATCCACCATCGGGCTCTACAAAACCGAGTTGATTAAACCGAACGGGCCATGGCACAATAAGCAAGAAGTCGACGTCGCGACTGCCGCGTGGATCGAGTGGTACAACACCCAGCGCCTCCACGGAGCATGCGGCGACCGGCCACCCGTCGAATTCGAGACCCTGTACGAGGACGGCGACCTGATCAGTCTGGTCGCCTGACCCCAACAACGAGTCTCTACCGAACCCGGGGCGGTTCAGCCGTGCGCCGAGGGCCGCCCAGCCGTGCTGAGCAGGCTGCGCGTGCCTCGAACGTGGAACTGGCATCGATCGCGGCCAAACTGAGCTGCGCTGCCTTCGCCGGATCGTGCTCGGCCGCCGAGTCCGCCTGTGCGGCGAATTGGCGCGACTGCGCGATCTGCCGCTGCTCGGTCGCGGTCTGCCGGCTCAGCAAAGCCGCGCCCGCAAGCGCCACCGCACCGGCCAGCAGCACCGCCAGGCCTGCCGAGAGCCAGCGCAACTGCCGGGCGTGACGCTCCGTCCGCCGCTGCGCCGCATCCTCTGCCTCGATGCTGGCGCGCAAGAACTCCCGTTCGCGGACTGTCATGACGTCTTCGCCGGTCTCCGCCCACTCCCGGACGACGGCCAGCCGCGTACCCCTCGCCAGCAGGTCAGGTTCGCGATTCGTTTCTTCCCACGCCGCGGCGGCGTCGGTGAGCTGCCGGTGGATCCGCAAGCCCGCGCGATTCTTCGCCAGCCACTCGCCGAGCCGGGGCCACGCTTCTATCAACGCCTCGTGGGCCAACTCGACGGAATTGGAGCCAACCGAGACCAGCCGGGCCACGGCCAGCCGTTCGAGAACGCCCTCGCCGCGATCGTCCAAGTCCAGCTCGCCGCGGTTGACCCGACGTTTCGTGGCGCCGCTGTTCTCCCCCACGTCGACGAGGCGCAGGAACAATTGCGCAGCGACGGCCCGTTCGTCCTCATCGAATGCCGAGTACTGGGCTTCTGCGGTCCTGGCCAGCGCAGCCCGGATGCCGCCCGCTGCGTGGTACCCCGAAAGAGTGAGCGTAGTCCCGCGCCTCCGCCGCCAAGTCTTCAACAGCGCGTGGGAGAGCAGCGGAAGGACGCCGGGCTTCTCATGCGCCTCGGCCACCAGTTCAGCCACCAGGGTGCCTTCGACGGTGAGTCCAGCGCGAGTCGCGGGCTTGACGATGGCCTCCCGCAGCTCGGTGGCAGTCATCGGCCCGAGCAGCATCTGGGCTCCGGAGACGGCATCGGCAAGACCACGGTGTTCAGCGCATCGCGAGTAGAAATCCGCGCGGGCACCGAGCACGATGTCGGCCGTGTCCGCCTCGATCAGGGCGTCGATAAAAGCAGCGCGAACAGCCAGATCACCGCACAAGGTGAACAGTTCTTCAAACTGATCGACCACCACTGTCGTGCGGCCCTGCCCCGCTTGGCGAAGAAGAAGCCGCAGCGTCCCCGGTGCCGACCGCAGCTCAGCACACACGTGCGCTGCGGTAGCCCCGAGCAGTGGAGCGAGCTGGAGAGCGCATTCTTCGAACGGATCCGCCCCCGGGGTGAACAAAACCACGGTCGACTCGGCCCGCCGAGCCGCCAGGCCGGCCCGCAACAGTGACGACTTACCCGCCCCGGACGGCCCGAACACCGCGAGAAAACGATGGCGAGCCAGGTTGCCGTCCAGTTCGTCGAGTACTCGTTCCCGGCCGAAGAAGCGGTCTGCGTCGGGAAGCTCGAATGGGCCCAGGCCGACATAAGGTGCACGTTCCGCCGATGCCTGAAAGTCGGGAGCCGCGTTCTCGGCGGCCAGTTCCGCAGCAAGGGCATGCCAATACTTCTCCCAGTCGCCGACATCTCCGCCGCAAGCCCTGACATAGGCAAGCGTTACCGCGAGCGTGGGAAGCTTGCGCCCGCCCGCAGCGTCAGACAACGTGCCAGCAGCATAGTGCGCGCAGCGCGCCAGCTCCCGGTACGTCGGACTGCCGGCCTTCCGCCGCAGATCACGTAAACCGTGCGCGAACCGCGATAACGCGTCGTCGTCCGGATCGAGCGGACGCTCCCGCCTCGGCATGCGCCTTCCCCCTCCCACCCCGTCGGCCATTGTTCAGAAGACGTTGTTCGGAGTCCAGGCGCCGACACAGAACAACCCCGCCGGGCTAAACCTGAGCCGGGTAACGCCACCGAAGGCACGCAAGGCGGGCACCGCTGAACCCGCGGTCGCCCGAAACGGAAAGACAGGAGCAACGATGTCACGAACACGTCAATTGATCGGCTGTCTGCTGGCAGTGGCAGCAGGGCTGGTGGGCTTCTCCGGTGCCGCGTTCGCGCAATCGGCCGCCACTGAGGCCGCCCAGGTGAACGCTGTGCTTGCGGCAAATCCCACCGCGCATCAGAGGGACGCCAGTTCCGTCGAGTTCCCGGACGGAACGAGGTTCATCGCGGCCCCGCGGATCGGCGCGGCGTCCCCCGCCGCCAGTTGCCGACGAGGTGCGGTGTGCATCTATTCCGAACCCAATTTCACCGGATTTTCCAAGCCTTTCGTCGCCTACGGCGGCTACAACCTCGCCGCGTACTACATGCCCAACGGCGTGAAGTGGGCGCACCAGACATCGTCGTACATCAACAACCAGACCGGCGGCGCGAAGGCCAACTTCGCCAGGTACGACGCCACCGGCGGATACTTCGTCGGGATCGACGAATGCCGCGCCTACTGCGCCAAGGCGCACCTCGGCTCCATCGACAACATGATCGACAAGGTGACGCTCACGCCGTAACCGCAGCGCGTTTGTCATTGCGAGCTGGCCGTCCGCTGATGCGGTCGGCCAGCTCAGTGCCCTCAGTCCTACGAGACGGCCTTTCCGGTTTAAGCCTCTTCGCAGCGGTCAGTTCCACGCAGGCACGGCGACGACCGATCGCGAAACCCGATCACGACACGGCTGTGACTACGACATCCGTCCCAGCGGCGAACAGCCACGCCGTGTTCGCTCGACCTCGCAACATGCTGCGGCAGCAGTATCCTTCGATCGAAACGGCACCCTCCCGCAACTCCCGCGGCGACGAGACGCGCACCGAGCACCGGCCCCAGGCACCGGAGACGCCCGTCGGCATGGCTCTGTCGCCGCGGGTCGCCTTGATGCCCGCGACCCACCAACTAGCCACGCACGTCCTTAAGGTATTCGAACAGCTGCGATCGCACTGACGGCCTGGCCGGTTTTGAAATTGTGTGATCGGGGCGGCACGCAGCCACAGTCATCCGGCCCCGTCGACGATGCGGTCCTCGTGCCCCAGCCACTCATCGAGGCCGACCGTGCGGTAAATGTCGCGCGGCGTCGTCGCCACGGCGCTTTGTGGAAATCACCGAAACCAAAGGAATTGA
Organism: Amycolatopsis sp. AA4; assembly: GCF_002796545.1. Lineage (GTDB taxonomy): Bacteria > Actinomycetota > Actinomycetes > Mycobacteriales > Pseudonocardiaceae > Amycolatopsis. Next base: position 5,612,017 of record NZ_CP024894.1, read on the forward strand.
TCTGTCCACAGTGGATGACTCCAGCCATCGCGATGGGTACGTCAAGAGGGCGGGGGGCGGCCCCCTGGAATCGGTACACCGTAGCTGCATGAGGCGGGCTGATCGGAGTCATGCCTTTCGTCGAGCTCCGTGAGGATTTTCGCTAGGGAGGCCTCGCAATCGCCAGGCGAGGCCTCATCCCCGATCTTAGTTTCGGATGCGGCCCGGAGTCACTACGTCGACAGTCGGTTCCGCCGACTCCTCGCTGCCAGCTCTGATAAGGGCGGCGATTCGCAAGCGCCGTCGGCGGGCTGGTAGCGGTGCGCTCTTCTTCCGCGATCGAGGAGAGGGGTGACGCCCCGTCCGCAACCTCGCTCCAGTATCGGCGGTCGCGCCGTACGGATACAAGCAAAGCTGGCCTCGACAACGTCCGCCGGGTGCTGGACCGCCGCCGGATCGTCAGCGGGGTACTAGCTGCGCACCGCGTCCTTTCGGTCGGTTAGAAGTGCCGCATCGTCCTCCACCCGCACCAGAACCCCGGCGTTCCACGTCACAGGTCGTCCTGCTCCATCTGTTCCAGCAACTTCGCCTGCGCCAGGTCGCGCCGACCTAGTGACTGCTTCCGGCACTCCTCCCCCCTCGGGACCGCCCTGCAAACCCTGGACACGACCCTCGGCGTGCTTCATACTCACGGGAATAAACTTGTTGGTCTAATTCGAGGAGGCGACTGGGTGTCCGCCACGCATGGGCAGGCTCGCCGGCACGAGGCCGTCGATCTGCTGACTCGGGACCCGGAACTGGTCACCGAGGCTCTCGACCGATGGGCCGCCGCGAACGGAGCCAAGCGCTTCCTGCTCGACGGCGACAGCGGCCGGGAGTGGAGTTACCGGGAATTCGCCGACGCGACCGGCGCGATCGCGGGGAACCTTGCCGCGCACGGCGTCGGCAAGGGGGAACGCGTCAGCGTGCTGCTCGCGGACCCGGTCGCGACCGCCTTGTGGATGTTCGGCATCTGGAAGGCGGGTGCCGTCTACTGTCCGATCAACCCCGCATACACCGGGAGCTTGCTCAGCTACCAGATCGACGACACGGCACCGCGCCTGCTGGTGACCGATGCGGCCCTGGTCCGGCGAGTGGCGGAGGCCGGCTCCGCCCTGCCGTCCGGAACAGAAGCAGTTCTGTGCTCGCTCGGCGAAACCGATGCAGCCGCTCCCGCGGTGCCCTTCGAACTTCTCGACGGCGCGCGCTTCCTCGGGCCGGCCGACGCGCCGGCGGTCGAGATGCGGTACAGCGACACCGCGAACGTCATCTACACCTCGGGAACGACCGGCCACTCGAAAGGGGTGGTGCAGAGTCATCGGTGGATGAATCAGTACACCTGGCCGGTGCGGCAGCTGACGACCGCTGACGACGTCGTCTACAGCGACCTGCCGATGTTCCACGTCGGCGCGGGGATCTTCAACGTCACCCGGGCCGCGTGGGCCGGGGCGTCGGTCGCGATGTGGCGCAAATTCAGCTCGTCCTCGTTCTGGGACCGGATCGCCGCGTCCGGCGCCACGAGCGCCACGCTGATGGGGGTGATGGTGCCGTGGCTGATGAGCGCGCCGCCAGGGCCGGACGACCGGAAGAACACTCTCAACAAAGTGCACATGCAGCCTCTGCCGCACGACCACCTCGCCGTTGCCCAGCGATTCGGATTCGACTACGCCACCACGGGATTCGGGCAGACCGAGGCCGGCGTGGCGATGTTCGGCCTGGTCAAAGAATGCGAACCGGGCGAGGGAACTCCGCCGGACCACTACCGCGGTTTGCGCCACGACCAGCTCGAAAGCCGCATGCGCGAGGCCGGGATCCCGGTCATCGCGGGTCCGGATTTGGACGCGCGCGGGCCGATGGGCGGCCCCAGCCCGTTTTTCGAGGCCGCGGTGCACGACCCGGCGGACAATCCGTGTCCGCCCGGCACTCCCGGCGAGCTGGTGTTGCGGCCGAAAGCACCCTCCGTCCTGGCGGACGGCTACCTCGGCAAGCCCGAACACACCGTGCACGCCTGGCGGAACCTGTGGTTCCACACCGGCGACGCGGTCTGGAGACGAGAGGACGGAATGTGGTTCTTCCTCGACCGGATGGGCGACCGGATCCGTCGCCGCGGCGAGAACATCTCCGCCCAGCATCTCGAGGAACTGGTCTCCGAATACCCCGGCGTCACGTTGGCGGCGGCCGTGCCTGTTCCGAGCGCGGACGGCTCCGAACACGACATCGCCGTCTGCGTGCAAGGCGATCGGCTCGACGCCGACGAAATCCTTCGCTGGGCGCGCGAAACCATTCCGGCGTTCATGTGTCCTCAGCACATTCTCGTCGTCCCGACGCTCCCGACCACTCCGACCGGCAAGATCCAGCGTTTCAAAGTGCGCGACCATGTGCTCGAGCAGGTCGCTTCCCCAGGAAACATCGGCGAAACGAGAAATCCATGACGACCTCTTCCACGGCCATGCCGCGCAAACTGATGGTCGCGGGCCTGCTCAGCAGCGCTCTCGAATGGCACGACTTCTTCATTTACGGAACCGCCGCCGCGTTAGTGCTGGGCAAACTGTTCTTTCCGTCCGCGTCCGGCGCCGCCGGGATCCTGATGTCATTCGCCACCTTCTGGGCGGGGTTCATCGCACGGCCGCTCGGCGGCGTCGTCCTCGGCTCCCTCGGAGACCGCATCGGCCGGAAGCCGGTCCTGCTGATCAGCCTGATCGCCATGGCCGCTGCCACCATTCTCATCGGCCTGCTCCCGACCGCCGCGACGATCGGCGTCGCGGCGCCGATTCTCTTGGTCGTGCTGCGGTTTGCCCAGGGAATCGCGGTCGGCGGCCAGTGGGGCGGCGCGGTCCTGTTGCTGACCGAAAGCGCCGGGCCCCGGCACCGCGGGCGCGCGGGAACCTTCGGGCAGATGGGCGCACCGCTCGGTTTCGTCCTCGGCAGCCTGGCCTTCATTTTCGTGAGCACCGCGACCACCTCCGAGCAGTTCTTCGCCTGGGGATGGCGCGTTCCGTTCCTGGCCAGCGTTCTCCTGGTCCCCGTCGTGCTGTTCATCCATTTCCGGATCGAGGACAGCCCGGAGTTCCGCCGGCTCAAGACGCAGGCCGCGGAGAAGGAAAAGGTGGAAGCCGCGCCGATCCGCGAACTCCTGCGCACGCACCCGCGGCTGGTCCTGATCGCGTCCGGCCTGCTGTTCGCGTGCAACGCGATGTCGTACGTGATCATGACCGGAGTGCTCTCCTACGGCGTCAATCACCTCGGCCTGAGCAAGAGCGATCTGCTGACCACCGCGTTGATCGCGGCGATGGCCATGATCGGCACGGTGTACGTCAGCGGGGCGCTGTCCGACCGGTTCGGCCGGCGCCGGGTGATCATCGCCGGATCGGTCGCCGTCGCCTTGTGGACGTTCCCGTTCTTCTGGCTGGTCAACACCGGGTCGATCGTCCTGGTCGGCGTCGCGTCGGTGGCCGGGTTCTCCGCCGCCGGGGTCACCTTCGGCCCGGCCGCCGCCTACATCGCGGAGCTCTTCCCTCCTCGGCTGCGATTCTCCGGTGCCACCCTGGCGTATCAGACCGCCGCGATCCTGGTCAGCGGATCGACGCCGTTCCTCATGACCGCCCTGCTGGAGGCGACCGGCACGTCGGCTTCGGTATCGGCCTTCCTGCTGGCCATGGCGCTGGTGACGCTGGCCTCTGCCTGGGTGCTCCCGGAAACCTTCTCCCCCGGCTCGGCGACCGGCGCCGACGCACCGTCGTCGCGCTCTGCCGACGACGCGTCGATCTGCTGACCGCCGAGAGCCGTTGACTGATCATGTACGCGAAACCAGACTCCCCTTGGTTTATACTGACTGGTATAAACCAAGGGGAAGGTTGCCGAGAACATGAGCGACGAGACGGTGGAGATCGGCTTGCGGGGCAGCGTCGTCCGCGATCCCGAGCAACGAGCAAGCCAACGCCGCGACATCCTGGCCGCCGCGGCGCGAGTCTTCGCCCGCAAGGGGTACGAATCCGCCACGATGACCGACATCGCGAAAGAAATGGGGGTCAGCAAAGGGATTCTCTACTACCAGTTCCGCAGCAAGCAGGAACTGATCGTCGCCACGCGGATCGCGGCGTCCGGGACGGAACTGGACAAGCTCGAGGAGATCGCCGCCCGTCCGGCCCCGGCGGCCGAACGGATGGAGGCCGCGCTGGCCAGCCTCGCCGCGACCAACTTCGACGAGTTCGCCCGGCACGTCATTCTCCTCACGACCAATCTCGGCCTCGACGCGGAACACGCGGCGCAGGTCCGCGAAGTCGAGCGGCGCTACGAACGCCTGCTCGCGGACCTGCTGGCCGAAGGCATCGCGGACGGGTCCTTCGTCGACGCCGACATCCGGCTGACCACGTTCACCCTCATTCGCGCCGCGCAATCGCCGGCGGTGTGGTTCCGCTCCGGCGGAGAACTCAGCCAGGAACAGGTCGTGCGCGGCCTGACCGAGCAGCTCATGCGCAGCATTTCCCAACCGCGAGCGGACGCTTCGTCGTAACGGCGGCCGCCGCGCCCCACCGCAGGCGGCAGCGCCCGCGGCTGTCCGCCGCCGCACTGACGTCTTGTCGCCGAAGGAGTCCACGACCATGTCGGAATCGAGTCCGGTCCTCATCGCCAACCGCGGCGAAATCGCTGTCCGAGTCACGCGGGCAGTGCACGAGAGCGGCGGGCGGGCGATCGCGGTCTACCCGGCCGACGACGCCGAGTCGTTGCACGTCCGTTGCGCGGACGAGGCGGTGCGGATTCCCGGCGTGGGCACCGCGGCGTATCTGGACGCCGAGGCGATCGTGCGCGCTGCGCGGGAGACCGGTGCCCGGGCGATCCATCCGGGCTACGGATTCCTCAGCGAGAACGCGGGGTTCGCGCGTAAGTGCGCAGCGGCCGGAATCCAGTTCGTCGGTCCCGCGCCGGAGGTGCTGGACCTCTTCGGCGACAAGGCCCGCGCCCGCGCGTACGCGATCAGTTGCGAGGTGCCGGTCTTGCCCGGCACCGGTGAGGCGACCTCGCTCGCCGAAGCCGAAGCCTTCGCCGCGCACCACGGCAGCATGATGATCAAAGCGCTCGCGGGAGGCGGCGGTCGCGGAATGCGCGCGGTCACCGACCCGGCTGCCACCGCGGAGGCGTACGCGGAAGCGAGCGGGGAAGCGCTCAAGTCCTTCGGCGACGGCGCGGTGTACGTGGAGAAGCTGCTGACTCGCCCGCAGCACATCGAGGTGCAGATCCTCGGGGACGGCACCGGCGAAGTCGTCGCGCTCGGCGAACGAGACTGCAGCATTCAACGTCGCCATCAGAAGCTGGTCGAGGTGGCACCCAGCCCCTGGCTGAGCGAGCCGCTGCGGGAAGCGGTCACCGCGGCCGCGCTGCGGCTTGCCGCCCGGGTTTCCTACGCCGGGCTGGGAACTTTCGAGTTCCTGATCGAGGAGAACGCCTTCTGGTTCATGGAGGCCAACCCTCGCGTGCAGGTCGAACACACCGTCACCGAGGAGGTCACCGGGGTCGATCTCGTCGCCGCGCAACTCGCCGTCGCGGGCGGCGCGACCCTCGCCGACCTCGGCCTGACCAGCGCGCCGAGCCCTCGCGGGCTGGCGATCCAGGTCCGGATCAACACCGAGACGCTGGACCACAACGGCTCGCCGGCGCCCAGCGCAGGGGTCCTGCGGCGCTTCGAGATGCCGTCCGGGCCCGGCGTGCGGGTCGACACGTACGGCTATGCCGGCTATCGGACCAGCCCACGCTACGACTCGTTGCTGGCCAAGGTGATCGCGCACGCCGACGACCTGCCGCACACCTGCGCACGGGTAACGGCGGCGCTCGAAGGACTGGCAGTCGACGGGGTGGCGACGAACGCCGATCTGCTGCACGGCATCGTGTCGTCGAAGCCCTTCCGGTCCGGGCCGTGGGACACCGGATTCATCGCAAGCCACCTCGAGCAACTGCTCGGCCACACCCGGCCACGTCTCGCCGTCGAGGAAGACGCCGGGCACGAACAGGGCGGCGGCGTCGAGGTGCCGCCGGATTCAGTTGCCGTGGTCGCGCCGATGCCCGGCGTCGTGCTGAGCTTGGACGTCGCCGCCGGAGACGCGGTCGGAGAAGACAGTCCGATCGCCGTCATCGAGGCGATGAAGATGGAGGTCGTTGTCCGCGCCACCGCCGGAATGCGCATCGAAACCGTCACGGCGCACGCCGGAGACGTCGTCGAAGCCGGCACCGTTCTCGCGTACGGGGCACCGGCCGACGCCGGCTCCGCGGAGGCACCTCCGGTCGATGTGGGCAGCGACGGGGATTGGGCGGCCGAGGTCGCAGAAATCGAGCGACGCCGCCGATCCGCGCTGAACATGGGAGGCCCGGCCAAGGTGGCGCGCCAGCACGCGAACGGCAAGCTGGACGCACGGCAACGCATCGAGGCGCTGGCCGATCCGGGATCCTTCGCGGAGATCGGGGCGCTGGCGGGCTTCACCGCTCGCGACGACCACAGCTCCGCGCCCGAGTTCACGCCGGCGAACTTCGTCGCGGGAACGGCGAAAATCGATGGCCGCAAAGCAGTTCTGGGCGTCGACGACTTCACCTTGCGCGCGGGTTCCGGGGACGCCGCGATCCACGACAAGCAGATCTTCGCCGAGCGATACGCGAACGAGATGCGACTGCCCGTCGTCCGCTTGCTCGACGGAGCGAGCGGCGGAGGCTCGGTCAAGATGATCAGCGAGGCCGGGTACACGTACGTGCCGGTGAATCCCGGCTGGGACGCCGTCGTGGACAACCTGTCCGTCGTACCCGTTGTCGCCGCCGGCCTCGGCCCCACGGTCGGCCTCGGCGCCGCCCGGATGGTCATGTCCCACCTGTCGATCCTGGTCGACGGGATCGGCCAGATGTTCACCGCCGGCCCCCCGATCGTGGCCGGCGGCACCGGCGAGCGCCTGACCAAAGAGGAACTCGGCGGAGCAGGCATCCACCGCCGCAACGGCGCCGTCGAGCGGATCGTCCCGGACGAACAAGCCGCCTTCGACGTCATTCGCCGTTTCCTCTCCTATCTGCCCTCCAGCGTGTACGAACTGCCGCCGGTGACCGCGTCGCACGACCCGACAGATCGCCGCGACGAAAGCCTGCTCGGCGCCGTCCCGCGCAATCCTCGCCGCGCCTACGACGCGACCGCACTCCTGAACGCGGTCTTCGACGCCGGCTCAGTGTTCCGGTACGCCGAATACGGCGACGGCACCCTGACCGCGTTGGCCCGGCTCGACGGACATCCAGTCGGCGTGATCGCCGCGGACCCGACCCTCGGAGCGACCATGTCGGCCGAAGGAGCCCTCGCCGTCACCCGCTTGGTCGACCTGTGCGAGACTTTCCACCTGCCGCTCGTCAGCCTGACAGACCAAGCCGGGATGACGATCGGCGCCGCGGCCGAAAAAGCCGCGACGATCCGCCACGGCGCGCGGGCGATCACCGCCGTCTACCAAGCGCGAGTCCCGCAGGCCGAACTGATCGTCCGCCGCGTGTTCGGTGTCGGCGGCGCGGGAATCATCAACCGGCACCGGGCGAGCCGAAGCTGGGCCTGGCCGTCCGGAACATGGGGATCGCTGCCGTCCCGAGGCGGCATCGAGGCCGCATTCCGCGCGCAGATTGAGCAGGCGGACGACCCCGCGGCCGAATTGGCCCGCATCTCCGACGAGCTCGCCGCGCTGTCATCGCCTTTCCGGACCGCCGAACGATTCGGAGTACAGGACATCATCGACCCGCGCGACAGCCGCCCGCTGCTCTGCGACTGGATTCACGACGCCTACCGGCTCTTGCCCGACAAACTCGGCAGGCCCTCCTTCGGCACCCGACCGTGAACGACGGCCCGTGCCGCGGCGATAACGACACCATGCGGCCGGGCCTGGCCAACCCAGACGACCCGAACGCGGCAGACCTCTGGGAGACGAAGGTGACGCGGACCCAAAGTGCGATGAGTACAGCTCCTGGTCGCCCGGCCAGCACACGATCGTCGCAGATATAACCGTCCAGACACAGGACACCGCGACCGCCAGGACAGCACGGCCCAGGTCAGCACACGCGCGGGCGGCCGCGACCAAGCTGTCCCACTCGAGATCGAACTCCCGAGCAGCTTCTTCCGCGCTGCCGGAACAAGGCTCCGCGACGAAGGACAGCACCTGGACCGGCTCCCTTGTCCTACGGGTGGCGTAAGCGCTGTCGAGCGCCATCGCCCTGGCCGCGAACCGGAACACGGAGCGCTCCCGGGCTTCCTGGCATTCATTCCTTCGTCACAAGCTCATCCTCGACCTGGGCTGCCGCGGTTTTGAGCAGTGCGACCCACTCTCGGACCGGGTCGGCACGGAAGCGCGTCGTCGGCATGGGCCAGAGCCATTGCGCCGTGCGCCGCCCCGTGCGGCCCCCACACAGCCACTCCAAGCGCCGTGAGGCCCTTCTCGGTGCGCTGGTCATTGATGGCGCCCCTGGCTCGGGCCCGGGACAGCTCGCGGTAAAGCCGACGAACGTCGACGTCCTCGTCACGGTAGAGCTCCACGAGTTCCTCTGCGGTCTTCGCGGCCAGGATGGCTCGAACACCGGCTGCGGGCCGAATTGCTGGACCGCACGTTGATCTGGAACGAGACTCACCTCAGGCATGCGCTTCGTGAGTACGAGCAGCACTGCAATCTGCATCGAACCCACCGATCGCTGGCTGCCGCGGCACGCATGCGAGCCCGACCCCAGGCACTGGGACCCGAGCGGATCGAACGCCTCGTGATACGCCGACATGACCGCCTCGGCGGAGTCTTCCATGAGTACAGACAGGTCGCTTGACCATGGACGTGGTTTTCGGCACGCACAGGGTCATCGCGGCAAGCAGGGCTGCGGGGCACCGCTGCGCCAGGACACCTGCTCGAAGTGCTGAGAGCAGGCTGATCTGGTTTCTGTTCCCGGGCAACAGGATCGACGGTCTCCGTACCTTACACCGCCGGCAGCGCGGTCGGCGGATGAAGGCCCGGCGGCAGCGTACGGAGTCCATGAACAGCGTGCAGCATGCGGGCAGCGGTTCCCGGATACGGATCGACGGGGGGGGTATCGCGTTGAGAACGAACGGCTGTCCCACCGCGGCGACAACCTGCCCGACAAACGCCCACCTGAAATCGTCGCCCACCAGCCTCACAAACGCGCCGACGGCAGTCAGCACCGCACCGAAAACCAGGGCAGGCCGGAGAAACCGGTCAAGCGCGATCCCCGCAGGGATGGCGACAACCACGTAAACCAGCGGGAAAACCTGTGACAGCCAACCGATCTCGCTGACGGAAACGCCGAAGTGCCGAGCGGCGTCCCCGGTGACCGGCGCGTAATTCACGAACAGCGCCTGGCTTGCGGCCGCCAGAAGCCCATAGGCAAGGAAAACCACCCAGCGACTCTTTTCGCGCTGATCAAGATATGGCACCACCGTGGTGACGGTTTTGCGCCGAACCCGTTCCCTGCGCGACGGGGCGTGAAGACCGAACGACTCGCCACGCTGGCGAGCGGTGCTTCGGATCATGACCGTGGCAACTACAACTGCACCTGCGGCGACAGCACGACGCGCTCGTCGCTGAGAGGTCGGCAACTCCGTCATCTGATTTTCCTTGTCGCTCGATCGTGAGGACCCACTGTCGCCATCGCGATCGCCCTTGGGTACGACACTTTGCACCCCGATTCGCGCAGCGCGGTGCAGCTGGCACCTTCGGATTGCTTCCGTGCCACCACGCGAAGGTGCTACGCGAGCTTTGGTGCATTTTTCTGGTTCATGCGCTGCTCAAGCACTAGCTACGCCAAGCCAGCATGTTCATGATCAGCAGACAACCCGATACTCGACGGCCTCAAATCCTCGCGACGCGCCGCGCACGACATGGGACTGGCAACTGAGACCTTTCAAAAGCCACGAACTCATCCTCATTGAGCCCAGCCAAGGAGTCGAAAACCTCATCCAGGAGCCGCTCCACCAGGGTCTCAAGGGAAGGTGGATTCACTCATCATGCGTGTGCATCCCTGCTTCATCCGCCGGCGAGGAGCTTCCGTGGGCACGCTGTAACGATCGGGCCGTGACGATCGACGTTCAGCCGTGCACGTACTCGCAGCAGCCGATCCGGTGAAATGGACCGACGCAGTCTCCGCGGTCGCCGCGCTCCTCGGCGTCCTCGTCGCGACCGGAGCCGGCGTTGTGGCATGGCGCGCATACACCGCTCAGTCCAGCAGCTCAAAGAACTCAAGCTGTGGGGTTCCAGAAGTCGCTCACCGGCGCTGACCAGCGGATTTACGCGGCCGGTTCGTACTCGTTGATCATGCCTCCGAGGAGCCGCTGTCGCTTGATCCGCTGAGAGTTCAGATCTGCCACGGGGTGGGTCGGCCGGGGTGGGCGAAGCTTGCGGGAACGGTGCGGCCGTCGACCGTTGTAATGCCGGACGTACTCGGTGAGGACGGCTTGCAGATGCCGCTCGTTGAGGATCAACATACGGTCGGTGAGCTCGGTTCTCGCCGTGAGCACAAACCGCTCGGCGTAGCCGTTCGCCCGCGGGCAACGCGCGGGAATCCGCACCGTCTCGATGCCTACGTCAGCCAGGACGGTTTCGAACGAGGCCGCGAACTGCCCAGCCCGGTCACGGACGAGAAATCGGAACTCGTCAACTCGATCGCCGAGCGCCACCACGAGGTTGCGGATCTGCTGCGTGGTCCATCTACCGTCCGGGTTCGTGGTCGTGCCGAGGACGTGGACGTAGCGGCTGCCGACCTCCAGTACGAAGAACACGTAGATCCGCTTCAGGGTGAACGCGCAGTCGACGTGGAAGCAGTCACAGGCCAGCATCGTCGAGGCCTGCGTGCGCAGGAACTGCCGCCAGGACGTGTCGGTGTGCCGGGCCGGCGCTGGGGTATACGCGCCCGCTTCAGGATCCGCCGTATCGTCGAGGCCCCGACCCGGTGGCCAAGCTTGAGCAACTCGCCCTGAATTCTCTTGTAGCCCCAGCTGTGGTTTTCTGTGGCCATCCGCTCGATCAGCCCGGCGATCGCTTCGTCGACGGGCGGACGCCCGCGCCGGTGTGGATAGGTCCACTTCGCGGCTACCAGCCGACGGTGCCAGCGCAGGATCGTTCCCGGGGCGACCAGCCGGTGTGATCGCAGCGTCGTGGGCATCAGCCGGACCAGCGCGGCGAACACAGCCCGGTCGGCCCAGTCCAGGCGAGGTTTCGGGTTGCTTCGGCGCAGTACGGCGACCTCGTGGCGCAGCACCAGCAACTCGATGTTCTTGGACGCCGACGAGCGACCGAACAACACCAACAGACCCAGCAGCCGGAGGAAGATCAGGTAGAGCAGACGCAGCGACATGCCCGGCGATCATGCCCTACCCGCCGAAAGAGCAATTGCCGCTGGTCAGAATGCATGATTAGACTTCTGGAACCCCACAGCCCCATTCGTCGAGCGGCTTGCACTGAACGGGCTTCGAGAGCCGGAATGGATTGGCCACGCCTCAGGACTCCTTGTTCTGGGTGATGGGTTCAGCAGCCGCGGTCGCGGACAGCTCGGATTCGGCCGCCGCCAGCGGGCGGACCGAGTTCGTCAAGGCTCGTACTCCTCCGTCCGACGACGATGGTCGCGGGGCGGCGGCAGGTGAGTCCATCTCACGATTCCACACACCGGAACCTCGCCGCTTCGACCTTGGAACAGGCATGCCAACGTGGCCTTGGCAAGGGCTGTCACCGACCCCTACCACGCTCACCGCACCGTGGAACCGACGAGTTGGGGGTCTCCCGTCCATCGGCCCAGGACATCTACCGACGCCTCGAAGCACCACAAGCCACCGAGATCCAACGACTACTGAAACGCACACAACCCACAACCCACGCTGCCCAGCACAAATGAATGAGAACCCGCCGACCGTCAGATTGTCGGTGACGGCCGCGAACCGGTCGTCGCGCGGCGCGGCGGTGGAGGCCACAGGTCCTCCAGTTCGATGATCAGGTTGCCGGTCTCGTCGACCAGGGCGGAAGACGCCTCACCGATCGGGCCCCAGCGTTCCCGAACACTTCGCCCGGGCCGGCCCGCTCCTGCAAACCGGGGAACTCGATCGGGTAATCGGCCGGTACGGCAAGATGTCCTGGTCAACCTGACGACGACGGAACGAACCAGGAGTACCGGTGCGACGCAAGCCGCTGCATGAAGTACGCGACGCCAACTTGCGACGTGCGATCACCGCTCGCGCCAGGGAAAACGACCCCTCGCTGCACTACGAGTCCCTCGTAGTGCAGCGAGGAAATTCCCGTCAGGTGATCGGCTTTCCGCCCGTCGATTGTGGGCCCGGAGCCCCGGCCACGGCAGCCCAGTGGGCACGCGCACTGCGCTTGCGCCCGTCCGGAGGAAAACATGCCGCGGACGTAACCTACCGGGGGATCATCGACGGCTGCGAGGTCGTCATCTACTCCAGTTTCGAAGGCATCAGGCTCGGCAAAGGGAAGACGGCCGCGGGCTGGCTTCGAGCTCCTCGGCCGGAAAGCCGGAACAACTTTCCCGTCGTCGTCGCCAGGCGTGCCTCCCTGCTGGACGAGACGCACATCATCCCGATGATCCAGACCCCGACCGGAAAACACGCCGCAGCGGACTCCCTGCGCCCGTCGACCGGCACGCGGCGACCGTTGGACGGGTGCTTTCGCGGAGATCTGCTGGCCTGAACGCACCGAGTTCCGCACCTGCTGAGCCCGGACGGATTCAGCGGGCGCTGGCCGAGCGGCTGCACCCAGTCCACGCGGCGACGTCCGCACGCATTGGCGGCCGCGTTCGAACGCGCGGGAATCGTCCTCATTTCGCGGAAACAGGCCAGTAAACGCGGTTGGATCAACAAGGCGGACCGATTGAGCGATTTCCTGCAAGCCGCGTCCGACTAACTGCGGCCGACGAGGCCTCGACCCTCCTAGAATGCACCACGCGAGAGTTTTGCTCGTGTCGGAAATGCGGTACCAAATCAGCTCAGACCGCGTTTCCCGAGAGTGCGGAACAGCCGGGTCTTGGCCTCGGCCTCTTGGAGCATCCAGTACGCGCGATCGCGCCAGACAGCTGCCGAGACAGCGACGCCCATGCCAGTGAATCGGCCCTGGCCGCAGGCGGAGCTGGTCCGGGCCAGTCGCAGGCCTTCGCGCCGTCAGCGCTGAAGCCGGTCTTCCCACCAGTCGTGCAGGGGGTCGTTCCGGCGAGCAACATAACGAGCCCTGTCCCGGACATCTCTGAGCATCGCACCTGTTTCCTCGGGCGGAAGCCCGGCTGCAGCTTCGAAGTCCCTGAGGAGGTCCGGGGTGCCGACTGGCTCGGCCAGACCTAAGCTCTTCATGACGCGACGGGCTTTCCGATCATCGGTCGCGGCGGAAATGGACCGATGGTGCGCAGTCGCGGCGGTCGCTGCTTCGCCGTCGTCGACGTCCGCCGCCAGTTCGACGTACATGTCGTATTCCGCCTCGATCAGCCAGAGAACCTCGGCCACCAGGGCTTGCCCGCCTCCGCCGTGCGCGCGCCGCACGATCGGCAGGTCGCCGGCGAGTTCGATGCTGCCGCATTCCTTCGCGGCCGGTACCACCATGAGGTACTTGAGCTCGAGCACCTCCTCGATGTCGCGTGAGCGTCCGGTGGCCGCGAGGTTGATCGCGATGCAAGAGTCGAGCAACAGCGAAGACGGCACGATCACTCCACGCCGTCGAGGAGGTCGAGCACCTGCATCTCTCCGTCGTCCCCTACATCCGTGGTGGAGGTCAAGCGCTCGAACTCCTCACGCGCGCCGACGATGTCGGTCCCGAGATACCGGGCGAACTGCGACTCGGTGATGTCTCCGTCGACGAACAGCTGCGTCGCAAGCGTGCGGTAGTGATACGGCAGCCGGGAGCCGTTGTCGGGAAGGTTCGGCAACCGCAGTCGCTCCGCCGCGGCTCGCGGCTGGAAGTTGTTGTCCTTCAGCCGATCCCAGGTCGCCGGGCGCACCAGCGCAAGGTCTTCCAGGCGAAGGCAGAGCGCTTGAGCCGATACCCGGTAGGCGTGCGCGAGCTGGACGATGGTCGCCGGAGTCGGCTTTCCTCCGTTGTCCCGGCTGAGTTCGTGGAAACGACGGGTAATGCCGTTGCGGGGCATCAAAAAGTTCCCGGCGAAGGCCTCGGCGAACCGTTCCGTGTCCGGGATCCTGCCCCGTGCGCCGATCGGGGTGACTTCGCTGCGGTCGCGCGAGGAGAGGTAGTGGGCGTATTCGTGCGCCATCGTCCATCGCCGTCGTTCGGCTGGGTGGTTGCGGTTGACACCGACGCAACCGCCGAGCGGATCGACGTAGATGAACAGCCCGGCGATCTTCGAGGGCAGGTCGAGGAAGAACACCCGGAGCCCGACTTCGACTTCGAGCATCTCCCGGAGCTGCTGGATCGGCCCGTCGCCGAGCCCGAGCCGGTTGCGTTCCTCCGTCGCGAGGTCCTCGCCGGCACGGTCGGGCGCGAGATAGTCCAGCGATCTGCTCGCGGGCTGTCGGCCGGGCAGTCTCGATCCGGATCGCCGCAGCAGATCGACGTAGTTGTCGGCCAGTTCCTCCAGCTCGGACACGGCGGTCTCGAGCTGTTCGCTCTTGTCGGGCCCGGTGGTGAACGCCGTACGGAACTTGGCTCGGATCGACGCCGGCGGCGCGGTCGGGCGCAGCAGGGTGGCGACGTCGCGCCCATAGGCGTTCGCGAGTTTGACCAGTTCCGGCGGACTGACCGACCGGGTGCCCTTTTCCATCGCGATGAGTGTCGGCCTGCTCACGCCCAGCTCGGCTGCCGCCTGTGCCTGGGTGAGGTTCGCCGCCTCGCGGGCACCCCGAATCCGCGAGGCGAGCGCCTGGGCCGATTCGGTCTGTTCCATCGTCTTTCCCGTCGTCACGAAGCCAATTCCTGCCCGCTGAACCAGTCTCCGACCGGCACGTCCATCGAGGCCAAAACCTTAGGCCACTCGCAGACGTAGGCGCCGAACAGCCTCAGCAGACGGTCCCGGGGCACGAACTCCGCAGCTCCGGCGATCTCCGGGAACTCCTCCACGAAGCCGCTCCACGGATCCTGCTCGGCCAGCCGCGACTCGATCCGGGAAGCCTGCCACAGCATCGCGGCCAGCTCCGGCGTCGTCCGGTCCGGAATCCGCCGGAATCGCTTCCCCTCGTCGAGTTTCGGATACCGCGAAGCTGTCACCGCCTGCCGCCGCAGCAAGCACGAGGTGCAGGTGCCGCAGGGCGGATGCCCGCTGATCCGGGACGCGAATCCCGTGTCGCAGGACACGCTGCACGCGATAGCGTGCTCGTATTCCGGTGGCACAGCCGACACCGCCTCGGCCTTGGTCAGGCCGAGCAACGGCGTTTCCACTGCGAAATCCTGACCGGTGAGGGTCCCGGCCAGCCGGGCCATCGCCTGCACCGTCCGCGGATGCGCGGACCGCGTCGCCTGCGATCCGACCTGGGACCGCAAGTAGGGCAGGTTGATCGCGCCGATCCCGTTCTCGAGGAACCACAGCCGTCCCTTTCCGAGCGTGATCGCCACCGCGATGCCCGCGGCGAGAAAGAGCAGACCGCGCGAGCGTTGGGAATTCTCCTGCTTCGCCCCAGGAGCTCGGGTCCTGGACTCGGTGAGGTTGACCCGGAAACTGGCCGCTGGCAGGACCTCGCGGGACACGCCGCGGAGTCGGGACAGGACGCGCTCCTGGACCCCGGCCATGTCGTTGTTCGTGCGCACGCTGACCGGCAGCAGCGGCGGCCCGCCCAGGCGGAGAGCCAGCCCCGCGGACGAGTCGAGGCCGCCGGAGAACAGCACCGGCTCGATGTCGTCCGGCAAGGTGCTCACCAGGTATCCCTGGCCTCCGGTGAGCCTGTCGCGATCCGACTCGCTGAACGAGACGGACCATTCGTCGTCGGTAAGCCATGCGAGCAGTTCCGCCAGGTCGGTCCGCACGGACTCCCAGCGTTCCCGGCAGCGCACCGGGATCGTCAGGTCGATCTGCCGCGCCCAGTTTTCCCCGCGTTCGAACCCCGCGTAGCGCGGTCGGACCACGCTGCGGTCGACGGCGTAAACGGCGGCCGCGACTTCCAGCAAGTCCGCCGCGAGCGGGTCAAGTTGACGGGACAGCACGTCGGGGACGCCTTGTCCGTCCAGCCGAGCGTCCACCCCGAACTCGATGCGTCTCGCCGCCCGGTCAGACGACGAGCGAAAGGCGATAACGCTTCGCGAGACGGCGCTCACAGCTCATCCAAAGCAGTGCCGAGCAGTTCGTCGAGCGGTTTGGCAGCGGTTCTGCGGTTCGGAGCCCTTAGTCCGATGCCGGTCGGATGCGCCAACCACCGGATCGCCAGCTCCTTCATAGGGGTGGAGTCAACCACCCTGCGCAGCGCAGTCTGCAGTTCCCCCGCCGTGAAGTGCCCCTTGCCGACAAGAGCAGGCACGTCGTGGTCGATGCCAGCCGCCACGATCCGGCCGATCATCTGGCGCGCCAGCAGCTGAGCGGCCTGGGCCGGAGAGACCAACTGCATCGAGTTCTGCAACCGGACCGCAAGTGCCTGGATCGAATCCGACAGCATCCGGCCGACCACGGTCGCCGACGGCTTGGGGCGGGCCACCACCGCAGAGTCGACGGCGACGGCTGCGAACACCTGTTGCGCAGCCGCTGCGAAGTCAGGCACCCCGCCGGACGCTCGGATGGTCTTGGCGACAGCGGAAGCTGCGCTGTCTTCGATCTCGATGTCCGATGCGCCCGACTTCAGCAGGTTGGCAAGTTTGCGCCACTTCGCTGCCGCGTGCCAGGCGATGTAGTCACCATCAGGCACGTGCACCTCCCTGACTTATTGACATCTATAGTCGCTCAAGCTCGCAATAGATGTCAATAAGTAATCTGTGAAACGTGGGCTCGCCAGCCACGATGACTCGTCCGCCCAAAACTGCCGGTCTAAGGTCGTACAGTCCGCAACGACCCGAACTGACAAAGAAGGCGCTGTTCGCCTTCAGTCTTGTCCGTTGCTACGCACGCGGCCGCCCCGAGCAGGTCATGAAGATGAACGGCGAGTCCCCGTCGTCACGGTCCAGATTGCCCACATCCGCGCCGCGAGACCGGACGGACCACGCTACGACGACGCGATGACCGACGACGATCGCCGCGTGTTTCGCTCATGGCGCACAGCACCAGGATCGCCACATCTTCGGAGCCATCGAATCGCGAACGCAGCACCAGCCGCGCAGATACTCGCGCTAACAGCATGTTTCGCAATCTCACGATCACAGTACGTGATCATGGACCCACCGTGCCGTCACTCCGTCAACCGCCCGCCCACACGCCACGAACCAGCCGGTCATCACCCATGAGTATGTTTCCGGCATTCACAACGTCGGCGCGGCGGCACACCTTGAAACCCGCGCTGGCGAGACTCAGGTCGGTCACCTTCGCGGACCCCGTGACCTTCTTCGTAGTTCCTGATCAAGGAGCCGTGGTCACTAGGCCCGGCATGACTAACGCCCCCAGTCGCACGCATGATCCGGGGGTGGCGTCACCGGGTCTGGTGGCATCGACGGACCGCTGAATAGGGACACGGCCACCAGCTTGGTAGACCTCGACGTAACGTGGGTGCCGGCCATCGATGCCCAACCCGGTGACCACGTCGCGGCGAACAAACGGCATGGTGGATGCGCAGCAGTTTTGAGGTCTTTCTCGGCCTGGGCACCGGCAAGGACGCCCACCACGCGGTCGGTCTCGACCCGGACGGGAAGCGGCTGCATGACGGACCGCTGCCCAACACCGAACGCAAGCTGCGGGCCTGTTCGACCAGCTGGCCCAGCACGGTCCGCTGCTGGCCGTGGTCGACCAGCCGGCCACGGTCGGGGCGCTGCCGGTCACGGTCGCCCGCGCCGCCGGCCACCAGGTCGCCTACCTGCCCGGCCTGGCGATGCGCCGCATCGCGGACCTCTACCCCGGCCGAGCCAAAACCGATGCCCGAGACCCGTTCATCATCGCCGACGCCGCTCGCTCCCCTGCCTCACACCCTGCGCCAGGTCGACGTGGGCGACGAGGCCCTGGCCGAACTGGACGTGCCGGTACAGCCAGACGGCGCGGGTTCGGCAAGCAAGACGAGAAACGTGCACAAGAGGAACCAGCGGTAAAGCCCTGTAGACGTCGAACCAGCTCCAACCTGGTGGATATGGGCTGGACAGCAGCGCGTGGCGAGCCGCCTGGCTCGTCAACTCCGAAGCCGGACAAGGTCGTCGGCGGGGAGGCCACGGTGAAAGCCTGCGGCGTAGTCGTGGCGATGCTGTCGGGGCAGCAGCTGGGCACCTCCCTCGACGATCGGTCACAGAGTGAACGTGGGAACCATCCCCGGCCTCCCTGCCGTCCGGATCTCCGAAGGCAAGAACCACAACGCCGCCCTCATCTGCCTCGCCCGCCGCCGCTGCGACGTCCTCTACTCCATGCTCCGCAACGGCACCCACTACCGACACCCCGAGCCAGCTCCCACCGCAGCCGCGGCTTGACAACCACACAGGACCCCCGGGGAATAAGAAGCGAAGTCAGACCTTCAAGGAATTCGTTCCTGTCATATTACTGATTGCGCTTGTCGCGCTGAATAGGTTTCCCAAACGGCAACGCTTTCCTCGCACGACCAGCAGATCAGCCGATCAGCAGCCCCGCGCAGACTGCTCTCACAGAACCCAAATAATAGGCGAACATAAATAATGTCCATTATGCCGGCTGGCCGACTATGAAACGTTCTTCCTTCTACGCCACTGCGTCGATACCACGAGAGCTCCTAACGCGGCCAATCCTATCCAATACACATAGCCCACGTTGTGCGCTGAAGCTGTCAAGAACAAAGCACCGCCAGCGAAGCCGCCCAGGGACTCGCCGGCCGTTGTCGCTACCTGGCGCATGTTGAAAACCTCGACGGCTGGCCGGTCGCCGGTCAGATCGCCGAACACGGTGCTGATCATCGGCGAGATGACCGCTTCCGCTATCGAGAACAGCACGACAGCCGCGAACGCTCCGACGAGCGTCTCCCCGGTTGCCGCCATCACGGCGAACGACACCGCGAACAAACCCACTCCGGCAAGCAGGAACCCAAACGGCCGAACTCCCGCAGCGAGCCTTCGCCGGGCGTAGGCGCTGAAGGGGATCAGGAGCACCACGACCAGGACCGCGTTGGTCACGAACGCGGCAGCGCGCACCGCCGAGGACTCGGTCAGCTGCGTGAATTTCAAGGCCACAGCGGAAAAAAACTGCCCATAGAGAAACAGCCCGGCAGCGACGACCAGCGAGATCCGTCGTACCACCGGGTCGGTCATGACGACCTTCAGGATGCCCATCCGCAATGGCGGGCGGACCGCGTCGTCACCCGGACGCAAGTCAGCCGGGACCGTGGCGAACGCGACCACCGCGGCCACCGCGTACAAACCGGCAACCAGCAGAAGCAACGGCGTGAGGTACTGCCCGCCCAGCAACAGGTTGCCGATCAAAGGCCCCAACGCCGCGGCGACGTTGGCGGCCGTCTGGATAGCCGAGAAAACGGTGTTGCGGGCGCCGGAGGTGCTCAGGCGCATCACCACATACACCCTCGCCATCAGGCCGTTGACACTGATGCCGATCCCGGCCACCAGGAGGCAGACCAGCACACCTGCCGTGCCAGGCGCGACAGGCAGCGCGACGAAACCGGCCGCGGCCACTAGTAGCCCGGCCGTCATGCTGTCCCGGACCCGGGACCGGTGCAGCATCCCGCCGCAGAACAGGGAAGCACCGCGGATCGCAGCGTTGAAAGCGAACAACGCCACGCCGATGAACCACGCGCTCAGCCCGCCGCCGAGCCGGCCCAGCAGGACCGGTAGAACAGGCAAGATAGTGTAGCAGCCGAGCTGTGCCAGCAGGTGCTGCGTAACGATCTGCGCGCTTACTCGGCGAATGACGCCGCGGTCTTCGAGTGCGGCTTCACTCACCTGTTCGTCTCCTGTCCGAAGTAGAGCGTATCCCACTTGCCCTCCGGCCGGCCGTCGTCGTCGGTGACGACCAGCTGGCCCGCCTTCTTGACGAACGGGCAGAGATGCGCGGGGATCAGGTCGACGACCTCTCCGGCCCGAGCCTCGGTGAACGGCGTGCCGTCCGCACGGACGGCCACGATCTCGGGCGCCCAGTCCTGAGAAGCGTCGGCCAACAGCTCGTCAGCATCAGTACGGATCGCGCCGTCGGCGACGTCGAGCACGGTGGCGCGGACCGAGACCGCCACATCCTCGAGCGTGCACAACCCTGCCTCCGCCGACCCCGAGTCCCATAGGGCGTAGGCGCCGCCGCAGACCTCGGTCACCCCCGGAACGTCCAGCACCGCGAGCGCGTTCGGCGTGCCTCCGACCGCGACGGTCGGGCACGTCATGCCGTCCGCCCGCACCTCTCCCGCGACCTCGACCAGCGTGCGTGCCATCGCGCGGCCGCATTCGTCCCAGTTCCGAACCTCGTCATCGGTGGCCGGGCCCCAGTAACCGGTGACACCGTCCAGATGCACCCCTGGGGTGGTCTCGACCAATCGCGCCAGGTCGAGAACTCGCTCCGGAGCGATTCCCCGGTCGTCGAAGTGCACGTCGATCCGCAAGGCCAGATCGGTGCCCGCCGCAGTGCACAACACGCCCAGTTGCCGGACCGCATCGGGATCTCCGACATGCGCGGAAACTGTCGCACCGCGCGCATCAGCGAAAGCAGAAAAATCGGCAAAGAACGACCAACGCTCTGGTGATATCAACGGCCAAGCAAGCACAATATCCGTTATGCCCGAGGCGAGGTAACGACGCGCTTCCGCCGTCGTGTGCACGGCGATTCCAGACGCGCCGGCAGCTTCCTGGAACCGCGCGAGCTCGACCGTCCGATGGCCCTTCACATGGGCACGCAATGCGACCGAAGAGCACTTGAACCGGGCGTGATACCTCTCGATATTGCGCTCGACCACAGGCCTGCTGACGAACACGACAGGACTCACGAAGACACCATCATCGATTGTTTAAGATGGCGGGTACGGCCGATCGGCCGTACCCGCCATGACATCAAAGGCTCTTGCAGCGCGTGCTCTTGCACTTACGCATAATGAAACACCCCCCTCCCCAGGCGCTGTTTCGCAGCAGGAAGGAATCTAACATCAAGGATCGCCGTCAGCAAGGACTATGATTCACTCCACTGTCGACAAGTTCTGGTTGACGTGCCTCTTGACGGTAGCTATATTCCCGGTTTCGACAGGGGAGAATTGCGGCTCGATAGCTTTGCGCTCAACAAGCCGAGCCGTTTGCACAAGGGGGGAATTGTGAGTACCGCCGACAAGGTGATAGTCAACCTGTGCCCGACCGGGATGGTGCCGCGCAGGGCGAAGGTGCCAGCTGTGCCGATCACGCCCGAGGAAATCGCCGCCGACGTGCGGCGCTGCAGGGACGCGGGTGCTGCCATGGTGCACCTGCATGCCCGGGACGACAACGAAGAGCCGACCTGGCACCCTGAACGATTCGCCGAGATATGCGATGCGGTCGCGTCCGTAGCGCCCGATCTTGTGCTCGTGGTGACTACAAGCGGGCGCAATTGGTCGGAACTGGACAAACGGAGCGCCTCAGTTCGCATCGGCGGCCCGGCCAAGCCGGAAATGGCTTCGCTGACGCTGGGGTCGATGAACTTCGCGAGCGGCCCGTCGGTGAACAGCCCCGAAACCATCGCCGGCCTGGCCGCGGCCATGCGCGAGCACAACGTCGTGCCCGAACTGGAGATCTTCGACGTCGGCATGGCGAACTACGCCAACTTCCTGATCGAGCGAGGCATCCTGACCGGGCCGCACTACTGCAACATCCTACTCGGTTCGCGGGGCACCGCCGACGTGAGCGCGGCCAACGCCGCCGCGATCTTGGCAAGCCTGCCCACGGACACGACCTGGGCCTTCGCCGGAATCGGCCGCTCTCAGCTCGCGGCGAACACCCTCGCGCTGAGTCTCGGCGGGCACGTGCGGGTCGGCCTCGAGGACAATCCTTACTACGACTGGGCCGACCGCAGTCCCGCCACCAACCCGCGCCTCGTGGAACGCGTGGTGCGCATCGCCGCGGAACTCGGCCGGGAACCGATGACTCCCGAAGAAGCTCGCAAAACTATCGGACTTCCGTCTGTGGACCGGGCGATCGCATGAGAGTCGTGCTGCGCGACCGTCGTCAATGGGGCGCGGCGATGGTGACGACCGGCAGCTCTCTGGCCACCATCGCCGGGCTCGACGTGCTGCGCGACGGGGGAAACGCCTTCGACGCGGCGGTCACGGTCTCAGCCGTGATGACCGTGGCCATGCCGATGGCGTGCGGGCCTGGCGGCGACGGGGTCGCGGTGCTGCACCGGGCTGGCTCGGCCGACGCGGTGGCGCTCACGGCGCTGGGCCGGGCACCCTCGGGAGCGAGCGTCGAGGCGTACGCCGGACGTGGGCTGAAAACCGTGCCTGAGACCGGCATTTTATCGGTTTCGACACCGGGTTTGATGGACGGCTGGCTCGCCGTCTACCGCGAGTTCGGCTCGCTGCCGATGAGCAGGCTGCTCGCGCCAGCGATCGATTTCGCTGAACGCGGCGTCCCGGTGACAGAGCAATTCCACCGGTGGACGAAGGACAATCTCGAGTCTGTCGAGGACACTCAGCTGCGCACGCGCTACGAACCCGCGGCGGCAGAAGGCGCGGTCGGCTCCGCTCTGCGGCAGCCAGGCCTCGCGGCGCTGTACGCTTTGATCGCGAAGCACGCGGACGAGCCCGCGGCCCTGCGCGTCCTGCTGGCGGAAGCCATCGCAGACGTCAGCGACCGTCTCGACGGGTTCGTCACACGCGACGACTGCCTGCGGGACAACGCGTCGCTGAACTCCGCGCTGACACTGCGGTTCGCCGGGCATACCGTCGCCACCACCGCGGCCCCGACCCAGGGGCCTCTGCTGCTGCAAAATCTGGCTCTCTACGAACGGCTCGCCGCCGAGCACCGGTCGGACTCGCCGACCGGGATGCACGTGCTGGCCGAGATCGCCAACCAGACCTACGGCTGGCGTCTGCGGCACTTGGGCGACCCGGACTTCATGAAGCTGCCGAACCCCCTGTCCGAGCCCGTGCTGTCCGAACTGGCCGCCGGGGTCGACCCGCGACGACGCGGCGCGTCAGTCTGCGCCGGGCACTACCACCAGGGCGACACCACACACTTCGCGGTCCTGGACGCCGAGGGCAACGGCGTCAGCTGGGTGCAAAGTCTAGGACTGGCATTCGGCTCCGGGGCCGGAGTTCCCGAGCTGGGCCTCTTCCTCGGCGACCGGCTCGGCCGCAGTTCCACTCTCGGACCTGGCGAGCCGAACCGCACCGCACCGGGCAAACGCCCGGTCAACACCATCCTGCCGTGGAGCATCAGCGGGCCTGGCGGTCTGCGCTGGCTCGGCGGAACGCCAGGCGGCGACGGCCAGACGCAGTGGAACGCCCAGACCGTGCTGGCGCTGCTGCACGACGGCGATACCTCGCTGCAGGCTCTCAGCCGGCCGCAGTGGACCTACTATCCGGGGTGCGACAAGGTCGAAGCCGACGTCGAACCACACTTGCGCATCGACGATGCCATGCCGGGCAAGGTCGTCGAGGCGTTGGCCGACCGCGGTCATCCTGTTGTGGTCAAAGCCAGCGTCGGCGGGGTCAAGCGCCTCGTCGAACGGGGCAACGGGTTCGCCTGCGGCTTGGACGACGGCAGGCAAGAAGGCCTGACTGCCAGCTGGTGACGGGCGGTCCGCGTCGGTCGCCGACGCGGACCGCCCCGCGCTCACGACTTCCGGATCTCCGCTACCAAGCTGGTCGCCAGGTTCGCGCGCTCGGCCATGCTGGCAACGAACAGGTACTCGTGGTCAGCGTGGGCACCGCCGCCGACGGCTCCGAGACCGTCCAGGGTAGGCACTCCCATCGCCGCGGTGAAGTTGCCGTCGCTCCCGCCTCCGACCGCGACGCCCTCGATGCCGGGCAGCAGCCCGCGAGCAATCGAGAGAAGCCGCGATGCCGCGGACTCGGGCATCGGCGGGCGTCCGATACCGCCGCGCACCTCGATCGAGGCTTCCCCGGCAACCGGCTTCAAAGCGGCGAACGCGGCTTCGATCCGATCCCTCTCCCCTGTGCTCGCGACCCGGACGTCGACCACGATCGTGGCCTCAGCAGGCACGACGTTGCTCTGGGTGCCGGAGGAAGCGATGGTCGGGGTTACCGTGGTGCCCGCCTCGGGGCGGCTCAGCTCCTCGATGCGCAGTACTTGACGGGCAGCTTCGACCAAGGCGTTGACCCCGGCTTCCGGCTCAAGACCGGCATGCGCGGCCCGGCCGGTGACCCGCACCTCGAACGTGCCGCACCCCTTGCGGCCGGTTTTCAGCTCGCCGCCCTCGGCCGCGCCCTCGAACACCAGTACCGCACCGCACGCCCGCGCTCGCTCCTCGATGAGGGCCCGCGAAGTATGCGAGCCGTTTTCCTCGTCACACGTCACCAGGATCTCCACGCCGGTCAGGTCGTCCAGCGCTGCAAGACCGTGAATCGCCTGCACCAGACCGCCGAGCATGTCGAAGACCCCTGGGCCGGTCACCCGTCCGTCCTCGACCGCGAACGGGCGGCGGGCCAAGGTCCCGTGCGGGAAGACCGTGTCGTGGTGCCCGACGATCAGCACCCGCGGCTCTCCTCCGCCCGACCAGTGGACGTGCGGACCAGCCTCGCCTTCGACGAAAACCGCTTGTCCGCCGAGACGAGTCTCGATGATCCCGGCGACCACCGCGGCCGAGCGGGTCAAAGCCTCTACGTCGCCCGACGGCGACTCGACTTCCACGAGGATCTTGAGGTCGTCGAGCATCGATTCGACGGAAACCGGGACGGCGGTGTGCGTGATCATGCGCTGACGATAACTCCCATGTCCGCAGAGCCCTTCTGTGCGTTGGTAATCAGTCCGCTGTCCCCGTGCGGAACGAGCCGGGGAAGCTGGCGACCAGGTGCCGTGCGCACAACGACGCGACGACGGCGTACCCGGTCTGCCAGCATCCCTTTGTCGGAGCGGCCGAATGCCAGGAACGCGACATTCTGATCGGCATGCTGCGCGTCCAGCCCGAACGTCCGCCGTCGGCGGAGGCCTTGCTGCCGGAACAGAGATGTCAGGCGAACGCCACGAACACCTCCCGCAGACCGGAGAACGGCAGCCGACCGTGCATCACGGCCCGATTGTCCACCAGCAGCACGTCGCCGGTCTCCCAGTTCACCGGTACCGTGCAGTCGATCAGCGTCCGGCTGACCACGTCGGCATACGAGGCCGGGATCTCTGTGCCGTCGCCGAAGATCGCGCCGTACCCGAACCGCGTCCGCCAGAGGTCCATGTTCGTGACGTCCGGGGTGACGCTCTCGTCCTTGCGCCAAATGTGCGCTTGATTGAACCACGCCTCCCTGCCGTCAGAGCCGACCGGCAACGTTCCCGGCGTGCGATTCGTGGTGAGCAAGCCGGTTTCAGTCCACTCGGCGGAGGTGTAATTCGCCTCGCACAGCGTCATGACCTCGTCCCGCGCTCCGGTCTCGAACGTCTCGGGCCAGGATTTGATCCCGCTCGGGTCACCGCTCTCATTCGGCAGGTGCTGGATATAGGTGACGCCCTTGGTGCGGAAAGCTTCCCGGATTTCCTCCGGCAGAGCCAGATACACCCGGTGCCCGTCGATGATCGTGGTCGCGCCGCCTTCGTCCGCTGGCCTGCCGCAGCCGAAACAGAGCGTCGTCGGGTGCCAAGGCGCGTAGGAGAGCTCGTTGTGCGCGCGAAGCAACCGGGACGGACTCGGTCCCGCTGCGTTGTAGACGAAGCCCTTCTCCGCCTGCCGAGGCGAGTCGCCGCCCCGATACGGCGCGAGTTCGCCCAGCAGGCCCTTGGCAACGCGTTCGAAGTCGTCGACGGTGCGGACTTCGAAGCCGCGAAACAGCACCGAACCTGTTGTGTCGAGTAGTTCCCGGGTGATGGCCCGCTGCTCCGCGGTCAGGCTCGCGAGGCTTTCGACCGGGTTTGCCGAGTTCCCCTGCCGGCAGGCCATCGCGGGGAAGCCGTCCCGGAAGGTGATCGAGTCGAGCATGCCAGCAGTGGTCATGAAATCCGTCCGTAGTCGTCGTGGGCGCTCAGCGCGCCCTCCAGAGCGGTCAAAAAGGTCTCGTCGGTCAGGTCGTCCTGGGCCAGCGACAACGTCACGAAGCCGGACTTGCCGATGTACACGCCACGCTCGATCAGCTCGTGGAAGAGCAGCCGCACCCGGCGCCGGTCGGCACCGGCGAGGTCCGCGGCGCGGCTGACCGCCCGGTCGACCGGGTGGATGCTGATCAGCGAGCCCCAGCCGGTGGCTTGGAACCCCTTGGTGCGCAACAGTTCGTTAGCCTGTTTGCGCAACCGTTCACCTCGGTGGAACAGCTCGTCGAGACGTTCGGCGGTGAGCACTTCGTTCAGCATGGCCAAGGCCGCGGCCATGCTGAACCGGTTGTTGTTGAACGTTCCCGAGTGGTCGAAGTGGGGTTCGTTCGCGCGATCGAGCATGCGCATGATCCCGTTCCTGCCTCCGACGACGCCGAAGCCGAATCCGCCGCCGAGGTACTTCCCGGCGGTGGTCAGGTCCGGCGTGATCCCCAGCACGGCCTGCGCGCCGCCGAGCGCCGTCCGGGACGTCTGCACCTCGTCGAAAACAAGCGGGACACCGTACTCGTCGCACAAGTTCCGCACCCCGCGCAGGAAAGCCGGGTCTCCCGGGATCCGGCCGCCTGAGCCGAGCATCGGCTCGACCAGCACACAGGCGAACCGCCCCTGGCGAGACTCGAAGGCCGTCGCTACTGATTCGAGGTCGTTGTAGTCGCACACCACGGACTCGAAGGGGACGTTGAGCGATTCCCCGTCGCGGCTGAAGCTCAAGAAACCGCCGTGGTATCCGCCGTCGAACGCCAGCACCGCGGCGTGTCCCGACGCCTTGGCGGCCAGCGACACCGCCACCAGATTGGCCTCGGTGCCCGAACTCGTGAAACGTACGAGGTCCATCGACGGGTACCGCTCGCACAGCAAGCGGGCCACCTGGGCTTCCTCGGGAGCCACCGCGCCGAACGACCACCCGCCCGCGAGTACGGTCTCGATCGCCTCGCGCACCTCTGCCGGGTTGTGGCCGGCAAGCCCGACGCTGTAGTCGCCCAGGTAGTCGAGGTACTCGTGCCCGTCGACATCCGTCAGCCGACAGCCCGTCGCGGAGGCGACGGCGAACGGGAACGGTGCGAAGTCAAGCACGGACCGCGTGGTCCCGGACGGCAGATACGCGGCCGCACCAGCATGCAACCTCGCGCTCTCCGGCCGTTTCAGCGCATAGCGCGCGTATGCCGCTTCCAGCGCGTCATCCAGCACTCAGCATCCTTTCTTCGTGGACCAGCGGGCCAGGCATGCAAGACCAGGGCAGCCGCCGAAGGACGTTCGCGGAGGTGCCGTCGCCGCCGACCACTTGAAGCGCGTGCGGCGACACCAGAAGCGAGCGCAGGAAAGGCATATCCGCACGGATTTCCGCCAATTGCGGGAGATATCCGTCCAGGTCGGCTTGGGCGACGCCGAGGTCGAGGGCGGTCCGGGCCACCTCCGTCTCGTATCGCTCGGTGACCGGCAGTGTCACGCCTGCGACGTCCGCGAGCCAGCGAATCGTCCTCAGTCCCGGCAGGTCTTCGCGCACCAGCCGCGACTGCCGCAACTCAGCCAAGGACGCGCACGAGGTCGACCGGTAGATTTCCCGGCACGACTGCATCATTTCGTAGAAGTCGGACCGATGGGGCAGCCCGTACTGGCGTTCAATGATGCGCGGAAACGTCTCCGTCTTCACCCCGTAGGCACGCGCCAGATCGACGCGCTCTTGGTCGAGCGCCGCCAGCAGCGGAGCCAGCTCCCGGTCGATCCCGTCGGTGTAGTGCAGGTACCGACGGCCGGCGCGGGTCTTGACCAGGTTCCGGCTGTGGAACGCCACTCCGACGTGGATGATATAGCCGAGCGGATCGAAAAGCAGTCCGATGCCCGGCCGCACCGCGACATCCGGCCATGACTGCTTGCCAATCTCCGCGCCGAGCGGGAACAGCGCCCGTACCCGCTCCGCCGCGCTCTCCGGAGTCCTCGAGTACACGGACACGTTCACTGAAAACTTGCGTTTGTACGCGATGTGCGCGCCCGAGACACGAGTACCGTAGAACGCGTCCTCGACCAGGACAACCGACGCGTTTCGCAGCTGCGGCGTACGGCGCACCCAGTCGGCGACCACGGGCTGCCCGCCCTGTCCGGCGCGGACGAACGTGATCACCTTGCCCGCCAGGCGGCCGAGCCCGGCGATGCGATCCATCAACTCCAGTCGCAGCGCCGGGATGTCCGGCACGGTGACGACGATGTGCTCGGCCCGATCGAGGAGGACGTCGGCATCTTCGCCGTAGAGCGAACCGAAATGCCCAGCCCGCAGTTCGACCGAGTCCTGCCTGCCGTCCAGGAGATTGGTCCGGGTGAGCGAGCCGAACACCCGCTGGCCGGAGCCTCTCCGCACGAACAGCAGCGTGGGCCGGAAGCCGTGGGATTTCTGCGTGGATACGAGATCGGTGAGCAGGGTCAGGCCGACGTGCCCGCCGCCGATCACGACGATGTCCGGCATCTCGCTCAGTGCTCGAGCGAGATCATCGTGCGGCCGTGGTGTTCCACGACGCTGTCGGGCACGACGTACGAACGCAGCAAGAGCCTCTGGCATGCCCCCGAGTCGATCGGGTCGCGTCCGTGGAGGCAGTAGTCGTTCGGGATGATCAGTGCCTCGCCCTTGCGCACGGCGTGCCCGCGAATCCGGCCGACGGCCAGGGCGGCTTCGTGCAACTGCTGGTGCGCCGCGCCGGCGGCCGCACGCTGCTCGGCGTCCAAATGAGCCGCAGGCGTGAAGGCGGAGAAATTGAGCCGGACTACAGTTTTGCCATCGATGTCCGCTAGCAGCGCCATTGTGCGAACGCGTTCGTATTTCCAGCCAAGCGACGAGCCGGAGCGGGCTTCGAAAACCGGCGAACGCAGGATATCGGCGACGTCGGCACCGAGCCGTTCCACGACTTCGGCGGCAGGCGCGAGCAAGGTACGCGGCACGGCTCCTTCCGCGACATGCGGGACCAGGACCAGAGTCCTCGGCCGGCAGACGTCGCTCGCCCAGGCGAGGTCGTTGTGCATGGCCAGCAGATCGGTGCCCGCGCTCTTTTCTTTGGACAGCTCGGTCGGCCGGATGTCAGTGATATAGGATCCGTTGTAGTCGCTGTAGGCAACGCAGTTTCCGACCGACTGGCCGATCAGCAGCGCGAGGATCTTGCTGCGCTCGACGTCGTCGAACTGCGGCAGACCCGTCACGAGAACTGGCTGGCCCACGACTGAATCACGGAATTCGCGGATCCGGTCGAGCAGAGTGCCCGCATAGTCCCGCAAGAAACTCAGGTAACGGTATTCCGTCTGGCCGGGGCAGTTTTCACCCACCTTGTGCACGATGTTCGCAACCAGCGCGCATTCGGCGTCGTCGAGTGCGATCCGGGCGGTCGGCCCTGTTTCCAGCATGACTCAATCCTTTGTGAGGCGGTGAGATTTTTTGCGCACGAAGACACCCGGGGAGCACTTCCCCAGGCATGACTGACGATCAGAATCGGGCGATGCGGGCCGGTGCCGGAGCTGCGCCCCCTCGGCGAACAGCTCCGGCACCGCTTTCTGTCAAGGGCGCGACGGTGTTCCGGCGGATTCTCCGCAGCGGGACGCGAGCTGCACTGTCATACCGAACCTCCCCTTTCGGCTGGGTCGTCCGCTTGACTTCTCCGTCCGTGTGGCCATGGACGGCGGTCTCGTCGAGCGCCCTGAGCGACTATAAGCACGAGACGGATCGCAATGCAACTGTCAGTTGATTTTCCGTCTTGACGTGAACTGTCCGTTGCCTGCACGATGGAGGCACGGGCCTGGACGGTCCCGACGCAGCAGGAGGTAGAGAGTGCCTGGCGAAGGCGACACACAGAACCCGGGCACCCCAGCGGAGGATCAGGCGCCGGTCCTGAGCGAGCGGCTCGACCAGCTGTTCCGGATGAATCGCACCGCAGGGAAGAAGCTGACGAACAATGCGGTCGCCGAAGAAATACGTGAGCGGCACCCCGGTCTCCGGGTGAGCGGTGCCTATTTGTCAGCGTTGCGCGCGGGCAAGCGGGTCAACCCCTCGCCAGAACTGCTGGTGGCACTCGCGGAGTACTTCGGCGTCACGCCCGGCTACTTCCTCGACCGCGACGAATCCGACCGGATCGCCGAGCAGCTGGAAATGCTCGAAGGGATGCGCGACGCCGGCATCCGGGGCATCGCCATGCGGGCCATCGGGCTCTCGAGCGAGAACCTCGAAGCCGTCACTTCCGTTCTCGACCAGGTACGGAAGCTCCAAGGCCTCCCCCCAGTCGACGAGGAGGCCGGAGATGATCCGACGGGACAGAAGTGAACCGCGGCGGCCGCGCGATTTTCGCAGGCTGCGCCGTCAGGCCCGTACGCTGGTGAATTCGCTCCGCCTGCCGGATCCCTGCGATGTCCTGACCTTGCGCGACAAGGTCAGCTCAGACCGGAATCGACCGATCCGGCTCGTTCCGCTCGACATGCACGGATCCGGCCTGAGCGGCTTGTGGCTCGAAACCGACGAAGCCGACTTGGTCGTCTACGAAGCGACAGCCGGGGTTCAGCACCGCAACCACATCATCGCCCACGAGTTCTCCCACATGCTCTGCGGGCACATCAGCACCGACGCGATGACGGACCAGGCGGCCAAGCTGCTGTTTCCCGATCTCGACCCGGCCCTTGTCCGCCGGATGCTGGGCCGCGGCGGGTACGCCGACAGCGACGAGCAAGAGGCGGAGATCGTCGCGACGATCTTGCTGGAGCGGCTCGGCCGCAGTGATCCCGGCCCGCCCGGCGAGCTTCCCTCGGCCGAAGCCGACGTGCTCGCCCGGATCTCGAAGTCCTTGCGCAGGATCTGACGCGAAGGGGATATGCGTTGGACGACATCGAGAACTGGACGTTCTTGGCCTGCGCCGTGAGCTGCCTGGCGGCGTGCGTCCACCTGGCGATTGGCCTGCGCGCCAACCGGCAGGACCGCGCGCTGCTGATGCTGACCGCGGCGTTCGGGGCCAAGACCGCTTCGCTGACCCTCGCGGCCCCTGGCATCGCCGCGATCGTCGACCAGCTGACCGGCATCCCTGACCTCACCGCGCTCGGCGTGCACGTCTTTGGCGGCGTCGCCTGCAGCACAGGAATGCTCGTGGCACTGAGCTACTGGACCTACCCGCCGAAGCAGGCCCGCCGGCGCGCGATCGTCTGGCTCGCCGTCTCCGCGGTGATGGCCGGCACCTTGGTCAGCCTGTGGCTGGCCGCGGAGCACGTCGTCTCCAGCCGATCAGGAAACTACCTGCTGGACAACATGGGACAGCCCGAGGTCGCCGTCTACCTGGTGCTCTACACCGTCGCCTTCGCTGCCGGACTGCTCGAGATCCTGCTCCTGTGCTTGCGCTACGCCCGTGTGGCACCGGGTGCCTGGCTGCGCCGAGGGCTGAGGATCACCGCCGTCGGAGCGACCGTCTACCTGCTCTACTGTGCCCATCGCCTGATCGGGGTGACTGCTCTTTATCTTCACGTGGACCTTCCCGACATCGAGTTCGTCACGCCGCTGTGCATCGGTGCCGGCGTTCCGCTGCTGATCATCGGATTGACCCTGCCGTCGTGGGAATCGAAGCTCTCGGCTGCCTCGACGTGGCTGCGCGACTACCGCAGCTATCAAGCGCTTTACCCGCTGTGGCGCGATCTTTACGAACGCGTCCCCTTCATCGCGCTCGATCCGCCGACCTCTCGGCTGGCGGACCGCCTCCGCTTCCGGGAAATCGGCTACCACCTCTGCCGCCGGGTCGTCGAAATCAACGACGGACGGCTCGTCCTCGGCGCGGAGGAGGAACCTCGGGCGTCCGGCCGCACCGATCTGGCCGACGAAGTGCAGTGGCTGGTCCGGATGTCGCGCCAGTCCCGGATTGCCTGAAACCACCCGCCTTAAGGATGTTCACGTGAAGACCGTCGGACCACGACGCGCTGTTTCGCGCGCCGCGTTCCGTTCCTTCGCGGCCATTGAACGCGTCGGGAACAAACTCCCGGATCCGTTCTGGCTGTTCTGGCTCCTGGCCGTCGGGGTCATCGTGCTCAGTGCTGTGCTGGCAGCGGCGGGATTCAGCGCGGTCCAGGAATCGACGGGAAAAACCATCGCGGTCCGGAACCTGCTCAGCACGGACGGCCTCGCGGTTATGCTCGACGGCGCGGTCAAAAACTTGGCGAACTTCCCGCCGCTGCCGACGATCATCGTGGTGATGCTCGGCATCTCGGTGGCCGATCGCAGCGGATTCGTCACGGCGCTCCTGCGTCGAATGGTGGCCAAGGTCTCGGGACGGTGGCTGACCTTCGCGCTGTCACTGACCGCGATGGTCGGCCACATCGCAGGAGACGCGGCCTACGTGACTCTCATTCCCATCGGCGCGATGGCTTTCCGGGCCGCAAATCGCAGCCCCGTCCTGGGCTGCGTGGTGGCTTTCGTCTCCATCTCGGCAGGCTACGACGCGTCCCCGTCGCTGACCACCACCGATGCCCTGCTCTCCGGCATCACCACCGCGGCGGCGCAGACGGTGGACCCGCATCACATCGTCACCCCGGTGGCGAACTACTTCTTCGGTCTCGCTTCGTCGGTGCTGGTCGCAGTGACCATCACCGTGGTCGTGGAAGCCGTCCTGGCGCGACGGCCGGATCTGGAGGTCGACGAGCCCAGCGCCGGAGACCTCGAGGAGATCGCGCCGCCCGCGCGCGAACGCCGCGCGCTGCGTGTCACCGGCATAGTCGCCGTCGTATTCGTCGCGGGCCTGGTCGTGGCGATGGTTCCCTCCGGGTCTCCGCTGCGCGGCTCCGGCGGAGGAGTGGTGAACTCGCCGCTGTTCACGGGGATGGCCCCTGCGCTGGGTTTGTTCTTCGCCGTGCTCGGCGTGGTCCACGGCACCATCGCAGGAACGTTCGCCGGCGCACGGGACGTCGTCGCAGCGATGACCGACGGAGTCCGTTCGCTGGCACCGACGCTGGTGCTGTTCTTCGCGATCTCCCAGTTCCTGGCCTATTTCAAGTGGACGAACATCGGCGACATTCTCGCGGTCAGCGGTGCCGAGGCGCTGCGGGGCCTCCGGACGCAGGGCTGGCTCGTGCTCGTGGGCGTCGCCGTCCTGATCACAGTGCTGAACTTGCTCATCACCAGCGGGTCGGCGCTGTGGTCGCTCGTCGCACCGATCTTCGTGCCGATGCTCATGCTTATCGGGATAGCCCCGGAGGCTACCCAGGCCATTTACCGGGTAGCCGACTCAGCGACCAACTGCGTCACGCCGATGAGCCCCTACTTTGCCATGGCGTTGAGGTTCATCCAGACTTACCGCAAATCGGCGGGCATCGGCACGTTGGCCTCGTTCACGGTCCCGCTCGCAGGGACCGTCTGGACCGTGTGGATCGCCTTCTTCATCGCGTGGTACCTGCTGGGCATCCCGTTCGGCCCCGGTGCGTGAGGTCGGGCGGCGGTAACGACACCGATCCGGTCGTCGGCTCCTGTCCCCGGAGGCGACGACCGGATCTGCTCGACGAAGTCCGTCACTCCCCGCGGAAGGTCTCGGTGATCTGAGCGTGGCTCCCGGACCGGACTGCCCGCAAGCGTCCGGCATTCCACTGCCGGAAGCTCTGGTCGTCGCCGGGCACGCCGGCTACCGCCGAAACACTCACCCCAGCCAGAGGTCTGGCAGCGGCGCCCCGGAGCATCCGGCCGGTATAGGTGCTCCGGCCGAAATGAATCCGGTCCAGGCCATGTTCGACAGCATATCGAACCGGCTCGTAGATTGTCACGTTGAAATATTCGAAAGCGTTCACCGCTGCGTCGTAGTCAAGACCGAACTGGCGAATGTAGAGCGCTTTCTCCCATTCGAATGCCAGACACACGCCCAGTACCACTTCACCTCTTCTCATCACGAACAGGCGACTGTATGAATCGACTTCATCCACGAGTATCTGCAGATAACGGGCGCGCGCCTCGATCGGCGAACTGTCGCCGTACTTCCGCTGGAGGTTGGAAAACAGGACAAGCGAGGCATCCAGGCACCCGCTGAGCGGCTCCACGGTCACGGTGTAGCCCGCGGCTTCGAACGTGCTTCGCTCCCGGCGAACCACAGTAGCCCGCTTCCCCAGGTGCCGAAGGTAGTCGTCCCAGGAATTCCAGGCAACCGCTATTTCACAGTCCACACCACACAGAATCGACGGCTCGTACCGGTCGAGGCCGGCAAGCTGCCTGCTGCCGTTCTCATTCAGGTACAACGCGGCGACACTGGGCGAGGCCGTTTCGCGTCGCACAGATTCCGCCCCGCCGAGAAGCTCCAGCAGAACGTTTTTCTCCGCATCGGCAGGCAGATCGTTCGCAAGCAGAAACTCCGCGGAGAACGCGGAGTTCTGTCCGAGCACGAGAGCAGGAGACCAATCCTCGTCCCGAAACAATCCCCCGGAAGCTCCCAGGAACCGACGGTGCACGTCGTAGGGACCGCCTCGCGCGACCGGCTTCTGGTCGTAAACGGGCAGCAGGCCCAGGAGGGAACCGTCGTCGTCCTCGCTCATCAGGTAGCGAACCTGATCGCCGCGAAGGCGTTCGACCGACAGAAGCCATGGCTGGCTGACGTAGAAGGACCTGCCGACGGTGAGCCGCTGGATCCGGGACTCGTCCACCTGCGCGATCGAGTCCGTCGTGCTTATTCTCGCCATCTCTCGCACCCTCGCAGTCCGCTGTGAATATGCCAGTCAGTTTCCGCCGCGTTCACTCGTACTCGATGACGAACTCGTCCTGCAGCCTGGCGACCAGAGCAGTGAGGTCCGCGGCGGACGGAACCGTGCAATAAGCGATTGCC
Organism: Amycolatopsis sp. AA4; assembly: GCF_002796545.1. Taxonomy (GTDB): domain Bacteria; phylum Actinomycetota; class Actinomycetes; order Mycobacteriales; family Pseudonocardiaceae; genus Amycolatopsis. The sequence goes on from NZ_CP024894.1 coordinate 5,647,067, forward strand.
GACCCCGTAGTTGAATAGCGCTTGCTCGCGAACTTGTCCCCCGCTGCGATCTTCAGCTGAAAATCGTCGATCTCGGGCCACTCCTCAAACGCCGCGACATCGGGTACCCGTTTCACCACGCCCGGTTCCACCGGGAACATGACCCAGGCATGCACCTTGCCGGTCGCTCTCGGATACCAGTTGCGCTTTTCGTTCAAGGAGGCCGCGGTGTAGTGGTCCCAGGTGTCGAAACCATAGGCGGTCCTGAGCATGTGAGGGACCCCGCCGCCGCCCGGACGGCAGGCAATCTCGCCAACGACGAAACCGTCCGGGCTGCGGAACACCTCGAGATGGGTGACCGAGTCGCGTAGTCCCATGACCTTCACGACGTCGGCGTGCAGCCGTCGCAGCGCCGCCGCGTCCGGATCCTCGTGAGGAAGCGTGCAGGAACCGAAGACTTTGCCGATGGAGCGCAGCGGCGGGGTCAGGTACTTCGCGACCGCGGTGAAAACCACTCGTCCGTCCTGGACCAATCCGTCACAATGGTACTCCTCGTCGAACGGCACGTAGTCCTCGACGAGGAAGGGCGGCTCGGAGGCAACCGAAAGCGGCCCGTCGGGCAACGCGATCGCCGCCGCGTCGAACTCGTTCGCGATGACATGCACGTCAGCAGCTCCATCGCACCACGATGGTTTGACCACCGCTGGAAAACCATGGGCAGCGATCGTCGCGGGCAGTGCGGATGCCCGGTAGACCAGCGTGCTGCCGGCCACTGGGATGCCTCCGCGCCGCAGCCGCGCCTTCATCGCGCTCTTGTCGCAGAACGCGTGAGCGACCTCGAAGGAGATGCCGGGAAGTCCGAAGTACGAACGGAGATAGCCAGCCGCCGGGATCGATGTTTCTCCCGGGGCGAGCACCGCGTCGAACTTGCGACGGTCCCAGAGTTCGAGCGCGGCCACGCGCACCTCGTCCAGGTTCTGCACATTTGAAACGTGAATCACGTCGTCGATACCGCAGTAGAGCTCCGCGCAATCCGGCTCGGTGATCACTGCCGCCCGCAGGCGACGGTCGTCGAGTACGCGCTCGACGAGCTCGAGGCGGCGGCGGTTCACTATCAGGACGTCTCGAACAGGCTGCGGAATGGTTTCCGTCATCTTTTCCTCGTCAAGCCGCATAGTCGGCGTTGCCACAATGGCCCGTCTGGCGATAGACGCATCCGACTTGAGCGCCGCGGGACAGGGCGATCACGCCTGATTCTGAAGCCCTGGCAGCCCGGACCATCGTGCCCGCGTATTCGCGGCCGATCAGGAACGCTCCCCAAAGAGGGACCCAGGACGTGGCCGCCCCGGGTTCCGGTGCGACAAACTGCTCAACAGGCGGGGCAATCCTTTCCTGCAGGACATGCTCGTGGACGACGCCCTCCCGAAGCGCGGCTTCCCATTCCGGAGAGCTGACCTGGTTCCCGAGAACGACACCTTGCCCGCCAAGCCCGTCCGAGGGCTTGATCACGAGAGAATCGCGGTGCTGCCGTGCGTACTCAAGCAAGTTCTCTTGCGCTCCCCGCACCTCGACTTCCTCGTCCGCGAGCACATGGGTCCACGGGAGCACCTCCCTCACAGCCTCGGATTCGGCAGCCGAAAGGGAGCCGAGCAGCCGCTTGCTGTGCAGCATCGCCAAGACGGTCTTGTTGCTGAAAAGGACTCCGCTCAACGGTGTGAACACCGGCACGCCGTAGGTCCGAAAAGCACCGAGAAGCTGAGCCGCGTGCTCGGACGCGGCCACCGAATCGGTCATCTCGTTGAGCGTGAAGAACCGGTACACGAGCGAGAAATGCCGCCCGGCGGCTCGCAGCGAGGTGCCGGTGTCCCGGACGTCTGCGGTAGAGCAGGCGAACGCCTCGATGCCCTGTCCCCGCAACCCGCGGGCGATGCCCGCGAGATGCGGTTCGGTTGCCGCATAACTGGCTGGTCCGTCCATGACCGCGACGACCGGGTCCCGTCCGTGGTCTGCGGCGAAGGCGCGAAGCATCGCAGCCAGCGCCGGAAGCGGATCCTCGAGCTCAAGCGCTTCGGACTGGACGAAATCCCGCATGTGCTCGTTACTGCCATACAATGCGCGACTGATGCTGGCGACCTGCAGCCCTCCGACCGGGCTCCCGAGGTTGAACTCCAACGTCCGGAAGCGGTCGCCGTCGAAGTACAGATCCGCTCGCCCGTACCGGACCGGCGGCTCCTGTATCCCTTCCCCGAGCAGATCTGCTTGGTCCTCGCGGATCCCGACCAAGCCCGCGAATCGCCGGAGATCGCCGTCGCACATCCGCTCCGGCAGGGAGAACAAGACATCGGCAATGACATTGAGGGCTGACCGGATCTGTTCCGTCTCCTGCCGCTCCAGAAACAGCGGCCGAGTCAAGAATTCCGGGCCGAAAGCACTGCGGAGCAGCTGCGAAGCCTCAGAGTCCACCTCTGGCGTCGACAGAATTGATCGCGCTGCGGGCGAATTCAGGAAACGAGCTGTGAGCTGATTACGCACATGCACCTCTCGAAACAGTGAGCAGCGGGCAACGAGGCACGCCTCCGGGAACTGCGTGGGCAATAGGGCGTTTGCTGGTCATCCGGTCTCCGCCACGCCGACCAATCGTTGCCGAGCCGCCGCACTTCGCGCGACGAGACAGGTCGCGACGCCAGCCGCAAGGAAAAGCCCACCCACCGCGGCCCAGCCCATCGTGCCGTGTTCCACCGCGGTCGCAGTCACCACGTACGGCCCCAGCATGGTGCCGAGCGCGAACCCGGTTTGGCTGGCACCCTGGTATGCCCCGGCTCGGCTTGGGTCGGCGAGTTCGAATGCCAAGCCCCAACTGCCCGCTTCGGAGAACATTTCCGCACCGGTCTGCGCCAATCCGGCCACCAGCAGAAGTGCTGTCGCGACCACTGCGACGACGTGACCGGACAGCGCATACAGTACACAGGAGGCCGCGAGCAGGATGCCGGCACGAAGGACCAACCGGCCCGCAAAGGCGATGTCGTCAGATCTCCGGGATGCACGCACTTGCAACAGTGCGATGAGAACAGTGTTCATGATGAGCAGCACCGAAATGACCACCGGCGGCGCATGAGTCCGAGTGGTGATCCAGAGCGGAACGCCTACAGCCTGCATACCGAACTGCATGGCCATCACCGCGTTGAGCGCAGTCACGGCGAGGTATGTCTTGTCGCGCAAGACGGATCCGGAAGGGAGCCCGGAAGTTGGCGTGTCCGCGCCGCCCGCGTTCTCGTTCCGGGCGGTAGGAGGCAAGCGACGAGCCAGGACTATCAGCGGAAGGCAGGCCAGCAGGAAGAAAATCCCCGGGAAGATCATGGTAACGCGGTACGCGGCCGGTGTATCGGACAGAAGCGCAAAGCCTGCGACAAGCGTCCCGATTCCGATGAAGACGTTGTCGAGCGAGCGAAACCTGGCCCGGAGTGAAACTCGCTCAGGCCCGACGAAAGTCTGTGCGACAAGGGCCAGCCGCGCAGTGCTTTGTATCGAGCGGCAGGCGACCACGCAACATGCGGTGACGATGAACGAGGTCGTCCCGGAAGCCGCTACGTAGGCCAAATAGGCCAGCCCCTGCCCTGCCGTGCCCAGAACGATCAGTAGATGCGGGTTCACTCGGTCAGCGGCATATCCGCTGAGCGGAGTGCAGAGCACGCCCAAAGCACCGGCAATTGTCAGGCCGAGAGCCACCGTGGCGGCTTGCAGTCCGACCACCCGAGTGAAAAAGAGCGCACTGACCGTGAAGAAAAGTCCACTCGCCAAGGCTCCGCAGATCGTGGCGATCGTCAGAGCCCTGGCCACCGGACTGTCCGAGAAAAGCGTCTGCTTCAGCTGCGAGGTCAATCGTCTCCGCAGATCTTCCCGGACTGGTGCCGAGTTACCGAACATCGTCATACCCCATGCTGAGAAGGTGGCAGGGTCACCGCCCCGGTCTGTTCGACACAGTTCGCACCGGTAGCGGCGCATCGCGGCCGACAGCAGCGAATCCTTCACGCCCATTTCGATTCGTGGACAACGTCATCCGTTCAGCAGGCCGACGCGCGGTCCTCCCTCCCGGCAGCCGAACGGGTCAGCTTGCGGCACCGTACGAGGCGTCACGACCGCTCAGCGGCCCACGGCCGGGCAGTTCACCACAACGGATCATCCGCCGACGGGCTCGCCTCGCACACCTCGAGCTCGACCTCGTTGAGCTGACCGCACACCGAAGTATTAACCGCCTGCACGGCTTGGGCCCGGTTTCCTGCACCGGTTTACTCCTTAAGGCATCGGGCGGGACGGCTGCGCCCGCCGAACAGCAGAACGAATGGTGCGACCACCTCGTGATCGCACCATTCCCAGCCTGGTCTCTGACGAGCGAGATCGGACTTGCACGGGATGACTGCGTAATGAATGTCCGAACGTCGGCCGCGCACAGCTGTATGCGACGCGGAGACGATGCGGCTCGTCGGCCGAAGCGTTGCGGAGCACCCGGTAGCGACTATAAGTGCATCGATCCCAAGACGCAACTGCCAGTTGAAATCGGATCCTTGACGTGAACTGTCCGTTGCGTGCCAGGATCCATCCGCCCAGCGCCACGACGAGCGCCACGATATTCGTTGCGTTCACTGCGTGACCTCATTCGCTGCCTCCGGTGCGAGCCGGTCGGAATCCGCGTCGTCTGCCGGGCCGATCCACGCGGCACTGGGCGCCTTGCCGCCCGCGACGACGAGTTCGGCAACACCGTGGTCGAGACTGCGGTTGTCAGCCGTGGCAGTGCGTTGCAGGCGAAGTTGGAGTGGCGCGGTGGCCTCGGCAGCGGACCGCGTCAGAACGGAACTCGCGTGATGGCTGCAAGGAGGGGCCGGGCTCGCCTGCTTCTCCGCCGGTACCGGGGTGAGCCGCTCGCCGTCAGGAAGCGGAACGGGGCGTGGTCACCTGGGACACCAAGCCGTTGGTGAATGTCACCTGCGTGTCGTACCCCGAGGGCATCCCCACATACAGCCAGTACTCGTAATGCGGGGGAGTCTGGCCGCGCAGGCGTACCGCGGCGTATGGGGCGGCTCCGGCGACCTCCTCGCGAGTCGTGGAATCAAGGGGTGCACCCAGCAGGCTGAGCACCTCGGCCTTGCTCATGCCGACCTTCACCGGGGTGCGTCGTCTGAATGGCCACAGCATCGGCGGCTACCTGCCTAAGCGACCGGATCTGCCCACGAGAATCCGAGCGTAGAGTTCGCCTGCGGGACCGGTCCCGAACCCGGCACGAACGGGGCGTTCGGAGCCGAGCCAAGCGGGCAGACACCGCGGACGACGCTCCGGCCGGCGGGACTTCCTGCCGTTTTGACCGGCCAGGCGCACATCGCTGACAACCGCCGGCCCGGCGATGGCGCCTCCGCCTGCTGCGGACCGACCAGGCTTCGACGGAGCCAGAACGGGTAATCCCGCCCCGAACGAGACTCCGGAGGAAGGAAACCGCTGTGCGCGCGTTGACCTCGAGCCGCGACACTCGAACACGCTCGAGGTCTCCGAGGCACCCGACCTGGCCCCCGCGCAGGGCGAGCTGCTGGTCCGCGGCCTGGCCCGGGGAGTGTTCGGGACCGCCAAAAAGATCGTGCGCGGCGCCTACGGCTGGGCGCCTCCGGGAAACGACCGGCTGGTGCTCGGCCTCCAGCGCGGTCTCGACGCGCACGTCCTCGACCGGATCACCGACGGCCCGAAACCCGAAGCGGTCCGGTCGCTCGGCGCGACCTGCCACCGCGAACCGGTCGAGGACGTAGCGGCGCGCCTGTGCCCGGGCGTGGTCGTCGAGGCCACCGGAGCGGGCCAGATCGTGGTCGAAGCGACCGAACTTCTGATGGCAGTGCGGCTTTCCCCGCACACCGATCGCAACGAATCAACGGTCCTCCGAGCAGAACCGTCCGCAACCTCGCATGCGACATCGCTCTCGTCTCCGTCCGCTCGCGTCAGCGGGAAACAGAACTGAACTGCGGCGAGGCCCCGAGGCGGATCCTGCACCGGCCGCCGACGTCGTTGGACGAATACCTGCACTCCGCCTCCTGGCGATGGGCCCATCGCCAATGGACCTGACCTGCAGCGCCCCACCGCGACAGCCAGTCATCCGCGCACACGGTACAGCCAGCGTTTCGACGACCGCACGCTGACGACCCCCGCGGCGCTTGCCCCGGCGCGGCACCGGTTTCCTCGAAAACTGCCCTGCGCTCAGGAGGTCGCGCGCACCGCCAGGCGATGCGGAGCGGAGATCGAGCCCTGGGATGCTGAACCGCCCGTCTTCGACGTCGTCGAACCGACCAGCGCGACTCCCGAGGTCTATCGCGCCGCCGCGGTCGACCTCGGCACGCAACGCGATCTCGTCGGTGAAACCGAACGTCGCAGTTTCTGGGCGCGTACCGCGGCATCCGCGCCGGTGTGACCTCGTCCGGGAACCCAACCGAGGGGCCGGCCGCGCTGCAGGTCCTCGGCGGCAGCCCTTCCGATGAGATCGGGGACAGCCGGAGAACCAGGTTGGCAGCTTCCCTTGTCGGCCGCACCGCCCTCCGCCGCGGCATTTTCGACGGCCGTGGCGGACCCGCCTGCGAACTCGACAGCAACGTTCGCGGTCTCGCGCTCGAAACTGGTCCGGATGTTCTGGCACCCGGCACACTCGTCTGCCGAGATGCGGCTATTTGAGCGGCGTTGGCGGTGACCGGGCGTTTTAGGCCGGAGAGCCGCCCCGACGGTCGAGGCGGCTCCCCACCGAAGCGGCAGGGCGATTCCTGCGGATGCCAGAGCAGGCTCTACAGGCCGAGTTCGGCCAGCCTCCGGGTGATGCGGGCGTCCGTCGAGACGACCGGTGCGCCGGAGCGCACCCACGGGTCGCCGCCGAAGCGGTCGGTGAAGATCTTCTCCGCCGTGCGGGTCGACACCGCCTGCATGGTCAGGGTCGGGTTGGCGCCGCTCGTTCCGTTGGACAGCGCCGAGTTGTCGGCGATGTAGAGGCCGTCGACCCACCGGGCGTGCCCGTTCGCGTCGAGGACGGAATCCTCTTCGGACAGCCCCATCCGCATGCTGGACTGGACGTGCAGGATGATCGGGGCCCAATCCATCCGGTACACGTTCTTGGCACCGGCGGCCCGGGCGATCTCGACGGCGCGGCGCACCAGGAATTCCCGGTTCTCGACGGTGCGCGCACTGCGCTTGCGCTGGTGCATCTCGACCTTCGCGACCGACCCGTGCTCGTCGGCCGGCATCGCCGACAGGGACGCGCGGTTCTGTGCCTCGACGTGGTCGTCGGTCATGATCAGCATCGCGAACATCCGGTCGATGCCGTGCATCATCATGTCTTTGAGCTCGTTGCCCATCAACCGGCCCGCCGGACCGTCCCAGGTGCCGGTGAAGCCGCGGCCGTTGGTGTACTGGCCGCGAACCCCGCTGTCGGACATCGCCATCGTGAAGGACAGCAGCGCGGGCGGGATGCCGACGTTCATCACGCCGCCGCGGCCGGGCCAGTCCGAGCGGGCCGACGAGCCGGTGCCCTTGCTCGTGCCGGTGTACTCGTCGAAGGTGGCGAAGACCCAGTCGAAGTAGTGGTCGGTGTAGCCGCGGCCGACCCAGTCGTTGGGGTTGGGCAGGCCGCTGTTGAGCCACAGCCGCGGATTCTCCGTGCACCCGCCGGCCAGCACGACGACCTTCGCGTCCTCCCGGTGCTGTTCCCCGGTCGCGCCGGCCCCCCACGTGACACCGGTCGCGGTCGTCTTCCCGTTGCGCTGTTCGGTGTGCACCTGGGTGACGAACGCGTCGGTGATCAGCTCGACCGCTCGCCCGCCCGCGGCCCAGCGGTCCGCGGTCAACGCCATCGGCACGTAGCTGTTGTCGGTGGAGCGCTTCGCGGTCTGGTTCCGGGGAGCCTTGGCGGGGTGGCTGCAGCCGAGGATGCAGTACCCGCAGAAGGTGCAGCCGGTGGACTGCGGGTAGAACAGCCGCGGCTCGTTCTCGAGCCCGGTGACCTTGCCGGCGAAACCGCCGGGCTGCAGGATCGCGTTCTCCTGCGGCCGGTAGGAGTTCCGCGTCGTCGTCTTGCCGGTCTGCACCGGCAGCCCGAGGTTTTCGCAGCCGCGGAAGAAGACCTCTTCCTTGGTTCCCATCGCGGCCGTCTGCACCGGGAGGGTGGCTTCGACCCACTCGTAGTAGGGCACGAGTTCCGAGTAGCTGAACGGGAACCGGTGCTCGGTGTCGTAGGCCCCAGCGTCCGCCCCGGTGTAGCCGGCGAACGAGCCCGGGAACGCGCGCGGCGAGTTGCCGAAGTAGTGCTGCGTGGTGCCGCCGACGCCGGAAAGCTGCCACAGAAAGGAATTCTGCGGTGTCTCCCGGTACCACGCCGGCTTGGACCGGTCGGCGGGGCCGAAGCGCAGGAACCCGGTCAGCGGGTTGTTGGCGTCGTTCTCGTAGTGCGTCCACTCCTCGGCGAGGTCGGCGTGCCGGGGACCCGCCTCGAGGAGGAGCACGTCGAGGCCTTTCGCCGCGAGTTCCTTGGCGACCACCGGTCCGCCGCCGCCCGCGCCGACCACGATCACGTCGCGCATCAGTTCGCCACCTTCTTCCGGCCCTGGTAGTAGCCCTTGAATTCGTCCCACCCGTGCACGACGCCGTCGGGCTGGTACCCGGAAAGCTCCCAGCCGACGGGCCGCCGGGTGATCGTCTTGGCCTTCGCGTCGTAGACGCCCCACTCGCCGTAGCTGCCGTAGGCGGAGACCTCGAACAGCGCGCCGGCCAGGAACCGCAGCACGCCCGACAGGGTCTCGGTGAACGGAGCCGGTGCCTTCGAGTCCAAAGTGGACAGCAGGTCCGGATCGGGGCCTTCGAGCAGTTCGAACGCCCGGCACTTGTCGGCGAACGACAGCCGGGCGAACGGCGAGAGGAACAGCCCGTTGACCGACGCCGGGTTCGCCTGTGTCGCGACCAGGTTCAGCAGCAACGCCACCACCGACGACAGCGGGAGGGTCGCGTTGTTGCCGAGCAGCGTCGTGAGCGCGTCGTCCAGGGTCCGCACCGAGCCGAGCGGCAGGCCGGCCAGGGAACCGGGCAGGACGACGCCGCTGCCGTCCAGGCCGGCGGCCAAGCCCTGCGCGAGCGCGGCGCCGAGCTGGTCGGGGAAGGGGACGAAGTGGTCCAGCGACGTGATCATGAAGTCGGTCGCCCTCGCTTCCAGGGCTCCCGGCTCTCCGCGCGGCGTGCCCTGGGCCTTCGAGTAGGCGTCCGGCCCCGGGCACGTCATCACGACGAGCCCGTTGAGGGTGTCCCTGGCCAGCTCGCCCAGCACCGGCCGCAGCCCGGCGACGACGTCGTCCAGGGTCTGCGCCCGGCCGCCCGCCGGGGCCAGCAGCCCCCCGGCGGCCACGGCGGCGCCGAGCAGCCCGATGCGGGCGAGGAATGTTCGACGGTCGGACTCCGGCTTCACGGCACCTCCACGGCGACGGGGCGATGGGCCCGCCCAGCATTCCCGCCGGACCGGCCCCCGGCATTGGCAGTTCTTACTCCGTTCGGCCTAGTTCGTTGGGCATTTGCCCATAGCCCCCGTTACCGTTTTCGTAGTTCCTGATCAAGGAGCTGTGGTCGCCAGGTCCGGCATGACTGTGTCCCCCAGTCGAAGTGATGATCCGGGGGGTGGTGTCACCGGGCCTGGTGGCATCGACCGACCGCTGATAAGGACACGGCCGCCGCTGGGCAGGTCTCCTCGTAACGTGGGTGCCGGCGCTCGATGCTCGACCGGGCGACCCACCCGCACCACGGCGAAGGGCATGGTGGATGACCAGCGGTATCAGGGTTTTTCTGGGCTTGGACGTGGGCAAGGGCGAGCATCACGCGGTGGGGCTGGACCCGGACGGCAAGCGGCTGCACGACGCTCCGCTGCCCAACAGCGAACCGAAACTGCGGGCGTTGTTCGACAAACTCGCCGGCCACGGGCGGCTGCTGGTCGTGGTCGACCAGCCCGCCACCATCGGAGCCCTGCCGGTCGCGATCGCCCGCGCAGCCGGGCACCAGGTGGCCTACCTGCCCGGCCTGGCGATGCGCCGCATCGCCGATCTCTACCCCGGCCGGGCGAAAACCGACGCCCGCGACGCGTTCGTCATCGCCGACGCCGCCCGCTCGCTCCCGCACACCCTGCGCCAGGTCGACCTCGGCGACGACGCCCTGGCCGAACTCGACGTGCTGGTCGGGTTCGACGACGACCTCGCCGCCGAAGCGACCCGTCTGTCCAACCGCGTCCGCGGCCTGCTCACCGGCATCCACCCCGCACTCGAACGCGCCATCGGCCCGAAAATCGCTCACCCGGCGGTGCTGGAGATCCTCTCCCGCTGCGGCGGGCCCGCCGGAATCCGCAAAGCCGGACGCCGCAAACTCACCGCGATCGCCATCGCGCACGCGCCCCGCATGGGCGACAACCTCGTCGCGGCGATCATGACCGCGCTGGACGAGCAGACCGTCACCGTCCCCGGCACCACAGCCGCCGACACCGTCCTGCCCCGGCTCGCCGACAGCCTGAAAACCGTGCTCCAGCAACGCAAAGCCGTCGCCGGACAAGTCGAGGGGATACTCGATGCGCACCCTCTTGCCGGGGTCCTGACGTCGATGCCCGGCATCGGAGTCAGGACCAGCGCGCGCATCCTGCTCGAGATCGGCGACGCCTCCGGGTTCGCGTCCTCGGCGCATCTCGCGGCCTACGCCGGGATCGCCCCGGTCACCCGAGCTTCCGGCACCAGCATCAAAGGCGAGCACCCCGCCCGCACCGGCAACCGCAAACTCAAACGCGCGTTCTTCCTCGCCGCCTTCGCCGCCCTGTCCGACCCCACCAGCAGGCACTACTACGACAAAAAGAGAGCCGAGGGCAAGAAACACAACGCCGCCCTCATCTGCCTGGCCCGACGACGCTGCGACGTCCTCCACGCCATGCTCCGCAACAACACCCACTACCGACACCCCGAACCCGCGAGCGCCCCTGCAGCGGCTTGACAACCACATAAGGACACCCCCCCGCACCGAAGGAGGGCCATCGACGCGGATACCAGCGCGGTCCTTCGCTGCGATCGCTGTCGTGGTCACGCTGCTGCTGTCGGGATGCGAGAGCGGCGACGACAGCGAAACGCAGAAACGCCAGACGGAACAGGCGATGAAACAGATGCTCAAGGAATACCAACCGCGTTTCGAACAGCGGCGCGCCGCACTCGCCGCCGTCGCGAAACCGTACCCGCGACGCTGCCCGCCAAGCAGTCCTGCGATCGGAATCTGGCTCCGAAAGCAGAGTTCATCAGCCTGGATGGCAACGTCATGGACAGCTACAACAGCCCCGGCAAAGGCGGCCACGTGGCGCTCCTCCAGGTGCGCGAGGCAACGGCCCCGGAGTCGATGGAGGACCGGGCCGGGCAGAGCAGAGCGAGTTCAGCCTGCCAGCGGGCTGGCTGGTGCAGGGCATGTGGATCACCGGGCCGCAGGGGCCACCCCGGCACCGGTCGCTTCAAGGTCGACGCCACCTACGGCTACGAACCCTACCGGGGCGTCGAAGTAGACCCGGTCGTCCGGCTGAGAAGAATCCTCGACGTCGGACTGCACAAACGCCTCGCCCTCCCGCACCAGGTGACTGCCTACGGCGACCCGACCCCGAAGACGACAACCTGCAGGACATCGTGGCCGCCGACGCCTACCTAGCCGACCTCGACCGCCGCGACCTGCCCTGCTGGTTCCCTTTATCCGGCCACGACTACGACCTGGCCGGGTCCGAGATCAGAGTCCACTCCGGCACCCCGGACGAGGACATGCGCACCACCATCCAGCTCGACCTCGGCGACCGGCTCAAGACCCTGCCCGGCCAGTGACCGCCGCCGCCCAGCTGTCAACGAGTTCAGCTGTCGACGGGCCAGGCCGAGACGAATTGCGGTGCTGCGCGGACAAGATTCGCCACAGGACCGCGTCCGTGGTTCCGCGCAGCGGTGCTGCGGGCGCAGCCGGCTCGGACCACCACGTCCTTGAACCAGCCGAACCTCGCAAATGCGGTGGAAATGCGGTGCCAGCGCGGTGGTCGCGCGGATGCGTATTCGGTTGGCTGGGGAGCGACGGCTCAGGAGCCCTCCGGACTCCTCTCTGTCGCCGGAACCGCGCCTACGGAGCACCTGCATGGACGACGAGCGACAACCCTGGGTTTACGCCAGAACGATCGACGCTGCCGTGTCGCATTCCCGGTCAGCGTGCCTTCCCGCCAGCAGACGTGCACGGTAGCCGCCGCGGGACCCCCGCCGAACTCCCCGACCGTCCCACGCCGGATCCACGAAACCTAGCCAGCGCTTAAGTCGAAGAAAGATGCAGAAGCGTGGTATACGCAAAAAACAAGCTGTCCGAGATCACGTTAATCGTACGCGATCTTGAAGAAAAGATTTCAGCGTACATAGCGGAATCTGATGATTTGCTGACGGCGTGGCCGGCAATGGAGCTGGGTGATGCCCTCGTCGACCTCGGCAACTGCCTGAAATCCCGCACCCAGCGCATCGTCGTTCCCTCAAGCGGCTGGATGCCGGAAATGGCGACATTGGCGGATCAACAAGTTGCCCGGGTAGCACATTGGACGGGCACACGGCCCGTTCGGCAAGGGTTGGCGTTCATCTCAGCCTGCGGCACACCATGCTACCCCTTTTACGGGCGCGACCGAGCGAACAAGATCATGCGCCATACGACCTGCATCGATTGCAAGCACATGGTCGACCAGCCCTAGCACGGGCAGGTCCGGCGCGGAATCAGACAGCTGCGTCCAACCCATGGCAGGCGCACCGGACACTTTTATCGTCGCCCGGGCCCGGTCGGCGGCCATTGCTGCGCGTAAGGCGGCCCCGGCTGACCGAGCGGTTGCTGCGGAGCCGGCGGACGGCGGCCGTACATGGGATTCCCGGCACCGCCGGGATCAACGTGGTATCTGTTTTGTGCCTGACGCCGTCGCAACGAATTTCTCACCGGAACGACGACAGCCAGCCCGACGCACAGCATGAACATGGAAAGGACAGCGATGATGATGACCGCCCACCAGAAGATGTCCATGTCCTCTGCTTCCGTTTCGCTCGGCTAGTTTGCCGGGTTGACGTGCCAGCTTCCCGGGTTCCCGATCTGGTCGGGCAGCGGGGTCAGCTGATTGAATCCGGTTGCGCTTGCTGTGAACCCGACGCTGGCGCTTTTGTACTGGCCGAATTGCTCGACAGCACTGGACAGCAAGTCCGTGCAGTTCTTCACGAAATTGGTGAGTAGGTCGGTGATCGCCTGAATGGCGTTGGACAGCTCCAACTCCCCGAAACCCGGGATCAGAGCGATTCCCACGCTCACACCGGCGTTGACGATATCAGCTGCCGTGTTCCCGATCAGCCTGATTACGGCCGCGTAGGTGTTGTACACGATGGAGACGCAGCCGCCGAGCGCCGTGCCCATGGCCGCCAGGGCGGATTGATCGGTGTCGAGCGCGCTGGTCGCGTCGGCGGAGTACGCGGAGTACTGGCTGAACGCGGGACCGGACCAGTACGCGGAGAGGGTTTGGGTCGCGTACTGGATGCCCAGCCGCGAGTCGACCAGGGCGGTGTTCTTCGCCCAGGCCTGCGCGATGAGGTTTATTTTCTCCGCGTTCCCGAACAGGTCGTTCTTGATCTTGTCGAGCATCTGGATGACGTCCGGATGATTGACTTTCTGCGCCGCTTCCCGGATTTTCCGGTCGGCGTCGTCTGGGTACGGGATGCTGGAGATGTTCGGCACCGGGTTCGGTTTGGGAGGAGCCGGGGCGGGGGCGTCCGGGAACGGGTTCGGCCAGGACGGCGATGTGCCGCCCGTCGGGTCCGGGAACGACCTCCCGTGCGGGTTCGTCATCAGCGGCCGCCTTTCTGCTCGGGCTGGTAGACGCCGCTGTTGTCGGCTTTGCCGGCCAGCCAGCCGAACTTCTTGTAGTACTCCTCGTCCTGCGCCTCGTAGGCCTTCGCGGCGGTGTCGAGGCTGTGGGCCGCCGCGGTGAGGCTGTCGCTGCTGGCGGCGACCTTGCGCATGATCTGGTCGACCGCCGCGTTGTACTCGGGGACGATTCCGGCCAGGTGCCCGAGGATGCCGAGGTCCTGCTCGCTCATCCGGAAGTCCGGGAGATCCTGTCCGACGAGCTGCAGGTGGCGTTCCGCCGCGTCGACGAACGCGGTCTGCGCTCCGCGGAGCGCTTGCGGGACGACTTCGAATCCCTTGCCGGTCATGCGTTCCCCCTCCTGGCGGCCTGGCCGGCCGCGGATGCGTTCTGCAGTGTCTGCTCGACGTGCGCACGCGCTTGGGCCTCGGCCTCGCGGATGGTCTGTGCGATCTGGGCACCGAGCGCGCGGCCGTTGGCCGAGGAGAGGCCGTGCGGGTCGATGGTCACCGACACGAGCGTGCCCCGCCCCGTCACCGTGACCGCCCCCGCGCCGCCGGGGATCCGGCGGTTGATCGCCGCCCCGGCGGCGGCCGAGGCGATTGCCTCGGCCCGGTGCAGATTCGCTTCGATTTCCTGTGTGAGGGCGTAAAGCTCGTTGTACCCGGGCATGGACGTCACTCCTCGAGAGCCAGAAAGTCGTAGTCGCCGAAGTCCTCGTCGTCGGCACGTCCCCTGCGCGCCGGGGGCGGCGGCGCGGTCGCGGCCGCCGGAGCGAAGGCAGGCGGGGCCGCCGGTTCCGGCGGCGCTGCCGGCGGAGGCGCGTCGGGATGGAGCACTGCCGACACCGCCGCGCGCGCGTGCTGCCCGGCCGCCGCGCGAGCCCGGTTGACGGCCTCGACGACAGCCGGGCCGACCAGTTCCGGATGCGGCGACCGCAGCGCGTCGTCGCGGACCACAATCTCGACGATCTCCCCGCGGCCGTCGACAGTGGCGGTCACGCTGCTGTCGCGGGACACGCCGCGGAACCGTTGCCCGGCGAACTCGGCGTCGAGGTCCGCGAGACGCCGCTGCCGGGCGGCGACGTCGTGGCCGTTGCCGATGCCGAACGCCTTCAGTATGTCCACGGTCATCATGGAGTCCTGTAGTCAGTGGAGGCCGTCGAGAAGGTCGGCCACGCGCGAGGCGGTCGCCGGCGTGAGGTCCCACCGCTCGTCGTCGTAGTGCTTGCTGATCTGCAACGCCCATCGCCCGCTGTCGGTGTCGTAGACCCGCAGCGGGACCTCGCTGCGGCGACGCCCGCTGCGGTCACGTTGCTCGGCGTAGAGCTCGGCGCTCACAAGCGGCGGCCTGGCGATGACCCGCTCGGCCCTCCGCACCGCGCTGTCGCGGGCGACACCGGTGTCGCGGGCTTCGACCAGCTCGCTGCGCAGCACCGTGATCGGCTGCGCGTTCGACCGCACGTGCTCGTGCGGCAGCACGTCCGCCAGCATCGCGCTCAACCGCTCGCGCCGGAACGTCCGCACCCAGACCTCGCCGCCGTCCCGGACCGCGATCAACCCGAACCACGACGACCCGGCGGCCAACGCCGACAAATGCCGGCTGCCGTCGCTGAACCAGCCGTAACAGGCGTGCGGCGGCCGGCTCAACAACTCGGCCACGTCGGCCAGCTCCGGTTCGTCCACGCTGGACGCCGCGCCGTCGTACCGGGCCTTCAGCGCCGCGACACGCCGGTCGACGTCCGCCTGCGCCTCCGCGTCGTGCCACTCCGCCTGCGGTGCCAGCGCGACATGCAGGTCGGCGCCGGTCACCTCGGTCACCAATGCCGCGAGATCCGCCGCGGCGAACCCGACCGGCTCGGGAAACCACATCGGCGCTACACCCGTTTCTTGGGGGCCTCGCCGATCACGGCCGGACTCGCGGCCATCCCGGTCTGCGGATCCACCAGCTGCTGCCCGTCGTCCGCGGCCAGGAACGCCTCGTCGTCGGACAGCACGTACTTGCGCTCGTGCTCCTCGTCGTCCTCCCGCTTGCGGCCCGCGCCGGTGCCCGTCCCGCCGACCGCTCCGCCGCCCGGCCGCCCCGACGACCCCGGCGCACTGCCGGTGCGGCTGCGCGCCGCCGCTTCCTCCGAAGCGCCGATCCCGCTGCCGCGGCCGCCTCCCGGCGCGTTCTCTCCGCCGGCGCGGCCGCCAGGACCAGCTCCGCTGCCGGACGAACCGCGCCCGCCTGCGCCGCCGGGCAGCCCGCCGCCGACGGCGGGCGCATCGGAGTTCCAGGAACCGCCGTTGCCCGCGCCCGCGGGAGGATTCGGGTCCAGCACGCCGCGGCGGTAAAGACCGGGGTCGCGTGACGTGCCGCCTTGCTCGAGCCCGGTCTGCACACTTGGCGTCACGTAGCCGGCCGACGACGTCGACTCATCCCCGCCACGCCCCGCAGCCCGCGGCAGTGCCACGCCGCCGGGAGCCGTGGACCGCCCGGACGCCGCCGCTCCGGCGGCGAACGGTGCGGCGTTCGCACCGCCGTACGAGCCGGCAGGGCCTGCGCTGTGACCGGGCTGCAGGGGACCGGCCGAGCCACCGTTGTGTCCGGCTGAGCTGTGCACCACCGGAGCCGGCGGCGGCGCGCTGCTGACGTTCATCGCGTTCGCGTCGGCCTGGCCGTAACTGGTGGGCATGGCGCGGCCGGTCTCGTCCGACGCCGTGGACCAGGACTTCATCACCGCCACGTTCGCCGCCGCGACGTTGTTGCTCTGCCGGGTCTGGTTTTCGATGTCGGCGTCGATCACGCTCTGCACGCCGAGAAACTCCGTCATCGGCGGAGGGGCCTGCGGCACCGGAGGCACGGGCTGCACCTTGGCTTTGACGTCGTGCCACGCGGACGACTGCGTTGTCAGGCCTGCGTGCGCCATGCTCATCGACTCCGCGGCCTGCGCGTGCTCGGCCGCCAACGGGCCCGCACCTCGTGACGCGGCCCCCGCCGCGTCGCCGGTCCAGCCCTCCTCCATCGCCGCGGCAAGCGCCCGGCTGTCCGCCGCCCGGCTCTCGTACTGGGACTGGAACGAGGTGACGTAGTCGGCCGCCTGCATCAGTCCGCCCGGCCCGACAGCGTTGGCGAAGTTGTCGTAGATCTGCTGCGCGGACATCGACTGCCCCGCCATGTCACTGCCCGCCCTGCATGGTCGACAGGACAGCCTTGGTCACGTTCGTGGCCGCTGTCGTCGCATTGCTGCCCGGCGTGCCCTGGATCAGCACCAGCATCTCGGTCTGGTCCGACACGCCGACCAGCATGGTCGCCTGGCCTTGACTGCGGCGATCCGCGGTGTTGGCCAGCACGGCCGGAAAACCGCTCACCACCGTCGGCTCGAAGTAGCCGTCCTTGTAGTAGCCGGACGCTTTCTGCCGATAGGCGTTCGTCAGGCCGTTCTTCACGGTGGTCAGAAACGTCGCGCTGACGGCCGTGTACCCGTCGCTGAACCGCCACCCGCAACCGACGCCGCTGGACTTCGAATCAGCCTTGGGCTGGCTCAACTGCAGCGCGGACAGCTGCGCCGACGTCAGCATGCTGCACGGATCCGCAAGGTATTTGTCCACGTTCACCGGAGCCGGAACCTTCGGCGCCTCCGCAGTCTCGCCCCCCCCGGAGAGGAGGGCGAACCGCTTTGGCTGGTGCCGGAAGGCGTCGGGTTTGCCCTCCCTTGGGTCGGCTCGGAGCACCCGCCGGCCGCGACAGCCACCACGCCTGCGATACCGGCCAGAACAATACGAAATCGAGAGAAAGTCACAGATATCCTATTGGTAAATTCCGCCAGGAGCGGAGTTGCCGGGATTCACTTTGCCAAGAGCGTCCGCGACCTCGGCATCATGCTGCGTATAGGTTCCGGTGGCTTTTTTCAGCGCGTTGATGTACGCATAAGCCTGACGCTGCATCGACACGTTGTGGTCGATACAGCGCTGCAACGATGCCTGCACAAGTCGCGCCTGCTCAACGGCAGGCGGGTCAGGCGAGGGCGGCTGCGCGGAAGCCAACGCCATTTCCTGGACCTTCTGGTCACTCTGCAATCCGTGGAGCACGTCTTCCCACCGGGAGATCAACGCCGCGACAGTCCCCGGCTCGAACCGGTACCCGCCCGGCCCCGCAGAATGCATCAGCTCGGACGCCATCTCAGCGACACCCGCAATCCTCGCGACCCGCGAGGCCGACGAGCCGCCCGGATACGCGTGACACCGCGACGCGGCGCAACCCGGCCATCCCGCGTTCGCCCCTTCCCCCCGCATCAGGCGGCGAACCGTCGCCCGATCTCCCCATGTGACGCTCCCCTCACAACCCGTCATCACATCGTCGCCAGAGTATCGCACGCGATCCCGTCGCGGGCGTGGATCGCGAAACCCGCACCACTCTCGCGCACGACCCTTTCACAGTTTCTGACCTGTGAAAGTCTGCGACGTACCGCAACGACACCGACAAACTGGCCCGTCTGGTCGAACGGCTCCGCCGCTTCGAGCACGCTTTCCGCCCCCCAGAAGGCCGTCGGAATGCGAAAGCCGCCCTGATCGCACCCCAGGCATCCGGCCTCCGGGCCGATTCCCCACGGCACGCTGTCCGCGAGCCGCGCTGTTGATCGCACGAGCGTGCCGTCAGACCCTGCAATCAGGCCTTCTGGACCGCAACGGCGACCACTCGATCTCCTCGCGCCGCACAACGCGGACACAGCCGAGTTAGCCTGCCCCGCCGCCCGTCGGCCGGACGCTCAGCCATGCCGAGGAACAGCACGCAATGCGCTAGCGGGCCCTGGGAGCCCGTGGCACGCCTGCTGACCGAGTACGGCCACCAAGTGCACGCCGTGAGCCTGTCCGGGCTGGCCGACGTACCGCACGACAAGGTCGGTCTCGCCACCCACGTGTCGGACGTGCACGACCTGCTGGCGGCGAACGACCTGCGCGAAGTAATCCTCGTCGGACACAGCTATGCAGGCATCGTGACCGGGCAGGTCGCGGACCAAGCACCGGACTGGATCTCCCTCGCCGTGTACGTCGACGCGAAACCTGCCCCACGACGGCCGTGCCATGACCGACACGTGGTCGGAGCGCGGCAGGCAGCAGGTGCGCGATGAGATCGCCGGTGCCGAGGGCGGTGGCCAGCCATCGAACTGACCGACCTCGATGGCCAGGGCCTGACCGACGAGCAGGCCAAGTGGCTTGTGAGGCAGGCGACCGGTCATCCCGGCCGGACGCTGTTCGAACCTGCGGTGCTCGCCACCCCGCTGGACGGGGGCGACCGGCGTCTCCGTCGCCTGCGCGAAACCGACCGACGCGCTGACCCCCGAAGCCGAGACGCTTGCGAGCCGGCCCGGCCGGACCTTCCTACGGCTCGATACCGGGCGCTGGGCGATGATGTCGGCACCCGACGAGCTGGCGAGCGTACTGCACAGCCACGGCTTCGCCGTCATCCCGCACCGAGGATGCGCTTTACCACGGTGACCGCTGAAGCCGGATAGGCTGCCTCCACGACGATGGCGGGCGCGGCGACCTGGTCCGCCAGCGACCGCAGCGCCGCCGCGGCATCGGCAGGGTTCGTGCCGTCGAGCCGCAGTCCCAAGCACGCGCAGGACCCCGTTCTGCCGGCCGCGGTTAAGGTCCGCGCGTCCTTCCAGCCGCCCCGCTGGGCAAGTCATGGCCCGGTGCGCGGTTGCGTGTGTTTTCGTGCCCGTCTGTGAGCAGTTCCGTCAGCGCTCTCACGCAGGCACCTTCGGTGATCGGGACTTGGGTGAAGTGCATGGGTCGGTTCTGGTGGGTGAGCCAGGGATTGCGCTGTTGAATGAGCGGTGACGGGTGCTGGTCGAGGGTCGGGTAGACCAGAGCGCCGAGTTCTGCGTTGTGCGCGGTGAGGTAAGCGTTGAGCTGGTAGAGATCTTCCCGGTCCACTCCGCGACGGTCGTTGAGGGGTTTGTATTTGGCGTCGACGATCGCGGTCGGCGACTCGGCGGGCCCGATGAGGATGTCGGGGAAGAGGCGACCCAGCACTGCCGTGGGATGACGCGCTGATCGCAACAGCGGTGCGGGGACGTGATACTGGGTGCCGTGCGTGACGGGCAGCGCGGTGGCGCGGCGGGCGCAGCGGAGAAGGAACAGCTCCCACAGTTCGGCGACGTCGATGAGCAGGCCATGCGTGCGTTCGTCAGTGGGTGACGCTTGCGGGGCGGTGCGCTGCACGATCTGCCAGGACAGGTCGGCGACGCGCTTGTACGGCAACGTGATCGGGGTGTAGCGGACGCTGCGGAGGTCGCGCAGGCTCGGAAGCCGAGGGCGTGCGCCCACGCTCTCTCGCAGCCGCGGCACGATTTCCTCGACGCGGTCGCCCCGCCAACCCGGCCGGTGGTGCAGGAGGGTGTCGAGGACCTGGTCGGCTGCGACAATGACCTGACTGACCGGGTTCCCGAGCAGCTTCGCTCGTTCAACGGAGGCCACGAAAGGGCTGCGCGCCGCCCGGAGCGCGAAAGTTCCCGGCGAGTCGAGGCTTCCGCGCACCGCGGAGCCGACATGCCCCCGGCGGGTCCGGAAGCTCGGCAGTCCGTGGCGAGCGGCTGCCGTGAGCGCGGCTCGCCACAGCGCCGCGGTCAGTTCGGCGATGAGGGCTGAATTGCCGCGGGCCTCCGCGGCCCGGGGAACGGTGTGCAGGTTGAGGGCCGCGCTGGCCCAGCTGGCGATGGTGTCGATGCCCAGCCGCGGCCGGATCTCCAGGATCCGGCCGTCTCGGCGGAGCTCTCCCACGTAACGTCCGGCGCGCCAGCCACCGTCGAGTCGCCGCTCGAGGATAGGCTGCGGATCCGCCGACGCGCACGAGGGTGCCAGGTTCAGCGTGAACTGTTCCGGCCGGGTTTCGACAGCGAGCGCGACAAGCCATTGGTCTTCCTCCGCGGTGAAGACCCGGTCGCGCTCGACCGGGCCGGCCAGATCCGCGAAGACGATGCGGTCGGTCATTGCCCGAGGAAGACGCGACGGAACCGGTCCATCTGTTCGTCACGGTCGTCGACGCCCGCGAGGTACTGCTCCAGCAGCGGTTTGAGCGAGCGGCTCCACAGATCGAGCAGCGGCGGCTGCGGCTGGTCGCGGGGCTGGCGCCAGAGGTATCCGCCGTTGGCGGGGCGGCTCTTGCGCGTGCTCAGCCAGATGCCGAGGAAGAAGACGATGTCCGCGAAGTAGGTGTGTCCGACGTGGTACGCACGGCCGAGCACCGCCGATTCGGAGATCGCAATGTTGAGCCGTTCGGCGTGATCGGCAAAACGTGCGAGCTGTTCAGCCGCGTAGTCGTACGGGACGCCGCGGACAGCGCCGGCCCAGCGATCCTGGATGATCTCCAGAAGCGTCTCGCGCTCGAACGGACACTCCCGCCACAAGAACCTGCGGCGCAACGCGAAGTCCAACGTCTCCACCGACTGGTCGATCTCGTTCATCGTGCCGATCAGGTAGAGGTCCTCGGGCAGCGCAAGCGTGGCAGGCTGCTCGTCCGGGTTGCTGCCGGGCAGAGTCACCTCACGACCGCGCTGCCCGGCCTCCAGCAGGCTGAACGCCTCGCCGAACATCGCGCTCAGGTCGGTCCGGTTGATCTCGTCCAGCACCAGGACCACCGGCAACGCCGCGAGCCCGTCGGGGAATGCCTGGCCGTGGTAGCGGTCGACGACCGAAGGCAGGAGGCCCGGGTGGTAGCGGGTACGGTCGCCGTCGAGGCGCAACCCGCGAACGAACTCCGGATAACCGAATCCCGGATGCAGCTGCACCCAGAAGACGTTCGCCGCCACAGCGGCCTCGACCAGCTCAGCGCGTTCGATGAAGTTCTTGAAGCCCCAACGGTGCAGCGCGGCACGGCGGATGATCGTCTCCGCGAGGCCCCGCGCCTGGTAGGTTTTGCTGGTGCCCGGCGGTCCGTAAAGGACGATCTGCTTCTTCCACTCCAAGGCCTCCAGATCCCCCGTTGCCTCCCCTGAGTCCCCGGCGCTCTCCCACGCGACGCGCAACGGCGGGTGGTAGAAGTCGATCGCCTGCCCCGATGCGTTGCCCTCCGGCATCAGCGTCGCCAGCTTGTCCCGGATCGCGAACAGCTGCTCGTCGACGTCGAGCCCCGAAGTCTCGGCCAAGTCGCCGAACGCGGTCGCGATCTCGCGCTTGTGCCGGCCCGAGGAGATGCGCTCAAAAGTCTCCGGATGCAACAGGTGAAGCACAATGTGCCGCATCTCCCGCAGTGGCTTGTCCGTCTTGTCAGCGAAGTCGCGCAGCGCCCAGGCATCATCAAGCAGGACAGCACGCTCATCCCGGCCCAGCTCTTTGAGACGCAGACAGAAATCGATCAAATAGCCGACCTGCAAGTCCCGCCTCGTGTTGAAGCCGACACCAGGATGGCCGATGCCTTGCCTCATCGCCTGCATCGGCACCGACTCCGGATCCAACGTGACCTCCGTGCCGGCCACCGTCGCATTGATGACATCGAGCTTGCCCCGGTATGTCACCGAGCCGACGAACAGGAAGTGCACCAGCAGAACTTCAGCGGCCAGCAGCACCAACTCCGGACCAGCGTGCTCAAGCTGAATCGCCCACTTGCCGGCGAAAGTGCCGTCTCCCTCCCCGCTGACAAGCGGATTGCCGTTGAACCGACGGTCGAGGTCGCGAAGGACATCGACCGTCCAGACCCCGTCACGCGACGGATCCGTCAGCGACCTGTCCCCGAGCAGGCTGTGCTGAACCCACAGCCGGGCTGTTTCGTCCACCAGCTCTCGAGACTGTTCAGAGAATCGTGCCACTGGGTCGACGTCCAATCCGTGCTGGGGCGTTGCCGCCGGTTACGGTACGAGAATCGCCACCGTCGTGCCGGCGACTCGATGCACATAGTGAGATATCAGCGCTTCGGGCCTTCGCCTTACGCGGCGCGAACCGCTGCGCGGTCTTCAGCGTCACTACCTGGATGCGGTGCCTGATCCACCGTCAGCCGCGTATCGGGGTGCCATCGCTTCCATCTGCTCGATGACAAGCCGGATAGCTTCAGGCTGCTTGTCAGGCGGGTACTTGTACTTCACGAGCAGACGTTTGATGGACGATCGGAGTTTGGCGCGCACGTCGTCTCGGACAGTCCAGTCGGTCTTGACGTCGCGTTGCATGACTGCCACCAACTCGCGTGCGATCTGGGCGAGCACGTCGTCGCCCTGAATCTCGACGGCCGACTCGTTGGTGCTGACGGCGTCGTAGAACGCGAGCTCATCGTGGGACAGCGGCGGAGTGAAGAACTGCCCGCGGTTGCCCTCCTCGGCGACTTCCTTGGCCAGCTCGATCAGCTCGGCGATGACTTCTGCCGAAGTGAGCTGCTGGTTGGTGTACTTGCGCATCAGCTCGGCGATGCGTTCGGAGAACGCCCGCTGGCGGACGAGGTTGTGCTGGGTGACGTGATCCGATTCTTCGACGAGCAGCGCGCGCAACGCCTCGATCGCCAGGTGCGGGTTCGTCGCTGACTGGGCCTTGAGCTGGAATTCCGGTCCCAGGTCGGACAACGACGGTTTGGGCAGGCCGGCGGCTTCGTAGATGTCGACGATCTCGCCGGACGCCGTGGAGGTCGCCACCAGTGTGGAGAGCATCCTTTCGATCTCTTCCGGCACTGGCTTGCCCTCGGCCTGCCGTTCCGAGGCATCGAACTTGCCCATCCAGACACGGACTTCTTCGTAGAACTTCGCGGTGACGCGAAGGTGATCGAGGGTCTGGTTGCCGGCGCACAACGCCCACGCCCGGGCCAGCTGGTTGGCCAGCTTGCGGAACCGGTCGCCGAGCGGCTCCTCGCCCTCCGGAGGCCGGTTGCCCGGAGTGCCCGGGGAACGGAGGTAGTTCGTGAGGCCGTAGGCCGCCCTGACCCAGCTCTTCGGCCCGCCGTCGAGCTTGCTCCGCCACGGGTAGCCGGCGCACAGCTGATCCAGCGATGCGATGAGCGTGGTGGTGAGCGCGACAGCTTCGTCGATGTTCTTGCCGACCGGCTTCTGGGCTCGGTCGGTGTCGGTGTATTCGGCGAGCGCCTTGTTCAGGTTGTCCGCCAAGGGCGCGTAGGCGACGAGCAATCCGTCCGGCTTGCCGCGGAACGTGCGGTTCACCCGCGCCAATGTCTGCATCAACAAGGCGCCTTTGAGCGGACGGTCAAGATAGAGGGTGTGCAGCGGAGGCGCGTCGAAGCCGGTCAGCATCATGTCTTTGACCAGGACGACCTGAAGCTCGTCCTCGGCATCACGGAGCCGCTTCTGGATGACCTTGTTCTGCCTGTCACGGCGGACGTGCCGCGCCACCGGCACGACGTCCTGGGCGGTACCGGAGTAGACGACCTTGATCACGCCCTTGTCGACCGCGTCATGATGCCACTCGGGCTTGAGCTTGACGATCTCGTCGTACAAGTTGGCGCAGATTTCACGCGTCGCCCCGACGATGAACGCCTTGCCGGGAGAACCAATGAACTTGCACATCTCCTCCGACCGCGTCTCCCAATGCGCGACGATGTCTGCTGCTAACGCCTCCAGACGCGCTGGGGCGCCGTACACGGCGTTGATCACCGCAACGGACTTCTCGATCTTCGCGCGCTCGACCTCGTCGAGCCCGAGCGTCGCCTCGTCCGCGGCCTTGTCCAGGTCGTCCTCGGTGACGTCATCGATCAGCTTGACCTTGACGAGCCTGGGCTCGAAGTAGACCGGAACGGTGGCACCGTCGTCGACGGCGCGGGTCAGGTCGTAGATATCGATGTAGCGGCCGAACACTTCCCGGGTGTTGCGGTCCTCAAAGGAGATCGGCGTTCCGGTGAACGCGATCAGTGCAGCGTTGGGCAGAGCGTCCTTGAGATGGCGGGCGTAGCCGTCGAGGTCGTCGTAGTGGCTCCGGTGGGCCTCATCAGCGATCACGATGATGTTGCGACGGTCCGAAAGCAGCGGGTGCTCCAGTCCGGCGTCCTTCTCGGCTTTGCTGAGCCCGAACTTCTGCAATGTTGTGAAGTAGATGCCGCCCGTGGCGCGGTTGGCCAGCTCGTCGCGCAGCTGCGCACGCGTCGTAACCTTGATCGGAGATTCGTTCAACAGACGGGACCGGTTGAACGATTCGTACAGCTGCCCGTCGAGTTCCTTGCGGTCGGTCACCACGATGATGGTCGGGTTCTTCAGTTTGGGCTGCGTAGCCACGAGGTGGGCGTACAGCTCCATCTCCATCGACTTGCCCGACCCCTGGGTGTGCCACACGACGCCGGCCTTGCCGTTGCTCTCCACAGCCGCGACCGTCGACCCGACCGCCTTGGTGACCGCGAAGTACTGATGCGGCTTGGCGATCCGCTTCGCGTAACCGTCGGCTCCGCCGTCGAAGGCGGTGAAGTTCCGTTGCAGCTGGAGGAACCGCTCCGGATTGAACACGCCTTCGATCAGGAACTCCAGCTCGGTGCCGAGGTGGACGTCGTCGAGCGGTTCGCCGAGCTGCACCGGCTTGCCGTCGTCATCGACGTTCCACGGCGAGTAGTGGTTCAGCGGCGTGAACGGCGTGCCGTAGCGGGCGGTGATCCCGTCGCTGATCACGGTCACCACAGCGAACCGGAACGCCATCGGGAACTCACGCAAGTAGGTCGCCAACTGGGCATGCGCGGCGTCCAGATCGGCCTTGGCCGCGCCCGCTTGCTTCAGCTCGAAGATCGCGACCGGCATGCCATTGAGATAGAGCACGACATCGAAGCGGCGCTCGACCTCCGCCGTACGGACGGTGACCTGGTTGACCGCGAGCAGCTCGTTGTCGCCGACCTGGTGGCTGACCAGTCTGATCGTCGGGTTCTGTTCCACGCCGTCGGCGTCGATGTAGCTGATCCCGCGGTAGCCCTGGGTGCAAATCTGGTGCAGCCGGTAGTTCTCCGCGATCGCGTCCTGTGAGGTCGGTTGAATGATCTCCGCGAGCGCCTGCTCCAGGTACTCCGCTGGCACTTGGGGGTTGAGCTCCCGCATCTTGGCCAGCATCCGTCCAGGAAGCACAACGTCGTCCCACGAGGCCCGACCGTTTTCAGCGCCTTGCACGACGGCGATCCCTGGGAGCGGCTGCCACTCCTGCTCGGCGAGCGTCTCCAACGCGACGCTCTCCCACTCCGCCTCACTGAACCCCAGCTGCTCCGCCATCACACAACCCCCTCCACGACCTTCTCGGCTTCGCGCACGCGCGCCTTGCCTGACATCAGGAGGGGCAGAAGCTCGTCCCGCGTACGTCCGAGCCGCTTGTTTTCGGAGTGAGCGGCGTGGACAACATCGAGGAGACCGCGCTGCACCTCTACTTGTTTACACTGTTCAATCTTGCCGGGCACCGGAACAACTAAAGTACGAATGTCACGAAGGTTGATGTAAGGTGCCATGTCACTCTTGAACATTAGTTGTGACGCTTGAGCCTGAAGGTCTGAGCTTCTAAACCAAGAAGCGAGGTAGCTGCTATCGATCATCTCCTTGTCAAGGACGCGGAAGTAGCAAATCTGCGGACTGTAGACGACCACTTCGAGGTCAGGCGGCACAACCGCCACACGACCCACCGACCCCTTTGTTGTTAAGATAATGTCGCCTGGCTGCGACAGTTTCGAACCAATCTGTCCAGCATACGATTTCGACACAAAGTCGTCACCCTCAGGAGCGATGCGTCCGTCCCGAACATCCCCTGCCCTCAGAATTCGGTATCCTGGCCAGCCGTGCTCCGCTCGCTTCGTCCGATAGCCATCACCTAGCGTCAGGACGCCACGACTTGCGAGTTCACCCAAAGTCATCGGCGTTCCGAAACCCTGCCTTAGACTTTTCATGAATATTGCATCAGCGAGGCTCCGCGCAGTAGCCGATAAACGGTTATTCGCGGCAATCTTGTCATCAAGTGCGCCCAATACATCCGCGATCGCACGCTGCGTTCGAACACCGGGATACGAGACGGTCATGCTCCGCAGATGCGAAGGCCCGAAGTGTTTCATCACGGATCCGACACCCATGGCTTCGATCTGGTTCTTAAACGAAGGCGTCCGCAGCATGTGCTGAATGAACCTCGGATCCACTCGACAGTCTCGAGGCCTAAAACAGATAATTCCGGTGTATGGCACAGCTCCCACACCCTCGTCAACAACCGTTGCAACCTCCCCAAGGGAAGCCGAGGTGCTGAGAAGCACATCACCTTTTCGAAGCCGGAACTGCTTCCACTTCTGCTCGACCTTCGCGGGATCGAGGTAGTTGCACCCGTTCAGCAGGTTGGCCCCCAGTTTGAGTCCTGCCAGACGAATCAGTGGCACTCCGCCGTCGCGAAAGTCAGCAGCCATGATCCCCGGGCCTTCCCGAAACTCGAGTACCTCTGGCAGGGGCGCAGTAGACCAGTCAGACATCGAGCCGCTCCAATTGCTCACGGACAACCTTCTCCAGTTGGGCCGACGCGTCGAAGGCAGCAATCAATTCGTTGGCGAGGCGCTGGATCTTGTCGTCGATGGGTTCACCGTCGTCTTCGACTTCGGCAGCGCCGACATAACGGCCAGGGTCGAGGGCGTAGTCGACGGCCTTGATGTCGGGCAGGCCCATCGACTTGCAGAAGCCGGAAACATCCGCGTAGGTCAGGCGCTTCTGGGCAGCGGAGCGGGTTCCGCGCCAGGCGTGGTAGGTGTCGGCGATCTTGGCGATATCCTCGTTCGACAGCGTGCGCTCGGCGCGGTCGACCATGTAGCCGAGTTCGCGGGCGTCAATGAACAGCACCTGACCAGATCGATCGACCGCGCCGTGCTTACCGGCGCGCTTGTCCTTGGCGAAGAACCACACGCAGACCGGGATGCCAGTACTACGGAAGAGTTGTGTCGGCAGCGCAACCATGCAGGAGACGAGGTCGGCTTCGACGATCTGGGCTCGGATGGCACCTTCGCCGTTGGAGTTGGACGACATCGAGCCGTTAGCCATCACCACGCCGGCACTGCCGCCGGGAGCAAGTTTGTACAGGATGTGTTGAATCCAGGCGTAGTTAGCATTGGTAGCCGGAGGTACACCGAATTTCCAGCGTGGGTCTTCGGTGTTACGTGACCAGTACTTGATGTTGAACGGCGGGTTGGCCATCACGTAGTCCATCTGGAGGTCCGCGTGCTGGTCGCGGGCGAAGGTGTCGCCCCACCGGGCTCCGAGGCCCTTGTTCTCGATGCCGTGGATGGCGAGGTTCATCTTCGCCATCCGCCAGGTCTCTTCCAGGCTTTCCTGCCCGAAGATCGAGACGTCCTTAGGGTCGCCGTTGTGTTCGTAGATGAACTTCTCGGTCTGCACGAACATGCCGCCGGAGCCGCAGCACGGGTCGTACACGCGGCCGCTCGAGGGTTCCAGCACCTCGACGATCACTCGGACGACGCTGGGCGGGGTGAAGAACTCGCCGCCCCGCTTTCCTTCTGATCGGGCGAAGTTGCCGAGGAAGTACTCGTAGACCTCGCCCATGAGGTCGCGTGCGCGGTGTTCGCCCTGGCGGCTGAACCGGGCGCTGTTGAAGAGGTCGATCAGTTCCCCGAGGCGGCGCTGGTCGATGTTGTCCTTGTTGTAGAGGCGCGGCAGCGTGCCCTGCAGTGCCGGGTTGGTCTTCATGACGAGGTCCATTGCCTCGTCGATCAGCTGACCGATGTTCTTGGCCGGTTCGGTGCCTTCGGCCGGCTTGCCCTTGGCGTACTGCGCGAGGTAGTCCCATTGGGCGGTGGGCGGCACGACGAAGACGCCGTAGCCCTGGTATTCCTCGGGGTCGTCGATCAGGTCGGCGATCTGCTCGGCGTCGTAGCCTTCGGCCGTCAGGTCGGCGCGGATGGCTTCGCGGCGTTCGTCGTAGGCGTCCGAGACGTACTTGAGGAATACCAAGCCGAGGATGACGTCCTTGTACTGGTTCGCGGACAGCGAGCCGCGGAGCCGGTCGGCGGCCTTCCAGAGCGTGTCCTTCAGCTCCTTCATCGTCGACGGTGCCGACGGTTCCTTCTTCTTGCGGGGAGGCATGCTGCCTGTCCTTCCTATTTCGTTGTCCGCGTCGCGAGAGTCACCGCGCCTGCGGCGACTCCGTCGATCATGGCAGTGACGAGATTCCGTGTTTCTTCCAAGTGGTGTCGAAGCGTCGCTTCGTGCTCGGCCACAGCCGCGAGGACCGCTTCGAGTCGATCCACTTCAGCGGTGTCGAGGATCGGCACGCTCCAGGTCTTCCACTCCGAGGGCACGCGCGGAAGCCGGTTGATGATCGCGGCCACCGCTCGAGGGCCGATGCCAGCTTTCGGGCTGATCCGGAGGATCTTCGACGGGGCGGCCACCAGCGCTCCGCCGGTGTCGTCGACGGCGGCGACCGGGTGCGGTCGGTCGGTGAACACGACATCCCCGGGATTGGTGCGTGCGGCACGTGGGTACAGCTGCGTCGCATCGAACGGGTCGAGCCGCAACAGACCGTGCGGAGCGGTCGCGGACAAAACTGGCACTGACCCGGCGGGGTCGGCGTGGTCGCTGTGTATCCGGCTGCCGCGAAGGACCCGGACGTGGCCCTGGTCGGTCAGTTCGCCGAGAGACCGGCGGCGCAGCAGCGTCGTGCCGGCGGCGGGTTCTGCCAGGACGTCGAACGGACGAATCGCTTCGCTCGTAACCAAGGTCGCAGTGTTAATGGCAGCTGTGTGTCGTCCCGTGTCCGCTGTGGCAAGGCGGGTCGCCCGTGCACCGGCGGGTACGACGGTTGCGCGGGAGCTGAGGATCGCGGGCAGGTCGTGCGGGCGGAGGTACCGGAACGCGCGGCCGCGGACCCTGGCCAGAGCCGCTGTCACGTCCGAGGCGAGGTCCTCCAGGTCGCGTTCGGCGCTGTCGAACGCCGCCAGATCGGCGACCAGCGGCCGCTGGGTGAACCCGCCCGGCGCACAGACCCACAATCCGAGCGCCTGCCGATGCGCTTCGCGCCACATGCCCCGCGGCAGGCGCAGCGCAACGGCCAGCCCCTCAGCGCGGAGAGTCTGGGCTCGGCGCTGCTCCTGGGTGCCGTGCAGCTCGTCGCACAGGGCTGCGGCCGGCCCGACGATGACGGCGAGCTCCGCCTCGTCGAGGTCGAGCACCACCTCGTCGACCAGCTCGAGGGCGGAGTCCACGGTCTCGCCGACAGCCGAGAGGAAGCGCACGCGCGGCGTCGCCGCGCGCTCGACCGTCTCGATGCCGCGGATTGCTGCGCGACGCCGCATACCCCGCACGTCCGGGGTATCGCCCGGCACGATGAGCTGGGTGAAGCTCGGGGCGAGGGCAAGGGTTGCGCTGGTCGCTCTGCCGGCGTGGACCAGCGGCACACCTTCGGGATCGAGATGGAGGGCGCATGCCTGGGCGATGGTGCGGACGAGGTCCACCGCGTCCGAGGTCAGGTCGCGGCTGCCCCGTCCTGCCCGGCTCCGGTGCAGGCGATCGAGGGCTTCCCCGGGGCCGTACGAGGCATCGAGGAGCCCGTCGACAAACCGCAGCGTGGCCGGCACCGCCCGGGCTGAGACGATTTCGCGGAGCAGCATCCGGTCGCCGGGGTCGACCTCGCGTGCCTTGTCGGCGCGCTGCTCGGTCGTCGCCGCGGCCAGCTCCTCGCCGGTCAAGGACGCCAGACAGAGCCACACGACGAGTTCCTCCAGCGACACTGCCTCCGGCACGCTCAATGCTGGTGCATCGAGGCCTGCCTCCGGGTTGTTACCGCGCCCAGTGCGCTCGAGCCACACGACGATCTCATCGCGGCTGAACCGCTCCACCCCGCCCACGACCTCGACCGGGTCGGGAAACGGAAGGTGCACGCCCCGCGCCCTGGGCCGGCGGCGCCACATGCTCACCACCGGCCGACGAACACGAGCAAGATCAGCAACGTCCTTCAGCGTCAGCACCGGTCCCGCACCCATCGCAGTCCACCTCCCCTCGGTCCGTCCGGTCCGTCCGGAGTGCCTCCAAGACTACGCACCGGGCGGCAAATCCGAGAACCCCAAGTTCTGATAAGTGGGGTTATCAGTATTTAGAATCGGAGATTCGATTCGACGCTCGGATGCTGGGGTCCATGAGCTGCCGGGTCAGCGGCAGCCTGAGCCCAGGAGCTGAAATGACGCACCCCATCTCACGGCCGGCGCACTTCGACCACGAAGCAGCCGCCGTGATCATCGAACAGCTGAGCATCAGCGACCGCGACGTCACCCGGGAAGCCCAACGGTGGATCACCGGTGAGCGCGGCCCACTTGTCGAGGACCTCGACCAACTCGCCGCCGCCGACCTGACCAACTACGTCACCGAGGCCATCCGGATCGGCGCCCATGCCCTCAGCGTCACGGGGCAAGCTCAGGAGGCCCAAGCCATCGAACGGCTCCTCAAGGACGTCGGCGACAAGACCGCAGACTCCACCGCACGCGCAGCCGAGCTGACCCAGCGGGCAGTGCGCGAAGCATCCGACGTCGTCACGAAGGCGGCCCGCGACGCCAAGACCGCGATCACCGAAGCCGACGTACAGAGCCGCACCGAGTTCACCACCGCCGTGTCAGCGGCGAAGAAGGACCTGCACGACGAGGTGCGCCGCATCTTCGCCGGCGACAACCCGGAACTCCTCGAACGGCTGCGTCCCCTGCTGGACAAGTTCGGCACCGACCTCGGTGCCAAGCTGACCGCCGGCACGACGGAACTCCTCACCACCGCCGCGCAGCAATTCGACGCATCCGACCCGACTTCGCCGATGGCCAAACACGCCGCCGAACTTGCCGCCCGCCAGGCGCAGCTCGCGCAGCAACTGAGCAAGCAGCACACCGAGCTCGCCGGCAAGATCGACGAAGTATCCACGGCACTGCGCGTCCAGGAAGCAAGGACCAGCCTGGCGAAGGTCACGCCGATCAAAGGCGACTCCTACGCCAACCAGCTGCATGCCGTTCTGGCCACGATCGCCTCGGGCCTCGGCGACGACTACAGCGACACCAGCTCGATCCCCGGCAACCTGCCCCGCTGCAAAAAGGGCGACGGCGTGCTCAGCCTCAACGACGGCACCGTGCGTGTCGTCATCGAGATGACCGACTCTTCACGAGCCGGATGGACCGCCTACCTGGAAGACGCCGAACGCAACCGGGACGCAGCAGCGTCGCTCGGACTAGTCCGCACCGCCGACCAGAACAGCGGTCAGACCATCCGGGTCCTCGGCTCCCAGCGGGTCATCCTCGCGTTCGACCCGGCCATCGACGACCCTGACCTGCTGCGCACCGTCATCATGCTCCTGCGGACGACAGCCATCGCGACGTCCGGACGCAAGGGAGTCCAAGAGATCTCCACCGCCGAGGACAAGATCACCGAAGCGCTGACCCACCTCGCGAAGATCGACTCCGTCAAGAAACTCTCCGCCACCATTCAGAAGTCCGCAACGAAGATCGACAGCGAATGCGCGAGCCTGAACGCAGCCATCCAGCGCCTGCTCGACGAAGCACTGATCGCCCTGGACGGAGCGAATGCCGGCGCAGCGCCGAGCGCGGATTCGACAGGCCAGCACGGCGCCGCATGAAACACCGCGCAGCTGGGCGGCCGAAGCTTCGGCCGCCCAGCTCAGTCGCTACACAGCACGTTCCCGCAGATCATCCGGGTACTTCTTCGGTGCAGCGACGATGATTCTCTGGCTCGGTCCGCGTGATCAAACCTGGTTCGGAAGTCTCCGAGCAGCCGTGGAAACCTCAGTCGGCGTTCAAGAGCGGCACGGGTCAACGACCATCGTGTTCGCGGTCCACATCTTGAGGATCGGATGTCACGACAGCTGCCATGTTACGAACCGGAAACGGTCAGTAACGACGCCCATTCCAGAGCGATTCTAGGAACGCTACTGGTCCAATCCAACAGCATTCGGTACTGCAGGCCGAGTGATCCGCGATGACGCTAGCGGCCACAGCGGCCAACTGCATCGCAACCCGCAACCCGCACTCGACGGAACGACAGGCAGGCATCGAAAGCATGGCATTTCAGGGCAAGACCAAGCGGGTGGTCCAGCAGTTCCCGTCGCCGGAGGAGCTGTACCTCAGCGGTGCTCTGTCGCGGACCACGGCCGCTGTCGACTCGCTCTGGTTGCATCAGGGCGACGTCATTCGTGCCTATGCGGAGGGCCATCAGGACACTGCAGACCTAGCGCTGGAGCTGCCGACGGGCACGGGCAAAACGCTGCCCGGCCTGCTCATTGGGGAGTGGGTACGGCGGAAAGCTGCAGGGCCAGTCGTTTACGCGACACCGACCAAGCAGCTCGCGCGTCAGGTCGCGGCGACGGCCGGGCGCGAGGGTGTTCCGGCTGCGCTCCTGACCGGCAGCGCCAGGCAATGGGGTCCGGCGGATGAGGCGTCCGTCGAGGGTGGCGAGGCGATCGGGATTACGACCTACAGCGCTGTCTTCAACAGCAGCCCAAAGCTGCCCGAACCTCGACTGCTGATCTTCGACGACGCCCATGCTGGTGAGCAGTTCGTCGGGAACGAGTACGGCATCTACATCCGTCGCTACGACGACGAGGATGCATACCTCGAGGTGTTGGAGGCGCTGAAGCCGTTCTTGTCCGGGCTCCTCATCCAGCGCCTCGAAGGCGAGCCCGACCCCGGCGCACACCACCAGGTGCGCCTGATCCTACCCGCGGTCGATCAGACGGCTTTGACTGAGCTCGACGCCGCCCTGGCGGGTTTGCCCCAGCCCCACTCGTACAAGCTCGCGATGATCCGGTCTGGTTTGGCAGCCTGCTGTGTCTACCCCTCCTACGGCGGCATCCAGATTCGCCCGATGATCCCACCAACCTACGAGAACCACATCTTCGCTCGCGCCAAGCAGCGCATCTACCTGTCGGCGACGCTCGGCTCGGGCGGCGAGCTAGAGCGAGCATTCGGCCGACCGGAGATCGTGCGGATGCCGCTGCCGACCAAGACGCCTCCGCGCTCCGGTCGGCGGCTGTTTGT
The DNA here is from genome assembly GCF_002796545.1 of Amycolatopsis sp. AA4. Classification (GTDB taxonomy): domain Bacteria; phylum Actinomycetota; class Actinomycetes; order Mycobacteriales; family Pseudonocardiaceae; genus Amycolatopsis. Next base: position 5,680,902 of record NZ_CP024894.1, read on the forward strand.
CTTCCCGGACCTCGTCAAGGGTGGGGATGCTGTCGGCCTGACCAAGCAGATCATTAGCCTGACCGACAAAGCGCTCGTTCTGAGTCAAGAGACCGTCGCCAACACCGAGACGACAGCCACGGCACTGGCCGGCGATGGCATCCCTGTCAGGGGACGGGACGACCTGGAGCGTGAGGGGCTAGAGTCCTTCGCCGCCGCTCCGACTGGGGTGCTCGGTCTGGCCAACCGCTACGACGGACTCGATCTGCCCGGTGATGCCTGCCGGATTGTTGTCCTCGGCGGTAAGCCGGATGCTGTCGGGCTGCAGGAGCGATTCCTGAGCGAGCGGGCAGAAGCCAACGCCGCCCTCTCCGAGCGCCTTCGGACCCGCATCGTGCAAGGCGCCGGCCGCTGCACCCGCGGCCCGAACGACTACGCCGTGGTGGTCGTGCTCGGTCCGGACATCATGAAGTACTTCTCCCGGCCCGAGAATCTCAAGGCGCTCGAACCAGAGTTGCAGGCCGAGGTCGAGTTCGGTTGGCAAAACAGCAAGGGCGTCGAGCCTTGCGAGATCATTGAGAACGTCGAGATGTTCCTCGAACACAGTGCCGACTGGCGTGAGCAAGGTGAGCCAGCGGTGGCCGAGTTCCGGCAGGACGCCGTCAAGGTTGAGCCACCAGGAACTGACGCTCTCGGCAACGCCGCTGCGCTGGAAGTTCAGGCGTGGCAGCTGGCCTTCGGCGGCGACTGGATTGGCGCTAGCGAGAAGCTTCAGGAAGCGGTGCCCCATGTCGGCCCGGCTGCAACGCGCGGCTACCGTGGCCTGCTGCTGTACCTCGCTGCCGTGTGGTTGCATCTCGGTGCGCAGGACGAGACCCAGCGGTCGCGCGCCCGCCAGCTCGTTCGCGAAGCCGCTCTCGCCGCCGATCGTGGCACCTGGCTCAAGGAGATGCGGGAGCTTCCGGGCGCTGAGGAGATCCCACCCGTCCCGGCGGATATCGAGGCGGTCAACCAGGTCGTCGCCCGCCTGCGCGGCCAACTGAAGCCGAAGCAGATCAACGCTGACCTCATCGAGATGCAGCAAGCACTCGCCCAGAATGAGGCGACCCGGTATGAACGCGGCCTGACGATTCTGGGAGCGCGCCTCGGGGCAGAGGCTTCCAAGCCAAAGGGCCAGGGTCGTTGCGACTCCGCCTGGGTGTGGGGCACCGCCGCGTGGATGACCATTGAGGCCAAGTCAGAGGAGCACGACGATGGCCTGCTTCCGCTCAAGGATGTTCGCCAGGCCAACACCCAACTCGACCAACTGGCCGCGGACCGAGGAATGGATCATCCCCCGGCGGGCAGCCCAGCGATCATCGTGTCGGACAAGTTGTCGGTAGATCCGCAGCACGCACAGGCGGCGAATCCCAATGTCTACCTGGCCTCGACCGGAGTGGTGAAGGAGATCGCCGGCGATGTTGCCGTGGTCTGGGCTGACCTGCTGACGACGGCAGTTGGAATCGCCTCCGAGCAGGCTCAGAGGCAACACGTCCGGTCTGTCATGACCGAGAACGGTTGCCTGCCGAGCCAAGTGATCGATCGGCTCACCCAGAACCGGATCAGGCCCGGTAACTAATCGTGCGACACCCTCCAGCGTCGAACTCTGGTAGTACGATCACTGACCTCTCTACCGGCGGCATCGCTGCGGCTACGCCGTAGCCCTTCCCCGCAGCCTCCCAGCCCGAATACCCTACCCAACTAAAAGTCCCGGCCCCTCAACGCGGGAGATGCCGGGTGCACCGCATACCAGCCCATATCCACCAGATTTGAGCTGGCGAGATGATTACGGAGCTTTACCAACGCTGGTTCCTCTCGTACACCTTTCCGTCTCGTTTGCCGGGCGCAAGGCCATCTGGCAGTCCTGGCCCGCCCCGTCGTTGTCGAGGCTGCTACCCGCCCTCACCCGCGCTTCCGGGATCAGATTGCCTCCAACTTCAACCTCCTGCTGCTGTCGCGGAACATCCACGACCACGCACCGCCCGGCTTCACGGTCACGGAAACGAACCCGGCTGAGGAGATCGACCAAGTGATCACCCGCACCCTCGCCCAGCTAGAGTACAACGCCGACGCCCGCAACCGAGGCGTCGAAGTCCACTACCTCGTTGCTGAACGAAAGCCTTGTGGAGCAATTGCCAAGAGCCGAGGACGAGCTGCGTATGTCGGTGGTGGCCCGTACGCCATTGTTACTCACAAGTAGCACGGCTTGTGGACATCACTGTGGCGACCAGCCTGCCGATTGGGCCAAGATAGCGAAGTGTCCGGGCCTCAGACCGTGGTCCACAAGGTACAAAAATCAAACCCATGAGAGGAACGGCATGCCGTCTGACGAGTATGAGGACATCGACAACCTGGTCGCCGAGTGGCAGTCTCTTACCCGTCGGCTCAGGTACGTCGCAGAACAGACGCGCTGGCTCGCCGCACGGCTGACACCACCCTACGGCAGTGACGTTTCGGGCAATCTCCTCTGGATCGTCAAGGACTTCAGCCGTATTGCGCAAGTCGTGGAGTGGAAAGACTTTGAGAGTTTGATCCTCCGCACCACCGAACTGCACAATCGAGGAACCGACATATTGCATCCAGAACGAGGCCCAGAGCCTGTGCCATCGCCATTCGTGCGAACGATGCCCGCGGAACAGGAAGAAACCGAGGCGAAGCGCGGCGGACGGCAGGTCCGGCATGTCGTTGCGTACGAGAGTCATATCCGGCAGTCGCTCGCGCACTTCGTTGAAGCGTGGACCGCGCTAGTGGACGGCTCCCTGGTTTGCGACTGGGACATGCTCGATGACGAGTTCCCTAAGCTGGAGATTCTGGCCAACGAAGTCGACCGCGCGTATGCGATCTGGGAATCGATATCCCGATAGATACGCGAGAGCCAGGGTTATCACGGGCTTGCCGCGTAAGCCGGTTCCTTGCCCTCAAGAGTGACGCGGCACCACGGCCATATCGACCACCACAGTGCCTGGCCTCGTTCAGCGAAAACGACGCTCACCTCGGCACGCCGCTGATCCAAGAGATCGACAAGGACTGACGAAGTGTCGTATCGGCATTGTGTTGGCAACCCGGTGCTGGCTGGCCGCCTCAACGCCGAAGCACTGCTGATGAGGGACTGGGACTCTCCTCGTCCCCCGCAACCGACCGCGTCAACCCGAGAGTCCAGATGTCCTCGGCCGGGGTCGGCGATCACTCTCGCTTCGCCGCCGCCCGAGCGCTCAAGGCCTACGCCGGATCCGCACCCGTCACCCACGCGTCCGAGCGGTCGATCTCCCTCACCTCCGGCGAATAAAACGACCGCATCGCTGCCGTCGACCGGTTCTGGGCCTTCTTCGCCACCACTCGCAGTGAACCCGCCACTGCAGAAAGCGCCGCGACCACGGCCTGCCACTCCACCGCCCTGCGGCACCTGTTCAACCGCTCGGACGGCTCTGCCACTGCCTCCAAACAGGACAGACCTACGACGAGACCAAGGCTTTCCTCCAGCCAACTGACTCGCCCGGGGGCCCAGTCACTGCTTGACGGCCCCGCGCCCAGCTAGTCAACCAGATCCGCTAGGTGTGCTTGACCAGTCGTCGGTGTCGTCGAAGAGCTTCTCTACGGCCGCGCCGAGCCGTTCCAGCCGAAACCGCAAGCCCGTCAGCAAACGACGCTGCCATGCTGCCGCCCCGCTCGCCAAGCAGTGGGACGCGACGGCCAGCCGCATGTTTACTTCTTGCAGCAGGGCACGGGTTTCCACGGCCCGTCAGCGATCATCCATTCAGTGCGAAGGTTATGCCTCGCTACGGCGGACATGCCGCTTCCCGCGGCACAGAAGTTGGACGCGGGTGAAGTCTTCGACCGTCACGACAAGCGGATGAGCCGGTGTTCGTGACCGTACGACCGTGCTGGGATCGGCGCGCCGGAACCGGATGACGTGTCCCGCTGCGCCGTCCTCCGGGTCGACCAGCAGCTCGCAACTTGTCCAGCGGCCGAAGAACGCGTACCCGCTGTAGCGCGGGTTCTCCAGGATCGACCGCACCGTGCTGCCTTGCCACCCGTCGGCGCGCCGGTGCGGGTTCTGCCGCGGCCGGCACGCCGACGGACAAAGCACGCCATCGCGGTTCAGCCCTGCGGCGATGGTCCGGTCGCCGCTGCCGGCCAGGTACTCGGCGAAAATCCTGCGCACGATCGGCGCGGCGGCCGGGTCGATCCGCAGCACCCGCAGCCGTCCCCCTTCCGCAGCCTTCCGCGGGTTCGGATGCGGCCCGCCGTCGGCCACGACATACCCGCACGGCGCCCGGCCGCCCTCGTGCCGTCCTTCGTTGACGACCTGAGCGTCCATCGCCGCACGCACTCGTGCCTGCACGTGACGGCGCTCGGACTCGCTCATCCCGCCCAGCACGCTCATCAGCACCGCGTGCGACGGATTCTTCGGGTCGTAACGCCCGCCGAGCTCAGGCACCCACGCGTCGACAGCATACGCGGCCAGCCGAGGCGCGACCAACGAGAACTGATTGCCGAACCAGCAGCGCGTGCCTTCCCCCACCACAACGCCGCGCCACCCCCGGCCTGGATTTTTCAACAGGCCGAGCAGCCGTGCGGCCTCGGCGCGGCGGTGCCACGGCACCGACCGGGACTGGTCCACGTCGAAGAACTCGACCACCACCCGACCGCCTAGCGGTTCGACGAATCTGCGAGCCACGCCGAGCTGCCAGGCTCGTGACGTCCGCGGGTCCTGGTTTTCCTCGGTCGAGCAGCGACCGTAGAACGCCACTGGGCCAGCCGTGTCCCGCTCCACCGTCGACTCAGCCGTTCCCCACAGCTCGTCCATGACGCGCCAGGAGTCCTGATCCGTACCAACCATGACACCCTCCGAACAACCGATCCTCGCTGCACCTCATCCGGCTGCTCAACACAAGTGTCCGTCATGAACAGACAGCAGAACGGTCCCAATTCAGCGAAATCCGTTGCGAAGAAGGCCTCGTTTGCACCAAATCGCAACCATTGACAGGCTGCCCAGGCTAATAATTTCCGTAGCGCGCTGATCTCAGCGCCGCGAGAGAACGGCCGCACGGCGGAGCGGCAATTGCGTCGGCAGAGCAGGTTAACGAGCAACAGTTCGCGGCGCTCCAGCGCATCAGCGCGGCCGACGACCTGAGCATGCCGGACGGGACCGCCGAACAGCGGGAGCGCTGGCCGACCGCGGCCTGCCGGAGGTCAGCCAGCGTGGTAGTGGGAGGCGAGATCACCGAGCCCGGCCGCTTCTGCCTGGGACATGGGCACCAAATCCCCAGGGACCCGCGCACGCCGACCCATCTATGCCCGGACAGTCGTCGGCGGGGAGAGTGTCCCGGCGATCGAATTCGGCAAATGCGTGTTACCGGGAGTAATGAGCTGTCGAACGATGCCGCGAGACGGGACGCCTCGCGGCCTGCCGGAGCCACGCTCTGGACAAGGCCTCCGAACCGCGAGACGATCGTACGCACGTGTGCACCGATGCGCATTCATGCCAATTTTGCTGGAGCAGAACTGGAGCAGGGCCACGGTCCCAACGACGCCGAACAGCGTCGAACCGCGCTCAGGTGCGGTCAGCTGCGGCGTTCGTCCTGCGGGTTCTCGATAACCGCGGGTCAGGGACGTGTCCGGCCCATTCTGGCAGCGAGGGGGTCAGCCGCACCGTTCCCGCAGGTCAGGAACATCCGTCTAACGCGATCCCTGCGGCACAGAGCAGCGCCCACAACAAGCGCGACCCACTGGACAACTTGCCGGACGTGCTGGCCCCTAACTGCTTCTGATGGTTTTCGAAGAGTGCAGTTCAGCATCTCATTCCTCATCTCTCTTCACCATTCCCATCAGCACAGGGAAAGAAGGTTTCGAGGGCAATTTCACTAAATTCTCGCATATATATTTCGATCATCGCACTCAAAGACACAAGTCGGCACCCGATCGCGGTTCACCGCACGACGATTGACGTCCGACCGCAGAATCTCCGAACGACGCACGGTCCGCAGCTTCAGCACGCCTCCGGCAATGACTCTTTCAGCGCTGCGACGTTTCGTCCCGCAGCCCGCATTGATCGACTCGACCGCAACGACCTCAACGGCCGACCGCCTGAATCGCGCAGAGTTTAAGTCGAAGCCACGGCACGCGGCAGCAGACCTGCGTGCTCACACCTGGTCCCGGAACTCGATCGTCAACCCGACGCTGCCACAGCCCTGGATGCACGCCTCAAGCGCCGAATCGACATATCGAGCGGGATCAACCGCGCCAAGATCGACAGCGGCCAACCGCAGCGCCGACCCACGGCTTCGAACTGCGACCCTGCAACCGCAGCGGACCACCAGCGACCCCGACAGCCGACCGCTTGGACGACTGTCAAAATCGACACTAAATCGCCCCTACTTGCGGGTAGCAAAAAAGCCCAGGTCACTGACCTGGGCTTTGCTCCCCCGCTTGGACTCGAACCAAGAACCCTCCGGTTAACAGCCGAATGCTCTGCCAGTTGAGCTACAGGGGATCGTGCTTCGCCGGTCCGGATCTCTCCGGGCTGACAGGAAGAACTTTAGCCCATGCCGTTCCGCCCTCGCACAGGGGGGGTGGGTTTCCGGCGGCTCCGCACGGAAGCCGGTTGTGTTGGACAATGGACAGTCGGAAGTCCTGCGGAGAGAGGTGTGGCCGTCGATGAAGAAGTTCCTGCTGGGCGTGGGCCTGGGGTACGTGCTGGGCACCAGGGCCGGCCGGGGACGGTACGAGCAGATCGTGCGCACCTACCGCAGGCTGGCCGACCATCCGATGGTCCAGGGGGCCGCCGGGGTGGCGCGGGCGAAGCTCGGCGAGAAGTTCGGGCGCGGGAACCGCTGAGAGAAACCCCAGCTCAGGACGGTTTTCGCCAGGTAAGCGAGTACCGGCGGAGCACGTGTCGGCGGTACCGCACCCCGGGCAGCAGCCGTTGCGCGGCCGTGCGTACTTCGCGGTAGCTCATCCGCGGCTGCCTCTCCGGCATGCCGTCCGGGCCGTGGGCGCGGCGGACCGTCTTCACCACGCGCACGAGCGGGGCGGCCGCGAGCGTCGCTGCTCGGTCCGTGACGTTCGCGTCGCGGGCCAGGCCGACCACGACCAGCGCGCCTCCTGGGTTCAGCAGGTCCCGCATCCGGGTGAGGGCGGCTTCGAAGTCCAGGTGGTGGATGGTCGCCACCGAGCAGATGAAGTCGTAGGCGCCGAGGTCGGCGGCGAGGAAGTCTCCCTCGACGAACCTGTCACCCGACAGCGAACGGGCCTGAGCGACCATCTCCGGGGACTTGTCGATCCCGGTGACCGAAGGCACCACGGAAGCCAGTTTCCGCACCAGCAGGCCGTCTCCGCAGCCGACGTCCAGCGCGGTCGAGCATCCGCCGGGCACCGCACGAAGGATGCCCGGGTGGCGGGCGACGTTCGTGTTCCAGTACGACATCAGCCGGGGATCGTGGCGACGAAGAAGATCCGCCGGAATTCGAACCAGGTGGTGCCGTCCGGGCGCGGCGGGTAGGCCTCGTCCAGCAGCGGGGCGAGGTCGTCTTGGAAGGCGGCCCAGTCCTCGTCGCCCAGTGCGGCGCGGATCGGGCGGAGGGCGGTTCCGGTGATCCACTCCAGCACCGCGCGCGAGCCCGAAAGTCGTTGCACGTACGTGGTTTCCCAGGCGTCGACCAGGCAACCGGCGTCCGCGAGGAGGTTCGCGTAGTCGCGCGGCTCGCCGACGGCGTCTTCGGCTCGCAAAGACACCGACGAGAGGCGCGACGACCACTCCGGAGAGGCCGCCAGCTGACGGCTCAGGGCGTGCGAAGGGGCCGAGAAGTTGCCGGGGACCTGCACCGCCAGCACGGCGCCGGCGGGAAGTTCCGCGGCCCAGCGGCGCAGCAGGTCCTCGTGCCCGGGCACCCACTGCAGGACGGCGTTCGAGACGACCACGTCGGTGTCCGGTTTCGGCGTCCACGTCCGGACGTCGCCGACCTCGGCGGCCACCCCGCGCTCCCGGGCCGCGGCGACCATCTCCGGCGAGCTGTCCATCGCCTCCAGGACCGCGTCCGGCCAGCGGAGCGCCAGGTCCAGGGTCAGGGTGCCGGGGCCGCAGCCCAGGTCGACCACCCGACGAGGGGAAGCCGCCGAGATTCGCCCGATCAGGTCATAGAACGGCCGGCCCCGCAGGTCGGAATAGTCGAGGTACTTCGCCGGATCCCACACGAGCAGCCTCCCGCCAGTAACAGTACATCCGTACTGAGTACGAGCGTACTGCTACTCCGCGCGCTTGGCCAGCTTCTCCGCGACCTCCGCCGCGACCGCCTCGACCAGCTCCGGGTCGGTGCCCGGATCGGGACGGACCTGCAGCTCCACCCCGTCGCGACCGGGGACCTTGCGCTGGACGAACCACGCGCCGCCCTCGGGGAACTCGTGCCGGTGCCGTCCCCGGACCGAACCGTCGACGCGCAGGCGCACCTGCTGCGGCACCTTCCCCGGCCGCGGCAGCCGGAAGCGCACGGGCTCGCGGTCGGCCAGCACCGCGACCGCGCCGGCCCGCCCGGTCTCCTCCGATTCGGTCAGCGTGAACACGCCGTCGCCCCAGGTCGCCTTGCCCACCAGGTGCCAGCCGACGCGTCGCGCGCCGTCGCCGGTCGGGATCCACAGGCCCAGCGACGTCACCACGAGATGCCCGCCGCCCTCGACCTCGGCCGCGGCGACCGGGTCCTCGCCCTCGTCCAGCTTGCCGGGGAAACCCGGGGGCAGGCCGCCGCCGAAGAACCGGTTCAGCAGTCCCACGTCACTCCCACCCGCTCGCCGCCTGCTCGCGCAGCGACTTCCGGTACTGCTCCAGCGCGACCAGGTCGCCGAACAGGGCCCGGTAGTCGTCCGGGGCCTCGACCGGCGACAGCCGCTGCAGCTTCGATTTGATCTCGCCGATCTGCCTGCCGACGAGGTTCTCCTGCACGCCCGCGAGGACGCCGGAGATGTAGCGCGAGTCCACTTCTCCCAAGGCGCGCAACGGTTCCACCGCCAGTTCGCTGAGCACGCGGCGGACCGTCCCTTCCGGACAGTGCGCCGACGCGGCGTCCAGCAGCGCGGGCCCGGTGAGCCCGGAAGCCGCCCCGCCCGCCTTCAGCACGGCCAGGTGCACCGCGACGTACACCGGGTGCGTGAACGCTTCTTCCGGCAGCGAGTCGTACTCCGGACCGGCGATCGCGGGCTGCTGCAGCGCGGCCTTGAGCGCTTCGCGCTGCCCGACGAACCGCGGGTCGTTCGGCGCGGGACGCGGCAGATCCTGCTTCTCCGGCTCGGGCGCGGGGGCCTCCTGCCGGGCCGCGGACCGCCTCGGCTGCACTTCGACCGGCCCCCGCCGTGCCGCCGCGCCGGCCGCGCCTCGCACCCGGTTGACCACCTGCGCGACGTCCTGCCAGCCGACCCACCAGGCGAGCTTCGACGCGTATCCGTCCCGGCTCGCCCGGTCCTTGATCGCGGCGACCATCGGCACGGTCTTCTGCAGCGCGGCGACCTGGCCGTCGACCGAATCCAGGTCGAACTGCTTCAGCATGCTCTTGATCACGAACTCGAACAGCGGCGTGCGCCGGGCCACCAGGTCGCGCACCGCGGCGTCGCCCTTCGCGATGCGCAGCTCGCACGGGTCCATCCCGTCCGGCGCGACCGCGATGTAGGTCTGCCCGGCGAAGGTCTGGTCGCCCTCGAACGCCTTGAGCGCCGCCTTCTGCCCCGCCTCGTCGCCGTCGAAGGTGAAGATCACTTCGCCGCGGAAGGCGTCGTCGTCCATCATCAGCCGGCGCAGGACCTTCATGTGGTCCTCGCCGAACGCGGTGCCCGACGACGCGACCGCCGTCGGCACGCCCGCCGCGTGCATCGCCATCACGTCGGTGTAGCCCTCGACCACCACGACCTGGTGCCGTTTCGCGATCTCCCGCTTGGCCTGGTCGAGGCCGAACATGACGTGCGACTTCTTGTAGATCGGCGTTTCGGAGGTGTTGAGGTACTTCGCCGAGATCCGGTCGTCGTCGAACAGCCGCCGCGCGCCGAAGCCGACCACGTCGTTGCCGACGTCGCGGATCGGCCACACCAGCCGCCGGTGGAACCGGTCGATCGGACCGCGCTGGCCCTCCTTCGACAGGCCGGACGCGATCAGCTCCTTCACCTCGAACCCGCGGTTGAGCAGGTGCTTGGTGAGCTTGTCCCAGCCGCCGGGCGCGAACCCGCAGCCGAACTGCTTGGCCGCGGCGGCGTCGAACCCGCGCTCGGTGAGGAAGTCCCGCGCCGCGCGCGCCTCGTCGGTGCCCAGCTGCTCGACGTAGAACTCGGCCGCCGCGCGGTGCGCCTCGATCAGCCGGGACCGCGTGCCCCGGTCGCGCTGCACCGACGCGCCGCCGCCCTCGTAGGTCAGCCGGATCCCGACCCGGTCGGCGAGCCGCTCGACCGCCTCGACGAACGACACGAGGTCGATCTTCTGAATGAACTTGATGACGTCGCCGCCCTCGCCACAGCCGAAGCAGTGGAAGGTCCCGTGAGTGGGGCGCACGTTGAACGACGGGGTCTTCTCGTCGTGGAACGGGCACAGGCCCTTCAGGCTGCCCCCGCCGGCGCGGCGCAGCGCGACGTACTCCCCCACGACCTCGTCGATCCGGTTGCGCTCACGCACCTCCGCGATATCGCTCTCCCGAATCCGTCCTGCCACGCGACCACAATAGTTCTCCCTCCCGCCGCGCCGTGCGGCACACTCGGGACATGAGCACCACGACCGCGCTGGAGGACCTCGCCGCCGAGTTCGACGCCCACCGGCCGCACCTGATCGCCGCGGCCTACCGGCTCACCGGCACCCGCGCGGACGCCGAGGACGCGGCGCAGGAGGCCTGGCTGCGGCTGTCCGGGCTCGACGACGCGGGCCGCGCCGGGATCCGCGACCTGCGCGGCTGGCTGACCGCCGTGGTCGGCCGGATCTGCCTCGACCGGCTGCGGTCGGCGGCGGTGCGGCGCGAGAAGTACGTGGGCGAATGGCTGCCCGAGCCGATCGTGACGCCGCTCGGCGCGCCAGCCAGCGAGGATCCGCTCGAGGCCGCGGTGCGCGACGACGGCCTGCGCATGGCCGCGATGGTGGTGCTCGACCGGCTGACCCCCGAGCAGCGCGTGGCGTTCGTGCTGCACGACGCGTTCGCGGTGCCCTTCGCCGAAATCGCCGACGCACTGGGCTGCAGCCCGGCGGCCGCGCGCCAGCACGCCTCCCGCGGCCGCCGCGCGGTCGAGGACGCCGACCCGCCCGCCCGGCTCGAACTGGCGCAGCAGCAGCCGGTGCTGGAGAAGTTCGTCGTCGCGCTGCTGGCGGGAGACATCCGCGCGGTCACCGAACTGCTGCACCCGGACGTGGTCATGATCGGCGATTCCGACGGCCGCTCGCGCACGAGCCGCCGGATGATCGTCGGGCCGGACAAGGTCGCCCGCTTCGTGCTCGGGGTGCTGGCGAAATACGCGCCGGGCACGATGGAGAACGGGCGGCCGGTGCTCGTCAACGGCGACCTCGGCCTGTGGCTGCCGGGGCTGCCCGCGGTCGACGGCTACCTGGCCCTGGACGAGCGCGTCCAGACGTTCAGCGTGCGCGACGGCCGCATCGTCGGCGTGTACGACCAGGTCAACCCGGAGAAGCTCACCGGAATCAGGCGGCCGGAGCAGTAGTCCGTGAAGGGCTCCTTGAAGGAATCAGATTCCCTCAAGGAGCCCTTCACGGACCTTTCCGGAGTCAGGGGATCGGGACCCGGCAGGCGTCGCCGGACGTGAAGCCCTGGTCCACGATCCCGAGCGCGCTGTTCATCCGCGCCCGCGAGTTCTCCAGGCCGATCTGGTAGGTCAGCTCGACCACGCCCTTCTCGCCGAATTCGGCGACCAGCTCAGCGATCTGCTCGTCGGTGACCGTGACGGTCGGCCCGGACATCGCGTCCGCGAGCGCCAGCGCCAGCCGCTCCTGGCGGGTGAACAGCGGCGACGTCGCGTACTCGTCGATGTGCTTGAGCCGGTCGATGTCGAGGCCGTCGTGCCGCTGCAGCATGGTGCCGAAATCGACGCACCACGAGCAGCCGATCTTCGTGGCGACGCGGTAGACCGCGAGTTCCCGCACGTTGGCGGGCAGGTGCTTCGACGCCTTCTCCGCCATCAGCTCGTGCGCGATGCTGGTCCGCAGCAGCCCGCGGTGGTGCGCCACGACGGCCATCGGCTCCGGCACCGCGCCGTACCGCTTGCCGGCGATCCGGTAGAAGAGCTTCAGCACCGGGCCGCCGTCCGCGGCTCGTTTGACCGGGATACGAGGCATGTCGGGTCCTCCTTCTGAGTGGTTCGCAGGAGGAACGGGACAGCCGCGCGAGATGTGACAGCGTCAGCGGCGCGCGGTGATCGGGCGCACATCCCAGATCCACACGCCGTCCACGTACTGCCCGGGTTTGCGCAGCAGAAGGTCGACGGTCGCGCGATAGGCGTCGCTGTGCTCGCGCGGGATCAGCACGAGGACGCTGGCGTTCCAGTAGCGCAGGTCCTCGATCGCCTGGTCCCGGTCGGCGTCGGTGATCTCCTGTGCCTGCTTGGAGTCGCGGACCCGGTCGAACAGCATCGAGGTCGGCCGCTGGTAGGAGCCGTAGCGGCCGCGTTTGTCGTCCGGGCCCTGCGGTCCGACGAAGTAGCCCTCGGGCATCGCGTACCGCAGGCCGGCGTCCATCTGCCAGTGCAGCGGCTCCGACTCCCCCGAACTCGGCAGCGGCACCGGCACGACGGTTCCGCCGGGCGCGACGTAGGTCTGCCAGGTGCCGTCGGCGAAGAACGCGGGCGTCGGCGGACGTTTCTGCACGAGCAGCTGCGTCGGCGCGATCGGCAGCAGCACGGCCGCGACCGCGCCGAGCCAGATCAGCCGCACCGGCAGCTTCAGGTCGCCCTTTTCCGCCGCGGAAAACACGCGGTCGGTCGCGATCGCCAGCAGCGCGCCGATCGCGGGCACGCACGCCATGGCCAGCCGCGATTCCAGCAGCGATTCGAACAACGGCAGGTCCGCCAGGAGTTTCCACGGACCGGGCACGCCGGTGTTCTCGTGCAGCACGGTGATTTCGGAGCCGAGCGAAAGCCACGCCATCAGGAACATCGAGATCGCCAGCGAACGGGCCACGACCTCGCGCCACAGCCACACCGTGACCACGACCATCAACACGATCAGCGGCCAGCCGAAGAACGCGTTCTCCTCGGTGCGGTTCAGCGACACCGCGGCCGCCGCCTCCGGCTGCCCGGACACCGACTGGGTCGCGAACCGGGTCATCGCGGCGGTGTCGTTGCCGACCTGGCCGTGCTCGAGCCCGGTGTAGCTGTCCGGGCCGAAGAACTGCCACCATAACGGGAACGCGACGACCACCAGCGTCAGCGCCACCGCGATGCCGCCGCCCAGCAGCACCGGCCGCACCATCGCCTTGACCTCGCGCCGCCGCGAAACGCAGTAGGCGACCGCGAAAATCAGGAAGCCGAGAGCGAAGATCAGCAGCGGCTCTTCGCCGAGGAAAATCTGGTACGCGGTGAGCACGCCGAGCCAGATCCCGTTGCGCACCGGCCGCTGCCCCTGCGCCAGCTGGATCACCTTGAGCGCGATGAACGGCAGCAGGAACCACGCGACGAAGTTCGGATGCGCGTTGGCGTGCGAGATCATCGGCGGCGCGAATCCGGCGAACGCGCCGCCGATCGCCGCGGACACGCGGTGCCGCACGAGGTGCCGCGAGAACACCCAGTACCAGGCCGCCGCGCTGCCGGCGAGACTGCCGGTGAGCACGATCGCCCAGGTGACGGTGGGGCCGAAGGCGAGCGTGATCGGGGTGAGCGGGACGCCGACGCCCAGCATGGCCGTGTTGGCCATCATGTTCACGCCGAGCGGGTAGTTCTGCAGGCCGCTGGTGAGCGGGTTTTCCAGGTGCTGCACCGATTTCGCGGTGACCGCGAAGAACCATTCCCACAGGTTCTGGTCCGACGCGCTGTTCCACAGGTAGCCCTGTCCGAGGTCGGCCCACAGGCCGCCGAACAGGAGGACCGAGAACGCCAGGTACGCGCCGATGATCCCGGCGTCGGCCCAGGACCGGCGCATCCGCGGTTCGGCGGCGGCGCTCGCGGCCGCGGCGGGTTCGCGAGGCGGTGCTTCGGGTTTCGCCTGGGGACTGCCTTCGCGGTTCGTTTCGGGGTTCGCTTCGGGCCGGAACACGCTCACGCGGGGCGCACCACCCGGGCGAAGAAGTACACCGCGCCGGTCTCGGCGTGGCGAACGAGCAGCAGGAACGGCCGGTCGACCCGGACTTCGAGCGGTTCGCCGGAGATGAGCGACATCGTGCGCATCTGGATCGCGGTGGCGGCCGCGCCTTCGAGACCTTGTTCGTCCAGGCGGAGCACGGCCTGGTGCAGGATGCTGTCCACCCACAGCGGACGGTCCGGCGTGAGCCCGGTGAGATCCGCGTCGTCGGTGAACAGCTCGCGCACGCCGAGGCCCTGCAACGCCCGTTCGAGGTCGGCGCGCACGTCGAGGGAGATTTTGGGCAGCGCCAGCCTGATTTTGTGCTGCTTCGGGCTTTCCACGAGCGCGCGCAACGACTGCGCGTCGAGCGCGGCTTCGGCGCTTTCGAGGTCGCCGTCCGGCAGCAGGATCACCGTCTCGACGCCGCCCTCGGCCGCCAGCCGGACGACCTGCCAGCCGTTTTCGTGCGCGTAGCCGACGGATTCGTCCAGGTGCATCGTCGGCACCGGACGCACGCCGTCGGGGGTGTGGAAGTCGGCATCCGCGGTGGCGTGTTCGGGGAACGGACGCCGCCAGGCAGTTTTCAGGTAGAGCGCGTTGACCAGGCTGGCGCGCGTATGCGGGTGGATCGCGCCCTCGGGCAGCAACTCCGGGATCAGGCCGTGAGTGGTCTGGTCCACGTCGTCGTTGATCCGCCGGCGCGCGCCCTCGGGATCGGTCTCGAACGGCACGGTCTCGGCTTTGCCGCCGGGCCAGCGCACGAGTGCGGCCTGGAAGTTGTCCTCGACGGTGATCCCGTCCGCGGCCCAGAGCGTGTTCGCGACGGCCAGCTGGGCACCGTCGCCCAGCTCAGCGGCGGCGTGGAGCAGCCCGCTCTGATCGCGCCCGAGCACGGCGGCCAGCTCTTCCGCGGTGCGCCCGCGGGCGGCCTGTTCGGCCAGGCCGAGCGCGCTCGCCGCCGAGTAGGGCGAGAAGCACGCGTCGCTTCCCGGGGGCGCGGTCGCACCGTGCAACGCCAGGGTGAAGGTGAGGTGGCTGTCCAGGGCCATGCGGCGACCGTACCGGAACGGGTGGTCCCCCGGCTCCCGGTTCGCCAGGCGGCGTCGTTCCGTGCTGTTCCGTGCTGTCCGGGGTGCCAAATTTCGCACCTCGCCGGCCGCCGGACAGCACAACTCCACGCCGTACCCCGCGGCTCACGGTTCGTCAGGCGACGCCGTTGCGCGCCGTCCGGGGTCTCACAGCTCCGGACCTCGCCGGTCACCAGACGCCACCGCTCCACACCACCCATCGCGCCAGATTCCACGCCAAGCAGCACCGCCACGCTTCACGCCGTGGCTGACAGGTTCGCCAGGCGAACGCTGTTGCGCGACGTCCGACCTCCCACGGTTCCGGTCCTCACCGACCGCCGGACAGCTCCTCCCCACACCTCCCGGAGCGTCAGCATCGCGCCGTTCAGCAGACGGCACCGGCTCCGCGGCTCACGGTTCGCCAGGCGGAGCCGTTCCGTGGCGGCCGGTGTGCCAGCGGTGCCATTCGTACGCCTGCGCGTCGGTGAGGGACGCCACCTGGTCCACCACCACGCGCAGCCGCGCCGCGTCGTCGGCTGCGGCATTCCACGCGGGTACCAGCAGCGGGTCCAGTGCTTCGGGCGCTCGCCGGCAGAGGGCCGCCACCAGCTCGGTGATCACCTCTCGCTGCCCGTCCTGCATTGCCAGCCGGCGGCGGTCGCTCATCACGTACCGCAGCGCCAGTGCCTTGAGCAGCGCCACCTCCGCCCCGACCTGTTCCGGCACCGCCAGCCGGGCGGCGTAGCGGGTGAGCGGGCCCTCTCCGTAGCCCGCTCGGGTGCCGGTGACCGCGGCCGACGCGAACCGACCGACCAGTTCGCTCGTGAGCCGCTTCAGCGCGACCTGGGCCCGCAGCGAACCGTCCGGTTCCGCGTGTACCAGTTCGGCTACCACCGGCAGGTCGAGCAGCTCCTTCGCCGCACCCTCCAAAGTGGACACCGACAGCGTGGAGAAGTGCCGCGCCGCCGCTTCGGCGACTGCCGCGCGTTCCTCCGGATCGGCCAGCAGCCGCAACCGGATCCGCCCGGCCAGCACGCCGTCCTCGACGTCGTGGACCGAATACGCGACGTCGTCCGACCAGTCCATGATCTGCGCTTCCAGGCACCGGCGCAGGCCGGGCGCGCCCTCGCGGATCCAGCCGAACACGGGCAGGTCGTCCGGGTACACGCCGTATTTCGGCTCCCCGGACCGGCGCGGCCACGGATACTTCGTGGTGGCGTCGAGACACGCCCGGGTGAGGTTGAGCCCGGCCGTCGCGCCGTCGGGGCCGACCGCCTTGGGCTCGAGCCTCGTGAGGATGCGCAACGTCTGCGCGTTGCCCTCGAAGCCGCCGCACGCCTGGGCCGCCTGGTCGAGCGCGCGTTCGCCGTTGTGGCCGAACGGCGGGTGGCCGATGTCGTGCGCCAGGCCCGCGGTGTCGACCAGGTCCGGGTCCGCGCCCAGCTCCTCGGCGATGCCGCGGCCGATCTGCGCGACCTCCAGCGAATGCGTGAGCCGGGTCCGCGGCGCGCCGCTGACCTCCGCGCCCTCGCCCGGGCCGACCACCTGCGTTTTGCCCGCCAGCCGGCGCAGCGCGGCGGAATGCAGCACGCGCGCGCGGTCGCGGGCGAACGCGCTGCGCCCGTCGGGCCGCGCACCGGCCAGCGCCGCGCCCTTGGGTTCCTCGGCCAGCACGCGGGCGCGGTCGTGCTCGCGGTAGCCGTCACTCACCCCGCCAGCTTAGGCCGACCCCCGCACGGCAGGTGACCGTTGCCACGAAAGCCATTCGGCCGTGGCTGTGGTCGGATCAGCAACGATCGGCACAGTGGCGCGGGGACCGGCGATTCAGCCCATCGTCGTGCCGAACAGGTCGTCCGCGGGCGACTTGGTCAGCTCGTAGAACAGCAGCGCGCCGGTTTCCCGGAAGATATAGCGGACCTGCGTGGACCGCTCCTGCACGATCGGCCCGCTGTGCGTCGGCGCGGCCCAGGCTTCCAGCCCGAGGTCCTCGGACATCGTGCGCGACCGGTAGGAATGCCACGGGTCGCTGACCAGCACCACCGAACGCCAGCCGCGCGCCTTCACCTGATCGGCGACCGCGCGCAGACTGCGCAGGGTGTCGTTGCCCTCGCCGACCGGCAGCGTCGCGGACGCCGGCACGCCGTGCTTGGTCAGCCAGCGCGCCCCGGCGGTCGCCTCGGTGAAGTTGTCGCGGCTTTTCTTGCCGCCCGCCGTGATGACGGTCTTGGCGACCCCTTCGGTGTACAGCTGCCGCGCCTTCTCCAGCCGCGCGGTGAAAATCTCCGAGGGCTTGCCGTTGTACTGAGCGGCGCCCAGCACGACGATCGCGTCGGCCGGCGTCCGGTCGTTCTCGCGCGCGACCTGCCACACGCGGAACGCGGTGCCCCCGATGACCGCGACGAGGGCCAGCACCACACCGAAAACGATGCGGCGCACCCAGTTTCCCGCGGTCGGACCTGTCCACGCCTCCATGGCGGCCATCCTCCCAGAGCCGCGGTCCGGGTCTCGAAAGGCACCCCGACGCCGCCGGAAATTCCAGCCGCGAAACCCCTCAAAGCCAGCCGCGTTCCTCCGACAACCGCACCGCCTCCGCCCGCGTGCGCGCACCCGTCTTCCCGATCGCCGACGACAGATGGTTGCGCACCGTTCCGTCGGACAGGAACAGGGACTTCGCGATGTCCGCGACCGTGCTGCCGTCCTTGGCCGCGCTGAGCACGTCGCGTTCCCGGGCGGTCAGCGGGCTCGTCCCGGTGGCGAGCGACTCCGCGGCCAGCGCCGGGTCCACCACCCGCAGTCCACTGTGGACCCGGCGCACCGCCTCGACGAGCTGTTCCGGCGGCGCGTCCTTCACCACGAACCCGGCCGCGCCCGCGGCCATCGCCCGGGCCAGGTAGCCGGGGCGGCCGAAGGTCGTGCAGATGATCACCCGGCACGCCGGGAGCGCGGTTTTCAGCTCGGCCGCCGCGGTGAGGCCGTCCATGCCGGGCATCTGCACGTCGAGCAGCGCGACGTCCGGCGCCGTTTCC
Organism: Amycolatopsis sp. AA4; assembly: GCF_002796545.1. Lineage (GTDB taxonomy): Bacteria > Actinomycetota > Actinomycetes > Mycobacteriales > Pseudonocardiaceae > Amycolatopsis. Next base: position 5,699,255 of record NZ_CP024894.1, read on the forward strand.
TTCGCCGCGGCCACGACCTCGTCGCCGGAGCCGACCTGGGCCACCACCTCGATGTCGGCCTCCAGACCCAGCACGGTGGCCAGCGCGCCGCGCACCATCGCCTGGTCGTCGGCCAGCAGCACCCGGATCACGCCAGTCCTCCCGCGGGTTCGGCCCGCACCGCGACGGCGGATCCGTCCGGGCTCGGCTCCGGGACCTCCGCCCGGACGACCCATCCTCCCCCGGACCGCGCCCGCGTCGTCACCGTGCCCCCGATCGCGGCCAGCCGCTCGGACAGTCCGCGCAGGCCGTTGCCCGGCACGACGTCCCCCGTCGCGCAGCCGTTGTCCTCGATCTCCAGCCAGTCATGGCCCAGCCGCACCTTGACCGCCTTCGCCCCGGAATGCCGCAGCACGTTGGTGATCGCCTCGCGCAGCACGTAGCCGAACGTGCTGTGCAGCTCCGCGCGCACATTGTCCACCGCGTGCGGCAGCTCGGCCTCGATCTCCGCGGCGCGCAACGCTGCCCGCGCCCCCGCGATCTCCGCCGGCAGCGACACTTCCCGGTACTCCGTCACCGTCGCCCGCACATCCGACAGCGCCGAACGGCTCAGCCCTTCGACCTCCCGGATCTCCTGCACCGCCCGGTCGATGTCGCCGGAGCTTTCCAGCACCCGCCGCGCCAGCCCGGATTTCACCGTGATCGTGGTGAGGCTGTGCCCGAGCAGATCGTGCAGGTCCCGGGCCACCCGCTCGCGTTCGCTGGCGACCGCCAGCGTCGCGATCTCCGTGTTCGCCAGCTCCAGCCGCCGGATCGCCCGGATCAGGTTGGACATGAAGAACATCGCCAGCGTGACCGAGCCGACCGTCGTCAGGTCGCTGAACCGATCCGCCAGGTCTCCTCGCAGATACAGCACCAGCACCAGCAGGCCCAGCGCCGATCCGTCGAAGATGACCGCCCAGGCCGCCGGGAACAGGAAGGCCAGCGTCGCGGTCGCGTAGAGCAGGACGTACGGGCTGGCATCGGTGAGCAGCGCGCTCAGCAGGCCCAGCACCAGCATGACCCCGCCGAACCAGAGTTTCAGCCGCCGCGGCTTGCCGAAGAGCGCCGGGAACACCGCGTAGCAGGCGGCGTAGGCGTAGATCGTGACGCCGAGCAGAATCCGCGCCCACAGCGGTCCGGGGTCCCCGACCAGTCCCCGGGTCGCCGGGATCAGGAAGGGCAGCAGGAACGCCGCCGAGAAGATCGCCCAGCCCGGTTTGTTCGGCCCGCGCCGCGCTTCCGGCAGCGGATCGTCCCACCACGCTGCCTTGTCGTTGAGCGCGTACCGGCGCGGAGCCGGCTTGCCGGTCGTCGCCTCTCGGCCGAGTGGCCACACGTTCCTGTCCCCTCCCCGCCCGGTCAAACCCGGGCGCTGTCCTTACGGTATCGCCCGACCACGACAATCCCGAGCGCGAGCGTCCAGGCGGCCAGCACGCCGATCGCCGCCGGCAGGCTCACCAGCAGCTGGTTCGCCACGACCGGCCGGACCAGTCCGAGGACCCAGTAGGTCGGCATGACCTGCGCGACGTCGTGCATCCAGGACGGCATGCCCTCCAGCGGGATCCAGAGCCCGCCGAGGAAACCCATGCCGAGGGTGACGATCATGCTGATCGGCTGCATCGACTCCGGCGTGCCGAACTGACCCAGCAGCAGTCCGAGCAGCACCAGCGGAATGGTGCCGAGGAAAATGCCGAGGAAGACCCGCAGCCAGCCCGCCGGGTCAAGGTGCACGCCCTGGGAGAACGCGGCGACGACCGGCACCAGGATCAGCGCGGGCAGCCCGGCGAGCATCCCGGAAAGCGCTTTGCCGCCGAGGTAGCCCGCGCCGGACAGCGGGGTCAGCCGGAGCTGCCGTTGCCAGCCGCCCGCCCGCTCGATCGCGAGCCGGGCGCCGTTCGTGACGGCCGCGGCGAAGGCGCCGAACGTCATCATGTTGACCATGAGCACGCCCGCGACCGCGACGTGGTCGGGCGCGGATTTGTCGGTGAACACCGTGGCCTGCAAGAGAAACATGAGGACCGGGAAGGCGACGACGAAGATCAGGAACCGCGGCGAGCGGAACAGCCTGCGGGTTTCGACGACCAGGTAGGCGGGGTTCATCGGACTGCTTCTTCCGTTTCGTCGGAGGTCAGGGAAAGGAACGCGCCTTCGAGGCCGACCGCGCCGATTTCGATGTCGTGCACGGCCGGGACGGCGGCGAGGAGCGCGCGCAAGGTGGTGTCGGAGTCCGAACTGGACAGTGCGACGCGTTCGCCGCGCAGTTCGAAGGACGTGACGGCGGGCAGGTTCGAAACCAGCTGGTCGCTGACCCCGGCCGGGAGCACCGCGCGGATCGTCCGGCCGCCGGCGAGGGCGCGGACCTCCGCGACGGACCCGTCGGCGACGATCTCCCCGGCGCGCATCAGCACGACCCGGTCGGCGAATTCCTCGGCCTCTTCGAGGTAATGGGTCGCGAACAGCACGGTGCGGCCGGTGTCGGTGAACGAGTACATCGACTTCCAGAACTCGCGCCTGCTGCCGACGTCCATCGCCGCGGTCGGCTCGTCGAGCACGAGCAGATCGGGGTTCGACACCAGCGCGACCGCGAACCGCACGCGCTGCTTCTGGCCGCCGGACAGCTTGTTGGCCCGCCGGTCGGCGATGTCCTCGACCCCGGCGGCACGCAGCGCGTCCCGCACCGGCATCGGACGGCGGTGCAGTTTCGCGACGAGACCGACGGTTTCGCGCACGGTCAGGTCGTCGAGCAGCGTGCCGCCCTGCAGCATCGCGCCGATCATCCCCGCGCGCACCGCGTCGGCGGGCGTCCGGCCGAACACCGAAACGGCGCCCTCGTCGGGAGCGGTGAGCCCCAGAATCATGTCGACGGTGGTCGATTTGCCCGCCCCGTTGGGCCCGAGCAGCGCGACCACTTCCCCCGGCGCGATGGTCAGGTCGACGTGGCGGACCGCGCGCACGTCGCCGTAGCGCTTCGCGATCCCGCCCAGGCGGATCGCCGCCCCCGCCGCGATTTCCTGTGTGTTGTCCATGGCTTGAAGCCTGCCGGGCCGGGGCCGCCGGGACGCAGGCCGAGCGTCATGACCCGGCCGTGACAGGTGTCAGGGGTGCGAGGGGCGAAACGCCGGACGGCCCTCCCCCGCGGTGCGGGAAAGGGCCGTCCGGAACGGAGTGCGCGACGCTCAGCAGCCGATCAGCCGACCGGCCAGGTACGACTCGACCTGGTCGATCGAAATCCGCTCCTGCTTCATGCTGTCCCGCTCGCGGATGGTCACCGCGTCGTCCTCGAGCGTGTCGAAGTCGACCGTGACGCAGTACGGCGTGCCGATCTCGTCCTGGCGGCGGTAGCGGCGGCCGATCGCCTGGGCGTCGTCGAAGTCGACGTTCCAGTGCTTGCGCAGCCGCGCGGCCAGGTCGCGCGCCTTCGGCGACAGGTCGGCGTTGCGCGACAGCGGCAGCACCGCCGCCTTGAACGGCGCGAGCCGCGGGTCGAGGTGCAGCACGGTGCGCTTGTCGGTGCCGCCCTTGGCGTTCGGCACCTCTTCCTCGTCGTACGCGTCGATCAGGAACGCCATCATCGACCGGCCCACGCCCGCGGCGGGCTCGATCACGAACGGCCGGTAGCGCTGGCCCGAGGCCTGGTCGAAGAACGACAGGTCCACGCCCGAGTGGTTCGAGTGCGTGGTCAGGTCGAAGTCGGTGCGGTTGGCGATGCCTTCCAGCTCGCCCCACTCCTGCCCGGCGTTGAACTCGAACCGGTACTCGATGTCGACCGTGCGCTTCGCGTAGTGCGAGAGCTTTTCCTTCGGGTGCTCGAAGTGGCGCAGGTTCTCCGGCTTGATGCCGAGGTCCTTGTACCAGTCGGTGCGCGCGTCGATCCAGTACTGGTGCCACTGCTCGTCGTCGCCCGGCTCGACGAAGAACTCCATCTCCATCTGCTCGAACTCGCGCGTGCGGAAGATGAAGTTGCCCGGCGTGATCTCGTTGCGGAAGGACTTGCCGATCTGGCCGATGCCGAACGGCGGCTTCTTGCGGGAGGCCTTCTGCACGTTGAGGAAGTTCACGAAGATGCCCTGCGCGGTCTCCGGGCGGAGGTAGGCAAGGCCTTCCTCGGTCTCGACCGGGCCGAGGTGCGTCTTCAGCATCATGTTGAAGTCGCGCGGCTCGGTGTACTTGCCGCGGGTGCCGCAGTTCGGGCACGGCACCTCGGACAGGTCGTCCTCGGTGGTCGTCTTGCCGGTGCGCGCCTCGAAGTCCTCGGCGAGCTGGTCGGCGCGGAACCGCTTGTGGCACGAAAGGCACTCGATCAGCGGGTCGGTGAACACGTTCACGTGGCCCGAGGCGACCCAGACCTGGCGCGGCAGGATGACCGACGAGTCGATGCCGACCACGTCCTCGCGGCTCTGCACGACGGTCTTCCACCACTGGCGCTTGATGTTGTCCTTCAGCTCAACGCCGAGCGGCCCGTAGTCCCACGCCGACCTGGTGCCGCCGTAGATGTCTCCCGACGGGAAGACGAAGCCACGGTGCTTGCACAGACTGACGACGGTTTCGATTTTGTTGGCGGGCACTCCACGCTCCGGACGCATGCGGGGTCAGTTATCGGAAGGTCCAGCGTATCCGGCCGGTCCCCGGGGCCTCCGCGCAGGTCGGAGGTCACGAACGGGTGACCGGAGAGGCCGTGACGACCCGGTTGTCGTCGTAGCCCTCCTGTCCGCCCACGTAGTCGCCGCCGCACGTGACGAGCACGAGCCGGTGCGGGCCCTCGGGGTCGAAGAGCTTCGCGGATTCGGCGGCCAGGTCCGATTTGTGGATCGTGCGCACCTCGTCGATCTTGTACTCCCACTGCTTGCCCGCGGTGTCGGTGACCGTGACGACCTCGCCGGCCTTCATCTTCCAGAGCTCCTGGAACGGCCCGGACTTGCCCGCCCAGTTGACGTGCCCGGACAGCAGCGTGACGCCTTGCGCGGCCCCGAGGCCGGAGCCCCACCAGGCCGCTTCGGCGAGGCTCTTCGGGATCGGCAGCGCGCCGTCCGCGCCGACCTCCTCGGGGATCAGCTTCGCCTGCCCGCCGCCGGGCAGCTTGACCGTGCCGGGAGTCTGTCCGGGGTCCGGCTGGGTGTTTCCGGCCTGGCTGCCGCTGGGCTGGGCGGCGCCGACCTGCGCGGTGCCGGTCTGCTGCGGCGGCTGTGCCGAGTCGTCCTTGCCGGCGAAGAAAATCAGCACCGCGGCGACGACTGCTGCCACTGCTGCGACGGCAGCTACGACGATCAGTGCGCCGCGTTTGCGTGCTGGTTGGGCCTGTGTCCCCTGCATCGTGCTCCCCTGGTCTGAAGGTTTCTCCGGGGAGACATGCGGTGGGGAGCCGACGGGGTTGCACGGATTTCGGCGGGTTTTTGGGACCACCGCGCGCGGTGTGGGTCCTGCTTCGGGTCCGGGCGGTTCAGTCCGGCCGGGAGACGAGGTCGGCCGTGACGATGCGGTTCTCGTCGTAGCCCTCGGTGCCGCCGACGTAGTCGCCGCCGCAGGTGACCAGGACCAGGCGGTGCGGGCCGGTCTGGGCGAACCAGCCGGGGGCCTGCGCGGGCAGCTGTTCCTTCGGGATCGTGGTCGCGCCGGTGACGCGGTAGAGCCAGCGGCCGCCGGAAGCGTCGACGATGCTGACGTTGTCGCCGGTGCGGACCCGCCACAGGTCGTCGAAGGGACCCTTCGTGCCGGCCCAGTTGACGTGGCCGGACAGCACCGCCGCGCCCTGCGGGGCGCCGAGGCGGGCGCCCCACCACGCGGCGTCGCTGAGGCCGCGCGGGATCGGCAGGATGCCGGTCTGGGTGATCTCGGTGCGTTTCAGCCGGGCCTCGGAGCCGTCCGGCAGGCGGATGCTGCCGGGGCGTTGCAGGCCGATCGCCTGGCCGTCCGAGGGGAGTTCGGCGGGCGCGCCGTCCTCGCCCGGCAGCGAACCGGGCGGCGGGTCGGCGACGGCGACCGGGGCCGGGGCGGGCACCCAGGTCAGGACGATCACGCCGGCCGCGATCGCGAGGACGGCGATCACCGCCGACGCGACCGTCAGCACGGTGCGCGGCACGGCTTATTCGCCGCGGGAACGGACGACCCGCGCCGCACGGCGCCGGCCGAGCACGATCGCGACGGCCCCGAACAGCAGACCGCCGCCGAGCAGGCCGAAGCCGAGCGGCAGGCGCAGGTCGTCGGACGACGCGGCGGCCGGGGCGCCGAGGTAGCCGGCCGGGACCTCGGTGGGCACCGACGGCTGCTGCACGGCGCCCCCGCTGCCCGAGCCGTTGCCCGCCGCGGCGACGAAGTTCTTCGGGATCGAGCAGCTGACGCCGCCGAGCACGATGGTGGTCTGCACGTCGCTCAGCTTGGTGTTCTTGGCGTCGCGCGCGTGCGTGGTGATCTCGACGCGCCAGCCCGCCTGCGCGGTGACGTCGCCGGAACGCCAGCCGTCCTGCTTGATCAGCTGGTCGAAGGCGGAAACGCGGGACAGGACGAGGTCCGAGGTGGTCTTGCCGGGGTCGCTCTGCGGCACGCTCGTGGGCGAGCCCATCTTGAGGCCGGTGACGCTGAGCGTCCCGGTGGCGGGCATCGGGACCTGCTTCAGCGCGTCGCCCTCGCCGCGCACCCAGACGCGGGCGGCGGTGGTGGCGCCAGCGGCCTTGCTGGGGCCGGAGCAGTCGACCGAGCTGCGCGCGCCTTCGAGGACCAGCATCGTGTTGTCGACCGCTTTGGGCTTGTTGCGGCTCAGGTCGCGCAGCGCGTAGTTGGTCTCCGCGACGGCGGTGGGCACGTGAGTGGTCTGCAGCGCGGCGACGACCTGGTGGTCGCGGCTCGCGATGCCCGGCGGGTACGGGCTGGCCGAGCTGTCCGCGTACTTGCCGAGGTCGATCTCGTAGTTCGGGCCGAAGGTGTTGCGCTCGCCCTGGTCCTTCGGCACGGCCACGCGGTCCGTGCCGAGCTGCGACTGGCCCGGGGTGAGCGGGGACCGCTGGGTTTCGGTGATCAGCGCGCCGCCGTGCTGCGGGTCGCCGCCGAGCCGCACGGACGCCGCGTTCGCGAACGACACGGGACCCGTCTTCTCGTCGACGGCCTGCCCGGCCTGCGTCTGCGCCGCGGCGGCCGGGGCCAGCGCCGGCAGTGCCACCAGGGCCGCCACCGCGGCCTTAGTCACGAAACGAGTCATGTCTCCCCACTGCCTTCCGGCGACCCCGAGCGGTCCGCCACTGTACGAGACGCGACGATCGACCCCGCGACAACCTTGCACCGTCCGCCACGACTTGCGAAGCCGACAAGCCAAATCTTCACGAACTCACCCGATCGGGTCAATCCGGATCGCCGGTCTCCCCCGCCCCCGGCGATCACCGCGCCCGGGGAAGGGAACACTACGATGGCGGCGAAGGTTATCGGCAATGACATCCGGCTTCGGAAACGCCACCCCCTGCTGGCCTTGGGGGCGGGGCCGGTGGGCGGGACGCGAGTGGAGGCAGCGATGAGGTCGGCACCTTCGAGCGCCCTGTCCGACGGTCTCGGGGCCGGGTCTGCGGGGCCGGTCTCGGGGTTGGCCTTGGCCTCTGCCTCGGCGGGGCACGCTGGTCCGGCGGAGGCGGCTGCCGCGAGTTCGGTCGCCTCGGTGTCGGCCAGCACCGGAGGCGCGTCTGCGGACCACGCGACTTTGGGTTCGGCAGCCGCCGCCGGTCCGGCAGCTCTGGGTGCTGCAGCGGCCGAGCCACATGCTGAACCCACCGACCCGACCCCGGCGGGACTCCCCGGACCGGCAACGACCAGGAACGCCGAGGCTTCAGTGAACAACGCTGCCGCGGACCAGACCGGGGCGAGCAGCCCTGCCGCTCCGGCTCCGACCGCACTCGAGAATGCCGTTCCCGCCACCGCGGACGAGGCACCCGCGGCGAATCAAGCCGCTCCAGGTCCGGCCGATCCGGGTCCGGCCGTCAGCGTCGAGACGTCCGCCGAGCGCGGTTCCGCTGTCTCCGGCAAGGCAGCCGTCGAAGATGGTTCCGCTCTCTCCGGCAAGGCAGCCGCCGAAGATGGTTCCGCTCTCTCCGGCAAGGCAGCCGCCGAAGGTGATTCCGCTGTCTCCGGCGAGGCAGCCGTCGACGGCGGGCAGGCGGAATTGCCCGCGGACCCGCCGCATCCCGTCGACGCGAGCAGCACCGAGGGCTCGGCTGGCCGCCGCGGACCTGCGGTCCTGCCCGCGGGCGTGCTCGCCGACGCGGGCGAACTGCTCCGGGCGCTCGCCGCTCCGGTGCGGATCGCTATCGTGCTGCAGTTGCGGGAGGCGGACCGGTGCGTGCACGAACTGGTGGACGAACTCGACGTCGCCCAGCCGTTGATCAGCCAGCACCTCCGCGTTCTCAAGACCGCGGGCGTGGTCCAGGGCGAGCGGCGCGGACGCGAGGTCGTCTACCGGCTGGTGGACGACCACTTGGCGCACATCGTCGTCGACGCGGTCGCCCACGTGCAGGAAGGGAAGTGACGATGTCCTCGGTCCCCAAACCGGCCCCGGTGCCCGGCCGGCGGTCCACGAAGCAGCGCGCGGCGGTGGTCGACCTGCTCAGCACCGTCGACGACTTCCGCTCGGCCCAGGAACTCCACGACGAACTCCGCAAACGCGGCGACGGCATCGGCCTGACGACCGTCTACCGGACGCTGCAGTCGCTCTCCGAGGCGGGGGAGATCGACGTCCTGCGCACCGACTCCGGCGAGGCCATCTACCGCCGGTGCTCGTCGCACCACCACCATCACCTCGTGTGCCGCGTGTGCGGGCGCACGGTGGAGGTCGAGGGTCCGGCGGTGGAACGCTGGGCGGAGAAGATCGCGGCGGACCACGGGTTCACCGACATCAGCCATACCGTGGAGATCACCGGCACCTGCGCCGAGCACGCGAGCTGACCCACGTCACCGTCGGGGCTGCGCTGCGGTTGGCCGGGGAGTGAGCACGCCTGCCGTGGCGGCCCGGTCGCCGGGCACACTAGCTGACCCGTCGCCGTCGGACCCCACTGCGGTTGGCCGAGGCGGCAAGCAAGCTGGCTGCCGGTGGCCTCGCTCGCCGAGCACGCTGACCAGGGCCGTCCGGGTCTGGTGACTGCCGGTCCTTGCGGCAGGCTGGCCGGAGACGCTCGGGTCGCCGACCGGCCAGGAACCCAGCCGCTTTGACGGGCCGAACGTCGCACCAACGCGAACTCCCGGCAGGCCTGACTCGACTGGTCGAACCGCTCGCGCTCGCTACCTGACCGGCGAAACCGTCCGCCGAGACGGGGCGCGGCGGACGCCACGCGTCAACCGGGGCTCCTGCCGTGGGCTCGGAGCTTGCGTCCGGCAAGCGGGCCGCTGCGGGATCGTCCGGGCGCGGGGTTTCGCAGCTCTGAGTGGCTCGGGCCGATCTCTGGCCAGGGTCCGTTCGGGGGTCGTCCAAGCGGCGGCCTTGAGCGAGCACGCGAAGCGGGACCGCTTCGGGGATCAGCTGAAGAGAACTCAGGTGCACCGGGCGGGGTGGCGGGGCGGTCCGCGTTCTGAGGCGGTCTCGGCGGACGAGTCGGGGGCGTTGCTCGTTTCAGTATTCATACGGGTCCTTCGGCGCGGTGATCCGTTCGACTGTCGCCGGGACCAGGTCCGGGGTGTAGCTGTTGGCTTCGGTCGCGGTGCCGGGGACGATCTGGCCCGCGACGCGCAGCCAAGTGTCGCTCGGGAAACGGTCGGCGTCGTCGCCCTTGAGGTGCACGGTGACGGGGGCCGCGTCGGCGGCGCAGCAGCTGATTACCAAGCGGGCCAACAAGGTTTGGCCTCCGGTGTGCACTACGAAACCGGAGATCTCGACGGTGCGTCCGTTGAGGGTGCCGTTGGCGTCCCAGCCCGCGCGGGTCACCACCTCGTTCATCGCCATCGGCACCACTGCTCCGGCGGGGAGCGGAGGGAACGCGGCTGCCGACGTGGTCGCGGCGCTGGCGGGCAGGCGTGCTTCGGTGCGGGTGACGGAATCCGCGCCGAGGGCGGGTGGGGCGACTAGGAACACCGCCAGCACGGGGACGACCAAAAGCCAGGCTGAGCGGGCGGGGTGATGGTGGTGGCCGTGCGCGTCCGAATGTTCGGTGTCTGACTCGGGGGCTGTTTTTGCTGCGGCGCGGGCAGATGCGATGTCCCGGACGATGGCTGTCGCGCCCAGCAACAACATCACTGCGCCACCGGCGATGATCCACGGTTGCTGGGCCGGTTTTACGTAGCGCAGGTAGTCGCCGTTGAGGGCGATCTTCACCAGGGCGCCGCCCAGGAGGATCAGCAGTACGTTCTGGGTTTCGCGCCTCATTGGACGCCTCCGAGGAAAATCACGCCCGCTACGGTGCCGCAGGCGATCGCCACTATGAAGGTGACCGGGGCGAACCGTGCGGCGAAGGAGCGGCCGAAAGTGCCGGTTTGCAAGGCGAAAAGCTTGACGTCGACGGCCGGGCCGACCACCAGGAACACCAGCTTCGGCAGCAGGGGCACGGCAGTGAGCGAAGCGGCGACGAAAGCATCGGCCTCGCTGCACAGCGCCAGGACCACGGCCAGTACCGACATCACCACCACGCCGACGATGATCTGGCCGGAAAGCACTTCGAACCACTTCGCGGGCACGAGCACGTTGAGGGAAGCGGAAATCAGCGCGCCGAGGACGAGGAATCCGCCTGCTTCCACGAGATCGGTGCGGGCGGTTTCGGCGAATACGCGCCATCGGTGTCCCGGTTGGACGTCGGGCAAGCGGCGCAGCGCTCGCTCGGTGATCCACGATAGTTTGCCCCAGCGGGCCCAGATCCAGCCCATCGCCATCGCGGTGGCGAGGGAACCGGCGAAGCGGGCGAACACCATTTCCGGACGGCCGGGGAACGCGACCGCGGTGGCTACGAGCACGACCGGGTTCACCGCGGGTGCGGCGAGCAGGAAGGTGAGCGCGGCGGCGGGCGCGACGCCCTGCCCGATCAATCGGCGCGCGACCGGGACTGAGGCGCATTCGCAGCCGGGCAAGGCGACTCCGGCCAGCCCGGCGACGCCGACCGCGGCCGACGCCTTCTTCGGCAGGACCCGTTCCAGCGCGCGGGCGGGCACGAAGGCGGCGATCGCGCCGCTGATCAGCACGCCGAGCACGAGGAACGGCAGCGCTTGCACGCACACCGCGACGAACACGGTGGATCCGGTGCGCAGCGCGGGCACGTCGAAGAGGTCCTGGAGCTTGCTTTGCGCGAGGACCGCGACCAGCAGGACGGCACACAGGATCTCGATGGAGCTGATCCGGAACCGCCGCGTGCGGGGGCGTTCCTCGGCGGCGTTGTTGGAAAGGGTTTCCACGACGGCGATGATGCCAGCCGGGTCCGACAGAACCCCAGCCGCCGGGTGCGCGAGGGGACCCCCCGCGCCGGTTTTGCGTGAATGTCACCCGATTGGGAGGGAGGAAGGGGGCGGAATCGGGCGGGCGATGCGAGGAGGGGCAGGGCTCCGGGCGGACGGTCGAGAGGCTCGGCCGGACGGGAGTGGCGGCGCTGGGAGCGAGCGGGCTCGGGGGCGTTGCTGGAGCGGATGCGATGGAACGGCATCGATGCACGAGGAACCAACGGGCTCAGAGCGCACGACGCAGCAGATCCGCGGGAAGCGCTTGGCGGTGCGGGGAACCAACGGGCTCAGAGCGCACGACGCAGCAGATCCGCGGGAAGCGCTTGGCGGTGCGGGAAGGAGCAGGCTCAGAGTGGTGAGCGGAGGTCCCTCGACGGAAACGGCATGGTGCCGCGAGGAGGGAACGGGCTCGCACAGGTGAGCGGAGCAGCTTCGACTGAACGACTCGGCGGCGCGAGGAGACAGCAGGCTTAGAGCGGACGGCGGTGCAACTTCGAACGCGAGGCTCGGCGGCGAAGCGGCGCATCGAACAGGCGACAGGGCTTCGGACGCAGCGCTCATCCCAAGTCGAGGCGAGCGGCGGAGCGTCCGCGAGCGCCGAGGACAACGGGAAACCAAGCGGGCGACGCCCGGCACAGGCTGGTCGAGGCGCGAATGTCGACTGGCTAAGGAGATCCGCAAGGCAGGAGGAACAAATTGGGGCGAGCGGTGATCGAGTTCCCGCCGACGCGAACCGGAGCGGAAACCGGGTCTAGCCAAGGAGATTCGCCAAGAACCGAAGCCTCAGCGAAGCCCGTGGATGCCGGATTCAGTCAGCCCGCGCACACCGAACTGCCGCAGAAACGCCGCAACGGCAACACATAACCGGGCAACCAAACCCAGCCACAGCAGGGAAACCCGCCTCAGGCCACCGCCCCGGGCAGCTCAGTCCGCAATTGCGAAGCCGTCGAAACCACCAACATCAGCAACGTCCCCAACGGCGACGGGTCCATCCCCTCCGCCGGGAACGCGTACCGCAAGGTCACGTCCATCCCGCTGTCCGTGTGGCCGACGCCCAGCGTCCCGAACAAACCCTGGCCGGCCCGTTCGGCGACCGCTGCCGCGAGGGACGGGTCGTCCGGGAGGTCCCAGGCCACCACGCAGGTCAGGCTGAGCACGGTCAGGCCGTCGGCTAGACGAGTGGCCTGGATGACGCACGGGACGTCCGCGTGGGAGAACGTGAGCGCGCCGTCGTCGTCGACGTGGACTTCCAGGTAGCGTTCCAGCGCTTCGCGCGCCCGGGCGAGCAGTGCGCCGGTCTCGGCGGCTTCCGCGGTGCTCATTTCGTGCTCCCTGCCTGGTCCACCGCGCCGCCGAACCGGCGGTCGCGTTTCGCGAAGTCGAGGCACGCCTGCCACAGGTGGGTCCGGTCGAAGTCCGGGAACAGCGTGTCCTGGTAGACCATCTCCGCGTACGCCGACTGCCACAGCAGGAAGTTCGAGGTCCGCTGTTCCCCCGACGGCCGGAGGAACAGGTCCACGTCCGGCATTTCCGGCTGGTACAGGTACTTCCCGATGGTGCGCTCGTCGATCTTGTCCGGGTTGATCTTCCCCGCCGCGACGTCCTGGCCGATCCGGCGCATCGCGTCGCCGAGTTCGGCGCGGCCGCCGTAGTTGACGCACATCGTCATGTTGAGCTTGGTGTTGTTCTTGGTCTTCTCTTCCGCGATCTGCAGTTCCTTGATCACGCTCGCCCACAGCTTCGGCCGCCGCCCGGCCCAGCGGATGCGCACGCCGATCGAACCCAGGTAGTCGACCTGGCGGCGGATGGTGTCGCGGTTGAAGCCCATGAGGAACCGCACTTCCTCGGGGCTGCGCTTCCAGTTCTCGGTCGAGAAGGCGTACACCGACAGCCATTTCACGCCGAGTTCGACCGCCCCGCTCGCGACGTCGATCATCACGGCCTCGCCGCGTTTGTGGCCCTCGATCCGCGGCAGGCCGCGCTGGTTGGCCCAGCGGCCGTTGCCGTCCATGACGAGCGCGACGTGCTTCGGCACCAGGTCCGGCGGGATTTCCGGCGGCTTCGCGCCCGAGGGGTGCGGATCCGGCTCCCGCAGCTCGTACCCCGCCGAGCGGGTCTCCCGTCCCCTGCGCAGCACTCGCGGCCTCCTGAAGAATGGACTTCCTACCCGGCCGACCCTACTGGGCCGGGCCCGGCGGCCTCCCGGGCACGCCGCTCCACGAGCGGAAGCGACCGCAGCTGTCGTTCCAGATGCCACTGCAGGTGCGCCGCGACCAGGCCGGACGCGTCCCGGCGGGTGATCCCCGGCGACGATTCCGCGACCGCCCACTCCCCCTGCAGCAGCGCGTCCAGCAGGGTCAGCACCTCGGGCGCGGGATGCACCGAGCCGGCGATGCGGCAGTCCGGGCACATCGAACCGCCCGCGGCGACGTTGAACGCGGCGTGCGGGCCGGGCAGGCCGCAGCGGGCGCATTCGGTGATCGCCGGGGCCCAGCCCGCGTAGGCCATGGCCCGGAGGAAGAACGCGTCGAGCACCAGCGACGCGTCCCGCTGCCCGCCGGCCAGCGCCCGCAGCGCGCCCACGACCAGCAGATACAGCTTCAGGACCGGTTCGCCCTCTTCCGCCGAGAGCCGGTCCGCGGTCTCCGCGATCGCGGACGCCGCGGTGTAGCGCTGGTAGTCGGCCACCAGCGGAAGGGCGAACGCGTCGACCGTCTCGACCTGGGTGATGACGTCGAGCGACCGGCCGGGATAGAACTGCACGTCCACGTGCCCGAACGGCTCCAGCCGCGCCCCGAACCGCGACGACGTGCGCCGCACGCCCTTCGCGACGGCCCGGACCTTGCCGTGCCGCTTCGTGAGCAGGGTGACGATCCGGTCGGCCTCGCCCAGCTTGTGCGTGCGCAGCACCACCCCGGTGTCGCGGTAGAGGTTCACCACCCCGACATCGTCGCACTTCGCCGTCGATGCCGGGGCGGGACACCCTGGTTCAGCAGTAGCTGCCGGTGCAGTAGTAGCTGTGCACCTCGGACGCGGCCGCGAGGCTGACGATGAACACGATGATCCCGATGACCCAGCCGAGCGCGCCGAGGATGGTGGCGATGAGGCACAGCGTCTTCGTCGTCTGCGACGCCTGCTGGGCCATCGCGTAGTTGCCCTGCATCTTGTACGACTGGACCTCGTTCGACTTCATGATCGCGAAGATCGCGAGGATCCACATCAGGAAGATGCAGCCGATCGCCCAGCCCTTGTAGTCCTTGATGGAGTTCAGGTCGCCGCCCGGCGCGCCGCCGAAGGCCGGCTGGCCGTACGGCGCGGGCTGGCCGTAGGGCTGCTGCGGGTACGGCTGCGCCGGCGTCGCACCGGACTGCGGGTACGGCTGCTGGCCGTAGGGCTGCTGCGGCTGGCCGCCGTAGGGCTGCTGGGGCTGGCCGTAGGGATTGGTCATCTGGGTTCCCCCGAGTTCCTCGTACTTACCGTGATCCGGTGCGGATCAGGACTGGGCCGGACCGGTCTCCGGCGTTTCCGGCTTGCTCATCTGCGTCGCTTCCGGCTCGCGGGCCGGAAGCACGACCTGGGTCGGTTCGGGCTGGTCGAACGGCGCGGGGCCCGGCTGGCCGAACCCTTGCCGCGGCGGCGTTCCCGGGACCGGCGGCTGGCCGAATCCCGGCTGCGAGGCCCCGAATCCCTGCGGCGCGGCGGGAAATCCGGCGCTCGGCGACGGCTGTGCGGGGAATCCGCCCGGGACGGGCTGGCCGAATCCCGGCTGTCCCGGGAACCCGCCCGGCTGCGCGGACTGGCCGGGAAATCCGCCCGCCGGAACCGGCTGGCCGAACCCTCCTGGCTGACCGGGAAATCCGCCCGGCTGCCCGGGAAATCCGCCCGGCTGCCCGGGGAAACCGCCGGGCTGACCGAAACCGCCGGGCTGAGCGGGCCGGCCGAACCCGCCCGGCTGCCCGAATCCGGCGCCCGGCGCGGCCGCGGGCCCGGCGGGCACCACGACGGTGCCGAGGATCTTGTCCGAGAACGTCTGCGCCTTGTCGTCCCACAGCGGCCACAGGTAGCCGAGCGCGAACGCCATGCTGTCGAGCGCGTGCGCGAGGTCGCGGACGAACGCCGTCCCGGCCCCGA
Organism: Amycolatopsis sp. AA4; assembly: GCF_002796545.1. Taxonomy (GTDB): domain Bacteria; phylum Actinomycetota; class Actinomycetes; order Mycobacteriales; family Pseudonocardiaceae; genus Amycolatopsis. Next base: position 5,714,792 of record NZ_CP024894.1, read on the forward strand.
TCGGTTCGCCGGCGGCCTCGCTGACGAGTTTGATGCCGACGATCCGCTTGCCCAGCGACTGGCCGGTGTTGCCGCCGTTGATCCAGCGGTTGAAGACCGTCCAGGCGAGAGTGCCGAGAATCGCGAGGAGGTAGACGATCGTGCTCGCGACGCCCGAGACCATCGACACGAGCAGGGCGAGCAGAAGCCCGGCGAGGAGCGGGGCGAAGTCGATGAGGTAGGCCCCGGCGCGCTGGCCCCAGTCCGCGTAGACCCGGGCGGGACCGTACGGCTGGGGGTATCCCGGCGGCGCGCCGAACGACGGTCCGCCTTGGGGCGGGCCGCCGGGCTGGCCGTAGGGATAGGTCATCGAGTGTCCCCCTCGTTGCTGCAAGCTGGCCTGGCCGAGTCCGCTGTGGACACGCCAGTGCGCGGGAGCGTACCTCGTTCGGCGGCGCGAGGACGAGCAGGTCTCCGCATTGGGTGACCGGCGGGGCGCGCCGGCCGCCGGAGAGGTTCCGGGGACAGCGAAAACGCGGCCAACTCAGACGGACAGGCCGGTGAACGGCGCGAACGGAAGGTTGCGCGCCACGAACCACAAGACGAACACCATCGCGACCACGAGCGGGGTCCAGCGCCAGTGCAGCCAGGACCGCATCGGGCGGCCGCGCAGCCGTCCCGTCGTCCAAACGAGACCGCTCCACGCGAACAGCGCGGTGAACGCCAAAGCGACCGCGTTGTAGTGCAGTGCGGCGGAAAAATCGCCGTGCAGCACGCTGTAGGCCATCCGGAGCCCGCCGCAGCCGGGGCAGTCGATCCCGAAAAGCAGCTTCGTCGGGCACACCGGGAGCCAGCCGCCGGGAGTGGTCGGGTCGCCGAGCCACACCGCGACGCAGGCGAGGCCGATGCCGCCCGCCGCGGCCGCGGGACCGGCGAGAGCCCTTGCCACCGCACGGGTTCCGCGCGCCGGCTGTCCGGTGTAGACGGTGCTCAATGGAACCAGAGCACTCGGCCGGCGACCGCCACCACGATGATCGCGACGATCACGTACAGCCCGATCAGGATGGCGACGCTGAGCGCCGACCACATCGCCCACTTGCGCGCCTCGTCCGCCGCGCGGTGCGCTTCGGCCGCGTATCCCTGGTACCACAACGTGTTCACCTGGCTGGCCTTGACGATCGCGACGATCCCCAGCGGCAGGCAGCAGAACACCGTCGCCAGGATCGCCCACACCAGGTTGCTGTCCGGCGGCGGCGGGTACTGCGGCGGGTAGCCGTACGACGGAGGGTACGGGCCCTGCGGCGGATACGGGCCGGTCATGCGGTCCCCCTGGACAAATCGGGTGCGGTCCGGCCTGACGCTACCCGCCCGCGCCGCCGGGCACGATCACCACCGGTCAAAAACCCAGCCGGCGCAGCTGCTTCGGGTCCCGCTGCCAGTCCTTGGCCACCTTGATGTGCAGGTCGAGATACACCTTCGTGCCCAGCAGCCGTTCGATGTGCTTGCGCGCGGTCGCGCCGACCTCGCGCAGCCGTTCCCCCTTGTGCCCGAGGATGATCCCCTTCTGGCTGGGGCGTTCCACGTACAGCAGGGCGTGGATGTCGATGAGGTCGTCGCGGTCCTCGCGGGGGAGCATTTCCTCGACGGTCACCGCGATCGAGTGCGGCAGTTCGTCGCGGACGCCTTCGAGCGCGGCTTCGCGGATCAGCTCGGCGACGAGGGTCTGCTCGGGCTCGTCGGTGAGCTCGCCGCCCGGGTACAGCTGCGGTCCCTCGGGCAGCCGCTGCACCAGCAGGTCGGCGACTGTCTGCACCTGGAAACCGTCCACCGCGGACACCGGCACGAGGTCGGCGAACTCCATCACCTCTTGCAGCGCGACCAGCTGCTCGGCGACCTGCTCCGGCTTCACCAGATCCGTCTTGGTGACGACGCCGATCACCGGCGGGCGGCGGGCGATCTTTTTCAGCTCGGCGGCGATGAACCGGTCGCCGGGGCCGATTTTCTCGTTGGCGGGCACGCAGAACCCGACGACGTCCACTTCGGACCAGGTCTCGTGCACGACGTCGTTGAGCCGCTGGCCGAGCAGCGTGCGCGGCCGGTGCAGGCCGGGCGTGTCGATGATCACCAGCTGCGCGTCGTCGCGGTGCACGATGCCGCGGATCGCGTGCCGCGTGGTCTGCGGTTTGCTGGAGGTGATCGCGACCTTCGTGCCGACGAGCGCGTTCGTGAGCGTCGATTTGCCCGCGTTGGGGCGGCCGACGAAGCAGGCGAAACCGGAACGGTGCGGTTCGGTCACGGCTGAAGCACCTCGACCACGGCGCCGGACGGGTCGGCGAAGATGATCGGCGCGGCCTTGGAGACGTCGCGGACCGCGTGCACGGACGCCTCGGCGACGAGCGCGTCGGCGGTGACCACGGCGGCGGCTTCGAGGCCTTCGGCTCCGCTAGACAGCGCGGCGGCGACCGCGGCCTGCACGGCGGTGAGCTTGAACGTCGGCTGGTCGACGGTGGTCGCGGCGTAGGTGCGGCCGTCGGTGTCGCGGACCGCGGCGCCTTCGTCCGCGCCGGTGCGGGCGCGGGCCGAACGGGCCAGCGTGACCAGCTTCTGGTCCTCGGCGTCGAGGTCAGGCATGTTCGACTCTCCTGTCGTGCTCTTGCGGCTGGGGCGGGCGGGTGCGCGGGCGCGCCGACGACGGCCGGACGACCACGGACGTGATGCGCATGCGGCCGCGGCGGTCCTTGCCCCCTTCGGCGAACAGCCGAAGTCCGGCGACCTCGGCTTCGGCCCCCGGCAGCGGGACCCTACCCAGTCGCTCGGCGAGCAGTCCGCCGACGGTCTCGACGTCGTGGTCTTCGAGGTCGATGCCGAACAGTTCGCCGAGGTCGCCGACGCCGAGCCGGGACGACACGCGGACCGAACCGTCCTCGAGTTCCTCGATTTCGGGGCGTTCGTCGGCGTCGGATTCGTCGGTGATCTCGCCGACGATCTCCTCGAGGATGTCCTCGATGGTGAGCAGGCCGGCGGTGCCGCCGTACTCGTCCACCGCGATCGCCATGTGGTTGTGCGTGCGCTGCATTTCCTTGAGCAGCTCGTCGAGCCGTTTGGAGTCGGGCACGAAGCTGGCCGGATTCATCACCGCGTCGACGACCGTGCTCGGCCCGTCCGGGCCCATGTACTCGGGCATGAGGTCTTTGATGTTGACCACGCCGACGATGTCGTCCACCGAATCGTCGATCACCGGGACGCGGGTGAAGCCGGTGCGCAGCGCGAGCGCGAGGGCCTGGCGCACGGTTTTGGTGCGTTCGATCCAGACGATCTCGGTGCGCGGCACCATGACCTCGCGGGCGACGGTGTCGCCGAGTTCGAACACCGAGTGGATCATCTCGCGTTCGGAGTCCTCGACGACGCCGCGTTCCTGGGCGAGGTCGACGAGTTCGCGCAGTTCGACCTCGGAGGTGAACGGGCCTTCGCGGAAGCCGCGCCCGGGGGTGATCGCGTTGCCGAGCACGATGAGCAGCCGCGACAGCGGGCCGAGGACCGTGCCGAGGGCGCGGACCGGTCCGGCGACGGCCGTGCCGACGCGGTAGGGGTGCTGGCGGCCGATGGTGCGCGGGCCGACGCCGATGAGGACGTAGCTGACCACGACCATGACGACCGCGGACACCAGGATGGCGAGCCACAGCCGGTCGAACCAGGCGACGAAGGACACGGTGACCAGGACCGTGGCGGTGAGTTCGCAGGCGAGCCGGAGCAGGAGCAGCAGGTTGATGTGCCTGCGGCGTTCGGCGACGACCGCGGCGAGCTGGCGGGCGCCGACGCGGCCGGCGCGGACGAGGCCGTCGACCCGGGCTTGCGACACCGTGCCGACCGCGGCGTCCGCGGCCGCGAACACGCCCGCGAGCAGCACCAGCGTCACCGCGACGACGACCTGTGCCGGGGGGTTTCCCATCGTCGGAGCCTAGGGCGTTTCCCCGGGCGGCGGCGCGTCGAGCCCGGCGATGCCGAGGACGCGGTCGTCGACGTCGCGTTGCGCGTCGCGGGCCTGGTGGGCGGCGACCGCGGCCTGGAATTCGCCGAGGATCCGCTTCTGCAGCCCGAACATCTCGCGTTCCTCGGCGGGTTCGGCGTGGTCGTAGCCGAGAAGGTGCAGGCAGCCGTGGACGGTGAGCAGGTGCAGTTCGTCGATCAGCCGGTGGCCCGCGGTTTTCGCCTGGTCCTTGGCGAACGCCGGGCACAGCACGATGTCGCCGAGCAGGGCCGGGGACGAGTCGGGCGCGTCGGGGCGGCGCGACGAGTCGAGTTCGTCCATCGGGAAGGCCATCACGTCGGTGGGCCCGGGCAGGTCCATCCAGCGCTCGTGGAGGTCTTCCATCACCTCGAGGGTGACGCACAGGATGGACAGCTCGGCGAGCGGGCTGACCTCCATTTTCTCGAGCGTGTAGCGCGCGGCGGAGACGATGGACGCCTCGTCGACGTCGACGCCGGATTCGTTGGCGATCTCGATGCTCATCGGCGGGTGCCCTTCCAGCCGCCGGCCTGCTGCTCTTGCGCGTCCTGCACGGCCTGCCACTTCTCGTACGCGTCGACGATGTCGCCGACCAGTTTGTGCCGGACGACGTCCTGGCTGGTGAGTTCGGCGAAGTGCAGGTCCTCGACGCCGCCGAGGATGTCCCGCACGACGCGGAGCCCGCTGCGCTGGCCGCCGGGGAGGTCGATCTGGGTGATGTCGCCGGTGACGACGATCTTGGCGCCGAACCCGAGGCGGGTGAGGAACATCTTCATCTGCTCGGGCGTGGTGTTCTGCGCCTCGTCGAGGATGATGAAGGCGTCATTGAGGGTTCGCCCGCGCATGTAGGCCAGCGGTGCGATTTCGATCGTGCCCGCCTGCATGAGCCGCGGAATCGACTCCGGCTCGACCATGTCGTGCAGCGCGTCGTAGAGCGGCCGCAGGTACGGGTCGATCTTCTCGTTCAGCGTCCCCGGCAGGTATCCGAGCCGCTCCCCCGCCTCGACCGCCGGCCGGGTCAGCACGATCCGCGTGACCTGCTTGGCCTGCAACGCCTGCACGGCTTTCGCCATCGCGAGATACGTCTTGCCCGTGCCCGCGGGCCCGATGCCGAAGACGATCGTGTGCTTGTCGATCGCGTCGACGTACCGCTTCTGGTTCAGCGTCTTGGGCCGGATGGTCTTGCCCCGGCGCGACACGATGTTGAGGCTCAGCACCTCGGCGGGCGACGCGTCGCCGCTGGACAGCATCCCCACAGTCCGCCGAACCGTGTCCGGCCCGACCTGCTGCCCGCCGCCGGCGAGCTGCACCAGCTCGGTGAAAACCCGCTCCGCGAACGCCACGTCGGCCGCGGATCCGGTCAACGTGACCTCGTTGCCGCGCACGTGCACGTCCGCCGCCAGCAGCTCCTCGGCCACCCGCAAATTCTCGTCGCGCGACCCCAGCAGGCTCAGCTGAGCCGCCTCCGGGATCGGGAATCGAACCTGTGCCTCGGCCGATACCCGATTGTCAGGTCGGGCGGCTCCACCCGTCTCAGTTCCGGCCACGTGGCCTCGGTCCTGCTTTCTGCGCACTTCGCAAGTCGACGTACAGGGACTCTTCGAATGCTACTTGCCCTGCTCCCCGCCCCGCAGCCCGGTTTCAGTGCACTCCGGCCTGCGGCCGCCCGAACAACCCCAGCTGCTCCCCGCCGAGCACGTGGGCATGCACATGAAACACCGTCTGCCCGGCGTCGGCGTCAGTGTTGAACACCACCCGATACCCGCTGCCGGAGATCCCCTCGAGCTCCGCAACCTTCCGCGCCGTCAGCAACACCCGGGACAACAACTCGGGATCCGCCTCGGCCAGCTCCCCCACGTTCCGATACCTCTTCCGAGGCACCACGAGCACGTGCACCCGCGCCTGCGGATTGATGTCGCGGAACGCGAACGTGGCGTCGTCCTGGTACACCACGTCCGCCGGAATCTCCCCAGCAATGATCCGCTCGAACAACGTCTCAGCAGCACCCGCATCGCTCATAAACCCCACCCTACAAAGAGGCACCACCACACCACACGCAACCACCGCGCACCAACGCGAGAGACGCACGGAAGGCAACCACCGCACCGTGGGGGTCCGGGGGGCTCGGCCCCCCGGGAGCAATGGCGGGAACCGCGGAGGCGAAGTATCGCCGCCAGGCGATACGAAGACGCCGCGGCGCGGTGGAGCCTGGGGGTCGCTCCACCGCCGCCGCGGCTCCGCCGGACCGAGGGGGGAGGTGCCCGGCGGGGCATGGGTTCGCGTACTCGAGGGTAATGCCCGCCGGGGGGCGGGCTGAAACCCTGGGGTTCGCATGTTGCGAAGCAGAGTAGCTGGCGGGGGTGCGGCGCGCCATCACCTGGTGCGGATCTTTAGGGGTTCTGCCGGGTTTTCCGGGTTTTGCGGGGGTGTTCGCGGTCAGTGCCAGCGGCCGGTGAGGACGCCCAGTGCGCCTAGTGCAACGGCGGCCGCCGTGGAGGTGCGGAGGACGGTCGGGCCGAGGCGGACCGTCGTGGCTCCGGATTCTTCGAGGAGCGCGAGTTCCTCGTCGGTGATGCCGCCTTCGGGGCCGACGACGAGGAGGAGGTCGCCGCCGTCGGGCAGCGCGAGGTCGGCGAGTTTGCTGGCGACGCCGGATTCGAGGACGAGCGTCGCGGACATCGTGGCGGCCAGCTGCGCGAGTTCGCGGGTGCCGACGGGTTCGGCGACGGCGGGCACGTGGGCGCGGCGGGCTTGTTTCGCGGCCGAGCGGGCGGTGGCGCGCCAGCGGGCGAGGGCTTTCTCGCCGCGGGGTCCGTCGTCCCAGCGGGCGACGCTGCGGGCGGCGCGCCAGGGCACGATCGCGTCGGCGCCGGCTTCGGTGGCCAGTTCGACGGCCAGTTCGCCGCGGTCGCCTTTGGCGAGCGCCTGGGCGACGTGGACGCGCAGCGCGGGCGGTTCTTCTTGCCAGCGCTCGAGAACGGTGAGGGTGACCGAGGCCGCCCGGCCCGCTTCGACGGCGTCCACGGCGCAGCGGGCCATCGCGCCGGCGCCGTCGGAGAGCACGAGCTGCTCCCCCACGCGCAGCCGGCGCACGGTGGCCGCGTGCCGGGCTTCCTCGCCGTCGAGCAGCGCCCGTCCTTCGGCGGGCACCGCCGGGGCGAGGAAGACCGGCAGTGTGGTGTCCGGCACAGTCAGCGGTTCTTCGCGCGGAGCTTGGAGAACAGGCCGCCGTGCTTGCTGCCGTTGGCGGCGAGCGTCGGGACTTCTTCCCCGCGCTGCTGGGCCAGGTCGACGAGCAGGTCGCGCTGGGCCTCGTCGAGTTTGGTCGGGACCACGACGTCGATGTGCACGTGCAGGTCGCCGCGGCCGTCGACGCGGCCGGACGAGCGCAGCCGCGGCATGCCCTTGCCGGTGAGCACCAGTTCGGTGTTGGGCTGGGTGCCGGGCTCGATGTCGAGTTCGTAGTCGCCGTCGACCAGGGTGGCGATCGGGACCGTCGCGCCGAGCGCCGCGGTGGTCATCGGGATGCGGAAGTTGCAGTGCAGGTCGTTGCCCTCGCGGACGAACACCTCGTGCGGGGCCTCGTCGATCTCGACGTAGAGGTCGCCCGCCGGGCCGCCGCCGGGGCCGACCTCGCCCTGTCCGGACAGCCGGATCCGCATGCCGTCGCCGACGCCGGGCGGGATCTTCGCGGTGACGCCGCGCCGCGACCGGATCCGGCCGTCGCCGCCGCACTGGCGGCACGGGTCGGGGATGACCTCGCCGAAGCCGCGGCAGACCGGGCACGGGCGCGCGGTGACGACCTGGCCGAGGAACGACCGCTGCACGGACTGGACCTCGCCGGCCCCGCCGCAGGTGTCGCAGGTCTTGGTGGTCGTGCCCTCGGCGGTGCCCGCGCCGCGGCACAGGTCGCAGACGATCGCGGTGTCGACGGTGATCTCGCGGTCGACGCCGGTCGCGCACTCCTCGAGCGTGAGACCGAGCCGGATCAGCGCGTCGGAGCCGGGCTGCACGCGGCTGCGCGGCCCGCGGCCCCGTCCGCCGCCCCCGCCGGCCGCTCCGAAGAAGGCGTCCATGATGTCGCCGAGCCCGCCGAAGCCGGCGAACGGGTCGCCGCCCCCGCCGCCGCGGCCGCCCGGGTCCATCGGGTCGCCGCCGAGGTCGACGATCTTGCGCTTCTGCGGGTCGGAGAGCACCTCGTACGCGGTGGTCACCTCGCCGAAGCGGTGCTGGGCGTCCTCCGACGGGTTCACGTCGGGGTGGAGCTCGCGGGCCAGCTTGCGGTACGCGCGCTTGATCTCCTGATCGCTCGCGTTCTTGGCCACCCCGAGGATCCCGTAGTAGTCCCTCGCCACGTTGCTCTGCCTTCTCCTTCGTGTTCCGCCGCGTCCCCGGCCCGCCGCCGGTCAGCGGCCGGACAGGATCTGCCCCACGTAGTTGGCGACCGCGCGGACCGCCGCGATCGTTCCCGGGTAGTCCATCCTGGTCGGCCCGACGACGCCCATTCCCCCGAGCAGCATGTCGTCCCGGCCGTAGCCGATCGACACGACCGAGGTGCTGCGCATCTGCTCGTCCTCATTTTCCTCGCCGATGAGCACGGTGACCGCACCGGGGTTGCGGGCCGCCGCGAGCAGCTTCAGGACCACCACCTGTTCCTCGAGCGCTTCGAGCACCTGGCGCAGCGACCCGGGGAAGTCCGCGACGTTGCGGGTGAGGTTGCCGGTGCCGCCGAGCACGATCCGCTCCTCCGGGTGCTCGACCAGCGATTCGACCAGTGTGGTGCAGATCCGGGTGAGGTGGTCGCGCAGGTCCGGCGGGGCGGCCTCGGGCAGTTCGGCCACGTTGGCCGCCGCGTCGGCCAGCCGCCGCCCGGCGAGCGCGCCGTTGAGCACGGTGCGCAGCCGCAGCACGGTCTCCTCGGTGACCACGTCGCCGAGGTCGACCGTGCGCTGGTCGACCCGGCCGGAGTCGGTGATCAGCACGAGCATCAGCCGCGCGGGCGTGAGCGGGACCACCTCGAGGTGCCGGGCGACGGTGTTGGTGAGCATCGGGTACTGCACCACCGCGACCTGGCGGGTGAGCTGCGCGAGCAACCGCACCGACCGGCGCAGCACGTCGTCGAGGTCGGTCCCGGAGTCGAGGAAGCTGGTGATCGCTCGGCGCTCGGCCGCCGACAGCGGCTTGATCTCCGAAAGCCGGTCGACGAACAGCCGGTACCCCTTGTCGGTCGGGATCCGGCCGGCGCTGGTGTGCGGCTGGGCAATGTAGCCCTCTTCCTCCAGCGCGGCCATGTCGTTGCGCACGGTGGCGCTGGAAACGCCGAGGTTGTGCCGCTCGACGATCGTCTTCGACCCGACTGGCTCCTGATTGGCGACGTAGTCGGCGACGATCGCGCGCAGCACCTCGAAGCGACGCTCGTCCGTGTTCGCCACCGGCACCTCCTTCGCGGTCCTCCTGCTACTCACAACGAGTTTACGGACCCGGGAGTGCCCGGCGCGCCCTCCGGTCCCGCCGCCTCCGGGTAAAGGGGAGGGAAACGATTTTTAATAGCGACGAACCGGGCAACTGGGATCTTCGCTTGCAGCGGGAACCGGAACCGGGTTTTCTGCCTCGGAAAGACCATGAACCGCTCCAGCCGAAAGCAGTGGCCGACATGAACGCACTTTCTCCCGAAATCGCCGAAATCCGGCAGCGGGCCGCGGAGGCCCAGGAACGGCTGAAGCACGTGTCGGCGACCGCGACGAGCCAGGACGGCGCGGTCACCGCGACCGTCAACACCGCCGGTGCGCTGCAGGAACTCCAGTTCGGCCCCCGCGCGGACGAGATGCCGCGCGCCGCCCTGGCGGCCGCCGTGCTGGCCACCGCCCGGCGCGCCCAAGCCCAGGCGGCACAGCAGCTGACCGCGATCATGGCTCCGGTGATCGGCGAGCACAGCGACGCGATGAAATTCCTCGAAGAACAGATCCCGGAGCCGGAAATCCCGGAGGAACCGGCCCCTCCCGCCCCGCCGCAGCCGCAATTCTTCGACGCGCAGGAAGATTCGGCCCCTCCCGCCCCGCCTGCCCGGCCCGCGCGCCCCGCCCGCCCGGCGCCGGACCCGACGGAGGACGACGACTACTACGGCGGCGGCTCGATCCTGGGGAGGAACTGATGACCGGACCTCACGTCGACCTTCCGTCGCTGCGCGAGCACAAGAGCGAGGTCGAGAACATCGCGGCGGGCGTGCACACCGCGGCGCAGGCCACCGACTCCGGCCAGTCGTTCGGCGACGACGCGTTCGGCATCGTCGGCCAGGTGTTCGCGATGCCGCTGCAGCTGTGGATGTCGAGCGCGACCTCGTTCGTGAAGGACCTGGGAGGCGAAGGCGACGAGATCGCGAACCTGCTGCAACAGGCCCACGACCACTACGACGCGCACGAGCAACAGACTGTCGGCCACATCAACGGCCTCGGCAAGGAGCTGCCGGAATGACCGAGACGAAGGCAAACCCGCTGGTCGCGAAATCGGAATCGCCGAGCGGGCCGACCACGAACATGGGGTCGTCCTCGAACGAACTGGACAACCTCAACGCCCAGACCTCCGGCGCGGGAATCGTCAACGACGGCGCCGCGACGCTCACCGACTTTCGGAACGGCGACTGGGGCAACTTCGGCGTGGACGTCGTCACCGACGGTCTCGACCTGCTCGGCGTGGCGATGGACCCGCTCGGCAGCCTGGCCAGCGCGGGCGTCGGCTGGCTGATCGAGCACATCAGCTTCCTCAAGGAGGGTCTCGACCAGCTCGCGGGCAACCCGGAAGCGGTCACCGCCAAGGCCGTGACCTGGTCGAACATCTCGAAGCAGCTGACCGAGAGCGCGGACCAGTACGAGCAGGCCGCGAGCAAGGTGGCACCGAACTTCCAGGGCCAGGGCGGCCAGGCCTACCAGGGCCGCGCGAAGGAGTACGCGGACAAGCTCCGCAACGCGGCCGGGCAGGCCAACGGCGCGTCCACCGCGATGAACGTCGCCGGCGCCCTGGTCGGCACCGAGCGCGGGCTGATCCGCGACATGATCTCGTCGTTCGTGGGCGAGTTGATCGTCAAGGGCCTTGCCGCGCTGGCGTCGTCGTGGTGCACGTTCGGCGGCACGGTGGCCGCGTTCATCGCCGACACCGTCGTCGAAGGCGGGATCCTGGCGGAGAAGATCGGCACCCGGATCGCGAAGGTCGTGGAGAAGCTCGACAAGCTCGCGGAGAGCGCGGGCAAGTCGAAAGCCGCCATCGAGCAGGCCGCGAACGCGTTGCGCAAGGCTGGCAAGGCCGCGGGCAAGATCACCGACAAGAGCGTCGACGTCGCCGTGAACCTGGAGAAGAAGGCCGGGGAGCTGAAGGACGCGGGCAAGGCCGAGTCCGCCGCGGCCAAGGCCGACGGCTGGAAGGACGCGGCCAAGGACAAGGTGCAGTCCCCGCTGAACGACACTTGGAAGAAACGGGTCGACGACTGGGGCGAAACCTACTCGGAGGACGGCCGCAAGGTGCTCAGCCCGAAGGCCTGGAGGGAAGCTGAGGGCGGCTTGCCGAAGTGGAGCCCCGCCGACACGGTCGGCGTCGGCGCCGAGACCCGGCGGCAGGAGAACGAACAGTACGACCGGTACTCGGAAGCTTCCGAAGCCGCCAAGAAGGAACGCGAGGCCGAAGAGGCGAAGGGCGGCTCCGGCGAGTGACCGAGCAAGCGGTGCAGGCAGCCGCGGACCAGGCCAACCGCGAAGGCAAACTGCATCCGTCCCAGCGGCGGATGGTGCTGGACGGCAACTTCTGGACGCTCGTCGTGGTGCTTCTCGTCCTCATCGCGCTGGCGGTCCTGACGCCGATCAAGATCGGCATGAGCCCCTCGGAGATCCGGACGTCCAACGACCTCGCCGCCTTCTTGCACAAGCCGCTGACCTCGTACTGGTCGCAGAACGCGCCCTTGTTCGTGATGTCGCTGGTGTGGCTCGTCCTCGCGGTGTATCCCGGGCGCGCGATCCGGCGGCGGCTGGCGGACTGGCGCGGGGGCAAGGTCGACGTGGTGGCGGGCCTGACGCACGATTTCGGGCACGTGCAGCACCGGCCGTCCGGCGTCCTGCCCCCGATGTACCTGTACGAGATCACGGAACGGATCCCCTTCACCTACCTCGTCGTGAACGGCAAGAGCTATCGGCTCGATCCCGACCTGAAGAGCCGGGTGCTCGGCGGCCGCACCAACGGCGCGGTCTTCACCCCGCGCAGCAAGTTGCTGGTCAACGTGGTCGCCGCGTGACCGCGAAGGCCGATCCCGGCGAGGTCGCCGCCGCCAATCTCGCCGGGCGGCTGCACCCGAGCCAGCGCGGGGTGGTCCTGGGCTGGTTCTTCTGGGCGATCTGGGTGTTCGTCGCGATCGAGGTGGCGATCGCGGTCGTCGCGGTCGTCAAGGCCGGCTTCACCGCGTCCGCGCTGGTGGCGGTGGCGGTCGCCCTGATCATTCTCGTACTGGCGATCCGGTTCGGGCGGCGGCAGTTCGCCGACTGCCGCGCGCCGCTGACGGTCGTGCCCGGGCCGGCGCACGATTTCGGCGCCGGTCCGATCACCGACGACTATCCGGTCGGGTTCAAGCACGTGCCGCGAGGTCCGGGAACCACCGAAAAATGGCAGCTTCGCGTGGGCGGCCGCACCCACGCCGTCAGTCCGGATCGAGGCAAGCGGCTGGCGACTGAGCGGGTCGTCGCGGTGTGCTTGCTGGGGAACAGTGGCTCCGTGGCGAGCATCGTCGGCGAGAACGGCGTGTGGTGAACCCGGGTCAGGAGTTCTTCGGGAACCCCAGGTTCACCCCGGCGTGCGAGGTGTCCGGCCAGCGGGACGTGACCACCTTCGTCCGCGTGAAGAAGTGGAATCCCTCCGGCCCGTAGGCGTGCGTGTCGCCGAACAGGGAGTCCTTCCAGCCGCCGAAGGAGTAGTAGCCGACCGGGACCGGGATGGGCACGTTCACGCCCACCATGCCCACTTCCACCTCGTTCTGGAAGCGGCGCGCCGCCCGTCCGTCGGCGGTGAAGATGGCCGTTCCGTTGCCGTAGGGGTTGGCGTTGATGAGCGCGAGCGCGTCGTCGAAGCTCGTCGTGCGCGCGACGGACAGCACCGGCCCGAAGATTTCGTCGGTGTAGACCGCCATACTGGGCGTCACGCGGTCGAAAAGCGTGGGACCGAGCCAGAATCCCTCGCCCGCGCCGTCCGCTTCCACGCCCCGGCCGTCCATCACGAGTTCCGCGCCTTCGGCCACGCCGGTGTCCACATAGGACGAAACTCTCTCGTGGTGCGCCCGGGTCACCAGCGGACCCATCTCCGACGACGGCTTGCGGCCGTCCCCGACGCGCAGTTTCCGCATCCGGTCGGCGATCTTGGCCACCAGCTCGTCCGCGATCGGCTCGACGGCGACCACCACCGAAACCGCCATGCACCGCTCCCCCGCCGAGCCGAAACCGGCGGACACGGCGGCGTCCGCGGCCAGGTCGAGGTCGGCGTCCGGGAGCACGACCATGTGGTTCTTCGCCCCGCCGAGCGCCTGCACTCGCTTGCCGTGGTTGGTGCCGGTTTCGTAGACGTAGCGGGCGATCGGGGTCGAGCCGACGAAGGAGACCGCCTTGACGTCCGGGTGCGCGAGAAGCCCGTCGACCGCGACTTTGTCGCCCTGCAGCACGTTGAATGCACCGGACGGCAGGCCCGCTTCGGCGAGCAGCTCCGCGATGAACAACGCGGCGGACGGGTCCTTCTCGCTCGGCTTGAGCACGACGGTGTTGCCGCACGCCAGCGCGTTCGGCACGAACCAGAGCGGCACCATCGCGGGGAAGTTGAACGGCGAGATCACGCCGACCACGCCCAGCGGCTGCGCGATCGAGTAGACGTCGACGCCCGTGGAAGCGTTCTCGCTGAACCCGCCCTTGAGCAGCTGCGCCGCGCCGCACGCGTATTCGACGTTCTCGATCGCGCGCGCGACCTCGCCCGCGGCGTCCGATTCGACCTTCCCGTGCTCGCTCGTCACGATCTTCGCCAGCTCGTCCTTGCGCGCCTGAAGCAGCTCGCGGAAGGCGAACAGCACGCGCGTGCGCCCGGCGAGCGACGTGCCCCGCCAGCCCGGCAGCGCGGCGGCCGCGGCGGCCACGGCCTGGTCCACCTCGGCCGGTCCGGCGAAGTCCACCTGCGCGCTGACCTGGCCGGTGGCCGGGTCGTACACGTCGCCGGTGCGTCCGGAGCCGACGACCGGCTTGCCGTCGATCCAATGGCTGATGCGGTCGGTCACGACGTCCGCTCCTTCCGGTCGGGTGTCCACGAGTCTCCGGGCGAGGCGCCCGCCTCCGCCATCGACAACGTGTACGGACTACCCCTCTCCGCCGTACAGTCTGTGCCCTGCCGGCCAGCAAGGGGGACCGATGTACCCGACCGTCGCCGAGGCGCTCGCGTTGCCGGTGCTGCGCCAGGGGTGCCCGCGCGTGGTCGCGGGCAGCACCGGGCTCGAACGGCGGGTGCGCTGGGCGCACGCGGCCGAGGTCGCCGACATCGCGCACCTGCTGCGCGGCGGGGAACTGGTGCTCACCACCGGCGTCGCACTCCCGGACGACGACGCGGCGCTGACCCGGTACGTCGCCGATCTCGCTGAGGTGGGCGTCGCGGGTCTGGTGGTCGAGCTGGTGCGGCACTGGAACGACCGGCTGCCGCGCGCCCTCGTTACGGCGGCCGAGCAACGCGGGCTGCCGCTGGTGACGCTGTCCCGCGAGACGCGCTATGTCGCGGTGACCGAGGCAGTGAACGGAATGATCGTGGACGCGCAGCTCGCCGAGCTCCGGGCGGCGGAACGGGTGCACGAAACGTTCACGTCGCTGACCGTCGCCGGTGCCGAGCCATCCGCGGTGCTGGCCGAGGTGGCGCGGCTGACCGAACAGCCGGTCGTGCTGGAAACGCTGGAACACGAAGTCCTCGCCTACGACACGGCAGGCACGGATCCGGGCGAGCTGCTGATCGGCTGGCCAGCGCGGTCGCGGGTGGTGCAGGTCGGCGAGCGCACCGGGTACCACTCGGCAGCGGGCTGGCTGGTCACCGTCGTCGGCGCGCGTGGGCACGACTGGGGACGGCTGGTGCTGGTGTGCGCCGAACCGCCGCCGCATCGGTATCAGGTGGTCGCCGAACGGGCTGCGTCCGCGCTCGCGGTGCACCGTCTCGTCGCGCGCGACTCCGACACTCTCGAACGGCAAGCACACCGCGCGGTGTTGACCGAACTGCTGAATTCGCCCGCGCCGACCGCGGAAATCCTCGCGCGCTCTTCCGCGCTCGCCGTGCCGTTGACCGGACGACAGTTGGTCGGCCTCGCGGTACGGCCGCGTATTACCGCCACGGCGCGGCCAACGCTGTCCACGCCGCCGCTGCTGCGCGAACTGGCCGAAGCGACCGCGCTCGCGACGCGACGCGCGAAGGTGTCCGCGCTGGTCTCGACCGACGAAACCGCCGTACGCGCGCTTCTCGCGCTCTCGCCGGAAGCCAACGCCGACGCCGTACTCGAGCGCTTAGCCACCGACATCCACGACGCGCGCACATCCGCGCCAGCCGCGCTTGGCGTCGGCACGACTGTCACAGGCCCCGCTGAAGCGCACCGTACTTTGGTCGAAGCAGCACATGTCGCTGCCGCTGCTCTCGACGAGGACGACGGACAGCCGTTGCACCGTCTCAAAGATGTTCGGCTACGCGGCCTGCTGCACCTTCTCGCCGACGACGAGCGCGTACACGCCTTCGCCGCTCGAGAATTAGGCCCGCTGTTGGAACGCGACGCCGCCTCCGGCAGTCGCCTCGTCCCGGCCTTGCGGCACTACTGCGCACACGGCGGCAACAAGTCCGCCGCGGCCGTCGCCGCCCACACTTCGCGGACGGCGTACTACCAGCAGCTCGCCCGGATCGAACAGGTGCTGGGAGTGCGATTGGAAGATCCGGAGTCGATGTTGTCGCTGTACGTGGCATTGCTCGCGCACGACCTCGGCGCCGCCACCCGTCCGAGCGAGGAAAACCCACCCGGACGAGGAGCACAGTGATCGGGTTCGCGGCGCCGATATCCCTCCCATGGTGTTCTCTTCCTTCGCTCCGGTCGCAGCTGCCCTGCTCGGGTTCGGCGGCCTGGCCGCGCCGCACGTCCCGGAGTCCATGCTGCAGCTGACCCTGCACGAGACCTCCGGGCGCGTCACGAGCGCGACCCTGACCTGCGACCCCACCGGCGGCACGCACCGCCACCGCGACACCGCCTGCGCGACCCTCAAGGCGGTCGACGGCGATTTCTCCCGCATCGCGCCGCACCGGCAGAAGTGCACGATGATCTACTCGCCGGTGGACGTCACGGCGCTGGGCAGCTGGCGCGGCACGCCGGTGACGTACCGGGCGACGTACCCGAACAAATGCGCGGCGGACAGCCAGTCCAACGGGGTGTTCGCGCTCTAGCGTCCGGCCGCTCGCGACCGCGGCAATCGGTTCCGGCGACCCCGGGGATCGGTTGCCGCGGCGGACAATTCGGTGGGACTCCGTCGCGATTCCGCCTAGGCTGCGTCGTCGTGCTCACCCCGACGACCCTGCGCGAGCTGTACTACGCGGTGCACGGCTACCCCGGCTCGGCGTTGTTCTCCGACGTGCTGTCCCCGTGGCTCGACGAGCACGCCGTCGGAATGCGCGAAATGCTGGCCCCGCTGGCAGTCTGCGGACAATGGCAGCGCACGGAATACGTCTGGGGCGATCTGCTCGAGCAAGCGTATGCGCTCAGCCGGATCAGCGACCTCCTGTTGCTGGGCTTCCAGTCCGGTCTCCCGGACGGTGCCGAAACGCCGTTCGCGCACCACCTGCACCTGCCGGAGCACGACGTGCGCGTCACGGCCGACGAGTACGTCCGCTTTTTCTCCGCACTCGGCATGCGGCGCGTCGAGGTCGCGCGGTTCGATCCGTTCTTCCACGAGATCGCGGCCGTCGAGCAGAGCGGCGATCCGGAAGAGCCGATCGAGATCGTCGCCGAGCAGTGGCCGTGCTTGATGTTCGGCGAACTGCTGTTCGTCCGCGCGGGCGTGCGCGTGCGGGCCGGGGAACGCCACGCGAAAGCCGGGCTCGCGGACCGGTCGACGCTCCAGGAATCGTTCCTCCGCCGCCATCGGCCGACCAGCGACGGATCGCTCGGCTGGGGCCACAATTCGCAATGGAAGACCGACTTCCGCCGCGACTACCTGACCGCGGACGCCTACCGGTTCCACGTCGACGCGAACGCGGACATCGACCACGAGAGCCCGTTCAGCACCGCGGAGCTGACTCCGGCGGAGCGCCGCGACCTGGTCCGCCACCGCTGCGCCGTCACGCCCGCCTCGTACCTCCCGGAGGTCGAAGAGCCCTCGGCCGACTGGCGGCTGACCGTGCCCCGGAACTGAACCCGTCACGCGCACGGCTTCGCCTGGACGATCTCCCTGGCCCGCGAACGGCTCAAATTCCAGGCAGGCCACGGGTCGTCGGGCAGGGAACCGGCGAGCGGACGCAACAGGCAAGCCGCGTCGGGACGGCGTTCCGCTACGACTGGGGCCACATCGGCGGAGAACCGGCTCAAGTAGCGGATGTCGAGCGGCTTGCCTTCCGCCGCCCGGTCCAGGTTGGCGGTCGTGATCGCCGCTTCCGGGTTCACCGCGGCCAATCCCAGCAGTGCCAGCGCGGCGGTCGCGATCGCCGCCCGCGGCAGCCAGCCCGCACGGAGCGTGCCGAGCGTCGCTCCGATCAGGACGAACACCACGCCCAGCCAGATCTCGCACACCTCCACCAGCAGGCGCAGCACGGTGAATCCGTAGGCCTGCTGGTATGTCCACATGCGACTCAACGCGGACAGCACGACGACCAGGCTCAGCACGGTGAGCGCGCCGAGCAGCACCCGCAACACCGTCCGGTCGGCGCGGGTGGTTTTCGGTGCCCAGCGCAGTGCCGCGGCGACGATGCCGAGGGTCAGCACGGTGCAGGCGCAGAGTTGCCAGAAACCGCCGCGCGCGTAGTCCGCCGAGGTGAGGCCGTCGGTGCGGAGGACGTAGCCCGTGCCGCCGAACAGAGCGGTCGCCTGCACGCCGACGTACGCGGTGAACAGCACGGACAAGGTGCCGAGCAGGGACGTCCACGACAGCCGCTCGCCGAACGTCGTTGGCTGGTTTTCCTTCTCAGGCAAGGGATCCGAAGCGATCAGGAAGACGGCCGCCATCGCCGCGAAACCCACGGCGAACACCAGCGCGCCTTGGACGACCGAAACGGGACGCACTTCCGGAACGAGGTCGCCGACGAACTGCGCGAACCGCGGATCCGCGCTGATCAGCAACGGCAAGAACACCACGAGGACCAGCCCGGACAGCAGAACCGCCCCGAGGACCCGTCCCTGCCGCCGACCGGAACGGGGACCCCGGCGGAACAGCCACGGCACCGCGCGGAACGCTTCGAGCGGGACGGCGAGAACGTCGTACGTCGTGCCGTGCACAGTCCGCTTGCCGACGACCGCGAGCGACGCCGCGACTGCCGCCGCGAGCGCGCACAAGGCGAACAGCCATTCCGCCGCCCGCACGGCTCCGACCGCGAGCAGCGCGATCGCCAGCAGCGCCCACGCTGCCTGCCGCCACCGCCTCGTTCCGTTTCTCGTGCCGAACCGCCGCGCGCACGCCAAGAACACCGCGGTCGCGATCAGCAGAGCCAGCACCCAGCCGATCCCGGGCCGGTCCACCGGCACGACGACCGCCCCTGCGACCGCGACCGCCAGCGCGGCCGGTTTCGCCCCGGCAGGCACCGCGGATTCGGCCCGCTCGAACAACGGCCGCGGCCCCGGCTGCCGGACGACCCGCACGACCCAGGGCGGAACGGCATGGGCGGGGTGCTGCTGGATCTGCTGGGACATGAAACCTCTCTTCGCGATAGCAAACAGCTGAATGTGTGATGGGCCGCGGGAGAAACTCGACGACCGCAATTGCTCGGGAGGGTGCTGCGGAGGCGGCTGGCGTGCGGGAGTTCCCGCCCGGCCGGTGCGCGATTCGGCGGTCCGTGAGGGGAACCCTGACGGAATCAGAGTCCGTCAGGGTTCCCCTCACGGACTCTGACGGAGACACGCAGCACGCCCTCGACGAGAACCCGGCTCCAGAACCGACCGCCTCCGGGAAACCCGGATCAACGACCGCCATGCCCGACACCCGCCGCCAGGCGGGCGCCGTCGCCCGGCACCCGAACCGCCCGCCGGAATCCACCACCGTCAACCACGCCCGAGACGCAGCCCCCAGCAGGCAACGTCACCCGGGCTGCGAGCCCACCACCGCCAACCACAGCCAAAGCCGAGCCTCAAGCAGCTGCCACCCGGACTGCGAGCCCGAACCCGCCACCGCCGACCGCGCCCGAAGCCGAGCCTCAAACAGGCAACGTCACCCGGACTGCGAGCCCACCACCGCCGACCGCGCCCGAAGCCGAGCCTCAAGCAGGCAACGTCACCCGGATCCGGCACCCCGGCCCGCCACCGCCGCCTGCCGGGCCTCCCCCGGGAAGCGCCTCGACCGGCTCCGGGTCGACCACCGCGACGGTTCCTCCGTGCAGTTCCACCACCCACCGCACGATCGCCAGGCCCAGTCCGGTCCCGCCGCCTCCGGCGCGTTCTCCCCGGGTGAACCGCTCGAACACCCGGTCCCGGTCGGGTTCCGGAATACCCGGCCCCTGGTCGTGCACCTCGATCCGCGCTTCCCCGGCCTCGACCCGCGCCAGCACCGCCACCTCTCCCCCGGCCGGGCCGTGCCGGGCGGCGTTCTCCAGCAGGTTCAGCACCACCTGGTAGATCCGCTCCCGGTCGGCGGGCACCGTCGCGCCCGGCGGGGTCACCGAAACCGCGAACCGGACTCCCCGGCCCGCCGCGGCGGCCATCGCTTCCGCCTCCGCGGCGACCTCGGCCAGCAGGTCCTCGAGGTCGACCGGCGACCGGTCCAGCGGCATGGTCCCGGCGTCGATCTGCGACAGGTCCAGCAGCTCAGTGACCAGCCGCCCCAGGCGTTCGGTCTGGTGCAGAGCCGTGCGGAGCGTCGCGGGATCCGGCGAGGCGACGCCGTCCACGAGGTTCTCCAGCACGGCGTTCAACGCGGTGATCGGCGTCCGCAGCTCGTGCGACACGTTCGCGATCAGTTCCCGGCGCTGGCGGTCCGCGGTGGACAGGTCGGCGGCCATCTGGTTGAACGCCGCGGCCAGCGAGCCGACCTCGTCGCGGGCGGTGGCGCGGATCCGGCGCGTGTAGTCGCCTTTCGCCATCGCCCGCGCGGCGGCGGTCATCTCGCGCAGCGGCCGCGTCATGCCGTGCGCCAGGACCTGCGACGTCAGCAGCGCGATCACCACCGCGGTCACCGTCGTGCGCGGCGGCAGCCAGCCGATCTGGTAGCGGAAGAACGCGAACGCGATCCCGCCGGACGCGACCATCAGGATCGCCAGTTTCAGCTTGATCGAGCGGATCCCGTCCAGCGGCCTCGGCAGCACCTCGACGGCTTTCGCGAAAAACGGCTTCACGCCGGAACCTCCAACGCGTACCCGACTCCGTGCACGGTCCGGATGAGATCGGCCCCGAGTTTCCGCCGGAGAGCCTTGATGTGGCTGTCCACCGCCCGGGTGCCGGCCCCGGTCGCCTGCACGTCCCAGTCCCACACCTCGCTCAGCAGCCGTTCCCGCGGCTGCACCGCACGCGGCCGGCGCGCGAAATGCACCAGGAGATCGAATTCGATCGGCGTCAGCTGGGCGGGTTCGCCCCCTCGGCGAACCCGCCGTTCCGCGATGTCGATCTCCAAGTCCCCCAGCACGATCCGCTCCTCCGCCGCGGCCGACGAGCGCTCCACCCGGCGCAGCAGCGCCTGGATCCGCGCGGACAGCACGCGCATCGAGAACGGCTTCGTGAGGTAGTCGTCCGCGCCGACGCCGAGGCCCACCAGCAGGTCGGTCTCGTCGGCGCGGGCGGTGAGCATCAGCACCGGCACCGGCCGC
Source organism: Amycolatopsis sp. AA4 (assembly GCF_002796545.1). Lineage (GTDB taxonomy): Bacteria > Actinomycetota > Actinomycetes > Mycobacteriales > Pseudonocardiaceae > Amycolatopsis. The sequence continues at coordinate 5,735,793 of NZ_CP024894.1, forward strand.
CGCGCCTGGATCCGGCGGCAGACCTCGAGACCGTCGAAACCGGGCAGCATCACGTCGAGAACCACCAGGTCGGGACTGGTCGCCGCCTCCGCCTCGACCGCCGCCGGACCGTCGTGCGCGACCGTCACGGAGAACCCTTCCGCGCTCAGCCGGGCGTCGATCGACGCGGCGATGGTGAGGTCGTCCTCGACGACCAGCACCCGTCTTCCCCCGTTGTCCATGCCGCCGACTTTAGGCAATCGCCGTGGAGGCCGTCCGGGCGAGATGTGGAGATCCGGTGGAGATGTTTCCGCCGTTTTGCCCCCGGATGTCGGCCGTGTTGTGACGTACGTCATGCACTTTCGCGCGGTCCGGCGCAATCGACAGACTGCGCCGAGGGCGGCCGAACAGTGAACAGTCTGTCTCTGCCCCCGGCCCCCGCCCGGCGCGCAGGATTCCGCAATGGAGCCGACGACACGTGAGCACAGCCGGGTGGACCTCGGCGACGTGCGGGCGCTGCGGGGCAGCCGGTTCTTCAACGACGAACTGGCCCCGGTCCCGGTCGAGAAACGGACCTGGACGACCTACAACTATTTCGCGCTCTGGATGGGGATGGCGCACAACATCCCTTCGTACGCGCTGGCCGCGTCGCTCATCGCGCTCGGCATGAACTGGCTGCAGGCGCTGATCACCATCACGATCGGCAACCTGATCGTGCTCGCGCCGATGCTGCTCAACAGCCACGCGGGCACCAAATACGGCATCCCGTTCCCGGTGTTCGCCCGCGCGTTCTACGGCCTGCGCGGCGCGAACCTCGCCGCGCTGCTGCGCGCGTTCATCGCGTGCGGCTGGTTCGGCATCCAGACCTGGGTGGGCGGCGAGGCGATCTACGTGATCGTCGGACGCCTGGCCGGATCCGGCTGGCGCGATTCGGCGGTGCTCGCCGGGCAGCACTGGACGCTGTGGCTGTCGTTCGCGGTGTTCTGGCTCGTGCAGATGCTGATCATCTGGCGCGGCATGGAGGCGGTCCGCAAGTTCGAGAACTGGACCGCGCCGCTGGTGTCGGTCGGGTTCCTGATCCTGCTCGGCTACGTGCTGGTCAAGGCGGGCGGATTCGGCCCGATCCTGCACGACGGCGGGAAGCTCGGCTGGGGACCGGGGTTCTGGAAGGTGTTCGCGCCGTCGCTGATGGCGATGATCGCGTTCTGGTCGACGCTGTCGCTGAACATGCCGGACTTCACGCGCTTCGGCGGCAGCCAGCGCAAGCAGATGCGCGGCCAGATCCTCGGGCTGCCGACGACGATGACGTTCATCGCGATCGTCGCCATCCTCACCACGTCCGGCGGGCACGTGCTCTACGGGCAGGACATCTGGGACCCGGCGCAGCTGGCGGACAAGTTCTCCAGCCCGGTCGTGGTGGTCGTCGCGCTGATCGCGCTGGTGCTGGCGACGATCTCGGCCAACCTGGCGGCGAACGTCGTCAGCCCGTCCTACGATTTCTCGAACGCCTTCCCGAAGCGGATCACCTTCGCGCTCGGCGGCCTGATCACCGGTGTGATCGGCATCCTGATCCAGCCGTGGCGGCTCTATTCCGACCCGGACATCTACATTTTTGCCTGGCTCGGCTTCTACGGCGGCCTGCTCGGCGCGGTCGCCGGGGTGCTCGTCGCCGGGTACTGGGTCGTGAAGCGGACCCGGCTGAAGCTCGCCGACCTGTACCTGGAGAGCGGGCAGTACTGGTTCACCGCGGGCTGGCACTGGCGTGCGCTCGTCGCGACCCTGATCGGCGCGGTGCTCGCGGTCGGCGGCGCCTACGGCGGGCCGTTCCCGGCGGACGGGCTCATTCCTTTCCTGAAACCTTTGTACGACTACAACTGGGCAGTGGGATTCGTCGGCGCCTTGATCGCCTACACCCTGTTCAGCCTTCCCTTGAACGCGCACCGGAACGAGGAGGAAACCAGTGTCTGACACGGTCCGAGCCGGCTTGATCCAGCAGCGGTGGACGGGTGACAAGGAATCGATGATCGCGAACGCGGTCGACGCCGTCGGCAAGGCGGCTTCGCAGGGCGCGCAGGTGGTGTGCCTGCAGGAACTGTTCTACGGCCCGTATTTCTGCCAGGTGCAGGACGCCGATTTCTATTCCTACACCGAGGCGATCCCGGACGGCCCCACCACGAAGCTCATGCAGGAGGTCGCCGAACGGCACGGCGTGGTGCTCGTGGTGCCGATGTACGAACAGGAACAGCCGGGCGTCTACTACAACACCGCGGCGGTGATCGACGCCGACGGGAAATACCTCGGCATGCACCGCAAGAACCACATTCCGCAGGTGAAAGGCTTCTGGGAGAAGTTCTACTTCAAGCCGGGCAACCTCGGGTATCCGGTTTTCGACACCGCGGTCGGCCGGATCGGCGTGTACATCTGCTACGAACGGCACTTCCCCGAAGGCTGGCGTGCACTCGGGCTGGCCGGGGCGCAGATCGTGTTCAACCCGTCGGCGACGAGCCGCGGACTGTCGGAGTATCTGTGGCGGCTGGAGCAACCGGCGGCCGCGGTGGCGAACGAGTACTACGTCGGCACGATCAACCGGGTCGGCGTGGAACCGCTGGGCGACAACGACTTCTACGGCCAATCGTACTTTGTGGACCCCCGCGGCCAGCTCGTCGGCGAGGCGGCTTCGGACACCGAGGAGGAGATCGTGGTCCGCGATCTCGACCTGGGCAAGCTCGCCGAGGTCCGCGACCTGTGGCAGTTCTACCGCGACCGCCGCCCGGACACCTACGGCCCGCTCGCGGAGGCCTGATGAGTGTCCTGATCTCCGGCGGGCAAGTAGTTTCGCCGTCCGGCGCGGTCGCCGCCGACGTGCTGGTGGACGGCGAAACCATCGCGGCGGTCGGCGCGCCCGGGACGCTGACCGGCGACGAAACTCTCGACGCGACCGGAAAGTACGTGCTTCCCGGCGGAATCGACGCGCACACGCACATGGAAATGCCGTTCGGCGGCACGCATTCCGTCGATTCCTTCGAGACCGGCACGATCGCCGCCGCGTGGGGCGGCACGACGACGATCATCGACTTCGCCGTGCAGGCCAAGGGCACCTCGCTGTTGTCCACTCTGGACAAGTGGCACGCCAAAGCGGACGGCAACTGCGCGATCGACTACGGGTTCCACATGATCGTGTCGGACGTCAACGACTCCACGCTGAAGGAAATGCGGGCGTGCGTCGACGGCGGCGTCGGCAGTTTCAAGATGTTCATGGCCTACCCCGGGGTTTTCTATTCCACCGACGGGGAAATCCTGCGCGCCATGCAGCAGGCGCGCGAGATCGGCGCGACGATCATGATGCACGCGGAAAACGGCATCGCGATCGACGAACTCGCCGCGCAGGCGGTCGCCGCCGGGCACACCGACCCGGTGCAGCACGGTCTCACCCGGCCGCCCGAGCTGGAAGGCGAGGCGACCTCCCGGGCGATCCGGCTCGCCCAGGTGACCGGATCCCCGCTGTACATCGTGCATTTGTCGGCTTCGCAGGCGCTCGCCGCGGTCGCCGAGGCTCGGGACAACGGGCAGAACGTCTTCGCCGAGACCTGCCCGCAGTATCTCTATCTGTCCATTGAGGACCTGGCGAAACCTGATTTCGAGGGTGCCAAGTTCGTGGCTTCGCCGCCGCTGCGGGAAAAATCGCACCAGGCGGACCTGTGGCGCGGCCTCCGGACGAACGACCTGTCCGTGGTTTCGACCGACCACTGCCCGTTCTGTTTCAAGGACCAGAAAGAACTGGGCCGCGGCGATTTCCGGGCGATTCCGAACGGGATGCCGGGCGTCGAGCACCGGATGGACCTGCTGCACCAGGGCGTCGTCGCGGGCGAGATCTCGCTGGGCCGCTGGGTCGAGACGTGCTCGGCGACGCCCGCGCGGATGTTCGGCCTGTACCCGCGCAAGGGCGTGATCGCGGCGGGTTCGGACGCGGACATCGTGGTGTACGACCCTTCGGCCGCGCAGACCCTCTCGGCGGCTACGCACCACATGAACGTGGATTACTCGGCGTACGAAGGGTTTTCGCTCACCGGGAAGGTCCACACTGTCCTGTCGCGCGGTCGCGTCGTGGTGTCGCCGGACGGATTCCACGGCAGCCCTGGACACGGAAAGTTCTTGTCCCGCGAACTCAATCAGTATCTGAATTGAGGGTTTCCTGATGGATTTCGGGATCGTGCTGCAGACCGACCCGCCCGCGGCGGAGGTCGTGCGGATGATGAAGGCCTCCGAGGACGCCGGGTTCCGGTACGGCTGGACGTTCGACTCGTGCGTGCTGTGGCAGGAACCGTTCGTGATCTACTCGCGGATCCTCGAAGCGACGTCCTCGCTGGTCGTGGGCCCGATGGTGACCAGCCCGGGCACGCGGGACTGGTCGGTGATGGCGTCGACCTTCGCGACGCTCAACGACATGTTCGGCAACCGCACGGTGTGCGGCATCGGCCGCGGCGATTCCGCGCACCGCGTCGTCGGCCGTCCGCCGTCCACTTTGGCCACCGTGCGGGAATGCATGCGCGTGGTGAAGGATCTCGCCGAGGGCCGCGAGGTCACGATGAACGACACCGCGGTCCGCATCCCGTGGATCCGCGGCGGGCGGCTGGAAATGTGGATGGCCGGGTACGGTCCGAAGGCGCTGCAGACCGTGGGCGAACACGCGGACGGCTTCATCCTGCAATGCGCCGACCCGGCCATCGCCCGCTGGACCATCGGCGCGGTCCGAGACGCCGCGCGCGCCGCGGGCCGCGATCCCGGCGGAATCACGATCTGCGTCGCGGCCCCGGCATACGTCGGCGAAGACCTGGCACACCAACGGGAACAGCTTCGCTGGTTCGGCGGAATGGTCGGCAACCACGTCGCGGATCTGGTAGCCCGCTACGGCTCGTCCGGCCCGGTGCCGCACGAGCTGACCGACTACATCCGCGAGCGAGAAGGCTACGACTACTCCCACCACGGCCGCGCCGGAAACCCGTCGACCGCGTTCGTGCCGGACGAGATCGTCGACCGCTTCTGCCTCCTCGGCCCGGCCTCGGCGCACATCGCGAGGCTGGAGGAATTGGCGGAGCTGGGAGTGGACCAGTTCGCGCTGTACCTGATGCACGACGAGCGGGAGGAGACCTTGGCGGCTTATGGGGCGCAGGTGATTCCTAAGCTGACCGCCTGATCAGTCCACCATCGCCTGATAAACCAGCTGCCGCAGCTGCTGCCGGATCGGATAAGTCGACGACGGCAGCAGCTGCGTGTAAAACGCCACCGTCAAATCCTCGTCCGGGTCCACCCAGAACGCTGTCGAAGCCGCCCCTCCCCACGCGTACTCACCAGGCGTGGCAAGGGTTTTCGCCTTCACCGAGTCGATCAGGACCGAGAAGCCCAGACCGAAGCCGTACCCGTCGAAGGGCATCTCCGCGAACAGCGGGCGGCCGTACGCCTCCAGATCCACGTGGCCCGGCAGGTGGTTGGCCGTCATCAGGTCCACCGTGCGCGGGCTCAGCACTCGCACGCCGTCGAGTTCGCCGCGGCGCAGCAGCATTTGCGTGAACCGGTGGTAGTCCGCCGCCGTCGAGACCAGGCCTCCGCCGCCGGACAGGCACGTCGGGCGGGACGTGCCCAGTGCGCCGAAGACGTCGTTGCGCACCAGCTTTTTCGTCTTCGGCGCGGGCACGTACAACGCCGCCAGCCGGTCGGTGTCCGAGGTCCAGAACCCGGTGTCGGTCATGCCCAGCGGGCCGAAGATCCGCTCGGCGAACACCTCGTCGAGCGGCTTGCCCGCGAGCACCTCGACCAGCCGGCCGAGGACGTCGGTCGCCACCGAGTAGTTCCACTCGGCCCCGGGCTGGAACACGAGCGGGAATCGCGCCCACGCCCGCGTGCACTCCGCCAGATCCAGCCCGGACGGCGTTCCCCATTCGTACCCGCCCGCGCGGTAGATCGCGTCGACCGGATGCGTGTGGTGGAAGCCGTAGGTGAGGCCCGCGGTGTGCGAAAGCAGGTGCCACAGCCGGATCGGTTCGGCCGCCGGCTCGGTGACCGGGGCCAGCGCCGAACCTTTCGCGTACACCCTCGGCTCGGCGAATTCCGGCAGCCAGCGCGAGATCGGGTCGGCGAGGTCGATCAGGCCCTCCTCGACGAACGTCATCGCGGCCACCGACGTGACCGGTTTCGACATCGAGAAGATCCGCCAGATCGTGTCGGTCTCGACCGGGGCGCCGGCCTCGACGTCCCGCGCGCCGTGCGACGCGACGTGCACGATCCGGCCGTGCCTGCTCACCACCGCGAGGTAGCCCGGCAGCAGGCCGTCGTCGACGTACCGGGCGAATTGCCGGTCGATCCGCCGCAGCCGTGCCCCGTCGAAACCCGCGTCGGCCGGATCGGCCTCCACCTTCACCTCGGTCGCCATGGCGGCGACCTTACGCCGTACTGGCCGCTTTCCGCTCCGCTGCCTTTTCCTCGCGCCAGGCCTCGTCGTTCTTGCCCTCGCGCCAGTATCCGGACAGCGACACCGCGTCCCGCGCGACGCCGCGCTCGTCGAACAGGTACCGCCGCAGCTCCCGCACGAAACCGGCCTCGCCGTGGACGAACGCGTGCACGTCCCGGTCCGGCCACGGCAGCCCCTTCACCGCGGCGACCAGGTCGTCGGACGCCGACCGGTGCAGCCACGTGACCTGCGCGTCGGCCTTCGTCGCGAGCGGCTGGTGCTCGGATTCGTCCGCCACGAGCAGGAACACGTGCGCCAGCGCCCCCGGCGGCAGCGCTTCGAGCGCGGCGGCGATGGCGGGCACCGCCGATTCGTCGCCCACCAGCAGATGCCAGCCGGCGTCGGCACGCGGCGCGTACGCCCCGCCCGGACCGGCCAGCAGCAGCTCGTCGCCCGGCTGCGCGCTTTGCGCCCACGGACCGGCGAGCCCCTCGTCGCCGTGCACCACGAAATCGAGCACCAGTTCGCCCGCCGCCTCGTCGTACGAGCGGACCGTGTACGTGCGCAGCCGCGGAGCGTGCTCGCGCGGCAGTTCCTCGCGGATCCGGTTCAGGTCGAACGGCTCCGGATACTCCACCCCGGGCACCTTGAAGATCACCTTCACGTACGCGTCGGTGAACTCGTTCGGGCGGAACTCCTTCAACCCCTCGCCGCCGGCCACGATCCGGATCATGTGCGGCGTCAGGTGCTCCTTGCGCAGCACCTCCAGCCGCACCGCGGTCCTCCCCTTGCGCGCCGGACCTTCGGCCATCGAACACCCCTGTTTCAGTAAGGTTTACCTAAGTCGTGGCTCCCACGGTACGCGCCTTCACTCTTTCCGCCCAGTGCCGCCGCCGGAGAGTTCGGGAAGCGTCGCCAGGAAACCGGCCGTGACCCGTTCCCGGAACCCGACGAAGAACCGGTTCGCCGCGAGCACCGCCCACCACTGCCCGGTCGCCGCGTTCCGGATCCGGTGGGTGACGAGCGAACCGGCCGGATCGTCGGCGACCTCGTACTCCGCGCGGTACCACCAGCCGCCCTGCACGGCGAGGAACCGGCGTTCGCGGTCCACTTCCAGCTTCATCGGATACGGGCCCGGCGCGGTCAGCCGCTCCTCGACCCGCGCGAACACTTCCGCGGGCGGGGCCGGGACGACTCCGGACACCTCGACGATCGTCCTCATGCTTCCCACGGCTTCGACACCCGCGTGTTCTGGAACGCGGTGATCTTCCAGCCCTCGTCGTCCCGCACCAGGACGTAGGTCAGCGTGCTTTCCCGGCCCTCCGCGGCGGGGTCGCCGCCGCCGGTCAGCGAGGAACCGCCGCCGGCCACGACGACCGCGACGTCGTCCCGCGGGAACCGCACCCGCGGGTCGCCGAATCCGGTCAGCTTCGAGCCTTTCAGCGGTCCCTCGAACAGCTCCCGGTGCGAGTCCGCGATCGCCTGGCGGCCGGCCGACCGGTGCCCGAAGAACGTCACGTAATCGGCGTCTTCGGTGAACAGGTTCCCGTAAGCGGTGGCGTCGCCGCTGTTCCAGGCGTCGGCGAGGCGGGCGAGGACGGACAGGACTTCTTCGCGCTGCGACATGCTGATTCCCCTTAACGAACGTCGTTCGCGTACAACCCCAGGTGTACTCACGAACACCGTTCGCGTCAAGGGCGGGGTCGGCTAGGCTTCGGACATGACCGCACCGCCCCCGCCCTGGCGCCGGACGCCGAGCCCGCGCCGGCGCGCCGCGAAGCAGATGCTGTCGCAGGAACTGATCGTGAAAACCGCGCTCGAAATCCTCGCCGCCGAGGGCATCGACGCCGTCTCGATGCGCCGGGTCGCGCAGCAGCTGGAGACCGGGCCCGCGTCGCTTTACGCGTACGTGGCCAACAAAGAGGAACTCGACGAGCTGATGCTCGACGCGGCGCTCAGCGAGGTGCCGTGCCCGGAACCGGATCCGCAGCGGTGGACCGAACAGGTCAAAGAGCAAGTACGGCACCAGATCCGGGCGATGATGGCGTATCCGGGCATCGCGAAAGTCGCGTGGCAGACGCCGATCCCGGTGACGCCGAATTCGCTGCGGCAGGGCGAAGTCATGCTGCAGCTGCTGCGCGCGGGCGGCTTGGACCTCAAACGGGCGGTGTTCGCCGGCGACGCGCTGAGCACGTACGCCAAGGCATTCGCGTACGAGGCCAGCGGCTGGACCTTCGGCGACTACGACCCGGGAAAAATGAGCGAGCGCGGGCGGCAGATGGCCGACTACATGCGGTCGCTGCCCGCGAGCGCGTTCCCGAACCTCTTGCGGGCCGGGGAATTCTTCACCGCGGAGACCAGCCGGCCCCGCCTCGACTTCGCCCTGGAGGCGTTCGTGGCGGGGCTGGCGGCGATGGTCAGCAGGTAAGCACGATCTTTCCGCGGGTGTGGCCCTGTTCCAGTTCGCGGTAGGCGGCCTGGACTTCGGCGAGCGGGTACGTCGCGGCGATCGGGACGTCGAGCAATCCCTTGTCCGCCAACGCCACGAGGTCGCGCATGACCTCGGCACTGGCCCCGGCGATGTTGCCGTCGGTCTTCGCCCGGTACTTCTCGGCGGCGGCGAAGTCGACCACCGTGTCGATCCGGCCGGGGTAGACGCCGAGCCGCAGGGCGAGTTCGACGTAACCGTCGCCGTAGGTGTCGACGAACGCGTGCACCTGGTCGCCGGTCAGCTCGCGGAGCCGCTCTTCGAGCCCTTCGCCGTACGCGATCGGGACGATGTCGTGCTCGCGCAACCACTCGTGGTTCGCTTCGCTCGCGATGCCGATCACGGTCGCCCCAGTGAGCCTCGCCAGCTGCACGGCCAGCGAGCCGACCCCGCCCGCGGCCCCCGACACGACCACCGTCTCGCCCTCGCGCGGGCACACCGCGGCGACCGCGGCGTACGCGGTCGTTCCGGCCACGAACAACCCGCCCGCGACCTCCCACGACAGCCCGCTCGGCTTCGGGACGAGGTGCTCCGCCGGGACGAGCACGTACTCGGCGTGGCTGGAGCGGGTGTGCACGAATCCGACGACCTCGTCGCCGACCTGGATTTCCTCGACGTCCGCGCCCAGTTCCTCCACCACTCCGGCCAGGTCGCTGCCCTGCCCGGACGGGAAGGTCGACGGCCAGCGCTCCGCCAGCGCGCCCACCCGGATCTTCGTTTCCCCCGGATTGATCCCCGCGGCCCGGACCCGCACGAGCACCTGCCCGGATTCCGGCGCCGGCCGGGGCACTTCGGCCAGCTGCAGCACTTCGATCCCGCCGTGTTCGCCGTATCTGACCGCTTGCGGCATACGCGTCTCCCTCGCTCGTATGGTTAGCCCAACAAACGATCGAACGGATTTATGCCCGGCGGGCGAAAATTCAGCCGGCGAGCCTCCGGACCACGGCGTCCGCGAGCAGGCGGCCGCGATCGGTGAGCACCGCGCGGCCCTGACTGTCCAAATCGGACTGTTCGAGCAAGCCTTCCGCGGCGGCCGCCCGGGCCTCCTTGAGCCCGGCCTCGTCGAGCGCGGACAACGCGAGGCCGTCGGAGATCCGGAGCTCCAGCATGATCCGCTCCAAGTGCCGGTCTTCCGGCGTGAGCACCTCGCGGTCGGCCTCCGGGCTCTGCCCCTCGGCGAGGAGGCTGGAGTACTTGGCCGGATGCTTGACGTTCCACCACCGCACGCCGCCGACGTGGCTGTGCGCGCCCGGTCCGGCGCCCCACCAGTCGCCGCCCTGCCAGTAGCCGAGGTTGTGGCGGCACCGTGCGGCCTCGTCGCTCACCCAGTTCGACACCTCGTACCAGGTCAAGCCCGCACTGGCGAGGACCGAGTCGATCAACTCGTAGTAGCTGGCCAGCGTGTCGTCGTCCGGAGCGGGCAGCTCGCCGCGTCGCACGCGGCGGGCCAGCGCGGTGCCGTCCTCCACGATCAACGCGTACGCCGACACGTGATCGACACCCGCCGACAGAACCGCGTCCAGCGACGCCCGCAGATCTTCGACGCGCTCCCCCGGCGTGCCGTAAATGAGGTCGAGATTGACGTGCTCGAACCCGGCGGCCCGGGCCTCGCGCGCGGCGTCGACCGGACGGCCGGGCGTGTGCACGCGGTCGAGCACCTTCAGCACGTGCCGGGCCGCGGACTGCATGCCCAGCGACACCCGGGTGTAACCCGCGTCACGGATGCCCGCGAAGAACTCGGGCGAAGTGGACTCCGGGTTCGATTCGGTCGTCACCTCCGCGCCCGGCGCGAGCCCGAACGCCGAACGCACGCCGTCGAGCACCTCGGCCAGCCCGTCCGCGCCGAGCAGGGACGGCGTCCCGCCCCCGACGAACACCGTCTCCGCCGGCGGCGCGCTGCCGAGGATCTCCGCGCCCAGCTCCAGCTCGCGCCGCAGCGCGTCCAGCCACGACCGGGGCGAGGCGGCGGAGCCGAGTTCGCCCGCGGTGTAGGTGTTGAAGTCGCAGTAACCGCAGCGGGTCGCGCAGAACGGCACGTGGACGTACACGCCGAACGGCCGGGTGCCGAGGCCGGCGAGCGCGGTCTCGGGCAGTCCGGCTGGAGGACGGTGGGTGTCGGGAACAGGCACGACGTCCATTCTCCCCCGCCGCGCCCGGGTCGCCGCGCAGCCCCGGCCCCCGAGCCGCGACAGGCAAGGCACCGTACGTGAGGGGAACCCTCACGTACTCAGAGACCCTCAGGGTTCCCCTCACGTACGGTGCAGCGCCGCAGGACAGTGGAGGAAAGTTCGGCCGCCGAACGATGCGCCGCCCGCCGAGCACCCGGTTGACAAGCGCCCGAAACCGTCCCACGATGCGTCCGAAAGCCGGGAAATACCTGGCAGATCGCCCGGCCAATGCACATCCGCGGCCGTTTCGCACCGCTGGAGTGAGCCTTCTCCCACGATCCGGACGCCCTTGGACGACGTTCGGCCCGCGTGGCAATCTGAGCCGGTGAGTCCTGCCGGTGTCCTTCTCGTGGCGCGCCGCCACGTCGACCTTCTGCGGGTCGCGAGCGCGCTCTGCCGGCCTGTTCGCTGACTCCCGCGCAAAGCCTGCCCAGCCCGCCACCTGGACCACCGGCCCGCCCCGCACCGACGCCGCGGCGGAGCCGCCTCGACCACCCCGCCCGGAGGATCTCCATGTCCGCACCCCCGCGTGAGACGCCCGCGAAGGCCCGCGCGCCTCGGACTCGCCAGAAGCGCGGCGAGGGTCAGTGGGCGCTCGGCTACCGGGAGCCGCTGAACCCGAACGAGCGCTCGAAGAAGGACGACAGCCCGCTGAACGTCCGCGCGCGGATCGAGAACATCTACGCGCACCGCGGCTTCGACTCCATCGACCCGGGCGACCTTCGCGGCCGGTTCCGCTGGTTCGGCCTCTACACCCAGCGCAAGCCGGGCATCGACGGCGGCCGCACCGCGCTGCTGGAGCCCGAAGAGCTGGACGACCGCTACTTCATGATGCGCGTCCGCATCGACGGCGGGGCGCTCACCACCGAGCAGCTGCGGGTGGTCGGCGAGATCTCGCGGGAGCACGCGCGCGACACCGCCGACATCAGCGACCGGCAGAACGTGCAGTACCACTGGATCCGGATCGAGGACGTGCCGTCCATCTGGTCCCGGCTGGAGAACGTCGGCCTGTCCACCACCGAGGCGTGCGGCGACTGCCCGCGCGTCGTGCTCGGCTCGCCGGTCGCCGGCATCGCCGCGAACGAGGTGCTCGACGCGACCCCGGCGATCGACGCGATCCGCGAGCGGTACATCGGCGACCCGCGGTTCGCCAACCTGCCGCGCAAGTTCAAGACCGCGATCTCGGGCCTGCCGGACATCGTGCACGAGATCAACGACGTCGCCTTCGTCGGCGTCAACCACCCCGAGCACGGCCCCGGCCTCGACCTGTGGGTCGGCGGCGGGCTCTCCACGAACCCGATGCTCGCGCAGCGGGTCGGCGCGTGGATCCCGCTGGACGAGGTGCCGCAGGTCTGGGAAGGCGTCGTTTCGATCTTCCGCGACTACGGCTACCGGCGGCTCCGTTCGCGGGCCCGGCTGAAGTTCCTGGTCAAGGACTGGGGCATCGACAAGTTCCGGGAGGTCCTCGAAACCGAGTACCTCAAGCGGAAGCTGATCGACGGCCCGCCGCCGGAGAACCCGGACACGCCGGTCGACCACGTCGGCGTGCATCCGCAGAAGGACGGCAACTACTACGTCGGGGCCGCGCCGGTCGCCGGGCGGGTGTCGGGCAGCACGCTGGTCGCGGTCGCCGACGCGGCCGAACGGGCCGGGTCGCGGCGGGTGCGGCTGACCCCGCACCAGAAGCTGGTCGTGCTCGACGTGCCCGAGGAGAAGGTCGCGGCGCTGGAGACCGAGCTGGCCGAACTGGGCCTGCAGACCAAGCCGTCGCCGTGGCGGCGCAGCGTGATGGCGTGCACCGGGCTGGAGTTCTGCAAGCTCGCGATCGTCGAGACGAAGGTGCGCGCGCAGCAGCTGGTCGCGGACCTGGAGAAGTCGCTCGCCGACATCAACGCGCAGCTGGAGACGCCGGTGTCGGTGCACCTCAACGGCTGCCCCAACTCCTGCGCCCGCGTGCAGACCGCCGACATCGGGCTCAAGGGCCAGATCGTCACCGACGCCGACGGCAACCAGGTCGAGGGGTTCCAGGTGCACCTCGGCGGCGGGCTCGGCCTCGACGCCGGGTTCGGCCGGAAGCTGCGCGGCCACAAGGTCACCGCGGGCGAACTGGTCGAGTACGTGGAACGCGTGGTGCGCGCGTACGTCGCGGGCCGCGAGCCGGGCGAACGGTTCCCGCAGTGGGCGCTGCGGGCGGACGAAGGGGTGCTGCAGTGACCGCCGTGGCGGACTACCGGGCTCTGGCCGGACGCGCCGAGAAGGAACTGGCCGACGCGACCGCCGAGGAGGCGCTGCGCTGGACGGCCGAGACCTTCGGCGACGACTTCATCGTGGCTTCGAACATGCAGGACGCCGTGCTGATCGACCTCGTCACGAAGGTCAAGCCCGCGGTGGACGTGCTGTTCCTGGAGACCGGCTACCACTTCGCCGAAACCCTCGGGGTGCGCGACGCGGTGCAGACGGTGTACCCGGAAGTGCGGATCGTCAACGCACAGGCCGAGCAGAGCGTCGCCGAGCAGGACGCGGAGTACGGGCCGAAGCTGCACGAACGCGACCCCGGCCAGTGCTGTTTCCTGCGCAAGGTCGTGCCGCTGCGGCAGACGCTCGGCAAGTACTCGGCGTGGGTCACCGGCGTGCGCCGGGTGGACGCGCCGACCCGCGCGAACACGCCGATCGTCACCTGGGACGAGCGCAACGGCCTGGTGAAGATCAACCCGATCGCGGCGTGGACCGACGACGAGTTCAACGGCTACCTGCACTCGAACGGGATCCTGGAGAACCCGCTGGTGTCGATCGGCTACCTCTCGATCGGCTGCGCGCCGTGCACCGCGAAGGTCGAGCCGGGGCAGGACCCGCGCAGCGGCCGGTGGGCGGGGCAGGCCAAAACCGAGTGCGGACTGCATGGCTGAGGAAGGAAGCATGACGACTTTGGAACCGGCGGCCGACGCCGCGGTAGACAATCTCGCCGCACTCGAGTCCGAGGCCATCCACATCTTCCGCGAGGTCGCGGGCGAGTTCGACCGGCCGGTGATCCTGTTCTCCGGCGGCAAGGACTCGACGCTGATGCTGCACCTGGCGATCAAGGCCTTCTGGCCCGCGCCGGTGCCGTTCCCGCTGCTGCACGTGGACACCGGGCACAACTTCGACGAGGTCCTGGAGTTCCGCGACCGCGTGGTGGAAAAGCACGGGCTGCGGCTGGTCGTCGCGAAGGTCCAGGACTGGATCGACGACGGGCGGCTCGAGGAGCGCGCCGACGGCCTGCGCAACCCGCTGCAGACCACGCCGCTGCTGGAGACGATCGCGGAGAACAAGTTCGACGCGGTCTTCGGCGGCGGCCGCCGCGATGAAGAACGGGCGCGGGCGAAGGAACGGATCTTCAGCCTGCGCAACGCTTTCGGCCAGTGGGAGCCGCGCCGGCAGCGGCCGGAGCTGTGGAACCTCTACAACGGACGGCACCGTCCGGGCGAGCAGGTCCGCGTGTTCCCGCTGTCCAACTGGACCGAAGCGGACGTGTGGAACTACATCGCCCGCGAAAAGGTCGAACTGCCTTCGATTTACTACGCCCACCAGCGCGCGGTCTACCAGCGCGACGGCATGTGGCTCAGCGAGGGCCCGTGGGGCGGGCCGCGTCCCGGCGAGGAAGTGCGGGAGCTGAGCGTGCGCTACCGGACCGTCGGCGACGGTTCGTGCACTGGCGCGATCGAGTCCACGGCGTCCACTGTGGAGGAAGTCATCGCCGAGGTCCAGGCCTCGCGGCTCACCGAACGCGGCGCCACCCGCGCCGACGACCGGATGTCCGAGGCGGCCATGGAAGACCGCAAACGGGAGGGCTACTTCTGATGTCGAGCCTGCTGAGGCTGGCCACCGCGGGCAGCGTGGACGACGGCAAGTCCACGCTGGTCGGCCGGCTGCTGTACGACACCAAGTCCGTCCTCGCCGACCAGCTCGACGCGGTCACCCGCGCGTCTGTCGACAAAGGACTGTCCACTCCGGACCTGTCGCTGCTCGTCGACGGCCTGCGCTCGGAGCGCGAGCAGGGCATCACGATCGACGTCGCGTACCGGTATTTCGCCACGCCGAAGCGGTCGTTCGTGCTGGCCGACACGCCCGGGCACGTGCAGTACACCCGCAATACGGTCACCGGCGCGTCCACCGCGCAGCTGGCCGTGCTGCTGGTCGACGCGCGCAACGGCGTGGTCGAGCAGACCCGGCGGCACGCGGCCGTGCTCGCGCTGCTCGGCGTGCCGCAGCTGGTGCTGGCGGTGAACAAGATCGACCTCGTCGGCTACGACGAGAACACCTTCGGCGTCATCGCCAAGGAGTTCACCGCGCACGCGGAATCCCTCGGCTACGACTCGGCGTCCGTCGTCGCCATCCCGGTCTCCGCTCTGGTCGGCGACAACGTGGCGACGCGGTCCGAGCGAACCCCGTGGTACGACGGGCCGTCGCTGCTGGAGCACCTGGAAAACGTGCCGGCGGCCCCGGATCCGCACGATTCCGCGCTGCGGTTCCCGGTCCAGTATGTGATCCGCCCGCGCACGGCCGAGTACCCGGACTACCGCGGTTACGCCGGTCAGATCGCGGCGGGCACGGTGCGCCCGGGCGACGAGATCGTCGTGCAGCCGCACGGGATCCGCAGCCGCGTCGAGCGGATCGACACCGCGGACGGACCGCTGGAGGAAGCGGGTGCCGGAACCTCAGTGACCCTGCTGCTCGCCGACGACATCGACATCAGCCGCGGCGACCTGATCGCGGCCGCCGACGCGCCGCCGGAGGTGACCGACGAGATCACCGGCACGCTGTGCTGGCTGTCGTCGAAGCCGCTCAAGACCGGCGCACGGGTGCTGATCAAGCACGGCACGCGGACCGTGCAGGGGCTCGCCACCGAGTTGCACGCCCGGTTCGACGAGCAGACCCTGTCCAGTGTGGACTCTCCAGAAAGCCTGGAACTCAACGACATCGGCAGCGTCAGCCTGCAACTGGCCGAGCCGCTGCCGGTGGACGACTACGGCGTGAGCCCGCGCACCGGCGCGTTCCTGGTGATCGACCCGAAGGACGGCGACACGCTCGCCGCCGGTCTCGTCGGCGAGCGGTTCTCGTGACGCCGCCCCTGGTCGCCGTCGCGCACGGCAGTCGCGACCCCCGCTCCGCCGCGACGGTGCGGGCGCTGGTCGACGTCGTCCGTGCGCAGGCGTCGGGGCTGGACGTGCACGAATCGTTCCTTGACCTGTCGGAGCCGCGCGTCACGGACGTGCTGCGCAAGCTGTACGCCTACGGGCACCGCTCTGCGGTCGTCGTGCCGTTGTTGCTGGGCAGCGCTTTCCATGCCCGGGTCGACCTGCCCGCGCTGGTCGACGAGGTGACCGCGGAGTGCCCCGGGTTCCGGATCCAGGTGTCGGACGTGCTCGGCGCCGACCCGGCACTGCAAGCCGTCGCCCTGGACCGGCTCGCCGGTGCCCGCCGCCGCGGCGGAACCGGGGTGCTGCTGAGCGCCGTCGGTTCCTCCAACCCAGAGGCCAACGCGGTCGTCGCCGGATTGGCCACCCGCTGGGAAAAGCGGCTCGGAATGCCGGTGAGCGAGGCGTTCGCCAGCGCCGCCCAGCCGGACATCCCGGCCGCCGCCGCCCGCCTGCGCGAGCGCGGCGTCCGGCATCTCGTGGTGGCGTCGTGGTTCCTGGCCCCGGGCTTGCTGCCGGACCGGATCGCCTCGCTGGCCCGCGAAGCCGACCCGGGCGCGTTCATCGCCGAACCGCTCGCCGACGACCCGCGCGTCGCGGACGTCGTGATCGGCCGGTACGCGGCCGCGATCTCCGGCCTGCTGCGGACCGCCGCCTGACCGGGCGGCCCGCTCTGGTCGCTGGCTCGCCCGGCCGGACCACGGTCGGTAGGCCCGAACGGCCGATCAGGCCCGCCCCTACCGCCACAAGGTGAGCGATATTCACATTTTCCGTCACGGTGCGCTCCTGTGAACGGTCACTCCTTGACGTATTACTTAACTTGCCGGTAACTCTCTAATCGCTGCGCAGCTTTCTCTCTCCCCCGTGAAACCCGCAGGTAGGAGCACACAGATGAAAGCACCTCACTCTTACCGGCTGGCCGCGCTGACGGCGGTCGCCGCGCTTCCGCTCGCCCGCGCGGCCCCGGCGTCCGCCGCGACCGCGATCAACTTCGACTGCCAGGCCGACGCGCCGGTGGTCGGCCCGCAGCAGGTGTCGCTGACCCAGAACGCCGACGTCACCGCGCCCGCGACGGTCGCGCCCGGCGGGGCGTTCGACGTCGTCATCGACCCCGCGCCCAACACCGTCCCGAGCGACGTGGGCGGCAACAAAGTCAAGAACATCAACACCTTCGCGCTGAAGTTCCCGATCCCGGCGAACTCGACCTACGTCAGCGCCGACCTCGCCGGCGGCTCCGGCCTCGGCGACACCCCGCCGACGATCAGTGTCGCCAACGGCGTGGCAACGCTGAGCTTCCCCGGCCCGATCGCCGGCGGTTCGACCTTTGAACTGCCAACCATCACCGCGCACCTCAAGGCGGGCGACTCCGGCACCATCGAGACGAAACTGTCCGGCACCAGCTACCGCGACCCCGGCCTGACCTTCAAGGCCGTGGCCGGCAGCATCATCGGCGACGTGACCGCGCCGACCGCGTGCTTCCCCAACCCCAGCCCGGTTTTCACCACGACGACCATCGGCTGACCCGGACCGCGGCCACCCGCTGCGCCCGGGTGGCCGCGCCTCGGTTCACGGCAGCAACAGTCCCCAGTAGAGCGCCCACGGTACGAACACCAGCCCGGCGACGAGCGGCGCGATCGCCCCGCGCCGCCGATCCGGTTTCCGCAGCCCCGCCAGGGTCACCGCCAGCGCCGCCACCGTCGCGACCGCCAGCAACTGCACTGCCAGCCACGGCAACGGACGCCCGGCGAGCACCGGTCCGAGATTTTTCATCCCGGACATCTGCGCCCAGCCGAGGATTCCGACGAACCCGGCGACCGTCGCCGTCCCCAGCCCGGCCAGCCACCGCGACGACCTGGTCCCCCGGCGGCGAATCAGCGCGACCAAGCCGCCGACCGCGAACCCGCCGAGCAGCAAGGCGAGCGCGATCCCTTGCGCCATCACAGATTCCCACCACGCCAACGGTCGGAGTGCTTCCGTCGGCCGCTGCGCGAAGGCCGCGGTTTCGACGTGCACGCCCTGCCGATTCGCCAGCCATTCCCCGACGGCCTCCGCATATCCCGGCACGACCCGGGGCAGCCGGTTGAATCCGGCGTCGCTGGTCGCGTAGAGATCCGGCCCGCCGCCAGCGATGAAGCGAATGGCGTGGTTCGGGTGCTTCGCGAGCGCGTCCGCGAAAATCCGGGAACTCTCGACCGGCGCGTGGTTGATGTCGAGGTCGCCCCACAACGCCAGGATCGGCTGCTTCAGCCGCCGCAGCACCGGCACCGGGTCGTAATCCGCCTCCGGGAACAGTCCCGCGCCGATCGCGAAGCGCGTGCCCCGCACCGGCAACGTCGTCAGCAGCGAACCGCCAATCCCTTGGTGGCGAAGGACATTGCCCCAGTACCACGACGTCTGCCGGGCTCCGCCCAACCCGGATCCGCCGACGGTGATCACGTACGAGATGTCGTCCGACCGCGTCGCCGCGAGGGGCGCGACCCAGGCGCCCTCGCTGACTCCCCAGACCCCGACGTCGGCGGCTCCCGTCTGCGCCCGCAACGCGCGGACCGCCGACACCAGATCGTCCGCCAGCACGCCGTAATCGCGCTGGGTCTTGGAATAACCGCTGGTGCGCCGGTCGTACACGAGCGTCGTGACGCCGATCCGCTTGAACATCTCGGCCTGCACGCGCAGATTGTCGCGGGTCTTCCAGTCCGACCCGCCTTGCAGGACGATCGCGGACTTCGCCGGCCCGTCCGGCCGGAACACCGTGCCGTGCAACGTGATTCCGCCGGCTCCGGCGAAACTGACGTCAGCGGACGGTTGTGCTTGTACCGGCTGGGCGGTCGCGAGGACCGAGCCCAGCACGAGGATCGCGGCGGCGAGCCGCGATTTGCCCCAGGGCAGCATGAAGTGTTCTCCTTGCTTCGGGAGATCGTGCGACGTTTTCCCTTGTTCCTGGGTGCCGAGTGGCCGCTCGGCACCCAGGCCTTCCTCCGGTTCAGTCCTGGCCGGCTCCCTCCCCGCCCGGAGCCGGGAACGCGAGCATCCGCGTCTCGACCCGGCGAGCCCCCTCCGGCGTCTCGTCGGCCGGCCGCTGATACCGCCGCAGCAGAGCGAGATAAGCCTCGAAAAAGTCGCCCAGCTCGTCCAGCGTCACGGTGATCGCGCCGCGCGAGTACGGAATCGCGTCCGCCCACTCGCCCAGCCGCGGCCGCTCGCGCTCGAACCGTTCGTACAGTTCGGTGTCGCCCGCGAGCCACAGCCGGTGCAGCTCGCCGATCGCCGCCTTCGCCGGATCATCGCGCTCCGCCTCGGGCGGCAACCGCACGTCATGCGGCACCGCGCGCCACCAGCGCTCCCGCCCGCGCGCGCGTTCGGGAAGCTCTTCGACGAACCCGTTCTCCGCCAGTACCCGCAGGTTGTAGCTCGTCCCGCCGCTGGTCACGCCCAGCCGCTCGGCGAGCGTCGTCGAGGTCGCCGGCCCGGACGCGGCCAGCAGTTCGAGAATCCGCTGCCGCAACGGGTTCGCGAGCGCCTTGAGTGCCTTCGAATCGGCGGTGCGAGGGTCTGCCATGCCCTCAAGGTAGCAGTGCACGAGTTCTCGTGCATGACTTTTCGTGCATGAACTTCGCCCCGGCTCCCGAGGAAGCGGTGTGCGAAAGTGTCAGGCATGGCTGACGAACTGGTGCACTACGAGGTGGCGGCCGGCATCGCCACGATCACCCTGGACTCCCCGCACAACCGCAACGCGCTGTCGGCGCAGCTGCGGCGGGAACTGAGCGAGTCGCTGGACAAGGCCCGCGAGGACGACGCGGTGCGCGTGGTGCAGCTGACCCACACCGGCCCGGTCTTCTGCGCGGGCATGGACCTGAAGGAGGCCCGCGGCGCCGGTTCGTCCGACCAGGGCGTGAACGAGTTCCCGCGGATCCTGGACCAGCTGTGGACGAGCCCGAAGCCGGTCGTCGCGCGGCTGGCCGGCCCGGCTCGCGCGGGCGGCATCGGCATGGTCGCCGCGTGCGACATCGCGGTCGCGGTCCCGGAAGCGACGTTCGCCTTCTCCGAGGTCCGGATCGGCGTCGTCCCGGCGGTCATCAGCCTGACGGTCCTCCCCCGGCTCAACGCCCGGGCCGCGCACGAACTCTTTTTGACCGGCGACGTCTTCGACGCGAAGCGCGCGGTGGAGATCGGCCTGCTGAACGCCTGCGTCCCGGCGGAAGAGCTGGACAAGACCGTCGAGGGCTACCTCAAGTCGCTGACCCTGGGCGGCCCGAAAGCCTTGGCCGCCACGAAGGAACTGCTGGCCCGTCCGCGTCCGGCGACCCCGGCCGAGGGCTTCGCGGACATGAACGCCCTGTCCGCGGGCTTCTTCGCCAGCGAAGAAGGTCAGGAAGGCATCCAGGCCTTCGCGCAGAAGCGCAAGCCGAACTGGGTTCCGCAGGACTGACGTTGCTGTCCGTGAGGGGAACCCTGAGGGACTCTGAGTCCCTCAGGGTTCCCCTCACGGACCTTTAATCGTCCACCAGCACCAAGGTCAGCCGCCGGTCGCCGGAGCCCATCGCCCGCTGCGCGTCCGACAGCACGCTGCGCACCGCCAGATAAGCCTTCGGCTCGGCGGCTTTCAATCCGTCCGACCCGGTCCAGATCAGCACGTGCTCGCCGGTCGGCAACCACGACAAATCCGTGAGCATGTCGTACAGCGCGTCGAGATTCCGCCCGAAATAAGACGGGAAAGACAGCGCCTCGCCGATCGCGTCCAGCGTCGACAGCTTGTCCACTGTCCGAGTTCCGTCGACCTGATGCGGGTAAGCCCCGCGCGCGAAAGCCGCGTCCGCCGCGGCCCGCGCCGTGTCCCCGCTCACCGCGCGGGGTCCACGACGACGAACGACGCGTAATGATCCCCTGTGTAATACAACTCTTTCCCTGCCCCCGTGATCAGCCGGCGCGCCCCTCGGTCCGGGCTGCCCGGCGTCTTCACGGTGTATTCGTGGTAATAGCCGTTCTTCTCCGCGGGAAGCTTCTTTTCCCGGTTCTGGAAGACGACGTCGTCATTGCGCGGATACGGGTAGGGCCCGCCCTTTTCGATCAGGTTCCACGTGTCCTTCGCCTGCGGCGGCAGCGACGACAACGGTTTGACCGGCAGCTTCGAATCGGCCCCCGGCACCTTCCCGGAAGCGGCGGCGGGAGCGCCCGACGAGGACGAGGGCGCCGGCGAATCCGAGGAGCCGGCGGTTTCCTTGACGAGCCACCCGCCGAGCACCAGCACGAGGAGACCGACGAGCGCAGCGGTGATCCGCCTTCGGTTGACCATGGTGTGCCAGCTTAGGAGCGGCCGGGACGCTCGTCGTCACGGGCCGTGCCGAACCGGCGGCCGAAGCGTTCGACCAGCTTGTCGATGGCCCACGCGGCGAGCAGGCACAGCGGCACGAGCACCGCCATCACCAGCACGAACTGCACGGGGAACCACGCCTGGGCGAGCCACAGCTCGACCCCGTCCCACCAGTTGGCCAGCCCGTCGAACACGAGTGTGAGCCTACGCGCGCTCGCCTGCGCCGGGCCGGGCAGGGGAGGTAGGTTGCTGCCATGTTCGCCGTATACGCGCAGGAACCCAACGCCGAGTCCCCGCTCGATTCGCTGGTCGTCGGCGAGCGGCCGGAACCCGAGGTGCCCGACGGCTGGGTCCGGGTGCACGTGAAAGCCGCCAGCCTGAACATGCACGACCTGTGGACCTTGCGCGGCGTCGGCATCAAGGCAGACCAGTTCCCGATGATCCTCGGCTGCGACGGAGCGGGAACGCTCGACGACGGCACCGAGGTCGTGCTGCATTCGGTGATCAACGCGCCGGGCTGGCAGGGCGACGACACGCTCGACCCGAAGCGCACGCTGCTCACCGAGAAGCACCAGGGCACGTTCGCCGACCAGGTCGTGGTCCCGGCCCGCAACGCGGTGCCGAAGCCGGCCGGCCTGAGCTTCGCCGAGGGCGCGACGATGGGCACCGCGTGGCTCACCGCGTACCGGATGCTGTTCGTGAAGTCGGAGCTGCGGCCGGGTCAGACGATGCTCGTGCAGGGCGCGTCCGGCGGCGTGTCGACCGCGCTGATCGCGCTCGGCCGCGCGGCCGGGTTCCGGGTGTGGGTCACCGGGCGCACCGAGGAGAAGCGCGCGCTGGCCGAGAGCGTCGGCGCGCACCAGACGTTCGAGTCCGGCGCGCGGCTGCCCGAGCGGGTGGACGCGGTGTTCGAGACCGTCGGCAAGGCCACCTGGGGCCACACGCTCAAGTCGCTGAAGCCGGGCGGCGTGGTCGTCGTGTCCGGTTCGACCAGCGGCCCCGACCCGTCGGCCGACCTGCAGCGCGTGTTCTTCCTGCAGCTGCGGGTCGTCGGCTCGACCATGGGCACCCGCGACGAGCTGGCCGACCTGCTCGCCTACCTCGACCTGAAGGGCATCAAGCCGCAGATCGGCGCCGAGCTCCCCCTTGCGGAGGCCCCCGCGGGATTCGCCGCGATGGCCGCCGGGGACACCGCGGGCAAGATCGTTTTCACCCGCTGATCCTGATCGCACCGCGCTGGCCTGGGCTTTTGCTGTTCGCCTGCGCCCGGGCCAGCGCTTTTACCCGTTCTCCAGTGAATCGTCAACACCCCGGCTTCGCAATCAGATAGTGACCCCCGAAGTTCCACCAGAAGTCGACCTTGGGCGGTTAACCTGGAGAACATGACCGCGACGCAGCGGCCCGCACCCGCCGACCGGGGCGGCCGGCACCCCAGCGACCCGGCGCCCGTCCGGGAGTCGTTCCGGCGCTTCGCCGGGATCCGCACGCGCGTGCTCGAGGTCGGGCCGTCCGTCGCCGAGGCGCCCGCACCGAAGCGCACGCGCCGCAAGGGCGGGGAGAAACCCCGCGCCCCCCGGCTCGTGTTGCTCCACGGGTATTGCGACAGTGCCGACACGTGGCGTCCGGTACTCGGAGAATTAGCCGCCGCGGGGATCGCCGCGATCGCCGTCGACCTTCCCGGCTTCGGCGACGCGCAGCCGTTGCGTCCCGGACCGATGCTGCCGCAGCTCGACGCGTTCACCGCCGCCGTGGTGCGCGAACAGGCCGTGCTCGGTCCAGTGGTGCTCGCGGGCAACTCGCTCGGCGGCACGATGAGCCTGCGCGCGGCGCAGAACCACCGGCTGCCGACCGCGGGCGTCGTCTCGATCGCCGCGCCCGGTTTCGTCGACTCGTGGCTGGTGCGCACGGTCGGCCGCAACCCGCTTCCGCTCCGGCTGTACTCCTCGCTTCCGTTGCCAGTGCCGGGTTTCCTGGTCCGCGCGGTCGCCGAACAGCTCGTGCCGCGGATCCTCTACGCCGACTCGAAGCACGCCGACGCGGGCCAGGTCCGGCGGTTCACCACGCTGTTCCCCGACTACCGGGCCACGACGTCCCGGCTCGAACAGGCCCGCCAGCTCGTCGCGGAGCTGGCCGACGCGTACCGGCTCGACCTGATCAAGATCCCGCTGCTCGCGGTCGCGTGCGGCAAGGACAAGCTGGTGACGGCCGCATCCGGGCGGAAGCTGCACACCCTGGTGCCGCACAGCAGGCTCGTCGTCCGCGAAGACTGGGGCCACTGCCCGCAACTGGACGACCCGGCCGAGGTCGCGGAGCTGCTGACGTTCTTCGCCGCGGGCGCGGTCCGCTCCGCCGCCCGCCCGGCGCCCACGGTCAACGCCGTCGAGGACGACTCGGCGACCGGGTGACCCGCGCCGCCGAGATAGTCACACTCCGGAGTCGGTGACAGGCGGGGCGCCTCCGGGTACGGTGCCCTGCCAGGGCCCGGAACCCGGGTCCGGCGAACCACCAGTCTGAGGAGACGTCGATGTCAGCTCCGCGCGGCCCTAACCTGGGCTCCGGGTCCGGGATCTTCCGGCGGAAGCCGATCGAAACCATCGAGCAGGCAGGCGAAAGCGGCCTGCAGCGCACGCTCGGCCTGCGGCAGCTGACCGCGATCGGCGTCGGCGGCATCATCGGCGCGGGCATCTTCTCGCTCGCCGGCGCGGTCGCGAACAAGACCGCGGGCCCGGCCGTGCTGATCTCGTTCCTGATCGCGGGCATCGCGAGCGCCGCGGCCGCGTTCTCCTACGCGGAGTTCGCCGGCCTCATCCCGCGCGCGGGCTCGGCCTACACCTACGGGTACGCGGTGCTCGGCGAGATCGTCGGCTGGTTCATCGGCTGGGACCTGCTGCTGGAGTACACCGCGATCGTGTCCGTGGTGGCGATCGGGATTTCCGGCTACTTCAACGATCTGCTGGGCTTCCTGCACATCTCGCTGCCGCACTGGATGTCCGGCGCGCCCGGGACGGAACCGGCGGGCGTCGAACCGGGGTCGTACAAGATCAACCTGTTCGCGGTGCTGCTCTGCCTGCTGATCGCCTTCATTCTCAACCAGGGCATGAAAAACGCGGCGCGCTTCGAAACGCTGCTGGTGTATTTGAAGGTCGCACTCGTGGTCCTGGTGATCGTGGTCGGCGCCTTCCACATCCAGAGCGGCAACTACAGCAACTTCTTCCCGTTCGGCCTGAGCGGCGCGTTCACCGGCGCGGCAACGGTCTTCTTCGCCGTCTTCGGCTACGACGCGATGTCTACCGCGGCCGAGGAATCGCAGGACTCGCAGAAGCACATGCCGAAGGCGATCATCTACTCGCTGGCGATCTCGATGGTGCTGTACGTGCTGGCCTGCCTGGTCCTGACCGGCATGGTGAAGTACACCGACATCAACCCGGAAGCCGCGTTCTCGAGCGCCTTCGCGAAGGTCGGACTCGGCTGGCTGGGCGCGATCATCGCGGTAGGCGCGATCATCGGCATCCTGACGGTCCTGTTCACCTTCCTGCTGGGCGCGACCCGAGTGGGCTACTCGATGAGCCGAGACGGCCTGCTGCCGAAGTGGTTCTCGAAGACCCATCCGGTGCGCAAGGTCCCGTCGCGCATCACGTGGATCCTGGGCGTCGCTTCGGCCTTGATCGCCGGCGTGCTCCCCATCGGAGAGGCCGCGGAACTGACGAACATCGGCATCCTGCTGGCCTTCGTGGTCGTCTGCATCGCGGTGATCGTGCTGCGCTACAAGCGCCCCGAACTGCCGCGCACGTTCAAGACGCCGGGCATGCCGGTGGTCCCGATCATCGGAGTCGTGTTCTCGGTCTGGCTGATCACGTTCCTGAAGCCGGAAACGTGGCTGCGCTTCGCGATCTGGTTCGTGATCGGCATGGGGATCTACTTCGCCTACGGCAAACGCCACTCCGCCATGGAACGCGGCGACCATGATTCCGGAGGGGTCGAGTCCACTTCGGACTGATCGCTTCGGCTGGGTTGTTTGTTGCGGGGGACGCCTTTGGCTGGCGTCCCCCGCTTCTTTTGCTCTGCTGACGCGGCGGAACTTCAGCGCAGCCAGCAGTTCCGCCGCGCAGCCAGAACACAGCGACCGGCCGAGGCCATGTCCGTGCCCTTCGCCGTAACGGGCCGCCGCAACGGGTCTAGCCGCCTCGCCACCCAGGGTGTTCAGCGCAGCCGATCAAGCCATCGCGGCCCAGCCCTCGCCAAAACGGAGAAGGCAACGCAACGACGCAAACCCGGCGGCCCAGCCCTCGCCACAGCGAAGAAGCCAACGCAACCAGTCGAGCCGTCGCGGCCTTGCCTCACCGAAGCGAAAGCCTCAGCGCAGCCGGTCGAGCCGTTCCGCTGCTGCCTTCGCCTCCGTGCGCAGGCGGGCGACGATCGAGGCCGCTGAGCCGTCGCTGGCGAGCGGGTACGTCTGCCCGGCCCACAGCGACATCGCTTCCGGGTCCCCGGCTTTGGCGGCCGCCGCGCGGACCGGTTTGCTCAGGTGGTGCAGTTGCGGGTACGCGGAGGGCGCGTGTGAGGAGAGGTCGCTCAGGACGCGGTTCACCATGCCCCGCGCCGGGCGTCCGCTGAAGGCGCGCGTGAACGCCGTCGGCCGGCCGGCTTCGGCGAGCGCGCGGCGTTGGGTGTCGCCGGTGCCTGCCTCGGTCGCGAGCAGGAACGCCGTCCCCAGTTGCGCCGCCGACGCGCCGGCGGCCAGGACCGCCGCGATGTCCGCGCCGTTGATCAGTCCTCCGGCCGCGATCAACGGCAGGCTCGTGCGCGCGCCGAGCAACCGCAGCAGCGCGAGCAGGCCGTACTCCTCGCCGCCGGCCGGGTTGCCCGAGTCGTCGGTGAACACGCCGCGGTGGCCGCCGGCTTCGAAGCCCTGCACGACGAGAGCGTCGGCTCCGCGCGCGGCGGCGAGGTCGGCTTCCTCCGGATTCGTGACGGTGACCGCGACCTTGCCGCCCGCCTCGTGGATCCGCTGCACTTCGGCGGACGTCGGCGCGCCGAAGGTGAACGACACCACCGGAACCCGGTGCCGCACGACGAGGTCGAGTTTCGCCGGGTACTCGTCGTCGTCCCAGACCGGGTCGCCGAGTTCGACGCCGTAGCGCACGGCTTCGGCGAGCAACCGTTCGCGGTGCGCGCCGAGGTCGGCCACCGACCGGCCGCCGGGGACGAACAGGTTGACGCCGAACCGCCCGCCGGTGAGGTCGGCGGCGTGCGCGATCTGGGCGTCCAGCGTCTCCGGGCTGAGGTAGCCGGCAGCGAGGAAGCCGAACCCGCCCGCGTTCGTGACGGCGCCGACCAGTTGCGGAGTCGTCGGGCCGCCCGCCATCGGCGCCGCGATCACCGGGAACTCGAGATCATCGAACATGTCCCCGAGCGTAGCGCCGCACCGGAAATGTGCCGGGTCGCCGCCGCGTTGCAGAACAGCATGACGGCAACCCTGGAACAGCTCCGCGCGCTGACGGTGGAGGAGAACGGCCTGGCCACCGTGGCCACGACCCGCGCCGACGGCACCGTGCACGCGTCCGTGGTGAACGCGGGCATCCTGGACGACCCGGTGACCGGCAAGCCGAGCGTAGGCTTCGTCGCCGTCGGCGGCGCGCACAAGCTCACGCTGCTGCGCCGCAACGGCCACGCGACCGTGACGTTCCGCCGCGGCTGGCGCTGGCTGTCGGTGACCGGCCCGGTCCGCCTGATCGGCCCGGACGACCCCGACCCGTCCTTCCCCGCCGACGGTCTCCCGCCCCTGCTGCGCGAGGTGTTCCGAGCCGCCACCGGAACCCACGACGACTGGGCGGAGTACGACCGGGTGATGGCCGCCGAACGCCGGGCCGCGGTGTTCGTGGAGGTGGGCCGGATCATCGGGAACGGTTGATCCGCCAGCGGCGCGTGCCGGACGCGCGGAGTTCGGCCCGCTCCGTTCAGCCCCTCTCGACAAGCGCCTTGGGCACCACCCGGACCGGGAACGGCTGTCGCGCTTCGAAGACCTCGGCTCCCCCGGCCTTCGCGACCTGCTGGTACAAGGCGTCCTCGTCCAGTTCGAACACAGTCAGCTCAGGCGCCGCCGGGTCGATCACCCAGTAACTCGGCACCCGCAGCCGTTCATAGACCGCTTTCTTGGTGTTCAGGTCGTGGATCGACGTGCTCGGCGACAGAATCTCGACGGCGAGCACGGGCGGCACCGGCAGATCCTTGGCGGTGAAGTCTTCGCTGCGGCCGACCAGGACATCCGGTTGCAGCTCCATCCGGTCGCCGACGTGCACGGCGAACGGCGCGCCGAGGACGTCGAACTCGGGCGGGCACGCCTCCTCCAGCACGTGGTAGAGCCGGTATCCGATCTTCTGATGGCGGTATCCGGGCGCCGGAGTCACGAGCAGCACTCCGTCGATGAGTTCGTAACGGCGGCCATCCTGCGGCATCCCCTCGAGGTCGTGCACCGTCATGGGCCCCGACCCGGGAGGATTCTGGATTTCCGTCATGACCGTCATGGTGCTCTCCTTTCCCTGTTCGCGCCAGAGACTCCCTGTCCGCAATTGAGAACACCAGCCGCCACCGACAAAAAACGGCGGCCCCGGAAACCCGGAGCCGCCGTTCACCCGAAAGCGGGCCTACTTCTTGTTCTTCCCGTTGTCCTCAGTGGACAGTGCCGCGACGAACGCTTCCTGCGGCACCTCCACCCGGCCGACGGTCTTCATGCGCTTCTTGCCTTCCTTCTGCTTCTCCAGCAGTTTCCGCTTCCGCGAGATGTCGCCGCCGTAGCACTTCGCCAGGACGTCCTTGCGGATGGCGCGGATCGTTTCGCGCGCGATGATGCGCGAGCCGATCGCCGCCTGGATCGGGACCTCGAACTGCTGGCGCGGAATCAGTTCCCGCAGGCGCGTCGCCATGCGGTTTCCATAGGTATAAGCAGCGTCCTTGTGCACGATCGCGGAGAACGCGTCCACCGTCTCGCCCTGCAGCAGGATGTCGACCTTCACCAGGTCCGCCACCTGCTCGCCGGACTCCTCGTAGTCCAGCGACGCGTAGCCGCGCGTGCGCGACTTCAGCGTGTCGAAGAAGTCGAAGATGATCTCCGCCAGCGGGATCGTGTAGCGCAGTTCGACGCGGTCCTCGGACAGGTAGTCCATGCCCAGCAGGGTGCCGCGCTTCGCCTGGCACAGTTCCATGATCGTGCCCACGAACTCCGACGGCGCGAGGATGCTCACCTTCGACACCGGCTCGTGCACCTCGGCGATCTTGAGCCCGCTCGGCCAGTCCGACGGGTTCGTGACGATCACCTCGCTGCGGTCCTCCAGCACCACGCGGTACACCACGTTCGGCGCGGTCGAGATCAGGTCCAGGCCGAACTCGCGCTCCAGCCGGTCGCGGGTGATCTCCAGGTGCAGCAGGCCGAGGAAGCCGCAGCGGAAGCCGAAGCCCAGCGCCACCGACGTTTCCGGCTCATAGGTCAGCGCGGCGTCGTTGAGCTGCAGCTTCTCCAGCGCCTCGCGCAGCTCCGGGTAGTCCGAGCCGTCCACCGGGTACAGCCCGGAGAACACCATCGGCTTCGGGTCGCGGTAGCCGGCCAGCGCCTCCTTCGCGCCGTTGCGCTCGGACGTCACCGTGTCGCCGACCTTCGACTGGCGCACGTCCTTCACGCCGGTGATCAGGTAGCCGACCTCGCCGACGCCGAGTCCCTTGCTGGCCTTCGGCTCCGGCGAGATGATCCCGACCTCGAGCAGCTCGTGCGTCGCGCCGGTGGACATCATCTTGATCTTCTCGCGCGGCGTGATCTTGCCGTCCACCACGCGGATGTAGGTGACGACGCCGCGGTAGGTGTCGTAGACCGAGTCGAAGATCATCGCGCGGGCGGGCGCGTCCGCGTCGCCGACCGGCGGCGGGACCTGGCGCACGCATTCGTCCAGCAGCTCGGTCACGCCCATGCCGGTCTTCGCCGACACGCGCAGCACGTCCGAGGGCTCGCAGCCGATGATGTGCGCGATCTCCGCCGCGTACTTCTCCGGGTCCGCCGAGGGCAGGTCGATCTTGTTCAGCACCGGGATGATGTGCAGGTCGTTCTCGAGCGCGAGGTACAGGTTCGCGAGCGTCTGCGCCTCGATCCCCTGCGCGGCGTCGACCAGCAGGATCGCGCCCTCGCACGCCTCGAGCGCGCGCGAGACCTCGTAGGTGAAGTCCACGTGGCCGGGCGTGTCGATCAGGTGCAGGACGTGGTCCTTGCCGTCCACCTGCCAGGGCAGCCGGACGTTCTGGGCCTTGATCGTGATGCCGCGTTCCCGCTCGATGTCCATGCGGTCGAGGTACTGCGCGCGCATGGCTCGCTCCTCGACGACGCCGGTGAGCTGCAGCATCCGGTCCGCCAGCGTCGACTTGCCGTGGTCGATGTGGGCGATGATGCAGAAGTTGCGGATCAACTCCGGCGGCGTGAAGGTGGTGTCGGCGAACGTCTTGGGCGCTGTCACTCGGGCTGTCCTCGGGATGGTGGGGGATGTCCGTACCCCATCGTCCCATGGACCTCCGGGTGCGGGTGGGGGTCATCCCCGATGCGGCCCCGCGCGTCTCGTGATGACCTCGAAGCATGACCAGTTCACCCTCCCCCTCGCCGCCCGGCCCCGGCGTCCTCGAGGCCGCGCTCGACCGGGCGTTCGGCCACCCCAGCGGGCTGCTGGGCAGGCTCGGCGGCAAGCTGATGGCGGCCGGCAACGCCGCGACCGAGCACCGCGTCGTCGACCTGGCCCGCCTCGAACCCGACGAAACTGTCCTCGTCATCGGACCCGGACCCGGGGTCGGCCTCGACGCGGCGAGCAAACTCGCCGGCGAGGTCATCGGCGTCGAACCCTCCCCGCAGATGCGCGCCCTCTGCACGGACCGTTGCGGCGACCGCGCCGAGGTGCGCGCGGGCGACGCGGCCCGGACCGGCTGCGAGGACGCGTCCGCGGACGTCGTGCTGACCGTCAACAACGTCCAGTTCTGGGAGGACCGCCCGGCTGCATTCGCCGAACTGTTCCGAGTGCTGCGGCCAGGCGGACGGCTGCTGCTCTCGGCACACGAGAAGTGGCTTCCGGTCACCCGGCACGAGCTGGCCGACGAGGCCGCCGCAGCGGGATTCACCGACCTGCAGACCTGGACCTGGGACCCGCCCGGGTTCGCCGCGCTCGCCGCCCAGCTGCGGGCCGTGAAACCGGGCTAGCGCTGGTCGCGGCGCAGCGGATGGTCCTCCGGGACCTCGACGAGCACGATCCGCAGCCCGTCCGGGTCGGCGATCCACGCCTCGTCGGTGCCCCACGGTTCGCGCCGGGCCTCGCGCACCGGTTCGACCCCGCGTCCGGCCAGTTCGGCCAGGGTCGCCGGGAGATCGCGGACCTGCAGGAAGAGATTGACGTCCGGGCCGGGCCCGGCCTCGCCCGTGCCGACCACCTCGATCGACCCGCCCCCGGCGAAAAACCGCGTTCCGCCAGGGAATTCGCGCTCGATCGCGAGGCCGAGCGCGTCGCGGTAGAACGCGGTGGACACCTCGTGGTCGCGGGGGTGGATCAGCACCCGGCTGCTCAGTACGTCCATGGCTCCTGCCTACCCGAGCGGCTCAAGCGACCGCAATCGCGGCGATCCCGGCCAGCACCACCAGCGATCCGGCCAGCCTGCGGACGGCGTTGCGTTCGCGGAGCACGAGCCAGGCAGCGACGCCGCCGAAGACGATCGACAACTCGCGCGCCGGAGCCACCAGGCTGACCGGCGCGATCCGCAGGGCGTACAGGACCAGCAGGTATCCGGCGGGCGAGGCCAGCCCGACGATCAGCACCTCGCGCCGGTGGTCCCGCCACAGCTGCTTGATCTCGGACCGGCCGCGGGCAGCGGTCGGCGCCAGCAGGATGCTCTGTCCAATCGCACCACCGCCGAAGTACACGAGCGGAGGCACGCCGAGCGACGTGACCGAGTGCGCGTCCCACAGCGTGTACGCCGCGATGACCGTTCCAGTGGCGACGCCGTAGAACACCCCGGCGCGACGGGCCTTCGCGTCGCCGGTGCTGCCGCCGAGACTGATCACCAGGACGCCCGAGACGACGAGGAAGGCCCCGACCAGCCCGAGCACGCCGGGCCGCTCCCCCAGGACGAGGACGGCCACGAGCACCGACACCAGCGGTCCGGTGCCGCGGGCCAGCGGGTAGACGATCGACAGGTCGCCGACCTCGTAGCCGCGCTGCAGCACGATCCCGTAGACCACGTGCAGCACCGCGGTGCCCAGCGCGGCGAACAGCCAAGTCCACTGTGGACGTTCCGGTTCGACGGCCAGCGCGACCGCGATCGCCGGGAGCATCGCCGCCGCCGAAACCGTGTAGTACAGCCAGACGAAGCGCGGACCGCCGCCGGAAACCCGTTTGGCGGCGAGGTTCCACGCGGCGTGCACGACCGCGGCGACGAGGACCATGGCGAGGGCGGTGGTGTTCATCTGCGACCCTTTCAGGTTTTCGGCGCACGCCGAAGACCGGGTCCTCCAGGCTTTTGTCCCGTCAGATGAACGGCGGGGCTCGGTGTCCCGCCGAAGGTGCCGCTCGGACCAGGCCCGCCCGCCCTCGTTGTCTTCGCGGTCTTCGCGCCCCGCCTCGGGGGCCACGGGCAGGCGACGGAACCCTAGGCACTACCGAAGCCCACCGTAACCGAGCCGGCGCCGGGATGCCGGGCGGTCGCGCGCTGCGGGGCCCTCGCCAGCGCCGCGAGCAGGGCTGTTAAGATTTTCGACTGTTGCCGTGCGGCATTCCGTCAGGGAGGAAACCCGGCAGTCCCTCGGGGCTGGTCCGGAGCCACACGAACGCGGCAGCGACCTTCACCGAGTGAAAGAGGAACGCCTCCATGGCCAACATCAAGTCGCAGGTCAAGCGCATCACGACGAACGAGAAGGCGCGGCAGCGCAACCTGGCGATCCGGTCCTCGGTGAAGACCGCGATCCGCAAGTTCCGCGAGGCCGCCGAAGCCGGTGACAAGGACAAGGCCCTCGAACTGCAGCGCGACGCCGCTCGCAAGCTCGACAAGGCCGTCACCAAGGGCGTCATCCACGCCAACCAGGCCGCGAACAAGAAGTCGGCTCTCGCGAAGCGCGCGAACCAGCTCTGAGCGCAGTCTTTCCGGAAGGCCCGGCGGCTTCGGCTGCCGGGCCTTTTCCGTGTCCCGGGGGGCGCGGCCGCCGCGGATCCGGCGGTTCACCGGCTTGCCGACGGGTCCCGCCGAGGCGCTCCCGGCAGCTGAGGGACATCGGCACCCTCGGCCGAGAGGCAGAGTCGCGGCGGCATTCGTGGTCTTCCCGACGACTCCCACCAGGTGATCCGTCAGCCGAGGGATAGCGATGCCCTCGGCCGCAAACACAGAATCCCAGCGGCATTCACGGGCTTCCCGACGACTCCCGCGAGGTGCTGCCGTCACCCGAGAAGCAGCGGTGCCCCTCGGCCGCAACCGCCGAGCGCCGACAGCGTTCACCGGCTCCCCCGCTGCGACTCCCGCCAAGTGATCCCGTCACCCGAGAAGCAGCGGCATCCCTCGGCCGCAACCGCAAAGCCCCGACAGCGTCACCACGACAACTCCGCCAAGGCGGTCCCGCCTGGAGTTCAGCGGTCTCCCTTGGCCGCGACCACGTCGAGGACCGCGCGCTGCAGGGCGTAGTTCGCGTCGGCCGCCGCGCCCTTGACCTCGGCGTTCAGCCGCGCCACGACGCGCATCGCGGTGGCCAGGCCGTCCTGGCCCCAGCCGCGGGACTGGCCTTGCGCCTTGCGGATCTTCCAGGGCGGCATGCCCAGCTCGCCCGCCATCTGGTTCGGGTTGCCGCGCCCGGCTGCGGACACACGAGCGATCGTGCGGACCGCGTCGGCGAGGGCGTCGGCCACCAGGACGTGCGGGACGCCCAGCTGCATCGCCCACTGCAGCGACTCCATCGCAGCGGCCCGGTCGCCCGCGACGGCCTTCTCCGCGACCGCGAAGCCGGTCACGTCGGCGCGTCCGGTGTGGTAGCGGCGGACCGCCTGCTCGTCGACGACTCCCCCGGTGTCGGCGACCAGCTGGGTCGCCGCCGAGGACAGTTCGCGCAGGTCCGAGCCGACCGAGTCGAGCAGCGCCATCAGGCCCGCGCCGTCGATCTTGCCGCCCGCGCGGCGCACCTCGTTGCGGACGAACGCCTCGCGCTCGGCGGGCTTGGTCAGCTTCGGGCATTCGGTGATCTCCGCGCCCGCTTTTTTCAACGCGCCCGGCAGCGCCTTGGCGGCCTTGCTCCGCCCGCCGCCGCTGTGCACGACCACGAGGACGATGCCGTCGGCCGGCGCCTTCACGTACGCGAGGACCGCGTCGGACAGCTCCTGCGAGATGTCCTGGGCCGACTCCAGCACGATCACGCGCCCCTCGGCGAACAGCGACGGGCTCACCAGCTCGGCCAGCGCCGGCGGTGTGAGATCGGACACCCGCGTCCGCGTGAGGTCCGCCGTCGGGTCCG
Organism: Amycolatopsis sp. AA4; assembly: GCF_002796545.1. GTDB lineage: Bacteria > Actinomycetota > Actinomycetes > Mycobacteriales > Pseudonocardiaceae > Amycolatopsis. Next base: position 5,769,860 of record NZ_CP024894.1, read on the forward strand.
CGGCCCTGGCCGCGTCGAGGGACGCTCGCACAGCCCGTTCGATGAGCAGTTCTTCCTCGCCCGTGACGAGGTGCAGCGGCGCGGGTGCGGTGGTCACCCGGCCATCTTCTCACCCGGCCGCCGGGCCGTCCGCTCCGGTGATGTGGCCCGCCTCCGTGGCACGAGCTGATCGGGATGTCGTACGGTGTAGCCGAGGACGCGCCCTGCGGCGCTCCGACAACCGAATACCGCTCATCCAGAGGGGCAGAGGGAACGGCCCGACGAAGCCCCGGCAACCGGCGTGCAGCCTGTCATCCCGCGATCGCGGGGTAGCTGACGACCACGGTGCCAATTCCGGCCCGCTTCGGCGGGGCAGATGAGGAAAGGAACCTCGCGATGACTGCAGCCCTCAGCGCCACCTCCGCCAACAAGACGATCGACCTCGGTCCGGCCGTCGAACTGGTGTCGAAGGAAGAAGGGCACCGGCAGCCGCTCGCTCCGGAATTCGTCTCCGTCGAAGACTTCTCGCCGCTCGAGGTCGCCTACGACTTCGGCCGCGTCCGCCGCGAGGACATCGAGGCGGGCCCGCGCAACATCTGGCGTTACAAGAAACTCCTCCCTGTCCCCTCGACCGTCGAGGAGACTCCGAACACCGAACCCGGCTGTACCCGGCTCGTGCGCGCCGACCGGCTCGCGAAGGAGCTCGGCCTCAAGAGCCTGTGGGTCAAGGACGACACCGGCAACCCGACGCACTCGTTCAAGGACCGCGTGGTCGCCGTCGCGCTCGCGGCCGCCCGCGAGTTCGGCTTCGAGGTCCTCGCGTGTCCCTCGACCGGCAACCTGGCCAACGCGACCGCCGCCGCCGCGGCGCGCGCCGGCTGGCGGTCGGTCGTGCTGATCCCGAAGAACCTCGAGCGCGCGAAGATCCTCACCACCGCCGTCTACGACGGCGACCTGATCGCGGTCGACGGCAACTACGACGACGTGAACCGGCTCGCCACCGAGCTGGCCGCCGAGCACCCGAAGTGGGCGTTCGTGAACGTCAACGTCCGCCCGTACTACTCCGAGGGCTCGAAAACGCTCGCCTACGAGGTCGCCGAGCAGCTCGGCTGGCGCATCCCCGAGCAGATCGTCGTCCCGATCGCCTCCGGTTCCCAGCTCACCAAGGTGGACAAGGGTTTCCGCGAACTCGGCCAGCTCGGCCTCGTGGACGCCAGCCCGTACAAGGTGTTCGGCGCGCAGGCCACCGGCTGCTCGCCGGTCTCCACCGCGTACCGCAACGGCCACGACGTGGTCCAGCCGGTCAAGCCGGACACCATCGCCCGCTCGCTCGCGATCGGCAACCCGGCCGACGGCCCGTACGTGCTCGACGTGGTCAACCGCACCGGCGGCGCGATCGAGGACGTCACCGACGAAGAGGTCGTCGAAGGCATCCGGCTGCTCGCGCGCACCGAAGGCATCTTCACCGAGACGGCCGGCGGCGTCACCGTGGCGACCGCGAAGAAGCTCGTCGAAACCGGCAAGCTCGACCCGGACGCCGAAACCGTCCTCCTCATCACCGGCGACGGCCTCAAGACCCTCGACGCGGTCGAGAACCACCTCGGCCCGAAGGCCACCGTGCCGCCGTCCGCCGAAGCCGTCGCCAAGGCGCTCGGCTACTGACGCACCGGCCCGGGGTCCGTCGCGCTACCGCGGCGGACCCCGCGGCTCGCCCCGGCGCGCGACCGCCGGCCCGCTTCCCTCGGGCACAACGGCGGTGTCGCCGTCGACGTCGGTCCGGGTGACCAGCACTCCCATCGTCCCGAGAACGTCCACTGTGGACTTGCTCGGATGCCCGTATCCGTTGCCCGCGCCGACACTGATCAGCGCCGTGCGCGGCCGCACCGCCGCGAGGAACTGCGGCAGCGAATACCTCGAACCGTGGTGCGGCACCTTCAACACGTCAGCCCGCAGGTCGACGCCCTCGGCGAGCAGATCCGCCTGTGCGGCAAGTTCGACGTCTCCGGTCAGCAGGACCCGGCCGGCGCCGGTGTCCGCGCGCAGGACGACCGAACTGTTGTTGATCATCGTGCCGTCCTGCAACGCTGGTGACCGCGTGGTGGCGTAGCGCGGACCTAGTACGTCCAGCGACAGCCCCGGCCATTCCAGCCGCTGCCCTTCGCTCAACTGCACCAGCGGCACACCCCGACGCCGCGCCTCGCCGGAGACCGACTGCCACGCCCACGCGGGCGCGCGCCCTGGTCCGACCGCGATCGCGCCGACGGCTCGCCCGTCGAATACCGAGGCGAGACCGCCGATGTGATCCGCGTGCAGGTGGCTCAGCACGAGCAACGGCACCCGTTCGACGCCCAGCCTCCGCAGGCATTCGTCGACCGGCCCCGGCTCCGGCCCGGTGTCGACGACCACGGCGCGACCGGGCTCGGCGGTGGCCAGGACGACCGCATCTCCTTGCCCGACATCGCATTCCACCATCGCCCAGCCGTCCGGCGGCCAGCCAGGTGCCAGGACTTTGGCCGGCACGACCGTCAGCAGCACGAGGACCAGCCCGATCGCCACCAGCAGCCGGAGCCGCCGAAACCGCGCCGCCACCACGACTACGACCAGCAAGGCAGCCGCGCACAATCCGCCCCACCAACCGCCGGGCCAGGACAGCGCCGCGCCCGGCGCCCTTGCTCCGTGCCGCGCGACGGTGATCAGCCATTGGGCTTCCGGCTCTGCGGCATGAATCAGCAGGTGACCCGCACCCGGCCACCACGGTCCGACGACGGTTGCCAGCACTCCCAGCACCGTGACCGGCGCGACGACCGGTGCCGCAAGGACATTGGTGACCACCGAGACGAGGCTGACCGTGCCCGCCATCCCGGCGATGACTGGCGCGGTGACCACGAACGCGGCCAGCGGCACCGCGAGGCCTTCGGCGTAACCAGGTGGGACTCCCTTTCGTACCAACGAATCTGCCCAGCGCGGCGCGAGTAGCACGAGTCCTGCCGTCGCGAGAACCGAGAGCGCGAAACCGAAATTCCCCGCCATCGTCGGATCCCATGCCACCAGGACACACACCGCGAAGGCCAATGCGGGCAATGCTGAACCACGCCGTCCGAGGGCCAGCGCGAGCAACCCGATGCCGCCCATGACGCCTGCTCGCACCACACTCGGTTCGGGGCCCACCAGGACGAGGAATCCCATCAGACAGGCTCCGGCCGCCGTCGCGGAAAACCTCGGGCCCGCTCGGACCAATCGGCACAGCAGCAGAACAGCTCCGCCGATGATGACGAGGTTCCCACCGCTCACCGCCATCAGATGGGTGAGTCCGGAGGCCTTGAATTCCGCTTCGACCCGTTGGGGCAACGCAGTCGTGTCGCCCAGCACCAGTCCGGGCAGGAGTCCCGCTGGTTCCTCCGGGAGGATCGCGCAGAGCGAGTGCAGGCTGTTCCGCAGTGCCGAGGCGGCGCGCTGCCACCATGGCGCTGGCCCGATATCGACTGGCGCGGCACGGACGGAGAGGACTGCGGCGGTCAGTTCGCCGCCGCGGGCGGGCATGAGGCGACCGGACGTCGTTACTTCCTGGCCGGGCAGCAGGCCGCTCCATCCGGTGACTGGGGCCAGCAACAGGACCCGGCCGGTCGATGCGACCGGCTGACCGTCCACTGTGGCCCTGGTGACCTGTGCCGGAATCGCCACTGAGCGAGTGCCTGCCTGCTGATCGGCGTAGCCAGCTTGGTGAATCGGGCGTGGACGTTCGCTGATCTCGACTCGCAGCGTCGCTGTTACGGCATGCGTGGCTGCGGCTGCCAACGGGTCGGCTGCTGCGTCGTGGATGCGCAAAGCGGTGGGCACTGCGGCAACGAGCCCTACGAGTAGGAGGGCTCCCCCGGCACCGAGGTATCTGGCGCGGCCGCGCGCTAGCAGGACCACGGCACCGATCGCTGCTACTGCTCCGATCGCGGTCGCGACCCACCAGCCGAGTTGCAGTCCGGCGAGCGTGGCCGCCCATCCGGCGACGGCAGCGGGGACGAGACGGAAATCGTGGTCCCGCCGCGACTTTTCTTCGGTTTCCAGCTTCATCTGACGGTCACCTGCTCGCGCAGCTTTTCGAATTTGCTCTCACCGATGCCGTCGACGTCGCGGAGTTGTTCGACGCTCGAAAATCCGCCGTGTTGGGTGCGCCAGTCGGTGATGCGCCGGGCGGTGACCTCGCCGACGCCCGGGAGGCTGTCGAGTTGTTCGGCGGTCGCGGAGTTCAGGTCGATCTTGCTGGCCGCCGCGCTTGAGCCGACCGGTGCCGCTTGGGCGGCTGGGACACCGACTGCCAGTTGCTCGCCGTCGGTGAGTTTGCGGGCGAGGTTGAGTGTCGTCAGGTCGACGCCTGGGTTGGCGCCACCGGCTGCGCGCAGGGCGTCGGCGACGCGCGAACCTGACGGCACCGTGACGAGGCCGGGCGAACGCACGTGGCCGACCACGCTGATTACCAGGTTCTCGTTGGCTTTCGACGCGTGCGGCACTTGCGCGCGAGCGGTCGGGAGGGGCGGGGCGATCTCAGCCGCGGGTGAGCGGCCGAAGATTGCCAGCCCTCCGGCGATGACGGCGGCAGTTGCCAGCAAAGCGAGGGCGAAGATCATTCCTCTCCGGCCCAGGAAGCCGGGCAGGCCGGTTGAGCCGGGGAGCCAGCGACGGGTCAGGCGGTGTTCGGTGTGTTCGGGCAGCCAGCTGCGGACCAGTTTTCCGGCGGTCAGCTGATTTTCCGGTGGGGCTGGGTTGTCGGCGAGTGCGGACAATCGGGCGGTGCGGTCTGGTGGCCGCAACAACGGCGTACCAGCCGCGTCGGGCACCGATGGGCCCTCCGGGACCGGCGAACTGTTGGCAGGTGCAGACAATCGAGCTGTGCGGCCCCGCGTCCGCAGCACCGGCGCACGAGCGGCGTCGAGCCCCGATCGGCTGTCCGGGAGCGGCGAGCTGTCGGCAACTGCAGACAGCCCAGCGTGCGTGCCGCCTACGTCTGCCAGCAGGCGACTGTCGGCGACCGTGGGCAGCGAATCCTCCGCACTCGGCCGCCGGTCGCGCACCGCCCGGCCGAGGGGCGGCCAGCGGCGTGCCGACCGGCCGCCGGGGCCGGCGGCATGCGGGATCGCGGCCAGCTGGTCGGCCAGCCAGGTGAGCCTGACGTTGACGGGAGTGCCCTGATCTCGGGCGGACTGCTCGAACACACGATCGACGCTAGGCGTCGGCCGGCCCGGCGGCGAGAGGGTTCCGCGCGATCTGTGGACAACCCGCCCCTTGGGGACAACTCGGCCGTCATCGCCGGTGACGCGCCCGAATCAGTCGGGATACGCGGTCATACTGGCGGGTTTGGCCTGCGGTACCGGTCATCGAAAAGCGTTCGCGCCCGCCGCCGGGCATCCGCTAGACCTGGTAGCCAGCCGTCGAACGAGAGCATGTCGCCGTGGACCACAGCGATCTGACCTTGCGCCCGATCTCCGGGGCGGACGAACTCGATCTCTTTTGCCAACTCGAGCACGAACTCGCCGACGATCTCGCGGCTCGGCGGCGGAGGCTGGAATGGATGTGGATCGCGCTCCGAGGCGACGAACTCGCCAAGGGCACTCGAATCCTTGCCGCACAAGAGGTTTCTCGCATCCGGGCGGCAACAGACCTCGCCAATGCCCCGATGGCGAACGCGTTCCGGCGCGCCGGATACGTCAACTTTGAACGCACAATCACCATGGCCGGGCAGTGATCCGAATGGAACCTTGGGAGCGCGCAGTCGCCCACATCGCCGCATTGGCGACCGGCAACCGGGCCGATCCGTCGTGGCGGGTCACGCCGCATTTCCACCCGGACCGGCTGGTCGGCGGGGTGCCGATCCTGGAACGGATGGCCCGGGACGGCCGGTACCGCTCGCAGTTCGAGACCGGCGTGAGCAACGGTGGGCTGACCGCGCATCCGGGCGGAGAACGCTGGCGCTGGGAAAGCCGGTTGTTCGGCGGTGCCTACGACGAGGCCGCACCGGCGCATCGGCCGAAATACGGGTCGCTGAATTTCCGCGGCCGGAAGGCGGGCGGGTCGCCGAGGTTCGGTTCGGCGCATCTGCGACTCGCCCGGCACACTATGTCGCGAACGACTTTCAGTTATCCCGACAGTGTTTTCGAGCCGACGTCCTTCGGCGTCGAGGAGCACCTGTCCGAACTGGTCGCGATCGCGGAAGCGGACGGCAAAGATCTTCTGGAGGACTACATCGAGGCGCAGGTGCACGGCGAGGTGGACTTGGCGCGGGACGTCGAAGCGTTGGTTCTCGATCCGTCCTATCGAGGGACGGAAATCGAGACAGCGGCGCGAAAATTGGGCCCGGTCGAATGGCACGACGGGTTCCGGATCACCGCTGAAGAACTGCTTCGACAACCCGATTACCGCGGGCCGGCATTCACCGCGCTCGGTGCCGAACTCGCCGAGGACGGACGGCTCGACCCGCGCATCCTGGGGAAAGCCGCTGGTCACGACGAGCAAGATCGCAAGCGCGTCTGGCACCTGCTCGCCCGGTTCGGCAACCAGGAACTCAGCTAGCTCGCTGTACGACCACGCCGAGCACGCCAGGCCCGGTGTGCGCGCCGATGACCGCGCCGATCTCCGAGACCACGCATCCCCCGGCGCAGCCCGGAATCACTTCCTCCAGCCGGTTCGCCAATTCGACGGCCCGCTCCGGCGAGGCGAGATGATGCACCGCCAGCTCGACCGGTCCGGTGCCCGCCGCCTGCACCGACAACTCGACCAACCGCCCGATCGCGCGGTTCATCGTGCGCACCTTCTCCAGCGGCAGGATCCGCCCGTCGGACATGTGCAGCACCGGTTTCACCGCCAGCGCGGTGCCGAGCAACGCCGCGGCCGAGCCGATGCGGCCGCCGCGGCGCAGGTGTTCCAACGTCTCGACCACGAACAACGTCGACGACCGTTCGGCCGCTTTCGTCGCGACCTCTTCGACTTCCGCCGGGCTGGCTCCGGCAGCGGCAGCGTCGGCGGCGTGGAGGGCGGCGAAGCCCAAACCCATCGCTGTGGTGCGGGAATCGACGACGCGGACCCGGTCCGAACCGACTTCTTCCGCGGCCAGAACGGCGGCTTCCCAGGTGCCGGACAACTCGCGCGACAGGTGCACGGACACGACCGCGTCCGCGCCGGCGTCGAGTGCGGCGCGGAATTCGGTGACGAACTCAGCCGGAGTGGGCCGGGAAGTCGTGACGATCTTGCGCTCCCCCAGCGCTTCCGCGAGCGCGGCGGGACCCATTTCGACGCCGTCGAGCGAGCACACGCCTTCCACGAGGACATGCAGGGGCACCACCCGCACCGAGTGCCGCTCGGCGAAGCCTTCGGGCAGGTGCGCGGTGGAGTCCGTGACCACGGCGACCGACACGTCGTCAGCCTACGTCGCCAGAGCCGAGGTGCGGGGCAACGAGTTTCGCCATCGCGGTGCCGACGGCTTCGTGCCCGGCCCATCCCCAGTGCATGCCGTCGGGATTTCCCGCGCCGCTCAAGACATGTTCGCCAACTACGCCGGGCGTGTCGAGCAACGGCACTTCGCGTCGCGCGGCCCACGAGGCGAGTGCAGCGGCTGCTTCGGCGCGTCCTGTGTGTACGCGCCCGTACGCATCAGCGCGGTGTACCGAAGGAAGCATTCCGAACACAGGCAACTCAGGTCGCAACGCGCGCAACGCTTCGACGGACTGGTCCAGGTAGCTCACACTCAGCCGCGCCGGAAGCACACGGGGACGTCCTCGCATGAGGACAGACAACCGAGGCTGCGCAGCGAGATAGGCACCGCGTACAACGCGACGCACGCCGTCGGGGCGAAGGTAGCGAAGTCCCTGACGCAGATAGGTCGGCAACGGCGACGGCAGTGTGTCCATGTGGCCGACCGCGAGCACTACAGCGTCAACGCGACGCAGGTCCGCCCACACGCGTGGGTCGCCGGTGAGCGACCACCACAGATCGCGCGCGGTCCAGCCGATGCCCGCGACGAGGTCGGCTCGGCCGGACAATGCGTTCGCGGCGACGTTGGGCCACAGGCGCGGATCGTCGGCCGCGCAAGGGCCCTCGGGGCCGTGGAAACAGAGTGAATCGCCGAAGACGAGCAGCTGCGGGCTCATCGGGTCAGCCGGTGATGCCCGCGTTGTACGCGTGCAACCGCCACTTCCCCTCGCGGTGGCCGAGATCGACCCAGTGGCAGTTCATGATCCCGCCGAGCGACGGCCAGACCTCGACCGGAAGGCCGAGCAGCTTCGCCGTCAGCGCGAGGATCAGGCCGCCGTGCGAGGCGAGCAGGACCGATTCCCCTGCGTCGGAGTTCGGCTGCATCAGGTCGTCGACCACCTCGGCGGCACGTTCGGCCACCTCGACCCGGGACTCGCCGCCGGGCGGGGCCCACGCGGCGTTGGCGCGCCACAGCTCGCGGTCGCCGGGATAACCCTCGTCGACCTCGGCTCCGGTGAGGCCCTGCCATTCGCCGAGGTGCGTCTCGCGCAGCCGCTTGTCGATCTGCAGCGGAACGCCGATCGCGTCGGTGAGCACCGTCGCGGTGTCGGTGGCGCGGCGCAGGTCGGAGGCGATCACCAGGTCCGGCGCGAACCGCGCGAGCGCGGGCACGGCGAAGCGCGCCTGGTTCCAGCCGACCGGGGTCAGCGCCGAATCGAGGTGTCCCTGCATGCGGCCGGCGGCGTTGTAGTCCGTCTCGCCGTGCCGCCAGAGCAGCAGCCGCCGCGGGCTCACGCCTCCGGACCGTCCGCGTCGCCGGCGTCGCTGGCGGGGACCGTCGCCAGTCCTTCGACCTCGATCCGCGGGCAGTCCTTCCACAGCCGTTCGAGGCCGTAGAACGAGCGCTCGTCGGCGTGCTGGACGTGCACGACGACGTCGACGTAGTCGAGCAGCACCCAGCGGCCCTCGCGCGCGCCTTCGCGCCGCACCGGCTTGTGCCCTTCCAGGCGGAGCTTCTCCTCCACGTTGTCGACGATCGCGCCGACCTGCCGCTCGTTCGCCGCGGACGCGATCACGAACGCGTCGGTGATCACGAGCTGCTCGGACACGTCCAGGACGACCACGTCGCTGGCCAGCTTGTCCGCCGCCGCGTGCGCGGCCGCCACCGCCAGGTCCCGTGCCTCGGACGTCGCTGCCACAGTGCTCCTTCAGATTTCGGGTACGCCCGGACGAGGGTACCCGGTCAGGCCTCGGCGTCCTTGCGGTAGAGGTCCTTCTTGGCGATGTAGCGCACAACGCCGTCGGGCACGAGGTACCAGACGGGCTCGCCGCGCTCGACGCGTTCGCGGCATCCGGTGGACGAAATGGCCATGGCAGTGACCTCGACCAGGCTCACCTTGCCGCTCGGCAGATGGTGCGAGTTGAGCCGGTAGCCGGGGCGGGTGACGCCGATGAAATGCGCGAAGTCGAACAGCTCGTCGGCCTTGTGCCAGGTGAGAATCTGTTCGAGGGCGTCGGCCCCGGTGATGAAGAACAGCTCGTCGTCGGGGTATTCCTCGTGCAGGTCCCGCAGCGTGTCGACGGTGTAGGTCTGCCCGCCGCGGTCGATGTCGACCCGGCTCACCGAGAAGACCGGGTTGGACGCGGTGGCGATGACCGTCATCAGGTACCGGTCCTCGGCGCGGGTGACGCGACGGCCGGACTTCTGCCACGGCTGCCCGGTCGGCACGAAGATGACCTCGTCGAGCGCGAAGCGCGACTGCACCTCGCTGGCCGCGACGAGGTGGCCGTGGTGCACGGGGTCGAAGGTGCCGCCCATGACCCCGATCCGGCGTGGTGACATAGCCGGTGAGCCTATACGCGCGGGCACGCGAGGGCTTCCCGTCCCGGCTGCGACCTAGGTTACTGTTGTGACATGAGTCACATAACTCTGCGTTTCCGGCCGGAAACTGTCCGTTCGGGTCCGGGCGGCTCGGGAATTGTCGGGGCCATGGGGTAGACCGGGGACGTGGACACCACCGAAGCTCTACGGACCCGCGCGGAGACCCTCCTCCGCGCGCTCGCCGGAGACAACGCCGCCCTCCGAGAGGACCAGTGGACCGCCATCGAGGCACTGGTCGCGCACCACCGGCGCGCGCTCGTCGTGCAGCGCACCGGCTGGGGGAAGTCGGCCGTGTACTTCCTGGCCACCGCGCTGCTGCGGGAACAGGGAGCGGGGCCGACGGTCATCGTGTCGCCGCTGCTCGCCCTGATGCGCAACCAGATCTCCGCCGCCGCCCGGGCGGGGATCCACGCGGCCACGATCAACTCGGCGAACGCGCAGGAGTGGGACCAGGTCCAGGCGTCGGTGGCCGCGGGCGAGGTGGACGTGCTGCTGGTCAGTCCGGAACGGCTGAACAACCCGGACTTCCGCGACAGCGTGCTGCCGAAGCTCACCGCGAGCGCAGGCCTGCTGGTGGTGGACGAGGCGCACTGCATTTCCGACTGGGGCCACGATTTCCGGCCGGACTACCGGCGGCTGCGCACGCTGCTGGGAGACCTGCCGGAGGGCGTGCCGGTGCTGGCCACCACCGCGACCGCGAATGACCGCGTGGCCACGGACGTCGCCGAGCAGCTCGGCATCGGCGGCGAGACGGACACGCTCGTGCTGCGCGGTCCGCTCGACCGGGAAAGCCTGCGGCTGGCGGTCGCCGAACTGCCCAGCGACGAGGCACGGCTCGCTTGGCTCGCCGAGCACCTGGCGGAGCTGCCCGGGTCGGGCATCATCTACACGCTCACCGTCGCCGCCGCGCACGACGTCACCGCGCTGCTGTCCGATCGCGGCTATCCGGTGGCCGCCTACACCGGGAAAACCGATCCGGCCGACCGCCAGGCCGCGGAGGACGACCTGCTGGAGAACCGGGTCAAGGCGCTCGTGGCGACGTCGGCGCTCGGCATGGGGTTCGACAAGCCGGACCTCGGGTTCGTGGTGCACCTCGGCGCGCCGTCGTCGCCGATCGCCTACTACCAGCAGGTCGGCCGCGCCGGTCGCGGCGTCGAGCGGGCCGAGGTGGTGCTGCTGCCCGGACGGGAGGACAAGGCGATCTGGGCGTACTTCGGGTCGCTGGCGTTCCCGGACGAACTGCGGGTCACGCAGGTGCTCAACGCGCTCGCGTACGCCGACCGTCCACTTTCGACAGCCGCGCTGGAGCCGTCGGTCGAGCTCTCCCGGTCCCGTCTGGAGATGGTGCTGAAAGTGCTCGATGTGGACGGTGCGGTGCGCCGGGTGCGCGGCGGCTGGGAAAGCACCGGGCAGCCGTGGGAGTACGACCGGGAACGGTACGAACGCGTCGGCGTCGCGCGGGCGGCCGAGCAGGAGGCGATGCTCGGGTACATCCGCACGGCCGGGTGCCGGATGGAGTACCTGCGGCGGCAGCTCGACGACCCGGAGGCAGCGCCGTGCGGCCGGTGCGACAACTGCACCGGCGAGCACTGGAGCACGGCGGTGTCCGAGGAAATCGCCGGGGCCACGCGGGAACGGCTGGACCGGCCCGGCGTTGAGGTGGCGCCGCGCAAGCAGTGGCCCAGCGGGATGAAGGGGCTCGACGTGCCGCTGTCGGGCCGGATCAAGACGGAGGAGCAGGCCGAGCCGGGACAGGCGCTGGGCCGGCTCACGGACGTGGGCTGGGGCGGCCGGTTGCGCGAACTGCTCGGCCCGGGCGCGCCGGACGCCGAGGTCCCCGACTCGGTGTTCGACGCGTGCGTGAAGGTGCTCGCGGGATGGCAGTGGGCGCAACGCCCGGTGGCGGTGGTGGCGATCCCGTCGGCGACGCGTCCGCAATTGGTCGACAGCCTCGCGCTGCGGCTGTCGGCGATCGGCCGGCTGGACTATCTGGGAGAGCTGGCGTCGGCCGGACCGCCGCCGCGGCAAGCGAACAGCGCCCAGCGACTGGCCGATCTGTGGCGGCGGCTGAGCCTGCCGGAGGACGTGGCGGCGAACGTCGCGCAAACGCGCGGGCCGGTGCTGCTGGTGGACGACCTGATCGACACCGGCTGGACGATGACGCTGGCGGCCCGGCTGCTGCGCAAGGCCGGGGCGGAGGGGGTGTTGCCGTTCGCGTTGGCGACTACTGCTTGAGGTGCGCTGGGATCGGGCTGGCCGGGTTGGCTTGGTGGCCGGGGGCGGCGGCTGGCGAGTGCGCTCCGCCAAGCAGCCCGGCGGTCGGCCTCGGCCAGAGCGGTTTGCGCATCCGTGTCGCCGATCAGCCACCACACGACGGCTGGCCATCGTGCGGTGGCTGACCGCTCCTCCGCTCAATCTCCGGCGGCCGCCGCCCGCGTCGCTTCGCATGGCGGCCGGTCGCGCTGCCAGCTCCCGTCCGATGCCGCCCGCGTCGCTTCGCACGGCAACCGCTCGCGCTGCCAGCTACCGTCCGGTGCCGCCCGCGTCGCTTCGCACGGCGGCCGGTCGCGCCGCCGCTCAATCTCCGGCCGTCACCCGCGTCCGTCGCCCGTCCCCGCACGGCAACCGGCCGCGCAACGACCCGTCCCGGGTACGGCAGCTATCCGCGCCGTCTCCCGGATCACCGCACGATCCCCTGCGGCCAAAGCACTCCCGCATCACCCACCGCAGTGGGACATGCACTAACTGCCATCCTTTGCCGAGATCTACCGATCTCCGGGCATTTCTGGCAAAGTCCCGTTCCACCCGTGCGGACGTGTGGAGGTTGCCGATGGCCGGTCCTGCGACCGAAGGCGTTGCCCGGCATCGGTTGCCGGTGCGGAAGTTGTTCGCTGCCAGTGCGGGCAACGCGCTCGAGTGGTTCGACTGGACGATCTACGCGACCTTCAGCATCTACTTCGCCGGCGCGTTCTTCCCTCCCGGCAACGAAACGCTCGCCCTGATCAACACGTTCGCCACCTACGCGCTCGCGTTCTTCTTCCGGCCGCTCGGCGGCGTGCTGCTCGGGCGGTTCGCCGACGTGCACGGGCGCAAGCCCGCCATGATCCTCACCATTTCGCTGATGGCGGGCGGGTCCGTCGCGATCGGGGTGCTTCCCACGTTCGCGCAGGTCGGCTGGCTGGCTCCGATCCTCCTGCTGCTCGCGCGGATCGCGCAGGGGCTTTCGCTCGGCGGCGAGGTGTCGAACGCTTCCGCGTACCTCGGCGAGGTCGCGCCCAAGGAGCGGCGGGGGCGGTACTCCGCCTTCTTCTACATTTCCACCGGGTCCGCCGTCCTCATCGCGACCGTCCTCGGCTTCGTGCTCGCCCGCACCATGGACAAGGCGCACCTCACCTCGTTCGGCTGGCGGATTCCGTTCCTGCTCGGCGGCGTGCTCGGACTGGTCGGGCTGTGGCTGCGCCGCAGTCTCGCGGAAACCGAGCTGTACCACGAGAAAAAGGACGTCGCACGACAAGTTCGGCGGCCGTTGCTCACCACGATCACCCAGCATCCGCGCGCGGTCGGGCAGCTCATCGGGTTCTCGATGCTCAACACGCTGTGCTACTACACGTTCTTCAGCGCCCTCCCGTCGTTCGCGGTCAAGGGGCGCGGCGCGAACGACGTCGACACGTTCCTCGCGCTTTCCGTCGCGACCGCGCTGTTCGTCGTCCTCCAGTACCCGATGGGCGCGCTCGCCGACCGGTACGGGCGGCGGCCTCAGCTGCTCGTCTGGTCCGCGGCGACCGCGCTGGTGATCGTGCCGCTCTCCTACCTCGTGCGGCCCGGGATCGGGAATCTGCTCATCGTGTTCTGTGTCGGCCTCGCGCTCTACACCGCGATGACCTCGCTCGCGCCGGCGATCATGAGCGAGCTCTTCCCCACCGAACTGCGCGGGCTCGGCATCGGCGCCTGGTACAACCTGACCGTCGCCGTGTTCGGCGGCACCGCGCCGCTCGTGCTCAGCGCGCTGTCCGCGGCGGGCGCGGCCACGGCCTTCTTCTGGTACGTCGCGGGCGGAGCCGTGATCGCGTTCGTCGTGATCCTCCGGATGCCCGAAACGAAGGGCAGCGAACTGCGGTAAACCCGTTCGCGCGCGGTCGGTAGGCTTCACCGATCGACTACGCGAAGGAGGGACACCGTGCGCAAGCCCGAGGTTAGTGAGGAACTGGCCCGACGCGTGGTGGCCGCGCTCCGCCGCGCGTTCGACGTCGACCTCGACCCGTCCGCGGCGCTCGTCGCGGTGTCCACTCGCGACGGTGTCGACTACCAGTGCAACCTGGCGATGAGCCTCGGCAAGCGGCTCGGCAAACCGCCGCGCGAGGTCGCGGCCGGGATCGTCGAGAACCTGGAGCTGGACGGCGTCGCCGACCGGCCCGAGATCGCCGGGCCCGGGTTCCTGAACTTCGTGCTGCGCCGCGAATGGCTCGAGCAGCGCGTCGCCGAGCAGGCGCGCGACGACCGGCTGGGCGTCCCGGAAACCGAGCAGCCGCGCCGGGTCGCGCTCGATTACAGCAGTCCCAACGTGGCCAAGGAAATGCACGTCGGGCACCTGCGCTCCACGGTGCTCGGCGACGCGATCAGCAGGCTGCTGCGCGTCGTCGGGCACGAGGTGCTGCCGCACAACCACCTCGGCGACTGGGGCACGCCGTTCGGCATGCTCATCGAGCACCACCTGGACGAACCGTCCGGCGACCGCAGCGACCTCAACGCGTTCTACCAGGCCGCGCGCCGGAAGTTCGACGCCGACGAGGCCTTCGCGACCCGCTCCCGCGAGCGCGTCGTGAAGCTCCAGAGCGGCGACCCGGACACGCTCGCCTTCTGGCAGGAACTGGTCGACGAGTCGACAAGGCACTTCAACGCGGCCTACCGCCAACTCGGCATCACGCTCACCGACGACGACATCTACGGCGAGAGCTTCTACAACCCGTACCTGGGCGAGGTCGTCGACGAACTCGAAGCCGACGGGCTGACCGAAATCAGCGACGGCGCGGTCTGTGTGTTCCCCGAAGGCTTCGCCAACCGCGAAGGCGACCGGCTCCCGCTCATCGTCCGCAAGCGCGACGGCGGCTACGGCTACGCGGCCACCGACCTCGCCACCATCCGGTACTGGACCGCGGAACGCGGCGCGACCGACCTGCTGTACGTCGTCGGCACCCCGCAGGCACAGCATTTCGCGATGATCTTCGCGGTGGCCCGCGCGGCCGGCTGGCTCGACGGCGTGCACGCCGAGCACATCGGGTTCGGCTCGATCCTCGGCGCGGACGGCAAGGTGATGCGCACCCGCGCCGGCGAGACGATCAAGCTCGCCAACCTGCTCGACGAAGCGGTCGCGCAGGCCGCGGAAGTCGTTGCCGAGCGCAGTGAACTCAGCGAGGAAGAGCAGCGGGAGGTCGCGCGCGCAGTCGGAATCGGCGCGGTGAAGTACGCCGACCTGTCCAGCGACCGCGAGCGCGACTACGTGTTCGACTGGGACCGCATGCTCGCCAAGGACGGCAACACGTCCGTCTACCTGCAGTACGCGCACGCGCGGATCGAGTCGATTCTCGCCAAAGCAGGCGAAACCGACGACAACGCGCCAGTCGTGCTTCAAGAACCGGCGGAACGCGCGCTCGCGCTGACGCTGCTGCGGTTCAGCGAAGCGATCAGCGCGGCGACATCCGCGTACGCGCCGCACAAGCTCTGTACGTACCTGTACGACACCGCGGTCACGTTCTCGCGCTTCTACGAACAGTGCCCGGTGCTGACCGCGGAAACGCCGGAGCTGCGGGCTTCGCGGGTACAGCTGGCCAAGCTCACGTCGCGCACGCTCGTGCAGGGCTTGGCGTTGCTCGGCATCGAGGCCCCGCGCCGCCTCTGACTCACCGGCCGAACTGTCCGATGTGGACGAGCGCCATCAACGTGTCGGCGACCTCGGCCACCGCTTTCCCCCGCGCGGCGGGCGGCAGTTCACCGCACCACGTCGGCGCCTGGCTCATCGCGGCGTGCATGCACTGCAGCACGGTGTCGACGCTGGTGACGGTGAACTCGCCGCTCGCCAGGCCTTCTTCGATCAGCGCGCGGAACAGCGCGTCGTGGCGGAGGCGGAGTTCCTTGATGCGCTCGCGTTGCGCGCTCGGCCATTCGCGCGGCATCAGGAACAGCCGCAGCGCCGCCGGATAGTCGTTGACCGCGATCGTGACGTGCTCGTGGATGAGCGCGCGCAATCGGACCTCCGGCGTGCCCTCAGTGCGCTCGAGCAGTTGCTCCAGCCGGGCCGTCCACTCGTCGCCGAGCGTCTCGATCGCCGCCGTGCCCAGCTCGTCCTTGCTGGAGAAGTAGTAGTACAGCGAGCCCTTCGTGACGTCGAGGCGCTCGGCGACGTGCTCCAGGCTCACCGCGTCGTAGCCGCGCTCGCCGAACAGCTCGGCCGCCGCCGTCAGGATCTCCTGGATCCGCTTGCCCCGCTTGCGCCGCACGCGCTCGGACGGCGGTTTCACCGCGCCCATCCTGCTCCTCCCGGTTTTCCGCTGTCCCGGAAGCCTACCGGTTGACCATGAGTTCAACTCTTGACTCAACAGTCAAATTTTGTCACCGTGGTCAGACGACAGACGGGAGCGGACGATGGAGTTCGAGGACATCCGGTACGAAATCGACGGTCCGGCCGCGGTCATCACGATCGACCGGCCGGAGCGCTACAACGCCTTCCGCGGGCGGACGGTCGACGAGCTGATCAAGGCCTTCCGCTTGGCGTGGGCGGACAAGCAGGTCCAGGCGGTGATCCTCACCGGGGCCGGCGAGAAGGCGTTCTGCACCGGCGGCGACGTCAAACAGCGCGCGGAGACGGGCGACTACGGCCCGACCGAGAGCGGCATGTTCGAGATCGGCAACCTGCACAAGGTCATCCGCGACATCCCGAAGCCGGTGATCGCCGCGGTCAACGGGGTCGCGATCGGCGGCGGGCACGTGCTGCACGTCCTGTGCGACGTCACGATCGCCAGCGAAACCGCGCGGTTCGGCCAGGCCGGGCCGCGGGTCGGGTCGTTCGACGCCGGGTTCGGTTCGGCGTATCTCGCGCGCGTCGTCGGCGAGAAGAAGGCGCGCGAGATCTGGTTCTTCTGCCGCCAGTACGACGCGGCCGAGGCGGAGCGGATGGGCCTGGTCAATGCGGTCGTCCCGCCAGGCGAGCTGCTCAAGACCGCCAAGGCGTGGGCCGAGGAGGCCGCCGAGAAAAGCCCGACCGCCCTGCGGTTTCTCAAGCAGTCCTTCAACGCGGACACCGACCACCAGGCCGGACTGTCCAATTTGGCCATGTCCGCGCTCGACCTGTTCACCGCCTCGCCGGAGGGCCTGGAGGGCGCGCAAGCGTTTGCGGAGAAGCGCAAGCCGGACTTCGTCTCGCACGTGAACTGGCACTGACGATGGATTTCGCGTTCACCGACGACGAGGACGCCTACCGGCAAGAACTGCGCCGGTTCGCCATCAAAGTCCTTGCGCCGCACTATCAATCCGACGACAAGGCGGCGACGTTGCGCCCGCAGCTCGTCGCGGACCTGGCCTCGATGGGCCTGACCGGCCTGCGCATCCCGGAACGGCACGGCGGCCAGGAGGCCAGCGCGGTCGTCGCCGGGATGGCGGCCGAGGAGGTCGCGCGCGGCGACTTCAACGCGGCTTACCTGATCATCGTCAGCGCGCTGGTCAGCGACATCCTCACCCGCAACGCGACCGAGGAGCAGCAGGCGGCGTGGCTGCCGCCGATCGCGTCCGGCGAAGTCGTGCCCGCGTTCTGCATCACCGAACCCGGGCACGGCACGGACGCCGCGACGCTGGAGATGAAGGCCGAGCCGGACGGGGCCGGCTGGCGGCTCACCGGCGAGAAAACGTCGATCACGCTGGGCATGTCCGCCGACGTCGCGCTCGTGCTCGCCCGCACCGGCGGCCCCGGCGCCCGCGGGGTAAGCGCGTTCTGGGTCGAACTGGACGACGCGTACGTCTCGCGGGCGGCGTTCGACGACCTCGGCAGCCGGGCGATCGGCCGGGCCTCCCTGCACTTCGACGGACTGCCCGTCCCGAAGGAAGCGTTGGTCGGCGGCGAAGGCCACGGGTTCGTCTCCGTGATGCAGGGCTTCGACTATTCACGCGCGATCATCGGGCTCGCTTGCCTTGGCGCAGCACAGGTTTCGCTCGACGAGGCACTGCAGTGGTCCCGCGACCGCGAGGCGTTCGGCAGTCCGATCGGCACCTTCCAGGGTGTCGCGTTCCCGCTCGCCGAGCAGGCGACGTACCTGCGTGGCGCCCGGCACGTCTGTTACGAGGCGTTGTGGCGCAAGGACAACGACGTCGAGCACAGCACCGAGGCCGCGATGGCGAAGTTCTGGGCGCCGAAGCTCGCCGCCGAGACGATCCACCAGTGCCTCCTGACGTTCGGGCACCTCGGGTACTCCAGCGAAAGCCCGGTCGGGCAACGGCTTCGCGACGTGATCGGCCTCGAAATCGGCGACGGCACCGCGCAGGTGTCGAAGCTTGTCATCGCGCGCAACCTGCTGGGCCGCGCCTACGCACCCTGATGGAGAAAACATGCTGAAGGACAAAGTCATCATCGTGACCGGCGCAGGTCAGGGCATCGGCCGCGGCATCGCCGAGAAGCTGGCCGCCGAGGGCGCGACCGTCGTGGTCAGCGACCTCAACGAGACCACGGCGAAGGAAACCGCGGCCGCGATCGGCGGGATCGGCATAAAGACCGACGTGACCTCGCCGGAATCCGTCGCCGCCGCGGTCGAGCAGGTCCGCGCGCAGTTCGGCCGGATCGACGTGCTGGTCAACAACGCCGGATGGGACAAAGCCGGCCCGTTCGTGGAGTCCGATCGCGCCGATTGGGACCGCGTCGTGCAGATCAACCTCTACGGCGTGCTCAACACGTGCCGCGAGGTGCTGCCGGTGATGGTCGAGCAGGGCTTCGGCTCGGTGGTCAACATCGCCTCCGACGCCGGTCGGGTCGGCTCGTCGGGCGAGGCGGTGTACTCGGCGGCGAAGGGCGGCATCATCGCGTTCACGAAGTCGATCGCCCGGGAACTGGCGCGCAACACGGTCAACGCCAACGTCGTCTGTCCCGGTCCTGCCGACACCCAACTGTTCGCCTCGCTCGGCGGCGACAACCCGAAACTGCGCGAAGCGCTGACGAAAGCCATCCCGTTCCGCCGGCTCGCGCAGCCGTCCGACATCGCGAACGTGGTCGCCTTCCTGGCCTCCGACGAGGCCGCCTACGTCACCGGCCAGACCGTCAGCGTCAGCGGCGGCCTCACGATGAGCTGACCCGGAGCCCGCCATGCCGTTCGCGACGATCCTCGACGACGAGACGATCGAAGCCCACACCCGCGCCGGGTACTGGGTGAACCGGACCATCACCGACTACCTCGACGACGCCGCCGCGGCCGCGCCGGACAAGACCGCGTTCGTCGATTCGCAGCGCAGCATCACGTTCGGCCAGCTCAAACGGGAGGTCGACCGGTGCGCGCTCGGGCTGCTGGAACTGGGCGTCCGGCCCGGCGACGTCGTGTCGTTCCAGCTGCCGAACCGGATCGAGTGGATCGTCGTGCACTACGCGGCGAGCCGGATCGGCGCGGTCAGCAATCCCCTCATCCCGATCTACCGGGACCGCGAGGTCGGCTTCATGGTGGCGCTCGCGAGGTCAAAAGTCCTGGTGATCCCGCGGGAATTCCGCGGTTTCGACTATCCGGCGATGGCGCGGCGGCTCCGTCCGCAGTGGCCGGAACTGGAGCACGTGCTGGTGGTCGGGTCGTCCTGGGACGAGTTCGCCGCGACGCCCTGGGAGCAACGGCGCGAACTGCCGTCCTGGCGGCCGGATCCCAACGACGTCACCCTGCTGATCTTCACCTCCGGCACCACCGGCGAGCCCAAGGGCGTGATGCACACCCACAACACCGCGGTCGCGGCGAACAATCCGCTCCCCCAGCGACTCGGCATCACCTCCGACAGCGTCCTGCACATGGCTTCGACGCTCGCGCATCTCACTGGTTTCCTTTACGGCGCAAGGCTCGGCGTGCAGAACGGTGCGACGTGCGTGTTGCAAGACGTGTGGGATGCCGCGCGGTTCGTGGAGCTGGTCGCCGAACACGGCATCACCTACACCTCCGCCGCCACGCCGTTCCTGCACGACCTGTTGTCCGCACCGAATCTCGCCGAGCACGATCTCAGCTCCCTGCAACGGTTCTGCTGCATGGGCGCGCCGATCCCCCGCGCGCTCGTGCGGCAGGCACGCCGGAAACTCCCCGGACTCGTCGTGCTCGGCGGCTGGGGGCAGAGCGAGGACGCGCTGGTCACGCTCGGCATCCCGGGCGATCCGGACGACAAGCTGATCGACACCGACGGTTATCCGTGGCCCGGAATGCGGATCCGGGTCGTCGACGCGGACGGGACCGAACTGCCGCCGGGCGCCGAGGGCCGGCTGCAGGTCGCCGGGCCGTTCCTGTTCGTCGGCTACGCGGAACGGCTCGAGCTGGCCCGCGAGAGTTTCACCGGCGATTGGTTCGACACCGGCGACCTCGCGGCTGTCGACGCCGACGGCTATCTCCGCATCGCCGGCCGCACCAAGGACGTGATCATCCGCGGCGGAGAGAACATCCCGGTCGCGTACGTGGAGAACGTCCTTTACGAACACCCGGACGTCGAGGCGGTCGCCGTGGTCGCGGTCGCCGATCCGCGGCTGCAGGAACGCGCGTGCGCCTGCCTCGTGCTCACCCCCGGTGCTTCCTTGGATCTGGAGAAGCTGCGCGGCTTTCTCGCCGAGAAGGGCGTCGCCAAACAGTACTGGCCGGAGCGCGTGGAGCTGTTTCCGGACCTTCCCCGGACCGCCAGCGGCAAAATCCAGAAGTTCCAGCTCCGCGCGCTGGTGGACAAACAGAGCGGGACCGGTCCCCAGCCGCTTCAGTAGCTTCGGGCGCGAGAGAGGGGAGAATCTCGTGTCCCGCGACGATCCCGACTACACCCGCGCCCTCGCGCTGGTCGAGGAAGCAGTCTCCCGGCTGCGCGGCCCGATCCGGCGCGAACGGCGACGGCTGCGCTGGGAGCGGTGGTGCAAGCGTCCGTACTACCGCTTCGAACCGGACGGCAAGAAACCACAGCTCGTGCACCTCGCCGGACTGCGGGTGATTCCGTTGTGGACAATCGAAGGCCCCGGGATTGCCGAGCGTTGCCCGGTGCCCACGCGCCGCCGGTTCACGATCGGGTGGCGCTGGCTCGTGCGGCACGACTACGACGAGTACCGAGTGCCGATCTCGCTCGTCGCCGACGCGAGCGGCCAGGCCGTGCTGATCGCGCCGGGCGGCCGAACGTTCACCGCGGACGAAACCGGATGGCAAACCCTGGCCGCACTTCTGTACACGGAGTACGCCATGCCGCCGGGCGGACGCTGGTACAGCGCGGGCTGAGGTCAGCGGCGCAGCCTCCGCCGCAGCGAAAGTCCCGCTCCCACCGCGGCCATCGACGCACGCATGACTCCGCGACTGAAGCGGCTCTCGGTGACGAACTGTCCGGCGCTGCGCAGCGAACCGCGCACCTGCGGGTACGCGTACTTCCGCATCTGCCGCTCGTAGTCGGCCACTGCGGCGGTCACGTCGCCGCCGCGGGAAAGGTTGCGGCACAACACTTGTGCGTCACGGAGGGCGATGTTCGCGCCGATGCCGCGGAAGGGCGTCATGCTGTGCACGGCGTCGCCGAGCAGGGTGACCGGACCGGTTTCCCACTCGCGGACCGGCACCGACGTGCGGATCGGCAGCACGGCCACCGTCGCGTCCGGCGAATCCCGCACCAGGCGGCTGAACGCGGGATGCCAGTCGCGGAGCCGGTCGAGAATCAGCGCACGGAGCGCGGGAGGGTCCAATTCGGCGAGGCCGGCCGGGAAATGCGTGGCTTTCGCGCCGTAGGTCCACATCACGTAGCTGCTGGTGTTGTCGAACAGCACCGGGTCGACGGTCGCGGTCTCGTCGTTGACCGAAGCGGCCGGGAATTCGTGCGGTGCGGTGAACATCCCGCAGCCCGCCGGCGGCAGCACGAGCGTCGGGGCGGTCGCCAGTCGTCGCGGAAGCAGCGCGCGGGACTCTTCGGTCAGCGGGAATTTGCCGATGACGTTCCGGATTCCGGTGTCGACCCGCTTCGCGTGCGGCAACAACTGCGCGCGGACCCGGGAACTCGCGCCGTCCGCGCCGACGACCAGATCCGCCTCGGCAGTGGTGCCGTCCGCGAAATGCAGGCCGACGCCTTTGGCATCGGTCTCGTAGCGCACGAATTCCTTGTCGTACCAGAGGATTCCGTCCAGTCCGGACGACAGCACCTGGTGCAGCGAAATCCGGCTGACCGAATGGTGCGCGGCGGCCGGATTCGAGCTGGGCGGCGGGTCGAAGGCCGCCAACTCGCGCATCTTCTCGGTGACGAAACCGAACGTGCCCTCGCTTGCCCCCGTGGTGGCCAGGAACCGCTCCCACGCCGCCGGCGGAAGGCACTCGTGCAGCGCGGCGGAGCCCATCGGCGCGATGTGCACGCGGTAGCCCTGCAGCCGCTCGGTCCGCGTGCGGCTGCGCTCGTACACCGCCACCTCGATCCCCGCCCGGGACAGGCCGTGCGCCAGGCACAGTCCGCCGGTGCCGCCGCCCACTACCGCCACCTTGATCTTCTTCACGGTCGTTCCTCTCCTCGACTGGATCCAGAATCATCCATGCAGATGATTACGTCAACCCACAGGATGATTATCCGTCGGTTAGGCTGCTGAGGTGTCCGAGACGACCCCGCGCCGCGCGCCGCGCCCTGGCGAGCGTCAGCGCGATCCCGAACGCACGAAGGCTCGCATTTTCGAGGCGGCGAAAGCCGAATTCGGCAGCAAGGGGTACGCGGCCGCGCGGGTCAGCGACATCGCCCAGCGCGCCGGGGTGAACAAACAGCTGATCTCTTACTACTTCGGCGGCAAGGAAGGGCTGTACACCGAGGTCGCGAGCGAACCATTCGCCGGGTTCTCGTCGATGACCACTCCGGACCGTCCGCTCGCGGACGTGCTCGCGGACTTCGCCCGGAGCGGGCTCTCCGACCAGGACCAGGCCCGGTTGTTCCTGCGGGAGAACATGGCCGAGGGCGCCTCGAACGGAGCGGGCGCGCAGGCGCAGCGCGAGTTCCTGCAAGGCCAGCTCAAGTACATGCGCGCGCGGCAGGAAGCGGGCGACTTTCCGTCCGATGTGGACCCGAAGACGCTGCTCCTGATGCTGATGGCGGCGGCCAGCGCACCGACGGCGCTGCCCCGGGTCGCGGAAGCGCTCACCGGGGAGGACCCGTCGTCAGAGTCCTTTGTGGAGTATTACGCCGAGCAGTTGGCCCGGGTGGCTCGGCATCTCGCGGGGTCTTAGCGGCGGAGCGGGACGAGATCGTCCGCGTGGACGACCTCCCGGCGATGCTCCACCGGGACCTCGTGGCTCGACCGTCCGATCAACGCAGGCAGCTCCCCCGCGTCGAAGCCCACCACGCCGCGCGCTACCGGGACGTCTGCCGCGTCCACCAGGTCCACGACGTCGCCTGCTTCGAAATCGCCGTCCACGCCGGTGATTCCCGCTGCCAGCAGCGAGCGGCGGCGGAGGATCGCGCGGACCGCGCCGTCGTCCAGGCGGAGGCGGCCGGAGGTGTCGGCGGCGTACCCGAGCCAGAAGCGGCGGGCGGACAGGCGGGTGTCGGCGGGCGCGAACGCGGTGCCGACGTTCGCCTCGCGCAGCGCGTCCCCGGCGTCGGCGGCAGCGGCCAGCAGCACCGGGATTCCGGCGCCGGCCGCGGTGCGCGCCGCGGACAGCTTCGAGACCATGCCGCCGGTACCCAGGCCCGAGGACGACATGCCGACCGCGATGCCCTCCACATCGGACTCGCCGCGCACCTCGGTGATCTTGCGGGTCGCGCCGTCGCGCGGGTCGCCGTCGTACAGACCGTCTACATCGGACAGCAGGACCAGTGCGTCGGCGCCGACGAGGTGCGCCACCAAAGCAGCGAGCCGGTCGTTGTCGCCGAAGCGGATCTCTTGCGTGGCAACGGTGTCGTTCTCGTTCACGACCGGCACCGCGCCGAGCGCGAGCAGGCGGGAGAACGTGCGTTGTGCGTTGCGGTAGTGCGCGCGGCGGACGACGTCGTCCGAAGTGAGCAGCACCTGCCCGACCGTCAGCGAATAACGGCCGAACGATTCCGCGTACGCGTGCGCCAGCGCGAGCTGTCCGACGCTCGCCGCGGCCTGCTGGGTGGCCAGGTCGCGCGGGCGTTTGCCCAGCTTCAACGGCGCGAGCCCGGCGCCGATCGCGCCCGAGGACACGAGGACGATCTGCGCGTCGCGGGCCACGCGGTCCGCGATGGCGTCGACGAGCGCGTCCAGGCGAGCCACGTCGAGTCCGCTGCCCGCGGTGGTCAATGCCGAGGACCCGACCTTGACGACCAGCCGGCGGGCTTCCGCGATCTCCTGCCGCGTGCCGCTCACCGGTCGCGCTCCGCCTGCTCCTCGTCGTCCCACACGTCGTCCAGTTCGGCGTCGACGGACGGGGCGGCCTCCTCTTCGACCAGGTCCTCGTCCTCGCCGGTGCCGTCGCGGCGCACGCGGCGGGCTTCCTTGCGCTCGGACGCGCTGACGCGGTCGGTGCGCTCCAGCCGCACGTCCGTGCCGCGGCCGGACAGGTGCACCGCGACGCCCGGGGTCGAGGGCTGCCATTCGAACTGGATGTCGCCGATGGTGACCGGGCTGCCCGGGCGGGCGCCGTTCTTCGCCAGCGCCTCCTCGACGCCGAGCCGGTTGAGCCGGTCCGCGAGGTAGCCGACGGCCTCGTCGTTGGCGAAGTTCGTCTGCCGAATCCACCGCTCGGGGCGCGACCCGCGGACGATGAACCCGCCTTCCTCCTCCGGATCGCGCTCGACGGTGAACCCGCTGTCGTCGATCGCGTGCGGGTGCAGCACGATTTTCTCCGGCTCCAGCACCGGCTGCGCCTCGCGGTAAGCCTCGACGACCTCCGCCAGCGCGAAGGTCAGCTCCTTGAGGCCCTTGCGCGAAGCGGTGGACACCTCGAACACGCGCAGCCCGCGAGCCTCCAGGTCGGGGCGCACGAACTCGGCCAGCTCGGCGGCTTCCGGGATGTCGATCTTGTTCAGCACCACCACGCGCGGGCGTTCCTCGAGCTTGCCGCCCAGCCCCGGTGTGTAGCGGGCCAGCTCCTCCTCGAGAGCGTCCACATCGGACAGCGGATCGCGGCCGGGCTCCAGCGTCGCGCAGTCGACCACGTGCACCAGCACGGCGCAGCGTTCGATGTGGCGCAGGAAGTCCAGTCCGAGGCCGCGGCCCTCGGACGCGCCCGGGATCAGGCCCGGCACGTCGGCCATGGTGAACACCGACGACCCGGCGGTGATGACGCCGAGGTTCGGCACGAGCGTGGTGAACGGGTAGTCGGCGATCTTCGGCTTCGCCGCGGACAGCACGGAAATCAGCGACGACTTGCCCGCGGACGGGAAGCCGAGCAGGCCGACGTCGGCGACCGAACGCAGCTCCAGCACGAGGTTGCGGCTCTCGCCGGGCTCGCCGAGCAGCGCGAACCCGGGCGCCTTGCGGGCCTTCGACGCGAGCGCGGCGTTGCCGAGCCCGCCGCGGCCGCCCTGCGCGGCGACGAACCGGGTGCCGGGGGTGGTGAGGTCCGCGACGAGTTCGCCGTCCTCGGTGAACACGACGGTGCCCGGCGGGACCTTCATCTCGAGGCCCTCGCCCGCGGCGCCGTTGCGGTTGCTGCCCATGCCCATTTTGCCGTTGCCGGCGCGGGCGTGCGGACGGAAGTGGAAGTCGAGGAGGGTGTGCACGTTGGCGTCGACGACGAGCGTGACGTCACCGCCGTTGCCGCCGTTGCCGCCGTCCGGGCCGCCGAGCGGCTTGAACTTTTCGCGGTGCACCGAGGCACAGCCGTTTCCCCCGTCCCCGGCGGTCAGATGGATGACCGCGCGGTCCACGAACCGGGACGCCATGGTTCTGCCTCACTTCACGTGCGAAAAAAGTATCCGGACAAAAACAAACGAGGGGTGGTGCCGGAGTTATTCCGGTCCCACCCCTCGCTTGGAGGTTCTGACGCTGCCGAGACCGAAAATCAGGCCTCGACTGGCACGATGTTGACCGTCTTGCGGCCGCGCTTCGAGCCGAACTCGACCGCACCGGCAGCGAGCGCGAACAGCGTGTCGTCGCCGCCGCGGCCGACGTTCACGCCGGGGTGGAACTTGGTGCCCCGCTGGCGGATCAGGATCTCGCCCGCGTTCACCTCCTGGCCGCCGAAGCGCTTGACGCCCAGGCGCTGGGCGTTCGAATCACGACCGTTGCGGGAGCTGGACGCACCCTTCTTGTGAGCCATCGCTCAAGCCCCTTCTGGGAAAGTTTCGGTTTTCGAAGATCCGGAGAACTACTTGGAGATGCCGGTGACCTCGACGCGGGTCAGCTTCTGCCGGTGACCCTGGCGCTTGTGGTAGCCGGTCTTGTTCTTGAACTTGTGGATCCGGATCTTCGGACCCTTGGTCTGCTCGACGACCTTGCCGGTGACCGAGACCTTCGCCAACGCGTCGGCGTCCGTGGTGACCTCGCCACCGTCCACGAACAGCACGGCGGGGAAGGTGTGCTCGGTGCCCGGCTCGCCCTCGAGCTTCTCGACCTCTACGACGTCGCCAACGGCAACCTTGTACTGCTTGCCGCCGGTCTTGACGATCGCGTACGCCGACACGGAAGTCTCCTGCATTACTCGACAATGGGTTAGGGGGCTGGCGCGGCCGGCCCGCCCGAAGGCGGTCCAGGTGCTCGCGCAGCGGCTCATGCTTGCGATGAGCCGTACTACAGGTTACGGGAGGCCCCGGGCGCTGCTGCACCCGGGGTACCCGTGGTGGATCAGCTCTGCTCCGAAGCCTTCACCGGCGGCCCTGCCGGACGCGAAGCGGCGCGGCGCGGACGGCGCCGGGTGCTGCGCACGGCCGGGGCCGGGACGTCGACCTCGGGTTCTTCTTCGGAGGCCGCCTCGGCGGTCTCCTTCGGGGCCTCCGCCGCCGGCGCGGCCTCGCTGACCGCGGGCTCCGGCTGCGTCGGCTCCGGCTGCTGGACGGGGGCCGGGGCCTCCGTCTTGGGCTCGGGCTGCTGCTCACCCTGCTCGGACGGCTGTGCGGCCGTCTCCGGCTCCTTCGCCTCGGCGGCTTCCGGAGCGTGGTGCTCGTGCTTCGCCTTGGACGCGTTGGCCATGGCCTGCACCGCCGACACGACCGACTCGCGCTGCACCGGGGTCGGGGCCGGGGCGGCCGGCTCCGGCTTGGGCTCGTGGTGCTGCTCCTCGCCCTTGCCGCGGCCGCGGGACCGCCGCGAGCTCTTCGTGTCGCCGCCGCCGTGGCTGTGGCCGTTGTGCCCGTTGCCGCCGTTGTGGCCGTTCCCGGTGCCCCCGCCCGCGGTGCGCTGCGGTTCGGTGGAAACGACGACGCCGCGGCCCTTGCAGTGCTCGCACGGCGTGGAGAACGCCTCGAGCAGCCCGGTGCCGATCTTCTTGCGCGTCATCTGCACCAGGCCCAGCGACGTGACCTCGGCCACCTGGTGGCGCGTGCGGTCGCGGCCGAGGCATTCGGTGAGCCTGCGCAGCACCAGCTCGCGGTTGGACTCGAGCACCATGTCGATGAAGTCGATGACGATGATGCCGCCGATGTCCCGCAGCCGCAGCTGGCGGACGATCTCCTCCGCCGACTCCAGGTTGTTGCGGGTCACCGTCTCCTCGAGGTTGCCGCCCGAGCCGGTGAACTTGCCGGTGTTGACGTCGATGACGGTCATCGCCTCGGTGCGGTCGATGACCAGGTAGCCGCCCGAGGGCAGCCACACCTTGCGGTCGAGCGCCTTCGTGATCTGCTCGTCGATCCGGTGGTCGGCGAACGCGTCGCCGTTGCCGGTGTAGCGCTTGAGCCGGTCGGTCAGGTCGGGCGCGACGTGCTGCACGTAGCCGTGGATGGTCTCCCACGCGGTCGAGCCCTGGACCTCCAGCTTCGCGAAGTCCTCGGTGAACAGGTCGCGCACGACCTTCACCAGCAGGTCCGGCTCCTCGTACAGCATGGTCGGGGCGCCGCCCTTCTTGGCGGACCCGGCCGAGGCCTTCTCCTTGATGACGTCCCACTGCGCCTTGAGCCGCTGGACGTCCCGGTCGAGCTCCTCCTCGCTGATGCCCTCCGACGCGGTGCGGATGATGACGCCCGCGTCCTCCGGGACGATCCGCTTGAGGATGTCCTTGAGCCGGCGCCGCTCGTTCTCCGGCAGCTTGCGGGAGATGCCGGTGGCCCCGCCCGCGGGGACGTAGACGAGGAAGCGGCCGGGCAGCGAGATCTGCGTGGTCAGCCGGGCGCCCTTGTGCCCGACCGGGTCCTTCGTGACCTGCACCAGCACGCTGTCGCCGGTGGACAGCGCCTGCTCGATCTTGCGCGCCTTGCCTTCCAGGCCGGCGGCGTCCCAGTCGACCTCGCCCGCGTAGAGCACGGCGTTGCGGCCGCGGCCGATGTCGATGAACGCGGCCTCCATGCTGGGCAGCACGTTCTGGACGCGGCCGAGGTAGACGTTGCCGACGATCGAGCCGGTGCCCGACGACGTCACGAAGTGCTCGACCAGCACGCCGTCCTCGAGCACGGCGATCTGCGTGGAGTCGCCCTTCTCGGCGACGACCATGGTGCGGTCGACCGACTCGCGGCGAGCGAGGAACTCGGCCTCGGACAGGATCGGGGCGCGGCGGCGGCCCGCCTCGCGGCCGTCGCGGCGGCGCTGGCGCTTGGCCTCCAGCCGCGTGGAGCCGCGGACGCTGCGCACCTCGTCGCGCGCCGGGCGCTCGGCCTCGGCGGCCTTGGCCTGGCGGACGTGCGTGACGGTGTTCGGCGGGTCGTCGCTGCCGGTCGTCTCGGCCGCGTCGTCCTCCCCGCCCTTGCGGCGGCGGCGACGGCGGCGGCGCTTGGTGCCGCTCTCGGACTCGGCGTCGTCGTCGGAGTCCGCGTCGGCTTCGCCCGCCTCGTCCGGCTTCTCGGTCTTGTCCTTGCTGTCCTTGCCGTCTTTCGACTGCTGGACCTGCTGGTCTTCGGAGGTTTCGTCCTCGTTCTCGGACTGGGCCTCGTCGCCGCCCTTGCCCCGGCCGCGGCCGCGACGGCCGCGACGGCGCCGGCGGCGGCCGCCCGCGTCGTCGTTGTCCTCGTCGGAACGCTCGTCGCGAGCCTCGTCCGAGGTTTCCTCCTCGGCGGCGCTCTCGGTCCGGCCCGGACGCTCGGCCTGCGCGGGAGCCTCGCCGACGCCGAACAACGGCTCCGGCTTGCTCCGCGCCGGCTGCGCGGGCTCGGGCGGCAGGAAGACCGGCGAGGGCGCGGCGAAGACCGGCACGTGCACCGGGCCGCGGGCCGGGGTGGCCTGCTCGGTTTCCTGCTGTTCGGCCGGGATCGCGGGCGCGACGGCCCGGCGGGCCCGACGGGTGCGGGTGCGCTTCTCGCCGGACTCCGGAGCGGCTTCCGGCTCGGCGGTCTCGGCGGCGGACGGGCCGGCCGGGGTCGCCGCCGCCGCGGCGGCCTCCTGCTCAGCGGCGGGTTCCGAAGCCTGCGCGGCAGCGGCTTCCGGAGTGCCGGACTCGGGCGAAGCGGCGTCCTCCGCGGCGGCGGTTTCCGGAGCGGCGTCCGCGGTCTCCTGGGCAGCGGCAGCCGGGGCGGCCTCGCTGTCCTGGGCCTCGGCGGCCGGCTGGCTGGCGGCCTGCCCGGCGGCTTCGTTCCCGGCGGTCGCGCCCTGGTCGGCGGCCTCGGCGGCGGTGTCGCCCGATCCGGCGGCCTCCGCGTCGAGGATGACGGCCACGCGGTGCGCGACCTCCTTGGTCACGCTCGACTGGGCGCTGCGGGGGCTCTCCCCCAGCTCGGCGAGCTTGCCGAGCAGGTCGCGGCTGCTCAGGCCGAGCAGCTTGGCCAGCGCGTGCACGCGGATGCGCGGCGGCAGCTCGCCCAGCCTGCTGGTCGTGGGTGCGGCGGTATTCCCGCCGGTCTGATCGGCGGGTGTGTCCGCGTTCGACATATGTCTCCTCCGCCCCCGGGCGCGTCAGCCGGTTCGCACCGGTGATGACGCGGCCGCGCAGGGGCCCTTTCTGTTCCGTGCCCGCCGTGGTGGTGACCAGCGGCGGGAATCCTGCTGGCAGCCGTGCGGTCCGCCGGGTCGGCGGCCGCTCGGTTCCTGGTCTGCTCGGCGGGGTGCCGGCCTGCTCGCGACCCCCGGGCCACCCGCCACGACATCGACCTTGGCCCGGCCTCCCGGGGGCGACGCGCGTGGTGCCGGTCCGGCACTCCTCCGGGCCGCTCACGACGCGGGCGGGATGCCCGTCGGCGCAGCGGCCACCGCGAGTATCCCACACCCGGGGGGACACCCGGTGTAGTCGGTGCCCCGCGGCAGGCGCCCGGGCGTGCCGCGATCATGCGCCCGGGCGAACTTCCGCGGTTCGCTTGTCGCGCCGGGCCCGGGGTGGTTAGCGTGCGGGCTCGGGCGCTCGCGCGGGCGCCCGGCAGAGCCCCGCGCACGGTGGGAGGTCCGGTGTCTGTGCTGGCGCGGCCGCTGCGGGCGGCCGTGTGCTCGCTGCTGGTCCTCGCCGGCTGCGCCGCGGTCTCCCCCGCCGCCGACGCGAGTCCCGGATGCTCCTCCGGCGGCCGGGAGGTGCGCTACGTCGTCGCGTTCGACCGCGGCACCCCGGAATCTTCCGCCCGCCAGCAGACGAGCGCCGGCTGCGGGCAGCTCGTCGGCTACTACCCGCAGATTTCCGTGGCGGTCGTCACGTCAGCCGATCGGGCGTTCGCGGACCGGCTCGGCCCGGAGCGGGCCTTCAGCGCGCAAGCCACCCGGACGGCCGCCGAACAGCCGGGCGCCGCCGCCCAGCCCGCGCGCGCCGCGCTGCCGCTCAGCGACCCGGCGCGGGTGTCCACGTCGGACCTGTCCTCGCAGCAGTGGGACATGAACCTGATCAACGCGCCGGCCGCGCACCAGGTCACCGGCGGCAGCCGTTCGGTGGTCGTCGGCGTCTTGGACTCCGGCGTCGACCCGAAGCATCCCGACCTCGCGGCGGCGATCGACCCGGACGATTCGGCGGGCTGTCTCACCGGCGTCCCGGACCCGAGCCCGGCCGCGTGGCAGCCGACGACCTCGGCGCACGGCACGCACGTCGCGGGCATCATCGCCGCGGCCGACGACGGCAAGGGCATCACCGGCGTCGCCCCCGGCGTGCGGATCGCCTCGGTGAAGGTGATCGACGACCGCGGTTACGCCGACCCGGAGGCGGCGGTCTGCGGGATCATGTGGTCGGCGGCGCGGCATCTGCCGATTGCCAACAGCAGCTGGTTCGTGAACCCGTGGTCGCTGTCCTGTGTGCGCGGCAACGACCGCGGCGTGGTGCACGAAGTGCTGGCGCGGGCCGTGGAGTACGCGACTTCGCAGGGCACGCTGAACGTCGCCGCCGCGACCAACGAGGCGGTCGACCTGACGCCGTCGGCCCATTCGGGTTCGCCCTCCGCCGCCGGGAAGTGCGAAGCACTGCCTGCCGGGCTGCGCGACGCGGTGACGGTGTCGGCGATCAGCCAGGACCGGGTGAAGTCGGGCTACAGCTCGTACGGCCTCGGTGTGGTCGATGTCACGGCCCCGGGCGGCGACGACGACCGGTGCGTGGTTTCGACCGTGCCGGGCGGATACGCGCCGATGTGCGGGACGTCGATGGCCGCGCCGCACGTCGCCGGAGTGCTGGCGTTGCTGAAGTCGGTGCACCCCGCGTGGACCGCCGCCGAACTGCGCCGAGCCCTGGACTCCCGCGCGACGCCGATGCCGTGCCCGGACAACTACGACCTGACCGGCGACGGCGCGCAGGACGCCTACTGCTCCGGCTATGACGGATACAACGGCTTCTACGGGCACGGTCTCGTCGATGCCCGTTCCGCGGTGGCACCCGCGCAGACCGGACTGCCCAGCCCCTCCCGCTGACCCGACACCCCTAAGTCAGCAGCAGCTTCACGATCCTCCTTGTCGCGCCCCAGATTCCGATCCCGGCGAGCACCAGCAGACCTGACCGGCGGCGGCACGCAAGACGACGCTACGGCTCCGGCCACGACAGCTCCTACGCCCACGGCCTCATCGACGCCCGTTCCGCGGTGGCCCCCGCGCAGACCGGACTGCCCAGCCCCTCCCGCTGACCCGACACCCTCAAGTCAGCAGCAGCTTCGCGATCCTCCTTGTCGCGCCCCAGATTCCGATCCCGGCGAGCACCAGCAGGTACGCGAGGTTGCCCAGCATGCTCCAGGAGAAGATGCCGGTCGCGAGCCCGCGCATCAGCTCGATCCCGTGGTACAGCGGGAAGCAGCGGACCAGCCACTGCAGTGCCTCCGGGTAGACCGTGAGCGGGAAGAACGTGGTGGAGAACAGGAACATCGGCATCAGGACGAGCTGGATGTAGTCGAATTGCGACGTCGACTTCAAGAAGCTGACCAGCGCGATGCTGATCGCGGCGAACGCGAACGACACGAGCAGCGCGGCGGGCAGGAGCAGCAGCGCCCACCATGACGTGAGCAGCCCCATGACTCCGGTGACCGCCAGGAACGCGACCGAATACAGGCCGCCGCGGATCATCGCCCACGCGATCTCGCCGAGCGCGACGTCGAGCGGGCCGACCGGGGTCGCCAGCATCGCGTCGTAGGTTTTGGCGTAGCGCAGTTTGAAAAACAGGTTGTACGTGCACTCGAAGACCGCGCCGTTCATCGCCGACGACGCCAGCAGCGCGGGCGCGACGAACGCGACGTAGCTCATCGGCTGGCCGTCCGGCCCGGCCACGGTGGTGACCAGTTTGCCGAAGCCGACCTGGAACGCGAGCAGGTAGAACAACGGCTCGAGCGCGCCCGACACGAGCATCGTCCACGAGCGTCCGTAGACGGTGAGCGCGCGTTCGATCAGCGCGGTCGCCCGGCCGCTGTACATGCCCGCGGGCAGGACGCGGAGCAGAATCCCGCGCCGCTGCGGGAGAATCGGGGCTTCTCGCAGATCGGTCATCACGCCACCAGCCGTCGGTAGAAGCCGCGGTGCGCGATCGTCCAGCCGACCGCGACCAGCACCGCCAGGTACGCGACGTGCCCGAGCACCGGGAGCAGTTCGCGCCCGCCGAGCGTGGCGGCGCGCGAGAGTTCGGTGCCGTGCCACAGCGGGGAGATCCAGGCCAGCCAGCGCAGGTACAGCGGCAGTTGGGAGATCGGGAAGAACGTGCCGGAGAACAGCGTCATGGGGATGACGACGAAGCGGAAGACCAGCCCGATCCGCTGTCCCTCGTCGAAGGTCCACGCCGCCATCCCGGCCATTAGCGAACCGCAGGCGAGCCCGGTGAGGACGCCGACGAGGATCACCAGCAGCGCTCCCGCGTTCGCCCAGGCGCCGAACAGCAGCGCGACGAACGCGTAGACGGTGCCGGAAAGTGCGAGCCGCAGGCTGGTCCAGATCTGGTGGCCGCCGAGGACCTGGCCCGGCGACACCGGCGTCGCGGTGACCGCCAGATAGTCCTTCTGCCATTTGAATCCGCTGAGCACCGGATAACTCGATTCGCTGACGCCCTGCTGCGCGGCGCCGGCCACGAGCAGCGCCGGGGCGACGTAGACGAGGTAGGACACCCCGCCGGTCGCCGGACCGGCCTTGACCTGCGAACCGAAGCCGAGCCCCATCGCGGCGAGGAACAGGACCGGCTGCAGGCCGGTGGAGTAGAGCGTGCTGAGCCAGTGCCTGCGGTACCAGGTCCAGTAGCCCTCGACGCGCAGCCAGGCGCCGTGGAACCGGCCGACCACGCGGCCGGTGGCGGGTGCGGTCATCAGTCCACCAACGTCCGGCCGGTGAGGCGGAGGAAGACGTCCTCCAGGGAACTGCGGCGGACCAGGCTCGACAGCGGGCGCAGGCCGCGTTCGTGCGCGCGCTCGAGCGTGGCCTCGCCGGTCATCGTGTAGAGCAGCACCCGGTCCGGGAGGACTTCGACGCGTTCGGCCAGCCCGTCGAGCCGGTCGGCCGCGCCCTGCTGCTCCCCCGGCGCGAACCGCAGTTCGACGACTTCCCGGGTGGAATGCCGCGCGATCAGCTCGGCGGGCGAGCCTTCGGCGGCGATCCGGCCGCCGTCCATGACGACCAGCCGGTCGCAGAGCTGTTCGGCTTCGTCCATGTAATGCGTGGTGACGATCAGCGTCGTGCCACGCGCCTTGAGCCGGAAAAGCCGGTCCCACAACAGATGCCGCGCCTGCGGATCGAGCCCGGTGGTCGGTTCGTCGAGCAGCAGCAGTTCCGGGTCGTTGACCAGCGACCGGGCGATGGTGAGCCGCCGTTTCATGCCGCCGGACAGCGAATCGACCGGTTTCTCGGCCCGGTCGGACAGCTGCGCGAACTCCATCAGCTCGACGGCTTTCTTCCGCACGTGCGCGCGGGAAAGGCCGAAATAGCGCCCGTAGACGTGGAGGTTCTGCCGCACGGTCAGCTCCACGTCGAGGTTGTCCTCCTGCGGCACGACGCCCAGGCGCGCGCGGATCCGCGGCCCGTCGACGTCCGGGTCCATGCCGAGGACGCGCAGATCGCCGTCGGTGCGCGGGGACACGCACGCGATCATCCGCATCGTCGACGACTTCCCGGCGCCGTTGGGCCCCAGGAAGCCGAACGCCTCCCCCGGCCGCACCTCGACGTCGATGCCGCGTACTGCCTCGAATTCTCCGAACCGTTTGACCAGCGCCTTCGCTTGCACGAGCGCGGGTCCCGATGCCGACTCTCCCACGAGGAACGACAGTAGAGGGAGGCACCGACAATTCTCGACCGGTTTGCTCAGCGGCCGGGCGGCTCCACCGCTCCGATCGCCCGCCACAACGTCTCCCGGCACCGGTCCAGCTCCTCGCGCCCGACCGCGTCGGCCATCCGGGATTCCAGTACGCGAACCGCTTCCGCCGCCGCCTCCGCCAGCTCCCGCCCGGCCGCGGTGAAATCGACGAGTTTCGCCCGGGCGTCGGCCGGATCCTCGCGACGGCGGAGATAGCCCCACGCGACGAGTTCGTCGATCACCGGCCCGGTCGTCTGCTTGGTCGTCCCGAGAAGCCGGGCGACGGCGACCGCCCGCGCCGGTCCGTCTTCCAGCGACGCGAACACCCGCAGGTGGACCGCGCGGATCCGGGCGTCGCGCTGCTGCACCCCGGCGAGCACGCCAGCGGTCACCGCCTGGGCGAGCCGCCGGGCCAGCGCGCCGAGCCGCGACGAGCCGGTCAGCGCGACGAGGGCGGGCGGCTCCGGAGGACTGCTTGACACACCCGTCAGGCTACCTTACTTTTTTGGTCAGGTGACCTGACTGTTTGGAGGACCGGCCGTGCTGCTCTCCCCCGCGGTTTCGCAGACCCGTTCCCGGCTGCTCGGCTCGGTCCTCGCCCTGTCGGCGGTGACCCACGTGAGCCAGCTGGCCGTCTACGGAACCGGTTCGGACACCGTCGGATCAGCGGCCTTCGGGGTCCTTTACGCGGTGATCGCGGCGGGAGTGTTCCGGCGAGCGCGGCCGTTCTTCCTCGCGGCCGCGGTCTTCCCGGCGATCGGCGGGCTGCTGGGGCTCTACCGGCTGGTCGCCGTCCACCCCAACCCGTTCAGCGTGTTCCACCCGATCCTCGACGTCGTGATCGTTCCGCTCGCGATCAGCCTTTGGCGCGGCACCGCGAGGAAATAGCGGGGCGGCCCGAAGACCGCCCCGCCCGTCACACCTCAGCGCACCGTCACCGGCACCGAGCGGGTCGCCCCGTTCACCGTCACCGAGATCTCCGCCGTTCCCGGACGCAGGCCTCGCACCGTTCCGGTGGCCGGGTCGAGAGAAACCACGTCCCACGGCGCGGGCGGCCAGCTGCCGATGTGCACCCCGCGGCCGCCCCACACCGCGCTCACCGGGTATGCCACCGGAATCGACCGGCCCTCCTGAGTAACCGCGGCGGTCACCTTTCCGGTCCCGCCCCAGGAAAGAGTGCCCGGACCGGTCACGGTCAGCGCGTCGACGTTCGGACGCGTCTCGAACCGCACCGGCTGGCTGCGGTCCGAAGGGTCGACCTGCACCAGGGTCCAGCCGGCGAAACCGCCGTCGCCAGGAGCCGCGGCAGGGGTCTTGCCCGAGTTGCCGTTCACCAGGTACGGCACGCCGTCCGTGCGCGACAGGCCGAACACGCCCGCGTGCGAGGCCAGCGAAGCAGCGGGTTTGCCGGACTTTTCCTCGAAACCGGTCAGCCACGTCTGCAGCAGCGCGGCCTCTTTCCGGTCGCCCAGCTGCGAATTCCCGGTCGGGCTCGGGTCCTTCACCGGATGGTGCATCGCGACGACCACACCGCGCACCGAACGGTCCCGCGCCGCGTTGTCGAGCGCCTCGCGCAGCATGCGGACCTGGTCGAATCCGCCCGCGCGCAGCGAGCCGCGCGAGGAATCCAGCAGGATCAGCCGGACGCCGTGGACGTCGACCACGCGGTGCGTTTCCCCGAAGGCGTCCTGGAAGTTCTTCAGGCCGTTGCCGCCCTCCGCCTCGTGGTTGCCGGGGACGTAGTACCAGGGGACGCGGCCGTCCAGCTCTTCGGTGATGATCTTGCGGGCCAGGACGAAGTCCGGCGCGGTCCCGCGGTCGACGAAATCGCCGTTGATCAACACGAGATCCGGTTTCGCCGCAACGGCTTCGCGCAGCGCCCGGCGAGCCTGGGCGACGAGCGGACCGTCCGGGGCGTCGGCGGTGAACTGCGCGTCGCTGACGACGGCGATCTTGAGGCCGCCCTTGCCGAGCGTGCCGTTGGCGACCAGCGCCGGGTCCGGGACGGCCGGATCGTGCGGCACCGCAGTGGTCGGCGCGACCTCGAAGGTGAGGTCGTTGAACACCAGTTTGCCCTCGTATTGCTTGTCCGCCACGGTTTCCACGGCATAGAACCGGGTGAGGCGCTGTCCGTCCGGCAGTCCGGCGGGAACCACGGCGGTCACGTACCGCCAGCCGGTCCAGTCGACACTCCGCGAAAGGTCCACAATGGACGCCGTGTTGGCGCCGTCGCGGAGTTCCGCGCGGATCCAGGCGCCCTTGCCGTCGCCGTTGATCCACATGCCGATCTTCTGCGTGCCCGCTGGGACTGGGATCGGGTTGGCGGCGTTGACGTACGCGGCGCGGGTGGCGGTGGTGCCGGTGAGCCGGTAGTCGAGCGCGAGGCCCTTGCCGCCGTTGCGTCCGTCCGCCGACGACAGCGCGGCGCCGACGACAGCCGGGTACACCGTGGCGGACCAGCCTTCGGGACCGGCCAGCGGAGCCGCGACCTTCGCTTCAGTGCCCACCGAAGCCGCCAGGTGCATGGTCTTCCCGCCCGCGTGGACCGTGATCGCGGTGGCCCCGGAAGCGGTCTTCGCGCTGACCGCGAAACCCTTGCCCGCGGGCTCGATCTTCACCACGGCGGGGTCGTATTCGAGCTTCACGTCCGACGGTTCGATCCAGGTGCCGTAACCGTCCGCGTCGTAGCCGTAGACCTGGAACTCGCCGCGCGCCTCCGCACCGGAAAGCGCGACCTGCTTGGTGCTCGCGCCGAGGCGGACCGGCGTGCCCAGCACGGTCAGCTTCGTGCGGCCGTTGACGAAGTTCTGGTGCGCGGTGACCGTCACGTCGGCTCGCGCGTCCGGGTGCAGGAAGTCGGGGTGTGCGGTGAAAACGTTCTTCGTGACCGTGCCGCGGAACGGATTCGACGTGGTCCAGAACGGCCGCGACGCCACTGCGGCGCCCGTCTCGTCGTGTCCGTTCGGCACGAGCGCGCGGCTCAAACCGGACAGCACGCGCGTCGAATTGTCGCCCTCCTGCGCGGGGGCGGGCGCGAAGCCGGTCAGCCGTCCGCTGCCGGGCACGGTCGCGACGCCGATGCCGTTGGGCACCAAGCGTTCTCCGCCGTCCGAAGGCGAGTTGCGCACCGACGGCGCGGCTTCTCCTTCGCCGCGGGCGAGCAAGGTCGAGGAGCCGCCGCCGTCGAGGTTGATCGCGTCGTCGGCGCCGAGCCGCTTCAGCTGCCGGGCCATTTCCAGCTCGGTCATGCCACGGCTGTCAGCCTGGCGGCCATCGACGGTGACGAGCCACATCCGCTTGCCGTCCGCGGAAAAGCCGACGCCGGTCCGCGGGGCGAGGGTGACGTCGTCGAGCTGCTGCAGCTGTCCGTCCTTCAGCAGCGTCTTGTTCCCGCCGACCGCGACCGCGATCTTGCCCGCGTCGGTCCGCGGCGCGTACGAAACACCCACGCGGTCACCGACGTGCAGCGTCGACAACGCGTCCGCGCCGGCTTCGCGGCCGAGCAGCAGCGTGCTGCCCGCCGGAATCGGACCGTCCGCAGGATTCGGACGCACCTGCGTCACGACACCGTCGCGGATCTCGACCTCAAGAACCTTCTGCGCACCGGCAACCGACGTCGCGCGCGCTGAAGCGCCCCAGAGCGATGTGTAAACGCCGAGAGCGTCCTTCGCGAGCACCGGGCTGTTGAAGTTCGTGGCGGGGACAGCGCGGCCGTCCGGCAGGGTGACCGACGCTTCGAGGAAGATGTCGGCGAGCTTCGCTCGACCCTGGTCGGTGATCGCCGCGGTGGTGTTGTGGCCGGAAGCGGGCGCGTTGTGCAGCTCGCCCTTGTCGATGCCGACGCCGAGCGGCGCGCCGGAGGCGTTGATGTCGAAGAAATCGCCGTTCACGCCCGCGACCGCACCGGCGCGAGCGACCTGCTGGGACAGCGGGGTGCGCGCGGAAACGGTGCCCGGACTGAGGTAGGTCGGCTTCAGGACCTTGCTGGTGAGGTCGACGCTCAGCGCGTCGCCGCGGATCCAGCCTTTCGGGTCGAAGCGGTCGAACTGAGTGAGGTTCAGACCAGGCGCCACCGCGTTGGTGGCGCTGCTGGTCTCGAGGCCGTCGTCGGCGGCGGGAGCCGCGGCGACGGCCGGGGCCTCCCGGGACGAGGAGAAGGCGGAGGCGCTCTCGACCGGCGGCGAGCCGAGCGGAGCGGAGAGCGGGTCGGCATGCGCCGGCGTGGCCAGCGGCAGCACCAGCAGGGCGCTGAGCAGCACGGATCTTGATCTTTTCACCAGGTACCCCACAGTCGCGAAAATGGCTCAGCTCAGCCAAATCCATCGGCGCGACCGCGGGAAGTCCCTCCGGTGAACGGGACCTGAATGGCGCAGGATTATCCGCTCAGGGAGTCATGCGCGCGGCGAGAAACTCCTTCGCGACGCCTTCGTCGCCAGCGATCTCGGGCTGTGCGTCGGAGCGATTCCACAGCAGCACTAGCAAATCCTGCGCCGGTGCGGTGACGGTGGCGACCGCTTCGCCCTCGCCCAGCTCGGGCGGTTCGCCGGGCACGACGGTCCACGCATGCCCGGTGTCGGCGGTGCGCAAGGTGATCGGCGCGGCCAGCGGAACCTCGTGCTTCCAGCGGTCGACGCGCGGCAGCATCGTGCCGAGCACCTCGTGGACACCGTCGGCGGCGATCAACGGATCAAGCTGCGTCGTTAGGCCGCGTGCGCCGAACAGATCGACCAGATGCACGGCAGTTTCATGCACCTGACGGCGGAACCAGAACGCCTTCGTCTTCTCCGCGGCCCCGAAAACCCAGCACGCGTCGGCGGGATCGGCCGCTTCGAGCGCGTCCAGCAGCTCGGCCGCGCTCTCGGCGTACCAGGGCGCGAGGTCGTCGCCCGGCGAGACGTCGAATTCCTGCTTGCTCAGCTCCCCGGTCCGGACAATCCCGGCGGCCCATCGGTGCACGTTGCCGAGGTGCGTGACGAGGTCGCGCTTGGTCCAGTCGCCGCAGTGCGGGACCGGATTGTCGAGATCGCCCGCGGCTTCCGCGGCGAAGGCCGCGGTGAGCGAGCGCAGATGGGGCAGGTAGTCGCGCGGCGGCAGCGGCAGAGCAGTCACCGGTGGAGGTTAACCGATCCGCTGGGTTCCGGGCACCGTCCTGCGCGTCGACGGCGGCACCGGGGTCCAGGAAAAACACGAACGCCGGGCCGGAACCGAAGTCCCGGCCCGGCGTCGCGGGGGGTCTAGCTCCGGATCACAGGTCCGGGAACCACAGCTTCAGCTCGCGCTCGGCCGACTCCGGCGAGTCCGAGCCGTGCACCAGGTTGTACTGGGTCTCCAGCGCGAAGTCGCCGCGCAGGGTGCCCGGGGTGGCCTTCTCGACCGGGTCGGTGCCGCCGGCCAGCTGGCGGAACGCGGCGATCGCGCGTGGGCCCTCGACGGCGATCGCGACGAGCGGGCCGGACGTGATGAACTCCAGCAGGTCGCCGAAGAACGGGCGCTCCTTGTGCTCCGCGTAGTGCTCCTCGGCCACCGAGCGCTCGACGGTGCGCAGTTCCAGCGCGGCCAGCTTCAGGCCCTTGCGCTCGATGCGCGAGACGACCTCGCCGACGAGGCCGCGCGCGACGCCATCGGGCTTGACGAGGACCAGCGTGCGTTCAGTCACGACGGTATTTCTCCTTGTGCGGATTCGTGTTATTCGGCGGTGAGCCTATCCGACGCCCTTTCCGGGCCGGTCAGCGCCGCTGCGGCCGCAGCGTCTTCGACCACAGCGAGGCCCCGGTCGCGTCGCGCAGGTCGACGGTCAGCTCCCCGCTCGCACCGTCCACATTCACCTCGCCGAAGTGCTGGAATCCTTGCACCGGCGAGGAATTCTGCGTCTGCGGGGCATGCACGAACACCGCTTCCGGGCCGAACGTCGGGTCCAGTTTGTTCGGGCCGAAGGCACCGGCGTTGAGCGGGCCGGAGACGAATTCCCAGAACGGGTCGAAGTCCTGGAACGCGGCCCGCTCGGGCGAATAATGGTGCGCGGCGGTGTAGTGCACGTCGGCGGTCAGCCACACGACATTGCGCACGCGGTGGCGCGCGATCTGGCTCAGCACCCAGGCGAGTTCGGTCTCGCGTCCGCCGGGCGCGCCGGGCAGTCCGTTGGCGACCGCCTCGATGTCCTTGCCGTCCGGGACGACGAGGCCGATCGGCATGTCCGCCTGGACGATCTTCCAGGTCGCGGTGCTCCGCCGGAGGGCGTCGGCCAGCCAGCGGGCCTGCGCGTCGCCGAGGATGTGGCCCGGCTTGGTCTGGTCCGAGGTGTTGGCGTCGCGGTAGGTGCGCATGTCGAGCACGAACACCTCGACCCGGCTGCCGTAGCGGAAGTTCCGGTAGACCCGGCCGTCGACGGCCTGGCGGCGGTCGATCGGATGCCATTCGTGGAACGCCTGGAACGCGCGCTGGGCCAGGACGTCGGCCCGCTTCTCGGTGTATTCGGGGCGGTCGTTGAGGATTTCGCCCGGGTACCAGTTGTTGACGACCTCGTGGTCGTCCCACTGGACATAGGCGGGAACTTCCGCGGCGAACCGGCGGAAGTTCGCGTCCAGCCGGTTATAGGCGTGCTGGCCGCGGTATTCGTCGAGGGTTTCGGCGACCTTCGACTTTTCCGGCGTCACGATGTTGTGCCAGGTGCCCCCGCCGCCGGGGAGCGTGACGGTTTCGGTGAGCGGGCCGTCGGCGTACACCGTGTCGCCGCTGTGCAGGAAGAGGTCCGGACGGCGGTCGGCCATCGCGGAGAAGATCGTCATGCCGCCGAGTGCCGGGTTGATGCCGTAGTTCTGGCCCACGACGTCGCCGCTCCACAGGATCCGCGTGTTCGCGCGGCCGACCGGCGCGGTGGCGAAGCGGCCCGCGACCGGTTCGCTCGCGCTGCGGCCGTCGAGGTCCACGGCGGTGACGCGGTAGTGGTACTCGGTGCCCGGAGCCAGCCCGGCGACGCGCACCTTTCCGGTGCCGCCGGTGGCCGGCGTGACGAACGGGCCGGGCACGCGGCGGGCGTGCCGGAACGACGGGTCGCGCGCGACCTCGACCGTCAGCCGCGCCGGGCGGTCGGCCCGCGACCACACGATGCCGGAGCCGGTGGTCACGTCCCCGGACGCGACGCCGTGGGCGAGCACCGGACGGTCGCGGCGGACGAGCGGGGCGGCCGAGGCGGCGCCCGGCAGCAGCAGCCCGCTCGCCGCGGC
This sequence comes from Amycolatopsis sp. AA4, assembly GCF_002796545.1. Taxonomy (GTDB): domain Bacteria; phylum Actinomycetota; class Actinomycetes; order Mycobacteriales; family Pseudonocardiaceae; genus Amycolatopsis. Next base: position 5,811,796 of record NZ_CP024894.1, read on the forward strand.
GAGCGCGGGGACGGCGATTCCGGCTTTGAGCACGGAGCGGCGGGAAGGGGTCGTTTCGGTCATGGCGGTCGTTCTATCCGGCGACCACGGCCAAGCGGCCAACTCGGGCTGACCGCCGGGTGAACGCCTCACTCGTCAGGAGGAAGCTCACAACCGGTCGTCACGCTCGGTGCGCTTCCCGAACCATCTCGTGCTCGCAGGGGCCTTCCGGGGCTGGACGCGCCACGAACCCGTGCCGCCGGTACAGGGCAAGCGCGTGCTCGTTGCCGCCCGCGACGCGCAACGCCAGCTCGCTCGCCCCACGCCCCTCGCTCCAGCGCACCACGGCCCGGACGAGCGCGTCCCCGACTCCCCTGCCGCGCGCCGGCGGAGCAACCCACATCGAAAGCAGCTCCGCTCGGTCGCCGCGTTCGGAAAGGTGCCCGCTGACCATGCCCGCCGGAACGCCGTCGAGGTCCGCCAGGACGTTGAGCGACACGTCGCGCAGCCGCGCCCGCCAGCGCGGTTCGGCGTCGTTTTCGCCTTGCCAGTCCGCGAGTGCGGAGCTGAACGCCTCCGGGTTCTCGCGCAGCGCGGCCAGCCGGAGGTCGCGCCACTCCGCCCAGTTCTCCGCGCTCAGCTCGCGCACCACGATCACACTTGCACCGTCGCCGTGGCGGCCGGGCCGTTACATCGGAATAGGGTGAAATCATGCGCATCGACCGGCTCGACCACCTCGTCCTCACCGTCGCCGACCTCGGCGCGACGGTCGATTTCTACACCCGCGTCCTCGGCATGACCGAGGTGACGTTCGGGCCCGGGCGCAAGGCGCTGGCGTTCGGCACGAGCAAGATCAACCTGCACGAGGCCGGGCGCGAATTCGAGCCCAAGGCGGACCGGCCGACGCCGGGCAGCGCGGATCTGTGCCTGATCACGAGCGATTCGCTGGAGCAGGTTGTCGAAGAGCTGGCCGGGGCCGGGGTGCCGATCGAGGAGGGCCCGGTCGACCGCACGGGCGCGACCGGGCCGATCCGCAGCGTGTACTTCCGCGACCCCGACCGGAATCTGATCGAGGTCAGCGTCTACCGCTGAGCCTGCGGCTGCTGGCTCGGCAGCGTCCCCGCGGCCATCCGGCGTGCGACGTCCCGGCGCAGCCAGAGGAACCACAGGAACGCGGCCAGGAAGATGATGCCGATGATCGCGATCGCCGGCTGCGTGATGCCGACCGCGATGATCGCCAGCTGCAGCAGCAGGATCACCGGCACCGCCCAGACGTGCTTGAGCATTCCGCACAGCACGATCAGCACCACCGCGAGCGCGATGACCGTCCAGCCGGTGAAGCTCGTGATGCCGCCGCCGAGTTTCGCGACGACCGGCAGCGCGAGGGCGACGGTGATCGCCTCCATGATCAGCGTGCCCGCCATGACGCCGCGAAAGCCCTTCATCGGGTCTTTCGCGGGCGGCTTGACCGGCGTATCGGGCGTTTCCGGGGTCTCGCTCACGCTGGCTCCTTCCCGAACAGCGTGCGCGCGTCGCCCGCGGTGACCACCGATCCGGTCACCAGCACGCCGCCGCCCGCGAGCGGTTCCTCCGGGTCGTCGTTCTGCTCCACGAGGCCGATCGCGGTCTCGATCGCGGTCTCCAGATCCGGTTCGGCGAGCACGCGGTCCTCGCCGAAGATCGACGCGGCCAGCTCCGCCAGGTCCTCGACCGGCAGCGACCGCGGCGACGAACTGCGCGTGACCACGACGTCCGACACCACCGGCTCCAGCGCGTCCAGGATGCCGCGCGCGTCCTTGTCGGCCAGCACGCCGACGACCGCGACGAGCCGGCGGAAGTTGAACTCGTCGGCGATCGTCGTGGCGAGCGCCCGCGCGCCCATCGGGTTGTGCGCGGCGTCGACGAGCACCGCCGGGGCGGCCCGCACGCGTTCGAGCCGGCCCGGGTTCTCGACCTCGGCGAACGCCTCGCGCACCGCCTCCACGACGAGCTGTTTGTCTTTGCCCGCCCCGAAAAACGCCTCGACGGCGGCCAGCGCGAGCGCCGCGTTCGCGGCCTGGTGCGCGCCGTGCAGCGGCAGGAAGATCTCGTCGTAGACGCCGCCGAGGCCCTGCAGCTTCAGCATCTGCCCACCGACCGCGACCTCGCGTTCGAGCACGCCGAACTCGCTGCCCGCGCGCGCCACCGCGGCGTCGACCTCGACCGTGCGTTTCAGCAGGACGTTCAGCACCTCGGGGTCCTGCTCGCCGATCACCGCGACCGATCCGGGCTTGATGATCCCGGCCTTCTCCGCGGCCGCGTCGGCGGGCGTCGGGCCGAGGTATTCGGTGTGGTCCAGCCCGATCGGCGTGATGACCGCGACCTGGGCGTCGGCCACGTTCGTCGCGTCCCACGCGCCGCCCATGCCCGCCTCGAGCACCGCGGCCTCGACCGGCGCGTCGGCGAACGCGGCGAACGCCATCCCGGTGAGCACCTCGAACTTGCTCATCGGCACGCCGTCCTCGCTCGCGCCGTCGACCATCGCCACGTACGGCGCGATGTCCTGGTACAGCTCGGCGTAGCGGGCGGCGGAGACCGGACGGCCGTCGAGCGCGATCCGCTCGGTGACGAGCTGCAGGTGCGGGCTCGTGTAGCGGCCCGAGCGCAGGCCCATGCGGGTCAGCAGCGAATCGACCATCCGCGCGACCGAGCCCTTGCCGTTCGTGCCCGCGACGTGCACCACCGGGTAGCCGTGGTTCGGCTCGCCGAGCAGCGTCATCAGCGCCTGGATCCGGGCGAGCGACGGTTCGAGCTTCGTCTCCGGCCAGCGCTGGTTCAGCTCGGCCTCGGCGGCCATCAGGTCGCGGCGGGCCTCCGGGCCGTTCTCGTCGCCGAACTCGGCGGGCGCGCCCTCGTCGTCGAGTTCGTGCAGCTCGGCGCCGTCTTCGGGACGCAGGTCCGGGACCGGGCCGAGCGCCAGGTTGTCGCCGAGCTGGCCGATGCCGCCGATGCCGCCGCGCGAACCGCCGCCGACGGTGTAGGCCGCGTCGGGCGCGTCGAGGTCCGGCTCCAGCTCGTTGCCGGGGTCGTCCTCGTCGTCGCTGTGCGCGAGCGCGCCCAGTTCGTCGACCCCCGCGAAACTGTCCGGATCGGCGAGATCCGGACGCCGGGTCTCCTCGGGCTCCTCACCGCGCGGCACTCGTGCACTCCTTGAAGTCGCTGTCCCGGCGCGGTCGCGCGACCGGGAAGACCAGGCGAAAGGTTCGGCCTGGCACACCGTCGAGCGTACCCGGGGCCGCCTCGCGCCCGACGGCCCCGGGGCGTCGGTCGCGATCACGCCCGCGGCGATCCGTGGCAAGGTCGGGCGCATGCCCTTCGACCACAACCACCACTACCACCCGGCCCTGCTCCGGCTCCTGCCGCCAGGCCCCGGACGCGCCCTGGACGTCGGCTGCGGAGACGGCCGCTTCGCCCGCAAACTGGCCGCCGCCGGAATGACTGTCGAAGGCATCGACACGTCGGCCGAAATGATCGCCCGAGCCACCGTCACCGGCTCCCCCGGACCCGGCACAGTGGAATACCGCCGTGCAGACATCACCACCGAACCGCTGGAACCCGAGTCCTACGCCTATATCTCCGCCCTGGCCTCGCTGCACCACGTCCCGTTCGAAACCGTCACGAGACTGCGCGACGCCCTCGCCCCCGGAGGCGTCCTGGCCGTTCTCGGCTGCGCCCGCCCCAGCCGTCCTGGCGATTACGCCCGCGAACTCGTCGCCGTCCCCGCGAACGCACTGGCGAGGCTGCTCGTCTTCGCCGGAGACCGCCTCAACGGCGGCCCGGACCCGGTCGCCAAGGCCCCGGTGCACCTGAAATTCCCGCCGCTGAACGACGTCCGCCGGGACTCGGCGCGCCTGCTCCCCGGCAGCACAGTCCGCCCGCTGCTGTTCTGGCGGTACCTGCTGACCTGGCGGAAACCCACGGATCACCCCGCAGCCGGGTGAAAACCGGCCCCGACCACCCGATCGGCGGAGAGCGCGAGCGCCCGCGGCGCCGAAAGCTAAAGCGGGTCGTACCGCTAGGGAGGACGGGTTCGCATGCGCATCATCCGAATAGTGCTGTCCGCGATCGCCGCGATCGCACTGCTTCTGTCGACGGCGGCGGCCGCGAGCGCCGCGCCCCGGCACTACCGCCACTACGTCGCCCTCGGCGACTCGTACACGTCGGGACCGCTCATCCCGCTGCCCCGGCTGGATCCGTTCGGCTGCTTCCGCTCGACGTCCAACTACCCGTCGCTGGTAGCCAGCTCACTGGATGTGGACCGCTTCACCGACGTCAGCTGCGGCGGCGCGAACACCTCGCACATGACCGCCCCGCAAAATGTGCCCCTGGGCCAGAATCCGCCGCAGTTCTCCGCCCTGCGCCCCGACACCGACCTGGTAACCGTCGGCATCGGCGGCAATGACTCGGGCCTGTTCGGCAAACTGGTCGACACCTGCCCGACCCTGCGCGCCTCGGACCCGACCGGCAACCCGTGCCAACGCCACTTCACCGTAGACGGCGTAGACACGATCAAGGCGCTGCTCCCGAAAACGCAAGCCGCCGTCCAGCAAGTACTGGCCGGAATCCACGCCCGCTCCCCCCACGCGACGGTCCTGGCCATCGGCTACCCGCGCATCGCCCCCGCACACGGCTATTGCCCGAAAACCCTGCCCTTCGCGAACGGCGACTACGCCTGGCTCTCCAGCGTGGAAGAAGGCCTGAACGCAGCAGTAAGCAACGCAGTAGCCGCGGACGGCCAGTCGTCCTATGTGGACACCTACACCCCGTCCTTCGGCCACGACGCCTGCCAGCCCCACGGCGTGGCATGGATCAACGGCAAAGACCTGAACCTGCTGGCCGCCGCCCCCTACCACCCCTTCTACGAAGGAATGGCAGGCGAAGCAAAGGTAATCCTCCAACAACTCCGCTAAAAAAACGCCGTGAGGGGAACCCTGAGGGACTCAGAGTCCCTCAGGGTTCCCCTCACGGCATTAAAACCGCCGCCAAACCACCCAACCCTCGGGGCACCCACCCCTCCCCCAACCCCGATACAAAGCCGCCCTGCGGTTCGGGGGTGCTTGTCAAGGCATCTTTCCCGCCTTGACAAGCACCCCCGAACCGTCAGCACAATCGGCTCTCGGGGTGCCCCACGCAACCACTCACCGGCAATGTCGCCGCCAGGCGACGAGCCGAGCAGACAGGCCCCGTCAGGAAGCAGGCAACGCAGCCAACCGAGCCTCAATCCGCCCGATATCCGCCACCGCGGTCTCCCGCCGCACCTTGATCTTCTCGATCACCTGCTCCGGCGCCTTGGCAATAAACGCCTCGTTCCCCAGCTTCCCCTCAGTCTGCGCCAATTCCTTCCGCGCAGCCCCAAGGTCCTTCTCCAACCGCTTCCGCTCAGCCGCGACGTCGATAGTGCCGGAAGTATCCAACTCCACCGTCACCACGCCGCCACCCAGCGCGACCTCCAGAGAAGCGCTGACCGAGAACCCGTCCTCCGGCTCAGTAAGCCGCACCAACGACCGAATCCCGGCCTCATGCCCAGCCGGGAACCCGTCCCCGGCCAGCCGAGCGGCAACCTTCTGCCCCGGCTTCAGCCCTTGATCAGCCCGGAACCGCCGAATCTCGGTAATCAGCTTCTGCACATCAGCGACCCGAGCGTCGGCAACCGGATCCGCATACCCCTCGACCGCCGACGGCCAAGCCGCGATCACCAACGACTCGCCCCCGGTCAAGGCAGTCCACAGCTTCTCCGTGACAAACGGGATGAACGGATGCAGCAACCGCAGCACCGTGTCCAGCACCTGCCCAAGCACCTTCCGCGTCGCCTCGACCCGCGCGGAATCCCCTTGGTACAGCTGAACCTTGGCCAGCTCCAGATACCAGTCGCACAACTCGTTCCACGTGAACTGGTACAGCGCATTGGCGACCTTGGCGAACTGGAAGTCCTCGAACAACCCGTCCACTTCGGACACCAGCGCGGCGAGCCGCCCGAGAATCCACCGATCCGACTCGGTCAGCTCGGCAGCGGGCGGCAACTCCCCGTCAGCCGTCGCCCCGTTCATCATCGCGAACTTGCTGGCATTCCACAGCTTCGTGCAGAAGTTACGAGACCCGGCAGCCCATTCGTCGGCCAACGCCATGTCCGCGCCCGGGTTGGCCCCGCGAGCCAGCGTGAACCGGGTGGCATCCGCCCCGTAAGCGTCCATCCACTCCAGCGGGTCGATCACATTCCCGCGCGACTTGGACATCTTCTTGCCGTTGGCGTCGCGAATCAGCCCGTGCAGATAGACATGGTCGAACGGCTGCTTGCCGTCCATCTCCTGCACGCCGAACATCATCATCCGGACCACCCAGAAGAACAGGATGTCGTACCCGGTGGACAGCACGCTGGTCGGATAGAACTTCGCGAGATCCGCGGTCTCCTCCGGCCATCCCATGGTCGACATCGGCCACAGCCCGGACGAGAACCAGGTGTCGAGCACGTCCGGATCCTGCGTCCAGCCCTCGCCGGACGGCGGCTGCTCGTCCGGGCCCACGCACACGACCTCGCCGTCCGGCCCGTACCAGACCGGGATCCGGTGCCCCCACCACAGCTGGCGCGAAATCGTCCAGTCGTGCATGTTGTCGACCCAGTCGAAGTACCGCTTCTCCAGCTCCGCCGGGTGGATCTTCGTCCGCCCGTCGCGCACCGCGTCGCCCGCGGCCTTGGCCAGCTCGGCGACCTTGACCCACCACTGCAGCGACAGCCGCGGCTCGACCACCGTGTCGCAGCGGGAGCAGTGGCCGACCGCGTGCACGTACGGCCGCTTCTCCGCGACGATCCGGCCCTGCTCGCGCAGCGCGGCGACCACCGCGGGACGCGCCTCGAACCGGTCGAGGCCTTCGAACGGACCGGGCACGGTGACCTCGGCGCGCTCGTTCATCACGGTCAGCATCGGCAGGTCGTGGCGGCGGCCGATCTCGAAGTCGTTCGGGTCGTGCGCCGGGGTCACCTTGACCGCGCCGGTGCCGAACTCCGGGTCGACGTGCCGGTCCGCGACCACCGGGATCTTCCGTCCGGTCAGCGGCAGTTCGATCTCGGTGCCGACCAGGTGCGTGTAGCGCTCGTCGTCCGGGTGCACGGCCACCGCGGTGTCGCCGAGCATCGTCTCCGCGCGCGTGGTGGCCACGACGATCGAGGCGTCGCCGTCGCCGTAGCGGATCGACACGAGTTCGCCGTCGTCGTCGCTGTGGTCGACCTCGATGTCCGACAGCGCCGTCTGGCAGCGCGGACACCAGTTGATGATGCGCTCGGCGCGGTAGATCAGGCCCGCGTCGTAGAAGTTCTTGAACACCGTCTGGACGGCCTTGGACAGGTTCTCGTCCATGGTGAAGCGCTCGCGCGACCAGTCGACGCCGTCGCCGAGCCGCTTCATCTGGCCGAGGATCTTGCCGCCGTACTCGGCCTTCCACTCCCAGACCCGCTCGACGAACTTCTCGCGGCCCAGGTCGTGCCGCGACAGGCCTTCGCCGGCCAGCTGGCGCTCGACGACGTTCTGCGTCGCGATGCCCGCGTGGTCCATGCCCGGCAGCCACAGCACCTCGTAGCCCTGCATCCGGCGGCGACGGCTCATCGCGTCCATCAGGGTGTGGTTGAGCGCGTGGCCCATGTGCAGGCTGCCGGTGACGTTCGGCGGCGGCAGTACGATCGAGAACGGCGGCTTGTCCGACGAGGCGTCGGCCGTGAAGTACCCGGCCGCTACCCAGCGGTCGTACATCGGGGCTTCCTCGGCGGCCGGGTCCCAGGCACCCGGAAGGTCGGTTTTCTGCTGCGGAGCGTTCTCGGTCACAATGGACAAGTCTACGAACCCGCCGCGGCGGGGTTACGCAGGGGGAAAGGCGGTGCGCCGATGACTCGGCCGGAGGATCCGGACGACCGGATGGAAACCCATCCGGACCTCATGGACCCGGAGTGGCGCAAGCACGCCCAGCGGGACGCGTGGCTCGGCGCCAAGAAGGACCTGAAGAAGCGGCGCAAGCACGAACGGCGCAACGCTCCGTCCCCGGTCTACGGCCGCGGCGGCGCGGCCCCGAGCCGCTGGCCCGGGATCGCGGCGATCGTCGGTCTCGTGCTCCTGCTCGCGGCGGCGGTCGTGGTGCACCAAGTTCAGCCGATCGGGGTCAACGACCGGATGATCGGGTACGGCCTCGGCTCCTCGGCGGAGACCAGCAGCCAGCAGCTCTTCTAGGAGCGGGCTTCAGGATCGCGGCGTTGTCCGCGATGTTTTTCACCGTCACCAGCCCGGGCGACCTTGATCGCGAGCGACTTCGCGACGGCGATTTCGCGGCTCCCCTCGGAACAGGCTGAGTAATTCTCTCCGCCGCGGGCACCCGGCGAATAGGGCACCAAACTGCTGGCCGAACCGGTGCCGCACAGCCGAGTGCCGCCGCCAGCGACGGCCGCCGCATGGCCGCACTCACCGCGAGCGCCCGGCGACGGAAGGTCAACCAGGTCCTGCGGCCATCGTGACCAGGCTCGCCCGGCCCAGCCCCCGCGCAGGATGCACAGGCCGGACTCAACAGGCTAGACTGTGCTTATGTCCGAAGCCCCCTCCGTCCCGCCGCGCGTCGCCGAGTCCGCGGGCTGTCTCCGCGGCGTCGTCGGCCAGCTGCACCGCAGGCTGCGGCAGGTCGACAACGCGGAGATCCTCACGCCGACCCAGACCGCGGTGCTCAACCGGCTGCACCGGGAAGGTCCCGGGACCCAGGCCGAACTGGCCGCCGCGGAGCACGTCCGGCAGCAGTCCATGGCCGCGACGCTCGGCGTGCTCGACTCGCTCGGCTACCTGAACCGCACGCGCGATCCCGCCGACGGCAGGCGCGTCGTGATCTCGCTCTCCGATCTCGGCGAGAAGACCGTCATCGGGATCCGGCAGCACCGCGACGAATGGCTCGCCGCCGCGCTGGCGGACGAACTGACCGAGGACGAACTCGAAACGGTCCGGCGCGCGCTGCCCTTGCTGCAGCGGATCGCCCAGCGCTGACCCCCTGAACCTGAGGAGCACTGACGAACACCGCGACCGCCCCCGCGAAATCCCGCTTCGGCGCGCGCCTGGTGACCCCGCTGGTCGCGAGCGCCGTGCTGAACCCGATCAACTCCACGCTCATCGCCGTCGCGCTCGTCCCGATCGGACAGGCGTTCGGCGCCGGACCGGGCCGCACGGCCTGGCTGATTTCCTCGTTGTACCTGGCCACCGCGGTCGGGCAGCCGGTCGTCGGACTGCTCGTCGACCGCTACGGCGCGCGGCGCGTGCTGCTCGGCGGCGCGTCCGTCGTGATGGTGGCCGGAGTCGCCGGGATGATCCCGATCTCGGTCGAATGGCTCACCGGCGTGAGAGCGGTGCTCGGCATCGGCACCTGCGCCGGGTTCCCGGCCGCGATGGCCGTGCTGCGGCGGCGCGCCGACCAGATCGGCGAAGGCGTTCCCGCGCGGGTGCTGTCCGTGCTCGCGATGTCCGCACAGACCGTCATGGTGATCGGCCCGACGCTCGGCGGCGTGCTGATCGCGCTCTTCGGCTGGCCGGCGATCTTCGCGGTGAACCTGCCGCTGGCCGGGATTTCCCTCGTGCTGACCCTGTGGTGGGTCCCCAAGGACACCCCGGCGGAGAAACCGGCCGAGCGGATCGACGTCGCCGGGATCGCGCTGTTTTCCGCCGCGCTGCTGGTATTGCTGTGCTACCTGATGGAGCCCGGCATCGGCGATCTGTGGCTGCTGGCCGCTGCGCTCGTGCTCGGCGGGTTGTTCGTGCGGGTCGAACTGCGCGCCCGGAAGCCGTTCATCGACCTGCGGATGCTCGCCGCGAACGGTCCGGTGCTGCGCACGTATTTGCGGCAGGCACTGAGTTTCCTGGCGATCTACACGATCATGTTCGGCTACGTGCAGTGGCTCGAGGAGGCACGCGGGTTCGCCGAATCCGTCGCCGGGCTGTTGCTCCTGCCGATGTCCGGGGTCGCCGTCGGCGCGGCCGCGCTGTCCGGCCGGCCCACCGGCGTCCGGCTGCGGCTGCTGCTGGTCGGCGCCGCGCTGCTGGGCGGATCGGCCGCGCTGCTGTTCGTCGACGACGGCACCGCGTTGATCTGGCTGCTCGTGCTCGCCGCCGTGTTCGGCCTGGCCCAAGGGCTCACCAGCGTCGCCAACCAGACGACGCTCTACCGCGAGACTCCGGCCGAGACGATGGGCACCGCGAGCGGTCTCTTCCGGACCGCGCAATACCTCGGCGCGATAGTCGCGGCCACGGTCATCGCCCAGTGCTATGGCGGGCACGCCGATTCCGGCGGGCTGCACCGGCTGGCCGTCGTGCTGATCGTGACCAGCGGGTTGCTGCTGATCGTGACCGCCGCGGACCGCGCGCTGCTGCGGGCCGAACGCCGCGAACGCGAGCGGCAGGAGGCGATGTGACGACCCCCGTCTTGGGTTCCGCACGGCAAAGGCGGACGATGTGCCCATGACTCGCGAAGCTCCGACTGGTGACGTGGACGAAGCCCGCCTCGAAGTGGGCAAGCCGAAAGGCTGGGCGGCCGGAATCCCGGGAGTCGCGGTTTCGCTGGCGCGCGGGGTGGAGCAGATGGGCCCGGTCCGCACCGCGCGCACGCTGCGGCTGCTGAACCAGCGAGACGGCTTCGACTGCCCGGGCTGCGCGTGGCCGGAGCCGCGGCAGGCCGACGGCGAGAAGCGCAAAATGGCGGAGTTCTGCGAAAACGGCGCGAAGGCGGTCGCCGAGGAGGCGACGAAACGCCGGGTCGGCCGGGAGTTCTTCGCCGCGCATCCGGTGTCGGAGCTGAACGAGCGCACCGACTACTGGCTGGGCCAGCAGGGCCGGCTCACCGAGCCGATGGTGTTGCGCGAAGGCGCTTCGCACTACGAGCCGATCTCCTGGGACGACGCGTTCGGCCTGATCGCCGGCGAGCTGCGCGGCCTGGCGAGCCCGGACGAGGCGATTTTCTACACCTCCGGCCGCACCAGCAACGAGGCCGCGTTCGTGTACCAGCTGCTGGTCCGCTCGTTCGGCACGAACAACCTGCCGGACTGCTCGAACATGTGCCACGAATCGTCCGGCGCGGCGCTTTCGGCGACCACCGGCATCGGCAAGGGTTCGGTGTCGCTGGCCGACCTCCACCAGGCCGACCTGATCGTGGTCGTCGGGCAGAACCCGGGCACGAACCACCCGCGCATGCTGTCCGCGCTGGAGGAGGCGAAGGGCCGCGGCGCGAAGGTCCTCGCGGTCAACCCGCTGCCCGAAGCCGGGCTGATGCGGTTCAAGAACCCGCAGAACGTGCGCGGCGTCGTCGGCAAGGGCACGCCGCTGGCCGACGAGTTCGCGCAGATCCGGCTCGGCGGCGACCTCGCGCTGTTCCAGGCGGTCGGGCATCTGCTGCTGCAGTGGGAGGACGCCGCTCCGGGGTCCATTGTGGACTGGGAGTTCGTGGAGAAGTCCACGCACGGCTTCGAGGACTGGGCCAAGCAGCTGCGCGAGATCGACTGGCCGGAGACCGAGAAGGCGACCGGCCTGGCCCGCGAGCAGATCGAGCGCATCGCGCGGATGATCGCGACGTCCGAGCGCACGATCTACTGCTGGGCGATGGGTTTGACCCAGCACAAGCACGCCGTGCCGACGATCGCCGAGGTGGTGAACCTGGCGCTGGTGCGCGGGATGATCGGCAAGCCGGGCGCGGGCCTGTGCCCGGTGCGCGGCCATTCGAACGTGCAAGGCGACCGCACCATGGGCGTGTGGGAGAAGATGCCCGAGACGTTCATGGACGCGCTCGACCGCGAGTTCGGCATCACCGTGCCGCGCGAACACGGCTGGGACACCGTCGACTCGATCCGCGCGATGCTCGACGGACGCGGCAAGGTGTTCTTCGCGATGGGCGGCAATTTCGCCTCGGCCACCCCGGATTCGGACCGGACCGCGGACGCGCTGCGGTCGTGCTCGCTGACCGTGCACGTGTCGACGAAGCTCAACCGTTCGCACGTCGTCCCCGGCCGCACCGCGCTGATCCTGCCGACGCTCGGCCGCACGGAACGCGACGAGCAGGAATCCGGCCGCCAGTTCGTGACGGTCGAGGATTCGATGTCGCAGGTCCACGCCTCGCGCGGCCGGCTGGCCCCGGCGAGCGACCAGCTGCTGTCCGAGGTCGCCATCGTGTGCCGGCTGGCGGAGCGGCTGCTCGGCGCCGACCACCCGGTGCCGTGGCGGTCGTTCGAGAAGAACTACGACCTGATCCGCGACCGCATCGCCGCGGTGGTGCCGGGCTGCCACGACTACAACCAGCGGGTCCGCGAACCGGACGGCTTCGTGCTGCCGCACGCACCGCGCGACTCGCGGGAATTCACCGGCACGGCGACCGGCAAGGGCACATTCACCGTGTCGGAGCTGGAATACCCCTCGGTGCCCGAAGGCCGGTTGCTGCTGCAGACGCTGCGCAGCCACGACCAGTACAACACTACGATCTACGGCCTGTCCGACCGCTACCGAGGCATCGAGGACGGGCGCCGGGTGGTGTTCGTGCACCCGGATGACCTGACCGCGCTTGGCGTTGCGGACGGGGAGATCGTGGACCTGGTCTCGGAATGGCGGGACGGGGAGCGGCGGGCGCCGAGCTTCCGCGCCGTGGCTTATCCGACGGCTCGCGGGTGTGCGGCGGCGTACTTCCCGGAGGCGAATGCTTTGGTGCCGCTGGATTCCGTCGCGGAGAAGTCGAATACGCCGGTGTCGAAGGCCGTCGTGATTCGGCTGGAGTCGCATAACCACGGGTGACCTAGTCGTGAGTGGCGGCGCCGGTTAGAACCGGCGCCGCCACTCACGAGGCGTCAGTCGATGCAGTTGTCACCGTCTGACGTGACGGGCTGCGGCTGGTCGGCCTTCACCGGCCCGCCGGCCGCGGACCCGCCGTCCGACACCCCCGGTCCTGAGTAGACCTTCCCGAGCACCACCTGGATGTGCCCAGCGGGAACGTCTGCCGATTCCTTTGTGGACAGTCCGCCCAGTTCCTTCGCCACCTCCGCGCCCTCCGCGGCGAGAGCGGCCGGGAAGCGCACGACCGACGTCCGCTGCGACGGGGCGTTCCCCGCGGCGGCCGCGGCGAACCCCTTGCCCTTCAACACATCCGCGACTCGCGCCGCCAGACCGGAGGCGTCACCGGCGTTCGAGATCTCCACCGTCGCCTTCGGCGTGCCCGGCGGCGCGGCGGGCGGGGCGGTGCCGATCAGCCCGGCCGCAAACGCTTTCACCTGCGCCGGATCGACCTGTACCGCGGTCGCCGTGGGGTGGGATTTGTCGTAGCGGTAGTCCGGATTCACCACTGGGACCGTCGTGAACTGGATGCCGCCGCCGGACACGCCGCGCATTTTGCCGACGAAGTCCAGGATGTTCCACGACTGGTCCAGCACCACGGACCGCTTCACCGCGTCGATGAGGTCGCTCAGCTTGCCCGGGTCGGCGAGCGTCCCGGCCGAGAGCACTTGGTGCGCCATCGAGGCGAGGAACACCTGCTGCCGCCGCATCCGGCCGAAGTCGGTGCCGGGCAGGTTGTCGCGCTGCCGTACGAAAGCGAGCGCGGCGCCGCCGGAAAGACGCTGTTTGCCCGCCGGGAAATCCGCGCCCGAGTTCTCGTCCTTGGTGGCCTTCTTCAGGCACACCTCGACCCCGCCGACGGCCTTGCTGATCTCGGAGAAGCTCAGCAGGTTGACCTCGGCGTAGTGGTCGATGGTGACGCCGGTCAGTTCCTCGACCGCCTGCCGCGTCGCCTTGCGCGCCGCGGTCATCGACTCCTGCTCTATCTTGTCCTTGTCGGTTTCCCCGGCCGCGCGCAGTCTCGCGGCCTCGGCCGCCTTGCCGCGGCCGAACGCGGCGTTGATCTTGCCTTTGCCGCCGGGCAGGGAGACGTACGAATCGCGCGGGATGGAGAACGCCTTGACCTCCTGCTGCCCGTCCGGGATCCGCAGCACGATCAACGTGTCGGTGAGGTCGTCGCCGTTCGCGCCCGCGCGCAGTTCCTGCAGCACGCTCTGCGGCAGCGGGTTCCCCTGCGGATCCTTGCGCGCGTCCCGGCCGACCAGCAGGATGTCCGTCGCCCCGTCGGCGTGCTTCTGGCCCTCGTCCACCGATCCGCCGCCGCCGATGACGTCGCTGCGGGTGATGTCGTCGAGCGCGCTCAGGGTCGAGAACCCGTAAGCCGTGCCGGCGAACACCACCGTCGACAACGCGCCGGCGATAACTTTCCCTGCGATCCGCACGCCCCTCTGGACGTCCAGCGGCCCCGATCTGCTGCATCCGTGACCCAGCTCACAGCTCAGCGCAGATGCGACGCTCCGTTCAGGTCCAGGATCGCGCCGGACGCCCACGGCGTCTCCGACGACGCCAGGAACACCACCGCCTCGGCGATCTCCTCCGGTTCGGCGACCCGGCCGAACGGGCTTTGCTCCCGCACCTCGTCGGTGACCCGGTCGGCGACGCGCTCGGTCGCGGTAAAGCCCGGCGCCACCGACGTCACCGAAATGCCGTGCGGGGCCAGCTGGACCGCCAGCGACTGGCCGAACGAGTGCAGCGCGGCCTTGCTCGCCCCGTACGGCAGGTACTCGGGCTCGCCGCGGAACGCCCCGCGCGATCCGACGTTCACGATCCGGCCGGGCACGCCGCGAGCGATCAAATGCCGTGCGACGTGGAAGGACACGTTGGCCGCGCCGAGGAGGTTGACGTCCAGCGTGTGCCGCCAGGCGTCCTGCCAGTCCGCATAGGACATCTCGGCGATCGGCGTGCGCGTGGCCGGGGTGGTGCCGACCGCCGCGTTGTTGACCAGCACGTCGACGCCGCCGAGCTGTTCCTCGGCCACGTCGGCGATCCACTGCGCGGCGTCGGGGTTGCCGAGGTCGCCGGACACGAGCACGTGCCCGGAACCGGGCAGCGCCTCGAGCGTTTCGCGCGCGGCCTCCCGGTTGGATCCACAGTGGACAGCGATCCGGTCGCCCCTCGTGGCGAAGGCGACGGCGATGGCGCGGCCGATCCCGCGCGAGGCTCCGGTGACGAGGACGTTCATCGCGCGAACAACTGCGTCTCGTCGCGGAAAGCCTTGAACTCCAGCGCGTTCCCGGCCGGGTCGTGCAGGAACATCGTCCACTGCTCCCCCGGTTCGCCGGCGAACCGCTGGTACGGCTCGATCACGAACTCGGTGCCCGCCGCGCGCAGCCGCCCGGCCAGCTCGTGGAAGCTCTCGACGTCGAGCACCAGCCCGAAATGCGGCACCGGCACGTCGTGCCCGTCGACCGGATTGCGGCCCGCTTCCGCGCGGGCGGCAGGGACGACGTGCGTGACGACCTGGTGGCCGTGGAAGTTCCAGTCGACCCACGAGTCCGCCGAGCGCCCCTCCGCCAGCCCGAGCACGCCGCCGTAGAACTCGCGGGCCTTCGGCAGGTCGTCGACCGGTATGGCCAGGTGGAAGGCGGGACGGACAGCCATGACGCACTCCTTCGGCGCGGGGATCGGTCTCTTCACCTTGACCACGGGATGTCCGAATGTCAACATTAGGACGTGGAAGTCACCCCCCTGAGGAAGGCGGCGCGCCGCGGGCTCGCCGACGAGGCCGCCGACCGGGTGCGCGAAGCGATCTTCGCCGGGCATTTCCGGCCCGGCGCGCCGCTGCGCGAGGTCGAACTGGCCGCGTCGCTGGAGATCAGCCGCGGGTCGGTGCGCGAGGGCATCGCCCAGCTCGCCCGGGAAGGCCTGGTCCGCTGCGACTGGCACCGGCCGACCACGGTGGTCGACGTGACCGCCGAGGACGTCGGCGAGGTCTACTCAGTGCGCGCCGCGCTGGACCGGCTGGCCGCGGTCACCGCGCGCGCCAACGCGACCGAGGCGGATTTGAACGCCTTGGACGCACTGGTCGCCGACCTGGCGAAAGCGGTCCGGAGCAAAGCGCCCGGACCGCAGTTGCTGGCGCTGGACATCGCCTTTCACGACCGCGTGTACGCCGCCGCGGGCAACGGCCGCCTGACCGAGGCGTGGCACGCGGTGCGGTCGCAGGTGTTTCTCTTTCAGCTGCAACGGGTTTCGCTCGGCCACGAGCATTACCGGGCGCGCGTGGTCGACGAGCATCGCGAACTGGCGCAGCTGATCCGCGGCGGCGACCGGGAACGGTTGGCCCAAGTGGCCGAACACCACGTGGAGTCCGCCCGGGAAAGCTTGCTCGAGCGCATCCGAACCGAGTAGTTCCACGCATCCGCCGCGCTTCCCGGCCTGTCAGGATCGATCGGTGGACACTGAACCGAGCCGGACGCGGACAGCACTCACCGGGGCGTTGCACGGGACTGGCGCGTACCTCGTCTGCGCCCTGGTGCTGTGCGCGCTCGCGGCCGGACTGACGGTCGGCGCGAAGGAGCTGACCCTGCCGGCCGTACTCGGGATCATCGTGCTCGCCTCGTTCCTGCACTTCGGGGTTTTCGCGCTGCCGGTCGCCGCCGGAATCGGCGCGCTGGTCGCTTCGCTCGGACAACCGAAACGACCGGCGCGCCGCGTGTGGCTCACGGTTTCCGCACTGACCGTCCTGGTGCCGATCGTTTTCGTCGCCGCGATGTCTGCCCACTGGGGGTAGGTTCTCTCCGCAATCGGCTGAGCGGTGCGAACCGCCGCGTTTCTCCCCCGGGCACCCCGGAATCTCCACAACTCCCGGGCAGGCTGAGCGGGTGGACCTCACCAGCAGCCCGAGCCGGGCCAGCCAAGCGATTTTCGGCGCACTGCACGCCGTCGTCGTGCTCGTGATCGTGGTCGCCGCGCTCGGCCTCCTCGTCGCGGCCGCCTTCACCGAATCCCCGTTCAACGTGGTGAACGCCGTCGGCCTTTTCTGCCGCCTGTACGGGATCTTCGTCTTCCCGCTCGCCGCCGGGATCGGGGTGGTCGCCAAACTTTTCGTTGCCCGGCCGTACTCCACCGTCGTCATCTGGACCACGATGCCGGTGCTCGCCGTGCTGTTCCCGGAGATCACCATGCTCACGTCGTGGCCGTCGCTGGACTAGCCTTCGCCCGCGCGAGAGCCGCTTCGATCTTCTTGTTGCTCGTCATGCTCATCGTCACCAGGGTCATCGACACGAGCACCCCCGCCGCCGCGACGTACGGCACCCGCACCCCGGCCGTCGCGGCGAGCCAGCCGCCCAGTGCGGCACCGGCGGGGGCAGCCGAAGCCGAGACGAGGCGCGAAGCAGCGGCGACCCGGCCCATCAGCCGGGCCGGGACGATGACCTGGCGCAGCGACGCGCCGAGCACCATGGTCGTCGCCATGGCGCAGCCGCACAGCGCGAACATCGCCCCGGCGAGCCACGGGTCGCGGGCGAGGCCGAAGGCCAGGACCGCGCCGCCCTCGATCACCGCGGTGACGGTGAGCGCGGTGCCGGTGCCCAGCCGCTTTTCCAGCGGTCCGGCGAGCACCATCGCGCCCACCAGTCCCCCGGCGGCTTCGGCGGCGAGCAGGAAACCGTATCCGGCGGAATCGAGACCGAGCGCGTCCTTCGCGAACACCACCAGCACCGCCCCGAACGCGCCGAACGCCAGGTTCCCGACCGCGGGTCGCAGCGCGAGGCCGAGCAGCAGCCGATCCTTGACCGCGTAAGCGAAACCTTCCTTCGAATCCGCCCACACGGACCGGCCCGGCGCCCGCTCCGGCACCGGCGTCGGCGGCAGCGTCCGGATCAGCACCGCGCTGGCCAGATAGGTCAGCGCGTTCACCGCGAACGGCAGCGTTCTCCCTACGGTGAAAAGGAAACTCCCGACCGGCGGTCCGGCGAACTGCCCGGCCGCGGTGGACGCGCCGCGCAGGTAGCCGTTGGCGCGGCGGAGCAGGATCTGGTCCCGTGCCAGCAGATCCGGCAGGTACGCCTGCGCGGCGGTGTCGAAGAACAGCGTGCCGGTGCCGAGCAGGAACGCCACCCCGAGCAGGACCGGGATGCTGAGCCAGCCCAACGCGCCCGCGGCGACCGTCAGCGCCAGCAGCACTGCCCGCACCACATCCGCGATCCACATCGTGCGCCGCCGGTCCCAGCGGTCGACCAGCGCGCCGGCGAACAGCCCGGCGATCGGATACGGCGCGAGCACCGCCACCGTCACCAGGCTGACGACCAGCGGATCACTGTCCAGCAGCACCGCCAGCAACGGCAGAGCCGCGGAATACGCGCCGTCGCCGAGAGAACTGACCGTCGCGGCTGTCCACAAGCGACTGAACGCGGGAGGCATCTTCGGCTTGGTCATCTGGCCGCCCCCGGCCCCGGGCGGAAG
Organism: Amycolatopsis sp. AA4; assembly: GCF_002796545.1. Classification (GTDB taxonomy): domain Bacteria; phylum Actinomycetota; class Actinomycetes; order Mycobacteriales; family Pseudonocardiaceae; genus Amycolatopsis. Next base: position 5,830,098 of record NZ_CP024894.1, read on the forward strand.
AAAGCGACCGCGACGGTGGCGGCCACCTCGTCGGCGTCGCGCGCGTCCCGCATCTCGTCGAGCAGTTCGGCGAAGCGGCGTTCGAACTCCTCGAACCTCGCCTCGCTGATTCGCGTGTGCTGCATCCGGACGAACCGGCGCGAGCCCTCGGGTGCGGTCGAAAGGTCGTTGAGCGCGTGCTGCATCAGCACGTCCCGCTGCCCCGGAGCCGGTTCGGGCAGCTCGATCTTGCGCCCGACGTGCGCGTAGTAGCGCTCCACCACGCCGCGCACCTTCCGCGTGCGCACGACGTGCACGATCCCGGCTCGCTCCAGCACCCGCATGTGGTAGCTGGAACTGCCTTTCGCGATCCCCAGCTGCTCGGCTACCTGCGTGATCGTCGCGGGCCCGTCGCGCAGCACCGCGAGCACGCGGTGCCGCACGACGTTGCTCACGGCGCGCAGCTGGTCGGTCGTCTCTACCTGGACACTGTCGTGCGGCGGGACGTAGCCCGCTTGGTCATCCCCAGTCACGGGGACAATGGTCAACGACTCTTGACCATTTGTCCAGCGCTTATTTTCCGGCGGCCTTCCCCGCGGCGGTCAGCCGCCGAAGAGCCCGACCACCTTCCGGATCAGCTCGACCACGCCGTAGCCGAACGGCGCGAGCACCCACAGCCACGCGATCACCAGCAGCAGGGTCCGGCCGCCGGAGCGGCCCTCGGCACTCGTCATCACGCTTCACTCCCCACCGCGGCCTGCCCGGCCGGCTCGTGGAACTTCTCCTTCACCGGGCGCACGCATTCGTTCGCGACGAACCCGACCACCAGCAGGCCGATCATGATCCAGAACGACAGCTGGTAGAGGTCCGGCCCGGTCTTGCCGGCCGCCTTCTGGCTGTCCGCGATCCCGTCCACGATCAACGGCCCGAGCACGCCCGCCGCCGACCACGCGGTCAGCAGCCTGCCGTGGATCGCGCCGACCTGGTACGTGCCGAACAGGTCCTTGAGGTACGCCGGGAGCGTCGAGAACCCGCCGCCGTAGAAGGACAGGATCAGCATCGCGCACAGCACGAACACCAGCTTCGACGCGTTGGTGGTCAACGCGATCACGAGGTACAGCAGCGCGCCGACGCCGAGGTAGAACCGGTAGATGTTCTTGCGCCCCACCAGATCCGAGGCCGACGACCAGACGAACCGGCCCAGCATGTTGGTCAGCGAGAGCAGCGCGACGAACCCGGCCGCGGAAGCGGTGCCGACCGGGGCCGAGGTGCCCTTGAAGAAGTCGGTGATCATCGGCGCGGCCTTCTCCAGGATGCCGATGCCCGCGGTCACGTTGAGGCACAGGACGATCCAGAGGCACCAGAACTGCGGCGTCTTCAGCGCGTTCGCCGCCGAGACGTTCGCCGTCGAGATCATCGGCTTGGCTGCGGCCTGCTTCACCGCGCCCGCCGGACGCCAGTCGTCGGCCGGGACGCGGACGATCAGCACGCCCATCGTCATGAAGACCGCGTAGACGATCCCGTGGATCAGGAACGCCGTCGCGATGTCGCCGGTCGTGGGCGAGGAGCCGAGCATCGCCGACGACCACGGCGACGCGATCAGCGCGCCGCCGCCGAAGCCCATGATCGCGATCCCGGTGGCCATGCCCGGCCGGTCCGGGAACCATTTGATCAGCGTCGACACCGGCGAGATGTAGCCGATGCCGAGGCCGATTCCGCCGACCCCGCCGTAGCCGGCCACCACGAGCCAGAACTGGCCGCTCGCGACGCCGAGCGCGGCGAGCAGGAAGCCGGCGGAGAAACAGACTGTGGCGACGGTCATGGCCCAGCGCGGGCCGTTCTTCTCCACGAGGGTGCCGCCGAACGCGGCGGACAGCCCCAGCATCACGATGCCGAGCTGGAACGGCAGCCCGGACTGCGTGCCCGACAGTCCGAGGGTCTTCTCCAGCGGCGTCTTGAAGACGCTCCACGCGTAGGCTTGGCCGATCGACAGGTGGATGGACAGCGCGGCGGGCGGCACGAGCCAGCGGGTCCATCCGGGTGGTGCGACGATGCGGGAACGGGCAAGGAAGCCGGGGACAGCCATCGGCGGTCTCCTCCCAACAGTGACGAGGTGCTGGGAATGGTTTACCAGATCCTCGGCGTTGCGCCGGATGACTGTCGAATGACGTGAGAATGTCTTGTCGGCGACGACAAAAGACAGCGCCGAAAACGACAAAACGAGTGGAGCGGGCGATGGGCAGAGTGACGGTGCGGCGGCCGGTACGGCGGATCTCCGCGGCCGGCGAACGGCGCCGGCCGGACTCGCTGGCCGCCGAGGAACCGCTGGAGCTGCGAGTCGGCGGCAAGGCGCTCGCGGTGACAATGCGCACACCCGGCCACGACGTCGAACTGGCGCACGGCTTCCTGCTTTCGGAGGGCGTGCTCGGGTCGCGGGAGGACGTGGCCGTGGCGCGCTACTGCGACGGCGTCGACGACCAGGGCCGCAATACCTACAACGTGCTCGACATCGCGCTCGCCGAGGGAGTCGCCCCGCCGGACACCGGCGTCGAGCGGAACTTCTACACCACGTCGTCGTGCGGCGTCTGCGGCAAGGCCGCGCTCGACGCGGTGAAGCTGCGCAGCCGGTTCTCCCCCGCTTCGTCGGAGTTCGCGGTGAAGACCGACGTCCTCTCGCAGATGCCGGATCGGTTGCGGGAACAGCAAAAGGTGTTCTCGTCCACCGGCGGCCTGCACGCCGCCGGACTGTTCACTTCGGACGGTCAGCTCGTCGTCGTGCGCGAGGACGTCGGACGGCACAACGCGGTCGACAAGGTGCTCGGCTGGGCTCTGCAGGCGGGCCGGATCCCGGCGCCCGATCTGGGGCTGCTGGTCTCCGGCCGCGCCTCGTTCGAACTCGTGCAGAAGGCCGCGATGGCCGGCATCGGACTGCTCGCCGCGGTGTCCGCGCCGTCGTCGCTCGCGGTCGAACTGGCCGAGGAGAACGGCATGACGCTGATCGGTTTCCTGCGCGGCGACAGCATGAACCTCTACACCGGGGACCAGCGCCTGCTCACCTGATCACGCCTCGGCGGGCACCCAGTTGCCGTGGAAGCCGTGCGGGACCCGGTCCGGCAGGTGCACCGCGGCGACGGTTTCGAGGGTGCCCGCGTCAAGCAGGACAAGATCGCTGCGCGCCTCCGCCGCGTCGTAGACATAGCCCATCAGCACGCCCTCGTCCTCGCCCGCGTCCGCGCTGGAAGGGACGAACACGAATTCGCCCGGCTCGCGTCCGGGACCGAACCGGTGCGCGTCGACGGAACCCTTGCGCAGGTCGTGTTTGTAGACCGCGCCGACGCTGCGCGACCTGCCGTCGAGCGCGGTCGTGTAACCGTACCGGTGCGGCAGGCCGACCAAGCGCTCGTCCACCCGCGGGAACTCCTGTCCGTGCTCGTCGATCCGCTCCTCGACGACCTTCCCGAGCGCGAGGTCGACGGTCCACCGGTCGAGCGTCGGCTCGCCTTCGGCCGGGCCGTGCAGCGCGCGGTCGAACATCTTCGGGTGCCGGACCACGTCGAGCACGATCCGGTCGTCCTCGTCGTAGGCGTTGAGCGGATGGAAGACGTAGCACTGGCCGACGTCGAACCAGCGCACGTCGCTGTTGTCCCCTTCGCGCGGCATCACGCCGATGCGCGCCGGGTAGTCCGGATTCCATCGGTAGGGCAAGGAACTCACGCCGCGGCCGGTGCGCGCGGTCAGCGGATCGGGCACGTCGACCGGCACCGGGGCCTGGTCCGGATCGAAGGTGACCGGCAGGTCGTAGAACACGACATAGCGTTCGGTGAGCGAGAAATCGTGCATCATCGGCGCCCCGGTGACCTCGACGTCGACCGTGCGCCGCGCGCGGCCGTCGGTGCCGACCACCGAATACTGCACCCGATTGCCGAGCCCGAACTGGTACGAGACGGCGTGCAGCTCGCCGGTCCGCGGGTCGCGCTTCGGGTGTGCCGTGTACCCGGAGAGAGTGCCGTCGAAATCGCAGACGCCGAGGGCGTCCAGCTCCTCGCTCAGCTCCCACTGCGGCAGGCCGCCCTCGACAAGCGCGATCGTGCGCCCGGCGTGCCCGATGACGTTGGTGTTGGCCCCGGCCTCGTCCGTGCCGACGCGGCGGCTGCGGTACCACTCGGCCCGGCCGTCGCGCAGCCGCACGCCGTGCACCATGCCGCGGCCGAGGAACCAGTGGTGGGTTTCCGGGTCCGGGTCGGCCGGATTCGGCCCGTTCCGCAGGTAGCGGCCGTCGAGATAGTCGGGCAGCTTTCCGGTGACCGTCAGCCGGGTGCTCGTGTACTCGCGCTCGACCGGCGCGAAATTGCCTTCGAGGAAAGGATTTCCCATGACCCGCTCCTGTCCATAACGTGGTTATGGACACCGGTATAACAGGGTTATGGGATACTGGCAAGCATGAGCGAGCGGACTCGGGGCGCACACGCGCGGACGCAACTGGTCGAGGCGGCGATCCGACTGCTGGCCGACGGCGGCCCGGAAGCACTGCAGGCCCGCAAGCTGGCGGCGGAGATCGGCGCGTCCACGATGGCCGTGTACACGCACTTCGGCGGGATGTCCGCGCTCATGGAAGCCGTTGCGCGAGAGGGGTTTCGGCGGCTGATCGCCAACATGGCGACGGTCGAGCCGACTGACGACCCGGTCGCCGATCTGTACCAGCTGGCGCTCGCCTACCGCCGGACCGCGGTGGAGCACCCGGAGCTGTTCACGCTCATGTTCCGCGAGGCGGGGGCGCACGGGCAACCGGTCGGCGACCTGCTGAAGGACCATCAGGACAGCGAGGCGGCGTCGTCGTTCCGCGGCATGGTCGCCGCCGTCGGACGCACCATCGAAGCCGGCCGGCTCCAGGGCGACCCGCTCGCCGTCGCCTCACAGGTGTGGAGCGCGGTGCACGGCTATGTCACCCTCGAGTTGCTGGGCCATTTCGGCCGGGGCGACCGCGGCGTGACCGAAGTGCTCGCGCCACTCTGCGTGACGCTCGTCGTCGGGCTCGGAGACCGCCCTGCCGCCGCCCGGGCGTCCGTGGGTCTGGTCACAACGACCGGATGAAGATCTGCCGAAGGCAACGTTTTGCCTCTTCCTCACGTCTTACGCTGTATGGGTGAGGGGGATCGGGTGAACGAGGAGACTGAGGGCCGAAGGCGGGTGAGCCGCCGGTCCATGCTGATCGCGGGCGCCTCGGGCCTCGGCATCGCCGGGCTCGCGGTGGGGAGCGCGACCGGCGTGGTGCCGTTCAACCAGGCCATGCAGCGGGCACTGGGCGTGACGTCGTCGACGCCGGTGACGCAGCTGGGCAGCATGCGCGTGGAGCGGGTTTACTCGCACGCCCGCGGCCGGGAAGTGGACCTCGTTTTTCTCCTGCCGAGCAAGAAGCCGCCGGCCGGCCTGCCGATGTCGCTGATGCTGCACGGCCTGCACGGTTCGGCGCGCTCCGCCTCTCCGAGCGGTCTGCTGAAGCAGCTGGGCAGCGACGTCGCCCGCAAAGCCGTGCCCGCGTACGGCTTCGTCGCGGTCGACGGCGGCGACAACTACTGGCACCAGGTCCGCCCCGGCGACGACCCGATGGCGATGCTCCTGGAAGAAATCCCGCAGTGGCTGCGCGCCCGCGGCTTCGGCGGCACGGACGGCGTGCCGTTCGCGTGCGCCGGAGTCTCGATGGGCGGCTTCGGAGCGCTCCTGTACGCCCGCCGCCGAGCCGAACGCCGCCAGCCGCCCGCCGCGGTCGCCGCGATCGCTCCGGCGCTGATCACGTCGTGGCCGGAAATGGCGAAGCGGCGCATTTTCACCGGGATGACGGATTGGACGTCGCTGGATCCGCTGCGTCACCAGTCCGCGCTGCAGGGCATTCCGACGGCGGTTTACTGCGGTACGGAGGACCCGTTCATCACCGGGGTGCGGCGGTATATCGCGGAAACGCACCCGACGATCGGCTACACGGCGCACGGGAAGCACAGCGACACGTTCTTCCGCACCACGGTGCCCAGCATGGTGGGGTTCTTGGGGAAGCATTTGCGGCAGAAGGTGTGATCCTTCTTCGCCGATAACGGTCGCTGCGCTACGACACGGAAAGTCGGCCAGGCCGAGAAACGCCCGTCGCCGCGGCTTTCCCGGCGCGCCATGCGGAGCCCCGGAGGGACCGTGGGGAACGCATTCATGGCCGCACCACGACCAGGCCGCGCCCGCACTACTGCCGTGCGCTGTTGTCCACGACGACGGTTACCGCGAGGGAATTACGACACCCAGCGGGCCATGACGGACATCACCCAGAACCCGACCATCGCCGCCAGTGCCATGAGCAGCGACCAGCGCAGCTGCTGCGCCCGCGTCTCCGCACCGCGCAGGCGGCGCAGGAACAGCCACGACACCACGAACTCCGGGATCGGCAGCAGCGGGAACGCCGAACGCCGGGTGCCGACCGCGACCAGGCAGACCAGCGTGAACAGCACGAGCATGATCTCGGACGCGCGGATCAGCCACGGGAAGCGCGTCAGCACGGACGCGGCGACCCGTTCGCTCAGCTCCACGAGGCCGACCGGAGCGGCGGACGGCTCGGGTTCGGCGGGCACCGCTTCGCCGGGGTCGGTCTCGTCCCCCCGGGGTGCGGTCAGCGGCACGGTTGTCATCCTGTCCATTATCGCGCCTGCCGCCGACACCCGGACAGCCGACTCCTGCTAACGCCCGGCGGACGCCGGGTCAGGCCGACTTTTCGCCGCGCTCGCTGCGGGTGCGGCGGGACGGCTGGCGAGCCACGATCGTGGGGTTCACGTTCTCCCGCACGGTCTGCTCGGTGATCACGACCTTCGCCACGTCCTCGCGGCTCGGGATGTCGTACATGACCGGCTGGAGGACTTCCTCCATGATCGCGCGCAGGCCGCGGGCGCCGGTGCCGCGGAGCACGGCCTGGTCGGCGATGGCCTCGAGCGCGGTCTTGGTGAACTCCAGCTCGACGTTGTCCATCTCGAAGAGCTTCTTGTACTGCTTCACCAGCGCGTTGCGCGGCTGCGTCAGGATCGAGACGAGCGATTCCTTGTCCAGGTGGTTCACCGTCGCCACGACCGGGAGCCGGCCGATGAACTCCGGGATCAGCCCGAACTTGATCAGGTCCTCCGGCATGGTCTCGGAGAACACGTCGCTGCCCTCGATCTCGGCCTTGGTGCGGATCTCCGCGCCGAAGCCGAGGCCGCGCTTGCCGACCCGCTCGTTGATGATCTTCTCCAGCCCGGCGAACGCGCCCGCGACGATGAACAGCACGTTCGTCGTGTCGATCTGGATGAATTCCTGGTGCGGGTGCTTGCGCCCGCCCTGCGGCGGCACCGACGCGGTGGTGCCCTCGAGGATCTTCAGCAGCGCCTGCTGCACGCCCTCGCCGGACACGTCGCGGGTGATCGACGGGTTCTCGCTCTTGCGGGCGATCTTGTCGACCTCGTCGATGTAGATGATGCCGGTCTCGGCGCGCTTGACGTCGTAGTCGGCCGCCTGGATCAGCTTCAGCAGGATGTTCTCGACGTCCTCGCCGACGTAGCCCGCCTCGGTGAGCGCGGTGGCGTCGGCGATCGCGAACGGAACGTTCAGCAGCTTCGCCAGCGTCTGCGCGAGGTAGGTCTTGCCGCAGCCGGTGGGGCCGAGCATCAGGATGTTGGACTTGGCCAGCTCGACCGGCTCGTCCTTGGAGTCCTTCGGGCCGGACTTGTCGTCGGCCTGGATCCGCTTGTAGTGGTTGTACACCGCGACCGCGAGCGTTTTCTTCGCGTCGTCCTGGCCGATGATGTACTGCTCGAGGAACTCGTGGATGTCGGCGGGCTTGGGCAGCTCGTCGAGCTTCACGTCGCCGGCTTCGGCCAGCTCCTCTTCGATGATCTCGTTGCAGAGGTCGATGCACTCATCGCAGATGTAGACCCCCGGGCCGGCAATGAGCTTCTTCACCTGCTTCTGGCTCTTGCCGCAGAAAGAACACTTCAGCAGGTCGCCGCCGTCACCGATCCGTGCCATGGCCGTTGACCTCGTCCCCTCCGGTGCGCGGGGCGCACCTGCACTACTCTCTGGCGGCCCCGGGACTGCCAGCCGTACCCGGGACCCACACGCATTGCCATCGACGGTACCCGTCCGAAGGCGCGGTCGGGAACACCCGACCCCTTCGGGCACGTCGACGACCGACAGTAGACCAGCGGGCCGGTGCGCGTCGCGGATTCGCCGCGCACCGGCCCGTCGCGGTCAGTTCGCCGAGGCCTTCCGGTACGGGAGCACCTCGTCGATCAGGCCGTAGGCCTTGGCCTCTTCGGCGGTGAGGATCTTGTCCCGCTCGATGTCGGCCTTGATCTCGTCCGGTTCCTTGTTCGTGTGCTTCGCCAGGATGACCTCCATCTGGCGGCGCACGCGCTGGATCTCGTTGGCCTGGATCTCCAGGTCCGAGACCTGCCCGTAGGTGCCCTCGGTGGCGGGCTGGTGGATCAGCACGCGCGCGTTCGGCAGCGCCATGCGCTTGCCCGGCGTGCCCGCCGCCAGCAGCACCGCGGCGGCCGAGGCGGCCTGGCCGAGGCACACGGTCGAGATGTCCGGGCGGATGTACTGCATGGTGTCGTAGATCGCCATCAGCGACGTGAACGACCCGCCCGGGGAGTTGATGTAGATGCTGATGTCGCGGTCCGGGTCCTCGTGCTCGAGGTGCAGCAGCTGGGCCATCACGTCGTTGGCCGACGCGTCGTCCACCTGCACGCCGAGGAAGATCGTCCGCTCCTCGTACAGCTTGTTGTACGGGTTGGACTCCTTCACGCCGTAGCTGGTGCGCTCGACGTAGGACGGGAGGATGTACCGCGACTGGGGAGTCTGCGGGGCCCGGAAGTCACCCGGGAGCCGGAAGTTGCTCATGACGCTCTCCTGTGTGCTTGCGGGCTCAGTTGCTCGAGGTCAGGCCGCTGTCGCGGGTCAGCACGTGGTCGACGAAGCCGTAGTCCTTCGCCTCCTGCGCGGTGAACCAGCGGTCGCGGTCGCCGTCCTTGATGATCTGCTCGGTGGTCTGCCCGGTCTGCTCGGCGGTGATCCGCGCGAGCTCCTGCTTCCACTTGTTGAACAGGTCCGCCTGGATGGCGATGTCCGACGCGGTGCCGCCGACGCCCGCGGACGGCTGGTGCATCAGGATGCGCGCGTGCGGGAGCGCGTAGCGCTTGCCGGGGGTGCCCGAGGACAGCAGGAACTGCCCCATCGAGGCCGCCATGCCCATCGCGTAGGTCGCCACGTCCGGGCGGATCAGCTGCATGGTGTCGTAGATCGCGAACCCGGCCGTCACCGAGCCGCCCGGCGAGTTGATGTAGAACCGGATGTCCGATTCGGCGTCGTCCGCGTCGAGCAGCAGGAGCTGCGCGGTGAGCCGGTTGGCGACCTCGTCGTTGACCTCGGAGCCGAGAACGACGATGCGCTCCTGGAGCAACCGCTCGAACACCGAGTCGGTGAGGTTGAGCCCCGCGGTGCCGGTCCGCCCCTCGGGCATGTGCTGCTTCACGTCTGCCTGCCTTTTCACCGGCGGCGGGCCGCCTGTGAGAGCCGCGCCGCCGCTGTCGTGTTCATGCTTGAGATCTTGCAACCGACCCTAACGAACTTGGGCGGTGCAGAATGCCTGACACCGCCCAAGTTCGCTCACAGCTTTACTCCGCGGGGGTCGCCGCCGCTTCTTCGGTGACCTGCGTCTCCTCGGCGGGGGCTTCTTCGTCCGCGCCGAACAGCTCGCTCAGGTCGACCTCCGCACCGGACGCGTCCTTCACCGTGGTGCCGCGCACGACGGAGGCTAGGGCCTTGCCGCGGCGGACGTCGGCGTAGATCGCGGTCAGCTGGCCGGACTGCTGGGCCCGCTGCACGTACTCGTCCGGGCTGACGCCGAAGCGCTGCGCCTGGTAGATGATCCGCTCGGTGAGCTCGCCGTCGTTGACCGACGTCTTCTCCTTGTCGGCGATGGTGTCCAGCAGCAGCTGCGTGCGGACGGCCTTCTCCGACTCCTCCTTCACCTCGGCGTTGAACTCCTCGAGGGTGCGCCCCTCGGCCTCGAGCGCCTTGGCGAACTGCTCCTCGTCGTGGTCGAACGGGTGGACCGCGTCGTGCTTGCGGTTCTCGATCTCGGCCTCGACGACCTTCTCCGGCAGCGGCACCTCGGTGCGCTCGAGCAGGATCTCGAGGACCTTGTCGCGCGCCTGGACGCCCTGCTGCATCTTCTTGACGCGGCCGAGGCGGGTGCGCAGGTCCTCGCGCAGCTCGTCGATCGTGTCGAACTCGCTCGCCAGCTGGGCGAACTCGTCGTCGGCCTCGGGCAGCTCGCGCTCCTTGACCGACTGCACGGTGACGGTGACCTCGGCGTCCTGGCCGGCGAACTCGCCCGCGACCAGCTTGGTGGTGAACACCTTGGTCTCGCCCGCGGTGGCGCCGACGATCGCCTCGTCGATGCCGTCCACGAGCTGGCCGGAGCCGATCTCGTAGGACAGGCCGGTGGTGGAGGCCTCTTCGACGGCCTTGCCGTCGACGGTGGCCGACAGGTCGATCGACACGAAGTCGCCGGTCTGGGCCGGGCGCTCGACGCCGGTCAGGGTGCCGAAGCGGGCGCGCAGCTCGTCGAGCTGCTCGGCGACCTCTTCGTCGGTGGTCTCGACGTCGTCGACGCTGATCTCGAGGCCGGCGAGGTCGGGCAGCTCGATCTCCGGCCGCACGTCGACCTCGGCGCTGAACTCCAGCACCTCGCGGTCCTCGAGCTTGGTCACCTCGAACTCGGGCTGGCCGAGCGTCCGGACCTCGCCCGCGCGGACGGCCTCGATGTACTTGGCCGGAATGGCCTCGTTGACGACCTCGTCGAGCACCGGCGCGCGGCCGATCCGGCTTTCCAGGACGCGAGCGGGGACCTTGCCGGGACGGAAACCGGGGACCCGCACCTGCTGGGCGATCTTCCGGTACGCGGCGTCGAAGTTCGGCTTGAGCTCGTCGAACGGCACCTCGACATTGATCTTCACTCGCGTCGGGCTGAGCTGCTCGACGGTGCTCTTCAAGGTCTTCTCCTCGAGCGGTAAACGATGGGGGCGGACAGTCCCTCGGGACCGCCCCGGTCACCTGCTGACCGGGATATCCGAGTCTAGGCCAGAGGGTTGACAAGACTGGCTGCGGGGCACCTCGCCGAGCGTGCCCGATCAGCGGGCGTGGGCGCGCGCCCGTAGCGTTCGCATGTGGTTTCCGGGCAGCAGAGCGAAGGTCCGGCCGCAGCGGCGGCGCGGCTCACCGGCTACGAGACGGTGTCGCCTGACACCTCAGGCACGCTAAGTGAGATCACCCTAACCGACGGTGCCCACCGCTTCGACGCGATAGTGAAGCGTGGCCATGCCCCCGGCGCGACCCGCGCCGAGGCCGCCGGACTGCGCTGGCTGGCCGACGCGAACGCGGTACGGATCCCCCGAGTCCACGGCGCAGACGACACGTGGCTAGTGCTGGACCGGGTGACCGAGAGCACGCCCACGCACGCAGAGGAGTTCGGCCGAAACCTGGCCCGCCTCCACGCAGCCGGCGCCCCCGCATTCGGCTCGCCTCCCCCTGACGGCTTGACCGACGCCTGGATCGGCACCGCCCCGATGCGCAACACCCCCGGCACTTCCTGGCCGCAGTGGTACGCCGAATACCGAATTCTCCCCTATGTCCGGATGGCCTCGAAGATTCTCGACCCGGCAATCTTCGAACGAGCCTGCGCACGCATCCCGTCGGTCGCGGGCCCACCGGAACCACCCGCCCGCCTGCACGGAGACCTGTGGAGCGGAAACGTCCTGTGGGACGCGGACGGAGCAGTCCTGATCGACCCAGCCGCACACGGCGGTCACCGAGAAACCGATCTAGCCATGCTGCACCTGTTCGGCTGCCCGAACCTGGACCGAATCGTCGCCGCCTACGACGAGTACGCACCCTTGGCGGCCGGATACCGAGACCGAATCGCCCTGCACCAACTCTTCCCGCTGCTGGTGCACACCGTCCTCTTCGGACGGTCCTACGCCGCACAAGCAACCGCAGCAGCCCGCTCCCTGGGCTGACCCCCGCCCACGACGCACCCAATGTGGCATTGGGTGCATCTGACGCACCGAACGCCACATTGGTTGCGTCACATGCACCCAATGCCACATTGGGGCGCTACCAGCGCACGCCGCGCCCCCAACGCCCCCACCCACCTGAGCCGCGCAACAAACCGCCGCCGACGCACCCACCCATCGAGGCACCAACCAAACCGCCGCCGACGCACCCCACCGCCGGGGGCACCCAGCCCCTCCCCCAACCCCGATACGAAGCCTCCCTGCGGGCGGCGGGTGCTTGTCAAGGCATCTTTCCCGCCTTGACAAGCACCCACCGCCCGTCAGCACAATCAAACTTCGGGGTGCCCCACGCAACCCATCTCACCGGCAATGTCGCCCGCCAGGGCGACGAGCCGACGACACAGCCCCCTCACAGCAAGCACACATCACCCCCACACCCAAAAACCGCACTCTCAACCCATGACCCCCCGCGCATGGATCGCCGCCCTCCCCTCCCGGCGATCCCTGCGCACAAAACTCACCCTCTCCATCGTCGTCCTCCTCTCCCTGGTCTGCCTGACCATCGGCGTGATCAGCGAATTCGCCCTCCGAGCCTTCCTCCTGACCCAAACCGACACCCAACTCTCGGCAGCCACCGCCCGAGCCCTCGACTTCGCCACCCACCCGTCCCCACCCGGCGAAAACCGCACCCCCTTGGACGCCCCAGGCCAAGGCGCAGGCACAGTCACCGCCCACTTCTCCCCGGACGGCACGAACGGAACCGGCGGCTGGCTCTCCCCCCACGGCCAACGGCTGACCCTCACCTCAGAAGAACTGGCAGCCCTGCGAGACCTCCCGACCAACGGCCGCCCCTACACCCGCACCATCGGCTCCCTAGGCGACTACCGCCTGACCGCCTTCCCGGTCCCAGACGGCGTAGTAATCACCGGCGTCCCCCTGTCCCCAATGCAGCAAACGCTCCTGACCGTCGGCCTGATCCTCTTCGGCGTAGCCGCCGCCGGAGTAACCGGCGCGGCTTTCCTAGGCGCCTTCGCCGTCCGCCGAACCCTCCGCCCCCTCGACCGCGTCGCGGAAACCGCCTCCCGCGTCTCCGAACTCCCCCTGGACCGAGGCGACGTCGACCTGTCCATCCGAGTCCCGGCCCAAGACACCGACCCCCGCACCGAAGTAGGCCAAGTAGGCGCAGCGCTCAACCACATGCTCGGCCACATCTCCTCCGCCCTGGAAGCCCGGCACGCCAGCGAGCTGCGCGTCCGCCGGTTCGTCGCCGACGCCAGCCACGAACTGCGCACCCCACTAGCCGCCATCCGCGGCTACGCCGAACTCGCCGGACGCTCGGACAGCCACGCCCCGCCCGACGTCGCGCACTCGATGACCCGCATCGAGTCCGAAGCCGACCGCATGACGGCGCTCGTCGAAGACCTCCTCCTGCTTGCCCGCCTCGACGCGGGCCGTCCGCTCGACGTAGCCGAAGTCGACCTGACCCGCCTGGTCGTGGACGCGGTCGGCGACGCCCACGTCGCAGGCCCGCACCACGTCTGGCAACTCGCGATGCCGGACGAACCGATCCTCGTACTGGGCGATGTCCAACGCCTGCACCAGGTTCTGGCGAATCTGCTCGCGAACGCCCGCGTCCACACGCCGCCCGGCACCACCGTGGTCACCGCCCTCACGCGTTCCGCGGACGGCAGCGCCGTGGTGACCGTGACCGACAACGGCCCAGGCATCCCGCCGGAACTGCAACCAGCGGTGTTCGAACGCTTCGCCCGAGGGGATTCCTCACGGTCCCGCGCCGCCGGTTCGACCGGGCTCGGCCTGGCGATCGCGTCGGCCGTCCTGACCGCGCACCACGGCGCCATCGCGATGCGCAGCCGCCCCGGCCAAACCGAATTCGCCGTACGGCTGCCGATCGCGGTCCCGGCGCAGCGGACCCCGCGGGCGGATCACCGCAAGTCCCACAGCGGGCACACAGGGTAGGCACATCCCCGCCCCAGCTCGTCCCCCGAGGCTGGCCGCATGACCGCAGTCGCGACCCAGGCAGCCGTTCCCGCCGCGCCGGTGCAGCGCGCCGAGCCGAGGTGGGTGCGCCCGGCGCTGGTACTGCTGCTCGCCGCCACAGCCGCGCTGTACCTGTGGGATCTCGGCGCGTCCGGCTGGGCCAACGCGTTCTACTCCGCCGCCGCACAAGCCGGATCGCAGAGCTGGAAGGCATTGTTCTTCGGCTCCACCGATGCGGCCAACGGCATCACCGTGGACAAAACGCCAGCCGCGCTGTGGTTGATGAACCTGTCCGCGCGGCTGTTCGGCGTAAACGCGTGGAGCATCCTGGTGCCGCAAGCGTTGCTGGGCGTCGGCTCCACGTGGCTGCTTTACGCAACTGTCCGACGCACTTCCGGTGCCGCAGCAGGATTGCTCGCTGGCGCAGTGCTCACTCTCACCCCCGCAGCAGCGCTGATCTTCCGCTTCAACAACCCGGACGCGTTGCTGGTGCTGCTACTGATCGCCGCTGCCTACGGCACGGTGCGAGCGATCGAGAAGGCCAGCCCGCGGTGGCTCGTTTTCGCGGGCGTGGCAATCGGATTCGGCTTCCTTACCAAGATGCTGCAGGCCTTCCTCGTCCTTCCCGCCTTCGCGCTCACGTACCTCGTCGCCGCACCGACCACGCTCGGCAAGCGCCTGTGGCATTTGCTCGCCGGACTGGGTGCGGTCGTGGTCTCGGCAGGCTGGTATCTCGCCGTGGTGACGTTGTGGCCGGCCGCGGACCGGCCGTACATCGGCGGGTCGCAGAACAACAGCCTGCTCGAACTTACCTTGGGCTACAACGGTTTCGGCCGCATCACCGGCAACGAGACCGGCAGCGTCGGCGGGAGTCCGGGCGGAGGGTGGGGCAGCACCGGGCTGTTCCGGTTGTTCGGCAACGAAATGGCGGGCGGCATCGCCTGGCTGCTCCCCGCCGCAGTGCTCGGACTCGGCGCTGGACTGTGGTTCACCCGCGACGCGCCCCGCACCGACCGCAGTCGCGCTTCGCTGTTGCTCTGGGGCGGCTGGCTGCTCGTGACGGCCGCGGTGTTCAGCTTCATGGGCGGCATCATCCATCCCTACTACACCGTCGCGCTCGCCCCCGCGATCGCCGCGCTCGTCGGGACCGCCGCCGTCCAGTTGTGGCGGATCCGCGGCAATCCGGCCGCCGTCGGGCTTTTGAGCGGCGGTGTCGCGCTGACGACCGTGACAAGTTATGTGCTGCTGGACAGTTCCTGGCAACCGTGGCTGGCCCCGACCGTACTCATTCTCGGGCTTTTGGCCGCTATCGCCCTGTTTTTCGCGCAGCACTTCGGCCGGGTCGCCGCGGTGCTGGGTCTGGTCGTGCTGCTCACCGGAACCGGCGCGTACAGCCTCGCCACCGCGGCGACCCCGCACAGCGGCGCGATCCCGTCCGCCGGACCGAATACGCGGCAGATGTTCGGCGGCGGCGGACTGCTCGGCACCACCCTGCCCGGCCCGAACCTGACCGCCCTGCTGCGGAAGTCCGGCGACCACCGATGGGCGGCGGCTACCGTCGGCTCCAACAACGCCGCCGGATACCAGCTCGGCAGCGGCGAACCGGTGCTCGCGGTGGGCGGATTCAACGGCACCGACCCGTATCCGACGCTCGCGCAGTTCGAGCAGTACGTCCGGCAAGGACAGGTCCGCTACTTCCTCGGCGACGGCATGACCATGCGCGGCGCCAGCAGCGGAAGCGACGCCGCCGCCCGGATCGTCCAGTGGGTGGCCGAGAATTACCAAATGACCACAGTGGACGGTGTCTCCGTCTACGACCTGACTGCCTGATTCCCGTGCCCCGCGGCCAAGATCACCCGAGCGGGCGTACGTCGCACAGCGCAGGCACAGGAACGCCACAACGTGGCCAAAGCCCGGCAGACGACGGTGAACGCATGAACGCCACCGCCCCCTCCCGCAGCAGCGCCCCGCGGCCCGGGACGACTCCGGTCGGCCTCGGCGGCCCGCATCCCGTCCTCGACGTCGTCATCCCGGTCTACAACGAGGAAACCGACCTCGAACCGTGCATCCGCAGACTGCGGGCGCACCTCGCCGAACGCGCCGGCTATCCGTACCGGATCACGATCGCGGACAACGCGAGCACCGACGAAACCCTTGCCGTGGCCGAAGAACTGGCCCGCGAATTCCCCGAGGTCGAGGTGCGCCACCTGGACGAGAAGGGCCGCGGCCGCGCGCTGCGGGCAGTCTGGTCCGACTCGGACGCCGCCGTGCTGGCCTACATGGACGTGGACCTGTCCACCGACCTCGCCGCGCTGGACCCGCTCGTCGCGCCGCTGTTGTCCGGACATTCGGACGTCGCGATCGGCAGCCGTCTCGCCCGCGGCGCGCGCGTGGTCCGCGGGCCGAAGCGCGAGTTCATCTCCCGCTGCTACAACCTGCTCCTCCGCGGCACCCTGGCGGCGAGATTCTCCGACGCGCAATGCGGGTTCAAGGCGATTCGTGCCGACGTCGCCCGCGCGCTGCTCCCCCACGTGCGCGACACCGGCTGGTTCTTCGACACCGAACTGCTCGTGCTCGCCCAGCGCGCCGGGCTGCGGATCCACGAGGTCCCGGTCGACTGGGTCGACGACCCGGACTCGTCGGTCGACCTCCTCGCGACCGCCGCCGCCGACCTCAAGGGCATTGCCAGGGTCACCCGCGCGACCCTCACCGGCGAGATCCCCGTGCACCGGCTGCGCGAACAGCTCGGCCGCGAACCGATCGGCGTGGAGGCCCCCGGAGTGTCCCCGAGCCTGGTGAAACAACTCGTGCGGTTCGCCGCGGTCGGCGTCGCCAGCACCGTCGCGTACCTGCTGCTTTTCCTGCTGCTGCGGACCATGGTCGGCGCGCAGGCGGCCAACTTCACCGCACTGCTGGTCACCGCGATCGCGAACACCGCGGTGAACCGGCGGGTGACGTTCGGCGTCCGCGGCCGGGCCGGAGCCGGGCGGCACCAGTTCGAAGGGCTGCTCGTGTTCGGCCTCGGACTGGCGCTGACCAGCGGTTCGCTCGCGCTGCTCAACCACGCCACCCATCCCGGCCTCGTCCTGGAAACGACCGTGCTCGTGGTGGCGAACCTCGCCGCCACCGTGCTCCGTTTCCTGCTGCTGCGGGGCTGGGTCTTCAATCCGCGCCGTACCGCTACCGAGGAGTCGTCTTGAGCACTGTCCTGTCCGCCCGGCCCGCCGCCCCGGACGCGCCGGAACGCGCGAGGCCTCGCTGGGTCCGTCCGTCGGTGTTCGGTCTCCTGGCGCTCACCGCGGTCCTGTACTTCTGGGACCTGACCGCTTCCGGATTCGGCAACTCGTTCTACGCCGCGGCCGTGCAATCGGGCACGCAGAGCCTGAAGGCGTGGCTGTTCGGTTCGCTGGATGCCGGGAACGTGATCACTGTCGACAAACCGCCTGCCGCGCTGTGGGTCGGAACGGCCTTCGCCCGGGTCTTCGGGTTCTCGAGTTTCACGGTGCTGGCCCCGCAGGCGCTGATGGGCGTCGGTTCGGTCGGGCTGCTTTACCTGACTGTGCGCCGGGTTTCCGGGCCGCTGCCCGGGTTGCTGGCCGGTGGGATGCTCGCGCTGACGCCGGTGGCCGCGTTGATGTTCCGGTTCAACAACCCGGACGCGTTGCTGGTTTTGTTGCTGATCGCGGGTGCGTACTGCACGGTGCGGGCGGTCGAGAACGCCAGCCCTCGATGGCTTGTTTTCACCGGCGTGGCAATTGGTTTCGGGTTCCTGACGAAGATGATGCAGGCGTTCCTGGTGCTGCCCGCGTTCGCACTGGCGTACCTGATCGCCGCGCCGACCGGGCTCGGGAAACGGTTGCTGCACTTGGTTTACGCCGGGCTCGCGGTGCTCGTCTCGGCGGGCTGGTTCGTCGCGCTGGTGGAGATCTGGCCTTCGGCCTCGCGGCCGTACATCGGCGGGTCGACCGGGGACAGCCTGCTGGAGCTGGCGCTCGGGTACAACGGGCTCGGGCGGATCTTCGGCGGGCAGGGCAACGGCTTCGGCGGCGGCGCCGGGGGCGGGATGGGCGGCGGGAACACCGCGTTCGGCGGCAGCTCCGGTCTCGGGCGGATGTTCGGCGCGAGCTTCGGCACCGAGGTTTCGTGGCTGCTGCCCGCCGCGCTGATCGGCCTGGCGGCCGGGTTGTGGTTCACCCGGCGGGCCGCGCGCACCGACCGGACCCGCGCGTCGCTGCTGGTCTGGGGCGGCTGGCTGCTCGTGACCGGGCTGGTGTTCAGCTTCATGAGCGGCACCGTGCATCCGTACTACGCGGTGCAGCTCGCGCCCGCGATCGCCGCGCTGGTCGCGATTGCCGGGCACGCGCTGTGGCGCGGCCGGGCGCACGCCGCGCCGCGGATGGTGCTGGGCGGGATGATCGCGGCGACCGCGGTGTGGGACTTCATCCTGCTCGACCGGACGCCGGACTGGTTCCCCTTGCTGCGCTGGGCAATCGTGGTGCTGGGGTTGCTCGTGAGCACCCTCGTGGTGGTCGGGGTGCCGCGGGTGCGGACGGTTGTGCTCGGCGTGGCGGCGGCGATCGTCGTGACGCTCGGAGTCGGCACCGCCGGGTACGCCGTGGAGACGGTTTCCTTGCCGCACAGCGGTTCCATCCCGATTTCGGGCCCGCGCACCAGCGGCATGGGCGGTTTCGGGGCCGGGATGGACGAGACCAGCGGCTCGGTCGGTCAGCTGCTGGGCGGCACGACGACGAAGTGGGCCGCCGCGACGACCGGTTCGCAGTCGGCGGCGAGCCTGGAGCTGGCGAGCGGCAGGTCGGTGATCGCCGTCGGCGGCTGGGACGGCAGCGATCCGGCCCCGACGCTGGAGGAGTTCAAGCAGTACGTCGCGGCGGGCGAGGTGGCGTACTACGTGGACGGCGGCCGGGGCGGCGGTCCCGGCCGGACGAGCGACATCTCCGAATGGGTGGCCGCGAACTTCCCGGCGATCACGGTCGGCGGCGAAACTGTCTACCAGCTCACCCGGTGATCCTCAGCCTCTTCCCAGGAACGAGGCGCATTCTGGAAAGCACGGGGAGTCACCCGCCGCGAACGTCCGGGAGGTCACGATGGCCGGATATCCACGCTGGCACACCGCGAGCGAGCAGGGACCGCGCGAGCGCAACGCCGACGCGGTAAGCGCCTACGCGGCCGCCGGGGCGCCCGGGATCACCTTCGCACTCGCCGACGGCGTCGGGGACGACCCCGGCGCCGGGCGGGCTGCCCAGGTCGCTGCCGCGGCCGCCGCGCGCACTCCCGTCGAATCCGGGCCGGTCCAGGCGATTTTGGCGGCGCAGCAGGCAGTTCGCCGCCTGGGCGGCACCGGCGACGCCGTGCTCGTCGTGGCGATGCCGTTCGCCGGCGGGTACCGGATCGCGTGGGTCGGCGATGCGCGCGCGTACTCGTGGGACGGGTCGATGATCCACAAACTGACGCAGGACCACACGATGGCCGAGTACTTCCGCTCGCGGCACCAGCCGTACTCGCCGCGGATGGAGCACCTGGTGACCACGAGCGTCCGCACGACGAGGCCGGAGGAAATCGGCACGACCGAAGCCCCGAGCGGCGGCCTCCTGCTCACCAGCGACGGCGTGCACAAGGTCCTGACGCCCGCCACGATCGACGAAATCCTGGCCGACCCCGCCCGCGGCGCCTCCGCGTTGGTCGCGACCGCCATCGCCCTGGGCGGCCGCGACAACGCGACGGCGCTGTTCGTGGAAGCTCCGGACGTGGCCACGCTGGTCACGGAGAGGTTTCCGACGGCCGCCTGAGTGAGGTCAGGCGCGTTCGCGTTTGAGGTTCCGGTACTCGCGGTAGACGAGCACGATGATCACCGCGTCGAGCGCCGCGAAGAACGGCAGCGCGATGGAGTGCGTCTCGAAGGCGCGGTAGATCTCGTACACGACGAACGCCGCGAGCACGACCATCGCGACCGGATAGGCGCGGACCCACTTGCGCGCGAGCGCCCACACGAGGCCGAGCTTGAGCAACCCGTGCGCCAGCAGGTACGCGACGGCGAACGTCTTGGTGCCCCCTCCGGCGAAGTGCTCGGCAGCGGTTTCCAGATGCCGTGCCAGCGTGCCGGAGGGGTCGCCCAGCAGGTCGCGGGTGATGACCGCGTTGACGAACCCGGTGACCACCGTCGCGGGGATGAACGCCAGGATCAGCGCGCCGATCAGCTGAAGGCCCCCGTCGAGGCCCTTCAGCGTGATCGCGATCTTGAACAGCCGCTCGGTGGAACGGGTGGAGGTCTCCTCGCTCATCGGTACAGGAAACCGGAAAAGGCGCGGGGTTGCTGGGTTGATCGCCGGGTTTCGAACAGGTGATCCGGTTTGCGTGCCCTGTGCCGTGCTCGCTTCCCCTTCACTCGCGCAGCATTGCCGCACCGCCCTTGCTCTGGCATTCCGGACATCGCGCGTACCGTTTCGTGTGATTGTGTGGATCCTGCCCGAACACCGGATAACACGCGGCCCCGCACAAGCCGAGATAGACCGGCCCGCAGCGCAGCGGACGGCGTCCGACCTGATGCGCGAGCCGCGCCGCGTTCGCCGGTGCGCCTGCCTGGGGCAGCCAGCCGTGCGCGGGCAGGCTCGCCAGGACGACCTCGTTCAGGTGATCGGCCCGCCGGATCAACGCCCGGCCCAGGTCGAGGAGCCGCTCCCCGAGGTCCCGCACCGCGTCGGGGCGCGGGGAGCGTTCGTCGAGCGCCCGGGTCAGGAAGGTGAGGTCCAGCGCGAGGGTCGCTTGGAGGTCGCGAATCCAGGTGACCAGCTCGGGCCCGGTGAGCCCGACCGCCGAGGCGCGCTGGTCGGGCAACCTGCTCCAGTGCCCGGTCATGCGGTGTTCCCCGCGAGTGCCGGGTCACCGATGCCGCGGACTCCTGCTGCGCTGGATGCCCATCGCGATGCCCCGACGCGGAGCTCTCGTACCGACGCCCATTCCCAGCGCGCTGCCGCTACCCAGGTCTGGGCGGACTTTGCTGCCACCGCTGGCGGTTGTGCCCATCCCAGTGCCAGTGTCCGGTACTCCGAGGCGGCCTCGTTCCTCGCCGAATCCGGCCTCGTTGCGCCTCGCGCGCACAAGACCGGCGCCGCACTGCTCACGCCGGGCACCGTTCTTCGCTCGAGCGGGCCTGCTTCTCCTGACGGCGCCATTCGTCCGCGCAGTCAGGACACGTCGGATCGAACCAGTGGCCGCCGAGCTGTGGCACGTCCCGGCGGGCGACCGTGACTTCGGCCCCGCACAGCGCGGTGAACGTTTCCCCGGGCCGCGGCGCGAACGGCCCGTCCAGTGCGTGCCTTTTTCCTTCCGCCTGCTGCCATCTGAACACCGGACTCCTCCCCTTGTGGTGCTTGGAGTCCCATTTGGGATGTCGCCGCCGCGTAACGCAAGCCCCCGTTCCGGGTGATCATCGGAACCGGGTTTTTCCCGCAGCCGCAAGGGTTTTCCGCGCACGCCGGGGATCGAGCCGCGGGTTGCCGCCGGGTCAGCTGTCACCAGTTGGTGACACCCGGGGAAGGGCGGACGCCGCCGCGGTTGTTCCGGCGCCCGTGCTGCCTCAGCGATGCGAGGCGCGGCAGCAGTCACGGGCGCCGCGAGGGGGAAGGCGGCGGACGTCCGCGCGGACATCACCTCGCTTTCTGGAGTGCGGTCGCCGCTATGACTGCTGTCGCCAAGCGCATACGCAACCCCCGCGCGAGGGTTGTCACACGTAAGTGGGGCAACTGCCTGGTGGATGGGCTCGATCGCGCCACGATCGTGGATGGGTCAGGAGGCGGGAAGCGGGCATCCGGGGCTGCTGCGTTGACAGCTGGAGCCAGCCCGAAGCCGCGACGCGGCTGGCAACACAGTGCGGATGTCGAGCACCAGGGCGGATCAAGCCACGGTGGATGCGGCCGACCTGAGCGCTGGGGCACACAACGCGGGCAGCCACCGACCGACCCCCAACACCGCGGACCTTGCCGAAGCACGCCACAGCTGCGCGGCTGACCACCACGCCGAAGCGCCCGGGGCACGTAGCGCAGCTGCCACCGCCAGACGGAAGGCGCGGATCTTGCCGCACCGTGCACCTGGCCAGCACGCCGGCGACGCCCGGGCCACACAGCGCGGGCAGACACCGTTAGACCGGAGTCCCGGTGCCTTGCCGGATCACGCCGCGGTGGTGCGGCTGATCAACACGTCGAGACCGGGGCCGGTGAGATCGTCCGCCGCCGCGCGACGTCCCGCCAGTGCGAGCAGCAGCGCCTCTCCCGGGCCGCGGACTTCGATGCCGTTTCCGGATGTCCAGTCCAGGTCCGTCGCGACCGCGCGCAGGCCGGTCAGCCGGCGCGACACTCCGATCGGCGGTGCGCGCAGCGACAGTTCCAGCGCCCGGCGCAAGCGCACCGCCGGGATCGTCCGCGGCAGTCCGAGCGGGCGGCGGATGTCCTGCTGATGGATCAGGCCGTCGAGAAAGCCGATCATCCCGCCGAATCTGCCCAGGATCCGGCCCGGTTGCGGATGCCGTCGCAGGACGCCGATCAGCTCCTCCGGCGCGCGCCCCCGGTACTCGGCTAGCCCGATTTCGTTGCACCGCCTCAGCGACAGCCCCGCCCGGACGAACCGCTGCGCCAACTGGCGACCGCTCAGTTCGTCGTAACTCACCACATGGGCGACGACCGAGCGCACGTTCCAACCGGCGCACAGCGTCGGCCGGTCCCATTGGTCCGGCGTGAGCGTCTCCAGGAAGTCCGCGAAATCGGCGCGCTCCTCGCGAGCCAGCGTCCGTACGTCCATGCCCTCCCCCACGTTCGGCAGACACTCACCGTAGCAGCGCTCCCGTCGCGTTCGCCGGGTTGCACCGGGCGGAGACCCCAAAGTGGACCTCCGCGCACATTCATCCGATCGGGTCGAATACGAGTGGCCGGATAACGCTTGGAATAGTCCGGAAGATAGTGCGGTGCCGTTCCGGAAAACACCAGCACGTACGGCTTTGAAGAAGATTTGCCCGACCCGGGTTAGCGCGATCGGCAGCGGGCGTGCAAAGATGGTGTTGCCGCAGGCAGGAGGGGTCAAGGGGGTGGAATATTCCATTCCTCGAACTCCCGCCGCGGCCGCCGGAACCAGTTCCCCTCGGGGGCGGGCTGGGAACTGCGTTCCGGCACTTTTCCCGGCGGACGAGAAAGGATGCGCAATGACCGTTCCTGGCGCGGAAAATGCAGGCCAGGCATGCCGTCGGACAGAAAAATCGGACACCGGCGACGACAGACCGTATGCCGTCGCCGTGAGTCAACGCCCCGGCCGGGTGACCGTGACGTTTCACGAACCAGGCATGCCCCAACCCGCTCCAGCGGCGCCGTCGCCGCGGCCGATCACGCGCCCGGCGTATCCGTCCTGGAAGACCGCGCGGACGTCGGTCGACCTGGCCGCGCGGCAGCCGGACGGGGCACAGCCGTGGCAACTGATCGCGCTCTTGGCGATCTTGCTGGTCGGGGCGACCGCGCTCGTCTTCGCGACCGCCGGGCTCCTAGCTGGGCTGGCCACCGCGGGCGGAGTGGCCTTCGTACACGTCGCCGGCGCCGTGCTGCGCAAGTGGCACACGGTGAACCGGGACGCCTGACCACCCTCGAAGCGGACGCCGGCGGCGGCTCAAGGCCGCCCGCGTTCTGCGCTCCCGGTGCCCGGTCGGGCAGGGCCGGGCACCGGGAGACGAGGATCGCCCCGGCGGGATGGGTTCCGGATCCGCGCTGATTGCTGGCGACGGGCCGCCGGCGGGCGGCGGCGAGTGAGCGCCGGAGATCGCCACCGCGCCGACCCCAGCCCCCGCTCGGCACGGCACGGCCCGGGCACGGCACGGCCCCGGCTCGGCCCCGGCTCGGCCCCGGCTCGGCCCCGGCTCGGCACGGCCCCGGCTCGGCACGGCCCCGGCTCGGCACGGCCCCGGCTCGGCACGGCCCCGGCTCGGCACGGCCCCGGCTCGGCACGGCTCGGCACGGCTCGGCACGGCTCGGCTCGGCACGGCTCGGCACGGCTCGGCTCGGCACGGCTCGGCACGGCTCGGCTCGGCACGGCTCGGCACGGCTCGGCACGGCTCGGCTCGGCACGGCTCGGCACGGCTCGGCACGGCTCGGCACGGCACGGCACGGCACGGCTCGGCACGGCTCGGCACGGCTCGGCTCGGCTCGGCTCGGCTCGGCTCGGCTCGGCTCGGCTCGGCTCGGGACAGCATGCGACGCAACCCGCCGACCCACGCAATCCGCGTGGCGAGAACCAGCCGACCGACTCGACCCACGCGCCGAGAACCAGCCGACCCACGCGACCGGCGCGCCGAGAACCGGCCGCCGCGCGCTAAGAACCAGCACAGCCGGGCCGAAGAGCCGCGACGCACCTACCCGCGACCACCAAACGCAGGCAGCGGCATCGTGAAGCGGCACAACAAGAACACCGCCGAACAGGCCAACCGATCACCCCTCGCCAAGCCTTGTCGACTCCGGACACCCCCAACCCCAAAAGCCACGAAAAAAGCACCACCCGCCCAACCCCACAACGAAATCCGCGAATCCACCGCACAATTGCACGTGCGAAAGCACCCCCCAATGCACGCGAAGTGTCCATTCAGGTGAATTCCCCGACGCACCGCGCCATTGATCCACCAGCCCACTACCCTCAGGAATATTCCGAACACATTCCGTTCTCCGCGGAATATTCCATTCGCCGTCCGAATACGAGAAAACGAGGGGTTGCAGTGGACACCTACGACCCGCACGAGCCGCAGCACGCACACCGGGACCACCTTCCGGCGGCCGGGCCCGCAGCGCGTTTCCCGGACCACTCCTGGCGGAAACCCGCTGCTTGCGGGCCGAATTCCGGCAACTGCGTCGAGGTCAACCTCGGCGCTCACGGGCTCGTCGGCGTGCGGGACAGCAAGATCGACAGCTCCCCGGTCCTGGTCTTCGACCGGGGCGAGTGGGCGCGGTTCGTCGAGGCCGTGCGGCGCGGGGAATTCGACGGCTGACCAGGCACGACAGCCGCGGCGCCGCGGCGGAACCGCTCGGAACCAGGCGCGGCGCCCGGCCGAAACCGCACGGAACCTTGCGAAAAAGGCGCCGACCCGGAGTTTTGCCCGTCGGGTCGGCGCATTATCATCGGAGGTTCTCACATCGGCCCCTGGACGAAATGACGGAGCCCCTGGTGACCTCCCCGATCCGGCAACCGCCGCCCTCCCTGCGGACCCAGCGTTCCCGGCTGGGCTCCCGGATCCTCAAGTGGCGCACCGCACGCGGGCTGACCCAGGTCGACCTCGCCGACGGGATCGGCTGCAAACAGCCCAAGATCCAGAAGATCGAATCCGGCAAGGCGGGCACCCGGCCGGACGATCTCGAGCGGATCATCGAGGTCCTGGACATCCCGCCCGCCGAGGCCGATCAGCTGCGGGAACTCAACCTGGCCAACGATCCTTCCGCGCGCCGCGCCGAGCGGAGGATGATCACGCCGCAGTGGTTCCGGGAGATCCTCGAACGCGAGCAGGCCGCGGCGGAAATCCTCAGCTGGACCGGGAACCGCATCCCCGGACTGCTCCAATCGGAGTATTACATGCTCGCCCAGTTCCAGGCCAGCCGCCAGGAGCGGGTCACCGAACGGGTCGCCGAACGCAAGGCGCGGCAACGGCTTTTCGACGCCTCCCCGGGTCCGCGGGCGGTCTTCATGCTGGAGTACAGCTGCATCGAGAAACTCGTCTTCGGCACCAAGGCCAGCATCGCCACCGACCAGCTCGAGCACATGATCCGGATCGTCGAAACGCATCCGTTCGCCGAGGTCCGGATCCTCCCGCGCGACGCGGCCGCCTACCCCGACGAGGACTTCACCATCCTCCGCTTCGACCATCCCGAGCTGCCCGATTTCGCTTACCAGGAAAGCAAAGTCAAGCTCATCACCGTGCCGCAGAGCCAGGACGAGTTCGCCTCCTACGAGGAGTCGTGGGAGGCTCAGCTCGCCGCCACGCTCTCGCGCGAGGAATCCCTGCAGTACCTGAAGGAATGGGCGAGCCGCTGCGCGCCGCCCGCCCGCTGACCAGAAGTCCCGAACGAAAGACATCTCAGGTTGTTAGAAGTCAAGCCGTGTGGGCTGGAGGAGGTGGGAAGGCTTGGTGTTCGTCGTAGAGGCGGTCCGTCTGCAGGCAGTGGTGGAGTTGTCCGAGGAATTTGTTGAACAGGTGGCGTTGGGCTTGGTGGTTCCAGTCTCCGGCGGCGCGGCGGGTGTCGAAGTGGCGTCGTGCGCCGGGGCTGGCTCGCAGCGAGGCGAGCGCCCAGACGGGTCCGACTGCGGCGAGGCGGCGGTTTTTGATGTGGCGGTGCGAGACCACGGTTTTTCGGCCGCTGGCGCGGGTGATCGGTGCGGATCCGGCGTAGGCCTTCAGTCCGCGGGGATCGGTGAAGCGGGTGCGGTCGTCTCCGATTTCGGCGAGCACCCGGGCGCCGGCCAGCAGTCCGAGGCCGGGGAAGCTGGTGATGATCGTGGCGTCCGGGTGCTGTTCAAAATGTGTCCGTGCCGCCTCCGCCAGACTGTCGGAGGCGGCGCAGGCGGCCTCGAATTGGCTCAGCAGAGCCGAAAACTGGATGCCCATCGCGTTCTCCACGATCGGCGGTTGCCGCAGCCGCTCGGACCGGAACACGCCGTGGAGGCGGTCGACGTCGGCATCGACGTTGCGGCGGCGTCCGGCCTTGGTCAGCAGTGTCCGCAGCCGGGCGCGGGTCAGTGTCGCTGCGAGCGCGGGTGTCGGGGCGGCGGCGAGGACGGTGCGGGCGTCGCGGCGGGCCAGGCCGCCCTCGGGCTGTCCGGCGAACGCTTCCAGCGCCGCGGGGTAGAACTCCTTGAGCAGCGACCGGAGCTGGTTGCCCAGCTGCTGGCGGGCCCAGACCGCGTCCTGTTGCGCTCGTGCCAGCACCCGCACCGCTTGGGCCAGTTCGGTGTCGGCCGGCAGCGGTCGGTGCGCGGCCGCGTCGGTGCGCACGATGTTGGCCAGCAGCGCGGCGTCCGCGGCGTCGGACTTCGCGCCCGACACCTGGTGCCGGGCCCGGTAGCGCGATGCCGAGAGGGGGTTGATCGCGTAAATGGTGCGGCCGGTGGAGCGCAGCGCGGCGACGAGCAGCCCGTGGTCGGTTTCGATGCCGACCGGGATCTGCGCGTCGGCGGTGTCTCCGGCCTCGGCGAGCAGGTCGAGCAGCCGGGCGAACCCGGTGGCGTCGTCGCCGATGCGGGCTTTGGCGATCACGGTTGCGGTGTCGTCGATGATGGCGACGTCGTGGTGGGATTCGGCCCAGTCGATGCCGCAGAACAGTGTCAAACCGTCACGTTTCCTTTCCTGTTGCTGCTGCTCACGGGTCCAGGCGGGGTCACGCAGCGCCCTAATCGCGGGACTCGGCGGTCCGTCATCTCAGTAGCCGTTCGTGACTCCAGCACACCGCAGGGTCCTCGTTCTGTCGAAGAGCTCGAAGCTCGGGAACACATCGAGAGGTCACCTCCTGCGGCGGACTCGGGCCACGACATCCCACCACCACGATCACCAGTCCACCGGCGGACGCGCCGTTCTTTCACAAGTCGTCGAACGACGGGAACCCACAGGCGTCGCCCGCCGGCGGACCAGCACCAACCGACCCGGTCACGAGCCGGAAGAACTATCCCTACTACCGATTAGGAACAGCCACCGGTGGCCGACGAACCCTTCCCGCCTCCCGGGGTCGACCTCGACCACCCGAGCGTCGCGCGGGTGTACGACTACTACCTCGGCGGCACCACCAACTGGACGATCGACCGGGAGTTCGCCGACGAGGTGATCCGCGAGTTCCCGCTGATCCGCCCGATCGCCAAGGCCAACCGGCTGTTCCTGCACCGCCTCGTGCGGCACCTGGTGAAACAGGGCGTGCGGCAGTTCGTCGACATCGGCTCCGGCGTGCCGACCATGGGCCACGCGCACCAGGTCGCCGACGAGCTCGCGCCGGGCGAGAGCCACGTCTGCTACGTCGACTACGAACCGGTCGCCGTCGCGCATTCGGAGACCCTGCTGCGCGAGTCGGGCGACCTCGACCGGCACGCGGTGATCCACGCGGACATGCGCGACCCGGAACGGCTGTGGGAACAGATCGCCGCGACCGGCGTCATCGACGTCGAGAAACCCCTCGCGCTGCTGCTGATCGCGGTGCTGCACGTCCAGCAGCCGCCCGCCGAGGACAGCGGCGGCACCGAGGACCTCGGCCCGTCCATCGTCGCGCAGTACCGCGATCTCCTCGCCCCCGGCTCGTTTCTCGCCATCTCCCACATCACCGACGAGGGCGTCCCCTCCGGCGTGGACGCCGGGCTCGTCGAGCTGAAGCAGATGTACGACCGCTCCAGCAGCCCGGTGATCTGGCGTTTGCGCGAGGAGATCCAGGCGCTGTTCGGGTCCTTCGAAATGCTCGAACCGGGGCTCACCTGGACGCCGTCGTGGCATCCGGAGGAATCCGGCGAAGGCGCGCCGCAGGTGGAGTTCGAGACGCCCGCGCATTCGGTGATCCTCGCGGGAGCCGCGCGAAAGCCATAATTCGCTCGCTTCGGGCACCGGCCGCTGCGACCATCGAACGCATGAGCACCGTGGCGGACCGGATCCGCGAGGCCACCGCCTGGCTCGGGGACGGGCCGGACCGCCGCCGCTTCCCCGACCCGGCGGGGTGGTGGCGGGCGCCCGGACTGCTGCGCGAACTCGGCCCGGCGCTCGCCGGGCTGTTCGCCGACGAACGGCCGAATGTCGTGCTGGGCCCCGAATCCCGCGGCTCGCTGCTGGGTCCGCTGGTCGCGGTGGAACTCGGCGCGGGCTTCGTCGAGGTGCGCAAAAACCGGTACCCGGCCGGCGATTCCGACCGGTGGCTCCAGCGCACCTCGCCCCCGGACTACCAGGACCGCCACCTCCGGCTCGGCTTCAGCCGCCGCCTGCTCCAGGCGGGCGACCGCGCGTTGCTGGTGGACGACTGGATCGACACCGGCGGCCAAGCCTTCGCCGCGCAAGCCCTGGTCGCCGACGCCGGGGCGACCTGGATCGGGGCCGCGGTGATTGTCGACGGGCTGCGTCGCCACGAGCCCCGCCGGCAACTCCGCGTCCGGTCCCTCCTGCACTCGCGCGATTTGTGATCACCGGAACGCGTCGACGCTGCGGCTCACCCAGGAAGCGAACGAGGTCGCCGGGCGGCACAGCACCTTCTCGACAGCGGGGCTGACGCGAAGCTCCTCCGGAAGCGGCTGGCCGAGGATGTCGAGCGTCCCGTCGGCGACCGGTTCCGGCATCTGCTGCACCATCTGCTCGCGCGCCTGCGCTCGGGCAACCTCGACGAACTCCAGCGGTTCCCCGAGGGCAGTTCCGAGGATCTCCGCACGCTGTCGCGGGCTCGTCGCCTCCGGTCCGGTGAGGACGTACGTCTGCCCGGCATGACCGCGACCAGTCAGCGCGGCGGCGGCGACTTCGGCGATGTCGAGCGGGTCCACCGCGGGGAGCGCGACGTCGCCGAACGGCGAGAAAACCTTGCGCTGCGCCCGAATCGACGGGATCCAGGCGAAGGCGTTGGTCGTGAATCCGCCGGGACGAAGGATTGTCCATTCCAGACCGGACGTCCGCGCCGTCTCCTCCAACGCGGCCAGCGGCGCGTGCGAAACCGCCTCCGGGCGGGTTCCGGCGGCCTGGGACGACTGCAGGACCACCCGCGAGACGCCAGCGTCGGCCGCGGCCTGCAGGACTGCTTCCCCGTCGACGTGCGCTCCCGCGCCGGAGACCAGCAGAAACAGGGCGTCCGCGCCTTTCAGCGCCGGGACCAGGCTGCCCGCGTCGGCGAGATCCGCGACCATCGGGGTCACGCCGGGCCGTGACGGCGGCGGGGACGTCACGCCCCGCGAAACGGCGGTCACGGCGTGGCCGGATTCGGAAAGGGACTCGACCAGCAGGCGGCCGACGTTGCCCGTGGCACCAGTGACGACGATCAAGACTTGCTCCTCAGCTAGGGGTCGAAAGCGACACAGCGAGGCTAAAAGCGGCCGTACAGTAGGTTCCTCAGGGAAAGTATTGGAGCCGCATGACCACCACCGAGCGCACCGCCGCGGATCCGCTGGCCGCGTGCCGGATCAGCCCGACCGTCGACCTGCTGTTCAGCCGGTGGACGACCCCGATCCTCTGGACGCTCAACCAGTCCGGGCCGGTGCGTTTCGGCGAGCTGGAACGGCAGCTCGGCGCGACCGGCAAGGTCCTCACCCAGCGGCTTCGCCAGCTCGAACGCGACGGCCTGGTGCACCGGCGCTACTACGCCGAGGTGCCGCCGCGCGTCGAGTACGAGATCACCGAACTCGGCCGGAGCCTGGCCCCGGTCTTCGCCGCGCTCGCCGAGTGGACCGACGAGCATCTGCCCGCGGTGGAGCGGGCTCGCGACGCGTATACCGGGCCGCTTCCGCGCTGAGGCTCGTGCGCGGCGATGCCGGTTCTCACCGGCATACCCCCGGCTAACCGGCGAACTGCTCGTTCCCCAGCACGCCCAGCAGCTGGATTTTCTCGAACGCCTCGCTGCGGGGCGGCGCGGTCAGCACCAGCAGCGCCTGCGACTGGTCCTCGGTGAACAGCACCTGGCAGTCCACCTCGATCTCGCCCAGTTGCGGATGCACGAGCACCTTGTGGTCCTCGAACCGTTTGGCCACTTGGCGTTCTTCCCACAGCCGCGCGAACTCCGGGCTCTCGCGGGTCAGCGCGCGCACCAGCTCGCCCGCCCGCGAGCGCGGTCCCATCGACCCGTGCACCACCCGCAGGTTCGCCACCAGCGCGCGGCTCTGCCGGTCCCGGTCGTGCGCGGGATAGACGAGCCGTTCGGCCGGGTCGGTGAACCACCGGTAGATCTCGCTGCGCGCCAGTCCGGTGTACTGCGATCGGTCGCCGTACAACGCCTCCGCGAACCGGTTCTGCACCAGCACCTCGCCGAGATTCGACAGGATGAGCGCGGGCGTGTCCGACAACCGGTCGAGCACCCGCATCAGCGCCGGAGCGACGTGCGTCGCGGCGACGACCGGGGACGGTGCGGTGCGGCCGGCGAGGTGGAACAGGTAGTCGCGCTCGTCGTCGGTGAGCCGCAGTGCCCGGGCCAGCGCGGCCAGCATCTGCTCGCTCGGCTGCGGTCCGCGTTGCTGCTCCAGGCGCGTGTAATAGTCGGTGGACATCGCCGCCAGCGCCGCGACCTCCTCCCGCCGCAGCCCGGCTGCCCGCCGCCGCGCGCCCGCGGGCAGCCCGACGTCCTCGGGCCGCAACCCCTCGCGACGGCTGCGGAGAAAGGCAGCCAGCTCAGCTCGATCCATGGACCCAGTATCTGCCCGGCTCGCCGCCGCAGCCAGGGATCGCCGATCCCCCGATACGCGGTCTCTGCCGCCGCCGCTTCGCTCCGCCGAAACTCAGTGGCATGAACATCACCGGAAACACCGTCTTCATCCCCGGCTCGACCAGCGGGATCGGCCTCGCCCTCGCCCGCGAACTGCAGGCGAAGGGCAACACGGTCATCGTCGGCGGGCGGCGCGCCGAACTGCTCGCCCGGATCGCCGCCGACCACCCCGGGCTCGATACCGTGCAGATCGACACCACCGATCCGGCAAGCATCGAAACCGCGGCCAAGGAGGTGCTCGCGAAGCATCCGGACCTGAACGTGCTCGTGCCGATGGCGGGCATCATGCGCGTCGAGGACTGGCACCGCCCGGAGTCCTTTTTGGACAGCGCGGAAGCGACCTTGACCACCAACGTTCTCGGCCCGATCCGGCTCATCGCCGCGTTCGTCGAGCACCTGCAGACCCGTCCGGACGCCACGATCCTCACCGTTTCGTCCGGCCTCGCCTTCGCGCCGCTGAAGGCCACGCCGAGCTACAACGCGTCGAAGGCCGCTATCCACATGCTCAGCGAATCGCTGCGGCTGCAGCTGGCCGACACGTCGGTGAAGGTCGTCGAACTGGAGCCGCCGGCGGTGCGGACCGCGCTCCTGCCCGGTCAGGAGGAAAGCGAGTTCGCGATGCCGCTGGACGCGTTCGTCAGCGAGGTCATGGAACTGCTCGAAACGCAGCCGGACGCCACCGAGATCCAGGTCGAGAACGTCAAATTCCTCCGCCACGGCGAGGCCCGCGGCGACTACCACCAGGTGGTGGCGACGCTCAACGCCGCGGACCCGCACGGGAAGTGAGCTACGCCAGGTACGTCGGCTTCCCCGCCACGATCGTCGCGGAGACCGGCATTTCCCGCAGCTCCTTTGTGGACAGTCCACTCGGGTCAGCCGCCGTCAGCACCAGATCGGCCACGTCGCCGACCCGGACGCCGCGGCGGCCGCCCGAGGACGCGGCCAGCGCGTCTTCGAGCGGGATGGCCTGCTCCGGATGCCACGGCGGCCGGTCGTCGTCGGTCCGGCCGACCGCGGCGGCGATGCCGTCCCACGGATCGAGCGGCGCGACCGGCGCGTCCGAGCCGAGTTCCAGCCGGGCGCCGGCGTCCAGCAGGGCGCGATAGGCGTACGCGCGCTCGGTGCGGCCGTGCCAATGCCGGTCGGCGACGTCGCGGTCGTCGGGCTGGTGCGCGGGCTGCACACTCGCGACCAGTCCGAGCGCGGCGAACCTCGGCACGTCCTCGGGCCGCAGCAACTGCGCGTGCTCGATCCGGCCCGGGCAGCCGACCTCCTCGAACGCGTCCAGCGCGATGGTGTTGGCGTGGTCGCCGATCGCGTGCACCGCGGGGGTCAGCCCGTGCTCGTGCGCGCGGCGCAGCAACGGAACCAGTTCCTCCGGCGGCAGCTCCAGCAACCCGTTTTCGCCAGATCCCGGGTAAGACTCGTGACAGTAGGCGGTGCGGGTGTTGAGCGAACCGTCGACAAACAGCTTGAACGGACCGACCGTGAGCAACCCTTCGCCCGCGGGCAGAACATCGCCGGTACGGTGTCCTCTCTGGATAGTCTCGTCCAGCAGATACCGCGCGATCACACAGGAAACCCTCGTCGCCGGCTTTGCCTTGGCCGCTCGTCGAGTCCAATCCGCGACCGTGTCCGCATATTCGTAGTCGACCACCGACGTCACGCCCCGCTTCGCCGCGGTGGCCAGCGCCTCGGCGACCCAGTCGTCCTGGACCTCGACCGGCGCGGACGGCAACGCCGCCGTGGCGCTCATGCAGTCGTTCTCCAGCAGGACGCCGGTCGGATGCTCGCGGCCGATCAGTTTCAGCGCGGCCGGGCTGAGCCACAACGTATGCAGATCCGCGCTGAACAACGCCACCGCGCGGCCCGGCAGCGCGCGCTGCAGCAGATCCTTGTGCGGCCGGTCCGGCCACAGCGCGTCCCGGAACCCGACGCCGACGACGAGTTCGCCCGCCGATGCGTCGAGCAGCTTCTCCATCAGCAGTTCGACCGCGCCGACCGCGGATCGCGCGCTGTCCAGCGGGATGCGCCTGCGGAAACCGGCCCACTGAACGAGGTGCGCGTGCGCGTCGACGAGCCCGGGCAGGAGCGTGCCGCCGTGCCCGTCGAGCACGCGCGCGGCGAACCCGCTGCCAGTGCCCGGTTCCTCGACAGCCGTCACGACGCCGTCGCGCACCCGGACGTCGGCGAGCGGCCCTCGCAACCCGACCCGGACGCGGCGGAGGAGAAGATCGTCCATGCGCCCAGCCTGCCAGGCAGCCCCGTTCGGGTGAAGCGGGAATTCGGGTGCTGAGGCCGGCGTTGAAACGGGTATTCGGAAGACATGGCAGCCGTCGCCCGCCGAAGGGTCAGGGCCGGTCAGGAGCGCCGCCTTCACAAGCCGCGCAGGGTTCGACTCCCTCGGTTGCCGCTTTGCCTCAACCGCCGCGCTAGGCGGTTCGTCAGGAGGCCGCGCCGCAGTTGCCGGATCCGGAGCGGCCGCAGCCCTGTTCACGCTTTGCTTGCACCCCGCCACGGCCGTCGGCCGCCCCGCAACACTTAGCCCTTGCGCTAACCATTCCCGCCCGCAATACTTAGCCTCATGGCTCAGTATTCGTCCACGCTCGACGGGGTCTTCGCCGCCCTCGCCGATCCGACCCGGCGGGCGGTCGTGCGGCGGCTCGGGCAGGGACCGGCGAGTGTCGGGGACCTGGCGGGCGAGGCGCCGATGACCCTGCCGTCCTTCATGAAGCACGTGCGGATGCTCGAGGCGCACGGGCTGATCCGCACCGTGAAGTCCGGGCGGGTGCGGACGTGCGTCCTCAACCGCGAGCGGTTCGCGCTCGTCGAGGACTGGCTCGCCGAGCAGCGACGAGTCTGGGCCGGGCGCACCGACCGGCTCGCGCAGTTCGTCACCAGCCAAGAGGAGGACCAGCCGTGAACCCCGACCTCGATCTCGCCCTAGACCGCGTCATCCGCGCGCCTCGCAAGCGCGTCTGGGACGCCTGGACCGACCCGGCGAGCCTCGCCCAGTGGTGGATTCCCGCGCCGCTGCGGTGCCGCGTCGAGGAACTTGACGTGCGCGCCGGGGGTGCGTTCGTCACGAAGATGAGCGAGGACGGCCACCGCTTCGTCCCGCATCTCGACGCGTGTTTCCTCGTCGTCGAAGACTACGAGCGGATCGTTTTCACCAACGCACTCGACAGCGCGTGGCGGCCGGCGAACCCGCAGCCGGTCGCGATGACGGCCGAGATCGTCCTTCGGGATCATCCGGAGGGCACGGATTATCGCGCGGTCGTTCGGCACGGGGACCCGGCGGCACGGGAACGGCACGCTGATCTCGGGTTCGCGGACGGTTGGGGCACGGTCACCGCTCAACTCGCCCGGGTCGCGGAAAGCGCGGCCTGAGGAAGGTATCGGTCACCGCGTTCGTCCCGCTCGACGGCGTCGGCCAGCGACCGATATCGTCCACAGAGGACACTAGCGACGCGTTTCCCGCGGCGGCCGGGCCTGACCCGGGGGGGTCATGACAGGTGCGCGGCAGAGACCATCGCGCGGTAGACGTCGGTGTTGTCCAGCGTCCCGTCGAGGCGATCCGAACCCGGGCCGGTCGCGGTGACCGGGGTCGGCACGCCGCTGTGGTCGCCGGTCGTCCAGTCGACGGTCAGCGAAAGTTTGGTGCCCGGCACGGGAAACGGACCGTCCTCATTACCCTCGGGCGCTCCGTCAGTGTCCTCAATGGCCAGTCCGCCGGTTTCGTGGTCGCCGCCGATGATCACCAGGGTGTCCGGGTGCGAGCGGGTGAAGCGAAGCACTTCGGCGACGGCCGCGTCGAGCGCCCGGCCCGCGTCGAGGACGCCGTGTGCGTTGTTCTCATGGGACATCCCGTCGATGCCTTCTTCTTCCAGGAACAGGAAAAAGCCGCGCGGGTTGGCGGAAAGCGTGTCGAGCGCCTTCTTCGCCATCACCGGCAGCGCGACCTTCGGCTGGTACGCGCCCTTGCCGTCCGGGCCGTAGTCGACCATGTCCTCGTTCGCGAACAGCCCGAGCAACCGCGGCGCGCGAGTCGCGGCGAGTTCGCTCGCGTTCCGCACGTAGGTGTAGCCGGACCGCTTCGCCTGTTCGATGAGATTCCCATGCGTGCTGCGGCTTTCCTCGCCCGGCTTGTCCGGCCACGCCCCGGGGTCGCCCTTCGGCAGCCACCAGTCTTCGCCGCCGCCGAGGAGGACTTCCGGACGGCTTTCGGTGATGTACTGCTTCGCGATGTCGCTCTGCAGGTCCCGCGAAGGCACGTGTGACGCGAACGCGGCGGGCGACGCGCCGGTGACCTGCGCGGTGGTGACCAAGCCGGTCGACTTGCCCGCGCGTTTCGCCTGCTCAAGCACGGTCAGCAACCGACGGCCCTGCGCGTCCTGTCCGACCGCGCCGTTGCGGGTTTTGCGGCCGGTGGCCAGCGCGGTCGCCGCCGCGGCCGAGTCGGTGACGAGATTTTCCGGGTCATCCGGGTCGGTGTGCACCATGCCCGTCACCGGAAGCCGGTTCATCGCCAGGTCGCCCGCCCGGCCGGTCGTCGCGAGCCGGATGAACTCCCGCTGCGCCGCACCCATGCCGTCGCCCTGGATGTAGACGATGTTGCGTGCTTTCGGGCGCCAGCCGCTGGAGTCCGCGGCGGGACTGTCGCCCGCCATCGCGACCGCGGGCACTGCCCCGGCCACCGCGAGCACGGCCGCGGCGAGCACCATCGTCTTGCGCATCCGGATCCTCCTTTAGTTAGGAAGCTTTCCTAACATGTTTCGCAGACTCCCGCGAGAAGGTCACCTGAACGGACGTGTCCGCCGACGGTGAACAGCACCCCGCCGGGCCGCGGCGCTCACTACGGTTGGTGCGCATGGAGACCGTCACGACACGCACCGTCGAATACCCGGCCGACGGCCTCACCATGGTCGGACGCCTCGCCCTCCCCGCGGGCACTGATCGGCGGCCCGGGGTCCTGATCGGCCCCGAAGGCACCGGCCTCAACGATTTCCAGCGCGCCCGGGCCGACGCACTGGCCGAACAGGGTTACGTGGCGCTGGCTTTCGACATCCACGGCGGCCGCTGGTTCACCGATCCGGACGAGATGCTGGCCCGCTGCCTGCCGCTGCTCGACGACCCCGACCGGTTACGCGACATCGGCCGCGCGGCGCTCGACGTGCTGCTCGCCGAACCGCGCACCGATCCGGACCGGATCGCCGGGATCGGGTACGGCACCGGCGGCGCGGTCGTACTGGAACTCGGCCGCGCGGGCGTCGACCTGCGGGCGATCGGGACGGTCAACGGGCTGGTCACCGGCCGTCCGGGCGAGGCCGCGAACATCCGCTGCCCGGTGTGGGCGGGCGTCGGCTCGGAGGACCCGATCATGCCGCCAGCGCAACGGGACGCGTTCGCCGCCGAGATGCAGGACGCGGGCGTCGACTGGCGGCTCACGGTCTACGGCGGCGCCCAGCACGCCTTCCACCATCCGCCGATCGGCCCGGAGCAGCGGCTGCTGCCCGGCGTCGGCTATCACGCGGTGCACGCCGAGCGGGCCTGGCGCGACGTCGTGACGCTGCTCGCCGACAACCTGGGCTAGCGGGCCAGAAACGGGCTCGGATCAGCCAAAACGCCGTGGATGGTGCGGCCCGCGGCGCCCAGCGTCGCGGCGGAATCGCCGAGGGCGGAAGGGCTCAGCACCGGCACTGAACCACGCAGGCCGGTCAAGCGCGCCCGCAGCACCGCTTCCGCGGCGGGGGCCAGCCAGCGGAACAACGGCCCGAAGACTCCGCCGAGCACCACGCGGTCCACGTCCACCAGATTGACCGCCGACGCCAGCGCCAGCCCCAAGGCCTCCCCCGCCGCGGCCGCCGCCGACAACGCCGCGTCGTCGCCATCGGCCAAGGCGGCGGCCAGAGCGTCCACTGTGGATACTCCGGCGGCGGTCAGCAGCGCTTCCTGCCCGGCGTAGGTCTCCAGGCAACCGACCGCGCCGCAGCGGCAGGACGGACCGGACGGGGAAACCAGCACGTGCCCCAGTTCGCCGCCGGTGCCGCGGAACAACCGCGACTCCGCCACCAGGCCCGCCCCGATGCCGATTTCGCCGGACACGTAAAGGAAATCCGCCGCGCCGGCACCGAACCACAGCTCGCCCAGCGCGCCGAGGTTGGCCTCGTTGTCCACTGAAACCGGGACCGGCAGGTCCAGCGAAACGGGCACGTTCCGCCAGCCGAGGTTCGGCGCGCTCAGCACCACGCCGTCCCGCACCGGACCGGACACCGCGAGCACCGCGCCAGCGACCGTCAGGCCCAGTGCGCGTGCCTCAGCCAGCTCCGAAGCAGCCAGCTCCCGCACCGCCTCCAGCACGGTTTCCGCCGGCACGCCACGGTTGTCGCGCCCAATCCGGACCGACCGGCGGACCGTCCCGGTTAGATCGAGGAGGCACGCGGCGAGATAGTCCACATTGGCCTCAAGCCCCAGCGAAGCCATCCGTGCGCCGCTCAGCGACACCTCGACCCCGGGTCGGCCGCGCTCGCCCGCGCGCACGGCGGCGGTTTCGGAGAGGAAGCCCGCGTCCAGGAGCGAGCCGACCAAAGTGGACACGGTCGACTTGGTCAGCCCGGTCAGCTCCGCCAGCGCGGCACGGGTCAGCGGACCGCCGCGGCTGATCTCGCCGAGCACCAGCTCGAGGTTCCGCGCCCGCATCGCGTCGTGCCGGACCGGTTCCATGCAGACCTCCGCTCTTGACGGCCGGGACGACCGTAGCGCAGTATTTAGTCTACATCGTGAACTAAATGGAGGGACGGGCATGGCCGACTACGCCCCCGCGCCGGAAGACAAATTCTCGTTCGGGTTGTGGACCGTCGGCTGGCCCGCGGCCGACCCGTTCGGTGTCGCCACCCGGCCGCCGCTCGACCCGGTCGAGAGCGTGCACCGGCTGGCCGGCCTCGGCGCGTACGGCGTCACCTTCCACGACGACGACCTGCTGGCCACGGAACCGGACCGCGACACCGCGATCGCCAGGTTCAAGAAGGCGCTCGCGGACACCGGGCTGCGCGTGCCGATGGCGACGACGAACCTGTTCAGCCACCCGGTCTTCAAGGACGGCGGCCTGACCAGCAACGACCGCGACATCCGGCGGTACGCGCTCACTAAGGTCCGGCGCAATCTCGACCTCGCCGCGGAACTCGGCGCGCAGACCTACGTCCTGTGGGGCGGTCGCGAGGGAGCGGAATCCGACGCGGCGAAAGACGTCCGCGCCGCGCTCGCCCGCTACAAGGAGGGGCTCGACGTCCTCGCCGACTACGCCGTTTCGCAAGGCTACGACCTGCGGTTCGCCCTGGAGCCGAAGCCGAACGAACCGCGCGGCGACATCCTGCTGCCGACGATCGGCCACGCGCTCGGGTTCATCTCGCAGCTGGAGCGGCCCGAGCTGTTCGGCCTGAATCCGGAGGTCGGCCACGAGCAGATGGCCGGGCTGAACTTCGTGCACGGCATCGCGCAGGCACTGTGGCAGGGCAAGCTGTTCCACCTCGACCTCAACGGCCAGCACGGCCCGAAGTACGACCAGGACCTGATTTTCGGCCACGGCGACCTGACCAGCGCGTTCTTCCTCGTCGACCTGCTGGAGCACGGCGGCTACGACGGCCCCCGGCACTTCGACTACAAACCGCTGCGCACCGAGGATCCCGAGGACGTCTGGGTTTCCGCGGCGGCGAACATGCGCACTTACCTGATCCTGCGAGAGAAAGCGCGTGCGTTCCGCGCCGATCCGGAGGTCGCCGAGGCGCTCGCCGCGTCGCGCGTGCCGGAGCTGGCCACGCCGACGCTCGCGCCCGGCGAGACCCTGGACGACCTGGCCGCCGACGAGTTCGACGTCGAAGCAGCCGGCCGGCGCGGCTACCACTTCACCCGGCTCAACCAGCTGGCTCTGGAGCATCTGCTCGGCGTCCGGTAAATCAGGCGACGCGGATGGCGGCGGTGTTTTACCGTTGCGGGCAACACGTTGACGGAGACAAGTAGCGCAGGGTCCCGCGAGGGACAGAGAGCTGCCGGCGGTGAGAAGGCAGTGTCGCGGCCCAGCGCGAAGACACTCCTGAGTGCGGGGAGGAAATGCCCCGCCGGCCCGGCCGCCGTCATCCGGCCAGAACGAGGCCGCCCTCAGGCGGCGAAGGTGCGGTGGCACCGCGAGTGTCCCTTCTCGCCCGCACCCCCAAGGGGTCGCCGAGTGCGCTCAGGAGAAGGAATGAGTACCCGCACCCCGGTGGCCTGCCTGCGTGGCCGCGTGGGCTCCACCGTGACGATCGCCGGCTGGGTGCACCGCCGGCGCGTCCTGAAATCCGTGGCGTTCCTGGTCGTCCGCGACCGGACCGGCACGGCACAGGCGGTTTTCGCCGAGCCGCCGGAGGTCGCCGAGGAGACCGTCGTGCGGCTCACCGGGCAGGTGGTCGCCAATCCGCAGGCACCGCAAGGAGTCGAACTGCGGGAGCCGGTATTAGAAGTACTGTCCGCACCGGAAAAGCAGCCGCCGTTTCCTCTTTATCGACCAGAGGTGGCCGCTGGTTTGCCGGTGGTACTGGACAATGCGGCGGTCGCGCTGCGGCATCCGGTGCTGCGGCGGCGCTTCGAGGTGGCCGCGGCGAGCGTCGCCGCGTTCCGGCGAGCATTGGACGGACAGGGATTCACTGAGATTCACACGCCGAAGATCGTTGCCACGGCGACGGAATCCGGGGCGAATGTCTTCCAGCTCGACTACTTCGGACGTCCGGCTTACCTCGCTCAATCACCACAGTTTTTCAAGCAGGCCATGGTCGGCGTGTTCGAGCGGGTGTACGAGGTGGGTCCGGTATTCCGGGCCGAACCCCACGACACCGCACGACACCTGGCTCAGTACACGAGTCTCGACGCGGAACTGGGCTTCATCGCCGACCACCGCGACGTGATGACCGTGCTGCGGGACGTCGTAGCGGAGATGGCCGCTGCAGCAGGGCCGGACGCACCGACGGTGCCAGAGGAGATTCCGTCGATCGATTTCGCGGCGGCGCAAGCACTTCTGGCCCGCAACACCAGTGAGGACCCGCGCGGCGAACCGGACCTCGCGCCCGCGCACGAACGCTGGCTGGGCGAATGGGCCGAGCGGGAACACGGGTCGGAATTCCTGTTCGTGACCGGATACCCGATGGCGAAACGGCCGTTCTACACCCATCCCGACCCGGCGGACCCGGCCCGCTCGCACAGTTTCGACCTGCTGTTCCGCGGTCTGGAACTGGTCACCGGCGGCCAGCGGCTGCATCGCCACGCGGACTACCTGGCCGTGCTCGGCGAGGCGGCCGCGCAGTACTCGGACTACCTCGACGCGTTCGCGTACGGTATGCCGCCGCACGGCGGGTTCGCGATCGGGCTGGAGCGCTGGGTCGCGCGGGTGCTGGGCGTCGCGAACGTGCGCGGGGCGACGCTCTTCCCCCGCGACCTGCATCGCCTGCGGCCTTGAAAGTCCGTGAAGGGCTCCTTGAGGGAATCAGATTCCCTCAAGGAGCCCTTCACGGAACGTCACTTGGCGGCGAAGGTGAGCGATCCCAGCGCGGTGACCAAGGGCGCCAGCTCCGGGAGCTCCTCAGCCTCGGCCAGCGCGGCCGACAGCGCCGCGTCGTGCGTGGGGCGGGCGGCGGCCAGCAGCTGCTGCCCGGACTGCGTGACCTCGGTGTAGATGCCGCGCCGGTCGTCCTGGCACAGGTACCGCGACAGCAGGCCGCGCTCCTCGAGCCGCGTGACGAGCCGGGTCGTCGCCGACTGGCTCAGCACCACCGCGTTGGCCAGCTGGCTCATCCGCAGGTGGAAGCCGTCCTGGCGGCCCAGCACGTCGAGCACCGTGTACTCGCTCACCGACAGCTCGTGCTCGCTTTCCAGCGCGCGGTTCAGCCGGTCTTCGATCCGCGCGTGCAGCGCCGCCAACGTCCGCCAGCCTTGCGCGCGCGCCTCGACGGCGTCGTCCGACAACGACATGGTGCACCTCCTCCAGGCGGCCCCGGTTGCGGGCGGCCGCGGCCCCGGGCAGCATCGGCGCCGGTCAATGTAGCTGCAAGTATTGCGCGCGCCGGTAGTGTCCGTAAGCCACTCTACCCGCGAACCTCCGCGACGGCCGGTGCCGCGCGTTTTTCCGCGGCCGACTCCGCGTTTGCCGCCGCCCGGGGGCGGGTAAATTGACCGGGCTGCCCCGGCGGAAGGTGACCGGAGATGACGGACTCTGGCGATGCGGACGCGGCCACGACCGCGAGACGGTTCGCGCTGGGCGGGTACGGGCCCGCTCCGCTGGTCCTGAACGACCGGTACGAGCTGGTCGAACGGATCGGCGAAGGCGCGACAGCCTGCGTGCACCGCGCCGAGGACCGCGAAACCGGAGCCGCGGTCGCGGTGAAGCTCTTCCACGCCGGAGCGGTGGAAATGGGCCGCAACCGCCGGGAGCAGGAGATCGCGGCGCTGCGCGCGGTGCGGCATCCGGGGCTGGTCGGGTTCGTCGACGCCGGGGTCGACGAGGGGCACGCGTACCTCGTCATGGACTTCGTGCCCGGGCCCAACCTGTCCGAATGGCTGCGCTCCGGGCCGCTGCCCGCCGGCCAGGTCGTCGAACTGGGCGCACAGCTGGCCGAGGCGCTCGCCCACGTGCACGCGCACGAGGTGACCCACCGCGACCTCAAACCCGCCAACATCCTCATGTCCGGCGACGGCCCGCGGATCGCCGACTTCGGCGTCGCGCGCATCGTGGACGCGACCCGCGTGACCGACACCGGCGCGGTCGTCGGGACGGCGGCTTACCTGTCGCCGGAGCAGGTCCTCGGCGAACCTCCCGGCCCGGCGTCGGACGTGTACGCGCTCGGGCTCGTTCTCCTGGAATGCCTCACCGGCGTCCGCGAATTCCCGGGCACGGCGGCGGAAACCGCGGTCGTGCGGCTGCATCGGTCGCCGCGGGTACCGCCGGGGACGCCGGACCCGCTGGCGAGAACTCTGCGCGCGATGACCGTGCGCGATCCGGAGGAAAGACCCTCCGCGACCGCCGTGGCGCGCGCGTTGCGCGGCACGGAAACGCTGCGCCTTCCGTTCAAAACGCGACTGGCGGTCTTCCGCCGCCGCCATCAGGTCTCGCGCCGCCGCGCGCTGCTCGCGGCAGGGCTGCCGGTCGCGCTCGTCGCGGCCGGGACGCTGCTGTTCGCCACCCCGCTCCGCCCCGGCACCGGGTCCGCGCCCGGCCCCGAACCGGCTCCGGTTCCGGTTTCCCCGCCGTCTTCCGCTCCGTCCGATTCGCCGGACTCCGCTCCGCCGCGTTCGCCGTCCGCCCCGCCGGTCCGTTCGACGGACGCGGCGACGCCCCCGCAGACCACGGCTCTTCCGCCCGGCCCGCCGCCGCAGGCCGGGCTGACGTCGGCAAGCCGGCCGAACCCGCCGAGCCAGTCGGACCAGCCGAACCCCGAGAGCCAGCCGAGCGGGAATCCGCCGAGAACCCCGCCGGGGCAGACGAAACCGCCGCGGAACACCGTCACCGGGCCGCCGAGCGGGAAGAATCCACATTAGACAGTCCGGACCACCCGGTCGGCTGACGCCGCGCAATTCGGTGGCGAAGTCCGTCCCGGCGCGCGATCCTGGTGGCGAGCCGGGGAGGTGGGACCGATGACCGCACACGCACGTCGGTTCGGACGGCAGTGCCGCGAACACTTCGAGCGCCCGGAAACCGCCCGGGCGTCCGAACCGAAACCGGAT
This sequence comes from Amycolatopsis sp. AA4, assembly GCF_002796545.1. GTDB lineage: Bacteria > Actinomycetota > Actinomycetes > Mycobacteriales > Pseudonocardiaceae > Amycolatopsis. Next base: position 5,873,350 of record NZ_CP024894.1, read on the forward strand.
CCCGAGACCGCCGCCGCGCCGGAGCCGGCGGCGGAACCGGAGCCGGAGGTCCAGCCCGGGAAGTGAATTCCCCTTGCCGGGCAAGGAAACAGCGGGTTACTCCGCGCGCGGCGCGGCCTCGATCGCCAGCACCGCGATGTCGTCGTGGCCGGAGTTCCCGAGCCAGGCCCGCACCGCCTCGCGCAACCGGCGCACGACTTCGCGCGCCGGTTGCCCGACGCAGTCCTCCAGCACCGTGTAGAGCCGTTCGTCGCCGAACAGTTCGGTGGATTCCGTGCGGTTGCGGGCTTCGGTGACGCCGTCGGTGTAGAGCAGGCAGACGTCGCCTTCCTCGAGATGCGTCGTCGCCTCGGCGAACCGCGCCTGCGGCGACACGCCGACCAAGGTGCCCGGCACGCTGATCTCCTCGACCCCTCCCCCGCGCCGCAGCACGAGCGGGGCGGGGTGGCCGCCGGAGGCGAGGGTGACGTCGAGCCCGGACTCCGCGGCCGCGACCGAACCGAGCACGAGCGTCGCGAACCGGTTGCTGCCGCCGGAGATCAGGAGTTCGTTGAGCAGCCGCAGCATCGTCCGGCCGTCGCGTTCGACGAGATGCAGCGCGGCCAGCGAATGCCGCACGCGGCCGGTCAGCGCGGCCGCCTCGGCGCCCTTGCCGCAGATGTCGCCGACGACCACGAACGCGCTGCCGTCCTCGCGGGAGAGGACGTCGTAGAAATCGCCGCCGACGCCCAGCACCCCGCCGGCGGGTTCGTACCACAGCTCGAAATTCGCGCCGTCGATCTGCGCCGGCGGCGTCGGAAGCAACGTCGATTCGAGCCCGCGCGTGGCTTCTTCCTGACTGGCGTAGCGCTGCGCGTTCGCCAGCGCAGTGCCGGCCGCCTCCGCGAACGCCTCGACCGCCTCGCCTTGCGCCAGCCCGAACGCGGGTTCGCCGCGCCTGCCGAGCAGCACCGCGCCCGCCATGCCGGAACCGAACGAGACCACCGAAACCTCGAGGTGCCCTTCGAGCGGCTCGGCCACCGCGGCCGGAAGCGCCGCCACTTCCGTCGCCGGGACCGCCCGCGCCTCAGGCCGGACGCCGTCGGTGACCGCGTCGGACACCACGGGCGCGACCTGGGCCGGAACCCGCCGGATCCGCCCGTGGCCCGCCGCGCCGTGCTCGGTGCAGCTCCACCATTCCCAGCGGCCGCGGGTGGTCGGCAGCAGCACGAAGGCGCAATCGCCCAAAGCGGACGCCGCCAGTTCGGCGATCACCCGCGCCGTGCCGTGCCGTCCGCGCGCGAGCGCCAGTTTCGGACCGGCTTCGGCGAGGAACTCCTCAGGACGGCGGCGGCCGTCGTCGACCACGGTCCAGGCGCGCCAGCCGCCGGGCAGCGCGCGGATCTTGGCCGGCCGGTGGCCGACCTTGCCGGTGGTCTCGGTCACGCCGACGAGCTCGGCCGGGCCGAGCTTCTCGGCGGCCGCGTTGGCCCAGCGCAGAGCGCCTTCCGGGTCCTGCAGGAACACCGGCTCCAGGACGTCGTCGAGCACCGAGCGCCAGAAACCGGCGTGCTCGGGCAGCTCGGCGCCGGGTGGCAGGGCCGACGCCGGAGCGGGCCGTGACACCATGCACGAACCTCCTGCCTCCGGGTCGACCTGACGGTCCTGGTCCTTCCAGGTTGGCACAGTGTGCGCGGGCGGACTGGGTCGAAGTGTAGGGCGAACCGTGGCAGGCTGGGTCGACGACCATGGCTGGCACACGCGTGGTGGGAAGGTCGGCAGAGATGACAGAGACTCCCCAGGCTTCCGGGAGCCCCCGGAACTCCGGGGCCCCTGACCCGGATTCCGTACCGGCGAACGAGGCCGCGGCGCTGGAGCGGCTGCTCGCCGCGGTCCACGACCTCGGGGACGGCAACTTCCGGCGGCGCTTCGTGGCGCACGGCGACGGGATCACCGCCCGGCTCGCGTCGGCGTTCAACGACATCGCGGAGCGCAACCAGCGGCTGGTGACGGAACTCATGCGCGTGCGCGGCGCGGTGGGCCAGGAGGGCAAGCTCAACGAGCGCGTCCGCACCGAGATCGGCCCCGGCGGCTGGGCCACCGCGGTCGACACGGTCAACGGGCTGATCGAGGACGTCAGCCGCCCGGTCGTCGAGCTGGACCGGGTGCTGGGCGCGGTCGCCGAGGGCGATCTGTCGCAGCCGATGGCGCTGCAGCTGGACGGCCGTCCGCTGCGCGGGCAGTACGCCGAGCTGGCCAAGACCGTGAACGGCCTCAACGCGCAGCTGTCGCGGTTCGCCGCCGAAGTGATCCGGCTCTCCCGCGAGATCGCCGGCGAGGGCCGCCTCGGCGGCCAGGCCGAGGTCCCCGGCGTGGCCGGCACCTGGCGCGACCTCACCGATTCGGTCAACTTCCTCGCCGACAACCTCACCGAGCAGGTCCGGAACATCGCCTCGGTCACCACGGCGGTGGCCCGCGGCGACCTGACGCAGAAGATCAACGTCGACGCCCGGGGCGAGATCCTCGAGCTGAAGAACACGATCAACACGATGGTCGACCAGCTCTCGTCCTTCGCCGACGAGGTCACGCGGGTGTCGCGAGAGGTCGGTTCCGAAGGGCGCCTCGGCGGCCAGGCGCGGGTGCCGGGCGTGGCGGGCACCTGGCGCGACCTCACCGATTCGGTGAACCTGATGGCGGACAACCTGACCGACCAGGTCCGCAACATCTCGCAGGTCGCCACGGCGGTCGCGGCGGGCGATCTGACGAAGAAGATCGACGTCGACGCGCGCGGCGAGATCCTGCAGCTCAAGACGACGCTGAACACGATGGTCGACCAGCTCTCGTCGTTCGCCGACGAGGTCACCCGGGTCGCCCGCGAGGTCGGTTCCGAGGGCCGCCTCGGCGGTCAGGCGGAGGTCCCCGGCGCGGCCGGCACCTGGCGCGGCCTGACTGACTCGGTCAACCAGATGGCCGACAACCTGACCGACCAGGTCCGGAACATCTCGCACGTGACCACCGCGGTCGCGAAGGGCGATCTGACGCAGAAGATCACCGTGGACGCGCGCGGCGAGATCCTCGAGCTCAAGACCACGATGAACACGATGGTCGACCAGCTCTCGTCCTTCGCTGACGAGGTCACCCGAGTGGCCCGCGAAGTCGGTACGGAAGGGCAGCTGGGCGGCCAGGCCACCGTGCCCGGGGTCGCCGGCATCTGGCGCGACCTCACCGGCTCGGTGAACTTCATGGCGAACAACCTCACCGCGCAGGTCCGCAACATCGCGCAGGTCGCGACGGCGGTCGCGCGCGGCGACCTGACGAAGAAGATCGCGGTCGACGCCAAGGGCGAGATCCTGGAGCTGAAGACCACGCTGAACACGATGGTCGACCAGCTGTCCGCCTTCGCCGACGAGGTCACCCGCGTGTCCCGCGAGGTCGGCACGGACGGGAAGCTCGGCGGCCAGGCGACCGTGCCGGGTGTCGCGGGCACCTGGAAAGACCTGACCGACAACGTGAACTTCATGGCCAACAACCTGACCGAGCAGGTGCGGAACATCTCGCACGTCACCTCGGCGGTGGCCCGCGGCGACCTGACGCAGAAGATCACCGTCGACGCGCGCGGCGAGATCCTCGAGCTGAAGAACATCCTCAACACGATGGTCGACCAGCTGTCCGCCTTCGCGGACGAGGTCACCCGCGTGGCCCGCGAGGTCGGTACCGAAGGACGGCTGGGCGGCCAGGCGCGCGTCCCCGGCGTCGCGGGGATCTGGAAAGACCTCACCGACAACGTGAACGTCATGGCCGACAACCTGACCGTGCAGGTCCGGAGCATCGCGACGATGGCGAGCGCGGTGGCGAACGGCGACTTGTCGAAGAAGATTTCGATCGACGCGGCGGGCGAGGTCGCGGCGCTGGCCGGGACGCTGAACGACATGGTCGAGACGCTGCGCGCGTTCGCCGACGAGGTCACCCGCGTCGCCCGGGAAGTGGGCACGGAAGGCATCCTCGGCGGTCAGGCGCGGGTCCCCGGCGTGGCCGGTACCTGGAAGGACCTGACCGAGAACGTCAACTTCATGGCGCACAACCTGACCAGCCAGGTGCGGAACATCTCGCAGGTCACGACGGCGGTCGCGCGCGGCGACCTGTCCCGCAAGATCGACGTCGACGCCCGGGGCGAGATCCTCGAGCTCAAGACCACGATGAACACGATGGTCGACCAGCTGTCCGCGTTCGCCGCGGAGGTCACCCGCGTGGCCCGCGAGGTCGGCACCGAGGGCAAGCTGGGCGGCCAGGCCGAGGTCGAGGGCGTGTCCGGCACCTGGAAGCGGCTGACCGAGAGCGTGAACCAGCTGGCGGGCAACCTGACCACGCAGGTCCGCGCGATCGGCCAGGTCGCGACGGCGGTGACCGCGGGCGACCTGACCCGGCACATCACCGTGGACGCGTCCGGCGAGCTGGCGGACCTCAAGGACAACATCAACCAGATGATCGCGAACCTCAAGGAGACCACCTCCGCGAACCGCGAACAGGACTGGCTGAAGACGAACCTGGCGCGGCTGTCCGGGCGGATGCAGGGCCACCGCGACCTCGCGTCGGTGGCGACGCTGATCCTGTCCGAGCTGGCCCCGCTGGTGAGCGCGCAGCAGGGCGCGTTCTTCATCGCGCACGACGACGAGGACGGCGGCGACCCGGACAAGCTGCTCGACTGCATCGCCGCCTACGGCCTCGCCCAGGCCCGCACCGGCCTGCGCTTCCGGCTCGGCGAATCGCTGATCGGCCAGGCCGCGGTGGACCGGCGGACGATACTGGTCAACGGCGCTCCCCCGGAGTACGCGCTGGTGTCGTCCGGGCTCGGCTCGGCCCCGCCGGTCAACGTGATCGTGCTGCCGGTGCTGTTCCAGGGCGAGGTGCTCGGCGTGCTGGAACTGGCGTCGGTCAACGAGTTCTCCGCGGTGCATCTGGACCTGCTGGAGCAGCTGCGGCACACGATCGGCGTCAACGTCAACACGATCCTGTCGAACTCGCGCACCGAGGCGCTGCTGACCGAATCGCAGCGGCTGGCCCAGGAACTGCGCGCACGGTCCGAGCAGCTGCAGGCCCAGCAGGGCGAACTGCGCCGGTCGAACACCGAACTGGCCGAGAAGGCGGCTCTGCTGGCCCAGCAGAACCGCGACATCGAGGTCAAGAACATCGAGATCGAGCAGGCGCGCCAGGAACTCGAGGAACGGGCCGGGCAGCTGACGGTCGCGTCGCAGTACAAGAACGAGTTCATGGCGAACATGTCGCACGAGCTGCGGACCCCGCTCAACAGCGCGCTGATCCTGGCGAAGCTGCTGTCGGAGAACCCGGAGGGCAACCTCACGGAGAAGCAGATCCAGTTCGCGAAGACGATCTACGCGGCCGGGTCGGATCTGCAGCAGCTGATCAACGACATCCTGGACCTGGCGAAGGTCGAGGCGGGCAAGCTGGACCTGCAGATGTCCGACGTGACGCTGCCGGAGCTGGTGAACTACGTCGAGTCCCTGTGCCGCCCGCTGACCGCGGACAAGGGCCTGGAGTTCGCGGTCCTGATCGACCCGCCGGTGCCGGGCAGCGTGCACACCGACGAGCACCGGCTCCAGCAGGTCCTGCGGAACCTGTTGTCGAACGCCGCGAAGTTCACCGACGAGGGCGGTGTGCGCCTGCACATCCGGATGGCCGACCCGGAGGAAGTCGAACAGGAGTCGCTGCGCTCGGCGGCCGGAATCATCGCGTTCGCGGTCGAGGACACCGGGATCGGCATTCCGGAGGAGAAGCTGGAAGTCATCTTCGACGCCTTCCGCCAAGCGGACGGGACCACGAGCCGCAAGTACGGCGGAACGGGGCTGGGCCTGTCGATCAGCCAGCAGCTCACCGAGCTGCTGAGCGGTGAACTGCGCGTCAGCAGCGTCCCCGGCAAGGGCAGCACCTTCACGCTGTACCTGCCGGTCGGCGCGGCGAACCTGATCGCCCCGACGACGCCGGTGCGTCCCACGCCGAAGCTGCCGGTCCTGCCGAGCACCATCACGGTGGCCGAACCGAACAGCGCGCCGAAACGCTTCAACGGCGAGAAGGTCCTGATCGTCGACGACGACCTGCGCAACGTCTTCGCCCTCGCGGCGGTCCTGGAGCAGGCAGGCTTGGAAGTCATCTACGCCGACACGGGCGTGGCCGGAATCCGGGCGCTGGAACGCCACGAGGACACGGCGCTGGTGCTGATGGACGTGATGATGCCGGAACTGGACGGCAACGCGACCATCGCCGCCATCCGAGCCGAAGCGGCCCACGAGGACCTGCCGGTGATCGCTGTCACAGCGAAAGCGACGGAGGAAGACCGCGAACGCACCCTGGCTTCCGGAGCGGATGACTACATCACGAAGCCGGTGGACACGGACCTGCTGCTGGACGTGATCGCCGCCCGCCTGGAGGCGGACGCGGCGTCGTCGTCCGAGGTAGAAAGCTTGGAGCGGGTGACGGGAATCGAACCCGCGTAGCTAGTTTGGAAGACTAGGGCTCTACCATTGAGCTACACCCGCAGCGCCCTCGGTGACCCGGGAGCGAAGCCAGCTTAGCGTGCCCGCTAGGGTGGGTCGTACACCCCCCGGGTACTTCGGGCTTCCGGGCTTCCGGGCCTCGGGGTTTTCGGGGGTGCCGGGATGTGGCGCAGCTTGGTAGCGCATCCGCTTTGGGAGCGGAGGGTCGCAGGTTCAAATCCTGTCATCCCGACCTAGAGGGGCTGGACCTGCGGGTTCAGCCCCTTTTTCGTGCTGTGGGGCGCGGGGCGGGCGTTGGTGCGGGGCTTGGTGACACTCCTATTTGAGGACTTCACCTGCGCACTCCAACGCTGGTCCCGACTCGGACGCCCTGACCGGCCCTCATCGATGAGTGATCCACGTCACTTGAGGCTGCCGACAAGAGCACCTTCACGATCCGCGGGCACTGCGACGCCGCACGATTCCCTCTTCCCTGGCTCGCCGATCCGATCCGCCCACCACGGACTACCCCGCGGCATGGCTGGCGCCGGTCCCGCCGGGCACGTACCGCCTCGCCGCCACCAGGCCGGCAACGCGAACAACAACTGCCGCGCACTGAACTCGTGGTTCACCTGACTCCTCGCGGCAGGCGAAATCGAACACCGCCCCATGACGCGAATGAATTCCATCGCCTATCGGAGATCCGCCGATTCCGGCCGCCTCGGTGGAGTTCATTCAGCGAATTCTCCCGAGTTGCCAGGACTCGATTTCATCAGCCGCCGCGCTCAAGGTCATGATCCGGAGACGAGCCGGCAGATGCTTGCAGCACGATCGGGCACAACCTCTACGCACGCTTTCAGCCGCACACGTTCCTCAAGCCTGACGGGAGCGAAGGCGACTTGATGCTCCTCAACGGGTGAACCATAGCGCAGATAGCCCACCGCTACAGGGCCCAGCATCACCCTCCCTGGGTCACGCGGGCAGACAGAGCCGGTTCGCCTGCAACTCCGAGACCAGAACAGAGACCCCGCTCAGCGCCGACTGGTAGTTGCGGTCGGCCAGCCGCCGGCACCTGGCCGCGCTCTTTGTGCGAGACGAATCCTCACCACTTCGTTTCCGAACCCCGTTTCAGCTCCAGCCCGCCGGGTTCGAGCCCGTCTCGCAGTCGACAGGGCTAACGTGTTCTCGTTCTTTTTTCCTGTCGAACTCTCAAGCCCCCGAGAATGAACGGACGCTGGGCTTCTCGCTTGATCCGCAGATTCCCGGCAAGCGCTGGTGCTCCTGCTGTGGTCGCGGCGATCGCGGACCGGCCCGGCTCGGCAGCTGAATTCGACGTCTGTCCTGGAGCCTGCCGCATGAGCGCGGCGGCACACCTGGGCAGGGGTCCACCGTCGCTGTTCGAAAAGCGGGCCGATCGACGTAACCAAGATTCTCGAGCGGACCTGTTGCTGCGCAAAACTTCCAGCGGCTCCCCAACCGTTTCCCGCGCCGCACGGCAGCTGTTCAACCACATGCCCGGACAGCTCTTCCACTGTCTCCAAACAGGACCTTAGACGCTGATGTCAGCGAGACGCCTGTGGCTGGAAGATGTTTATCTCACGGCCACAGGCGTCGTCACAGCAGATGGTCGCCCGCGTCGATGTCGCGCCACAGGGGGCGGAGCATCCGGTCATCCGGAGGCAGGGATCAGAGCACTCCTGCTGCCGTCAATGCTCCTGCCGCCAGAGCCACCAGTCCTACCGCGCAAATCACCACTCGATTATAGGTGAGCCGCCGTGAAGACTGTTCGCCGTTCTTCGACTCTTTCAACAGGGCGAAATTCTTGTTGAACACGATGATGGCGACGCCGAAGAGCGCCGCGACGATGCCCAGGAAAACTCGCATAATCAACGCTTCTTCTTTCCGCGCTGGATTAATTTTGTCACGACGAATATTCCGACAAGGACAAAACTATGCCGAAGATGATGCCGACCCAGGGCGGCACTTCCCACGTCCCTGAGGGCGGGGCTTGGGCCAGAACCGCGGCGATGGCGCTGAGGCTGCCCTAGATCGTCATCGTGGATCAACTCCAAACTGGTTGCGGGCTAGAACGAGAAACTGAGACTTGCCGAACATTTCGGCGTCGAGAGCGAGCTGCCGAGCGACCCGGACGCTGTGCCGCTCGTGCTGACCGAGAAGCTCGCCGGGCCGGCGGAGCAGCTGCCGACCCCCGCTACGCCAAATTTCCCATTGGGGGTTCCGCTGCTGGACACCAGGCCTCCGCTGATGCCCGGACTGCCGAAGCCGAAGGAGATCGAGTTCCCGTATTTGTGGTTGGTCCCGCACGAACCTGTGTATCCGATGCAGAGGCAGTAGCAGGCTTCGATGTTTCCGCCGATCGACGAGGCTCCGGTCGGATCGCTGTTGTTGACCGGGTCTCCCTTGGCATAGGCGTAGTGGTTGATCTCCTGGCGGGTGGGGTCCCGAGACGTAAAGCGGCCCCATCCGGGAAAGTACCACCGGTAGCCCAGAATGTGGTCCGCGCCGTACTGGTACTGGCCGAGGTAGTGGAACGGGTTGTCCCCGGCCGCGGCGCCTGAGGCGGTGACGCCGCCGTAGGGGTCGTACTTGTACGTCGCGGCGACCGCGCCGGTCGTGGAGATCAGGGCGACGACGCTGCCCTGATAATCGGTAACGACGTTGTAGCGGGCACCGGAGCCGGTTTTCTCGGCAACGATGACACCCTTCGGGTCACGGGCGAGACTGGTGCGAGCGCCATTGTGCACGTCTTGGGTCAGGCCAAGTGCGGTGGTGGCGAACACGTTTGTGGTGACGGAGCCTCCGCTGGTGTAGGTCAGGTTCCGCGGTCGGGTTTGGTCGAGGCTGTCGTAGCTGGCGGTGAAGCTGTTGCCGGCGGCGTCGGCGGAGGAGGTGTACTGGCCTGCGTCGCGGTAGTTGTAGGTCTCGGTGGGGCTGCTCGATCCCAAGCGAATGCGACGCCTCGACGAAGAAGCGCAAAATCAGCGCCTCGGCCCACTTCGGTCAGGTCAAGATCGGGAATGCCGCGGCATCGCGGAATTCTGCCGCAGCGTTGCTTCCCCTCCCAGATCGCCCAAGCCCCGTCATGTCATCGAGCACCCGGGCGGAAGTCCACCCCTTCTTTGTTGAGCCCGTGCTTGACCACGAAGCTCTCCACCCGGTCGCCGCTGGGCCAGATGGATCCGAGCTCGCGCAGGCTTTCCAGGTACTGCTGGTTTTGCGGCGCGTCGGTGACCGCCAGGTTGCCCGGCAACTTGGTCGCCCACGGATTATCGGTCTCACGGATGCGGTGTTCAAGGTTGAGCGGCTCGTAGCTGATCGTACCGGTGTTCTTGTCCTTGATCCGCACCTTCAGCGCACCGCGCCCGTCGTCGATGGCGTCACCCCTCCTGACCAGCTGCTGCGCGATGCCTTTCAACTGCTCGTCTTCCCGCAACTGATTGGTGATCCGGCCACGAAGGTTCGCGTACTGCTGCTTGCCCAGCGGACGTGCCTCGCTCAGAATCGCCTCCGCGCGCCGACGCTGGCTCGGATTCAGCGTGGCCGCGTCGCCGACCTCGTTCATCAGCGCTTGGAAGTCCGCGCCCAAACTGGCCAGCCGCACTCGATTGGAGGTCTCGCGCGGGTTCTTGGTCAGCTCGGTCACGATGCCTGGGAGCTTGGCATTCGCGAGTTGTTCGTACTCGCCGAGCAGGCGCAGGCTCGACACCGCGAGCTCACGTGCCTGCGGGAACTCGGTCGCGCCGGGGATCGGCCGGGGACCGGGTCCCGGGCCGAGCGCCTGCGCCAGCCGCCTCCCCGCGGCAGAGCGCGGCGCGGGCGCGGCCTGGTGCTCTACCTGCACCTCGCCCATCCTCGGCGTGATCGTGTTCTGGTGCACGGCGCCCAGCACGCTGATGAAGTTCCCCATGATCATCAGATTTGTCTGCTCGTTCGCCTGCTCCTGCCGTTGGTCCAGCTCACGCGCGGTGCCGCGTTCGTAAGTGCCGACGAAACCCATCATGTCCGGCGACTCCCGCTGGATGACGCGCCCCACGATCTCGTCCCCGGGGCGGCCCGGGTCCGCGTGCGGCATGGCCGCGATCGCCGGGTCCTCCCGTTCCCTGGCGGGCGTGAACCCCTTGCCGAGCAGGTAGGAGGCGAGCCGGCTGTCGCTGACCGGGCCGAGGCCGAGTTTGAGGATGAAGTCTTCCTTCGACGTCGACTGGCCGAACAAATCGAGGATCTGCTCCCTGGTGAGGCTCTCGGGGTCGGTCTGGCGCCGGATCACGCCCGCGGCGTCCACCAGGTCGGCTTGCTGCTCGGCCGGCGCGTGCGGGTCGCCCAGGCGCAGCGGACGGCTCGGCGAGCCCACGGGCTGCTGGCGCACGTGGATGAGTTCGTGCCGCAGCAGCCGATTCCCCTCGGCAGTCCCGGGCGCGTAACGACCGGCACCGAACACGATGTTCTGGCCAAGCGTGTACGCGGTCGCGCCGATGGCCCGCGCGGAACTCGCGGCCCGGTCGCCGGTATGCACCCGTACCCTGCTGAAATCCCAGTGCAGGTCGGCTTCGGCGCGAGCCCGAACAGCCTGGTCCAGCGGGCGACCTGGTTCGCGCAATTCCTCTGGCACAATGTCCGGCACGGGGACCCGAGTTGGCGTCGGTCCGGGTTCGGGACGGGCATGCTCCATGTCCCGCATATGACCACTCGAGTGTCACCACGGCGTCACCGGACGACGCCGACACCATTGTCGACGGGGAAGGCGTGGCCGGTGGCCCACCGGTCGCGGACTGGCCCCGCTTCAGCTCCAGCCCGCCGGGTTCGATCCCGTCTCGTAGTCGACAGGGCTGACGTGTTCCCATTCTTTTCCTGTCGAATTCTCGTACGCGTGTTGCGCGACGTAGAGCAGAAATTCGGCCTCTGGTCCACCGGTTCCGGTGGACGAACCGAATTTCTCCGGGTCTTCGAGAACGGACCGGTAGGCCTGTTCCCCGGCCAGCACCACCGCTGCCCGGTAGTACAGGAGGGAATCGCTGGAGAGCGGCAAACCGGTGGCTGCGGACGGCACCGCGGCCAGCTCTGACCGGTCCAGGTCGTAAAGACGCTGGGCGAGGATGTCCTCGAACTCCTTGATCTCAGCTTCGCCGCGCCTGGCGAGTTCCTCTTCCAGCGGAGCGAAAGCGGCCTGATCCGTCGCCGGCGGGTCCCGCCGCGCCAAGGAGACGAGTGCCCAGAACTCGTGGTCGTTCATCAGGGCCTGTTCCTTCCGGGTGAGTTGGCGGTGGGCGAAGCGCTCCTCTACCGACTCGCCCGCTTTTTCCATGCGTCAAACAGAGCGAGCGCGAGCCAATGGCCGTAGCGTTCAGCCATCTCCTCCGCTGTCACCTGCTCGAAATCATTGCTTCGACGAAGCGGGTCGGCTCCGCGAGCGAGAAGGTAGGCCGTGAGGTCGACGTGCAACGGATTGCCCGTCTGCACATGACCGTCACCTTCGACATCAATGGCGTGCTGCAACAACGTCATTCCATTGCATTCTTCGTCGACATCGACACCTTGGTCCAAAAGGTCCCGCAGAGCCGGGAGATCGCTCATCTCGACCGCGATATGCGCGGGCGTCATATACTCGACCACGGCAACACCCTATCTGCCGCCGGTGACAGCTGCTTTGATTGCCGCTGCCGGAAACTACCCAGCTGTCTACCGTCCGGCCAACTCGGCCACCACCGGAGCGAGCGGGCCGGCGGCACCGGCTCCGAATACGAAGTACGAGAAGCCCATTTCCTCTCGCCGCCGCAGGATTTCGTCGGCCGCGGCCGCGGGATCGTTGGGGAGGTAGGCCACCGAGTCCGCGGCTCGGACGGCGGCGGTGTCCGTGTCGGGTCCGGTCATGAACGCGGCGGCGAAGTCCCCGATCACCGGTACGTGCAATGCCAGTTCGACGCCGCGCCGGTTGTCGAACTGCCGCACCCGCTGCATTGTCTGCGCCCGGGTCTCGATCTGCGGCATCACGAAGGTCACCGTGTCGGCGAGTTCCGCGGCGACGGCCTGCGATTTCGGACCGCCCGCGGCCACCACGACCGGAGTGTGCGAGTCGGGGCCGTCCAGGTCCCTCAAGGCCGCGATGACCTCGCGCACCTGGTCTGGCCGCTGGCTCACGGGTACGTCCGGCAGGCCCAGCTCGCGAAGCTGATCGGCGATCCCCGGACGGCCGGTTCCGATGCCCATCTCGAAACGGCCCTCGGTGAGCACGGACAAAGAGTGCGCCTCCCACGCCGTGCTCCACGCCGGGCGGACCGGTGACGCGTATACCCAGGTACCGACCCGCAGGTCAGTGACCGTCGCGGCGACGGCGAGCGCGGGGCCCGGTGCCGGCTGCCATTGCGGGACGTCGGGCATCAGGATCGTCGAGTAGCCGGTGTCCGCCAGGCCGCACAGCTGATCGCGCCAGGTCGGCAGGTCGGAGGTGATCGGAGCGACGACCCCGAACCGCAACGGCCTGGTTTCGCGCTTGGTCGTGTCAGCCATGGTGCTGCCTCCTCATCGCGGCCCGGCCCGCTGCCGAACCTTTTATCTCCTCTACGAACGGGCCATGGCGGTTTCGACACGCCTCGACGAGCAGGTGGCGTTTTTCTGCGTCGAACGTGTCGGGGCGTCGCTGCCGCGTCCACCGGGGCACTCACCGTCGAACTCCGCGGCGCGCGGTGCTGCTCCCAAGCTGCGATCCCGGACGGCAAGCACCACATGCCTGACAGGAGACGACATTCTGCACCCGCCCGCTACATCTCGTGCTCCCAGCTCGCGAGCGTGTCGACTTCCGCGGCATCTGCCAGCGACTCCAGCTCCGCGATCTCCTCGTCGGTCAGCTCGATGCCGACAGCTCGCACCAACCCGTCGAGGTGGGCTGCCTTTGTCACTCCGATGATCGGGGTCGTTCCCTTGGCGATGGCCCACGCGGTGGCGACGTCGGCGGCAGACCCGCCGTGGTCCTCGCCGATCGTCCGCAGCCGGTCCGTGAGCGGCTGCAGCTGGGGAAGGATCCCGTTGTACCCGGCCGCCCGGCTGCTGCCCTCCGGCATGGGACTGGCCGGGCTGTATCGGCCGGTCAGCGCTCCTTGTTCGAGGACCAGGTAAGAGAAGAACCGCACGTCGTGCGCGCGGCAGTGTTCGAGAATGCCCGCGCGCTCGGAGCTCCGGTGCAGGAGGCTGTAGTGGTTCTGGACCGCCTCCACCCGGAAGCCCGCCTCGCCGAGGATTTCGTCGGCCATGGCGATCTCCTTCAGGTTGTGATTGGAGACGCCGACGTGCTTGATCTTGCCGGCCCGCAGCAGCGGGATCAGAGCCGGCGTCCAGCGGGCCACGTCGGCGGGGTTGTGGATCCAGTACAGGTCGACATAGTCGGTGCCCAACCGGTCCAGGCTCTGGGCCAGCATGTCCGCGACCGGATCGTCGCCGTCGCCCGCGGCTTGCGGGGTGAACTTCGTCGACAGCTGGTAGTCGCCGCGGGCGTAGCCGTTCAGTGCCTCCGCGAGGACGCTCTCCGAGCGGCCCATTCCGTACACCACCGCGGTGTCCCACAGGGTGAATCCGTGCGCCTGCGCCTTGTCGACGATCTCTCGCAGGCCGGCCGCGGTCAGCTCGCTGCCGAAATAGCCGTCGCCCGGCTCGCCGCTGTCTCCCCAGGCCCAGGTGCCCAGTGCCACCGACGGAGCGGGCAGTGTTTTGCTCGTCATGTCCCTGCCTCCATTCTCGTTTCCCGATCTCTACGAGACCGCGTCGGCTGGCACCGGAGCAGACCGCGTTTATCGGGGGTACGACCTCAACCCCCTTCGCGCCACGACCTGCGGATACCGTGGATGTCATGGACCAGCTGCCCGGAAAGCGCGACGAGATCCGGCATTTCCTTTCCAGCCGACGCGCCAAGATCACCCCCGAGGAGGCCGGGCTGCCGACCAGCGGCCGTCGCCGGGTCGTGGGGCTGCGGCGCGAGGAGGTCGCTGTCCTGGCGGGGGTGAGCACGGAGTGGTACACGCGGCTGGAGAAGGGGCACGTCGGCGGCGTGTCCGAAGCTGTCCTCGACGCCGTTGCTCGCACCCTGCGGCTGGACGACGACGAACGCACCTACCTGTTCGACCTCGCCCGCTCGTCGCGGCCCGCGAGCCGCACGCCGTCGCGTCGCCGGGACGTCGAGATTCCGGCCCGCGTCCAGTGGCTGCTCGATTCCATGACGCTGTCCTCGGCGTTCGTCCGCAACGGCCGCACGGACGTCGTCGCCAGCAACGCCTTGGCCCGAGCCCTGTACGCGCCGATGTTCGAGAGCGCCACCGTCGACCGGCGCGGCCGCCCCAACCTCGCTCGCTACATCTTTCTCGACCCCAGCGCACAGCGTTTCTTCGTGGACTGGGACGCCGCCTGCACTGCCACCGCCGCCCTCCTGCGCGCCGAGGCCGGGCGCGAGCCGCACGACCGGGCGTTGCGCGAACTCATCGGCGAACTGTGCACTCTCAGCGCCGAGTTCCGCGACCTCTGGGCCGCGCACGACGTCCTGATCCGCCACGACGGCGTCAAACGGCTCCAGCACCCCGACGTCGGCCGCCTGGAACTGACCTTCCAGTCCCTCGATCTGCCACTGTCCGGCCGAGCGGTGCACGACCTGATCGCCTACACCGCGGAACCCGGCACCGAATCCGAAGACCGGCTCAAACTCCTTGCCAGCTGGGCAGCTCCTTCTCGGCAGCCCGGACCGCGCTGAGTCGGCGTCATTTCAGGGCACTGCCACAGGGCGAGAGAGGTGCATTTCGATGGATGAGCGAGAGGTGGGGGAAATGCGCGAACAGGCTGTGGCCCCGACGCTTGACGAAGGACTCGACGACTGGGTTCCGGTCGATTCGCTGATCTGGAACGCCTCCCAGGTCGTCCCCAAAGACAGCGACCGTTTCGCTGGCTTCTTCGCCGCTGTTCTCGGTTATCTGCTTCGTGAAGGCCTGATGGTCGTCGGAGAGATCGGCGATACGGGGTTCGAGCCGTGGGCCACCTTGTCGGTTGAGGACACCGTCGAACGCGTTGTCCGCGACTGCCAGGCGGTCTCCTGGTCGCCCAAGTTGGGTTTGTGCTGGCTGTCGAACACCCCGGAAGGTGACCGCCTGGCCCGGTTAGCGGCTCATCGGTGAGATGAAATCGACGGCGATACCGGAGAGATCCCATCCCAGCAGGTTGTCCTGGCCGGTGCTGGTCAGGATTTCGTCGAGATCGCGCTGGTACTTGATCCAGGCCTGTTCAGTCGCGACCGGACTGTAGATACCGATCCTGCGAAATACGCCACCGGGGAAGCGGTTGAGAAGTTCTTTGCAGTCGGTCGGCAGAGGTGTGCGGAGTTCGAGGAGTCGGGCGATCTCGTCGACAAGAGACTCGGCATCGGCTTCGGTCATCGGCTCTCCCAGAAATCAGCGGCGACAGGCGCGGGCACACCAGCGCCTCCCCTCAGGAGTTCCCGTTCTCCGAACCGCCCCCGAACTTCGCCCATACCTTGCTTGCCGTATCCGCCACCGTCTCCCCGACTTCGGTGAAGACCTTCGTCAGCGGATCAGCCGAAGCGGTCCACGAATCCTTGTACGACTTCGCCGCGGACTTCAGGTCGTCCTTCCAGTCCGTGGTGGGCGTGTCGTCGTCCCGGCGCGGGTAGTCGCCGGTCAGGATTGCCCGGTATTCCTCCGACGCGGCCCATTTCTGCAGTTGCGTCGCGCGGACCACGGCGAACGGGTGGGTTTCCGTTTCGACGTACTTCAGTTTCAGCAGACTGTCGCGGATGTCCTCGCCCGCCTCGTATTCCGCGCCTTGCTGAAGGAAGGACGGGATGTCGATGCGGGACGGGTCGACCCCGCCGGCCAGCTGGATTTGCGCGCGCAGCGCGGCGGTCGGGTCCTGGCCGCAGAGCAGGCCCGCGCGGTCGCACGACAGTTCGGCCTTGCGGTACCACTCGCTCAGCGCCGCGATGATCGCCCGGATGCCGAGTGCGCTCACCGGGGTCCAGGACATCGACATCTGGAGGTTGATCAGGCGCACCATGATCGTCCGGTACACCGCGTGCCCGGACAGCACGTGCCCCATTTCGTGGCCGATGGCGAACCGCAGCGAGTCGTGGCTCATCTGGTCGACCAGCGCGGTGCTGATCCGGATGAACGGCTCGTCCATGCCGAGCGCGGCCGCCTGCATCCGAGGATCCTGGTAGACGAACAGGTTCGGCACCGCGGGGAGGTCCAGCGTCTCGGCGCATTCGCGGCGCAGCCGGTCGAGTTCCGGGTACTGCTTCGGGCCGACGCGAATCGACGACGCCAGCGCCATCAGCCGTTCGCCGCGTTCGTTGTAGAAACCGGAGACCGCCTTGATCACCTGCGCGAAACCGGGCACCGCGCGCAGCGTGGCGAGCGCGCCGCGGTCCACCGGGTGTTCGTAGGCTCTCGGGCTGATTCCCGGAAAACGCACGGCGGCCCGGCGCGCAGGTTCGATTTCTTCAGTCATCGCTCCCCCAGTGAAGTCGTCGGAGCCAGCCTACTCAAAGACGATCATCGAGTGCTTTCGCGGCACCAAGACGCGACGGTATTGTGGGCTATTCACGAAAACACTGCGCATTCGGTAAGCACGGGCCGAGTTGTCCAGGCCGCTGCGCGGGCGACGGCGGCCGCGCCCGGCAGCGCTGCCTGTCCGTGCCGGGTTGGCTACGATTGATCACG
Source organism: Amycolatopsis sp. AA4 (assembly GCF_002796545.1). Classification (GTDB taxonomy): domain Bacteria; phylum Actinomycetota; class Actinomycetes; order Mycobacteriales; family Pseudonocardiaceae; genus Amycolatopsis. The sequence continues at coordinate 5,890,544 of NZ_CP024894.1, forward strand.
ACTGCGGGGGAGGCGGCGTGGCGCAAGGACCTGAAGAGCCCATCCCGGACGTGGACCTCGACCGGCCCAGCGTGGCACGGGTTTACGACTGGTATCTCGGCGGCACGGCCAACTGGGCCATCGACCGCGAGTTCGGCAAGATGGTCCTGTCCGCCTTTCCGGCCGGGATGTACTGCGCCCGGGCCAACCGCGCCTTCCTGCACCGCGCGGTGCGGTACCTGGTGCGGCTGGGCGTGCGCCAGTTCGTCGACATCGGCTCCGGCGTTCCCACGATGGGCAACGTGCACCAGATCGCCGACGACGTCGCCCCGGACTCGCGCGTCGTCTACATCGACCGCGAACCCGTCGCGGTCGCGCATTCGCGGATTTTGCTGGAGCGCCACGGCGATCCCGCACGCCACGCGGTGATCCAGGGTGATCTTCGCGAACCGGACGAACTGTGGCAGTCCGTCGCGGACACCGGCGTCATCGACCTCGACCAGCCGCTGGCGCTGCTGGTCACCGCTGTCCTGCACATCCAGCAGCCCGGCCCGGACGGGCGCGACCTCGGCCCCGAGGCCGTCGCGCGGTACCGCGAGCTGCTGCCGTCGGGCTCGTATCTGGTGCTGTCGCAGATCACCCACGAGGGACTGCCCGAGGACATCGCCGGACAGCTGCACACGGTGATCGAGCTGTACGACACCAATGTCAGCAAGCACGTGCTGCGCTCGAACGCGGAAATCCGCGCGCTGTTCGGCGACTTCGAGTTCGTGGAGCCGGGGGTCACGTGGACCGCCGCCTGGCGTCCCGAGGAAAGCGGACCCGACACGCCGGTAGTCGACTTCGCGGATCCGAGCGAGGCGGCGATGCTGGCCGGGGTGGCGCGCAAACCTTGAGCCTGCGCCAAAATTGGGGCAGCGGTCAATGCAGTTCCACCCGCAACAGCCTGGCATTGCGGAAAGTCCCGTCCGGCGGAGCAGTCGTGCCGCCGTCCGTGGTCACGTAAAGGGCCCGCCCCTCCTCCCCCGGCACCCATACCGCACTCGACGGCCCGACCAGGAGTTCGTCGAACGGCTCGCCCGCGACATGCCGGACTTCGCTGCCGTGCCGCGGAATCAGCGGCACTCGGTCGAGCGTGTTGGCGCGATGCCTGGTGACGTAAGCGAATCCGGCTTCCTCGTCGACGGCGAAGTCGTCCGCGTTGTCGATCGCGGCAACGAATTCCGCACCACCGGACGGGTCCAGCGTCGCGGGGTCGACCGGCACTCGCATGAAGACTTTCTGCGCGGTGGACGTGTAGTAGAGGTACCCGGTCCGCGCGCTGTACCGGACGCCGTTGACGCCCGGCTGGCGCGGAGGGGCGACCTCGGCGTCCGGATCGTCGGCCATGGTGTCGTGGGCCAGCCAGACCCGGGCCTGTGCGCCGCGGGCGTCGGCATCGAGGTCGACGCGCCAGATCAGCCCGGCGAAGCAGTCGGCGACGGCCAGCACTCCGCGGCCGAGCAGGCAGCTGCCGTTGAGTGCGCGCACGCGGTCGTCGAAGGTGAAGATCACCTCCGGGGCGACCGGCTCCCCCGGCGTCCAGCCGGTGAGGTCGAGCCGGACCAAGTGGGATTCGTGGGTCGTGTACCCCTCGGTCAGGCTGATCACGAAGACGTCCGGCTGCACCTCGACGATCCCCGTCACCGGATGGTCGAAGCGGTGCACGAGAACCGGACCCGGCGCGAGCCACAGCTCCTGCTGCAGCAGGACGGTGACCAGCACGGAACCGTCGGCGCGGACGGCCAGGTTTTCCGGGAAGTACTTCTCCGGGAAGGACGCGACCGGGGTCAGCGTGACGTCGGGAACGGGGGGCATGGGCACGGGCGGCTCTCCTGACACGTAAAAGAGGACGGACATCCGCTTTTCTTTCACGCTAAGCTGCCGGGGCGAGAGATGTCAAGGCGAGGAGCGCGACGTGCCGAGGGTGAGCCAGCAGTACAAGGACGACCAGCGGGGAGAGATCCTGGCGGCCGCGCGCCGCTGTTTCCTCCGCAACGGCTTCCACCGCACGTCGATGCAGGACGTCTTCGCCGAAGCGGGCAAGTCCGCGGGCGCGGTCTACCGGTACTTCCCGAAGAAGGAGGACATGATCGTCGCCGTCGCCGCGCAGAACCTCGACGACGTCACCGGCGTGCTGCGCGCGGCCCTCGCCCGCAGCGGCGGCGAGAACGGCGTCGGCGAGGTGATGGCGGAACTGCTGGAGGCCGTGGCCGAGCTGCACCGCGACCGGCAGCTGGCGAGCATGGCGGTGCTGGTCTGGTCGGAAGCGCAGCGCAACCCGGAACTCGCCGACCGGCTCACCGCCGCGTCAGCCGAGATGAGTGCCGAGGTGGCTGGTCTCGTGCGCAGCCGCCAGGAGACCGGGACCTGGACCGGTGCCTCGGCCGACGCTCTCGCGCAGGCGATTCTGGCGCTGCTGCCCGGGTTTCTCTTCAACCTGGCGCTGTCCGGACCGGACGGAGTGGCCGGATTCCCCGACGCGGTCCGCACGCTGTTGCCGCGGTGAACCGCCCGGGTTTGCGTCTGCCGGGGCGAACGAGTGAGATGCTCTGATGCTCATCCCGTCCGAAATCACCCCGGTTCCCTGGCGCAACGGAGCCGGTACCACCAGGGAACTCGCCGCCGACACCGATCCCGCCGGCGAAACGCGGTGGCGGATCAGCGTCGCGGACCTGCTCGAAGACGCGCCGTTCTCGGCTTTCCCGGGAATCGACCGGCTTTTCACCGCGCTGGGGCCGCTCCGGCTGACGATCAACGGGACCGTGAAGGACCTCGACCGCGGCGACCAGATCCGGTTCGCCGGAGAAGACACCGTAAGCGTCACGCTCGACCAGCCGACCCGAGCCCTCAACGTGATGACCCGGCGCGGGCTGTACCGAGCCGAAGTCGTCCTTCGCTCGCCTGCTGCGGACAGTGCGGAGAATGCGGTCGCGTCGATCGACCTCGACGGGCAAATCGCCGACGTTTTCCTCACTGCGCTGGCATGATGCAGCGATGACCAGCACCGCGCGGCGCATGTTCGAGCTTCTGGAGCCGATCTGCCTCGTCACGTTCTTCGCCGACGAATGCAACGACGAACTGGCCGCGCTCGGTCACCGCACCTACTGGGACGGCTATTTCGCCAGCCGCGCCGCACCGTTGGGACGGGTGCCGGCGGAGGTCGTCCACGCGGCTTTCTACAACTTCGCCGACGGCGAGGTCGCGCGGCACATCCCGAGCGCGTGGGAGACGATCCCGCCCGAGGAGTCCGTCGCCGCCCGGGAACGGGGCAGCGCGGCCTCCCTGCGGCGGATTCTCGGCGAACTGGCCGACTCCCCGGATCTGGTGCGCGCCGCCGACCTGACCGCGAAAGCCGCGACGAGCGCGCCCACCGAGGGACGGATGATGTACGCGGGAATGCGGACCCGGCCGGTGCCGAGCGATCCGGTGGCCCGGTTGTGGCATGCCGCGACCATGCTGCGCGAGCACCGCGGGGACGGGCACATCGCCGCGCTGGTCGGCGCGCGGATCGGCGGCACGGAGGCGCATATTCTGTCCGCGCTGGAAATGGGCATCCATCCGCCGGAGTCGTTCGGACGCGTTCAGCACCTGCCGAAGAAGCGGCTGGCCGCGGTCATGAACGGCTTGCGCGAACGCGGATTCGTCGACGCCGAGGGCCGGTTCACCGACGCGGGCCGCGAGGCGAAGGAACGCATCGAAAATCTGACCGACGAACTCGCCGCGGCGCCGTACGAAGCGTTGAGCGCCGCCGAACTCGAAGAGTTGATTGCCGTGCTGGAACCGATCACGGCGAAGGTGGCGGCCGCCGCATCCCGGTGACCTGCCGGGACCGCGCGCGGCAACCTCGGCGACGCGGCGTCGGCGGGCACGAAACGTCAGCGACTTCGTGCCCGGCCAATCGCCGACCGACCTCGCCGGTGCCGTCTCCGCGGCCTGAGGCGCAGCGTCTCGGGAATCCGTGGTACGGCCACGCGATCAAGTGACCTCGGTCGTGCCGCGCGCGGCGAGCCGGACGGCGTCCATCGCCGCGACCTCCTTGGGCGTCCGGCGTTGCGCGCCCACCCCGAGGAAACCGCCTTCCTGGTTCACTTCGGCGACGACGGTGGCGATTTCCACCAGGAACTCGCGGAAGTCCGGCAGCTCCGCCGGCGCGGTCTTCGCGACGATCGCCGCGGCCGCGCGGATGGTCTTTTCCGCGTACCCCAGGTATTCGGCGTATTTGACGCCCGGCCGCAGTCCCGTGTCGAAGGCCGACGAAGCGGCGACCTCGCGGATGAAACGCCTCGGATGCGCGACGCTCGCTTCCCGCAAGGTCTTCACCAGCGCGAACATTTCGTCCGAATCGACCCCGCCGACCGAGAGCCCGACCAGGATTCCCGACGCCATCATCGCCCGCTGCAGGGTCGCCCATTCCTCGGCGGTGAAGTCCTCCTCGCCCGCGCCGCCGCGAGCCCGCCCGTCGCGGACCACCTGCATGCCCACGCTGGCCACCAGGCCCGGAATGCTGCGCGCGACGTGCAGTTTCCGCGTCCGCACCGGTTCCGGCAGGTCGTCCCAGCCCACCAGGTCCGGGTCGGCCACCTCGCCGGCGGACTGCTCGGAACGCCACCGGTCGTGTTCCCGCTGGGCCAGCAGCAGGACTTCGTCCTCGCCGAAGACGACGGTCAGCGACGGGTCGAAGGCCGGCACCATCACGCAGCCGACCAGCGCCAGGTGCTCGCCCAGCTGCCGGGCCTGCGCGCGGGTGACCGCCTTGTGCTCCTCGGGCGCCTGGTCCCAGCGGGGCGGGACCCAGGCGTGGACGGTCCGCTGGGCGTGGCCGTCGACGTCGTGGATCGCCCGCGCGAGATCCTCGATCAGCTCGCCGCGGGTGTAGCGGCTGAGGTCCTCGATCAGCCGGTCCTGCGCCTCCAGCCGGGCCTTCATCCGGCGGCATTCGTGCAGGATCGCCTCGCCGTTGAGGAAGGTCTGCTCGGAACGCCGGTCGCCGGCCTGGCCGAGCACGCCCTGCCCGACCATGATCACGATCATGAAGACCAGCTGGACCAGCGTGGACAGGAAGGTCATGAACGCGAACGGGTACGGGTCGAGCCGCTGCACGCCGAGCGCGGCCAGGCCCATCCAGACCACCTGCGTCCCGGCCGCCAGGTAGAACGCCCACATGCTGCCCAGCCGCTGCGTCAGCCAGGCCGCGATCCGGCCGTTGACGCTCACCGCCTGGTCGAGCGCCTGCGGCGGCCGCTGCACCCGGTGCTGCTGGATCCACGGATGCGGGCTCGACTCCAGCAGGCTCACACCGCGGCTGAGCGCCCGGTCGTGCTGGTCGAGATGCCGCTGCAGGTCCGCGATCTGCTCGAAGACGGCCTCGGCGTTCTCGTAGGTCTGCACCGAACGGCGGTCGGCCGCGCCGCCGAGCACCCGCTGGCCGACCAGGATCACCAGGCACAGCACCAGCTGCACGACGTTGTCCAGGAACAGCAGGAACGCGAACGGATACGGGTCCACCGCGCGCAGCGGGCCCCAGGTCGCCAGCGCCATCCATCCGGCGACGAGCGCGAGGACGACGTACAGCGCGGGCATCGACCCGATCGCGCGCGTCAGCGCGGCCGCGAACGCGCCGTTGAACCCGACCTGCTCGTCCGCGGTCGTGGCCGGACGGCGCAGCCGCGGCATGCGACGGCGATTCACCCGATCCGTCCGGATCCGGCGTTCCCGCACGTTTTCGTCTGCTCCGTGGATCCGCGCCGCGTCACCGTCGAGCCCCTTCCGCTTCGAACCGGTTGCCGTGCCCCAGTATCCCGGCCCGGCCCGGGAGGGGTCCACGGCGGCCGTGCTTGTCTGTCCACTGAGGACTGACCGCGAGGCGCGGCTGTCTTCTGATTCATGCCCGCCCGGCAATGCTTTAGCCTCGTCCGGTGGACCGGGGAGGTTCGTGAATGGCGTTGGAGTTCCGGGTGCTGGGCGAGGTCGGCGCGCTCGCGGACGGCGAGGCGCTGGCCGTCGGGCACGCGCGGCAGCGGCTGGTGCTGGCCGCGCTGCTGGCCGACGCCGGCCGGGTCGTCCCGGCCGGCCAGCTCGCGCCCCGGGTCTGGGGCGAGCATCCGCCGTCCCGCGTCGCGAACGCGCTGCAGACCTACATCGCCCGCCTCCGCCGGGTCCTGCAACCGCACGGCGGAGGCATCGAACGGCGCTCCGGCGGATACGTCCTCCCGCTGCCGGATCCGCGCGCGCTCGATCTGCACCAGTTCACCGACCTCGTCAGCCAGGCCCGCACGACCGTCGACGACGGCGAAGCCGCGCAGTTGTACGAGCGTGCTCTCGGCCGGTGGCAGGGCGAGGCCTTGCTCGGGCTCGACTCGGCGTGGGCCGACAGCGTCCGGCATTCCCTCGCCCGCCAGCGCACCGCCGCCGAACTCGACTATGCCGATCGGCAGCTGCGGCGCGGACACCCTGGCACCGTCCTCGGCCTCTTGGCCCAGCGCGCGGACGAATACCCGCTGGACGAACGCATCGCCGCCGCTTTGCTGCGCGCCCTGCACCTCAGCGGGCGCACCGACGAAGCGCTGGCCCGCTATCAGCGCACCCGCACCATGCTCGTCGACGAACTCGGCGCCGACCCGTCGCCGCACCTGCGCGCGGTGCACGAGGAAATCCTCGCCGCCCAAACGCCCGCACCCGCGCCGCCGCGAGTGTGGGCCGCGCCGGTCCCCCAGCAACTCCCTTCCCCGCCGCCTCGGTTCGCCGGGCGCGAGGACGAACTCCGCCAGCTCGACATCCTCACCGAACGACACGCCGCGGTCCCCATCGCCGTCCTGCACGGCGGTGGCGGAATGGGCAAAACCGCCCTCGCGCTGCACTGGGCGCACCGGCAAGCGAGCGCGTTCCCGGACGGCCGCCTCTACGTCGACCTGCGCGGCTTCAGCCCGGACGGAGACCCGACCGCGCCCGACGTCGCGTTGCGGGGTTTCCTGCACGCACTCGGCGTCACCGGCACCGCCATCCCGCCTGGACCCGACGCGCAAACCGCGCTCTACCGCACCCTTCTCGCCGGGAAACGCGTTCTCGTCGTCCTCGACAACGCCCGCGACACCAGTCAGATCACGCCGCTGCTGCCGGGCGAACCGCGGTGCGCCGTCGTCGTCACCAGCCGCAACCGGATGACCAGCCTGACGACCTCCCACGGCGCTACACCGCTCGCGGTCCGGCCGCTTCCCGCCCCGCACGCCCGAAGCGTCCTGATCGCCCGTCTCGGCGCGGATTATCTCGACACCGACCCGGACGCCGCCGAACAACTCGTCACCCGCTGCGCCGGTTCTCCCTTGGCACTGGGAATCCTGGCGGCTCGGGCGGCCGAACACCCCGGATTCCCGTTGGCCGCACTGGCCGCCGAACTCACCGACGTGAGCGCGCTGGACGACGGAGACGCCAGTGTCGCCGCGGTCCTGTCGTGGTCCCTGCGCGCTCTCCCGCCGCAGCACGCCGAGGTGTTCGAACTGCTCGGCCTCGCGCCCGGACCGGACGTCAGCGTCCGCGCGGCGGCCAATCTCACCGGCTTGTCCCCCAACGCCGCCGCAGCGATTCTCCGTGCGCTGGAACGGGTTTCACTGCTGGAGGAGGACGCACCCGGGCGCTATCGGATGCACGACCTGGTCCGTCTCTTCGCGAAAACCCACCCCGGCCTTCCCGCCGAGGCACGCACCGCGGCGCTGGCTCGCATCATCGGTTACTACACCGGCACCGCGCTGGCCGGAAACCGCGTATTGCATCCGCATGGTGTCCTCCCGCAGGGCATCGACACCGGACACGAACATCCCTATCCGCATCCGCCGGCGAGCACCGCCGAAGCCCTCGACTGGTTCGACGCGGACCACGACTGTCTCCTCGACGCCCAGCGAATCGCCTTCGCTCAAGGGTGGCATCAACCCGCGTGGCAGCTTGCCTGGGCCCTGACCGCCTACCACTACCGGCGCGGATTCCTGCACGAGGACCTCGCGGTCTGGCCCGTCGCGGTGCAGGCCGCCGACGCGCTCGGCACTCCGGAGACCCGCGTCCTCGCCCACCGCCGCTACGGCCTGGCCTGCGCCCGCGGCGCCCGCCACGACGACGCCCTCGCGCATCTCGCCGAGGCGCGAGACCTGGCCAGCCGCGGCGAGGACCAGCGCGTGCGCGCCATCATCGAACACGATCTCGCGCAAACCTGGGAACTGTACGGTGACCATCGCGCCGCGCTCGAACACGCCCGCCGCTCGCTGGAACTGTTCCGCCCGCTCGGAAACCCGGTCTGGGAAGCGCAGGCGCACAACGGCGTCGGCTGGTATCTCACGCTCCTCGGCCAGCACGAACAAGCCCGCCCGCACTGCGAACGCGCGCTGCGGCTCTACCGGACGGCAAACCATCCGGCGGTGGCCGACGTCCTCGACAGCCTCGCGCACATCGCGCACCACACCGGCCGTCACGCCGACGCCGTCGAGCACTACCGCGAGGCGCTCGCGTTGTACCGGGAAAGCGGCAACACCTATCTGGAAGCCGACACCCTCGAACACCTCGGCCACACCCACCGGGAAATGGGCGACTCCGGGGCGGCGCGCACGGTGTGGCAGCTGGCGCTCGACTTGTTCCGCGCTCAGGGCCGGTTCGCGGAGGTCAATTCGGTGGAAGCCGCGCTGGCCCACCTCGATGCCGGAAAGAGCTGTTCCGCACCCTAGCGGCCGCTGCTCCTTCACCTGGCCCCGAAGATCCGGCAAGCTGGTCCCGTGTCCATGGAATCAACGATCGACGACCCCGCCAAGGCTCAGTTCGAGTACTTCATCAACGAGCACCGCGAAGCGCTCCAGCACTGCCTCGACGGGCTCACCGAGGAGCAGGCCCGCCGGTCGCTCGTGCCGTCGAAGACCACCTTGCTCGGCTTGGTCAAACACGTGACCTTCGTGGAGAAGGTCTGGTTCGACGAAGCCGTCACCGGCCGTTCGCGCGCCGAGATCGGGATCCCGCAGACGCCGGACGAATCGTTCGACCTCGCCGACGACGACACCATCGCGTCCGTCCAGCAGGCGCACCGCGAAGCGGGCGAAGCCGCCCGGCAGGCCACCGCCGCGCTCGAGCTGACCGACATCCTGCCCGGCAACCGGCGCGGCCCGTTGCCGCTGCGGTTCGTCTATCTGCACGTCCTGCGGGAATTCGCGCAGCACTGCGGGCACGCGGACATCCTCCGCGAGCAGATCCTCGCGGAGGACGGCGCGCCGGCTACTTCTTGACCGGATAAGCCTTGGGCTGACCGTCCTTGTCGACGCCCGCCGCGGCGTACTTGCTGACCCAGTCCGGCACGAAGCCCACCTCGGTGGACAGGTCCTTGCCGGTCTTGGCGTCGAGCACGATCGGCTGCCGGCCGTTGGTGTAGCCGTACAGCGCGCCGTGCCAGGCGACGGTCAGGCCGCCCGGCGGGACCCGGTTCGCGGCCTGGTCGGGCAGGCTCCACAGCTTGGTCCCGGCCTTCGCGTCGTACGCGGTCAGCACCCCGGAGTCCAGGCAGGCGAGCACCGACTGCTCGTCGTACAGGCAGTCGCCGTACGAGTCGGGGCCCAGGTTTCGCGTGCCCTCCGCCGAGAATTTCTCCGCGCCCGTCGCCGCGTCGAGGAACTTCAGGAACGCGTGGCCGGTGCTGTACTCGTTCGCTTTCAGGACCGCCATCGCCGGGTCGCCCTGGAGGATCTCGACCGCGCTCGACTTGGCGGCGGCGACCCATTTCTGCTGGCCCGTGGCCACGTCGAGAGCGGTCGCCTGGACCATCGAGGAGTTCTCGGCCACGTTCGAGTCGACGCCGACCACGACGTCGCCGTTCACGCTGCCCGCGTCGTAGTCCTTGCGCTCCCACAGCTGCCGCCCGGTCGCCGGGTCGAGCCCGACGGTGAGCGTGTGGTCCGACTGCGCGAAGCTGGCGACCACGGCCTTGCCGGTGACCGCGACGACGTGCGTGACCGAACGGCCGCCGCTGATCCCGTACTGGTCGTCGGTGACCTTCGTGTTCGTCTGCCAGGCCTTGGCCCCGGTTTCGGGGTTCACCGCGATGACCGCGAGCGCGACATAGCCGGGCGTCGTGCCCTGTTCGGGCATCCGCAGCGGCACGGCTCCGACGGCGAGTTCGTCCGTGACGAGCGGCGGACGCGGGCCGCTCTGCTCGACGAACGGGCCGTTGTGCGCGTTCGGGTCGGCGGCCGGGCCTTCGATCTTGGTGTTCCACTTCTCGCGGCCGGTGAGCACGTCGACCGCGCTCAGCGATTCGGGGGCGACGATGTACCCGGTGCGGTCGCGCAGCGTCAGGAACTTCGACGTCACCGACCCGCCCAGGTTGGATTGCAGCGCCGTGCGGGGCAGCGAAACGCCCTTGCTCGTGTCGAACGCCTGCGGCGGATCGGCGGTGACCGCTTCCGGCTGGGCGGACGAGGCGGGCGGCTGCTGCCCGGCCGGTCCGGCCTGGTCGGTGGGCAGGCCGGTCGGAACGGTGCCGCCCCCGCACGCGGTCGCGACGGCCAGCATCCCCAGGCAGGCGGAGGTGATCAACATTCGCCGCATCGGTGTCCCCGTTCTCCCGAATCGCTCGTCCGTTCGGCTGCCGGGGAACTTAGCCGACGAAACGGCCGGGCGGGTACGAGATCGCACAAATGCGGCGAAAAAGGTGACCCAGTCCCCGGACGGGTGAAGAACGGCCACCCATCCGCGGCCGGTCCGGCGGCGAATACCCGGCATGACCTCCCGTCTGCGGATCCTCCCGGCCGCGCTGTGCGGCGTGCTCGCCCTGGTCGCGGCGCTGGCCGCCGGGCATCTCGCGGCGTCGTTCGGCAACGTCAACGCCTCGCCGTACCTCGCGGTCGGAAACGGGGCCATCGATCTGACGCCGCTGCCGCTGAAGGATTTCGCGGTGCGGACCTTCGGCACTTACGACAAGACCGTCCTGCTCGGCGGGATGGCGGTGGTGTTGCTGGTCGTCTCCGCCGCGGCCGGGCTGTTGTCCCGGCGAGCGCCGTGGCCGGGCGCCGCGCTCATTGTCGCGTTTGGACTGATCGGCGGATTTGCGGTGGCCGCGCGGCCGGATCTGACCGCGGTCGCGTTGCTGGCTCCGCTGGCGAGCCTAACGGTCGGCGTGGCAGTTTTCCTTCTGCTGCACCGAATTGCTTCGCAACAGCAGGCAACGAACTCGTCCCGGCGGTCGTTCTTGCTCGGCAGTGTCGGCACCGTGGTCGGGGCCGGAGTTCTCGGCGGCGCCGGGCAGGCGATCAGCGGATCCCGGGACGCCACGGCTTCCCGGGAGGCGATCGGGCCGCTCGTGCCCGCGGTTTCCGCCCCGCCGATCCCTGCCGACGCGGATTTCGCCAAGCTCGGGACGCCGCCGTTCCTCACGCCCAACCGGAACTTCTACCGCGTCGACACCGCCCTGTCGGTTCCGCAGGTGCGTGCGGAGGACTGGAGCCTGCGGATCCACGGGATGGTCGAGCGGGAAGTCCGGTACCGCTACCGCGATCTCCGCGACCGGCCGCTCGTCGAACGCACCGTGACGATGACGTGTGTGTCCAATGAAGTCGGCGGCGACTACGTGTCCACTTCGAACTTCATCGGCGTCGACCTCGCCGACCTGCTGGCGGAAGCCGGAGTGCGTCCGGGCGCGGAGCAGTTGTTCTGCTCCAGTGTGGACGGTTGGACGTCCGGCACCCCGGTCGCGGCCGCGCTGGACCGGTCGCGCGGCGCGATGCTGGCGATCGGGATGAACCGCGAACCGCTGCCGCTGGAACACGGTTTCCCGGCACGGCTGGTCACGCCCGGGCTCTACGGGTATGTCTCGGCGGTCAAATGGGTGGTGGACATCGAGGTCACCACGTGGAAAGCCCGGCAGGCGTACTGGCTCCGCCGCGGCTGGGCCGAGCAGGCGCCGATCAAAACCGAATCGCGGATCGACACGCCGAAGGGCTTCGAGAACGTTCCCTCCGGCACGGTGCGGATCGCGGGCGTCGCGTGGGCGCAGCACACCGGTATCGCTTCCGTCGAGATCAAAGTGGACAGTGGACCCTGGCAGCCGACCACGCTGTCGGCTGAGGTGAACCCGAATACCTGGCGGATGTGGTGGACCCAGATCTCGGTGAAGCCCGGAACACACCAGGTTTTCGTGCGCGCGACCGACAACTCCGGCTATACGCAGACCGAAGCTCGCGCGGGCACCGTGCCCGACGGCGCGACCGGATGGCATTCCACGACTTTTCTCGCTTCCTGACCAATCCGCTTCCGCCCCGGCTCCGAATCCCTCTTGAACAATCCACTGTGAACGGAGAATTCCCGTGAAGACCCTTCGCCTCGCCGGTATCGGCGCCGCGGCCGCCCTCGCCCTCACCGCGTGCGGCACCAGCACCGACAACAAGGCCTCGAACAGCTCCCCGTCGGCGATGCCGTCCTCGGCCCCGATGTCCGCGCCGATGTCCAGCAGCGGTTCCGGCGTCACCACCAACGACCAGGTCTTCGGCCCCGCCTGTTCCCAGCTGCCGCAGGGCAGCGCACCGGGTTCGCTCGACTCGATGGGCCCGCAGCCGGTCGCGTCCGCCGCCTCCACGAACCCGCTGCTCACGAAGCTGGTCGCGGCGGTCAAGGCCACCAACCTGGTCGACACGCTCAACAGCCAGCAGGCCATCACCGTCTTCGCCCCGGCCGACCCGGCGTTCAACGCCCTCGGCGACGCGAAGTTCAAGGAACTGGCCGCCAACCCGAACCAGCTCGCGCCGATCCTGCAGTACCACGTCGTCGGCAAGCGCTACGACGCCAAGGGCCTCGAACAAGCCGGAACCGTCACCTCGCTCAACACCGCGGGCGGACCGCTCAAAATCGAGGGCTCCGGCGACAACATGACCGTCAACGGCGCCAAAATCCTCTGCGGCAACATCCCGACCAAGAACGCGACCGTCTTCGTCATCGACAAGGTCCTCACCCCCGGCACCAACAAAAACTGAACCGAGAACGGGCCCGGCGCATCCCCGCGCCGGGCCCGTATTTCAGCTCAACGAAGAAGCCACGTGCAGATCGACGTTCTTCGTCTCCGGAGCCATGAACACACTCACCACCGCACCCAATGCGGCGATCCCGGCCGCGATGTACATCGTCGCCGACAACCCGAGATTCGTGAGCGACCACGGCGTCGCGAACGTGCCCACCGCGGCGCCGATTCGGCTGATTCCGGTGCACAGGCCCACCGCGGAGGCACGGACCTCGGTCGGGAACAGTTCGTTCGGGTAGATCCATTCCAGAATGGACGGTCCGCCGTTGAACACCGCGTACACCGCGAAGGCGAGCGCGATCAGCCACAGCGCGGCACCCGGTTGCAGACCCAGGTAGAACAGCCCGGCCGCGGAGATCGCGAAGCCCCAGATCAGCACCGGGCGGCGGCCGAGGCGGTCCACCAACAGCAGTGCGGCGATGTTGCCGACGAAGAAGAAGAAATTGATCAGGCCGTAGCCGAGATGCGACAGGTTGCCGCCGCCGAGGTTGAACAGTTCGAGGATCTGCGGGCCGAACGCGTAGATCGCGAAGAGCGGGACGACCGTGCACGTCCAGAAAATCGAGATGAACACGACCCGCTTGAGATATCCGCCGCGCCACAACGCGGACATCGGGGTTTTCGTTTCGGCTTCGGGAAGATCGTCCAGCGTCGCGTGCTCGCCGATCGTCGCGCGCAGCACCTCCAGTGCTTCCGCGTCCCGGCCCTTGCTGTGCAGCCAGCGCGGCGATTCCGGAATGCTGGTGCGGGCGACGACGATCAGCAGCGCGGGCACCGCCGACGACAGCAGCATCCACTTCCAGCCCTGGTCCACGTTCAGCAGGAAGAAGCCGACGAACGCGGCGACCGTCGCGCCGACGAACCACATCGCGTTCAGCCCGCCGACCAACCGGGCCCGCCACGCTTTCGGCGCGAATTCGGTGACCAGCGCGGTCGCGATGGGATAGTCCGCGCCCACCGCGACGCCGATCAGCAGCCGCAGCACGAACAACTGCGCGGCGTCGGCGACGAAGAACTGCAGCACCGAGCACACGATGATGGCGATCAGGTCGATCGTGTACATCAGTTTCCGGCCGATGCGGTCGGTGAGCGGGCCGAACACCGCTCCCCCGATGAACACGCCGACCAGCGCGGACGCGCCGATCAGGCCGGACCACAGCGAGTCCATGTGCCACTGCGGGCCGATCTGCACCAGTGCGATGCCGATGATGCTGAGGATGTAGCCGTCCAGGAACGGCCCGCCGGACGAGTACAGCGCCAGTTTGCGGTGGAACCCGTTGAGCCGGGCGGAATCCAGGGTCGCCCGGACAGCGGTGTCCGGTGCGCGGTCAGTCTTCATGTCGGTTGGTCTCCTCGCTGCCGACCGCCGCCACGGCGTCGATCTCGATGCGTTTCGTCCCCCGGAATCCGGCGACCTGGACCGTGGTCCGCGGCGGCAGGTCGATGCCGGCGAAACGGTCGAGGTAAGCCTGGTGGTAGGCGTCGAACTCGCCGAGGTCGGCGAGGAACACCGTCAGTTTGAGCAGCGTGCGCAGGCTCCCTCCGGCGGCCCGCAAGGTGTCCTCGAGGTTGTCGAGGGCGACCCGCACCTGCTCGTCGACCGCTTCCGGGACGCTCCCGTCCCGCCGGGCCGGAACCTGCCCGCACGCCCAGATCACCCCGCCGAAAACGGCTGCCCCGGCGTACGGACGCGGTCCGTGCGGATGCGCCACCAGCTCGCGCGAGTTCATCGGCCCTCCCGGTGGTCCGGAATCAGGAACCCGCGCGCGATGGAGTACGCGAGAGTCCACAGTGGAGTTTCCACGGACACGCCATGGGTGACTGCTTCGCGATGCCGCTGTTTCCGTTCCTCCGCAGTGGAAATCAGCTCACCGGCGGGAACGTCGGTCAGCGGGCGGATCATCAATCCCGCGACCGGCGGACGCGGTTCAGCTTCAGCGGGAAGCCGGAGCAAGTCCCCGTCCGGAGTCACCATGGTGCGTTGTGAACCGTCCGAAAGGGACAGCACGCGGCCAGACCGTTCGGCGATGTCCAACGCGGCCCACTCCAGCACCGGGGCGCCAGCCATCCCCGGTACCACCAACGTGCCCACCACGGCCGCCGTTTCGCACGCGGGCACGAAAGCCTGCAGCGGACCGCGCGAAGCCGGGTCGTGCGCCACGGCGTACCCGTCGCAATGCTCCAGCCGGAGACCGATTCGTCCGGCCGGGATCCGGGTCGTCTCGGTGGCCAAAGCGTCGAGCCCGGCGCCCGCGTGGACCTCGGCGGACGCGATGACCTCGGCCAGGTACTCCGCCTCGCCGCTGCTCAGCCCCGACGCTCGCAGGGCACGCAGCGAGACCTCATGGATCTCCCGCACCGACACCCGGGTCCGCACGGTTTCCGCCGCCGGCACGCGCTCGGCCCGCGCCGCGGTCATTGTCCCGCTCCGGCGAAGACCGTGTCGAACAGCCGGAGCCAGTTGCCGCCCAGCACCTGCGCCACCACGGTTTCGGCCAAGCCGGCCTCCAGCAATCCTTCGGTGAGAACGGGGAAATCGGCCGGTCCGGCGAACCAGTTCGGCCACACCGGCCACTGCGGTTCCACCGGCACCGCGGACGCGGGCCGCCACCGGCCGTTGCGCAGCCACGCGACGTAGTCCTGCGACCAGTTCCGCGTGCAGTCGCTGCCGAGCGCGACGTGGTCCGGCCCGATCTTCTCGACCAGTCCCGCGACCATCTCGCAGAACTGCCGCCGGGTCGTCTTCTCGCCGCCGATCACGTTGGGGTACAAGCAACAGCCGAGCACTCCGCCGCGCGCGGCGAGGGCCTCGATGACGTCGTCCGGCTTGTTGCGCGGCGAATCCGCGAAGGACAGCGGGTTCGCGTGCGTGATCGCGACCGGCCCCGCCGAGGCGTCGATCGCGTCGCGGCTGGTGCGGTTGCCGACGTGCGACAGGTCGACCAGCATCCCGACGCGGTTCATTTCCGCGACGACGAACCGGCCGTACGCGGTGAGCCCGGAATCGTGCTCGTCGTAGCAGGCGCCGCCGACGAGGTTCTGGATGTTGTAGGTCAGCTGCGCGATGCGGACGCCGAGACGGTGGAACACCTCGACCATCCGGTAGTCGTCGCCGAACGGCGAGGTGTTCTGGAAGCCGAGCAGCACGGCGAGCCTGCCGTCGCGCTTCGCCGTCCGGATGTCGTCGGCGCTGTCGGCGAGGACGACCAGATCGGCGTTGTCCCGGGCGAGTTCGTACCAGTCCGCGACCGCGCGCAGCGTTTCCTGCGGGCCTTCCCAGACCGCACAGGTCGCGTTGACGCCGGTGACGCCGCCGGCCTTCAGCTCCTCCAGGACTTTGCGGTCCCAGTTGTTGATCTGCAGTCCGTCGACGACCGTGAGGTCGCCGTGCTCCAGGGGGTCCACTCAGGACTCCTTTCCGGGCTTGCGGGTGAACAGCCAGTCGTCGTCCACTCCGGACTCGACGTCGCGCGCCCGGGGCGCGCCCGAGAACAACGTGACGCGCAACCAGTCGGTGGACTGCGGGCTGTAGTTCTCCATGCCGTACAGGGCCAATTGGAACCGCTGCAGGTGCAGCGGGAGGAAATCGTCGGCGAGCAGGTTCGCGCGGACCTCGCCGTAACGGAGTCCGGCGACCGACTGCACGCGCGCGACAATGCCGCGGTGCCACGGGAATTCCAGCAGGAACTCGGCGACCGAACGGTCGGCGTCCGCGGCGGCCAGGTCGTGCCGGAGGGCGTGCACGGAGCGGGCGATGTCGATCGGGTGCTCCATCGATTCGCCCGGGTCCTGGCCGCGTTTGCCGCGCCGTGGTTCCTCGTTGTCCTCCGCGGAGAACCAGAACCTCGCCTGTTCGTTCGGGTCGGTGAAGTCGAATTCGCGTGTCCAGTCGTACCGGTCGGCCAGCAGGTCGCGCAGTTGTCCGCAGGTCTGCCTCAGGTCGACTCGCCGCCGCTGGTCGCAGGTCAGCAGGTGCTCGATCTCCGAGTCGAGCGAATCGTCCAGCTCGACCAGAACGGTGTGCAGCACCGCCCGGGCCTCGGGGCCGAACGCCGCGGCCCGGTCGTCGAGGTCTCGCCAACGGAAACCGCCCGCTGGGTATTCGCCGAGCAGCGAGGCGATTCCGTCGAGCCGTTGGGCCAGTTCGGGTCCGGACAGGTACGGCGCGGTCGCCAAGGTGTCGCGTTCGCGGAAGTACTGGCGGGCGCGGTCGAGCAGTTCGCTCGCCCGGCGCACGGAACCGGCATCGGCTTCAGTACCGAGGGCGTGGGCCAGCGGCAGTTCCCGGGCCGAGCACCACGCGTCCAGGATATGCGGATGGTTCACCACGAACGGGACCATGCCGAGTCCGGTCGCGTTGCCCAGGCCGAGGTACCGCCGCCACTCGCCGGAAAGCTTCGCCGCAGCAGGGTTTCGCCGTGCGGCACAGTGTTCGGCCAGGTCGTAGCTGAACTCGCGCAGCAGCCACGCGGCCAGCATCTGCGCGCGGTACGGCACCCGCAGCGGCGGGAGTTCGGCGAGCCGGTCGAAGTCGGCGAGACCGAACTTTCCGTTGCTGTAGAAGGCGGTGCTGCGCAGGAGATAGCAGGCGTCGCCCATCGTGTCAGTGGCCGGCTGTTCACCGGCAGCAAGTTGAGATACCACGTAGGCGAAGAACCGCTCGCTCCGGTTCGCCCGCGTCCACACCAGCGTCGCGGCGTCGGCGCGGCCAGCTTCCTGCCGTGGTACTTCACGACGCAGCTCTGCCATCCGAGTGTCCGGAACTGGACCTTCCACCAGGGCAGCGGTGACATCCCAGCGCTTCGCGATCACGCGGTCAGTGCGCTCGCTTTCCTGCAGGACGGTGGAAAACACCGCGAAGTGCAGAAGCGTTCCGCCCGCGTCGATCCGGTAGAGCGCCTCGCCGTGCCCGACGTCGTCGAACTCCCAGCGAACCGTGGAAACCGCCCAACGCTCCCGAGCCGCCTGGCGGAGGAAGGACCGCGCGAAGCTGTGCCGGGTGTAGCGGGCGGCGCCCAGTTCCTCCGGGGCGAGCGCCGTGTCCGCGGGCCGGGTCACGACTGTTCCCGAGGCGCGGACGTCCGCAGGTACGCGGTTTTGGTCCAGGTGAAGAACTCCGCGGCGGATTCGCCGTTCTGTTCGCGCGGCGCGGGGAACGACGAGTCCTTGAGACCGCCGAACGGGGCGTGCACCTCGGACCCGGTGTTCGGCGCGTTGACCTTCACGATGCCCGCGTCCAGGTCGCGCAGGCACCGCCGCACCGCGCGCTCGTCGTCGGTGAACACCGCCGCGGTGAGCCCGAACCGAGTGCCGTTCGCGAGCCGGATCGCCTCATCCAGGTCGGCGGCGCGCAGCACGGTGGCGACCGGTCCGAACACCTCCTCCTGGCTGATCGTCAGTTCGGGCGTCCCGGCCAGCAGCGTCGGCGCGACGAACGCGCCGCCCTCCGGGCAATTCGCGCGGGCCAGCACCGTCGCGCCCTCGTCGACCGCCTGCTGGATTGCGCCCTCGACCTCTTCCGCCGCGCGGGCGGACACCAACGGCCCGATCTCGACTCCCGGCGTCGTCGCCGGCCCGACGACGAGCCCCTTGACCCGGGCGGACAACTCGGCGACCAGCCGGTCGTAAGCCTCGCCGACCGCGATGATCCGGCGAGCGGCCGTGCACTTCTGCCCGGTCCCGCTCATCGACGCGGTGACCAGCGCCGTTGCCGCCTGCGCCGGGTCGGCGTCCGGCAGGACGATCGCCGCGCTGTGCCCGCCGAGTTCGAGCTGCACCTTCGCCCCGCGCGGCACGACCGCGGCCTGGATCGCCCGGCCGACCGGCACCGATCCGGTGAATGTGACCCCAGCCAGTTCCGGCCGCTCCACCAGCTCCGCGCCGAGCGAACCGGGCGCGAGCAGCAGGTTGAGCACGCCGTCCGGAACCCCGGCCTCGACGAGGATCTCCGCGAACGCCACCGCCAGCGCGACCGTGTCGCTGGCCGGCTTCCACACCACCGAGTTGCCCCACAGCAGCGCGGGCGCGAGCTTCCACGCCGGGATCTGCACCGGGAAGTTCCACGGCGTGATCACGCCGACGACCCCCAGCGGACGCCGCACGGTCCGCACGACCTCGTCCGGGTTGCCGGACGGGTAGAGCACGCCGTCGGCACTGCGCGCCCGGCCCGCGTGGTAGTGCAGCGTCTCGACCGAGGCGGCCACCTCGCCGCGCGACTCCGCCAGCGTCTTGCCCTGTTCGCGGGTCATCAGCGCGGCCACCGATTCGGCGCGCTGGGCGAGCAATTCGGCGGCCCGCCGCAACACGAGACCGCGCGCGATGGTGCCCTGGCGATCCCACTCCGGCTGCGCAGCCACCGCCGCGCGCACCGCCTCGTCGAGCAACTCCGAACCAGCCGTGCGGTATTCGGCCACGATCTGCGCGGGATCCGCCGGATCGACACTCTGCGCGACCGGTCCGTCGCCGGGAACCCACCGTCCCGCTACGAAGTGCTGCAACGACAATGCGTGATCCACGGGGTGCTCCTCGACGTTCGCGACGGTGCCTGTCGTCCATGACGCTAAGTCGCGCGGAACACAGAGTGAAGTATCTATTGCCTACGCACTGATAAGGAACCATTATCACTGGCGTGGAACTCCGCCAGCTTCGCTACTTCGTCGCGGTCGCCGAGGAACGCAGCTTCCGCCGCGCCGCCGAACGGCTGCACCTCGCCCAGCCCGCGCTCAGCCAGCAGATCGCGAAGCTGGAGAAGGAGCTGTCCGTACGGCTGCTCCTGCGGACGACCCGCAGCGTCGAGCTGACGGAACCAGGCCGCGTGCTGCTGACCGAAGGCCGCCGGGTCCTCGCGGACAGCCAGCACGCTCTCACCGCGGTCGCGCACGCCGCGCGCGGCGAACTCGGGCTGCTGCGGATCGGCTTCGTCAGCTCCGCCGCGCTCGAAATCGTGCCCGCGACGGTGCTGGAAATGCGCCGGCAGTGGCCGAATGTCCGCTTCGAACTGACCGAGTCGACCACCGACGCGCAGATCGCCGCGCTCGGCGACGGTCAGCTCGACGTCGGCATCGCGCGCGAGGTCGGCGAGGCCGCCGGGCTGACCGTGCACCCGCTGGGCCGCGAACGGCTGATCGTGGCCGTGTCCGAGACGCATCCGTTGGCGGACAAGGAAACCGTCGAGATGGCGGAGCTGGCCGACGAACCCTTCCTCGCCTTCCCGCGCACACGCGTCTCGCGGCTGCACGACCACATCGAAACGCTGTGCCTGCGGGCCGGCTTCCGGATGCGCGTGGTGCAGGAAGCCGTCCAGTTCCCGACCATGCTCGGCCTCGTCGCCGCGGACACCGGCATCGCGATCGTGCCGAACGCCTTGCGCGCCTTGCAGTTGCCCGGCTTGCGCTATCTCGCCCTGACCGACGCTGGCGCGTTCTCGACCGTCTCGGCGATCTCGCGCACCGACCACGAGACCAACCCGGTGGTCGACCGTTTCCTCAGCGTCGCGCGTGCCGGATGATGACGCGGTGGACTTCGAACCGCACCGCGGCGAACTGACCGCCTACTGCTACCGGATGGCCGGGTCGTTCCACGAAGCCGAGGACCTCGTGCAGGAAACGCTGCTGCGCGCGTGGAAAGCCCGCGACCGCTACGACCCGGCTCGCGCCTCGGTCCGGACCTGGCTGTACCGGATCGCCACCAACGTCTGCCTGACCGCGTTGGAAGGCCGCGCCCGCCGCCCGTTGCCGTCCGGCCTCGGCGCCGCCAGCGACGATCCGGGCGCGCCGCTGCGGCCGTCGGCGGACATCCCGTGGCTGCAGCCGTTTCCCGACGCCCGCTGCGACGCCGACACCCGCGCCGGGCTGCGGCTGGCCTGGATCGCCGCGACGCAGGTCCTCCCGGCACGGCAACGGGCGGTCGTCGTGCTCCGGTCGGTGCTGGAGTTCAGCGCGGCCGAGGTCGCCGCCCAGCTGGAGACGACCGTTCCGGCGGTCAACAGCGCGCTGCAGCGAGCCCGCGCCGCGCTCGCCGACGCGGGCGGGATGGACGAGATCGCCGAACCGGACGACGCCGAAACCCAGGCCGTGATCGACCGGTACGCGCGTGCCTTCGAGGCCGCCGACGTCGAAGCACTCGTCCAGTTGCTCACCGACGACGCGATCCTGGAAATGCCGCCGGTCCCGCTCTGGTTCCGCGGCAGCGAGGACTACGGCCGGTTCCTGCACCGGGTGTTCGAGATGCGCGGGGCCGGCTGGACCGTCCGCGGGCTCCGCGCGAACGGACAGCCCGCGCTCGCCGCCTACACCTCCGACGGGCAGCTGCACACCCTGCAGGTCTTCACCGTGACCGGCGGGCGGATTTCGCACAACGTCGTGTTCGCCGATCCGCGCGTTTTCGAGGCGTTCGACCTGCCGCCGAAGATTTTTTAGCCGAGACCGATGAGTTCGGCCGGGGCCGCCGGTAGGTACTGGCGACACCGACCGAAGGGACCTCCGCCATGAGCGTCATCGTCATCTCGTTCGTCACCCTCGACGGCATCGCGTCCGACCCGGGCAGCGCCCCCAGCAGCGGCTGGGCGTTCCGGCACGGCCCGGAGTCCGTCGCGGGCGACAAATTCCGCCTCGGGAGCACGCTGGACGACGGGGTCCTGCTGCTCGGCCGCAAGACCTGGGAACTGTTCTCCGGCCTGTGGCCGCACCGCGACGACCCGTTCTCGCGGCGGATGAACGCCGTGCCCAAGCTGGTCGCCAGCCGCACCCTCGCCGACCCGAGCGCGTGGCAGAACTCGTCGGTCCTCGACGGCGACCTGGTCGACGCGGTGAAACGGGAAGAACGCGACGTCGTCGTCACCGGCAGCCTGAGCGTCGTGCACACGCTGCTCGCGGCGGACCTCGTCGACGAGTACCGGCTGCTGACGTTCCCGACCATCGTGGGCAACGGCACCCGGCTGTTCCCGGACGGCACGGGTGTCGCGCACCTGGAATGCGTGTCGGTGGAACGCGTTGGCGCGGCGACGCTTTCGCGGTATGTGCGGGAGGGTTCGGGGCGGTAGGCCGCGAATCCGCGACAGACGCCGCCGCTCGGCCAGTCGGTCGCGAAGGGGCACCGCCGGGCGCTGACGTTGGTTTGTCGCGCCGGAGAGCTCCGGGATCAGTCCGCGTACCCGTGCTGATGCGCGTACCGCACCGCCTGCGCCCGGGTCCCGCAGCCGGTCTTCGCGAAGATCCGGTTCACGTGCGTCTTCACCGTCGCCTCGCTGACCTGCAGTTCCCGCGCGATCTCCCGGTTCCTCCGTCCCCCCGCGACCAGCTTCAGCACGTCCACCTCCCGCGCCGTCAGCCCGTCCTCCGGCGGCGCGGCCGGGCGGCGGGCGGCGGCCAGCAGCGTCCGCTGCACCGACAGGTCCATCACGGTCTGCCCGGCCGCCGCCGCGTGGATCGCCCGGCCGATCTCGTCGCCGTTCGCCGCTTTGGTCACGTAGCCGACCGCGCCCGCGTCCAGCGCGCGCACGATCGACGCGCTGTCCGCGTAGGTGGTGAGCACGACGACCCGCGTGCCCGGCAGCTCCGCGACGATCCGCCGCGTCGCCGCCGCCCCGTCGCAGCGCGGCAGGTCCAGGTCCATCAGCACGACGTCGGGCTGCAGCCGCAGGGTTTCCTCGACCGCGGCGAGACCGTCGCCCGCCTGTCCGACGACCTCGATCTCCGGCAGCAGCCCGACCAGCAGCACCAGCCCCTCCCGCACCGCGGGCTGGTCCTCGGCCACGAGCACGCGCACGATCGTCATGCCGGGATCCTCACCGACAACCGCCAGCCCGCGCCATCCGGGCCCGCGGTCACCTCGCCGCCGACCAGCTCCGCGCGCTCGCGCAGGCCAGTGAGGCCGTATCCGGCACCGGGCAGTCCGCTGCCGGAACCGGTCCGGTTGAGGACTGTCATCGTCACCGCATCGTCCAGATAGGACAGTTCGACCGACACCGGCGCGCCCGCCGCGTGCTTGCGCGCATTGGACAGTCCTTCTTGGACAGTGCGGTACAGCAGCAGGGTGCCGTCCGCGGGGAGTTCGCGCGGTTCGCCGGTCACCTGGATCGACGCGGTGTCCGGCAGCGAACCGAACAACTCCGGCAACGCCATCGGAGCACCGCGCAAGGCGTGCACCGCGCGCCGCGTCTCGATCAGCCCCTCCTGCGCTAACTGCCCGGCCTTCTCCACGCAGGCGGCGAGTTTTTCGTCCGGCGACGGCAACTCGGCCACCATCCGCGCCGCGGCCTGCAAATGCAGCGACAGCGCCGAGAGCGAATGCGCCTGGATGTCGTGGACCTCCCGGGCCAGCCGGGCGCGTTCCTCCAGCGTCGCGCCGCGGGCCACGGCCTCCTGGGCTAGCCGCGTCTGGTCCAGCAGGTCCCGGGCCTGCCGCGCCTGCACCCGGTACTGCCGCCGGTTGAGCCCGAGCAGCACCACGACCGCCACCGCCAGCGCGTTCCCCGCGACGAGCCCGGCCGGCTGCCCGGCAAGCCAGCCTCCGACAGTGGCTGCGACCCCCACGACCGCAGCCACCGTGCCGATCTCCACCGGAGGGATCGCCTCGAGCGACGACAACACGAGCAAGGACAGACATATCAACGACGGTCCGGTGAGATTCTGGTCCGCGACCGTCACGACCGTGCCGAACAGCGCGGCCAGCGACAGCAGCACGGCCCCCGCCCGCGGCCAGCGAAGGTCCAGAATCCCGAACGCCAGCCCGCACGCGGCGGAAGCGGCCATCGGCGCCCACTCCCACTCCGCCGAGGGCTGCGCGGTGACGAGAATCGCGACGAAGGCCACCGGCGTGAGCAGCCGCATCAGGACCAGCGGCAGCCGAGTCATCGCGTTCCCTCCCCCTGGGCGTCTTCGCTGCTCAGCGTAGTCAGGCCCGCACCGGCTGCCCATCACATGCCGGCTCGAGCCGTCGCGCCCGCCACAGCACCCCGCCGGCCCGCACCGCGACCATGGCCAGCGCCATCAGCACGAAGAACAAGCCCACCCCGTCCTCGTCCAGACCGGCGCTGACCAGGAATTCGCCGACCTTCGCGGCGAACGAGCGCACGTTCTCCACCGCCCACACGAACACCAGCCGCCCGACCAGCACAGCGAGCCAGATCAGCAGGTACGGCCAGCCCGCCCAGGTCTGCACGCGCCCGGTGACCGCGCTGCGCTCCACCCGGGTGGTCGCGATCAGCCCCGCGCCGGCGACCGCCCCGGCGACGGCCCCGACCAGGCCGGCCACCACGTTCGGCCCGGTCAGCGAGATCCCGCCGGTGAAGTACAGGACCCCGATGACGGTGCACGAGACGAACGGCATGATGCCCATGACCAGGTTGTGCCGACGGCGGCCCACCTGGGTGAAAAGCACGAGGGCGAGCAGGATCCCGCCCATGATCAGAGCGTCAGTCATCACGGCCTTCTTGTCGAGTCAGGCGGGCCGGAACACCCGCCTTCCCGAAGCTAGGGCCCCGGATCCGCCGAATCGTCCAACCACCGACCGATTCCGGGTGGACGTGACCTACACCCGGAAATCCGGAGCCCGTCCGCCTCCGCCGGTACACTGTGGAGCGTCAGCGGCCGAAGACGGCTGGGCAGTCCCAAAAAACGCCGTGGAGCCGGACGAACGATGATCCCCGCACTGCTGGTCCTCTCGACCGCGGTCCTGCTGCGCGCGCTCGCGGCCAAGCGGCTCGACCGGTGGAACATCGCCGCACCCGTGCTGATGGTGCTGTGCGGGGCCGCGACCGCGATGTTCGCGAATCCGGGAAAACTGCTCGACCTCTTCGACACGGAAGTCGCCCAGCACGTCGCCGAACTCATTCTCGCGATGCTGCTTTTCGTCGACGCCACCGAGGTCCGCGGCGGACGGCTGTGGGGACACGCGCCCGGTCTCGTCGCGCGCGTGCTGTTCCTCGCGCTGCCGCTGAGCCTCGGACTGGCAATGCTGGCCGGCTGGGCCTTTTTCCCGGAACTGCCGTGGCCGTTGCTGCTGATCGTCGCGTGCATCGTCATCCCGAGCGATTTCGCCGCCGCCGAACGCGTCGTGCGGGACAAAACGCTGACGCCGCAAGTGCGCAGCGTGCTGAACGTGGAAAGCGGTTACAACGACGGATTGGTCTCGCCGCTGTTCCTGTTCGCGCTTATTCTCGCGCGCAGCGACAATACCGCGAACACCGCCGGAAAAGCCCTCGCGACCGCGTTGCCGTTCGCGCTCAAAGCCGTCGTCGCCGGGGGCGTCGTCGGGACGGTCATCGGGGTTCTGCTCTTCCTCGCGGTCCGCTCCGGCTGGACTTCCGGGCAGGGGCGGCGCATCACCATTCTCACCACTCCCCTGCTGACCTATGCCGCGACAGTCGCCATCGACGGCAACGGATTCGTCGCCTGTTTCGTCTCCGGCATCGCCTTCCGCTACGTCTACCGCGCCTTCGCCGCGCGACACCTGCGTACCGCGGACAGCCCCGCCCGGGAGCACTTCGCCCGGCCGGCCGAGGATCTGCAGCTGCTCGAAGAGGTCACCGGAATCCTGACGATGGCGATGTGGTTCGTCGTCGGCGGGGCCGCGGTGGTCATGGTGTCCCTCGGGGTGCCGTGGCAGCCGGTCGTCTTCTGCTTGCTCGCGCTGACCGTCCTGCGGATCGTCCCGGTGCTGGTGTCGCTCGCCGGAACGCGGATGCCGCTGCGGGACCGGTTCCTGGTCGGCGCGCTCGGCCCGCGCGGCACGACGTCGGTCGTCTTCGGACTGCTGGCGATCAACGGACTGACCGGCGAGGCCAGCGACCTCGTCCTGACGCTGACAGTCGTCTGCGTCCTGGGCAGCGTGGTCCTGCACGGGCTCGGCTCGACGCCGCTCATCACGCGGCTGATGACTCCGCGGGCGCACCGTCAGTCCCAGTGAGACGCAGGCACCGCGATCGCCGGGAGGCCGGGGCTTCTTTGTCCGATTTGGACTGTCCAGGTCACGCCGCGGCTTCTGCCGCGCTCGCGCAGGCACGACCGGTGGACGCGCTACCCTGAGCGCTCCCGAGCAGCGGAGGCGCGCATGCCGAGCGAAGTCGACCTGCGTCCCGCGACGGCCGCGGACAGCGACTTCTGTTTCCAGGTGCACCGGGCCGCGCTGGGCGAACATGTCGCCGCGATCTGGGGATGGGACGACGAAATCCAGCGCGGCTACCACGACCGCGCCTTCGTCCCCGGCACCTGGCAGATCATCACGGTCGACGGAGCGGACGCCGGCTTGCTCGTCGTCGACTACCGGCCGGCCGAGGTTTTTCTCGGCCGGATCGAACTCGACCCCCGCTTCCAAGGCCGCGGGATCGGCGGGCGGCTGCTCCGGTGGCTGATCGGCGTCGCGGCGGAGCGGGGACAGCCGCTCGTGCTCGAAGTCCTCGCGGTCAACACCCGGGCCCAGGCGTTCTACCTGCGGCACGGTTTCCGCGAAACCGCCCGGAACGAACGGAAAATCCTCCTGGCCCGAACGCCGGACCAGGAGGATCGACCCAGCGTCAGCCCGCGTCCGTCACCGTCCCCGTGACGTCCACGTCCGGTCCGGATTCCCGAGGCTGGCCCGTCACGTGCAGCAGCACCTGCTTCGCCGGATCGGCCCCGGCGTGCCGCAGGGTCGGGATCGTCAGCTCCCCGCTCGTCGACCCCGCCGGGATCTGCACCGCCACCGTCAGCCGGGCCTCCGACAGCGGCTGCTTCTTCTCCGGATCGACGCCGTGCTCGACCAGCCATTTCGGGTCGACATCCGACGTCATCAGCTCCGGCCCGGTCTTCGGCGCCATCACCTGCCCGAGCACGCTGATCCCCGAATCGGCCACTGTGGACAGTCCGACCGGCCACGTCAGCGCACCGCCCTCGACCGTCGACACCTTCGACTCGCCGACGCTGATCTTCGGCGCCGGATCGTCGTTGTCGACGTTCAGCGACCCCTCCGCCGCCCCGACCACCGTGCCGTGGGCGGCCTTCACCTCGGCCAGCATCCGGTACGGCCAGCTCCACCGGGTGTTCCCGACGACCGTCACGGGCAGGTCGAGCGTGTGCTGCCCCGGCGCGAGCGTGACCGCCTGGTACGTCCACTTCACCGACATCGGCGAGACCGGGTCCGCCCGGAACACCCGCACCGAACCGCCGCTGTCGCCGGTCACCGTGACCGGGATCTGGTAGGTCTTCGAGCCGGAATCGCCTTCCTTGACCGTCATCGAACCCAGGTCGATCCGGGTCAGCGAAGCCGGATTCGGGTCCGGCAGGCCGGGTCGCCAGGCGTACGCGTCCAGCAGCCACGCCTCGCCGCCCGCCGTCCGCGGCGTCAGCTCCAGGCCGGCTATCTCCAGGTGCGGCGGCAGCGGGACCCGGACTTCCTGGCCCCAGAACGATTTCGTCCGCTCGGTCCCGGCCAGCCCGGCCACCGTCACCGCGCCCAGTTTCGTCCGCTGGCCCCGCGCGTCGAAGACCGCGACGTCGAACGACTCGGCCGGAACGTTCTCCGGCGCGATGATCCGCATCGCCAGCGCCCGCGCGCCGTTCGCGGAAACCGGGCGGGGCAACGAGATTTTCGCCGGAACCCCGGCCGTCGCGGAACGCACGTGCACGGCGGTCCGCGTCGGATCGGGAGCTTCTTCCAGCCCGGTGAAATGCGGGGATTTGGACGCGCCGGAATTCGTGAGGCACCGCCGGTCCGGGCCGACCTGCTGGCACACGTCGCCGCTGCCGGTGACGTTGGTCGACGAATCCGGGACCAGCACCGGCGTCCGCGCGCCGCCGAGCGCGTGCGTCAACACCCGCGCCGGATCGGCGGACGGCGCACGCACGCCGGAACCGTCGAGCAGCGGCTGCACTCGCAGATCGTGGTTCTGGAACAGCTGCGCCGCCGCGGCGACATAGGTCGCGCCGACCGCTCGCTGCTGCGCGTCCGTCAACCGCGCGGGCACGCCGGGCGAGCAGTTCGGATCCGGTTCCGGAGAATGGAAATCGTCCTGCGCCGGGGCCACCGCGACGCCGGGCGTCCATTCCGCGTTGAAGTAGTTGTGGTTCGCTCCCGAGACATACAGCGCGCTGTGCAGGGCCGCGTCCCGGCTGACCCCGCGTGCCGCGTCGAGGTATTGCTGCCCTTGAAGATCCGAGACGTCGCCGTCGCACGAGGGCAGAAAGGTGACCGACGGGACATCCGGCACCGGATCGAGGCCGAACACCGTCGGCGCGATGAGCACGTCGCCGCGGATCTTCCACCGGACCGGCCCGGAGAACCCGGTGTCGCCCGGCGGCGGGTAGAGACTGTCCATCGCCGCGCGGTTGACGCCCTCGCCGCCGCGGGAATGCCCGACCAGCACCACATTCGACAGATCCGCGGCGGGCGCGTCCCGGACGATCCGCGGGGCGGCCGCCCAGTGCGCCAGGTGCAGCCGGACCAGCGACGACCGGGCCTGCGCGCCGCCGTCCCGCGCCGCGTGGTCGAGCGCGTTGATCGCGTCGGCCGAAATGGACACTGTCACGAATCCCTGCGACGCCAGCAATTCCTGGGTCTGCAGGTACCCGCGGTAGCTCGGGATCGGCAGCATCCCGGTCTGGCACGGCCAGGCGGTCGAATAGCCGTCCGGATCGTTCGGGTCGTAACAAGGCTGATGGCGGCCGTGCAGGAACACCACCAGCGGGCGGTTCCCCGGCGCGTGCTTCGGCGCGACAACCACGCCTTGCATCTCGATCGGCCCGTCCAGTCCCGGCAGCCGCACCGGGTCGAGCGCGTATTCGCCCTTGACCGTCGCGAACTGCCCGGGTTTACCGGGATCCACCGCGTTCGCGGGCAACTCGGGCAGCGGCGCCGCAGCCGGTTGCTTCGCCGTCGCATGCGGCGGTTCGGTCAGCGAACGACCGCCGACACGCACCTCCAGCCCGCGCAGATCGCGGATCCCGCCCGCGGGCAGCGAGAACGTCCGCAGATCGGCCTGCGGCTGCGCTCGGCCGAGCAGTTTGCCGCCGGACCAGAACTCCACCGCACCGTCGCCGAACAGCGGTTTCGGCGCGGTCCACAGCAGTTGCCCGTCGGCGACCCGCCATTCCGCAGCCGCCACCGGACCGGCCGGACTCGCTGCCGCTGGGGGTGCGAGCGCGACCGCCAGAACGGCGGCCGCCGCGATGGGGACAAATTTACGCAGAAGGACCTTCACTGGGTGCTCCCTCCCCGATGATCTTCCCTTTCTACCGGGAAAGCAGCCCGCCGTGCCAGAACAGAGCTTCAGGCCCGGCTCTCCGCCAGCGATCCGGTGCGCAGACCGGCGACCACGATCTCGCCGAACGCGTCGCCGATCTGCCGGGGCGTCATCTCGCCGCGCGGATCGAGCCAGGTGTGCGCCCACGCGGCCACGCCGATCACCGCGAACGCCAGCACCCGCGCGGTCGCGACCGGTTTGAACGCGCCGCTCGCGATGCCGCGCTCGACGACCTGCGTGACCAGCGCTTCGAACTCGTCGCGTTTGCGCTCGATCGCGGCGAACGTCGTGCTGGAAAGAAACCGGCGCTCCTGCTGGAAAATCGAGATCTCGGACCGGTAGCGGCCGATCGGCTCGACCAGCACCTCGGTCATCACCCGGCGCAGCACCCGCTCCGGCGCGCCGCCCTCGGCGAGCACCTCGCGCAGCCGCCGGAGCTGGAAATCCATGAACTGGTCGTGGATTTCGCGCAGCACGTCCTCTTTGGATTCGAAGTGGTAGTAGAACGCGCCTTTGGTGAGCTTCGCGGTGTCCACGATCTTCTGCACCGAGGTGGCGTGGAAACCGTCCTTGTCGAACAGTTCGAGCGCGGCGTCGACCAGCGCCCGCCGGGTAGCGTCCGGATCGCGGCCCGCGCGTTTCCCGGCGGACGGCTGGACAGCGGGCATCGAAGCGCTCCTCACTGGCCGGTGCGGCCGCGGATTCCGGGCCAAGAAGGTAACAAACAACCGCGCTCCGGCGGCACGAAAACCGGAAAGTCCGCGAGGGCAGAAGTGCCGTCAGCACCAACCGGAGGACACGAACGGAGCAACGGTCCCGGCCGGAAGACCTGCCGCGCCGGGCGTTCAGCCCCGCATGGCCGTCTCCGCCCACTCCTCGAAACTGGTCAGCGGAATCCCCAATGCCCGCGCGAACTCGGGCCGCGCCGGCTGCCCGATCGCGTTCAGCATCTTGTGCGAGAACCCCATCGCCGGCATCCCGGCGGCCAGCGCCTCTTCCTCGGTCATGTCCGGCACCGCCAGCGGCACGCCCAGCACACGGGACAGGATCGGCGCGATCTCCGCCATCGACCGGCAGTCGCTCGCCAGCTCCAGTTCGACCCGGTCGAACCGCTCCGGCTCCGCGATCGCCGCCGCGGCCGCGCGGCCGATGTCCCGCACCGCGGCCAGCGACAACTGGGTTTCCGGCCGCAGGATCGTCACCAGCCCGCCCTCGATGCCGCGCGGGAACACGTACCGCGCGGACGGCAGGAAGTTCTCCATGAAGAACCCCGGCTTGAGCAGCGTCCACCGTGGGAACCCCGCGGCCCGGACCCGGTCCTGGATCGTCGCCTTCGCCTCCATCCCGGGCGTCAGGAACGCCCAGCGCTCGTCGATCCGTCCCGGCAATCCCGCACCGCTCACCGATGTGTGCACGAACTGCGGCACACCCGCTTCTTTCGCCGCTTCAACGAGATTCACCGCCTGGGTCACCTCGCCGGCGAAATCCGGCTCCGGCCCGCTCAGGTCCGGCATCTGCACGCTGAACACCGCCCGCACGCCCTTCACCGCGCGCGCCAAGCTGTCCCGATCGTGCAAATCCCCGACGACGAGTTCGGCGCCCGACGCCTCGACCGCCTTCGCCCGGTCCGACACCGGATCCCGCACCAACGCCCGGACGGGAACGCCTGCCGCCAGCAGCTCACGCGCGGTCGCGCCGCCCTGCTGTCCCGTCGCGCCGACGACCAGTACCGGTGCTTGCTCGCCCATGACTCTCCCTGCGAACGCTAAATGGCGGGGCCCGCCGTTTCGTGTCCGCTACGATACGGCGGGGCCCGCCACTTAGCAAACCCGGAGGTCACGCCATGCCCGGCCAGCAACGCGCGGACGCGCGGCGCAATTACGCGCGGATCCTCGAGGTGGCCGAGGCGGAGGTCGCCGCACACGGGGCGAACGCGTCGCTGGAACAGATCGCGCGCACCGCCGGGGTCGGCTCCGCGACCGTGCGGCGGCACTTCCCCACCCGGCACGCCCTGCTGGAAGCGGTTTCGCGGGAACGGATCGCGCTGCTGGCCGCGCGCGCCCAGGAACTCGCCGGAGAATCCGACAGCCGCCGCGCGCTTCTGGACTGGCTGGACGACGTCGTCAGCTACTGCGTGACCGCGCGCGGCCTCGCCGCCGCCCTGGCGTACGACGTGCCTGATCCGGTGCACGGAAACTCCTGCGCGGCAACCTTGGAAGATTCCGCGGCCCCGCTGCTGGCGCACGCCGCGCGCGACGGAGCCGTCTCGCCGGACGTGACGATCGGCGATCTGATCGCGTTGATCGTCGGCATCACCCTGACCTCCGAGAACCACCCCGACCCGGCCGCCGAGGCAAGCCGCCTGTTCCGGATCGCAGTGGCGGGAATCAGCCCGCGGCCCTGATTCGCCGGACGCCCGGCGCACCGCTCACCGACTGGACGGAATCCGCGAATGCCCGGCCCCCTCGCTCCGCGACCGCCGAAGACCTAGCGCCGCTCCACCAACGCGTCCACCCCGGCGAGCAGCAACTCCAGCCCGAACCGGAACCGCTCGTCGAAATCGAGCATCGGCTCCACCGGCCCCGCCTCGAGGTGGCCGTACTTCCGTTTTCCGAGCACGCTCTTCAGCACCTCGACCTCGTCCCCGGTCGCGCCCTGTTCCTCGAGCGTCTCGCCGAGCACGTAGCAGAACACCGCGCTCGTCGCCCAGATCGCCCGCTGCCGCGGCAACCCGGACGCCAGCAGCCCGCCGAGCAGACTGTCCACAAAGGTCAGATTGCTGCGCTTGGCCGCGTAGTTCCCGCCGACGATCCGTGCACCGTCGCGGTGCGCGAGCAGCGCCGTGCGCAAGCCGGCCGCCATGGCCCGCACGCGGTCCTTCCAGTCGCCGTCCTCGCCGGGCAGCTTCGCGACCGCGCCGGCGAGGATCGCTTCGGCCATCTCGTCGATCAGCGCGTCCTTGCCGTCGAACAGGCGGTAGATCGCGGGCAGGTGCAGCCCCATCCGGTCGGCCAGCTGGCGCATGGTGAGCGCCTCCAGCCCGCCCGCGTCGACCAGGTCCAGCGCCTCGGCCACCGCGCGCTCGGCCCGCGTCGCCGCGATTCCCGCCCGTTTCGTGCCGGTTGACATGTTAACGACGTTACCAATACCCTCGGCGAGGCGGCAAGTAACAGCGTTAACAAAAGGAGGGAAGCCGATGCCCCCGAACACCGGAACCGCCGGACCGCTGGACGTCTTCGTCCGGCAGCTGCGCTGGGAAGCCGACGGCGTCGTCTCGCTGGACCTGGCGGCCACCACCGGGAAGCCGCTGCCGAGCTGGGAACCGGGCGCACACCTCGACCTCGTGCTGCCGAACGGCGTCGAACGGCAGTACTCGCTCTGCGGTCCGCCCGGCGAACGCTCGTACTACCGGATCGGCGTCCGCCGGGAACGCGCGAGCCGCGGCGGTTCGGAATACGTGCACGCGTTTCTCCGGCCCGGCCAGCGGATCGCGATCAAGGGGCCGCGGAACAATTTCGCCTTCCGCCCGGCCGCCTCGTACGTTTTCGTGGCGGGCGGCATCGGCATCACGCCGATCCTGCCGATGGTCCGCGCCGCGCAAGCCCAGGGCGCCGACTGGCAGCTGCACTTCGGCGGACGCACCAGCGCGTCGATGCCGTTCCTCGGCGAACTTCGCGGCTACGGCGAGCGCGTGCACTGTCGCCCGTCGGACACCGTCGGCCGGATTTCGCTGGCCGCACTGGAAAAGCCCGTGGCGGCAGGCGCGAAGGTCTACGCCTGCGGACCGGCGTCCCTGCTGTCCGATTTGGACACCGCAGCGGAGAACTGGCCCGCCGAAACCCTGCGCCTGGAACGCTTCAAAGCCCCGTCGGCACCCCCGGCGGAAAACAAGCCGATCGAAGTCGAATGCGCGGCCTCGAAGAAAACCGTGTCCGTCGCCGCCGACGAAAGCATTGTGAACGCGCTCGAAAAGGCGGGCATCCGGACGGTGACCTCGTGCCGGTCCGGCCTGTGCGGTTCGTGCGAGACCAAGGTGCTCGGCGGCATCCCCGACCATCGCGACGGCATTCTCTCCTCAAGCGAGCAGGAGGCGGGCGACCGGATGTTCGTCTGCGTGTCCCGCGCCCGCACCTCACGCCTCGTCCTCGACCTGTGACGGGAGAAACCATGACCACCGCGGCAGATTCCTTCGCTCCGATCACCATGGCACGCGTCCGGGAGATCATCGGTTTCCCCGACCAGTTCATCGCCGAGAAAAAGGAACCGCAGCTCGGCGAATTCGCCATGCGGTTCATCGCGCACAGCCCGTTCTTCTGCGCCGCCACCTTCGGCGCGGACGGCCTGATGGACGTCGGCCCGAAAGGCGACCCGCCCGGGTCGGTGCGGATCCTCGACCCGTGGACGCTCGCCATCCCCGACCGTCCGGGCAACAAATTCGCCGACACCTTCGAGAATCTCAGCGTCAACCCGTCGATCGGGCTCGTTTTCTTCGTGCCCGGCCTGCGCGAGGTGATGCGGGTCAACGGGGACGCCTTCGTCACCGACGACCAGGAACTGCTGGCCATGCTCAGCGCCGACGGCAAACCCGCCGTGCTCGCGACGATCGTCCGCGTGCGCGAAGTGTTCGGACAGTGCGGAAAAGCCGTCATCCGAGCGAAACTGTGGGAGGGCGACACCCGCGGACTCGCCGAAGCGGCCACTCTCGGCGGCGATTTCTACACGCTGTCCATCGCCGAGCAGGCGCAGAAGATGAACAACAGCCTGGGCGACCTCGTCAGCGGCGGCCTGTACGACGTGATCGACGAAAACTACCGGACCGAGCTGTTCTGAAACTCCGTTGCTCCCGCCGCGAAGCCCTGCCTAGTATCCGATTTGTGCGCTCCCGCCCGGCCTTCCTCGCCGACGACGCCATCACCCGCGTCCTCGCCGAACACTGGCAGCCCGTCTCCGAGATCGCTTACCTGCCTTGGGGTTTCGGCGCGCACCACTGGCGCACCGACACGCTGTTCGTCACGCTGGACCAGCTCGAACCCCGGCACACCGCGGCGTCGCTGGAAAGCACTTACGCGAGCGCCGGCGAACTGGCCGCCTCCGGGCTGGCTTTCGTCTGCGCGCCGCTGCCGGCCCGATCCGGCCGGTTCACCGTCGACACCGGAGTCGGCGCGCTCAGCGTCACCCCGATGCTGGACGGCCGCAGCCCCGCGGAGGACGAGGTCGACAAACCGGCACTCCTGGCCGCGCTCGACTCCCTCCACCGCACCCCGCCACCCGCTGGCCTGCGCGACTGGTCCCCGCAGGTCGGCCCTGGCTTCGCCGATGACCTGCGCGCCCGCACCGCCGACCCCTGGACGTCCGGCCCGCTGGCCGAGGAAGCCCGTACCGCGCTGGCCGCCCGCGGCGACGCGATCAAACGCTGGACCGACCGCTATCTCGAACTGGCCGCCCTGGCCGCGTCCCGCCGCGATTCCTGGGTCCCGACCCACGGCGAACCCCACAACGACAACCAGGTCGCCACGCCCGACGGCCTGCGCCTGGTCGACTGGGAAACCCTGGCGGTCGCCCCGCGCGAACGCGACTACGCCGACCTGCCCGGCGCTCCGGGCCTGGACCCGGAAATGGTCGAACTGTTCGCCCTCGACTGGCGGCTGTCCGAACTGCGCGAGTACACGGACTGGTTTTCCGCGCCGCACAACGGGAATGAGGACGACGTCATCGCACTGGAAGGCCTGCACGAGGAACTGGCCGCCGACGGTTAAGCGACCGCGGTTGCCCGATCGCGAAGCCGCGGAACCCGGACTACACCAGCGCGGCCGGGGCGCGTGGTCGCATTCGCCGAACTGTCCACCGCGACTCTCCGAACTACGCGAATACACCGACGGGTTTCCCGCACACCACAACGGAAACGAAGACGACGGGAAGGCCTCCGCCGAGAACTGACCCCCGACGCTTAACCGACCCCGCTTGCGGCCGGGGAGCGCGTGGTCGCGAGCAGATCGTCGAGCAGCGACCGGGTGTGCAGAAGCCGGTCGATGTCGCCGGTGATCCGGCGGCGCTCCGCTTCGAGGCGTTCGCGGCAGTCGTCCAGCAGCAGGGACTCGCCGGACAGGCAGGCCAGGATCTCGCCGATGACCTCCATGCCGAGGCCCGCGGCGAGGAGGGTCTGGATGTGCGCGACCTTGCGGACGTCCGATTCAGCGAAAATCCGGTACCCGCTGGGCATCCGCTCCGGTCGCAGCACGCCTTTTTCCTCGTAGTAGCGCAGCGCTCGCACGCTGACTCCCGTCCGGCGCGCCAGTTCTCCGATCTTCACCTGGGTTCCCTCGCTGTCCGGCTTGACTCTCACGTCGACGTGAGAGTTTAGCGTGCGGGCATGCTTCGTCTCCTCATCCTCATGTTCTGCGTTTTCAGCATCACCACCGGCGAATTCGTGGTGGCCGGAATCCTGCCCGAGGTCGCCGCCGACCTCCACGTCTCCGTCGGCGCCGCGGGACTGCTGGTCACCGCGTACGCCGTCGGCATGATCATCGGCGGCCCGCTGCTCACCGCGGCGACCGCCGGGATCGACCGGAAGCGGCTGATGCTCGCCTTGCTGGCCGTCGCGGTGCTCGGGAACGCGGTCTCCGCCCTCGCTCCCGGATTCGCGCCGCTGCTCGCGGCCCGGGTGGTCACCGCGCTCGTGACCTCGACCTTCTTCGCCCAGGCCATCGTGTTCGCGGTGAGATCCGCGCCGCCCGAGCGGGCCGGGACCATGGTCGCCCGGCTGGCGTTCGGGATGAATCTCGCCATGATCCTCGGGGCGCCGATCGGCACCCGGATCGGCGGCCTGTGGGGCTGGCGCGCGACGTTCGCCGCGATCGCCGCGGCCTGCCTGATCGGGCTGGGCCTGGTGTTCTGGCAGCTCGCCTCGCCGAACGAAGAACACCGGACCTCGGCGGTCGCGGAGCTGCGGATGCTGCGCCGGTGCCCGGTGCTGATGTCGCTGGCCGTCACCGCGGTAGGGAACGCCGGGGTGCTCATGGTGTTCAGCTACCTCGCCCCGCTGCTCACCGGCCTGGCCGGGCATCCGGCCGCTCGCCTGCCGGTCCTCCTGCTCGCCTACGGCGTCGGCGCGACCATCGGAAACCTCGTCGGCGGCACGCTCTACGACCGCAACCCGCGACTCTTCCAGCCTCTTCTTCTCGGCCTGCTGACCGCGGTCCTGGCGGGCAGCTGGTTCGTCGCGACCTCCCCGGCGCTCACCGTGGCGGCAGTCGTGGCGATCGGCCTCCTCGGCTTCGCGATCATCCCCGGCATGCAAGCCCGCATGATGGCGACCGCCGCCGAAGCCCCGACACTCGCCATGGCCGTCAACGCCTCCGGATACCAGGTCGCCGCCGCGGCCGCCGGCCTGGTCGGCGGCCTCCTCGCCGACTCGGCTGCCGGTCCGCGGCCGATCTACCTCGTCGCCGCGGGCGTGACCGCGTGCGGGTTGCTCATGACGGTTCTGGTCGCCCGGGCGCCGCGCGGGACCGAAGTCGCCCCGTCGATCGCGGAGTGACTCCCCCGGCGTCCTGGGTCTCGGCGGCGGCCCAGGACGCCCGGATCACCGGACGCGCGTAACGAAGTCCGGCTGTCGGAATCCCCGGGCGTCGACCCACCGCCCGCCGTCGAGGCGGCCGGTGGCGGCCAGCCGGTCAAGCTGGCCCGGCGAACAGAACCTGCCGCTGCCCCCGACGATCTCCCCGGTGTCGGCGAACAGGTAGAGATCACGGGTAAGCGTCCATTCGCAGCGCACGATCGGGCGACGCAAGATGGCCTCGAACCAGTCCGCGGCGTGGGCGGCCAGCTCTTCCGGGCCGCCGGTCGCGGTGAACGCGAGGACAGTGGGCTCGTCGGGCAGCGTGAACAACTGGTTGTGCACCTCGTCGCCGCGCACAGTCCAGCCGTCCACGTGCACCCCGACGGTCAAGAAAATGCCTCCCGCAACAGGATCAGTCAGGTCCAGGGAAGCGATCAGCGGAAGCTCCGCATCGGGCGGATCCAACCGGCTTTCGAGCGGACTCGCGCGCCAGTGGGCGGCGCGTGCTCGCAGGGCCTCGGCGAAACGGCGCTCCGTCTCGCCGAGTTCGCCGTCGTATTCGAACCAGTCGTCCGTCACCACCACAGCCTAATGAACCGCTCAGCTCCGCGAAACGGCTTAAGTCCCCAACAACTCCGGCACGAAAATCTCCTCCGCTTTCAGCAACCTCTTCGACAATCCCTGCTCGAAATGCCACCGCAGGAACGCCTCCACCGACAGCCGGTTCTTCTCGATCCCATACGGCCACCAATCCGCCCCGAACAACCGGCGGTTCTCGTCATACAACGCGCTGAACCACGGCACCATCCCCGCATCGCCCATGTGATTGAAAACGCGGCCACGCCGATAGTCCGCCATCGCGACGTCCTTCGCCTCGACAAACCCCCGGTACAGCCGCTCCGCCAGCCCAGGCTGCTCCGCCAGCAGATCTCGCCGGACCACCACCGTGTGCATGATCGGCCGGATCCCGGTCCGCCGGTAATACTCGCGCTCCACCGGCACATAATCCGGGAACAACTGCGCCACCGCCGGCGAATCCTCCCGAATCCCGCGGGGCGGGTCCGCGGAAATCAGCGCGTCGATCTCCCCGGCCTCCACCATCGAGCCCAGCGCTTTCCCCGCCGGAGCCTGCCGCACCGCCACGTCCACGGGATGCAGTCGCGGAACGAAATCGAACCAATCCATCGGCCAGTCGAACCCGCCGATCACCCAGCGGCTTTGTTCCGGCCGCACCCCGTATTCGTCGGACAGAATTCCTTTCGCCACCACGCCCGCGTCGTGCCCGTACGTCGCGAACTCGCCGATCGTTTTGCCGATCAAGTCTCGCGGCGCCCGGATGCCGCTGTGGGTGTTGACGTAGATCGCCGAATGCCGGAACTGCCGGTTCGGGAACACCGGCAGCGCGACGAACGGCGGATCCGGCAGGTCCAAGGTGCGCAGGTAGAACGTCAGCCCCAGCTCGGCGACCGCGAACTCCCGGCCCCGGACCATCCGTTCGAACAGGTCCGAGACGATGCCGGCAGTGTGCAGGGTCGCGTCGACACCCTCGAAGCGGACCCGCCCGTCGAACAGCGGGCGGGTGTGGTCGTAGCGGTACAGGCCGAGGTCCAGCCGCAGGTCAGCCATCAGGCGCCCCTCTCCGTCCCGGCCAATACTAAACGCGTTTACTATCTGCGGGCAACCGCTACGATGCCTCCCGATGGACAAGGACGCGCTCGCCGAGCTCTTCGCCACCGCCTCGCTCGGCGCCCCCGAAAACGCGGTGGGGTTCGTCATGTGGCGGGTCGTGCACCGCTACGTCCGCGAGGTCGACCAGGCCCTCGCCCCGCTCGACCTGACGCATCTGCAGTTCCAGACGCTCGCGCTCGCCGGCTGGCTGAACCGCACCGGCGGCCCGGTGACCCAATCCGGCCTCGCGACGTCCGGCGACATCCACCCGATGCAGGTGTCGCAGATCCTGAAAACGCTGGAGCGCAAGGGATTCGTCGCCCGCGCACGCAGTGCCGAGGACGTCCGGGCCAAACGCGTCGAGGTCACCGACGCCGGAGGCGCCGCGTTGCGGGCCGCGCTGCCGCTCGTGATCGAGGTGCAGCACCGCATTTTCGGCGACGAGGGACTGCCGGGCGGGAAGCTGCTGAACACGTTGCTGCGCCTGGACAATTCCTGACCGATCCCCACGGCGGGCTGCTACGGGGAAAGCGAACCCGTCCTGACGTCAGACCTGCCGTGCGGTCGCCATCGCCCGCTCCGTCTCCCAGAACGCCCGCATCGAAACGACCAGCCCGTCCTCGTTCACCCGGTAGACGAACACCCCGTCGGTGTCGACGCGGTAGCCGCCGGGCAAATACGTCGTGATGGTGCCGACGTTCGCGACCTCCGAACCGGCCGCGTGCGAATCGCGGATCACGAACTCGAACTTCTCGACGTTCCCGATCGTCTTGTCCCAGAAGGCCGAAAGCCCCTCGCGGCCGTGGTGGCCCTTGCCCTCCTCGTCGAACATCGACGGGCCGACCGGGTCCTCGACGACCGCGTCCGGGGCGAACAGCGCGAGCCAGCCGTCCTTGTCCCCGGCGGTCGCCGCCGTCATCGACTTGAACGCCGCTTCCCGCGCGGGCGGCTGCTTCGCCGCGGGGTCCCAGCAGACCTCGACTCCCATGTCACTCCTCGATTTTCGCGATGATCTCGTCGCCGAATTTGCGGATCGCGTCGACCTTCGGGCCGAGGTCCGCGTCGAATCCGTGCCCCTCGAACACCCACGGCATGGTGATCGCGTCGGTGACGCCCGCGTCGGCCTGTTCGCGGAAGCCGTCGAGCCCGAACCGGTCGACGCACACCGCCTGGAATTCGAACGGGTCGTCGGCGCGGCCGCGCTCGGCGAGCAGGCCCTTCAGCTTGCCGATGGTCTCGCGCAGCTGCTCGAGCGTCATCATCGCGGACGACCAGCCGTCCGCGACGCGCGCGGCCCGGCGCAGCGCGACGTCGGTGTGCCCGCCGATGTAGAACGGCACGCGCGACGGCGGCTTCGGGCTCATCTTCAGCTTGTCGAAGTCGAAGAACTCGCCGTGGAATTCGACCATGTCGCCGCTGAGGATCAGCCGCAGCACGTCGATCGCCTCGTCGAACCGCTTGCCGCGGCGCGCGTACGGCGCTCCGCACCATTCGAATTCCTCCGGCGACCAGCCGATCCCCAGCCCGAGGCCGAACCGGCCGCCGGTCAGCGCGGCGACTGAGTTGACCTGCCGGGCGAGCAGCACCGGATTGCGCGAGCCGAGTTTCAGCACCGACGTGTAGAACCGGATCCGCTCGGTCACCGCGCCCATCGAGGCGGTCGCGACCAGCGGATCCGCCCACGGGGTGTCCTCGTCCCAGAACCGGCTGCCGTCAGGGGTGTAGGGATAGTCGGCGGACACTTTCTCGGAGTAGAAGAGCGAATCGGGCAGCACGATCGAGGAGAACCCGGCCTCCTCGGCGGCGCGGGCCAGCCCGGTCAGCTGGTCGAGCGGGCTCATCGCGATCGACAAGGAGAACTTCATGCCGCGGACTATAACGTGTTCTAGTTTTGTCGGCCACCGCCCGAACGGAGGCGCCCCGGGAACTCTCCGCGCACGGTCCGCGTTGTCCGTTTCAGGGACGGCTGCCCGGCCGTCGCGTCAGATCGAGACACGGAGTGACCCATGGGCACCGCGATCCTCCTGATCGTGCTGGTCGTCGTCATCGTCGGAGGCGGGTTGTACCTGGCCAGGAAGCAGGCCGCGACGAGACAGAGCCAGCTCGACGACGCGAAGGCCGACGCGCGCCGCCTCGTCGAACGCCTCGGCGGCCAGGTCCTCAACATCACCGGCACCGACACCGCCTCCCAGCAGGCGATGGCCGACGCGAGCGAGCGCTACAACGCCGCCGGTTCGCAGCTGGAGCAGGCCAAGACGGTCGAACAGGCCCGGCTGGTGAAGGAAACCGCCATCGAAGGCCTGTACTACGTGCGCGCCGCGCGCACCGCGATGGGCATGGACCCCGGCCCCGCCCTGCCGGACGAGGCCGAACGCGAACGCGCGGGCAAGGTCACCGAACACCGCGAGGTGGACGTCGAAGGCCAGCGCTACGCCGCGTCGCCCGAACCCGGCCAGGACACGCCGTACTACTACCCCGGCGGCCGCGTCGCGGGACGCCCGGTGCCGCAGGGCTGGTACAGCGAGCCGTGGTGGAAGCCCGCGCTCGTGGCGGGCGCGTGGGGCCTGGGCTCGATGTTCCTGTTCAGCGCCATGTTCTCCGGGATGAGCGGCATCGCCAGCGCGTCGGCCTGGGAATCCGGCTACGACGCGGGCCAGGCGGACGCCCTCGACGCGGGCGGCATGGACGGCGGGTTCGACGGCGGAGGTTTTGACGGCGGCGGGTTCGACGGAAGCCAGGACTTCGGCGGAGGTTTCGACGGCGGAGGCTTCGACGGCGGCGGGTTCGACGGCGGAGGCTTCGACTTCTGACCGCTGAGCGGCTGAAGGCCCCGTGGCAAGGTTTGCCCACGGGGCCTTTGTCGTATTCCCGCGCGCCTCCGCTCCCGCAGACGTCCGTGAGGGGAACCCTGAGGGACTCTGATTCCGTGAGGGTTCCCCTCACGGACCCGTTCAGCTCAAGCAGGCTGGCAGGCAGGGCACCAATAAAGATTGCGCGCAGCCAATTCCTTCTGCGCCACCGGCGTCCCGCAAATCAGGCACGGCATCCCGGCCCGCCGGTAGACGTAAACCTCGCCCCCGTGCCGGTCCTCGCGCGGCGCCCGGCCCATCGCCGCGGGCAAATGCTCCGGCGCGACCGTGTCGATCCGCCCGACGCGGACCCCGGCGCGCATCAGCGTCACCAGGTCCGCCCACATGGCGTCCCACAGCGCGCGGTCCAGCGATCGGCCCGGAACCATCGGCGAAATCCCGTGCCGGAACAGCACTTCCGCGCGATAAACGTTCCCGACCCCGGCCAGCACGGCCTGATCCATCAGCAACGCGGCGATCGTCGTGCGGGAGCGCGAAATCCGCTCCCACGCGCGATCCGGCTTCGCGTCCCGGCGCAGCGGGTCCGGGCCGAGCCGGGCCTTGATCGCGTCGACCTGCGCCGGATCCAGCAGTTCGCATCGCGTCGGGCCGCGCAGGTCGGTCCAGTGGGTGCGGCCGACCAGCCGCATCCGCACCTGGCCGACCGGCGCGGTCTCGGGCAGCGGCGCTTCGCCGAAGGTGCCGTACAGACCTAAGTGGACATGCACTGTCCCCAAAGGACCGTAGTGGTGGAACAGGTGTTTCCCGTACGCCTCAGCGGAAACGAGCACCTGCCCGTCGAGTTTCCCCGCCTCCGCGGCGAACCGGCCCTGCGGACTGCTTACCGCGACCGGTCCGCCGGCGTAGCGGCGCTGGTGGAGACGGGCGAGCCGATGGAGCGTGTGCCCCTCGGGCATCAGGCCTCCGGCAGGGCGGGCGGGGTGCCGGTGCGCTCGTAGTCGAGCAGCTGCCGCACGCGCCGCGTGTGCCGCTCGGCCGGGTCCACCGGCGTGGCCAGGAAGGCGTCGACGATCTCGGTCGCCTGCTCCTGCGTGTGCATCCGGGCGCCGACGCCGAGCACCTGGGCGTGGTTGTGCTGCCGGGTCAGCTGCGCGGTTTCGACGCTCCAGCCGAGCCCGGCGCGGATGCCCGGCACCTTGTTCGCGGCGATCTGCTCGCCGTTGCCGGACCCGCCGATGACGATGCCGAGGCTGCCCTCGTCGGCGGCCACGCGGCGCGCGGTTTCGACGCAGAACGCCGGGTAGTCGTCGGCCGCGTCGTAGACGAACGGACCGATGTCGGTCACCTCGTGCCCCTGTTCGCCGAGGTGGCGGACAAGGTGGTTCTTCAGCTCGAAACCGGCATGGTCGGATCCCAAGTAGACACGCACAGCGGGAGTGTGCCATCTCGCCGCGGACCCGGCATGCTCCGGGGGTGGACATCGCAGCGCAGCGCGGCACGGACGTCCGGCTCGAATGGGGCGGCGAAGGCGTCGCGATCCTCGGTTCGGAATGCGCCGTGCTGATCGTCGTGGACGTGCTTTCCTTCAGCACCACAACGGATCTCGTCGTCAGCCGCGGCGGCCGGGTGCTGCCGGTGCGGTGGCGCGACGAACGCGGGATCGCCGAGGCGCGCGGCGCGGGAGCGGCGGTCGCGGGCGAAGAGGAATGGACGCTCCGGCCGTCTTCTGTGACGCAGATCCCGTC
Organism: Amycolatopsis sp. AA4; assembly: GCF_002796545.1. Lineage (GTDB taxonomy): Bacteria > Actinomycetota > Actinomycetes > Mycobacteriales > Pseudonocardiaceae > Amycolatopsis. The sequence continues at coordinate 5,933,592 of NZ_CP024894.1, forward strand.
CGGCACGCTGCTCGCCCTCCCCTCCCCCAATGGTGCGACGCTCTGCGCGGCCGCGGCGAAAACCGGCGCGCACGTATTGGCCGGTTGCCTGCGGAATGCGTCGGCGACCGCGGCGAAAGCCGAGGAAATCGCCGACGGACGGCCGATCGGCGTGATTCCCGCCGGGGAACGCTGGGGCGTCGACATGTTCGGCGAAGGCGCTGAGTTCGGCCCGCTGCGGCCGTGCGTCGAGGACCACCTCGGCGCGGGCGCGATCGTCAGCGCGCTGACCGGCTCGCGATCCGCCGAAGCCGCGCTCGCGGCGGCTGCCTACGCCGCGACCGACATCCCGGCCGCGCTGCACGCCTGCACCTCCGGGCGGGAACTCGCCGCGACCGGCCACGGCGACGACGTGATCCTGGCCGCCCAGCAGGACGTCAGCGCTAGCGTGGTGACGCTGGCGCACGGGATTCTGGAGGGGCGATGAGCTGGACCGAGGTGGCCGACGGGGTTTTCGCCCGCCGGTACGACGAGCTGGACCTGACGACCGGCGTGGTGCTCGGCCAGGAGCGGTGCCTGGTGATCGACACCCGCGGCGACGTCGACCAGGGCGCGGAATTCGCCGCGGCGGTCCGCGAGCTGACCGAGCTGCCGTGGTCGGTCGTCTACACGCACGCGCATTTCGACCACGCCTTCGGCACCACGCCGTTCCTGCCGTGCGATGTCTGGGCCCACCCCGGCTGCCTGCAGGCCCTGCTGAAAAACGGCGAAAGCAGCAAGCAAACCTGGGCCAAGCACTACCGCGAAGAGGGCAAACCGGAGATCGCCGACGCCATCGAGCGCACCGGGATCATGCCGCCGGACCGTCTCGTGTCCGACCGAGCCGAACTCGACCTCGGCGGCCGCACGGTCGCGCTCGTGCACCCCGGCCTCGCGCACACCGACCACGACCTGCTGGTGCACGTGCCGGACGCGGAGGTCGTCTTCGCCGGAGACGTCGTGGAGCACGGCCCGCACGGCTTCACCGCGTACTCGTTCGGCCCGGACGATCAGCTCGACGCCTGGGCCGCCGCGATGGACGCGCTGCTCGCGCTGGAACCGCGCGTGGTCGTCCCCGGCCACGGCGATCCGGTGGATGGAGCGTTCGTGCGCACGCATCGCGACGGTCTGCTACGGCTGCACGAGTTGAAGACGCGCGGGGCGTCGCGTGCGAAAGCGCTGGAAAGCTCGCCGTACCCGGAGGACGTCACCAAGGCGGCGCTCGGGTTCTCGTGAGTGTTTATGCCGGTTAGAACCGGCATAAACACTCACGAGGCCCTCAGTCGAAGTTCAGCTCGCCGGTCCGGGTGCGCTTCAGCTCGAAGAAGTCCGGGTAGCTCGCCAGCGCGACCGCGCCGTCGAACACCTTCAGCGCGTCCTCGCCCCGCGGGATCGACGAGAGCACCGGGCCGAAGAACGCGCTCCCGTTGACGTGGATGGTCGGCGTGCCGACGTCCATGCCGACCGGGTCCATGCCCTCGTGGTGGCTCTTGCGCAGCGCCTCGTCGTATTCGGTCGATTCGCCCGCCTCGGCGAGTTCGGCCGGGGCGCCGATCGCGGCCAGCGCCTCCTTGATGACGAGCTTGCGGTCCTCGTTGTGCTGGTTGTGGTAGCGGGTGCCGAACTCGGTGTAGAAGTCGCGCACGGCCTGCTGGCCCTGGGTCTGCGCCAGCGCGGTCGCGACGCGGACCGGGGCCCAGCCCTCGCTCAGCAGCTCCTTGTACCGCTCGGGCAGGTCCTCGCGGCCCTCGTTCAGCACCGACAGGCTCATCACTCGGAAGGTCAGGTCCAGCTCGCGGTGCTTCTCGACTTCCAGGATCCAGCGCGACGAGATCCACGCGAACGGGCAGATCGGGTCGAAGTAGAAGTCCACCGTGGTGGGCTGGGACGCGTCAGTCATTTTTCACGGGCTCCTCGGCGAGACTGCTCCCCGGCGCTCGCCGAGGGCGGGGCGAACCCCCGCACTGCGGGGCAACGCGGCGGCCCCTCCGCATTGTTCCCTGGTCGCCGGTTCCGGGCGCGTCATGATTGGATGCTGAACGTCGTGCCCACCGGAACCGAAGACCAGAGGTGCCCGTGCCCGCCCCCAACCTGACGCGTGACGAAGCCAAGCAGCGCTCCGGCCTGCTGGACGTGTCGTCCTACGACATCGAGCTGGACCTCACCGACGGCCACGGCCGTCCCGGGGAGAAGACCTTCCGCTCCACCACCACGGTGCGGTTCTCCAGCAGCCGTCCCGGCGAAGCGTCGTGGATCGACCTCGTCGCCGAAGGGGTCCGCTCCGCCGTGCTCAACGGCGCCGAGCTCGACGTCAGCGGCTACACCGAGGAAAAGGGCATCGCGCTGCCCGGCCTTGCCGCGGAGAACGAACTCGTCGTCACCGCGGACTGCCGCTACATGAACACCGGCGAGGGCCTGCACCGGTTCGTCGACCCGGTCGACGACGGCGTGTACCTCTACACCCAGTTCGAGACCGCCGACGCGAAGCGCATGTTCGCCTGCTTCGACCAGCCGGACCTCAAGTCCGTCTACCGGCTCGCGGTGCACGCCCCGCGCGACTGGAAGGTCGTGTCCAACGCGCTCGTCGAAAGCGCCGAGGACACCGAGGACGGCGCGCGCCGCACGCAGTTCGCCGAATCCGAGCGGATTTCCACCTATCTGGTGGCGCTCGTCGCCGGCCCGTACGCGGAATGGACCGACGAGTTCCGCGACGAGCACCGCACCATCCCGCTCGGCATCTACTGCCGCGCGTCGCTCGCCGAGCACATGGACGCCGAGCGGCTGTTCGTCGAAACCAAACAGGGTTTCGCCTTCTACCACGAGAAATTCGGCACCCCGTACCCGTTCTCCAAGTACGACCAGCTGTTCGTGCCGGAGTTCAACGCGGGCGCGATGGAGAACGCCGGCGCGGTCACGTTCCTCGAGGACTACGTCTTCCGCAGCCGCGTCACCCGCTACGCCTACGAGCGGCGCGCCGAAACGCTGCTGCACGAGATGGCGCACATGTGGTTCGGCGACCTGGTCACCATGCGCTGGTGGGACGACCTGTGGCTGAACGAGTCGTTCGCGACCTTCGCGAGCGTGTTCGCCCAGGCCGAGGCGACCGAGTACAAGAACGCCTGGACCAGCTTCGCGAACATCGAGAAGTCCTGGGCCTACCGCCAGGACCAGCTGCCCTCGACGCACCCGATCGCGGCCGACATCGTCGACCTGCACGCGGTCGAGGTCAACTTCGACGGCATCACCTACGCCAAGGGCGCGAGCGTGCTGAAGCAGCTCGTGGCCTACGTCGGCATCGAGCACTTCCTCGACGGCCTCAAGGTCTACTTCGGCAAGCACGCGTGGGGCAACGCCACGCTGGCCGATCTGCTGGCGGCGCTGGAGGAAGCGTCCGGCCGCGACCTGTCGTGGTGGAGCGCGGAATGGCTGGAGACCACCGGCCTCAACTCGCTCAGCCCGCGCTACGAGGTCGCTCCGGACGGCACGTTCGCGTCGTTCGCCGTCGTGCAGACCGGCGCGAAGCCGGGTGCCGGCGAACTGCGCACGCACCGCGTCGCGGTCGGCGTGTACGACGAGGACGGCGACGGCAAGATCGTCCGCACCCGCCGCGTCGAACTGGACGTGACCGGCGAGCGCACCGAGGTGCCGGACCTGGTCGGCCAGGCCGCGGGCAAGCTCGTGCTGGTCAACGACGACGACCTGACCTACTGCCGGATGCGGCTCGACCCCGCGTCGCTGACCACGCTGATCGACCGGATCGGCGACATCACCGAATCGCTGCCGCGCACGCTGTGCTGGTCGGCCGCGTGGGAGATGACGCGCGAGGCCGAGCTGAAGGCTCGCGATTTCGTAACGCTGGTGGCGCGCGGGATTCACGCCGAGAGCGAGGTCGGCGTGGTGCAGCGGTTGCTGCTGCAGGCGCAGACGGCGTTGAATTCTTATGCCGATCAGAAGTGGGCCGCGGCCGAGGGATGGCCTGCGTTGAGCGGGCGATTGCTCGAGTTGGCCCGTACTGCGGAGGCTGGGTCGGATCATCAGCTGGCATTTGTGAATTCGCTGGCCGGCGGGGTGCTCGGGGACGAGATTCTGGCGGAGATCGCGGGGTGGCTGGACGGGTCCGCGCCGTTGCCCGGGCTGACCGTGGACACCGATTTGCGGTGGCGGTTGCTGCAGGCGTTGGTGGCGCACGGGAAGGCTGGGTCCGCGGAGATCGATGCCGAGCAGCGGCGGGATGACACTGCTGCCGGGCGGCGGCACGCGGAGCGGTCTCGGGCGTTGCAGCCTACTGCGGAGGCCAAGGCGGATACCTGGCAGCGGGCTATTTACGACGACGAGATTCCCAATGCGGTGAGCGATGCGTTGATTTCCGGGTTCTCGCATCCTGGGCAGAAGCATTTGCTCGGGGAGTATGTGGGGCGGTATTTCGAGGTTATCGACGACGTTTGGGCTCGGCGGTCCAGCGAGCGGGCGCAGCCGACGGCTATTGGGTTGTATCCGTCTTGGGCGGTTGAGGCGGAGACGGTCAATGCTTCGGACGAGTGGCTTGCTGGGGAGCATCCGGCTGCGTTGCGGCGGTTGGTTTCCGAGGGGCGGGCTGGGATTGTTCGGGCATTGGCTGCTCGGGATTTCGACAGTCAGGTTTGAGGGGGTTCGGCTCGTCGCCCTGGCGGGCGACATTGCGCCTCCCTTGGTTGCGTGGGGCACCCCGAAGCTTGATTGTGCTGACGGTTCGGGGGTGCTTGTCAAGGCTGGAAAGATGCCTTGACAAGCACCCCCGAACCGCAGGGCGGCTTTGTATCGGGGTTGGGGGAGGGGTGGGTGCCCCCGGGGTTTGGGTGCACTGGCGGCGGTTTTTTCGCGGCTTGGGTGCGTGGTTGCTTTGAGTGGGGCGGCGTCCGGGTCGCGGGGAGCGCCCCAATGTGGCATTGGGTGCATGCGACGCACCCAATGTGGCGTTCGGTGCATCTGACGCACCCAATGCCACATTGGGGGATCCCGGCGGGGTCGGCGCGGAGCGGTCCGTGAAGGGCTCCTTGAGGGAATCTAATTCCCTCAAGGAGCCCTTCACGTCCGGCGGGAGGGTCGTGAGGGGAACCCTCAGGGACTCTGAGTCCGTGAAGGTGGCCCTCACGGAAAGTCTGGGCGGAAAGTAGAAAGAGCCGGTACGCGTAAAGGCGTACCGGCTCTTGAAGTGTGCGGGGAGTCAGTGCTTGGGAGCGGGGCCCGCTTGGTCGCTCAGCATGCGCAGGGCGTTGACCAGGCCGCCGGTCAGGTCGCCTTCCTTGAAGGAGGCCACCATGCTCGCGACGGCCAGGTTCGCGCCGCGGTCGGGGAGGCGCGAGTGGGCGCGTTCGCCGGTGACGATTTCGATCGCGCGCTGGGCCGGCGAGACGCCGAGCAGCACCGCGTTCGACGGGTCGTCTGTGGTGGCGTGCAGTTTTTCCGCGCCGGCTCGGGTGTCTTCGCCCAGGTCGCCGAGGTAGATGCTGAAGTCGAGGCCGGTCTCGCGCGTGGCGAAGGTCAGGGCCTCGTCCAGGCGGGCCAACTGCTGCACCGTGAACGGGCTCGTCGGCGCGGCGGGCTCGTACATTTTCGCCGCCGACAGCCTGCCGCTGTTGGTGATGACCTCGCCGAACGCCAGGTCCTTTTCCGCGACCGCGGTCCGGGTCACTTCACCACTTGCCACGAGCGCCTCCTGCGGCCGTCGAAGCGCCCGCGGGCGCCGCATTCACGTCAACCGCCGGTGCGTGGCCGGCTCCTACGCCGTCCGGGTTGGCGGTCCACCACATCGCGGGGTACTCCCACGGCTGCCCCGGCCGGTACCGCGGCGTCCCCGAGAACTTCTTCCGCAAGGTCGCGGCGCCGACCACGAAGTAAATGGCCCCGGGGATGACCGCGTAGACCAGGATCGTCTCGACAACGTTCACGCCGGTGAGCGTATCGGATGCCTCCGGCAGCCACCGCGCGACACCGGCGACCGGGGGCGACCGTTCGTCGCCGGTGAGCCGCCGTCCGCCGCTTGGCCCGCGCCCGCTGGAACGTTGGGGCGAAGGGCTGCGGGCCGAAAGGTGGCAACTCGCCGTACAGGCGGCCGTACCGGGCGATAGCGGCTTGTCCGAACCCTGAAATCCTCGTAGCTTTTTCACCTGTACGGGCCTTGCGCCCGCCTCCCCAGCTTCAGCCCGTCACGCACCGGTCCCAGGAGGACACCTCATGCAGAGCGTCCAGCCCCCCGCTCAGGCGATCACCGAGACCATTTCGTCACCCAGCGAGACCGGATTCGTGCCCGGAACGCGCGTCACGTCCGGCACCAGGGTTACGCGCGGCACTCGGGTCACCCGCGGCACCCGGGTCACCGCGGGCACTCGCGTGACAATGGGTACCCGGGTCACCATGGGAACTCGAGTCACCAGGGGTACCCGCGTCACCCGCGGGACCCGCGTCACCCGCGGGACCCGCGTCACGGCCGGAACCCGCGTCACGATGGGCACCCGCGTCACGCGCGGCACCCGGGTCACCCGCGGCACTCGCGTCACCTGCGGCACGCGCGTCACGATGGGCACGCGCGTCACCCGCGGCACCCGGGTCACCGCCGGAACCCGCGTCACCATGGGCACCCGGGTCACCCGGGGAACCCGCGTCACGCGCGGCACCCGGGTCACGATGGGCACCCGCGTCACCTGCCAGGCGGATTACAGCCTCGCCGCCTGAGCAGCGCAGCACCGGACCGAGAGACGTCGAGCACGCTCCATCGGCTCGCCCCGGCCGCCGCATTGGCAGCCGGGGCGCCGACGTGTCCGGGACCGGAAGGCTAGGCCGCCGACCCGAGGTACGGCCGCCACAGCGGATCGGCCTCTTTGGAATGCGCCAGCAGCCGCCAGTGCGGGCCGTGCGGGGCGCGCGGCACCACGCGCAGCCGCCAGCCGATCTCCGACAGGAGCCGGTCGGCCTTGCGGTGGTTGCACTTCGCGCAGCAGGCGACGCAGTTGGTCCAGCTGTGCGGACCCCCCTTGCTGCGCGGGACGACGTGGTCGATAGTCTCCGCGCGCCCGCCGCAGTAGGCGCAGCGGTGCCGGTCCCGGTGCATCAGCCCGGCCCGCGTGAGCGGCACCTGCGCCCGGTAGGGCACCCGCACGTACGTGCTGAGCCGGATCACCGACGGGACGGGCAGCGACACCGTCGCGGCGTGCAGTTCGACGCCGCCCGGATCGCCGTGGACGACCTCCGCCTTGCCGCACATGACGAGCACCACCGCGCGTCGCATGGGCACCGCGGTGAGCGGTTCGAAAGTGGCGTTGAGCAGGAGGACCCGGCGCCGCCCCCACGCCGGGGCGACCGGATCGCGGGCTCTACGCTGTCCGGGCGGACGGGAAGCTCCCCCTGGACGGGTCCCCGGCCCGGACGGGACGGAGCCGCCGGATGCGGACCCTCCCGGGCAGGCACGCAGGATCGCCTCCGGCGGCAGCTCGGCCATGGCTTGGCCGGCTCCGCCGAGGGGGACGGGTTGTCGGTCTGGCACTCGACCACCTCCACCGGTGCAGGCATAGTCGACCACACATCAGGGCCCCGGCGCACGCGTGTTCTGTGACGTGTCACATACCCGCGACCCGTCGGCCACCCGCCGGCCGCCTGCGCGCTGCCGGGAACAAGCGACGAGAAGGGACTTCCTCCCCCAGTGAATGCCGTGCTCAGCGCTCCGCCCAGCTGCATCTCCGAGACCGGGTCGTGGTGCGCCCAGGTCTATTCGGTCACGCACAACGAGTGGCTCGCCGCGTCGGCGGGCTGGCTCGTCACGAAGCCGCTGAAGATCATCATGATCCTGGTCATCGCCTTCGTGGTGCGATATCTCACGAAGCGGCTGATCGACCGGGTCACCACGCTCCCGTCCTCGGGCGGCAACGGCAAGATCCCGTCGCTGTTGAGACCGCTCCGCGAACGCGCGCCGGAGATGCTCGGCACCGCCGTGGTGGAACGCCGCAGGCAGCGCGCCAAGACGATCGGCTCGGTGCTGAAGTCGATGGCCACGTTCCTGATCTACGGCCTCGCGTTCATCCTCGTGCTGGGCGAACTGGGCATCGACCTGGCCCCGATCATCGCGTCGGCCGGGATCGTCGGCGTCGCGCTCGGGTTCGGCGCGCAGAACCTGGTCAAGGACTTCCTGTCCGGGATGTTCATGATGATCGAGGACCAGTACGGCGTCGGCGACGTCGTGGACATCGGCGAGGCGACCGGCACCGTCGAGGCGGTCGGCCTGCGCATCACCACGCTGCGCGACCTGAAGGGCACCGTCTGGTACGTCCGCAACGGCGAGGTGCTGCGCGTCGGCAACTCCAGCCAGGGCTTCGCCTACGCCGTGGTGGACGTCCCGCTCAGCTACTCCGCGGACGTCGACAAGGCCACCGAGGTGCTCAGCGGCGCGGCCACGAAGGCGGTCGAAACGGACGCGCTCTCGGCGAACGTGCTGGAGCCGCCGGAGATGCTCGGCGTCGAACAGGTCACACCGGAGGGAATCGTGTTGCGCCTGACGGTCAAGGTGCGACCGGGCAAGCAGTGGGCGGTGCAGCGGAAGCTGCGCGGGCAGCTGCTCGGCGCGCTCGAGGAGGCCGGTTTCGAGCCGCCGCTCGGCCGGCTGCTGTCGTCCATGCAGGACAAGCAGTCGGGCGCGGCGCGCAGCTGAAGCAGGGCAAGATGGAGGTGTGTCGACTGTGAGCGAGCCGGAACCGGCGAACCTGTACGAGGCGGTGGGCGGCGAACCGACCTTCCGCCGGATCATCAAGCGGTTCTACGAGGAAGTGGCCCGCGACGAGGTCCTGCGCCCGCTCTACCCGGAGGAGGACCTCGGCCCGGCGGAGGAACGGTTCCGGCTGTTCCTCATCCAGTACTGGGGCGGTCCGCACACCTACTCCGACCAGCGCGGCCACCCCCGGCTGCGGATGCGGCACGCGCCGTTCAAGATCGGCCCGGTCGAACGCGACGCGTGGCTGCGCTGCATCCGGATCGCGATCGACGAGGAGAACCTGCCCGAGCCGTACCTCGGCCAGCTGTGGGCGTACCTGGAAATGGCCGCGCACAGCATGATGAACAGTTTCGTCTGATGAGACGCCAGGTCGCGGGACGGCGGCCGGACCGCCCGTCGCGGCCGTCCTGGTGGTCGGACGCGGTGTTCTACGAGATCTACGTGCGGTCGTTCGCCGATTCGGGCGAGGACGGCATCGGCGATCTCGAGGGCATCCGCAGCAAGCTCGGCTACCTGGAGCTGCTGGGCGTCGACGCGCTGTGGCTGACGCCGTTCTACCCGTCGCCGATGGCCGACCACGGCTACGACGTCGCGGACCCGCGCGGCGTCGACCCGATGTTCGGCACCCTCGGCGACTTCGACGTGCTGCTCACCGAGGCGCACCGGCGCGGCATCCGGGTCACCGTGGACGTCGTGCCGAACCACACGAGCAACCAGCACGCGTGGTTCAAGTCCGCGCTGGCCGCCGGGCCGGGCAGCCCGGAGCGGGAGCGCTACCACTTCCGCGACGGCCGCGGCCCCGGCGGGGCGGAGCCGCCCAACAACTGGGTCAGCGTGTTCGGCGGCCCGGCGTGGACGCGGGTGCCGGACGGGCAGTGGTACCTGCACCTGTTCGCGCCCCAGCAGCCCGACCTGAACTGGGCCAATCCGGACGTCCGCGCCGATCTGGAGCGCACCCTGCGGTTCTGGCTCGACCGGGGCGTGGACGGGTTCCGGATCGACGTCGCGCACGGGATGGCCAAGCCCGCCGGACTGCCCGACATGGACCCGGACACGCCCTCGCACGGCGGCGGCGCGCCCGGCGACCCGCGTTTCGACGACGACGGCGTGCACGAGGTGCACCAGCTGATCCGCAAGGTGCTCGACGAGTACCCGGACGCGATGGCCGTCGGCGAGATCTGGGTGCAGGACGAACAGCGCCTGGCCCGTTACCTGCGGCCGGACGAGCTGCACCTGGCGTTCAACTTCCGCCTGGTACTCACCCATTTCGACGCGGACGCGATGCGCACGTCGATCGAGCGCTCGCTGGCGGTGCCGCGTGCGGCGGGAGCACCGGCGACCTGGACGCTGTCCAACCACGACGTCTGGCGCGCCGCGAGCCGCTACGGCGGCGGCGCGACCGGGCTCCGCCGGGCCCGCGCGATGGCGCTGGTGGAACTGGCGCTGCCCGGCGCGGTCTACCTGTACCAGGGCGAAGAGCTGGGCCTGCCGAACGCCGACCTGCCGCTGGAGTCGATGACCGACCCGCGCGCCCGCTCGCAAGGCCCGGAGTTCAGCCGCGACGGCGAGCGCGTGCCGCTGCCGTGGGAGGGCACGCTCCCGCCGTACGGGTTCTCGCGCACCGCGCAGACGTGGCTGCCGATGCCCGCGGACTGGGCTCCGCTCACCGTGGAACGGCAGCTCGAGGACCCGGACTCGACCCTGTCGCTGTACCGGCGCGCGGTGGAGCTGCGGAAACACCACCCCGCGTTCCGGGACGGCGACGAACTGCAGTGGTTCGGCGCGCCCGCCGGCTGCTTCGCGTTCCGCCGCGGCCGGGGCGGGCTGATCTGCGCGCTGAACACGTCGGCCAGCTCGATCGTGCTGCCGCCGGGAGAGGTGCTGCTCACCAGCAGCCCGCTGGTGGACGGAAGGCTCGCTCCGGATTCGGCGGCTTGGCTGGGGTAGCTCAGGCCTGTCGGCCGCCCGCTTGACCCGCCCGCCGTCACAGCCTCAGCGGACCCCCGGACGCGGGACAACACAGGTCGGTCCGCGGCTGAAAGCAGCCGCTCGCGGACGGGAGACTCGCTCCGGATTCGGCGACTGGCTCGGGCAGCTCAGGCCTCAAAACCCGCCTGACCCGCTCGGCCATGGCGACCGCCAAGCCGAGCATCGTGACCAATCCCGGCAGGTCACCGGCGTCGCACTCCTGCTCGGCGGCAGTCCGGCAGCGGACGTTTCGGGCACCCGGGCACGGCGGAGCCCGGCGGAAATCCGTCCGCCGGTCGATAAAAGCTCACTGCGAACTCGACCACCCGGCTCGGGCAGCTCAGGCCGCACAAAGCCGCCTGACCTGCCCGGCCATGGCCAGCACCGGCCCGGCCGCCCCTCGGCGGCCGGACCCGGCCAGGGTCAGACGCGAGCACCCGCCTCCAAGCCGAGCATCGCGAGCAATCCCCGCAGGTCGTCGACATCGTGCGCGTGTCCCGCGACCGTGCGGGCAGCGTGCTCCTGCTGCACCCGCAGGTCCTGTTCGGCGGACACCCGGGCACGGGCGAATTCACTGGTTTCGGCGGACAGCGGACGTCGTTCCGAGCGCATGTCGCTCCTCGTCGAGGTGGAAGGGGCCACCGGCGGCACGCGGGAAGCGGGCTCGCCGGGGACGACGCCGGCTCGATCGCCGGCGCACGATGGGACTTCTCGACACCGTTGACGCTACTCCCCGCCCCCAACCTGCCCGCGAGCCGTCCCCGCCGCGCGCGTCGCGGCGTCCACAGTGGACCGTTCGGGCGGCGGCCCTGGTGGGACCGGCGCGGGCGTGCTTTACTGAACGCGGTCGTGTTTTGTGTTCGTGCGGTGGGTACGTCCCGCAGCCCGCTCGCAAGATGTAGCGGGCGTGGTGTTTCTCTTTCGGAAGGCACACCGTCGGTTGCCAGACCCGGATGCCGAGGTGGCATCTGTTGTGAGTCCGATGGAGATCGTTTTTATGACGCAAGGCACCGTGAAGTGGTTCAACGCCGAAAAGGGCTTCGGGTTCATCAGCCCGGACGACGGCAGCGCCGACGTGTTCGTGCACTACTCGGAGATCCAGGGCAACGGTTTCCGCAGCCTGGACGAGAACGCGCGCGTCGAGTTCGAGGTGGGCCAGGGCCAGAAGGGCCCGCAGGCCACCGGCGTTCGCGCCATCTGAGTTTCCCCGGTGTTTCCCCTGGTGCGGAAGGCTTTCCGCACCAGGGGACCCGCGCCGAAGCGGACTTTTCCGCCGACGGCAGCCGAAATCGCTCGGCACCCCGGTGCGTCCCGGTGAATTTCCCCGGTCGCACAAGGTCTTCCGCGTTCCGGGAACCCGGACGCGAGATCCTCCGTTGACCAGGACAGGTCGCGACTGGCCTTCACGGCCCTCCCCTGCCCGGTCAGTTCGCAACGCACGGCGCATCCCCGAGGCGGCTCCCCTCCGCCGCGGCGCGCGCCGCGGCATCGGCCTCGGCCCCGCAGAGCGCGGCGGCCGGACCAGCTCGAGTAGGAGCGTTTACCCATCGACACCCAGAGCACTGTCCAGCGTCCCCCGAAAACGCCGCAGCCCATGCTCGCCGGCCGCAAGTCCGGCACCGAGGCCTTCCTGGTGAAGCTCTTCGCCGTCGTCCCCCTCCTCGCGGTCGCCGTCGCGGTGCCGCTGGCCTGGGGCTGGGGCCTCAGCTGGCTGGACATCGGCCTCGCCGCCGCGTTCTACTGCGTCAGCGGCCTCGGCATCACCGTCGGCTTCCACCGGTACTTCACCCACGGCTCGTTCCGCGCCCGCCGCGGCCTGCGGATCGCGCTCGCCGTCGCGGGCAGCATGGCCATGCAGGGGCCGGTGATCGACTGGGTCGCCGACCACCGCCGCCACCACGCGTACTCCGACCGCGACGGCGACCCGCATTCGCCGTGGCGCTTCGGCACGACGCCCGCCGCGCTCGCCAAGGGCTTCTGGCACGCGCACATGGGCTGGCTGTTCGGCCGCGACCGGACCAACCCGCGCCGGTTCGCCCCGGACCTGCTCGACGATCCCGACCTGCAGCGGATCGACCGGCTCTTCCCGGTGCTGACCGTCGCGACGCTGCTCGGCCCCGCGCTGCTCGGCGGGCTGATCACGATGACCTGGTGGGGCGCGCTGACCGCGTTCTTCTGGGCCGGGCTGGTCCGGGTCGCCGCGCTGCACCACGTGACGTGGTCGGTCAACTCGCTGTGCCACCTGATCGGCGAGCGCCCGTTCGAGGCGCGCGACCGCTCGGCGAACTTCTGGCCGCTGGCGATCGCGTCGTTCGGCGAGTCCTGGCACAACTCGCACCACGCCGACCCGACCGGGGCCCGGCACGGCGTCGGCCGCGGTCAGCTCGACATCTCCGCGCGGCTGATCTGGATGTTCGAGAAGTTCCGCTGGGCCTCGCACGTGCGCTGGCCCCGGCCGGAACGCCTCGCCCGCAAGCTCAAGGCCGCCTGAGCGGCTTCAGGACCTGCGGACCCGCTCCTCGAGCCGGGTCCGCAGGTCGCCGCGGCTCGACACCGCGAGCACCGGCCCCGGGTTCCCGGTCGTCCCGGACGGGCTCAGCACGTCCGCGACGAACCGCCGCACCCGTTCCGGCGCGGGCGTCACGTCGCCGCCCAGCTGGGCCACCGGCTGCGGGGCTTCGGACGGCGTGGTCTCCACCGCGACCGACCAGCCGGCCCGCATGGTCCACAACAGCATCAGATCCCGGCCGGGAAACCGCGGGGACCGTCCGTTCAGCGCGACATACGCGGTGATCGTGTCGGTGACCTCGCACGACGAGCACTCCGCCGACACCCCGACCGCGGCGGCGACCTCGCGCACATACGCGGCCAGCGCCTGCCGCAGCACCTGCGGATCGTCGGCGGTGGGCAGGGACATCGGGCGTTCCGGACCGGACAGGAGCATGGGTCTCCTCTTCCGCCGCCGTGTCCGCCTCGCGCGGAAACCGGGGTCGTCGAATCGCGCGAGGGCCGGCGGTCGCGATGATCGGGGTCGCACCGGATCGGGCATCCGGCAGCTGGACCGGACTCCGACTCTACCCGCTGGGACAACCCCTCGGCCCGGATCGACCCGTCCGGCGGCAGCCGAAATCGCCCGGCACGCCGCCTTCGCCCGCGGAATCGGCGGCCGACGTGGCGATCCGCGCGGCGAAAAGTCCAGTGTGGACAGACGACGCGACCTCACCCGGGCTGTCCGCCGCCAAGATCTCCCGCCGAGCCGCCGTCAGCCGCCTCCGCGATCGACGTCGCCGCCCACGCGGCGAACAACCCCGCCTGCACGTACGGCGCGGCCTCGCCTACCGCGCGCACCACCGACCGGGCGCGTCCTGGCTCAGATCCGGTTTCCGGCGCGGGCTCGGCGGCCGCGGGCCGGTCGGTGCGCCACGGCGGCTCCTCGGCCCGGACCTCGGCGAGGAAGTCCGCGGTCGGGTCGCCGTCCGGTTCGGTCATCCGTTCACGATGGCCCTCCCCGACGGCTCCCGCCAGCAGAATCGCCTCAGAACAGCAGCGGCAGCAGCGCCTGGCGCCGCTTGAGCACCGCGCCGTAGCGGGCGTCGAGGCGCAGCCACGAATCGGTGGCGGTCACCCGGACCACGTCGCCGTCGATCGACGAATCGAACAGCCCCATCCCGGACAGCGCGAACAGGCATCGCATCTGGACCTTGACCTCGAGGTCTCCCCCGGTGACGGTCAGCACCGCCTGGTCCATCAGCGAGGCGGGCGGCGTGCCGTGCGGCCCGGCGTTGTCGCGGGCGAGCGCGACGCCGCGATCGGCCAGCTCCGAGATCACGCCGACCGGCAGTTCGTCGACCTTCTGCCAGCGGTCGGAGACCGGCAGCTCGGCGTGCCACAGCAGGTCGCGCGCCGGACCCGGGTCCATCACCTCGCCGCCCGCGACGGCGAGCGCCGCGAGCAGTTCGTTGCCGGACACCGTGACGTCCGCCGGGGTCACCGTCCCGGCGACCGCGCGGGTCGCGAGGACCTCGAACGGCGTGGCCGTCCACGCCTCGACCACGTCGTCGCCCCGGCGGCGCAGCCGGACGGCGGTCGTGCCGTCCAGCCGCACCGCGCGGGCCACGAACGCGCTGAGCGTCTCCCGGTCGTCCGGATCGGGAATCCGCAGCTCAGGCATCGGCCAGCACCCGCTTGAGGAATTCGGATTCCTCGTCGCTGAGCCGGCGCGGCCGGAGTTTGACCGTGTCGTACGGGGCCAGCACGGTCTCGGCGGTGACCGCGACCGGATCGGTCGCGTCCGGACCGGTCCGCACGACGTACCCGAGCGTCACCGTCGAAGCCCGCAGCTCGGTGAGCGTGATCTCCACGCGCACCGAACGGCCGGGCACCGCGACGATCGGCGCGCGGTAGTGCACCGCGAGCTTCACGACCACGACGCCCTTCGGCAGCTCGGTGAGCCCCGCGCGCTCGGCTTCGCCGAACAGCACGGGCACCCGGGCCTCTTCGAGCAGCGTCACCACGTTGGCGTGGTTGACGTGCCCGTACACGTCCATGTCCGACCATCGCGGCTGGACGTGGGAAACGAATGTCACCGCACCGTGCTCCGGATCTGGCGCGCGGCCACGGACAGCGTCGCGAGGTCGAGCCGCCCGGAACGGGTGATCTCGTCCAGCGCCACGCGCGCCCGCGAAAGCCGCGACGCGTTGGCTTTCTCCCATTGCTCGATCTGCTCGTCGACGGACAGGTCCTGGTCGCTGTGCCGCAGTGCGTCGAGCGCGATCGCGCGCAGGGAACCGTACACGTCGTCGCGCAGCGAGAGCCGGGCGAGGGCGTGCCAGCGGTTGCCGCGTTCCAGCGCGCTGATCTCGGTGAGCATCTTGTCGATGTCCAGGTGGTCCGACAGCGCGTAGTACAGCTCGGCGGTGTCGGCCGGGGTGTGCGTCGCGTCGAGCCCGACCTGCTGTTCGGCCAGCTCCGCCACCTCGACCACGTCGAGCAGGCCGTAGCTGTGCAGCAGCAGCGCGACGCGGCGGGCGAGATCGGCGGGCACGCCTTCCTCGGCCAGCGCGGCGGCGTCCTGCTCCACCGACTCCAGTTCGCGCCCGCGCAGCAGCTCGCCCAGCTTCGGGCCCAGTTCCGCGACCACCGGGCCGAACCGGTTGATCTCGGCCAGCGGCGCGAGCGGCTGCGGGCGGTTGGTGAGGAACCAGCGCGCGGCCCGGTCGAGCAGCCGCCGCGTCTCCAGCACCATCCGGTCCGCGACCGCGGTCGGCACCACGTTGTCCAGCGCGTCGATCTCCGCCCACAGCTTCGGCAGGTCGTAGACGTGCGTGACCACCGCGTACGCGCGCACCGCGTCGGTGGCGGTCGCGTTCATCTCCTCCATCAGGCGGTAGACGAACGAGATGCCGCCGCCGTCGACCAGCTCGTTGGTGATCAGCGTGGTGATGATCTGCCGGCGCAGCGGGTGCTGCGCGATCGCCGAGGCGAAGCGCTCCCGCAGCGGGGCCGGGAAGTACTCCGGCAGCCGGCGGGTGAACACCTCGGATTCGGGCAGGTCGGAGGCGAGCAGCTCGTCCTTGAGGTCGAGCTTCACGTGCGCGAGCAGCGTCGCCAGCTCCGGCGAGGTCAGGCCCTCGCCCGCCTTCTCCAGCGCGCGGAACTGCGACGGGGTCGGCAGCGCCTCCAGCTTGCGGTCGAACGCGCCCTTCGCGACCAGCGCGGACACCTGGCGCGCGTGCACCGACACCATCGGCCCGGCGTGCGCCCGGCTGACGCCGAGCACGGCGTTCTGCCGGTAGTTGTCCGCGAGCACGAGCGCGCCGACCTCGTCGGTCATCTCGCCGAGCAGCTCGTTCCGCCGCGCGTGCTCCAGTTCGCCGCCGGCCACCAGGTGGTCGAGCAGGATCTTGATGTTGACCTCGTGGTCGGAGCAGTCGACGCCGGCCGAGTTGTCGAGCGCGTCGGTGTTGATCTTGCCGCCGTTCCGGGCGAATTCGATCCGGCCGAGCTGGGTCAGGCCCAGGTTGCCGCCCTCGCCGACGACCTGCACGCGCAGCTGGTTGCCGTTGACGCGGATCGCGTCGTTGGCCTTGTCGCCCGCCGCGGCCTGGCTTTCGCTCTCGGCCTTGACGTAGGTGCCGATGCCGCCGTTCCACAGCAGTTCGACCGGGGCCAGCAGGATCGCCTGGATCAGGTCCATCGGCGCGAGCTTCGTGACGCCCTCGTCGAGGCCGAGCGCCTCGCGGACCTGCGGGGTGATCGGGATGGTCTTGGCCGAACGCGGGTAGATCCCGCCGCCCTCGCTGATCAGCGAACGGTCGTAGTCGTCCCACGAGCTGCGCGGCAGGTCGAACAGCCGCTTGCGCTCCTCGTAGGACGACGCGGCGTCCGGGTTCGGGTCGAGGAAGACGTGCATGTGGTTGAACGCCGCGACCAGCCGGATGTGCTGGGACAGCAGCATCCCGTTGCCGAAGACGTCGCCCATCATGTCGCCGATGCCGACGACGGTGAAGTCTTCGGTCTGGGTGTCCTTGCCCAGCTCGCGGAAGTGCCGCTTCACGCTCTCCCACGCACCCTTGGCGGTGATGCCCATGGCCTTGTGGTCGTAGCCGACCGAACCGCCGGAGGCGAACGCGTCGCCGAGCCAGAAGCCGTACTGCGCCGAGACCTCGTTGGCGATGTCGGAGAACTTCGCGGTGCCCTTGTCCGCCGCGACGACCAGGTAGCTGTCGTCGGCGTCGTGGCGCACCACGTTCGGCGCGGGCACGGTTTCGCCCTCGACGCGGTTGTCGGTGAGGTCCAGCAGGCCGGAGATGAACATCCGGTAGCAGGCGATGCCCTCGGCGAGCTGCGCGTCGCGGTCGACCCCGGCGTCGCCGGTCGGGACCGGCGGGCGCTTCACCACGAAGCCGCCCTTCGCGCCGACCGGCACGATCACCGCGTTCTTCACCGCCTGCGCCTTGACCAGGCCCAGGATCTCGGTGCGGAAGTCCTCCTGCCGGTCCGACCAGCGCAGGCCGCCGCGGGCGACCTCGCCGAACCGCAGGTGCACGCCCTCGACGCGCGGCGAGTACACGAAGATCTCGTACTTCGGGTGCGGTTCGGGCAGCTCCGGCACGCCGCTCGGGTCGAGCTTGAGCGCCAGGTACGGCCGCGGGTTCCCGTCGGCGTCGCGCACGTGGTAGTTCGTGCGCAGCGTCGCGTTGACGACCGCGAGCAGCCTGCGCAGGATCCGGTCCTCGTCGAGGCTCGTGACCTCGTCGATCATCGCGGAGATCTCGGCGGTCAGCGATTCCTCGTGCGTTTTCCGGTCCACATCGGACAGTTGCGGATCGCAGCGGGTTTCGAAGAGCCGCAGCAGTTTCGTCGCGACCTCGGTGTGCTTGACGACCGTGTTCTGGATGTAGGCCTGGGAAAACGGGCTGCGCGCCTGCTGCAGGTACCGCGAGTACGCCCGCAGCACCGCGGCCTGGCGCCAGGTGAGCCCGGCGCGAAGGACGAGACCGTTGAGGCCGTCGACCTCGGCGTCGCCGCGCCACGCGGCGTGGAACGCGTCCTGGAACCGCTCGCGCACCTCGACCGCCGCGGCTTCGTCGGCTTCTTCGAGGCCCTTCTTGTCGACGCGCAGGCCGAAGTCGTAGATCCAGCTGGCCCCGCCGTCCTCGCGGAACAGCTCGTACGGCCGCTCGTCCACCACCTCGACGCCCATCGCCTGCAGCACCGGCAGCACCTTGGACAGGGTGACGCCCTCGCCGCGCAGGTAGAGCTTGAACCGCCGCTCGCCGGGTTCGGCGTCGGAGGGCAGGTAGAACGACAGCGCGAGGTCGCCCTCGTCGGCGAGGGTGTCGAGCTTGGCCAGGTCGGCCAGCGCGTCCTCGGCGGTGAAATCTTCCTTGTACGCCTCGGGGAACACCGCGCCGAAGCGCTGGCCCCGGTCGACCGCGGACTCCTCGCCCATCATCCCGATCGGGCCGCCGTCGCCGACGCGCTCGCGGCGTTCGGCGATGATGGCCTCGACCAGCCGGTCGTCCCAGCTGCGCACGACGGTGTTCAGGCGCTCCTGGATCCGCAGCGTGTCCGGCTCGAGCACGTTCGACGGGTCGGTGTGCACCATGAAGTGCACCTGCGCCAGCAGCGTCTCGCCGACGCGCGCGCTGTACTCCAGCTGCGTACCCTCGAGTTCTTCCAGCAGCACTTCCTGCATCGCCAGCCGCGAGCGCGTGGTGTAGCGGTCGCGCGGCAGGTAGACCAGGCAGGAGTAGAAGCGGCCGTACGGGTCGCGGCGCAGGAACAGCCGCAGCCGGCGGCGGTCGGACAGCGTGATCGCGCCGGTGGTCGTGTAGAAGAGCGAATCGGCGTCCGCGGAGAACAGGTCCGCGCGCGGCCAGTTCTGCAGTACCTCCAGCATCCGCTGGCCGGAGAACGACTCCATCGGGAACCCGGCGCGGTGGATCACCTCGCGCACGCGCCGGCCCACCACCGGGATGTCGAGCACGTTCTCGTGCAGCGCGGTGGTGGTGAACATGCCGAGGAACCGGTGCTCGCCGGTGACCTTGCCGTGCTCGTCGAACGTCTTCACGCCGACGTAATACGGATAAACCGGACGGTGCACCGTGCTCGGCGCGCTGGCCTGGGTGAGCACGAGCAGCGACGGCGCGAGCGCGTCGACCGAGCTGTCCGGCCCCGCGGTGAGGCTGCGCGCGGCGAGGCTGTCCTGGCGCAGCACGCCGAGCCCGGACGCGAGGACCGCGCGCAGGGCGGGCTCGTCGCTGTCCGGCTGCGCGCCGTCGACCAGTTCGTACTTGCGGTAGCCGAGGAAGGTGAAGTGGCCGTCGGCGAGCCAGCGCAGCAGGCGCGCGCCCTCGGTGACCTCGTCGGTGTCCAGCTTCGGCGGGTGCTGCTCCAGCGTTTCCGCGAGCGAGCAGGCCGTCTGCGCCATCTTCTCGGCGTCCTCGACGACCTCGCGCACGTCGCCCAGCACGGACGTCAGCCGGTTGTCCAGCTCGCGCGCCCGCTGCGGGTCGGTGACGAGGTCGATCTCCACCAGCATCCACGATTCCGCGGACGCGCCGGCGGGCGGTTCGGCCGGGTCGGCGTCGAGGTGCAGGCCCTCCAGCTCGCCGGTCAGGCCGCGGCTCACCACCACGATCGGGTGCACGATGCGCTGCACCTGCACGCCGTCGCGGGCGAACTCCGCGGTGACGCTGTCCACGAGGTAGGGCATGTCGTCGGTGACCACCTGCACGACGGTCGCGTCGCGCGTCCAGCCGTCCTCGGCGGTCGTCGGGTTCAGCAGGCGGACCGCCGGGCGTCCGGGCATGCGCTTCTTCGCCAGCTGCAGGTGCGAACGCACCGCGCCGACGAGCGCCGCCGGATCGTCGCCGACGATCTCGTCGGCCGGGATGTGCCGGTAGTACAAGCGGATCAGGTCCGCGATCTCCGGTGCCTGCGCCGCGGCGGTGTCGATCAGCTCGTCCCGGATCTGCTCCGGGCTGGCCGTCGTGCGGCGGGCGGCGCCGGCTTCGGTGCCGACATCGGGCGGGGACGAGACTCCCGTCGAGCTCATTGAGCAACTCTCCAGTGTGCGAGACCGAGATGCGTCCGTCACCACAACGTGCCGGACATCCCTCACCCTAATCCGCCCTGAGACGCCCCCGTGCGCGGCGGGGAAAGACTTAAGGTTCGTTTCCGGGGTCCCCGGCGACGGGCTCGCGCGGGATCGGTTCAGCTACCGGCGGGTTCGATCCGGGCGGTTTTCGGCAAAAGGCTTGGCACGAGGCCGGAGCGCGGGTTTTCCCGGCGCGGCGGCCGCTTCGGGATCGGTTCAGTGGCCGTATCGCCCGCGGCGAGAACCGAAAAGGTTGCGTCCCTCTCCTGCGAGAATTCCCACCCGTACGGGCTAATTCTTCCGTTGCTGAGCGAGCCGAGGTTCCAGGATGGGGCACTCGCCGAGTGCTCGCAGATCGGCGGGCCTCGGCGGCTTGTGCCGCATAATCCCGGGCCGCGTCCGCCCAGTGAGCGGGAAATCGCTTGGCGCAACGCGGAAAACGCGGCGAGCTACCGAAGCGTCTTCGCTCGCGCAGAGGTCCGTGAGGGGAACCCTGAGGGACTCTGATTCCCGGAGGGTTCCCCTCACGGACCTCTCCGGAGCCGCGGGCTGCTCCGCACCGGGGCGCAATTCCCTGTCCCGCCGCGGAATCCGCCCGGGCGGGCCAGCGTTTCCCCTGCGGCGCAAGAAATTCCGGCGCGCGTCAGTCGCCGTTGTTGCGGTGCCGGTCCGCGGTCGCGCGGCCGTTGATCGGCTTCGGTTCGTCGTTCGGGCCGAGGCGTTTCACCAGCGCGGCCGCGCTCGCGGTGCCCGCCTGGTGTTCGGCGAGGGCGCGGGCGAGCAGTTCCGCGAGACCGGCGTCCGGCGGCGGCTCGTCCTCCGCGATGGCGCGCGCGTAGCCCTCCGGGAACGGCTGCTCCGACGGCGTCCACGCGTCGATGTCCGACAGCGGGTCCAGCGCGGGCGGCATCCGCAAGAGCGGCAGCCAGGGCTCCTCGACCGGTTCCGGCTCCTCCGGACGCGGCGCGGGGGCCAGCTCCGGTTCGTCCTTCGCCTCGGCTTCCGGTTCCGCGGCGGACTCGGGACGTCCGGGCTCGTCGGCCCGGCGCCGTCCGCCGCCCCCGCCGGTCGCGGTGATGCCCAGCCGGTCGAGCACGGACTTCGCGGCGACCGATCCGTGTTCGGCGTCGTGCCGGGTCTTGCGTCCGCGCGTGTCGCGGCGGGCCGCTTCCTCCTGCGCCCATTCCGCGCTTTCCCACAGCGGCGCGGCGGGCTCGTCCGCGGGAGCCGGGGCGAGCGGCAGCTCCGGCAGGATGTCCGACAGATCCGGCATCCGCAGCGAGAACCGCGGCGCCTCCTCGGCCGGGGCCTCTTCCGCGTTGCGACGAGGAGTCTCGGTCCGCGATTCGTCAGCCGCCCGCAGCGGGCGGACCGGCGTCTCCTCGGCCTGCGGCTTCTCCTCCCGTCGAGGAGCGTCCTCCGCCGACCGACGCGCGGCCGGCGGCTTCTCCGGCCAGCGCGACGTCTCCGCGGCGGTCGTCTCCGCCCGGCGACGCCCCGGCGCGACCTCCGCCGTGCTCTTCGCTTCCTGAGAGTCAGACCGGCGAACCGCCGCGTCCTCCGCGGTCTTGGCCGCTCGCGTCCCAGCCGCACTCTCGGCGACCTGCACCGACGCAGCCTCCGCCCGGCCGACCGGCTCCGCGGGAGCCTGTTTCCGCGGTGCGGGCGCTTCAGCGCTCTTCCGCCCGAACGGCCGCGCCCACCCCGGCAGCACCGGTGCTTTGCGATCCTCGGCCCGCCGCCGTCCGCCGGTCCGTGGAGCCTCCTCGGCCGTCTCCCGGATCGCCGGGAGCACCGAGGTCTGCTCGACCTCCGCCTCGGCCGCGGCCCGCCGGAACGACCACGCGGGCTTCTTCTCCGCCGCCTCGACCCAGCCCGAGGCCGAAACCGGCTCCACCGGCACCTCGACCTGCGCCGGGACAACGGGCAGCGGTGCCGCGACCGGGTCCGGCCGTTCGGCGGGGACGTCCCGGATCGCCGGCATCACCGAGGTCTCCTCGGCCGCGACCCGCGGCTCGACCTCCATCGACACCGGGCGTCCGTCGCGCGGGGCGGAAGCGGCGAGGACGTCGTCGAGGTCCATCGACGCGACCGCGTCCCCGCCCAGCTCGCCCGCGATCAGCCCGCACGCCTGGCGCCGGGCCCGCGCGTGCACGTGTTCCGCGGCCCGCGCGCGGTGCAGGCAGCCGATGGCCTCTTCCGCGCTGCCGAACCGTTCCTCGATCTGCGCCAGCTCCAGCCACAGCCGCGCGGTGACCGCGGCGAGACCGTGCCGGTCGGTGGCCGCGACGGCCTCCCTCACCAGCTCGGCGGCCGCGTCGCCGGCACCGGCGGGCAGGTGGATGCGCGTCGCCACCGCCAGCCGCAGCCACGCCGCGGGCGCGACCCCGGCGGCGCGCACCGGTTCCCGCAGCACGGGTTCGGCGATGTCGTAAGCCATGTCCGCGTCGCCGCGGTCGAGCAGCGTGCTGACCAGCTGCAGCACGAGCCGGATCCGGACGAGGCCGCCGTCGTCGCCGGGGCGGTCCATCTTCTCCAGGAACCCGAGCCCGGTCCGCGCGGCGTCCGCGGCCGCGGTGAGGTCGCCGTTCCGGCGGCGGTGGGCCGCGGTTCCGTTGCGCAGCAACGCCCGCATCAGCAGCCGGTCGTCGGCGTCGAGCGAATCGTCGGCCACCAGCAGCCGGTCCGCCTCGACGAGCACCCGGTCCAGCTCCGCCTTGCGGCCGAACTGGGCGAGGCACCCGACGAGATGGCACAGCGCCTCCGCGCGCAGCGACGGCGGCACGTCCTCGGACAGCACCGGCCGCAGCGCGGCCAGCCCCATCAGCGGAACGCCGAGGCTGCGCGCGCAGATCGCGAGGTCGACGCGCAGCCGCGCCGCCGTCGTGGCGTATCCGGCGTGTTCGGCCGCGCGCAAAGCCGCGACCGCGCGACCGACTGTGGATGTCCGCGCCCCGGTGCGCACGCGAGCGGACACCACGAGCGCTTCCGCCCGGATCCAGTGCCCGTCCGCGCCCGCCGCCTCCGCGAGCGCGGCCGAGCGTTCGCCGAGCACCAGCGACAGCTCGGGTGCCCGGAAGCGCAGCGATTCCGCCCGGTCGATGAGCCGGCCGAGGTCGGAGAGGGTCCCGCCACTGGCAACGGCGGGCCGCCCGTCCGCGGTCGCGGACGGGCTGGGCCGGTTGTGCCTGCTGGTTTCCACTCGGGACCCCCCGCGCCGGTCAGTCGCGCTTCAGCTTGCGGTGGGTGACCCGGTGCGGACGAGCCGCTTCGGCGCCGAGGCGCTCGACCTTGTTCTTCTCGTAGCCCTCGAAGTTGCCCTCGAACCAGAACCACTTCGCCGGGTCCTCGTCGGTGCCTTCCCAGGCGAGGATGTGCGTCGCGACCCGGTCGAGGAACCACCGGTCGTGGGAGATCACGACGGCGCAGCCGGGGAACTGCTCGAGCGCGTTCTCGAGCGAGCCCAGCGTTTCGACGTCCAGGTCGTTCGTCGGCTCGTCCAGCAGGATCAGGTTCCCGCCCTCTTTGAGCGTCAGCGCGAGGTTGAGCCGGTTGCGCTCGCCGCCGGACAGCACGCCGGCCGGCTTCTGCTGGTCCGGGCCCTTGAAGCCGAACGCGCTCACGTAAGCGCGCGAGGGCATTTCGGTCTGCCCGACGTGGATGTAGTCGAGCTTGTCGGACACGACCTCCCACACGGTCTTCTTCGGGTCGATCCCGCCGCGGGTCTGGTCCACATAGGACAGTTTGACCGTCTCGCCGATCTTGACCGAGCCGCCGTCCGGCTCCTCGAGCCCGACGATGGTCTTGAACAGCGTGGTCTTGCCGACGCCGTTCGGGCCGATCACGCCGACGATGCCGTTGCGCGGCAGGTTGAACGAGAGCCCGTCGATCAGCACGCGGTCGTCGAAGCCCTTGCGCAGCTTCTCGACCTCGACCACGACGCTGCCCAGGCGCGGGCCCGGCGGGATCTGGATCTCCTCGAAGTCGAGCTTGCGGTGCTTGTCCGCCTCCGCGGCCATCTCCTCGTAGCGGTCGAGCCGCGAACGGGACTTGGTCTGGCGCGCCTTGGCGTTGGACCGCACCCATTCCAGCTCGCTCTTGAGCCGCTTGGCCAGCTTGGCGTCCTTCTTGCCCTGGACCTCGAGCCGCTCGCGCTTCTTCTCCAGGTAGGTGGAGTAGTTGCCCTCGTAGCCGACGACGCGGCCGCGGTCGAGCTCCATGATCCACTCGGCGACGTTGTCCAGGAAGTACCGGTCGTGGGTCACGGCCAGGACGGCGCCCTTGTAGTTGGAGAGGAACTGCTCCAGCCACAGCACGCTTTCGGCGTCGAGGTGGTTAGTAGGTTCGTCGAGCAGCAGCAGGTCGGGCGCGGACAGCAGCAGCTTGCACAGCGCGACGCGGCGGCGCTCGCCGCCCGAGAGGTGGGTGACCGGCTCGTCCGGCGGCGGGCAGCGCAGCGCGTCCATGGCCTGCTCGACGGTCGAGTCGAGCTCCCAGGCGTCGGCGTGGTCCAGCTCCTCCTGGAGCTGGCCCATCTCCTCCATCAGCTCGTCGCTGTAGTCGGTCGCCATCTGCTCGGCGATCTCGTTGTAGCGGTCGAGCTTCTTCTTGGTGTCGCCGAGCCCCTCCTCGACGTTCTGCCGGACCGTCTTGGTCTCGTCCAGCTCCGGCTCCTGCATGAGGATGCCGACGGTCGCGCCCGGCTGCAGGAAAGCCTCGCCGTTGCTGGCCTGCTCGATCCCCGCCATGATCTTGAGAACGGTCGACTTGCCGGCGCCGTTCGGGCCCACGACGCCGATCTTGGCTCCGGGGTAGAACGCGGTGCTCACGTCGTCGAGGATGACCTTGTCCCCGACGGTCTTGCGCACCTTCTTCATGGTGTAGATGAACTCGGCCATGCCGTCGATCGTAGAGTGGCTCCTCCGGCGGCCTGACGGCGGTCACCACCGCGCTACCGAGGGTCAGGTCGAGATCACGCGGACGACATTATTTCCGCGGGCTCATTCCGCCCGCTTGCCCTCGGCGAGGTTCTTCAGCATCGCGTTGTAGGCGGCCAGTTCCTCGCCGCCGGTGGTCTCCTCGCGCCGGTCGCGCCGCTTCGCCTCGCGCTCGTCCTGGCGCGCCCACTGCACCAGCAGCGCGATCAGCACGAGCAGCACCGGCACCTCGCCCGAGGCCCACGCGATGCCGCCGCCGAGCCGCTGGTCGGTCAGCAGGTCGCCGACCCACGGCAGCTTCAGCGACGTGTAGAACTCGCGGCCGATGACGGTCTGCATGTTCATCAGGATCACGCCGAAGAACGCGTGGAACGGCATGGCCCCGAACATCATCCCGAGCTTGCCGACCGGCGGCAGCCGCCGCGGCGCGGGGTCGACGCCGATCACCGGCCAGTAGAAGACGTAGCCGACGAGCAGGAAGTGCGCGTTCATCGCCAGGTGCGCCCAGTGGTAGTTGAGCGCGTTGTCGAAGAGGCCGGAGAAGTACAGCGCGTAGAAGGAACCGACGAACAGCAGCAGCGCGACGATCGGGTTGGTCAGGAACCGCGACACCGGCGAGTGCACGGCTGCCAGCAGCCATTCGCGCGGTCCGGGAGGGGCTTCGCGGCCGGCCGGCGGCAGCGCGCGCAGGGCGAGCGTGACCGGGCCGCCGAGCACCAGCAGGACGGGCGCGACCATCGACAGGAGCATGTGGTTGCCCATGTGCACGCTGAACATCGCGGGCGCGTACCGGCCGATGCCCGACGACGTGGCCAGCAGGATCACCAGGCAGCCGGCGAGCCACGCCACGGTCCGGCCGACCGGCCAGGAGTCACCGCGTTTGCGCAGCCGCCGCACCCCGGCCAGGTAGAGCCCGGCGAGAACGAGCGCGAGGGTGCCGTAGATCAGGTCGAACCGCCAGTCGGTGAGCAGCCGCCAGAACGTCGGCGGACCCTGGAGTTCGTAGCCGATGAGCAGTTCGACGGTGCCCGGCTGGGTGACCGCGTCCGGTGGCGGAGGCGTGCGGGCGAGGCCGGACGCGATGCCGATGGTGACGAACATGATCAGCACTTCGACGGCGGCGAGCCGCAGCAGCTGGCTGCCGCCCAGCTCGCCGACGAGGTTCGCGACGCCGCGGCTGCGCTGCTGCTGGCCGAAGACGCCGAGCAGCAGCAGCGCGATGATCTTGGCGACGACGAGCAGGCCGTAGTCGGTGGTGAACAGGTCGCCGAGGTTGATCCGGACGAGCGCGTTGACGATGCCGGACACCGCCATCACGACCCAGCAGACCAGGGCGAGCTTGGAGAACCGCTGCGCGGCGAGGCTGAGGTTCTTGCCGCGCCGCCAGCCGAGCGCGAGCACGGCGAGCAGCCCGCCGACCCACAGCGCGGCCGCGACGAGGTGGAACAGCAGGCTGTTGGTGGCCAGGTCGTGCGAGCCGCCGCTGGCCGAGTGCCCGGTGACCGCGACCGGGACGAGCCCGGCGACGGACAGGAAGAACAGCACCGCCGTCCAGCCCCAGCTGAGCACCAGGCGGCAGCCGAGGGCGAGCAGGAGCGCGATCAGCGCCGTCCACAGCCACGCCTTGGGCTGTTCGATCGCGCCGACGAGGCTCAGCAAGGTGTCCGGGGAAAGGACGTCGCCGAACGGCTTGCCCGCGCTGTCCGCGGCGGTGAAGGCGACGGACAGGATCGAGGCGGCGAACCACGCCCACGCGGCGATTCCCGCGGTGCGGACCGCGGCGTACCCCTCGGGCGCGAGCGTGCCGGATTTCTGTGGCGGCACGAGGAAAGCGGCCAGCAGCAACGCGCCGACGCACACGACCGACGCGGCCTCGGCCAGCACGCGGACCACCGTGACGCCGTACCGCGTGACGAGCCCGGGGTCCGGCAGCCCGGCGATGACGTAGCCCGCGCCGCCGGTGAGCGCGACGAGCCCGACCGCGACGACCGCGGCGAGCACCACGCCGACCGAAAGCAGCGGGAGCACACTCGTCTTGCGTCCGCGGTTCGGTTTCGTCACAGGTTCCGAGGTCACAGTACGAGACTAGGCCGGTCGCGCGCGCGGCGGCACAGGGGGCGGGCTGGCCGCCGGTTCGCTCGCTCGCGGTGTTTGCGCTGGTCGAGCCGGGTTTACGGGCGGAATCCGGTGCGGGGCAAGGCTTTCCTCTATGCTCCGCCGATGACCAGCAGCCGTCGCCGCCGCCCGACGCTGGACGACGTCGCGGAGGCGGTCGGGGTGTCGCGCGCCACTGTGTCGAACGCCTACAACCGGCCTGACCAGCTGTCGGCGCGGTTGCGGGAGCAGATCCTGCGCGTCGCGGGTGAACTCGGTTACCCCGGCCCGAACCCGACCGCCCGCAGCCTCGCCACGAGCCGCACCGGCGCGATCGCTTTCCTGCTGGATTCGTCGCTGTCGGCGGCCTTCTCCGACCCCGCGCTGTCGATCACCCTGGACGCGCTCGCGAAAACCGTGGAACCGACGGGGAACGCGCTGTTGCTGCTGCCCGGCCGCGAAGCCGAGGAAGGCCCGCCCGCGTCGCGAGTCCTGGCCGCGCAAGCGGATATCGCTGTGGCGTACTCCCTCGCCGACGGCACTCCCGCGCTGGAAGCCGTGCGGGCACGGGGTTTGCCGCTGGTCGTCATCGACCAGCCCCCTCTCCCGGACACGGCCCGAGTCGGCTGCGACGACCGCGGCGGCGCCTCCTTGGCCGCCCGCCATTTAGTGGAGCTGGGCCATCGCCGCGTCGGAATCCTGGCCGCCCCACGCCATTCCGGCGTTGTTTCCAGCTTCCACGGCACCCGCGAACGCCTGGCCGGATACCTCGACACCCTGGCCGCCGCCGGGATCAGCGACATCACCATCACCGAAGCCCCCTGGCTCTCGGCCTCAACTGCCCGCGCCGCCGCAACTGACCTGCTCACCGCCTCAGTGCGTCCGACGGCCCTGTTGTGCATGTCCGACCAACTGGCCTTCGCCGCGATCGCCGCCGCCCACCGGCTGGGCCTGCGCGTGCCCGCCGACGTCTCGATCGTGGGTTTCGACGACACCCCGCAGGCTGCGTGGTCTGAACCACCCCTCACGACCGTCCGCCAGGACCTGGCCGGCAAGGGTCGCGTCGCCGGAGAGCTGGTGATGGACCTGCTGGCCGGGGAGCCGGCCCCGCCCCCGGTCGAACTGCCGGTGTCGCTGGCCGTCCGGGAGAGCACCGCGGCGATTTAGCAAGACCGTTCGGCGATCTGTGGACAACTAGGTCTCTTCCGGGTGAAGGGAAACTACTTGTCCACAGACGTAAGAATGCGGGCAGACAAATCGCACGGAACCCGCCAAGGTTGAAGACACACCCGGTTTCCCCGGGATACCCGCCGGCCGCTTCGCCCGGCACCGCTTCGATTGAGGGGGAGTTCCCACATGTTCCGCCGCCTGCTGCCGTCCCTGCCCTTTCCCGGCCGCCGCACCCGGCCCGCCGCCTCCGCGTCCCGTCTGCCCGCGGTATTGCTGCTGGTCACCGCGGGCCTCCTGACCAGTTCCGGCCTGGCTGAAGCCGCGCCTCCTTCGCCGTCTTGCGGTGCGGGCGAGTTCTGCCTCTGGGACACGGAAACCTATTCCGGCACAGTCCAGAGTTATGACCTGCGCACGGCGAATCCGGGTGATTGCATTCCCCTGCCCGAGGGATTCCAAGGCCATTCCTTCGTCAACCGGATGACCCGCGACGTCACCATCTACCAAGGAGCAGACTGCTCCACGGAAGGCGATTTCATCACCTATCCGGGCGGTGGCACGTACGTCCCGCAGTCCCCGTTCGCGGTGCGTGCCCTGAAAGTGTGGGAATAGCCCCTCCCACCCCCGAGCCGGGCCAGGCGAACGAGGCCGCTCCAGGCCGAGTCGACTCGCAGCCCCAGTTCGCCGGCCCGGGGGCCGCACCCCCGAGCGGCCCCAGGCCCGTGGGCGCGCAGCCCGGAACCACCGCGCCCACGGGCCCCAGACCCCTCGCCTCCCGCTCCCCGGCCCCCGACCTGGGAGCGGGGGCGAGGCCCAGGCCCCTGCCGTGTCGGGAGGCGAGGCCCGGGCTCCTGCGGCGTCGGGAGGCGCGCTCCTGGCGTCTGTTCCGGTCTCGGGCCTCCGATCCCTGCCGCCTCGCCTTCGCCACCTCGCCTTCGCCACCTCGCCGCTTGTCCAGGCCACCCGGCACCGCCGACCAGGTGCCCGGTGTTTCGGGCTTGCCCAGACCCACACCGCCGATCCACTGCCACGACCCCTCCGACTCGCCTAAACCACACCGTTTGGCATCACCGACCCGGCACCCCGCCGCTCGCCAGACCACACCGCCCGACACCGCCGACCGACTGCCCCGCCCCCTCCGGCTCGCCCAGACCACACCGCTTGGCATCACCGACCCGGCACCCCGCCACTCGCCAGACCACACCGTTCAACGTCGGCGCCCCACTGCCCCGTCACCTCGGACTCGCCCAAACCACACCGCTTGGCGTCACCGACCCGGCACCGCAGCCACTCCCAGACCGCACCTCCCGGCACTGCCAACCACGAGCCCAGACCCACGCCACCCCGCACCGCCGACCCGGCAACCGGCGCACGACATCCCACGGTCTGGCCGCAACCGCCGAACCGCCCAATCGTCCTGCGCCAGGTCCGCCGTCCTACATCACAAGATCGCCACATTCTGCCCAGCCGCGAAGCCTCCGAACCCCGTCCCGCCCGCCGCCCCGCCAGGAGATCCAGGTGCTCAAGCTGCACAAACCGCCGTCCGCTCACCACACCGCACCCCTCCCCCGCGCACTGCGTACCGGAACCGTCGCGCGCTGTGGCATTCCTCCCCCGAAGCCCCGCAAATCCGACGAACGGAAGCTGAAACGATTCGACGGTGTCGAACGATCGAGAGATTGGCGATGACTAAGCTGCCCATGCTGGAGGTCAGCAGCTGTCAGCCACCCGGGCCCTCGTAGCTCAGCTGGATAGAGCAAGAGCCTTCTAATCTCTAGGTCGCAGGTTCGAGTCCTGCCGGGGGCACAAACGGCCTGGTCAGGGAATCCCTGACCAGGCCCGGCCGAGGGCCGGGAACCAGGCGGCGCACCAACGGCGCACACGACGCGGCCATAGCCGTGCGCATCCGGCTATCCCTCCCCCGCAAGGGCCAGCCGCGACGACACTTCCACCCGCTCGAGCGGTCCCGCCACCCGCCATCACGACGCCTCAACCAGCCCGAAACGCATTCGTGATCTTGCCCTAAGCCAGCTCACCCACCCCAGGAACCCCGCCATGCCCGACCACCCCCACCCCAACCGACTCACCCGAAACGGAACCGCCCGAGCCCTCTTCGAGGAAGCCCGCCGCGCCGGACTCGTCCAACGACACCTCCGCAAACTCCACCACCTCGCCCGCCACCCACACCCACCGACAGCGAACACACCGCGACCAACCACGAACCTGCCCACCGCAGAGCAACCAGCCCAGCCGACCAAAGCCCCTCGACCACCCGGACAACTCACCCTCGGCATCGACGTCGCCCGGAGGCCCGCAACGCCGCCGCGCCGACCGTCCACAAAGGCCACCGCATCGGACGAAGCCGCCTAGCCGCCAACCACATTGGCCCTCGCGCTCCGACGACAAGAGCCGGCGCGTCAAGGACGATCCAGCGATCACGTCGGAGCAGCGCGCAGAAACCCAATCGCGGCCTATCCGCGAATATCCTGACGCCGACCGCGCCAGGACACGATTATCCCGGAATATCGGCCGAGATCGCACCCTCAAGCAAATCAACCGGCGAATTACACCCTAAACAGCCGATAGCGATCCAATCCGTCCGACACCGAAGCCAAGAACACCGAGACAGACCGAAAAGCCGCAAGATCACAGCGTCGATGTGCTCCCTCGCACCGAACATCCGCCGCTGCCGCACTGACGCTGTGCCCGGACGCAGCCAACGCCCGGGCACAGCAGGCCAGCGTCAATGCGCCGCTTTGACGAGCCTGTCGGTATACGTCCTGCCAAGATCGATCTGCTTGCCTCTCACATCCGGATTAAACGCCTGCAGGACCGCGAGGTTGGCCTGACGACATAGGCGGTTTTACACCTTGGCGTTACTGGTCGATTACAGTCATGATTGCGGAGATCTCGCGCGGGCTGCCCCAGCGTGGTGGTGGCATGTCGCTTGAGGGATGCGCATCGTGGGTCAACCTGCGTCGAAGGCAGGCAGCTGGCTTGGCGGCCCGTGTTCAACATCGGGACCCGCCGAGCGTCGGAGGCGGGGCTGCCGCGGGCAGCGGTCCGGGTTCGAGCGGGCAGGAGCTCAGTCTCAGCCATGACGAGGCGATGAGCATGCTGAACATGGCGCGCGGCATCCGCGACGAACTGGCGAAGATGATCCCCAAGGCAGAACATCTCACTCATCTGGACCCGCCTGCCGAGGACCCCCGCCAGCAAGGGCTACAACGCGCTTCTTTCCGGATCAGGCGCGGGCGCCAGCGCGTTCGGCCACGGCCTGGGCCACATTCAGCGCGAACGCGACTACGTCTCGACGCTGATCGAACGACTTGGAGAAGGCCCTGCACATCACCAGAGCGGCGACGAGGACGCGGAGGGAGCGGTGCAGAACGCCGCGAACTCGGGCGGAGGACTCGCCTGATGGCTTCGCGCACACTCACGCAGTCAGCCAGATTGGTCGTGCTCGCCGCGGTCGCGGCCGGCCGCAGCTCCCCTGGCAATTCCGGTTCCGGTCGCCCGACGTCCGCCGGCCCGCCAAGTGAGCACATCCGCGTCGGCCGCGTTGCCGCACAACTGCGCGCAGCGGGTGATGACGAATCTGAAGCACAAAGCGGGTTCGTGATGTCGATCTTCTATGTCCTGGGCGACGCGGCGAAAGCCGTCGGGCACGCCGTCGAAGGCACCGTCGAGTCGGTAGGAGACCGGGCCAGCGACGTCGGCGGATGGTTCGGCGATCTGTTCAAGGGCAACCTCGACGAGCAGGCCGTGCCCCCAATCGGAGCTGGTCAAGCAGATCATGGCGAGCAAGGGCGCGCCGGACTGGCACGGCGGCGCCGACCAAGCCGCCGAACTGGCCGAGCAGCACGCACAGGTCAGCGGCCGCGTCCAGCAGCTGATGTCGGGCATGGAATCTCCTGGACCGGCGGCGGCGCGGACGCCGCACAGGCGCGAATCAAGCCGCTGGCGGACGTGTCGCAGGCCGCGTCGCACATGTTCACCGCGAACTCGCAGAACGCCAGCGACCTAGCGTACGGGTTCGACCAGCTGAAGGCGGCGCTGCGGCCGATGCCGAGACTCCGCCGCACCGGACGTTCCTGGACAAGGCACGGTTCTGGCGGACCACCGACACCGAAGCGAAAATCAACCAATACAACGAGATCGCGCAACAGAATCTCGACAAGCACAACACCTACGCGGACACCGCGAAGTCCGCGGGCCAAGGCCCGAAGATCGGCTACGGGCAGCTACGGGACCTCGGCGACAGCAACGTCGACATCAGCCCACAGCCGAAAGAGCCCGCCGACCGCCGCGAACGGGGGTGAAGCGGCGTCCCTGTTCAAGACGAGCGTAATGGTCGGTCGACACGCCAGCAGCCAACCGGGCGTCTTCCTCCCGGCGCAGGCCCGGCACGCGACTCCGTCCGGTGGCAGCCCGGCCCGCGCGGGGCCGTCCTGAGCACGGGCGCGCCGCAGGGAATCGGCGAGCTCGCGATGGGTGCCGGCCATGCGATCCAGTGTCCCCTACGGTCCCGGCCATTGCCTGGACCTGTGCGTCCTAGGCAGCCGCGTCCGAGGGCGCACAGGGCGCGAGATGAGCCGCTGACGAGGGTTTCGTTCCGGCACGCTCGAACCTGCGTCGGAGCGGCGCCGCAGGACGGCAAGTCCCGAGAACCCACAGCAAAGGATTCCCTTCGCGAGCAATCGGAGACCGAACAGAAGTGAATGAAAATACACCGACAATGAGATAATATCGCAGATTAAGAAGTGTCTTCCCCGCGCGAGCGGGGGCCGTCCGACGTTCAGGCGTCGAGCGCGAGGAGTGCCTGGTTCCCCCGCCGAAGCGGGTCCTCTGGTCGGACCCGGACCGTCCGGGTTGCGGCGAGGTACCCCTCAGCGACGGTTGTGAAGGAGTCAGGCAGTTGCGCGACTTCTGCGTCGCCGACGCGCGCGAATCCGCCCTACGGCCGCCCACAGTGCCACCGGTGGAAAATGCTCGGGGATAACGGCTTTGATCAGCCCGACTATAAGCTCCACTGTGGCGGTATCATCTCGCACTCCGGCCAAGGCTGCCCGGTTCGGTAGCTTCCATGCTGCGAGAGGCGAGCCGACCGGCGACACCGGTCCGAGGTGTGCGCTGAAGTTCACAGGTGTCAATGACCGGCAGCTTCGGTGGTGCCGGTTCTAAATCGGCGACATCGAAATTCATGTCGCCGGGCTTCCCGACTTGTGGCGGTCATGGCCTCGTTTCAGGTTGTCTCCTCATGCGTTTGCATCACCTGTAATGCGACGCCTGCGCGGTGAACGACCTCATCCCAAAGAGGATGAGCCAAATGGCGCTATCGACATCATCGCCAATCTCGTCGATAAGCGGGTCGAGCACGGCACCAAGCAGTCGCAACGGCTCCACTTCGTCGGCATATATGTACCAGCCGACACCTGAGAGCGGGTCTGGAAGTAGGGAAGTATCGTCGAACAGAATGTGGATGTTCATGTCCAGGTTGTCCGCGTGGTCGGGGTGCGGCAACTCCAGTCGTACCCACACGCGCTCCTGATAGTCGCGGTCTGCGAGATTCTCTACGGCTGACAGGACTTGCGTACGAAGATCGGATATTCGATCGTGGCCACGGTTTGTTCCAGCTTCGCCAGGTTAGCCATTCGCTGAGTGGAATATGTGTGTCTGCCGGAAAGTCTTCTGCCCTTGCCCTTCCTGGATGCGTTGCCCTGCCCCGGGTTACCAGTTTCCGTCTTCGGCGGCGCGGACATGGTCGACTTGCTGCGACGGGAAGGGCGAGCTGGGGTTACCCTTTTCGATGCGGACGGTGTTCCCCTTGGGCTTCTTCGGGTCGAACCATCGTGTGCCGTCCTTCCGGTTCGGGATGCCGTCGCCGAAGTCTTTGAGTTTGGCTTTGACGTTAGCTCGGGCGGTGTCGTCGAGCCAATCGACGGCTTTGGCGGCCTTCTGGGCGAGTTTGCCTGCTTCGCCGGCGGCTTTGAGCATCTTGCCCGCTCCGCCGGGTCGGCATTGGTCGACAGTGCCGCCGAGTGCGTAGCAGACTTCGGCTTGGGGCCAGAGGCCGCGGGCGGCGAAGTCGAGGGCTTCTTGCCACGTGAAGCGTTTGGACCCGGTGTAGCCGATCCCGCGCAACGCCTCGTAGCGCTCGTCACTGAGGCTGCCGCCGACGGCTGACTGGTCCAGCCCGGCCACGTCGCCGCTGCTCGTGTTCTGTTCGGGGCTGACGTTGCGGAGTTTGATTTCGTTGAGTTGTTTGGCGAGAAAGATGCGGTAGGTGTCGTCGGAGGGCGCTGAGGTGGTAGCCGGCGGCGCGGCGTTCGGCGGTGGTGGCGGTGGCGACGGCTCGCTGGGCGTCGCGTTGGCTGGTGCGGCCTTGCCGTGCGGCGTGTTCGACCTGTGTCGCGCGGGTGCTGGCTCCGGTGGCGGCCGCTCGGGCCGTTCGGGCGTAGTCGGCGGCTCGGGCGGCGTCGGCCCGGGCGCGGTGCTGGGACGCGGTGGCGGCGTCGGCGGCTTTGAGCGCGGCGTCGGCCTGAGCCCAGGCGTCGACGGCGGACTGGGCGGCTTGGGCGGCGGCGTAGCGGCGAGGGCGATGTCGTGGTTGACGGTGGCGATGTGGGCTGCGGTGTTCTCGTCCCGCTCGCGGGCCTTGTACTGCCCGGTCTGCAGGAAGTCGCGGAGGCCGGCGAGGATGCCGTCGAGAGCGACCTTGGCGGCGGCCTTGACTTCGGCTCCGCCGTCGCGCGCGATGGTGGCGGCGGTAGCTCCGCGTCGGGCCCGCTGCGGCTCGATCTGCACCACCAGGTCCTCGAAACGGCAGTCGAGGATCTCGCACAACGCCAGGATCAACTCGTTCGGCATCCTCGGCGGACGTTCGGTGCTGACGAGGCGATACATCGAACTGGGGTCGAGCTCGTAGCCGTACTTGCGCAACTCCGGGATCAGCTTCGTGGGGGTGTACCAGTTCTTGCGGACCACCATCAGCTCGCGCAGTCGCGACTCGTAGCGCGGATGCCGGGCGCGCAGGTCGTCGTTCTGCTCGTCCGGCCTGGCCGGGCCACCGCGTTCATCGCACCCTCCTCCGGCGCCCAGCAGGCCCCTCCGGGCCGTCTGACGACTGCCTGGAGGGCTGTGTTGTTTTAGCTGTTGGTGGCGCAGTAGTTGTCGACGGCTTCGTTTGGCGCCTTCGGAGTCCGGGTCGACGCCCTCGAGATTGCCTTGGCTGCGTCGCGCAGCTGGTTGGCGGGCTCGATCATGTCCTTGCAGCTCTTGCCTTTGCCGCTGGCGCATTGGACGTCCAGGCACGCCTTCGCGCCGGGCTTACCGGGCCTCTTCCGGCGGCCTGCGTATCGGCGGTGAACTGCTCGCAGGCGCAGTCCTGGGCGGACGAGCACCCGGCGGGACCGGACCCGACGACAGAGGCGATCGCCGCGGCGACGGCGAAACGTCGATGCACGGTGGTTCCCTCCTCGATTTCCCGATCGGGGTTCCCATCGTCCCGCACCGCCTGATCCGTTGCCCGGCATGAACTATTCATGCCTTCCGGCATTCGGGGGTTTCTACTCATGCGGGCGTCCCGGGACGGCCGTCATGATGGCTGGCATGGCTACTACACCTCCTTCTCCGGCTACGACGTCCGCGTTCTATGTGCAGGCGGTCGCGTCGTTCGCGGTGTCGCTGGTCGCGGTGTCGATCGCGATCGCGTGCGCGCCTGCTGATTCGTGGGTGCGGGCGTTTCTCGGGCTGGCGGTGCTGTATGTGGTGACGTCCGCGTTCACGCTGGCCAAGTGCGTGCGGGACCGGCAGGACGCCGCGAGCGTCGTGCACCGGGTCGACCAGGCCCGGCTGGAACGGTTCCTGGCCGAGCACGACCTGTTCGGCACGAGCGGCACGGCCAGCACTGCGGATGCCGGCCCCGGCACGGGCCGGTGACACGGGTTTCGGCAGCGGAAACGCATGACGCCAGATCCTGATCGCAGCTCCCGACAATTCCTGAAACGCCGAAAGGCCCCTCCAGGCGACCCCGGATGGGGTTGCTTGAAGGGGCCTGTTTGTCGTGTCGGGGGATGGCGTGGTCACCGGGTTGTGTGAATTGTTCGCGTTCCAGTGCGGCAGGGGCGGCTTCCGGCGGTTGGGCGGGTTAGCGTGAGCACGCTCCGCCGCAGCCGATGTCATGCCCCTCTGCCTGCGGCGGAGCCCGTGTTTCCCTCTTCGGCTGGCGGGTCCGCCAGCCGAAGAGGGTCCCGTCGGCCGGGGCCCGCATGCTCCGGCCGGCGCGGGGTGCTGGTTCGCCCGGGTTGTGGAGGCCCGGGTGAACCGGTGCCGTCTGCCGCGTGGTTTCGACAGGAACCTGCGGCGGGCGGGTAGCGTTCGTGTCGCGGGCTCGGCGGCACCCTCCCCCTCGGGCCGCCGGGCCCGCCCTGTTTCGCCGGTGTCGTGAATAGTTCACGACGTTCCGTTGTCCGCGTGCCTGTCCGGCCGCGGCGGGGGTAGCCTGCCTGTGCTCCGTCGTGGGCTTCGCCCTCCCAGCGGCCGACGGCGGGGCGTGTCTCCTGCGGCCGCGATCTTGCCGGGTTGCGCTGCCGGAGGGGATGCCGCCGGGCCGACGGTGCGCTCATCCTTCGGGCCCAGCGGGGCGTCGGTTCACCTGAGTTTGCCAAGGACGTCGGGTGAACCGGCGCCGTCACCGGAGGGAAGCGTCGCGACCGGGGTGACTCGCCTCCGCGCGACGATCGTGGACACAATGGACCCGACCGCTCCCGTGATCGACATGATCAGTTGACCGTGGTGTCGGGGATGGCGATCCATCCGGTGGCGACGATCGCGGCGAGGGCCAGGCGGACGGCTTGCGCGATCGCAACCGGCTCCGCACCGGCGCGGCCGGGCCGCGGCGGGGCGGTCACGCGGCGGCCGCCGAGACGCGGAAGTCGGCGGCGGCGGCGTCGTGCAGGCCGGTGCAGGTAGGTGGTCGCGCCGGGCGGGATGTCGAGCGGGCCGGGCCGGTTCGGCTCCCACGGCCAGGGTTGCGCCGGGATGCGGAACTCGCCGTCGCAGCCGACACCGACGCCGGTGCCGTCCGGATTCGTGCCGGTGTCGCCGGAGAACAGGACCGCGCGGACGGAGAAGGTGTTGCCGAAGCGGGTGTGGATGCGCAGTTTCGTGCAGCCGACGGTCGGCATATCGATGCTGGCCGGTTCCTGCACGGGCCCGTTCGCTGAACACGGACATGTCGTCCGCCTCTGGCTGGTCGGAATCGGTGCCGCCGGGGCGTCCAGCAGCTGGTAGTCGGCGATGCGGGCAGTGCTGGTGAACTGGAGCAGGACTGCGGCAAACCGGCCAGCGACGGGGCCCGAGCTGCTGCCAGTACCAGCGCGGACGACAGGTGAACGGCACCCGGCCTCGCGCAGCAGCCGCACGATCTCCCGGGCCAGACCGGCATCACCGCTGTTCGCCTCGACGTCCGGGATCACCAGGACCTCGCGCGGCACCATGGCCTTGATCCTCGCGACGTGCTGCGCGGCGGTGGCGGCCGCGCGCTGGTACCAGTACGCCGCGACGAGCTGCCTGGCCCTGCGCCGGCCTCGGCCAGGTTCGACGCGAAATCCGGATCCGTGAAGAACGATCCCTCGCCCGCTTTGACGATGCACAGCTCGCACCCGTCGCGGGGCCCGGGTGAGGTCGAGCCTCTGGTCCTGCTGGTGGCTGATGTCGATCGCGAACATCACGGCCGTCGGTCAGCCTCCGAAGACACGGGTCAGGGTCTCGGTGACGCCGCGGCCCAGAGTTTCCGTTACAGGGACCGGATCCGGTTTCGTGGTCGTCGATCCGCGGGCCGATCGCGTTTTCAGTTCATTGCGGACACCTTTTACTTCGTCGTGGACGGCGCGGACCTCGTCCTGGAGTTCCCGCATCGTGATCACGAGGTCGCCGGGCTGAGCCATGACGGCCCCTTTCGTGCACAGTGGACGGACCTGCGGGGTCGCGTTCCCCGCGCGCGGACCCCGCCCGCGCGGGTCAGGCTCCGGTGCGCCAGAGGGCGACGCGGGCGGTGGCGGTCGCTTGGGCCGTGCCGGACTGGTTCCGCCACCAGAGGCAGATCTGGGTTCCGGCGGCGAGGCAGCGAGTTCCGGAGACGGTGAAGTCGCCCCGGATGGAGGAGACGGGGATTCCGGGGACGAGGAGGACGGGGTCGCCGCAGGAGGGTTGCCGGCGGAAACGGCTCCGGCGCAGGGCTGGCGGCCCGGAAGTTCGCGGTGATCGTGCATGCGCCTGCGGTGTCGATGGTCCAGGTGTCGAGGTCGTTGCAGGCGACCCCGGTCGCGGCGAGTCCCGGGAGGCGGCGGGGAACTGGAGTTTGGCCAACGCGGCGTTGCTCGGAGGGGCTGGCTGTCAGGGTTTTGCTATTCGCCGCCGATGCGCTGGGCGGCGAGTTCGAGGTTGGCCATGCGGCCGTCGGCTCCGGTGAGAAGGTAGTCTGCGCGGTCAGCGAGTGCCCGGATTTGCCCGGCTCCGTCGGGCGGGTCGGCGAGGGCGGGGCAGGACAGCGCCCAGTTGAGGGCTTGCCCCTCGGGGGTTCTCCTCGCAGGGAAGGGGTTCGCGTGTCGCCGGGTCGGGTGGCGGCGTGTCGACCGTCCGGGTGAGGCCGGCGGGTTCGCGCGGCGCGCATCGGGTCGGCGGGTTTGGCTTGTGCCGCATTCGCAGTCCCTTGTGCGGTCCCTGGTTTCCGGGGTTCCGCCTGTCTTGAGGAGAAATTCATGCGTGCACGTATTGCCGGAATCTGTGTCGCGGCCGCGGCGGCTGTCGGCGCCGTCCTGGTGGTAGCCGGTCCCGCCGTTGCGGAGGTGTCGGCTCCGAACGTTTCCGCCGGCGGCCTCGTCACCGGCGTCGTTGGCATCGTGCCTGTGGTGGGAGGTCCCGTCGGCTCGGTGCTCGACGTGCTGGTCTAGCGGCTGGCGGGCGTATGGCCGCGGGTCCGGAAGCAGCCCGGGGCGCCTCCGGACCCGCTGCCGCGCCGGGGCGGGTTGTCGCTGGTTCGGAAGGGGATTACGGAGATCCAGGGTCTCGGACGCGAACAGACGGACTGAGCTCGACATCCGCTCGGCGGCGCACAGCCCGCGCACTTGCCGCGGCAGCGCCCCAATGCCGGCTCAGCTGCCCGTTCATTCGCTCGTCTGCTGGACGTCGACAAGTCGAAGCTGTCGATGACGGCAAGAAAGCCGAGGTCTCGACGGTCGACAAGGAAGCTGCGAGCCAGTGCGTCCTGACGCCCCGTCAACGCAGATTCGCCCATCGGTCTGATCCGGTGCGGAGAACGCTCGGCAGCACCTGAGACAACTTGGCTCATCGACCAACTTGTGGCGCATTGAGGATCGATTCGCACTAAAGCCGGGCAACGGACCGCAGAGGCAGCACTGGCCGACGCAGGTCGCGCTGTCGCCGAGTCCGCCGACGCTCGCCGATGGCTGGCCGCGGCGGCGAAGGAGCCGTTGGAACCATTCGCGGCGGAGGTTTGGGTGACCGATCGCGCTTTCAGCAATGTCCAGCATCGATGGCGCGGACGGGTTCCTCCCGGGGCAAAGTCGAATGGGGACAGACGCCGCGGGAAACTGCGGCCCGCGAGCTAGTGGAGGCGACCGGGATTCGCGGCCAGCTAGTGCCTGCACCAGCCGCGGTCTGCGTTCGCTCCTACCGCGCGGACTGGCAGCCGACGCTCGGGTTGTCGTATGCCGCGGCGTCGAGCGTTCTCTTCCCGTGGTGGCGGAACAAGGTCGGCCAGCGGCGTGGACTCCTCTGAACCATGCTTGGGACGGGATGTTCCCGGCGGATCGCGACCGTATTCGTGAGTACGTACGCTGGCCGGCGCGGGCATCGGTCATGGACGCGTTGATGCCGGGTTGCCCGAATTCGCTGTTGAGCCGCTAGCGAGGCGCTCCTCGCCGAGGACAGTCGGTCGCTGAGTCGCTGATCGGCTTGTCCCCGCGGTTCCGCGTCATTCCGCTGATTTTGGCAGGTCGCTGCATACGCGGCCCCAGGCACCGGCGGGTCGCCGAACTCGACGGCGGGGCCGTCGGCTGCGCTGCCGCAACCGCGGGAAATCCTTGCTGCGCAAGCAATTCATGGCCGCCGGCGACTCCGGGCTCTGGTCCCTGCCAACCTCCGTCTTCGCCGACAATCGCGTCAGCCTCGCCCTCCACCACGCCGCCGGCTACCGCACCATCGGCGTCCGCGAACGCATCGCCAACGCGACAGCACCTGGGACGACTGGGGCGGTTTCGACGACCACGTGGCCACACCGAACGTCGAGATCACCCCGGACGGCGTCCAGCTCGCCTACGGCCCGCGGGTGCCGCTGCTGATGTTCGGCGGCCGGGTCAAGCCGGGCATCGACCACCGCTGGTCCTGGCATCCGAGCATCCCGAAAACCGTCATCGACCTGCTGAAGCTGCCGAAGCTGGGCGTCCCGCGCGTCGACGGCGACCACGGGCTGGCCGACCTGGTGGACCTCTCGGCCGGCGCGAAACTGAACCCGCCGCCCCCGGCCCACGGCACCTCGATCACCCAGCCGACGCCGCCGAAACCCACCCCTACCCCGACGCCGGTGCCCCCGCCGCCGGTCGCCAAACCGGCGCCGGTGGGGCCGATCCTGCTTCGGGGCGGCGGCACTCTGCCTCCGCCGAACGACGTGCCGTTGACGACGAAGAGCTAGCCTGAGTCGTCAGTTTCCTTGACCGGAGTCCAGGCCGGTGCGGGAGGTGCGTCATCGATCGTTCTCGGCAGCGCCTTTCCATCGCCTCGTTCCGATCAGGAAAACCGAAATTCCGACAACCGAGAATCCGTCCAGGATCACGGCTACCCATTGAACTCTGCCCAGCCACATACTGGCCACGACAATGAGCGGCGTTCCGACGAAGACACACAGAAGCAGGCAGAGCTTTAGTTCTTTTCGGGTCTTGCGCATATCGCGGGTCGTTCCCGATTCCTCTTCGTCGGACCACAACCGGACACTTCCTTCCGCCGTTCGCCGCGGACCGCTCTGCGTTCGACCGGTCCCAGCCAAGAGTGTGCGGCACCGGATCCGCCCCGCCGGAATCAGGCCCCGGAGACCGCCGCCACGCCGGTCATCGTGCCCACATAGGCGTGGTCACCGGACAGAGTCGGCGAGGCGAAATGCGGAACCTCGCCCAGGTCGAGCTGCCCGCGCACTGATCCGTCGGCCGGGCTCAAGGCGTACAGGACGCCAGCGTTGTAGTCCACCACCCACACCGCGCCGCCGCCTACGGTCGGGGAGCCGTTCGCGGAGAGTGCGGCGCGCCAGACCACCTGGGGCGTGCCGTTCTCGTCGACGCGCACCGCGGCGGGGCCGTCGGTGCAGGGCAGGTACGCGGTGTCTCCGCTGGTCGCGCTGCCGCCGAAGGACTTGCAGATCTCGGCTTGGGCCAACTGCCCGCCGACGCCGCCGAGCTGGTCGTGTCGCAGGACGTACCCGGTTCCCCGTTTGCCGACCGCGAGCACGTGGTCGCCGAGCAGGGTCGGGCTGGACGAGCCGAGGTCGAGGTCCTGGGCGTTGTCGTCGGCCCAGGTGTCGGGGGCGAACAGGTCCACCCGTTGCAGGTCAGGCGACAGTGCCAGCACGGAATCGCTGTCGTCGTAGGCCATGGTGGATTCGCCGTTGCCCACCGAGTAGAGCAGCCGCGGCCCGTCGACGACGCCGCCGCCCGGCGCCCAGATCCCGGCTTCCCGGGTGGTCGGCACGGCATAGCTGATCGGGTCGGCGCCGGCGGTCGTGGCCGACACGACCGAGCCGATGTAGTTCGCGCAGTCGCCGGCCAGTCCGCCGTAGGGCACGTAGACCCGGCCGTTGTACAGGGTCAGCGCTCCTCGCTGCTGGTGCGCGATCCAGTCGCCGCGCGGCGGCTCCAGTTCCGTGCGCACTTCCACCGCACCGGTTCCCACGTTCACCCCGGCGAGCACGTGCTGGCCGCCGGTGAGTTCGGCGAGTGCGTAGACCCGCGCCGTCGCCGGGTCGTACACCATGGTGCTGGTGATGCCGAGCGGATCGATGTTCCCGCACGGCAGCTCCGCGCGGCGCGCCGGCTCGCCGAGATGGGCGGACCAGCGGGTCGCGCCGGTGGCCGGGTCGAGCGAGTACACGGTGTTGTTCTCGGTGGCGGCCAGGATCTGCCCGCCGACCACCAGCGGCTGGCCGTACACCGCACCGTCCAAAGTGGCCTGCCAAGCCATGCCGAGCGTGCCCAGCGGCGCGAGATCGGCGGCGTCGCCGGTACGCGCGTTGTCGCGGTGATACGTCGGCCAATCACTCGCGACGACCGGCCGGGAATGACCGGCGGCCGCCGCCGGCGAGACGATGATCAGCACCGCGGCCGCGCTCGCGATCGCTGTGCGGAAGCCAGTTCCGTTCATCACGCACCACTTCCCGAAGAGGGGGCCGATGACTCCAGTGGCACCGCAGTATCCCGCGCGGGCCCGGTACGCGACAGCCCCGAGCGACGCGGGCCGTCCAGGCTAACCAGCGACGCCATTCGTCCCGGGAATGGCGTCTCATCGGCGCTTTTGGCGAGGGTGGCGGGATTTCCGAATGCTGGGTCCCGAACAGGTTC
Organism: Amycolatopsis sp. AA4; assembly: GCF_002796545.1. Classification (GTDB taxonomy): domain Bacteria; phylum Actinomycetota; class Actinomycetes; order Mycobacteriales; family Pseudonocardiaceae; genus Amycolatopsis. The sequence goes on from NZ_CP024894.1 coordinate 5,976,744, forward strand.
GTCCGCATTCCTGACCATCCACGTGAAGTGCTGATCGATCTCCGCCGTCTCCTCTGCCGAAGTACGGCCTTCCTGAGCTCAACCGTCACCAAATTCCAGCGACACTGCCGTGGTCTACCAGGCACAATCAGCCTCACCTCACGACCATGGAGACAACCACGTGCCCGACCAGTTCAGACCCAGCGTCCCGCGCCGGGACGTGCGGGCTGGCTACACCGACCAGACCATCACCGTTTACCAGGCGTACTCGCGGCACATCGCCGACGTCGCAGTCGAATCCCAGACCTTCGCGGCGCCGTTCAAGCGCGAGCGGATGACGTGGATCAAACCTTCGTTCCTGTGGATGATGTACCGATCCGGGTGGGCGACCAAACCTGAGCAGGAACGCATCCTCGAGATCCAGCTCACCAGGGAAGGATTCGAGTGGGCGCTCGCGCACGCCGCCCTCAGCAGCTACGAGCCCGGCGCCTACGCGGGCCAGCAGCACTGGGCTGAGCGCAAACGCACCAGCCCGGTCCGCATCCAGTGGGATCCCGACCGTTCGCTGACCCTCGCGCCGCTCGACCGGCGGGCCATTCAGATCGGGCTTTCCGGCGAGGCGGTCGAGCGCTACCTCGACCAGTGGATCGCCAAGATCACGGACATCACCCCGTTCGCCGAGCGGATCCACCGTCACGTCAGCTCCGGTCGTCTTGAAGCCGCGCGGGAAGAGTTGCCGGGCGAACGGGTTTATCCGGTGCCTGCGCCGATTCTCGGGATGATCGGCGCCAGCGAACATGGCTAGCTCCGAGCCGCCGGAGAACCTGTCAGCGCGCTGGTGGCGGCAATGGCCCGAGTGTCCTCCGGTGGCTCATCGGCTGAAGCATGTTTACCGCGACCGATGGGTCCGGTTTCATAGTTTGCCGGAGTCTCAACGCTATCCCGCTGCCGACGCTGAGTACGACATCGTGCTCCACCGCTACAACACGGTTTTGGACGAGTTGTTCCGCGAGCAGGAAGTTTGGATAGTGACTACCGATTGGTCGGGCTCCTCCGCGCCCCCGGTGCTGTCCGCGCAGCACGCGCTCTGGAATCCCGGTGCCCGGCACTGGACGAGCCTGCGCACCGACGAGAATGAAACCGACCCGGACTTCATCAGGTACACGCATTTGTTCGTGAGGCGCAGATCCTGGCGGACCGGTCTTGCGGACGACCTGCTCCGCGCTGTCGCCGACGACGTCGCTGCCAACGTGATGATCGCCAGTTTGTCCTTCGACCGCATACATCATCCGTACGACGGAGGCGCCGACGTGCTGTTGCCCACGACCGGCGAACGCGATCGGCTGAAACGGCGTCACGCTGACTGGCTTTCCGATCATCCCCTTGGCTTCTGAACGTCCCGCCGCGAATAGCAAGGCGGGAATGACGAAACGGAGAAAGCGTTGCGAAGCAGCATGATCAACGTGCTCTGCTACGGCGATTCCAACACCTACGGCCAGCGTTCCGAGGAAGGCTACCTGGGACGGTGGCCACTGGAGATCCGGTGGACCGGCCGGCTGGCGACCCTGCTCGACGAGGGATACCACGTGGTCGAGGAAGGCCTCGGCGGCCGCACGACCGATTTCGACTACCCGGCGTCCATGGACCGACCGGGCCGCAACGGGCGGACTTACCTGCTGCCCGCGTTGCTGAGCCACAATCCGCTCGATGTCGTCGTGCTGATGCTCGGCACCAATGACCTGAAGATCCAGTTCGAGCGCACGGTGGCGGAGGTGGTTTCCGCGATCGCCGGGCTCCTCGACGACGTCGCCGCATACGGGTGGACGGAGGCCGAGCGTCCGCCGAAGGTGGTGCTCGTGTCGCCGCCGCGGATCGACGTCACCGCGCCGGATTTCGCGGAGGTCAATGGGGCCTTTTACGACAGGACCTCGGCCGAGAAAGCGGAGCAGTTGGCCGGGCCGCTCGCGGAGCTCGCGGCGGCGCGCGGTGCGGCGTTCGTCGATGCTGGTGCCGTCACGGAGACGGGGGCCGACGGAACGCACTTCAGCGTGCCCTCGCACGAACGGTTCGCCCACGTGATCGCAGACGAAGTGCGGCGGGTCACCGGAATCGGCTGAATTCACCGGTGCCTAGCTACCTGCGGCCGCATAAATTGCCATCGGCAGGATCGCCGGCACCGGATCTTCCGCACGGCAAGGGGTCCGCGAATGCAACCCGAAGGGGCGCACCGATCAAGCCCGGTGCCGCCCCTTCGCGCCGTGAGGCTCAGACCAGCAAAACCCGCCGCCCGCGGGTGTGTCCGGCCTGGCTGTCCGCGTGTGCCGCCGCGGCTTCGGACAGCGGGTAGGACTTGTCGACCGGGATGCGGAGTTTCCCTCGCTCGATCAGGGTCACCGTTTCGGCCAGGGCTTCCCTCATGTCGCCGCCCACCCCGGCGAACCGGATGCCCAGCATCGGGGCTTCCAGGTCGGCGATCGTGATCACCTTCTCCGGATCCCCGGTCAGGTCCAGCAGACCGCGGAGCACGCCGGCGCCGTTGAGGTCCAGCGCGGCGTCGACCTGGCCCAGCTGGCGCACCCGGTCGACCCAGCCCTCGTCGTAGGTGGTCGCGATGGCGTCCAGGCTGCGCACGTAGTCCTGGTTCGCGGCGCTGGCCGTGCCGATCACCTTGATCCCCCGGTCGCGCGCGATCTGCAGAACCGCCGACCCGACTCCGCCCGCCGCTCCGCTCACCAGCAACGTTTGTCCAGTTTGGACACCGACCAGGCGGAGGACACGGAGCGCGGTCTCGACCACCGACGGGTACCCGGCCGCTTCGGCGAAGGTCAGACCGGACGGCAGGCGCGCCCAGGAATTCAGCACGGCGAACTCGGCGTAGGTGTTCGAGCCTCGGCCCAGCACCGGATCCCCTACCGCGATGTCGGTGACGTCCTCGCCGACCTCGTCGACCACTCCGGAAGCGTCCTGGCCGACTCCGGAGGGCAGCTCGAGCGGGCGGATCCGCTGGAACTGGCCCTCGCGAGTGCGCCAATCGTGCGGGTTCACGCCCGCCGCTCGCACGGCGACGCGGATCTGGCCGGGGCCGGCGTGAGGTTCGGGGACGTCGGCCAGTTCGAGGACCTCGGGGCCGCCGTAAGCGGCGAAGCGCACTGCTCTCATGCCGCCAACTTAACAACAACGGTTAGTATTTTGCAACGGTTAGTGTCATGGCCGACCGCCGATCCGCTGCGACTGGGCCTCGCGGTCGCAGGGCAGGTGCGGACGAGTAGGGCTTACTCCCGCTGGCTCGACGCCGGAGAACTCCAGCCGCGGGACAGTCGCGACCTCGCGCATCACCCCGGTCGACAGTCCCGGATCCGAGGGCATGCGCCCGGCACCGCGACCCGCCCGAACCTCCGGCACCCGGGGACAAACAAGTGCCCCGGACGGAACGCATCCGTCCGGGGCACCCCCAGCATTCCCTTACGCGGCAGCGAAAGCCTGCTCCAGCCGCGGCAGGTAGTCGGCCAGATCCTGTCCCCAGCATCCGGCCGTGTGCTTCCCCTGGCAGTTCGGTCCCCAGGTCTTGCCGTTGCCGTAATCCACGGCGTAGTAACGCTGTCCGGCCTTGTCCAAAGCCGCCTTCATGTTCTGCTGCGCGGCCTCGGTGACCGATTCGGCGAACGCCGGTTCGTCGAGGAGGACGTTGACCGGGTTGCCGTTGCCGGACCCGGTGTAGAGCGAAACCCCGACGCCGGCGAGCTTTCCGGCGTTCACGACCGGACCGCGGGCCAGCGCCGCGGACATGTCGCCCGCCTCGTTGAGCGAGCCGAACGCCGAATCGGTCGGCACGGCCGGGCCGAACCCGCTGCCGCCGGCGCCCTCGCCCGAACCGGACGTGCCCGACATGGCGAACCCGACGTTGGACAACGTGCCGCGGATCGCCGTGCGGACCCAGTACAGGTTGAAGTCGATCGCGCCGGACAGCGAAACGGCCTGCGCGAACAACTCCGGACGGTCCTCGGCGTAGTGCAGCGCGCCGAAGCCGCCCATCGAGAGGCCGCCGACCGCCCGGCCGGATTTCGCGGCGATGGTGCGGAAGTTGGCGTCGATGAACGGGATCACCTGGTTGAGATGGAAGGTTTCCCAGTTCTGCGCCCCGGCCGCGGTGTCCTGGCGCACCCAGTCGGTGTACCAGCCGCGCAGTCCGCCGTCCGGGATCACGGTGATCATCTTCTGGCTGGCCAGCATCGCCGGGTACGCCAGATTCGGGTTGCCCGGATCGTCGCCGACGCCGTGCAGGAAGTAGAACACCGGGTAGCGCTTGGCGGTTTCGGCGTAATAACTGCTCGGGACGATGACGCGGATGTGGTGCTGCCCCGCGACCGCCGGGGTCGTCACGGTGACGACGAAGTTGGTGGCGGTGCCCTGGGCGGTCCCGACCTGGGTGAGGCCGAAGCCGTCGGTCAAGGTCGGCACGGAGGGGGTGTCGGCGTGGGCGGCGGCGGGGCTGGTCAAGGCCAGCATCGCCGCCGCGGCGGACACCAGCACGCGCTTGAGCAACAGTCTCATGGTCACTTTCCGGGTAGCGGGGATCACGGGTTCTGGGTCACGTGGAAGCCGGCGCCGTAGGTGCCGGGGTGCGCGGCGTCGCGGGCCCGCAGGTCGGCGAGGATGTTCGCCGAGCTGGTGTAGACGTACTGCGGAATGCCCAGGATGATCGCCTTGGTGATGCCCGCCCACGGACCGGCTGCCTGGAAGTTGTTGCCCTGTCCGGGATATTCGGTGCCGGGCACGTGCCAGATCGCCGGGCCGCCGGAGTCGTTCGCCTGGTGCTTGGCCCAGGACTGGTAGACGCCGTTGGAGTTGTTGGTGACGCGGCCGTACCAGACCCCGAGCTGACCGGACACCACGAGTTCGTTGTTGTTGTTCAGCGCGGCGCCGAGAAGGCGTTCGCTGGCCAGCGAAGGGTTGAGCGCGTTGGGGCTGGGCTGGCCGTCGGGGACCTCCAGCTCGCCGGTCTGCTTCAGGTACGGCCCCTGCGAGGACAGGGTCACCGACGGCACCAGCTCGATGATCAGGTAATCCTTGGTCGGGTGGCCCGTCATGGAGCCCTCGCGGTTCTTGAAGTACCGCACGTAGCCGATCGGGCCGAATCCGGTGTCGTTGCGGTCGTAGACCGGCTCGATGTTCTCCGGGATGTCCCGGTCGGAGTACTGCCGGTCCGGCGGGTCCATCAGGCAGTGTCCCGCCGAGATCGCGATCTTCCGGTCGTACTTGTCGGTGCCGACCGCCCCGATCGTGCAGAAATGGTCGGGAGTGCTCAGGTCGAACAGGATCTGCATCGAGTTGAAGACCCGTTTCGCGGGCTCGGCCGAGGCGCTGGCCGTCCCGGTGACCGCGAGGACGATCGCCGCGAGCACGGCGAGGAAACGTCGGGTGCGCACGCACGCTCCTTGATTCGTAGGGTTCACTGCCTGCTGCCGCAGAGAGCGGAGTCGATCACGTCGAGAGGCGAGGGCCGGATGCTCGTCTCCTCCCACGCGTTGGTCATCATCGCGGCGTACCGGCCGTCGTCGGTCGCCGCGGTCCACGACGTGTAGCCGGACGCCGCGATGCCGTTGTGGAACCACGCCTCGCCGCCGCAGGACAGCGTGATGGCCTGCAGGCCGAGGCCCAAGCCGACGTACGCGGGATCGTGCACCGGCACCTGGATCGTCCGGCGCATCTCGGCCAGCGCGGCCGGCGAGACGACCTTGCCGTCGAGCAGCGCGCGATAGAAGGTCGACATGTCGGCCAGGGTCGAGACGATCGCGCCGGCCGAGCTTTCGATCGACGGTTCGGAGACGACCGGGGCCGACGTCGTCTCGGTCCAGAAGAAGAACGGGCCCGCCCGGACGCCGCGGTACCCGGGCAGGTACGGCGCGGGCAGGGACCGGTCGCCCGCGCGCGGGAAACTGGTCTGCGCCAAGCCGAGCCGGTCGATGATCCGCGCGGTGATCGCGTCGCCGACGGACATCCCGGTGACCTGCTCGATCAGCAGGCCGTTGATCAGGTAGCCCAGGTTCGAGTACAGCACGCCGGCGCCCGGCGCGGAGGCGGGCGGGAAGTTCCGCAGCCCGACCTGGACGAGGTCGCGAAGGCCGATGCTGCCGTCCGGTTTGACGAATCCGGCGGCTTTTTGCGCCCACGCCAGCACATCCGGGGCGGGGATTCCGGCGGTGTGCTGGAGGAGCTGCCGGACGGTGATCCGGTTGCCGTCGTAGCCGTTGCCGTCGACGAGCCCGGGCAGGTACCGCTCGATCGGCGCGTCGAGCACGACCTTGCCCTCGTCGACCAACTGCAGGACCACCGACGCGGTGAAGGTCTTGGTCTGGCTCGCGACGCGGAAGTGCTCGTCCGGCCGGAGCGGCCGCGCGGCGCCGGTGATCGTCGCGCTGCCCGCGGACAGCTGCCACGACCCGGACGCGTTGCCCGCGTAGACGGCCGCGCCCGGTCCGGCGTGGGACTGGTAGCCGTTGAGGACCGCCTGGGTGTCGGCGTGCGCGTCGGCCGCGGACGCCGGTGCGGCCAGCGCCACGGCGGCGGCCGCGCTCGCCAGGATCGAAACTGCCCGTCTCAGTCTGCGCACGAATTCTCCTCTGCTCGAAAGTCGAAAGGGGGTCACCTCGCCTGGTACCGCCAGACCGCCACCGCCACGACGATCAGCAGCAGCACCCCCACCAGCACCAGACAGCCGATGCCGCCGCTGTCCGACCGGCGGCGCTCCGCCTGCCCCCTTGGCGGAACGCCGGGATGGCACCGGGCGTAGTGCCGCGCCCGCTGTTCGGCGCTCTGCGCCTGCGTGAGCCAAGGTGTCCGGTAGCCGCATTCGCCGCACCAGTACCGAAAATCGGCGGCCATGTTTCTCCGATGACGAGGTGACCCGGTGCCGATCATCGTCGGGTTCCCGCAGGTCACCGCACCAGAGCACAAGCCGGTCAGAGATGACCGGTCCGCGCGGTAAGCTCGTTGCGGGGCAAGCGGACGCGAAGTGGGGGGTCTCCGCGGTGACGAGCCGGGCCGGCGTTCTGCTGCGGGAGACGCGGCGGCAGGCGGGGCTGACGCAAGAGCAACTGGCCGAACGTTCCGGCGTCAGCGTCAGCACGATCCGGAGGCTGGAGAACGGCCGTCCCGTCGATCCGCGGATGGGCACCGTGAAACTGATCGCCGACGCGCTGGGAACCACGCCGGCCGAGCAGCGCGCGCTGCTGGCCGAGTTCGGCGTCTCCCCCGCGCCGGAAGAGGCGCCGGCGGAGGCCGGGCCGCCGCGGCTCCGGAGCGCGCTGTCGGAAGCCGCGGACCAGTTCGCGCGAGTAGTGGCTTCCCGCTGGCAACGCGAGGAAGAGCAGCGCCGCGTCCACGATCCTTTCCCGCTGCCGGTGCGCTGGCAGCGGGCTTCGCCGCGGCTGACCGATCGCTGGGACAACATCCGCGGCGTCCGGCCGGGCGGGGTCGCGGAACCGCTGGACCTGGACGGCGAACTGGACGGCATCGCGGACGTCTACCGGCGGATCCCGTCCGGTCGCTTGGTCGTCCTCGGCCGGGCCGGTTCCGGGAAGACGATCCTGACGCTGCGGTTCGTGCTGGGCTACCTCCGCACGCGCACCGCCGCCGAGCCGGTGCCGGCGGTCTTCAACGTCAGCACGTGGGACCCGACGGCCAGCACGCTGCGGGACTGGCTGATCGAACGCCTGCCGCAGGACTACCCGGACTATCCCGGCCTCGCCGGTCCCCTGGCCGCCGAGCTGGTCGAAACCGGGTGCGTGCTCCCGGTTCTGGACGGATTCGACGAACTCGCCGCCGGGTTGCACGCCGCCGCGCTGGCCGCGCTCGGCGCCACCTCGCTGCCGTTCCTGCTGACCAGCCGTCCCGTCGAATACGCGACCGCGGTCGCCGCGACCGACGTGCCGACCTCGACCGCGGGTGTGGAACTGCTCGACCTGACTCCCGCCGACGTCGCCCACTACCTGCCCCGCACGTCCTCCCGCGCCGGAGAATTGTGGGACCCGGTGCTCGCCGAACTGCGCGCCGCTCCGGACGGAAACCTCGCCGCTGCGCTGAGAACGCCGTTGATGGTGACTCTCGCGCGAACCGTCTACAGCGACGGCCGGGACCCAGCGGTTTTGCTGGACCCCGCCCGGTTCCCGACCTCGGAGGCGCTCGAAGACCACCTGCTCGCCAGCTTCGTGCCCACCGTCTACCAGCACCGGCCCCCGCACATCGCCCGCCCGCTCCGCAGCTGGGATCCCGAACGCGCCCAGCGGTGGCTGGGATATCTGGCCCAGCACGTCGGTCACCTCGACGAGCACGACCTGGCGTGGTGGCAGCTGGGCAGTTCGCTGCGGCGGTCGTCGCGAATCCTCGCCGTCGTGCTGGCTTCGACGCTCGCCATCGCGGTGCTGAACTGGCTCGTCTTCGTCCCGCTCGACCTCATCGATCGCGGCACCGCGTTCACCTTCCGCGCAGGCCTGATGGACGGGCTCCTGATCGGCCCGATGGTGGGTCTGGCGTTCGGGCTGGTCCACGGACTGACGATCGTGTGCCGCGGGCGGATAATCGAACCGTCGCGCGTCCAGATCCGGCTGCGAGGACGACATCGGACCGGCAGGCAGTTCTTCCGCGCCTACACCTCCCGCCTCGGCGCCACGCTGCTCGGCGGGTTCGTCATCGGACTCGGATACGGCCCGGTCAACACGGCTTTGCACGGCCTGCTCTTCGGATTCCCGCCGGACGGCAAGTCGCTGGTCGAGAAAATGCTCGTGCCGACCCTCGTCTACGGGCTCGTCTTCGGGCTCTCGGCCGGACTGGTGTTCGGGCTGATGGCCGCGCTGGAAATCCCTCTGGACGTCGGATCGGCGGCCACCCCGCTCGGCCTGCTGGCCACGAACCGCACGACGGCGTTGCGCCAGTTGCTCATCCTGGTGCCGGCAGTCGCCCTCGCGATCGCTTTCGGCGGGCGGCTGCTGGTCGAACTTCTCCAAGGCCCGCTCGGTCCGCTCCGGTGGCCGCTGTCGTCCGGCCTGCTGATCGGCGCCGTCGGCGGTCTGGGCGGCGGGCTTTCTTACGTGCTGGCGTTCACGGCTTGGGGACAGTGGGTGCTGCTGGCGCGCATCTGGCTCCCGCTGACCGGCCGCCTGCCGTGGGCGGTGCCGGCGTTTCTCGACGACGCGTACCAGCGCGGGGTGCTGCGGCAGGCGGGGGCGGTGTACCAGTTTCGCCATGTGCGGCTTCAGGATCATCTGGGTCGCGCGTACCGGACACCCGCCTGATCCGGCAGACTGCGCCCCACCGACAACCGCTCAGTCACCGGGCCCCCCGACGTCTGGCTCCAGCTGCCTGACCGCGACTGCTGGACCTAACCCCGAGCAGTCCGCACCCGCACCGCGCTCCCCGCGCAGACGATGACCGCCAACCCGCCCAGCATGGTCTGCCAGGTCAGCTCCTCGCCCAGGAATACCGCCGCCCACAACAGGTTCAGCACCGGCTGCACCAACTGCACCTGGCTGACCTGCGTCATCGGCCCCAGCCCCAACCCGCGGTACCACGCGAAGAAGGCCAGATACATGCTCACCACCGCCAGGTAGGCGAAAGCGGCCCACTCGCCCACTGTCGCATGTGGAGGGTGCTGAGCCATCGATACGACGGTCAACGCGACCATCAACGGCGACGCCACCACCAGCGCCCACGAAACGGTCTGCCACGCACCCAATTCCCGCGCCAGCAACCCGCCCTCCGCGTAACCGACCGCGGCGGCCAGCACGGCGCCGAAGAACAGCGCGTCCGACCACTGCACTCCGCTGAGGCCGCCGCCTTGCAGGACAGCGAAGCCGACCGCCGCGACGGCGCCGACGGCGGCAAGTGCCCAGAAAATCGCGGGTGGACGTTCGTGGGTGCGGAGTACCGCTACTACGGCTGTCGCGGCGGGGAGCAGCGCGATGACCACCGCGCCGTGGCTGGCGGAGGCGGTGGTGAGCGCGTACGAGGTCAGCATCGGGAAGCCGACCACCACTCCGCCCGCGACGACGGCCAGGCGGAACCACTGGGTGCCGCGCGGAAGGCGTTGTTTGGTGGCGATCAGCGCGACGGTCGCGAGCACCGCGGCGACCGCTGCGCGCGCGGAGCCGATGAACATCGCCGAGAGGCCGCCGTTTTCGACGGCGACCCGGGTGAACGGCACGGTGAACGAGAACGCCGCGACGCCGAGCAGTCCCCACCAGAGACCGGCCCGGGGTAGCGCCGGTGCTTCCGGGAGAGTAGCGCTATCCTTCAGTTTCATGTCCGACGATAGCAGCTCCCGGATCGCTTCGACACTGCGCGAGTGGATCGCCACCGCCCCGGCCGGAGCGAAACTGCCGTCCTCGCGGGAGCTGGTCGCGCGGTACTCGGCCAGTCCGGTGACTGTCCAGAAAGCACTGCGCTCCCTGTCTTCCCAAGGACTGGTGGAAAGCCTGCCGGGAGTCGGCACGTTCGTCCGTGCCGCGCCCGCCACCGGGTCCGGCGACTATGGCTGGCAGACCGCGGCGCTCGGCACCCCGGGGCACGGGCTGCTCAACCAGCCCGCGTCGCTGCAGCCGGTATCCACCGACTCAGTAGCGCTTCATTCCGGCTATCCCGACCCGGAACTGCTGCCGGAGCGCCTCGTCCGGAGCGCGTTCGCCCGGGCGGCGCGGACCGCGGCGCTGGTCGGACGGCCGCCGACCGCGGGCGTTCCCGAACTGCAGGCCTGGTTCGCCGCGGAACTGCGCGCGGCCACCCCGGCGGGCATCGCCCCGGTGACCCCGCGGGACGTGGTGATCACGCCGGGCAGCCAAAGCGGCCTGGTCACCGCCTTCCGCGCGCTGGTCGGGCCGGGGCAGCCGCTCCTGCTGGAGTCTCCGACGTACTGGGGCGCGATCCTCGCGGCGACGAAAGCGGGCGTCGCGGTGGTGCCGGTGCCGAGCGGCCCGAACGGACCGGACCCCGAGGTGCTGGCCAGGACGTTCGAACAGACCGGCGCGCGGGCTTTCTACGCGCAGCCCAGTTTCGCCAGCCCGACCGGGGCGCTGTGGCAGCCCGACCTGGTCGACCGGGTCCTGGACACCGTCCGCCGGCACGGCGCGTTCCTGATCGAGGACGATTCCGCGCACGATTTCGGCATCACCGCGGAACCCCAGCCCATCGCCGGCCGGGACGACGACGGCCACGTGGTCTATCTCCGCTCCCTCACCAAGAGCGTCTCGCCGGCGATCCGCGTCGCCGCGCTGATCGCCCGCGGCCCGGCGCGCGACCGGATTCTCGTGGATACGCTGGCGGAATCGATGTACGTCAGCACGGTGCTGCAGACCGTCGCGCTCGACGTCGTGACCCAGCCCGCGTGGCGCACCCACCTGCGGCGGGTCCGGCACCAGCTCAAGACCCGCCGCGACCTGCTGCTCACCGGCCTCCGCGAGCACGCGCCCGCGGTGCGGGTGGAATCCGTGCCGCAGGGCGGGTTGAACCTCTGGGCTCGACTGCCTGGAACCGTCGACCTGTCGCGCGTGGTCCGCGACTGCGAATCCGCCGGGGTGGTCATCGGACCCGGCGACGAATGGTTTCCCGCCGAGCCGACCGGACGGTTCATCCGGCTCAACTACGCCGGACCGAACCCGGACGCGTTCGCCGACGCCGCGCGGGTGATCCAGGAGGCAGTGGCGGCGAACGCCTGATCAGCCGTTTTCCGCGCGCAGGGCGGCTTTTTGCACCTTCCCGGACGGCGTCAGCGGAAGGCTGTCCCGAAGCACGATCTGGCGCGGGACCTTGTAATCCGCCACCTGCCCGGCGCAGTACTCCTTCAGTTCCGCTTCGGTGACCGACGAATCCTGGGCCGGGACAACGTAATACCGGCCGATCTCCCCCAGCACCGGATCGGGCACGCCGACCCCGGCCGCCAGCAGCACTCCGGGATGCGCGGCGAGGACGTTCTCGACCTCGACCGGATAAATGTTGAAGCCGCCTTGGACGAACATGTCCTTGGCGCGGCCGTGCAGTGTCAGGTAGCCGTGCTCGTCGGCCCGGGCCATGTCGCCGGTGTGCAGCCAGCCGTCCGCGTCGACCGCGGCCGCGGTTTCCTCCGGCAGATTGTGGTAGCCAGCCATGATCGACGGGGTCCGGAACAGCAATTCGCCGGTTTCGCCGACCGGCAGCGCTTCTCCGGACGGAGCCGCGATTTTCGCTTCCACGCCAGGGAAAGGGACTCCGATAGAGCGTTCAGTCGCTTCCGTGCCGGCATTCCACGGCGTCATCACCACAGCCCCGGAAACTTCGCTCAGCCCGTACAGATTCATCACAGTCGCGTTCGGGAACGCAGCCGTAAGGCGTTGCAGCAAAGCAGGTTCCGCGTTCGCGCCACCGGTCACGACCACCCGGATCGCCGAAGTGTCGACGCCGGCGAAACGCTCGTGATTCAGCAGCAGCGTGTGCATCGTCGGCACGCCGACCCACATCGTCAGCCCGGCCGTCCGGAACAGATCGGCGGCCGCTCCGGCGTCGAACGACGGCAGCAGCACCGTCCGGCTGCGCGCGACCAAAGCGGACAGGACACAGCAGGTGATCCCGCTGACGTGATTCAGCGGAACGGCCACCGGCAACACGTCGTCGGGGCTCAGCTGGAGGTGATCGGACTCCGCGGCGGCGGACGCCAGCTGGCCGCGGTGGGTCAGTGTCGCGCCTTTGGGACGGCCCGTGGTGCCGGAGGTGTAGATGATCATCATCGGATCGTCCGCTTCGACCTCCGCCGCCGCGGCTTTCACCGCCTCGCCGGGCTCCCCGGCGCCCAGTTCGGCGAAGGTCACGACGGAAACGCCGGGCAGCTCGAGGTTTCCCAGCAGGGCAAGGAAATCGACGTCGCCCGCCGCCGGTTCGGTCACCACGAGCCGCGCGCCGGAATCGGCGAGGATGTGCGCGAATTCGGTTTCGCGGTACCGGGGACTCAGCCCGACGACCACCGCGCCGGTCTTCGCGGCGGCGAAGTACACCGCGAGCCACTCCGGCGTCGTGCGCCCGTTGACCGCTATCCGGTCGCCGCGCCGCACGCCCCGCCGCAGGAAATCGGCGGCGATCCGGTCCGACCAGGCGTCCATCTCGGCGAACCGGATGTCGCGGGAACCGGCCGTCCAGCCGACGGCGTCCGCCGGAGCGGTGCGGAGCAGGTCGTGAATACGCGTCATCGCTCGTCCTCACTGGGTCAGGTGGACGGCGAGGAAGCCGAGCTGATCCGAGGCGACCTTTTCGACCACAGCCGAATGGTAGCCCCCGTAAGAAAAACCCGGTGCCCGCGCCGAGCGCAGCCACCGGGTTTTCCGGCACTCGGTCAAGACAGGTGATGCACCTCCTGCAGCCCGTACACCGGCGTCTCCAAGCCTTCGAAGCGCGCCTTCAGCTGCAGCGCCAGATAGAGCGAGTAATGCCGCGACTGGTGCAGATTCCCGCCGTGGAACCACAACCCCTCCTGCTGGGTGGGCTTCCACATGTTGCGCTGCTCGCCCTCCCACGGACCCGGGTCCTTCGTCGTCTCCGAGCCGAGGCCCCAGCATTTGCCGACCTTGTCCGCGGTCTCCTGGCCGACCAGGTCGGCGACCCAGCCGTTCATCGAGCCGTAGCCGGTCGCGTACACGACCACGTCGGCTTCCAGTTCGGTCCCGTCCTCCAGCACCACCGAGTTCGCGGTCAGGTGGTCGACCTGGCCGTGCGCGAGCTTGATGCTGCCGTTGGCGACGAGTTCCGAAGCGCCCACGTCGATGTAGTAGCCGGAACCGCGGCGCAGGTACTTCATGAACAGGCCGGACCCGTCGTCGCCCCAGTCGTGCTTGAAGCCCGCCGCTTCGAGCCGGGCGTAGAAGTCCGCGTCGCGCTCGCGGATCGCTTCGTACACCGGGATCTGGAACTCCGGCATGATCCGATACGGGATCGACGCGAAGATCAGGTCCGCCTTCTCGGTGGTGACGCCCGCGGCGAGCGCTCGTTCCGAGTACAGGTCGCCGAGGCCGAGGTCCATCAGCGAATCCGACTTCACGATGTGCGTGGACGAACGCTGCACCATCGTCACGTCCGCGCCGTGCTCCCACAGTGCCGCGCAGATGTCGTGCGCCGAGTTGTTCGACCCGACGACGACCGCCTTCTTGCCCGCGTACGCGTCCGGGCCGGGGTGCTGCGACGAATGGTGCTGGTCGCCCTGGAACTCGTCCATCCCGGGGAACGACGGCAGATTCGGCTTGCCGGACATCCCGGTCGCGAACACGACGTGCCGCGGCGTGAGGACCACCTGCTCGCCGTCGCGGTCCACCGTGACGTGCCACTGCTTCGCGTCGTCGTCCCAGACCGCGGAGGTGACCGCCGAACGCGTCCAGTACGGCACCTCCATCAGCCGCGTGTACATCTCGAGCCAGTCGGCGATCTTGTCCTTCGGCGCGAACACCGGCCAGTTTTCCGGGAACGGCAGGTAGGGCAGGTGGTCGTACCAGACCGGGTCGTGCAGGCAGAGGTTCTTGTACCGCTTGCGCCACGAATCGCCGGGCCGGTCGTTGCGCTCCACCACCAGCGAGGGCACGCCGAGCTGGCGCAACCGGGCGCCGAGCGCGATCCCGCCCTGTCCGCCGCCGATCACGACGACGTAGGGCTGCTGCTCGTAGCCGAGCGTTTCCTGCTCCTCCGCCCGCTTCTCCGCCCACGACCGGCGGCCGCGGACCACGCCGTGCTCGACGCCCTTGGGCCGCCGTTCCCGCTGCGACTCCTCGAAGCCCTTCAGCTCGCGCAGGCTGGTGAGCAGCGTCCACGCGCCTTCTTCCTTCAGCCGCAGATGCCCTTTCGCGCGTCCGACGGCGGTCTCGAACTCGATCCACGCCTCGGTGACGCCGCCGGACTCGGTGGCCGGTTCGCTGGTGCGGAATCCGCTCGGGTCCGTCGCCTCCAGGCAGCCGCCGAGCAGGCCGGCCACCCCGTCCCTGCCCTCGACGGTCTTGAGGTTCCAGGTGAACGAAACCAAGTCGCGCCAGTAGGAATCGACGGCGAACAACGCCGAGGCAGCCTCGATGTCGCGGGCGGCCAGCGCGGCCTCGAACCGGGCCAGCCAGTCCTCGACCCGGGCCTGCGGCGTGCTCGCCTGCGCGATCCGGTCGACCGTCTGTGTCATGGCTCCTCCATCTGCTCGCGATGCCAGCGTCGTCGGTGGTGTAGCGCCGATCACACTCCGCGGGCGAGCCGGGCGGCAAGGGTTGCAGCGAGTTGCACGCGCCGAGGCATGACAACGTCGGCGCAGGTCACCTATGCTGGGCCGCTGACGCGATGGTGCGGGAGGTGACTGTGGTGGTGCACAGTGCGGTGCCTCCGGGCCGCAACCTGCCCACCCACGCGCGCGACCTCGTCCGGATGCACGAAGCGGTCATCGGCGGCAGCCGTCCGGCGGTGCCGCCGCGTCCGCTCGTCTCGCGCTCCTGGTCCCGCGTGCTGAGCCTCGGCCTGACCGCGGACGGGATGAACGCCCGCGATTCGGTCCCCGGCGAGGAGGTCGAACGCCGCCGGCACGGCTCCCCGCTGCGGCACGTCATCGAAGACCTCCGCCAGGTCGTCGGCGCGACGTCCGATTCGGCGCACATGCTCCTGGTAGTCACCGACGCGGACGGCATCATCCTGTGGCGCGAAGGCTCGTCCGCCGTCCGGCGCAAGGCGGACACGCTGGGTTTCATCGAAGGTTCGGAATGGACCGAAGCCCGCGTCGGCACGAACGCGATCGGCACCGCGCTGGCCGAAGCCGCGCCGATCGAGCTGCTGGCCGGCGAACACTTCGAGCAGAACCAGCACCCGTGGTACTGCACCGCCTCGCCGATCCACGACCCGCGCACCGGCGAACTCCTCGGCGTCATCGACGTCAGCGGCCCCGCGCTCACCCTGCACCCGGCCATCGGCGCCCTCGTCGAAACCGGCAAGCGGCTGGCCGAATCGCAACTGTGGCGCACGCACCGCCAGCGCCTCGAACGACTGCGCCAAATGGCTGAACCTGTCCTGTCCTCCGGCCCCGCCCTGGTCGTCGACGAGGACGGCTGGGTCGCCCACAGCGTCGGCGTGTCCGCGGGCGAGCGCATCGCCGCTCCCCAGGCCGGCCAGGTCGTCGCCGTCCCCGGGCTGGGCGCCTGCCTCCCGGAACCCATCGCCGACGGCTGGCTCGTCCGCCCCGCCAGCACCGCCCGCACCGTGCGGCTCGACCTGGACCTCACGCCCGCCCCGCTGCTCAGCCTCCAGGCCGGCGACACCGGCTGGCGCCGCCCGATCACCAAACGGCACGCGGAAATCCTGGTCCGCCTGGAAAAAGCCGGCCGCGACGGCCTGTCCGCGGTCGCGCTGAGCCACGCCCTCTACGGAGACGCCGAACACCTGGTCACCGTCCGCGCCGAGGTCTCGCGCCTGCGCCGCCTCCTGGGCGCCATCGTCGACACCCGCCCCTACCGGCTCGCCGACGGCGTGCGCATGACTGTCCACGCAGGACAGTGACCAGCACACTCCGATAAACGGGCCCCCGGTGCGAGCGGCGCCGGGGCGTCCGCTAATGTTTACGACACGTTGCACAGCAGCAAGCGCGATTAGCTCAGCGGGAGAGCGCTTCCCTGACACGGAAGAGGTCACTGGTTCAATCCCAGTATCGCGCACTCCAGCCCACCCCAGGCTGGTGCGTTGCACAACGGGCGATTAGCTCAGGGGGAGAGCGCTTCGTTCACACCGAAGAGGTCACTGGTTCGATCCCAGTATCGCCCACCAGCATGGTCACCCGGCCCGCCGACGATCTTCGCCGGCGGGCCGTTCGTGATTTCCGGCCGGGTCCTGGCTGAGCGAGGCCCCCGTCTCCGAACCGTCCGTCTCCCTCGCGAGGTGACCCGTGTCCGCTGATTTCATCGTCGATCCGCCGGGCAAGGCCGATCTGGACTTCCTCGACTGGATGCCGAGCCGCGGGCTGCTGCGCCGGGTCCTCGGGTTCATCGCGGACGAGGTCGAGGACCCGGCGCTGGCCGCGGACCTGCGCGACTTCGTGGCCGGAGGTTACGCGTTCTTCTCGCTCGGCAACTATTCCGCGGAGCAGGCCGCGGAGATCATGAAGGTGATCCGGGAGAAGCTGCCGGCCGCGGTCGAAGAATGGTTCCCGGGCAACGAGGGCGCCCGGGAGAACGTCGCCGAGCTCGTCGAGATGGTCGAGGAAGCCGAGGCCGCTCCCCCGGCTTGACCGAGCCGAGTGACCGCCCGGTTTCCGGGCCGGTGTTTCAGGCGGCGCGGTTCGCGGCAGTGTTCCGGATCTTCTTCGTACGACCGTGCTCGGCCATCACGGCCAGCACCTGCCGCGAAGCGGAGAAATCGGCCAGCCGCCGCTGCATCCAGTCGCTCACGGACTCCAGTTCGGCGACGTCCGGGACCCGGCCGTTTTCGGTCTCCAGCCACACTTCCCAGTCCCGCGCCCGCTGCCGGACGAACTCGCGGTCCTTCACCGGCCCGAGGCGGTCCGCCTCCGCGACGATCCCCGCTGCCCGCCGCCGGAACTCCGCCGGATCGGCGGTCTCTCTCGCGACCTGGTCGACCAGCTCCACCACCGCCGTCTTGGCCGTCAGCGGCTCCGGATCGCGCACCAGCACCGCCGCCAGCTCGCGAGGAGCCGCCCCGCCGCGCGCCGCGACGACGCGCCGGTAAGCAGCGGAGCGGACGTGCTCGTCGACGACCGCCGCGTCGAGGTCGACGCCGGTCATCCCGGCGGTCTCGAACAACGCGGTCAGATCGGCTCGGAACATCGTCATGTCCAACGCCTTCGAGCACCCCCCTCGTCCAGGTTCACGGGCGGTCGTCCAGACCGCTGTTCGGATTCTCCCGCCGCGACAAGGGAACGACGGATCACCGCCAGGGGCAACACATTGCTTGCCGACAGCTCCCGCGCCCACCGGCAGAACCTTCCGCCAATCTTGCTTCAAGTCTGCCCCGCTTCCCCCGGCGAAAGTATTCACCCGCGCGCCAGATCCGGGACACTCGGCTCGTTCATGCTCTCCCCGGGCGAGCGGCGGCCGGTAACTCCGGGCGACCGCTGTCTCGCCGCGAGCACACGGAGGACGCAACCATGGCGGGTACGAGTCGCCGGAATTTTCTCGGCATGGCGGGCGCTTCGCTCGCCGGAGCGGCGGCCGGAGGGCTGCTGCCGGGGTCGATCGGGAAGGCTCTCGCGGTCGAACCGGCCCGCCGGTCGGGCACGATCGAGGACGTCGAGCACGTCGTCGTCCTCATGCAGGAGAACCGGTCCTTCGACCACTATTTCGGCACCATGCGCGGCGTGCGCGGCTACGGCGACCCCCGGCCGCACTTGCTGCCCAACGGGCGGCCGGTGTTCTACCAGCCCCCGGCCAAGGTGCGGACCTCCGGCTACAAGAGCCGCGGCCTGCCGGACGACGCCGAGTACGTCCTGCCGTTCCCGCTCGACGCGTTGCGCACCAGCGAGCACATCGCCGGCACCCACCACGGCTGGGGCAGCGGCGAACCGCTGTGGAACGGCGGGCGCTACGACGGCTGGGTGAACGAAAAGCAGGACGTGTTCACCATGACGTATCAGCAGCGGTCCGAGCTGCCGTACCACTACGCGCTCGCGGAGGCGTTCACCATCTGCGACGCCTACCACTGCTCCGTTCCCGCGGACACCGCGCCGAACCGGATTCTGCTGTGGTCCGGCACGATCGACACGCAGAACCGCCTGGGCAGCAAGCAGAACGGACCCGGGCTGTGGGAGCGGCCGGACACCAACGGCTACAGCTGGACCACCTACCCCGAACGGCTGCAGCAGGCCGGCGTGAGCTGGAAGCTCTACCAGGGCGGCAGCGGCATCCCCGGCGAGCCGACGGACAACTACACCGACAACTCGCTCGAGTTCTTCGCTAAGTACCACCCGAAGGAAGGCGCGTCCGGGCCGCTGGTCGAGCAGGGCGTTTCGACGCACACGCTCAAGGAGTTCCGCGCTGACGTGCAGGCCGGGAAGCTGCCGCAGGTCACCTGGATCGTGCCGCCGTACAAGTACAGCGAGCACGCGGCCGCGTCCGCCAGCGACGGCGCGTACTACCTGAACCTCGTCCTCGACGCGCTCGTGTCGAACCCCGAGGTGTGGAGCAAGACCGTCTTCTTCATCAACTACGACGAGAACGACGGCCTGTTCGACCACGTCGTCCCGCCGATGCCGCCGCTGCTCAACCAGCCGGGCACGGACGGCCTGGTCTCGCGCTCGCTCGCGGCGAGCCTCCCCGACGAGACCCTCGACTTCGACAAGCTCCCGAAGGGCACCGGCGGCGCGCCGACCGGCGTCTCGCTCACCGGCAAACACCCCGCCGGGCTCGGTTCCCGGGTGCCGATGCTCGTCGTGTCGCCGTGGTCGCGCGGCGGCTGGGTCTGCTCCGAAACCTTCGACCACACCTCGGTCCTGCGCTTCCTGGAAGCCCGCTTCGGCGTGGCGGAGCCGAACATCAGCGCGTGGCGGCGGTCCGTGTGCGGCGACCTCACCTCGGCGTTCGACTTCTCCCGCCCGCAGACCAAACCGGTCGTGACGCCGACGCCCGCCCCGCTGCCGAGCAAGAACCAGCCGTTCTCGGTGAAGCTGCCGCAGGCGATGCCGAAGCAGGAGCCGGGCGTCCGCCCCGCGCGAGCGCTGCCGTACCGGTTCACCACCGCGCTCGCCGGAAAGCGCGACGGCCGCTCGGTTTCGGTGCAGTTCACCAACGACGGCACCGCGGGCGCGTACTTCTACGTCTACGCGCACGGCGATTCGCCCCGCCGCTACACGGTCGCCGCGCACGACACGATCAGCGACACCTGGGAAGGCGCGCCGGGCACCGACGAGCACGGCAACTACGACCTGCGCGTCACCGGCGCGAACGGTTACCTCGCGCAGTTCACCGGCGTCACCGCGGACACGACCGAGCCGGAGGTTTCGGTGTCCACGAACAACTACGGGGTCCCGCTGCTGACCCTGACCGTCACGAACCCGGGCCGCCAGCGCCGGAAACTGAAGCTGCGCAACGATTACAGCCGCAGCGCCGACCGGACGATCGTGCTCGGCCCCGGCGAAACCCGGCGCGTGCAGTGCGAGACGGCGTCCTCGTTCGGCTGGTTCGACGTCTCGCTGACCGACCCGGCCGCGCCGGGCTACCTGCGCCGGTTCGCCGGGCACAACGAGACCGGCCGGCCCAGCTTCAGCGACCCCGGTCCGCAACGGTAGCCGCAGGGTGAACGCCCGGCCGGAGGATTCCGGCCGGGCGCCGGGTTAAAGTCCGGCCATGAAGCGCGCATCGGTGTCCGACGGACTGGACCTCTACCTGCCCGTCTCCACGACCCGCCCCGCGCACGCGCTCGAAACCGCACTGCGCGCCGCGGTCGTCGACGGACGGCTCCCGGTGGGCACCCGGCTGCCCGCCTCGCGCGCCCTCGCCGCCGATCTCGGCATCGCCCGCAGCACCGTCTCCGAGGTCTACTCGCGGCTAGCCGCCGAAGGCTGGCTGGAGAGCCGTGTCGGAGCCGGAACCTGGATCGCGGGCTTCCCGCGACAGGCGCAACCGGCTGTCGCGCAACGACAATCGCCGCCGGAGTACGAGCTTCGCGGCGGCCTCGCCGACGCCGGCGACTTCCCGCGCAGCCAATGGAGCGCCCAAACCCGGCGAGCGCTGGCGGAAATGCCGGTCTCCGCGTTCGCCTACGCCCCGCCGGAAGGGGCCGTCGAACTCCGCGACACCCTCGCCGGGTACCTCGCCCGGACTCGCGGCGTCGCGGTCACCGCGGCGGAAGTCCTGATCGGCAGCGGTTTCGGCGACCTGCTTTCGCTGACCTGCCGAGCCATTCGCGCGCGCGGCGGCAAGCGGATCGCCGTCGAGGAGTACGGCCACGAGCGGCACCGGCGGATCATCGCCGAGTCCGGACTGGAGATCGTCGCGATCCCGGTCGACTCCGAGGGGGCCGACCTCGCCGACGCCGAAGCCGACGCGGTCTTCCTCACCCCGGCCCACCAATTCCCGACCGGGGTGCCGCTCTCGCCGGAACGGCGCCGAGCCGCCGTCGAATGGGCGAACGCCCGCGACGCGCTGATCCTGGAAGACGACTACGACGGCGAATTCCGCTACGACCGCCGCAGCATCGGCGCGCTCCAAGCCCTCGCGCCGGATCGGGTCGTGTACCTGGGCACGTCGAGCAAGGCCCTCGCCCCGGCCGTCGGCGTCGCCTGGGCGGTGGCCCCGCCCGAGCTGCTGCCCGAACTGCTCCGGCAGCGAAGCCTCAGCGGCGTCACGCCCAGCGGACTGCACCAGCAGGTCCTCGCCCGCTTCCTCGATTCCCACGAGTACGACCGCGCCGTCCGCCGGCGCCGGGCCACCTTCCGGACCCGCCGCGAACTGTTCGCCCAGCTCCTCGCCGAACGCGCACCGGAGCTGCGGCCGGGCGGTCTCGCCGCGGGTCTGCAGTGCCTGGTCGAACTGCCGGACGCGGCCGCCGAAGAACGCGCGCTCGCCGCCGCCCGCCAGTTCGGCGTGGCCCTCGAAGGTCTCGCCGACTACCGCGCTCCCGGCGGCAACCCAGACCGGGCCGGAGTCGTCATCGGCTACGGCGCGGTGTCGTCCGCCCGCGCCGCGCGCGCCCTCGCGCTGGCCGCCGACGCGCTGGCAAATGGTCTGAGTTTCTAGCGCGAGATTGGCCGGTAATCCGGTCCATTCGCGTCCTAATCTAGGTCCATGACAACGACGAACCCCGTTCTGGTCCCGATCCCCCAGCGTCTCGATTTCGACGCTCTGGCCCCGATTTTCTCCCGTGCGATGAGCACTTTGGACGACGCCGCGACCCAGCAGCTCGACCACGCCGGCATCGACCCGGGCCTGCGCGAACTGGTCCGCCTCCGCGCGTCCCAGATCAACGGCTGCGCGTACTGCGTCGACATGCACTCGCAGGCCGCGCGCAAGGAAGGCGTCACCGCGCAGCGGGTCGACGCGCTCGCGGTCTGGGCGGAATCCGGCCTGTTCACCGCGGCCGAGCGGGCCGCGTTCGCGCTGACCGAGGACGTCACGCGCCTCTCCGAAACGCACGTCCCCGAGTCGACCGTTTCCGCGGCCGTCGAAGCACTCGGCGAGGAAGGCGCCGCGGCGGTGATCGCGCTCATCACCGCGATCAACATGTGGAACACGGTCGGCGTGACGACCCGCTGCTGGTCGGTCAGCCCGGCATGACCACCGCGCGCACGGCGATCCGGCGGCTCGCCACCGCACAAGCCCTGACCTCGGCGGGCGACGGCGCGGTACTGGCCGTGTCCGCCGTCCATTTCACCACCCGGGTCGGCCTGCCGGCGGGAATCGTGGCGCTCGGGCTGTCGCTCGGCGCCGCGACGAGCCTGACCACCACCGTTCCGTTCGGGACGCTGCTGGACCGGATCGGCGCCCGCCGCGCACTCGCCGCGGCCACCGCCGCCGCGGTCGCGGGCCTGCTGCTGTTCGCCGTCGCGCACACTGTTCCGCTGTACATCGCCGCGTGCGCGCTCTTCGCCTGCGGGCAGAGCGCGCTCGCGGCGGGCCGCCAAGCCGTCGTCGCGACGGTGGTGGCTCCCGAAGGCCGGGTCCGAGCCCGCGCGTTGCTGCACACCGCCGTCAACATCGGCATCGGCGCGGGCTCCGGAATCGGCGCGCTCGTCCTGGCCGCTGGGACCAACGCGGGCACCGTTTTCCTCGCCGACGCCGGTCTTTTCGTGTTCGCCACCGCGCTGTACCTGCACGCCGGGCCGGACGCACCCGCGGAACGCCAAACCGGCTGGCCAGCCCTGCGAGACCGCCGTTACGTCACCTTGACGGTGCTGGCGGCGGTCACGCAGCTGACCATGCCGATCCTCAGCGTCACGCTTCCCCTGTGGATAGTCACCCGCAGCTCCGCTCCACAATGGACTTCCGCAGTGGTGCTGCTGGCCAACACTATCCTCGTCGTGTTCCTCCAGCTGCCGATCAGCCGACAGGTCCGCGACGCCCGCACCGCACGCCGATCCCTTGTGGTGGCCGGAATCTTCCTGATCGCCGCCTGCACCGTCTTCGGCTCGCTCAGCGCTTCAGCACACCCGGTAATCCTGGCGCTCGTCGGCGCGCTGCTGCTCACCGTCGCCGAAACGACCGCCTCCGCCGGAGCCTGGCATCTCGCGTTCAGCCTTGCCCCGGAAGGACATCAGGGCCAGTACCAAGCGCTGTTCGCCACCAGCACCGCCCTCGCCCGCATCACCGGTCCGCTCGTGCTGGTCCCGCTCGTGCTGACGTTCGGCTTCCTCGGCTGGACGCTCGCCGGGCTCGGGATGCTGGCCGCGGCCGCCGCGCTGGCGGCCATGGCCGTCCCGCGCCGGAAACGTCAGCGGAACCCTCAGCGGAAAGCCGACTGCCCGGTGATCGCCTGACCGACGACCAGCGTGTGCATCTCGACCGTGCCCTCGTAGGTGAGGACCGATTCGAGGTTGTTCATGTGCCGGATCACCGGGTATTCCAGCGAAATCCCGTTCGCGCCGAGGATCGTGCGCGCGGTGCGGCAGATCTCGATCGCCTCGCGGACGTTGTTCAGCTTGCCCAGGCTCACCTGCTCCGGCCGCAGCACCCCGGCGTCCTTGCGCCGTCCCAAGTGGATCGCGAGCAGCAACGCCTTCGTGTACTCGAGCGTCATGTCGACAAGTTTCTGCTGCGTCAGCTGGAACGCGGAGATCGGCTTGCCGAACTGCGTGCGGTCCTCGGCGTAGGACATCGCCGCCTGCAGGCAGGAACGCGCCGCGCCTACCGAACCCCACACGATGCCGAAGCGGGCTTCGTTGAGGCAGCTCAACGGTCCCTTCAGCCCGGTGACCTCCGGCAGCACCGCGTCCGCGGGCAGCCGAACGCCGTCGAGAACGAGTTCGCTCGTGATCGAGGCGCGCAGCGAAAGCTTGTGCTTGATCTCCGGAGCCGAGAAGCCTGGGGTGTCGGTGGGCACGACGAAACCGCGGACGCCCTTGTCGGTCTGCGCCCACACCACGGCGACGTCAGCGACGCTTCCGTTGGTGATCCACATCTTCCGGCCGTCGAGGACCCAGTCGTCGCCGTCGCGCCGCGCGCGGGTGCGCATGCTGGCCGGGTCCGAGCCGGCGTCCGGTTCGGTCAGCCCGAAGCAGCCGATCGCCTCGCCCGCCGCCATCGACGGCAGCCACTGCTGCTTCTGCTCCTCCGAGCCCCACTTCCAGATCGCGAACATCGCCAGCGACCCCTGCACCGAAACGAGCGAGCGGATGCCCGAGTCGCTCGCCTCCAGTTCCAGGCAGGCGAGCCCGTACTCGGTCGCCGACATCCCGGCGCAGCCGTAGCCCTCCAGGTGCATGCCGAGCACCCCGAGCGTGCCCAGGTCCTTGGCCAGGCCGCGCACGTCCGGCAGCTCGCCGCGCTCGAACCAGTCGCCGACGTACGGGTCGATCCGCTCCGCGCAGACGCGGCGGACCGCGGCCGCGATCGCCTTCTCGTCTTCGGTGAACAGGTCGCCGAGCCCGGCGGGGTCGCGCGGATCCAGCGGCGGCAGGGACTTCGTGGCGCTCATTTCTTCTCCTCTGCGAGCCAGCGGCGAATCTCGTCGCTGTGCTGCCCCAGCCGGGGCGGGGCGGAATAGCGGGCGACCGGCGTCTCCGAATAGCCGATCGGATGGCGGACCTGGGGCGGCGAATCGCCGCCGACAGGCACAGTCGGCGCGAGCCCGAGCGATTCGGCGAGCTTGAACCCGTCCGCGAGATCGCCGACCGGACCGGCGGGCACCCCGGCCTCGGTCAGCCGCGCGGCCCACGCCTCGACGGTGTCGGTACCGAGCTGCTCTTCGAGCGCGGCCCGCAGCTCCGGACGGTGGCGCACGCGTTCGGCGTTCGTCGCGAACCGCTCGTCGCCGGCCAGCTCCGGAACGCCCAGCACCTCGGCGAGCCGGCGGAACTGCCCGTCGTTGCCACAGGCCAGCGCGAGCACGTCGTCCTTGCAGCGCAACGTTTCGTACGGCGCGATCGACGGATGCGCGTTGCCCATCCGGCGCGGCGCGCGCCCGGTCGTGAGATACGAGGAGGCCTGGTTGGCCATCGAACCGAGCAAACTGGACAGCAGATTCACCTCGACCCGCTGCCCCCGTCCAGTCTGCTCGCGGGCCCGCAGCGCGGCCAGGATGCCGATGGTCGCGTCCTTCGCGGCGAGCACGTCGACCAGCGCGACGCCGGCCTTCGTCGGTTCGTCGGTGCCGGTGACGCTCATCAAGCCGCCCATCGCCTGCACGAGAAAGTCGTAGCCGGGCAGGTCCGCGTCGCCGCCGAAGCCGGAAACCGAGCAGTACACGATCCCGGGATTACCCACGCGGACCGCTTCGTAGTCGAGCCCGCGCCGTCGCAGCGCGCCGGACCGGAAGTTCTCGACGAGCACGTCGGCGCGCCGCGCGAGTTCCCGCGCCAGCACCAGGTCGTCCGGATCGCCGAGGTCGAGCACCACGGACTGCTTGGACCGGTTGGCGCATTCGAAGTACGAACTGGAGTGCGCGGTCCACGGCGGGCCCCAGCCGCGGGTGTCGTCGCCGGAACCGGGCCGTTCGACCTTGATCACCGTCGCCCCGAGGTCGGCCAGGTTCACGCACGCCAGCGGACCGGCCAGCACCCGGCTGAAATCCGCGACGACGACACCGTCCAGTGGCATGCTCACGAGCGCACCTCCTCGCTACGCATACTGGCATTGAACTACGTATTTACGCAACCTGCAGGTCCGGGTAGAGTTCGCGATCACCCGAGGAGAGAAAGCACCGATGCCGACGCACCCCACGCCGGACGGCCGCCCGAGGCCGCACCACCGGATGATCGACCGGGTGTCGACCATCCTGGAGCGGGCCGCGCGCTCCCGGAACGGGGTCACGCTCACCGAATTCGCCCGCGAGCTCGACGCGCCGATGAGCTCGATCCAGGGCCTGGTCAACGGCCTCGTCGCGACGGGTTACCTCGACGAGCACGACCGCCGCTACTCCCTCGGCCCGGCCCCGTTCCTGCTCGTCCGGCTGGTCGGCCGCCCCACGGTCACCACGGTGTCGCACGAGGATCTCGAAGCACTGCACGAGGAAACCGGGATGACCGCGGTGCTGGCGATCATGGTGGGCAGCGACCTTTACTACGTCGACCACGCCTCGCACGATCCGCGGTACGCCTACCTCGCCGAAGGTTTCGTGCGCCGCTCGCCGATCCGCACGTCGACCGGCTGGATCTTGCTGGCCGCCATGGAAAACCGGGACCTGTGGCCGCAGATCGGCTCGCTGCCGCCGGCGGACGCCGAACTGGTCGAGCGTTTCGTGCAGGACCTGACCCGGATCCGCGCCGAAGGCCTGGTCGCCGCCCCGAGCGCGTCGACCGAGGCGGACGGCGTGTCGGTCGCGGTCGTGGAGGACGGCCGGACCGTCGCCGCGGTCGGGATCATGGGCAGCCACACCGAGGTGGCCGAGCGCAAGGACGAGCTGATCGAGGTGCTGACCCGGCACCGGCGCGAATGGCGGAAACGGCCTTAGCCTCAGGGAATTCCGGGGTCGCCATTCGGGGATGACACCCGATGTCCGCGCGCTCGGACAAGGCGAAGCTGGACTCCGCACGTCGTCCGCGATCGGTGAGGAGTCCCATGTCCCCAGCGCCTGGCCGAAAGTACTGCCCCACCGCGTGGACTCGTCCGCTGCAAGTCGCCACCGCCGTCTGCTCGCTGGTCTGCGCCGCCGGGACGCTCCTGCAGAACCTCCTGATCCTCGACGTGGACCTGGTCCGCCTCGCACTGGAGTCCGCTCGCGGCAGCACCTCCGACGCGCCGGGCTTCCTGACCGGACTGCGCACGGCCGGCTGGTTCTTTCTCGCCGGCAACGCGGTCGGCCTGCTCGCGCTGACCGGCAAGACCTGGGTGTTCTGGGCAGCCATGCTCGTGAACGCCGCCCAAGCCGCCAGCGCCGTCCTGCTCCCGCTCGCGGTTTTCGACGCCTCCGCGGAACTCTACGGACGAGCCGGGCTTCTCCCGGCGATGCTCGCTTACGGCGGCGCGGCACTGCTCGCCTTGGTTCTGTTCGACAGTTTCGCCGTCTTCCGAACGCCCTGGGCGCAACGCCCGCAGAGCTGACCGTGCTACTCCGCCTCGAGGCCGGAGAGCTTCGCCAGCACCCCGCCGTCCGGGTCCAGTTCGCGTTCGACCTCGGCCAGCCGAGCCGTCGCCCGTTGATGCGCGCTGCGTCCGCGCGGCGCGAGGTACACCCGGACCCGCCGCCGGTCCTCGACATCCACCTCGCGATACGCCGCCGCGGTGGTGACCAGCCGGTCGACCACCCGGGTCAGCGTCGGCCCGGTGACCAGCGTGCGCCCGGCCAGCTCGGTCATCGTGAGGCCGTCGCCCGCGGCCAGCGCGTCCAGCACCAGCCAGCCGTCGAGGGTCAGGCCCTCTTCCTTGAGCAGCGGCTCGATCCGCAGCGTGACCGCGCGTGCGGTGCGGGTGAGTTCGCGGATCAGCGACGCCCCGGCCGCCTGTGCCTGCCTCATCCGCCTGCCCTCGTTCCCGCCCTTGCGCAAATGCCTTCGCATTGTAAGACTTCCAAATGGAAGCAAGTCAACCGGCAAAGAAGCCCGGAGCCGGCATGGGACTCGGAGTCGCCAGCCGCGCGAGCGCGTTGCGCGTCGCGCTGGTCGTCCCGCTGCAGGGACCGGCGGGCCTTTTCGGGCCCTCGTGCGAGGCGATCAGCGAACTCGCGGTCCGGGAACTCAACGACGCGGGCGGCATTCTCGGCCGCGAGGTGACGCTGGAAGTCGTCGACGGCGGCGCGCCTCCTGCCCAGGTCGCGTCGGCGGTGCGCCGGCTGGTCGACGCGGGCGAGATCGACGCGGTCACCGGTTGGCACATTTCGTCAGTCCGCAACGCGCTCGCGCCGGTCCTCGCCGACCGCGTTCCGTACGTGTACACGTCGCTCTACGAGGGCGGCGAAAGTCGTTCTGGCATCTACTGTTCCGGTGAAATTCCGCGCGTGCAGATCCAACCCGCCCTGCGGTGGCTGCGCGACAATTGCGGTGCGCGGAGCTGGTTCGTGGCGGGCGACGATTACGTGTGGCCGCGCGGTTCCGCGGACGCGATCCGGCGCTACGCAAGGGAACTCGATCTCCAGATCGCCGGAGAAGCCTTCGTCGGACTGGGTTCCGGTGACATGGCGAGGCTCGTCCGGCGCGTCGAGACCTCGGCGTGCGACGGGGTTCTCATGCTGTTCGTCGGACAGGACGCGGTGCGGTTCAACCGCCAGTTCGCCGCGCGCGGGCTCCACGAGCAGATGCTGCGCTTCAGCCCGCTGATGGAAGAAAACATGCTGCTCGCCAGCGGCGCCGAGGCGACCCGAAACCTCTTCGCCTCCGCCGCGTACTTCCGCTCGCTCGTCACAGCGGACGCGATGGATCTGCTCGGCCGCTACGTCCGCCTGCACGGCCCGGCCGCGCCGCCGCTCAACAACGCGGCCGAATCCTGTTACGAGGGCTTGCATACGCTCGCCGAACTCGCCCGCCGCGCAGGCACTCCGGACCTGCGCGCATTCAACGCGGCAATCGACGGCGTCGCGTACGACGGACCGCGCGGCACCGTCGAATTCCACGGCCAGCAAGCCGCCCAGCACGTGCACCTCGCCGCCGCGCACGGCTGCGATTTCGATCCGATCACCCGGCTCTGACCCGTCCCGCTCCGCTCTTGACGGCCGCCGTCCGCCCATTTATTTTCACTTGACAGTATTTCATCTGGTACCAACTGAGGAGCGTGCGATGAACAACGTCGGCCTGCTCTACGTCGGGGCGGTACTGCTGGTCAACGGGCTGATGCTGCTCGGGCGCGTGCCCGCGCGGTCGGCCGCCGCGCTGAACCTGTTCGTGGGCGGGCTGCAGTGCGTGACGCCGACGGTGCTGATCATCCAGGCGCACGGGGATTCCGAGGCGATCCTCAGCGCGTCCGGGCTGTTCCTGTTCGGCTTCACCTATCTGTACGTCGGGATCGCGAACCTCGCCGGGCTCGAACCCGAGGGCATCGGCTGGTTCTCGCTGTTCGTCGCGGGCGCCGCGCTCGTGTACGCCGGACTGGCGTTCTGGCGGCAGGACGATCCGGTGTTCGGCGTCATCTGGCTGTCCTGGGCCCTGTTGTGGGGCCTGTTCTTCCTCGTGCTCGGGCTCGGCCGCGAGGGGCTGACCCGGTTCACCGGCTGGACGACCGTCCTGCTGAGCCAGCCGACCTGCACGCTGCCCGCGTTCCTCGCGCTCACCGGCGGCTACCGCTCCACCGCGACCGCCGCCCTCATCGCGGCGGCGATCGCCGTCCTGCTCGTCGCTCTCGCCGCGGTGCTCGGCTTCCGCGGCCAGCCCCGCTCCGTCCCCGACCGCGCCGCGGCCGCGGCCTGACCCTCCACCCAGAAGGAGAACTCCCATGCGACACGGCGACATTTCCTCGAGCCCGGACACGGTCGGCATCGCGGTCGTGAACTACAAGATGCCGCGGCTGCATTCGAAGGCCGAGGTGCTGGACAACGCGCGCAAGATCGCCGACATGGTCGTCGGCATGAAGGGCGGCCTGCCCGGAATGGACCTCGTCGTGTTCCCCGAGTACTCGACGCAGGGGATCATGTACGACGAACAGGAAATGTACGACACCGCGGCGACCGTGCCCGGCGAGGAAACCGCGATCTTCTCCGCCGCCTGCCGCGAGGCCGACACGTGGGGAGTTTTCTCGATCACCGGCGAACAGCACGAGGACCACCCGAACAAACCGCCGTACAACACCCTGGTGCTGATCGACAACCACGGCGAGATCGTGCAGAAGTACCGGAAAATCCTGCCGTGGTGCCCGATCGAGGGCTGGTACCCGGGCGACTCGACGTACGTCACGGACGGCCCGAAGGGCCTCAAGATCTCCCTGATCATCTGCGACGACGGCAATTACCCGGAAATCTGGCGGGATTGCGCGATGAAGGGCGCCGAGCTGATCGTCCGCTGCCAGGGCTACATGTACCCGGCGAAGGACCAGCAGGTGCTGATGGCGAAAGCCATGGCGTGGGCGAACAACTGCTACGTCGCGGTCGCCAACGCGGCCGGATTCGACGGCGTGTACTCGTATTTCGGCCACTCCGCGATCATCGGGTTCGACGGCCGGACGCTCGGCGAAACCGGCGAGGAGGAATACGGCATCCAGTTCGCCCAGCTGTCGCTTTCGGCGATCCGGGACGCGCGCGAGTACGACCAGTCGCAGAACCACCTGTTCAAGCTGCTGCACCGGGGCTACTCGGGCGTGCACGCGGCCGGCGACGGCGACAAGGGCGTCGCGGACTGCCCGTTCGAGTTCTACCGCACGTGGGTCACCGACGCGCAGAAGGCGCAGGAAAACGTCGAGGCCATCACGCGCAGCACGATCGGCGTCGCCGAATGCCCGGTCGGCCAGCTGCCCGCGGAGAAGACCAAGCAGGCCTGATTCCCCGCTGGCTGCCGGTTTTTCGGTTCAGGGAAAGGACACCATGCCGTTCATCACCGACAGGTACCACGACCAGAACCGGAACCGGCAGCCAGCCGCTCCGGCCGCCGCCGCCCCGGTTTCGTCCACTCCGGACACCCCCGATGCCCTGGCGCAACGCCTGCGCCGCCGCGTCCTCGGCCAAGACCCGGCCATCGACGCCGTCGTCCGCGCGATCACCCTGGCCCGCGCGGGCGCGACCGAACCCGACCGTCCACCCGCGACAGTCCTGCTCCTGGGCCCCACCGGCGTGGGCAAAACCGAACTGGTGCGCCAAGTCGCCGCCGCCCTGCGCTCCGGCCCGGACGATCTGTGCCGGGTGGACATGAACTCGCTCGCCCAAGAACACTACGCAGCCTCGTTCAACGGCGCGCCGCCCGGGTACGCGGGAAGCAAAGAAGCCTTCACCGTCTTCGATCGCTCCACGGTGGAGGGTGACCCGTACACGCCCGGAATCGTCCTCTTCGACGAGGTGGAAAAAGCCCACCCCACCGTCCTGCGCGCCCTGTTGGGCGTCCTAGACAACGGAATGCTGCGCCTCGCGAACGGTCAGGAGAAGATCTCCTTCCGCAACAGCTTCGTCTTCCTCACTTCAAACCTGGGCTCAAAAGAACTCGCCCGCCGCCGAGGTTCCCGCTGGCGCACGCTTCTGGACCGCGGCCACACCCGCCGAGCGGTCGTCGACAAAGCCCTTCAGTCGTTCTTCGACCCGGAATTCCTCAACCGCATCGACGAAACGGTGATCTTCGACGAACTGGACCGCACCACCATCGAACAAGTCGCCCGCCTCGAAACCGACCTGCTGCGCGCGAGACTCCGCCGCCGCGGCGTCGACCTCCAGGTAGACGAATCCGCCGTCCGCCTGTTAGCCAATGAAGGCTTCGACCCGGTCTACGGTGCCCGCGGCCTGCGCCGAACGCTCCGCACCCACCTGGCCGCCCCGGTAGCCGCCGAAATCATGCGAGTGCGCCCGACCGGCACGGCCCCGCTGCGGATCACCGCGACCGCCGCGACCGGAACCGTCCGCGCGACCGCCACCGATCCGGAGTCTTGACGCCGCGCGACCGCCTCTCTAAGTTCTCCGGACATAGGACGTCGGACATCCCACGTCCGGAGCGAGAGGCGGTCCCCCGGTGCTCCCGAGAACAGTCACGCTTGCGCTCGCCGCAACGATCTTGAGCGTCATCCCAGCCCCGCAGGCCAGCGCGCACAGCGGGTGCACCTCATCGACCCCGTTCGTCTCCGGCACGGAGGGCTACCACGCTTTCCGCATCCCCGCGGCAGTCCGCGCGAAGGACGGCTCGCTCCTCGCGTTCGCCGAAGGCCGCCGCGACTCCCCCGGCGACTCGGGCGCGATCCAAACCGTCGCCAAAACCTCCCGAGACGGCGGCTGCACCTGGGGCGACCTGCGCGTAGTCGACAGCAACGGCGAAGCCACCGCCGGAAACCCAACGCCGGTCGTAGCCCGCAACGGCGACCTCGTCCTCCTGACTGTCCACAACGGACCTGTCAGCGAAAAAGCCATCATGTCCGGAACCGTGTCCTCGCAAGACACCCGACGAGTTTTCGTCCAACGCAGCCCAGACAACGGCCGCACGTGGACCCCCGCCGCGGACATCACCGCCACGGCGAAACTCCCGTCCTGGCGCTGGTACGCCACAGCCCCCGGCCACGCCACCCTCCTCCAGCACGGCCGCCACGCCGGACGGATCATCGTGCCCGCCAACCACTCCAGCGCGCCCCCGGCGGGTTCGACGGACGTCGGAACGGAAGCCAAGTACTACGGCGGACACGACCTGTACAGCGACGACAACGGCCGCACCTGGCGCATCGGCTTCACCGACGACCCGACCGACGGCGTCCTCGCCCCCAACGAAACCACCGCCACCGAATTGCCGGACGGCACCGTCTATTTCTCGAGCCGCAACCAAGGCTCCGCTCCGGATCATCGTCTAGCCGCCTACAGCACCGACGGCGGCCGGACCCTGACCCGCCCGTATCAAGTGCAGCCCACCCTGTCCGGTCCGAAGGTGGAAGGCAGCGTCCTGCAAACGACGAACCGCCGCGTACTCCTCTACTCAGGCCCGTCCGACCCCACGGCCCGCCACACGATGCAGCTGAGGACCAGCGCGGACCGCGGCAAAACCTGGCAGCCGTCCACCGTGGTCGCCGACGCCCCCGCCGGTTACTCCGACCTGGTGCAGCCGGACCGTTTCACCGTCGGCGTCCTCTTCGAAACCGGAGTCACCAGCGCGTACGAACGGATCGAATTCCGCCGCTTGCCCCTGTGACACGGGGGTCCCCGGTAAAATCGGCCGCATGACGGACCCGTGGCTACGCCGCTTCCACCCCGCCGACGACGCCCCCGCCCGTCTGGTGTGCCTGCCGCACGCGGGCGGCGCAGCCCCGTTCTTCCATCCGCTGTCGAAGTCGCTGTCCCCCGCCGTCGACGTCCTGGCGGTGCAGTACCCCGGCAGGCAAGACCGGATGGCCGAACCGGCCCTGCGCACCATCGACGAACTGGCGGACGGCGTCACCCAAGCCCTCCTGTCGTGGCTGGACCTGCCGGTGTTTTTGTTCGGCCACAGCATGGGCGCGACGCTCGCGTACGAGGTAGGCCTGCGCCTCGAGTCGAGAGGCACGCCCGCGGAAGCACTAGTCCTGTCCGGCCGCCGCGCCCCGTCCCGCCTGGTGCGGGAACGAGTCCACCTCCAAGACGACGACGGCCTCCTGTCCGAAATCGAAGGCCTCGCCGGCACCGACCCGAGGGTCCTGCGAGATCCCGAACTGCGAGAACTGTTCCTGCCGGCCCTGCGCGCCGATTACACCGCCATCGAGACCTACCGCCCGAGCCCAGGCCCGATCTCCGCGCCCATCCACGCCCACACCGGAGACGCCGACCCGCACGCCCCCGTGGCCGACGTACAAGCCTGGTCGGCCCACACCAACGGCGACTTCACCCTGACCACTTACCCAGGCGGCCACTTCTACCTGGCGGACCACGCGGCGGCTCTCACGGACGCGTTGCTGAAACTGACTACGAGCGGGTTTTAGGTCTCTCTGCCCTCCGCAGCCCGCCCATTACTCCCCATCTCGGGTTGCGGACGTCTATCTCGGCCTTCCGCAGACCTGTCCCGACCTTCCGCATGCCTTCTGCGGCGGCCCCGGACAGCGCGCGTTTCGCCGTGGCCGCGCACGCATTCCAGACCCGGACCATCGCGGCGGTCCGGTGAAGAAGTTCGCCGCCGACCACTGGCGCTCCAGTCCGCGCCACGGTGTTTCGGCTGCCAACCAAATTTCCGCTCCGCCACCCCTGCCAGTTTCCGCTGCGCCACCTGTCAGCTTCCGCTCCACCATCCCGCCGGGCTCTGCACCGCGACTCCGCCAGGCCCGCATCGTCGCCACCGCCAATCCCGTTCCGCCACCCGCCAACTTCCGCTCCGCCACCCACCCGGCTGTGCACCGCGACTCCGCCAAGCCCGCATCGTCGCCACCGCCAATCCCGTTCCGCCACCCGCCAACTTCCGCTCCGCCACCCACCCGGCTGTGCACCGCGACTCCGCCTGGCTCCGCACCGCCGCCACGCCAGCTTCTTCTCCACCACTCCGCCAGGCTCCCGCTCCGCCACCCCGCCAAGCCCCGCACCGTGACCCCGCCGGGCCCCGTTTCGCCACCCGCCAGGCTCTGCACCGCGATCCCGCCAGTCTCCGCTCCGCCGCCCGCCAAGCCCCCTCTTCGCCACCCGGCCAAGCCCCCTCCTCGCCATCCGCCAGGCTCCGTTTCGCCACCCGCCAGTCTCCGCTCCGCGACCCCGCCAAGGCTGCTCCGCCATCCCACCAGGCCCCGCTCCCCCACCCCGTAGGCTGCCGCCCATGGAACTGCGCAGGATGTTCACCGGTTTAGGACGCAGCAAGGCATTCGCCGCGTTCGGCCAAGCGATGATGCCCGCCGATCGCCTCCTCCTCCGCGTCACCGGCGGCCGCCTGGGCGTCGGCGCGGCGGTCGGGCTGCGCACCCTCCTGCTCACCACAATCGGCCGGACGACCGGAGAACCCCGCCAGGTCCCGCTGCTGTACGTCGAACGCTCCGGCGGCTACGTGGTAATCGGCTCCAACTGGGGCGGCGAAAACCACCCCGCGTGGACGGCGAACCTCCTGTCCGACGCCAACGCGACAGTCTCAGTGAATGGTCGCACCCTGCCGGTCCGAGGACGCCTCCTGGAAGGCACCGAACGACAGGAAATGTGGGACGCCGTCGCCTCCTACTAGCCCGCCTACAACCGCTACGCCGAACGAGCCGCCCACCGCGAAATCCGGGTCTTCCTCCTGGAACCCACGAACCCGGCCGCCTGACTGGCCGTTCTTCTCGCTAGCTGCACCTCGCGGTTCTCCTCGCCAGCTACACCTCGCGGAATCCCCGCCCAGCCCCCGCCCGTAGCCCTCCACCAGCCCACCTGACCGGCCGCACTTCGCTCGGGTACTTCGCGGAGAACACCAGGTCCTAGCCGCCACCAGCAGTCCACCCAGCCAACCGGCCCTTCTTCCGCCCGATCGCACCTCGCAGAACTCCCCCGTCCCGCAAGCACCACTAGCCCCTAGCTGACCACCCGACCGGCCTGTCCGCCCTCCGGCCGCTTCACATTCCGACACTTCGCGGAGAACCGCAGTCGCGGCGGCCACCACCAGCGCTCCACCCAGCCACTTAACCGGCCGGCCTTCCCTCGGCACCTCGCGGAGACCCCAGCAATCGCCACAGGTCCTCCACCCGGGCGGCCGCCGCGCGACCGGACCGAAGATTCAGTCACGCCCCGCCAGCTACCTTCCGCGCGGCAGGAACTTCGCCGCCTTCGCCTGGAGGTATCGGCGTTCCGGCATGCTGCTCGTCCGTTTCGCCGCGCGCAGGTAGTGCTCGTGCGCACCCGCGGTGTCGCCAGCGAGTTCGAGCAGATGCGCACGAACCGCGTCGAACCGGTGGCCCTGCTTCAGGCGCGCGTCGTCCTCGAGGGTGGCCAGCAGAGCCAGCGCTTTCTCCGGTCCGTGCACCATCGCGACCGCGATCGCCCGGTTCAGCGTCGTCACTGGGCCGGGCGCGAGGTGTTCGAGCAGGCCGTACAGCTCCAGGATCTGCGCCCAGTCCGTGGAGTCGGTGCCCGCCGCCTGGTCGTGCAGCGCCGCGATGGCAGCTTGTACCTGGTACGGCCCCACCGGACCTCGGCCCAACACCCGGTTCACCAGCTCCAGGCCCTCGACGATCAACGGCACTGTCCACAGTCGACGGTCCTGATCGGCGAGCGGCGTCAACGCTCCGTCGGGCCCGGTGCGCGCCGGCCGTCGGGCGTCGGTTAGCAGCATGAGCGCGAGCAGCCCCGCGACCTCGCCATCGTCCGGCAGCAACGAGTGGACGGCCCGGGTCAGCCGGATCGCTTCCTCGGACAGTTCGACCCGGTGCAGATCCTCACCCGAGGTCGCCGTGTATCCCTCGTTGAAAATCAGGTACAGCACATGCAAGACGACCTGCAGCCGCGCGGGCCAATCCTCTGCGGACGGAGGCGTAAAGGTCGAACCGGCCGCCGCGACGCTTTCCTTCGCCGCGTGATCCGTCGCGCCATGGTGCCCTCCGGCACCAGGAACGCGCGTGCGATCTCGGCAGTCGTCAACCCGCCAACCGCGCGCAGCGTCAGCGCGACTTGCGAGCTGGGCGTCACCGCCGGATGGCAGCACAGGAACAACAACGTGAGCGTGTCGTCCTGCGCCGGCGGCTGCTCGTCCTCCGGCCCGGCCACGACCGCGGTCAGCGCGACGTCCTGCACCGCAACGGTTTCCTCGCGCCGTCGCCGAGCGCTCTCGCTGCGCCAAAGGTCGGTCAACCGGCGCGTGGCGACCGTCAGCAGCCAGGCGCGCGGGTTGTCCGGCACCTCGCCTGCCGACCACTGCTCGACCGCGGCGACCAGCGCCTCCTGGACCGCGTCCTCGCACGCCTCGAACTGCCCGTACCGCCGCACGAGCGTCCCGAGCACCTGCGGCACGAGCGGCCGGAGCAGCTCGCCGACGTCCGCCATCAGCCGAGTTCGGACTGTGTTTCCGCGTCAGCGAAGAACACGACCGGCCGGACCTCGATGCCGAGCCCGTCGATCCCCGCGTCGGGAATCATCGCGGCGACCTCCAGCGCCCGATCGCGGCTCTCGCATTCGACCAGGTAGAACCCGGCGAGGAACTCCTTCGACTCCGCGTACGGACCGTCGGTGACCGCAGGCACCCCGCCGCGCACCCGCACGACAGCGCTGTCCTCCGGCCCGCCGAGCGCCTGCGTGCTGATCATCTCGCCGGACGCGCGGATCTTGGCGATGAAGTCCGCGTGCCCGTCCATCACCTCCTGTCGGGTCTCCTCGCTCAGCCCCTCCCATACGTCGGGGTTCATGTGCATCGTCAGCAGGAACTTCACGTCGTCCTCCCCAGCAGCCGGTTCAGGCGACCAACCTAGCGGAGCCGCGCGGCGATGCCGTCCAGCAGACATTCGAGGCCAAGCTCGAACTGCGCGTCCTCGGCCGCTGCCGCCTCAGCCACCTTCCGCGCGCCAGCAGCGTCCGCCGCCTGGCCCGACACCGCCCGGCCCGAGTCAGCCACCTGCCCCGGCCCGGCGATCCGGCCCGTGCCAGCCGCCCGGCCGGTCCCGGCCGGCTGGCCAGTTCCATCGACCGTCCCAGCCGCGCTAGCCCCACCCGCTCGACCGGAGCCCGTCGCCGCGCCAGCCTCAGCCGCCTCGCGGGAACCAGTGCCCGCACGGTCCGCCTCAGCGAACCGCTCGCGCTCGGCCGCCTCCGCACCCGACCGAGCCCCCGGCGTACCAGCCCCGGTCACCCCGCCAGACGCATCCGGCTCCGCTTCCGCTCCCGCACCGCCCGCGCCGGCGTCAGCAGCCTCGCCAGGGGCCTCGTGCCCCTCGGCCAGAAAGCTCCCCAGCACCCGTGCGAGCAGCGGATACGGCCCGTCCTCGGGTGCGACATCGCCGAACCAAGCCCGCGCGTGCCGCTGCACGTCCACCACGTCGACGAACGCGTTGCGCTGCCACATCGCCCGCTCTTCCGCCCACTGCAGCGCCTGACCGAGGACGTACCCGTCGAGCAGCCGGGCGTACCCGAGCGCCGACGCGAGGTCCTGGCCAAGCCGGTCGAACGTCGCCAGCACGAACTCGGTCCGCCGGCTCGCGTTCGGCCCCGCCGGCGGCCGCTGGTGCACGAGCCGCGCGTACCACGGATGCCGCTTCGTCATCGCCCACGTGTCGACCGCGACGGCAGTCAGCTCGCCCCGCCAGTCCTCGCCCGGGACTTCCGGGGTGCGCACCTCGCTGTTCGCGAGGTCCAGCATCAGGTCCACCAGACCGTCTTTGTTGTGCACGTAGCGGTACAGCGACATCGGAGTGGACGCGCCCAGCTCCTTCGCCACAGCCCGCATCGTGAGCGCCTCCGCGCCTCCGTGGTCGGCCAGGCGCACAGCCGCGTTCACGATGTCGACTCGTCCGAGGCCCCATCCGCGCTCCGGCGGCTCAGGCAATACCCAAATCGGCGGTGTCGGCCCTTGATCTCCCATTCAGCTCCTTGTCTCCAGCCCGCTTGCGTACACAGTACATCGTCATGTACAACGTACACAAGATGTACAACGTACACGACCCTGGGGGTTATGAGATGACCGCTCGAATTCCTGTTCTGATCTGCGGCGGAGGGATCGCCGGACTCACCGCGGCACTGCTGCTGCACCGCGAGGGAGTCGCGCCGGTGCTGGTGGAAAAGCACGCTGGCACTTCCCCGCAGCCGAAGGCCCGCCGCTTCAACCCGCGCAGCACCGAGGTGTTCCGCTGGCTCGGCCTCATGGACGAGGTCGAGCGAGCAAGCGCACCGCTCGCGTCGTTCACCGGAATGCTCTCCGGTTCCACCCTGGCCGACGCGACCTGGCCGAAGGTCACTGAAAACATGCGCGAGCGGTTCGCCCAGCACGCGAAAATGCCCGACCTCAGCCCAGCGCCAAGCGTCCTGTGCCCGCAAGACGTGCTGGAACCGGTGCTCCGGCAGGCCGCGGTCGAGCGCGGCGTTTCGGTTCGCTTCGGCACCGAACTGGTGTCGTTCGAGCAGGACGACGCTGGGGTAACCGCCGAACTGCGCCCAATCGACGGCGAGCCGTACCAGGTCAGCGCGGACTATCTGATCGCGGCGGACGGCGCGCGCAGTCCGATCCGCACCACGCTCGGCATCCCTCGCGGCGGGCACGGGCACCTGGCCGACAATCTCGACATTTGTTTCCGCGCCGACCTGACCGAGCTGGTCCGGGACAAACCGTTCAACCTGTGCCGGATCGAGAATCCGGCGGCGTCCGGCGCGTTCGTGTCGGTCAACGGCACCGACCGCTGGCTCTTCTCCACCTCCGACTTCCCCGGCTCGGACTCTCTGAGCGAGGACGGCTGGCGCGAGCTGCTGCGCACTGTAATCGGCGTGCCGGACCTCGAGGTCGAAGTGCTGAGCCGGATGCAGTGGGAGTCAGGGATGTACGTGGCCGAGTGT
This sequence comes from Amycolatopsis sp. AA4, assembly GCF_002796545.1. Lineage (GTDB taxonomy): Bacteria > Actinomycetota > Actinomycetes > Mycobacteriales > Pseudonocardiaceae > Amycolatopsis. The sequence continues at coordinate 6,015,834 of NZ_CP024894.1, forward strand.
TTCTCCTCCGGCCGGGTCTTCCTTGCCGGAGACGCCGCGCACGCGATGCCGCCAATGGCCGCCGCGGGCGCGAACACCGCGATCGCGGACGTCGCCAACCTGGCCTGGAAGCTCGCCGCAGTGTTGTCGGGCAGGGCGGCGCCCACCCTGCTCGACACCTACCACGCGGAGCGCTACCCGATCGGGTATGCGACGGCCGAGTTCTCCAGCATGGTGAGCGGCCATCTCGGCACCATGCTCGCCACGATCACCAGCGACGACGCACCACGCATCGACCCGTTGGCCGCGCTGTTCGGCGTGCAATACGAACGCGGCGCCTTCATCCCGGACGGACGCGGTCCCGCCCCGGAGGACCGGTACGGCCCGGCCGGTCGTCCGGGCACCCGAGTTCCGCACGCCTGGCTCGACGGCACGACGTCCACAGTGGACTTGGCGATGCCTGGTTTCGCCCTGCTCTGCGGACCGGACCACGCCCGGTGGACAGCCGAGGCCAGCCGGCTGGGCCTCCGCGTCGTTCCCGTCTCGGACGAGGCATGGCTGGCCGAGACGGAATTGCCTGCCGACGGTGCGCTGCTGCTCCGGCCGGACGCCATCGTCGGGTGGCATTCCTCGTCGGGGGTCCCGCTTGCCGAAGCCCTGTCCCGCCTCCTCCACACCCGAGCGGAGGCAACCGTGTGACCTCGCCGACGGTGCTCGGGTTCGCCCGCCCCGCGCACTGGATCTGCCACGCCTTTGCCGAAAGAGAGGAGCATTGATCGAACACACCTGAACGCGCGGATCCGGGTGCCGGTACCAGCCAGCCCGCTTCGGCACCGACCGGTTGCGATCCGCGGCTGCCTCTCCTGACCAGGTCGAGCCACGCCACCGTGCCAGCCCGCACTTACCGCGGCTCGTGCTGGGAGAAGAGCAGCCGACGACAGCGAGGATCGCTGTGGTCCGCCTCAACGGGAAGCCAGAGAGAGTCAGACCCGGGCGCGTTGCCCACAGCCTCGCGCACCAGAGCCGAGGAGGCGCGGCAGCGGCCACCCACTGCGCTTCACGCAGTGCGCGCATCGGAGCACCCCAGATCCGCCACCGGAACGTGCTCGTCGACGCCGAGGGTGCTCGGCGTCTCGGGCCAGGAGAAACCAACCGCAGTCTGCATCAGAAGGGAGGTCCGCCAGCGACCTGCACAACCATCCGCCGACCAGCCGCAGTGGTCGCTTCAAGCGGCCTACGTCGACGAGCGCTCGGGGCCGCAGAGGGACCGAACTGCGGGTGTTGGCCACGCGATCTGCACTGACAGCCTCGCCGCGAGCAGTCCGAGCCAAAGCGAACGAGTGCTTAGGTCCGCAGAGGGGCCGAACTGTGCGCGTCTGCCACGCGACCTGAGCCGGCAGCCTCGCCGCGAGCAATCCGAGCCAGGAGCGGTCGCTTCAAGGCGCGGTCGCCGGTGGCCGTCAGTGCCCGCAGACCAGGTCCAGTTCGCGCAGACCAGGTCGGCGGCTGTCACGTCGAGGGCTGGCGCGTCAAGAAGCCGTCAGGGTTAGCCGTCGAGTCAGGCAACCCGCGTCAACAACCGTCGCGCCGAGCGACCCGGAAACACCGTCCGCATAAAGATCGAATTACGACCCATTCAGGAGGCGACAAAACCGATGACCGCACCGCTCATTCGAACCGGGACGGGTCTCCCGCCCCGTGCCGCACGACCTCCGCCTCGCCGGAGGAGAAGTCGATCACTGTGGTGGGTTCCACGCCGCAGTCGCCGGAGTCGATGACGGCGTCCAGGACGTGGTCGAGTTCTTCCTTGATCTCCCAGCCCTGGGTGAGGGGCTCGCCGGAATCGGGCAGCAGCAGCGTGCTCGACAGGATCGGCTCGCCCAGCTCGCCGAGCAGTTCCTGGGTCACGACGTGGTCGGGGATTCGCACGCCGACGGTCTTCTTCTTGGCGTGCAGCAGCCGCCGCGGGACTTCCTTCGTCGCCGGGAGGATGAACGTGTAGGGGCCCGGGGTGCTGGCCTTGATCGCCCGGAACACCGCGTTGTCGATGTGCACGAACTGGCCGAGCTGGGCGAAGTCCTGGCAGACGAGCGTGAAGTGGTGCCGGTGGTCGAGCTTGCGGATGGTGCGGATCCGTTCCATCCCCTGCTGGTTGCCGAGCCGGCAGCCGAGCGCGAAGCACGAGTCGGTCGGGTAGGCGATGAGCCCGTCGTCGCGCAGCAGGTCGACCACCTGGGAGAGCGCGCGGCGCTGCGGGTTCTGCGGGTGCACGTCGAAGTAGCGGGCCATTGCCCGAGCTTAGGCGTGCCCGCCGGGCCGGGCGCGCGGGCTCTCCGGGGGCCGGGCACAGTGACGGGCGAGGAGGTAGGTCCGTGCATGCTCTCTGGTCCACCGGCGAACAGTGGGAACTGCTGCCGCCGGTGCTGCTCGCCCTGCTGCTGAGCACGGTGATCGGCATCGAGCGCGAGGTCGGCAACAAACAGGCCGGCCTGCGCACGCACACGCTGGTCGGCGTCGGGTCGGCGGTCTTCATGCTGGTGTCGAAATACGGTTTCGCCGATTTGCTCGGCATCGAGCACGTGGCGCTCGACCCGTCGCGGATCGCCGCGCAGATCGTGTCCGGCATCGGGTTCGTCGGCGGCGGGCTGATCTTCGTGCGGCGCGACGCGGTGCGCGGCCTCACGACCGCGGCGACCGTCTGGCTCGCCGCAGCCGTCGGAGTCGCGTGCGGTGCCGGGCTGCCGGTGCTGGCTGTCGCGACCACCGCAGGGCTGGTGGTGATCACTCGCGGATTCCCGCGGATTTCCCGGTTCGTCGCGCGCCATCGGCGGCAGCCGCCGATCCTCCGGTTGAGTTATGCCGACGGGCACGGCGTATTGCGAGCCGTGCTCGCCACTTGCACCGATCGGGGTTGGGCGGTCCACCGGGTGGCGGTCGACCGCGAGACAGTTTCCGAGGAGGGGCAACGGATCGCGGTCGTCACCCTGCTGTTGCAGGGACGCGGCGATCTTCCCGAACTCACGGCGGAACTGGCCGAATTGCCCGGCGTGCGAAGCACCGCGACGGGCGCGGAGGATCCGCTCGAAGATTGACCCGCCCCGGGTTCACACGGATCGCCGGACTTCAGGCACACTGGAGGCAGTGCGGAAACCCCGGCGCGGCAAGAAAAACGAGCGCCGAGGAGAAACCATCCAAATGGGAGGTGAGAGCATGGCCCCCGGCGGTGGCGAGGACCTGATGGCCGTCCGGCCGTCCTTCGACTTGGCTTGGCGCGGCTATCAGCGCGGCCAGGTGGAAGAATTCGTCACGTGGGTCGAGGCGGAATTCCGGCGCCTCGCCGCGGAACGCGACGCCGCGGCACGACAAGCGGCCGAACTCGCCGAGCGCAATCGCGAACTGCGCGCGACGGTCGACCGGATCAGCCGTACCCCCATCGCGCCGGACGCCTTGCAGGAACGCTCCCGCCGGATGGTCGAGCTGACGCGCGAGGAAGCGGCGGAGATCACCGCACGCGCCGAGGACACCGCCGCGCGGATCATCGCCGACGCCAAGGCGGAAGCCGTCCGCCTCACCGAAAAGGAACGCGCGCTCGTCGAAGCCGTCTCCGCGGATCGCGAGCAGCAGCGGCGGGAACACGAAGATCTGCTGCGCCGCGCAGTCGAAGAACGCAAGGCCGCGGACGAAGCGGCGGCGAAGGAACGCCAGCGGCTCGAAGAGCACCTCACGCGCACGTTGGCCGACCGCCGCACCGACGCGCTCCGCGAAATCGCCGACCGCACCGCAGCCGCGCGCGCCGAAGCCGACGCGCGCGTCCGCCAAGCCACCGACCACGCCACCCGAATCGTCTCCGACGCCGAACAGCGAGTCGCCGAACTCGTCGCCGTCCAGCAACGGGTGAAGGCCGCACTGCGCGGTGCCCGCGAACTTCTGGCAACCGCGAACGCCGACCTCGCCCCGGACGGCACGCCGGTGCCAAACCAGCGACGCAACTCAGTGCTGCCCGAAGTCGCCGAGGCCGCCCCGACTGGCTGATCACCGGTGTCGGCCGAGGCGCGGACTGCTTACTGGTCGGCCCGGTGAACACTGACCTCGTTCCGAATCGGTGCCAGGTCACGCCGCTCGCAGAAGTTGCCAAAGCCACGCTTTGACTGGTCGAGCATCCGTCCAGGAGGCGACGGCGGTTGATCGATGCCGAGTCTCGACGCTCGCAGAAGTTATCGAAGCTGCGGTGTGACTGGCTGAGCCTCGGCCCAGGAGACCACGTGGTCCCTCGGTGCGACAGGCGCGAAGGTCGAGTTCCTCCCGAACCATCACCTGCGTTCCTCTCTCGCAGGCGGGCACCGCGGCTTTTGCGGCCGCATCAGCCGCGAGGCCCGGCGGGCGCACCTGCTTGGCGGCCGACCATGTCGAGCACCGGCCCTGGATACGCCGGGTGGGTATACTCGGTGGTGAACCAACGGGGATGCCGACAAAAAGGGACGATGTGCGATGACCGGCTACGGCAGTGAACGAGAGGCCTACCTCAAGCGCCTTCGCCGGATCGAGGGGCAGATCCGCGGCCTGCAGCGCATGGTCGAGGAGGACAAGTACTGCATCGACATCCTGACCCAGGTGTCCGCGGCGACGAAGGCCTTGCAGTCCTTCTCGCTGGAGTTGCTCGACGAGCACCTGGCGACCTGTGTCGTCCAGGCGGCGGCCGCGGGCGGGGAGGAAGCGGACCTCAAGGTGCGCGAGGCCTCCGATGCCATCGCGCGGTTGGTGCGTTCCTGAGGTAGCGCACGGCAGTTGCTTCCTAGCGGGCTCGCCATTGCCAACGAGACGGCTGCGCATCCAGACCACAGGTGCGGGCGAAAAGAATTCCTCCGCGCAGAGCGTGTGCGTGGTGCTCGACGCTCCGGAGGGCGGGTTTGTTTCCGCGGGAGTGTTCGCCGGGACAGAAGTCCGCGTTTGAACCGCGACGGTGCCTCGCAGGGGTCCGAGCGGTCGCTGGTTCAGGTCGTTTGACGCAACTCCGGGCAAGGTCGACGGCTCGCCGTCCGCCAACCGTCGTACCGCAGCGGGGGCCTCAGAGCGAGTCATCGCCAGGCAGACCAGCGCCAGAGGCCAGCCGCGAAAACGGGCCAGCAGTGGAAACCCGCCACTGGCCCGTCCCGGGGGACATCACGCTGCTCGGAACCGCCGCAACCGGAGGCTGTTCGAGACCACGAATACCGAGGAGAAGGCCATCGCCGCGCCTGCGATCATGGGGTTGAGCAGGCCGAACGCTGCCAGCGGCAGTGCCGCGACGTTGTAGGCGAACGCCCAGAACAGGTTTCCCTTGATCGTGCCCAGCGTGCGCCGGGCCAGGCGGATCGCGTCTACTGCTGCTCGCAGGTCTCCTCGGACCAGAGTCAGGTCTCCGGCTTCGATCGCCGCGTCCGTTCCCGTGCCCATGGCCAGGCCCAGGTCGGCTTGGGCGAGCGCGGCCGCGTCGTTGACGCCGTCGCCGACCATTGCCACCACTCTGCCTTCGGCTTGCAGGCGCTTCACCACGGCCACCTTTTCCGCGGGGAGCACCTCGGCCACGACCTCGGTGATGCCCGCGGCGTCGGCGATCGCTCGCGCGGCGCCGGCGTTGTCGCCGGTCAGCAGTACCGGCTGCAGGCCCAGCGAACGGAGTTCGGCGACGGCTTGCGCGGACGTCGGCTTGATCGTGTCCGCGACCACCAGCACGCCTCGCGCGACGCCGTCCCACGCGACGAAGACTGCCGTCGCGCCGCGTTCTTCCGCTGCGGCCTTCGCGGAGGTCAACTGGTCGTCGATCTTGACGCTCCAGTCGGCCAGGAAGGCCGCGCGGCCGGCCAGGACTGCTGCGCCTTCCACCAGGCCGGAGACACCGAGACCCTCGGTGTTGCGGAACTCGGTCGCCGACGGGAGGTCGCCGACTCGTTCGCGGGCGCCGTCCGCGATCGCTTTCGCGATCGGGTGCTCCGAGGCGTGCTCGACTGCCCCGGCGTAACGCAGCAGTTCGCGCTCCGTGACGCCTTCCCCGACGTGGACGTCCACCAGGCTCATTCGCCCGGTCGTGACGGTCCCCGTCTTGTCGAGCACCACGGTGTCGACCCGGCGAGTGGATTCGAGCACCTCCGGACCCTTGATCAGGATCCCGAGCTGCGCGCCGCGACCGGTGCCGACCAGCAAGGCCGTCGGGGTCGCGAGGCCCAGTGCGCAGGGGCAGGCGATGATCAGCACGGCTACCGCGGCGGTGAACGCCTCGGTGACGTCTCCGCTGGTCAAGAGCCAGGTGATCAGCGTCCCCAGAGCCAGCACCAGGACGATCGGCACGAACACTGCCGAGACGCGGTCGGCCAAGCGCTGGACTGCTGCCTTGCCGTTCTGCGCTTCCTCCACGAGCCGGGCCATCTGCGCGAGCTGCGTGTCCGCGCCGACGCGGGTGGCGCGCACCGCGATCCGGCCGCCGACGTTCACCGTCGCGCCGGTCACGCCGTCACCCACCGCGACCTCGACCGGCACCGACTCCCCGGTAATCATGCTGACGTCGACTGCCGAGCTACCGTCGGTAACCACGCCGTCCGTGGCGATCTTCTCGCCAGGCCGGACCACGAACGTGTCTCCGACCCGGAGTTGGCCGACCGGGATCCGCTGCTCGCGGCCATCGCGCAGGACTGTGACGTCCTTCGCGCCGAGTTCGAGCAGTGCCCGGAGCGCGGCACCGGAGCGACGCTTGGACCTCGCCTCGAAGTACCGGCCGGCGAGGATGAACGTGGTGACGCCCGCCGCGACCTCGAGGTAAATGTTGTCCGTTCCCGATCCCCCGGACACGCTGAACTCGAAGCCGTGCCGCAGGCCCGGCATGCCTGCCATGCCGAAGAACAGCGCGTACAGCGACCACAGCGTGGCGGCCGAGACGCCGAGCGAGATCAGCGTGTCCATCGTCGCCGCGCCGTGCCGGAGGTTGGTCCAGGCGGCGCGGTGGAACGGCCACGCACCCCAGACCACGACTGGCGCGGCGAGCGTGAGCGACAGCCACTGCCAGTTCGTGAACTGCAGCGCGGGGACCATCGCCAGCACGATCACCGGCACGGTGAGGATCGCCGAGTACAAGAGCCGGTCGCGCAGCGGCCGCGTTTCGTCCTGCTCGGGCGCTTCCGGCTTCTCCGGTTCCGGCGCTTGCGCGGTGTACCCGGTCGCTTCGACGACGCCCACCAGGTCGTGGACCGAAACGGTGGAGGGGTATTCGACGTGCGCCTTCTCGGTCGCGTAGTTGACGCTCGCGGTGACGCCTTCGACCTTGTTGAGCTTCCGTTCGACCCGAGCAGCACACGACGCGCAGGTCATCCCGCCAATGGCGAGTTCGACTGACTGCACGGGGGCTGGTGTCGTGGTGCTCATGTCACTCCTTTTTACGCGACGACCTGGTAGCCGGCCTCGGCGACGGCGGCCTCGACGGCCTCGCGCGAAATCGGCTCTGCACTGGTGACCTTCACGGCGCCGGTGGCGAGGTCGACGTCGACCTTCTGCACCCCGGCCAGGCCGCCTACCTCCTCTTTCACCGATCCGACGCAGTGCCCGCACGTCATGCCCTGGACGGTGTAAGTCGCTTCGGTCATCGCCACACTCCCTATCGTGCTCTCCGCTGATACCTCCTTTATACCCCTAGGGGGTAGCGGCATGCCAGAGGACCCTGTCGTGAACCCGGTTACCCGCCGGGAGAGACTTCACGGATGCGGAAGATCTACGCGATCGGGATCGGCGCCGGCGACCCGGAACACTTGACGGTGCAGGCAGTCGACCGGCTCAATCGCGTCGACGTGTTCTTCGTGCTCGACAAGGGCAGCGCGAAGGCCGACCTGGTGCAGCTGCGCCAGGAGATCCTGGAGCGGTTCGTGAGCCGGCCGGGGTATCGGGTAGTGAGCGCGAAGGACCCGGACCGCGACCGGAAGCCCGCGGACTACCGGACCGCGGTCGCCGACTGGCACCAGCTCCGCACTGACGTCTACGAGCGGCTGATCCGCGACGAGCTGGCCGACGGCGAGACCGGCGCGTTCCTCGTCTGGGGCGATCCGGCGCTGTACGACAGCACGATCGCGTTGATCGAGGCCGTGCTGGCACGTGGGAACGTGGCGTTCGACTACGAGGTGGTGCCGGGGATCAGCAGCATCTCCGCGCTGGTGGCCCGGCATCGCACGACGATGAACCAGATCGGCCGTGCCGTGCAGCTCACGACGGGGCGCCGGTTGGCCGAGGGCTGGCCGAGCGACGCCGATGACGTCTTCGTGCTGCTTGACGCGCACACCGCGTTCGATCAGTACGCGGACCAGGGGTTGTGGATCTATTGGGGCGCGTACGTCGGCACTCCGGACGAGATCTTGCTGTCCGGGCCGTTGGATGAGGCCTTGGCGACGAAGATCCGCGAGACGCGGGCCGCGGCCCGGGAGCAGCACGGGTGGATCATGGACACATACTTGCTGCGCCGGCCGGAGTGAAGGCGGCGGGCCGTTTTCGCGGCCTGCCTTTTTTCGGGCATGAAAAAAAGGGGCGGGGCTCCGGGAAAACCTTATTCAGGTTCTCGACCGGGGCCCCGCCCCTTCTTTTAAGTTAAGTTCGGCGGTGTCCTACTCTCCCACAACCCTTCGGTTGCAGTACCATCGGCGCAGTCAGGCTTAGCTTCCGGGTTCGGAATGGGACCGGGCGTTTCCCTGACGCTAAAACCACCGAAACACTCCGAAACAACACACACCTGTCACTGTCGTGACAGCCGGTGTGGTGTTTCAGAACCGTAGAGTGGATGCGAGCGATCTTTGTGGGCAAGTCCTCGGCCTATTAGTACCAGTCAACTCGACAACACATTACTGTGCTTCCATTTCTGGCCTATCAACCCAATCGTCTCTTGGGGGCCTTAACCCACATAGGGTGGGATACCTCATCTTGGAACAGGCTTCCCGCTTAGATGCCTTCAGCGGTTATCCCTTCCGAACATAGCCAACCAGCCATGCCACTGGCGTGACAACTGGCACACCAGAGGTCCGTCCGTCCCGGTCCTCTCGTACTAGGGACAGCCTTCCTCAAGTATCCTGCGCGCGCGGCGGATAGGGACCGAACTGTCTCACGACGTTCTAAACCCAGCTCGCGTGCCGCTTTAATGGGCGAACAGCCCAACCCTTGGGACCTACTCCGGCCCCAGGATGCGACGAGCCGACATCGAGGTGCCAAACCATGCCGTCGATATGGACTCTTGGGCAAGATCAGCCTGTTATCCCCGGGGTACCTTTTATCCGTTGAGCGACACCCCTTCCACCAGGAGGTGCCGGATCACTAGTCCCGACTTTCGTCCCTGCTCGACATGTCTGTCTCACAGTCAAGCTCCCTTGTGCACTTGCACTCGACACCTGATTGCCAACCAGGCTGAGGGAACCTTTGGGCGCCTCCGTTACCCTTTAGGAGGCAACCGCCCCAGTTAAACTACCCATCAGGCACTGTCCCTGAACCAGATCATGGTCCGAGGTTCAGATTCCCAATCCGACCAGAGTGGTATTTCAACAACGACTCCACACCCACTAGCGTGAGCGCTTCACAGTCTCCCACCTATCCTACACAAGCCGAACCGAAAACCAATACCAAACTATAGTAAAGGTCCCGGGGTCTTTCCGTCCTGCCGCGCGTAACGAGCATCTTTACTCGTAATGCAATTTCGCCGGGCCTGTGGTCGAGACAGCCGGAAAGTCGTTACGCCATTCGTGCAGGTCGGAACTTACCCGACAAGGAATTTCGCTACCTTAGGATGGTTATAGTTACCACCGCCGTTTACTGGCGCTTAAATTCTCAGCTTCACCCACAAAGTGAGTTAACCGGTCCTCTTAACGTTCCAGCACCGGGCAGGCGTCAGTCCATATACATCGTCTTGCGACTTCGCATGGACCTGTGTTTTTAGTAAACAGTCGCTTTCCGCTGGTCTCTGCGGCCAACCACCCCTCCACTTGCATGAAGCTTCAAGGTGTTTGGCCCCCCTTCTCCCGAAGTTACGGGGGCATTTTGCCGAGTTCCTTAACCACAGTTCACCCGATCGCCTTGGTATTCTCTACCTGACCACCTGTGTTGGTTTGGGGTACGGGCCGTGCATGCACTCACTAGAGGCTTTTCTCGACAGCATAGGATCACCCACTTCGCCTCACACGGCTACGCATCACGTCTCAGAGTATGTGAACAGCGGATTTGCCTACTGTTCCTCCTACACGCTTACACCAGGACAACCATCGCCTGGCGGAGCTACCTTCCTGCGTCACCCCATCGCTTGACTACTACGGAATCAGGTCCCACGCTCCACACACCCGATCCGCCCGAAGGCTTCACGAGTGGCTTCGGGTGGTTAGTGTCAACCGCCTCGCCATGGGCGCACATGCTCGGGTACGGGAATATCAACCCGTTGTCCATCGACTACGCCTGTCGGCCTCGCCTTAGGTCCCGACTTACCCTGGGCGGATTAGCCTGGCCCAGGAACCCTTGGTCATCCGGCGGCAGAGTTTCTCACTCTGCATTCGCTACTCATGCCTGCATTCTCACTCCCGCACCCTCCACCGCTAGCTTCCGCCGCGGCTTCCCTGGATGCAGGACGCTCCCCTACCCATCAACACGACTGGACATCCGCCTCAAGGACGAACGTCGATCTATTGTGTCAATGACACAGCTTCGGCGGTGTGCTTAAGCCCCGCTACATTGTCGGCGCAGGACCACTTGACCAGTGAGCTATTACGCACTCTTTCAAGGGTGGCTGCTTCTAAGCCAACCTCCTGGTTGTCTGGGCAATCCCACATCCTTTCCCACTGAGCACACACTTAGGGGCCTTAGCTGGTGTTCTGGGCTGTTTCCCTCTCGACGACGAAGCTTATCCCCCGCCGTCTCACTGCCGCGCTCTCACTAACCGGTATTCGGAGTTTGGTTGATTTCGGTAACCCGGTAAGGCCCCTAGACCATCCAGTAGCTCTACCCCCGGCAAGAAACACGCGACGCTGCACCTAAATGCATTTCGGGGAGAACCAGCTATCACGGAGTTTGATTGGCCTTTCACCCCTACCCACAGCTCATCCCCTCAGTTTTCAACCTAAGTGGGTTCGGGCCTCCACGACGTCTTACCGTCGCTTCACCCTGGCCATGGGTAGATCACTCCGCTTCGGGTCTAGACCACGCGACTCAATCGCCCTATTCAGACTCGCTTTCGCTACGGCTACCCCACCCGGGTTAACCTCGCCACGCAGCACTAACTCGCAGGCTCATTCTTCAAAAGGCACGCCATCACTCAACAAGTGAGCTCTGACGGCTTGTAGGCACACGGTTTCAGGTACTCTTTCACTCCCCTCCCGGGGTACTTTTCATCTTTCCCTCACGGTACTCGTCCGCTATCGGTCTCCAGGAAGTATTTAGGCTTACCGGGTGGTCCCGGCAGATTCACAGCAAATTCCACGAGCTCGCTGCTACTCGGGAACACCGCCACACAACACAAACACAGTTTTCGCGTACGGGGCTCTCACCCGCTCCGGCCCGCCGTCCCAAGCGGTTCCGCTAACCATGCCGCATCACGCCCAGAGTGTCAGCTCTGAGAAGACAGGTCCCACAACCCCGACCACACAACCCCTGACAGGTATCACATGCAATCGGTTTAGCCTCTTCCGCTTTCGCTCGCCACTACTCACGGAATCACTTTTGTTTTCTCTTCCTGCGGGTACTGAGATGTTTCACTTCCCCGCGTTCCCTCCACACCGGCTATATATTCACCGGCGGGTAACACCACATCACTGGTGCTGGGTTTCCCCATTCGGAAATCCTCGGATCACAGCTCGGTTGACAGCTCCCCGAGGCATATCGCAGCCTCCCACGTCCTTCATCGGCTCCTGAAGCCAAGACATCCACCATGTGCCCTTAACAACTTGACCACAAAGATGCTCGCATCCACTCTACAGTTCTCAAACACCACACCAGAAACAACGTGTGTTGCCTCAGGACCCAACAGCGTGCCAGCAAACAACCCACCACCCGGATCCACCAGCCGGATTTCCACGCGGCAAGCCGCAGTACTAACCGGCGGTATCACCACCGCGATGAGCCTTAACCAGTAGTTCCACAATTCCTTGAGCAACCGGAACAAGCACACATTCGGCACTTGAGTTCCAGCCACCCCATGCCCTGGTTCCGGGTATCCCGGGAGCATGGATGTGTTGTGCTCCTTAGAAAGGAGGTGATCCAGCCGCACCTTCCGGTACGGCTACCTTGTTACGACTTCGTCCCAATCGCCAGTCCCACCTTCGACCACTCCCTCCCTTGCGGGTTGGGCCATGGGCTTCGGGTGTTACCGACTTTCATGACGTGACGGGCGGTGTGTACAAGGCCCGGGAACGTATTCACCGCAGCGTTGCTGATCTGCGATTACTAGCGACTCCGACTTCACGCAGTCGAGTTGCAGACTGCGATCCGAACTGAGACCGGCTTTAAGGGATTCGCTCCACCTCGCGGTATCGCAGCCCTCTGTACCAGCCATTGTAGCATGTGTGAAGCCCTGGACATAAGGGGCATGATGACTTGACGTCATCCCCACCTTCCTCCGAGTTGACCCCGGCAGTCTCCCACGAGTCCCCGCCATGACGCGCTGGCAACGTAGGATAAGGGTTGCGCTCGTTGCGGGACTTAACCCAACATCTCACGACACGAGCTGACGACAGCCATGCACCACCTGTACACCAACCACAAGGGAAGCCCCATCTCTGGGGATGTCTGGCGCATGTCAAGCCCAGGTAAGGTTCTTCGCGTTGCATCGAATTAATCCACATGCTCCGCCGCTTGTGCGGGCCCCCGTCAATTCCTTTGAGTTTTAGCCTTGCGGCCGTACTCCCCAGGCGGGGCGCTTAATGCGTTAGCTACGGCACGGACAACGTGGAATGTCGCCCACACCTAGCGCCCAACGTTTACAGCGTGGACTACCAGGGTATCTAATCCTGTTCGCTCCCCACGCTTTCGCTCCTCAGCGTCAGTATCGGCCCAGAGACCCGCCTTCGCCACCGGTGTTCCTCCTGATATCTGCGCATTTCACCGCTACACCAGGAATTCCAGTCTCCCCTGCCGAACTCAAGTCTGCCCGTATCGACCGCACGCTCCACGTTAAGCGTGGAGATTTCACGGCCGACGCGACAAACCGCCTACGAGCTCTTTACGCCCAATAATTCCGGACAACGCTCGCACCCTACGTATTACCGCGGCTGCTGGCACGTAGTTAGCCGGTGCTTCTTATCCAGGTACCGTCACTTGCGCTTCGTCCCTGGCGAAAGAGGTTTACAACCCGAAGGCCGTCATCCCTCACGCGGCGTCGCTGCATCAGGCTTGCGCCCATTGTGCAATATTCCCCACTGCTGCCTCCCGTAGGAGTCTGGGCCGTGTCTCAGTCCCAGTGTGGCCGGTCACCCTCTCAGGCCGGCTACCCGTCGTCGCCTTGGTAGGCCATTACCCCACCAACAAGCTGATAGGCCGCGGGTTCATCCCATACCGCCGGAACTTTCCACCACCACAGATGCCTGCAGTGGTCGTATCCGGTATTAGACCCAGTTTCCCAGGCTTATCCCAGAGTACAGGGCAGATTACCCACGTGTTACTCACCCGTTCGCCACTCATCCCCGGCCGAAACCGGTTCAGCGTTCGACTTGCATGTGTTAAGCACGCCGCCAGCGTTCGTCCTGAGCCAGGATCAAACTCTCCAACAATGTCTTCAAGTTCGATCGAGACTACTCTCAATCAATCAATCTCAAAGGAAACCCCGACGAGGGGGTTTCATATAAGCTCTACTGGCTTAGTTCACTAGCACACTGTTGAGTTCTCAAGCAACACACCCCGCATCAAACCCGGCCCCGTGAGGGCGAGCCTGACCGAAGCGGTCATTCCTAGCAGTTTTTGGTGGGACACCCACTCAATCACCCTAGAGGCGAGAGCTTGGTTCGTGTCCCGGCGGCCGCCCGGTCTCCCTGGCGACGAAGAGAACATTACACGGCTCAAAACGGCCCGAAACAGGGGGGTCCCTTAATACGATCTTCGCAGGTCAACCGGCCGATTAGGCCCGCTGGCGCCGATCCGGCGGGCCCACCGGCGCCGAGTCGAGGCACCCGAGCGCGGCGAATCCAGCAGCTAATCGGCTCGACGATGTCGCAATGCGGAAGAACGGGCGGCTCGCGTTATCGGTGAATGCGCGACACGACCGGCCGACGGCCGCCGAGCGGAGAACGGATTGCCGCTGGACATCGACGTGCCGGAGCGGAACAGCGCGGCGGCAGGACGGTTCGGGGCATCATGAGCGCCAAGACCGTCGGGTGACCCGGGTCACCCGAAGCGATGTCCGGTCCGGGACGGGCAGCTTCGTTCTTTCCGAAGACCGGCGGCCAAGCGCCAGCCGCACGAGCAGAAGGACTCTCAATGACCGTGTCAAGCCGCAACAGTGACCGGATTCGGTGTGTCGAGGGTGAATTCGCGGCCGTCGCGCAGCAGTGCCCAGAGCACGTCGACGAGTCGCCGGGCCAGCGCTAGGAGGGCTTGGGTATGGATGAGTCGTTCGGCGCGCTTCTTGTCGTAGAACCGCCTGGACGGGCCTTGCGTGCGCAGGCTGGACAGGGCGGCCATGTAGAAGACCCTGCGCAGGCGTCGGTTGTAGCGTTTGGGACGGCGCAGGTTTCCGCTGACACGACCGGAGTCGCGTGGCACCGGCACCAATCCGGCATAGGACGCCAAGCGGCCGGCGGTCGCGAAGGTCGCCAGGTCACCGCCGGTGCTGGCGAGAAATTCGGCGCCCAGTCCAGGGCCCATGCCGGGCAGGGACTCGATGATCCTCGCCCACGGATGTCGCCGGAATCGGGCGGTGATCAGCTTGTCGGTGTCTTTGATCTCGCGGTCGAGGTCGAGCAGCTTGCGGGCGATGCGTTTGACGAGCATCGCGGCATCGGCTTCGCCGGGCAGCACCAGGTCCTGGGCGTCGGCGGCGGCGACCGCGGTCGCGGCGGTCTTGCCGATCGCCGGACCCCATGCCTTGTTGTCGGTGAGATGGGTTGTGACACCGCCGATTCCGGCGGTGCGGATCTCGGCGGGGGTGCACATCCCGGCGACCAGGATCAGCGGGGTTCGGTTGGAGTAGTCGAACGCGGCCTCCAGAGCGGGGAAGATCGAGCCCAGCAGCGCCCGCAGCCGGTTGATCCCGGCCACCCAGTCCGACATCAGGTCGGCGCGGTAGCTGGTCAGCTGGGTCAGCGAGACCGCCAGCTCATCGGGCATCGTGACCTCGGTCAGATCCCTTCGCAGCCGGGCGGTTTCGGCGATCACCCGAGCGTCTTTGGCGTCGGTTTTTCCTTCGCCTCGGAATCCGTGGGTCATCGTGTTCACGACCCGGCCCGGCACATAGGTCACCGACTGGTCGGCAGCCAGCAGCGCCGTGATCAGCAGCAACGCCATCGGACTCGTCAAATCGATCGCCCACTGCGCCCGCTGAGCGGCCGCACTGGCACGAGCGATCAACTGCTCGATCGCGCGCTGATCATTCCCGAGTTTCTGACTGAACAGCACCTTCCCGTCGGTGTCGATCGCACACGCGTGATGCATCGATTTGCCGACATCGATCCCGACCCAGACCTCAAGGCGAATCGCCACCCATCCACTCCTGTCATTGCAGGTCACGCCCGTGGACAACCCCGCCGACAGATCCCTAAACAGCGACGACCCGCAACAGCTCTCAATCAGCGAACGGAGCGTCCAGCACGGCGGGGCAGCCAGTCCTTTCGAGCCTCGACAACAGGCAACAACCGATCAGCTACACCCCACCGCCCCGGGCATCCAGGGCACCAACCCCAGACACCCACAAACTTAGGGAGCACCCGATGAAGTACCTGATCCTGGCGTACGGCAACCAGCAGGACTACGACCACCTCAGCGGCAAGGAAGGCGGGGCGACCGCGCAGGAGGTGGCGGAGGTCGGCGAGTTCCTCGCGGGGTTCACCGGGGCGCTGGCCGATTCGGGAGAGCTGGTCGAGACGCAGGGGCTCACCGCCCCGGTGCTGGCCCGCCGCCTCCGCCTGCGGGACGGGGCTCCGGTCGTCACCGACGGGCCGTTCGGCGAGACCGAGGAGGTCGTCGCCGGGTACTGGATGGTCGACTGCGCCAGTTTCGACCGGGCGACCGACATCGCGGCGGGCCTGCTCAAGGCCCCGGGGCGGCTGGCGGAGGCCGGAGTCGTGGTCCGGCCGGTGATGGGAAGCGAAGGCGAACTCTGACGGAAGCAAGGCGGCAGAGATGACCGACTCCGCGGTCGACGACACCCTCCGCACCCTCGCCCCGCAGGTATTGGGCGCGCTGGTCCGCCGCTACGGGCGGTTCGACCCGGCTGAGGACGCGGTCCAGGAAGCCCTGCTCAAGGCGGCCCAGCGGTGGCCGGAGGCGGGAATCCCCGAGCGGCCTTTCGGCTGGCTGCTGCAGGTCGCGAGCCGGAAGCTGATCGATCTGCTCCGCGCTGACCAGGCAAGGCGGGAGCGGGAGCTGCGCGCCGTTCGCGAGGATGCCGAGGAGGTCGGCGAGCAGGCCAGCGACGACACGTTGGTCCTGCTTTTCCTCTGCTGCCATCCGTCGTTGTCGGTGGCGTCGCAGATCGCGCTCACCTTGCGGGCCGTCGGCGGCCTGACGACCGCGGAGATCGCGCGGGCGTTCCTCACCTCCGAGGACTCGATGACCCGCCGGATTTCCCGGGCCAAGCGGACCATCCAGGACAGCGGCGTGCCGTTCCGGATGCCCCCGGCAGACACCCGTGGCGAGCGGCTCGAAGCCGTCCTCCATGTCCTGTACCTGATTTTCACCGAGGGGTACTCGGCGACGTCAGGGCCGGAGTTGCGGCGCGCCGACCTGGTCGCGGAGGCGATCCGGCTGGCCGAGATGACGGTCGCGCTGGTGCCGGACGACAGCGAGGCCGCCGGGCTGCTCGCGTTGATGGTGCTGACCGACGCGCGGTCGCCGGCACGGGTGACCGACCAGGGCGAACTGGTTCCGCTGCACGAACAGGACCGGACGCGGTGGAAAGCCGAGTCGATCCGCCGCGGGGTGGAGCTGTTGACGGCGGCGTTGCCGCGCGGGCCGGTCGGGCCGTATCAGCTGCAGGCGGCGATCGCGGCGGTCCATGACGAGGCCGCCACCGCGGAGGAGACCGACTGGCGACAGATCGTCGGGCTTTACCGGCTGCTGCTCAAGGTTTCGGCGAGCCCGGTCGCGAAGGTGAGCCACGCCGTCGCGGTCGGGATGGCGGACGGGCCCGCCGCGGGACTTGAGCTGCTCGACGCACTGGACCACCGGGACCGGCGGTTTTACGCGGCGCGAGCACATCTTCTGGAAAGGGCGGGCGACCGCGAAGCGGCCCGGAGCGCGTATCTGCGCGCGGCCGAACTCGCCACCAACATCCGCCAGGTGCGGTATCTCCACGCCTGCGCCCGGCGGCTCTCCGAAGGAGCTGAGCATGACTGACGAGATCCGGCCGTACCGGCTGGAGATCCCGGAAGCGGACCTGGCCGACCTGCGGGAACGGCTGGACCGGACGAGGTGGGCGCCGGAGCCGGCCGGCGGGGACCAGGGGTACGGCGTCAGCGTCGGCCGGGTGCGCGAACTGGCCGAGCACTGGCGGCATCGCTACGACTGGCGCGCGTGGGAGCGGCGGTTCGCCGAGTATCCGCAGTTCACCACCGCGATCGACGGCAGCACCGTCCATTTCCTGCACGCCCGTTCCCCGGAGCCGGACGCGATCCCGTTGCTCCTCAGCCACGGCTGGCCGGGATCGGTGGCGGAGTATCTGACCGCCGTCGGACTGCTGAGCGATCCCCGGGCGCACGGGCTCGATCCGTCGATCGCGTTCGACGTCGTGCTGCCTTCGTTGCCGGGCTTCGGCTTTTCCGGGCCGACGGCCGACACCGGGTGGGGTCCGCAGCGGATCGCCCGCGCGTGGGCGGAGTTGATGCGCCGACTCGGCTATGAGCGCTACGGCACCGCGGGCAACGACTGGGGTTCGCAGATCGCGCCGGAGGTCGGTCGCGTCGCTCCGGATCAGGTGCTCGGCGCGCACGTGACGCAGACCTGGGACCCGCCGCCGGACGACGATCCACAGTGGATCACCGGACTGTCCGCTAAGGACAAAGCCGCGTGGGACGCGTTCCACCACTACTTCACCAACGAAGCGTCCTACGGCGCCGTCCAAGCGCAGCAGCCGCAGACGCTCGCGCACGCGCTGTCGGATTCCCCGGTCGGCCTGCTCGGCTGGAACGCGCAAGCGATGCACGACCACGGCCTCGACGCCGACGGGATCCTCACCCACGTCACGATCCACTGGCTGACCGGCACCGCGGGTTCGGCGATCCGGATCTACGCCGAGGACGCCCGGGAGATCCCTGCGGAGGGCCGCAATCCCGTGCCGCTCGGGGTCGCGCAGTTCCCCGGCGACCTGCCGTCGATCCGCGTGTTCACCGAGCATCACCGCAACCTGGTGTCGTGGAACGAGTTCGACCGCGGCGGGCACTACGCGGCGCAAGAGGTGCCTGACCTGTGGACGGGTGACGTCCGGCAGTTCTTCGCGAGGCTGCGTTAGAAAAACATTGCTCCGACTACATTGCACCTTATTGCACTGAGAAATCGCCCCGATTAGCGTCGAGGGCATGCAGACAGTCCTTCTCCCCTCCGGCGCTCGGATCGCCTACGACGACCTCGGACCGCAGTCGAAGATCCCGGTGCTTCTCGTGCACGGGCACCCGTTCGACCGGTCCATGTGGGGCCCGCAGGCTGACTACCTGGCGCGGAACGGGCACC
Source organism: Amycolatopsis sp. AA4 (assembly GCF_002796545.1). Classification (GTDB taxonomy): domain Bacteria; phylum Actinomycetota; class Actinomycetes; order Mycobacteriales; family Pseudonocardiaceae; genus Amycolatopsis. Next base: position 6,034,662 of record NZ_CP024894.1, read on the forward strand.
GGGTCGTGGTTCCTGACCTGCGGGGATACGGGGAAAGCACCGGTCCGGCGGTCAACGGTCTCGAAGACTTCGCCGAGGATGTCCTCGGACTGGCTGACCGCCTCGGCCTCGGCCGTTTCGTGCTGGGCGGGCTGTCGATGGGCGGGCAGATCGTGATGCAGACCATCCGCGACTACCCGGAGCGCATTGCCGCGCTATTGCTCGCCGATACGTTCGCCGAGCCCGAGACCGCCGAAGGAAAGGTGACGCGCAACCAAGCTGCGGACCGGGTGCTCGCGGAGGGCATGACCGCGTACGCCGACGAGCTGTTGCCGAAGATGGTGTCGCCGGGCACCTTCCGCGAGAACCCCGAGGTGACCGGGCACGTGCAGAAGATGATGCGCGGCGCACCGGCGGCGGGCGCGGCGGCGGCGTTGCGGGCCCGGGCGAAGCGGCCGGATTACCGCGATTCGCTGAAGCAGGTCAGCGTGCCGACGCTGGTCGCGGTGGGCAGCGAGGACGAGTTCACCCCCGTCGCCGACGCGCAGCTGCTGCACCAGCTCGTCGGCAACTCGGAGCTGGTGGTGCTCGACGGCGCCGGGCACCTGCCTAACCTGGAACGCGCGGCCGAGTTCAACGACGTGTTCGGCCGTTTCCTGGACCAGGACCACGCGGAAGAACGGTGACGCACTCCATGAAGACCGTATTGGTGACCGGCGCAAGCGCCGGGTTCGGTGCCGCGATCACGCGCCGATTCGTCGCGGAAGGCGCGCGGGTCGTCGCCGCGGCCCGCAGCGGCGACCGGCTGAAGACGCTGGCGGACGAACTGGGCGACGCGGTGTACCCGCTGGTACTGGACGTACGAGACGCGGACGCGGTCGCGGACGTCGTCGCGCGGCTGCCCGAGGAGTGGGCGAAAATCGACATCCTGGTCAACAACGCCGGCCTCGCGAAGGGCCTGGAACCCGCGCACGAGGCGAAGCTCGAGGACTGGGACCAGATGATCGAGACCAACGTGACCGGTCTCGTCCACCTCACCCGAGCGGTCCTGCCCGGAATGGTCGAACGCGGCACCGGCCACGTAATCAACATCGGTTCGGTAGCAGGCACCTACGCCTACCCCGGCGCGAACGTCTACGGCGCCACGAAGGCATTCGTGCACCAGTTCAGCCTCAACCTCCGCTCCGACCTGCGCGGCACCGGCGTCCGAGTGACCAACATCGAGCCAGGACTAGTCGGCGGCACAGAATTCTCCACCGTCCGCTTCGACGGCGACCAGGCCAAAGCAAACAACGTCTACGCAGGCACCACCCCCCTGACCGCAGACGACGTAGCCGAATCAGTCTTCTGGGCAAGCTCGCAACCAAAACACGTAAACATCAACGTCATAGAACTAATGCCGGTCGTACAAACCTTCTCCGCACTACACATCGACCGAGACGCTTAAAAAAACAACCGCACCTCCGCACCCAAACAGCGAGGCACCCACCCCTCCCCCAACCCCGATACAAAGCCGCCCTGCGGTTCGGGGGTGCTTGTCAAGGCATCTTTCCCGCCTTGACAAGCACCCCCGAACCGTCAGCACAATGAAAATTCGGGGTGCCCCACGCAACCCAGACGGGGCGCAATGTCGCCCGTCAGGGCGACGAGCCGCCCGACTCACCCAGGCGCAAACCTCCCCAACCCGAACAACTCGAACAACGCCTCCTGCCTCCCAGTCCGGTCAGACAAAATCCGCCGCGCCCGAGGCCGCCCCCCAGTAGACCGATACCGCAACACAGTCTCCCCGATCCCCCGCAACTCATCCAACAACTCGGCCACAGACAGATTCACCCCAGCCCGATCCGCCTCCCGCCGCATCACATGCGTAACCGTCGCCGCCAGCACGGACACCAACGTATGCACCGCGATCCGATGCGAAGTCCACTCCCACCGAGGCGAAGGCCCAGCCACCGCCGACCCGGTCAACCACCGAAACGTAGAGTCGAGATAAGTCCGCGCCCGATAAGCAGTAATCACCTCGGCAACCGGCCAATCCCGATCAGTAACCAAGATCTGCTTCCCGAAAAACTCCTCCGCCAGCCGAGCCACGGCCGCCTCGTCGACCCGCCGCTCCAAACGGAGTTTCCCCGCCCGGCTCCCGGCAAGCGTCGTATTCAACACCCGCTCCACCCGACGCCCCCGAATAATCCGGGACATCTCCGCGTGCACCTGCGTCCGATCCCCGCGATGAGTCCCCGCAGCGAGCGCGGCAGCCAGCCCGTCAAGCTCCCGCACCGTAGTACTCAACTCGCTCGTAAACGCCCGATACTGCGCCGCGTGCAAAGTCGCCGAATGGGTAAGAATGACCCGCCGAGGCACCCCGTCCACAGTGGCCACCGTGTCGAACGCGGTAAGCCCGGCAAACCGCTCCGGATCCACCCGCCGCCGCACCGAAGCGGGCCGCGCGAGCAACTCCGGATGATCCGCCAGCGGAAGCGACCCGACAAACCCGGTCCGCGCGCCAAGATCAAGCTGCGCCGCCTGGCCGGAGTGGAAAACCAACGTATGCCGCTCGCCCAGCTCAGCGGCCAGTGCCCCGAAGGTCGGGGCGTTCTCCCGCCGATAAACCCGGGAAGCCAGCGGAATCGCCCCGTCCCGCGTAACGACGAGCCCCAACCCGGCAAGCACGTCCTGACAAGCTGACGGCAACGTGCAATCCGCCGCGGTAAACGCCGCGAACTGCGCGACATCAACCGTCAGCGCCTCCGTCCCGTCTTCCCCCAGAAGCTCCAGAACCGCCTCCGCCACAACGGTTTCCACCCGAGCGATCCGCTCCGGAGTAAGCCGCTGCAACGCCCGCCAATGACCAGCCGTGGTGATCGACCCCTTGGGCGGCCGAGGCCGGACCAAATCCTGCGCCAGACACCCGGTCCACCACTCCTCGAACTCGGTCTCCGGCGCAGTCGCCCGATGCAGCACGGCGAGCGCGACGTGAAGGCCAAGCGTCGGCCGAGCCCGCTGCGGTCCAGCCACCGAGTCCACCCGGCGAACCAGGTCGAGCCGCTCCAGCGTCCCCCATACGGCGGAAACGTCGCCGAACGACCGATGCCGCGCGCCGGCTGCCTCCGGACCCCCGCCGGCCACCGCCGCCGCGATGTCCTCGGCGGTCCCGAGATACCGCTGGCCGACCACGCGCGGCTTGCCGTCCACGCGCGCGGACTCGGCGAGGTAGTAGTACGTCCGCCCGCCGATGCGCTTCCCGATCACTGAGGCCACCCTTTAGGTAATACCGTCGCCACCCGGCATCGACAAGCCCGCAACCTGCGCGAATGATCACTCCAGGCCGTTCGTGCGCCCGGCGGCGGGCTAAGAGCTGGCTGGTCGCGGCGGCCGGGTCCTAGCGTGGCGGGAATGGAGCCCGAAGCTGGCGTGACCACGCCCACCCCGTCGGCCATGCGCCGTGCGCTCGCCCGCGCGCGAGACGGGAAGACGCTCGACGTCGCCGAGGCGGCCGTGCTGCTGCACGCCCGCGGCGACGACCTCAAGACTTTGTCCGAACACGCCTCCCGCATCCGCGACGCGGGCCTCGAAGAAGCCGGTCGCGCGGGGATCATCACCTACAGCCGCAAGGTGTTCATCCCGCTGACCCGGCTGTGCCGGGACCGGTGCGGGTACTGCACCTTCGTCACCGTCCCGGGCAGGCTCGAATCGCCGTTCCTGTCGCCGGACGAGGTCCTCGACATCGCCCGCAAGGGCGCCGAGATGGGCTGCAAGGAAGCCCTGTTCACGCTCGGCGACCGGCCGGAGGACCGCTGGAAGGCCGCGCGCGACTGGCTGGACGCGCACGGCTACGACGACACGCTGTCCTACGTCCGCGCGATGGCGATCCGGGTGCTCGAGGAGACCGGTCTGCTGCCGCACCTCAACCCGGGTGTCCTGTCCTGGCAGGACTTCCAGCGGCTCAAGCCGGTCGCGCCCTCGATGGGCATGATGCTGGAGACCACCGCGCGCCGGCTGTGGAGCGAGAAGGGCGGGCCGCATTACGGTTCGCCGGACAAGGATCCCGAGGTCCGGCTGCGCGTGCTGGAGGACGCCGGCCGCAGCTCGGTGCCGTTCACCACCGGCGTGCTGATCGGTATTGGCGAGACGCACGAGGAACGCGCCGACGCGCTGTTCGCGATCCGCAAGACCGCGCGCGAGTACGGCGGCATCCAGGAAGTCATCGTGCAGAACTTCCGGGCCAAGCCGGACACGAAGATGCGCGCGACCCCGGACGCCGACCTCGAAGAACTGGCCGCGAACATCGCCGTGGCCCGGCTCGTGCTCGGGCCGCGGATGCGCATCCAGGCGCCGCCGAACCTCATCGGCGACCAGTACGACCTGATGATCCGCGCGGGCATCGACGACTGGGGCGGCGTTTCGCCGCTCACCCCCGACCACGTGAACCCGGAACGCGCGTGGCCGCAGATCGACCTGCTGGCCCGGCAGACCGAGAAGGCCGGGTTCGCGCTGCGCGAGCGGCTGACCATCTACCCGGAGTACGTGAAGCGCGGCCAGCCGTGGCTCGACCCGCGCGTCACGCGGCACGTCGCGGCGCTGGTCGACGCCGAGACCGGGCTGGCCCGCGACGGCGCGCTGCCGGTCGGGATCCCGTGGCAGGAACCGGACGGCGGCTGGGAGGAATCCGGCCGCACCGACCTGCACACCGAGATCGACACCACCGGACGCACCGAGGACCGGCGAGGCGACTTCGATTCGGTCTACGGCGACTGGAAAGAGATCGGCCGCAAGATCAAGACCGGGCCGCAGCGGTTCGACACCGACATCCGGGACGCGTTGCGCAGCGCGGAAAAGGACCCCGCCGGGCTGTCCGACGACGCCGCGCTCGCGCTGCTGCACGCGGACGGGCCGGAGCTGGACGCGCTCACGAAACTGGCCGACGACCTGCGGCGCGAGGTCGTCGGGGACGACATCACCTTCGTCGTCACGCGGAACATCAACTTCACCAACGTCTGCTACACCGGCTGCCGGTTCTGTGCCTTCGCGCAGCGGAAGACCGACGCGGACGCGTACACGCTGTCGCTGGAGCAGGTCGGCGACCGCGTCGACGAGGCGTGGGCCGCGGGCGCGACCGAGATCTGCATGCAGGGCGGGATCCACCCGGATCTGCCGGGCACCGCGTACTTCGACCTCGCGGCCGAGGTGAAGCGGCGGCAGCCGGACATCCACCTGCACTCGTTCAGCCCGATGGAGGTCGTGAACGGCGCGTCGCGGACCAACCTGTCCATTCGCGACTTCCTCATCCGGGCGAAGGAGTCCGGAGTGGATTCCTTGCCGGGCACCGCGGCGGAAATCCTCGACGACGACGTCCGGTGGGTGCTCACCAAGGGCAAACTGCCGACGGACGCGTGGATCGAGGTGGTCACCACCGCGCACGACATCGGGCTGCCGACCACGGCGACGATGATGTACGGCCACGTGGACAACCCGAGCCACTGGGTCGGGCACCTCAAGCTGCTGGCCAAGCTGCAGCGCGAGGGCGTGGAGCGCAACGGGCGGCGCGGGTTCAGCGAGTTCGTGCTGCTGCCGTTCATCCACCAGAGCTCGCCGATCTACCTGGCCGGGCTCGCCCGCGCGGGCACCACGCTGCGCGAAAACCGGGCGGTGCACGCGCTGTCCCGGCTGCTGCTGCACGGCACGTTCGACAACATCCAGAGTTCCTGGGTGAAGCTCGGCGAGGAAGGCAGCCGGGCGGTGCTGCAGGGCGGCGTCAACGACATCGGCGGCACGCTGATGGAGGAGACGATCAGCCGGATGGCGGGCGCGGCGAACGGGTCGTACAAGACGATCAGCGACATGCGCGCGATGGTCGAGCCGCTCGGGCGTCCGCTGCGGCAGCGGACCACGTCCTACGGCACGCCGAGCGACGAGCGGATCGCCGCGGCGCAGGCGTCGGACGGGGTCGCGACCGCGGTGCGGAAGCCGTTGCTGCCGCTGCTCACGCCGTGATCAGCCGGTGCGGTGCAGCCGCCACAGCGCGATAGCCAGCTGCAACCGCAAGCGGCCCGCGGGATCGCGCACTGGCCAGCCGAGCAGCGCTTCGGCGTGGGCCAGGCGCTCCTGCAGGGTCGAATGGTGCACTACCAGCGTGTTCGCGGCGGCGCGCAGACTCGGAGCGCCCGCTACGGCGACCAGCGTGGGCAATACCCACGGGGCCGCCGTGCGGGCGTTCTCCAGACTGGTGACGTCCGCGACCGGTTTGCTGCGGGGTCCGACCGCGTCGGCGAGCACGGCCAGGCCGCCGAGTTCCGCGTAGTCCACAACGGACGGTCCGGGGTCGTCTTCGGTCGCGGTGAACCGGAAAGCGGTTCGGGCTTGCGCGCCAGACAGCGGTAAGTCGACCAGGTTCACTACAGTGCCCAGCCCCACCCGCGCGCGTTCCGGTGGAGTCCATTGTGGAGGGACGACCAGCGGGACCGCGTCGGTCACCACGGCGCGCGCGGTCGTGCCGAGCCCCAGGCGATGCGCGGCGCGGAGGCGGGTTCGCTCGTCGGCTGAGGCGTCGAGCACCACCTCGACCGACGCCGGATCGACGACCCGGCCGCGCGTGCGGTCCAGCACCGCTCGCGCCGCCGCGGACGCGCGCTCCAGCACCATCGCGTCCACCGGACTCGCCGGACCAGGCCGTTCCAGCCACAGCGCGACCGGCCCGTCCGGACGCACCGGAGCCGACGGCCACTCCGGATCGGGCGGTTCGGCCGACGGCACGACGCGTCCGTCCGGTTCGACGCGGACGCGCACTCGCCGTTCGTCGTCGGCCAGCCGCGCGGGACAGCCGGACAGCACCGCTGCCCCGCGCACGATCGGCTCCAGCCCGGCGCGGCCCTCGACCAGCCGGTCGAAGTACGCGATGACCTTGACCGTCTCGGCGGCGCCGGGATCGAGCGCGCTCAGATGGGTGACCAGCTCCCTCATCGGTCCATCATCGCTCGCCGGTTCAGCCGAGCAGCCGCCGCAGCCACGGCGTCCGCGCGGCGCGGGCCTGCTGCGACAGCGCCGCCTGCGGGGCCGAACCGTCGAAGCCGTGGAAAGCGCCGGGCCAGACGTGCAGTTCCGCCTGCACTCCGGACAGCCACAGCCGGTTCGCGTAGGCGATGACCTCGTCGCGGAAGGTCTCGGTGCTGCCGATGTCGAGGAACGCGGGCGGGAGGCCGGACAGGTCTTCGGCGCGGGCGGGCGCGGCGTACGGCGAGACGTCCGGGCCGCCGCGAGCGTCGCCGAGCAGTGCGGTCCAGCCGACGTGGTTCGCCGTGCGGTCCCAGCTGCCCATCTCCGCCATCTGGATCGCCGACGGCGAGTCGTTGCGGTCGTCGAGCATCGGGTACACGAGCAGCTGGCCGAGCAATTCCGGGCCGCCCCGGTCGCGGGCGAGCAACGCCGTTCCCGCCGCGAGCCCGCCGCCCGCGCTCGCGCCGCCGATCACGACGCGGGAGGCGTCGAAGCCGTACTCGGCGGCGTGCTTGACCGTCCATTCCAGGCCGGCGTAGCAGTCCTCGACCGGGGCCGGATGCGGGTGTTCGGGCGCGACCCGGTAGTCGACGCAGACGAAGCCGAGGCCGAGTTCGGTCGCGTACTCCTTGAGGAAGTACAGGTCGCCGCCCTTGTGGCCGCCGATGATCATGCCGCCGCCGTGCAGCCAGTACAGCACCGGCACGTCGACCGCTCCGGCCGGCCGCGCGACGATCAGCGGGATCGGGCCGCGCGGGCCCTCGGCGTCCACTTCGGACACTTCGAGGGCGCCGTCGGCAGTGATCTCGTCCAGCGAGACCTGCCGCTTCGCCGCGGCCGCGCGCACCGCCGGGATCGACTCGAGCGTCTTGATCGGCGGACGCTCGGCGGCGAGCACCTCGAGCGCCGCGGCGAGTTCGGGGTCGAACGGGAGCGGCGGATAGGCGGTCATCGCGGGGGCCTCCTAGGGATCGGGGTGCTGGCCCCATCCTTGCCGCCCGCGGCCCGGACCGGGGCAGCCGGACGGCGGGAATCTCCCGCCACGCGGCGGGGTCAGCGGCTCAGGCTGATCGCGTTCTTCGCCCGTTCGACCGATTCCTCCGACGCGGGTCCGGCGGCGTTTTCCGTGGCCAGCGCCTGGTTCAGCTCGACGAAGGGGCGCATCCGGGTCTCGTAGTCCGCTACCGATTCCGCCAGGACGTACGCGCCGACCAGGGCGAGGCTCGTGCCCTGTCCGGACAGCACGGACGCGCAGTACCCGGCGTCGCCGACCAGGGCGACCCGGCCGGTCGTCCAGCGGTCGAGGCGGATCTGGAGCATCGCGTCGAAGAAGAAGGTCTCGGCGTCCGCCATGGCTTTGACCAGGTCCGGCACCGGGCCGCCGACCCCGCTCAGCCGTTCCGCGACGAGCTTCTTCTGCTCCGCGACGTCCCGGATCTCGCGGTACTCCGGCTCGCCGAAGCCGAGCGTCACGCGGATCTCCTCGTTGCCGGGCACCGGGTAGACCGCGCCGCCGACGCCCTCGCCCTGGAACCAGATCTGCCAGTCTTCGAGGCCGACCGTGTTGGGCGCCGGGAAGATCGCCAGGTACTGGCCGAGGTAGCGGCGGAACTGGTCCTCCGGGCCGAACGCCAGCCGCCGGACCGCCGAATGCGCGCCGTCCGCGCCCACGATCAGGTCGAACGTGCGCGGCTCGGCGTTGGCGAACTCGACCCGGCCGGACTCGGCGTCGAGCGCGGTGATCTCGTCGCCGAAGCGGAACTCGGCGTCGGCCGCGTGGTACAGCAGTTCGACCAAGTCGTCGCGGAGGATCTCGATGTCGGCGCTGTCCAGTCGGCCGCTGCTGTAGACGTGCTCCTCGGAACGGAACACTTCGTTGCCGGACGCGTCGAGCATCGACATCCCGCGCATCCGCGTCCGCGCGGCGCGGACCTGCTCCCCCAGGCCCATCCGTTCGACGACGTCCAGCGCGACCCCGCGGATGTCGATCGCCTGGCCTCCGCTGCGCAATCCGTCGGCGCGCTCGACGACCGTCACGTCGTAGCCGTTGCGGCGCAGCCAGTAGGCCGACGCGCATCCAGCGACTCCCGCGCCGCAAACCAGTGCTTCAGGCATGTCTTCACCCCTCGGTACAGTGCATGATTACCCTGATGAACCTGCCCTGACCTGGGTGCCGCCGCCAAAACTGACCTAGTACAGATGACCCGCTGACCTAGTACAGACAGGACGTCGATGCCGCCCGAACCGCCGTACCTCCGCATCGCCGCCGCGCTGCGGGAAGAGATCGCGCAGTTGCCGCCGGGCGCGAAGGTGCCTTCGACGCGTCAGCTGGCGTCGGCGCACGGTGTCGCGAACGCCACCGCTGCCAAGGCGCTCGACGTGCTGCGTCGTGAAGGCGTGCTTCGTGCCGAGCCGCGATCGGGTCATGTCGTCGCTGGTCAGCACACTGAGTCCGAGTCCAAGCGGCCGGTGTTGACCCGGGACCGGCTGGTGCGCGCGGCGATCGCGATCGCTGACGCGGAAGGCGTCGCGGCGCTGTCGATGCGCGGACTCGCCGCGCGGCTGAGCGTTCCGGCGATGGCTCCGTACCGGTATCTGTCCGGAAAGGACGAACTGGTTTTCCTGATGGCCGACCACGTCTACGGCGAAACCGGCTATCCCGCCCGGGAACCGGAGGGATGGCGAGCGCAGCTGGAACTGGTGGCGCGCACGCTGTGGTCCGTGCACCGGCGGCATCCGTGGCTGGCACATCTCGTGCCGCTTACCCGGCCTTGGCCGCTGCCGAATCTGGCCGCGCACAACGAACGCGCACTGGCCGCGTTGTCGGTGTTCAGGCTGAACGCGGCTGATCTTTGCGATCTGAATGTGTTGTTCTACAACCACATCCAGGGCACCGCGATCCATCTGGAACGGGAACGGCACGCGGTGGGCGCGAGCGGGATCACCGAGGACCAGTGGATGGAGACGCAGGCGCGGGGGTACGCCGCGTTGACCGGGTCCGGGCGGTTTCCGGTGATGGCGCGGATGGTGCGGGATCTTGCCGAGGGCTACGACTTGGATCTGGACCATCTGTTCGAGATCGGGCTGCAGGCGCTGCTGGACGGGCTGGCGGTCCGGTATCCGGTGGGCGGCACGGTTTCCGGGAGGCTGGCGTGAACCGCATCCGGCTGGTCCCGACGGTCCGCGAGCGCCGGAAGTATCAGCGTGAGCGCCGGTATCTCGACTTCGAGGTCGACGGCGCCAGCCTCCGCAGCATGGTCGACACCGAACTGGACCTGATCTCGGTGCTCGCCACCGACGGCCCGCGCGATCCGCGACGTTTGGCCCGCGTGCTCGGCGAGGCTCCGGGCGACGCGCCGGACGGGCGGGTGCTGCTGTATGTCTGCCCCGAATGCGAGGACATCGAGTGCGGTGCCATCGCGGCGAGAGTTTCGCGCCGCGGCGATCTCGTCACCTGGCGAGACTTCGGCGTACCGGAAGAAGACGAGGCGGACAACGAATTCGCCGAGCACACGGTCACTTTCTCCGCGCGGCAGTTCCTCCGCGAACTGGCGGGTCGCTGAGCTCGTCAAGCGTTGGCATGAACGCCGATGCCGCCGGAGACCGTCAGGTTGTCGCCGGTGATGTAGCTCGCGGCGTCCGAAGCGAGGAAGGCCACGGCTTCGGCGATGTCGGCGGGGGCACCGATGCGGCCGAGCGGTACGTCCGACGCCCAGGAGCCGAGCATTTCCCGCGAGACTCCCAGCTTGCCGTAGACCGGGGTGTCGATCATTCCCGGGCTGACCGCGTTGACCCGGATGCGGCGGGGAGCGAGTTCGAGCGCGACGGACCGCATGAGGGGCAGCAGAGCGCCCTTGGCCGCGGTCATCGCGGCCCCGACTCCTTCGCCGGCACCCACGGTGAACACGACCGAGGCCCCCTCGTTGAGGAGCGGCAACGCCTTCTGGAGGGTGAAGAAATTGCCCTTGACGTTGATGTCGAAGAGGGCGTCGAAGTCGTCCTCGCCGGTTGATTCGAGCGAGCCGGGGCGGGAGACGCCGGCGTTGAGGAAGAGCAGGTCAAGGGAGCCGAGTTGCTGGCGCGCCTGGTCCATCGCGTGGTCGAGATCAGGCAGGGACCGGGCGTCGGCCCGGACGGCCGTGATGCCTTCGGGAATTTCGGTGGCGTTGCTGAGGCCGGTGACCATCACGCGGTAGCCGCGGGAGTGGAGGAGTTCGGCGGTCGCCTTGCCGATTCCGCTCGTTCCACCGGTGATCAAGGCCGTGGTTGCACGCATGCTGCGCTCCTTTGCAGATGTTCCAAGAGCAGCGTACGGCGATTTGGCAGCGACTGCCAACTCCTATGCGACTGCCAGGCTGACAGTGATGCGCTATTCTGTCGCCATGAAGCAGGAAGCGGCCGCGACGCTGTGGGACCGGACCCGGCAGCTGGCTTCCCAGGAGATCCTCGAGACGGCGCTGCGGCTTTTCACCGAGCAGGGCTACGACGAGACGACCATCGCCCAGATCGCTCGCGAGGCCGGCGTCTCCCAGCGCACCCTCTTCCGCTACTTCGGCGCCAAGGAGGACCTGCTCGGCGGCGGGCAAGACCGGTTCGGGCAGGTCCTGACGGAGACGATCAGCGCACAGCCCGCCGACGCCGACGTCTGGGAGGTCCTGCGCGCCGGGATCGCTGCCGTACTGGCCTTGCACGACAGCCGAGACCAGGCGTTGAAGCGGTTCCGGCTCCTACACAACACGGCCTCGCTGCGCGCCGGCTGGCTCGAAAAACGACTGCGATTCCAGGAGAATCTGCTACCGCTCGTCGAGGCCCGGATGGACGCTTCCGGCAATCAGGGGGCGAAGGCCCGCGCGGTGCTCGCGACGGCATTCGCGTGCCTGGACGCCGCGTCGATGACGTGGGTCGTCAACGACGGCCAGGACGAAATCATGGACCTGTACGACGAGTGTCTGGCCGCGGTGCGCGGCTGACCCGCTAGGCGGTCAGCTTCAGAATGTCGATCCCGCGCTTGTTGTCCGCCACGTACGCGTACCCGTCGTGCCAGTACGGCGCCCACGAAGCCGCGTCCGCTGGGCGGAAGTACGCGATCTGGGTCGGGTTCGACGGGTCGCTCACGTCCAGGAATCGCGTGCCCTGCGCGTAAAACGACTGCACCAGCACGTGCCCGCGCACGTCGAAGTAGTGTGCCGAGCAGTCGTCGGACACCGGGTCGCTGCCTTCCTGCCCGGCGACGCCCCAGGTGCCGATGCTGCGCATCCGGAACGGCTTCTCCGGCGTGGACCGCCAGCCTTCGCCCTGGTACGAACCTTCCAGCGACGAGATGGTCAGCACGCCGTCGCCCGCGCAGCCGGGGAGGAAGCTCTCCTCGGTGGCGTACACGAGGTCGTGGCCGCGCCAGGCGCCGTCGTCGCGGGAGCCGACCGGGTGGAAGCTGTTGTGCAGGAACTTCGACGGCGCAGCGGTTTCCGAGACTCCGCCGCCCGCGTACGGCACCGGCTTGAGCGCGGTCGCCAAGCGGTAGCGGTTCTCCACCGGGTCGCGATGGAAGCCGGACGTCCAGTACCCGCGCACGCCGCCCGCGCCGGACACCCACGCGACGCCCATCTTGTCCACCTGAACGTCGTGCACGTAGTCGGTTTTGCCGTCGTTGCGGGCGAGTTCGATCGGATCCGGGTGCACCTTCGGGGCGCGCGGGTTGCGCACGTCGGTGACCCAGATCGGCCGGCCGCCCCAGTCCGCGGGCTGGTTGTCGGCCTTCGCCGGACCGCCGGTCCAGAGGTAGCGGCAGTCGTCGACGCAGCTGGTGGTGTGGCCCGCCGGAACCTTGACGTAGCTGAGGATCTCCGGTTTCTCCGGATGCGCGACGTCGACCACGTAGATCCCGGACTCGCCGGTGTGCGTGTTGCCCTTGAACGCGCGCGGATCCCGGGACAGGAACACGAGCTTGCGCTTGGCGTCGACCTCGGTGTCCTCGGTTTCCCACAGCCCGGGCAGGCTCAGCTCGCCGATCGCGCGCGGCTTCGCCGGATTCTCGGTGAGGTCGTAGACCTTCAGGCCGAACTGGCCGGACACGACCATCACGTCGCGTTTGCCGTAGCTGAGGAAGTTCGCCGAAATGGCTCCTTGCGCGTCTGGCACGTTGCCGACCGGCTCCACGCCCTTGACCGCGCCCGGGTCGCCCAGGCTGTGCTTCGCCTCGGTGACCGGCTTGTCGTCCTCGCACGCCGCGGCGGGCAATCCGGTGGCAACGAGAGTCGCCGCCGCCGTCGCCATCGCCAATCCGGAACGAATCCACCCACGGCGCACGCGAAACCTCCAGGAGACCCCAGTGTGACGGAAGTACTCTATGACCGTCCCTAACCGGACACAACCGCCTTTCGTTGCTTTCCACCTGGTAGTAAGACACCATGCGATCGCGTCCGCTGGTCCCGCTCACGCTCGCCGCCGCCGTCCTCGCGGCCGGTCTCTCCGCTTGCTCGTCGTCGGCCGAACCCGCTCGGCCCGGCGTGTTGTCGGTCGGCCTCGGCGAACCCGGCACGCTGCTGCCCGCCGACGTCACCGATCCGTCCGGGCGGCTCGTCACCGGCGCGCTCTGGACGCCGCTCGCCGATTACGATCCGGCCAGCGGAAAAGTCACCCCGCGCGCGGCGGAATCGATCAGCAGCGCCGACCAGGTGACCTGGACGGTCCAGCTGCGGCCCGGGAAGTTCCACGACGGCACGCCGGTCACCGCGCAGTCCTATGTGGACACCTGGAAGGCGATCGCTGGGCACCGCTGGGCCAGCACGCCGGTGCTCACGAAGTCGTTGCGGGCCAAAGAGATCACCGCAGTCGACGCGAAGCAGCTGCGGATCGTGCTCGACCGGCCGTCGAACCAGGTCCCGGCCTGGCTGTCCGCGCCCGGGCTCGTGCCATTGCCCGCGTCAGTGTTGAAATCACGCGACTGGAACGGGTTCGCCCGCCATCCGATCGGCAACGGCCCGCTGCGGCTGGAGGGCGACTGGCAGTCCGGGTCGGGCGGCAAGCTCGTCCGGGTCGCGCCGGATCCGGGGCGGGCCAAGGAAATCGAGTTGCGCGTCGGCAATCCGGCGGAGCAGTACGACGACGTCAAAGAAGGCAAGCTCGACGTAGCCACGTCCGTCCCGGGCGAGCGGCACGAGGCGATGCACACCGATTTCGCCGGCCGGCACGCGATGTGGGCGCTTCCCCGCGCGGGCTACCTGGTGTTTTCCGCCGAGGCAACGCGATTCGCCGATCCGGCGGTACGGCACGCCTTCGCGCTCGGCACCGACCGCGCCGCGCTGGAGTCCGGACCGCTCGCGCATCAGGCGGACGCGGCGAAGGGATTGCTGCCGCCGGCGGTCGCGCCCGGCGAGCGGTCCGCGGGCTGCCGTCCGTGCACTTTCGACGCTCCGGCGGCGAAATCCCTGCTGGACCAAGCAGGATTCACCGGAGAAGCCTCGGTGTACTACGACAGTTTCGACGGCACCTGGCCGCAGGCGCTGGCGGACGGCTTGTCGAAGACCCTCGGCATCCCGGTCACCGCACAGCGCAAAGCCACCGGCGGCAAGCCGACCGGACCGTCCGCGCTGGAGGTCAAAGCCGTCTCGCCGAGCCCGGCCGACCTCCTCCACACGCTCGCGGACGCCGCCGGCTACACCGACGCCGGGTTCGCCGCCGACCTCACCTCCGCCGAGACCACCGCGTCCCCGGAAGAAGCCGCGCAGCTGTTCCGGGTCGCGGAAAACGAAGCCCTGCGCGATCTTCCGGCGATTCCGCTGTGGACCGGACACGGGCACGCCGTCTGGTCCGCCCGGGTCCACGACGCGGTGACGACGCCGTTCGCCGGAATCGACCTGACGCGACTGCGCGACTAAACGCGTGCGTGCTGCGTCAGCACCTCGCCGAAGGCCGCCGTCAACGGGTCCGGTTCGCTACGGCCGTAAGCGACCAACTCGCGGCGGATTGCCTTGGCCGGGCGCAAAACCCGGCCGCTGAACTCCGCGGGCAGCACGTTCGCCGGGACCAGCGCGGGCCCCAACCCGGCCGCAGCGAGCAGCGGTGCGGCGGCGGTCTGTTCCGTGCGAACCGCAGGCCTCGGCCGGAATCCGGCTTCCGCGCAAGCGCCATCGAGAAGTTCCGCCAAGCCGTGGCCAGGCGCGTAGTGCACCCACGCACAGTCGGCAAGCTCGGCCAGGTCGACCGTACCGTCCGAAGTGGACTCCGTAGCGCCGTCGGCCGGGAGCACGACGACGAACTCTTCGGTACCCAGCGTCCGCACCGGGCCAGTCCACCCGGCCGGACGCGGGCCGATGGCGAGATCCGCTTCCCCAGCGAGCATCGCGTCCCGCAGTTCGTCGGCGTGGCGGTACTCGAAAAGCCGCACGTCGACGTCCGGCCGTTCGCGCCGCCACACCCGAAGCGCAGGTGGCAGGACCCCGAGACTCACCGAGTAAACCGTGGCGACCAGCAGCTCTCCGGCGACCTGACCGGACGCTTGCCGGGCCGCGCACCGGGCCCGTTCGGCGTCGGCGAGCGCGGCGCGGGCGTGCGGCAGCATCGCGCGGCCCATCGGCGTGAGCCGGACCGAACGCGGCAGCCGTTCCAGCAACGGCCCGCCGACGCTGTGCTCCAGCGCCCGCATCTGGTGCGACAGCGCGGGCTGCGTCACATGCAGTTGCTCGGCCGCCCGGGTGAACGAACCGGTGTCGACCACCGTGACCAGGTACTCGAGCTGCCGCAGGCTTGTCATAAACCCAGTTTATCGAAGCCGTGAGAAGTAAGCCTTGGACTCATCCGTCCCTCGCGGCCAGGATCGGAGACATGAGCAGCACACGCGTGGCCCTCGTGGCCGGGGCCAACGGGATCATCGGCCGCAAACTCGTCTCTCACCTGCGGACTCTCGACGGCTGGGAAGTGCTCGGGCTCTCCCGTCGCGGCGGACCGGGCAGCCTCGCCGTCGACCTGCTCGACCCGGCGGGCACTCGGGACGCGCTGGCCGGCGTCGGCGCGACGCACCTGTTCTACGCGGCCTACCAGGACCGGCCGACGTGGGCGGAACTCGTGCCGCCGAACGTCGCGATGCTGGAGAACCTGGTGAACGGCCTCGACGAGGGCCCGCTGGAGCACGTCAGCCTGATGCAGGGCTACAAGGTCTACGGCGCGCACCTCGGCCCGTTCAAGACTCCGGCCCGCGAAGCCGACGCCGGACAGCACATGCCACCGGAATTCAATGTGGACCAGCAGAAGTTCCTCGAACGCCGGGCCGCCGCCGGAGGCTGGTCGTGGTCGGCGATCCGGCCGTCCGTGGTCGGCGGGACGACGCTAGGCAACCCGATGAACCTCGCGCTCGTGATCGCGGTGTACGCCTCGATCTCGAAGGAACTCGGCCTGCCGCTGCGCTTTCCCGGCAAGCCCGGCGCGTACGACAGCCTGCTGGAGATGACGGACGCGCAGTTGCTCGCCGAGGGCACAGTGTGGGCAGCGACGTCCAGTCGCAACGAAGCGTTCAACATCGCCAACGGTGACCTCTTCCGTTGGCGAGAGCTGTGGCCGAAGCTGGCCGCGTACTTCGACCTTGAAGTCGCTCCGCCGCTACAGTTGCCGCTAAGCACGGTGATGGCCGACAAGGAACCGCTGTGGGACGAGATGGCGGCGAAGCACGGCCTTACTGCTTCGTACGCCAACGTCTCTTCGTGGGCCTTCGGCGACTTCGTGTTCTCGTGGGACTACGACATGTTCGCGGACACGTCGAAATCCCGCCGCGCCGGTTTTCATTCCTATGTGGACACCGAGCAGATGTTCTACCGGCTCTTCGACGAGTTCCGCCGCGAGCACGTCATCCCCGGCCGATGAACGGCATCGTGGTGGCGGTGATGGTGAGGAACTGGACGTTGGCGTCCAGCGGCAATCCCGCCATGTAGAGCACCGCGTCGGCGACGTGGCCCGCGTCGAAGGTCGGCTCGGCCAGGAGCCGTCCGTCGGCCTGCGGGATGCCCGCGGCCATCCGTTCGGTCATCTCGGTGGCCGCGTTGCCGATGTCGATCTGCCCGCACGCGACGTTCCAGGCGCGGCCGTCGAGCGAGATCGACCGGGTGAGGCCGGTGACGGCGTGCTTGGTCGCGGTGTAGGCGACGCTCGCCGGACGCGGCGCGTGCGCGGAGATCGAGCCGTTGTTGATGATCCGGCCGCCTCGCGGGTCTTGGTCGCGCATCATCCGCACGGCCTGCTGCGCGCACAGGAACATCCCGGTGAGGTTCGTGTCCACGGTGCGCCGCCAGTCCTCGACGGACAGCTCCGCGACCGTCCCGCCGAGCGACACCCCGGCGTTGTTCACCAGCAGGTCCAAGCGGCCCCATTCGCTGCGCACCGCGGAGAAAAGCGCTTCCACCGACGCGGGGTCGGCGACGTCCGTGGGCACGACCAGCGCGTTCGCGTCAGAATCGGCCGTCTCGCGCAAGGCGTCCTCGCGACGTCCGGCGAGCGCGACCCGGTATCCGGCGCCGAGCAGCGCCCCGGCGATCCGGCGGCCCAGCCCGGACCCGGCACCGGTGACCACAGCAGTCTTGTCGGACATCTCCGCCTCCTCAAAAATCCGCTCGCGCGCACGTTGCCATATCGCGGCACACTGGGCGCATGGGACCACGTGACAGGCTGCTCGCCGGGTTCGCCAACCAGCTGGGCCATCCGCGCGGCCGGGCCGGGCAGGCTGTTGTCCGGCTGCTCAACAACGTGAACCGCGGACCGGTCACCGGAGCGGTCGAGGCACTGGAGGTCCGTCGCGGCGAAACCGCGCTGGACCTGGGTTTCGGCGGCGGTCTCGGTCTCGATCTGCTGCTGCGGGCGACCGAAGGCGGCACCGTGCACGGCGCGGAAATCTCCGAAACGGCACTCGCCCGCGCGCGGCGGAAGTTCCCGAAGAACCTCGCAGCCGGACGGCTCGTGCTGCACCAAGCCGGCATGGCCGAGCTTCCGCTGGAAGACGGGACGATCGACGCGGCGTTGACCGTCAACACGGTCTATTTCGTGCCCGATCTCGCGCCCGCGTTCGCCGAGGTGGCGCGGGTGCTCTCCGGCGGCGGCCGGTTCGTCGTCGGCATCGGCGACCCCGCGATGATGCGCGAGATGCCGTTCACCAGCCACGGCTTCCGGCTGCGACCGCCGGAAGAGATCGAGAAGGCGCTCACGGACGCGGGGCTCGAGTTCCGCCGCCACGACCGGCTCGGCGACGGGCCGCGAGCCTTCCACCTGCTGATCGCCGGACGCTGAAAACGGCGGGTCCCGCTTCCGCAGAAGTCCGTGAAGGGCTCCTTGCGGGAATCTGATTCCCGCAAGGAGCCCTTCACGGACCATTGGTCTTGAGCGCGGAACCGCTACTTCTTCGGCACGCCCAGCGCCGCCAGCGCCGGGCCGGCCATGATCACGCCGTTGCCGGTCACCGCGTCGAACCCGGGCGCGCCGAGGTCGATCGCGCTCGACACCAGCGCCGTGCGGACCTCCGCCGGGGTCGCGGACGGCTTGCCGGACAGCAGCAGCGCCGCGATCGCCGCCGCGTGCGGGGCCGCCGCCGACGTGCCGAAGAACGGCTGGAAGCCGGTCACCGAGGTGGCCACGCCGTCAGCCGCGGTGATGTCCGGCTTCGCGCGGGTCGCGCCGCCGGTCGAGGACACGTTGCCCGGGGTCAGCTCGGTGCCGTCGGCGTTGTAGAAGAGGTGCCGCTGGCCGTCGGAGGTGAAGCGCTCCCACTTGCTGGCCGAGGTGAACAGGCCCGGGTACGGGCCGGCCGGGTTCGCCGGGTCGCCGGTCTCCAGCGGACGGCCGAACGCGGTCGCCGCCGGGGCCGCCGCCACCGAGAACGCCGCCGCTGCCGCCGAGTGGCCCGAGGTCACGCCCGCGGTGCTGAAGCCCTTGAGCGAACCGGAGTCGACGAACCGGCCGCGGACCACGTTGAGCGCGAAGAACCGGTCCGCGCCGCTGTACTTGACCACCGCGAGGCGGTAGCCCGAGCCCGACGTCGGCACGGTCAGGCTCTCGTACGGGTTCTGCGAACCGTTCTGCGCGTTCGCGCTGGAGGCGACGACGCTGCCGGAAGCGTTGAGCAGGAACAGGTCGTAGTCGTTGGCCGAGCGGCCCCACGGGTCCGACCAGAACAGGGTCACCGGCCTGCCGAGCGAGCCCGGCGAGAGCGGGTCGGTCGTCTGCACGCCGCTGCCCGGGTCGAAGTCGTGCGGGGTGCCGGTGACGCCCGGCAGCGTGGTGCCGGACGAGCGGAAGTCGCCCTCGTAGTAGCCGCTGGTGCCGTCGGTGAGGTTGCCGGAGTTGCCCGCGGAGGAGAAGTAGAGCGCGCCGGCCGCGGTCACGTCGTTGACCGCCTGCGCGACCTGCGTGTCCTGGAACGGCGACTCGTCGAAGTACGCGACGTCGTCGACGATCACGGTGCACTTGCCGGTGGTGCGCAGCGCGCGGATGTTGTCCGCGAAGCTCGACTCGCTGGTGAACGCGGTCGCGAAGCCGAGAGACGCGCCCGGGGCGAGGTCGTGCACGATCTCCAGCATCGCGGTGCCCTCGTCGCCGCTTCCGGCCTGGCCGGGCAGCACGTCGACGGCGGGCAGTTCGCCCGCGTTCTGCGACTTCTGCAGCGAGTTGACGCCGTCGGAAAGCACGCAGACCTTCACGCCGGTGCCGTCCACGCCGTATTGCGTACGCGCGGTGTCGGCGCCGTGGGTCTTGTCCCCTTCGGACACCTGCAGGGCGGTGACGGCTTTCTTGGCCAGCTGCCGCCGCTGCTCGTTCGGCTCGTTCCAGGTCATCGCCTGCGTCGCGGGCTGGACCTGGCGCACGTCACCGCGTGCCGCGATCTTGTCGACCGCGTTGAGCGGCAGCTGGGCGCGAACCGAGCCGTTGGACGAGGTGGACTGCACAGTGCCGCCCGCGGCGCGCACGGCGTTCGCGATCGCGGGGCCCGCCGTGCCCGCGATGTCCACGGACACCGTGCCGGCCTGGGTGACCGGCAGGCCGGTGCGGTAATCCGGCAGCAGCGCGGCGAGCTTGCGGTCGGCCCGCAGGCGCTTCTCCACGACGAGCTGGCTGGACTGCTTCTGCTCGGCCGGGGTGAGGGTCCTCTTGATGCCCTGCAACGCGCTGATCCCGGCCCCGGTGCGCGCGTTGGCCACGTCCGCGGCCGACGGTTGCGCGACGGCGACCCCGCTCCCGGCGAGCACCACCCCGACCGCGAGCGGCACCGAATACGCGGTCACCCGGCTCGTTCTTCTCATGACAACTCCCGTCCTCGCCCCCGGCCACCCACTGTGGTCACGTGAATGTAAAGAGCGACCGCGGCCAAGACCACCGACCAAAGTGGTATCTGTCCGAATGGCCCACCTGGTGAGACTTCCCCGGGCACTTCCCGGCCGGAAACGGAGCTGGCACTCTGCTCCCGTGGCGAACCTGGGGAGGGACTTCGCGCGGCTGTGGGCCGCGTACGCGATCAGCACGGCGGGCAGCACGGTCGGCGCGGGCGCGCTCGGGCTGGTCGCGGTGCTCGTGCTCGACGCTCCGGCGTGGCAGGTTTCCCTGATCACCGCCATCTCGGCGGCCGCCAGCGCGGTACTCGCCTTCCCGCTCGGACCCCGTGTCGAATTCGCCCGGAAACGTCCCGCGATGATCACCGGCGACCTGGTCCGCTGCGCCGCGCTGGCGAGCGTGCCGGTGGCGGCCGCGCTGCATGTGCTGACCATGCCGCAGCTCTACGCGGTCGACATCGTCGTCGCCACCGCCGCGGTCATCTTCTCCGCCGCCAGCGGCGCACACCTCAAAGCCCTCGTCGCGCCGGACGAGCGGGCTGTCGCGTTGAGCCGCTTCGAAAGCACCGACTGGGTCTGCTGGTCCGCCGGACCTCCGTTGGGCGGGGTTTTGATCAGCGGGCTGGGCGCGACCGCGACGATGCTCATCGACGCTTTCTCGTTTCTGCTGTCCGCGCTCGGAATCCGCCGCTTGCGTACGCCGGAACCGCCTCCTGCGGTTGCTTCGGACCATTCGCGGCGAGGCTTCACCGACGGTTGGCGTTTCCTCCTGCGCAGTCCCGAACTGCGGCCGTTGTTCTTCAACTCGGTCTTGTTCAGCGGCGCGGTCCTTTGGGTGACGCCGCTGCAAACCGTGCTGATGCTGCGGGATCTCCGGTTTGCTCCGTGGGAATACGGGCTGGTGCTGGGCGTTCCCTGTCTCGGCGGGCTGCTCGGCGCTCGTCTCGCTCCGCTGCTCAGCTCTCGTTATGGCGCGCGGAAAGTCTTGCGGTGGACCAGTTTCGCGCGCACTCCGTGGCTGCTCGCTGCTCCGTTCGCCTTTCCCGGACCGGCCGGAGTCGTCCTGCTGATCGCCGCCGACTTCGGACTGTTGCTGGCGGCGGGCATCTTCAACCCGACCTACTCGGCGTACCGCCTGTCGCTCATCGACGACGCCGTTCTGACGCGGACGCTCACCGCCTGGTCGACCGGAACCCGTACCGCCAAACCGATTTTCATCACCCTCGGCGGGATCGCGGCCGGGCTGCTCGGCGTGCGGTTTTCCCTGGGGATCGGCGCCGTGCTTTGTCTGCTCAGCGCCGCCGCGTTGCCCGCCCGCCGGGGCGCGTGATCAGTTTTTGTCGGTGGTGCCGGTTACCGTGGCCGGCATGTTCAAGATCGACCGCGCGGCCGCTGCCGACGCCGCCGCGCTCACCGACCTCATGCACGCATCCTCGGCCTACCAGGGCCGGTACGCCTCCATCCTGGAGGGCTACGCCGTCACGCCGGATTACCTTCGCCAGCACCAGGTTCTGGTCGCGCGCGGGCCATCGGGACCAGTGGGATTCGCCGCGCTCGCCGATGCCGAACTGGACCTGTTGTTCGTCGCGGACGAAGCGCAGGGAACCGGAATGGGCGCTCGGCTGGTGCAGCGAATCCTCGATACGGCAAGGGAAAACGGGCTGACCGAGGTGCGCGTGGTGTCGCATCCGCCCGCGGTGAAGTTCTACGAACCCATGGGAGCCCGGCAGGTCGGGACTGTCCCGCCGAAGCCGCCGAGGATCTCGTGGTCCCGGCCGGAGCTGGTGTTCTCGTTGCCCGGAAACGACAGCGCCCCGGCCCGCGAAACCACCGCGGGCCAGGGCGACCGGCGAAGAATCAGAAGTTGATCATATGACCGGCCAGTCCGTGCACCGCTTCCTTGACCGCCTCGCCCAGTGTCGGGTGCGCATGCACGTTGCGCGAAATCTCGTGCACCGTAAGGTCCCACTGCTGCGCCAGCGTCAGCTCCGGCAGCAGCTCCGTCACGTCCGGGCCGATGAGGTGCGCGCCGAGCAGTTCGCCGTACTTCGCGTCGCTCAGCACCTTCACGAAGCCCGCCGCGTCGCCGAGGCCGTGCGCCTTGCCGTTGGCCGTGAACGGGAACTTCGCCACCTGGACGTCAAGGCCCTTCTCGCGCGCCTGTTCCTCGGTCCAGCCGAAGCTCGCGATCTGCGGCTGGCAGTACGTCGCGCGCGGGATCATCACGAAGTCCAGTTCCATGGTCTCCGCGCCGGCGATCGTCTCCGCCGCCACGATGCCCATCGACTCCGACGCGTGCGCCAGCATCAGCTTCGCCGTCACGTCGCCGATCGCGAACAGGTGCGGCACGTTCGTCCGGCCGCGGCCGTCGATCGCGATCGCGCCGCGCTCGGTCAGCTCGACGCCGGTGTTCTCCAGGCCGTAGCCCTCGACGTTCGGCCGGAACCCGATGGCCTGCAACACCTTGTCGGCCTCGAGCACCTGCTGCTCGCCGTCCTTCGACACGGTCACGAGCACCTTGGCTCCCGAGTCGTCGATCGCCTCGACCTTGGTGCCCAGCAGCACCTTGATCCCCAGCTTGCGGTAGCGCTTCGCGAGTTCGGCCGACACCTCGGCGTCCTCGAGCGGCACCATCCGGTCGAGGAACTCGACGATCGTCACGTCCACGCCGTAGTTGCGCAGCACGTACGCGAACTCGACGCCGATCGCGCCTGCCCCGGCGATCACGATGCTGCCCGGCAGCTCGCTTTCCAGGATCTGCTTTTCGTAGGTGACCACGCGCTCGCTGCGCTGCGTGCCCGGCAGCAGCCGCGCAGTCGCACCGGTGGCGATGATGCCGTAGGTGAAGGTGATCCGCTCGCCGTTCACCTCGAGGGTGTTGGCGTCCACGAAGGTGCCGCGACCGTTGTACTCGGTGATCTTGTTCTTCTTCATCAGGAAGTGCACGCCCTTGACGCGCCCGTCCGCGACCTTGCGGCTGCGCTCGTACGCCGCGGTGTAGTCGAACCGGATCTCCCCGTCGGAGGAGATGCCGTAGGTCTTGGCCTCCTCCTTCACCGTGTGCGCGAGCTCGGCGTTGCGCAGCAGCGCCTTCGAAGGAATGCAGCCGACGTTGAGGCACACCCCGCCCCAGTACTTCTCTTCCACGACCGCCACGCTCAGGCCCAGCTGCGAAGCCCGGATCGCCGCGACGTACCCACCGACTCCGGCCCCGAGGACCACCACGTCATAGTCTGCGCTCATACCGTTGAAACTACCTCCCGAGCCCGCGCGGGGCGGCGTGACGGCGCCCGCTTTCGGCTCGGGCGCATCCTCGGCCGGATGATTCCCGGAAAATTCGCCGGAACTGCGCGGACCGTGCGCGCCGAGGTTCCTTCCGGCGCGGCCGGATCGTCCACAGTGGCGCCTTCGCCTGGCGGTACCGCGGAGTCCGCCGGTCAGGCCGGCGGGCGCTCGCCCCGGATCCCGGCCAGCAGCTCCGTCACCGCGGCCATGATCCGCGCCGTGGCCTCCTGGAGCACGTCCCTGGTCAGTTCCCGCTCGCGCAGGTCGCTGAGGTCCACCGGCTCCCCGGCGGCGAACTCGATCTTCCGCCGCGGCAGGACGCGCGGGAACCACGCGCCGGCGGGCAGCAGTTCGTGCGTGCCCCAGTTCGCGACCGGGATCACCGGCGCGCCGGTCTCCAGCGCGACGCGCGCGGCTCCGGTCTTGCCGTTCTTCGCCGGCCAGCCGTCCGGGTCGGCGGAGAAGCCGCCCTCCGGGAAGACCGCCAGGCACTCGCCAGCCCGCACCGCGGCGACGGCGTCGCGGTACGCGCCCGCGGCGGTCGGCGCGCCGCGGTGGACCGGGATGTGCTTGCCCGAACGCATCACCGCCTTGATCACCGGCGCGTTCCACAGGCTCGCCTTCGCGAGGTACCGCGGCACCCGGCCGGAACCGAGGCAGAACGCGGTGAGCGTCGTCGGGTCGGCGTTCGACAGATGGTTGGAGGCCACCACGACCCCGCCCGATTCCGGGATGTTCCGCGCGCCGCGCACGCGGAACCGGCTCGTGACGGCGAGCAGCTGCCACACCACCTCGATCGCGAAGTGGTACCAGGCGCCCCGGCCGGAGCGGGCGAAGCTCCTGCCGTACCTCTGCATGCCGCGGAAGCCGAGCAGCTCCCCTTCGAGCGGGGTCCAGTGGTCCCGGGTCCGGGTGCGCAGCGCCATGAGCGTCATTCGTAGCGGAAGACGCTCCGGTTCGGCGCCGCGCGGGCCCTGGACGCGGCGGGGATCACACCCGCTCGAGCACCACCACGGGGATCTCGCGGTCGGTCTTCTTCTGGTAGTCGTTGTAGGCGGGCCACACCGCGGCGAGCTTGTCCCACAGCCGGGCGCGTTCCTCGCCGGTCGCGGTCCGGGCGCGCGCGGTGAACTTGTCGCCCCACACCTGCACGCGGACCTCGGGGTTCTCCTGCAGGTTCAGGTACCAGCCGGGGTGGTTCGGCGCGCCGCCCTTGGAGGCGACGATCACCGGGTTGCCGTTGTCCTCCTGGTAGATCAGGGCGAACTTGCGGTCCTGGCCCGTCTTGCGGCCCTTCGTGGTGAGCACCAGCGTCGGCACGCCCTCCTGCCAGTCGTGCCCGACCTTCCCGTCGGTCTCCTCGTAACGGCGAACGTGCTCGTCACCGAACAGCATGCGGATTTCCTTTCGTTCGACTTCCGCGCTCGACAGCCCGGACCTGCCCTCCCACCCTGCCGCGAACCGGTCGGTGGCGCTGATCAGCTCGTGCAGCGTGCCCGGTTCGTCGAAGGCGTGCCCGGCGTCGCCGATCATCTTGAGCTCGGCGCCCGGCAGCACCTGTGCGAGTTCCCAGGCCGTGGTGGCGGGAGTGACCACGTCGTACCTGCCCTGCACCAGAACGCACGGGATGCCCGACAGCTTCCCGGCGCCGCGGATCAGCTGGTCCGGGGCGAGCCAGCCGCCGTGCCGGAAGTAGTGGTTCTCGATCCGCGCGATCGCGAGCGCGAACTCCGGCTCGGCGAACGCGGCCACCACCTCTTCCTGCGGGGTGAACTTGACGGTTTCGCCCTCCCACCGGCTCCAGGCGAGCGCGGCGGGCCCGTGCACGTTCGGGTCCGGGTGATTCAGCAGTTCGTGGTACACCTCGAGCAGGTCCCCGCCGCGGCGCGCGTACGGCACCGGCGCGAGGAACCTCGACCACGCCTCCGGGAACAGGCACGCCGCGCCGCCGCCGAAGAGCCACTGCACTTCCTTGAGCCGGAGCGTCGCGACGCCGCGCAGGATCAGCTCGGTCACCCGCTCCGGATGGGTCTCGGCGTAGGCGAGCGCGAGCACGCTCCCCCACGAGCCGCCGAACAGCTGCCAGCGGTCGATGCCGCGGTCCTCGCGCAGCTGTTCCATGTCGGAGACCAGATGCCAGGTCGTGTTCACCGACAGGTCGACGTCCGGCTCGCTGCAGTGCGGCGTGCTCCGGCCGCAGCCGCGCTGGTCGAACAGCACGATCCGGTAGCGCTCCGGGTCGAACAGCCGCCGGTGCCGCGCCGACGCGCCGCCCCCGGGCCCGCCGTGCAGGAACGCGACCGGTTTGCCCTCGGGATTGCCGCATTCCTCCCAGTACAGCGTGTTGCCGTCGCCGACCGGCAGCATCCCGTGGTCGTACGGATCGAGTTCCGGGTACAGACCGAGCATGCAGCCACTATGCCCGACCTCGGTGCCCTCCCGCTGGCGGTCCACTGTGGACGCGCGAACCCCGCAGGAGGGCTCCGGTTAGGCTTCCCTCATGGCGAAGGTACTGGTGGTGGAGGACGACGCGGCGATCGGCAGCGTCCTCGACTCCGCGCTGCGCGGGCACGGCCACACAGTGCAATGGTGCCGGGACGGACGAAGCGCGCTGCGCGAGACCGCGGCCGATCTCGTGCTGCTGGACCTGGGCCTCCCGGACGTGGACGGCGTCGAGGTGTGCCGGCGGCTCCGCTCGGCCCTGCCGGGCGCGGTGCTGGTGATCCTGACCGCGCGGGCGGACGAGATGGACGTCGTGGTCGGGCTGGAGGCCGGGGCCGACGACTACCTCACCAAGCCCATCCGGCTGGCCGAACTGCTCGCCCGGGTGCGCGCGCACCTCCGCCGGGGCGCGCCCGCCGCGCCGTCGACGCCGGTCGTCCGGATCGGCGCGCTGGAGGTCGACATCGCGAGCAGGCGGGTCAGCCTGGGCGGCCGGGAGGTCGTGCTGCGCGCGCGGGAGTTCGACCTGCTCGCGCGGCTGGCCGTCCAGCCGGGCCAGGCGGTGAGCCGGGACACGCTGATGTCCGACGTGTGGGATTCGCACTGGCACGGCTCCACCAAGACGCTCGACGTGCACATCGCCGCGCTGCGCCGGAAGCTCGCCTCGGCGGCCGAGTCGCCGTACGAGGTGCCGCGGATCGCCACCCTGCGCGGGCACGGATACCGGCTAGAGGGGGACTGAACGGGGTGCGCCGCCGGATCGTGACGCTCACCGTCCTCGCGGCGGTCCTGGCCACGAGCCTGTTCGGGCTGCCGCTCGCCATCGGGGCGCTGTGGTACTTCCGCACGCACACCACGTCCGCGCTGGAACGGGCCGCCGACGGCACGGCCGTCGGGGTGTCCGACGCGCTCGCCGCCGGCGAGCCCTTCCAGGTCCCGGAGAACGAGGACGGCGCCGAGGTCGGCGTCTACGACCCGAAGGGCCATCTGCTCGCCGGGGTGGGCCCGCCGACGGCGGACGACGTCGTGCGCGGAGTCACGGCCAGCCGCAGCGACATGCTGAACCAGAAGGTCGGCGACGAGGACGTGCTGGCCGTCCCGGTGCTGACCGGGGCCCGCCTCACCGGCATCGTGCGCGCGGCGCTCCCCCGGTCCGCGCTGACCCGCGACGTCGGCGTCACCTGGCTGGTGATGGCCGGCTGCGCGATCGGCGCGGTGCTCGCGAGCTGGCTGGTCGCCCGGCGCATCGCCGCACGGCTGACCCGCCCGCTGGAGGACCTGGCGTGCGCCGCGGCCCGGCTGGGCGAGGGCGACTTCTCCGCCCGGTCCCGGCGCTCGGCGATCCCGGAAATCGACCGCGTCGGCGCGGCACTGGACGTCACCGCGACCCGCATCGGCGAAACGCTGGAACGGGAACGCGCCTTCTCCGCCGAGGCGTCGCACCAGCTCCGCACCCCGCTGGCCGGCTTGCGCCTGCAGCTGGAGTCCGCCCTGGAAACCCCCGGCCGCGACCCGTACGCGGCCATCCGCGCCGGCATCACCGCCGCCGACCGGCTGGAAAGGACCGTCGAAGACCTGCTCGCGCTGTCCCGGGAACGCCGCTCCCCGCGCGACGAACTGGACCTGCCCGCCCTGCTGGCGGAGCTGCGCGACGTCCCCCTGCCCGACCACCGCGAACTGCGCCTGGAAATCACCGACCCGCCGCCCGCCCGCGCCTCGGCCCCCGCGGTCCGCCAGGTACTGGCAGTCCTGCTGGACAACGCGGTGAACCACGGCGAAGGCACGATCACCGTCCGAGCCCGCGACGCCGGCGGCGCCCTGGCCGTGGACGTCGTCGACGAAGGCCCGGACCTGGGCGAGCGCGACCCGTTCTCCGACCACACCCCCGGCGGACACGGAATAGGCCTCCGCCTGGCAAGAAGCCTGGCCGAAGCCGAAGGAGGCCGCCTCCGCCTGTCGCGCCCCGATCCGCCGACGTTCACGCTGCTGCTTCCGGAAGCACCCTCCTCCTGACCCGGTTTCCGGAAGCGGGGTGCCTTCGTTCGCGCCGCCGACCTGCTCAGCGGGCGACCGGACCAGCCCGCAACTCCTCGCCCGCTGCGCGCTGCGGAGGCCTACCCACCGAGCCGACGCACCGCAGCCGGGACTTGGCGGTGCCTCGTCCATCGCACCGAGCCTTCCCTCTCTGACCCGCGAGCGCGCACCGCCGCGCGTTCGTGCCTCCGTTCCCACCCGTCCCGCAGCCGAATGACGCGATGCACCGCGGCTCCGCGTCCGGCACCCAGCCGTGCCCGGGCCCGCGACTCCAGGACGTCCGGTCTCCATCGGCCCCGCTGCCGAAACCTGGAGCGCCACTACCCCGCTGTCCGGCATCCGAGTTTCGCCCGGTGCCCGCAGCTCCACGTCACCCCGCCCCAGCCGAACTTGCGATGCCCCGGCCACCTCGGCAGTGCCCGGAACCGGCGGTTCCAAAGCCGTCCCACCTCTATCCGCCCGGCCGCCGCACCCGGCACCCGCCCGGCATCCGCAGCCCCCAACCCCGCCCATCCCGCCTGACCTGCGCAGGCGAACCCGCAGCCGAACCCGCGACGCCCCAGCACCACCACATCCGGCACCCCGACCGCACCTGGTGCCGCGACCCCACGCCCGTCCGCCCCGCAAAACAAACCGACTGCACCCGGGCCCCAGCCCCGCCCGACATCCGCAGCGCTCAACCCCGCCCAGCCCGCCGGACCTGCGCAGGCAAACCCGCAGCCGAAACCCGCGACGCCCAGCGCCACCACATCCGGCACCCCGGCCGCACCTCGTGCCGTGACCCCACGCCCGTCCGCCCCCAAACAAACCCACCGCACCCGACACCCAGCCACGCCCGCCATCCGCAACGCTCAACCCCGCCCAGCCCGCCCGACCTGCGCAGCCAAACCCGCCGCCGAAGGCCCCCATCCCCGATCACTTACAGTCAGGAACGGCCTGCGAGCCCACCCGGCCCAGGCAGTGTCCCCGCCGAAACCGACTCCGAGAGCGCAATGAATCACCCCTCACCTCCGTTTTTCCACAACAGATCTCGGTTCTCGGGGCAATTTTCGATCGATACCGTGGCTCGAAGTCGACAGTGCCGTCACAATCCATCGCTAGGAGCCGCCCGGTGAGCACCACCTCGTCCAGTCCTGCGCGCGGGAGGCTCGCTTCGGCGATGCTGCGCCGCAAGCCGGTCACCGATCTGGTCGCCGAGGCCGATCACGGGCCGCTCAAGCGGTCGCTCGGGCTCAGTCAGCTGACCATGCTCAGCATCGGGGCCACCCTGGGCAGCGGGATCTTCGTGGTGCTCGGCGAAGCCGTTCCGGTGGCCGGGCCCGCGGTCGTGGTTTCGTTCGTGCTCGCCGGGATCACCGCGTTGTTCTCCGCGCTTTCCTACGCCGAGCTGGCGGGCATGATCCCGCTCTCCGGCTCCTCGTACTCCTACGCGTACGCGACGCTCGGCGAGCTGGTCGCCTGGGTGTGCGGCTGGTGCCTGGTGCTGGAGTACGGCGTCTCGGTCGCGTCGGTCGCGGTCGGGTGGGGGCAGTACGTCAACGAACTGCTGCACCTGGCGTTCGGCGTCACGCTGCCGGACGCGCTCAGCGGGCCCCCGGGCGACGGCGGGCTGGTCAACATTCCGGCGATCGTCGTGGTGCTGCTGGCGATGGTGCTGCTGCTGTCCGGCGCGAAGGAAAGCGCGCGGGCCAACGCGATCATGGTCGTCGTGAAGATCGGCACGCTGATCTTGTTCTGCGCCATCGCGTTCACCGCCGTCCGGGCGCAGAACTTCACGCCGTTCCTGCCGCTCGGGCTGGCCGGGATGAGCGCCGGCGGGGCGAAGTTGTTCTTCTCCTACATCGGGTTCGACGCCGCGTCCACCGCCGGCGAGGAGGCGCGCGATCCGCAGCGCGACCTGCCGCGCGCGATTCTGCTGTCGCTGGCCATCGTGACCGTTCTCTACTGCCTCGTCGCGGTCGCCGCGATCGGGGCGCTGCCCTGGCAGGAGTTCGGCGACAAACAAGCCGCGCTGTCGCACGTGCTCACCACGATCTCCGGCAACCCGCTCTGGGCGATCCTGCTCGCGATCGGCGCGATCGTGGCGATCTCCAGCGTCGTGCTGACCGTCCTTTACGGACAGACGCGGATCCTCTTCGCCATGTCGCGCGACGGGCTCGTGCCGAAATCGCTGTCCGCCGTGCATCCGAAAACCGGCGTGCCGCGCACCAACACGCTCGTGGTGTCGGGATTCGTCGCGGTGCTCGCCGCGTTCATCCCGCTCGGCAAGCTCGCCGACGCCACCAGCATCGGGACGCTGTTCGCCTTCGGACTGGTCAACGTCGCCGTGCTGATCCTGCGCAAGCGCCGCCCGGAGGCGCAGCGCTCCTTCCGGGTGCCGTTCTCGCCGGTCACGCCGATCCTCGGAGTGCTCTGCTGCGCCTACATGATGTTCAGCCTCGACGGGGCGACCTGGATCGTGTTCGGCGCGTGGATGCTGCTCGGCCTCGTCATCTACTTCGGCTACAGCATCCGGCGCTCCCGGCTGGCGGAGACCGTCCGATGATCATCGCTGTCCACCAAGGACCGCACGACCGGCTGCCCGAGGCGATGGCCGCGGCGGCGGAGCGCGGCGCTGAACTGGTCGTGACCGCTGAAATGGGTACCACCGGCTACAACATCGGTGCGGAAGCGGTCGCCGAGTTGGCGGAACCAGCGGACGGGCCGCGCGCGGCCGAGCTGGGCGCGTTGGCGGCCAAGCACCAGATCGGGTTGGTCTACGGCTACCCCGAGCGCGACGGCGACGCGGTGTACAACTCGGCGCAATTGCTTTCCGCACAAGGGGAACGGCTCGCGAACTACCGCAAGACCCACCTGTTCGGCGACCTCGACCGCGATCAGTTCTCCCCTGGTGACGAGCCGGTGGTGCAGGCCGACTTCAACGGCCTCCGCACCGGTCTGCTGATCTGTTACGACGTCGAGTTCCCCGAGCTGGTCCGCGCGCACGCGCTCGCGGGCACGGACCTGCTGCTCGTCCCCACCGCGCTGATGCGGCCGTACGAGCGCGTCGCCGACCTGCTCATTCCGGTTCGGGCGCACGAAAGCCAGCTGTACATCGTGTACGCGAACCGCTGCGACACCGAAGGCGAACTCACCTACTGCGGACGCTCGACAGTCGCGTCTCCGGACGACGTCGTCGCGAAGGCCGGGCCGGGCGAAGAGCTGCTCTTCGCCGAACTCGACCCCGCTGCGCTCGCTCAAGCACGAGCCGAAACTCCGTACCTGGCCGACCGACGGCCGTCGCTGTACCGCTCTCTCACCGAAGGACCCCGGGCATGACCTCCGCAGTTCCCGCCGCGATCCACGCCGAGGAACCCGCCGGCCGGCCGATCACGATGTTCGGCCCCGATTTCCCGTTCGCCTACGACGATTACCTCGCGCATCCGGCCGGGCTCGGCAGCGTGCCGGAGGAGGTGCACGGCACCGAGGTCGCGGTCATCGGCGGCGGCCTCTCCGGCATCGTGGCCGCCTACGAGCTGATGAAACTCGGGCTGCGGCCGGTCGTGTACGAGATCGACGGCATCGGCGGACGGCTGCGCACGCACCACTTCCCCGGGCTGCCCGACGACGTGGTCGCCGAGATGGGCGCGATGCGGTTCCCGCCGTCGTCGACTTCGCTGTTCCACTACATCGACAAGGCCGGGCTGGAAACCACGCCGTTCCCGAACCCGCTTTCGCCCGCTACGCCGAGCACGGTTGTCGACCTCAAGGGCCACAGCCATTACGCGCGCACGCCGGAAGATCTGCCCGAGGTATACGGCGAAGTGGCGCGAGCATGGCAGCGGACACTCGACGAGCACGCGTCGTTCGCCGAGATGCAGACCGCGATCCGCAATCGCGACGCCGCGACGGTCAAAAAGATCTGGAACGAGCTGGTGCCCCGGCTCGACAACCAGACCTTCTACGGATTCCTGTGCGATTCCCCGGCGTTTTCCTCGTTCCGGCACCGGGAGATCTTCGGCCAGGTCGGATTCGGCACCGGCGGCTGGGACACCGACTTCCCGAACTCGATTCTCGAAATCCTCCGCGTGGTCTATACCGGCGCGGACGACGACCACCGCAGCATCGTCGGCGGCAGCGGGCAGCTCCCGAAGCGGCTGTGGGAGCACGTCCCGGAGAAGCTCGCGCACTGGCCGTCCGGCACGAATCTGGCTTCCCTGCACGAAAACGGGCAGCCGCGGCCGGGCGTCACGCGGCTGCACCGGACCGCGCCGAACAACGTCACCGTCACCGACGCCTCCGGCCACATCCGCACGTTCGGCGCCGCGGTGTTCACCGCGCAGAGCTGGATGCTGCTGTCGAAGATCGAATGCGACGAGGCGCTGTTCCCGATCGACCACTGGACGGCCATCGAGCGCACGCACTACATGGCCTCCTCCAAGGTGTTCGTTCCGGTCGACCGCCCGTTCTGGCTCGACCGCGACCCGGTCACCGGCCGCGACACGATGAGCATGACGCTGACCGACCGGATGCCGCGCGGCACTTACCTTCTCGGCGACGACCCGGACCGGCCCGCGGTGATCTGCCTGTCCTACACGTGGGCCGACGATTCGCTGAAGTGGCTGCCGCTTTCCGTGTCCGACCGCGTCGAGGTGATGCTGCAGTCGCTGCGCGAGATCTACCCCGGCGTCGACGTGCGGCGGCACATCGTGGGCGACCCGGTGACCGTGTCGTGGGAAGCCGAACCGCATTTCATGGGCGCGTTCAAGGCGAACCTGCCCGGGCATTACCGGTACCAGCACCGCCTTTTCACGCACTTCGTGCAGGATTCACTGCCCGAGCGCTATCGCGGTTTGTTCCTTGCGGGCGACGACATTTCGTGGACCGCGGGCTGGGCCGAGGGCGCCGTGCAGACCGCGCTCAACGCGGTATGGGGCGTGCAGCGGCACTTCGGCGGCGCGAGCGATCCGGCGAATCCCGGTCCGGGAGACCGTTTCGCGGACCTCGCGCCGATCGCGCTTCCGGACTGACCGGGTCGTCAACCCATACCGCGCGGTAGCAGCCGAACGTGTTTCCGCCGCGACATTCCGCCCGGTCAATCCGCCTTACTGAACCGATCATGCCAAACTGATGCCATGAGCACCGATCCGGCGCCGAAGTGGCGGCGACTCGAACCGGACGAACGCAAAGAGCAGATCTACGCCTGTGCGGCGCGACTGTTCGGCGAACGACCGTATTCGGAAGTGTCCACTTCGGACATCGCGGCCGAGGCAGGCGTGGCCCGCGGACTGATCAATCATTATTTCGGAACAAAAAGGGAGTTGTACCTCGAAATCGTTCGGCGTGCGCTTACTGTGCCGCGGATTGCGGTGCAGATTCTGCCGGACGGCCCGCTGGAAGTACGCGCGGACGCCGCCATCGACTGGCTGCTCGACATGGTGCGCGGGCAGGAGAAGCTGTGGCTCGCCGCGATCGCGCCGGAGGGCATCGGCCGCGATCCGGAGGTGGACCGGATCGTCGCCGAAGCCGACCGCGCGTCGGCGGACCGCGTCCTCGAGGCGGTCGGGCTGTCCCGCGACAGCGCGCACGGCGAGGAACTGAACGCCGCGGTGCGCGCGTTCGCCGGCATGGTGAAGGCGGCGGGCCGCGAATGGCTCGTGCACCGCTCGCTGGACCGGCGCCAGGTGCACACGCTGCTGACCATGTCGCTCGTGACCGTAGTCGGCCAGGTCTTCCCCGCGATCCAGCATCCGCCCCAGCACTGAAACACCGGAAGGAGAACCCCCGGCACCACGAGGGGGGAGGAAAGTGCCGGGGGCCCCTTCCGGAGGCGAGGCCCCCGGTAGCTGTCCACGCTACGCCGGGAAAGCGTCGAATCGGTGTCGGTCGGCGCAGCGGCGGCCCGACTTTTCACCACGACCACGCGGACGGCCCAGCGCGGCGGCCCCGGCGGAGCAATTTCGCGAATTTCAGCCCCGCAGCCCGGCCAATCGGCAGGCGAGCCCGTCGATGCAGCTGCGGATCGCGAAGTCGAACAGCCGCGGATGGTAGCCGGTCGCGGCCTCGGGATCGGAGAGCAGCTCCTGCATCGCGCGGCCGTGCGCGGCCATGCCGGGGAGGTCCTCGCGGTCGCGGAAGGACGCGTACTCCTCGGTGTTGTCCAGGCGCAATCCGAGGCTGCAGTCCCGGTCGTCCTCCAGCGCGACGTACTGGCACGCGGTGGTCGTGAGCATCGTGTAGGCGAGCGAGCTCTCGTCGCCGAAGCCCGCGTCCAGCAGGATCCGCACGCCGCGCTCCACCGTGGGCGTGGCCGCGGCCACCGACGGGCCGAACGACGCCATCCGGCGCGCCGTGCCCGGATGTTTGCGCAGCACCTCGCGCAGGCCGGTGAGCAGTTCGACGAACCAGTCCTGCCAGGCCAGGTTTTCGTCCGGCAGCCGCAGCTGGCCGACGACCCGGTCGAGCACCGCGCACACCACCGCGTCGCGATCGCCGACGTGGTGGTAGACGACGGCCGGGTACGCGCCGATCGCGGCGGCCAGCTGCCGCAGCGTCCAGTTCTCCAGGCCGCGTTCGACGGTGAGCTTCACCGCCGCGTCGACCACCTTCTTCGCGGTGACCGCGGGCAGCCCGGCCGCGGAACGGGACCGGGCGCGCTGTCCGGCACGCGGAGTCGGCATGCCGTGCACCGTAACCGGAGCCCCGCCGGCTCGGCCACACGCGGTTCCGCGCTGCGGCATGATCGGGGCATGCCACGCGCTCAGGCCAACGGCCTCGAACTCGAGTACGACACGTTCGGCGATCCGGCCGCCCCGCCGGTCGTGCTGGTGATGGGACTCGGCGCCCAGATGATCACCTGGGAGGAGGGGTTCTGCGAGCTGCTCGCGAGCCGGGGCTTCCACGTGGTGCGCTTCGACAACCGCGACGCGGGCCTGTCCACCTGGTTCGACGAACTCGGCACGCCGGACCTCGCCGGGATCATGGCGGGCACGGCCCCGGCGCCGTACCTGCTCTCGGACCTCGCCGACGACACCGTCGGCCTGTTCGACGCGCTCGGTTTCGCGAAAGCGCACCTCGTCGGCGCGTCGATGGGCGGGATGGTCGCGCAGCAGGTCGCGATCGACCATCCGGACCGGCTGCTGAGCCTGACGTCGATCATGTCGACGACCGGCGACCCCTCGGTCGGCCAGGTCTCGCCCGCCGCGTTGGAGACGCTGACCAGGCCGGCGCCGGAAACTCGCGAGGAGCAGATCGAGCAGAGCGTCGCGAACTACCGCGTGACGGGCTCGCCGGGTTATCCGGCCACCGAGGAATACCTGCGGCGCAAGGCAACCCGGAACTACGACCGGGCACGGCATCCGGTCGGGATGCAGCGGCAGGCCGCCGCCGTCGTCGCGTCGGGCGACCGTACTGAACGACTGCACGACGTCCGGGTGCCGACCGTCGTGCTGCACGGCGACTCCGACGTGATGATCGACGTCAGCGGCGGGAAGGCCACCGCGGCGGCGATCCCGGACGCGGAACTGGTCATCGTCCCGGGCATGGGACACGACCTGCCGGAGCCGCTGTGGCCGGAGATCGTGGCCGCGATCGTCCGCGCGGCTGCCCGGGCCTGACGAGGTCAAGAAGCCGTCAATAACGACCGCCGGGGCGTACGGAACTTGTCCGCGCGTCCAGTACTCCGCGCCCGCGCGGGGTGCCATGGGGCATGCGTACTGAAGAACGGCTGGCCGGCGGATTCGGTTTTCCGCTCGGTTGTGTGGCGGTGGTGGCGGCTGCGAGCGCGGCGAGGCTCGCCGCGGCGCATCCCGGTTTTGCCGTGGGGGCCGTCGGGCTCGCGGTCGGCGCAGTGGCAGTGCTCACGACTCCCCTCGCCGCGGCCGGGGTGGCGACGGTGGGGTGGGCGGTGCTGTCCGGCTTCGCGTACGGCCGGTCCGGGTCCCTGGTTTTCACCGCGGCGACCGGGTGGGCCGCGGCGATCTTGGCTGGTGCGGCGGGGTTCGGGCTGGTCGCCGGGGCCGGATGGCGGGCGGTTCAGCGGGTTCGCCCGGTCTTCGCGGAGGCTGTCGTGCCGGAGCCGCGGCAGGCTGCCGAATCGGGCCACCGCCGGGTGGCGTCACTCTGAAATGGCTCGCCAAGGTGCGCTAAGGGCGCCAGGCTGGCGGGGTATCACGTCGTCACCTTCGGAGGTCAGCCATGAGTGAAGCGCAACCGGCACCCAGCGACGGGGAGGGCGACGTCAAGCGGCAGTTCCGCGAGGCTCTGGAGCGGAAGCAAGCCAAGGCTCGGGAGGGGGCTGCCCACGAGAACGGCGGGCAGCAGAGCCAGCACGCGCACGGGCCTGCGGCCAACAAGCGGACTTTTCGGCGGAAGAGCGGCTGATTGCCGCTGTTCGGGGTGTGCGTGGGGCACCCCGAAGCTTGATTGTGCTGACGGTTCGGGGGTGCTTGTCAAGGCGGGAAAGATGCCTTGACAAGCACCCCCGAACCGCAGGGCGGCTTCGTATCAGGGTTGGGGGAAGGCTGGGTGCCCCCGGTGCTTGAGTGCAGCGGCTGCGGTTTGTTGCGCGGCTGCGGTGCGTGGTTGCTTTGAGCGGAGCGGCGTGCGGGGCTTGCGCCCCAATGTGGCATTGGGTGCATGTGACGCACCCAATGTGGCGTTCGGTGCGTCTGACGCACCCAATGCCACATTGGGGCGCATCCCGGGCGGCGACGGGCGGGTCGTGAGGGGAACCCTCAGGGACTCAGAGT
The DNA here is from genome assembly GCF_002796545.1 of Amycolatopsis sp. AA4. GTDB lineage: Bacteria > Actinomycetota > Actinomycetes > Mycobacteriales > Pseudonocardiaceae > Amycolatopsis. Next base: position 6,071,422 of record NZ_CP024894.1, read on the forward strand.
CCCCTTGAACTGCGCCCCGGAAGTTGGACTGGGAATCCAGTTCCAGCTGTCCGGGGAGTGGTTCGTTGCATCCACGCAGTTCGTTGTCTGAGTGGCAGCGGGCGTCCGCTGTTGCGTTGTTCGAGGACGGGTATGGCGCGAAGGCCGTGGCGTCCCGGTTGGGGGTGTCGGCGGGTGCCGTGCGACGCTTGCGTGATCGTTGGAGGCTGCGGAGCGCGGGAGCGCTGATGGACAAGCCAGGCAGGCGGTCGTTCGCGTTCGAGTTCAAGCTGGAGGTCGTGCGCCGGTATGTCGGCGGCGAGGCGACCGCGGCCGAGCTGGCGCGCGAGCACGGGCTGTCCTCGCCCAAACTCGTGGAGAACTGGGCGCGGGCGTATCGGCGCGAGGGAGAGGACGCGTTGCGGCCCAAGCCGAAAGGCCGTCCGCCCGGTGTCGCGGACTCGCCGGGTCCCGGCGAGCTGGAGCGGTTGCGGGCGGAGAACCTGCGGCTGTCGGCGGAGAACGCCTACCTAAAAAAATTGCGGGCCTTGAGGGAGCAGGGGCGAGGGTGAAAACCCAGGCCGTCGCCGCCCTCAAGGCCGACTATCCGCTGCCGGTGCTGCTGGCGGTCGCGGGCCTGGCCCGGTCGACGTTCTTCTACCACCAGGCCCGGCCCGACCGGCCCGACCCGCACGCCGGGCTCAAGGCCGCGATCGCCGAGGCGTTCGAGGCCGCCCGCGGCCGCTACGGGCACCGGCGGATCCACACGGTCCTGGCCCGCGCCGGCTGGCGGGTGGCGAAGAAAACCGTGCTCGCGCTGATGAACGCCCTCGGCCTGGTCTGCCAGGTCCGGCGGCCGCGCCGGCGCCGGTCCTGGCCCGGCCGGCCCGGCACGGCCGCCGAGAACCTGCTCAACCGCGAGTTCGGCGCCGAGGCCCCGGACACCAAATGGGTCACCGACGTGACCGAGTTCCGCATCGGCGACCGCAAGGTCTACCTCTCGCCCGTGATCGACCTGTTCGACCGGTCCGTGATCGCCTACGCCTGCGGGCCGTCCCCGACGCTGGAGCTGACGAACTCCTCGCTGCGCGCCGCGATCGCGACCCTGCCCGCCGGAGCCCGCCCGCTGGTGCACTCCGACCAGGGCTTCCAGTACCGGCACGCCTCCTGGCGCTCCCTGCTCGCCGACGCCGGCCTGACCCAGTCGATGTCCCGGCGAGCCACCTGCCTGGACAACGCCGTCGCCGAGAACTTCTTCGGCCACCTCAAAGAAGAACTCTTCCACCACACCAAGTTCGACACCGTCGACACGTTCATCACGGCACTGCACGACTACATCGACTGGTACAACACCACCCGCATCTCCACCACGCTCCAAGGCCTGAGCCCGGCCGAATACCGGGCCCAGACCCTCGCCGCCTAACCTCTACATAACCAGTCCAACTTCCGGGGCCCAGTTCACCTAGGGTTCCCCTCACGGACGTCGCCGGAGTTACACCGTGAGGATCGAGCGCAGGCGGCCTACGTCGGACATCCGGCGTTCGGCCAGGCGGTCGGCAGCGGCGGCGGGCGGCACGCCGTCGGCCTTCGCCAGCTCGTACACCGCTTTCGCGGTGTCGAAGATGGCCGCGGTCTTGCGCTGGGCGCGGGCGAAGTCGAAGCCGTGGCGTTCGTCGTCCACCTGGATCACGCCGCCCGCGTTCACCAGGTAGTCCGGGGCGAACAGGATGCCCCGGTCGTCCAGGAGCTTGTCGACGCCGGGGTGGGCGAGCTGGTTGTTCGCCGCGCCGCACACGATCTGGGTGCGCAGGGCGGCCACGGTCTCGTCGGTGAGCACGCCGCCCATCGCGCACGGGGCGAAGACGTCCAGTTCGGTTCCGATCATGGTGTCCACATCGGACACCACCTCGACGTCGGGGTACGCCGCGCGGGTGCGTTCCACGGCGCTGGGCGCGACATCGGTGAGCACCACGCGCGCGCCGGCCTCCACGAGGTGGCCGACGAGGATGTGGCCCACCTTGCCCACGCCCGCGACGCCGACGCGGCGGCCGGTCAGTTCGGGCACGCCCCACACCTGGTCCGCGGACGCCCGCATTCCCTGGTACACGCCGAAAGCAGTGAGCACCGACGAGTCGCCCGCGCCGCCGTCCTCGGGGGAACGGCCGGTGACGTGCCGGGTCTCGCGGGCGACCACGTCCATGTCGCGGACGTACGTGCCCATGTCGCAGGCGGTGATGTAGCGGCCGCCGAGGGATTCCACGAAGCGGCCGTACGCGCGGAGAAGCGCTTCGGACTTCAGCGTGTTCGGGTCGCCGATGATGACGGCCTTGCCGCCGCCGAGGTCGAGGCCGGCGAGGGCGTTCTTGTACGCCATTCCCTTGGAGAGCGCCAGAACGTCGTCGAGCGCGGCGTCCTCAGTGGCGTACGGGTAGAACCGGGTGCCGCCGAGGGCCGGGCCCAAAGCGGTGGAGTAGATGCCGATGATGGCTTTCAGCCCGCTGGCCTCGTCGTGGCAGAACACGACTTGTTCATGGCCGCTGTGCCGGCCGAACACGCCTTCGGTCACGGTGGTGACTCCTTTGTCTCCCACGCGGCTCGTGGCCGCGCAAATGTGTGAACGGTGCGCACCGGGGAACGGGGGTTGCCCGTTCCGCAGTGCACACCGTCAACCTACTTCGCCGTTCTCCGGGCCACCACCCGCATCCCGGGAGCTTCACCCCAGATCCGCGACAGCTTCCCGAAGGGTGGAAATCGCGGTCTCCAGCTGTTCATCCGACAGGTACGGCGCGGGTCCGAACCGGAGGTAGTGGCCCCGGCTGTCAGTCCGCACGCCGCGCGCGGCCAGGCGTTCGCACAGTTGCCCGGCGACCGGGCTGCGCAGCGAGAGGAAACCGCCGATGCCGTCGAGCGGGGTCTCGCGATCGCGGGTGACGACGTCGTCCGGAAGGCCGAGACTGTCGAAACAGCTGGCCAGCAGACCGACCTGGTGCTGCGACACCTCGCGCAGGAACTCGGCGGTGAGTCCTTGCTCGGCGAAGAACTGCTGCACGCGTACGCCGCGATAGTGGCTCGACGGGTCGTACGTGGCTCCGGCGAAGCGGTCGCCGCCGGGTGCGTACGCGACTTCGTCCGGTCGGCGTTCGTCGGCGAGGGCGCCGAATTCCGCGTACCAGCCGGTAATCACCGGACGCAGTTCCTGGGCGTGCGCGGGCAGGCGCAGGAAGCAGTTGCCCTCGCCGAGCTGCAGGTACTTGTAGCCGCCGCCGAGCACCCACGCGTTGGTGAGGCCGAGGTCGTGCAACGGGAACGGGACCGCGCCGACCGCGTGGTAGGCGTCAACGACCAGTTCGACCGAGCGGCTCCGGCAGGTATCAGCCAGATGAGCGAGGCCCGGCACGATCCACGACGTCTCGAACAGCACTGCCGACGTGAGCACCGCGGCAGTGCGGTCGTCGACCTGCTCGGCGAGCCGTTCCGCCAAGGTCGCGACCGGCGCGGCGGGCACGCGGACGACCTCGACGCCTTCCTCGGCCAACCGGGTGAGCTGGCGGCGCAGAGTGTGGAACTCTCCGTCCGTGGTCACCAGACGCGGCCGCTTCCGCAGTTCGATCGCGGACAGGAACCGCAGCACGAGTTCGTGCGTGTTCTGGCCGAGCGCGTAGTCGCCGTGCGGATCGGACAGCCACTGCCGGAACCCGTTCCGCAGCTCGTCGGCCTTCGCGAACGCCCGGCCCCACTTCTCGTCCACCTCCTCCGCGGCGTCGGCGAACGCTTCGCGCAGGCCCTCTTCGGCGACATCCGGCCAAGCCTGGTGCGAATGCGCCGACAGCAGCAACCGGTCGGCGACGCGGAACCGCGAGTAGTGCGGAGCGAGCGCGTTTTCCTTGGCGCGCAAGGATTCCACAGTGGTCACAGCCGGCTCCGGACGGCCCACAGGTCCGGGAACATCGGGTTGAACAGCGTCGTGCGCAGGTAGGTCGCGCCGGACGAACCGCCGGTGCCGGTCTTGTCGCCGATCGTGCGTTCGACCATTTTCACGTGCCGGTAGCGCCATTCCTGCAGGCCCTCGTCGAGGTCGACCAGCGCCTCGGCGAGCACCGACGGGCCGCCGTCGTCCTCGTAGACCTTCAGCAGCACTTCCTGCAGCTCCGGCGACGGCTCCAGCGGACGGGTCACGTCGCGATCGGTGGCGACCGGGTAGCCCTTTCCGGACAGATACGTCAGGAACGAGTCGAACACCGACGGGCGGCGCATCGCGTCGGCGATCCGGGTGCGCTGCTCGCCGCCGTCCGGGTAGTGCGCGAAGACGCGCTCGTCGCGGCGGCCGAGCACCGCCTCCAGCTCGCGGAACTGGCCGGACTGGAAGCCGCTGGAGGCGTCGAGGCGGGCGCGGAAGCTGGTGAACTGGCTGGGCGTCATGGTCTCCAGCACGTCGATCTGCGCGACCACGACCTTCAGCACGGTCAGGATGCGGCGCAGCGTGCGGATCGAATGCGCGGTGTTGCCCGCCTCCAGGTTCTCCTGCAGGAACGCGGCCTCGTGCAGGATCTGCTTGAACCACAGCTCGTAGACCTGGTGGATCACGATGAACAGCAGTTCGTCGTGTTCGTCCGAGCGCGGGCGCTGCGCGCTGAGCACCTCGTCGAGCGCCAGATAGGACGTGTAGCTGAGCGCGGCCTGGGTGTCGTCGGTTCCGGTCATCGGGTTCCTCATCTCGTGGACAGGGTTCGGTCGAAGTGGCGCTGCGCGGGTGGCGCGAGCGCCGAATACAGGTCGTGGAACAGCTTGACCGCGGCGGCCCGCGTGCCCGGCGCGGGGATCAGCTCGGACGGCAGTTCCGGGTCCAGCGAAGGGAATTCGCGATACGTGTGCACCAGGCGGGTGCGCACCGCGAACGCTTCCGGGTCGCCGAGCCCGCGCGGCGTGCCGCCGAATTCGGCGACGAACGCGGCGTACCGGGCGGACAGTCCGTCGAGGTCCCAGGCCCGTCCGGCGAGCCGGCGCACGTCGAGCGCGGCCGACGGGGTGCCGAGCATCAGCCCGGCGTATTCGGCGACTTCGAGTTCGCTCAGCAGGGCGAGCACCTCGGCCTCGCGGTCGTGCGGGGCGAGCCAGGTGCCGTCCTGGACCGGGCCGAACCCGAGGAACCGCAGCCGCCGGACCAGCCGTTCGCGGGATTTCCGGCGGGTCTCCGGGATGTTCTGCCACAGCACGGTCCAGGTCCCGGCCGGTTCGTCCCGGCGGCCGAGACCGAAGATCCGCCGGTCGCCGTCGTCGAGCAGGGCGACCGTGCGCGAGGTCAGCGAGTAGTGCACCAGCCTGCCCTCGCGGTGCCGGGACAGCAGGCCGCGGCGCACCAGCCGGGTCAGCGCGATCCGGGCCGCGCCGTCGGAGAACCCCAGCTCGTGCAGCAGGGCGACAAGCCCGCCGGACCACACGCGCCTGCTCTCGCGCGGGCGCACGTAGCTGCCCAGCAGCGTCATCACGAGCTCCTGGGGCGTGCGGGCGGGTTCGGTGTCGGGCACGAGGCAACTCTATACACCTCAGCCCGCTGCAGTGTAGCTTTCGGGAGTGAGCAGTTTTTCCGACCGAGTCGTCGTGGTCACCGGCGGCACCCGCGGCATCGGCGCGGCCGTCGCCGAGCGGTTCCGCGAGGCCGGCGCGACCGTGCACTCCCCCGGCCGCGCCGAATGCGAAGTGACCGACGAAGCCGCCGTCCGCGCGTATTTCGCCCAGCTCGGACCGGTCGACGTGCTGGTCAACAACGCTGGCGTGTCCTCCAGTGCGCCGCTCGCGAAAACGGGTCTCGACGACTGGCGCGGCCAGTTCGAGGTAAACGCGACCGGCGGGTTCCTGTGCACTCGCGCGGTGCTGCCAGGGATGCGCGAGCGCGACTTCGGGCGGATCGTCACGGTCGCGTCGACCGCCGGTTTGGCCGGCGCGCGCTACACCTCCGGCTACACCGCGTCGAAGCACGCGGCGGTCGGCTTGATGCGCGCGGTGGCGGCGGAAGTGGCCGGCACGGGCGTCACGTCGAACGCGGTGTGCCCGTCGTTCGTGCGCACCGACATGACCGCGACGTCGGTCGCCCGGATCCGCGAGCGCACCGGCCGCGACGAGGCCGACGCGGAAGCCGCGCTCGCCGCCGCCTCCCCGCTCGGACGGCTGCTCGAACCCGGCGAAATCGCGTACGCCGTGGAGTTTTTCGCCGCCCCGGAGGCGGCCGCGATCAACGGACAGACCCTCGTACTCGACGGTGGAGGAATCCAGAAATGAGCCCGTTCCGCGCCAGCGTCCCGCTCACGAAATCGTGGGAGCACTTCGAGTTCACGGTGGACGACGGGGTCGCGACGGTGACCTTCGACCGTCCGGAAAAGCTCAACGCGCTCACCTTCGACGTCTACGCCGACCTGCGCGACCTCGTCGCCGAACTGCCGCACCGCGGCGACGTCAGGGTGCTCGTGCTCACCGGGAAGGGCCGCGGGTTCTGCTCGGGCGGCGACGTCGAGGAAATCATCGGCGAACTGCAGAAAATGGACACCGCGGAACTGCTCGAATTCACCCGGATGACCGGCGCGGTGGTGAAAGCCATGCGCGAGACGCCGATCCCGATCATCGCGGCGATCAACGGCGTCGCGGCCGGTGCCGGGTCAGTCCTCGCGCTGGCGAGCGATTTCCGGCTGCTGGCCGAATCGGCGAAGTTCGCGTTTCTGTTCACGAAGGTCGGCCTGGCGGGCGCGGACATGGGTTCGGCGTACTTGCTGCCGCGCCTGGTCGGCCTCGGCCGCGCGACGGAACTGCTGATGCTGGGCGACAAACTCCCCGCCGCGCGCGCCGAAGCGATCGGGCTGGCGAACCGGGTCGTGCCGGACGCCGAACTGGCCGACGAGGCCGCCGCACTGGCCCGCCGCCTCGCGGACGGCCCGGCGCTGGCGTACTCCACCACGAAGGTGCTGCTGACCCGCGAACTCGACAGCGACCTGGGCAGCTCGATCGAACTGGAAGCCATCACGCAGGCGTTGCTGATGACGGCCAAGGACCACAAGGAGTTCTACGCCGCTTGGGCCGCCGGTCGCAGTCCACAGTGGACCGGCCGCTGACCGCCCGCTGATCGTCCGCTGATCGTCCGTGAGGGGAACCCTGAGGGACTCTGAGTCCCTCAGGGTTCCCCTCACGGACAGCTAGAGGTCGGTGTAGGCGATCGCGTTTTCTTCCAGCGAGCCGAACCACAGGCGGCCGTGGTATTCGCGGATGCCCACCAGCAGGTGGAATCCCGGGATCTCCCCGCGCAATTCCCGCACCACCGAGCCCTCCGGCGTGACGGCGACCGCGCCCACCCGGCGGTTCGGGGCGGGCTGCACCGCGTCCGGCAGAGCGCGCACGGCCGCCCGGACCGCGCGGGGCAGGCGGCGCACGACGTCGAGGGCGCGCAGCCGCGGGCTCGCCTCGGTGATCCAGATCAGTCCGTCCGAACCGGTTGAGATGTTGTCCGGGAAGCCGGGCAGGTCGTCGATCAGGAGGTCGCGGTCGCCCGCGCGCGGGCCGGTCAGCCAGATCCGGCTGACCCGGCACGCGCCGGTTTCGGCGACCGCCACGAAGGATTCGTCCGGCGGCAGCGCGACGCCGTTCGCGAACTGGAGGCCGTCGGCGAGCAGGTCGATGCGGCCGTCCGGCGTGCGGCGCAGCAGCCGTCCGCCCGCGGTTTGTTCGATGAGGTCGTCGCGCCAGTTGTCGATGCCGAAGCGGCGCGAGGAATCGGTGAAGTAGACCGTGCCGTCGGCGGCGACCGCGGCGTTGTTGCAGAACACGAAGTCGAGCCCGGCCCCGGACGTCGCGAGGGTCGTCGGCTCGCCGCCGGCCAGCGGCATGGTCAGCAAACCGGCGCGGGCGTCGCAGATCAGCAGTTCGCCGTCGCCGTACAGCTCCAGCCCGAGCGGGCGGCCGCCGGTGTCGCCGATCAGGTCGATCCGCCGTCCGTCCGGCGAAACGCGCAGGATCCGGCCGTCGTCGACGCCGGTGTAGACCCGGCCCTCGGCGTCCACGACCACGTCTTCCGGACCGTGCCCGTTCACCGGCACGATCGCGACCTCGCCGAACCGCACGCCGGCCTCCTACCGGTAGCTGAGCAGCCGCGCGTTCTCGCCTTCGAGATGCGGATGCTCGTTGAAGGACAGCAGAGTCACGCCGCCGCGCCCGGACGTCAGCTTCGTGATCCCGGTGTTCACCGTGACGCGGTTCAGCTTCAGCAGCCCGGGACCGGGCGTGCCCAGCAACGACCCGGCCACCGCGCCCAGCACGCCGCCGGAGGTGAACACGAGCCCGTTCTCGCCCTTGCCCAGCGAACCGGCCAGCTCGGCCAGCGCCGCCGTGCAGCGGCCGAGGAAAACCGGCCAGCTTTCCGTGCACGGGCCGGTGTCGCCGGAGTCGACCCACGCGGTCAGCGCGGCGTCGAGCAGCCGCTGGTACTCGCGTGAATCCTGTTGCGGCGCACCGCCCGCGTGGTGCCGCGCGATGTCGACGTGGTCGTATTCGTTCCAGCGTTCGTCCTCGATCACCGGGACGTCGCAGCCGAGGGCCTTCAACGCCGTCGCCGCGGTGTCCCGCTGGCGGGCCAGCGTTCCCGAGCGCACCTGCGCGAACTCGACCCCGCGCCGCTTCAGCTCCGCACCGACCAATGTGGACTGTTCGAAACCCAGCGGCGACAACGCGTCGTAATCGGCCGCGCCGAACGACGCCTGCCCGTGCCGGATCAGGTAAATCGCACCCATTCACGCCGTCCCGTCAGGAGAACTTCCGCAGCAACCGGCCAGGGGCCAAGCGTACCGCGAGGCTCAGCGGCACCCAGGGCCACGAAGGCACGTACGCGCGCTTCGGTTCCGCTTCGATCGCCTTGACCAAGGCGTGTGCACCGGCTTCGGCCGACACCATCAGCGGATTGCGCTTGGTAGAGCGCGCGGTCATCTCGGAGCTGATGTAGCCGGGACGGACGTCGGTGACCGTGACGCCGTGGCTGCTCAGTTCCAGCCGCGCGCCGTCCGTGAACGCGGAGATCCCGGCCTTCGACGCGGAGTACGCGGTGAGATTCCCGGGGAAACCGCGCAGCGCCATGAACGACGAGATCACCGCTAGATGCCCGGCGCGCTGCTCGCGGAAGATGCCCGCCGCCGCCTCGATCTGGGCCACCGCGCCGACGAGATTGGTCTCGAGGGTCTGCCGGTTGGCGTCGAACCGGCCCGCGCCGACCGGCTGGCCCTTGCCGAGCCCGGCGTTGACGATCACGCGGTCGAGCCTGCCGAGTTCCGACCGGAATTCCTCGAACACCGCGAAGACCCGGTCGTGGTCGGTGACGTCGAGCGCACGCGTGACGACGGTGATCCCCGGGTACGCGGCGCGCAGCTCCGCGGCCAGGTCGTCGAGCCGTTCGGTGCGCCGGGCGCACAGCGCGAGATTGCGGCCGCGAGCGGCGAACTGCCGGGCCATTCCCTCGCCGAGACCGGAGCTGGCTCCGGTGATCAGGATGTTCTGCCGCAAGACCATGCCCCGGAGCCTACCCGCTGGTAACCCAGCGGGCGGCCCCGCGGCTCACCGGGCCGCCCACCTCCGGTCCGCGCGTTCCCGGCTGCCGGGAATCAGCCGGAACAGAAGTTTCGGCACGGCCCCGAAGAAGTAGTAGGTCTTGCCGTCGATCTCGAGCGAGTGCTGCGGCTTGCCCGCGGGTGCTTTGCTCGCGGGCCCGAGGCTCAGCGCGAACGCGCATTTTCCGTCGAATTCCGGCTCGGCCATCTCACGCCCCCGGCTGCGGAAGGATTTCCAGCACGTCGATCGTGCCGACCTCGGCGTGCGGGTGGCCTTTGAGAAGGCTCCGCACCGCGTCCGCCGAATCGGCCCGCAGGATCGAGTACCCGCCGATCGTGCCGTCGCCGCCCGCGGTGGGCGCTCCCCCGTCCACCACGGCGTCGCCCGCTTTGGCGAACCACGCCAGCCAAGCCCGCATGCCGGCCGCCTGGTCCTCCGGCGACGCCTGGGCCATGCGCTCCGCGGCCGACTGGTCGGCGCGGTAAAGCAGAAGGAATTTCGCCATTTCGATCACCTGCGATCGAGGGAAACCGCCCCGCTGACGGGGATCGCGCTCATGGTCTGCCGCTTCGGCCGCCGGCGCAAGTCAGCGAGGATGACCGGTGGCCCGGCCTCTGGGGGCATGCCGGGCCACCGGTTCCGGGCGCGGCCGCCGGCCGGGCGCGGGGCGCGGTCCGCGCTGCCGGGGCCGAGGCACCGGGACGCGCCGGGGGCGGCGCGTTCCGTCCTGGCCATGGAATCGCGACCGCGCAGGTCACGGCAATGGTTGCCAGTTGCCAGTACTAGCCCGTTCGTCCGAATGGTACGGCGGTACAACCTGGTCGGGCGGCTGCTACCGTGCCTGTGTCGGGCTCGGCACGGTCGGTTACCAGCGGGGGCGGGCGGGGGACATGACGCAGCGGCAGGCGGAAGACCACGCCGGTCCGGACACCGACGGAGGTGCCCGGACCGCGTTCGCGAGCGCGCTGCGCGCCGCGATCGGGGCCAGCGGGCTTTCCCTGGACCGGATCCAGGCCCGGCTGCGCGCGCGAGGCGCGGCGGTCAGCGTCACCGCGCTCAGTTATTGGCAGTCCGGCAAACGCCAGCCGGAACGGGCCGGATCGCTGTCGGCGGTGCGGGTGCTGGAAGAAATCCTCGACGTCCCCGACGGAGCCCTGCTCGGCCTGCTGCCGCCGCCCCGTCCGCGCGGCGCGAGCAGACGCGACCGGGCGGGCGAGGAACCGGTCACGTTCACCCGCGAGATCCTGCAGCCGCTGCTGGACCGCGTCGGCGCGCCGGACGCACTGGACCAGCAGCACCAGCTGAAGCTCATCGGCCTGCACGACCGCTGCGACATCGCGGCCGACGGCGGCCAGCGCTCGGTCACCTCGCGCGCGGTGTTCCAGTCCGGTGCGGACGGTCAGGACCGCTGGCTGCTGGTGTACGCACAGGGCGACGCGACGGCGGTGCCCGAGCTGCAGCCGGTGCGCAACTGCCGCGTCGGACGCGCCGAAGTGGACGACGACCACGGCATCCTGGTCGCCGAACTGCTCTTCGACCGCGCGCTGGAACGCGGCGAAACGCACCTCATCGAGTACACCCTGCGCAACTCCGGCCCGCCGTATCCGCAGTGCCGCGCCACGCACTACCGGGAATTCCGCCGCCCGGTCCGCGAGTACCTGCTGGAGGTCCGCTTCGACCCGACCGCGGTGCCCGCTCGCTGCTGGCAATACGCGAACGCCACCGACGAAGCCCCGGCCCGCCGCCGGCTGCGGCTCGACAGCGGCAACGGCGTGCACGCGATCGCCTTGGATTTCGGACCGGGGATTTTCGGCATCGGCTGGGGTTCGTGAATCCGGCTGCCGGGCGTCTTTGCGTGACCGCGCTCAGCTCAGCTTGGTCCGCAGCACTTTCCCGGTCGCGTTGCGCGGCAGCTCGTCCAGGAACTCCACATCCCGCGGCACCTTGTAGCGCGCCAGATTCGCCTTCACGTACTCGCGCACGCCGTCCTCGTCCAATGTCGAGCCCTCGGCCCGCACCACGAAGGCCTTGAGCCGCTCGCCAAAGTCCGCGTCCTCGACTCCGATCACCGCCGCCTCGAGGACGTCTTCGCGCTCCACCAAGAGGTTTTCCACCTCGATCGGGAAGACGTTCTCGCCGCCGGAGACGATCATTTCGTCGTCGCGGCCGTCGATGAACAGCAGACCTTCCTCGTCGAAGTGGCCGACGTCGCCGCTGGACAGCAGACCGTCGATGATCTCCTTGTTGCGGCCGTCGGTGTAGCCGCCGAAGCTGAGCCCGCTGCCTACGAACACCCGCCCGGTCACGTGCGGTTCGGTGATCTTGCCGCCGTGTTCGTCGTACAGCGCGACGCGGCAGCCGACCGGCGCGCGGCCGACCGTGCCCGGCGCGCGCTTCCAGTCCTCCGGCGTCGCGACCGTCGCCACCGCGACTTCCGTGGAGCCGTACAGGTTGTGCACGACGTCGCCGAATTGCTCGTTCGCCCGGTTGCCGAGATCCGGCGACAACGCGGACCCGGCGACGAAAATGATCCGCAGGCACGACGTGTCGTACCGGTCGCGGACCTCCTTCGGCAGGTCGACGATCCGCTGCAGCATCGTCGGCACCAGCACGAGCGCGGTGCACCGATGCTGGGCGACGCCCTTCAGCGTGGCCTCCGGGTCGAACTTCCGGCGCATCACCACCGTGCAGCCGAGCGCGAAGCTGAGGATGAACTGCGACAGCCCGGTGCCGTGGAACAGCGGCGCGCCCATGAAGGTCGCTTCGCCGGCGCGCAGCGGGATGCGGTCCAGGAACTGCGCCGACGCCAGCGCGGACGTGTGCGGTCGCGGCGCTCCCTTGGGAGTGCCGGTGGTTCCGCTGGTGAGCAGCACGAAACCGCCGGGTTTGGCGGGCGCGGGCAGCGGGCGGTCGTCGGTGCTGGCGATGATCTCGGCGAGCACCGGGATCTCGTGCCCGCCCGGTTCGTCCACCCAGGCCAGGTAGCGGTCGACGTCCTCGTCGATCGCGTCGAGCAGGCCGGTGAACTCCTGGTCGTAGACGAGCGCGGTGACGCCCTCGCGCTTGGCGACGTCGGCGAACTGCGGTTTGGCGAACCCGGTGTTCATCAGCAGCAGCCGCGCGCCGAGCTTGCCCGAGGCGGCCATCGTGACCACGAGCCCGCGGTGGTCGCGGCACAGCGCGGCGATCACCGAACCCGGCCCGAGCCCGCGCTGCGACCAGGCCCGAGCGAGCGCGTTGGACTGGTCGTCGAGCTGCTTGAACGTGAGCGGGCCGAGGTCGTCGACGATCCCGACGGCCGTCGAATCGCGCCGGGCCGCGATGTGGTTCGCGCCGGCGAACGGGCCGTACTTGCGGATCGCGACGAGGGACCGCAGCCCCTCGTCGAGGCGGGGAAACGGCACCAGCCCGGCGCGGCGCATCACCTCGACGCTGCGCACGGTCTCGGTCAGCTTCCCGGCCACCTGGCCGGCCAGCTCGGCCACACTCATCCGGGCACCTCCATTGCTGCGGCGGGAGCGCCCACGCCGACGGCCTCCGTACCGTCGGTATGGGGGTTACTCGACAGTAAAGCAAGGCCCGGCCGCGCACCAGTGCCCGGCCGGGGCGGAAATCTCCGGTACCGGTCACCGGCTGTCCGTGAAGGGCTCCTTGAGGGAATCTGAGTCCCGCAAGGAGCCCTTCACGGACGGCTGGGCGCCGGGCGGGCGGAAATTGTCGGTGCTGGTCCGCACAATGTGACGGTGCAGGTGATCACCGGCCGGGAGGAGGACTCCGGCTACACGATCGAGGGCCCGGCGGGGACCCTCCGCGGGCTTTCGCGCGCCGACTGGGCCGACGAGGTGCGCCGGCTGGAGGCGGCCGAGAGCCCGCGCTGGGTGCTGCCCTCGGTCGAGGAGACCTATCCCGCGCTGATCGAGGCCGGGGTGCGGCTGGGCCGGTGTCACGACCTCTCGCTCGCCGAAGGGCTCCTGCTCGCCTACGAGGGCCGGGAGGGCGAATCGCGCAGTTTGCGGGCCGCGTGGGCCCGGGCGAACGGAGAGGAACCGCCCGACGACGGCCCGGCCTTCGGCGAGGACGCGCAGCCCACACTGTTCTCCCCGCGCGGCCCCGGCCTGCCGCCGGGAGTCACCGTGGTCGCCGCGGCCCGGCGGGTATTGGCCGAACAGGAAAAACGCGTCGCCGCCACCGAGGCCCCCGCGCGGATGCGCCTGCTGCTCGCCGCCGAATCGGCGAGCGCGCTGGCCGCCGCCGAGATCTCCGCCGCCGGGCTGCCCTGGCGCGCCGACCGGCACCTGCGGTTGCTGGAAGAACGCCTCGGACCGCGCGTACCCGCTGGTCAGCGCCCGAAAGCCCTCGTCGACCTCGCCGCGAAGATCTCGGCGGCGCTGGGCGGACGTCCGGTCAATCCCGACTCGTCGGCCAGCGTCGTCCGCGCGCTGGCCAGGGAGGGGATCGAGGTCCCGGCGGCGCGGAAGTACCTGCTGCAGGACATCGACCATCCCGCGGTCGCGCCCCTGCTGGAGTACAAGGAACTGTCGCGGCTGCATTCGGCCAACGGCTGGGCGTGGCTGGACGAATGGGTCACCGACGGACGCTTCCGCCCGCATTACGTCGTCGGCGGCGTGGTGTCCGGCCGCTGGGCCACCCGAGGCGGCGGGGCGCTGCAGATCCCGCGCGCGCTGCGCTCGTGCGCGTCCGCGGATCCCGGCTGGAAACTCGTCGTCGCCGACGGTGCCCAGTTGGAGCCGCGCGTCCTCACCGCCCTGTCCGGCGACCGCCGCCTGGCCGAAGTCGCCGCGGCCACCGATCTGTATGCCCGACTTGCGGAAGCCCTGTTCTCCGGCACCCGCTACGTCCCGCTCCGCCCCGGGGACACGCGAGACGACCGTTCGCGCGCGAAGATCGCTATGCTGTCCGCGATGTACGGCGGCACCTCCGGTGAGGCGGGGCCGTTGCTTGCATTGCTGCGTCAGCGTTTTCCCGATGCAGTGTCCTATGTGGAGCGTGCGGCCGCGGCGGGCGAACGCGGCGAACGGGTCCGGTCCCGGCTGGGCCGTACGTCCCCGGCTCCGTCCGCGGCCTGGCGCGCCTTGACCGGCGGGCTCACCGAGGACGAGGCAACGGAAACCCGCGCGCGCCGGGCTTCGCGCAGCTGGGGACGATTCACGCGGAACTTCGTGGTGCAAGCCAGCGCGGCCGACCTGACGGCGGTCCTGCTGGCGACTTTGCGCGGTCGGCTGCCGGACCCGGCGCATCTGGTGTTCTTCCTGCACGACGAGGTGATCGTGCACGCGCCTGCCGAACTGGCGGACGAGGTCGCGGAAATCGTGGAGACGTCAATCCAGGAAGCAGCCCGGTTGGTCTTCGGCGAAGCTTGTCCGGTGCGGTTTCCGATGCACGCTAAACCGGTGGACACGTATGCGGAGGCCAAGTGAGGCGCTGACCCTTTTCGGACGGAGCGAGGAGACTTCGCGCGGCGGACCGGGCCAGGCGATTTCGGGCCGATTTCGGACCTTCGCATGGTGCTTGCGCGACCCGGCGAGCGCGCCGCGCAGGGGCTACGGAATGTGTCCCTGGCGTGCGACCGCCCGCAACCGAGCCGTGTCGGCCTCGGTGGCTCGGTGGCTCGGTGGCTCGGTGGCTCGGTCGAGCCAGCGCGCCGTCCGACGTCCGCGCAAGCCCGCAGGCGTCACGGAACGACATCCAGGCAACAGCCGCCCCCAACCAACCGCGCCAGCCTCGGCGGCCCGGTCGAGCCAACGCACCGCCCGACGCCCACGCAAGCACACAGGCACCACGGAACGACATCCAGGCAAACAGCCGCCCCCACCAAACCGCGCCGACCTCGGCGGCTCGCTCAGCAGCCGCTGCACCGCCTCTGGCAGCCGATGAGCGGCGACCTCGAGCGCGGTGCGCCGTCGAGCCAGCGCGCTGTCCGCGTCCAGCGCGCGAACTCCGCGCAATGACGTTCAGGCGAGCTGCCGCATCGCCTGGCGCAGCGGCACCCGAGTCAGGCCCGCACCGGAACGCTCCTGGCTCAAGCGAGCGCGTCGTCCAGCGCCTTGGTGATCCGCTTCAACGACACCGGATGCGCCGTCCCCAAGGTCTGCGCGAAGAAGCTCACCCGGAGCTCCTCGATCATCCACCGCACCTCTGCCAGCGCGGGCGACGACGTCCCCGGCGGCAACGCGGCCCTCGCGTCCTCGTACTCCTTCGTGATCCACGCGACGTCCGCCATCCGCTGCAGGTCTCGCGTCTGCTCCAGCGGCAGCTTCTCCAACCGCCGCTCGATGCCGCGCAGGTAGCGGACCACGTTCGGCAACCGGTCGGCTCCCGTCTCGGTCACGAAGCCCGCGTGGACCAGACCGTCCAGCTGGCGGCGGATGTCCGCCAGCGATTCGGCCGGGCCGCGGGTGTCCGACAGGCGCGTTTCGACGTCGATGGCCGCGCGCAGGATCCGCTCGACCTCGGTCAGCACCTCCAGCACCTTCGGGTTCAACCCCGCCCGCACCTTCTCCAGCAGCGCGGCGAAACCCGCCTCGTCCCAGGCCGGGCCGCCCGCGGCGGCCATCAGCGCGTCGACCGCGCAGTCGACGCAATCCTCCAGCAGGCCCGCGACGCTCCCGTGCGGGTTGCGGTTCAGCACGAGCTTCGAGGAGTTCGACAGCGACCGCGTAATGAACTTCATCGGCGAGTTCAGGTTCAGCCGCAGCATCCGCCGCGTACCGGACCACATCGCGTGTTGCTGTTCGGCGGGCGTATCAAGCAGCCGCACGGCCACCGAAGCGCCCTCGTCCACCAGCGCCGGGTACGCCTTCACGTCGTGGCCGCGCCGGGTCGAGGCGAACACCTTCGGCAGTTCGCCGAACGACGGCTGCACCAGGCCAGCCTTCTCGATGCTGTTGGCCGCCTTGGAAATCGTCTCCCGGACGCGCGGCGCGAGCCGGCGTTTCAGCTCGTCCAGGTCCTTGCCCTCGGCCACCCGCTTGCCGCGCTCGTCGACCACGCGGAAGGTCATCCGGAGGTGGTCCGGCACCGCCGAAAGGTCCCATGCCGAATGCGGGATGTCGATGCCGCGCATCGCGTGCAGCTCGTCGCCGAGGATGTCGAGCAGCGGACCGTCCGAAGGGGACATTCGCGTCAACGCGTCGGCGGCCGTGTCCGGAGCCGGGACGAAGTTGCGCCGCAACGCTTTCGGCAGCGATTTGATCAGCTGCGTCGCGAGTTCGCCGCGCAGGCCGGGCACCTGCCAGTCGAAACCGTCCGGCGTCACCTGGTTCAGCACCGGCAGCGGGATGTGCACGGTCACGCCGTCGGCGTCCGCGCCGGGCTCGAACTGGTAGGTCAGCTTGAAGACGTGCGTGCCCTGCGTCCACGAGTCCGGGTAGTCCGATTCCCGGACCGCGCCCGCGACCTCGTTGATCAGCATGGACTTTTCGAACGACAGCAGGTCCGGCTCGGTCCGCCGCGCCTTCTTCCACCAGCTGTCGAAGTGCCGCACGGACACGACGTCCTCGGGCACGCGCGCGTCGTAGAACTCGTACAGCGTCTGGTCGTCCACCAGGATGTCGCGCCGCCGGGCCCGGTTCTCCAGGTCCTCGACCTCGTCCAGCAGCGCACGGTTCTCGGCGAAGAACCGGTGGTTCGTCTGCCAGTCGCCCTCGACCAGCGCGTGCCGGATGAACATCGCGCGCGAGATCTCCGGGTCGATCCGGCCGTAGTTCACCCGCCGGTCCGCGACCAGCGGCACGCCGTACAGCGTCACCTTCTCGGTCGCCATCACCGCGCCCTGTTTGCGCTCCCAGTGCGGCTCCGCGTACGAACGCTTCACGACGTGCTGCGCGAGCGGTTCGACCCAGTCCGGCTCGATCCGCGCGTTGACCCGGCCCCACAGCCGCGACGTCTCCACCAGTTCGGCCGACATCACCCAGCGCGGCTGCTTCTTGAACAGCGCCGAACCGGGGAACACCGAGAACCGGGCCCCGCGCGCGCCGAGGTAGTCGCCCTTCGCCGGGTCCTTGAGCCCGATGTGCGACAGCAGCCCGGAAATCAGCGCGGTGTGCACGCGCTGCGGATCGGCGGGCGTGGTGCTGAGCGTGATGCCGAGCGGTTTGGCGAGCTGGCGCAGCTGGCCGAAGATGTCCTGCCACTCGCGGATCCGCAGGTAGTTCAGGTACTCGGTGCGGCACATCCGGCGGAACTGGTTGCCGGTCAGCGTCTTCTGCTGTTCGCTGACGTACTCCCACAGCTTGAGGTAGGAGAGGAAGTCCGACGTCGGATCGGCGAACCGGGCGTGCTGCGCGTCGGCGGCCTGCTGCTTCTCCGCCGGCCGCTCGCGCGGGTCCTGAATGGACAGTGCGGCGGCGATGATCATCACCTCGCGCACGCAGCCGTTCTGCGCGGCTTCGAGCACCATCCGGCCCATCCGCGGGTCCACCGGCAGCAGCGCGAGCTTGCGGCCGACCTCGGTGAGCTTCGAGGAATCGCCGGTCTCGAACGCGCCGAGTTCCTGGAGCAGCTGCACGCCGTCGGTGACCTGGCGGCGGTCCGGCGGCTCGACGAACGGGAACGCGTTCATGTCGCCGAGGCCCAGTGACGTCATCTGCAGGATGACCGACGCCAGGTTCGTCCGCAGGATCTCCGGATCGGTGAACTCCGGCCGCGATTCGAAGTCTTCCTCGGAGTACAGCCGGATGCAGATGCCGTCCGAGGTGCGCCCGCAACGGCCCTTCCGCTGGTTCGCCGACGCCTGCGAAATCGCCTCGATCGGCAGCCGCTGCACCTTCGTGCGGTGGCTGTAGCGCGAGATGCGCGCGGTGCCCGGGTCGATCACGTACTTGATCCCGGGCACGGTCAGCGACGTCTCGGCGACGTTCGTGGCCAGCACGATCCGCCGTCCGGTGTGCCGCTGGAACACGCGGTGCTGATCAGCCGCGGACAGCCGCGCGTACAGCGGCAGCACCTCGGTGTTGCGCAGCTCCAGCCGATTCAGCACGTCCGCGGTGTCGCGGATTTCGCGTTCGCCGGAGAGGAACACGAGGATGTCGCCGGGGCCTTCCCCGGACAGCTCCTGGACCGCCTCGGCGATCGCCTGCGTCTGGTCGCGGTCCGGGTCGCCCTCGGGGTCGTCCGGGTCCACGAGCGGGCGGTAGCGCACCTCGACCGGGTAGGTCCGGCCGGAGACCTCGACGATCGGCGCGTTGTCGAAATGCCGCGAGAACCGTTCCGGGTCGATGGTGGCCGAGGTGATGATCACCTTCAGGTCGGGACGGCGCGGCAGCAGCTGCTTGAGGTAGCCGAGGATGAAGTCGATGTTGAGGCTGCGCTCGTGCGCCTCGTCGATGATCAGCGTGTCGTACTGGCGCAGCATCCGGTCGGTCTGGATCTCGGCCAGCAGGATGCCGTCGGTCATCAGCTTGACCAGGGTGTCCTGGCCGGACTGGTCGGTGAACCGGACCTTGTAGCCGACCGTGTCGCCCAGTTCGGTCTTCAGCTCGCTGGCGATCCGGTCGGCGACCGTGCGCGCGGCGAGCCGGCGCGGCTGGGTGTGCCCGATCTGCCCGCGCACGCCGCGGCCCAGCTCGAGGCAGATCTTCGGCAGCTGCGTGGTCTTGCCCGACCCGGTCTCCCCCGCGACGATCACCACCTGGTGGTCGCGGATCGCGTCGCCGATCTCGTCCTTGAGCCGGCTGACCGGCAGCTCGGCGGGGTACTCGATCTTCGGCACGCTTTCGCGGCGCTGCTGCACGCGCAGCAGCGCCGTTTCGACGTCGGCGGCGATGCGCTCGGCCGTCTGCTGCTTGTCGCGAGACCGGCGCGCGCCGTCGAGACGACGGCGGAGCCGGTGCTCGTCGCGCAGCATCAATTCGGGCAGCTGGGCGCGCAGCTCTGCGAGGGAAGATGGAGTGGACATACTTGGGCCAAGGATAGCCGTGCGTGACCGCCGTGGCTTCCGAATATGCCGCGAGCGACAGCCCGGCCTCCCCGGTTCACGAGACCGGGGCCGGATGCGGCCGGACGAGCTTGGCCGGAAGCAGCCAGGTCAGCCGGTCCGAACGGAGCACGGCGAGCGGTCCGATCACGGCCAGGAGCAGCACGTATCCGGCGACGAACGGGGCCACCCGCGAGTCGAGCCCGGCCGCGGTCGCCATCGTCGCCAGGACCAGCGAGAACTCGCCCCGGGTGAGCACGGTCAGGCCGATGTTGACGCCTTCCTGCCGGTCGAAGCCGTGCAGCCGGGCGGCGAACGCTCCGGCGGCGAGGTTCAGCACCAGCGTCAGCACGACCGCGGCGAGCACCGGCAGGACGACGGTGCCGACCGCGCCCGGGTCGATCGACAGCCCGAAGATGAAGAAGAACAACGCGCCGAACGCGTCCCGCAGCGGCAGCACCAGTTTGTGCACCCGCGGCGCGACCTGGGAATTGCCGAGCATCATGCCGACCATGAACGCGCCGATCGCGTCAGACACGCCCACCTCTTCTGCCACCGCGGCGCCGAGCACGGCCACGCCGACGAAGCAGACGGTGAGCAGTTCGTCGTCCGCCGAGCCGAAGAGCCGGGACACGACCCGCCCGCCCCAGCGCGCCAGCGCGGCGAGCACGAGCAGGAAGCCGAACGCCTTGCCGAAGTCGGCGAGTGCCGCGCCGAAGCCGTCCGCGCCGCTGAGCACCGGCTGCAGCAGCGCCAGGTACAGCGCGAGGAACAGGTCTTCCAGCACGACGATGCCCATGATCAGGCGGGATTCCCGGTTGTTCATCCGCCGGGTTTCGAGGAGCAGTTTGGTGACGATGGCCGAGGACGAGATGCCGATCGCGCCGGCAATCACCAGCGCCTCGCGGGTGCCCCAGCCGAGCGCGAAGCCGAACGCGAGCCCGCCGCCGATGTTCAGCACGAGGTACGCGAGCCCCGCGCCGGCGAGTCTGGCGCCGCCGCGGGCGAGGTCGTCGAGCGAGAACTCCAGTCCTAGGTAGAAGAGCAGGAACACGAGACCGAGCCCGGCCAGTACGCCGAACTCGGCCGGATCGTCCACAAGGGACAGTCCAGGGGTGTGCGGGCCGAAGACGAAACCGGCCAGCATGAACAGGGGAATCGTGGGCAGCCCGATCCGGGCGCCGACGCGGGCGAGGGCGCCGGCGGCGAGAAACGCGCCGCCGACGGCCAGCAAAGCATGACCGTTGCTCATGAAATCCTCTTGAGAGCCGGGTACAGGGGGGGAACCGAGTACTCAGCAATCCGGAGGAGCCCGCGCCGCGGCGGGCGCGGGCGCGCGGTCGAGTTCGACCGGAGGCGCGACGGAAAACGGGACGGTGCACCGATCCGGCCGGGCGAGGCGGATCTCGCCCGGGGCGTCGGCGAACGGCAGCGGGTGCGCGGCGACGAGGTGCGGGCCCTGTTCCTGGACCAGGGCGGATTCCGGTTCGTGCGGACGCGGGCCCGCCGGTCCCGGACCGGGGACCGCGACGCCGAGCAGGAGCAGCGCGGTGAGCAGCAGGACGAGGATGGACCGGTGCCGCGGCGCGGGAGCGGCGGCAGCAGTCGTCATCTCGGGACGAGTTTACCATGCCTTTAATGTCCGCCGGACACTCCAAGAGGTGTCCACAGTAGACATACCGACGCCAGTTCGCACGATTCCGGCCTCGTTCAGCCGATCTGCATTGTCCACAGTGGACCAGAGCGGTTCACGTCCGGGAAACCTCGGCGCATCCCTTGCCCCGCCGCTTCACGCTCGGTTATCGTGGCGTTACGCCGCAGCAGTACCCGGAACCGGTCATTCGCCGGTCCGGCCGCCTTGCCCACGTACCGCGGAAAGGGATTCCCCTCATGCGCAAGACGATGCGGCCCGCGCTGGTCGCCGGTCTCACGGCTGCCTCGGCCCTCGCTCTCGTCCTCGGCACCCCCGCCCTCTCGGCCGCCGCCGTGCCCGCCCCGCTCGCCGCGTCGGCGTCCGTGCTCGGCTCGGGCGGCGACCTCGCGTCCCCGGAGAAGAAGGAGATCGCGATGCAGCTGGTGTCGAGCGCGGAAAACTCGTCGCTCGACTGGAAGAAGCAGTACGCCTACATCGAGGACATCGGCGACGGCCGCGGCTACACCGCGGGAATCATCGGGTTCTGCTCCGGCACCGGCGACCTGCTCGAACTCGTGCGGGCCTACACCAAAGCCGTGCCGGACAACCCGCTGGCGAAGTTCCTGCCCGCGCTGGAAAAGGTCAACGGTTCCGACTCGCACGAGGGACTCGGCTCGGCCTTCGAAAGCGCGTGGAAGCAGGCCGCCGGCACCGAGGAATTCCAGGCCGCGCAGAACAGCGAGCGCGACCGCGGGTACTTCGATCCGGCGGTGAACCAAGGCAAATCCGACGGTCTCGGCGCGCTCGGCCAGTTCATCTACTACGACGCCATCGTAATGCACAGCCCCGGCACGAGCACCGACAGCTTCGGCGGCATCCGCGACGCCGCGCTGTCGCAGGCGAAGCCGCCCGCCCAGGGCGGCGACGAAACCGCTTACCTCAAGGCGTTTCTCGACGCCCGCAAGGTGGTCATGAAGAAGGAAGAAGCGCATGCGGACACGTCCCGCGTCGACACCGAGCAGTTGGTGTTCCTCAACGACGGCAACCTCGATCTGCACCCGCCGCTGAAGTGGAAGGTCTACGGGGAGCCGTACGAGATCAACTGAGCCCGCAGCAGGTTCTCGCGGTCACCGCGCACAGCGCGTCCGCGTGGAACCACGACGGCGAACGCTGGGTACGGACGCTCGGTCCGTACCCAGCGGAGGTCGGCGCGCAAGGAATCGGCGTTGCGCGCGAAGGACTTTCCCGTACCCCGGCC
The DNA here is from genome assembly GCF_002796545.1 of Amycolatopsis sp. AA4. Lineage (GTDB taxonomy): Bacteria > Actinomycetota > Actinomycetes > Mycobacteriales > Pseudonocardiaceae > Amycolatopsis. Next base: position 6,093,802 of record NZ_CP024894.1, read on the forward strand.
GGAACCTGGCCGCTCACCGAGGCGTTCGGCATCGCACCGAACCCCGGCACCCGGCTCCCCTACCGCCGAGTGACCACTTCGGACTGGTGGGTGTCCGATGTGCACTCCCCGCGGTACAACACCCATTACCGAGGCGCCTCCGGCCCGTTCGACCAGGCAGCGGGCGAGAACCTCGGCGCGGCGGGCCCGGCGTACGCGCACGCGGTGGTGATCGACTACAACCGCTCGCCGGTCGTGCCCGGGGCCGGTTCGGCGTTCTTCCTGCACGTGGCCACCGGCGGGCCGACCGCGGGCTGCGTCGCCCTGGCGCTCGACGACCTCGTCGCCGTCCTGCGCTGGCTCGATCCCGCGCGGAATCCGGTCATCGCGATAGTTGATCGGCCGTCCGCGTGTTGATGACCCGGTCCGGGCCGATGCCCGCCTTTTCCGCCCGCTCGCAGCCGTAGGCCTGCCAGTCGAGCTGACCGGGCGCGTGCGCGTCGCTGTCGATCGCGAACTCGCAGCCCAGCTCGACCGCCTGGCGCAGCAACCGCATCGGCGGGTCGAGCCGGTCCGGTCGCGAGTTGATCTCCACCGCCACGCCGTTCTCGCGGCACGCGGTGAACACCTTCTCCGAGTTGAACTGCGACTCCGGCCTGCTCCGTCCGCCGACCAGCCGTCCGGTGCAGTGCCCCAGCACGCGGACGTGCGGATTCTCGACGGCGGCCAGCATCCGCGGCGTCATCTCCCGCGCCGGCATCCGCAGCTTCGAATGCACGCTGGCCACCACGAAATCGAGCCGGTCCAGCAGCTGCTCGGTCTGGTCGAGCGCGCCGTCGTCAAGGATGTCGACCTCGATGCCGTGCAGCAGCCGGAACGGGGCCAGTTGCTCGTTCACCCGCGCGACCTCGTCCATCTGCGCCCGCAGCCGCTCCGGAGACAGCCCGCGCGCGACGGTCAGCCGCGGCGAATGGTCGGTGAGCACGATCCACTCGTGCCCCAGGTCGCGTGCCGTCTCGGCCATCTCGAGGATCGGGCTGCCACCGTCGGACCAGTCGGAGTGCGTGTGACAGTCGCCGCGAAGCGCCGTACGCAGTTCGCCGCCGTCCGGCAGCGTGCTTTCGGGCAGCTTCGCCGCGTACGCGGGCGTACGGTCGTGCCACGCGTCCTCGATGACCCCGGCGGTGGCTTTGCCGATCCCCTTTAACGCCTGAAGCGACTTCGCACCGACGCGCGCCGCGAGTTCGTCCTCGGACAGCCGCTCGACCACGGCAGCGGCCTGGCGGAAGGCGCGCACCCGGTAAGTCGGTTCACCGGCGCGTTCGAGCTGGAAGGCGATGTCGCGCAGGGCGCGGGCCGGGTCCATGACTCCTGTTCTACCCGCTCAACCGCGCCCAGGCAGCTCGTGGAGCTCGACGCCGTCCAGACGGCCGTCGCGGATCTCGGCGGTCTGGTAGGTGCAGAACGGCTGCCGCCGCCGGTCGGTGGGCGAACCGGGGTTGAGCAGCCGCAGGCCGCCGGGCGTCACCGTGTCCCACGGGATGTGGCTGTGCCCGAAGATCAGCACGTCGACGTCCGGATACAGCGCGTCGCAGCGGGCCGCGCGCCCCTTCGCGTCGCCCGTTTCGTGGACGACCGCCAACCGCACGCCCTCCAGCGTCTCGCGGGCGACCTCGGGCAGGCGTTTCCGCAGTTCGGGACCGTCGTTGTTGCCGTAAACGCCGATCAGCCGGGCGCTGCGGGTTTCGAGCGCGTCGAGAGTGGCCACGTCGACCCAGTCGCCCGCGTGCACCACGACGTCGGCGCGGGAGACCTCGTCCCAGACCTGCGCGGGCAGTTCCTTCGCCCGCTTCGGCAGGTGGGTGTCCGCGAGGAGCAGCAACCGCACGCCGTCACTCCTCCCCGATCGCCTCGAGCACGTGGTCGAGGAACGCCGCGATGTGCGCGCGCAGCAGCTCGGCCGCGCCGTCCTCGTCGCCCTTCCGCGCGGCGGCGAGCACAGCCTTGTGCTCGCTCCATTCCTTGCGCCAGCTGGGATTCGCGTCCCAGCCGACCACGGTGATCAGCGCCGCCCGGTCGCGCAGATCGTCCAGCATCGACACCATCAGCGGGTTGCCGCAGCCCGCGTACAGCGCGCGGTGGAACCGCCGGTTCAGCAGGCTCAGCGTGGTCTGGTCGGCGTCCGCGGCCGACGCTTCCTTGAGGATCTGCGCGGCCTCGTCGAACGCCGTGCGGTCCGAAGACCGGACGGCACGGCGCAGCGCTTCGGGCTCCAGCACCATCCGCACGTCGTAGACCGACCGGGCCAGCGCCGCGTCGACCACGCACACCGACGCGCCCTTGTACGGGCTGAACGTGACCAGCCCGGTGTTGGACAGCACCTTGAGCGCCTCGCGCACCGGCGTCTTGGACACCCCGAGCCGCGCGGCCAGCTCCGCCTCCACCAGCTGCTGACCGGGCACCAGCTCGCGGGCGAGAATGCCGCGCCGGATCTCCTCCAGCACCACCTCGGTGCGGGAGGCGGGGAGGCTGAACGTGGACGGCATGCCGACCCTCCTGGCTTTCGCGCTCGTCCCCGCACATTCAACCAGGCGGGCGTCTCCGAGCGTCGACACGTACGATCATATATCAGATGCCATCCGCCGTCGAAGGGACCAGAGCGCGATGAAGGCACCCGAACAGCTGCGCAGCCACCGCTGGTTCGGCGGCGACGACCTGCGGAACTTCAGCCACCGCACCCGCGCCCGGCAGCTCGGCTACGAGCCGGAGGAGCACCTCGGCAAGCCGGTGATCGGCATCCTCAACACCTGGAGCGACATCAACCCGTGCCACCAGCACCTGCGCGAACGCGCGGAGCAGGTCAAGCGCGGCGTGTGGCAGGCGGGCGGGTTCCCGCTCGAGTTCCCGGTGGCGACGCTGTCGGAGACCTATCAGAAGCCGACTCCGATGCTGTACCGGAATCTGCTGGCGATGGAGACCGAGGAACTGCTGCGGTCGTATCCGGTCGACGGCGCGGTGCTGATGGGCGGCTGCGACAAGACGACCCCGGCGCTGCTGATGGGTGCGGCAAGCGCCGGGCTGCCGTCGATTTTCGTGCCCGCCGGCCCGATGCTGCGCGGAAACTGGCGCGGCGAGGTGCTCGGCAGCGGCACCGACATGTGGAAGTACTGGGACGAACGGCGCGCGGGCACGATCGGCGACCGGGAGCTGGCCGAGCTGGAACGCGGCCTCGCCCGCTCCCCCGGCCACTGCATGACGATGGGGACCGCGTCGACCATGACGTCCGCTGCCGAAGTGCTGGGGCTGACGCTGCCCGGCGCGGCCTCGATCCCGGCGGTCGATTCCGCGCACCACCGGATGGCCGCGGCGAGCGGCGCGCGCATCGTCGGCATGGTCTGGGAAGACCTGACGATCGCGAAGATCCTCGACGAACGCGCGTACGCCGACGCGATCACGACCGTGCTCGCGCTCGGCGGGTCAACCAACGCGGTGATCCACCTGATCGCGATGGCCGGACGCAGCGGGATTTCCCTGTCCCTGCGGGATTTCGACGCGATCGCGCGCCAGGTGCCGGTGCTGGCGAACATCCGGCCGGGCGGCGATTGGCTGATGGAGGACTTCTATTACGCGGGCGGTCTGCCCGGGCTGTTGTCCCGCTTGACCGACCTGCTGCACCTCGACCGCGTCACCGCCACCGGACGGCCGCTCGCCGACTCGCTCGCCGACGTGCGCGTGCACAACGACGACGTGATCCGTGCGCGCGACAACCCGGTCGCCAGCGAAGGCGGCGTGGCCGTGCTGCGCGGCAACCTCGCTCCCGGCGGCGCGGTGATCAAGCACATCGCCGCCGACCCAGCCCTGCTGACGCACACCGGTCCGGCGGTGGTGTTCGACAACTACGCCGACCTGAAGAAGCGCATTGACGACCCGGCGCTGGGCATCACCGCCGATTCCGTATTGGTACTGCGCGGATCCGGCCCGCTCGGCGGCCCCGGGATGCCCGAGTACGGCATGCTCCCGATCCCGGCGTACCTGCTGGAACAAGGCGTACGGGACATGGTCCGGATCTCCGACGCGCGGATGAGCGGCACCAGCTACGGCGCGTGCGTGCTGCACGTGGCACCGGAATCGCACGTCGGCGGCCCGCTCGCGCTCGTCCGCGACGGCGACCTGATCACCTTGGACGTGCCCGCGCGAACGTTGCAGCTGCAGGTGGACGATGCCGAACTGGAGCGTCGTCTCGCTTCGTGGGCCGCCCCCGCGCCGCGGTTCGAGCGGGGTTACGGTGCCCTGTACGCGGAGCACATCACGCAGGCCGACGAGGGCTGCGATTTCGACTTCCTCGCCCGCGCCGGCGCCAATCCGGAACCGGACGCCGGGTGACCGTCGTGAGTGCTGGCGCCGGTTCTAACCGGCATCGCCACTCACGACAGAGGGTGACCGGTTTGTTCCGCTGGGGGCAGTAGTCCGGCATGTCCGGCTCGGCCCGTACGCTGTGCCCCTGACCGCAGCGAATCGAAGGGGTCGTGAGGTGCAGTACGAACCGCGCTGGCCGGAAACCGACAGCGACCAGACCGACATCCTGCCGGTCGTGCCGCCGGAGGAGCCTCCGTCCCCGCCGCGCCGGCGCGGCCTGCGCAAGGCGGGCTGGATCAGCGGCGGCGTGCTCGGCGTGCTGGTCGTCGCGTACCTCATCGACCTGCTGACGAGCCAGGGCCGGGTGCCGCGCGGCGTCGTCGTGGCCGGCGTGGACGTCGGCGGGCTGGAGCGGCCGGTCGCCGAACGCGAGCTGCGCGGGAAGATCGAGCCCCGGCTCACGCAGCCGCTCACGGTCACCGCGGGCGACGCACGCACCAAGCTGTCGCCGACCGAGGCCGGGCTGGGACTCGACTGGAGCGGCACCCTCGACCAGGCGGGCGACCAGCCGATCAACCCCTTCACCCGGCTCGCGTCGTTCTTCGGCACGCGGGAACTGGGCGTCGTGTCGCACGTCGAGGACGCGAAGCTCGACCCGGCGCTCGAGAACCTGCGCGGCCGCGTCGACCGGGAGCCGAAGGAAGGCGCGATCCGGTTCGACGGCACCACCCCGGTCGCGGTCCCGCCGCAGGCCGGGCAAAAACTGGACGTCGCGGCGGCGCGCGCGAAGGTGCTGAGCGGCTGGGCTTCGGGCCGCGAGCTGAAGCTTCCGGTCGCGCCGACGCCGGTGCGCACCACCGCGGAAGGCGTGCAGCGCGCGCTCGCCGAGTTCGCCAAGCCCGCGGTGTCCGCGCCGGTCGTCGTCAAGGGCGAAGGCGCGGACGCGACGCTGACGCCGGAGCAGATCGCCGGCGCGCTCACGTTCGTGCCCGGCGACGGCGGCGGCCTCGCCCCGCAGATCGACCCGAAGAAGGTCACCGACGCGCTCGCGCCGCAGCTGAAGTCCACCGAGCAGGAGGGCAAGGACGCGGCGATCGCGTTCTCCGGCGGGAAACCGGTCGTCGAACCGTCCGCGGACGGCAACACGGTCGACTGGGAGCAGAGCCTCAAACCGCTGCCGAACACGCTGAAGCAGACCGACAGCCGCGAGCTGAAGGCGATCTACAAGAAGACGCCCGCGAAGGTCACCACCGAGCAGGCGGACAAGCTAGGCGTCAAGGAAGTCATCGGCGAGTTCACCACCGGCGGGTTCGCGGCCGATTCCGGCACGAACATCCGCGTGGTCGCCGAAAAGGTGAACGGCGCGATCGTGAAGCCGGGAGAAACGTTCAGCCTCAACGGGTTCACCGGGCCGCGCGGCCGTCCGCAGGGGTACGTCGAGGCGGGCGTGATCGAGAACGGCGCGCCCGCCCGCGAGGTCGGCGGCGGCATTTCGCAGTTCGCCACCACGCTGTACAACGCGGCGTACTTCTCCGGGATGAAGGACGCCGGGCACAAGGAGCACAGCTACTACATCAGCCGGTATCCGGCCGCGCGCGAGGCGACGGTGTTCCAGAATCCCAATGGCGCCAGCGTGATCGACCTGAAATTCACGAACGACTCGGACACCGGCGTCGCCATCCAGACCATTTGGACGCCGTCGTCGATCACCGTGAAACTGTGGGGCACCAAGCGGTACACCGTCGAATCGGTTCCCGGCGAACGCACGAATCCGACGCCGCCGCCGACCAAACCGGGTCCGGCGGAGAACTGCCACGCGTCCAACGGCGCGCCCGGTTTCACCGCGACCGACACCCGGATCCTGCGCGACGCCTCGTCAGGCCGGGAAGTTTCGCGGCACACGCGGTCGGTCCGCTACAACCCGCAGCCGAAGATCACCTGCGGGGAGCAGTGAGTCGCTGCATCGTGGCGGCCACTGCCAGCTCGACGGCGAAGGAAAACTCCGCTTCGTGATCGCACCGCGCCAAATGCGGCGCGGATTCGACCACGGCGGGAAGTTCGGTCTGCTCCAATTCCGCGCGGCGGTGCGCGATTCCGGCTTCGTCGGTGACGCCGAACGCCGGTCCCGCGCCTGCCTCGCGAAGGAGCGAGCCGACGACGACGGCCAGGAGCGAGCGCAGCAGGTGGACCGCCTCTTCGGGCGACGCGCCTGCCTTGCGCAGCACCGAAAGCACTGCCTCGACCGGGGCGAGGGCGGCGATCGACGGCAACTGTCTGGTCAGGACCAGCGCGGCGGCCTGCGGGTGCGCGCGCGTGGCTTTCCGGAAGGACTGGGCGATCGCGCGGAGGTCTTCTTCGGGCCGTCCGGTCGGTTCCGGGAGGTCGATCCCGCCGAGGACGTGCCCGGCGACGGCGTCGAGCAAGGCTTCCTTGCCGTCGATGTGGTGATAGAGGCTCTTCGCGTCCACGCCGAGGCGCTGCGCGACGGTCCGCATGCTCACCGCTGCCGCGCCGTCGGCGTCGACTACTTCCAGCGCGGCCGTCAGGATCGCTTCCCGCGACAGCCTGGCGTCTCCCTTGCGCGGGCGTCCCCGGCGGGTCGTGGTGTTCACGGCTCCATCATGGCGTACTTGCGGTTAACCCACACCGTGGATTAAATTGCGGTCCCGCCCTTCTCGGCTTGGAGGAACCCGTGGACCCGTTGGCCATTCCCGCGCCCGAAGTGCTGCGCGCCCGGCAAAAGGTCGTCCTCGACCACTTCCACGACGAGGTGCGCCAGGACTGGGACGACGTGCTCGCGACGTTCCCGCATCCGCACTACGAGATCGTCCCGACGATGACGGTGCACGACGGCGATGCCGCGGTGCGCGGCTACTACGACGAAACGCGCCGCGCTTTTCCCGATCAAGACCACGAAATCATCGCGCTGCGGCACAGCGCCGATGCGGTAATCGTGGAGTTCTGGCTGCTCGGCACGCATCGCGGCCCGCTCGGGAAGATCCCGCCGACCGGACAGCGGTTCCGCGTCCGGATGACCGCGTATTTCCTCTTCGACGCGGACGAACAGCTGGTGTGCGAACGCATTTACTTCGACACGCTCACCATGCTCCGCCAGCTGCTGCGCGCGTACGACGTCCGGAAACCCGCCTCGTGGCCCAAGCTCGTGCGCGCGGTGCGCGGGCTGCTGGCGATGTCCGGCGATCCGAATCCGCGGCTTTCCGATACCAGTCCGCCCGCTTTTTGTCGGTGACCCCGCGTACAGTCGGGCGCACACCACGGGAAGGGGGAACCGGTGTCCGACGACGCGGCCATGGGGCTTTACGGACTCACCAAACGGTTCGGGACCACGCTGGCGGCAGACGACGTGCGGCTGGAAGTGCCGAAGGGGTCGTTCTTCGGCCTCGTCGGCCCCAACGGAGCCGGGAAAACGACGTCGCTGTCGATGGCGGTCGGGCTGCTCCGGCCGGATTCCGGCGAGGCGCGCGTGTTCGGCGTGGACGTGTGGCGGGAACCGGAACGGGCGAAAAGCCTGATCGGCGTTCTTCCGGACGGATTGTCCATTCCGGAGCGGCTCACCGGGCGGGAACTGCTGACGTACATGGGCCTGCTGCGCGGGCTCGCGCCGGACACGGTCGCCGAACGCGCCCAGGAACTGCTCGGCGTGCTGGAGCTGACGGACGCCGAGCGCACGCTCGTCATCGACTATTCCGCGGGCATGCGCAAGAAGATCGGCCTCGCGACGGCGTTGCTGCACGGGCCGCGGCTGCTGGTGCTGGACGAGCCGTTCGAGGCGGTCGACCCGGTTTCGGCGTCGACGATCCGCACGATCCTGCAGCGGTTCGTCGCCTCCGGCGGGGCGGTGGTGCTGTCGAGCCACGTGATGGCGTTGGTGGAACAGCTGTGCAGCCACGTCGCGGTGATCACGCGCGGACGGGTCGTGGCCGCGGGCGCGGTGGCCGACGTACGGGGCGAAGGCACGCTGGAAGACGCGTTCGTGCACATCGTCGGCGGGCGGACCGGTGGAGCGGAGGGGCTGGCGTGGTTGGCGTCCTCGTCCGACTGAAGCTGCGGGTCCTGCGCAATTCGCTGCGCGGGCGGCAGATCGCCGGAATGATCGTCGGCGGCCTCGCCGGCCTGGTGGCGGCCCTGGTCACCATCGGCATCGCGGTGTTGCCCGCTCCGGAAGCGCGGATCACCGTCGACCTGCTCACCTCGGTCTACGCGGTGTGGATGGCGGGCTGGGTGCTCGCCCCGATCGCGACCGGCGGCGGGGACGACACGCTGCGGCCGGAACACTTCGCGCTGCTGCCGATCGGACGGCGCAAACTGGCGGTCGGGCTGCTCGCGGCGAGCTTCGTGGGCGTCACCGCGCTGGTGAGCCTGCTGGCGTTCCTCGGCTTGGTGTTCTACGGACTGCGGTTCGGCCCTGCCGCGGCGCTCGTCGGTCTCGTGTTCACCGTGCTGCAGCTGGCGTTCGTGGTGCTGCTGTACCGCGTGGTGATGGCCGCGCTGGGCGCGCTGCTGACGTCGCGCAAGGGCAAGGAACTCGGCATCATCCTGGTGGCGCTCACCGGGTTGTCCGGCGTCGCGGTGAACTACGTGATGAAGAACGTCGCCCCGGCGATCGTCAACGGCCAGATGCCCGGCTTCGTCAGCGTCATGCACGCGCTGCCGTCCGGCTGGGGCACGCTCGCGGTGCACGCCGCCGGGACCGGGGAATGGGGCACAGCCGGCGGCCTCTTCGCCGCTTTGCTCGGCGTAGTGGCGGTTCTGGTCCTGATCTGGGGTGCGCTGCTGGCCCGCCAGGTCACCACGCCGTCCTTCCGCGGCGCCTCCCGCACCCGCGCGAAGAGCAGCCGCACGCGACGCAGCCTGCTGCCTTCGACGCCGGTGGGCGCCGTGGCGCGCAAGGAACTGCACACCTGGTGGCGAGACGCCCGACGCCGCGTCGCCCTGATGTCGACGCTGCTGATCGGCTTCGTCATCACCGTCGTGCCGTCCCTGTCCGGCGGCGGCGACCGGTCGGCGATGCTGCCGTATTTCGGTGTCGCAGTAGTGCTTTTCGCGTCGATGCAGTCCGGCAACTTGTACGGAATGGACGGCAGCGCGCTATGGCACACGCTGGTCGTGCCCGGAGCCGAACGCGCCGACATCCGCGGCCGCCAACTGGCGTGGACGCTGATCGTCGCCCCGGTGGCCTTGGTGCTCGCGCTGGTCCTGCCTGGCGTCACCGGCGTACCGAGCGCGTACCCGTGGGTCCTCGGCCTGGTCCCGGCGACACTGGGCGCCGGCGCCGGGGTCTTGATGCTGCAATCGGTCTTCCTGGCCTTCCCGCTGCCGGATCAACGCCGCAGCGGCAGCCCGTGGTCGTCCGGCGGACGTCCCGGATGCGCTCGAGCCGCCCTGATGCTGGCGACCACGCTGCTCATCGTGGTCGGTGCGCTGCCGGTCGTGGCGCTGGGCGTGGCCGGAACACTGACGGACCTGCCGGTGCTGCAGTGGCTGGGCATCCCGGCCGGCATCGCGACCGGCCTCGCACTGGCGTGGTGGTGGGGTTCGCTCGCCCAGCAACGGCTGGTAGCGCGAGGTCCGGAGCTGCTGGCGACCGTCTCCAAAGAACGGTGACAGATTTTTCTCGCCGGTTTTCTCGCCGAGGTGTCGAATGGCGTCGCGCGCGTTCGTAGCCAGGGTAAGAGACCCCGCGTTTGAGGAGTTCGCCATGAAGCAGTACCTGCTGGCCGTCCAGGTCGACGAAGACACGCTGGAGACCGGCGAGGAACTGACCGCCCAGATGGCCCGCACCGGCAAGGTCACCGACGACATGAAAGCCGCCGGCGCCTGGGTCTTCGTCGGCGGTTTGCGCCGGTCGCACGCGACCACCGTGGTCCGCCCCGCGAACGGCGGCGTCACGATGACGGACGGCCCGTTCGCCGAAACGAAGGAGCAGCTGGGCGGTTTCTGGGTGATCCAATGCGCGGACCTGGACGAAGCCCTGTCGTGGGCGGACAAATGCGCCCACGCGTGCGGCCGCCCCATCGAAGTACGCCCGTTCGCCGAGGGCCCGGAGGACGCTGCGTGACGCTCGACGCGGTCTACCGAGCGGAGTACGGCCGCTGTGTCGCCACCCTGACCCGCCTCCTGGGCGACATCGGGCTGGCCGAGGAGGCGGTACAGGACGCCTTCGCCACCGCCGTCACCGCGTGGGCGGAGTCGCTGCCCGCCAATCCGGGCGCGTGGATCGTGACCACCGCCCGAAACCGCGCGATCGACCGCCTCCGCCGGGAATCCACCCGGGAGGCCCGGCACGCGCAAGCCCTGCTCCTCCACCAGCCCGACGAACCAGCAGAGGCGGGCCCCGTGCGCGACGACCAGTTGCGGATGATCTTCACCTGCTGCCACCCGGCGCTCTCCCCGCTCGCGCAGACCGCCCTGACCCTGCGTCTGCTGGGCGGCCTGGAAACCGCCGAGATCGCCCGCGCGTACCTGGTCCCGAACCGACGATCGCGCAACGCATCGTCCGCGCGAAGAAGAAGATCCGCGACGCGGGAATCCCGTACCGAGTCCCCGACGAGGCCGCGTTGCCGGACCGCCTGGCCTCCGTCCTGACCGTCCTGTACCTGGTCTTCAACGAGGGTTACACCTCGACCTCCGGCCCCTTGGTGCGGACAGACCTGTGTCTGGAAGCCGTCCGCCTGACCCGCGCCCTGGCCGACCTGATGCCGGACGAACCGGAAGTCCAGGGCCTGCTCGCCCTGCTCCTCCTGACCGAAGCCCGCCGCCCAGCCCGCGTGGATTCCTCCGGCAACCTGGTAGTGCTGACCGAACAGGACCGCTCCCTGTGGAACCCGGACCTGATCGCCGAAGGCCATGCCCTGGTACGGCAATGCCTGCGCCGCGGACAGCCCGGCCCGTACCAGCTGCAAGCCGCGATCAACGCCGTCCACACCGACGGCCCCGCAACCGATTGGCCCCAGGTGCTGGCCCTGTACGACCAGCTCCTGGTCCACACGCCGACCGCCGTCGTAGCCCTGAACCGCGCCGTCGCAGTAGCCGAAGTCCACGGCCCGGAACTGGCCCTGGCGTTGGTGGACGAGCTGGACCTGCCCGGATACCACCTGCTGCCCGCCACCCGAGCGGATCTCTTGTCCCGCTTGGGCCGCGCCGCCGAAGCCCGGGCGGCTTATACGGAGGCGATCGCGTTGGCTACCAACGAGACTGAGCGAGCCTTTCTGGAGAACCGGCGGTCGCGGCTCGCCGAGGATGGCTGAAGCTTTCTCGCCAGCTGCGGCAGCACCAGTCCCACCGAGCCACCTGCCACTGGCCGGTTCGGAGCTTTCCGCTCCCGCTCGCTCAGCCGCTGCGGCACGCGGCCGAGATTGGTGTGCCCGAGGACGCCGATCACGTTGCCTGGCACAGCCAAGCCTGCCCGTCAACGCACACCCGGGCTCGATTCGGCCGCGCTGTCCGCCTTCGCCACCAGACAGCAGCCACCGGCGAACCCGGCCCGTGCACCGACGCTGTCCGCCGGGACCGTCCGTCCGCCGCAGCACATCCGACGGCCAGCAACCCCATCCGGTTGGCCGATCCACCCGCCAGCCGCGCCACCCGCGGCAGCAGGAACGAGCACACCCGACGACCGAAACCGCTTGACCCATCCACCCGCCAGCCGCGCCACCCGCGGCAGCAGGAACGACCGCACCCGGCGACCGAACCCGCTTGGCCCATCCACCCGCCGAGTCCTGCCCCAGACACCGGCGCCGCTTCATTCCTGGCAGGGCGGAACCAGCCCGCCGAAGATCTGCGATTCCCGCAATTCCTCCGGCGAGCGGCCACGTGACGGCCCCCCGATCCCGGAGGAAAGCACCCCCTGCCGCGGCCAATCCGCCAGTGAGCGCGAGTCCGCCAGGGCCAGGCCTGTCGTCCGGCCCGGTGCGGCTCCGGACGCTGCGGACCACGGCGCGCGCTCCCGCGGCTTCCTGCCAACCGCCTGCAGCTCACCGTTGCTACCGGCTTAAGTCGGCCCGCCTAGCGATCGCCTGTCAACCAATCCTCGCCCATCACTCCCTTCTGCTTTCCCGTGCCAGCCGACCCGATCCTGCACTCAGGGAAGCGCCGCCAACGATTCCTCCAGCGCCGCGTCCGGAAGTTCGTTGTCCACCATCTCCCCCGCCAGATACGCGCCGTACGCGGGCAGGTCGAGGTGCGCGTGTCCGCAGAGCGCCGTCAGGATCACCTTTTCCTCGCCGGTCTCCTTGCAGCGCAACGCTTCTTGAATGCACGCGGCCAACGCGTGCGTCGGCTCGGGCGCGGGAATGATGCCTTCCGTGCGGGCGAACTGCACCCCGGCAGCGAAACATTCCTGCTGGCCGATCGCGAGCGCCTCGATGAGGCCCAGTTCGTAGATGTGCGAGATCAGCGGCGACATCCCGTGGTAGCGCAGGCCTCCGGCGTGGATCGGGTCCGGGATGAAGCCGTGGCCGAGCGTGTGCATTTTCAGCAGCGGCGTGAGGCCCGCAGTGTCGCCGAAGTCGTAGGCGTAGCGGCCGCGGGTGAGGGTCGGACACGCCGCCGGTTCGACCGCGCGGATCACCGGGTTCAGCCGGCCGGCCAGTTTTTCCCGCAGGAACGGGAAAGCCAGCCCGCCGAAGTTGGAGCCGCCGCCGGTGCAGCCGACGAGCACATCGGGAGTGTCGCCGGCCAGTTCGAACTGCCGCAGCGCTTCCTCGCCGATCACCGTCTGGTGCAGCAGCACGTGGTTGAGCACGCTGCCTAGCGCGTACCGCGCGCCCGGGTCCGCCGCGGCCTGCTCGACGGCCTCGCTGATCGCGATCCCGAGGCTGCCCGTCGACTGCGGGTTCTCCGCCAGGATCGCCCGGCCGGCGGCAGTGCGGTCCGATGGACTCGGGTACACCTGCGCGCCGAAGGTCTCCATCATCAGCTTGCGGTACGGCTTCTGGTCGTACGACGCCCGCACCTGCCAGACCTCGCAGGACAACCCGAACGTCGCGCACGCGAATGCTAGCGCGCTGCCCCACTGCCCGGCGCCGGTCTCGGTGGTGAGCCGCGTGACGCCCTCGGCCGCGTTGTAGAACGCCTGCGGCACAGCGGTGTTCGGCTTGTGCGAGCCGACCGGGCTGACGCCCTCGTACTTGTAGTAGATCCGGGCCGGGGTCCCGAGCGCCTTCTCCAGCCGGCGGGCGCGGTAGAGCGGGGACGGACGCCAGAGCCGGTAGACGTCCCGGACTTCCTCGGGGATGTCGAGGTAGCGCTCGGTGCTGACTTCCTGCTCGATGAGCGCCTGCGGGAACAGCGGAGCCAGGTCCGCGGGCCCGACGGGCTCGCGGGTTCCCGGGTGCAGCGGCGGAGGCGGCGGCTCGGGCAGGTCCGGCACCACGTTGTACCACTGCGTCGGGAGATCGGCCTCGTCCAGGATGTATTTCGTCCGTTCTGCCATGACGCCTCCTCGGTCCGCGGACCCCAACGTAAGCCGGGCGGCGGGAGAAGCCAAGCGCCGGAGCGCGCGAGGGGACCCCTCGCGCCGATAAAGCCGCAGGTCCACCCATGTGGGCGACCTGTCCACAATGGAGGGTGTGGCGGATTCTCCGGAAACGGTTTCCGGCGGGCGCCGGTTTTTGTCGGTGGGCGCCGGTAGGTTCGGTGGCATGGCGACATTGGTGACGTTCCACGCTCATCCCGACGACGAGGCGATCATGACGGGCGGCGTGATGCGCAAGGCGGCCGACGAAGGGCACCGGGTGGTGCTCGTGGTGGCCACGCGCGGAGAAAAGGGAGAGATCCCCGAGGGTCTGCTCGACGACGGCGAACAGCTCGCGGAACGCCGGGTGAAGGAGACGCACGCGGCGGCCGAGGTGCTGGGCGTCTCACGGGTGGAGTTCTTGGGATACCAGGACTCCGGCATGATGGGCGACCCGTCGAACGACGGCCCGGACACGTTCTGGAGCGCGCCGATCGAAGAAGCGGCGGAGCGGCTGGCGACGATCCTGCGCGAGGAGTCGGCCGACGTGCTGACGGTGTACGACGACTTCGGCGTCTACGGCCACCCGGACCACATCCAGGTCCACCGAGTCGGCGTGCGCGCGGCCGAACTCGCGGGCACGCCGCGGGTCTACCAAGGTTCGGCGAACCGCGACCAGATTCGCCGAGCCGCCGAAGCGCTGCGGGCAGCGGGCGAGGAAAGCGGTCCGGACGAGGAGATGATCATCGGCAAACCGGAAGCCGAGTTGACCGCCGAGGTAGACGTCACGGCATACCTGAAGGCGAAGCGGGCGGCGATGCGGGCGCACCGGAGCCAGATCAGCGAGGAGTCGTTCTTCCTGGCCCTGCCGGACGACAAGTTCGGCGAGGCGTTCGGGACGGAATGGTTCATCCGGGAGGGACAGGGACCGGGGGTGACGGAGACGGATCTGGTGAAGGGCCTCTGACCGGCTGGTGACCGGGCCGGGGTGAGCCGTAGTCGCTGGCGGAGTGCGCCAGCCGCGGCGGGCTTGGTGCTGGCTCCGTCGTGACCGGTCACCGACGGTGGTTGTGTCGTGGGCCGGAGGATGCGTGCGGACGGGCACTGGCATGCCACCGCGACGCGGACACGGCGAGGTCGCGCGCCAGGCAGGGCCTGGCCGTGAGCAGGTGCCGACGACCGGTTCCATGCCTGCAGGCAGACACGGCATCGGCCTGCCGCCGCAACGCAGGCCGGGCGAGATCGCGTGCCAGGCAGGGCCCTGACCATGAGCAGTTGTCGACGGCTGTTTCCATGCCTGAAGGAAGACATGGCATCGGCCTGCCACTGCGACGCAGACAGGGCGAAGTCGCGCGCCAGGCAGAGCCTCGCCGTGAGCAGACACCGACGGCCGTTTCCATGCCTGCAGGCGGGCACGGCATCGGCATGTCGCCGCGACGCGGGCAGGGCGAAGTGGGGTGCGAGCAGTGTGGGGAGTGGCAGGGCCTGTCCTGAGCAGCTACCCACGACCGTTCCCATGCGCGCGGGCAGGCACGGGCATCGGCAGGCCACCGCGACATAAACAGGGCAACGTCAGGTGCCAGCGGTGCGACCCGGCCTAGTCCTGAACAGTCACTGCCAGCCGCCGCGACGCAAGCTGGGCGAGGTCACGGGCCAGCGGCGTGGGGCATGGCCTAGTCCGAGCCGCCGCCGACGGCCGTTTGCGTGCGTCCGGCCTAACCCGGCTCGGGTTGACGTGGAGCGGGGGCACGCGGAAGTGTTCACAGCTCGCCGCAGGGCGTGCGTCGAGTTGCTTGCGCAGCATCACGCGGGAGCCGTTCCCCCCTCCCCAACCCGGGCCGAGGCCAGGCGGACTGCGTCCAGGATTTTCTCGTACCCGGTGCACCGGCAGAGGTTTCCTGCCAAAGCCTCCCGGATCTCCGGATCGGTGGGGGCGGCCACGCGGTGCACTAGTTCGTGTGCGGCGACGATCAACCCCGGCGTGCAGAAGCCGCATTGCACCGCTCCGGCGTCGATGAAGGATTGCTGTACCGCGTCCAGTTGGTCACCGTTCGCTAGGCCTTCTACGGTGCGGACTTCCCTGCCCTCGGCTTGGCCTGCGGCGACCAGGCAGGAGCACACTGGCGTACCGTCCAAATACACCGTGCACGAACCGCATTCGCCTTGTTCGCAGGCGTTCTTCGAGCCGGGCAGGCCGAGTTGGTCGCGCAGGACGAAGAGGAGGCTCTGGCCCTCCCAAACGTCGTCGACGGTGCGCGGTTCGTCATTGACAGTGAGGTTCAGGCGCATTTCGGCTGCCCGCCTTTCCGATAGTCTTCCCAGGCCCAGCTCAACGTCCGGCGGGCCAGTACGGCGATCGCGTGCATGCGGTAGTCGGCGCTGCCCCGGACGTCGTCGATCGGGGACGCGGCGCTCGCGGCCAGTTCGCCGAAGCGGCGCACGACGGGGTCCGGCAGCGGGGAGCGGGAGGTCCACGCGTCGGCCAGGGCGTCGCGGAGGAAGTCTTCGGCGGCGGTGGCTCGGCGCGGGGTCGGGGCGGCCGAACCGACTGCCGCGCCTACCCAACCCGTCTCGGGAGCGAGGTCCAGGGCGAAGGAGCACACTGCGATGACCATCGCGTTGCGGGTCCCGACTTTCGCGAACTGTTGCGGGCCGGTCGCGACCGGGAGGTGGATGGCGGCGATCAGCTCGTCCGGAGCCAGTGCGTTGCGTTTGACGCCTTGGTAGAACTCGGTCGCGGGAATCATCCGGGTGCCGCGGACCGACGCGGCCTCGATGGTCGCGTTGCAGGCCAGGAGCATGGGGTGGGTGTCACCGGCGGGCGAAGCCGCTCCTAAGTTTCCGCCGACGGTGCCTCGGTTGCGGATTTGCGGGGAGCCGACGGTGCGGCTCGCCATCGCCAGGCCGGGGAGGCGGGTGCCCAGTTCGGTGATGATGCGCGTGTACGACACGCCTGCGCCCAGGCGGATTCGACCGTCCTTCTCCGTCCATTCGGTCAGGTCGGCGACGCGGGTGAGGTCGAGCAGGGCAGGCGGGCGGCGGTGGTCGAAGTTGAGTTCGACCAGGACGTCGGTGCCGCCCGCCAACGGGACGGCGTCCGGGCGGGCGGACTTGGCGGCCAGGGCTTCGGCCCAGGTCGACGGGCTCAGGAAATCCACGGGGAGCACCTCCGGGAGGCGGGCTGCCGGTCAGGGACGGGTACGAAAAAGACTGGCCGACGCTCACGAAGCGGCGCGGCCCCCGGCCAGAGCGATGTCGTCCGGCCGGATGGGCGCGTTCGGCAGCGGCAAGCCGGTCGCGGAGCGGAGGGCGTTCAGGATCGCGGGAGTCGAGGACAGCGTCGGCGGCTCCCCCACGCCGTTCAACCCGTACGGCGAGTCCGGGTGCGGGAATTCGAACAGGCTGATCGGCATCGGCGGGACGTCCAGCACCGTGGGGATCAGGTAGTCCGTGAAGGACGGGTTCCGCACCCGGCCCTCGCGGTCGACCAGGATTTCCTCCATCAACGCCAACCCCAGGCCCTGGACGCTGCCGCCTTCGATCTGCCCTTCCACGGCGAGCGGGTTCATCGCCTTGCCGACGTCCTGCGCGGTCGCCAGTTCGACCACCTTCACCAAACCCAGTTCGACGTCCACGTCCACCACCGCTCGATGGGCAGCGAAGGCGAACGCGATGTGTGCGTTGCCCTGCCCGGTTTCCGGGTCGATGCCTTGGGTCGGACGGTGGTGGTATTCGAAGGTGTGCTCAAGCGTGTCCGAACCCAGCACGTCGGCGATGGAGCACACTGGGCGTCCGACGCTGTCCAGGACTTGGTCGTTGCCCAACGAAACGCCCGAACCGCGGCGCAGGAGTTCGCGGGCGAGGTAGCGGCAGGCACCCTGCACAGCGCCGGTCGACATCCACGTCATGCGGGAAGCGGATGCGGAACCTGCGTCGCCGACCTGGGTGTCGGCGGGGAGGACGACTACCCGGGAGACGCCCAATTCCGTGCTCGCCACCTGCGCCTGCACCGTGGTGACGCCTTGTCCGCATTCCGCGGCGGCGGTGTGCACCGAGACGACCGGGGCGCCGTTCACGACGGACAAGGCGACCCTGGCCGTCGAGATGTCGTCGACGCCTCCCGAGTAGCCGATCGCTTTCACCCCGACCGCGTAGCCGACTCCGCGACGCACCCCCTCGCCGTGCGTCGTGTTGGCGGCTCCGCCAGGCAGGGAAAGCAAATCCAGAGAACCGGCTGGCGGCAGCGGCCGGTCCCGGAGGGCTTGCAGCAGTTCCGCGACGGGAGCGGGACCGTCGACGGCTTGCCCGGTGGGCAGGACAGTACCGGTGGTCATGGCGTTGCGGAGGCGCAATTCCATCGGGTCCATGCCCAACGCCTGCGCCAGTTTGTCCATATTGGACTCGCACCCGTAGGCCGATTGGACGGCGCCGAAGCCGCGCATCGCACCGCAGGGCGGGTTGTTGGTGAACACCGCCAGGCCGTCGATTTCGGCGTTCGGGACGTCGTATGCGCCGGTGACGAAGTAACACGCGTTGGCGATGACCACCGGCGAAGTTGAAGTGTAGGCACCACCGTCCAAAACCAGGCGGGCTTTGACGTAGACCAAGCGGCCGTCCTTGGTCGCGCCGTGTTCGTAGCGCATCTTGGCCGGATGGCGGTGCACGTGACCGAAGAAGGATTCGTAGCGGTTGTACGACATCTTCACCGGACGGCCGAGGCGCAGGGCGAGCATGCAGGCGTGCACGTGGACGGAGAGGTCTTCTCGTCCGCCGAAGGCACCGCCCACGCCGGCCAGGGTCAGGCGCACTTTTTCCGGCGGCAGACCAAGGCAAGGAGCCAATTGCTCCAGGTCTTTGTGCAGCCACTGCGAGGAAACGTAAAGTTCGACGCCGCCGTCTTCGGAAGGAATCGCCAGGCCGGATTCCGGACCAAGGAAAGCCTGGTCCTGCATGCCGACTTCGTACTCGCCGGTGACCACGACCTCCGCCTCGGCGCGGGCTTTCACCATGTCCCCGTGGCGGATTTTCACGTGCCGGACCAGGTTTCCGTCCGGATGGACGGGGCGGACGCCCTCGTCCAGCACCGTCATCGGGTCGGTGACCGGGGTCAGCGGTTCGTACTCGACGACGATCAGTTTCGCCGCCTGGCGGGCGGTTTCCGGATCGTCGGCGGCGACCAGCGCCACCGGTTCGCCGTGGTAGCGGACCTCGTCGACGGCGAGGACCGGCTGGTCGGCGGTTTTCATTCCGTACGTCTTCGCACCGGGCACGTCCTCGTGGGTGAGCACGGCGTGCACCCCAGGCTGGGCGAGCGCCTTGCTCGTGTCAATGGACCGGATCCGCGCGGCCGCGTACGGGCTGCGCAGCGTGGTCGCCCAGACCATGCCCTCGATCCACAGATCCGACGAATAGGCGAACCGGCCGGTCACCTTGGCGGCGCCGTCCGGCCGGAGGGCGCTTTCGCCCACCCCGGCGGCTTTCCCGGTTTCCGCGGCGCGTACCAGCGAGTCCACAGTGACCACCAGCTTTCCTGCTTAGCCGACCCACGGGAGTCAACACGTGTAGATCGGGACTGTCAACGGCTCTTCGGGTATCGTCTGGCGCATGCAGCGGGTCACCCGGGACGACGTCGCGCGGCTGGCGGGCACCTCGCCGGCCGTGGTCAGCTACGTGCTCAACAACGGCCCGCGGCCGGTCGCGCCCGCCACGCGCGAGCGGGTCGAACGGGCGATCGCCGAACTCGGGTACCGGCCGAATCTCGTCGCGAGGGCGCTGCGGTCCACGCGCAGCAACGTGCTCGGACTGGTCGTGCCGGACAGCAGCGAGGGCTACTTCACCCAGCTCACCCACGCGGTCGAGCGGGCCGCGTTCGCGCGTGGATCCCTGGTGCTGCTGGGGAATTCGGCGTTCTCCCGGGAACAGGAGCTGCGGTACGCCGAATCACTGGCGAACATGCGCGTGGACGGCCTGCTGCTGGTGCGCGCCGAGATCGCCGGGGCGGCCGCGACGCACTCCACTTTGGACGTTCCGGTCGTCTACCTGCACCACCACGCGCCGTCCGGCAGCGCGGCGCCGTCCGTCGTGCTGGACAACAAGGCCGGCGGGCGGATGACCACCGAGCACCTGCTCGGGCACGGCTACCGCGAGATCGGCTGTCTCACCGGCACCGCGCGGTCCGGTCCGGTGGCCGATCGGGCGCGGGGCTGGGCCGAGGCGATGCGGACGGCGAAAAGGAGCGCGGCCAACGTCGTCCGCACCGGCCTGGATCGGCACGCCGCACGGGCGGACATCCGGGGGTGGCTGCAGTCTCCCGAGCGGCCGCGCGCGATCATGGCGACGGCGGACGGGCTGGCGCTCGACACCCTCACGGTGGCGGCGGAACTCGGCTTGAAAGTCCCGAAAGACCTTGCCGTGATGGGCTTCGGCGGCACCGACGCCGCCGCGCACAGCTGGCCGCCGCTGTCCACCGCCGGGCATTCCTTCGACGAGTTCGCCGACGCCGCGGTGTCCACTCTGGATCAGCTAAGGGAGAACGCCCAGCCGGAAGACCGGATCCTCGACGTCCGCCTGACCGCGCGCGCCAGCTGCGGGTGCGACTGACCCCGCAGCCAGCGCGAACGAATCAGGAGTTGGCGGCCTCTGCCCACGCCGACGGCGTGTAGCCGAGGTAATGCGACGCGTGCGTATTCGCCGCGGAGGCCTGCGGAATGTCCCCGCGCAAATACGCTTCCGCTTCCGCCTTGTCCTTCGGCGGCGGCGTCGGCGCGAGGCCGAGCAGCTTGGCCATGTTGTTGCCGAGGTAGCCCTCCAGGTCGTCCTCGGACAGATTCAGGCCCTGCGGCGGCTGGTGGCACAGCACTTCCAGCTCGCGCGCCCACATGCCGGGCTCGTTCGGCGGCGAATCGGTGCCGAAGACCAGGTCGCTCTTCTTCATCTCCTTGGCGAATTCGACGATCCGCGACTGCAGCAGCCAGCCCGATTCGCCGATCACGTTCGGCGAGTCCTGGATCATCCAGAACGCCTCGAAACAGTAGACGCCGCCGGTCTGGATGCCGAAATGGCCGAGAATGAACGTGACGTTCGGGAATTCGCGGATGATCGGGTAGAACTGGGTCGGGATCGAGTACGGCCCGTCCCCGGTGTGGATCAGCACGATCACGCCGAGCTCGTCGCACACGCGCATCACCGGCCGCAGCCAGTCGAGTGCCCGGTCCGGGCGGTAGGAGTGCATGTTCGCGTGCAGCTTCAGCATTTTGTAGCCGTATTCCTTCACGTGGAAGGCCAGCTCCGCCGCGCCGTTTTCCGGCCCGAACCGCGGGTTGTACATGAAGTTGCCGACGAACCGGTCCGGGTACTGCTGCACCAGCGAGGTCACGTACGCCTGGTATTCGCGGATTCCTTCGCGGCCGGTTTTGTTGCCCTCGCGCCAGGTCGTGTTCCCCGGAGGCGGCATGATGCAGCTGACGTCCACGCGCCGCGGCTTGCCGTTGATCCAGAATGGACCGTCCATCATCTCCAGCGTGCGCTCGCCGGTGAACGGGGTTCCGGTGTGCCGCCAGGCTTCGTCGACGAGATTCGTCGGATGGACATGGGTATCGATAATCACCGGATGTCTCCTTACGCAAGACTTGAGTAAAGGACTCCCCGGCCGCGCTTCACCGCACCTACGGGACCCGGAAGCGCGATCCGCGCTCCGGCGCAACCGAGTCCAGCACCTTCGCTGCCCGCTGTCAACACATGATCGCCGGATGCGTTGCGCGGCAAGACTTTTCCGAAGCGCGCTCTTGACACCGGCCGCCGGAGGGCTTTGCATTGAACGACCCGGCGGTGCTGCCGGGCGCCGGTGACCTCCCGTTTCGGGCCAACCGTTCGGCCAAGTGCCTCCAGCCGCGCGCTGGAGACGACCGCCGGGCCGGGTCCGACCCCGCCCGGGGAAGGGCGGCCCGATGTCGGCTGCGGAACCCGAACCCTGCGATCTCCTGCTGACCGGCGGCACCGTGGTGACCGTCGACGACCAGCGCACTGTCCACTCCAGCGGCCACGTCGCGATCATCGGCGACCGCATCGCCGGCGTCGGCGAAGGGCCGGGCGCCGAGCGCTGGCGCGCCGCCGAGGTCGTCGACTGCCGCGGCAAAGCAGTGCTGCCCGGCCTGGTCGACGGGCACAACCACCTCTACCAAGCCCTCGCTCGCGGGCTCGGCGAAGGCATGTCGATCGTGCCCTGGCTGTGCGAATTCATGTGGCCGTATTCGATCGCGATCACCGGACCCGAAGCGGTGGCCGGGGCGAGGCTCGGCGCGGTGGAAGCGTTGCGGGCCGGCATCACCACGGTGATCGACAACCATTACGCGCCAAGCGATCTCGAAACGACGCTCGCCGTCGCGGACGTCATCGAGAAGGCCGGGCTTCGCGGTGCGGTCGCGCGCGGCATGCTCGGCGAACGCACCGAAATCGCCGACCGGCGCGGCCAGCCGATCGAATTGTTCCGTTACTCGACCGAGGACGAATTCGCGATCACGCGCGAGGCGATGCAGCACCGGCCGCCGAGTTCGAAGGTCGCCGTCTGGCCCGCCGCGCTCAACCTCTGTTACGTGGAGCAGAAACTCGTCCGCCGGACGGTCGAACTCGCCCGGGAATTCGGCACTCGCTGGCACACCCATTGCTGCGAGAGCACCACCGATCCGGTCAGCTACCTCGAAACCCACGGGGTCCGTCCGGTCGAATGGCTCGCGAAGGAAGGCCTGCTCGACGAACGGGCCACGCTCGCGCACGCGATCTGGCTCGACGAAGCCGAAATCGAGCAGGTCGCAGCCACCGGCGCGGGGGTCTCGCACAACCCGGCGTCCAACGGCTACCTCGCTTCTGGCACCGCGCGGATCGCGAGCATGCGAAAGCAGCACGTCCCGGTCGCGCTGGGCACCGACGGTCCGAGCTGCGGCCATCGGCAAGATCTTTTCGAGGCAATGAAACTCAGCGTCTTCGGCCAGCGAACGGCCACTTTGGACCCGACGGCGTTGCGGGCCGAGGACGCGCTGGAAATGGCCACCCGCGAGGGGGCCCGTTACGCCGGAATCGACGCGGGCGTCCTCAGCGAGGGCAAACTCGCCGACGTCATCGTGACCGCGCTCGACCGTCCGCACGTGCGCCCGGTGCACCGGGCTGTCGCCGCCCTCGTCTACTCCGCCCGCGGGTCCGATGTGGAGCTGACGATCGTGGGCGGCGAGATCGTCTACCGCGCCGGACAGTGCGTCCGCGTCGACGAAGCGGCCGCCGCCGACGAGGCGGAACGGCACGCGGCCCGGCTGCTCGAGCGGAGCGGCATGGGCGGACTGCTCACTCCCTGGGCGCGGTGATCCGCGCTCCCCCTTCCCCGCTGTGGAGGAAACCATGCGATTCCGTCCGCGCACCACCCGAGCCGAAACCACGACCCGCGACGCGGTCGACACCGTCCCCCGGTTCCGGCAGCTGCTCCCGCTCGGCATGCAGCACCTGCTGGTCGCCTACTCCGGAATGGTCACCGTCCCGCTGCTGATCGGGCTCGGCGTCGGCCTGTCCACCGCGCAGATCGCCACGCTCGTCACGGCGAACGTGCTGGTCAGCGGCGTCGCGACGCTGCTGCAGACGCTCGGGATCGGCAACGTCGGCGTCCGGCTGCCGATCGTGATGGGCTCGACCTTCACCGGCATCACGCCGGCGATCATCGTCGGCAAGGAGGCCGGGCTGCCCGCGGTCTTCGGCGCGACGATCGTGGCCGGCCTGCTGACCTGGCTGGTCGCGCCGTGGTTCAGCAAGCTGATCCGGTTCTTCCCGCCGATCGTGACCGGGACGATCATCGCGATCATCGGGTTCTCGCTGCTGCCCTCCACCGCGACGCTGATCGCCGGGTCCAATCCCGGCGCGGCCGACCACGGTTCGGCCGGGCGGCTGATTCTCGGGCTGGGCACCATCGTGCTGACCGTGTGCCTGGAACGGTTCGCCCCGCCCGCGGTGCGCCGCTTCGCGATCCTCATCGCGCTGGCCGTCGGCACGGTCGTGGCGATTCCGCTCGGCATGGCGGACTTCAGCTCGGTCGGGCACGCGGATTGGGTCGGCGTCGTGAAGCCGTTCGAATTCGGCCTGCCGACGTTCGCCGTGTCGGCCTTGCTGCCGATGATCATCGTGCAGCTGGTGAACATGGTGGAATCGACCGGCGACACGCTCGCCATCGGGCAGATCGTCGGCCGCGAGGTCGGCCCGCCCGAGATTTCGCGGGCGCTGCGCGCGGACGGCATCGGCACCGCGTTCGCCGGGGTGTTCGGCTCGTTCACCGTCGTCACCTTCGGCGAGAACGTCGGCC
This sequence comes from Amycolatopsis sp. AA4, assembly GCF_002796545.1. Classification (GTDB taxonomy): domain Bacteria; phylum Actinomycetota; class Actinomycetes; order Mycobacteriales; family Pseudonocardiaceae; genus Amycolatopsis. The sequence continues at coordinate 6,117,948 of NZ_CP024894.1, forward strand.
TGGTCAGCATCACGAAGGTGATGAGCCGGTTCGTGGTCGCCACCGCGGGCGCGGTGCTGGTTCTGATGAGCCTGGTGCCGAAACTCGGCGCGGCCGTCGCGTCGCTGCCCGGACCGGTGCTCGGCGGCGTCGGCGTGGTCATGTTCGGCACCGTCGGAGCGGTCGGGCTGCGCATCATGAGCCAGGCGGATCTCAGCAACGGCCGCAACATCCTGATCGTCGCCATCTCGTTCGGCTTCGGTCTCCTGCCGGTCGGCGCGCCGGAGTTTTACCAACATCTGCCCGTTGTGGTGCAGACGGTACTGACGAGCGGGATCGCGGCCGGCGGCATCGCGGCGTTCCTGCTGAACCTCGTGCTCAACCGCCGCGAACGGGCGCCGCGCCCCGGGCCGGAAGCCGCGCCCGGGTATTGACCCTCGGCGGATCCCGATGCACCATAGTCGAAACTCCTTGCAGGGAAGGAAAAAGCTTCGGAACCACCCTAACCCCGTAGGTGCGGCGGCAGGATTCGCGCGCGGCCGGGGGTCATCGCCGCCGGAGGCCCGTCCGGCTCCGGCGACGCCCCGCGATCCGCCCGGCCCGGCCGTTCCCCCGGCCCCGCCGGCCCAACGAGGTGAGGGAATCATGGCCAGTCACCCGTCTCCCCCGTCCCCCGTGGACGAACGTCCCCGATTCGGTCCGCTGGTGCTGCTCGGTCTGCAGCACGTGCTCGTGATGTACGCCGGCGTCGTCGTGGTGCCGATCGTGGTCGGCGCCGGGCTCGGGCTGCCGCAGGCGCAGATCGCCGATCTCGTCAGCGTCGACCTGGTGCTCGCCGGGATCGGCACCCTGCTGCAGGCGCTCGGCGTCTGGAAATTCGGCATCCGGATGCCGCTCGTCGTCGGGGCCGCGTCCAACGGAATCGTCCCGATGGTGCTGATCGGCAGCACGCAGGGGCTGTCCACTGTGTATGGCTCGCTGCTCGTGGTCGGCGTGCTCTGGGTGCTGATCGCGCCGTTGTTCAGCAAACTGCTCAAGCTGTTCCCGGAGGTCGTCACCGGCACGGTCATCACGCTGATCGGGCTGACGCTGATCCCGGTCGGGCTGAAACTCATCGCCGGTTCCAATCCGTCCGCGCACAATTACGGTGCGCCCGCGAATCTCGCGCTCGCCGGGTTCACCCTCGCGCTGATCGCGGTGTTCTACCGGGTGTTCCGCGGCCTGCTCGGCCAGCTCGCGATGCTGATCGCGCTGACCGTCGGCGCGATCGTGGGCTGGCTGACCGGGCTGGGCAGTCTCGCCGGAGTCGCCAACGGTCCCGTATTCGGCTTGCTGAAACCACTGCATTACGGAGCGTTGCATTTCGACATCCCGTCGATTCTGCTGTTCCTGGTGATCGTTTTCGTGCTGATGGTCGAGGCGTCCGGACAGGGGCTCGCCGTCGGGCAGGTGGTCGGCAAGAAGGTCGGGCCGCGCGACATCGCGAACCTGCTGCGCGTGGACGGCCTGCTCACCGCGCTCAGCGGCGTGTTCAACGGCTTCGCCTACACCACCTTCGGCCAGAACATCGGGCTCGTCGCGCTGACCAAGGTGCGCAGCCGGTATCCGGTCGCGGTCGGCGGCGTGATCCTCATCGTTTTCGGGGTCGTGCAACCGGTCGGCCGGGTGATCGCGGCGATCCCGCAACCGGTCATCGGCGCGGCCGCGGTCGCCACGTTCGCGGCGCTGACGGTGTCCGGCATCCAGCTGCTGTCCCGCGTGGACTTCAACCAGACCGGCAATCTCGTGATCGTCATGCTGTCGCTGGGCGTGGGGCTGATCCCGGCCGGCGCACCGGACTTCTACAAGCAGTTTCCGTTCGCCGCACAGGTTTTCCTGAAGAGCGGCGTGGCCACCGGCACTGTCTTGGCGATTCTGCTGAACCTGCTTTTCTTCGCCCGGCGGAAACGACAACCGGAAGCGCCGATCGCGCGACCCGAACCCGCCGCGAAGCTTTCCCAGTCCTGAAAGGACGTCATGGGCACCGAACCGCAGCGGCCCCGGCTGATCGTCGGCATCACCGGGGCCAGCGGCCCGCACCTGGCCGTCCACCTGCTGACCGCGCTGCGCAAGCTCGGCACGGTGGAAACGCATCTGGTCATGTCGCGAGCCGCGCACCGCACTATCGAACTCGAAACCGGAACTCCGCCCGGCGAGGTCGCCGAGCTGGCCGACGTCCGCCACGCGCGCGGGGACATCGCCGCGTCGATCGCGTCCGGCTCCTTCCGCACCATGGGCATGGTCGTCGTGCCGTGCTCGATGAAAACCGTCGCCGGCATCGCGCACGGCTACAGCGACGACCTGCTCGTCCGCGCCGCCGACGTGACGCTGAAAGAACGCCGTCCGCTCGTGCTCGTGGCCAGGGAAACCCCGTTGAGCCTCGTGCACCTGCGCAATCTGGTGGCGGTGACCGAGGCGGGCGCGACCGTGCTGCCGCCGGTCCCCGCCTTCTACCACCAGCCCGAGTCCATTGAGGACATCCTCGCCCACCTGACCGGCAAGGTGCTCGACCAGTTCGGCATCGAGCACGACCTGTTCGCGCGCTGGCAGGGGCCGCCCGCCTCGCAAGGAGTTTCGCGGTGAACCACCGGCAAGATCCCCACGCATTCGTTGACCAGTACCTGCGCGACCATCCCGACGACGTGCTCGTCCTCGACGATCCCGTCCCGGCCGACGAGGGCGTCACCGGCGTCATTTACGAACTCGCCGCGGCCGGACGACACGAAATGGTGCTGTTCCGGAAGGTGACCGGACTTGACGTTCCGGTGGTCAGCAACATGTTCGCTTCGCGGGAGCGGATCGCCCGCATGCTCGAAACCGGACCGTCCGGTTTGCACAGTGCGTACCAGCAGCGCGCTCTCCGGGCGGTCCCGCCACGGGTAGTCGACAGCGGGCCGGTGCTGGACAACGTGACTTCCGAGGTCGACTTGGCGACCGTCCCCATGCTGCGGCATTTCGCCAGCGACCGCTCCCCTTACGTCACCAGCGGAATCATCGTCGCGGAGGATCCGGACACCGGTGTCGGCAACCTGAGTTATCACCGGGCGATGCCGCATTCCCGCACCGAATTGGCGACGAGTCTGCATTCGCGCGGCGATCTGTGGCGGATGCTGCAGAAATACGCCGAACGCGGCGAGCCGATGCCGGTCGCGATGGTGCTCGGCGGGCATCCGCTGTTCATGCTGGCCGCGTCCGCGCGGGTCGGTTACGACGTGGACGAACGCGCGGTGGCCGGCGGACTGTTCGGCGAACCGCTGGAAATCGTGCGCACCCCGCGGCACGGCATCGGGGTCCCGGCCTGGTCGGACTTCGTGCTGGAGGGCACGATCGACGCCTCCGAGCACGCGGACGAGGGACCGTTCGGCGAATTCTCCGGCTATTCCTCGAATCGCTCGACCAACAACGTGCTCCGCGTGCAAACGATCCTGCGCCGCGACGACGCCATGCTCATCGACGTGGTCGGAGGCAACACCGACGAGCACCTGAATCTCGCCCGCGTGCCACGGGAATCGGAAATGGCGGAGAAACTCAAGGCTCGTTTCCCGGACGTCACCGCGGTCCACTACCCGACGTCCGGCACGCACTTCCACTGTTACGTCGCGCTGCGCCAGCGGCGGCCCGGGCAAGCCCGGCAAGTGATGCTCGGCCTGCTCGGCTGGGATCCGTACGTGAAGACCGTGATCGCCGTGGACGAGGACGTCGACCTCACCGACGACAGCGAAGTTCTCTGGGCGCTCGCCACGCATTTCCAGCCGCACCAGGACTTGTTCACTGTGGACGGTCTGCCCGGTTCGCCGCTCGACCCGTCGTCCGGGTCCGACGGCACGACGTCCCGGATGGGCCTCGACGCCACCCGCGGCCCGCACTTCGACGGCAACCGCATCGTCGTTTCGGACGAAGCACGTCAGCACGCTCGCCGGATCCTCGGCGGGAACGTTTAAGGAGGGAATCATCATGGCCAAAATCCCGGTGACCGTTCTGACCGGCTTTCTCGGCTCGGGCAAGACCACGCTCGTCAACCACATCCTCACCGCGAACCACGGGCACCGGATCGCGGTGATCGAGAACGAGTTCGGCGAGATCCCGATCGACAACGCGCTCGTGCTCGGCGGCGACGAGAAGATCATCGAAATGAGCAACGGATGCTGCCTGTGCTGCACCGCGCGCACCGACCTGATCGAAATCCTGCAGTCGCTGCTGCGCCGTCGCGAACGGTTCGACCGGATCCTCATCGAGACCAGCGGCATGGCCGACCCGAACCCGGTCGCGCAGACGTTTTTCGTGGACGACGAGGTGTCGTCGGCCTTTGCCCTGGACGCGATCGTGACGCTGGTCGACGCGCGGCATGTCGGCAGCCATCTCGAGGAGGGCGAACACGACGGCGTCGGCGGCCAGGTGAGCAACCAGATCGCGTTCGCCGACCGGATCGTGCTCAACAAAATCGACCTGGTCACCGAACCGGAAATCGAGGAACTGCGCGCGCGGCTGCGCTCGGTCAACGCGACCGCGGACATCCTCACGTCCAGCTACGGCAACGTCGATCTGGACGACATCCTGGGCATCAACGCCTTCGACCTGAACCGCACCGTCGCCGCCGACCCGGACTGGCTCGAGGACGACGCACACCACCACGACCCGACGCTGGAATCAGTGTCGATCGAACTCGACGACCCGCTGGACCGCGCCGCGTTCGAAGGGTGGCTCACTGCTCTGCTGGCCGAACGCGGCGACGATCTGTACCGGTTCAAGGGCATTCTCGCCTTCGACCGCAAAACGGTGCTGCAGGGCGTGCACCGGATCTACGAACTGACCGACGCCGGCGAATGGGGCGCGGCACCGCCGGTCAGCAAACTCGTCCTCATCGGCCGGAACCTCGACCGCGCGGAACTGACCGACACGGTGTCCCGCTGCAGCCCGGCCGCCGCTGGACGATGATTCAGGCGAGCGCCGCGGTCACGTCCAATTCGACGAGTTGCCCGGGGTAGCCCAGGCACGTCACGCCGACCAGCGTGCTCGCGGTCGTGAACGCCGCCGCGATCGAGGACTCCGTGAACCGCTGCCACACCGCGGAAAGCGTCGGCCGGTCGGAGGTGGCCACGTAAATCACCGTGCGCACGACGTCCTCCGGGGCCGCGCCCGCGTGCGACAGCGCGGCCTCGGTGTTGGCGACGACCTGGTCCGCCTGCGCGAGGACATCGCCGGGAACGACCGCGCCGTCGGGCGTCAGCGGACACTGGCCCGCGAGGTGCACGGTGCGGCGCGCGTCGACGGTGGTCACGTGGTGGTAGCCGGGAGTCGGATGCAGGGCGGGCGGGTTCTGCCGTTCAATGGTCACGTGGCGGATCGTCGCTCACCGCGGCGGCGATCCGCCACGGGATTTCCGGACGGAGGGCGTATGCGCAGGACCATCGACTGGGCCGACGGGGCGATCGTGATCGTGGACCAGGTCGCGCTTCCGGGCGAGTACCGCACGCTCACCCTGCGCACCGTGCCCGAACTGGTCGACGCGATCCAACGGCTCGCGGTGCGCGGCGCACCTGCGCTGGGAGCGGCGGGCGCGCTCGGGGTCGCGCTAGCGGCTCGCCAAGGCGGCGACGTACCAGCCGAGGCGGACCGGATCGCGCACGCCCGGCCGACGGCGGTCAACCTGGCCTGGGGCGTTTCCCGGGCGCTGGCCCAGCTTCCGCACGGTGCCGACGCGGTGCTGGCCGAGGCCAAGGCGATGCTCGACGAGGACGAGCAACGGAACCGCGCGGCATCCGCGCACGCGGCGGAAGTCGTGCTGGACGCGTGCCCGCGCCGGCCGTTGCGGCTGCTCAGCCACTGCAACACCGGCCACCTGGCGACGGTCGCGTGGGGCACCGCGCTCGGCGTCGTCTGGCATTTGCACGCCCGCGGCCTGGTGGAGTCGGTGCTGGTCGACGAGACGCGCCCGCTGCTGCAGGGCTCCCGGCTCACCGCTTGGGAACTCGAGCGGGCCGGGGTGCCCTACCGCGTGCAACCGGACGGCGCGGCGGCCGCGGCGATGGCGCGCGGCTTGGTCGACTGCGTACTGGTCGGCGCGGACCGGATCGCGGCGAACGGCGACGTGGCCAACAAAATCGGGACCTACGGGCTGGCGATTTCCGCCGCGCACCACGGGGTGCCGTTCGTGGTCGTCGCCCCGACGTCCACAGTGGACACATCCGTCGCCGCCGGCGCGGACATCGCCATCGAGGAACGCGCGGCGGGCGAACTGACCGAGTTCGGCGAAGCCCAGATCGCGCCAAGTGGAGCAGCAGTCTTCAACCCGGCTTTCGACGTCACGCCGCACGCGCTGATCACCGCGGTGGTCACCGAGGACGGCGTCTTCGGCCGAGGAATCTAGGGGCGCGGGCCGACGATTTCGGCCCCGTCTCGGACGGTGATCGCCATCGCCGGGCACGAATCCGCCGCGTCCAGCACCGTTTCGTCCGGCTCGACCGTCTCCGTCACCGCCCGCGCGGTGGCGCCCTCCAGCTCGAACGTCTCCGGCAGCAGCGCGGCGCACATCCCGCTGCCCATGCATACCCCCTCGTCGACCTTGACCGACCAGGTCATCGTCACCACCCCACCGGCATCGACCGCGGACCGCGGACCAGCATCTGCGTCTTCCACTCAATATCCCCGGCCAGCCGCAGTCCCGGCAACTCCCGGGTCAGCGCCCGCAACGCCTCCTGCAGCTCCAGCCGCGCGAGCGGAGCGCCGAGGCAGTGGTGCACGCCGTGCCCGAACCCGAGGTGGTGGTTGTCGCCGCGGTCCAGGACGAGCTGGTCCGCCCCGCCGAACTGCAGCCGGTCGCGGTTCGCCGCGCCGATCGCCACCAGCACCGGTTCCCCTTGGCGCACCAGGACATCCCCGACTTCGACGTCCTCCGTCGCATACCGGGCGAACCCGGCGCCCGCGCCCAGCGGCACGAAGCGGAGCAACTCCTCCACCGCGGTCGGGATCAGCGACGGATCGGCGCACAGCCGTTCCCAGTGCTCGTGCTGATCCAGCAACGCGTACACGAAGTTGGGAATCTGGCTGGCCGTCGTTTCGTGCCCCGCCACCAGAATCCCGACGCACAGGTCCACCAGCTCCAACTCCGTGAGCCGGTCCCGCACGTCGCGAGCTTCGATGAGGGCAGTCATCAAATCGTCTTGCGGCTGAGTCCGATGCTCGGCAATCAACCCGGCCATATAAGCGCGCAGTTCCTCGCGGCTGCGCTCGGATTCCTCCGGCGTAAGCCGCGTCGTCGACAAGGCCGCGTCGCTCCACTCCCGGAACTGCGGCCGGTCGCCCACCGGAACCCCGAGCAACTCGCAGATCACCGCGACCGGAATCGGCAGCGCGTACAGATCGACCAGGTCAGCCGGTTGCCCGTGTTCGCGCATCCGGTCGATCAATTCGGCGGCCAGCTGCGCGACCCGCGGCCGCAATTCTTCGACCCGCCGCGCGGTGAACGCCTTCGCGACGAGCGTGCGCAGCCGGGTGTGGTCCGGCGGGTCCATCGAGAGGATGCCGCCCGGACGCCGGTACTCCGACATGCGCGGTTCGTCGCTTTCCTGCGCCAGCGCTCGGGAAAACCGCCGGTCCCCGAGCACGAACCGGGCGTCGGCGTAGCGGGTCGCGAGCCACGCGGCCTCGCCGTGCGGCATCTGGACGCGGATCATCCCGGCGTTCTCGCGAGCGGCGGCGTAAGCCTCGTTGAGCGCGAGGCCCGCCTCCTCGTTGAACGGGTAGGCGAGCGGTGCGGTGTGCGTGGTGGTCATGCCAATGACTCCCCGGATCCCTTTGTAAGCAGGTGCTTACATGCTTACTCCGGATACCGGCCGCTCGTCAATCCGCCAGGAGCTTCCGAAAGCAGGCACCTCCCGATGGCCGAAAGCGCCAACGGAGGTTTCGATGCCGATAGCGTGGTCGCATGCTGGACTATGGCTTGGATTTGTCCGAAATAGCCCGCGAAACCGCCTTGCCCGATTTGCTCGCGGAAGGCGACGACCTCGACGCCGTGGTGTCCGCGGAACCCGACTGGTCGAGACCCACCCCGGCCGAGGGGTGGACGATCGGGCACCAGATCGCGCATCTCGCGGCAGCCGACGCGAACGTCGTCCTCGCCGTCCGCGCGCCGGAGAAGTTCGCCGCCGTGCTGGAGGAAGACGCCGACGCGGTCGCGGCCCAGGGAGCCGCGCGACCACGGGCGGAACTGCTCGACGACTGGCGCGCCGGACGTGCCGAAGTGGCAGCGGCGCTTGGGGAAATCCCGCTGGACCAGGCGTTTCCGTGGTACGGCTCGCAATCCTCGGCGACGCTGGCGGTGGCGCTTCGGCTGATGGAAACGTGGGCGCACGGGCAGGACATCTTCGACACCGTGGGCGTCGAGCATCGTCCGACGGACCGGCTCAAGCACATCGCCGCCTTGGGCGTGGCCGGGCGCGGGCTGTCGTTCTACGCCGCCCAGCTGCCGCTGCCGACCGAGCCGATCCGGGTCGAACTGACCGGTCCCGACGGCACCGTGTGGGGCTGGGGTCCGGACGACGCCGCCCAGCGGATCCGGGGCAGCGCAAGGGATTTCTGCCTTCGCATTACCCAGCGCCGCGCCCTGGGCGAAACCGGTCTCGCGGCGATCGGCAACGACGCGAAGGTGTGGCTGGAGAACGCGCGGGTCTTCCTCTAGCGCCGCCGAGGCCGCAGCAACGCCACCCCCGCCGACAGCGCGCTCGTCGACGCCACGTGGATCGCCAGCGCCTTCCGGTTCGGCGCCCACACCCCGGTCGTCGGGCCGCCGGACCACATCGCCGCCACGAAACCTCCTGCGGCGCAAGCCATTGCCCGCCACAACGCCGGCGAGCGATCCCGGCCGGCCGCCAACGCCGTCCCTACCGCACCGAACGCGCCCGCGGTGATCAGGGCTTCCCGCGCCATGTGGTACTGCACGTGACCTTCGCCGTGCCGGGCCTCCGGGGCGCGGTAGCTCGGATCGGTGATGTGCGTGACCGTCTGCCACACCGACGGCGCGGCGGCGGCCAGGCCCACGACGACGGCCGCCGCGCCAAGGGTTTCCCGCTTCACTGTTCGTCCTTTCCCTTGAGGTGGTGCGAGACCCGCCGGAGCGCGTCGTTCACCACGTCGATGGTTTCCGGGTCGAGAGCCTTCGCGATTTCGCGCTCGATCTCCGTCTTGAGCGCGAACGACGCGAGCGCCTGCCGTTTGCCCTCCTCGGTGAGGGTGACGAGCACGGAACGCCGGTCGCCCGGGTCCTTGTCCCGGCGGACCCAGCCGCGCGCCTCCAGCCGGGTGATCCGGTGGGTGACCGAACCCGAGGTCAGCTCGACCGCGGCCATCACCTGCCCCGGCGTCAGCCGGTGCCCGGGCGCGCGCTTGAGGGCGGCGAGCATCTCCAGCTCCCACAGCTCGATCCCGTGCGCGGACAGCTCGCGGCGCATGGCCAGTTCCAGCTGGTGCGCGACCCGCCGCAGCCGGTAGGACAGCGACTTCGCGCCCAGCACGCTCTCGTCGCCGCCCCCGCGCCGGACGGCGTCCACCAGGTCGTCGACCGCGTCCCGGGGCGCAGTGTTCACCGGCACAGCCCTTTCTCTCGACATCAAGACAGGGAGAGAATACCTTGATGTCAAGACAGTTCGCGAGACGAGCATCGATCCAGGGGGAAACATGGACATCGAGGTCGCGGTGATCGGCGCCGGTCCGGTCGGGATGGCGGCGGCCGCGTTCCTGCACCAGGCCGGCGTCGCGGTCCGGGTCTTCGAAGCGAATCCGGACCGCGCGGGGCAATCGAGGGCGACGACGATCCACCCGCGCACCCTTGAACTTCTCGATTCGATCCCGGACGGGCAAGGTTCGCTGGCCGCGCGTCTGGTCGCCGCCGGGAAGCGCGTGCCGAGCGCGCATTTCGCGGCGCTGCCGAACCGGCTGAGCTACGCCGGACTCGACACGTCGTTCCCGTTCGTGCTCATGCTGCCGCAGCCGGAAACTGAGCGGCTGCTCGCCGAGCATCTCTCGGGCCAGGGGGTCGTGGTCGAGACCGGGTGGAAACTTGCCGACCTCGCGCAGGATGAGCAAGGCGTCACCATCGTTTCGGAAACCGGCGACACCCAGCGGGCCGGATACGTCATCGGCGCGGACGGCGCACACAGCGCGACCCGGCACGCGCTGGGCCTCGCCTTCCCCGGAAATCCCGCGACCACAATGGGTTTCCTCGCCGACGTCCGGCTGGAACGCCCGCCTGCTCAGCCGCACAACTGGGATTACGAACGCGGCTCGTACAGCGCGCTTCCGCTGCCCGGCGGCATTTACCGCATCTTCGGCCACGAACCCGGCGACACCGGCCTCACCCCGGAGGAAGCCGCGCGGCGTCAGGCCCGCATCCCGGACGAGGCCGAACTGCGCGCGACGCTCAAACGGCTCGCCGACGACGATTTCGGCATCACCGAGGTCATCTGGGCCTCGCGGACCGGCGACACGACGCGACACGTCGGGCAGTACCGCGTCGGCCGGGTCTTCCTCGCCGGCGACGCCGCGCACGTCCACCTCCCGGCGGGCGGGCAGGGGCTCAACGTCGGCGTGCAGGACGCGGCGAATCTCGCGTGGAAGCTTGCCGCCGAGGTGCAGGGCCGCGCGCCGCGGCGGATCATCGACGGTCCGCAGTCCTACGACGCCGAACGCCGCCCCATCGCGGCCCGGCTCGCGGCGAACACCCTCGCCCAGGCAGCGCTGATGGTCACCTTCACCCGGGGCGGAAAAGCGTTGCGGGACTTGATGTCCGACCTCATCGGCCGCGACGGCGACACCGCGGACGAACTGCGCGGCTGGCTGTCCGGGCTGGACGTTTCCTACGCGGAGGACGGCGGCCTCGTCGGCCGTCGCGTGCCCAACCTCCCGCTCGCCGACGGTCGCACCCTCCATCGCGCGCTGCGGCCAGACCGGTTCACACTCGTGGCTTTTGGTGACACCGTCGTGGAGGGCGAGCACGTCGTGCGCTCCACCCGAGACTGGCACGACTTGGCCGCTGTCCTGGTCCGCCCGGACGGATACGCCGACGAAGTCTGGACCGCGGGCGAAGAGAGCGGAGCACACTGAATGGGCGCTGACACCGCACGCGGCCGTTTCGGCATTCTCGCGATCCTGTGTTCCAGCATTCTGCTCGTCGCGATGGACAACACGATCGTCAACGTCGCGCTCCCGGCTATCCGCACCGATCTCGGCGCGTCGATCAACGGTCTGCAATGGACGATCGACTCGTACACGCTCGTGATCGCGTGCTTCCTGATGCTCGCCGGGGCCACCGGAGACCGGTTGGGGCGCAAGCGAACCTTTATGGCCGGGTTGGTCCTTTTCGGACTCGGCTCGCTGCTGTGCAGCGTGGCCCCGTCGATCGGCTGGCTGGTCGCCGCGCGGATCGTGCAGGCGCTCGGCGGCGCGATGCTGAACCCGGTCGCGATGTCGATCATCACGAACGTCTTCGCCGACCCGGGCGAGCGCGCGCGGGCGATCGGGGTGTGGGGGTCGATCGTCGGTATCTCGCTGGGCGTCGGCCCGGTGCTCGGCGGCGTGCTCACCGAGAGCATCGGCTGGCGGGCGATTTTCTGGGTCAACGTCCCGGTGGTCGTCGCGGCGCTCGCGCTGACCGCGTGCTATGTGCCGGAATCGCGGGCTCCGCACCCGCGCCGCCCGGATCCGGTGGGACAGCTGCTGGTCGTGGTGCTGCTCGGGTCGGTGGTGACCGCCGCGATCGAAGGCCAGCGGCTCGGCTGGGGATCGCCGGTGATCGTCAGCCTGGCCGGGCTCGGGGTCCTCGCATTACTCGCGCTGATCCGCTGGGAACTCCGCCGCCGGGAACCGCTGGTGGAGCTGCGGTTTTTCCGCAGCGCCCCGTTCTCGTCAGCCACGCTCAGCGCGGTGTGCGGCCTCGCCGCGTTCGGCACGTTCCTCTTCCTGTCGCCGCTGTATCTGCAGGACGTGCGCGGGCTGTCGGCGCTGCAATCCGGCCTGATGCTGCTGCCGACCGCGGCGGCCGTGACGATCGCCGCCCCGCTGGCGGGCCGTCTCGTCGCCACCCGCGGTGCGCGGATTCCCCTGCTGACCGCTGGGATCTCAATGACCGCCGTTGCCATCTTGCTGACCACCGCGTCGGCGACCACGCCCCTGTGGCTGCTCGCGATCGCATATGGCGTGTTCGGTCTGGGCTTCGGACTCTTGAACCCGCCCATCACCAACGCGGCGGTCAGCGGCATGCCCCGCTCCCAAGCCGGAGTGGCCGCCGCGGTCGCGTCCACCTCGCGCCAAGTCGGACAGACTCTCGGCGTCGCCATCGCGGGCACGATCCTCGCCGCCGCAGGCACCCCGCTCACCGGACACGCCACCGCCTGGTGGACCGTCGCCGGCGGCACCACCCTGATCATCGCGCTCGCCATCCTCGCCACTACCGCGTGGGCCCGCGCCGGAGCCGAACGGGTCGCCCGCCGTTTCGCCGACGAACCGATCACCGAACCGGTCTAACCGCGACGGGGTGAATCGGGCAGAACTGTGGTCCTTCCGTCGCCTATCCGCGCCGATCGCCCCGCGGCGGTGCGGGTGTCTCCAGAGTGGAAGATGCCCGCACCGTCGGAGGAAAGGCGCCATTCGCATGTCCACCTCGCCCGAGACCCCGGCCCTTCCGACCGCGCGACCCGCCGGGTGCCCATTCGATCCGCCCGCCGAGTACGCCGCGTTGCGGGAGAGCGCGCCGGTGTCGCGGGTCCGCTGTCCGGCCGGCTTCGACACCTGGCTGGTCACCCGCTACGACGACGTCCGCGCCGTGCTCGCCGACCCGGCGCTCAGCTCGCGCGGGGCCTCGTCGGCGCACGTCAAAGCCGATCTCGACCCGTACGCCGAGGTCGACCCGGGTTCGATCATCCAGCTCGACGGCGCGGAACACGCCCGGCTGCGCAAGATGGTCGTCGCCGAGTTCACCGTGCGGCGGGTGGAGCGGCTGCGCGAGTACGTCCGCGAGCAGGTCGAGCGGCACCTCGACGCCATGCTCGCCAAACCCGGCCGGGCCGACCTCGTCCAGGACTTCGCGCTGCCCATCCCCTCGCTGGCGATCTGCGAACTGCTCGGCGTCCCGTACGCCGACCGCGAGCTGTTCCAGCGCCAGAGCAGCCTGCTGGTCAGCACCGACCAGGACGCCGACGTCACCCAGCGGGCGTATCACGAACTGGCCGGTTACCTGGGCACCCTGTTCGCAGGCAAACAGCGGGACCCGCAGGACGACCTGTTCAGCAAGCTCATCGTCCGCGCCGAGGCCTCCGGGGACTCGCTCGACCTGGACGAGCTGATCATGCTCGGCCTCAGTCTCCTCGTGGCCGGGCACGAAACCACCGCCAACATGATCGCGCTCAGCACGCTCGTCCTGCTGGAGCACCCGGAACAGCGCGCGCAAGCCCTCGCCGACCCGCCGCGCGCGGTCGAGGAGCTGCTGCGGTATCTGTCGGTCGTGCAGTTCGGCGTGCTGCGGTACGCGACCGAGGAGGTCAAGGTCGGCGACCAGAAGATCGCCGCGGGCGACTGGTTGATCGCCGCGGTGAACTCGGCCAACCGCGACGAGGACCGCTATCCGCGCGCCGACCAGCTGGACTTCACCCGCGAGTCACCGCGCACGCACGTCGCCTTCGGATTCGGCGCGCACCAGTGCGTCGGCCAGCAGCTCGCGCGGGTCGAGATGCAGGAAGCGCTGACGGCGTTGTTCCGCCGCGTGCCCGACTTGCGGCTGGCGGTGCCGAAGGAAGCTTTGTCCTACAAGCACAACGCGCTCGTCTACGGTCCCGAACAGCTTCCGGTCGCCTGGTCCGCGTAGTTCGTCCGGCCGATCCGCGACCCGCCGGGTTAACCTCGTCGCGCACACCAGCGCAGACCAGGGGGAACCGATGGACGCGGACCAGCCTTCGCGCAAACGCGACGCGACGGCGACCAAGGCCGCGCTGCTGGACGCCGCCGCCGAACTGTTCGCCGACCGCGGGTTCGACCGCACCACGGTGCGCGACATCGCCCACCGAGCGGGCGTCAACCAGGCGCTGCTGTTCCGGTACTTCGGCAGCAAGGACGCGTTGTTCGAGCACGTGATGGCACGCGGCGGCCTGGCGCAGGTCGAGACGACCCCGCCCGAGCGGCTGTTCTCCGCGGCGCTGCGCAGCCTCCTCGACGGCGACGATTCGGCGTCCCGTTCGATCGAGACCTACCTGCGGTCGTCGGGCACCGACCGCGCCGACGAGGCCCTGCGCGCGCAGCTCGACGCCGAGTACACCCGCGCGCTGTCCGGGCTCACCGACCGGCCGGACGCCGAACTCCGCGCCGACCTCGCGATGGCCTGGCTGCTCGGCATCGGCCTGGTCCGCTCGGTCACCCGCAAGGAGCCGCTCGCCACCGCGCCCGCCGACGAGATCGAGCGGCTCATCGGGCCGGCGGTGCGCACGCTGCTCGAACGCAGCGAGTAAATCGCTACAGCCATGCCGAGTCCCGCCGATACCTTCACCGCATGTTTCCGCCCGCCGCCACCGCGGCCGAGTTCGACCAGCTGACCCGCGCGGACCTGCTGCCCGCGGCACGAGACCTGCTCCGGACGCTCGGCGAGCCCGGCGAACCCGTGCCCTTCGCCGACGGCTCGCTGCCGGTGTACGCAGTCGGCGACCAGCTCGTCCTGAAGCTCTATCCGCCGGTGCACCGCGACGAGCTGACTACCGAGCGCACCATGCTGGAAGTCCTGTCCGGCAAGCTCCCCGTCCCCACCCCGGGCGTCGTGCACGCCGGAACGCGCGACGGCTGGGGTTACGTGGTGATGGAACGGCTGCGCGGACGCCCGCTGAAACAGGTCTGGCCCGGACTGTCCACAGCGGACAAGCTCGCGCTCGCCCCGAAGATCGGCGAGGCGCTGTCCGCCTTGCACTCCGTGCGCGATCCGCGATTGTCCGTGCTCGCTCCCGCGGACTGGACCGCGTTCCTTGCCGCGCAGCGGGAGAAGCTGGTCGACCACCACCGCGCGACCGCACTGGACGAACACTGGCTCGCCCAGCTGCCGGAGTTCGTCGGCGCGGTCGACCTGGGCACGCCGGAAACCGCGCCGTTGCACACCGAAGTCATGCGCGACCATCTGATGGTCACCCGCGAAGGGGAGGGCTGGCGGCTGTCCGGCCTGTTCGATTTCGAACCGGCGATGCGCGGCGCGCCGGAATACGAGTTCGCCGCGGCCGGATTGTTCGTTTCCGGCGGCGACCCGGCATTTCTGCGGAGTCTTCTGCTCGCTTACGGTTACCGTCCCGCCGACCTCGGCCCGGACTTCTCGCGCCGTTGCCTCGCGTACGCGCTTCTGCACGTGTACAGCAACTTCCGCTGGTACCTCGAAGTGCTCCCGGCGCCGAAAGAACCTACTTTCGCATCCCTTGCCGACGCATGGTGGGGCGTCTGAAGGGTACCCCCGGACCACCCCGCGACATACCCCCGTAAAAAGGAGTGAAATACGCGACAACCCGGCGATCGCGACGGACACTGGAACCGTTCCCGGGGTACACAGGGGCCGGGACCAGAAGGAGGACCGCCGTGACTGCCGAGTTGAACCATCGGGAGCGGGCAACTCTGCGTGCCGTCGCCGAGGGACACGCGGAAATCAGCTGCAGCTGCGAACCGGACCTGTTCGTCGACGGGTTGAGCTGCTGCGACCAAGGCACTGTCCGCGACCTCGTCCGCAAGGGGCTGATCGAGCCCGCCGAGGACGGGGAGTGCGGAGAGCGGGTGCGTGCGGTGCTCACCGAGGCCGGGGTGCTCGCGTTGGGCGGAAAGCCCGTCGCTGCTTGATCTTCTCCGGGCGGGGTCCGGTGCGCGAGCTAGCCGCGCACCCACTCCTCCCCCAGTTCGACCGCGACCGCCTCGCCGCCGGTGAGGTCGGCCAGCCAGCCGCTGAATCGTTCTTCCTCGCCGGGCGACAACCCGACCTCGAAGTGCGCCGCCGCTTCGAACCGCGTCTCGTGCAGCACGTACGGCGAAGCGCGGAGATCGTTCTCGAAGCGGCCCGCCCGGGTGTAGTCCATCGTTACGTCGAACAGCCGCAACCGCCGGTACTCCACCAGGCCTACCGCGTCGAGCGCGTCCGACACCGCCTGTCCGTACGCCCGGATCAGCCCGCCCGCGCCGAGCAGCACGCCGCCGAAATGCCGGGACACCACCGCGACCGTGTCGGTGACTTCGCGGCGGCGCAACACCTCCAGCATCGGCAGCCCGGCCGTCCCGGCGGGCTCGCCGTCGTCGCTCGAACGCTGGGTGCGGCCGTCCGGGCCGAGGACGAACGCGTGACAGTGGTGCCGCGCCGCGGGTTCGGCCCGCCGGCGGGCCGCGATGACCTCCCGCGCGGCCGCTTCGTCGGCCGCCGGCGCGAGCGCGCACAGGAACCGTGAACGCCGTATTTCAATCTCGTGCAGCCCGGCCACTGCCACGGACAGATAACGATCAGTCATCGGCGCTCCCCCTCACGACCCCCAGTCAACCAGTCGCGAGCCAGGGGTTGACACCCGGCAGGCAGACAGGTTTGCGCAGGTCAGCGGCTTCGCCGACCGCGTGGCGGGAGAGACGGCCCGGCATATGGGAGTACCCCGGAGGGCGTCAACGTATGCGTGGCCTTTCCCACGAGAGCGCGATGACGTATGTCGATCACAGCGAATTCACACTATCGTCATAAGACCCGGCGAACCCGGGAGTCACCACCACGCGCCCCGGCCGGCCCCCACCACACAGGCCGACCCCGGCGCGTGCGCCTGTACAGCGACGTGCAGAACCTTTTCCGCCGCCCATCGCCGTGCGGTGACAAACCATCCGGCACCCGGCCCGGTCGTCGACCGGCCGCGGTCAGCCACGCCTCGCGACGCAGTGCCGCGCCTCGCGACAGCGGAGGCACCGGATGGTTTCCCTTCTCGACTGACCATCGCGGTTTCGGACCACTTCGTTAACCGGTTCAGTGCTGAACACCCCTTCGGAGTGAAAGAAACCGCGCCAACGCCTTGGGAGGCGGCCAGCCGTGACCCACCGTTCGAGCACCCCGGCCACCGACGGCCTTTACGACCCCGCTTACGAGCACGATGCCTGCGGGGTGGCGTTCGTCGCGGACCTGACCGGTCGCCGAGACCATCAGATCGTGACGAAAGCCCTTGTCGCGCTGAAGAACCTGGAACATCGCGGGGCACGCGGGGCGGAACCGGACACCGGGGACGGCGCGGGCCTGCTGATCCAGGTGCCCGACGCGTTCTACCGCGAGGTCGCCGGGTTCGAGCTGCCCCCGGAGGGCAGCTACGCCGTCGGCACCGCGTTCCTGCCGAAGGACGAGAAGCGCCGCGGCCGCGCCATGACCACCATCGAGCGGATCGCCGCCGAGGAGGACATGCGCGTGGTGGGCTGGCGCGAGCTGCCCGTCGACACCGCGCACTGCGGCCCGACCGCCGCGCAGACCATGCCGCACTTCACCCAGCTGTTCCTGGCCGGGCGCAAGAACAATCTCGACGGTCTCGCGCTCGAGCGCGCCGCCTTCTGCGTGCGCAAGCGCGCCGAGCACGCGCTGGCCGAGGACGACGTCTACTTCCCCTCGCTGTCCTCGCGCACGATCGTCTACAAGGGAATGCTGACCGAGCCGCAGGTCGAGAAGTTCTTCCTCGACCTGGCCGACGAGCGCGTGACGAGCGCGATCGGCCTGGTGCACTCCCGCTTCTCCACCAACACTTTCCCGTCGTGGCCGCTCGCGCACCCGTACCGCTACGTGGCGCACAACGGCGAGATCAACACGCTCAAGGGCAACCGCAACTGGATGGACGCCCGCGAGGCGCTGCTCGAGACGGACCTGATCCCGGGCGACCTCAAGCGGATCTACCCGGTCATCACCCGCGGCGCGAGCGACTCGGCGTCCTTCGACGAGGTGCTGGAGCTGCTGCACCTCGGCGGGCGGTCGCTGCCGCATTCGGTGCTGATGATGATCCCGGAGGCCTGGGAGAACCACCAGGAAATGGACCCCGCGCGCCGCGCCTTCTACGAGTTCCACTCCACGCTCATGGAGCCGTGGGACGGACCGGCGCTGGTGGCGTTCACCGACGGCGCGCAGATCGGCGCGGTGCTGGACCGCAACGGCCTGCGGCCGGGCCGCTACTGGGTCACCGACGACGGGCTCGTGGTACTCGCCAGCGAGGTCGGCGTGCTGGAGCTGGACCAGTCCAAGATCGTCCGCAAAGGACGGCTGGAGCCGGGCCGGATGTTCCTCGTGGACACCGTCGCCGGCCGGATCGTCGAGGACGAGGAGATCAAGGGCCAGCTCGCCTCCGAGCACCCGTACGACGAATGGGTCGACGCCGGGCTGCTCCGTCTCGAGGAACTGCCCGAGCGCGACCGCGAGGTCCCGCTGCACGCCGCGCTCGTGCGCCGGCAGCAGGCGTTCGGCTACACCGAGGAAGAGCTGGAGACCATCCTCGAGCCGATGGCCCGCACCGGCGCGGAGCCGATCGGGTCGATGGGCAACGATTCGCCGCTCGCGTCCCTTTCGTCGGGTTCGCGCCCGTTGTTCGACTACTTCATCCAGCTGTTCGCCCAGGTGACCAACCCGCCGCTGGACGCGATCCGCGAGGAGCTGGTGACCGCGCTCGGCACGCAGATCGGCGCGGAGCCGAACCTGCTGGCCGCGGACGCGTCGTCGTGCCGCCGGATCGTGCTGCCGTTCCCGGTGCTGGACAACGACCAGCTCGCGAAACTGGTGCACGTCAACGACGACGGCGACCTGCCGGAGTTCCAGGCGGTCACCGTGATGGGCCGTTACCACGTGCACGGCGGCGGCGAGGCGCTGGTCCAGCGGCTCGACGAGATCCGCGCCGAGGTGTCCGAGGCGATCGAGGACGGCGCGCGGCTGATCGTGCTGTCCGACCGCGGGGTCGATGCCGACCACGCGCCGATCCCGTCGCTGCTGCTCACCGGCGCGGTGCACCACCACCTGGTGCGGGAGAAGACGCGCACGCAGGTCGGCCTCATCGTCGAGGCGGGCGACGCGCGCGAGGTGCACCACATCGCGCTGCTGGTCGGCTACGGCGTGGCCGCGGTGAACCCGTACCTGGCGATGGCGACGGTCGAGGAGATGGCGCACCGGGGCCTCATCCCGGGCGTGACTCCCAAGCAGGCCACCGCGAACCTGATCAAGGCGCTCGGCAAGGGCGTCCGCAAGACCATGTCCAAGATGGGCGTGTCCACGGTGGCCTCCTACACCGGCGCGCAGATCTTCGAGGCGGTCGGGCTCGGCGCCGAGGTGATCGACACCTGTTTCACCGGAACCACCTCGCGGCTCGGCGGCGTCGGCTTCGACACGCTCGCCGAGGAGGTCGCGCAGCGGCACGTGCGGGCCTTCCCGGTCGACGGCGTCCGGGCGAGCCACCGCGAGCTGGAGACCGGCGCGGACTACCAGTGGCGGCGCGAGGGCGAACCGCACCTGTTCAACCCGCAGACGGTGTTCAAGCTGCAGCACTCCACGCGGTCCGGGAAGTACGAGATCTTCAAGGAGTACACGAAGGCGGTCAACGACCAGGCCGAGAAGCTGCTGACGCTGCGCGGGCTGTTCGACTTCAAGTTCGGCGAGCGCCCGCCGGTGCCGATCGAGGAGGTCGAACCGGTTTCGGAGATCGTGAAGCGGTTCGCCACCGGGGCCATCTCGTACGGCTCGATCTCGATGGAAATGCACCAGACGCTGGCGATCGCGATGAACCGCCTCGGCGGGAAGTCGAACACCGGCGAGGGCGGCGAGGACCCGGAGCGGCTGTACGACCCGGAGCGCCGCAGCGCGGTCAAGCAGGTCGCGAGCGGCCGGTTCGGCGTCACCAGCGAGTACCTGGTGAACTCCGACGACATCCAGATCAAGATGGCCCAAGGCGCAAAGCCCGGCGAGGGCGGGCAGCTGCCCGGCGGCAAGGTGTACCCGTGGATCGCGAAGACGCGGCACTCCACGCCGGGCGTCGGGCTGATTTCCCCGCCGCCGCACCACGACATCTACTCGATCGAGGACCTGGCGCAGCTGATCCACGACCTCAAGAACGCCAACCCGGACGCGCGCATCCACGTGAAGCTCGTGTCCGAGGTCGGCGTCGGCACGGTCGCGGCGGGCGTGTCCAAGGCGCACGCGGACGTCGTGCTGATCTCCGGACACGACGGCGGCACCGGCGCCTCGCCGCTGTCCTCGATCAAGCACGCGGGCGGGCCGTGGGAGCTGGGACTGGCCGAAACGCAGCAGACGCTGCTGGCCAACCGGCTGCGCGACCGGATCGTGGTGCAGACCGACGGCCAGCTCAAGACCGGCCGCGACGTGATGATCGCGATGCTGCTCGGCGCCGAGGAGTTCGGTTTCGCGACCGCGCCGCTCGTGGTGTCCGGCTGCATCATGATGCGCGTCTGTCACCTCGACACCTGTCCGGTCGGCGTCGCGACGCAGAACCCGAAGCTGCGCGCGAAGTTCAGCGGCAAGGCGGACTACGTGGTGAACTTCTTCGAGTTCATCGCGCAGGAGGTCCGGGAGTACCTGGCGGAGCTGGGTTTCCGGTCCGTCGAGGAGGCCGTTGGCCACGCCGAGCTGCTCGACAAGCGCAAGGCGGTCGACCACTGGAAGGCCGCCGGGCTCGACCTGTCGCCGATCTTCCACGTGCCCGAGCTGCCGCCGCGCGCGGCGCGGCACCAGACCGTCAAGCAGGACCACGGGCTGGACAAGGCGCTCGACAACACGCTGATCCAGCTCGCCGAGGGCGCGCTGGCGGCGGGCGACAAGGTGCGGCTGGAACTGCCGGTGCGCAACGTGAACCGCACCGTCGGCACCATGCTCGGCTCGGAGCTGACGAAGAAGTGGGGCGGGGAAGGGCTTCCCGACGACACCATCGACGTCACCTTCACCGGCACCGCGGGCCAGTCGTTCGGCGCGTTCGTGCCGAAGGGCATCACGCTGCGGCTGTACGGCGACGGCAACGACTACGTCGGCAAGGGCCTTTCCGGCGGGCGGATCATCGTGCGGCCGCCGAAGGAATCGCCGATCGTCGCCGAGGACCACATCATCGCCGGCAACGTGATCGCATACGGGGCCACGAGCGGCGAGATCTTCATCCGCGGCCAGGTGGGCGAACGGTTCTGCGTGCGCAACTCGGGCGCGCTGGCGGTCGTCGAGGGCGTGGGCGACCACGGCGGCGAGTACATGACCGGCGGCCGGATGGTCGTGCTGGGCCGGATCGGCCGCAACTTCGCGGCGGGCATGTCCGGCGGCGTCGCGTACGTGCTGGACCTTCCGGCGCACCGGGTCAACCCGGAGATGGTCGACATCGACCCGCTGGACACCTCGGACGTGGACTTCCTCCGCGAAACCATCGAAAAGCACTACAACGAAACGGAATCCGCCGTCGCGCGGGCCTTGCTGGCGGACTGGGACAGTGCGGTCGACCGGTTCGGCAAGGTCATGCCGAAGGACTACAAGCGCGTGCTCGCCGCCCAGGTCGCGGCCGAACGCGACGGGCGGGACGTGAACGAGGCGATCATGGAGGCCGCACATGGCTGACCCCAAGGGCTTTCTGACCACCACGCGCGAGGAACCGAAGCGCCGTCCGGTGGACCTGCGCCTGCTGGACTGGCGAGAGGTCTACGAGGACTTCGCGACGACCAAGCTGGAGAAGCAGGCCGGGCGCTGCATGGACTGCGGCATCCCGTTCTGTCACCAGGGCTGTCCGCTCGGGAACCTGATCCCGGAGTGGAACACGCTGGTGTGGCGGGAGGACTGGCAGCTGGCCGCGGAACGGCTGCACGCCACGAACAACTTCCCGGAGTTCACCGGCACGCTGTGCCCGGCGCCGTGCGAAACCGCGTGCGTGCTCGGCATCAACGACGACCCGGTGTCGATCAAGCGGGTCGAGATCTCGATCATCGACCGCGCTTTCGAGGAAGGCTGGGTCACGCCGCAGGTCCCGGTCGCGAAGACGGGCAAGAAGGTCGCCGTCGTCGGGTCCGGTCCGTCCGGACTGGCCGCCGCGCAGCAGCTGACCCGCGCGGGCCACACCGTCGTGGTCTACGAGCGGGCGGACAAGATCGGCGGGCTGCTGCGGTACGGCATCCCCGAGTTCAAGATGGAGAAGTTCCGGCTCGACCGCAGGCTCGACCAGATGCGGGCCGAGGGCACGGAGTTCCGGACGTCGGTGAACGTCGGCGTGGACGTCACCGTCGAGCAGCTGCAGTCCGACCACGACGCGGTGGTGCTGGCGGGCGGCGCGACGGCGTGGCGCGACCTGCCGGTCCCGGGCCGCGAGCTGGACGGCATCCACCAGGCGATGGAGTTCCTTCCGCCGGCCAACCGGGTCGCCTCGGGCGAACTGGAGGAGTCGCCGTATTCGGCCAAGGGCCTCGACGTCGTGGTCATCGGCGGCGGCGACACCGGCGCGGACTGCGTCGGCACGTCGCACCGCCAGGGCGCGAAGTCGGTGACCCAGCTGGAGATCATGCCGAAGCCGCCGGAGTCGCGTTCGGAGGCGCACCCGTGGCCGATGTACCCGATGATCTACCGGGTCTCGTCCGCGCACGAGGAGGGCGGCGAGCGGCTCTACTCGGTCAACACGCAGGAGTTCCTGGCCGACGAGAACGGCCGGGTGCGGGCGCTGAAGCTGGTCGAGGTGCGCAACGAGGGCGGCAAGTTCGTCCCGGTCGAGGGCACCGAAACCGAACTGCCCGCGCAGCTCGTGCTGCTGGCGATGGGCTTCCTCGGGCCGCAGCGCGAGGGCCTGCTGACCGAACTGGGCGTGGAGCTGGACCAGCGCGGCAACGTCGTGCGGGACAAGAACTTCCAGACCACTGTGGACAACGTGTTCGTGGCGGGCGACATGGGCCGCGGGCAGTCGCTGATCGTGTGGGCGATCGCGGAGGGCCGCTCGTGCGCGGCCGGCGTGGACGCCTTCCTGACCGGCCGGGGCGTGCTCCCGGCCCCGATCGCGCCGACCGACCGGCCGATCTCCTGAGGGCTCGGAGCAGGCGCGTCACCGTCGCCGCGCCTGCTCCGTTCGGTTTCGGGATTAGTGCGTCACTGGCGCCGCGCTGATCCCGGCTGTCGGACGGGTGCGACAACGGCGTCGCACCCGTCCTTTTTACTGCGCGGCACCGTCGTTGTAGGCGACCTCGCCGCCCACCACGGTCGCGCCGACGCTGATCTCCCCGATTCGTTCCGGCTCAACGGTAAGCAAATCGTCACTCAACACCGTGAAGTCGGCCAGCTTTCCGCGGCTCAACGTGCCCTTGAGCTTTTCCTCGTGCACCGCGTACGCCGAACCGACCGTGTACGCGCGCAGCGCTTCCAGCGGAGTCACCGCCTCGTCCGGCGCGATCGGCTGCCCGGCCGCGGTCCGTCGGTTGACCATGTCGTGGATGCTCAGCAACGGCGACGCCGCGACCACCGGCGCGTCCGTGCTGCCCGGCAGGACCACTCCGGCGTCGAGGAAGCTCCGCATCCGATACGCCAGCCGGCTGCGTTCCGGTCCGAGCGCGGCGAGCAACCCGTCGCCGATCTCGGACAGGAACCTGCCCTGTGGCACGGGAATCACGCCCAGCTCGGCGATCCGGGCGACCGCGGCGTCGTCGGCGACCGCGCAGTGTTCGATGCGATGCCGGACGTCCTCGCGCGGGTGCTTCTGCTGGGCCTCCTCGTACGCGTCGAGCACGGCTGCGAGGGCCGCGTCGCCGATCGCGTGCGTGGCGATCTGCCAGTGGCACCGGTGCGCTTCGAGGGTGTAGCGGCGCAGTTCGTCCGGCTCGAACAGCATCAGTCCCTGGTTGCCGGGAGTGTCCTCGTATTCGCAGCACATCGCGGCGGACCGGCCGATCAGCGAACCGTCGGAGAGAATTTTGACCGGGCCGACGCGCAGCCGGTCGTCGCCGATGCCGGTGCGCAGGCCGAGATCGAGGCCGAACCATTCGCCGCCGGGTTCGAACGGGCCGCAGTCGCGCAGAGCGGTGATGTAGGGCATCACCGTCATCCGCACGCCCAATTGCCCGCGTTCGCGGGCGCGCTGGAAGGAATCGAGGTCGGCGCGGCCGTGGCCGATGCCGTCGACGGTGCCGATGCCGGGTTCGGTGACGCTGGTCAGGCCGTCGGCGAGGGCGGCGTGCGCGCCCGCGGCGATGTTGGCGATGACCTCTTCGGTCGGCTCGGGGCGCAGCAGGCGGTCGACGAGCACGGTCGCGCGTTCCTGCAACAGCCCGGTGGCGCGGCCGTCCTCGTCGCGCACCACCGTGCCGCCGGGAACGTCCGGCACGCCCAGCCGGTCCGGATAGCCGGCCAGGGCGAAGGCTTCGGTGCTCGCCACGGCCATGTGCCGCGACGTGTGGGTGAGCCAGACCGGCCGTCCTCCGGCGGCGCGGTGCAATGCTTCGGCGGTGGGGTGCGCGCCGATCTTGTTCTGGTCGTAGCCCGCGCCGGTGACCCAGGCGCCGGCGGGCAGCGTCGCGGCCCTTTCCGCCACCGCGCGGTAGAGCGCGTCGAGCGTCGGCGCGGCCTCGGCGGAGACGTCCAGTTCGCGGATTCGCTTGCCGCGCATGCTCAAGTGGTGGTGCGCGTCGTTGAGACCGGGGACGACCGGCGCGCCGCCGAGGTCGACCACCACGTCCGCGGAGAGGCCGCGGACCTCGTCGTCGAACCCGACGATCCGGCCGCCGAGCACGCCCAGCGCGGTCGCTTGTGGACGGTGCGGGTCCAGCGTAGTGAATCGTCCATTGTGGAATAACGCATCGAGACGCACTGGGTTCATCCTTGTCGGGTCAGGGTTTTCTCGGAACCGGCGACGGCTGCGGTGCGGCGGGCGAGCGCCAGGACGCAGGTGAGGGTCAACGCGAGCAGCACGACGTGGTACACGACGACCGGCCAGATCGCGCCGTGCGTCGCGTTGAGCAGCGCCTGCGCGATGAATGGCGTCGTCCCGCCGAAGACGGTGCTGCACAGCTGGTAGGACAGCGAGATCCCGGTGTAGCGCAGGTGGATCGGGAAGCCGCGGGTGAGGAATCCGGCGAGCACCGCGTAGTAGCCGGAGCCGCACACGGTCGCGACCGCGATGCCGACGAACGCCAATCCCGGGTTGCCGGACGCGATCAGCAGGTACATCGGCACGGTCACCACGATGTTGGCCGCCAGCGAGACGGCCATGAACCGGGTTTCGCCGACGCGTTCGGCCAGCCGCGCCGCGACCGGCTGCCAGCAGAACTGCACGACGGACGCGCCGAGCAGCACGTACAGCATGGTCTGGCGGCCGATGCCGAGTTCGTTCGTGGACCAGGCGAGGACGAACGTGTTGCTGAAGTACGCGGCGGCGATGCCCATGATGCTCGCGCCGATGCCGAGCAGCACGGTCCGCCAAGCTGTCCGCACGACCTCGACCAGGGGCACCTTCGCGACCGCGGCGTTCGCCTTGGCCCGCACGAACTCCGCCGGCTCCTCGACCTTCAGCCGGATCAGCAGGCCCAGCGCGACCAGCGCGCCGGACAGCAGGAACGGCACGCGCCAGCCCCAGGTCAGGAACTGCTCGTCCGGCAACGCGCTGACGGCGAGAAAGACCACTGTGGACAGAATCGACCCGGCGGGCGAACCCTGCTGGGCGAACATGGCGAAGTACGACCCGCGTCCGGCGGGCGCGTTCTCCGCGGCGAGCACGACCGCGCCGCCCCACTCCCCGCCGACCGCGACGCCCTGCACCGCGCGAAGGGCGACGAGCAGCAACGGCGCGGCGATGCCGATCTTGGCGTATGTCGGCAGCAGGCCGACCGCGAAGGTCGCGAAGCCCATCAGCAGCAGCGTGACGACCAGCGTGTTCTTGCGCCCGACCCGGTCTCCGAGGTGGCCGAACACGATGCCGCCCAGCGGCCGGGCGAGAAACCCGACCCAGAACGTGCCGAACGCGGCGAGCACGCCGGTCGCCGGGTTCAGCCCGGGGAAGAACAGCTTGCCGAAGACCAGCGCGGACGCGGTTCCGTACAGGTAAAAGTCGTACCACTCGATCGCCGTCCCGGCGAAGGAGGCGAGCGCGGCGCGGCGGCCGGCGGCGGTTTCGTGGTTCACGGGCTACTCCCTGGCGGCGGTGTTCCCCAGAGTCTTCGTCCCGGGACCTATGCTGTCCAATACCTGTCTGGCCCCATTCCAATACCTCGGAGGCATAGGCGTGGAACTGCGCGTGGTGCGTTATTTCCTGGCCGTGGTGCGAGAAGGCTCGGTCACCGCCGCGGCGCGCACGGTGCGGGTCGCGCAGCCGTCGCTGTCGCGGCAGCTGCGCGCGCTGGAAGCCGAACTCGGGGTGGCGCTGTTCTCGCGCTCCCCCGGCTCGTTGACGCTGAGCGCGGCGGGCACCCGGTTCGTGCCGATCGCCCAGGACCTGGTGCGCCGTGCCGAGGAAGCGGGCGCGGTGATGGCCGCGATCGGCCGGACCGAGGACACGCCGCTGACGCTCGTCGCGCCGCCGAGCACAGTGGACAGTCTGCTGGCCCCGTTCATGGCCACCGGCAAAGCCGGACCGGTGCTGCGGGACGCGTTCCCAGTCGCGCCGGACCAGGTTTTCGACCGGCTCCTGCACAGCAGCGCCGACCTCGGCATCTCGACGTCCCCGCCGCCCGCGCAGCTGGAAACCGCCGCGCTGGGCCGGGTCCTGGTCTCCGCGCAGGTCCGGCCGGACCACCGCTGGTACGAGGCGAAGTCGATCCTGCTGGCCGAACTGGCCGCCGAACCGCTGCTGGTGATGAACCGCAGCAACGCCGCGCGCCTGGTCGTGGACGAGGCGTTCCACCGCGCCGGGCTCGTGCCGTCCGAACTGAACGAGACGGGCTCCCCCAGCGTCGCCCAAGCCCGCGCCGCCGGCCGCGGCGAGGTCTGCCTGGTGACCGACCTGGTCCGGTTCGGACTGCGCGCCATCCCGATCGAAACCCGCGACGGACGGCTCACGGTGCCGCTGTACGCGGGCTGGCGACGGGATCACTACGCCCGGCCGTCGATCCTGGCGTTGATCGAGGGATTACGGGAGTTTCGTGGCGCGTTGGGCGAATGAGGCGTACTCGGGGAGAAGTTTTCGTTACGGCGCAAGGGGTTTACCTGGATATGCTCTGCCGGTGCTGTATGACTATTTCGTCGCGGTGGACGACACCATGGCCGCGCTCGCGTTCGAAGATCCCGACAATGCCCGTTGCCCGGGCTACGCCGAACTCGCCGTGAAGGGAGCCGATCCGATCACGGATCTGCTGCCCGTCGAGACATCTCTGACTCGCCGGACCCTCGCGGAGGTCGAGGCCGACCCTGACCGCGGCCGGGACATCGCGCTCCTCGAAGACGGGGAAGCCGCTGCGGTGCTGTCGCTGGCCAACTCCTTCCGCGACGCACTGGCTGCCGCCGACGACGGTGCTCTCCAAACCGCTGCCGCCGCCTTCGTCGAGCAGAACGAGGAAGACGCCGAGGTCGAGGATGTCATCGCGTTCCTGAAGGAACTCGCCGCGCTGGCCGCAGGCGCCGCCGCGGAAGGCCACCGCCTCTACTGCACGATCTCCCTGTAGCCAACTCACTCGATCCGGTGACCCGGCGGCCCGATCCGTGCTAGAACAGTGCGGCGACGGGAAAACTGACCCGCCGGGCCCGGGCCACGGCCGACTATCTCTTCTTCGTCGGGGCCGGGGAATGGCCGGTCGCCGTGTCCGCGCTCGGGGTCGTGCTCGGGGCCGTCACGATCCTGCCGAGCGCGTTCGGCGTCGTGCTCTCGGTCGTCGCGCTCCTGCTCGGCCTGCTCACCCTCGTGCGCGACGTCCGCCTGCTGCGGAAACGGTGGGCCGGTTACGAGTTCACCGCGATCGCCGCGCCGTTCCCGGTCGCCGACACTCCGCCGCCGCACGCGTATCCGGACGCGCGGTACCTGGCGATTCCCTCCCGCGGCACGGCGTTGGTCAGCGACGCCATCGACGCGGCCCTCGCCGAAACCACCTTCGGCATCACCGTCGCGGAGGAGCCTTACCGGCTGCCCGCGAAGCTGAAGGCCACCGCCCCGCACGTGCTGCCGTTGCGGGCTCGCGGCCGGTTGCTGTTCAACGGTCCGATCGTCGGCATGCGCGGCGAACCGCTGCCGGTCGCCGGGGCGCGGCCGGCGCCGATCGTCCTGCATCGCGCGCGGTTCTTCGACGCGGTCTGCAGCAACGAACTCGCCTCGCTGCGCATCACGAACTCCGCTGACGGCCGCGAATACGACCTGCGCAGCGAGGAACTGACTGACTCGTCCGGCGCGCTCCGAACCCTCGCCGCGAGCACGCTGGCCGATCTCGTCGGCGTCTCCACGATCGCGTTCACCTCGGACGGCCTGCTCGTCGTCGTCCGCCAGTCCGCCCGGAACTCGGCCAGCGGGCTGCTGCTCGCCCCGTCCGGAAGCGGCAGCCTGGAACCGCAGGATCTCCTTGCCCCGCAAGGCGGAACCCGCCGGACCCTGCACACCGCGGTGTGTGCCGGAATGGAACGCGAACTGTGCGAGGAAGCCGCCGTCCGCCCCAGCGAAATCTCCGGAACGCGGTTGACCGGTTTCGCCCGCTGGCTCGAACGCGGCGCGAAGCCGGAATTCTTCGGCGTCACCCAGCTGTCCGTCGACAGCACCGAACTGACCAGCCGCCGGACGAAGGGCGCGGAACGGCTCTACAGCGCCGGAGTCACCGTCCTGGAGGTCGACCTGGCCGCGCTGGGCCGAGAACTGGCCGACGGCGTACCGCTGGTCGAAGCGAACGCGCTGCCGCCTCGGCTCCGCGACGACAGCTCGCTCCCGCTGCTGCTGTGCCTGCGCAGCGCCGCGCTGCGGGTCAGTACTCGTTCTTGATCACGAAGTAGGACCCGCGGATCGTCCCGGCGAGCTTCGACTTCTGGCGCGCGAACTTGAACTTGTCGGCGAGTTCCTCCGGGACGTCCATCCCGTCGGAAAGCTTGAACCCGACGGCCCGCTTGCCGCCGTCCTCGAGGGTGTACATGACGTTGATCGACAGGCCGCTCTCGTAGAACACGTAGGACATCCGGATGCCGTCGACCTCGAATTCGGTCGCTTCCAGCGGCCGCGAGGAAATGACGATGTCGCGTTCTTCCTTGAGAATCCGGTGCACCCGCTCGATGATCTCCGGTACCTCGGCGGCGGGCTCGACGGTGAACACGTGGTCGTACTTGTTCTTGAAGTAGCGCGCCTCGTTCGCCCGCAGCCCGGCGAGCGCGTCCGCGACCGGAGACGACTCCAGGCCGACAGTCGACACGGTGGTGAAATCGACGGCGTAGGACATGATCCGCACTCCCGGGCTGGTTTGATCGCGATGTCCGGCAGAATACCCTGGTAAAACGCATCGGCAACCGGAGCGCGGCGACCACCGCTCGCGCCGATCGCCGGAGCCTTCCCGCCCCGGCGCCCCGCCATCGCGGTCATGATTTCCTTCTCGAACGCCCGGTGGGGGAATTTCGGGCAGGGCCTACGGTGGCCGGGTGCGCAACCACCTGATCGACCTGGCCGCGGCGCTCGCCGTGCTCGGCCTGACGCTGGCCGGCGAACCGCCGGACGCGGGCCGTCCGTGGTTCTGGCCGGTCGCGGTCGCGGCGATGTTCCTGGCGGTGCTGCTGCGCCGCCGGTTCCCGTTGCCCGCGATGCTGGCGTCGGTCGGCGTCGCGCTGGCCACGCCGCCGTTGTGGGGCACCTCCGTCACTCTCTACACGGTCGCTTCGCTGCGCGGGCTCCGCTGGCCGACCGCGGTCGCCGTGCTCTCGGAAACCGGGCTGGTCGTGTCGTTTATCCGGCCGTCGAGCCCGCCGGACTGGAAGACGTTCGGGCTCGCTCTCGTGCTGGAGGTCGTGGTCCCGACGCTGGCCGGGTTGTGGATGCACCAGCGCACGGCCTTGCTCGCGGCCCTGCGCGACCGCGCGGAGCAGGCCGAACGCGAGCGGGATCTGCTCGGCGAGCGCGCCGTGGCGGCCGAGCGGCGGCGGATCGCCCGTGAAATGCACGACGTCGTCGCGCACCGGGTCAGCATCGTGGCGTTGCAGGCAGGCGCGCTTTCCGTGCGGGCCAAGGACGACGAGACCGCGCAGCTCGCCGAGGTGATCCGCGAATCGAGTTCCGCCGCGCTCAACGAATTGCGCGACATCCTCCGGGTGCTCCGCGACGACGGCCCGGAACCGCGCTCGCTGCCGGACCCGACGCTCGACGGGGTCCGCCAACTCGCCGACGATCTCGCCGCCGCCGGGGCGCAGGTGCGCGCCAGCCTGCCGGAGCCGATGCCGGACGTGCCCGACTCGATCGGGCGCGCGGCGTACCGGATCGTGCAGGAAGCTCTCACCAACGCCGCGAAACACGCGCCAGGAACCGCAATCGACGTAGGACTGTCCACTTCGGATGATCAGCTCGTGGTCGAAGTGGCCAACCCGCTCGCCGATTCGGCCGGACTGCCCGGCGCGGGCTACGGACTGGTCGGCATGCGCGAACGCGTCACGCTGACCGGCGGAACGCTCCGCGCCGGACCGGACGGCGCGGGCAGTTACCGGGTGCGGGCGGCGTTCCCGCTGCGAGCGGAGGAACCGTGCTGAAAATCCTGCTGATCGACGACGAGGTGCTCGTACGCAGCGGCATCCGGATGATCCTGGAATCCGATCCGGGGATCGAGGTGGTCGCGGAAGCCGGCGACGGCCGCGAAGCGCTCGCCCTCGTCCGCGAGCACCGGCCGGACCTCGTGCTCACCGACGTGCAGATGCCCGAGGTCGACGGCCTGGAGGTGACCCGCCTGGTGACCGCCGAACCGGACGCGCCCGCAGTCGTGGTGCTGACGACGTTCGACCTCGACGAGTACGTGCACGAAGCGCTTCGCCACGGTGCCACGGGTTTCCTGCTGAAGGACACGCCGCCGCGCGAGCTGGTCAAGGCGATGCACGTGGTCGGCGACGGCGAGGCGATGCTGTCGCCGTCCATCACTCGGCGGTTGTTGACGCACTTCGCCAGTGCCGCCACTCCGACGTCTGCCCGGACTCGGCTCGAACCGCTGACGCCTCGTGAACGCGAGGTCGCGGTGGCTGTCGGACAGGGCTCGAGCAACGCCGAGATCGCCCGAGCGCTCGGGCTCAGCGAGGCGACCGTGAAGGTCCACTTGGGACGGATCATGGCCAAGACCGAGGCGGCGAACCGCACGCAGGTCGCGATCCTGGTGCACGACGCCGGGCTCGCCTGAATCGTTATCCCGCGAGGAGCGGCCGGGTTCTATGCTCGACGCCGGGTCGGGGGGCCGTTTCCGAGGGGACCCCAATGCCGCTGCCGAAACCGACCGGGCCGAGCTACGAAGACGCGCCGCCGCCCGCGGAACCGCGCGGCACCAACGGCTTCGCGATCGCGTCGCTGATCCTGGCGATCCCGGCGTTCAGCCTGCCGTTGAGCATCGCGTTCGGCGTCATCGCGCTCCGCCAGACCCGCGTATTCGGCAACCCGGGCCGCGGGCTCGCGATCGCCGGCTTGTCGATCAGCGGCGCGTGGGTCGCGGCGCTCCTGATCGGGCTCGCGGTGGCCAGTCCTTCCCCGGACCCGCTGTTCCACGCCAGCCCCGGCGACTGTTTCCGCTCGGGCGCCAAAGCCAGCCCGGTGTCCTGCGAGGACGCGCACGACATCGAGGTGTTCCGCCTGGCCCCCGGCGGCGATTCGCTCCGCAGCGCGTGCGAGGCCGAAGCCAAGGAGTACTTCGCGAGCAGCGTCCCGCCGGACTACGTTCACGTGAGCGCACGGCAGCCGTCCACCTCGGACTCCCCCGGCCAGCACGCGGTATGCACGCTCGAGACCGACTTCCCCACCACCGGCCGGGTCGTGCACTGACCGCTCAGGGAGCCCCCGGCGGCACGAACGGCAACCCGCCCGGCGCGCCCGCCTCCGCCAGCGCCAGCAGCATCCCCGTGTCCACTTCGGACTGAATCGCGTCCGCCAGCCGGTCCAGCATGTCCTCCCGCAAATCCGCGAACCCCGGCGCACCCTCGACCGCCTGCCACTCGATCCCGGCCTGCGCCGCCGCCTCGGCAAGCCACGCACGCCGGAACCCGTCGTTCTCCAACGCGCCATGCCACGTGGTCCCCCACACCGAACCGACCCGGTAACCGTCCAAAAACGACTCCGCATCCGCCGAACCCGCACTGCCGTGATGGATCTCGTACGCCTCCACCCGATGCCCGCGCCACTCGCCGACCGGACGGCCGAGCACCTTCTCCTCGGCGAACTTCACGCGCGTCGGCAGCAGTCCCAGCCCTTCGACCAGCCCGGCTTCCGACTCGACGTTGTCCTCAATGGACTCCGCGAGCATCTGGTAGCCGCCGCAGATCCCCAGCACCGGAAGACCCGCCTTAGCCCGCGCGGTCACCGCATCCGCTAAACCTCGCGTACGCAACCACTTCAGATCGTCCACAGTGGCCCGCGAGCCCGGCAGCACGACCAGATCCGCGGCGGCGACGGTATCCGGGTCGGCGGTCAGGCTCACCGTGACGCCCGGCTCCGCCGCGAGCGCGTCCACGTCGGTCGCGTTGGACGCCCGCGGGAACCGGACGACCGCGACCCGCAACCCGCGTTGCGCGGCTTCGTGCCGCCATCCGGCCGCGGCGAGGGCGTCCTCGGAGTCGATCCACACGCGGTCCAGCCACGGCAGCACGCCGAGCACCGGCCGTCCGGTGACCTTCTCCAGGCTGTTCAACCCGGGCTGCAGCAACCCGACGTCACCGCGGAATTTGTTCACCAGCCAGCCCGCGACGAGCGCCTGGTCCTCGGGCGACAGCAACGCGAGCGTGCCGAACATCGCGGCCAGCACCCCGCCGCGGTCGATGTCGCCGACCACCAGCACCGGCAGCGAAAACCGCCGCGCCAGGCCCAGGTTGACGTAGTCGCCGGAGCGCAGGTTGATCTCCGCCGGGCTGCCCGCGCCCTCACAGACGACGAGGTCAAACCGTTGCCGCAGCTCGGCAAACGCGGCGAAGGCGATGTCCGCGAGCCCAGCCCGGCCGGTGGCGTACTCCCCGGCTTCGAGCGTGCCGTACGGCTTGCCGAGCGCGATCACGTGACTGCGCCGGTCGCTGCCCGGCTTGAGCAGTACGGGGTTCATCGCCGCTTCCGGCTCCACCCGCGCCGCCCGCGCCTGCAGCCACTGCGCGCGGCCGATCTCCGCACCGTCCGCGCAGACCATCGAGTTGTTCGACATGTTCTGCGCCTTGAACGGCGCGACCCGCACGCCGCGCCGCGCGAACCAGCGGCAGAGTCCAGCGGTGACCAGGCTTTTCCCGGCGTCGGACGTGGTACCGGCGATCAGCAGCCCGCTCATCCCGCCACCGTAATCCCCGCGCTCCGCATCCCGCTCACCGCGATCCCCGCCGCGACCGCCAGCGCCGCCGCGCCGACCAGCCGCGACAACCGCACCGCCCGGCGCAGATCGCTCGCCCCCGGCGGCCGTCCGTCGCCCAGCGTGCTCCGGCGCTCGACCTCGCCGTGATACGTGTTCGTGCCGCCGAGCCGGATGTCCAGCGCACCAGCGAAAGCAGCCTCGACCTGTCCCGCGTTCGGACTCGGATGCGCACTGCCGTCGCGGCGCCAAGCCCGCCAGGCCGACCGCGTATGTCCGCCGGCCAGCGGCGCGGTCACCGCGGTCAGCACCGCGCCGACGCGCGCGGGCACCAGATTGGCCCAGTCGTCGGTGCGCGCGGCGAACCAGCCGAAGTTGCGGTGGCGCGGCGAGCGGTAGCCGATCATCGCGTCGAGCGTGTTCACCGCGCGGTACCCCAGCAGCCCCGGCACGCCCGCGACCGCACCCCACAGCAACGGCGCGACGACCGCGTCGGAGGTGTTCTCGGCGATCGATTCGGTGGCCGCGCGGGTCAGCTCGGCCGAGTCGAGACCGGTCGCGTCGCGCGCGCAGAGGTGGCTGAGCCGCTGCCGGGCGGCGGGCAATTCACCCGATTCGAGTAATCGCGCCATTTCGCGTCCCTCCGCGGCGAGCCCGCGGCCGCCCAGGACGGCCCACGTCGCCGCGGCGGTCAGGACGAATCGGGCACCCGGCCGGTTCCGCGCCGCCTTCTCGGCAAGCAGCCCGAATCCGACCACGGACCCCGCGCAGACCGCCGCGTGGGCCGCCCCGCGCGGCTTGGAATCGGCCCACCACCAGCGTTCGAGCTGGCCAGCGGCGGTGCCGAAGGCGGCGACCGGATGTCCCCGGCGCGGGTCGCCGAACCACGCGTCGGCGGCGTATCCGGCGATCAGCCCGGCCGCGGTGACGGCTTGTCGGAGTGGCACGTGGCGAACCGTAGCGCTAGGGAGAGAATGCCGGGTATGACCAAGCTGACGCACCGGCTCGCCGGGTCTCTCGAAACCCTGGCGCAGGCCCTCCGCCGGTACGGACGCGACGACGGCAAGGTGCTCGTTCTCGGCGGGGTTCGCTCGGGCAAGTCGAGGCACGCGGAGCGGCTCGTCGCGCACCACCCCCACCTCGTGTACGTCGCTCCCGGGCTGCCCCCGTCGGCCGAGGACCCGGAATGGGCCGCCCGCGTCGAGGCGCACCGGGCCCGCCGCCCGCGCCACTGGACGACGGTCGAGACCACCGACCTGGCGACCGTGCTGCGCAACGCGACGAGCCCGCTGCTGATCGACTGTCTCGGCACCTGGCTGTCGCGGGTCCTCGACGAGGTCGGCGCGTGGTCGAGCACATCGGGCTGGGAGCGCAGGCTGGACGACCGGCTCGAGGATTTCCTGGCCGCGTGGAGCCAGGCGCGGGTGCCGGTCGTCGCGGTCAGCAACGAGGTCGGCAGCGGTGTGGTGCCCGCAACGGTGTCCGGACGGCTGTTCCGTGATGTGCTGGGCGCACTCAACAACCGGGTGTCCGCCGACAGCGACCGGGTGTCGCTCATCGTCGCCGGGCGGGCGCTCGACCTTCCGTGAGGAGCCAGCCGTGCCGAGTTTCGCCATCCCCGTCCCGGACGCCGCCGCCCGCGCCGCCGCCTTGGAGCGCCTGGACGGCCTGGTCAAACCGGTCGGCTCGCTCGGCAGGCTGGAGGAACTCGCGGCCTGGCTGAGCGCCGCGCACGGGGTGGTCCCGCCGCGCCCGCTGGACGACGTCCGCGTGGTCGTCTTCGCCGGCGACCACGGCGTGTCGGCGCAGTCGGCGTACCCGCGCGAGGTCACGGCGGCGATGGTGCGCGTGTTCCTGGCCGGACGCAGCGGCGTGACGGTGCTCGCCGCGCAGGTCGGGGCCAGCGTCCGGGTAGCCGACATCGCGGTCGATTGGGACGCCGCGGATGTTCCCGACGAAGTCACCGCCCACAAGATCCGCCGCGGTTCGGGTGCGATCGACGTGGAGGACGCTTTGGCCCCCGGCGAGGCGCTCGCGGCTTTTGAGGCGGGACGGGCCATCGCTGCCTCGGAGTCCGCTGCGGACGTTCTCATTCCGGGCGACATGGGCATCGGCAACACCACCGTTTGCGCCGCCGTCGTGGCTTCCGCGCTGGGCCTCCCCGCGGCCGAGGTGGTCGGCACCGGCACCGGCGTTTCCGGGGAAGCTTTGGAACGCAAGACCGCCGTGGTCGCCACTGCCCTGTCGCGCCGCCCCGTCACCGACCCGTTCGACCGCCTGACAGCCCTCGGCAGCGCCTGCCTGGCCGCGACGGCCGGTTTCTTGGTGGAAGCGGCCGTCCGGGGAATCCCGGTGCTGCTGGACGGCATTTTCTCCGCGACGGCGGCGTTGGTCGCTCGGGACATCGCGCCCGGTGCGGAGCAGTGGTGGCTGGCCGGACATCGTTCGACGGAACCGGCGCAAGCGTTTGCCCTGAAGGCGCTGGGGTTGACGCCGATCCTCGACCTGGGCCTCCGGCTCGGCGAGGGCAGCGGGGCGGTGCAGGCAGTGCCCACTCTGCGGGCGGCACGTGCGGTGATCGCGGAGATGGGTTTGCTGGCGGACCTCGGGTGAGCTGTTTGCTGGGAGCGCGGACTTTGCCTCGGGACCGGTTCAGGCGTTGGGCTGCGGTTCAGCACGGGGCGCGGCCAGGAGATCGGCCCGGATTCGAGGCTTTGCCCGTCGCGTCCGCGAGACAGCGAGGAGATCGGTCGGCGGCTCGGCTCGACGGTCCGGCAATGGGTCGGCGCGGTATCCGCTTCGCCGGGGATCGCCCCAATGCCACATTGGTTGCGTCCGACGCACCCAATGTGGCGTTCGGTGCGTCCCACGCACCCAATGCCACATTGGGGCGCAAGCCGTGATCCCGCTCAGCGACGGCATCCGGCTCGCCATGGGAACACTGACCACCGTCCCGGTCCCGGCTCCGCGCACGATCGATCGGCGGGTGGCGGGCGTGGCGATGGCGCTCGGCCCCCTCGCCGCGCTCCCGCTCGCCGCGGTGGCCGGGCTCGTCGTGGCGGGCGGGGTCGCGCTCGGGCTCCCCGCGCTGGCCGTCGCCGCGCTGGCGCTCGGGACGGTCGCCCTGGGCAGTCGCGGCCTGCACCTCGACGGTCTCGCCGACACCGCCGACGGGCTCGGTGCCTCCTACGACCGCGCGAAAGCCCTGGACGTCATGCGCCGCGGCGACTCCGGACCCACCGGGGTCGCGACGCTGCTCTTCGTCCTCCTCGTCCAAACCGGCGCCCTGACCGGCGCGATCTCGCACGGGCACGGGATCGCCGCCGCGGTCCTGTCCGTCCTGTGTGGACGGTGCGTGCTCTCGCTGTGCTGCGCACGAGGGGTCCCTTCGGCCCGCCCCGAAGGATTGGGCGCGACGGTCGCCGGGTCAGTCCCCGTCCTGGTAAGTGCGACGGTGTTCGTGCTCGCCGCAGGGTGCGCGGCGTTGGCTCCCGGATTGTCGTGGTGGCGAGGGGTCCTCGCGGTGGCACTCGGCTACGCCGCCGCAGCGATCTTGCTGGCCCGCTGCGTCCAACGCATCGGCGGAGTAACCGGCGACGTCCTCGGCGGTTGCGTCGAGGTGGCGGTGGCCGCGGCGCTGCTGGCGACGGCCTGAATCAACTCCGTCCCAGGCTGCGGCAGGCACCCGCCCCGTGTTACCAAGGGGAGGTCCGCGACGAAAGACCGAGGGGACCTCGTGCCACCCATACCTCTGCGGCTCACCCGGCGGCGGCTGTTTCAGCTGTCCGCCGGGCTTTCGGTTCTCGCGACGGCGGCCTGCAATTCAACCCCGGGCACCGCGGTGCCCAAGCCGGACGGGACGCTCGGCGCGAATTTCAACGCCGATCCGGACACCATGGGCTGGGACGAGCTTCAGCGCTCCGGCGCGAAGTGGGTGCGCGGGTTCACCGCGATGCCTGACCTGGACAAGCAGGACGCCACCGAAAACCCGACGATCAAGACGCTCCTTCAAGCCGGTGATCGGCAATACGGCACTGTGCTGTCGCTCAAGTTTCCGTATTTTCCCGAGAACCACCAGCAGATTCCGCGGCCCGGAACTCCGGCGATGCAGGCCGATCTCGCGCGGGTCGACAAAGTGCTTCCCGCGGTGCTGGACAAGGTCGACATCCTGGTGCTCGGCAACGAGCCGTTCATCGAATGCCCGCGGGCCGACTGGAACGACGGCGCGCTCAACGAATTCTACGAGACCATCGCCGCCCACGTGATCAAGCAGCGCCGGGGAAAGACCGTCCTGTATCTGGGCGCGCTCAACAATCTCGAGGATCCCCAGTGGACGGGCCCCGGCACTGAGCGCTGGATGAAGTACGTCCGCGACACCCCGGAGATCGAGGGCGCCGACCTCCATCCGCACGTCGGCGAACCGGACCAGGTCCAGGCGTTTCTCGATTACGTCCTGCCCAGGCTGGGCGGCAAGAAGTTCCTCGTCACCGAGTTTTCGCTGGTCCAATTGTGGAAGAAACATCTCGGCGACCGGATCTCCGCCGAGTACGCGGCCAAATACCGCGTCCGCGAGGACACCAAGGTCTGGCAGGTCATCCGGAACGCGTTGCACCAGCCGTTCCCCAAGCAGCGGTGGGACGATTTCCTTCGCACCAGCCCGTGGTTCGAGAACAACAAGAACTTCCTGACCGACCAGATGACGAAGTTCCGCGCGACCGGCAAGCTCGCCGTCGCCACTTACGGCATCGACCAGGGCATCGCCGCGCTCAAGGGGGCGGACTTCGGGCCGGACACTCCGCCGTGGCTCCTCAACAGCGTGTTCGCGCGGGCGACCGTCCAGAAGAACCCCGACGGCACCGCGGCACCGAACTACGCTTGGCTGGACGAATTCACCGCGCTCCAGAAGCGTTAGCCAGAGCGGCAAGGAACGCATCCGTTGTCGCGCGGTCTCGGACGGCGATGCGCAGGTGATCGGGTCCCAGACCGGGGAAGGTGTCGCCGCGGCGGACGGCGTAGCCTGCTTCGCGCAGGCGCAAGCGGACGTCCGCACCGCCGGGGACCCGGATCAGCACGAACGGGCCACGCGGGGTGCCGAGTACCGGGATTCCCAGTGCGGCCAATCCGGATTCCAGATAGTCGCGGTCGGCTTCCGCGGCGGCGGCCAGCTTTTCGGCTTCTTCCAGCGCGGCGGGGCGGCAGCAGGCGACCGTCGCCACTGCGGCCAAAGTGGACACAGACCAGGGCGGCTGAACGGCGCGCAAGCGGGCGATCAGGGAAGGTTCGCCGAGGACGTATCCGGCTCGCAGCCCTGCCAAGCCCCACGTCTTGGTGAGACTTCGCAGCACTACCACGCCCGGGATTTGTTCCCCGGCAAGGCTTTCTACTTCCCCGGGGACGGCGTCCAGGAAGGCTTCGTCCACCACGAGGATCCGGCCGGGGCGGGCCAGTGCTCGCAGCGAATCCGCGGGGTGCAGGACCGAGGTGGGGTTGGTCGGATTGCCGATGAAGACCAGGTCGGCCGAATCGGGGACCAATTCGAGCGCAAGCCGGTAATCGTCCACTTCGGACAGGAGGACTCGGTCGACAGCGTGTCCAGCGGCGCGCAGGGCGGCTTCCGGTTCGGTGAATTGCGGATGGACCACCACTGCGTGCTCCGCCGCGAGAGAAGCCAGCAGCGTGAATGCTTCCGCGGCACCCGCGGTCACGAGGACGTCATCGAAATCCCGGCCGTGCCGGGCGGCGACGGCTTCCGCCGCGCGAGTCGGGTCGGGGTAGGC
This sequence comes from Amycolatopsis sp. AA4, assembly GCF_002796545.1. Lineage (GTDB taxonomy): Bacteria > Actinomycetota > Actinomycetes > Mycobacteriales > Pseudonocardiaceae > Amycolatopsis. Next base: position 6,157,136 of record NZ_CP024894.1, read on the forward strand.
GGCCAGGTCGTCCAAGGCGGCGGCGAGTTCGGCGCGCAGCCAAGCTGGCGGAGTTGGAAGCCGGACATTCACGGCCAGATCGACCAGTCCGTCGCCGACTTCGCGGTCGCCGTGGTGGTGGAGGTCGTACTCAGCCATGGACCGCTGCCAGGGAATGGGCGCGCACCCGCGAGGCGAAACGGTCTGCCAGTTCGGGATGTCCGGCCCAGTGCACATGCAGATAGGACGCGTGCAGGGAAGGCGAGGCGAACCCGTCCAGGCCGCGGTCCCAGCCCCACGCGGCGGTTTCCCCATGGGCGGGCGCGATTTCGGTGCGGTGGAATTCGTGTCCGGTGACCCGCTGTCCGGCCGCGGCGAGCACGTTGTCCGCGACCGAGACGGCCCGGCGGTAGCCGAGCTTTCCCCGGGAGGTCATGGTCGCGTCCGCGGCGACGGCGCCGACCATCGGCAATCCGTCGAGCGAACGGCACAGGTACAGCAGGCCCGCACATTCCGCGCTCACCGGCATGCCCGCGTCGATCGCCGCGCCGACCGCGGTCCGGAGTTCCACATTGGACGAAAGTTCGGCGGCATGCACTTCCGGGAAACCTCCGCCGAAGTACAACCCGGCACAACCCGCGGGCAAATCCTTGTCCCGCAAGGGGTCGATGTCGACGACGTCGATTCCGCGCGCGGCCAGCAGTTCGATGTTCTCGGCGTAGCGGAAGGTGAACGCCGGACCGCCGGCGGCGGCGAGGGTCGCACGTGGACCGTCCCATTCGGGTCCGGCATTCCACAATGGACCGTTCAACGCGGGAGCACTTCGGGCCACTCGCACAATGGCTTCGAGATCGATCCCGGCCGCGACCCAGTCCGCCAGTTCCGGCAGCAACCGCCGCGATTCCGCGGCTCGTTCGGCGGCTGGCACCAAGCCGAGATGGCGGCTCGGCGCGTGCACGTTTTCGTTGCGCCGCAACGCACCCAGCAACGGGACGCCGGTCGCTTCCAGCGCGGTGACGATCTCGTCCTCGTGCCGTTGCGACCCCAGCTTGTTCAGAATCACCCCGGCGAGCCGGACGCGGGTGTCGTACTGCGCGAACCCCAGCACGGTCGCCGCGACACTGCGTGAAGCCGCAGAAGCGTCGACCACCAGCACGACCGGCGCGTCGAGCAAGCGCGCGACATGGGCGGTCGACGCGTAGCCTTCGGTGCCCAAAGCGCCGTCGAAAAGGCCCATCACGCCTTCGATGACGGCGAGGTCCGCACCCGCGGAACCGTGCCGCAGCAACGGAACCAGGGTGTCCTCGCCCTGCAGGAACGGGTCCAGGTTCCGCGCGGGACGGCCGGTGGCGAGCGAATGGTAGCTGGGGTCGATGAAGTCCGGGCCGACCTTGTGCCCGGACACGACGTGCCCGGCGGAGCGCAACGCGGCCATCAGCCCGGCCGCGATGGTGGTTTTGCCGTGCCCGGAACCGGGCGCGGCAATGACGACCCGGGCTACCACTCGATCCCCCGCTGGCCCTTCTGCCCGGCGTCCATCGGGTGCTTCACCTTCGTCATTTCCGCGACCAGATCCGCGGCCTCGATCAGCTCCGGCGGCGCGTAGCGGCCGGTGATCACGACGTGCTGGTGTCCGGGCCGAGCGGCCAAAGCGGACACGACGTCGTCCACTTCGAGCCAGCCCCATTTGAGCAGGTAGCTGAATTCGTCGAGGACATAGAAATCGTGCGTCTCGGCGGCGAGCCGGCGTTTGATTTCCGCCCAGCCTTCGCGCGCGTTGGCGGCATGGTCCTCTTCGGACCCTGGTTTGCGCGACCAGCTCCAGCCCTCGCCCATTTTGTGCCATTCGACCGGACCGCCCTGTCCGGTGTCGTCGTGCAGCTTCCCGAGCGCTTTGAACGCGGCTTCCTCGCCCACGCGCCATTTCGCCGACTTCACGAACTGGAACACGCCGATCGACCAGCCCTGGTTCCACGCGCGCAACGCCATTCCGAACGCCGCGGTGGACTTCCCTTTCATCTCGCCGGTGTGCACGGCGAGCAGCGGACGGTTGCGGCGCTGCCGCGTGGTGAGCCCGTCCTTCGGCACGACAGCCGGTTTTCCCTGCGGCATCAGGCAGCCCTCCCCGTCCGTTCGCGCACCGCCGAAGCGAGCGATTCAGCGGCCACATCGGACAGTGGCACGTGTTCAGCTCCCAAGTGGCCAGCCAGTTCCGCGGCCAAGCCGAGGCGCATCCGGCCGGTCTCGCAGTCCATCACGATCGTCGTCACGTCGGTCAGCAATCCCGCGGCCGCCTTCGCCCGGGCCACCGCGTCGGAGCCGCTCGTCGCGCGGCCGTCGGTGACGAGCACCAGCAGCGGCCGACGGCGCGGGTCCCGGATCGCCTCGACCCGCAGCACCCGCGCGGCCTCCAGCAATCCCTCGGCGAGCGGCGTACGTCCGCCGGTCGGCAAGCCTTCCAACCGGGCAGCGGCGGCCTCGACGCTGATCGTCGGCGGCAGCGCCAGCTCGGCGCCCGTGCCACGGAACGTGACCAGACCGACCTTGTCCCGCCGTTGGTAGGCGTCCAACAGCAGGGAAAGCACGGCGGTCTTCACTTCCCGCATCCGCGCCCGCGCGCCCATCGAACCCGACGCGTCCACGCAGAACAGCACCAGATTGCCTTCCCGGCCTTCGCGCAACGCGAACCGCAGATCCGCGGACCGCACCTCGAGCCCCGCCCCGGACCGGCCGCGAGCCTGCTGATGCGGTGCGGCAGCACGGATCGTGGCGACCAGATGCGGCCGTCCGTCCCGCACGCTGGGCGGCTGCACGCCGATCGTCCGGCCGGTGTCCGTGATCGCACGCGACCGGCGGCCGCGCTCGCCCTCGCCAGTGCCCTTCACCCGGAACACCCGCGCGCGAAAGGCATCCCCGGCACCGACCGTCTTCTGCGGCGAAGACCCATTGCCCGAAGGAGCCTGGTCAGGAGACTCAGACGGCGGAGCGCCCTCGGACGGACCACCATCTGGAATCGGCCCGCCGTCCTCCGGGCCAGGCCCGCCGCCAGACGGACCGTCGTCGTCCGGTCCTTCAGGAGGCGGCTGCGCATCCTCCAGCGCCTGCTCCAGCTGTTCCTCGGAAATTCCCGGCGCGTCAAACGGATTCCGCCGCCGCCGGTGCGGCAGCGCGAGCCGCGCCGCGACCCGGATGTCCTCCGTGGTGACCTCGGCACGCCCGGCCCACGCCGCGTGCGCGACCGCCGTCCGCGCCGTCACGATGTCCGCGCGCATGCCGTCGACCTCGAACGACGCGCACACCTCGGCGATCTGCCGCAGCGCTTCGTCCGGCAACTTCACCGACGGCAAAAGCCGTTGCGCCGCTTCGATCTCCGCCGCCAGGGCCGCGTCCGACGAGGCATAGCCGTCCGCGAACCCGTCCGGATCCGCTTCGTAGGCCAGCCGCCGCCGGACGACCTCGACGCGCTGCTCCGGATCCCGGCTCGACGCGACCTCGACAGTCAGCCCGAACCGGTCGAGCAGCTGCGGCCGCAGCTCGCCCTCCTCCGGGTTCATCGTCCCGATCAGCACGAACCGCGCCGCGTGCGAGACGGAAACGCCCTCGCGCTCGACCGTCGCCCGGCCCATCGCCGCCGCGTCGAGCAGCGTGTCCACCAGGTGATCGTGCAGCAGGTTGACCTCGTCGACGTACAGCAGCCCGCGATGCGCGGCGGCCAGCAGGCCGGGCTGGTAGTCGGTGACGCCCTCGGACAGCGCCTTCTCCAGGTTCAGCGAGCCGACCACCCGGTCCTCCGCCGCGCCGACCGGCAGCTCCACCAGCCGCGCCGGCCGCCGGTGCGCGGGCGCGTCCGCCGCGTGCGGGCCGTCCGGGCACGCCGGGTCCGGCGAAACCGGGTCGCAGGAGAACCGGCAGCCGTCCACCACGTCGACCCCCGGCAGCAACCCGGCCAGCGCGCGCACCATGGTCGACTTCGCGGTGCCCTTCTCGCCCCGCACCAGGACCCCGCCGACCGCGGGCGAGATCGAGGAAAGGACGAGCGCCAGACGCAGGTCCGGCATCCCGACGACAGCGGTGAACGGATAGGGCTTCAAGAGCACTCCCTCGTGGGTCGGCGTCCGGCCGATCATCGCACAGCGAAGCTCTCGCTTAGGGTGGGAAATCGTGCGCGAAGAATCACGCCTGACGGTGGTCGGGATCGGGGCTGACGGGTGGGCTGGGCTCACCCCCGCGGCCCGCGCCGCCGTACGGCAGGCGGACGTCGTGCTCGGTTCGGAACGGCAGCTGAAATCCCTGCCCAGCGACATCCGGACCCAGCCCTGGCCGAGCCCGCTGCTGCCCGCGCTCGACGAGATCCTCAACGAGCAGACCGGGCAAGTTTGCGTGCTGGCCAGCGGCGATCCGTACCTGTCCGGCATCGCCACCACCCTCCGTGATCGCGGCTACGCGCTCGACGTCCGCCCAGCGGTCTCCTCGGCGACGCTGGCCCGCGCGCGGCTCGGCTGGTCGTTCGAGGAAACCGAGGTCGTGACGGTCGTCGGCCGCGCCGTCCACCGCGTCGCGCGAGGCTTGGCCCCCAACCGGAAACTGCTGGTCCTGGGCGGCTCCGCACCAGAACTGCGCGAGCTGCTCAAAGCCCGCGGGTACGGTGATTCCGCCCTTACCGCCTTGGAAAACCTCGGCGCGGACGACGAGCGGATCTCCGACGGCTGGACCCACGACCCCGGCCCGCTCACCGTCTTCGCCGTGCACTGCCAAGGCCCCGGCCTCCCCCTTGTCGGCCTCCCCGACGACGCCTTCGAGCACGACGGCCAGCTCACCAAACGCGACCTCCGCGCGTCCGCCCTCGCCCGCCTCGCCCCCAACCCGGGCGAACTCCTGTGGGACGTCGGCGCGGGTGCGGGCAGCATCGGCATCGAATGGTCCCGCGCGCATCCGCTGAACCGGGCCATCGCGATCGAACGCGACCCCGCGCGCGCCGAACGCGTCCAGCGCAACGCCAATACCCTTGGCGTGCCGGAATTACAGGTGGTCACCGGCCCGGCGCCCGAAGCGCTGGCCGGGCTCCCCCGCCCGGACGCGATCTTCCTCGGCGGCGGCCTGACCGTGCCCGGGGTCCTCGACCGGTGTGTCGAAACCGACGCCCGGATCGTCGCGCACGGTGTCACCCTCGAAGCCGAGCAGATCCTGGCCGCCGCCTACGCCCGGCACGGCGGGGAACTGCAACGGATCTCCGTGGAGCACGCGAAACCGCTCGGCGGGTTCACCGGATGGACGCCGTCCCGAGCAGTCACGCAGTGGAGCTGGAAATGACCGTTTACTTCATCGGCGCCGGACCGGGCGCGGCCGACCTGATCACCGTGCGCGGCCGCGACCTGCTCGCGCGCTGCCAGGTGTGCCTGTATCCGGGCAGCATGACGCCGACCGACCTCCTCGCCTACTGCGCGCCGGACGCCGAACGCGTCGACACCGCGAACCTCAGCTTGGACCAGATCACCGCGAAGCTGATCGACGCGCACCGCGCCGGGCACGACATCGCACGGCTGTGTTCGGGAGATCCGTCGCTGTACAGCGCGGTCGCAGAGCAGGTGCGACGGCTGGAACCGGAAGGAGTGCCGTACGAGATGGTGCCCGGGGTTCCGGCGTTCGCCGCGTCCGCCGCCGTGCTCGGCCGCGAACTGACCGTCCCGGGAATCGGGCAGAGCCTCGTGATCACGCGCGCGCAGGCGAGGTCCACCGCGATGCCGGACGCCGAAACGCTGGAGAACTTCGCCCGCACCGGCACGACTCTCGCGCTGCACCTGGCGATCAACCACATTGAGCGAGTCACTGGAGAACTCGCCGGGCACTACGGCGAGGACTGCCCCGCCGCCGTCGTCGCGCTGGCCAGCCAGCCCGGCGAAACGGTGGTGCGCGGCACGCTCGCCGACATCGCCGGGCAAGCGCGGGCCGCCGGAATGACCCGCGCGGCCACGATTTTCGTCGGCCGGGTCCTCGCCGCGGGCGGATTCCCGGACAGTTTCCTGTATTCGAGCACCCGGGACCGGGCGAGCCAACCGGAGTCGTTGTGACCGATCTGCGCTGGGGCCTGCTGGCCACCGGGACCATCGCCGCCGAATTCGCCGCGGGCGTCGAGCAAAGCCGCCACGGGGTCCTCGCCGCGGTGGCCTCTCGCACGGCCGAGCGGGCGCGCGATTTCGCGACCAGGTACGAAATCCCGAAGGCGTACGGCAGCTACGAGGCACTCCTCGCGGACCCGGACGTCGACGCGGTCTACATCGCCACTCCGCACGCACAGCACGAGGAATGGGCGATCCGCGCCGCCGAAGCGGGCAAGCACGTGCTGTGCGAGAAGCCGCTCACGCTCACTGCTGCCGACGCAGAGAAGGTCATCGACGCCGCGCGGCGCAACGACGTTTTCCTCATGGAAGCGTTCATGTACCGGATGCATCCGCAGACGCGCCGGCTGGTCGAGCTGATCGAATCCGGGGCGATCGGCGAGGTGCGCGCCGTGGACGTCACGTTCAGCTTCGACTCCGACGAGAACGACGCGGCCCGGCTGGGCGACCCCGCGCTCGGCGGCGGCGGAATCCTCGACGTCGGCTGCTACTGCACCTCCCTGGCGCGGCTCGTTTCCCAGGCCGCGACCGGAATCCCAGCGGTGGAGCCGACGCGCGTCACCGGGATGGCCCGGCTCACCGAAAACGGCGTCGACGAGTTCGCGATGGGATTGCTGCGGCTGCCCGGCGACATCATCGCCCAGCTGTCCTGCGGCTATCTGCTCACGCAGGACGACCACATCCGGATCTACGGCACCACCGGTCAGCTGTACGTGCCGAAGCCCGCGTGGATCCACGAACTGCGCGCCCCGGGCGTGTCGACGATCGTGCTGACTCCGTCGGGCGGCGAGTCCGAGGTGATCGAAATCGAAGCCACGCAAGGGATCTACGCCCGGGAAGCGGATTACGTCGCCGCCCACGTCGCGGATCGGCAAGGCCCGGAGCTGACCTGGGCCGAAACGCTCGCCAACCTGCGCACCCTCGACCGGTGGCGCGCGGCGGTCGGGTACGGACGATGACCGTCCTGATCCTCGGCGGCACCGCGGAAGCCCGCGACCTCGCCGCTCAGCTGCACGAACGCGCCGTGCCGGTGGTCTCGTCGCTGGCCGGGCGCGTCACGCGGCCGCGGCTTCCGGTCGGCGAAGTACGGATCGGCGGGTTCGGCGGCGTCGAAGGGCTCACGGCCTGGCTGCGCGAAAACGGCGTGCGGGCAGTAGTCGACGCCACGCATCCGTTCGCGGAACGGATCGGCGCCAACGCTTTCCACGCCACCCAAGCCGCGGGCATCCCCCTCCTGCGGCTCGCCCGCCCCGGCTGGCAGCCGAGCGCCGACGATCGCTGGCATTGGGCCGACGACCTCGAAGAAGCCGCCGCGCTCCTGCCCGGACTCGGCACCCGTGTCTTCCTCACCAGCGGCCGCCAGGGCCTGGCCGCGTTCGCCGACCTCGACCCGCTGTGGTTCCTGATCCGCTGCGTCGACCCGCCCGGCCAGCCGCTGCCCCGCGCGCACGAGGTGGTGCTCGACCGCGGCCCGCACCGGGTGGACGGCGAACGCGCGTTGATGACCGAACACGACATCGACGTGCTCGTCACCAAGGACAGCGGCGGCGCGATGACGGCCGCGAAGCTGACCGCCGCGCGGGAGCTCGGCCTGCCGGTGGTCATAGTGCGCCGCCCGCCCCGGCCGTCCACTACAGAAACCGCGGATGTAGCCGCCGCTGTCGAATGGGTGCTCAACCAATGAACGAGTTGTTCTACGACGTCCTGCACCGCCGCCGCGACGTCCGCGCCGAGTTCACCGGCGAACCGATCGACGACGCCGTCCTCACCCGGGTGCTCGAAGCCGCGCACGCCGCGCCGAGCGTCGGGATGAGCCAGCCGTGGGACTTCGTGCTCGTCCGCGACCCGGCTACCCGCGAGGAATTCGCCCGCCACGTGCACGAGGAGCGCGACGTGTTCGCCGCGTCCCTGGACGGCGAGCGCGCGGAGACGTTCGCCAAGATCAAGGTCGAAGGCATCCGCGAATCGAGCCTCGGCATCGTCGTCACCTACGACGAGCAGCGCGGCGCCCCGGCCGTGCTCGGACGGCACGCGATCGCCGACGCCGGGCTGTACTCGGTGTGCCTGGCGATCCAGAACCTGTGGCTCGCCGCGACCGCGGAAGGACTCGGCGTCGGGTGGGTGAGTTTTTACCGCGAACCCGCGCTCGCGAAGCTGCTCGGCATCCCCGCCGGGATCCGCCCGGTGGCCTGGCTGTGTGTAGGACCGGTAACGAATCTCGCCGAGGTTCCCGACCTGGAACGGCATGGCTGGCGCAGCCGCGCGCCCCTGGCCAGCGCGGTACACCACGAGCGGTTCACGCCGCGCGACTAGGGGTCAGCGTAAACCTGTCAGGGTGACCCAATAGATTTCCTCTAATGCGTCCGATTGCCGTAGTGCTGGGGTTGCTTTCGGCGCTGTGCGCCCTGGCCTATCCCTTCCTGCCGGTCGTGCAGGACACCGCGGAAGTCGTCTGGCCCGTCGCCTCCGACACGCGTTCCGTCAACGCGCCCTTGACCGGGTACTGGGCACAGGACCTCAAGGCCGAACTGCCGTGCGAGACGATCCGGTCGCTCGACGCGCGCACGAACGGCCCCGCGCTGCTGTTCTCGACCGTCCCGGACGGGCGCACCGGCAAGCACGCGGCCAACGGCGTCGGCATGCAACTGCGCGTCGACAACGGCGTACTGCTCGCGTCCAGCCAGGGCCAGCAGATCGCGCAGCAGCCGCTGCCGCAGGAGGGCTGCTCGGTCACGCTCGATTCCGACGCGACCCAGATGACGCTGACCGTCGGCAAGACCCCGATCTTCCACACCACCGGCGACGTCCGGCCGCGTGTGCTCGGCATCTACTCCTCGATCACCTCGGCGCGCGACCCGATCGCCGGGCTGCACGTTTCGGTCGTCCCGGACACCCGCTACCAGACCTCGCCGACCACGCTCAAGGTCGTCGTCGGCATCCTCGCCGCGCTGTCGTTCCTCGGCTGCCTGATCGCGGTGTGGCGGATGGACTCCGGGTTCGCCCGCCGCGCGCCGCGCTGGGCCCCGGTCGGCTGGTGGCGGCTGACCGGCCGCGACGCGACGGTGTTCGGCGTGCTCGGCGCGTGGGTCTTCATCGGGCCGGTGACCTCGGACGACGGCTACATCCTCACCATGGCCCGGGTCACCGAGGCGACCGGCTACCTCACGAACTACCACCGCTGGTTCGGCGTCGCGGAGGCCCCGTTCGGCTGGTTCTACCACCTGTACGAGCTGATGACGCACGTCAGCACGGTGCCGCCGTGGATCCGGCTGCCCTCGTACCTGCTCGGGGTGATCAGCTGGCTGCTGATCAGCCGCGAGGTGATGCCGCGGCTGGGCACCCAGGTCCGCCGCAGCCGCGCCGCCGGCTGGGCCGCCGCGGCGGTGTTCCTGGTCTGGTGGATGCCCTACAACAACGGCGTCCGGCCGGAACCGGTCGCCGCGCTCGGCTCGCTGCTGGCGATCTGCGCGGTCGAACGCGCGCTGGTCACCCGCCGGCTGCTGCCGCTGTGCCTCGGCCTGACCGCGGCCGCGTTCACCCTCGCCGCGACGCCGACCGGGCTGATCGCCGTCGCCCCGTTCCTGGTCGCCGGGAAACCGCTGTTCAAGCTGGTCCGGCAGCGGTCGGCGAGCGGCTGGCTGCCGATGCTCGCGCCGATCCTCGCGTCCGGCTTCCTGGTGCTCGTGGTGATGTTCGCCGACCAGACGTTCGCGACGGTCCAGGAGGCCACCCGCATCCGCACCGCGGTCGGCCCGAACCTGTCGTGGTTCCAGGAACTCGCGCGGTACCAGTTGCTGTTCGAGAACCTGCCGGACGGCTCCGCGCCCCGCCGGTTCCCGGTGCTGCTCGTGCTGCTCTGCACGGTCACCTGCCTGGTCGTGCTGCTGCGCCGCGGCCGGATCCCCGGCGCGGCGCTCGGGCCGAGCCGGCGGCTGATCGGCACCACGGCGTTGTTCTTCCTGCTGCTCGCGCTGACCCCGACGAAATGGACGCACCACTTCGGCGCGTTCGCCGCGGTCGGCGCGTCGATGGCGGCGCTCACCGCGCTGGCGACCAGTTCGACGGTGCTCCGGTCCAACCGCAACCGCGCGGCGTTCCTGGCGGTGCTGCTGGTGGTCGGCGCGCTCGCCGCGACCGGGCCGAACACGTACTGGTTCGTGTCGCGGATCGGCGTGCCGTGGACGAACGTCGCGCCGTCGGTCGGCGGCATCCCGCTGTCGACGATCCTGCTCGGGGCCGCCGCGGTCGCCGGGATCTACGCGTTCGTGGAGAACATCCGCGCGCACCGGCCGGGTCCGGCGCTGACCCAGCAGGAAGGCCGGAGCCGGTCGCTGCGGCTCGGCTCGCTGTCGCTGGTCGTCGTGTGCGGCCTGGTCGCGGCGGGCGAGATCTACACGATGGGCGCGGCGATCTACTTCCAGCGCGACAGCTACAGCCTCGGCGCGGCCAACATCGGGCACCTGTTCGGCAAGAGCTGCAACCTGTCCGACCACGTGATGGTCGAGCGCGACGCGGCGAAGAGCATCCTGCACCCGCAGCCCGAACAGCGGACGGTGCCGGAGAAGCCGGTCGCGCAGAACCCGCCGAACCCGCTGCCGAATCCGGACCAGGACAACGGCCGCGTCCAGACCGGCTTCCACACCAGCCCGGTCGACGACAAGGACCCGCTGGCCGAACCGCCGCACGGGTTCAAGCAGGACCAGGTGCCGATGTGGAGCAGCTACCTCGACACCCAGACCCGCGCCGGACGCCTGCGCAGCGACTGGTACGCGCTGACCGACCGCACCGAGAACGGCCAGATCGTGGTCGCCACCGCGAGCCAGCCGCGCCGGCCGACGTCGGTGAGCCTGGAGTACGGCGTCAACACCCCCGAAGGCGTGCGCGTGCTGCGCGGCCAGTTCGCGCTCCCGCCCGGCGCGGGCACCGGCGGCTGGAACGACACCCGGATCAACCTGCGCGACCTGCCGCCGGAAACCACCTCGGTGCGCGTCGTGATGGTGGACAACGACCTCACCGAGGACGGCTGGGTCGCCGCGTCCGCGCCGCGCGTGCCGACCTTCACCACGCTCACCGACAAGCTCGCGGGCAAATCGGTGTACATCGACTGGCCCGCGTCGTTCGTGTACCCGTGCGCGAACCCGGTCACCTCGCACGACGGCATCTCCGCGATGCCGGACTACCGGATCACCCCCGGCCAGCTCGCCGACGAGGCGAAATGGGCGTCCAGCACCAACGGCGGCCCGAACGGCTGGCTCGAGGAAATCGCGGAAGAGCCGGAGGTGCCGAGCTATCTGAACGGGCAGCCGTACCAGTCGTGGGGACAGTTGCTGCAGATCGAGCCGTACACGACCGGGGTGGCCCCGACGGTGCGGCACGGCGAGAAGACGGTGTGGGGCTGGTGGTCGCCTGGACCTGGTCCTTCACAGCCGAACGGCAAGGACCCGACGCGCTAGGCCTGCGGCTCTCATAGCCTCCGCGCGGCGAACGCTGACACCGTGGGCAACGCCGCTTCCCCGGCGACGAGCGCGTTCATCGACGTGTTCCGGCGTTCCCTTGGTCATCCGCCGGGGTCTTATCTCCACAGTGGACAGACCGGATCCGGTTCCGCACCACGAGACTCGACGCGAGCCGGTTGACGCCGAACGAGACGAGAATCAGGCCGGTCGCGTCGAGCAGGTGCGCGCCAAGGACACTCGCCAGCGCGAACGAGCCGACGCGGATGGCGAGAAAGACCGCCCACAGCGCGATTCCCGCGCCAGTGAGCCGGTACTGCAGCCCGTCGGCCTGCCGGAACCGCGTCACGTAGCCCATCGCGGTGCCGGTGCCCGCGACCAGGACGAGTTCGCCGACCAGCAGCCAGTCCGCCGGCTGAAGCCCGCCGCCCAGCTCGAAACCGAGGTAAACCAGCCCCACCGCGATCAGGACAGACGGCATCAGCAGCATCCGCCGCAGTTCGGCGGAGCGCCACTGGAACTGCCGCACGATCAGGATCCCGATCCCGATCGCGAGGAGCACGTCGTCGACCATCGCCAACTCCATCACTAGTGATACTTCCTCGAATGTATCACTAGTGATTGAATAGGGCCATGCGCGCCGCCGACCTGCACCGCCTCGCCCGCACTCTCCGCGAGATCGCCCTGACCAGCACCGGGAACACCGGCGAGGATCAGGTCAACGCGGGAGAACTGGCGGTGGTCGAGGACGTCTCGCGCCATCCGGGTGCGACGATCAGCGACGTGACGCGCCGGACCGGGCTGGCGCAAAGCCTCGTCTCCCGGATCACGCACCGGATGGCGGACGCGGGCGTCCTGCGCGTTCGGCCCGACGAGAAGGACCGGCGCAAGTCCAGGCTGGAGATCGAACCGGCCGCGCGCGCGATGTTCCGCACGCGCGCGGACGGTTCGATCGCCTCAGCCCTCGCCACGCACGCACCGAAACTCAGTGCCGCGCAACGGAAAGAACTCACCCACCACCTCGCCGAGGCGGAGCGGCTGCTCCGAGAAGGTCAGGAGTAACTCCGCGGCGTCCACACGATCGACCGCCCGTCCGGCCCTTCCTCCGCGACCGTGCGCGAAGAGCCCACGATCAGCAGGCACCGCATATCCACGGTAGCCGGATCAAGCTCGCCCAGCGTGGTAACCCGAACGTCCTCCTCCGGCCCCCCGACATCCCTCGCCACCACCACCGGCGTGGCCGGATCCCGGTGCCGCAGCAGGACTTCCCGCGCGTTCGCCAGCTGCGTCACCCGCGTCCGCGAGGCCGGGTTGTACAGCGCCAGCACCAGATCCGCCGCGCCAGCCGCGTCGAGGCGGCGTTCGATGATCTCCCACGGCTTCAACCGGTCCGAAAGAGACAGCACGCAATAGTCGTGTCCCAACGGCGCGCCGACCCGCGACGCGGCTGCCTGCGCCGCCGTCACCCCGGGCACGATCCGCACCCGAGCGCCGTGCCCGTTCCCGGCCGAAACCTGTTCCAGCACTGCCGAAGCCATCGCGAAAACGCCCGGATCGCCGGACGACACCACGGCCACCCGCGCACCCGTCGCGGCCAGCTGCAATGCCTCGACCGCCCGGTCCGCCTCGACCCGGTTCCCCGAGGCGTGCCGCTGCTGTCCCGCCCGCTGCGGAACCCGCGCGACATACGGTCCGTAGCCGACGATGTGGTCCGCCGCCGCCAGTTCCGCCGACGCTTCCGGCGTCAGCCACTCCGGCCCGGCCGGACCGAGCCCGACGACCACGACCTCGCCGCCTCCCGCCGAAACCGGAGCCGAAGGAGCAGCCGCGGGCTCACCGTCCACACGCGACTTATAAGCGGGGCTTGGCAAGAGCGCCAAGGAAAAATACGGCACCGATTCCGGATCGACGTCCGCGAACGGCTCCACCCGCTGCTGTCCCCAGGTCGCCCGCTCGATGTACCAAGCGTCGTCGAGCTTGCCCGACTCCGCGAGCCCTTCTCGCACCGAACCGAAGGTACGGCCCAGTTTCAGCACCGCCGCCGCCTCAGTGTCCGCCAACCGGCGCGCCAATTCGGGCGCGGGCAACGTTCCCGGCAAGACCGTGAGCACTTCGTCCCGCTGCACCAACGGACGGCCGAGCACCGACGCCGCCGCGCTGACCGACGTCACGCCGGGCACCACCTCGGCCTCGAACCGTCCGGCGAGCCGCTCGTGCATGTACATGTAGGAGCCGTAGAAGAACGGGTCGCCCTCGCACAACAGCACCACGTCTCGTCCGGCGTCGAGGTGCTCGGCGAGCTTTTTCGCACTCAGCTCGTAGAAATCGGCGATCGCGCCCTCGTAGCCGCCGGGGTGGTCAGTGGTCTCAGTGGTGACCGGGTAGACCAGCCGCTCTTCCAGCTGCCCCTCGCGCAGATACGGCTCGGCCACCGACCGCGCGATGCTCCGCCCGTGCCGCGCGCTGTGGTAGGCGATGACGTCCGCCTCGCCGATCAGCCGCGCCGCTTTGACCGTCATCAATTCCGGATCGCCGGGACCGAGCCCGACGCCGTACAGCCGCCCCGTCATTCGACCGCGCTCGCAATCGCGTTCACAGCGCCGACAGCCATCGCGCTTCCGCCACGACGGCCGTGCACGACCAGGTACGGCGCGGGCGCGCGCTTCGCCAGCTCCACTTTGGACTCAGCCGCGCCGACAAACCCCACCGGCACGCCGATGATCGCGGCCGGTGCGCCGATGCCCTCGTCCAGCAGCTCCAGCAACCGGAACAACGCGGTCGGCGCGTTGCCGATCGCCACCACCGAACCGGGGAGCCGGTCGCGCCACAGTTCCAGCGCGGCGGCCGACCGCGTGGTGCCGAGCCGTTCGGCCAGGCCGGGCACGCTCGGATCGTCCAAAGTGCACACGACGTCGTTCGCCGCGGGCAGGCGTTTGCGCGTGATGCCGCTGGCGATCATCTTCGCGTCGCACAGGATCGGTGCGCCCGCCTCCAGCGCGGCGCGGCCCGCCTCGACCACGTCGAGCGAGTACCGCAGGTCGTCGACCAGGTCGACCATGCCGCAGGAGTGAATCATCCGGACCGCGACGCCCGCGACGTCGTCGGGCAGGATCGCCAGGTCCGCCTCTTCGCGGATCGTGGCGAACGAGTGCCGGTAGATCTCGGCCCCGTCCCGCAGGTAGTCGATCACGAAGGTCCCTTTCTCGCCAACGCATCCGCCAACTCGGACGTCCAGCGTCCGTCGACACGGTAGCCGCCGGGTTCGGCGACGACGTCGCGGTGGGCGCCGGACGGCCGTCCGCACCGCCGGGCACAGCCCGAGACGTGCACCCGCTGCCCGTCCGCGACCAGTGTCGCCGCGTCGGCGCGGACGTCGGCGAGAGACTTCGCACACCCCGGCGCGCCGATGCAGGCGCTAAGCTCCGCCGTCGCCGGATCCGTCGAGAGCCCCGCCGCGTGCAGGCGGTCGACGTCCGCGCCGCCGGGCAGCAGGACCGAACGCCACGGCGTGACCACGGCGTCGCCGAAGTCCGCGAGCGTGCGCAACTGCGCGGCAGTCAGCTGGCCGAACCTCGGCGCGACCCCCACTGCCTCGCCGCGGTCGTCGCGCCGGATGCGCCCGACCGTCGGGTCGATCCGGCTCGGCCGGGTTTCCGGCGCTTCCCGCGGACCGTCCGGCAGCAGCGTCGAAGGATCGTCCAACTCCCCGATCCGCCACGCCGACCCGCGCGTGCGCGCAAACGTTTTCGCCACCGTGAGCAGCGCAGACACCGCCTCGTCCCGCGGCACCCGCCAACCGGAATCGACCCCCGCCAACAGCACCGCCCCCGCCGCGGGACCGATCGCGCGCCAGCACACGTCCGTGCCCGCGACGTCGCCGCGCCCGTCGTCGAAGCCGAAAAGGAACCGCCCCGGCAACTCCGCGAGTTCCGGCCGCGCACACAACGCACGATCCAGCGCCGCGGAAAGCCCCCGGACGTCCGCGAGGCCGCCGCGCACCCCGCTCAACGGCGAGGCCAGCACGTTCCGCACGCGTTCGTGGCTGGGCGACGGCAGCAACCCGGCTTCCGTCAGCCGTCCCGCCAGCCCCGGACGGCGTACGCCGCGCAGCTGGACGTTCGCCCGCGAGGTCAGGTGGACGTCGCCGTCGCCGAGGTCTTCCGCGCAAGAAGCCAAGGCCCGCAACCGATCCGCGGTCACCGCGCCACCGGGAAGCCGGACCCGGGCGAGCGGCCCGTCCGCCGCGTCGTGCGTCGCGAAGACTCCGGGACACGCGTCGGCACGCACGCGGGCAGGGCTGGACATGGCGCTCACTGTAACCCGCGGCCGATTTAACAGGCTTGCGATCAGATGTAGTACACCTGCTACATTTCATCGCACAGGCAGGATGGGGGTCATCCAATGAGAGATCAAGCGGACACCGTGCTCCGCGTCGAAGGCTTGCGCATGCGCTACGGGGCGAACGACGTGCTGCACGGCACGTCGTTCACCGCGCACCGCGGCGAGGTGCTGTGCCTGCTGGGGCCGAACGGGGCGGGCAAGACCACGACGATCGAAATCCTCGAGGGGTTCCGCATGCGGTCCGCGGGCGAGGTGTCCGTACTGGGCACCGACCCAGCGCGCGGCGGCGAGGACTGGCGGGCGCGGCTGGGGGTCGTCCTGCAGTCCTGGCGCGACCACGGCAAATGGCGCGTGCGCGAACTGCTCGACCTGCTCGGCTCGTTCTACGCGCCGTACTCCACCGACCGGATCCGCCGCCCGTGGGACACCGACGAGCTGATCGAGGCGGTCGGGCTCACCGAGCACGCGGGCAAGAAGATCCGGATGCTGTCCGGCGGCCAGCGGCGCAGGCTGGACGTGGCGATCGGCATCGTCGGCCGTCCCGAACTGCTGTTCCTCGACGAGCCGACCGCCGGGTTCGATCCGCAGGCGCGGCGCGATTTCCACGAACTCGTGCACCGGCTCGCCGACGACGCCACGACGATCCTGCTCACCACGCACGACCTCGACGAGGCCGAAAAACTCGCCGACCGGATCCTGATCCTCAGCGGCGGCCACATCGTCGCCGACGGGTCGCCGGACCAGCTGAGCAGGCAGATCGCCGGCGAGGCCGAGGTGCGCTGGACGCTCGACGGACAGCGGTTCGTGCACTCGACCACGGAGGCGACGAAGTACGTGTACGAGTTGTTCAAGCAGCACGGCGAAGCGGTCGCCGACCTGGAGGTCCGGCGCGCGTCGCTGGAGGAGACCTACCTGACGCTCGTGCAGCGCGCGGAGTCCGGGCTCGCTGAGGCAGGTGCGCGATGAGCGCGTCGGCACAGCGGACCGCGGCGCGGGTGGGGCTCCGCCGCGGATTCATCGAATTCCGCCAGCAGTGGACGAACCGGGACGACCTGATCGGCCAGGTCGTCTGGCTGGCGATGATCTTCGGCACGCTGTTCTTCATGCGCGGCGCGCACCTGCCGGGCACCTCGTTCTCCCTCGGCGCCGCGACCGTGCCCGGCGTAATCGGCGCGGGCATCGTGTTCAACGGCCTGACCAGCGTCGCCGGGTCGCTCGTCATCGACCGCGAGGACGGCACGCTGCTGCGCGCGAAGGCGACGCCGAACGGGATGTTCGGCTACCTCGTCGGCAAGGTCACGACGTTCTCGATGGTGCAGGTCGCGAGCATCGTCGTGCTGCTGGTGCCGGCGCTGTTCCTGTTCGACGGCCTGGCCCCGGACGGGGTCTTCTCGATCCTGAACCTGCTCTGGGTGCTCGCCGCCGGGCTGGTCGCGACGCTGCCGATCGGCGCCGCGATCGGCTCGCTGATCCAGGATTCCCGGATGCTGGCCCTGGTCATGCTGCCGATGTTCGGGCTCGGCGCGATCTCCGGGATCTTCTACCCGATCACCGCGCTGCCGGGCTGGCTGCAGGACGTCGCGCAGGTGTTCCCGGTCTACTGGCTCGGCCTCGGCATGCGCTCGGCGCTGCTGCCCGACCAGGCGGTCGTCGTCGAAATCGGGCAGTCCTGGCGGCCGTGGGCGACCCTGGGGGTGCTGCTCGCGTGGGCCGTGATCGGATTGGTGCTGGCCCCGGTTCTGCTCAAGCGGATGGCCCGGCGCGAATCGGGGTCGTCGGTGGCGGCACGACGGGAAAGGGCACTTCAGCGTGTGTGAGGCGCGGTGAGCGAGAACGTCTACAACCGCATCGCGGTGCTGCGCGCCGAGCGCGGCATCTCGCGGCGGCAGCTCGCGGACGCGCTCGGCGTGCACTACCAGACGATCGGGTACCTGGAGCGCGGCGAGTACAGCCCGAGCCTGTACCTGGCGTTGCGGATCGCGGAGTTCTTCGAGGTCGCGGTGGAGGTGCTGTTCTCCACCGCGCCCTTCCCCCGGATCGGGGACGAAAACAAGCCCGCGTGAGGGTCTGCTCACCTTGACGGCGCCGGTGCGCCCGGCGAGAGTAGGACCGCACACGCGTCGGCATGCGGAGGAACCCGGTGGAAATCCGGGGCGGTCCCGCCACTGTGACCGGCGGCCCCGCGGCCGCCGGCAGCCAGGAACTCCCGCCGGCGTGCCCGACGACCCGGGGCGCGGACACCCCGAGTGAGGAACGCCGTGATCCTGCTGCTGTCCACTTCGGACACCGACCTGCTCAGCGCCCGGGCCAGCGGCGCGGACTACCGCCTCGGCAACCCGTCCCGGCTCCCGCTCGGGGACCTTCCCGGGCTGCTGGAAGGCGCGTCGATCGTCGTCGTCCGGATTCTCGGCACGCCGCGGACCTGGCAGGACGGCCTGGACACGCTGCGCGCGTCCGGCGCGCACGTGATCGTGCTCGGCGGCGAGCAGACGCCGGACGCGGAGCTGATGAAGCTCTCGACCACTCCGGCCGGGATCGCCGCGCAAGCGCACCTGTACCTCGCGCAGGGCGGTCCGGAAAACCTCACGCAGCTGCACCGCTTCCTGTCCGACACCCTGCTGCTCACCGGCGAGGGCTTCGAACCGCCCGCCGAACTGCCGTCGTGGGGCGTGCTTTCGCGGCCGGAGTCCTCGAATGACGGGCCGGTCATCGGGATCCTCTACTACCGCGCGCACCACCTGTCCGGCAACACCGGTTTCGTGCACGCGCTGGCCGACGCGGTCGAGTCCGCGGGCGGTCGCGCGCTGCCGATCCACACCGCGTCCCTGCGCACGCGCGCGCCGGAGATGATGGCCGAACTGGCCAAAGTCGACGCCCTGCTGGTCACCGTGCTGGCGGCGGGCGGCACGCGTCCGTCGGAAGCCGGCGCGGGCGGGGACGACGAATCGTGGGACGTCGCGGAAATGGCCGCGCTGGACGTGCCGGTGCTGCAGGCGTTGTGCCTGACCAGCGACCGCGAAACCTGGTCCGCCAGCGACGACGGGCTGTCCCCGCTCGACGCGGGCAACCAGATGGCGGTACCGGAATTCGACGGCCGGATCATCACGGTCCCGTTCTCCTTCAAGGAATTCGACGACGACGGCCTCCCGCGCTACATCGCCGACGCCGAACGCGCCTCCCGCGTCGCGCGCATCGCTCTCGCGCACGCCCGGCTCCGCCACACCCCGCCGGAGTCTCGGCGGATCGCCCTGATGCTGTCCGCGTACCCGACGAAGCACTCGCGCGTCGGCAACGCGGTCGGCCTCGACACTCCCGCTTCGGCGATCAAGCTCCTGCGCCTCATGCGCGACCGCGGCTACGACCTCGGTCCCGACGCCTTCCCCGGCGTCAACCCGACCGGCACCGACCAGCCGGACGGCGACGCGCTGATCCACGCCCTGATCGCCGCGGGCGGCCAGGACCCGGAGTGGCTGACCGAAGAACAGCTTTCCGGCAACCCGATCCGCGTCCCCGCCGCCCGCTATCGCTCCTGGTTCGCCGAACTGCCGGTCGAGCTGCGGGAAGCGATGGAAGAACACTGGGGCCCCGCCCCGGGTTCGCTGTACGTCGACACGTCGGCCAACCCCGAGGGCGACCTCGTCCTGGCTTCGCTGCAGTCCGGCAACGTCGTCCTGATGATCCAGCCGCCGCGCGGATTCGGCGAAAACCCGGTCGCGATCTATCACAACCCGGACCTGCCGCCGAGCCACCACTACCTGGCCGCGTATCGGTGGCTGGAAGAGGAATTCGGCGCGCACGCCGTCGTCCACCTCGGCAAACACGGTTCGCTGGAATGGCTGCCCGGCAAGACGGCGGGCCTCTCCGCCGCCTGCGCGCCGGACGCCGTGCTGGGCAATCTGCCGCTGGTGTACCCGTTCCTGATCAACGACCCCGGCGAAGGCGCGCAAGCGAAACGCCGCGCGCACGCGACCATCGTGGACCACCTGGTCCCGCCCATGGCCCGCGCGGAATCGTACGGCGACCTGGCCCGTCTGGAGCAGTTGCTGGACGAGCACGCCAACATCGCCGCGATGGACCCGGCCAAGCTGCCGGCGATCCGCGCCCAGATCTGGACCCTCATCCAGGCCGCGAAACTCGACCACGACCTGGGCGTCGAGGAACGTCCGCACGACGCCGAGTTCGACGACTTCCTGCTGCACATCGACGGCTGGCTGTGCGAGGTCAAGGACGCCCAGATCCGCGACGGCCTGCACATCCTGGGCGAGGCTCCGGTCGGCGAGGCGCGCGTCAACCTGGTCCTGGCGATGCTCCGAGCCCAGCAAATGTGGGGCGGCAAACAAGGCGCCGTTCCCGGCCTCCGTTCTGCCCTAGGCCTGAAGGAAAACTCGGACGCCCCACTGTCCGAAGTGGACGCCATCGAAACGACCGCGCACACGCTGGTTTCCCGGATGGAGACCCACTCGTGGTCCCCTTCTTCGGTTTCTTCCGTGGTCAGCGAGGTTCTGGGTACCTTCGACGCCGAAGTCGCCCGCGTCCTGACCTTCGCCGCCACCGAAATCGTCCCCCGCCTGGCCGGTACTTCGTCCGAAGTAGACGCAGTCCTGCACGCCCTAGACGGCGGCTACATCCCCGCCGGCCCCAGCGGCTCCCCCTTGCGCGGCCTGGTCAACGTCCTGCCGACCGGCCGCAACTTCTACACTGTGGACCCGAAAGCCATCCCCAGCCGCCTGGCCTGGGAAACCGGACAGGCCCTGGCGGACTCCCTGCTCCGCCGCTACCGCGAAGACACCGGCGACTGGCCGCGGTCCGTCGGCCTCTCGGTCTGGGGCACCTCGGCGATGCGCACCTCCGGCGACGACGCCGCGGAAGTCCTGGCGTTGCTGGGAATCCAGCCGGTCTGGGACGAGGCTTCCCGCCGCGTGACCGGCATCGAACCCATCCCGCTGTCCGAACTGGGCCGTCCGAGGATCGACGTGACAGTCCGGATCAGCGGCTTCTTCCGCGACGCCTTCCCGCACGTCATCACCCTGCTGGACGACGCCGTCCGCCTAGCCGCCTCCTTGGACGAACCGGAATCCGACAACTACGTCCGCGCCCACGTCGCCGCAGACCTAGCCGCCCACGGCGACGACCGCCGCGCGACCACCCGAATCTTCGGCTCGAAACCCGGCGCCTACGGAGCGGGCCTGCTCCCGTTGATGGACTCCGGAAACTGGCGCGACGACAAGGATCTAGCCGAGGTCTACGCGGTCTGGGGCGGTTTCGCCTACGGCCGGGATCTTGACGGCCGTCCCGCTCGCGAGGACATGGAATCGTCGTACAAACGCATTGTCGTGGCCGCGAAGAACACCGACACCCGCGAACACGACATCGCGGATTCCGACGACTATTTCCAGTACCACGGCGGAATGATCGCCACAGTCCGCGCCCTGACCGGCTCCGCTCCCGCGTCCTATGTCGGCGACTCCACCACCCCCGACGCCGTCCGAACCAGAACCCTGGGCGAAGAGACGGCCCGCGTCTTCCGCGCCCGAGTGGTCAACCCGCGATGGCTGTCCGCCATGCGCCGCCACGGTTACAAGGGCGCCTTCGAACTCGCGGCGACCGTGGACTACCTCTTCGGCTTCGACGCCACCGCGGGTGTGGTCGGCGACTGGATGTACGAGAAGTTGTCGCAGTCGTACGTGCTGGACGAGGAGAATCAGCAGTTCCTGCGCGACGCGAACCCGTGGGCCCTGCGGGGAATCATCGAACGCCTGACGGAAGCCGCCGACCGGGGCCTGTGGGAAGAACCGGATCCGGAGTTGATGGCGCAGATGCGCGAGGTGTACCTGACTCTGGAAGGCGAGCTGGAGAACGACTGACCCGGTTGCGCCGGGCGACTCCGCGCCTGGCACACCTACGCGGCTCAATCGGCCCACGCTTTTCGGTCCGCAACTCCATCCCGGCGACCAGCACTTCTCCCGTTACCGCCTCGGTGCACCCCCGGGTCACCCGGGCGGCCAGCGCGTCCGGCCTCCGCAGCACTCTGCCGCCTCGGCTGGCCAAACGGCGCTGCACCTCGACGCCGATCCGACAGCCGCTCCCTGCCACCGGTCAACACCTCAACACCGCTCCGACGGCCGCAGCCCTTCCACCTCTAACGCACCCACCGCCGCGACACCGATCCCGCAGCCGCGACGCAAACACTCCCCCCACACCATTACCCCGCCAACCCCAGCCCTCTCGCGGCCAACCCACCCACCGCTGCGAGGCCGATACCGCAGCCGCCACGCAAAACACTCCCCCACATCACCGCCCCGCCAACCCCAGCCCTCCTGCGGCCAACCCACCCACCACCGCGACACCGATCCCGCAGCACGGTCCCCGCCACCGGCCCAGCACCACGGCGCAGCCCCCGCTCCGCCATCGCCCCCGCTAACCCTCTTGGCCGCACTCACTAGGCCGACCGCGCCCACCGCCGCCCGCCCCGCGAACGGCCACCCGAACAGCCCCCAGCCCTACCGCCAAGCCCGCCCGGCCCAGCCCCGCCACCACCCCTGCTCACGCCACCATTCCCCGACCGGCCCGAGCCTCGCCCGCCGAACCGGCGCCGCGGTCCCCGTCCGACGTCGCCTGCCCGTGCTGGTCCAGTCCAACCGCACCGTCACCGTCTTCCCCCTCTCTCCCAGCGGACCACTCGCCCCCGCGGTCCGCGTCCCTTTGCGCGGAACCGTTGCGCCACAAGGGTGAACCCGCCGAACCGAATTCCGGCATACCTCCTGAACCAGCCCCCGCCCGGACAAGAGCAGCCGACCGCACCTTGACTTCATAATGGTCTAGTCCAATGCTTACCGCATTCATTTTCCGAATGTTCGCCGGAGGACAGATGCAGCGAAGCAGACTGGCCGCCACACTCGTCGCCGCCGCTACCGTGGCCGGGGCAGCTGCCGTCGTGGCCGCGACCGCCCACGCGCAGACCGGGGCGACGACCGGCCTCGACAACAACTGGTACGCCTCCGCGCCGTACCTCATGCCGCAGAGCAACAACCCGCCCGACCCGGTGACCGTCATGAACGCGACCGGGCAGAAGGCGTTCCAGCTGGCCTTCATCCTCGCGCCCAAGGGCGGCGGGTGCAGCCCGACCTGGGACGGCACCTCGCCGGTTTCGTCGGACACGACCGTCGGCGACGCGATCAACCGCATCCGCGGCAACGGCGGCGACGTGTCGGTCTCGGTCGGCGGCTACGGCGGCACGAAACTGGGCCAGACCTGCGGCACCGTCGACGCGACCGCCGCGGCCTACCAGCAGGTCGTCGCGAAGTACAACCTGAAAGCCATCGACTTCGACCTCGAAGAACCCGAATACGAGGACACCGCGGCCATCGCGAACGAACTCGGCGCCGCGAAGAAACTCCAGGCGGACAACCCCGGGCTGTTCGTGTCCGTGACCATGCCGGGAACCGCCGCGGGCACCGGCTGGTTCGGCACCCAGTTGCTGGACCAGGCGAAGTCGATCGGCTTCTCCCCCAACAACTTCTCGATCATGCCGTTCGACGGCGGCTTCACCGGCGGCGGCGCGTCGCAGGTGTCGGCACTGGAAGCGTTCCACGGCCTGCTCCAAAGCCATCTCGGTTGGGACAGCGCCACCGCGTATTCGCACGAGGGTTTCTCGGGCATGAACGGGAAATCCGACTCGTCGGAATACTTCAACGTTTCCGATTTCCAAACCGTCTACGATTACGCGACGAGCCACCACCTCGGCCGGTTCACCTTCTGGGCAGTGAACCGCGACCGGCAATGCACGACGACCACCGACAACAGCGTGTGCTCGAACGTCCAGCAAAACGACTGGGACTTCACGAAGTTCACCACCCGGTTCGCCGGCGCGACCCCGCCGCAGACCACCCCGCCGACGAGCCCGACCAGTCCGACCAGCAATCCTCCGGGCACCTGTTCGGCACCGGAATGGCAGAAAACGCAGGTCTACACCGGCGGCAACGTGGTTTCGCACAACAGCCACAAATGGACCGCCAAATGGTGGACCCAGGGCGAGGAACCCGGCACGACCGGCCAGTGGGGCGTCTGGACCGACAACGGATCGTGCTGACCGGCTAGTTTTCCCGATCGGGCGCTGCGCCGCGGATTCCGTGCCGCAGCGCCCGATCCGTCAGTGGCGTCGCGGAATCAGGGATGAACACCACCGGCCGCGCCACGGGGCCGGGGCCGGGCTAGCCGCATTGCGGGATCCGGGACGAACACCAGCAAGCCACCGCGGCGGAATCAAGGGCAGGGCTAGGCACCCGCACTGCGGAATCGGGCACGGACATCGGCCGGACCACCGCGTTGCGGAACCAGGAACGAACACCACCAGCCACCTTGCGGAGTCAGGGACGGTGCCAGGCAGCCGCACTGCAGGACCAGGGGAACACCCGCCAAGCCACCGCGCAGCGGAATCAGGGCCAGGCAGCCGCATTGCGGAACCAGCAACGAACACCACCGGCCAGGCAGCCACATCGCGGAGTCAGGGCCGAACGCCGGGCAGATGCGTATTCGCCCGCCGAACCTCCGAAGCCAACGCGGGCACCTCGATCACCCGCCGTCCGGCCGCCATCAGCCGCTCGACCCCTTCGGCCTCGACGAACAACGACGGCTCCCGCCAGGCCATCACGACCCGCGGAATGGCCGTCTCGAGGATCAGCTGCGTGCAGCTTTTGGGGTGGGACGCGCGATCGCTGCACGGTTCGAGCGAGCTGTACATGGTCGCGTCGGCGAGTCGCGGATCGTGCGGATCGAGCTTCGCCAGAGCGGATTCTTCCGCGTGGTTGTGCGGATCGCCCTCGCCCGAATGCCCGGTCGCGAGCACCGTCCCGTCCGGCAGTCCGACGACCGCGCCGACCCGAAACGTCGAACTCGGCGGACATTCGTCGGCAAGGTCGATGGCCTGCCGCAACCGCAGCAGATCGAGCGACGACGGTTCGGCCGCGGCGCGATACCGCAGCACGGCAACGTCCCCGAGCCGCCGCAGTTCGGTCAGTTCCAGCGGTCGCGGGAACGCACCCGGCCCGAGAAACCGCGGTGCCCGCGGGTCTCCGACCATGACCGGCGCGATCGCGAGCCGGAGTTCGTCGGCGAGTCCGGCGTCGAGGAACTGCGTGTGCACTGCCCCGCCGCCCTCGACGAGCAGGGTGCGGATCCCGCGCGCGCCGAGATCGTCCAACACGGACTCGAGCCGCGGCGGACTGCCGACCTCCACCACCGTCGCGACCGCGCTCAGGCTGTCCGCACTGCCGCGCGGCGCGTAGACGAGCTTCTCGGTGTCGCCGAGGGTGAAGAACCGCGACGCCGGGTCCAGCTTGCCGCTGCTGGTGACCGTCACTTTGACCGGCTGCTCCGGCCGCCCCGCCGCGACCCGCGCGCGACGCAGTTCGGCGGAGCGCACGAGAAGCCGCGGGTTGTCGGCCCGCACCGTGCCCGCGCCGACCAGGATCGCGTCGGCCTCGGCGCGGAGCCGGTCGACCTCCGCGAAATCGTCCTCGTTGGACAGGAGCAGACGGGTGCTGCCGGCGTCGTCGAGGTAGCCGTCCAGCGATTGCGCCGCGGACAGCAGGACGTGCGGCCGCCCGGTCATCGTGCCCATCCGCTCATCGTGCTCCGGCCAGGTCAGGCAGGCACTACGGCGTACTGGCGGACGTACAGGTCGGTGTAGGTCACCGGCCCGCGCGGCCCCGGCACCCGGTCGAGGTTGATGCCGGTTTCGGGCACCGCGAGCAGCTTGAAGCCGTCCAGCAGCCGGGTCGGCGCGTTCCAGAACACGCCCGTGCCGGTGTAGCCGTCGAAGAACCGCTCCGCCGCCGCCGGGTCCTCGGTCGCGATCCCCGCGGCAAGGCCGGACGTGCGCTCGTTCGCGATCTCGACCGCGTCGACGAGCCCGCCGACCTTCTCCACCGTGACGGTCGCCTCCCGCTCGGAGTCCAGCGCCCACTCGTAGCCGATCGGATGCTCGTGCGGCGCGAGCGAGGGCGTGACGCCACGCTCGGCCAGCGCCGACTCGATCTGCGGCCACACCGAGTCGTGCACGTCCTCGTGGATCAGCAGCAGGTTCAGCCGGTTGCAGACACCGAGCCGGTCAAGGCTCGAGTACACGAGGTCGCGAACCTTGGCCGCGTCCGCCGCAGCGTCGACGTACAGCACACCGCCGCCGTCGGCGTGCGCCAACGTGCGTACCCCGTGCACCGCGGCCTCGGTCGCCAGCGCACGCGTGCTGTCCCCGCTGCCGCGCAGGATGACGAGCGGCACGAGCCCCGGCAGCCGAACCAGCGCCGACGCCGCCTCCCGCTCGACGCGCGGCACCAGCTGCACGACGTCCGGGTTGATCCCGGCCGCCTCGAGCGCGGGCGCGATCACGACGTCCCGCAACCGCTGCGCCGACCCCAGCGCCGCCGACCCGGTCCGCAGCACGCCGCCGTTGCGCGACTTGACCAGCTGCGACGCCACGTCGACCGTCACGTTCGGCCGCGCCTCGTAGTTCGCGCCGATGACGCCCACCGGGCGCCGCCGCTCGACCAGCCGCAGCCCACCGTCCAACGTGGACACGTCGACGGACCGCTCCTGGTGCGGCGCGCCGGCCAGCAGCCGCAGCTGCGCGGCCATCCCGTCGAGCCGCTCGGACGTGATGGTGAGCCGGTCGAGCAGACCGGCGCTCATCCCGTCGGCCGTCGCCTTGGCGACGTCGGCCTGGTTGGCCTCGAGCACCTCGTCCCGGTGCGCGACGAGCCGCTCCGCCATCCCGACGAGCGCCGCGTCCACCGCGTCGTCCCCGGCGGCAGCCAACGACGGCGCAGCCGCCTTCGCCGCCCGCGCACACTCCTCGACGGCCTTCGCGACCTCGTCCATCGCCTGTCTCCCTCCGGCGGCTCAGCAGACGTCCAGTCTGCCGAATACCTGCCTCTGACCAGCACCGGGACACCGATCGTGGGCCAAACGTGGGACGCACCCACAATCCACGAGAGCGTTCCCATGAGTTCCGAAAACCTACCAAAGACAGTGGCGCACTCCGTGCACGAGCGTCCTTCGGCATCATCCTTCAAAGGCTCCGCCGCGAACTCCCTCGCGTGCGAAGCCTCGAAGGGTTCTGCACTGTCGAGCTGCATTGAGAGTCTGGCCGAGGGATCGATCACCGCGGAAGACCTGTGTCCGCCGTGCACCCGGTCGTTCATGGCCGCGCTCGACGGCATCACCGGCCCGCTTGCCTGGAGCCGCGGCTACCGGCAGCGTGCGAGGGGGGTGTGCGGTGATGCCGGGTCGGCTGCGTAACAGTCCCCGCGCCGGTTGCGATCCCTCTGCACTGGCTCGGCACGAGGGGGACATCGTGGGAGACGAATCCGACAGACCGAAGTGCTTCACCTCGCGATCGGCCGCAGCGGCTTCACGTGGATGATCGCCGAGCCGCCCGACAACCTGTGGGGGATCGTCGACCTGGCCGGCGGTATGCAGGTGCGGATCTCGCCGAAGGTCCCGTGCGGGTACATGCTCGACGTGATCAACTACGAGTGGATCCACACCCGCCAGTACGCCAAGTACGGCAACCGCACGATCCAGGCGTACGGCGACGGGCTGGAGCCCGTCGCCGACTGCGGCTCGCGGCTGCTCGGCTCGACGTACACGCCCTACCTCGGCCTCCGCGGCTCAGGCTGCACCGAATACGAGAGGGCGTCCGCGCGGTCGCTGCTCGGCTCGACAACCGGTGGAAAGGCCCCATGCTAGCCGCTGCTCGGCCGGGCCCTCTCGCGTTCACGGGTCCTTGGACGTGGCAAACCAGGTCGTGTCGCGCTTCGCTTCTCCTCCTCCTGAGTAGTTCTGCCTAGCTGCGCCTAGGTAGGCCTTCGCGTGTTCGCTGGCTAGCCCCCGGTTTGAGGGGAGCCGCCGTTGATCTCCGAGCTCCGGTGCCCGTACCGTGACTCTCGGTTATGGGAAGGGGAGGCCGATGGGGTTTACGAGTGTGCCCGCTGCGTTGAGAGCGGCTGGGCGGTCCGCGGGGGAGAAAACGGCCGGTCTGCGCGGCGGGGATTGTGCAGGGCTGGTCGGGCGGATCTCGGGCGCGGTGCGGAGCGGGAAGGCTGCAGCGGCGGCCGGGGGCTGCCGGGATTCGTTGTCGGCGACGTTCGGCCAGTGGTGTGCTCAGGCCCAGCGGTTCGGCGAGAATCTGGGAGTCGCTGCCGACCGGTACGCGCGCGGAGACCAGGCCGCCGCGGGGGTGTTCCCGGTGCCGCCGACGATGCGGGGGCCGCGCTGATGGTGTCGCTGGCCGATGTGCGCGCCTGGAACCCGGGCGTGCTGGACGAGATCTGCTCCGGCGTGCAGGCGAAGGTGCAGGTCCTGACCAACGATGGCGACGACTACGGCAAACTTCTCCCGGTGGTCGGCTGGAGCGGCCCCGCCGCCGAGGGCGCGGCCGCCCAGCACAAAACCCACATGCAGGGCCTGGACACCTACGTCGCCGGTGTCGCCGCGATCGGCAAAGCCGTCGGGCAGGCCGCCGACGCGATCCTCGCGGTGCAGGGCGCGATCAAGAATGCGGACGAGCTGGCCCGCAAGTACGGGTTCGCGATCACCGCCGACGGCGCGATCGTGTGCGTCTACGCAGGCGACCCGCCGCCGGAGCTGCACCCGCAGGACCGGGCACGAGCACAGCAGCAGCTCGCCGACGATATCGCGCAGATCCTGCGCACCGCCGAAGACATCGACAGCGACCTCGCCGCAGTCCTGGACAAAGCCGCGGCCGGCCAGTTCGGAACCGGCAACGAATCCACCGTCGCCGCGGCCGCCGCCGACGGGCTGAACGCGGCGGGGATGACGTTCCCGGAGCCGCCGCCGAACGCGACCCCGGCCCAGAACGCGGCGTAGTGGGCGACCCTGCCCGCCTCCGCCCGAGACGCCCTCATCCGCGACCGGCCCGGGCAGATCGGCGCAATGGACGGCCTGCCCGCCGTCGATCGGGACAAGGCGAACCGGGTCGTGCTCGACCGGGATTACGCGGACCTGCGACGGCAGCGCGACGACCTCCAGCGCCGCATGGACGGGCTGAAAATGTCCGATCCGCAACAGCAGAACGAGCACCATGACCTGCAAGTCCGGCTGGACGCGTTGAACGACAAGATTTCCTCGCTCGACGCCGTCCATGACACCCTGGCCAAGGGAAACCGGCAGCTGCTGTTCTTCGACACCGCCCATTCCCGGGTCGAGGCCGCGATCGCGGTCGGCGACGTGGACAAAGCGACGAACGTCGCCGTGTTCACTCCGGGATTCACCACCACGGTGAACGGCGACCTCGTTGATTACGACAGAAACATGGACGATCTGAAGAGAATGGCTGGTCAAATTGAAGACCGACACGGCGGGGGTCCGACGGCGGCGGTGACGTGGATCGGGTACCAGGCCCCGCAGTGGAGCGAGATCGCGAATCCCGGCCAGTCGGTGTTCGCGCCCCACGCGGCGCAGGCAGGGGGCGAGAGCCTCGCGAAGTTCTACAACGGGATCGGAGCCGGGCACGAGGCGTCGAACACGCCGCTGCACTTGACCGCGCTCGGGCACAGCTACGGCTCCAGCACCACCGGGTATGCCCTCGGCCATGACACCCCGGTGCAGGACGCGATGCTGTTCGGCTCCCCCGGCCAGGGCGCCGAACATCTGAAGGTGCCGCAAGGCCACCTCTTCGCCGCACAGGACGCCGGAGACACCCTCGTCCCCAACTACGGCGACACCGGAGCGCTCGGGCCCAGCCCCTACTTCAGCCCGGACGCGAGCAGCTACCACCAGATGTCCACCGACGCCAGCGTCACCGAAGCAGGACCGCTCAACGCAACCGAAGGCCACAGCGGCTACCTCGACCCAGGATCGACCAGCATGTACAACATGGCCGCCATCACCACCGGACATCCCGACCTCGCCCAGTACAAGGGCACCGTTCTCGCCGAAGGCCCCCGATGACCCCGCACCCCAGTCGCCTGCACGCGGCGCTCGCCGTCGCCCTGACCGCCGCCGCTCTGACCGCGTGCAGCGTCGAGAAATCGCCCTTTCCAGGAGACAACGTGGACCGAGACCCCGCAGAAGTCTGGACCGCATTGATGCGACTGCCCGACACCGACCAAGTCCGCCAGCAATACCAGCAACTCGACACCGAACTCCGCCAAGCCCTCACCGCCGCCATACCCAAGCTGGAGCCCTGGGCACCCAGCAAAAACAACACCGGATCCCGAGCGGGATGCGGCGCACGGTTCCCTGGGATCGGCAATGACGGCGAGACTGCAAGCTTAGGAGACCACGTCGTGGCCGGGAACCTGCCGGACGCCGACTACGAGAAGGCGCTCACTGTCATCGGGACCGTCGCGCAGCGCTACGGGTTCGACCCACGACCGCAGCGACTGCACGACGCACCCGGATCGCACGACGCGGTGTTCCACAACAGAACCGACGAGGGAGCCATCTCATTCGGCACCGCGCTCAACACCAGTCTTGGTCTTGACATCGGATGCAGGCTGTTCCCCTCCGCTAAGAAACGCGGCACGCCCTCGACCGCGCCTTAACGCGGGCGTAAGACCTCGTCTCCGTGGTGCGCCGCTTGTGTCGGGGTCTGCTCTGCCTTCGCCGTCACCGAGCCGCTGGGATCGCATCGCCGTAGCGCGAGCCAGCGCCACGGCGACCGCGTCACAACGCCAACGGCTGCAACAGCCACAGCCCGCCCGCGATGACGCAGCTCACCGTCAGCACGATGAACACCAGCACCCACAACACCGCGGGCACCGCGGTCAACCGGCTCAGCTGATCGGCGTCGGAGTCCCGCGCCTGGCCGCGCCGCCGCTTGAGCTGAAGCTCCACCACCGGCCGAACCCCGCCGAACAGCAGGAACCACGTCAGCAGATACACGAACGGCGCCTGCACCACCTTCGGCGCGACCAGAGCCACGAGCCCGAGCACGACGGCGCTCGCCACCACCGTGAACACGCCGTAGGCGTTGCGCACCATGATCAGCACACCCAGCAGCAGCAACGCGACCAGCACGAGCACCGCGGTGATCAGGTCAGCTCCGACCAGGCTCGCGAACAGCAGCCCAAGGACCGACGGCGCGACGTACCCGGCCAAGGCCGTGAACGCCATGCCCGGTCCCTCGGGCTTGCCGCGCGACACGGTGACCCCAGAGGTGTCCGAGTGCAGCCGGATCGACCGCAGCCGCCGTCCGACCGTCACCGCGGCCAGCGCGTGGCCTGCCTCGTGCACGATCGTGATGACGTTGCGGGCGAACCGCCACGGCGTCCCGCCGGCGAGCACCACCAGCAACGCGATCCCGCCGGTGACCAACGTGATGACGCTCGGCGTGTTCGCCTGTTCCAGCGCCGCACCGACTGTCCCAGCGCCCGCTGCCATGGCCGCACCGGAGATTTCCCCGGTGCCCGGTCGGGCGCTGAGCACAGTCGAGACGGCGAGTACTGGCGTAGTCACGCGGACACCTCACCACAGGCCCTATTTGGCCGCTGCGAGTGCCCGGGTGGCACCCGTCGACCGCGATTCGGTATGGGCGCCGCCTCACTCCATGGCGTCTCCCTTCCGTCGATCCGCGACTTCAAACACCGCTCAGTCCGCCACCTCCCCGGACGCCGAGGCGCTCAGCCGATCGAACCGGAACAGGTGGGCGACCCACGACCGATACGGACGCCAGTCCTCGGCCAGCGGTTCAAGCTCGTCCGGCGGCGTGTCGGGAGGCAACGCGTACTCGGCGCACAGCACCTGGTGGAGCTGGGTGTCCAGCCGGGGGAAGAGATCGGGATGCCCCGCGCCGTGCAGCAAGATCTGCTCGGCGGCGAACGCGCCGATGCCCGGGATCGCGCACAGCCGGTTCAGCGCGTCGGGGATCGGCAGCGCGAGCAGCTCGTCGGCGTTCAGGCGGCCGTCAACGGCTGCTCGCGCGACAGCTCGAAGGCGGGCCAGCCGGAATGGGCCTACCGAAGGTTCGTCCCCCAACTCGGCCACAATCTGCGGCGAGGGAAAGGAAAACGGCCCGTCTTCGCCTACCTGACGGCCATGTCGCACGGCGAGCTGCTCGCGCAATCGCCTCGCCTGCGCGACCCGCATGCCTTGGGTGAGCACGGCCCAGCAAGCCGCTTCATACGGCGACGAATGCAGCACCGGCCGCGCTCCGCTGTGGCGAGCGTGCAGCCGCCGGACCACCGAATCGCGGTTCGCGACCTCGGCAAGCCCGGATTCGTCGACATCGAGCGACAGGATCCGGCTCACCTGTGCGACCACGCGCGCGGCGATCTCCACCGGCGCGGCCACGCCGACTTCGACCGTGCCCGGGGATCTCTGCCGGATCGCGGCCCCGGCGTGAGTCCAGCTCCCCTCCACCGGGAACGCCATCCGCAGCACGCCCGGTTCGACGGCGAAGGATCCGGCCGGGCCCGCCCCGGCGAGCCACTGCGACGCGGCGCTCAGGTCGAAAGCCCCGTGCACGGCGATTTCTCCGGTGGGCAGGTCGATCGGACGCAGGATCGGTGCGGTCATCAGTCAGTCCTCCTCGCTGGTCTCCGCGGGTCGGAGACCGTGCGGACGACGTTAGGAACAGGCACCGACAATGCCGGTCCTCGAACGCTTGATCGGACAGATCTTCACTCGAACGAGTGAGCAGTTCATGTCGCATACTGCCGGTAACCCCACCGAGAGGACCCCCGTGCCGCCCCACCGCACCCAGCAACGACTAGCCGATCTGCTCAGCGAGCCGGCCACGACAGCCGACGGCTTCCTCGACACGCTCGGCGACGCCGCCCAGGCCGGCCCGCCCACCGGGCTCACTCAGCGGCTGATGCGCACGACGCTGCTGCCGCAGGTCTACGAACGTTACTGGCGGCCCGTGCTCGGCCGCGTCCTCAAAGGCCCCAGCGGCCCGAGCATGGCCGACGAGGTCGCGCTGGCCTCCGAACGGCTTGCGCTGCAGCCAGGTCAGATCGTGCTCGACGTCGCGTGCGGGACCGGCCGGTTCACGCGCGCGTTCGGGGATGCAGTGGGCCCGGACGGGCTCGCGATCGGCCTGGACGGTGCCCGCACGATGCTTTCGCGCGCGGTCGAGGAAACCGATTCGCCTAACGTGGCTTATCTTCGCGCCGACGCGGTCGAACCGCCGCTGCTTTCGTCCACTGTGGACGCCGTCTGCTGTTTCGCCGCACTGCACATGTTCGCCGAGCCGGAACGCGCGCTCGATTCGTTCGCCCGGATTTTGCGGCCCGGCGGCCGGATCGTCCTGCTCACGAGTGCCCGCCGAGACTGCCAACCCGCCCGGATCGCTGACACCGCAGGAGGAATCGTCAGCGGGCAACGCATGTTCGACCGCGGGGAGATCGCCGCCGGCTTGCACGCGCGTGACTTCGACGAGGTGCGCGAACAGTACTTCGGCGTCGCCCAATTCGTCTCCGGTCGGCTGTCTGACGTGCAGTGATCCATTTTTGTCAGGGTTCAGGGATAGCATTTCCCGCATGACCCACGCCGCACCTGTCCCGCCCGACGACAGCCACCTCCGTTCCCTCATCGAAGCCACCGCCGACGCCGTCGCTGCCGCCGAACCGCTCGGCTCCGACTTCGCTGGAGCCGACGCGGAAACCCGTGCCGCGGTTGAAGAAGAAGTACGTTCCCGGGCGAGCGAACTCGTCGCGCTCAGCCAGGATCTGCACGCGCATCCCGAAGAAGGGTTCGCCGAACACCGGTCGGTCGGCGCTCTCGCCGAGTTGCTGCGCGCTCACGGGCACGAAGTCACCGTCGGGCTCGGCGGGCTGGACACCGCGCTGCGCACCGGAACTCCGGACAACAACGGGCCGCACATCGCTGTTCTGTCCGAGTACGATGCGTTGCCTGGCTTGGGGCATGGCTGCGGGCACAACGTTATCTGCACTGCCGGAGCCGGCGGCTTCCTCGGTGCGGCGGCAGTGGCCGAACGACTCGGCGGACGGGTGTCGCTGTTGGGCACGCCCGCGGAAGAAGGCGGTGGCGGCAAGGAGACGCTCGCGCGCGCTGGAGTCTTCGACGACGTCGACGCGGTGATCATGCTGCACCCGTTCAGCCACGACATCGCGCTGCACCCGTTTCTCGGCAGGCGGCAGCTGGAGATGGTGTTCCACGGCGTCGGCGCGCATGCCTCGGCACAGCCGTTCATGGGACGCAACGCGCTCGACGCGGCAGTGGCTGCTTATCAAGGAGTGTCCGCGCTGCGGCAACAGTTGCCATCGAGCGACCGGGTGCACGGCATCTTCACCGACGGCGGCGCGCGGCCGAACGTGATCCCCGCCCGGGCTGCTCTTTTGTTCTATCTCCGATCGGCGAATCCCGAGACGCTGCGCGACCTGGCCAAGCGGATGACCGCGATCGCCCACGGCGCGGCCGAGATGACTGGCTGCGGGGTGGAATTGCATTGGGACGCACAGCCGGCGTACCTGCCGATCCGGTTCAACACGACGCTCGCCGGGCGGTGGTCGGTCAATCAGCAGGGCACCGGGCGGAAACCGCTGCCGCCGGGCATCGTGCCGGAGTTTCTGACCGGGAGCACGGACCTCGGAAACTTGTCCTTCCGCATGCCTGCACTGCACCCGATGATCGCGGTGTCCGGGCCGACGGTCGCCTTGCACACCAAGGAGTTCGCGGAGGCTGCCGGGTCGCCGACGGGTGATCAGGCGGTCGTCGACGGTGCGCTGGGACTGGCTTTGACGGCCGCCGACTATCTCGCCGACGCGGAACTGCGCAAAGCCGTGCACGACGAGTTCGAGGCATCGGGAGGGGCGCTGGACGTGCCGAGTTTCTTCGACTGACAGGTGTTGAGAAGGACGAGGGAAGGAAGATGGGCCGGGAGGTCGGAGAGGAGGTGCGCCACAGGCGGGTTGACGGGTTGGGCCGAGGGTTTTCGCTGGGACTGACGCTGTGACGCCAGCGGCGGCGGGCATTGTCGGCACGGCACGGCACGGCACGGCACGGCACGGCACGGCACGGCACGGCACGGCACGGCACGGCACGGCACGGCACGGCACGGCACGGCACGGCACGGCACGGCACGGCACGGCACGGCACGGCACGGCACGGCACGGCACGGCACGGCACGGCACGGCACGGCACGGCACGGCACGGCACGGCACGGCACGGCACGGACGAGGATGCCACTGTCGAAGAATCAGCTGAGGATTCTCAGCCGATTCTTCTCAGGAAAGCCTGAGGGTTTTCCACAGGCTGCTCATAAGGGCGGGCGCGAGTCTTGGTTCATGACCGAGAACGAGAGTCGGCCCGGGCCCGCTATCCCCGGTGGGCGCCAGCCGCACCAGAGCAGTGAGCAGTATGGGCAGTATCGGGCCGGGTCGAGTCCGTTCGGCGCCGGGCAGGGGCATCCTCGTGACGGCGGGGGCAGTCCTGCCGGTCAGGGCGGAGCGCGTCCTGGACAGCAGGCGGCCGCGGGCGCTCAGCAGGCGGGGCCGAGCAACGCGCAGCCGCCAAGCAACGCGCAGCGACCTGGCGGTGCGCAGACGCCCGGTGGCGTGCTGCCGCCTGGCGGTGCGCAGACGCCAGGTGGTGTGCTGCCGCCTGGCGGTGCGCAGACGCCCGGCGGTGCACAGCCACCTGGCGGTGCGCAGACGCCCGGCGGTGCGCCAGCCGTCGGACCGAGTGTTGTCCAGGTGCCTCGGTCGGCTGCTGCCATGCAGCCCGGGCCGGGCAACACGCCCCTGCCGGATCTGCAGGCCGCACACCGCCAAACCGGTGCCCCGCAGTATCAGCCACTGACGCCGCACCACCAAGCTGTGGGCCAGCAGCATCAGCTCGGCACCCAGCAGGACCGTCCTGAAGCCCCGCATCACCAAGCCGCGGCCCAGCAGCATCAACTCGGCACCAAGCAGCACTATCCTGAAACCCCGCAGCACCAGTCCGACGCCTCGCGCCACCAGTCCGACGCCTCGAACTACCAGCTCGGAGCACCGGATACGTACCGCGTGACCGAACCTCGCCAAAGCGGGGCCGAGGATCGCCAACCCCCGGCCGAGAGCCACCAACCTGGCACCACGTACTACGGACCGATGCCCCAACCCGCGCAACCACCCGCGGCCCTGGCCGGTCCGCAGAAGCGACCCGGCCGGCTGGCGGCCCTCGTCGGAGCCACCGCGCTCGCCGCAGCTCTTCTCGGCGGTGGTGCAGGGGCGGCGATCGTCGGGCTGACTGGTGACTCGAGCGCATCCTCGACCACCGCGTCGTCCGCCGCCACTGGGCAGACCATCAGCAACACCACGGGCTCCGCAGACGTCAGCACCGTCGCCGCGAAGGTGGTGCCCAGCGTGGTTCAGGTGAACGTCACGACCGGGCGCGGCTCGGCGATCGGCTCGGGCGTCATCCTGACCGCTGACGGTCGGATTCTCACCAACGCGCACGTCGTGCAGGGTGCCCAAACCGTCACGGTCACCACGTCGGACGGCAAGAAGTACCAGGCCAGGGTCGTCGGCTCGGACACCAAGAGCGACATCGCGGTGCTGCAGGCTCAGGGCGCGAGCGGGCTCACCGCCGCGACGCTCGGCGATTCGAGCAAGCTCGCCGTCGGGCAGCAGGTCATCGCGATCGGGTCGCCGGGCGGGCTCCAGAACACCGTCACGACCGGCATCGTCAGCGCGCTCAACCGGCCGCTTTCCGACGTCGGGGGCGACGGCGA
Organism: Amycolatopsis sp. AA4; assembly: GCF_002796545.1. Lineage (GTDB taxonomy): Bacteria > Actinomycetota > Actinomycetes > Mycobacteriales > Pseudonocardiaceae > Amycolatopsis. The sequence goes on from NZ_CP024894.1 coordinate 6,193,720, forward strand.
GCAGCGGAACTCGCCCTTCAGCCAGCAGACCTCGAACGTCACGTCCGGCCCCAGCTACACCGCGATCCAGACCGACGCCTCGATCAACCAGGGCAACTCGGGCGGCGCGCTCGTCGACAGCCAGGGCCGGGTGATCGGCATCAACTCCGCGATCTACAGCCCGGGCGGCTCGAGCGGCAGCGTCGGCATCGGGTTCGCCATCCCGATCAACGACGCGAAGAAGATCGTCGACCAGATCGGGAACGGCTGACCGGAACCTCGGCGGCGGACCGCGGTCGGGGCGGACCGCCTCCGCTCCTCGCTTCGGGACGGTGAGGAAACCTGGCCGCTCTCTCCAGGAAATTCGGGGCCCGGAGAGAGCGGCTTCTTCACGCGCCCGGCAGCTCGTAGACCAGCGTGAACGTGTGTTTGCCCGCCTCGTCCACGGCGATGTCGGCCGAGCCGGAGATGCCGGCCAGCTCGTCTGCGCCCGAGCCGGGCAGCAGGACCAGCGACAACCCTTCATCGCCAGCCGTGTGCCGGAGAACGAAGCTGCCCTTCCGCCCGTCGACGGAGCCGGTGAAACGCTCGAAGGCGACGTACGCGCGCGACGTCTCGTTCGACGCCGTCAGCATCTCGACCCGGCTGGTCCCCTCGACCGCGCCGGTGAACGTCTTCTCGATCAACACCCGCGCGAACGCCGTGCCACCGGCCTCGTCCTGCGCCTGCGGCTCCCATTTGTCCAGCTCGAAGGCGGCGACGGCGGTCCTGGTCATGCTTCTGCTCCTCTGCCGGTCATTCGGGTCCCGCGCAGTCAACCGCCGATACCTGCCATCTCCTGTCAGGTATCTCAACGCCGCCGGTTGCCGAACAGCCCGCGCGAGAACTCCCGCCCGAGCGAGCTCGCCGCCGAGCGCATGAACGACTTCACCGCCGGGTTGCTCAACACCTGCGAGAGCATGCCCGGCTCTTCCTTCTCCGGCTTGGGCGCGGCCGGCGCCTCGGGTTGCGCAGCCGACTCCGGGGCTGGCACGGCTTTCGCCGCCAACTTCTCGTACGCCGACTCGCGGTCGATCGTCTCCCCGTACTTCGCGTTCAGCTCCGACGACGCCACCGCCGCCCGGATCGCGTCCGCCCCGATCGAGCCCATCTTCGACCGCGGCGCGCGCAGCCGCGTCCACGCGACCGGCGTCGGCGCGCCGCGTTCGGACAGGACGGTGACGATCGCCTCGCCGATCCCGAGCGACGTCAACGCCGTCTCGAGGTCGTAGTGCGGCGACTTCGGATACGTCTTTACCGTGCGCGCCAACGCTTTCTGGTCGTCCGGCGTGAACGCGCGCAACGCGTGCTGCACCCGCGCGCCCAGCTGGGAGAGCACGTTGTTCGGGATGTCGGTCGGCAGCTGCGTGCAGAAGAACACGCCGACACCCTTCGACCGGATGAGCTTCACCGTCTGTTCGATCCGCTCGAGGAACGCCTTCGAGGCGTCGGAGAACAGCAGGTGCGCCTCGTCGAAGAAGAACACCAGCTTCGGCTGGTCGAGGTCGCCCTCCTCGGGCAGCTCCTCGAACAGCTCGGCCAGCAGCCACATCAGGAAAGTCGAGAACAGCGCCGGTTTGGACTGCAGATTGTCCAGCTCCAGCAGCGTGATGACGCCCTTGCCGTCCTGCTGGCGCATCAGGTCGTGGACGTCCAGCTCGGGCTCGCCGAAGAACTCCTCGCCGCCCTGGGCCTCCAGATTGGACAGCGCGCGCAGGATGACGCCCGCCGTCGCCGCGGACACCCCTCCGATGCCCTTGAGGTCTTCTTTGCCCTCGTCGCTGGTCAGATGCGTGATGACCGACCGCAGGTCCTTGGTGTCCAGCAGGGCGAGGCCGCGCTGGTCGGCCCAGTGGAAGATGAGGCCGAGCGTCGATTCCTGCGTCTCGTTGAGCCCCAGCACCTTCGACAGCAGCACCGGCCCGAAGCTGGTGATCGTCGCGCGCACCGGGACGCCGGCGCCGCTGGTGCCGAGCGACAAGAACTGCACCGGACCCGCCGCTGGCGCCCAGTCGTCGCCCAGCTCCGCGGACCGTTTCGCGGTGCGGTCGCTCGCCTCGCCGGGCGCGGACAGGCCGGACAGGTCGCCCTTGACGTCGGCCAGCACCACCGGGACCCCGGCCGCGGACAGCTGTTCGGAGATCAGCTGGAGCGTCTTGGTCTTGCCGGTGCCGGTCGCGCCCGCGACCAGGCCGTGCCGGTTCAGCGTCGCCAGCGGCAGCCGGACCGCGGCCGACGCTTCGGTCTTCCCGTCGATCACCACCGCGCCCAGCTCGACGGCCGCCCCGTCGCTCACGTACCCCTGCGCGATCTCCGCCGCTGGTCCCGACGCTTGCTCGGCCACTGGCCGCACCCCGTTCCGAGTCCGAAATCACACCTCGTTGCACTGGCTGACCGAGCGTAACGCGCCGGAAGCCCAGGTGACGCCGCTGATATCCCCGTGTCGGGTTAGGGTGGTGCGGGTGAACGACCATCTTGTCTGGATCGACTGCGAGATGACGGGGCTGGACCTCGGCAAGGACGCGTTGATCGAAATAGCCGCGCTGGTGACCGACGCCGACCTGAACGTGCTCGGCGAGGGCGTCGACATCGTCATCCACGCCGACGACGCCAAGCTCGACGGCATGCCGCAGGTCGTCCACGACATGCACGCCAAGTCCGGACTCACCGAAGAAGTCCGCGCCTCGACGACCACGCTCGCCGAGGCCGAGCAGCGCGTGCTGGAGTACATCCGCGAATGGGTGCCGGACCCGGCGAGCGCGCCGCTGGCCGGCAACTCGATCGCCACCGACCGCGGCTTCATCGCCCGCGACATGCCGGAACTCGACAGGCACCTGCACTACCGGATGGTCGACGTGTCCTCGGTCAAGGAGCTCGTGCGCCGCTGGTACCCGCGGATCTACTACGCCAAGCCGGAGAAGGGCCTGGCCCACCGCGCGCTCGCGGACATCAAGGAGTCGGTCGGCGAACTCGAGTACTACCGCGCGATCGCCTTCGTCCCCCAGCCCGGCCCGACGAGCGACGAGGCCAAGGCCGCCGCCGCCGAAGTGCTGGAACGCCACCGAGGGTGACCCCCTGAAAATCGCTCGCGGGCACCCGCTAGGATTGCTTCCAGCAAGGTGATCGCGAGATCTTTTGCCAGATGGTGGCTATAGCTCAGCTGGTAGAGCACCTGGTTGTGGTCCAGGAGGTCGCGGGTTCGAGCCCCGTTAGCCACCCGTACGCCCCGGCTTCACCGAGATCCTTTTCGGAGAGGCCGGGGTTTTGTCGTTTCCGGACACTGTGCCAGGTGCCGATGTGGTGCAGGTCACGCCGGGCCACGATCTCGCTCGGGCACTCCAGCATCGTGCTCACAGCGGACGCCGACACGAGCCTGCCTTGTCTGGCTCGTCGCATTGTCGAGGCAACCGCGGCGCCGGTGTTGGAGGCCGCCCGGCAGGCACACCGTGGTCGTGGAGGTCACCGTCCAGGCGCACCCCGGCGAACCCGGCCAGATCGAGATCACGACGCCGACTGCGTCCGGCTTGGTGATCTTGTCGCCGGACGCGGTGCCGCGCAACGGTTCCGTCGGGTGGGGGTAGGCCTGGTAGCAGACGATCGCGTTCGAACAACCGCGGGAGAAAACGACACAGTCGTCGCACGCCCGCTCGGGGTCGCCGTTGTGCTTCTTCTCTGCGTCACCGCGTGCACCCGCAGTTTGGGGCGTCAGCCACCCGCGCGAACGGTGATCCGGCCGATCGAAGGCACCCGAACCGGTTAGCCCGGTAGCGCGCTCGACGCCGGATTCGGCTTCCCCGCGGTTATTCTGGTGCTCGTCCGCGAACTCGACGAGTTCCGCTGACGGCACAGTTCCCGCGTTCCGCAACAGAAACCGGTCGGCCTGATGTGCTATGCCATCGCGGCATTGTTCCTGATACTGGCAGTGGCGAGCATCCGGCGCGACCGGCGGCAGTTCCGCAATGCGGTTCTGCTCGGCCTGTCGGCCGCGTGCCTCGTCCTCGCGCTGCTGATGGAGATGGACCGCCTCCCTTTGCCGGGAGCCGAAGTCGTTTCCGCCGCCGTTCTGCTTTTGCCGTTCGCCACGGTACTGGTGCTCGCCGTTTTCCTGGTGGCGAACGGGGTGACGATGCTGCGGCGGGAGAGCCGAAGCCTGGGGAACCTCCTGTCGCTGCTGACCGGGCTCGGCATGCTGGCGCTCGAGGTACTGCTCGTGACGGCAGACCACACGCAGAACACGGTGGCGGGAGCGATCGGGCTCACCGCGCTGGCCTTGTTCTCCTACCTGGGTTTCCTGTTCTGCTGCTACCTCGGTTATGCCTTTCTCTACAGCCTTCTGCCGCCGCGCTCCGGAGTGGATTTCGTGATCGTGCTCGGCTCCCGGATCATCGGCGGGCGGGTACCGCCACTGCTCGCCAGCCGGCTGGACAAAGCGAAATCCGTCTATCTGGCCGAATGCGCCGCCGGCGCGGACCCGGTGATCATCGCCTCGGGCGGGCAAGGCCCCGGCGAAAGCGAACCGGAGGCGCACGCGATGGCCGAGTACCTCCGCGCCGGAGGTATCCCCGATTCGGCCCTGCTGCGGGAAGACCGTTCGAAAACCACCGAGCAGAACCTGGAATTCAGCCGCCGGCTGATGGCGGAACGCGTTCCCGGCTACCGATGCGTCATCGTCACGAACAACTTCCACGTCCTTCGCACCGCGATCATCGCCCGCGAGGCGGGGGTCAACGGGGAGGTGACCGGTTCCCGCACTTCTTCCTACTACTGGCCCAGCGCGACGATCCGGGAGTTCCTGGCGATTTTCCTGAGGTACCGGACAGTCAACCTCGCGATCACCGGACTGGTCGCCGGCGTCGGTCTCGCCTTCGCCTTCCGCTGACGGCTGCGCAGCACCGGCTCGAGCGAAACGTTTTCGTCGCGGCGAGTCCGAAGAGTGCTCCGAAACTGATCAGCGCGACCTGCGGCCAGGGTGCCGCATCGAAGACCGAGCCGGAGTCCGCAAGCCGCCGTGATCTCGATCAGCGTTCCCGCCCCGGCCGGACCGGGAATGCCGAAGCACTCATCGCGGTGCGCCTGGAGCGACAGGCCGCGCAACGCACTCTTCATGCGGTACTTCTTGTGCAGACCTTCGGCTGTGCGCACAATTCTTGCTGTCATCGGGAGTTCGTCCAGTGTCCTCGCCGGGAACTCCGACGCAGTGCTCCCGGTCCGCGTCCGCCGGATTCGTCTCGGTTACGCCGGTATCCTTTTCGGTCTTGCTCTCCGGTCCGGCAGTGTCCGACTCGGGTGGCCGGCACACGGGGGTGCTGGTGGACGGCGCCGGCGGAGTGGTGGTCGTGCTCGCCGGCGGAGCAGTCGCGGTACTCGGCGTGGTCGTGGTACTCGGCGCCGTCGGCGAAGGGCTCGACGATGCCGGAAGTTCAGTCGGCGCCGGGGCCGCGGGCTTTCCCTCGGTGCGGCTCGGCGGAGTCGGCGTCCCGGTGGAAAGGGGCGGGACCGCGGCCGGCGGCGCCTCCGCGGGTTTGCCCGGCGGCGGCCCGACCGGAGCCTTGCTGTCCGGCAACTGGGCGACCCCGCCGCGGTAGCGGGCCGCCCACGTCAGCACAGTGTCTACATAGGAGTCAGAGTTGTTGTACCGGCGCACCGCGGTCCGCTGGCCCTCATCCGACGACAGATCGAGATTTCCCGAACACAGGTACCGGCCCGCGGCGAGGGTTTCGTCGTAGACGTTGTTCGGGTCGGAAACCCCGTCGCCGTTGCCGTCCGACGCGTACTGGCGCCAGGTGCCGGTGATGAACTGCATCGGGCCGACCGCGTGGTCCCACACCCGGTCGCCGGTGAACGCGCCGCCGTCGCTGGCCGGGATCGCGGCGAATCCGCCGGTTCCGTCGAGTGCCGGGCCGAGAATGCGTTCGACGGTGTTTCCTTTGGCATCGACGTAGCCGCCGCGCGCGTGGCTCGACTCGATGCGGCCGATGCTCGCGAGCAGCGTCCAGTCGAGACGGCACCCCGGCCGTTCCTTGGCCATCAGGTCGGCCGCGTTGCGGTACGCCTTGAGCATGCTGGCCGGGATGCCCAGCGGACCGGGCTCTGCGCTGGAACCGGAGGGCGCCCTCAGCGGCGGGAGACCCGGCGGCTTCGGCAGGCTGCCGTCTACCCCTACCGGGGGATCGGCGCGCTCGGGGCCGAGCATCGGGGAACCCTGTCCGGCCGGGCCTTGCGCAAGAACGACCGGAGCACCCAACTCGCTTGCCGTGACCAACGGCAGCGTCGCGATGAGCCCGCCCGCCAACGCCGTGGCAGCGCGCCACCGCACGGAATGCTCCCGCCTACCAAGCATGTGTTCGCCCTCACTCCCCGTCCCCTCGAACTTAACCCGGGCAACGTTGTCGATCGACTCCGAAATCACACGACATTGCCGGGTAAATCTTCATGTGTCAGGCGACCGCGGTGGCGGCGGAAGACCGCGCGACTCCCCAGCGATCGACGGCTTGAACGACAAGCTGATGCGGACCCGTAGGCAATTTCATCGCGAATTGAGCTCTGAATACGGCCGGCGGGGTCACTGCCATCTGCCGGCCGTCGACAAGAATCCGATATTCCATTACCGGGTCCGCGGGATGCGCCGGCGACGCGCGCCAAGTCGCTTCCGCCCTGCCTGGTCCGGACTGCGTCGCTTTTACGTCGGGCGGCGCGCCGGGGGCAGTGACGAACGATCCGCCCGGACCGGCGGGGAAATCCGGTGCCACTCCGGATGTCCAGTCGTGCCGGGAGTAAGCCGAGGCCGGCGTGAAACCGATGAGCGTCTGGTTGCCGGCCTGATGGCGGACGAAGCCGAGCAGGTCCACCGTCCCGTCCGGCCGGGGTCGCCAGACCGGCCCGCCCGAGTCGCCCGACGCGACGAACGGCGCGGTGCCGCGAAACCAGCACTCCGTCGCGCTCACCGGGCAGTCGGAGGCCAAGGTGCCGCATCGGTAGCCGTGGCCCTGGGCGAACGTGGGGCTGTCCGAAAAGAAACTGCTGTGACACGCGACCGTGCCCGACGGCAGCACGCCGTCGGTGAACGCGGCGGAAACCGTGGCGAGGGAAGGAATCGGCGCAGGTGCGCCAGGCACCACCGCATCCGTGGTGGCAATCCGGAGCAGCGGCGGCAGCGCCCCGGTGCCGATATCGACGAGTGCGGCGCCGTCGCCCTGGTCGCGGCCGGCGGCGTCAGCGGTGGTGTAGGCAACCGTCCCGACCGGCCGGCCAGCCTGGTAGTCGAACATCTGCCCGCCGGGGACGGTGGCGACGTGTCCCACCGTCGCGAGAAAGAACCGCCCGTCCCGGTAGTAGGCTCCGGCCAAGTTGCCGCTGCCGCCTGCTCCCGGCCGGCCGTTCACCAGATTCGCGTAAACCGTCCCGGCGTCCTCGCGTGCCCGGGGACGCTCCTTCGGTTCAGGGGACGGCGCCGGGCGGGACGTCTCCGGCCCGGAGCCGCCGCCAAGGGACAAAATCGCGCCGATGCCACCGGTCACCACCACGGCGAGGACGACGGCGAGGAAGAGGCATCCAGCACTCCCCCGCGCCGCGACAGCCAGCCGCTTCCTCGTCATCTCGCCGCACGAGCACTCGAGGACGCCAGCGCGTAGACGCACCCGCACAGCAGCGGCACACACAGCAGCGCGAGCAGGTCCGCCATGATCATGTGTTTGTAGATCTCGGAGGAACCTTCGGACAGAATCTCCGCGCCGGCCTGGGTGACCGCCGCGATGACCGTAATGACTCCAAGACGCCCGAGTGCTCGCGCAGCCGCCGAGCACGCCGCACGTGCCGCGGTGACCAGGCCGAGCACGAAAGTCAGCGCCAGCAACAACAACAGCACGGCCGGAGCGACGCCCCAGAACCCGAGCACCGAGGTCGCCACGGTGATCCGCTGTTCCTTGGCGAAGGGCTCCTGACCCGCGTCCGCCGGATAAGAACCGAGGTAACCGAGCGTCGGCCGGGTCATGCCTTCGACGGAACGGGACAGCAGCCCCATCCAGCGATCCGGGTGGGTGGCGTAGAACCCGGCGACGGCGCCGATCGAGACCTTGCTGCTGAAGTCGTCCCACTGCGGTCCCCTGGCCACCGAGTTCGGGCTGTCGATCCGGCTGCCCGCGGCCGACGCCAGCCCCGGATCGAGCCCGAACCACTTCAGATCCCCGGCCGGATCCGGGGAGTGCGGCAGCATCTCGACGAAAATCGCGTTGTAGGTGTTCATCGCTTCGAACCGCTGCGGCTGGCTCGACCAGTACCCCAGGCTCCCGGCCAGCACGGCCAGCGCCAGCAGGAGCGTGATCCAGCGCCGCCGGAGCCAGCGCACCGGCCCTCGCTCGCGCCTCGCCGCTTGCCGGAGACCGTGCCGCCCCGTGGCGCGCGGCACGGCGCGGATCGGGGTCCACAGCAATGCCACCACGACCGGAATGACCAGGGACAGCATCTGGGTGGTGGACATGATGGCGAACAACGCGACGACCGTGACCGCGGCGGCTCCGCCGGCCGTGGCGTCTCCGTTGCGCCACATGAACAACAGGGCCACGCTCAGGCCGACGATTCCCAGGAACGCGGCGGGCTCACTGTAGGGCGAGATGAAGAAACCGGCGAACGCGGAGTCCGCGACGATCAGCCCGACCGCCGAGACGAACAGGATCCGGAAACCGAGCGCACCGGGCAGCAGTGGCACGAACAGTCCGAGCGTGACGCCCAGCAGGCAGGCACACACGACGCCGGCAATGCGCAGGTCGATCCCCTGGGCCAGGCCGAAGGTTTCGCCCAGCCACTTGGCAACGGCCAGTATCGCCGCCTGCGTCGAGTAGTACGGCTCACCGGAGCCGTCCGCGCCGCAGGCCTCGCCGTACCACTGGTGGGGTCGCCACAGGTAGTAGAGGAACTTGCTGGACTCGGCGCCCCACGGCCGATCGTTCGCCACCCCGAACGCGCACAGCAGCCGTCGCCCGTCGCCCTGGTCGGCCAGGCCCACGACGCCACCGGCGAACAGGCGTGCGAGCAGGATCGCCGTCCAGCTCACGCCGACCGCCAGGGCGGTCACGATGACCGCGCGCGGTCGCGGAACGCCGGTCAACCGCATGCGCACCCATAGCCGCCCCAATTTCGCGCGCAGCCGCGGCTTTTCCGGACCGGAGTCATCGGCCGTGGGTGCTTCGAGAGCGTGCGTCATGATCGCGCATCCACGGCCAGTGTGCCGGTGGACTGGCGACCGTCCCGCCTGCCGACGGCACATTTCACCGTCTGCTGCCCGTTGACGATGCCCGGGATCGCGACGACGGCCAGCTCCGGGAAATCGCTCAGCGGGCCGCCGAGAAACTCGGTCACGTACGGTTCGCATGGCTGTTCTGGGCTGCCGGGCGCGGCGAGGAGCCAGGCGTTGACTTCCTCGGCGGTGTGCGGCCGGTCGCAGGGCAGCTGTTCGCCGCCGCGCCAGCACACCCGTACCGCCGCCGACGCCGCGGTGGGGAGCACTCCGCGCAGGGGCACCGAGAGCTGCGGGGGCGCGCCGGGGGCCGCAGCGGGAATCGCGTCGCAACGGAAGGTGCGTTCCCCCGCCGCCCATTCCGCCCTGGTCGGTACCCGGGTGAGCAGGCTGACCCCGAAGGAATCGCGTGCGCGCGCACCGAGGTAGCCGCGCAGATCGACCGAATGACAGCGGTCGGCGATGACGGTGTCGAGTTTCTCCACGACGGGCCGTTCCGCCTCCGCCGCGATCGGGCCGTCGAGTCTTCCGACGAAGACAGTTTCGGTCTGGTGCGGCTCGGTGCACGGCACCACCGGCCCGATGTCGCTGGCCGTGTAAAGCTCCTCGGGCGTGGCGATCTTGGCGCAAGACCCCACTTTGCGCGCCGCGGTGGGCACCGTGCCGGCGTACTGGTCGCCCTGGCCGCACCCGCACAGCAGGAGAAGCAAGGCCAGCGCGGCGGCGGTTCTCGCGAGAACTGTGCTCATCTCAGCTGTCCTTGGAGACGGGACCGAGGACATTGACTTCGCGATTGCGCCGCGTTTTGGCCCATCCGTTGTGGCCCCGCACGACACGGCCCAGTGCGCGCCACGCGGTCAGGTAGAACAAATACATCATGAAAGAGAACGCGATTCCCCATCCGATGCAGCGCCACCAGCTGTACGCGCCGCCGGATTGCCGCCGGTAGATCGGGCCCCAAAGCGCGAACTGGGCAATGCCGACCAGCACGTAGATCGCGAAGAGCACGGCCCCGCCGTTGCCGAGGTAGATCATGGTCTGCGCCGGGTAGAGGACGAGGTTGTTCACGAACGCGATGACCGGCAGCGGATAGGTGATCGTGCCGAAAAGCTGCAGCCACGGCTGGGCAAGGAAATAGGACAGCTCCAGCACGCCGACGTTCGAGACCCGGCCGGACCGCCACAGCGTCGGCAGATACCGGATGCACTGCATGGTGCCCTGCGCCCACCGGGTCCGCTGCGCGAGGAAGCGGTCGAGCTGCGGCAGCGCTTCCTGGTCGACCCAGGCGTCGTCGCAGTATTCGGTGCGGAAGCCCGCGAGCAGCACGTGCACGCCCAGCTCGAAGTCCTCCAGCAGCGAACCCCGCCACGGTCCGGAGCCCTCGGCCAGCCGGTCGAGCACGGACAGCCGGGTGAACTGGCCGTTGCCGCCCATGCCGACCGTGCCGACCTTGCGGCGGGAGACCTGCATCGCGGAGATCGCGGTCCGGAATTCGAGGTCCTGCAACCGCACCAGCGTACGGCCGAAGAAGTTGCGCACGCGCCCGGAATCCGGATACGGCTGCCGCACGTCGCGGTTGATCATCCGGACCTCGATCTGCACCGCGCCCACCGAATCGTCGCCGAACAGCCGGTCCGACGCGCAGGCTTCGAGTGCGTTGCGGGAAAGCCGCCCGTCCGCGTCCACGACGACCACCACGCACCGATCCCGCGGACGCGACGGGTGAATCCAGTCGCTGAGCACGCGGTAGGCCGCGTTCAGCGCGTCGCCTTTGCCGGTGCGCGCGTCGGGCAGCTGCCGGCGCACCTGGTGCACCTGTTTGTCCGCCGCCGCGTGCGCGGACACGATCGCGCCGGTGGCGTCCTCGGACGCGTCGTCGATCACCCACACGTGCGCGCGCGGGAAAGTGTCGCGCAGATAGGCGATCGTCGCGCCGATCACGGCTTCCTCGTCCCGGCACGGGACGAGGAAGTGCCAGTCGAAGTTCCGCGAATCGCCGTCCGGATAGTGCTCACGGCGCAGATACGTGACGGCGAGCACGACGACGTAGATCAGGAATACCCCGCTGATCAGCAGCGCCGACGTCGTCGCGAAGCCAAGCAGGTTGGTCCACTGGAACAAGTGCCCGCATTCCCCTCATGCCTCGTCGCGCCGGCGGCGGCCGCGGATGATCAGGTAGAAGACGATCAGCGCCCCGACAACGCCGATGAGACTGAGAACCGAGCCGAAGACGGTGTGCGACCAGAAGATGCCTTCCCGCCGCCAGCGCGAATCCGCCCACGCGATCATCACCAGCCGCACCTGATTGGCCAGCACCAGCAGGGCGGTGGTGGCGAGCAGCGCGGCGACCACCCGCCGGACCGGGAACCTGTCGAAATACGCGGCGATCGCCGCCGCAGCGAACAGCGGCAACGCCAAGACGAACGCACTGCACCCGGACGAAACCCGCAACCCGGCCGGATACTTCCCGCCGAGTCCGAAGTAGAACGCCCCGTCCGCCGGGTCGAACGAACTCCCCCCGGGCACGACCGCGGACACCCAGCGGGACGCCAGCCACGCCTCCGCCGTCAGGTAGGTCTGGGTGGCCACCACGAAGGTCACCACGATCGCTGCCAGCGACACGCTCAACGCGAGGGCGATGATCCGGCGACTCGCGCGAGGCTGGGACGTACCGGCTGACATGGTCATGATTCGCTCAGTCCAGTGCGTTTCTGCGCAACCGGGCGCTGCGCACCAGGAACGCGCCGACGACCAGCAACACCAGCGCCGTCAACAGGAAAGCGAGGGTGTTGAAACCGGTGAGCGCCAGAGCCGCGGGAGCCCCGGCGGCCGTCGACGGCGGAAGCCCGCCGCCACCACTTCCGTACATGATTTTCTCCTTGCCTGGTCGTGCCTCGGGGCGGGCGGAGCGCGACCGGATCGCGCTCCACCCGCGGGAAACTGCTCAGCTGTCCGAAGAATCGGCGCCGTACCGGCGCCGGTAGAACACGAACGCACCCGCGGCGGCAGCCGCCGACAGGCCCGTCGCCCCGCCGACCGCCGCGGCCGGGGACATCACCGGGACGTCCTCCACCGGAGTGCCGGGGTGGCATTCGACGTGCCCGAGGTTGATGTTCTGCCCGAGGACGCCGGCCGAGATCGCGTCCAGCGAAATGCCGCCGTCGGGCAAGTTGTTCACGACCTTCGTGCTGGCGGTGATGATCCCGGGAATGTTGATCCCGCCGTTCGTGATCCAGCTCGAGGAGAACGGAAGATCCACCCATCCGACAACGGGCACCTGGACCGAGATGCTGCCCGACACGGCCGCACCGTCAACGGTGGCCTGGGTGCCGACCGGACCAGCCTTGCAACTCGGATTGATGCCCGTCAGCGTTATCTTGAACCCAGTTTTGGCCCACGACGTGACCTTGGCCGCAGAGTAGAAGAAAGTGCTGGCGGGCCAAGGGAGAAGGTTGCCGATCGTGTTGGCAAGATCGCCGAGGCTCAGCGACATGCCGAGCGTGGCCGTTGCGCCAGTAGCTTTCGCTGTCGACACCCCGGTAGTCGGGTCCGCCGTCGTGGTGACCGTCAGCGCGCCCGCACCGCCTTCCCCTCCCAGGCCGACGGTCACTAGTCCCCCGAGCGTGAAGTCCGGGATCGTCGCCAGCGAGTTGCTCGGAACCTTCGCGGAAGGATCGAACGACGGCGCGACCGGAGACGCGGCCGGCAGCAGGGTGGACCCGCCGGTCGCGAACTTGAAGACCGCCCCGTCCACCCCCGCGATGTACCCGTAAGACCAAGGCTTGACCGGCGCCGCGGGCGCCGGCGCCGCCGCGTTCGCCACCCCTGCCACCCCGAGGGCTCCGGTGAGCCCCACCACTCCCACCGTCGCGGAGAGCGCGACTATCCGTCTGAATCTCATGTGAAACCGTTCCTAACGTCATTTAGCCGGCACATGATCACCCGCACCGCGAAATCGCCCGGCGGGGGCGCACGAATATTGGCAAGCAGCCCCCGGCCCGGCAAGGATATCCCAGAAGTTCATCCTTTTGGACAGCTAAAATCAAACGTCGGGCAAACCGGATTCTTCCCGTCCGGAAGATGAACAATTGCACTTTCGGGACTGATCGACGGTGCCCCGCCGCGCTCCCGAGGGCATACCGAAACCTGCCAACTGCTGCGGAATCACCGCCGAGGTCCGCCTCGACCCGGTACCGGACCTGCCCGGCCCGTACGAGAAAGAAACGCTCGATGACAAAATTCACTCAGTCCAGTCGTACATTTTCCCGGCTCGCTTGGGAATTTTCTCCTTGCCGCTCCGCGAATTTCCCGGCAATGCGCCGGCTGTTACAAGACGGTGACCAAATCCCGACAAGTCCGCTAAGAAGAGACCGGAGCATTGCCGGGTATGAGCTTCTCGTTGCGGACCACCGGAACCCCGGAACCGGATCTCGGCGAAGTCGCGAGGCTGGGCCGGGTCCATCTCGTCGGCTGCGGCGGCGTCGGCATGGCCAGCCTGGCCGAAGCACTGCGCTTGCGCGGCTTGCCGGTGAGCGGAAGCGAGGTCGAGGACCGGCCGGAGCTGGCGCAGCTGCGCAGAGCGGGGTGCACGGTCTACGCGGGGCACAGTGAAAAGAACCTCGAGGGCGTCGACACTGTCGTCTATTCCACGGCGGTTCCGCGCGACAACGTCGAAGTCCGTACTGCCGTGAAACGCGGCCTTCGGGTGGCGCATCGATCCACTGCCCTCGCGGCGCTCATGCGGGGCCGGTTCTCCGTGGCGGTGGCCGGGACACACGGCAAGACGTCGACCGCGGCGATGCTGGTGAGTGCCCTGTCCGGGGCGGGAATGTCCCCGGATTACGTCATCGGCGGCCGGGTGGGCGGCCGGTCGGGGACGGGGCTCGGCGAAACCTCGACCATCGTCGTCGAGGCGGACGAAAGCGACGGCTCGCTCGTCGCCTACCAGCCGGACGTGGTCGTGATCACCAATATCGACGCCGACCACCTCGACCAGTACGAGGACGTCGACACGCTGGCCCGGGCCTTCGCCGGATTCGCCGAACGAGCCGGCACGACCGGTTTCGTGGTCATGCCGGAAGACGACCCCCATTCGCGCTGGGTCACCCGATACCTTCGGGCGAAAGGCATCCGGGTGTTCACCTTCGGCGAAGGCAGCCCGGCCGACCTGTCGATCCGCCTCGAGAGCGAACTTCCCGGCTCAGTGCGCTTCACCGCCCGGTTCCGTGATGACGACGAAGCGGCAGTGGAAGTTCCGGTCCCGGGCAGCCACATGGCGCGAAACGCCGGCGCCGCACTGCTGACCGCTGTGAAGCTGGGGGCGTCCCGGTCCGGCGCGGTCCTCGGCCTCGCGCAATACCCCGGCGTCGGCAGGCGATTCGAGCTCAAGGGCGAGCCACGGGGAATTCGCGTCTATGACGATTACGCGTGCCACCACACGTCTATCCGCGCCTCGCTGACCGCGCTGCGGCGGACGGCGATGGGTGGCCGGCTGATCGCGGTCGCCGAGCCCTGCCGGCAGTACCGGCTGGCTCAATTCCAGGCGGAGATCGCGGACGCGCTCGCCGTCGCCGACCGGGTCGTCGTGCTGCCGGTCTTCGATGCGGACCGCTCCTTCGACCACTGTGCTCCGGCGGAAGCGCTGACGTCGTTGGTGAACCTGCCCGGCCACGACAAGTACCTGGCCCGTACCCCGGACGCCGCCGCACGCGCGGTCGGCCAGTTCGCGCGGCCCGGCGACCTGGTGGTCACTCTGGGCGCGCCGGGGATGGCGCGCACGGCCGAACAGATCGTCGAGACCCTCGCCCACCGCACGCGAAAGGCCGGAAAATGAAACTCCCTGGCGAAGCGCGCGAACTGGCCCAAGCGCGGACGACGGCCCGCCGCCGTGCGTGCAGCGCCGCCAGTATCCGGGCGCTGGCCCGTGACAGCCGCCCGAGCCGGAACTTCCGGCGCGTCTGCCAGTCCGGCCGCCGCTCGGCGGTCTGCGAAGTCGGGTCGGCAGACCAGGCACGGACCGCGGTGCGGCGGGGCTGTGCGGCGGTCGGCGTTCGCACCTGGCCGGAGCACCGGGCCGACCTGTTCGAGGTACTGGCCGGGGTTTGCCTGGCGACGGACGCTCCGACGCTCCAGCGCGACCTGATCGTCTCCGAGTATCAGGTATGGGAGGCAAGGGCTTTCGGCGCGGACGCCGTCACCTTGCTGCCGGCGCTGGCCGAGCCCGGCGAGCTGGCGCGTCTCGCCGCGGTGACCGAGAAGGCGGGGATGACTCCGGTGTTCGAGATCTACGACAAGGACGACGCGGAAGTGGCACGGGATCTCGGTGCGCAGGTGACCGTGGTGGCGGGTGCCGACTTCGACGACGCGCGAGCCATCCGCACGAGCCTGCCGCCGACGCTGCTGGTGCTCGCCGAGGCAGGCGGGGACATGGCACTGATCGGCGGACCGCTCCTCCCCCGGAATGCGAAAGACCTGGCAACCTGACCGGCCTAAACCGGCACGGATCGCGGCGCAGCTTCCCTGGGCACCGCGCTCACCGGGTACGACTGCGAACCGGCGGTGGCCGGTCTGGTCCGGGAGAGGGCTCGGCGGCTGGGCGACGCGCCGGGAAACGAGCTGCGCGATCTGACCGTGGGCGTGCTCGGCACCGGACGAATCGGCACCGCGGTCGTCAACCGGCTGCGGGCTTCGGTTGCCGCGTCCTCGCCTGCGACGTCCGCCCCAGCGTGGCAGCCTTGACGCGCCTGCAGCGGCTGCCGAAACTTCGAGAAGGGGAGGCAGCATGGATGACGTCCGGGTCGGCATCGTCTCCGGCGGGAGTTCCGAGGAGCGTCCCGTCTCGGTCACATCCGCGCAGTAAATCGCGAAGCGCCTCACCTCGTGCGCTACGAGCCGTACTGGATCGGGATCACCAAGCGCGGTGAGTGGAAGCTCTGCGACAGCGCCAGGCTGCGGCCGCACCCGAACCGCGGCAGCGTTGCCGGGCGCGGTGCCCTCAGCCCGGCAGGTTCTCCGCCGTAGCCTCGCCCCGGAGCGCTCATCGAGCGATCGCCGGCCGCCCGACGGCTGGCAGAAGACGAACCGACCGAAACCTGGCGCGCACCCGGCCCGGCCGGAAACCGCCACCCGGCCAGCAGAACCAGCGAGGCACCCGGCCCGGCCGGAAACCACGTGGCCAGCCGAAACGACTCGCCCCGGGGAGCGCTGCCGAAGCGAACAGGCGAGCAGCCCGCGGGATGCGGCAACCCGGGCGAAATCGGCGAACCCGGTACAACGCCAAGCCGCCGTGGTGGCGAGGCCCGTTCTGCCTCGCCGCCACGGCGGCCGCTTCCGACTGCGATCCGAGAGCCGCGCCGGCGCTCAGCGATGCTTCGGGAATTCCACCACCTGCTGATACGTCGGACGGTTCTGCCATCCGATCCCCGGCACCTTCAACACGCCCATCTGCAGGAACTGGATCGAATCCGCACACACCGCGTCCCCGGCAGTGGAACAGTACTTATCCTTCGGATAGACCTCCGCGGCCGGCTTCGCGATCGCTTCCTTGAGCGTCGTCAACAAAGTGTCCCGGCACTTGTCCAGCGGCCCGCAGAAGCTCGTCGGCAGAGGCCCGTTTACCTGGCTTCCCAGGGTGGCGCGCAGGTCCTTGTCGACGTACGACCACCAGCCGTACTCGAAGGCCGATCCGCGGTGCGCCGCCTCCTGCGCGCCCGGCGGCGGCGTCGACGGAGCCTCGTCGACCGGCAGGTTCTGCACCACCGCGTTGTACAGGTCGTCGCCCATGCCCGGCTGGAACACCGCCTTCACCAGCAACGGCCACCACGCATCCATGACCTTGATGGCGCGGCTGTCGATGTAGACCTTGGCTCCGGGCATCGTGGTCCGCTTCGCCCCGTTGTCAAGCCACCGCCGCAGATCCGTAATCCCCTTGCGCACAGCGGGATCGAGGCTGCCAGAGGCACTGTCGAGCACTTGGAGGAGGTTCGGGAGGACCTTTTCGCCGCGCAGATCCGTGACCGCCGCTTCTTCCATCGCCTTCACCAGATCGGCCCGGTCGATCTTGTTCCCGTTCGCGATCAGATTCTTCACCCGGCCGTCCAGCAGATCCCCCCGATGCACCCCGCCGTCCCCGAACGACCCGTTGACCTGCCCCGCCGCCGACTTGTTGTTCCAACTGACATAATAATCCTGATCAGTCGAACTCGGATGCTGCTCCGCCGGCATCCCCTCCACGACATTCGTCCGCGCATCCCAATTCCGCCACTCCGTCTCCGGCTTCGCCCACACCGGCAAATTCGGATCAACATTCCCCGCCCGCACCGGCTGCAACCCCGAATTGAAAAACGCCGTGTGATCCGCGTCCACATAAAACCAGTTGAACGTCATCCCGATATCCGACACCGCGGCCTTGAAATCCTCCGGCCCCCGCACCCGCGCCGGATCATTCAACCTCAAAAACCCGACCGCCGAATCCAGCTCGTTCAAATACGTCGACCGCAGCTCCGCATACGCGACCGGAACCCCGCCCACCGTCGCCCGCTGACGCACCAACCCGTACTTCGTCCGCAACACCCGCAACCCGTCCGGACTCACCACCGGATCCATCGCCCGGCATTCGGCACCGTCCAGATACCCCATCGAATCCCGGCGCGCCGCACTCCCGTCCGCATTGCACAACCTCACCGCATAAGTATCGACAATGCTCTGATGCGCCGACGTCGCACTCCACGAATAATCCGGACCACGACCGATCTGCACATACGGACCAGTACCCGGGAACATCACCCCCCGCGCACGAATACCCGGCCCCTCGATATCCTGCAACATCAAAATCTCCGGAGCGAAATACCCCGTCTGCGGCCCGAACACCGCAACCGGATGACCGCTCTTCGAATGCGCACCCGAAACCACCAACGCATTCGACATCCCCTTGCTCGGACCGACCGGCTTCCCCGGCGAAACCACCGAACCCGCAGCCGCCGAACCCGTCCCGCCCGCACCATCCCTGATCGGCTCGTACGTCAACGACCCCGCATCAGGCATCGCCACCTCCCGCGGGTCCTGCGGGCTGACTCCATACGGAACCTTCGCCGGACCATGCTGCGTCACCGTCGTCTCCGGATCCTCCTCCGTCCGAAGCGAAGCCCACAACCTGTCACCCAACTCCTTCCCGTACTTCTGCTCCGCCGCCACCTTCGCCGCCGCAGCCACCGCCTGACTACCACCCGCCGCACCGAACTGACCGCCCAACAACGTCACCAACGCGACAACATCACTAGTGGTGAAGGGATCTATGGGTGGTGGAGTGCGCACCGTCCCCAGCGCAGTCAACAGGTCGCCCGAGTTGACCATCTCGACGATTTTGTTCACGTCCGTGGGCAGGCCTTTGAGCGTGTACTCCACGGGGACCTCTGGCTTGGTAAAGATATAGTCCAGAGGAAATGCGCTCTTACTGGCCTCGATCTTCTTGATGTAGGCATTGATGCCCCCGACATACGATTCCAGGTCCTTGACGACCTGCTTTTCATCGGCCGTTCCCGCAGCCAGCCGATCGAGCTGCGCCTGCCGATCCTCCGGTTTTTCCGCGATCTTCGGCCACAGCTCGTCCTGAAAACTGGCCGCGTCCCCTCCGCCGAACTTCCCGACCGAACCCTTGGCCACGTTGCGCAGCAGATCCATCAGGAAGAGCCGATCCTGCGCGGTCGCGTAACCCGAGCCGAATGTCGCACCCTCGCGCGTCGTGCCCTTGATATGCGGAACCCCGAGGGAGTCCCGGGCAATGGTGACGTCCGACCGGCCGCCGACCTGTTCGGCGGCGCCGACCGCCCCGCCGAACGACGAGGAGTTCATGAACTCCCCGATCTTCTCGTTCGTCAGTCCCGGATAACCCTGTCGCAGCTGATCGTAGGGCGGTGCCTGGTCATCGCCGTTCTTGATTTTCACATTGCGACCGGTCAAATTTTTCACGTTCTCGAGCAAGCGGTTCTTGGCGTTGTCCAGCCCGTTGAATGGATTGACACCCTCGATAAGGTAGCTGCGCGGCACAGTGCCGCCCTGCCCGCCCGGCAGGATGTCATGACACTGATTCCCGCAATAGTCGGCATAATCGTCCGGGTTCGTTCCGGGCGAAGCGCCCGCCTCGCCGGGCACCACCATCGCCGCCATGACCACGACCGAAACCGCGACCGTGGCCCGCCGGAAAAAACTCGTCTTGCGAGCAACGCTGCTCCTTGACATACGACACTCCTTGGTGCACATCACGCGACATGCGAAACAGACTTGCCGACCACTTCACGAAATTCGAGAATCTTCCCGATCGCCGATCGACTCGACGCCCGGCCAGTCAATTACAGAAATATAACCCACCCAGTGAACGAAGCTACCCGAACCTGGGAAAACACTATCAAACAGGTGATATTTTCACCCGTTCTGGTGACACGTCCACCCATTCCGAAAAGACGAACTCCCCGCGACGCATTCCACGCACTCTGGAGAATGACCGAACAACATCGACCCGCTGCTCACCACCCGGAACGGCAGGCTTTCTGTTCCCGAGCCGCGACAACGAATGGATTGCGCCGGTAAATTCCGCTGGACGCGACCTGGAAGCCGGAATCTCCCCCAGGCCGCGTCCCGCCGGCCGCCCTGGTTCAGCTCACAGCACGTTGCCCTTGAGTTCAGTGGTGCCGATGCCTTCGACCGTCGCCTGTCCGCCGGTCTTCTCGCCGGCCGTCGCGTTCGCCTCGGCCGTCGCCTCGACTGTCACGCCGATCTTGATCGAGGAGTAGTCGCCGACCAGTCTCTTGATCACGTCCGCACCGGGGAAAGCGAACGTCATCGTCTTCCCGTCCGGGGTGACCGTGACGGCGTTGGCCAGCCCCACCCACTCCTTGTTGTTGCGGTCGTCCTTGTCCCCGGCGGCCGCGGTGATGTTGAACGAGCCGTAGGCGGGGGAAGAAGTGTCCGAGACCCGCTGGAACGTGAAACCGTCCGGAGCCCGGATGGTCATCCGCTTTCCCGCGATCGAGGAAAGATCGCCGTTCTGCGGCTGGATGACGAAGGTCAGGCCGGCGGCCTTGCCCGGTGCGGCGTACGGCTTCCAGACCTGTTCGACCTGCGAAGGCTCGGGTGCGGGCTCACTCTTGACGGCCTTCGGGTCGGAGAACAGCGCGTCCGAAGCCGCCGTGGCCGCGTCCGTCGCCCGGATCCGGATCGTCGCTCCGTCCGGCAGGTCCTTGTTCAGCGTGACCTGCGCCGTGCCGTTGCGGACGGTCGCGGAAGAACCGGCCTGCGCGCCGTTCTCGCCGACAGGCGTGACCGCGGATCCCTCGCTGCCGGACACCGTCAGCACCTGACCGGGCGACACCGTGCCGGTCTTCGGGTCAGTGACGACCGGCCGGGCGAGGGCGGGAAGGACCGTCAGTTCGCCGGTCTCCGACGGGGCGGTGGCTCCCTCCGCCTCGGAAGTGACGAAGAAGCTCCTGGGCTTGCCGTCCGCGGGCACGCCCGGAGGAAGTTTCAGCTCCCACTCGCCGGTGTTCCCGACGTAGGCGGTGGGCGTCGGATACGGCTTCCCGTCGATGTTCCACCTGATCACCGTCCCGCGCGGGCCCGTCCCGCGGATGCTGCCGCCCTCGTGGAGGACGATCTTGCCCGGGCCTTGGACAGCGGGCTTGTCCGGAGTCTTCGGGAGGTCCACGGGGAGAGAGGTGCGGCCCACGAGCTCGGCCGGCTGCGCACCGGTGCCGCCGTCGAGCCGGACGACGCCTTCGACGTCGATGTTCTCGCCGAGCCCGGCCGGAACGCGGAATTGACAGGTCGCGACGAGAGAATAGGTGAGCAGCTTGCTCAAGTCTTCGCCGGGATCCCCGCCATTGGCCACTTTCGTGATGGCCTTCTGAATGGAGGCCGCGAACTCGGCGGGGTCGACGACCTTGTTGCTTCCGTCGTGCCGGCCGTTCTCGATCCGGACAGTTCCATACGCGTCGTCGTAGTCGTCGCACGCGTAGCCGTCGAGATTGATCGTGCTGGTCTGCGAAGAGCCGAGCGTGCGGAGGTCATGCAGGACCTCCAACTGGCCGCCGCTGACCCCCTTCGCCGAGGCCAGGGTCTGGATGCGGGCCAGGTCGAAGGACATGGCAACGGTCACCACACTCCCGAGCCCGGCCCCGGCAGCCGGTGCGTCGGTGGAAAAATGCATGCTGGCCGGCGTGCCCGCTGCCGAGGGCAGCGCACGATACTGGCCCTCGGGAGCAGCCGAGGCGACGCTCGCACCGAGCGCACCGCCGACACCGGCGGCACTCAGCGTCGCGACAGCGACCGCTTTGACGGCGTTCCTCGCAACGCGTCTCATCGCGTTTGCCATGAAGAGTCTTCTTTCCCTATGAAGTCCGGCGACGTTGCCAACTCCACCCGTGCCGGTGAATCGCGGTGATTTACCCGGACCTTAGGTCGCCGAAGCCATGTCGGCAATATCACAAGGTGATTTTGGTGAGGGTACGCAACCAATTCTGGGAAGAATCACCCGCACAGTTGATGATATTTTCATGCCCTCCGGGGGCCGGCGCTTCGCCCTTCAAGGTGCGCCAGGCAAGGCAGACCACCGAGATGCCGGGGTTTCCGGCGGATGCGCCCGGAAGCGACCGGACAGCGGAATGAGATGTTCACCGGCGGTCCGGGAGTTTTTGCATTCCCCGGCTGCGCGCGCGATGCTGCGCTACCAGCCACGCCGGCCGATGCGGTAAAACTGTTTCCGCATCTTCCGTATTTCCCGGCGACCCCGGGCTCGATTGACGGAAAACGACCGGGGACCCCGGCCACCCTCTTCGGCGGACCACGTCGAGCGAAGCAGTTCATGAGCGACGGCCGTGACCTGCCCTCCCGCCGAGCACACCGCACCTCGGAAGGAAACCCGATGGCTCCGGTTCCCCTGCTTGCGCGGAAGACCTCGAACGACCTGCCCCGCCGGGTCGGGACACCGCCGTTCGCCGTCTCCTCGGCCGACGGGGACATCCTGTTCCGGCTCGGGGCCAAAGTCGTGGTCGACCGAGCACGCCGGCTCCGCTGGGCCGGCGCGAGCGAAGACGGCAACCGCGCACTGGCGCACCGCAGCCGGGTCCGGCCGCACATCCCGCTCCTCGACGCACGTCTCGACGTCGGCGGCAACCGAGTCCGCGCCGCGCACTCCAGCCCGGCCGCAAGGCGGACCACTTTCCTGACCAGCCCCGCGGAACCCGAGAGCGGGCGAGTCGGCAAGTTCGCCGAATACGGCGCCGCCTGCCTGATCGACCGCTCCGACCGCCCGGCCCGGATCATCCACTGCCACCTCTGCGGCCGGTCCGCCGGTTTCTCCCCGGAAGCCCGCTGGCAAGCCATTCCGCGCACCCGCTGCCGGGCCGGCGATGAACTCTCCTTGCGAGAGATGCAGATTCTCTGCCTGATCAGCATCGGCACCACGAACGACGAGATCGCGGAAACCCCTTCCGGTTCCCCGGAAAAGTCGCAGCCGCGTCAAGAACGTGGTGCCGGCAATCGCGCCCAAGCAGTGGCACTCGGACCTCTCGGCAACCGACTCCGCACGGACTCGCCACGGCCGAAATGACCCGCGCCGGGTCGTCTCCCGACCCGCGCCACCTCCCCGAACGGCGCCTGCCCGCCTCCGCCACGCCTGCTCAGTGCCCCGCATCCGATCAGAAGGAACGCATCATGACCGAACCGGCCAACCCCAGAGGCACCGTTTTCATCGGTGCCGACCGGGACGCGATCACTGTGGCTCGCGGCTACCTGGAGTCCAGGGGAATCGAACTGACGGCGGTCACCAGATCGACCAGCGTGCTGCAGATCTTCGTGAATTCCGACGCCATCGCCGGGGCACGCACGCAGGCGGACTCCATCACGGACTCGTCCCTGCTGCAGCTGCAGATGATCGCATGGGGAATGACGAACGCCGAGATCAGCAAACAGCTGGGCAAGTCCGAGAACACGGTCAAGTCGAATCTGAGAAACCTGTTCCGGTTGATCGGTGCGCGTGATCGCGCCCATGCGGTGCTGATCGGGTGCCGCGCGGGACTCATCTGAGCCTTCGTTATCCCCGGCAGTTCGCGCTCGTTCCGCGGAACCCGTCAGCCGGTGCCGGCTGCCGGGTTCTCCTGTTTGGCCCACGGGCCAGGCGAATGACGGGCGGGAGTCCGAGCCGGCGAACCGCTCGTGCTCCCCTGGCTGCGAAACCGCCTCCGGGCGCAGACGCCTGCCGGTGCCCGTGCGCCTGCGGGCAACCCCTCCTCTGACCGCCACGACGGCTCCTGCCGCCGCACCCGGTCCCGCCGTGCCTCGACTCCTGGGCTGCGGCTCTGTGGTGCCCGCTCAGCCGGCCGGGCCGGCCGGGGTGCCGATCGACACCGGGACTCCCTGCGGCACCACCGCAAACACCCGACCACGCGCGCCCAAAGCGCCATTGCCGCCGCCCACGCAGTGATGCCCGCTCAGCCGGCCAGACCCCGAACGAGGTGCCGATCGACACCGGGACTCCCTGCGGCACCACCGCAGACACCCGACCACGCGCGCCCGAAGCGCCATTGCCGCGGGCGACGCAGTGATGCCTGCTCTCCCTGGGATTCGCCGGAACTCCACCCGTCCGTACCACCTCGCCGTCCGGACGGTGCAGTCCAGCGCAAGCGGAGGTCGCCGCGTTTCCGGTCGGCGAAGAAGCGGTCGCGGGGAGCACAGTTCGCGACGTCGCCGGTACTCGCTTCGCAAGCTTGACCTTCGCTGTCCCAGCCCCGCCCGCCCCGTTTGCGGCCCGGGCCCGGCAGCCGGGCGGCAACGAACCCGATACGACAGAAACGCGGCCCGGAGAGATGCTCTCTCTCCGGGCCACGTTCGCTTGTCGCGGTCAGCCGGCCGTCGTTACCGCAGGCGGCCGCGTTCCGCTGCCGTTCACTTCACCGCGCCCGTGAGCTTGGTGGAGCCGAAGCCGTCGACCGTCACGTTGCCCGGGTTCTTGTCGCCCGGGGCCGCGTTCGCGTCGGCGGTCGCGGTGAACGAAACGCCGATCTGAATCACGTTGGCGACGCCCTCGCTCGCGTTCTTGATCTTGTCCGCCCCGGGGAAGGTGAACGTCATGGTCTTGCCGTCCGGGGTGACCTGGACGTCGTCGCCCAGCCAGATGTAGTTCTTGCCCGCCTCGCCGGCGGCATTGCCGGTGGCCGCCGTCACGTTGTAGCTCCCGCTGTCGAGCCGCTTGACGGTGAAGCCGTCCGGAACCTGAACCGTGATCTTCTTGCCGGCAAGCGACAGCAGGTCGCCGTTGGCGGGCTTGATCGCGAAAGTCGCGTTCGCGGTCTCGCCGGGCTTCGCGCTCAGCGCCTGAGTCTGGAAGACCTGGACCGGCACCGGAGGAGTATCGCCCTTGACGGTCTTCGGGTCGGAGAGCACGGGGGAAGTGCCCTCAGTACCCGTAGCCCGGATCTGGATCTTCGTGTCCGGCGCGATGTCCTTGTTCAGCGTGACCTTCGCGGTTCCGTTCGTGACAGTCGCGGAGGTGCCGACCGGATTGCCGTTCCCGTCGACCGGGGTGACCGTGGATCCGTCGCTGCCGGAAACCGTCAGCTCTTGCCCGGCCGAGACAGTGTCGCCCTTGGGATCGGTGATCTCCGGCTTCTTCAGCTCGGGAATGACCGTCAGGCTGTGGGCATCCGAGGAGGCCACGCCGCTGCCGCCGTCGTTGCGGGACTTCACCACGAGAGGCTGCGGCTTGCCGCCGTTGAGCACATTGGGCGGAAGCTTCAGCACGTACCTGCCGGAGGACTTGTCGGCCCGGACCGCGAGGTCCGAATAGTCGCGGCCGTTGATCACCGGCCAGACGAAGGAGTTCGGAGCGGCCCCGCCCGTGATCGAGCCGTTCTCCGGGACCTTGATCTCGTAACCGCCGTCGATGGTCGGCGCGGCCGGCGTCCGTTGCGCGTCGACCGTCAGCCACGAGTTGCCCGTGTTGTAGCTGGGGAGGAAGATGAAGTTCTTGCGGTTGACCTCGCCGTTGACGATGATCTTTCCGTCACTGACCGGCGGAACCTTGAAGTCGCAGTATCCACCCGACGCGCGCCCGGCGTCGTAGAGCTTCAAGACATTCAGAACATCCGCTTTGGTGATGTTCTTGAGAAGACGGTTGGCGACTTCGGTAAGCCGGCCCACCAATCCGGCGACATCAGCCGGCTGATAGGTGGTCGTGTCGTGCTGGCCGTCCTTGATGACCTCGCCGCCGTTCTTGGCGACCCAGTCGTTGCACGGCATGCCGTTCAACTTGACGGAAAAATTGGTGCTCCCCAGGAACCGGATCAGATCCTGCGTCCAATCGAACGTGGACGAGCGAGCGACATTGGGCTCGAATTCGCTGAAAATGTCCCAGGGAACCCAGTCGACGCCGACCCGCACTGTCTGGTTCGGCTGTACGACCCCTCCGTCCGCGCTGGTCCAAAACCGCATGGACGGCGGAGTACCGGTCCCCTGAGGCAGTTCAAAGTAGCCGGAAAGGTCCGGCTCGGCAGTGGGGGCGGCGGCTGCGGGCGCTGCGGCCGCAGGGGCTTCGGCCGCGGACGCGACGCCCGTACCGAGCGTGCCTCCCACGATTGCTGTCGTCAGCGCCGCGATGGTGACCGTCCGGCCGACCGTCTTCGCAACGCGTTTTTTCGCGATTGTCATGAAGCTGTCTTCTTTCGCCAAGAAGGCCGACACCTGCGACCTGTCAGATCCTCGTAGTTATCGCGGAGTTTTCTCGCGACTGACGATTACCCTACGTTGCGGAACCCGCGGCGACAACGAAACTTGCCGTTGTCGTACGCATCTTCCATCAGAACGGGTGAGCTATCCCCGTCGGTCTAGTGATATTTTCCCGTCCCGTCCGGGTTTCCCCAGCTCCAGGCAGGTATGCGGGAAACCCGGGCGCGCCGGCCCGGGACCGCCTGAACATCACCCTGGCATGAACCGCGACCCGGACGACTCACCGCGGCGCCTGGCCCGGGAATGGCCCGCCGCGGCGTGGTCCGCTCCGGCAGCCCAGTGCCCGACAGCGTGCCAGGTACCGCCCACCGGGGTTCGGCGGACCGTCTCGAAACGGATCAAGGCCCCGCCCCGGGGGACTCCGCACTGAGCCGGGTTCGTCGTCGGCTACCTGGTCACGCAGGCTTTCCGGCCGGTCGGCACGTTCCGGCCGTTCGCCGGCGAGGCGATCGCGCAGACGGCACTGGACGCCCCCGATCGCATCCTGCGGCACGGGCCGGCCGCGCCGGACACCGCGCTCGGATGCCCCCCTGCCCGCCGCTCTTCACCGGCCCTGGTGGCGTCTGGCGGCCATCACCTTCTCGGCGCAGCGGGCACCACCCGATCCAGCCCCCGGATCCGGCCGCTTGTCGTGCTTCTGACACGAACCACCGCGCAAGTGCCCCTTCGAGTGAGCAGAACACCTCACCCGAGCGCTGCCCGCGAAGACAATTCGGCAGGCAGCTTGTTCTCATCGACTTCCTTTTCCGGATTATCCGGACAGTTCTTTCCGGCCGGCTTCCCCATCGAGCAGTATTCGATGATGGTCGAATGCCATATCCGCGCCGCCGGACACGAGGACGGAGCCGGTTCACGACAGCTCAGGATCCACCCCGTTCAGGCAGGCACTGCGCTGCTCCCGTCGGAGCAGTGAGGCGACCGGGGGTGGCTGAGGCATGCTCGATACCGTGGCCGGCATACCGCACGGGAGCGGCGCGCAGGGGCCGATCCGACCTAGCGTGAACGCTATCCGGTCCGGGACTGGTGCTTGTTCCCCTGGCGCGGCAAGGATCCGAGGCCCGGCGAACGCGAGCAGGCGCTGTGGGGCAGGCCGTGGCAGCCAGGACCGGACCGGCCGGACGCGGCTTCGTACTCGGCTCGAGGGAAGCATTCCTCGGTCCGCAGACGGTCCAGGCGACACGGGTCGGCGGGCGGGGCTCGGAGCAGTTTCAGGAGACGGACTCGGCCCGATCGCCAGTACTCAGGCGGGCCGGGCCCCTTTCGCGTGCCAGCGGTACGCTTGGGCGGGCAGATCTCGTCCGCGGGGTGCTCAGTCCCCCGGTCGCGGTCAGGTGTGCTGGGGGACGGTATCTGCGGCGTCGTGGTGTTTCAGCTCTGTGCTGTCATCGCAGGGCGTCCGGAACGTGGTCAGCTCGCGTCGGCCGGAGAGCGGACGACACCGCCGGGAGCAGACGCCACGTCACTCGCTTACCGCCGCCGGAGTGGCAAAAGCAACGGAAAAGCCGCTGTGGCGGCGAGGCTGCTATCACCTCGCCGCCACAGCGGCCACCTTCGCTATACCCGGCCCGCTGCGGCTGATTCACCCGGTCGGCGCACCGGTGCTCAGCGATGCTTGGGGAATTCCACCACCTGCTGATAGGTCGGACGGTTCTGCCATCCGATCCCCGGCACCTTCAACACGCCCATCTGCAGGAACTGGATCGAATCCGCACACACCGCGTCACCCGCAGTGGAACAGTACTGATCCTTCGGGTAAACCTCCGCGGCCGGCTTCGCGATCGCTTCCTTGAGCGTCGAGTACAAGGTTTGCCAGCAGTCGCCGAGATTCCCGCAGAATTGCGTCGGCAACGGGCCGTTCACCGGCTGCCCGAGCGTCGATCGCAGGTCCTTGTCGACGTACGACCACCAGCCGTACTCGAAGGCCGATCCGCGGTGCGGTGCCACCTTCGTGCCCGGAAGCGGAGTCGACGGAGCCTCGTCGACCGGCAGGTTCTGCACCACCGCGTTGTACAGGTCGTCGCCCATGCCCGGCTGGAACACCGCCTTCACCAGCAACGGCCACCACGCATCCATGACCTTGATGGCATCGCCGTCGATATAGACCCCGGCTCCGGGCATCGTGGTCCGCTTCGCCCCACGGTCGAGCCACTGCTGCAGCGCGTTCACGGCCCGCCACACCTCCGGTTCGACCTTCGCTTGACGGGCGTAAATCACTTGGAGGAGGTTCGGGAGGACCTTTTCGCCGCGCAGATCCGTGACCGCCGCTTCTTCCATCGCCTTCACCAGATCGGCCCGGTCGATCTTGTTCCCGTTCGCGATCAGATTCCTCACCCGGCCGTCCAGCAGATCCCCCCGATGCACCCCGCCGTCCCCGAACCCGCCGACCTGCCCCGCCGCCGACTTGTTGTTCCAGCTCACGTAGTAATCCTGATCAGTCGAACCCGGATGCTGCTCCGCCGGCATCCCCGCCACGACATTCGTCCGCGCATCCCAATTCCGCCACTCCGTCTCCGGCTTCGCCCACACCGGCAAATTCGGATCAACATTCCCCGCCCGCACCGGCTGCAACCCCGAATTGAAAAACGCCGTGTGATCCGCGTCCACATAAAACCAGTTGAACGTCATCCCGATATCCGACACCGCGGCCTTGAAATCCTCCGGCCCCCGCACCCGCGCCGGATCATTCAACCTCAAAAACCCGACCGCCGAATCCAGCTCGTTCAAATACGTCGACCGCAGCTCCGCATACGCGACCGGAACCCCGCCCACCGTCGCCCGCTGACGCACCAACCCGTACTTCGTCCGCAACACCCGCAACCCGTCCGGACTCACCACCGGATCCATCGCCCGGCATTCGGCACCGTCCAGATACCCCATCGAATCCCGGCGCGCCGCACTCCCGTCCGCATTGCACAACCTCACCGCATAAGTATCGACAATGCTCTGATGCGCCGACGTCGCACTCCACGAATAATCCGGACCACGACCGATCTGCACATACGGACCAGTACCCGGGAACATCACCCCCCGCGCACGAATACCCGGCCCCTCGATATCCTGCAACATCAAAATCTCCGGAGCGAAATACCCCGTCTGCGGCCCGAACACCGCAACCGGATGACCGCTCTTCGAATGCGCACCCGAAACCACCAACGCATTCGACATCCCCTTGCTCGGACCGACCGGCTTCCCCGGCGAAACCACCGAACCCGCAGCCGCCGAACCCGTCCCGCCCGCACCATCCCTGATCGGCTCGTACGTCAACGACCCCGCATCAGGCATCGCCACCTCCCGCGGGTCCTGCGGGCTGACTCCATACGGAACCTTCGCCGGACCATGCTGCGTCACCGTCGTCTCCGGATCCTCCTCCGTCCGAAGCGAAGCCCACAACCTGTCACCCAACTCCTTCCCGTACTTCTGCTCCGCCGCCACCTTCGCCGCCGCAGCCACCGCCTGACTACCACCCGCCGCACCGAACTGACCGCCCAACAACGTCACCAACGCGACAACATCACTAGTGGTGAAGGGAGTGATCGTCGGCCTGATCGCTTGCCAGACGGATCCGGTCGCCGTGTATTCGACGGGGACCCTGGTCCTGAGCAGATCGGTTACCGGCACATCCTGCACGGAATCGATGTAGGCGTTCACCCCGGCCACATACGAGTGCAGATCACTCACGACCTGCTTTCCGTCCGGTCCCCTCGATGCCAGCCGGTCAAGCTGCGCCTGCCGGTCGTTCTCGGTTTCCGCGATCTTCGGCCACAAATCGTTCTGGAAGCTCTCGGCGGCGGACCCGGCGAACCCGACCGCCGAGCCCTTGGCCACATTGCGCAACAAATCCATCATGAAGAGCCGGTCCTCGGCAGCCGCATAACCGGAGCCGAAGGTCGCCCCTTCCCGCGTCGTGCCCTTGACGTGCGGAATACCGAGATTGTCGCGGGAGATCGTGACATCCGTCCGGCCGGCCGGCACGACGGGTTTCCACGGCGCCCCGGCCGGAATGCCGAACGACGCCGAGTTCAGGAACTTCCCGAGGTTCTCGTTCGTCAATCCCGGGTAAGCCGTCCGCAACCGATCGTAGTTCGGTCCCTGGTCGTTGCTGTGGGCCGTTTCGATCCCGCCGTTGCCGGCGATCAGCGACAAGGCATAGCTCGGAAGCTCCGACCTGGGCACTCCGCCGGCTTGCCCACCGGGCAGGATGTCGTGGCATTGGCCGCCGCAGTAGTCGTTGTGGTCAGTCGTGTCCGTTTCGGCGGCAGCCGGCACCGCCCCTGCCCCGGCCGGCACGGCTACCGCCGCGGCCAGCACCAGGACGGCGGCCCGGCGCACAAAGCCCCGCTTGCGAGCGACCCTGCTCACTGACATTCGACACTCCTCGGTACCCGTCCGATCACCCTTGAACGAACTCCCCGCCCGCCCCGGAAAAATGCGGAAACCCCACTGGCGGCCGATTTCCTGGTCAGCAAGAGAACCCGGGGATTGTATCGGGGGCCGTGCCCGGAACTCTTCAAACATGACAAAGCAATGAGAACCTGGTGACAAATTCACCGATTCGCTCCGGGACAAGACCGCACTGCCGGAACAACACGAAGACGTGGCCCGGAGAGGTCGTCATCTCTCCGGGCCACGTCCGTTCAACGCGACGGCCGGTTCCGCCGGCGCTATCGCGGTGCCTGCCGCTGCTCAGCTCACCTTGCCCTTGAGGTCGGTGGTTCCGATGCCGTCAACGGTCGCCCCTCCACCGGTCTTCTCCCCCGCCGAGGCGTTCGCATCGGCAGTGGCCACAACCGTGACGCCGATCTTGATCGACTGGCTGTTCCCGATGATTCTCTTGAGCTCTTCCGCACCGGGGAGCGTGATGGTCATCTTCTTGCCGTCGGGGCTGACCTTGACGCTGTCGCCCAGCCACGAACTCAACCCGTTGTTCTTGTCGTCCTTGTCGCCGGCCGACGCCGTGACGTTGTAGCGTTCGCCAGCCAGCGGCCGGAAGGTGAAGTCGGCCGGAGCCGTGACAGTCATCGTCTTGCCCGCGAGCGAGGAAAGGTCACCGTTCGCCGGCTGGACGGCGACAGTCAACGCAGAGGCAGCACCCGGAGCCGCGACCGGCGTACCGGCCTGATAGACCGGCCTGGGTTCGGGCGCGTCGCTCTTGACGGTCCTCCAGTCGGAGAACTCCGCATGCGGGTTCACAGTGGCGTCGTCCGTCGCCCGGATCTGGATTTCCGCACCTGGCTTCAGGTCCTTGTTCAGCGCTACCTGTGCCGTGCCGTCCTTGATGGTCGACGTGGTGCCGACCGGGTTGCCTGCCTTGTCCACCGGCGTTGCCTTGGCT
The DNA here is from genome assembly GCF_002796545.1 of Amycolatopsis sp. AA4. GTDB lineage: Bacteria > Actinomycetota > Actinomycetes > Mycobacteriales > Pseudonocardiaceae > Amycolatopsis. Next base: position 6,225,075 of record NZ_CP024894.1, read on the forward strand.
CCCTCGCTGCCGGAAACCGTGACTGTCTGCCCAGGCGCCACGGGGCCGGTTGCCGGGTCGGTGATCGCCGGCTTGGCGAGATCCGGGATGACCCTCAGGTTGTGCGTGGCCGAGTCCTTGCCGACGGTCGAGCCTTGCAGGCTGGACCTGACCTTGGCCGGCACGCTGGACCCATCCGCCGGCGCAGCGGGCGGAAGCTTGATCTTCCACCGGCCGTCCGTTCCGACCGGGACGGTCGGCGACGAGTAATCCACCCCGTCGATGTTCCAGTTGACCAAGGTGCCGGGATCGCCCATGCCCTCGATCGCATCGCTCTTGTGCGCGACGATGTTGTACTTCGCGGAAATGACCGGCGCGTTCGGTTCCTTTTGGACGGCTACCGGAAGGTATGCTTTGCCCTCATAGTTCTTGTTCAGCGCACCGAAAAGGTTGTGCAGGTCGACTTTTCCTCCGATCAGGATGTTCGTATCGACGTTTTTCGGTACATTGAACGTGCACGTCGCCTGAACTCGAGAACTCAGGAACTCGGTAAATTTGCTGAGGAAAGTTTCAGAGCCGATGCTGGCGAGCAGATTTCGCGCCTGCCCGACGAATCCGAGGATATCGACCGGCTCAATATTGAGCCCGTCTTGCCGACCGCCCTCGACTGCGTCGACACCCTTTCCCGGGCCATATTTGTCGCAGTCCTGGCCGTCGATGGTGACGGTGCTGTTCTGCCAGGCGCCGATCTTGATGATATCCTGGAGGAAGTTGATCTGCGATTGCTGGGATTGCTTCGAAGGGAATGCGTCCCAAAGGTTCCACAGATCCCAGTAGACACCGACTTTGACCGGGTATCCCGGAGTGGCCTTCCCGCCGACCGCACTGGTGAAGAAGTGCATACGGGGCGACGTATCGGCCTCCGAGGTCAGCTGGTAGTACGTCGCCCCGTTCTCCGCCGATGCGATTCCGGCGCCCAGTGCGCCGCCGAGCATTGCCGTGGATAACGCTGCGATGGTAGCCGTCCTGCCGACGGTCCGCGCAACGCGGTTGAACGCGATTGCCATGAAAACGCCCTCTTTGCCCGATGGTCGACACCTGGGACACTGACAGATCACCAGTGACGCCGCGGAGGATTTCCCGGCGCGCAGCGACCTTACGCCGCCGGAGACGGGGCGACAAAGCCGTGGAACGGATTCGGGGAAATCCTGCCGCTGCCTCGCGGGAGAATATCCCGCGCACGAGGTGAAATTGTCGCCCCGGGTTCCCCGGTCTCGCAGCCTGGCGCCCGCCGGGAAGACGTGGGTGCCCGGTCCGGTAGACGCGCAGGGCACCGCGTCAGTTCATCACCGGGCTCGGGGTCATCACCCAGTCGTCCAGAAGGGGATACAAGCCGAACCACAGCCCCGCACCGGCCCCGGTGATCAGCACCGCCATCAGCACCGCCCGGAGCCAGGCCGGACCGGGCAGAATCCGCCACAGCCCCGCGATCATCCCGCACCTCCTTTCGCGGTGCTGCTGACCAGATGGGCTTCGACGATCAGCCGCTGATAGTTGTCCCACTTGGGATTGCACGTCGTCAGGGTCAGCCGGGCCACCGTCGGAACCTCCCCAGGGCGTTCGGGCACCGGCAGGAGCACCCCGGCGTCGCGCGGGGAGACGAGCCGGTTCGCGTCGACCTCGTAGACGTAGCGACGGGTCCGGTCCTCCACCGTGACCTGGTCCCCCGGCGCGATCGTGTCGAGATCCCAGAACATCCCGCGCATCCGATGCCCGGCCACGGCGAAGTTTCCGATCTGGCCGGGCATGGCGGTGCCGGAGTAATGGCCCGGTGCGTGCCGCAGGTCTCTCGACGTGGTCCCCTCGACCACCGTCCAGCGCAGACCCAGCTTCGGGATCGCCAGCACCGCGGCCGGGGCGCCCTCGGCCGGCGGTTTGTCCGGAGCCGAAGGCCCGCCGCCGACCCCGGGTTCGCTGCCCCACAGGGTCCGGAGCTCCTGGTCGAGCTGCGCCTGTACGCCGTTGAGCTCGCCGACGCGACCCCACATCTCGTAGGCGATGAAGCCCAGCAGCACCACCCCGACGACGAGCGCCAGTTCACCGCAGATCCCGAAGATCCGCCACCGCAAGCGGCCGCGCGCCGCCTTCGGCGGTCGTTCCGCCTCCTCCGCGACCGGCTGCGCCCTCATGCCGCACCCGGCCCCGTCCAGGCAAGCACCGGGCCCGAAGGGGCGAGACAGTCCCGGATGGCCGCCATGGACCGCTCCGCGGCGTCCCCCGCGCCGAACGGATTACCGATGGCAGGGCCTTTTTCCTGGCCGTTCAGCACCGCCCGCGCAGCAGTGACGACCCGTTCGAAGTCGGTGCCGACCAGTCGCGCCCATCCCGTGTCGACCGCTTCGCGGCGCTCCGTGGTCTCGCGCGCGACCAGCACCGGAACCCCGAACGTCGGGGCCTCCTCCTGGATTCCTCCGGAGTCCGTGACGACGAGGGCGGACCGCGACAGCACCCAGATGAGGTCCGGGTAGTCCAACGGCTCGGTCACCGTCACCGCGTCGCACGTTCCGAGGATGCGATGGACGATCTGGCGCACCTTCGGATTCGGGTGCGAAGGGAGGACAAAGCGCACGTCCGGGAATTCCTGGGCGATCTGCTTGACCGCGCTCAGCACTTCCCCGATGCCGCTTCGCCACGATTCGCGCCGGTGCATCGTCACCAGAACCAGCGGCCCGGGCCCGGAAAACGCCGCCGCGACCGCACTGTTCTTCGGCGGCAGGTCCAGCCTGGCAACGCACTGGGCCGCGTCCACGACCGTATTCCCGGTCACGACGATCTTTTCGTCCGGCACTCCCTCGGCCCTCAGCGCGGCCGCGGCCGCCGGCGTGGGAGCCAGGTGCAAGGCCGCGATCCGGGAAACCAGCTGGCGATTGGCTTCCTCGGGGAACGGCGACGAGAGGTCGCCGGTACGCAAACCGGCCTCCAGATGCACGACCGGAATGTGCTGCCAGAAGGCCGCCAGCGCACCGGCCAGAGTGGTGCCGGTGTCGCCCTGGACGACGACCGCGGCCGGCCGCCGTGCCGCCAGGACCCGGTCGGCCTCGGGCACCAGCCGCGCGAACAGCTCGCTCAGTGTGCCGTCCACCCGGGACAGCTGGATCCGCTCGTCCGGGACCAGCCCGAACGGCGCCAGTCCCTGGTCGACCATTTCCGGGTGCTGGCCCGTGGCGACCAGCCGGGCCCGGAACCCGAATTCCTCCGCGGCGAGCGCGATCGGCGCCAGTTTGATGGCTTCCGGCCGCGTACCCGCGAACAGCACCAATTCTCGAGACATCATTTCCTCCCCGACCCGTGGCGGCGGGGCCCGGCCAACGGGCGCCCGCCGCCTCCGGTCACTTCTCGGCGTCTTCGGCGATTCTCCGGCGCCGCCGGGCGAACAATACGAACATCGTTCCCAGCGCCACGAGGGCAATAGCCAGAGCGATCCACCAGGTCAAGCTGGCGCCGGTGATCGCGAGGCCGCCCGCCGTGCCCGTGCCGATGGTTCCAGGCTTGTACATCCAGGTCCTCTGAGTGTGTGTGTTGGGCTGATGGCTTTCCCGGGTGCGCCCGGGTGATCAGGTTTCGACGGCAACCCCCTCCTGGTTGAACGATTCCGCGTTCCGCCGCGTTTTGGCCCAGCCGTGCCGGCCTCGCATCATCCGATACACCGCACGCAGCGAAGTCAGGTAGAACGTCGCGACATACACCGTGAAAGCCAGCCCGTAGCCGATGCCGGAAAGCAGATTCGGCTTTCCGATGCAGCGGAACTGGTAAATGATCCCCCACACGACGAACGGGGCGGTGGACATCACGAGGAAAATCACCATGAACGCCGCGGTCTGCGTCGATACCGCGCTCGTCCAGATCGACGGATCGCGGACCGTCGCGACCAGCGCGGCCACGAGCGGGATCGGGTATAGGACGGCGCCGACCAGCTGCAGCCACGGCTGGATCAGGTAGTAGCTCGCCTCGACCACTCCCAGTTCGGTGAAGTGCGAGGACCGCCAGATCGAGGGCAGATACCGCGAACACTGCATCGTGCCCTGGCCCCAGCGGGTGCGTTGCGTGACGAATCGCCGGAAACTGTAGAGGCCCTCCTGGGACACGTAGGAGTCCGAGGTCGCCGCCGTGCGCCACCCGGCCATCAGCAAATGCAGCCCGAGTTCGTAATCTTCCAGCAAAAGCCCGCGCCACGGCTGCCCGGTTCCGCGGTCGATGGTGCGCAGCGCCGACATCCGCGTGAACTGCCCGTTGCCGCCCATCGCCACCGTCCCGGCGTAAGCGCGCGAGTGCTGTACCGCCGAAATCGCGGTGCGGAACTCCATGTCCTGCAGCTGCACCAGCTTCAGCGCCGCCCATCGCTTCCAGCGGCTGCCCTCGGCGGGCGGGGTGTCGCGGTTCAGCATGCGGACCTCCAGCTGAACCGCCCCCACGGACCGATCGCCGAACAGGTGGCCTGCCGCGCACACGTCCAGGCAGTCCGCCGCGAGCACGCCGTCGGCGTCCACCACCCCGACGATGACCTTTTCCCAGAATTCATGCCGGCCCAGCCAGCCCGCCAGCTGCTGATAGGCGGCGTTCAGCGCGTCGCCCTTCCCGGTGCGGGCGTTCGGCGGGTACCGGCGGACGAGGTGGATGAACGGATCGGGGCCTGTTTCCCCTTCCGCCAGCGACAAGACGACCTGTGCGGTGGCGTCCTGCGAATCGTCGTCGATGACCCACACGTGCGCGTCCGGAAATGTCTTCCGCAGCCGCCGGACCGTATTGCCGATCACCGCCTCCTCGTCCCGGCACGGAACGAAAAAGTGCCAGGAGAAGTCGGCCCGGGATCCGGCGGGCGCACGCTTCCGGCTCAGGAACGGGACGACGATAGTGCACACGTAAGCGATGAAGACACCGCTGCTCACGAACGTGAACACGCCAGTGATTGTGCTCAGCATCCCGGGTGCGCCTTTCCCTCGTACCGGCCGGCTATTTCACGAGAAACGAGAAGTTCCCCAGGTTTTCCAGGAACACCTCGGAATCCGGCTTGTCATTGCGTGCGCGCGACTTCATGAAGACCTCGCCCAGCTTCTCTTGCAGCCCGGTTCCCCGCCATTTCGGTCCGATCCAGTAATTGAGGTAGTAATTCGGCGAGAATTCCGCGCCGGGCGCCGACCAGAAGCCCCGTGCGGGATCGCTGACGTAGCTCTGGACCGAGGCGGCCGCGCCGGACCGCCAAGCCGACCCCGCGTCGTCCGTGGCGGACAGCAGGACGGCCAGCTGCAAGTCGTTGGCCTGCAGGAATGCCGGGGACAAAACCCCGGAGACCGCCTCCTTGGTCGCCAGCCCGTCGATGTCGATCGCGGGCGCCCCGGCCTCGTACGGAGCTATTCCGGCGTCGCCGATCGCCAGTGCGCCGCCGGGCAGCTTGGTCGAGGCGATCGCCTCGCCGACGGCCTGATGCGCGGCTTCGAGCCGGTACCGGTAGGCCAGCATCTGGGTCAGCTCGGTCGCGTTGCCGAAGCCGATGGCCGTGCCGAGCCCGATGGCGCACACGAGAACCGAGGCCGCGGTCTTGCGCACACTGCCGACGACGATCCCGAGGACCACGACGGCCGTGCCCGCGACGACGCCCGACGAAAGCTGACCGGGCTGCCACAGCAGGACCGCGGCGGTCGCCAGGCAGATCGCGATCAGTGCCGACACCCGGCTGACTCCCGAATCCGGTGCGGACCGGTCGAGCCGGATGGGCCGCGACAGCACGACGACGACGACCGGGAACAGCAGCTGCCAGCAGAACCTGTTTCCCGTGTCCATGACCAGTTCGGAGCGCTTGTACACGCCGAAGACGATCAGCAGCGCCGTCACCGCGAGCACCACCGGCACGACGTGCCGCAGCACGTCCGGCTCCGCCAGCGGGTTCCGGCCGGTCGCCCGCCGGTACAGCCCGAAGCCCAGCGCCAAGCCGATCATCACCGGCAGCACCATCGGGCCCACGGACGGCAGGACGTTGAGCAGGTCCACGAAGAACGCGCTGTCCCCGCCGGTCTTGCGGTAGAAGGTATTGGGGAAGAACGAGCCGAAGTACCACCAGCGGGCGCACCAGTAGACCGCCCATCCGCCCAGCACCACGGCCGCGCCGCGCCGGTTGGCCCGGCTCCGGTCGATCAGCACCGACCAGCCGATGGCGACCGCGGCGAGCACGATCCCTTCCGGCCTGCTGAGTGCGACCGCGGCGGCGATCACGTAACCACCTCGGCCCAGCGCACCCCGCCGATAGACGATGCTGAAAAGCCAGGCGACGAGCAAGGCGAACGACACCGTCTCCAGCCCCATGAAGAGCTGCAGGAAGAAAATCGGGCTCGCCGCGGCCACCGCCAGCAGCACGAACTCCTGGCCCCGGGGCAGCCGGGCACGGCGCACCAGGAAGACATAGGCCGCCGCGATTCCGATCGCGACAATCTTGAAGAACAGTTCCGCCGAGAAGCCGAAGAGGGCCGGAACGATCGACAACACCGCGTAGAGCGGGTTGGTATACGCTTCGACCGGCGCGCCGCTCGGATTCCAGTTCCACACCCCGTGTTCGACGAGGTTCTTGCCGTATCGCCAGGTGATGAAAGAATCGTCCATCGTCACCCGGAAAAACAGGAAGCCCAGCACCAGAGCGGAGAGTCCGAGCAGCCCGTAGCCGATGCGCCACACGTGCAGATTCGCGTCGTCGGCACGATCGGCGGTCAGCCGCGCCAGCACCCCGTCCGCGGGCACCCGTTCCTGTGGTGCGGTGTCGACGAACGCCGAAGGCGGCGCTGTCCGCCACTCGCGCACCGCGTCGTCCGCGCCGGGGCCGCTGAGGGACTGCGCGTCCGGCGGCAAGAACTGGACCTCCTGGTCCGGGCCCACCGCGGCGACGCACCTCCGCAGCCCCGCGTCGCCGATCGAGACGAACCGCGCGCCCGGGCCGGCCGTGCGGAACACCTTCCAGGCCGCTGCCGGATGACTTGACATCGTGTCCGCGTTTCCGCGAAGGTCCTCCACGAGAAACGCTTTCGCCTCGGCCCCGGGGGCCACCGCGAAAAAGGCGACGAGGCGGGCGGTGTCCCGCGACTCGACCCACTCCCCGATCTCGTCGGCAAGCCGGGGTCCCGGTTTTTCGGCGGACGGGTCGCCGAAGACCATCTGGTCGGCTTCCGACATGACATGCTCCATGGTCCGGTGATAGGGTTCCATTCATCCGTACGCCGAGAAATGCCCGTTTCTTCTCGGGCCTCTCCCCGCATTACGTGCGATGCGCAATCGCCCGGACTTGGCCGAAGAGCCGAGTTCTTCGCCGGGAAGCACGGGAAACCACTACCGGAAGTATGATCGTGGCCGCTCGATCGGAGCAAGACGAACGGCGTTTTACCCCCTTCCGGGTGGTGGCGGCATTAATGACTGCCTGGTGAGATATTCACTTTGCCCGTCTTTGCCCGGCGCGCCCCGGGCTCACTGGTGGACCGCGGCCGGAATGGCCGCGCTGACCCACTGGGCGAGGTCCGGCGCCGATCTCCCGGCGAGCGCGGCTACATTGCCCGCCCAGAAGCGGTGCACCCGTACCCCCACCGCCGACGCCGCGGCGGCGTCGCACGCCAGACCGGACTCGAGATTCCAGGACCGGAACATCGCGGCGACACCCGGGCCTGGTTCCTCGGGCCACTTCTCCGACCCGGCGGCCCGGATCCAGCTCCACACCCGGCGCAGCCGGGCCCGGCTTCCCAGCCGGATGTCGCCGTCGTCGACCGCTTGCCACAGGACCGGCGCCACCGCGGTCAGCGCCGTGTTCGGAGTGACGCCCAGCTCGGAAGCCACCTCGGCCGCGACCGCCCCGGTAGCCGTGACGGCCATCTGGTGCCCGGCGAACGGAAGGCCGAACTGGGCCATGTCCGCGTAGCTGGCGAGCAGGAGGTCCGGAGCGCTCAACCCGCCTTCCCCCGCCCGCATGCCGAGCGAGACGAGCAAGGTCACCGCGGTCCGGGTTTCCGCGTCGCTCAAGGCGTTGGCGCCCTCGTCGGCGACAAACCAGTCGGCCGCTCGCACCAGCGACGCGGTGATCCCCTCGACGATCGACCGGGGCGGCAGCGATTCGGTGAAAGTGCTGTCGACGACGGCGACGTCCGGGACCAGTCCCGGGCCTTCCACCAGCCGGGGATGCCCCCGGAGCACCACCGAGGCGAACGGCCGCACCGCGGCGGACGCTCCGATCGTCGTCGGGACGAAGGTCCGGTGCAGCTGCGCGGGCGAGGCCTCGGGCAGGCCGATGACGCCCCGGCGGGCGCCGCGGGCGCGCACCGTCGGCACCGTCCGCTGGTCGGCGAGCTGGCGGCAGGCGAGCTTCGTCAGGTCCAGCACCGAAGATCCGCCGACCGCCACCACTCCTTCGACCCCGGCCCGGTCCAGCAACCCGGCCAGCTCCTCCACCTTGCCGACCGTGGCCGGAGCCTGCACGAGCTGCACCCGGTCGACCGTGATGCGCAAGTACGTCCGCAGCGCCTCCACTACGTGGAAGTTCGCCGCGGCGAACCCCGCGCTCACCACCAGCATCCGGCGCGACCGCGACGCGGCGGCCGACGACATGGCACGCCACACGTCATGCCCGGCGTAGACTCTCGTCCCGCATTCCCACAGCACCACATCGTTGGTCCGTCCCATAACCTGCCGCCTGACCCCATTCGTGGACTGCCGCGCGTCCCGCGTTCCGCCGCTTTATCCGGATTATGCCGAAGAAAACGCCGCGGACCCACACACAATGGGGGCTGATTTACGTTCTTTTGACAAGCCTGCCGCGCTCGTTTCGAAGCTGTACCGATCCATTGCGTGATATTTTCACGCAAACCTCGGGAATAATTTCAATTGCCGTGCCCGGGCCTGATGCGCGTTTTCGATCGCGATCGCCGGACGCCTCGGGCCAGACCCGGCTCGCTCGCGGCGCCGGCCGGCCCTCCGGGTTCAGGACAGCACGCCGGCGCGGGCTGGACGCGGCCGCGACCTTCCCTGGAAGGACTGCGCCGGTCAGGTGATCGCGGGCGGTCGGCCCGTCGGCGCGCGATAGTGGCCCCAGCAGCCGGCTCCGTCGACGGACAGCGCCGGAAATGACTACTGCAAGTGGCATCCGAACCCCGGCGCACCCCCGTTGCCGCACCTCAAACTACCCGAATGGATAGCGCCGGACCGAGCAGAGTGCGCCGGTCCTGCCTCTAGTATGAAATTGTCCGCATGCGCCGGGCCGCGGAATCACGGCCAGCCGGGGAGGGCGGGTTGACGAAGAAAGGGCTCGGTGAAAGTGGCAACCTCGTGGCGGGCAACCGGCCCCGCCCGGACCGGCGGGCAGCAGAACGGCCGATCGGCCGTGCGATTCCCCGCCGTAACCCGCGGTGGCAGCACGTCGTCAGCGGCCGTCGGCACTCCGCCTCGCCCGCGCCGGCGCCGCCGCGCGGAACACCGGGAAACCGGACGCATGCTCAGGACACTGTTGCATCCGGCCGCCAGGACGGCCGGCACGATCTGGTCGGACGGGCCCGGGGCCAGGCTCGCCGCGTGGAGTCTCATCCCGGTGCTCATGGGTGTTTGCGTGACGAGCGTGTTCGCTTGCTTCACCCTGAGCCACGGATTGCTCGCCGGTCTATCGACGGCCGCGAACTGCTTCCCGTTCCTGCTTCCCGGCATTGCCGGGCTGGCCCTCCGGATCCGGCCGGCCGTCGCGTCGCCGGACGGGACCACGGCCGACGTCCGATTGCCTGCCCTGCCATCCGGTTCGGGCGGCCCCCGAGAATCCTGGACCCGACAGGAGGCGAACGTATGGTGATCCGGGTCGCACTCGCCGAGGATCAGCGAGTCCTCCGCGACGCGCTGGTGGCCTTGCTCCAGCTGGAGCGCGACATCACAGTGGCCGGCGTAGCCGAACGAGGCGAGGAAGCCGCGCAACTCGCCGGGAACCTGAAGCCGGACGTGCTGATTCTCGACATCGGACTGCCGGACGTCAGCGGCCTCACGGTGGCTTCCCGGATCCGTGCCCAGTTCCCCGCGGTGCGGATCCTGCTGCTGACCTCGCTCGACAAACCCGGCGTCGTCCGGGAGGCGCTCACTCTCGGCGTGAGCGGGTTCCTTCCCAAGGGCGTCGCGGCGGCCGAGCTGGTCGAGGCCATCCGCGGCGTCCACGCGGGCAAGCGGGTCGTTTCCCCCGACCTGGTTTCCGCCGCGCTGGCCGCGGGCGAAAACCCGCTCACTCCTCGCGAGCGCAGCATTCTCCAGCTGGCCGCTACCGGCACCCCGCCCCCGCACATCGCCCACCAACTGCACCTTGCCGAAGGAACCGTGCGGAACTACATCACCCGGATCATCTCGAAGCTCTCGGCACGCAACTCCACCGACGCAATCCGGATCGCCAAACACTACGGCTGGCTCTGACCGTTCGAGACCGTGGGCCTGGTCCGCTGCCACCAGCGCCATCCACCGCACAACGCTGCCGGCCGGAAGGAATTGCCGCAGGAGATCCCGTTCGTGCGCAAGGTGTTCCGTGCTTCCAGCTCGGCCAGACCTTGCGCACGCGAGCCTTGAACGGCTCGATCGGCACCCCTCATCCCCGGGCGACCGAATGATTGGGCTCGGACAGCCCCGCCGAACAGAGCGCTCGCCGTGACGGCCACCGCTTCCCCGGCTACCAGGTACGCGGCCGCGAAACCGCGTGGCGACAGACGATTTCCATGAGCCTCGCACCGGACTGCTTGGCATACTCTCGAAGCCGCACTCCGGCTCCTCGTCATTTCACCGGGTATCCTCAGCGCTTGGCGTTCAGGACGGTGATCAGTTCCGGTGGATTCCTTTGCGAGTGAAGGACACCGGCATGATCGGTGCGGTGAATCGTTGCCGCACCGCCGCTTTCGGACGCGAAAACTCACGCAAGCCCTCCGGTCCGCGCTCGCCTTCGTCGCGTGCTTTGCGGGCGATTCATGAGGGGCCGCCGAAGCGGCGGAGAACGTTGTGCGTGATCGCCTCGGTGGATTCGTCGTGGTGAATGAGCCCGCTGACCCATTCGCAGATGCCCGTGTCGAAGTCGCACGGCCGGCGCCTCCTCGTGCAGCGGCCGCGTTTTCTCGACGCGGCTGCGAGACGCGAAGCGGTACCAGTCCGCTGCGAAGTGCAACCGGACGCCGTGGTGCTCTTCGGTGAACGCCGCGACCCGGGTGATCCGTGGCTGCGCTGCCGGGTCCGGGATCCACAAGGGCTCGGCCATGCGGGTTCCTCAGACGAGCGGAGTGACGGAGTCGGCGACGCGGAGCATCGCCTTGCCGTAGACCTCGTAGCCGACTGTCGGCGAGACGTTGGCGTGCCGGGCGGCGGTCGCCGAATCGCGCCGGATCCGCTGCAGCGGGTTGACCTCGGCGAAGGAACCGGCACCGTGCGCGGACAGCAGGATCTCGATGGCGCGGGCGACGCAGTCGGCAACGTAGCCGGTGTCCGAGCGCACGCGAGCACGGGTGAGGTAGTCCGGGTATTCGTCGCGCGCGGCCGCGTGGTCGGCGTCGTCGGCCGCGCGGAAGGCGACGAGCCGGGCGGTGTCCGGCAGGAGGGCCGCTTCGGCGATCTGGAGCTGGAAGCCGGCCGAGTCGTGTTGTGCGGTGAAGTAGGTGTGGAAGAGCGGTTTCTTCGCTGCCTTGCCGGCCACCAGGTCCAACGCGGCCTTGCCGAGCTGCGGGCCGACCGGCACGAGCGCGAGCACAGGGGCCAGCGCGGAACGGTAGAGGGCCTCGTCCTTGTGCTCGGTGGGGTGCTCGCCGGTGATCGCCGGCGGGATCCGCATGACGCGGTGCTCGGACACGAACACCTCCTCGGCGACCATGCAGTTGCTGCCCGGCGAGCGCAGGCCGGCAACAAGCCAGGTGTCCTCCAGCGTCAGGTCGACGCGCGGGATCAGTGCCGTGCCCTGGTCGACGGCGGCTCCGGTCTCGTCGGTGACCGGGATGGGAGGCCGGCCCAGGTCGTGTGCAGCGAGCCGGAGTTGCAGAATCGCTTGCCGGTGGCCCGCCACCCGCCCTCGACCTTCCGGGCCTCGGCGGTCGGCGTCAGCACCCCGGAGACCTTCGCGTCCGGGTCGGTACCGAACACCTCGTCCCGCGCACGGTCCGGGAACAGCCCGACCACCCAGGACATGGCGTTGGTCAGCGTCACCACCCAGGAGGTGCCGCCGGCGGCTTCGGCGACCGCGGCGGAGACGTCGAGCATCGTGCGCAGCGAGGTTTCGCAGCCGCCGTACCGCTTCGGTGTTGCGATCCGGAACAGTCCGGCGTCGATGAGCGCCTTGATGCTCTCCTCGGCGACGCGCCGGTTCTTCTCTCCCTCGGCGCCGTTGCTCTTCAGCAATGCCGCGAGGTCACGGACGCGGGCGACCAGTTCCTCGGCGGTGGGCACGACAGTGTGCGCGGCGGTCACGGATTCTCCTGATTTGGGTTGCCGTTCAACGGGAACGGACGGCGATGTGGTCGACGACCGGCGTTGGTGGCCGCGCGGTGAACCGGGAGTGCGCGTCGACGGTGCGGGTGGTCGTACACGAGCGGAGGCAGCGGCTCGGAGGCGGAATGGGCGACCTGGCTGATCAGCAGCAAGCGATCCCCGGCGGGCGCCGTCCGCAGCGACTCGCAGACGGCCAAGCCGGCCACCTCGCCGAGCCGAGGCAGCCCGGACGAGAGGAATCCCGACGCGGTGGCGAACCGGTTCCGCACCCGGCCGGGCGAACACGGTCGCGAGATCGTCTTGGCCTCAGTCGAGGCTGTTGGCGCCGAAGCGCCCGGCTGCCTGGATCCACGACAGCAGCCGGGACCGGTGGTCCAGCGCCCGGAGAAAGGTTGGGCGGAGGGAAAACGAGGCTAGCGAGCTGACCGGACCGTGGCTCCGTGCGGCCCGTCCTCGTCGGCAGCGGTGATCGCCGCGACCGGGGCGCCCCCACCAGGTCCCGGACGTGCTGGTCAAGCACGGCCGGCCGCCCTTCGGCAATGGGTCCTGATCTGTTGGCCGCGGCTCGGTGCCCACGTTGAAACCGCCGAGCCAGGGGTCGACGATGCCTTGGCCGGGCCAGGCGGCATTTCATCGCCGCGAGCTCAGCGGAATGGGAACCACACGAATTCACCGATCTGGACGCGGGTAAATGTTCACTATATTGCCGTGAAGATCGTCCGGACCGGCACTTCATCGTGTGGAATACGCGGCGGCCCGGTCTAGCATCTCCCGATGGTCAGCGATCCCTTGCCTGAATCGCGCGTTTTCGTGATCGATGCCGCGAAGTGCGCGCGAAGCTGTCGGGTACCGGCAGGCGCGGCTCGGTACCAAGCGCGATGTCCGATCGCTGACCACGGCACAATCCAGTTGGCGGAGCGGGGCATCGTGTCGTGCCTCGGTGCCGCCGTGGCGAGGGCACCGGAACAGGCAAGGCTGGTAGCGCACGGTCTTCATTCGCGTGCTGGCCGAGCCGGGCCGGCGCAGCGAACCGCAAAGGGGCAGCAGCAGCGCGGACTCGCCGACGACGCCGAGCAGACATTCCGGGAACTCGCGCCTCCCGTCCACGTCTCGTCGCGCGACTCTCGGCGATTGCGCCGGAGGCCGCCGTCGGCGAAGTCTGGGCGGTGTCGGGCGCGAGCTGGTCGAAAAGTGCAGGAGGACCGCTGGTGGTGGTGAGATACCTGGTCCGCAAGGCGCTGGTCTGGCTCGGCATGATTGTCGTCGCCACCAACCTGACGTACTTCTTGGCGACCTCGTTCTTGGATCCTCGCGCGAACTACCTGGAGATGCGGCCGCCCCGCACGCCGGAGCAGATCGCCCGGTCGCTGGCCGCGTACAACCTGGATCCCGGCATGCCTGTGCTGCGGCGCTGGTGGAGCTGGGTCACCGGCATCGTGGAGCACTGGGACTGGGGCAGATCGCCAGTGGGAGAAAGCGTCAACGCCCAGATCGGGTTCCGGATCGGCGTCAGCGGGCAGCTCGTGCTGGGTTCGCTGGTCCTGTCGGCGCTCATCGGCATCGGGCTGGGCGTCTATACCGCCTCACGGCAGTATCGCCTCGCCGACCGAGTCTGGCAGGGGCTGTCGGTCCTCGCGTTGAACACGCCGATGGTGGTCGCTTCACTGGCTGTGGTGCTGGTGGCGATTTGGCTCAACCAGTCAATTGGCGCGACGGCGCTGTTCGTAGCGGGAGCCCAGTCGCCCACTGTCAACGGGTTCTGGCCGACCGTAGGCGACCGGCTGCGGCACCTGGTGCTGCCGACGGCGGCATTGACGGTCGTCAGTTACGCCGGATACCACCTGCTGCAACGTTCGCTGCTGCTGGACACCATCAACTCCGACTATGTGCGGATGGCGCGGGCCAAGGGCCTCTCCCGCTCCCAGGCCATCCGCCGGCACGGGCTGCGCACGTCGTTGATCCCGGTCGCCACCTCCCTCGCGTTCGCGATCCCGGCATTGTTCACCGGCGCGGTCATCACCGAGACGATTTTCGCGTGGCAGGGAATGGGCCAGTATTTCACGCAGACCATCAGCAAGAACGACGTTCACGGTGCGGTCGCCGTGGCGGCGTTCGGCGCGCTGATGACCGCGGTCGGCGCGATCCTCGCCGACATCGCGGTGGTCGCGCTGGACCCGAGGGTGCGGGTGAGCGGATCATGACGAGCGCACCGGGCGGCCGGGCGCAGGCCGACGATTCCGGTCTGGCGGCACCGGGCGGGCTCGTCCGAGGGCAGCCGCTGAACCGCGGACAGCTTTATTTCCGGCGCTTTCGCCGCAACCGTGCGGCTGTGGCAGGTCTGGGCCTCTTCGGTGCCTTGGTCGTTTTCGCGCTGGTGGGCGGATGGTTCACGTCCTACAGCTACAGCGACGTCGACTTCGCGAGTTTGTCGGCTGAGCCGTCGCCTGAGCACCTGTTCGGCACCAATGGCGCGGGCAACGACACCTACGCCCAGGCGGTGCATGGCCTGCAGCGGTCGCTGATCATCGCGATCAGCGTCTCGTTGCTGACCACCGTGATCTCCGCGCTGGTCGGGGCCGCGGCCGCCTACCTGGGCGGTCTCGCCGAACGTGCCATCCTCGGCGTGGTGCACTTCCTTCTCGTGGTGCCGGCTTTTTTGATTCTGGCGTTGGTGTCGCAGTCCGCGGGCGGGGACTGGCGGGTCCTGATCGTGGTGCTCACCGCGTTCGGATGGATGTTCAATGCTCGTGTGGTGTGGTCGCTCACCACCTCGCTGCGGGAACGGGAGTACGTGCGGGCGGCGCAGTTCATGGGCGTGCGGCCGGCGCGTATCATCGCCCGGCACCTGATCCCCAACCTCGGGTCGCTGCTGATCGTCACGTTCACCTTGGGCGTGGTCGGCACAGTCCAGAGCGAGACCGCCCTGTCGTTCGTCGGGTTCGGCGTGCACCCGCCGGACGTCTCGCTGGGCACCATGCTCGGCGACGGCGCCACCGCGATCTCCAGCGCGCCTTGGCTGTTCGTCGCGCCCGCCGCGCTTGTCACGCTGTTGACGGTCTCGATGGCGCTGGTCGGCGACGGGCTGCGCGACGCTCTGGACCCCACCTCGCGGGTGGGTGGAGGCCGATGATGTCCAGCAACGAACCGGTGCTGACAGTGCGCGGCCTCCAAGTCAGCTTTCCCTCGGAAGCAGGGCGGGTCCATGCCGTCCGCGGCGTCGACCTTCAGGTGAAACCCGGGCAAACGCTGGGGATCGTCGGCGAGTCGGGCTCGGGCAAGTCAGTCACCGCGATGGCTGTCATGGGGCTGTTGCCGGACTACGCCACCGTGTCCGGCTCGGTCGAGCTGGGCGGGCGCGAACTGCTGACTCTGGACGACCGGCAGCTGTCGACGGTCCGGGGCCGCGACATCGGGATGGTGTTCCAGGACCCGCTGTCCAGCCTGACTCCGATCTTCACCGTGGGTGACCAGCTGGTGGAAGCCCTGCGCATCCACCAAGACCTCAGCAAGACCGCGGCGCGGCGGCGCGCGGTCGAACTGCTGGACCTGGTCGGCATCCCCGACGCGGCCCGGCGCGCGCGTTCGTTCCCGCACGAGTTCTCGGGCGGCATGCGCCAGCGCGTGGTGATCGCGGCGGCGATCGCGAACAATCCCAGGCTGATCATCGCGGACGAGCCGACGACCGCCCTGGACGTTACGGTGCAAGCGCAGATCCTGGACGTCCTGCGGGTCGCGCAGGCCGAGACCGGTGCCGCCCTGATCCTGGTCACCCACGACCTGGGCGTCGTGGCCGGCACCGCCGACGAGGTCGCCGTGATGTACGCGGGCAGGCTCGTGGAGACCGCGCCTGTCGACGAGCTGTTCACCGCGCCCCAGATGCCCTACACCATCGGCCTGCTGGGCGCGGTCCCGCGCGCCGATACCGCCGGTCGCGGGCCGTTGACTCCCATTCCGGGCATGCCGCCGTCCCTGGTCGACCTTCCCCAGGGCTGTCCGTTCCAGCCGCGCTGCCCGATCGCCGTGCCCGACTGCGGCGACCGCGAACCAGACCTTGCCGCGGTGCGGACGGAGGTCGTCTCCGGGCATACCGCCGCGTGTGTCCGCGCGCGCCAGATCGTCGCTGGCCGGTTGGGCGATGCCGACGTCTATCCCCGTCTCCCGCCAGCCGCCGCGACGACGACGCGGATCCCCGCCGATCCCCGCGAACCTGTGGTCGAGCTGGCAGGAGTCGGCAAAACCTTTCCCTTGCTCAAGGGCTCGGTCTTCAAACGCCGGGTCGGCACGGTGCACGCGATGACCGAGGTCGACCTCCGCATCGAGCACGGCGAGTCGCTGGGACTGGTCGGCGAGTCCGGCTGCGGCAAGACCACCACCCTCCTGGAGATCATGCGGATGCGGGCGCCGCAGCACGGCGTCCTGCGGGTAGGCGGTGTCGACGTCGCGAGCCTTCCGAGCCGGGAGGCGCGCCGACAGTTGCGGCACCGGGTGCAGATGGTGTTCCAGGACCCCATGGGTTCGCTGGATCCTCGCATGACCGTCGCGGCGATCCTCGCCGAACCCCTGACCGCCCAAGGGGAACACCGGCGCGCTGTTATCGATGACCGGGTCGCGGAGCTGATGACGCTGGTCGGGCTCGACCCGTCGCATCGTGATCGGTTCCCCGCCGCGTTCTCCGGCGGGCAACGCCAGCGCATCGGCATCGCCCGCGCCCTGGCGACTCGCCCCGACCTCGTGGTGCTCGACGAGCCGGTGTCGGCGCTGGACGTGTCCGTGCAGGCCGGTGTCATCAACCTGCTCAACGAACTGAAGGCCGCGCTGGGCCTGGCGTATCTGTTCGTCGCGCACGATCTCGCGGTCGTGCGGCACGTCTGCGACCGCGTCGCCGTGATGTACCTGGGGCGGATCGTGGAAACCGGTCCAGCGCACGTCCTGTTCGAGGACGCCCGCCACCCCTACACCCAGGCGTTGCTGTCGGCCGTGCCGGTTCCCGACCCTCAGGTCGAACGCGGCCGGGAACGGATCATCCTGCGCGGCGACCTGCCCAGCCCGGCGCAAACACCGGCGGGCTGCGCGTTCGCGTCCCGTTGCCCGAAGCATCGGTCCCTGCCGAACAGCCAGCGGGAACGATGCCTGCGAGAGGTGCCCGCGTTGCGCGACCACGACGGCACCGAGCATGTCGCCGCTTGCCACTTCCCGTGACCGGTCGTCCTGCCAACTACCCGAGGAGAGTTTCAGCCATGCGAGTTCTGAGGAATGCCGGTGCGATCGCCGCGGCCGCCGCGGCACTGGTCGTGCTCAGTGCGTGCGGCGGCGGGTCCGGCAACGGGACCGCCGAAAGCGCCGCGTCGATGGCCGGCAAGGCCGCCTACAACCCCCAGCCCTATGACAACGTCAAAGACGGCGGCACGCTCACCACCGCGCTGCCGGAGATCTCCCCGCAGTTCAACCTCTGGCAAGCCGATTCCACGGCCTACACCCGTAGCGTGTGGAATTGGTACAACCCGATGCTGATCACGTTCACCGCGGACGGCGACGCGGTCTACAATCCTGACTACCTGACTGACGTCAAAGCCGACATCGTCGGCGGCAACTCCAGGATCACCTACACGATCAACCCGAAGGCCGCTTTCAACGACGGCACGCCCTTGGATTGGACCGCCTTCGAGGCTGCGTGGAAGGCCAGCAACGGCAAGGACCCGGCCTACAGTGCCGGTTCCACCGACGGTTACGACCGCATCGCCTCTGTCGCCCAGGGCGTGAACACCCGCCAGGCTGTGGTCACCTTCACCGGTGTCAATCTGTGGTGGCAAAGCCTGTTCAACACCGTGCTGCACCCGAAAGCGCTCAGCCCCGACGTGTTCAACAAGGGCTACGTCAACGCTCCCCATCCCGAGTGGGGCGCCGGGCCTTACACGGTAGCGAGGTATGACCAGCACAACGGCGCCGTAGTATTCGAACGCAACCCGAAGTGGTGGGGAAAGAAGGGGAAACTCGACACTCGCACGTTCCTGCAGATGGATTCGGCGGCGACGATCAATGCGTTCAAGAACGGCCAGCTGGACGCGGTCGCGGTCAACGGCAAGGACCAGCTCGCCCAGGTAACCGGGCAGCCGGGCACCGAACTCCGCAAGGGGCCGACGCTGCAGGTCGACTATTTCACTCTCAACGGAACCAGTCCCACGCTGTCCGATGTCAGGGTCCGGAAGGCGATCATGGAAGGCATCGACCGCAAGCAGATCGCCAAGTTCCACTTTCAAGGACTCGACTACAGCGCGGACCCGGCGGGTTCGATGCTCCTGCTGCCTTTCCAGAAGGGGTATCACGACAACATCGCCTCAGTCGTGTCCTACAACCCTGACCAGGCCAAAAAAGATCTAGATGCGGCCGGGTGGGCCGTCGGCCCGGACGGGATCCGCAGCAAGAACGGGACGCCGCTGCAGATCAGCTACGTGAACACCGGAGACGACGCGATCGGCAAGGCGGTTGCCGGCGGCCTGGCGGCAATGCTGAAGAACGTGGGGGTGAAGGTCGACATCCGGCAGACGCCCAGCAGCGATTTCTCCAAAATCATCAATGGAAAGCAGTTCGACATCTACTATTCCGGGGTGTCCCAGGGCGATCCGTTCGGCATCGCCTATCTCTGCCAGCTCTACTGCTCGGACTCTCAGCTGATCAAGTCCGGAGTCAACTCTCCAGCCCTCGATCCGAAGCTGAAGGCGGTGAACGCTCTGCCGACCGCGGAGGAGCAATTCGCGAAGGCTTCGGAAGCGGAAAGGGAAGCGCTCAAGACCTACGGTGTCCTGCCGACGGTCAACCTGGTCGGGATCAGCGCGGTCAAAAATGGCCTGGCGAACAGCGGCATTGGCCGGTTCTTCACCACCTCCCCGGAGAACATCGGCTGGCAGAAGTAGGATCGAACGAAGATCTCTGCTCAGCGAGGCCAGCTCCGGGGCCGCCGGCACTCCTTGCTCGCTGGCATGCCCGGGGCTTGGCTTGAGGAACCGTTTTGGCCCCTTGCGCAGGGCGCAGAAACCGATTTGAGCGCCCCTGCTGGAAGGCTTTCCCTCGACGACGTCGACGGTTCCGCAGTCCGCTCGCAAGGGTTGGCCGCCCACGCGTGGGCCGGCGGGCATTCCGGATACCGCTGGACAGACTGGGTGCGCCGGCACCGTCCTTCGTGAAGCCGCGGCGGACGGCTTCGATGCGGTCGCGCTGCAGAAGCACCACTGGCCGAGCAGACCTAGCGGGCGACCCCTGCGGGACGGTCGACCGGGTGGCGCTCGTGCTCGTCGACGAGTGACCCAGGCCGGGATGCGTGGGAGCGTGGACCGCACGGTCGCGCCGGAGCCGATCGCGCACCACCCGTGGGGCGGGACATCCGGCCGTGGGGACAGTAGAGATCGCCCGCCGGTGCGTGCGGTTGGGGTGCTGGCCCGGAGGGACGGTGCTGGACCCGTTCTCGGGCAGCGGGACCACGGGTCTCGCTGCCCGAGAACACCGGTGCCGTTTCATCGGCATCGATCTCGATCCCGACAGCCATCGGGTGGCGGTGCGCCGGCTCGGCCTCGGCGAGGAACAGGCATGACTGTCGACGTGCAGGGGATGACCAGCGGACTACCGCTTATGCGCTGGCCCGCACTGGCTCGTTCCCTTGCCCTGTTCTGCGGGTGGGCGGTGTGTATCGAGTTCCGGCTACGGGGTTGCTGCGGCTGCTGGGCGTCGATCACCTGATGCGGTGATCTCGCTCCGGCTCGGGCTTCCCCGGGCGCGGGTCGCAGCGCGAGTATCGATGACCTGGACGAGAGGGGAGCGGCGTGCCTGTCGCGAAAGGATCGGTGTTCCGGCGTTGTTCGTGCCGGGACGCGGAAGGGGAAGTCGTTGGGCGGCGAGTGCCCGAAGCTGCGGAACAAGCGGCACGGGCAGTGGTTCTTCCGTATCGAGTTGCCGCCTGATGCGGCGGGCGACCGGCGTCCGCGTCGTCGCGGCGGTTACGAGAGTGCGACGGATGCCGAGACCGGCCTCGGCCGGATCCGGGACTTGCTCGTGATCGCGGAGGAGGACGACGAGGAGACGCTGCGCAAGATCGGCGACCTTGTCGCGCCGGTGATCGCGCGGAAGCAACCGCTGCCGGAGGTGGAGTCGGTGCGGCGGTTGATGCGGGCGGCGCCGGTGCTGGAGCATCCGTTCATGGACGAGGTGTTCGATGCGTTCCTGGCGCGGTAGAAGCGCACGGTGAGCCGGAACATGTACCGCTCGTACGAGTCGCATGTGCGGCTTTATCTTCGGCCGCATCTGGGGAAGGTCCGCCGGGACCGGGTGCGGGTGGGGCATCTGGACGCGATGTTCGAGGCGATCGTGGACCACAACGAGGTGATCGCGGAGTACCGCGCCAGCGGTGATCCGCGCGAAATCGCCGCGGTGAAGCGGCAGCGTCCGGTGGGGCCGTCGTCGCTGCACCGGATCCGGGAGTCGTTGCGGGCGATCTTGAGTCCTGCGGTGAAGGAGGGGTTGCTGTCGGTAAACGTGGCGAAGCTGGTGGAGTTGCCTCCTGCGGTGCGGCCGCGGCCGCGGCTGTGGACTCCGGAACGTGTCGCGCTCTGGCGGGAGACCGGGGAAGTCCCGTATCCGGTGATGGTGTGGACCGGGGAGTTCCTCGGTTCGGCGGTGAATCATCCGCTGTATCCGTTGTTTCATCTGATTGCCTACGCCGGGCTGCGGCGGGACGAGGCTCGCGGTCAGCGCTGTTCGGACACGTTCCTGGACGCGGCGAGCCTGGAGGCGGCGAACCCGATCGGGCAATACGGGCAGGAAACGGGGCAGAGCAAGCCCAAGACCCGTCGTCGGAGGGCGTTGTCGCGCTGGACCCGGACACGGTGCTGGTGCCGCGGGCGCACCTGGCCAGTCAGGACGAGGCGAAGGCGAGGCTCGGCAGCGATTGGGTCGAGAGCGACTTGCTCTTCACGTGCCCTGACGGCAGTCCGCTGCATCCCGCGGACGTCGCGGACGAGTTCGCTCGCCTCATCCGGGAAGCCGGTCTTCCGCCGATCACGTCGTGCGGG
Organism: Amycolatopsis sp. AA4; assembly: GCF_002796545.1. Taxonomy (GTDB): domain Bacteria; phylum Actinomycetota; class Actinomycetes; order Mycobacteriales; family Pseudonocardiaceae; genus Amycolatopsis. Next base: position 6,246,617 of record NZ_CP024894.1, read on the forward strand.
CTGCGGCACGGCGCCGCGACGCTGGCGTTGGGAGCGGGGGTGGACATGAAGGTGATCCAGCACATGCTCCGCCACTCCTCGATCAAGGTGACGATGGATCTCTGCCCAACGTCTCCCGGGAAGCCGCCGCCGACGCCGCCCGCGAACTCGCCGGAGCTATCCCCGCAAGACGCGTCTGCACCCAGGGCGCGCTCTCGGGCTTCCCTCGGGCGCGCAGGAGACCACGATGGACAGTCCGCAACCGGAAGAAGTGCTTCCAGATAGCACAAATCCCCAGGTCGAAAACTTTTCGAACCTGGGGGAGTGAGGGTGCGCCATCAGGGACTCGAACCCCGAACCCGCTGGTTAAGAGCCAGCTGCTCTGCCAATTGAGCTAATGGCGCCTGGTGCTTCCGGCCGCCGCAGTTTCCCTCGGCGACGTGGAAAAGATTAGCAGGGCGTTCAGACCCCGTTTCAGGGGGGTCCCCTTTCCGCTCCGCCCGGGCAACAGCCCAGGTCAGCGACGGTGCGGCGGACGCTCCCGTCGGCCCGCCGCCTCCCTCATCCGTCCACCTCGCCGCGCGCAGCCGACAGTGGTGGAGGTGACGGCGACCGCGGAATGGCGCAGTATCCGCTGCACCACCTTCCTCTCCACACCCGCCGCCAGGGCGTGGCCGCGCCGTGGCGGAGAGCGTGCAGCCGGATCGGCGGCAGCCCGGCTTGGCGGGACAGGCCGCAGGACACGTCCGTGACCTGCGCCGGGTGCAACGGGCTGCAGTCCCATCGCGGGAAAGCCAGCTCGCGCCCTTTCCCCTGCGACCCGAGACGCGCCCGGTCCAGGACCTGCACGGCCCAATGAGGGTGCGTTCGCCCACCCGTGCGGAGAACGGCCGCGGTCCCCGGGAGCGGCGAATTGCCTTCGCGGAGAGGTTCGGCCGTGAGAGGCGCAGCAGGTGACGATGTCGCGGAACTGTCCAGGCTGCCGCGCCTCGATCGGCAGGCTCTGGATGTCGTTGGACCAGCACACCGCGCTGCTGGCGTGCATGCGTAACCGGTGAACGGCCGGGTGATGGTTTGCTCGGCGGCGACGGGGCGTTGTTCGCGGTGTCGGACAGGCCCGGCACGGGCCATGCCGCTGGTGTGCCGCCGGATCGTCTCGTCGCCGCCGGCCCTGACGGGATCCGGCTGGAGGCCGTTGAGGATCCGCAGTCCCGCGGTGGCTGCCCAGAGGCGCATGCCGGTCGCGAACCGGTCGAAACGCTCCGGCGACAGCCGTGCGCGCAGACGGCGGCACACGTCCAGCCGCGCCGCCTCGCCATAGGCCGGAGACGTCCGGGTCCGGTCGTGGTCGAGGACATCGATCAGCGCGGTCCGATCGGTCAAGGCAGCGGGGGCGAGAGTGTCGACGCGGTCCGCGAAATGGTCGTCGGCGAGGAAAGCCACCGAAAACAGCGGCTACGACCTACCGTAGCTCGGCATCGGCGTGCGGGCAGCACCGCGCGGCCAGGCAACCGTCGCGGGTGCGGGCGATCCGGTCCCGGCACTCGGCGGTGGGGATAAGTCCGCGGTCTTGTCCCCAGGCGATCATCCTCCGCTCGACCGCAACGACCTCGGGACGGCACGCGCCCGACCGCGGGAACTGAAAGCCGGGAACCTGGATCGCGGCGAGGCCGGCGGACGGTGCGGCGTCGTCCACCGCTGCCTTCCAGTCAGGCACGGAGGCCTCGTGAGTCTCGGTTCGCGGTCGTCGAAATGGACCGCCGGGCAAGCAACGCGCGGCTCGGCAGGGGTGACGCGCTCTGCTCTCGACAGCCCGCATCCGGAGGTTGCGTCGCCGCATCGCGGTGGCTGCCGCGGGGCTCACTCGCTTGTCGCCAACCGGTTCCAGGCGCCACCGGTTGGCGATGGTCGCGGGCGACCCGGTCGAGCCGAACTGATCACCGGGGCATTGCGGGCACCGCCGCCGAAGGGAAGGAAGGCGCCGCGCGGCAGAGTTTCGCGGAACCGGGTCCCGCCGGCCGGGGTGAAAGGTGTCCGGGTCGGCGAACACGCCCGGCCGGTGGTGCATGACGCAGGGGCCGCACCGGAGGTGGTGCCCGCGGGAAGGTGGGCTTGGTCCAGCTGGGTGCCGGCGGTGACGATCCGGGTGAACAGCCACGCCGGTGGGCGCACGGAAACTTCGAGCCCTGGACGAAAGACCGCCAGGCATTGATCGATCAACGCGTTTTCACGGCATGCTGGTGAATTCTGGATACTAGCCCTCTCCCGATTCGTCAACTCGGCCGGCGCCTCGTTCGAGACGTCCACTCGATCAGCCCAGATCCGCAAGATCGGCAGAACCGCGGGGATCTTCATTTCGGCGATCCTTTTGCCTGACGCAAACAAATCCGCGGGGTTGGACGTGCGTCAGGCAAATAGCTCACCTCGAAGGACGCAGGCGGACACAGCCTGGTGACGCCTGTTTTCCAGCTGCCTCATAAATGGAATATTCTCCGGAACCATGCCGTTCGGGGTTGCCGGTTCGACGGACTGGCCGCGCGGACGACGGTGCTTGCGCCGGCCGGGTGGAGATGGACCGGACTTCTTGGCCGCGGTTGACACGCGAGGAGCTCGGCGAGAATAGTGGGATGGAGGCGGAATGAAATGCAGATCGTTTCATTGTCATGGATCACCGTGTTCGCCGCGGCGGTTTCACGGTAGAACGCCGAGGCTCCACCGCGTCGATTGGCATAGCGAAGTGTGCGCAGCGGCAGGATGCGTCGCGGGCGGAGGTTTCTCTCCGAACCGGGCGACGGTCCGGACGAGAGCGCGCAATCGCCCAGTCCATCAAGGACACCGTCTCGTGAACGGGAATGGAGCACGTCGTGCCCGGCACCGCAGGTCGGCACATCGGCGCGGAGGACCGCCGTCGGGTGCGGGACGTGGACCACCGTCACCTAGAGCCACAGGAGTGCAGCCGATGACCGGATACCCCGCCGAACCCTGGCGCATCAAGATGGTCGAGCCGATCACCCGCATCGCCCGCGACGAGCGCGAGGCGGCCGTCCGGAGCGCCGGGTGGAACCCGTGCCTGCTGCGTTCCGAGGACGTCTACGTCGATCTGTTCACCGACTCCGGCACGAACGCCATGTCCGACCGCCAATGGTCGGCGATGCTGACCGGGGACGAGGCCTACGCCGGGGCGCGCAGCTTCTACGCGCTGGAGACGGCGGTCCGGACCTACTACGGATTCGAGCACGTCATCCCGGTGCATCAGGGGCGCGGGGCCGAGAACGTCCTGTCCCGATGCCTCATCCGGCCGGGCACCCACGTGCCGGGCAACATGTACTTCACGACCACCCGCGCGCATCAGGAACTGAACGGGGCGACCTTCCACGACGTCGTCATCGACGAGGCACACGACCCCTGTTCGGAACATCCGTTCAAGGGCAACGTCGATCTGGCGAAGCTGGCAGCGGTCATCCGCGAGTACGGGACGGACGCCATCCCGTACGTGTCCGTCGCCGCGACGGTCAACATGGCCGGCGGACAGCCGATCAGCATGGACAACCTCGCCGAAGTGCGGGAGATGGCCACGCGGCACGGCATCCCGGTGATCCTCGACGCCGCCCGCGCCGTGGAGAACGCGTGGTTCGTCAAACAGCGCGAACCCGGCTGGAGCGGCAAATCGGTCGCGGAGATCCTGCGCGGTATCTGCGCGCTCACCGACGGAGCGGTCATGTCGGCGAAGAAGGACAGCTTCGCCAACATCGGGGGATGGCTCGCCGTCCGTGACCCTGACCTCGCCGAACAAGCCCGCGGTCTGGTGCTGTTGTTCGAGGGCCTGCACACCTACGGCGGCATGTCCGGCCGGGACATGGAGGCCGTGGCCTGCGGCATCGCGGAATCCGTGCAGGAGAGCAGCATCGCCGCGCGCGTCGAACAGGTGGCTTATCTCGGCAACCGCCTGATCGAAGCCGGTGTCCCCGTCGTGCGGCCGATCGGCGGCCACTGCGTGTGCCTCGACGCCTTGGCGGTCCTGCCGCACCTGCCGCGGCAGGAGTTCCCCGGGCAGACCCTCAATGCCGCGCTTTACCTCGAAACCGGCGTCCGGGGCGTGGAGCGCGGTGCGGTCTCCGCAGGACGGGATCCCGTCACCGGCGAAAACCGTTTCCCCGTCCTGGAATTGCTGCGCTTGGCCGTCCCTCGCCGCGTCTACACCCGAAGCCACCTCGACCACGTGGCCGACGGTGTCATCGAACTGCACGCCGACCGTGCTCGCATCGTCAGCGGGCTCCGGTTCACCCACGAGCCGCGGCACCTCCGGTTCTTCCAAGCCCGTTTCGCGCCCGCACGCGGTGACAGCATCTTCGCGGGTTGACGTCTCAGCGGCTCGCACATGGCTCGCCCAAGGGAAGGAGACAGGTGATGATCGAGGACGAGACGACGGTGACGCCCCTGCCCCTGATGGAAATCACGTCCGGGGTATACGCGTTCAAAGTGCTCGCTTTCGCGGACAAGGTCGGACTGTTCATCCGGCTGTCCGGCGGCGGCAGCACGACGGTGGACGACTTCGCGCAGTGGCAAGGCATCCAGCACCGGCCCGCGGAGCTGGTGCTCACCGCCTGCGCTGCACTCGGCCTGCTGAGCCGTGAGAGCGACGGCGGCTATCGCAACACCGCGCTGTCCGAGCAGTACCTCGTGGAGGGCAAACCTGGCTACTTCGGAGCCTGGGTGAAAGTCGTGGACCGGCACGAATACCCGGCATATCAACGATTCGAAGACTCCGTGCGCGGCAACCACCCGACCACCTGGGACCCCGAAAAGCAGGAGTCCCTGTTCGATCCCGACGACGCGGTCATGGTGGAAACCTTCTGGAACGGCATGAATTCGGCGTCCGCCTACGGCGCGGCCCGCCTGGCCGAGGCTGTCGACTTCAGCCCGACGACCCGGTTGCTGGACGTCGGGGGCGGCGGAGCCGCGTTCGCCATCGCGCTGTGCCGGCGCTACCCGCGGTTGCACGTGACGGTGTTCGACCTGCCGTTCGTCTGCGACCTGACCCGCGAACCGGTCGAGAAAGCCGATCTCGCCGACCGGATCGGCTTCGTCGGCGGCGACTTCTTCGCTGATGCCCTGCCACCGGACCACGACGCCCTCCTGCTGTCGAACGTCCTGCACGACTGGAAGGAAGCCGACGTCCGACGGATTCTGGACGTCTGCGCCCGCGCTCTCCCGTCCGGCGGGACACTGCTCGTCTGCGAGTCCTTCGTCGACGACGACAAGACCGGCCCGCCACTGGCCGCGCTCATGAGCCTGAACATGCTGGTCGAAACCTGGGGCCGCAACTACACCGTCGCCGAGTACTCCCAATGGATCCACGACGTCGGCCTCACCGTCACCGGCGTGGAACGCTTCGCCGCGCCTGCTGCCAACGGCGTGCTCATCGCTCGCAAATCCTGACCTGGACGAACGGCGTGGCCGGAACGCTGGGCAGGTGCGGGCCGAATCCCGGTGCGCGTGATGCTGGCGCCGCGTGCCGCGATGACGACCTCGCCGTCGCGGGTTATCACCTCGGCTGGGTCGGCGCTTCGGGAACAGTGCCCGAGCGGCGGTCAGGAGTACCTAAGGCAGCACCAGCGGGCCCAAACCGTCCACAGTGGAGCAATTCGCGACCGCTCGGCTACGGGATCGGCGGCCCGGCACCGCACGTCGAGGCGAGGCCGCGGACGACTGCGGTCTGCTTGCCGGACAGAAACCTGATCAGGAACCGCTTCAGGACGGGCAGCCGGAAAAGCCGCAACGCGACGCGACGGAGCAGCAGTTCTGCTTGCGATCTCGGCAGGAACCACCGTGCGCTCTTGCGCGCGGACGCCTGCTTGTCTGCCACGACCGGACGCCACAACCGTTCGTATTCCTCCAGCGCCTCCCCCATGGTGGCGGCGCGCGCCAACTGTTCGGCCAGCACGGACGCGCCGCCGATCCCAGCGAGGCGCCCATTCCCGCGAGCAGCGAGACGGCGTAACGCGCGTCGCCGACAAGGACGACCCGGCCGCTGCTCCACCGCGGCAGCACGATCTGAGCCACCTGGTCGTAGTAGACCTCGTCGTCCGGCGGGCACGCGTCGAGCACGCGCGGCGCGACCCAGCCGATCCCCCGGTACTCGCGCCGGAGCACGGTGGCCCGTTCACCGGGCAGCGCCGGATCCGCTGCCCGGTGAACGGCGAAGACCGCGACACCGCCGTCACGGAGCCCGTGGCAGCCAAGCCCCGCACCAATGCTGTCGGACAGGCAGAACCGGCCGCGCACCAGCGCCTGCACCTCCGGATCACGGAACGTGTATGCCGCGGTGTGAAAGCCGAGATACCGCAGGAACCCGGATTCCGGACCGAATACCAGCTCGCGGACAGCCGAGTGCACCCCGTCGGCCCCGACCAGCAGATCCGCCTCGTAAGCCGTCCCGTCCGCAGCGCGCACCAGGACGCTGCGCGGACCGTCGGAGACGCCGGTGACCTCGGCGCCGAACCTGAGCTCGACGTCTCCGGGCAGGCTTTCCCGCAGCGCCGACTCGAGGTCCGGCCGCATGATGCTCAGCAGCCGCCCGCCGACCGGCTTGGCGAACGTGTCGTACCGGATCGCCGCACGCTGTCGGCCGGACTTGTCGTAGTAGCCGGCTTCTTTGACGTCGTAAGCGAGTTCGCGCAGCCGAGGGAGAACGCCCATCGCTTCCGCGGCGTCGTAACCCGGCCCCATGAAGTCGATCATGTAGCCCTGCGCCCGGGGGCCGGTGCGCGCTCCAGCACGACGACCTCCCAGCCGTGCCGGGACAGGCAGTGCGCCGCGGCCAGCCCGGCGCTCCCCGCGCCGCACACGACCGCTTTCACGATCCCGCTCCGTCCAAACGCAACTCGACCATCGGCAGCTCGGTGTCTCGTTCGCTGACAGCCGTGCCGAGAGTGTTCTCGAGAATCGTCTTGAACTCGCGCCAGGCTCGCGGATGCTTGTGCACATAGATCGCGAGCGCGGCATCCGCTTCCGCAGTGGACAACTTGCGCGCGGTCGCCGAAGTCAGGCCCCGCGCACCGCTGGCCACCCGCACCCGCGGCTCGGCGGCGAGGTTGCGGTACCACTGCGCCCGGTCGCCGAAGCCGGACGCCACGACGTAAGCGTCCCGGGTCGGACGCCCGAGGACTTCCAGCACGACGTAGCGCCGGGCTCCCGTCTTGCGGCCGACGTGTTCGAGCAGAAGCAGCCGGGAACCGAACAGGAAACCGAGCCGGGCCCGGTAAAGCCAGATCGGTGCGCGCATCAGCCGCCGGTTGCGCAACAGCCTCGCGCCGGCGCGTCCAACGGCGTCCGAAGACGGTGTGGCAGGGGACATCTGCCGACCTCGATTCATTGTCGTGGAAGGATTTCTCAGGCTGGCGCAGCACCGCCCAGGCCGTCGCGGTAGACGGCGAACACTTCGGCACCCCAGCGGCGCATCCCGTCCGTCGACAGCGGGTCGACGCCGAGCACCTCGCGCAGCCGGTCGCGCAAGATCAGCACCGCGAGGTCGTTCACGAGCAAAACGGCCGCACGCACCTCGGGATCCGGGCCCATTTCCGCCATCCCGGCGCTCGACATCACCGCGAGGGCGTCCCGGCTCAGCGCGTACAGCTTGCCGAACAACGCCGACGCCGCCGGCCCGCCGCCCAGCAGCAGCCACCCGAGGTACCCGGGGATGCCAGAGTCCGCCGGGAGGTTGCCGGACACCAGTTCGGCCAGGCTCGGCACTGCGTCCAGGTCGAAGGGACTGTCCCCGCTCGGCGCGACAGCCTCGGCGAGCATCGCCCCGAACACCTGGACCACGTGCTCGTCGACCGCGTCCCGAAGCCCGTCCTTGGACCCGTAATGCCGGATCACCAGGGCCGGCGAGACGCTCGCTGCCGCCGCGACATCGCGGACCGTCACCGCGTCCGGGCCGCGCTCGCCGAACAGCCGCAGTGCCTCGTCGCGGATCCGCGCCTTCGCCGTACGGTCGTCCGGAAGTGAACTCATGTTTATCATGATAAACAGATGTTCACTCTTCTCGCCAGTCCTGCGGAGGATCGCCGCTTGAGGCAAGCCCGCGTGCAGGTGTCGAGGCGAGGATGACCGAACGGTGCCGCCGCATCCGACTGGAGCCTGGCTATGCCCTAGTCGGCATCGAACTGGCCGTAATGGGCATTGGACACCCTTATGCCCCGCGTCACATGCTGATCCTCCGCATTACCACCAGCGAAAGGCGGCTTCTGTGACCGCACCGTACGTCCTCGTGCACGGCGCCTGGCACACCGGCGACCATTGGGAATCGATCGCCGCCCGGTTGCGGGCGGCTGGTCACACCGTGCACACCCCCACCGTCGCGGGTTTCGGAGAGGGCGCGAAACCGGGGGTTACCCACGCGGACGGGGTCGATTCGATCGTGCGTTATATCGCCGATCGCGGACTGCACGACTTCGTATTGGTCGGCCACAGCTTCGGCGGAACCATCATTTCCAAGGTGGCCGAGGCGATGCCGGAGCGCATCCGCAGGTTGGTGTATTGGAACGCTTTCGTGCTCGCCAACGGAAACAGCATCAATGACGAGTCGCCGGCCGCCTACCGCGAGATGGTGCTCGGGTTGGCGGTGGACGGCATGTTCTCGTTGCCGTGGCCGGTGTGGCGCGACGCGTTCCTCAACGACGCCGACGAGCCTACGGCCCGCGCCGCGTTCGACACGTTGTGCCCCACGCCGGTGACGATGCTCGAGGACAAACTGGACCTCGCCAAGTTCTACGAGCTGATCGCCGCGGGCCGGCTGCGGTGTTCCTATCTCAACTGCACCGAGGACATCGCGATGCCGCATGGCGAATTCGCGTGGCACCCGCGCTTTTCCTCGCGCCTCGGGCTGTGCCGGATCGTGCAGATGCCCGGAAGTCACGAAGTTCTCTTCACCAACCCGGACGCCTTGGCGGCGAAGATCATCGAAGCCGGCCGCGACTGAATGATCGCCCCACTTCCCGACGATTTCCCTTTCCCAGGAGCGCCCGCATGTGTCCTGTTCCCGATTCGGCGGATGCCGCCGCGTCCTCTTCGGTCACCCGCCGGTCGCTCATCGGCGGGCTGGGCGCTATCGCGGCTTCGCTCGGCGTGGCAGCCGCCGGCGGCCCAGCTGTTCAGTCTGCGGCAGCTTCGCCCGCCCGGTCCCGGCTGGAGGTGCTCCTGCTGGGCACTCAAGCAGGGCCGCCGGTGTCGCCGGACCGGAGCGGGATCGCCACGGCACTGGTGGTGGACGGGCGTACCTACCTCGTCGACTGCGGCCGCGGCGCGACCACCCAGTTCGTCCGGGCCGGGTTGAAGTTCCGGACGCTCGAAGCCATTTTCCTCACTCATTTACACGCCGACCATGTCGCCGACTACTACAACTTCTTCCTTCTCGGCGGCAGTGTGCCGGTCTACGAACGGGACAATGTGGCGCAGCCGGTCAAGGTATACGGGCCCGGGCCGGCAGGCGGCGTGCCGCCGAAGTTCGGGGGCGGCGAGGCGCCCACGGTGTGCCCGGAGCAACCCACGCCGGGAACCGCTGACCTGACGCAGCGCTGTCACGAGGCGTACGCCTACAGCAGCAACGTTTTCTTGCGCGACATGGGAATCGCGGACATCCGGACGCTGAGCGACGTCCGCGAGATCGCGCTTCCCGAGGTGGGGGCTGACTTCCGCCGTACGCACCCTGCCATGCGACCGTTCCTGGTTATGGAGGACGACCACGTCCGGGTCACCGCGACGCTCGTACCCATGGGCCGGTGTTCCCCTCCTTCGCGTTCCGCTTCGACACCCGCTACGGCGCGGTGACGTTCTCCGGCGACACCACCTACAGCGACAACCTCCTCGCTCTCGCCGCGGACTCGGATCTGCTGCTTCACGAGGCCGTCAACATCGAAGGCATGAACCTCAGCCCGGTGTTCCGCGACCACCTGCTGGAGTCGCATGTGGAAGTGCAGAAAGTCGGCGGAATCGCGGAAAGCGCCGGAGCCAAGCGCCTCGTGCTCACGCATCTGGGCAGCGCGGACGGCTCGCGGATCAATCCGGCACAGTGGAGGAAATGGGCCCAGCGCGGGTACCGGGGTGCGGTCACCGTGGGCGAAGACTTGCAGCGGATCGTGGTGGCCTGATGACGCGCGGCCGCTCATCCAGGTAGCTGAATCGCCTTGGCATAAACGTTCCATCGCACCTGACCGCCACGGAGCAGGCCGTCTCACTGTCCGCCTTGCATGGTCGACAGGACAGCTTTGGTCACGTTCGTGGCCGCAGTCGTGGCGTTGCTGCCGGGCGTGCCTTGGATCAGCACCAGCATCTCGGTGTGCTCCGACACGCCGACCAGCATGGTCGCCTGCCCTTGGCTGCGGCGATCCGCGGTGTTGGCCAGCACGGCTGGAAAACCGCTTACGACAGTCGGCTCGAAGTAGCCGTCTTTGTAGTAGCCGGACGCGTTTTGCCGGTAGGCGTTCGTCAGGCCGTTCTTCACCGTGGTCAGAAACGTCGCGCTGACGGCCGTGTACCCGTCGCTGAACCGCCACCCGCAACCGACGGAGCTGGACGTCTTGTCAGCCCCGGGCTGGCTCAGCTGCAACGCGGACAGCTGCGCCGGCGTCAGCATGCTGCACGGATCCGCGAGGAACTTGTCCACGTTGACTGGCGCGGGAACCTTCGGGGCTTCCACGTTCTCGTTCCCCGGCGAGGGCGAACCGTCCTGAACAGCGCTGGACGGCAGCGGGATCGCCGTCCCCTGCGTCAGTTCGGAGCATCCGCTGACCGCGACAGCCACCACGCCTGCGATAACGGCCGGCGCAACACGAAATCGAGAGAAAATCACAGACACCCCATGAAGATATTCCATCCGCAGGGGACTTTCCTCCCTGGTGCCGCACGCCGCACCTTCACCGACCGCCCGTTGCGTCCGGCGAGTGACCGGCTCGTGTCGGATGTTCCCCCGGCGCACCATTCAGCCGGTGCCGCTCGTGAATATAGACCGCCTGTCCGATCGCGCCCAGCATCATCCCGAGGGAACCGATGATGAACAGCCAGATCGCGAGCAATTCAGTCGAGGCCGAAAGGAACAACACGCTCCCCACGAAGAAGATCACGTTGCCGAGCACGCCGACGACGAGATGGATCGTGGGGAACTCCCGGACGAAAGACTTGACGTTCACGTCGCTCCTCCCGGCACGCGACAACAGGGGCACTCCCCTGCGGCTACCCGTCTGAGCCGCGAGCAGACCGTCGGCAAGGCCACGTCTTCGCGAGGGTTCAGGCCGATTCCCCCGGGTAACCAGGGATCTGAACCGCGTCGGGAAAGGGGGCGGCATGTGCCGTCTGTTTGGTCTGTCCGCTGCCCCGCAGCGCGTGCCCGCCACGTTTTGGCTGCTCGAAGCACCTGACAGCCTCGCGGCCCAGAGCCGGCGCGAACCGGACGGGACCGGGCTCGGCGTCTTCGACGAGCACGGCGCGCCGCAGGTGTGGAAACAGCCATTGGCGGCGTATGCGGACAAACAGTTCGCCTGCGAGGCCAAGGAATGCGAATCGACGACCTTCCTCGCCCACATCCGTTACGCCTCGACCGGCGGACTCGACCCGGCCAACACGCATCCTTTCCTCCAGCACGGCCGGTTGTTCGCCCACAACGGCGTCATCGGCGATTTGTCCCGCCTGGAAGACCGGCTTGGCGAGTATCGGGACCTCGTCCAAGGCGACACCGATTCCGAACGGTTCTTCGCCCTGGTCACGAAGGAAATCGACGAGCATCACGGCGACGTGAGCGCGGGAATCGCCGCCGCCGCGCGGTGGGCCGCCCTGAATCTGCCGGTTTACGCGATCAACCTCATCCTCACCACGCCGGACGAGCTCTGGGCGTTGCGCTACCCCGACACCCACGACCTCTACGTCCTGCAGCGCTGCCCCGGCGGCCCGCACGGCGATCGGCACCTCGAACACGCGAGCGCCGCGGGCCGGATCCGGGCTCGGTCCGGCGAACTCAGCCGCCACCGGGCCGTCGTTGTCGCCAGCGAGCGCATGGACGAAGATCCTGGCTGGCAGAACCTCCGGCCTGGCGAGCTGCTGCACGTCGGCGCGGATCTGACCGCGACGCGCCGGATCGTGCTCGACCAGGCACCGCGGCATCCGTTGACCCTCGATGACCTCGGTACCCATGCTGCGGCGTCCCAGCAAGGTCAGTGACTTGCCGCGAAGGCGTGCTCGACGACGTGCCCGTGCACGACGAACTGGGGCTCGTCCGCCAGCAGGCGTTCCTACCGCGAGCGCGGAGTGCCCAGGTCCCGTCCGAAGGTGGTGTCCAGGCGGACCGGCGGAGTGGTCATAGCAGGTCCGCCTCGTCCGGGACGACCTCGCAGGTGCGTTCGCGGTCCAGCGGCGCCGACATCGACGTGACCGTTCCGGTGCCGCACCCGCGCCACGCCACCGTGATGCCCTGCGGCTCGTCACGGCTCGAGATCGGGCCTTTCGCGGCGGTTTCGACCGGACCGACGTGATAGGTGCGGATGTCGTCCTGGCCGGTGCCGTCGACCCGGGTCACCTCGTAGGCGAAGATCGCGACCCGCTGTCCGGCGGCCGGGAAATCCGGCGGCCACGGGTTGTCGAAGAGGCCGCCGTTCGGGGTGCCGAGGGTTTTCGCGGTGATCTGGTTCATGGTCAATCCCTTGGAGAGTGGGCGGAAGTGTCGATGCGCAGCGCTTGCATCGCGGTGACCAGCTCGGCCAGGTCCCGGGGGTCGGTCAGCGACCGGTTGGTGAGTTCCCGGATCCGCCGGAGCCGGTAGCGGACGGTGTTGGCGTGGCAGTGCAAGGTCTGGCCGGCGCGTTCGGAGGAACCGCCCTCGGCGAAGTAGGCCTCGAGAGTCTCCAGCAGCAGGTCGCGTTCGTCGGCGGGCAAATCCAGGACCGGGCCGAAGACCTGGTCGCCGAGCCGTCGTCCTTCGTCGGGGTCATAGGCGACGAGGGCGGCCAGCGGGCTGGGGTCGAATGCGCGGACTTCGGCGCGTTCCGGCGAGGCACTGGCCAGCGCGGTCCGCGCCAGGTGCAACGCACGCGGGGTGTCGGACAGCGACGGGTACAGCGGACTGACTCCGGTGCGGGTCAACGCGACCTCGGTGAGCACGCTCAGCAGGGCGCCGTATTGCTCTTCCGGCAACGAAACCAGCCCGGCCTGCAAGACCGGAGTGAGCTGCCACGCCGACACCATGCCGAGCTGCCCGAGCCGCCGTTCGATGCCAGGCAGGCTCTCCTCGGCGAGCCCGCGCGTCTCGGCCGCGACGACGGCGAGTTTCCCTTCCGGCGCAAGGCCGAGCAGCCGTCCGGCTTCCCACGGTCCGGCTCCGGAGAGGCGCTGGCCGGTGAACAACGCCTCGACCAGCGCGGAGCGACGGCGTTGCTGGGCGACGAGAAGTTCCGCACTCGCCGTCCGGTACGCCTCGGTCACGCGCACCGCGTGCTCGTCGGTGACCTGCCAGAGCAGGCTGGCGACATCGATCAGCGCGTCCGCGGCACCGGTCTCGCGGGCGTGGGCGGCCAGCAGCTCCCACAGCATCGCGCAGCCGATCCGGTACACCTGCAGCACTTCCGGCAGCGGCGCGCCCTGGTGCGCGCGCCGGCTGCCGGTCTCCTGCGGCGCACCCTGATCCGGGTCTTCGACCCCGCCGAGCGCGTCGACCAGGAACCGCACGTTGACCGCGATCGAGCGGTGCAGGTCCGCGCGCGGGACGATCTTTTCGTCCCGGTAGAGGTCGATCCGCTCGCACGCCGCCGTGCAGATGTCGTCGATCAGTCGCGGCAGGCGCGGCTGGACCCACTCGGCGAGCCCGCCAGCAGTCATCGGCCCGCCCGCGAGGCCGCGCCGCGGATCATGCCGCTGCCTCGCGGTCCCGGCAGGTCACGGTGAGCACGCCGTCGTCGAGGCCGACGTCGACGACCGTGTTGTCGTGCGCGTCCCCGCCGAGCAGCGCGCGCCCGATCCGGGTCTCGACCTCGCGGGCGAGGAACCGGCGCAGCGGCCGGGCCCCGTACACCGGGTCGAATCCCTGTTCCGCGATGAACCGCAGCGCCTTGTCGGACACCTCCAGGGTCATGTTCTGCTCGGCGAGCCGCTTGCGCAGGTCGCCCAGCATCAGCTCGACAACCCGCTCGATTTCCGGCAGCGTCAACGGTTTGAACAGCACGATGTCGTCGATCCGGTTGAGGAACTCCGGCCGGAAATGTCCGCGCAGCGCCGCCATCACCTCGTCGCGCGCGGACTCGGTGATCTCGCCCTCGGCGTTCACGCCGTCGAGCAGGAAATGCGCGCCGATGTTGGAGGTCATGATGATTACGGTGTTGCGGAAATCGACCGTGCGGCCCTGCGCGTCGGTCAGCCGCCCGTCGTCCAGCACCTGCAGCAGCGTGTTGAAGACGTCCGCGTGCGCCTTCTCGATCTCATCGAACAGCACCACCGAATACGGCTTGCGCCGCACCGCCTCGGTGAGCTGGCCGCCCTCGTCGTAGCCGACATACCCGGGCGGCGCGCCGACCAGCCGTGACACCGTGTGCCGCTCCTGGTACTCGCTCATGTCGATCCGGACGATGTTGTCCTCGGTGTCGAACAGATCCGCGGCCAGCGCCTTCGCCAGCTCGGTCTTGCCGACGCCGGTCGGGCCCAGGAACAGGAACGACCCGATCGGACGGCGCGGGTCCTTGATCCGCGACCGCGCCCGGATGATCGCGTCCGCGACCAGTTGCACCGCCTCGTCCTGCCCGATCACGCGCTCGTGCAGCAGTTCGTCCAGGCGCAGCAGCTTCTCCCGCTCGCCCTCCTGCAACCGGCTGACCGGAATGCCGGTCCACCGCGACACGACCGCCGCGATCTCCTCCTCGGTCACGACCTCGCGCAGCAACCGGGTGCCCGCCTGCCGTGTGGCCAGCAGTTCTTCCTCGCCCACCAGGCGACGCTCCAGCTCGGGGAGCTTGCCGTGCCGCAATTCGGCGGCCTTGTTCAGGTCGTAGGCCCGCTCGGCGGCGTCGGCGTCCCGGCTGACCTGCTCGATCTCCTCGCGCAACGCCTGAACCTTGTGCAGCGCGGACCGTTCGGCCTCCCACTGCGTCCGCATCCCGCCCGCCTCGGCGCGCAGATCCACCAGCTCGCGACGCAATTCCTCGAGCCGTGCCTTGCTCGCCGCGTCGGTTTCCTTCGCCAGCGCGGCTTCCTCGATCTCGGTGCGGGTCAGCCGTCGGCTCAGCTCGTCCAGTTCGGCGGGCATCGAGTCGATCTCCGTGCGCAGCATCGCGCACGCCTCGTCCACCAGGTCGATCGCCTTGTCCGGCAGGAACCGGTCCGAAATGTAGCGGTGGCTCAGCACGACCGCGGCGACCAGCGCGCTGTCCTGGATTTTCACGCCGTGAAACACTTCGAGCCGCTCGCGCAGCCCACGCATGATGGAGATCGCGTCCTCGACCGACGGCTCGTCCACCAGCACCGGCTGAAACCGTCGTTCGAGGGCGGCGTCTTTCTCGATGTATTTGCGGTACTCATCCGCGGTCGTCGCGCCGATCAGATGCAGTTCGCCGCGCGCGAGCATGGGTTTGAGCATGTTGCCCGCGTCCATCGCACCCTCAGTGGCACCCGCGCCCACGACGGTGTGCAGTTCGTCGACGAACAACAGGATCCGGCCCTCGGCGGCGGTCACCTCGTTGAGCACGGCCTTCAGCCGCTCCTCGAACTCGCCCCGGTACTTCGCGCCCGCGACCAGCGCACCGAGATCGAGCGAGAACACCGTCTTGCCCTTGAGTCCTTCCGGCACGTCACCGCGGTCGATCCGCTGCGCGAGCCCCTCGACGATCGCGGTCTTGCCCACGCCCGGATCGCCGGTGAGCACCGGATTGTTCTTCGTCTTGCGCGACAGGATCTGGATCACCCGCCGGATCTCCGCGTCGCGTCCGATCACTGGGTCCAGCTTGCCCGCCGCCGCGTCGGCGACGAGATCGCGACCGTACTTTTCCAAGGCCTCATAGGCCGATTCCGGCGTCGCCGACGTCACCCGCTGGTTCCCCCTTACCTTCCGCAGCACCTCCAGGAACTTGTCCCGGGTCAGGCCCGCGCCGCGCAGCAGCCGTCCGGCCGCGCTCGAACTGCCCTCCTCCAGCAACGCCGCGAGCAGATGTTCGACGGACACGTAATCGTCCTTGAGCCGTCCCGCTTCGCGATCGGCCGCGTCGAGCACCCGAGCCAGCCGCGCCGTCACGCGGGTTTCGCCGGGCGTGACGCCGGGGCCGCTCACCTTGGGACGGCGGGAGAGTGCCGCTTCCAGCTCTTGTTCGAGACGAGCCGGATCCGCCCCCGCCTCTTCGAGCAGCCGCGACGCGAGCCCGTCGGACTGGTCGAGCAGCGCGAGCAGCAGGTGTTCGCCGTCGACCTCCGGCTGGCCGTACCGCAGCGCGGCAGTCTGCGCGTCGTGCAGTGCTTCCTGGGATTTCCGGGTGAGCCGGTTGGGATCCATGGTCAGTCTCCGCTGCGTCGGGATCGGGTACGGAGGTCCGCTTCGAGGTCCGCGATGCGGTCGAGCAGGTCGGCGACCAAGCCCACCGCGGCGTAGTTCAGCGAGAGCCCGGCGCGCAGCCGCTGGATCCGGGCCGCCGCGGACACCTGCGCCACCGGATACCACCATTCGCCGCGCGCGTCCTCGACCGGTTCCAGCAGGCCCAGCACGGTGAACCGGCGGACCAGCTCCGGGTGCAGGCCGGTCGCGTGCGCGAACGTCGGCAGGTCCAGATGCGCCGCGCCGGGGCTGCGGCGCACGAGCGCGTAGGTCATCCCGGCCTCCTCGGGTTGTCGGTGGTGGCCGCGGCCAGTTCCTCGTAGAGCTTGCGCTGCTCGGCGGTCAGGTCCTTCGGGACGACGATCTTGACCGCCGCGTACAGATCGCCGGGATTGCCCCGCGTGTTCGGAATGCCGCGCCCGCGCAACCGCAGCTTGCGTCCGCTGGACGTGCCCGGCGCGATCTTCAGCTTCGCTTCGCCGCCGCCGGGGAGATCCATGGCGACGGTCGCGCCCAGTGCTGCTTCCGAAGGCAGCAAAGGGAGATCGACGGTCACGTCGCGTCCTTCTACTTGGTAGCGCTTGTCGTGAAACAGATGCACCACCAGGTACAGGTCGCCGCGCGGTGCGCCTTCGCCGCTGCCGTAACCGCCCTGCCCGGCCAGGCGGATGCGTTTGCCGTTGCTCACTCCGGCCGGGATGTTGACGTCGACCGTGCGGGAGCCCTCCGGGCCATCGAGGGTGAACGAACGCCGTCCGCCCTGGTACGCCTCGGTCAGGGTGATCTCGATTCCGGCCTCTTGATCGGCGCCGGGGATCGGGCCGCGCTGCCGGCCGAACCCGCCTTGGAAGCCGCCCTGAAAACCGCTTTGGAAGCCGCCGCCGAACATGCCGCCGAAGAGGTCCTCGAAGTCGACTCCCTCGGCGTTCTGGAAGCCGGAGAATCCGCCGCCTGCCTTGGCGCGAGCGTAGGTCTCCGGGTCCAGGTCCGGCGGAACCTGGCGGAAGTCCTTGCCGAACGCGTCGTAGCGCTTGCGCTTCTCCGGTTCGGAAAGCACGTCGTACGCCTCGGAAACGGCCTTGAACTTGTCCTCCGCGCCCGGGTCCTTGTTCACGTCCGGGTGGTACTTGCGGGCGAGTTTCCGGTACGCCTTCTGGATCTCTTCCTGGCTCGCCGTCCGGGAGACGCCGAGCAGTTCGTAGAAGTCCTCGCTGTCGCTCATCAATCCGCCTTCGCGACCACGACCGCCGCGGGCCGCAGCTGGTTCTCGGCGTCGCCGTAACCGGGGCGCACGACCTGGACCACCGTGCCCGGCTCGACGCCCACTGCCGGAACGACCGACACCGCCTCGTGCAGCTGCGGATCGAACGGCATCCCCTGGTCGTCCGAGTACCGGGGGAAGCCGAGGTCAGCCATCGCCAGGTCCGCCTGCGCGCGCACCGCTTCGACACCGGCGACGATGGTTATCGGGTCCGCCTCGGCGTGCCCGATCGCCAGGTCGAGATTGTCCAGCACGGTCAGCAGTTCTTTGGCGGCCCGCTTGCGTTCCTGCTGCCGCACCCGCAGGGTGTCGCGCACGGTGCGCTTGCGGAGGTTGTCCAGGTCGGCCATCGCCGTGCGCCAGTTGTTCTCCAGCTCGGCGACTCTCGTCTGAAGCCAGGCGACGTCGGTGGTGTCTTCCGGTTCGGCGGCTTCCTGCTGGTTCTCCATGGCGGTCAGGAGGTGGTGAATTCGGCGTCGACGACGTCGTCACCGTCGTCGTTTCCCGGGAAATGCGCGTCGCCCGCGGTGGACGCGACCGCGGCCAGGCCGTGGAACAACTGCTGGAGTTCCGACGTCAGCGACCGCAGCTTCTCCAGGCTCGGCTCGTCCTGTTTGAGGAGGTCCCGGGCATCCACGGCAAGGTTCTCCGCGCGGGCTTTCTCGTTGAGCGGCACCGCGTCGCCGAGTTCCGCGACGCTTTTCTCCACCTGGTAGACCGCGCTGTCGAGCGTGTTGCGGGCGTCGACGATCTCGCGCAGTTTGGCGTCCTCGGCCCGGTGCGCCTCGGCGTCGGCGACCATCCGGTCGACGTCCGCGGAGTCCAAATTGGAGCTTTCGGAGATAGTGATGGTCTGTTCCCGGCCGGAATTGGTGTCCTTGGCCGAGACGTTGAGGATGCCGTTGGCGTCGATGTCGTAGGTGACCTCGATCTGCGGCACGCCGCGCGGGGCGGGCGGGATGTTCTCGAGCCGGAACCGGCCGAGCACCCGGTTGTCCGCCGTCTTCTCGCGCTCGCCCTGCAGGACGACGATGTCCACAGCGGACTGATTGTCCTCGGCCGTGGAGAAGGTTTCCTTGCGCCTAGCCGGAATCGTGGTGTTGCGGTCGATGACCTTCGTCATCACGCCGCCCATCGTCTCGATGCCGAGCGACAGCGGCGTGACGTCCAGCAGCAGGACGTCCTTGGCCTCGCCCTTGATGATGGCCGCCTGGATCGCCGCGCCGAGGGCGACGACCTCGTCCGGGTTGACCGTCATGTTCGGGTCCTTGCCGCCGGTCATCCGCCGCACCAGCGCCTGCACGGCCGGAATGCGCGTCGACCCGCCGACCAGGATGACCTCGTCGATGTCGTTCGCGGTGAGCTTCGCGTCGGCCAGCGCCCGCTCGACCGGCACCTTGCAGCGCTCGACGAGGTCCGAGGTGATCTGGTCGAACGTGGAGCGCATCAACGTCGTGTTGAGATGCTTCGGGCCCGAGGCGTCCGCGGTGATGAACGGCAGGTTGATCGTGGTCTGCGTGACCGAGGACAGCTCTTCCTTCGCTTTCGACGCGGCCTCGAACAACCGTTGCAGCGCTTGCGGATCCGCGCGCAGGTCGATGCCGTTCTCTTTTTCGAATTCTCCTGCCAGGTGGTCGACCACCCGGCGGTCGAAGTCGTCGCCGCCCAGATGCGTGTCGCCGGCGGTGGAGCGCACTTCCACTACGCCGTCGCCGATGTCCAGCACGCTCACGTCGAACGTGCCGCCGCCGAGGTCGAACACCAGGACGGTCTCGTGCTGCTTCTTGTCCAGCCCGTACGCCAGCGCCGCCGCGGTCGGCTCGTTGATGATCCGCAGCACCTCCAGCCCCGCGATGCGGCCCGCGTCCTTCGTCGCCTGGCGCTGCGCGTCGTTGAAGTACGCCGGGACCGTGATGACCGCCTCGGTCACCTTCTCCCCCAGGAACTTCGACGCGTCGTCCACCAGCTTGCGCAGCACCAGCGCCGAAACCTCCTCCGGCGCGTATTTCTTGCCGTGCACGTCGAACCGCACCGCGTCGTCCGGCCCCGGCACGACGTCGTAGGACACCGCGTCGATCTCGCTGGCCACCTCGTCGTAGCGGCGGCCGATGAACCGCTTCGCCGACGAGATCGTGCCCTTCGGATTCATGATCGCCTGCCGCCGCGCGAGCTGCCCGACGAGCCGCTCTCCCGAATCGGTGTACGCGACCACCGACGGGGTCGTCCGCGCGCCGTCCGCATTGGCGATCACCGCGGGCTGGCCGCCCTCCAGCACCGCGATCACCGAGTTGGTCGTCCCCAGGTCGATGCCCACCGCTTTCGCCACGACGCCGTTCCTTTCCCGGTTTTTCCCGTCCGAAATCCTCGAGACCGGACGAGTTCGAGGTCTGGTGTACGGGAACCGGGCAGGAGGGTCAAGGCGAAATGATCTTCGCGTTCGGCTTTTCCTGCGCATTCGCCGGACGATTGTGGGCGGCGCCAAAGAATATTGTTGAGCGGCACAATCGGCTAGCTTCGCCGCCGCCAGCGAGCATTTTGCTGAACCACTCAGGCCAAGCTTGCTGACTTAAGCCAGAGCGATCCGGGAACGCGACAACCGGATCGAGGGCGGGTTGGAGAACAGCAGCGTCCGGTGGGAGTTCGACGATGTTCGGCTACTGTCGAAGCCTTCCCAGCGCTACGGTTCGCGAGCCGGTGCGGACGAGCGCCGGTTGACTGCCGCGCTGGAGCACAGCCGCACACGCCGCGGTCGTCCCAAGCGATGCGGGGCCGCAAACCACCCCGGCGGATCATTTCCAACAGCACCGCGGCCAGCGGCAGGGACACTGCGAGCGGAGGCAGTCCGCCGACGTCGTACGCCGCCGGGACGCCGGACGCAAGAGCCACCACGACGAAGGCGGCGAACACGTTGATGACCCTGCTGCGCCTGATCTCGCCGTGCACCGTTCCCTCGCCAGTAGTCAAAGCTGCGCGGGCCCGACCATGAAGGAGCACCGCCCCGACGAGGCTATCGCACGCACCCGAACCCCAGACACGACGAATGCGGCCACCGCCAACCACAGCGGTGACCGCATTCGTTGCCGGGTCTAGATGCCCATGCTGGCCCCGAGGCTGTCCAGCGCCTTGTTGACCATGCCCTGCGCCGTGGCGTTCAGGGTCGAGTTGGTCCCGTTCACGACCCAATCCGAACCGGAGAAGATCACGACTGTCACGCCGTTGTCGACGCCGCCGTCAGTGCCGCTGCTGTTGATTCCCAGCAGCGACGCCGCCTTCACCGACGCCTCGCCCAATTCGCGCGAGTCGTTGTCCGACGTGTCCTGGTCGTTCGCCGTCTGCGTGTCGCCGAAGATCGCCCCGATGACCTTGCTCTTGTAGAACATCAGCGCGAACTGGCGGCCCTTGATCCCGTGTTCCTTGTAGAAGAAATGCGGGCACGGGCTCTTCTTGTCGTAACAGTCGTCGCCGAGTACGTAGAACGGCACGTGGTGCGCGCCGAGCGATTTTCCGTTGCTGTCCTTGAAAGTGGTGGTGCCCTGGTGGTCGGGATCGGGGTCCGGGTCGCTGCCGTCGGTGTCCACGGCCAGGCCGGAACCGTAGGCGTAGACGCCCTTCGCCACCTGGTAGACGTTGACGTCCTTGGCCCGCGTCATGGTGTTGATGTGCGGTTTGGAATTGACCTTGTTCGCGTCCGTGCTGTTCTTCTTGACGCCGGCCAGCACCTGCGCGGCCGTATAGGACTTGGCGGTGGCGTCGGCGGTTTCCGCGTGCGCGGAGTTGACCGCGAGCGGCACGGCGAGCGCCAGAGCGGCGCCGACCACAGCGAAACGCCTACGGGAGGATGACATGACCGGGCGACCTCCAGCCTTCATTAGGAAAACTTCCTAACATAGTGAACCATCCGTGACCGGCCGCTGTCACCAGGTGCTGTGCAGAAAATCCGCGACGACCGCCCGGTCCTGGGAATCCACGCGGGACAGGTGCCGTTGATCGGAACAGGCGGCCGTTCCCAGCGCCGAGCTTACTCGGGCAAACCGGTCAGATCAGGCAGGATGTCCTTCGTCGCGAGAAGAACTGGCTGGCCGCCGCGGCTCAGGACGCGCAGTAAGCCTTGAGCGCCGCGTTCCCCAGCGTGGTTTGCCCTATGGTCGCGGCCCCGGCTAGATGGTTCACATTGGCCGCCACCAGGACCTGTTTGCTGCCGTCGTCGCTGGTCAGCCACAGGGTAAAAGATCCCAGCACGCGGCCGCTGTGATTCCACGCCGGTCCGCAGGCCGTCGACCGGCACCATCGTTTTCAGCTCGGCCTGCTGCGGCGGCAGGGGTTTTCCGCTCAACAGCGCGCGTTCGAAGGCGGCCAGATCGTCCTCTGTGGACACAATGGCGTCCGCGGTCCCGAACGCCTGCGCATTCGAGACCGTGAAGTCGTTGTAGAACGCGCCGAACGAGATGTAGTAGCCGTTGAGGTAATTGCCGCACAAGCTGTGGATCGGACTGGCCGATCCCACGCACCAGGTCCTCGCCAGCAAAACCGTCAGCTTCGTCGTGCCATCCGGCGGCCACCGCTGAGCGGACCGGCAGAATCGAGCGCATGCGACCAGCCGAGCGTTCCCGATGACCGCCCGCGCGGGATGACGGCGACACTGTTCGGCGAGGTCTTCGTCGATCACGCCCGCGCGGTGCTCGCCGAACTCCGCCAAGCCGGGCGGCATCTGGAAGAGCTGGTCGACGGACACGCCGGCACCGTCACGATCGGCACCTTCCTCGCCGGGGCGAGCGTGCTGCTGCCCCGTGCGGTCGCGCGAGTGAAGGCCGCGGCCCCCGACCTGACCGTCGTCATCCGGCACGGCGGCCCGGAAGCGCTGTACGAGGCGCTGCTCGCGGGCGACGTCGACCTCGTCGTCGGGACCCTCGAACCGGCGAACAACGACCGGCTGCGCCAGCACCACCTCTACTACGAGCCCGCGCGCGTGGTGGCGCGCCGCCGGCATCCCGCGCACCGGCGGCCGGGACTCACGCTCGCCGACCTGATCGGCGAACTCTGGTCGCTGCCGCCCGCCGACAACCCGCAGCGGCGGCACCTGGAAGAACACCTCCTGCGCCGCGGCCTCCCGACCCCGGCCAACCGCATCGAGTCCGGTTCGTTCCTCGCCGTCCGCGCCATCGCGCTGGAAACCGACACCCTGGTCGTGATGCCGCAGCTGGTCGCGGAGACCGAACCGGAGCTGACCGCGCTGCCGGTCGACCTGGGCATCGTGGAATCGGTCGGCGTCACGCTGCCCGCGGGCAGGCAGCTCACCCCGACGATGCTGCTCATGACGCGAAAACTGGACGAGGTGGCGGCCGAGATCCGGGCGGCGAGCACCGGCTATGCCCAACCGACATAGCCGAACACCAAGGCAGCATTGGACGGGCATCGACCATGGCTTCTAGCGTGAGTGTCGTGGAAATGCGTTCCTCCGGCCGCACATTTCCCAGTTTCGGCGCGGACCGCATTTCCCCAGACCGTTCGGAAAGGGAGAGAAAACGTGACGACCGCACTCTACGTTCCGCAGATTCCGGACAACCTGAACATCCGTTTCGTCGAAAACCGCATCGTGGTCGACCGGCCGGCGCAGCAGGTCTACGACTGGGCGACCACGTGGTCGAACCTGCCGAAATGGCTGCCGATGGCGTCCGGAACCGAAGTGCGCCGCGGCACGCCGGACGTCCCCGCGGAAATGGGCGACGAGCTGCTCGAAACCATTGTGCCGGACCTGAACGAAAAGCCGAAGCTGTACACCGTGGTGGCGCGAGTCCCCGGCAAACTCTGGACGGTGGTCGGCCGAGACGTCCTCGACGACGGGACCCCGGCACCGTCGATGCACGCGATCGCCACCTTCACCACCTTCGACCTCGGCGACGGGACAACCTTGTTCTGCCGCCTGTTCGAGCGGCTGGTCCCGCCCGCCGAACCTCCCGGCCCGCACCCGGTCGA
The DNA here is from genome assembly GCF_002796545.1 of Amycolatopsis sp. AA4. Lineage (GTDB taxonomy): Bacteria > Actinomycetota > Actinomycetes > Mycobacteriales > Pseudonocardiaceae > Amycolatopsis. Next base: position 6,270,385 of record NZ_CP024894.1, read on the forward strand.
GGACCCGGCCCGCATCTAGCCCGGACTGGAACTGCTGAAGGCGCACATTGAGGGCGCCGCCGCATAACAGCCGCGGTCGTCTTTGCGGCGCGAGAATCGTCCGCCGCTATCGTCGGAGATCGGGCCGAACGGCCCGCTCACCGGAAAGCCAGCGAGATAGCAGTAACTCCGTCACCGCACCACAACATATTCGCCGCCCGCCCGAGCCTCGGCGTCCTCTGCGTACGTGGACGCGGTCGTCCAAAACCGCCCCCGGACGACGCGGACCCATGCACCGTCGAGCGGGAAGACGAGCGCACCGTTCGGGCCGCGCAGCATCGCGCCCTTCCGCAGGTTGCCGAGAAACTCGATGATGTCGCGTTCGATCTCCTCGGCGAACTCGCGCTGGCTCTCCTGCGAGATGTCGTACAGATCGGTGTCGATGTCGTACGTGACGAGTTTGCCGGTCGCCGGGTCGCGGGCCGCGAACTCCACTCCGAGCCAGCGCCGCGGATCGACCAGCACCGTGGCCTGCCACGTCAACCCGCTGAGTTGCCATCTCACCGAGGTGTCGTCGGCGACCACCGTCCACGAGGTGGTCGCCTGCAGTTCGCGCAGGAACGAAAGGAGCCGCTGGCCGGTCACGCAGTTCAGTCTACGCGGCGGCCCACCCGGCTCAGCGGACCGTGAACGGCAAAATCGAAGAGGAATGCTGGCAGTCCAGCGCCACCCAGTAATTGCCGTTCCCCGCCGGAGTCACGTCCGGCCGCACGTTCGCCTGCACGGTGCCGCCGTAGCCGGGCGGGTTCGTCGGGAACCCGGTCAGCACGTTCGACCACAGCTGACGCACGGGGCCGTCGTCCTTGCTGCACACCCAGCTCATCGTCACCGGATCGCCCGGCGCGCCCGAGTTCGGATCGAGAGTCAGCTGCGAGGTGGCCGAAGCAGGCGCCGCCGTCGCGATTCCGGCCAGTCCCAGCACGCCGAGCACAGCAATAATCCGACGAATCATGATCCCTCCCCAGGTTTCGAACCTCCCACGATAGAACGCGCGCGCTGCGCAAGCTAGTGGTGCTGCGCGGCCGGATCGACGGGCAAGCGACCGCCGCGGAACAGCAGCGCGGCTACTACCGCACCACCAAGGAATACCGCCGCCGCGGTCCAGAACACCAGGTGGTATCCGGCGAAGGTCGCCTCGACGGGAGCCCCGGGGTGCGCGGCCAGGTATCCGGCGGTCGCGGACGTTGCGAGCGAGCTGAACACCGCGGTTCCGATGGAGCCGCCGATCTGCTGGGCCGTCGTCACCAGCGCGGACGCCACCCCGGCGTCATGCGGCCGGACACAGCTGGTCGCGGCGTTCTGCACTGGGCCGAAAATGAAGCCGAATCCCACTCCGGTAACGAGAAGCGCGGGCAGGATGTTCGCCGCATAACTCGAATCCGCGCCGATTCCGGTGAGGAGAGCCATGCCCGCCGCGGCGAGGAGGCAGCCCAGCGAGACGATCGGCCGCGGCCCCCAGCGCGGCAGGAGCACCGCGCCGGAGAACACCGCTCCCGCCATGACCAGGCCGATCATCGGCAGGAACGCCACGCCGGTCTGCACCGGGCTGAACCCCAGCGTATTCGCGAGATAGAACGTGAGGAACAGGAATACCGCGAACATCCCGGTCCCGGTGATGCCCAGGGTCAGGTACGCGGCTCCGCGGACCCGGTCGAGGACTACTCGCAGCGGCAGCAGTGGATGGGCGGTGCGGCGTTCGATGGCCACGAAGGCGGCGATCAGCGCGAGACCCGCGAGTGCGGGCCCGAGAGTCCGGAGGTCGGGCCAACCATTCCTTTCCGCAGTGCCGAGGCCGAAGACGAGCCCGATCAAGCCGAGCACCACGACGACCGCGCCCGCGACGTCGAGCCGGACTCGCTGCGGCCGCTCTTCGTCGTGGAGAAGCACCAGGCCGCCGACGAACGCGATCGCCGCGATGATCAGGTTGACGTAGAGGCACCACCGCCACGACAAGCCCTGGGTCAGGACGCCGCCGAGCAGCAATCCCACCGCCCCGCCCGCGCCGGAGATCGCGCCGAAGATGCCGAAGGCGCGGCCGCGTTCCTTGGCGTCGTCGGCGAAAGTGAGCGACAGCAAGGACAATGCGGCAGGCGCGAGCATCGCGGCGAACGCGCCTTGGCCGATTCGCGCGGCCAGCAGGGTCGCGAAATTCCCGGCGGCGCCACCGACCGCGGAAGCGAGCGCGAACCCGCCGACGCCGACGAGGAACAGCCGCTTTCGTCCAAAGTGGTCAGAGAGCCGGCCGCCGAGGAGCAGGAGACTGCCGAACGCGAGCGCGTAGCCGGTCAGCACCCATTGCCGGTAATCGGCGGGGAAACCGAGGTCGTGCTGCGCGCTCGGCAGGGCGATGTTGACGATCGTGGAGTCGAGGACGTCCATCAGCTGGGCGAGGCTCAGCACGACGAGCGTGAGCCAGCGATGCTGGTGGCGCACGCTTCGAGGAGCCGACTGGGCTATCCCGGTCGGCGCGAGGTCAGAGTTCATGAGGTTCTCTCGAGGGAGGGCCCGTCAACCGGGCAGAAGGACGAGCTTTCCGCGCACGCGGCCCGATTCGCCGACCCGGTGCGCTTCCGCGACGTCGGACAGCGGGAACGTCAGCCCGACGGGCAGGGTGAACTTTCCGGCTTCGACCAGCTCGCCGAGTTGAGATATCACGTATAGCGCGTGGCCGCCGTCGCCGCGGCTGAAGCGCACGCCGTACTGCTCGGCACCGGCGAAATCGGCGATGGTGACGACGTGTTCCGGACCGCCCGCGAGCTGGATCAATTCCGGCAGCACCCCGCTTCCGGCGACGTCCAGCGCCAGGTCGACGCCGTCGGGCGCGAGCGCGCGGACCCGGTCTGGCATACCAGGTCCGTAGGCGACGGGTGCCGCCCCGAGCGAGCGCAGAAAGTCATGCGTGGCAGGGCTTCCCGTGCCGATCACCCGCGCGTCCCGGGCCGCGGCAAGCTGAACCGCGGCACTGCCGACGCTGCCGGAAGCACCATTGACGAGCAGCGTCGTGCCGCTCGCCACGCCGAGCTGATCAAGTACACGCGCTGCCGTCTCCGCAGCCGCGGGCAGTGCGGCAGCCTCGGCAAAACCAAGCGACGGCGGGATGGGCGTGTAGCAGAACAGCACGGCCAATTCCGCTTGCGCACCACCGGAAGCAGCGAATCCGAACACCCGGTCGCCGATCTCCACCTCCGTGACGCCCTCGCCGATTTCGTCCACGACGCCCGCCGCCTCGTGCCCCATGGTCTGCGGCAGTTCCTGATCCATCAGGCCCTGGCGTTTCTTCCAGTCGCTCGCGTTGACTCCCGCGGCTCGCACGGAAATCCGAACCTCGCCGGGGCCCGGGTGCGGATCCGGGACGTCCACGAGTTCGAGGACTTCCGGGCCGCCGAAGACGCTGAACCGGACCGATTTCACGAGGTGCTCCCTTCTCGGCCAGACGCCGAGGATCAAAGAGGCAGGCACGGGCAATCGCGGCCTGCGCACGGGTTCGCATACGGCCGCCCCTACCGTTACGAACACCGTTCTATCAACGAACAGTGTTCTTGTCAACGCGCACGAGACCGCGACCAGGTGTGCTGGACTTGCTTTTCAACAGGTCAAACAGGTGCCTGACCTGCGTCGGGACGCCGACGGCCCCGGACGGCGGATCGCCTAGCGACGCGCCAGACCGTCGATCATCACGTCGAGCGTGAAGTCGAACCGGTCATGCCCCTCGCCAGCAGTCAACTCGACGGCATGGCGAGCGGTGCAAGGAAATTCCTCCGCGGGCAAGGCCGCGAGACGACGCTGCATCTCGTCCCGTCCGACGACCCACACGGCGTCCTTCTCCTCCACCCGCCGCCGCACGATCGACGCCTCGAGGCAGTAGGCGGCCACGTAGAGCAGCAGGGAATCGACGCCCCACGCCGCGGCCTGCGCCGGGACGCCGCCGTTCAGCAGGATCGCCAGCATCCCCTCGTTGAGCCGCGCGGTGTCGAGGTCGGTGGGCGCCACCGCGAACGCGGCGCCGGAGATCCCGGGGTAGGCCAGGTACAGGTCGCGCAGCTGGCCGCACACGTCGCGGATCTGCGAGCGCCAGTTCGCCGCGTCCGGCTCCGGCAGGACGATTTTCGCGCACAGCCGCGCGATGAGCAGCTCGTCGAGGTCGGTCTTGTTGACGACGTGCGCGTAAAGCGAGGCGGGACCGGTGTTCAGCGCGTCGGCCACGCGGCGCATGGACAACGCCTCGTACCCCTCGGCGGCGATGATCTCCAGCGCGGCGTCGACGACCTGCTCGACGGTGATCGGCACCGTGCGCCGCCGGGGTTTCGGGCCGGTTCCGGGTTTCGGCGGCTGGTGCCGGGCCGCGCGCCGCTCCTTGGGATCCACGGGTGCACCTTATCTCGGAGCGTTCGCTTGCCGAACGCCGTTCGTCCCTGCTAGCCGATGGTCGCTATATACTGATAGTCGGTATATGCTCCTGCCATGAACGACGGTCCTTTGCGCGAGCCGACCTTCCTGGTCCTCACCGCGCTCGCTGCCCAGCCTCAGCACGGCTACGGCGTGCTGCGCGATGTCGAGACGATCTCCGACGGCCAGGTCACCCTGCGAGCCGGCACGTTGTACGCCGCGCTGGACCGGCTGCACGCGGAGGGCTGGGTGGAAGTGGATCGCGAGGAAGTCGTGGACAGCAGGCTGCGCCGCTACTACCGCCTGACCGAAGCGGGAGCCGCGCGGCTGACCGCGGAAGTCCAGCGGCGGCAACGCCACACGACCGCGGCCGAACGACGGCTTCAGCTCCGCAGCGCGGGAGGACTGGCGTGACCAAGCTGGAAAGACGCTACCGGCGGCTGCTGGCGTTGTACCCGCGCGCGCACCGAGCCGCGCACGGCGAAGAAATGCTGGGAGTACTGCTCGACGACGCCGGAAATCGAAGCACGCCAGGGGTCGCGGGAACCGTCGACCTCATCTGGGGTGCCGTCCAAGTCCACTGGCGGCACACGTTGAGCGGGCGCCGCGACACCCTCGCGATCGTCAGCCTGCTGGCACCAGTGCTCCTCCTGGCTGGAGCCGCTTCCACCGTGCGCGAGATCCGAAGCGTGGCCCGGCTGGACGGTTGGGTGCTGCGGATGTGGCTGGGCGCGCTCGCGGACGTTCCGGTGTGGTCGGCCTGGCTGGCCGCCGTCGTGCTCGGGGTGTGCGGCATGCGCCGGGCCTCGGTGGTCCTCGCCTGGGTGGCCACCGGTGCCTTGCTCACCGTCACGGTTCTCGATCCCGTCCGGCATTGGTCGGTCGACGTGTCCGCGGGCTGGGTGTTGCTCAGCGTTTTCGCGGCGCTCTCGATGACCGCGTCGCCGGGACCACGCCGCGGGTTGGCTTTGCTGGGCCGACTGCGACTGTCCATTGTGGCCGGTACAGTCGTGGTGCTGCTTGCGCTGACGACGACCACTCGGGGCGTACATCTGCCCCTCGCCCAACTGGTGCAACTCGCAGTGCTCGTAGTGGGCGTCTTCGCCGCCTGCCGTCTTCGCACGCGAAGCGGGCGCCGTGCGGCGTTGATCCTTCTCGCGCCGCTCATTGTCGTACCAGTGGCCGCACGAGTGCTCGGACGCCTTGATGTCTACCCCGTCCTGCCCGTCGTTTTCTATGCCATCCCGGCAGTGGTCATGGGGGGATTCGCCGTTCTGCTGCACCGGTTCGACCGGCGTCCTCAACCGGACCGAACGGATCAGCGGCCGGGATCGTGCTCCTCAGCGTAGGAACGGCCCCACGCCGCCATGGCGTTCAGCACCTCCTGCGCGTTCTCGCCCAGTTCCGTCAGGCTGTATTCCACTTTCGGCGGCACCTGCGGATAGACCACGCGGCGCAGCAGGCCGTCGGATTCCAGTTCGCGGAGCTGGCGGGTCAGCACTCGGTCCGTGAGATCTGACAACAGGCGCGAGAGTTCGCCGAAGCGCAGCACGCCGTGTTCGGCCAGCGCGTGCGGGATGCTTGGCTTCCACGCGCCGCCCAGCACCATCGTCGTGATCTCGGCGGCGCAGGTCGTTCGCCACGCTCGGACGGCCTTCTCCGTTTGCGGGCGCATCCGGCCTCCTCACTATCCATTCGGTCAGTACTGGACGAGGCAGTCCGTACTTGTCGACCGCGGAGGTGTCCGGACAGGATCTTCGCATGGCGTTGACCCGGGTGGAGCCGCGACGCGGGCTCGTGTTGCTCCCGTTGCTGGCTGGCGTGCTGGGCGGAAGTCTCGCCCTCGGCATGGTCACCACGGCGCTGCCGCGGCTCGCGGACGAACTGCGGGTGTCGGACTCAGCCCGGGCGTGGATCGTCGATGGGTACCCGTTAGCGCTGGCGGTCGCGATGGTCGGGGCGGCCCGGGCCGGCGACCGGTACGGGCGGAAACGCGTGCTGCTGCTTGGCGTGAGCGCGTTGGCGGTGCTGAACGCGGTGGCTGCGGCCGCCACCAACGCGGCGTTGCTGATCGTGTGCCGAGGGTTGCTCGGAGTCGCCAGCGCGTTGATTCTGGCCGGGGTCGGGGCACGATCGGCTCGTTGTTTTCCGGGCGCGATCTCGCGTTCGCCAACGGCATGTGGGTCACCGTGCTGGGCGCGGGCAACGCGCTCGGGCCGGTCGTCGGCGGATTGCTGACGGAAGGGCCGGGCTGGCGCTGGGTTTTCCTCGCATTGGTGCCGCTCGCAGTGCTCACACTCGCGTTGACGGGGTGGTTGCTTCCCGAATCGCGCGGGCAAGCGACTGCCGGGTGGGAGGTGCCGAGTCTGCTGTGGTCGGTGGCGGCGATCGGCGGGATTGTGTACGGGCTGCAGGAAGTCACCGTCTCGCCGTTGCGCGGGGTGGTGGGTGTTGCGGCGGGTGTGCTGGCCGGAATTGTGTTCGTGCGCAGGCAACTTCGGCTTCGGGAACCGCTGTTGCACATCCGGTTGTTTCTGCGCCCGGGATTCGCGTCGGCATTCGCGCGGATCGTCGTCTCCGCGGCGACGGCGGCGGCCTGTCTTTACCTCGTCAGCCTCGAACTGCAGCACGCGCAAGGACGTACACCGCTCGAAGCGGGTTTCGCGCTCGCTCCGCAAGCCGTAGCTACCGCGGTCGGCGGATTGGTCGCGCCCTTCAGTTTGAACTGGCTCCGCAGCCGGACCTCCACGTCCGTCGCGCTAGTGATTCAAGCTGTCGGCTTGGCCGCGATTCCGTTGAGCCACAAGGTGTTTCCGGTCGCCCTGGTCGGATTCGGCTACGGCGCGATCGGCACCTTGGCGACCACTGCGCTGTTCGAGGCCGCGACCGCTGAGCACGCCGGAGCGGCCGGGGCGACGCAAGAAGTGGGTTTCGCCATCGGCGCGGGCGGCGGGGTCGCGGTGTTCAGCACGGTCGCCAATTTCGGCGGCGGCTCCGGATTCGCCGCCGCGTTGATCGCGGCGGGAGCAGTCACGCTCCTCGCCGCGATCCGCTGACCGTTACCCCGCCGTCTCCTCCACTGTGGACCCGAGTCGCACCCACCGCGTCGCCCCGATCGTGCGCAGGAACGGAAGGTCGTGGCTGACCACGATGAGCGCACCGGCGTACGACCGCAGTGCTTCCGACAGTTGCCGGACGCTGGCCAGGTCCAGATTGTTCGTCGGTTCGTCCAGCAACAGCAGTTGCGGTGCCGGTTCGGCCAGCAGCAGCGTCGCCAGGGTGGCCCGGAAACGCTCGCCACCGGACAGGCTTCCGGCCGGCTGGTCCGCCCGGTTGCCGCGCAACAGGAACCGCGCGAGTTGGGCGCGGATCTCGTTGTTCGACACGGACGGCGCGGCGCGGGCCACGTTCTGCGCCGCGGACAACGTGTCGTCCAAGACGTCGAGCCGTTGCGGCAGCCAGCGCACCGGAACCGGGACCCGGACGGTCCCGGAGCGCGGTTCGATCGCCCCGGTGATCGTGCGCAGCAGCGTGGTTTTGCCGGAACCGTTCGGCCCGACCAGCGCGATCCGCTCCGGTCCGCGCACAGCGAGGTTCACCGCGAGCCCGTTCCGAAGCTCCACCTCGGACAACGTGAGCACTTCTTTCCCGGACGGCACCGAGGTTTCCGGCAGATCGATCCGGATCTCGGCGTCGGCGCGCACCGCTTCCTCGGCCGCCTTCAGCCGATCCTCGGCCTCCGTCACCTTGCCGAGGTGCATCGTGCGGTGCTTGCCCGCGGCGATTTCCGCGTCCTCCTGCCGTTTGCGCATCCGGACCTTGGGCTCGCGTTTGTTCTCCCACTGTTTCCGGCCGTACCGGGCGCGCCGGTCCAGCTTCGTCCGCGCCTCGGCCAGCTCTCGCTTCTGCCGTCTGAGATCCGACTCCGCGGCCCGCAGCATCCGCGAAGCCGCCTCCTGCTGAACGGCCACCGCCGCCTCGTAATCCTCCAGGTTGCCGCCGTAGAAGGTCACCTCCCCGGAACGCAACTCGCCGATCCGGTCGACGTGGCGCAGGAGCTCGCGATCGTGAGATACCAGCACCAGCACCCCTTTCCACGCCCGCACCGCCTCGCCGACCAGCCGCCGCGCCCGCAGGTCCAGGTTGTTGGTCGGTTCGTCGAGCACGAGCACGTCCGGCTGCCGCAGGAACTGCGCGGCGAGCCCGAGCAGGATCAGCTCGCCGCCGGACAGCTCCCCCGCCCGCGCGTCCAGGGCGACGTGCGCGAGACCGAGCTGATCGAGCGTCGCGCGGGTGCGTTCCTCGACGTCCCACTGCTCCCCGACGGTCGCGAACCAGCGTTCGTCGGCTTCCCCGCGTTCGATCGCCGCGAGTGCGGCCCGGACCGCCGCCACGCCGAGCACCTCGTCGACGCGGCGTTCGGCGGCCAGGATCAGGTTTTGCGGCAGGTAGCCGAGTTCGCCGGACACGCTGACCGACCCGGCGGCCGGCCGCAGTTCGCCGGTGATCAACCGCAGAAAGGTGGATTTCCCGGAACCGTTCAGGCCGATCAGCCCGGTCCGGCCCTCGCCGATCGCCAGGGAGAAGCCGTCGAAGACGACCTCGCCGTCCGGCCAGGCGAAGCTGAGGTCCGAGCACACAATGGAAGAAGACACAGGCGTAACTCCCCGTTCGCGAATGGACAAGAACGTGGAGACACCGCGAGCGCGGGGTACGGATTCAGGATGCCGTCCTCCGAGGCCAGACGCGCGACGGGCGAAAGAGCCCGGGATCGCGGTGTCCATACACCTCAGAAGATCAATGCACCTCTCCGATGAACGGCAGCAACTGCACTCAGCTTACCCGGCGGGCGGGACCGCGCGCGAACGAATTGACGCGCCGGGCGCGGTTCCCGCCCGCTGGCCGCTCACCGGCCGTGTTTGCCCGGGGCCGCGCTGCCGGTGTACTCGGCGAGACCGGAGACGAGTTCCGCGACGTCCGGCACGTTCTCGAACCGGATCCGGTGGACCTCGGCGATCTTCGCGCCGATCTCCGGGTCCGGGTCGTCGGTGATGTCGGACGACCCGAACTCCTCCACCAGCGGCAGCCCCAGCCGGTCCAGTTCGAGGTGCGCCGGATGGTTCATGTACTCCGAGTACCCGTCGATGTCCTCGAGCGCCAGTACCGCGCCCAGTTCGTACTTCCCGCCGAAATCGGGGCCGATGACGCGTGCCTTGACCGCTGGGATCCGGTCGAGCAGCTCGCGCATTTTCGCGGTGACGTCCGCCTTCTGCCGGGCCGTGACCTCGGGCTTGAACGTGAATCGAATGCTGTGGCAGATCATCGGTTTTCCCTAAGTTTGTGGGTGTCTGGGGTTGGTGCCCTGGATGCCCGGGGCGGTGGGGTGTAGCTGATCGGTTGTTGCCTGTTGTCGAGGCTCGAAAGGACTGGCTGCCCCGCCGTGCTGGACGCTCCGTTCGCTGATTGAGAGCTGTTGCGGGTCGTCGCTGTTTAGGGATCTGTCGGCGGGGTTGTCCACGGGCGTGACCTGCAATGACAGGAGTGGATGGGTGGCGATTCGCCTTGAGGTCTGGGTCGGGATCGATGTCGGCAAATCGATGCATCACGCGTGTGCGATCGACACCGACGGGAAGGTGCTGTTCAGTCAGAAACTCGGGAATGATCAGCGCGCGATCGAGCAGTTGATCGCTCGTGCCAGTGCGGCCGCTCAGCGGGCGCAGTGGGCGATCGATTTGACGAGTCCGATGGCGTTGCTGCTGATCACGGCGCTGCTGGCTGCCGACCAGTCGGTGACCTATGTGCCGGGCCGGGTCGTGAACACGATGACCCACGGATTCCGAGGCGAAGGAAAAACCGACGCCAAAGACGCTCGGGTGATCGCCGAAACCGCCCGGCTGCGAAGGGATCTGACCGAGGTCACGATGCCCGATGAGCTGGCGGTCTCGCTGACCCAGCTGACCAGCTACCGCGCCGACCTGATGTCGGACTGGGTGGCCGGGATCAACCGGCTGCGGGCGCTGCTGGGCTCGATCTTCCCCGCTCTGGAGGCCGCGTTCGACTACTCCAACCGAACCCCGCTGATCCTGGTCGCCGGGATGTGCACCCCCGCCGAGATCCGCACCGCCGGAATCGGCGGTGTCACAACCCATCTCACCGACAACAAGGCATGGGGTCCGGCGATCGGCAAGACCGCCGCGACCGCGGTCGCCGCCGCCGACGCCCAGGACCTGGTGCTGCCCGGCGAAGCCGATGCCGCGATGCTCGTCAAACGCATCGCCCGCAAGCTGCTCGACCTCGACCGCGAGATCAAAGACACCGACAAGCTGATCACCGCCCGATTCCGGCGACATCCGTGGGCGAGGATCATCGAGTCCCTGCCCGGCATGGGCCCTGGACTGGGCGCCGAATTTCTCGCCAGCACCGGCGGTGACCTGGCGAGCTTCGCGACCGCCGGCCGCTTGGCGTCCTATGCCGGATTGGTGCCGGTGCCACGCGACTCCGGTCGTGTCAGCGGAAACCTGCGCCGTCCCAAACGCTACAACCGACGCCTGCGCAGGGTCTTCTACATGGCCGCCCTGTCCAGCCTGCGCACGCAAGGCCCGTCCAGGCGGTTCTACGACAAGAAGCGCGCCGAACGACTCATCCATACCCAAGCCCTCCTAGCGCTGGCCCGGCGACTCGTCGACGTGCTCTGGGCACTGCTGCGCGACGGCCGCGAATTCACCCTCGACACACCGAATCCGGTCACTGTTGCGGCTTGACACGGTCATTGAGAGTCCTTTCCAAAGGCTGCGGCGTAGTCACGGGCGAAATCGGTGAGGTCGCGGGCCGGCCGTCCGGTGAGATCGGCGACGGAGGGGTACACCTCAGCCGCCTCTCCGCGGGCGTAATGGGCGTAGTCCTCGACGAGGCCGCCGATCTGCCACGACGGGAGCAAACCGGTCAGCGCGGCGGCGAACTGGTCGGCAGGTGCGTCGCGGAAGGCGATGTCCCGTCCGGTGGCGGCGGAGAGCGCGTCGGCGATCTGGGCATGGGTCACGGCGCGCGGCCCGGTGAGGGGGTACGTGCGGCGCGCGTGTCCGCTAGTGGTTAGTACGGCAGCGGCGGCGGCTGAGATATCTCTGGTGTCGATGACGCTGACCGCCGCGTCCCCGATGGGCGCGGCGAGGAATCCCTGCGCGATGGTGGCGGAGAAGTTGAGCAGCGCCTGCAGGTAGAGATTGGGCCGGAGCACGGTGTAGTCGAGACCGAGCTTCGCGACGTGCGCCTCGACCTCGGCGTGCCAGCGCAGGAAGCGCACCGGCGAATCGGCGCGGGCCGCGTACTGGGAGAGCAGCACGAGCCGGCCGACCCCGGCGTCGCGGGCCAGGTTCGCGAACTGAATCTGCAGCTCAGCCGCGTCGGGGGCGGACGGGCTGTTGAGGAAGATCGCGTCGACCCCCTTCAGCGCCGCCGCGATCGAGGCGGGATCCCGCAGGTCGGCGACGACGGTCTCGACGCCGTCGAGGGGACGGCCCCGGGTCATCGCGCGAACGGTGCTGCCGCGGGCCCGCAGAGCGGGAATCAGCGCGGACCCGACGGTTCCGGTCGCGCCGGTGACGAGCACGGTGTCCATTGTGGATTTTCCTTTCCTCCGGGGTGCTGTCCCCACCCTCGCCCGGACCCGCCGCCGCTCGCGTCGGCGACAATCGCCTACTTCGCCCGCCGCGGCCTGCCCTAAGGTTCCGGCCATGCCTCTCATCGGCCGGCCCGCCGAGATCGACCGCCTCCTCGCGCTGGTCCGCGCGGCCGAGCAGGGCGAAGGCGGGGTGCTCGTCCTCCGCGGCGAGGCGGGCATCGGCAAGAGCGCGCTGCTGGACCACGTCGAGCAGGCGGCGGAGCGGTTTCAGCGCATCCGGGCGTCCGGGTCGGAGTTCGAGGGCGAGCTGCCGTTCGCCGCCCTGCACCAGCTGTGTGTGCCCGTCCTGGCGCACCTCGACAGCCTCTCGACGCCCTACCGCGACTCCCTCCTGGTCGCATTCGGGCTGGCCGACGGCGCGCCGGACCCGTTCCGCGTCGGTCTCGCCGCCCTCGAACTGCTGGCCACGGCCGCGGCGGAACGCCCGATGCTGTGCGTGATCGACGACGCGCACTGGCTGGACGCCGCCTCGGCGCGCGCGTTGACGTTCCTCGCCCGGCGCGTCTCGGCCGAACCGATCGCGCTGGTGTTCGCCGCCCGTGACCAGGAGCCGGTGCCGGGTCTGGACGAGTTGCCCGGGCTGACCGTCCGCGGGCTGAGCGACGCGGACGCCCGCGCGCTGCTGGCCGAGGAGAAGACCGGGACGCTGGACGAGCGGGTGCGCGATCGCCTGCTCGCCGAGGCCCGCGGCAACCCGCTGGCGCTGATCGAGCTGCCGAAAGCAGGCGGTTTCGCGCTGCCGACCCCGTCGCCGATCGCGAGCCGGATCGAACGGAGTTTCCTCTCGCGCATGGCGGACCTGCCCCCGGACGCGCGGGAGCTGCTGATCCTCGCCAGCGCCGATCCGACCGGCGATCCGGGTCTGCTGTGGGCCGCCGCCCGGCGGCTGGACCTCGACGTGCCCGTCGCGAGCGCCGCGGCGGAGGCGTCCGGGCTGATCCAGTTCGACACCCGCGCGCGCTTCTGCCATCCGCTGGCACGCTCGGCGGCTTACCGCGCGGCTGAGCCAAAACAGCGGCAAGCAGCGCACCGAGCGTTAGCCGACTCGACCGACCCGGACACCGCCGGCGACCGCCGCGCCTGGCACCGCGCGCAAGCCACCGCCGGGCCGGACGAGGAGGTCGCGGCGGAGCTGGAAGTGTCGGCGTCCCGCGCGCAGGCCCGCGGGGGCGTCGCGGCCGCCGCGGCATTCCTCGAACGGGCCGCCGCGCTGTCGCTCGACCGCGGCAAGCAGGTCGAACGCACGCTCGCCGCCGCGCGAGCGACCCTCGCCGCCGGCCGGACCGACGCCGCAGCAGACCTCCTGACCAGCATCGACACCTCGACCCTGGCGGTCCCGCAGCGCGCCTCCGTCGACCTGCTCCGCGGACAGATCGCCTTCGTCCAGGGCCCGGACGGCGCGGTTCGCGGTCCGGAGATCATCCTGCGCGCGGCGGAGCAGCTCGGTGCCAGCGACCCGGAACGGTCACGCGAGTTCTTGGTGGCGGCGCTGGAAATGGGGCTCGTCGTCGGGCGGGCCGCCGGGGTGCTGGACCGGGTGCTCGCCGCCGCGCCCCCGGCCGGACCGCCGGATCTCCTCACGGCGCTGGTGCGCTTGACCACCGAAGGACACCGCGCCGGAGTACCCGCGATCCGCCAAGCCCTCACCGGCGACGACGAGGGCTGGACCCGCACGCCAGCCCTGGCCACTGTGCTCGCGGGCGAACTGTGGGACCTCGATCTGCACCGCACGATCGTCGACTGGCTGGCGCGGACCGGAGAGTCGACCGGTTCCCCGATGACCGTCCGGCTCGGCCTGTCCCAAGCGGCGTTGTCCGCGGTCTTCACCGGGAATTTCGGCCAGGCGATGGCCGCGATCGCCGAGGAGGAAGCCATCGCCGACGCCCTCGGCGATCCGCCGCAGCTCTACCCGCGAGTGCACCTGGCGGCGATGCGCGGACGCCGCCAGGAGGTGCTCGACCTGTTCGCCGAGGCCACGAACCGACGCACCGACCAGCTGACCGCGAACGCCCACTGGGCGCTGGCCGTCCTGCGCAACGGCCTCGGCGACTACCCCGCCGCGCTGGAAGCCGCGACCCGCGCGATCGCGAGCGGCGACCTCTTCCTAACCGGCATCGCGCTGCCCGAGCAGATCGAGGCCGCCGTCCGATGCGGGGAGACCGCCGTCGCCCGGTCAGCCCTGGACGCCCTGATCGAACGCACCGAACCGGCGGGCACCAACTTCGCCCTGGGCGTCGCGGCTGGCGCACGGGCGATGGTCAACGATTCGGAAGACGACTACGTCGCGGCGCTGTCATATCTCACGGACAGCCCGCTGGCCGTGCAGAGTGCGCGGGCGCACCTGCGGTACGGAGAATGGCTGCGCCGCGCGGGCCGCCGTCGCGATGCGCGCGAGCAACTGCGTGCTGCGCATGAGCAGCTGTCGAAAATCGGCTTGGAAGCGTTCACCCGACGGGCGGCCGATGAGCTGCGCGCTACCGGAGAGGTGGCGCGCAGCCGCACCTCGCATACCTATGACCGGCTGACCATGCAGGAAACGCACATCGCCCGCGAGGTCGCCGCGGGAGCCACGTCGAAGGAAGTGGCTACGCGGCTGTTCCTCAGCCCGCGGACGGTGGATGCGCATCTGCGTAATATCTTTCGGAAGCTCGGTATCACGTCACGGAGACAGCTCAGAGATATGCCTGATCTCCTCGACTCGGACTAGGCGCCTTCGGCCGAGGACGAACTCCGCGGCGAAGCGGCCCGTGCCGCCAAAAGCCCGCCGATCCCCGGAATCAGGGCCAGCAGCCATACCCGCCGCCGGCCGTTCATCACCAGTACCGCAGTGATCACCGTTGCCATATAAGCCAATCCGTGCACCGGGCCCAGCACTCCCGAGATCTCCCGCAGGTGCACCGTCGCGATATTTCCCAGCATCAGCACCAGCGTCACCAATTCCACCGCGCCGATGAGGTCCAGAATCCGTCGCGGGCTCACAGTCCCACTCCCGTCGTCGAGCCGGGGCGGTAGATCATCAACACGACGACCACCGCCCAGAGGAGATTGAAGATGCCGGTCGTCATTCCCAGGCGGACCGGCACCGGCCGATCGGCGCCGACAGCGTCGACGACGCGTTTCTGCCCCGGCAGAATCAACCCGATAAGAATTCCGGCGGCGGCGACTGTCAGGACCAGCGAGACGATCAGCCAGGCATTCCCCAGCACCCCGATCCGCGCGCCGGTCGCGAGGCCGAAGACCGGCACCAGCACGCCGATCACCGCGTAGACGCGGGTCGTGCGGTAAAGCACCTGCAGCGTCGCGGCCTTCTTCGGATCGTCGGAGGCGAGCCGGGCGGCGCTCGGGAACATGCTCGCGGCGACGGCGACCGGGCCGATGGCGAGAATGGCCGCCAATACGTGCACCGACAGCAGGAAAGCGTTCACGCGGAGATCCGTTCGCCCGTCACGCTGGTGCGCGGAAGCCGTCCGGCGCGGGATTCGCCGGAAAGGGAGTCGCCGTGCACGGTCACGGCGTAGTCGAGATTGAGGCGCATCGGCCGGGTGATGCGCTGCCGCCAGGTGAGCCTGTCTCCATCGGCCGCGAGGTCGGTGAGAGGCGACGTTTCCCCGAATCCGGTCGCGCTGCCCTGGAGCACGCCGTTCGTTTCTTCGAAGGTATAAGTCGCTTCCATGGTTCCGATGGGGGTTTTCATCCGCAGCAGCCAGGTGCCGACAATGGTGTTCATGTATTTCCCTTCAGTGCGAAGCTTTCCAGGTGGTGCCGCGGCGTTCGTATTCGAAAAGCTCCTCGACGGCGAGCGCGGCCGGTGAACCGAAATCTCGCTCCAGCACGTAAAGCGCCACATCGAGCCCCGAAGTGACCCCGCCGCCGCTGATCAAGTCGCCGTCGTCCACGACGCGGGCGCGGACGGCCTTCGCTCCGGTCGCTTCGAGCAGGTCGATGCCGAGCACATGCGTAGTCGCGGCGCGGCCTTCGAGCAGACCCGCCATCGCCAGCGCGAGCGAACCCCCGCAGATGGTCACGACCGTGCTGTCCGGATTGTCGAACGCGCGCCGCAGCAAGGGCATCGCGTCGCCCGACGCGAAGCGCGACAGCAGGACGGGGATGGTCTCCACGCCGGTGTCCGGGTCGCCGTCGACCGGGCCGGCGGCTCCCGGGACGAGGACGTAGCCGGGCGCGTCCGGGTCGAACGCGGCGGTCGCGGTCAGGGTGAGCCCGGGATTGCCGGAGCGCACCACGCCGGGACCGTCCGCGCTCACGAGTTCGACGGCGAGCTTGCCGCCGAGGAAGTCGCTTCCCGCCGTCAGGACCTCGAACGGAGCGACGACGTCGAGCGGGTCGAACCCGTCGAAGAGCACGAACTGGGCCCGAAGCATGAGTGGTTCCTTTCGCTGGACTCTTTCGTCTATCGAAGGGCATCCGCGATGATCTTCCCAGTGGCTACCTGGACAACTTCCACTCAGATCTGGCCACGTCGCCGATGGCTTATCCTGCCGGGATGTACACCACAGCGGTGCTGGCCGTCCCGGACGCGATCCCCTTCGATCTGGCCACGCCGATCGAAACCTTCGGGCGCGTGCGACTGCCCGACGGCCGCTCGGGATACCGCACGTTCGTCGCCGGTCCGGAGCGCGAGATCGCGGCAGGCCCGTTGCGGCTGACCGTCGACGAGGGCCTGGACGCCCTCCAGCGCGCCGACCTTATCGTGGTGCCCGGACGGAACAACCCGCTGGCGCCGACTCCGCCGGTCGTCCTGGACGCATTGCGCGCGGCCGCGGACCGCGGCACCCGAATCGCGTCGATCTGCGTCGGCGCATTCACGCTCGCCGAAGCAGGATTGCTCGACGGCCGCGACGCGACCACGCATTGGCTCGCCGCCGACGAATTCGCCAGGAGATACCCGGCGGTCCGCGTAAATCCCGACGTGCTTTACACCGACAACGGAAAAATCCTCACTTCGGCGGGCGCGGTGGCCGGAATTGATCTGTGCCTGCACATTGTCCAGAACGATTACGGAACCGCCGTCGCGGCCGACGCCGCCCGCCTTGCCGTCGCGCCATTGCACCGGCCCGGCGGGCAGGCGCAATACATCGTCCGCAACCGCGCGCCCCGCCGCCCGACCACGCTCGGCCAGGTGTTGCCGTGGATCGAGGAAAACGCCTACCGCGACCTCGCTCTCGCCGACATCGCCGAAGCGGCCGGGCTCAGCGTGCGCACGCTCACCCGGAGATTCAAGGAGGAAACCGGCCAAAGCCCCATGCAATGGGTGGCCGGGGTGCGCATCCGGCAGGCGCAGGAATTGCTCGAAACCACCGAGCACACCGTCGACCGGATCGCCGCGCAGACCGGATTCCCCACGACGAGCAACTTCCGTTCCCAGTTCGGCCAAGTGGTCGGCGTGACGCCCGGCGCCTACCGGAAGGTATTCCGGCCGGGGCCGAATCGCTCAGCCGATTAGGCCGTCTTATCGAACCCGATGCCGGTCTTCTTGCCGGAAAACGCGCCCCTTCTCTAGCTTTTGCCCACAGGACGGCGAAACCGAGGGGGGTGGCCTGGTGACCGAGCCCCATGCTGCCGCGACGCGAGCGGAACCGGCGCCCGGCGGCGGACCGTGGCGACGCGGCCTCCAAGCCTTGCTCGGCAACTCCCGGGTGATGGTCTCGGCCGCGGTGCTGGCCGTGATCGTGGTGCTGTGCCTGCTCGCCCCCCTCTACGCCAGCCACATCTCCGGCACTGACCCGTTCGTCGCCGACCCGGTCGGCACCACCGTGCTCGACGACGGGACCGTGGTGCCGCTGCTGCAACCCGCGCCGCAAGGCGTCGGTGTGCTGCCGCTCGGCCCGACCGGGCAGGCGCATTTCCTGCTCGGCGCGGACGGCGACGGTCGCGACATCGCCGCGCGGATCCTGTACGGCGGACGGAACACGCTGGTGATCGGGGTGCTCGCCGGCCTCGTCGCCTGTGCCGGCGGCCTGGTGGTCGGGCTGCTCGCCGGGTACGTCGGCGGGGTCGTCGACGGCGTGCTGTCCCGGATCCTCGACGTCGTGTGGGCGTTTCCGGTGCTGATGCTGGCGATTTCGATTTCCGCGATCAGCTTCGCGTCCGGGATCAGCCTCGGTTTCGTCCGGGTCAGTTCCGGCAGCCTCGCGCTGCCGGTCCTGATTATCGGAGTGGTCTACGTGCCTTATGTCGCGCGGCCGGTGCGCGGCGCGGTGCTGTCCGTGCGCGCCGCGGACTACGTCGGCGCGGCCACGTCCTACGGCGCCGGGCACGGGCGGATCATCCGCCGGGAGATCCTGCCGAACGTGCTGTCCCGCGTGGTCGTGCTGTTCCCGCTGATGGTGGCGACCGCGATGCTGCTGGAATCCGGCCTCTCGTTCCTCGGCATCGGCGTGCATCCGCCCGCCGCGAGCTGGGGCACGATCATCGAGGACGGCACCCAGCTGCTGCGCAACCGGCCGCTGATGGCGATCGTGCCCGGCGCGCTGCTCGCGACCACCGTCTGCGTGCTGAACATCCTCGGCGACGCGATCCGGGACGCCTTCGACCCGAAGGCCGAACTGCGGATGCGTGCGCGGTGATCGCCTACGTCGTGCGCCGCGTGTTCTCCGCGGCGGGCGTGCTGATCGCGGTGAGCGTCCTGGTGTTCCTGATCTTCTTCAAAACCCCGGGCGTCGACCCGGCGCGGCAGATCGCGGGCAAACAGGCGACCCCGCAGGTGATCGCGCAGATCCGGACCGACTTCGGCCTCGACAAACCGTTGCCGGTGCAGTACTTCGCCATGATAAAACGCCTGGTCATCGACCGGGACCTGGTCTCTTACACCGATCGCGGCCCGGTGCTCTCCCGCGTGGCCAAGGCGGTCCCGGTGACGCTGTCGCTGGTCGGCGGCGCTGCGGTGCTCTGGCTGCTGCTCGCGCTCGGCGCGGGCACGCTCGCCGCGGTTTTCCGCGGCCGTGCGGTCGATCCGCTGCTGATGGGCCTCGGCCTGGTCGGCATGTCGCTTCCGGTGTACTGGCTAGGCGGCGTGGTTAATCTGCTCACCCAGGGCACCTGGCATACCAGCGTCTTCAGCTGGCTGCCGGAACTCGGCTACACGCCGATCAACGTCGACCCGCTGAAGTGGTTCGGGCAGCTGCTGTTCCCGTGGATCACGCTGGCGATCGGCACCGCCGGCCTGTACGCGCGGGTGCTGCGGGCCGACCTGATCGAGGTCGACCGGTCCGAGTTCGTGCTCACCGCGCGGGCGAAAGGACTTTCCGAATCCCGCGTGCTGTTCCGGCACGTGCTGCGGAACTCGCTGATCCCGTTCGTCAGCCTCTTCGGCCTCGACCTCGGAGCCATGCTCGGCGGGGCCGCGGTGCTCACCGAGCAGGTCTTCGGCCTGCCCGGGGTCGGCAACCTCACCTTCCACTCGCTCAGCCGATTCGACCTGCCGGTGCTGATGGCCGTGACGCTGTACGGCGCGTTCGCCGTCGTGCTGGTGAACCTCCTGGTCGACCTCGGTTACGCGGCCTTGGACCCGAGGATCCGAGTGCGATGACGAGCCGGCCCGCGAAAGTCCTGTCCGCCGAAGGCCTGACCGTGGAGTTCCGCACGCGCAACGGCTTGGTGCGCGTGGTGGACGATGTGTCGTTCGAATTGGCCGAAGGCGAAACCCTCGGCGTGGTGGGCGAATCCGGGTCCGGGAAGTCGGTCACCATGCTCGCGCTGCTGGGCCTGCTCCGCGACGGCAACGCGATCGTTCGCGGCCGCGTCTGGTTCGACGGCCAGGATCTCCTCGCCCTGCCGCCGAAGCGGATGCGCGGCTACCGGGGCGACCGGATCGCGATGATCTTCCAGGACCCGATGACGTCGCTGAACCCGGTGTACCGCGTGGGATGGCAGATCGCCGAGCAGATACGCCAGCACCAGCGCATTGGCATTCGAGCCGCCCGCCGCCGCGCGGTCGAACTGCTCGACCTCGTCGGCATCCCGAGCCCGGACGCTCGCGCGCGGGACTATCCGCACCAGTTCTCCGGCGGCATGCGGCAGCGGGTGATGATCGCGATGGCGCTGTCCTGCGAACCCGACGTCCTGATCGCCGACGAGCCGACCACCGCGCTGGACGTTTCGGTGCAGGCCCAGATCCTGCGCATCATCCGCGACCTGAGCGCGCGCACCGGCACCAGCGTCATCCTGATCACGCACGACCTCGGGGTGCTCGCCGGAATCGCGTCGCGAGTGCAGGTGATGTACGCCGGACGGATCGTCGAGCAGGCGCCGACCGCGCAGCTGTTCGCCCGGCCGCGGCATCCGTACACCGTCGGGCTGCTCGGCTCGATCCCCCGCCTGGACGTGCCGCGGCCGGCCCGGCTGCCGTCCATCGAGGGGCTGCCCCCGCTCGCGGCCGACCTCGGACCGGGCTGTGCGTTCGCGCCGCGATGTCCGGAGGCGGAGGCGGTCTGCGTCCGGAAACGGCCGGTACTGCTGCCGTCGGCGGCGGAGCATCTCGACGCCTGCCTGCTGCGGCACGCGTCGCCCCCGGACGAGAAGAGAACCGCCTGATGGCCGAACTGCTGCGGACGACTGACCTGGTCAAATGGTTCCCGGTACGGCGAAACCGGCTGGGCCGCCCCGGTCGGCTGCGTGCCGTCGACGGGGTTTCGCTGTCCGTGCGGCGCGGCGAAACGCTCGGGCTCGTCGGCGAATCCGGCTGCGGCAAGTCCACCCTCGGCCGGTGCCTCGTCCGCCTGTACCGGCCGAGCAGCGGGTCGATCGCCTTCGACGGCAGAGAGATCAGCCGGACCGGCCGGCGCGGGCTGCGTCCCGTCCGCCGCTCGGTGCAGATGATCTTCCAGGACCCGTACGCCAGCTTGAACCCCCGCCGCCGGATCGGCGATTCGGTCGCCGAACCGCTGCGCGTGCACCGCCTTCCCGCGACGCGCGCGGACCTCGCCGAACTCCTTGCCCTGACGGGACTTTCCGCCGAACTGGCCGACCGGTTCCCGCACGAACTGTCCGGCGGCCAGCGGCAGCGCGCGGTCATCGCGCGGGCACTGGCGCTGCGGCCGCGGGTCGTGGTCGCCGACGAACCGGTGTCCGCGCTCGACGTCTCGGTGCAGGCGCAGATCCTGAACCTGTTCGACGACCTCAAGGAACGGCTCGGCCTCACCTACGTGTTCATCGCGCACGACCTCGGCGTCGTCCGGCACACCTCCGACCGGGTCGCGGTGATGTATCTCGGCCGGATCGTCGAACAGGCCCCGGTCGCTGAGATCTTTGCCGCGCCGCGCCATCCCTACACCGCGGCGCTGCTGGCGTCCGTGCCGATCCCGGATCCGGCGGCGGGCGCGGATTGGCGGGACACGACGCTCGCCGGGGACGTGCCCAGCCCGCTCGACCCGCCGAGCGGCTGCCGGTTCCACCCGCGCTGCCCGCGCGCGACCAGCGTGTGCCGGACGACGGAACCGTTGCTGATCACGGAAAACGAGGGACACGAAGTCGCCTGCCACCATCCGCTCGCCCCGGCGGTCCAGCTGACGCCGACCGAACCCAAGGCCGCACGCGATGACTAGCACCGACACCGGCCGCTCCGCCCGCCCGACCCTCCCCCAGCTCGCCGCGCTCATCGCCATCTCCGCCACCGGCTCCTTCGCCGGAGCCGCCACCGCACTCGGCTGCACCCAGTCCGCGGTGAGCCAACGGGTCGCGAGCCTGGAACGCGGCCTCGGAGTCCTCCTCGTGCACCGGTCCCGCCAGCAGCGCCGCGTGTCGCTCACCGAAGCGGGCGACACCCTGGTCGCCGCCGCGGAGCAGGTCGGCGGGATCCTCTCGGTCGCGCTGAGCCAGGTGGAAACGATCCGCAAGGGTCTCAACGCGACGGTCCGGATCGGTTTGTTCACCAGCGCGAGCGAGCGGGTGATCCCACCGATGATGGCGGCACTGCGGCGGCAGCCGGTCGACTACCGGATCGAACTCGTCGAACTGGACCAGCAGGCCGAAGTTTCCCGGCTGGTGCGCAACGGCGACATCGACCTCGCCTTCGTGAAGCTGCCGATCGCCGACCCGGCGCTGCTCACCGCGGAACTCCTCACCGACCCGTTCGTGCTGCTCCTGCCTGCCGGGGCCGCTCCGGTGTCGCTCGGCCGACTCGCCGGGCTGCCGTTGATCGGCCTGCGCGGACAGCGCGATCCGATGGAGATCTGGGCCGCGTCCGTCGGCGCGGAGCTGAACTGGGTGCTGGAGATGGAAACCAACCACGCCGTCGAGGCGATGGTCGCCGCCGGGCTCGGCTGCGGTGCGGTGCCCCGGCTCACCCTCGGCGGCCGAACTCCCGGCGTGCGAAGGATTTCCCTCGCCGGCATCGTCCCGGCACGGACCGTCGGGATCGCTTGGCGGCGCTATCACCCGCGGCTGGCGTTCATTCGCGGAGTCATCGAGATCATCCAGCGGGTGTGCGCCCGTTCGGCGGAGATCCTGCCCCCGGTCGACCGCGAGGGAGTGGCGCGATGAAACGGAAACGGGCGGTGCTCGCGTCGTTGCTGCTCCTCGCCGCGAGCGGATGCGCAGTGGACGACACGCTGGACCTGACGTCGGTCGCGCCCGGCGATCACGGCCATCAGGGCGGGATCGAGGTGCTGCTGTCCTCGGGCAACATCGGCACCGCCGATCCGATGGTCAACTTCTCGACCTCGTCGTGGACGCTCTTCACCGCGACCTACGACGGCCTCACCGCGTTCACCAAGTCCGGCCCGGAAACCGGGCAGCACGTGGCCCCGGACCTCGTCACCGAAATCCCGAAGCCCACCGCCGACGGTCTCAAGTGGACGTTCACCCTGCGGTCCGGGATCCGGTTCAGCGACGGCCGCGAGGTCCGGCCGAAGGACGTCAAGGCGTCGTTCGAGCGGATGTTCAAGGTGCACGGCCCGACGACTTCCTCGCAATTCGACGTCCTCGCCGGCGCGAAGGAATGCCTCGACACCCCGGAAACCTGCGATCTGTCGAAAGGCATCGCGATCGACGAGGCGACCCGCGCGATCACTTTCACCCTGACCGAACCGGATCCCGAACTCCCCCAGCAGCTCGGCCAGCCGCTCGCGTCGATCCTGCCCGCGGACACCCCGCCGGCCGACCTCGGTTCGGACGTGTCGAAACTGCGCTCGACCGGCCCGTATTACTGGGCGAGCTACGATCCGACCGATCGCGTCGTGCTGAAACGCAATCCGTATTTCCGCTCCTGGTCGCCGCTCGCCGCGCCCGAGGGATATCCGGACCAGATCGTGCAGAAATTCGGCCTCGAACCGACCGACCAGGTCACCGCGGTGATCAACGGGCAGGCCGATCTCGCGTCCGACCAGCCGCCGCCGGACCGGCTGAACGAGATCAGCGTCGACCATCCTCGGCAATTGCACACCGACCAGCTCGGGCACGTCTGGTATTGGGCGCTGAACACTCGCATTCCTCCGTTCGACCACCTCAAGGCCCGGCAGGCGGTCAATTACGCGTTCGACCGCAATTCGGCGGTGCTGCAGGCGGGCGGCCCCGGGCTGGCGATCCCGACCTGCCAGGTCCTGGTCCCGAACATCCCCGGCTATCAGCAGTATTGCCCGTGGACGAGCAACCCGGCCCCGAACGGCCGAGGACCGTGGCGCGGGCCCGATCTCGTCAAAGCGAAGCGCCTGGTCGCCGAATCCGGGACCGCCGGAGCCGCGGTTTCCGTCGTGCCGGGAAACAACCGGATGCACATCGCCATGGGCGAATACCTGCAGACCCTGTTGACCGATTTGGGCTATCGTGCGACACTCAAACCGATGGACGAGGGATTGCAATACCCCTTTGTCCAGAATTCCGGAAACCACGTCGAAGCCGCCTTGACCGACTGGTCCCAGGACTATCCGGCGGCCAGCGATTTCCTGAAAGTGCTGACGTCGTGCGCCGCGTTCGTGCCGAATTCGGACGCGAGCCCGAACATCGGCGGCTTCTGCGATCCGGCCGTCGACGCCCGGATGACCGAGGCGCTGCGGCTGGCCAACACCGACCCGGACGCGGCGAACGCGAGGTGGGCCGAGATCGACCGCGCGGTCACCGACCAGGCCCCGTGGATCTCGATGTACGTGCCGAAATGGATTGATTTCACGTCGGCGCGGCTCGGCAATTACCGGTTCAGCGGCCAATTCGGCTTCCTGCCCGGCGTCGCCTGGCTGCGCTGAGCTTTCCCCGCTATCCCCGCCCAGCGAAGGAGTGGCATGCCGAACCCCGACGGTTCCCCGCGATACGCGCCCGACGCCGCCACGTTGCGCCGGCGTCTCCTGCCGCTGCTCGCCGCGCGCGGGCCCTCCGGCTACGAGGACGAACCAGTGCGCGCCTGGCTCGACCTGGCGGGCGAATTCGCGGACGTGCACGTCGATCCGCTCGGCAGCGGCCACGCGGTCGTGAATCCGGGCGGCAGTCCGCGGATCACGCTGATCGGGCACATCGACGAGATCGGGCTGAGCGTCAGCCACATCGACGACGCCGGACGGCTGTGGGCGGTCGGGATCGGCTGCTGGGACGCCGCGATCCTGTACGGCCAGCACGTCGTGGTGCTCGCCGAAAACGGCCGCGTGCCCGGCGTGATCGGCACCGCGCCGCCGCACTTGAACGACGGGGATTCGACGCCGAAAATGGCCGATTTGTGGATCGACATCGGCGCCACCAGCCGTGCCGACGCGCAATCGGTGATCACGGTCGGCGACCCGGTGGTGTTCGGCGCGTCCCCGGTCGACCTGCGCAACGGTCGGATCGCCGCCCCGGCCTTGGACAACCGGCTCGGCGCCTTGGCCGTCCTCGAAGCGGCCCGCGCGACGGCCGAGGCGTCGGTCACCGCTGAGATCTCCGCGGTCGCGAGCGTGCGCGAGGAAACGAGTTACCACGGCGCGATGGGAGCCGTTTACGCGACGGAACCGAATTTCGCGCTCGCGATCGACACGACGTTCGCCAGCGACATCCCGGAAGACGGCATCGAACACAAAACGGGCGACCACCGGCTCGGCTCCGGCCCGGCGATCGGCCGCGGCGCGGTCACCGACGAACCGATGGCCCGCAGTTTGCGCACGCTGGCCAAGGAACTCGGAATCCCTTACACCATCGAGGCTTACGGCGACGAAAGCGGATCCGACGCCGATGCCATGGCAGCTGTCGCCGCTGGCATCCGCTGCGGCGTCCTCAATATCCCCATCCGGCACATGCACAGTTCCGGCGAGGTGGCGGATCTCGCCGATCTGGCCGGCACGATCGATCTCGCCACCGCGTTCTGCCTCGCCGGAGGCACCCGATGAGCCGCTCGCCGCGGGATCCCTGAGTCCCCGCTCTGGCAAGGAGGCCGCCCATGATCGGCGCGGAACGACGGAACCGGCTCGGCCGGGTGGTGCTGGACGCCATCTGGTCCGACGGCGGCCGCCTGACCCTGCTGCAGCTGAGAGCGCTGTACGCGGTCGCGAACGAAGGCTCGTTCGCGGCCGCGGCGGTCGCGCTCGGCTGCAGCCAGCCCGCGGTCAGCCAGCGCATCGCGTCGATCGAACGGCGGCTCGGCGTCGTGCTGGTCCGCCGGACGTCCGGGCAACGCCAGGTGCGGCTCACCGACGCCGGGGTCGCGCTGGTCAACGCGGCCGAACAGGTGCAGGTCATCCTCCGCACCGCGACGAGGCACATCCAGGACATGCGCGACGGCCGCGAACCGACCGTCCGGATCGGCGTGTTCTCGAGCGTCGCGGTGCGGGTGATGCCGCTGGTGCTGGCCGCGACGCGCACGCAGCGCCTGCCGTGCCGGATCAAACCCGTCGAGGTGGACGACGACGTCCGCCTGCAGGAACTGCTGCGCTACGGCGAGATCGACATCGCGTTCGTCATCTTCCCGCTGCAAAGCGGCGAAGCACACGGACTGGAGCTGTTCAGCGACCCGTTCATCCTGCTCGCGCCCCGCACCGCGCCGCTGGCGTCGGTCGCCCGGGTCCGGCCCGCGGACCTGCGCGGCCTGCCCATGGTGTGCCTGACCAGCGAACAACTCGAGGTCGCCGCGGAACTGCGCCGCCAGGGCATCGAGCCGAACTGGGTTTTCGGCACGGACAAGATCCACGTCGTGGAACCGCTGGTGGCCGCGGACGTCGGGTATTCGATCGTGCCGCAGCTCGCGCTGGGCCAGCGGCACCCCGGCGTCATGCGGTTCTCGCTGAGCGAGATCGTGTCGCCGCGGGAGATCGGGATCGCCTGGCCGCCGCACCACCCCCGGCTCGGTTTGCTGCTCCGGGTCGCGGACGTGATCCGCGGCGTGTGCGCCGATCCGGCGGACATCCTGCCGCCGATCGACGAACCCGGGTGCGCTTCCCGGGAACCGGCGGTGCTGCGGCTTCAATGACCGCCGGCGGTTGGAGATGCGGTACCGGGACGCCGTTGGCCCGGCACCGCATCGCGGTGATCATGCCCGGGACGTCAGGCCACGATCACGTGTGGGATGCGCGATTCCGGACAGACCTCTTTGTCCTGATTCCGCATTCTCGTTCCGGTTTCCCCAGCATTTCCGCGGGCAGGCGCGGCCGACCGGCACGCGCACGTCTATTCGGCCGCGAAGAAAAGCGGCGAAAACACCTGAATCCCCCTAGCGCTCGACACCCCCATCTGACGCTGGAACAAACACTACCGAACGTGCCCGCACCCGGCCAAACCTCTTTCCGCGATGTCACTGGGATGGCGCAGCCGCTCCCGGATCGCCGCATGGGCCAGTGCCGATCAGACCAGCCGGCACCGCCGAATGCCGCCGCGTTCTTTCCGCCCGGAATTCCGCGGATATCCCGCTCCCGTTTCGGAATACCGCGCGCGGTCGCACTGGTAGAATCGCCGGACAACCGCGGACAGGGAAGGTCTCGCGCGGTGTCACACGCTGCAGAGCCGGAAACGCCCGTCGAGCATCCCGGCGCCTACCGGAGCCGCTTCACCGGAGCGCTGGAGTCGCTGCTGGCGGAAAAACGCTTCCCGAAGATCACGATCGGCGACCTCGTCGGCCGGGCGCACACGTCCCGCCGCGGCTTCTACGAGCAGTTCGACTCCAAAGAAGCCTGCCTGCTCGCGCTGCTCAAGGAAGCGGCCGAAACCGGATCCGCACAGGTCTCCGCCGCGGTCGACCGCACCGCGCCCTGGCAAACCCAGCTCCGCCAGCTCGTCACGGCGTGGACCGGCGTCGTCGACGCCCGGCCGGCCGTCATGCTGAGCTACCTCCGCGACGTACCGCTGCTGGACGCCCCGATCTCCGCCGACCTGAACCACGACGCGTACGTCAACGTCGTACGCGCCATCTCGGCGGGCACCGAATTCCAGAAGTCCGGCGGCGCTCCGCTGTCCCGTGCCCGTGCGCTGATCCTGTTCGGAGGGCTGGAAAAACTCGCCGAAGACGCGCTGCGCCACGGTGGGACGGCGCACGAGCACATCGAGGAAGCGGTCCGGGCCGCGATTCTCCTTGCGGCACAGTGATATCTCAACTCACCTGAACTGATACCGCATCCACCCGCGCCCGGTGGACCAGAGTGACCACAGCCGCGCCCGCGAGCACCGCCGCGGTGCTCAATACGGTCACCGGCCAGCCCATCCGCTCAGCCGCCGTAGCACCGAACGCGGTGCCGAGGCTTCCACCAGCGAAATACACGACCATGTAAGCGCTGTTGAACCGCGCCGGTGCGCTGGGCTCGATCGCCAGCACCGTGCTCTGGTTCGCGACTTGGGCAGCGAAAAGACCCGCGTCGAACAGGGCCAGGCAGAGCAACGTCGAAACGGTGCTGGGCAAGGCAAAAGCAAGCACCGCACTCGCGGCACCGGCAAGGCTCAGCCCGCAGAGAATGACCCGGCGCGCCCCCACGCGATCGGTCCACGCACCGGCGATTCGGGTAGCGAAAATTCCCAGGACGCCAGCGAAAGCGTACGTGCCGATGTGCTCGGCGGAGTACGAAAAAGGCGGCTTCGACAGCGCGACCGCGATTCCGGACCACACCGCGCAGAACGCGAAGAACCAGAGCGTGCCCCGGACCGCCGCGAGGCGCAGTACCGGATATCGCCGGTATAGCCCGGGAATCGAGCGCAATGTGGCGAGGTAGCCCCGGTTGTTCGCACCGGCTGCCGGAGGGAGCACGAACAGCACCGCGACCGCGACCACCGCGCATCCGGCGGCGAAAACGCCCAGCATCGCGCGCCAGCCGATCAGGTCGGACAGCCAGCCGCCGACGATCCGGCCCGCGAGGATGCCCGCTGAGATACCAGCGGTGACGATTCCCAGCGCAGTGGCCCGCCGGTCCGGGCTCGCCAGCCGGGCGGTCACCGAACTCAGCCCGGCCCCGACCGACGAGCACGCGCCCAGCACGCCGAGCACCAGGGCGAGCAGCCACACCTGGCCGACGACCGCGTTCAGTCCCAGCGCGACGGCGAGCGCGCCGAACTGCGCGGACAGGACGTAGCGCGGCGGAAACTGGTCGACGAGCGGCACCAGCAGCGCGAGTCCGCACAGGTAGCCGACCGGCCCGCACGCGAGTGCGACGCCGACCGCGCCGAGCGACGCGCCGAGCGCGCTGCCGACCTCGGCGATCGCGGGCTGCAACGGGTAAATGGCGGCGGTGCCCAATGCGGCAGCGAGCGAGGCGAACCAGACGACAGAGCCGCGAATGTTCTGTGAATGCACAGGCCGAGCGTAGAAAGAACAGGACCGGAAAGCTGGCGAGAAACCGCCGTCACCCATGGTGCGCGCGAAGCACCGGACAAGGCGTCGCGGTTGTGGGATGATCGAGTTCCATGACGACCCCACCGCAGGCGCCGCGCTCCAGAAAGCTGCCGAGCCGACCGGTCCGGTCATGAACGGCGAGCGGGCGCGGCAGATCGACGCCGGCCGTCTCCCCGAGGACGTCCTGAACCTCATCGAAACGCTCGGGCCTGGCGAAAATCTGGTCGTCACCAGGGACGGCGACCCGGTCGCGACGATCTCCCCCGCAGGGGTCCGGCCCGAACCCCCGCGCACGGACTACGACGACGTGACGGTGGTCGCCACCGCGATGAAACTGTCGGCCTCGGCCCGGATGTCGCTGTCCGCCGAACTCGGCTCCGACTATCTCGTGCTGGACCTGCATTCGGCGCCGGCCACCGCCGACGTGCTGCTCGTGCCGCCGGTCAGCCCGCAGCTGATCGGGAGCCTCCGGGCGAAGTTCCCGCAGGCGCGGGTCGTCCTCGCCGAGGTCGAGGACGCGGAACTGGGCGTCAGCTACCACGGACCGGTCCGGCGGCTCCTCGACGCTGGCGCGGAGACCTACCTGACCTCGGCGAACGTCCCGCACCTGGCGCGGCAGCTCGACCACGCCGTCACCCAGCGACAACAACTCGGCGGCGGGGCTGCCGCACCGTTGGAGATCAGTCCCGCGGATTCGTGACCCGGTGCTTCTCCTTCCGCGCTGATTTTCCCGTTCTTTTAAGCGCAACCGCCGTGGACAGTCATGCCGAGGTCCAGTTCGAGGACCGGTGTGCCGATGAAGTGCTTGCCGCGTAACGGTCCTCCGCTCATCCGTCTTGCCGCGACCCTCGACCAGACGCCGGGAAGTTACCCGGCCACGCTTAGCCCCTCCCGGTGCCCCAGCCCCTCTGCTCAGGGGCCGAACCGACACACCTCGGGCCGCCCCGGGTCGTACGCCGCCCAGCCCGGACTCCCGTCCCGCGCGAACGCCACCCACGCACCATGCACCTCCTCCGCGAGACCCACCGGAGCGGCATCGGGACCCAACAGGCCAGTGTCGCCGTGCAACCACGGTTCGTCCGCGAGATCGAAGACGAACGGCAGCTCGACGGTGTGCGCCGCACCGAGCCGACCGTCCAGCGCGGTCGAGCGGAAGCCGAACGAATAGACATAAGTACGCCCGGCTGAGATCTCAGCGTGCGCCCGTGCCATCCGAGCGGTGCCCGCCCCGAACAGCAACTCGCCCAACTGTTCGGCGGCCGCATCCGGTTTACCCTGCGGCACCAGGTAAAGCCGCCCCTCCTCGGTGTTCGTGCCGAGCATCAGGTCGACGTCGCCGACCAGACTGTCCGCGGGCTGCACCGGCAGCACCAGGCTGAACGAGCTGAGCCCGGCAAGCGGATCCGCGGCGGTGGCGGTGCGCAGGTCCAGTCCTGCCAGCGCGGGCAAGATATCCAAGAACCGTTCGTCTGAGATATCACCGAACGCCGCGGCAGTCGGTTCAACGCCCAATGCCGCAGCCGCCGCGGTAGTGACCCGTTGCGCCTGCTCCGGAGTGAACGCACCCGTGCCGCTTCCACTTTGGACAATCACGCGCCGAAACAGTCCGGTCGACTCCGGAGTGGCGAGCAGCGCACCGGTCAACGTGGCCCCCGCGGATTGCCCGAACAACGTGACCTTCGACGGATCCCCTCCGAACGCGGCGATCGAATCCCGCACCCACCGAAGCGCGGCAACGACGTCGAGCAACCCACGATTGTCCGGAGCACCTTCCAAGGCAAGGAAACCGGGGATGCCGAGCCGGTAGTTCACCGTCACGAGCACGATGCCGTCACGGGCGAACGCACTGCCGTCGTAGAGCGCGGCACGAGTCGAACCAGTGACGAACCCGCCGCCGTGCACGAAGACCATCACTGGACGGTTGCCCGCGTCCGCGGCTGGGGTGCGGACGTCGACCGTCAGGTATTCCTCGCCGCGAACCCAGCCCGGTCCGAAATAGGGGCTCAGGTCGAGGCGTCCGAAGTCGCGCACCGGCTGCGGGGCAGTCGGCGAGGGCTGGGTGCCGTCGCGGACTCCGGACCAGCCAGGATGCGGCGCGGGCGGAGCAAACCGGCCGGGTCCGATCGGGGCCGCCGCGTAGGGAATGGCCCGGTACCACTCGCCTGCCGCGTCGCGGAGACCGCGGACGGCTCCCATCGCAGTCTCGACTACCGGATTTTCCTGCTGAGACACCAGAATCACTTCCTTCAGGAGATCCGGGAGAACCCGGCCCACTTCTTGATCGCGAACTTCGCCCCGTGCCGCTCGACCTCCGCCGCGCCCGACCCGGGAAAGTGCGCCGGGAAGAGCAGCGCGTTGTCCTCGGCAGCCCGGCCGAGCAGCATGCGCCGGGTGGCCCGCGCCTCGGCCGGGTCCTCGCAGAAGCAGGAGTTGGTCTCCGGCTCCGCGATCTGCAGCGGCGTGTGCACCAGATCGCCGACGAACAGCGCCCGGTCGCCGCCGGAGTCCAGCGTCAGCACCGACGAACCGGGAGTGTGCCCGGGCGCGAGGTCGAGCCGCAGGTTCCGGTCGATCCGGTACGTCCCGTCCCACAGCTGGACCTGTCCCGCCTCCCGCACCGGAGCGACGCTGTCCTCGAAGACGTTCTGGTTCCCGCGACCGAGCACGGACTCGTTCTCGTTGGCCGGGTCCCAGAACTCGAAGTCCCGCGACGGCATCAGGTACGTGGCGTTCGGGAAGGTCGGCACCCAGGTGCGGCCGTCGAGGCGGGTATTCCAGCCGACGTGATCGATATGCAAGTGGGTGTTGATCACGACATCAACGTCTTCGGGTGAGATACCAACGGCCGCGAGGCGGTCGAGGTAGCCGGTGTCGAGGCGGCTCCACACCGGCGCGTACGGCCGGTCCTTGTGGTTGCCGACGCCGGTGTCGACGAGGATCGTGCGGCCCTCGCTGCGCAGCAGCCAGGACTGGATCGCCGATCGGCATTCGCCGGTCTCCGGGTCCCAGAAATCGGGGGCCAGCCAGCCGCGATGCTCCTCCCACGAGCCCGGCGGGCTGTCCGGGAAGAACTGGTCCGGGCCCATCTCGACCGAACCGCAGAACTCCTTGACGCGGGTGACCGTGACGTCGCCCAGCATGATCTCGTCCATGCGACCGAGCCTGCGCGGACCGGCGCGCGCGGACCACTCCCGCGTTGTCCTACCCCGCGCAGGGCGTGGCAGTGATATCTCACGCGGCGGATAGTGGAATCCATGACGGCTGGACCGCTGGGAGACTTCCTGCACGCACGACGCGCCCGGCTGCGCCCCTCGGACGTCGGCCTCCGGGACGTCGGTCCGCGCCGGCGGGTCGCGCGCCTGCGGAGGGAAGAACTGGCGCACCTGGCCGGCGTCAGCGTCTCGTACTACACGCGGCTCGAGCAGGGCCTCTCCCGCGGCGCGTCGGCCGAAGTGCTCGACGCGATCGCCCGCGCCCTGCAACTGGACACCCACGAACGCGCCCACCTGGACCGCCTCGCTGACGCAGCCCGTCGCACGCCCCAGCCGCGCCGTCCGCGCCCGGAGAAGCTGGCCGACGAAACGCGCGACCTCCTCCGCGCGCTCGACAGCGTCCCGGCGCTGGTGCTGGGCCGCCGGACGGACGTACTGGCGTGGAACACCCTCGGGCACGCCCTGCTGGCCGGCCACCTGGACCTCGCCCAGCGCCCCAACCTGAGCCGGATGCTGTTCCTGGACCCGCACTGCCGCGAGCTGTACGCGGATTGGAAACGCAAAGCCCGCGCAGTGGTCGGCAACCTGCGCATCACCGTCGGCAAACACCCGGACGACCCGCTGCTGGCCGAGCTGATCGGCGAGCTGACGATGAAGAGCCCGGAATTCGTCTCGCTGTGGCAGGACCACCGGGTGGGCCCGTGCGACGCCGATGCATACGAGCTGCGGCATCCGCTGGTCGGCCGCGTGACGGTGACTCAGCAGACGCTGTCGGTGGCCCGGTCGCCGGAGCAGGTGCTGATCGTGTGCACAACTCCGGCGGGCTCGCCTTCGGAGGAGGCGCTGACCTTGCTTCGGCAGGTCAGTGCCCGGGAGTCAGCCGCGGACGCAACGGTGGCCGCGCCGAACTGAGCGCCCCACCGGTTTCGCCAGGCAGGAAAAAGCTCCCTGAAGAATGGGAACGGTGTCGGAGAAGGGAAAAGCTACCGGCGATGGCTGGGCCGGGCCTGGTTGGACAGCACCGCGCTGCAAATCAGCACCAGCCCGGCCACCGCGACCCCGACCACCGGGCTGATCAGCAGCGTCACCGCGCTGATGACGCTCGCCGCGAAGGTCAGCTGCAGGCATCCCCACAGCACCGGGGCCAGCCACGCCAGCGTTTCGGACGCCGCGCACACCCACCGGCCCCGGGCGGCGGGCTTACGATGCCTGCCCGGGCCGCGGCGGGCGAAGACTTTCGTCGCGGCGGCCAGCATCTCGTCGCGAGTGGCGATCCGCCGTCCGCCGCGGGCCGGGGCGACGGCCGCGCCGAATTCGACGCGTTCCACCCTTCCGGCACGGTCGTGGTCTAGCGGTCCGGTGTTCTCCAGCGGTAAAGTCATTCGGTCTGTTCCTTTGCCTCGAAGCGGGTTTCAGACGTCCCCGTGGCCCCCTGTTCCCGCAGGGGGCCACACCTATCTCTCCGGGCGCGGCCCAGTTCGATACTTCTCATCTTGGCCACGAGCGCGCACAGACCTCGATACCCACTGACGGTCGTCTCGCCGAGCGGCGCACAGCCGTCGGTTAACGGCAAAGAGATACGGCGAACTACCGTGCGCAATATCAGTCCGCCGGTTCAGCGCGACAGCCCCGGTCACTTCGGCGAAAACGAACCGCCCGGCCTAACTCCCGTTCGCCGCCGTCCTACCGCGCACCAACCCGCCGCTACCTGCGCTAGCAGCCGGGGCAAACACTGCACGCGAGACCTCGGCAGGGAGCGGAAACGCTCGTCGCAGCGGTAGACAGCGGCGATTCCTAGCGCATCGAGAACAGCTTTTCATCACTCACAAGAGTGGCGTGCTGCGTTCGCCGAGAATTGATCAAGAAAAACTCCGGCACCACGACAGGAGAGAGCCCTGACCAGTGATTTTTCCGCGAAAACCGCGTCGTCGCAGAAAATTGGCATTCAGTCAACCGACCGCGAAGTGCTCCGCTTATCGCATGTCCAGCGACCCCTGCCGACTGGAATATGCATGCCTGCCCGGCCTAGGCAGAATATTCTGTCATGCCTTGCGTTTACCGTCTCCGGCACCCCGGCCGCAAGCCGCCGGAAGGCGTCGACCAGCGCACAACGCGACCGCACCGGACAGATCGCGGCCAGAAAAAGGACACCGTCCACCGACCCGATCACCACGAGAAAACTGTCCCGACGCCAAACAGGTGAATATATCGGCCCATTTCAGCGTTAAGCCAGTCCGCGCCTTGCTTCGGCATATTCCATGCCCGATCCTGAGGTTTGAATATTCCGAAAAAGGTCTACCGCTTGACAAGGACGAAACCATGAGTTCCTACGATCCGAACACCGTGAGTTCTTCGCTCGACGACGCGGCCTGGCAGCGGCCGTCGGCGTGCGGCGGCAACGGCGGCGACTGCGTAGAGATCAATCTCAGCGACCCCGACGTCGTCGCGGTGCGGGATTCCAAGATCGGCCGTTCTCCCGCGCTCGTCTTCGACAATCGGGAATGGGCGGCATTCGCCGGAGCGCTGCGCGAGGGACAGTTCGACCGCTGAACGCGCACAGATCGTCGTTCCCGGTCCCCCATTCGGCGCCGCCTCCCGGACAACCGGGCGAACCAGTCCGTCTTGGCCCTCCGTAATGCGAGGGACTATCATGAATTCGTGCCCGGAAAAGGTGTGGTTTTCTCCCCTGATCGGACGGCTCGCGTCTCGTGAGCCGGCTTTCCGTCGAGGCCCAGCTGGTCGAACTGGGCAAAATTCTCGTCGCCGCCCGCGTCGAACGCGGGCTGACCCAGGGCGAACTCGGCGACGCCCTCGGCTACACGCAGCCGAACATCAGCAAGATGGAACGCGGCAAGACGCGGATCCACCCGCATTTGCTCGACAAATGGATCACCGTCCTGGAGATCGATTCCGCCGAGGCGGAGCGGATGCGGCGGTACAACCTGGCCGCCCGCGCCGACCGGGTGTGGAACGCCCGCCGCCTGGCGGCCAGCCCGGCGTGGTTCCATCCGGTGTTCGAGGCCGAGCAGGAGGCCGCGATCGTCCTGAAGTGGACCGGCGAGCGCATCAGCGGGATGCTGCAGACCGAGGACTACATGATGGAGCAGTTCCAGGCGTACGGCCGCACGGACGTGACCGACGCCGTGCACGAGCGCAAACTGCGGGCCAAGCTCCTCGACGACCACCCGGAGCGGACGTACAAGTTCATCCTCAGCGAAAGCGCGGTCCACCGGCTGACGCGAGCGCAGACAGACAATCCGTACGTCGCGCTCGGCCAGGTCCGGCATCTGCTGAACCTCGCCCGCAACTATCCCGCGGCGACGATCCGGTTCGTGCCGTTCGCCGGGGGCCCGTTGCACGTCGGCCCCGATTTCACGATTTTGCAGTTCGTCAACAGCGCCCTGGACCGTTCGTTCGCCGAAACGTCGAACGGCGTCCAGTCTTTCTTGAACGACACCGAAACCTACGAAACGGATCTGCAATCGTGGGAATCCCTTTCGAGTGTCGCTCTTTCGGCGGAGGAATCGGCGATTCTGCTCGAAGAGGCCGAAGCGGATCTGCTCAGCACCCGTCCGCCCGCTGGTCGAGGGCCGGGAAAGCCGCTACGCTGATCTTGCGCCGTCGACCACGAGGAGAAACTGGTGACTGGCCTGGAGCACGAATCTTTTCCGCCGCCGGGGATCGATCTCAGCCGTCCCAGCGTGGCGCGCGTCTACGATTATTACCTCGGCGGAACCGCCAATTGGGAAATCGACCGGCAGTTCGCCGAGCGCATGCTGCGCGATTATCCGGCGGTGCGCCCGATCGCACAGGCCAACCGGCGATTTCTGCACCGGGTGGTCCGGCACCTGGTGCGCAAGGGAATCCGGCAGATCGTCGACCTCGGTTCCGGCGTTCCCACGATGGGCCACGCGCACGAAATCGCCGAGCAGATCGCGCCGGGCGCGGTGAAGGTCGCGTACGTCGACTGCGAACCGTCGCCGTCGCGCATTCCACCAGCCTGCTGCGCGAAAGAGGCGACCCCGCCCGCCACGTCGCCCTGCACGCCGACCTGCGCGACCCGAGGCGGCTGTGGTCCCTGCTCGCCGGATCGGGCGTCTTCGATCTGGACGAACCGATCGCGCTCCTGCTCATCTGCGTGCTGCACATCGAACAACCGCCCGCACCCGGCAGCCACGACACCGCGGACCTCGGGCCCAGTGTCACCGCCGCGTACCGCGATCTGCTCGCGCCGGATTCGTACCTGGCGCTGTCCCACGTCACCGACGAGGGCGTCCCGCCGCACTGCGAACAACTCCTCGCCGACGCCAAGGATCGCTACGCCGCCGCGGGCACCGACCTCATCTACCGCGACCGCGCCGAGATCACCGCGCTGTTCGGGGACTTCACTCTGGTCGATCCCGGCGTCACCTGGACCCCGCTGTGGCATCCGGAGGAAGCGGGCCCGGACGACCGCACCATCCCGCTGGACGCGGCCAGCGAATCGCTGCTGCTGGCCGGAGTAGGACGCAAGGCGCGATATCCGTGACGCCGGCCGGGGTCCCTTCAACCACAGCGATCAAGACAACAACCGCTGCTCCTTGGCCACCGCAACGGCCCCAGCCCGCGTATCTACGCCGAGCTTCTCGTATATCCGCCCCAAATGCGTCTTCACCGTCGCCTCGCTGATGAACAGCCGACGGGCGATCTCCCGATTCCCCAGCCCCTGCGCGAGTTGCTCGAGAATGTCGCGCTCGCGGTCGGTCAACGCGGGCCGAGGCGCGCGCAACTGCGCCATCATCCGGTCCGCCACCGGAGCCGACAGCGCGGTCCGCCCAGCCGCGGCCGCCCGGATCGCCGCGTACAACTCGTCCGCGGACTCGGCCTTCAGCAAATACCCGGTCGCCCCAGCCTCGATAGACCGCGTGATGTCCGCGTCAGTGTCATAGGTGGTCAGCACCAACACCCGAGGCGGCTCGGCAGCGGCGCGAAGCCGCCGAATCGCCTCCACCCCGTCCATTCCGTCGCCGAGCTGCAAATCCATCAACACCACATCCGGCCGCAGCGCCGCGGCGAGGTTGATCGCTTCCTGCCCGGTCGAGGCCTCGCCGACGACCTCGATCCCTCCCGCACCGGCCAGCAACGCCCGCAAGCCAGCGCGGACCATGGCGTGATCGTCGCAGAGCACGACGCGGATGGGCTGATCGTCAGACACGGGGTGCCCCCAGCGGAATCGCGACCGAGATAGCCGTCCCCTGCCCAGCCGAGGCCTCCTCGACGACCTCGATCCCGCCCGCCCGCAGACCAGCACGCACCATGGCTAGATCGGCGCAAAGCACGACGCGAATGAGCTGATCGTCAGACACTGGACGCTCCCAACGGAATCGCGACCGAAATAGCCGTACCCAGCCCGGGCACAGCCTCGCCGACAACCTCGATCCCGCACGAACCATGGCGTCGTCCTCGCAGAGCACAACGCGAATATGCCGATCGTCAGACACGGGGCTGCCCCAACGGAATCGCGACCGAAATAGCCGTACCCTGCCCGGGCGCGGATTCGACGGTCAACCGGCCGCCGAGCTGCGTCGCTCGCGCGCGCATGGCGGGCAGGCCGTGGCCGCGGCCGTCGGTGCTCGGGGCGGCCGGGTCGAAACCGCGGCCGTCGTCGGTGATGTCCAGCACGACCTCATCGTCTAGGTAGGTGAGGGTCAGCGCCACTCCCGAGGCGTCGGCGTGTTCGCGCGCGTTCGCCAGCGCACCCTGCGCGATGCGCACCAACGTGGACTGCACTCGGCTGGGCAACGGCCGCGCCGGCCCGTCGACCTGGACGCGCACCGGCTGCGGCTCCCGTTCGGCGACGTTCCGCAGGGCTTCCTCGACCGAGTGTCCGTCGAGGTCGGCGGGGGCCAGATCCTGCACGAGACCGCGGGCTTCGGCCAGATTCCGCGTGCCGATCTGTTGTGCCGCATGCAAATGCTCCCGAGCCAGGTCCGGGTTGTCCCAAGCGCGATCGGCGGCCTGGAGCAGCATCGCCTGGCTGGACAGACCTTGCGCGAGGGCGTCGTGGATCTCCCGCGACAGCCGTTGGCGTTCGTCCAGCATCCCGGCGCGACGCTCGGTTTCCCGCAGCCGCACCGCCTGGCGCCGCAGGTACGTGATCACCGCCGCAGTCACGGCCGCGACGGCCACCGGCACGATCGTCAGGTTCGGGTCGAAGCCGGTCGAGAGCCGGTTTTGCGAGATCACCACCAGCGCGGTCACCAGCGTGACCAGCACCAACGCGGGTCTGGTGGGCAGCGTGCGGAGTCCGGTGACGAACAGCGGAACCGCGCACCACGCGAAGCTCGGCGCGAGCAGGACGAGCACCACCCACAGCACGGTCACGACGGTCAGCCAGGCCAGATACGGCACGGTCACCTGCTCGGGGCCGGTCACTCTCAGTACCAGGCCGACCGCGTAGACCGCGGCCAGGCAGCCGGTCAGCGCGATCACCCAGGGTGCGGCCGGTTCGCCGTGGTGGTGGTCGAGGAAGCGCACGATCGACGCGACCAGCAGCAGAAAGAACGCTGTGTGC
Organism: Amycolatopsis sp. AA4; assembly: GCF_002796545.1. Taxonomy (GTDB): domain Bacteria; phylum Actinomycetota; class Actinomycetes; order Mycobacteriales; family Pseudonocardiaceae; genus Amycolatopsis. The sequence goes on from NZ_CP024894.1 coordinate 6,308,973, forward strand.
ATGGTCGCGGCGAGCCACCGCCCGTCCCGATCGGTCATCGCCGCCCTCCGTTGTCCCGTTCCGCTCCGGAGCCTGACCGGTGCGCACCCGCTCGGCATCAGCCGATCGGATGACCCGAGTGTCGGCCGTTCCGCGCCGCGAGGCGAGCCGAGACTCCGATCCGGTGAAGGCGGTCCCGGACGCACGATGAACGCATCAAGCCGGACAAGCCAGGGAGCACCCGATGAAGAACTTCACCGCCAAGACCCGTATCGCCACCGTCGTCGGCGGGCTCGCCGTGATCGGAGCCGCCACGACCGGCGCGCTGGCCGCGAACGCCGCCACTCCGGCCGCCCCCGCCGCGGCTCCCGCGCAGGCCGCGCCGAAGGGGCTGGTCCAGACCACGCACCTGTCGATCGCCGCCGCGCAGAAGGCCGCGCAGGCCGCGCTCGACGCCGCCCAGAAGGCCGGGCAGAAGGTGTCGGTCGCGGTGGTCGACCGCGACGGCAACACCATCGTGACGCTGCGCGGCGACGGCGCGGGCCCGCAGTCGTACTCGTCGGCCGAGGAGAAGGCGTTCACCGCGGTTTCGTGGAACGCGAAGACCTCGGAGCTGACCGGCCGGCTGCAGCAGACGCCGACCCTCAAGGACATCAAGGGCACCCTGTTCCTCGCCGGAGCGGTCCCGGTGGACGCGAACAACGCCCCGATCGCGGCGGTCGGCGTGGCCGGTGCGCCGTCGGGCGCGCAGGACGAGACCTTCGCCCAGGCCGGGGTGGACGCGCTCGGCAAGTAACTGGCGGCCCCGGCTCTGCTCCGGTGGGCCTCGTCTCTCGCGGCGGGGCCTACCGGCCAGCTGGTGCCTTCCGCGCGCACTGGCAGGTCGGTCGAATTCAGTCCAGTTCCGTCCCGCCTTTTCCAGCCCTCCGCGAGGTGACTCCGTCGCCAGGATCCGCTTCCGCCAACCGCGCCAGGAAATATCTCAACGCCTTGTCTGGTGCATGCAGCCGGAGAAGTTGAGATGGCACAGCGCCCGCGCGGGACGGTCTCCGGGGCACCGCGGGCGCGACAGCCGAACGCTCAGCGCTTCGGTCCCGCTCCGCCGAACCGCTTCGCGTAGTCCTCGACGATCGGCCTTTCCGGAGCGATGATGTCGTCCGGAAGCCGGTCCAGCTCGAAGAACTCGTAGCCGGTGATCTCGTCGCCGTCCACCGCGACCTCGGTGTTCTCGACGGTCGCGGTGAACGCGGCGGTCACGTTGTGGACCTCGTCGCCGTGCGGGTACCGGTAGAAGTACTCCGGTCCGGAGTAGACGCCGAACAGTTCGAGATCCCGCACCACCAGGCCGATTTCCTCGCGCACCTCGCGGCGGCCGGCGTCCTCATAGGACTCGCCGGGATCGAGGAATCCGCCGGGCAGCCCCCAGTCCTGGCTCTCCTCGCGGAACACCAGCAGCAACCGGCCGCGTTCGTCGGCGATCAGCACTGACGTTCCGGGCAGGATCAGCGGACGGGTGCCGACCAGTGCGCGCAGTTCGGCGATGTAGTTCATCAGCGGTCAGTACCTTCTTGGTCGGATTCGGCTCCGCCGCGCGGACGGACGGCGACGAGCATCCGGTGCCGGGTCGCAACGGAGCCGTCGTAGTGCCAGTTTGCTCGGCACGGGATGCACAACCGGGCGCAGCAGGAGATTACGCCGTTCGCAGCCGGCGATCGCGTCGGCTGCTTCGGATTCGTCAAGGACCCGGTGCGCGGGCACGAACTCCCGGCGGCCGATCGCGACCTCCGCCTGGATGTTGCGGAACCAGTCCGAGGACGGTCCCAGCCCGTCGATGGCCAGCACCACGTCGCCATGCGGACGGTCACTCCAGGGCCGTCCGGTATCGGCGACCGGATTCGCAGCCGAAGTGGGTCAGGCGCAGGAAACGCTTGCCCAGCGACCATCCGAGGTCTCGGTCGTCCAGCTTCGCCGGCGCCTTGAAGACCGCGCGCGCGATCGGGTTCACGGTCGGTTCCTTCCCTCGCCGAATGGTGCACGGTCGCGATGAGCGCTGCGGGCTTCCCGATCAAACTCCCGGCCACGAGTCGGGCAATTCCGGGCAACCAGGCGAGGTTGACGCGCCCGTTGACATCTCAACCTAGGCGACCTGGTCGTAGTAGATCTCCTCGGACGGGCACCACAACGCTTCCGATGAGATCAGCTGGTCAGCACCGCTGCCCGCTCGCGGAGCCGCGGCCTGACGGTGAACCCGCTCGGCTTGAGCGTCAGCGATTCCACGATCTTCAGCTCGTACGCCGGGTCTGCCTCGAAGTCGTAGCGCTGCAGCATGATCCCCAGCGCCAGCACCGCCTCGTGCAACGCGAACTGGCGGCCGATGCACGCGCGCTCCCCGGTGCCGAACGGTTTGTAAGCCTGAGCCGGCCGCTTCCGCACCGCCGCCGGCTCGAAGCGGTCCGGGTCGAACTTCTCCGGATCGGGCCCCCACACGGCCGGGTCGCGGTGGAGCATCGGCAGCGGCACGATGACCGAATCGCCCTTGCGCATCGGGTACTTTCCGCCCAGCACCAGATCCTCGCGGGCTTCCCGGGAGTAGCCGGGCGCGGTCGGCCACAGCCGCATCGCCTCGTCGAGCACGCGACGGACGTAGCGCAGCTTCGCGACGTCGCCGAAAGCCGGTTCGCGATCGCCCCACACGGCGTCGACCTCGGCGCGCGCCTTCGCCAGCAATTCCGGATGCCGCGTGAGGTAGTACAACGCGAACGACAGCGCACCAGACGTCGTCTCGTGCCCCGCGACGACGAAAGTGATGGCCTGATTGCGAATGTTCACCGGATCGAGCTGCTCGCCCGTCTCCGGATGCCCCTCGGCCAGCATCAATCCGAGCAGATCACGGACTTCGCCGCCTTCCCTGCGGCGCGTCTCGATGACCTCGTCGACCAGGTCCGTCATGGTCGCGATGTCGGCCCGGTTCTGCGCCGCCGACCCAGCCAGCGCATACCGCACGAACGGCACCTTGACGTTCTCCAGCTGCGCGAACCGCAACGCCCGGATCATCGCGGTGACGAACGGATGCGGTTCCGCCCGCTCGAACGACCCGAACCGGTAGCCGAACCCGGCGAGGCCGATCGTCTCGAGCGTCAGCCGCGTCATGTCGGCAGCGACGTCGACCGGACCGGTCGCCCGGTCCCACGCCGCGGTCAGCTCGCCGGCGACCTCGAGCATCGTCGCGTGGTAGCGGCGCATCGACTCGGCGGAGAACGCGGGCTGGAGGATGTCGTGGGCCAGCCGCCAATTGGGCTCCCGGGTGTGCGCCGTGAACAACCCGTCCCCCGCGACCGCGCGCAACCGCTCCACGCCGAGCCCGACGTGCTTGCCGAACTTCGTCTCGTCGTTCAGCTCCGTGACCAGGTCGATCCCGGTGACGAACACGATCTCGAGACCGAAGAACTTGCGCGTGAAGATCGGCCCGAGCTTCTCGCCCGCCCGCATGGTGCCCTGCAGCGGCGTACGAAAACTGGCCCCGAGCAGGTCGCCGATGACGGGCAGCCGACCCGGCCGGTGCGGAATCGCGGTGGTGTCCAACGTTCGCTCTCTCCTACTGAACCCACATCCAATAGGGTCACGATCCCCCGCTGCTGAACCCGTGTCAAGTAAGCTGGGAGGATGCGGACGCGCCTGAGCACCGAACAGCGGCGGCAACAGCTGCTGACCATCGGCGCCGGCCTCTTCGCGGGCCGCCCGTACGACGAGGTGTGGATCGAAGAGGTAGCCGAAATCGCCGGCGTCTCGCGGGGTTTGCTGTACCACTACTTCCCGACCAAGAAGGACTTCTTCGCCGCGATCGTGCGCGAGCAGCGCGACCAGCTGCTGAAGATGAGCGAACCCGACCCAGCCCTGCCGGTGGCCGAACAACTCCGCGCCGGGCTGGAGGTATACCTGGAATTCGCCCGCACCCACCCCGACGGCTACCGAATAGTGCACCGCAGCGCCGGCGACGCGGACCGCGAAATCCGGGAAATCTGCGAAGCGGGAATGGCCGCGAACGCGGACCGCATCCTGTCCGCGGTGAGCCTGCTGCGCCCAGTCACGCCAACGACGCAACTGGCAGTGCGAGGATGGCTTTCGTTTGTGGCGACGCTGATCCTGGACTGGCTGGACGAGCCGAAGATCAGCACCGAGGAACTGCGGGATCTGTGCGCGAGAACGCTTTTCGCAGCAGTTGACGTGGACCCCCACACCCTCTGACCGGACGCGCACCGTCCGTGAGGGCCACCTTCACGGACTCAGAGTCCCTCAGGGTTCCCCTCACGACCCTCCGCCGGACGTGAAGGGCTCCTTGAGGGAATCTAATTCCCTCAAGGAGCCCTTCACGGACCGCTCCCGCCGACCCCTCCGGGATCCCCCAATGTGGCATTGGGTGCGTCAGACGCACCGAACGCCACATTGGGTGCGTCACATGCACCCAATGCCACATTGGGTGCGTCACATGCACCGAATGCCACATTGGGTGCGTCGCATGCACCCAATGCCACATTGGGGCGCTACCCGCCACCCGCCCGCCGCCCCACTCAAAGCAACCACCCACCCAAGCCGCGCAACAAACCGCCGCCGCCACACCCAAACCCCGGGGGCACCCACCCCTCCCCCATCCCCGATACAAAGCCGCCCTGCGGTTCGGGGGTGCTTGTCAAGGCATCTTTCCCGCCTTGACAAGCACCCCCGAACCGTCAGCACAATCAAAAATCGGGGTGCCCCAAGCAACCCAAGGAACGGCAATGTCGCCCCCCAGGGCGACGAGCCGAAAGAGACCCCTCAAATACTCACCACAACCTCATCCCCCACCACCCGCACCGGAACCCCCCTCAACCCCACCCGCCCATCCGCCGGATGCCGCCCAGTCAATACATCGAACTCAAACCCGTGCCAAGGACAAACAATATTCCGATCAGCCGGATGAAACGCGGGCCCGGCACTCTTCCGATCCTCCCGAACCGGCTGAATCGTCCGCGGCATGATCTTCCCCTGGCAAGCCGGCCCCCCTTGATGCGGGCACACGTTATGCCAAGCCCGCACCTCCCCGGCATGGAAGTAGACCCCCACCTCGACCCCGTCGACCTCCACCACGACCCGTCCCCGCTCCCGAAGATCGGCAAGACCGGCGACCACGACATCCCGCCGCACAGCACTCATTCGGCCCTCCGATACCAGATCGCCATGTCAAAGAGGTTCACATCCGCGGCATCCAGCAACGCGGTAACCAAAACCACAGTCTCAGTAGCAGTCAACGCGTCCTCGCGAATCGGCCAGGAAATCTTCCCGACCCGGTCCGTCTTGGCGGAAAACAACCGCGCCGCCGCATACAACAGCGACGCGATCTCGTCATCAGGCACCGCGGCAGCCCGGTCCTCCGCAGCGATCTCCGAGGTCAACTCGCCCAAGCGAGATACCAACGTGGTCAGTTCGGATGTCATCACGAAACCCCAGGACGCTCGTGAAGCACGCTCCGCGCAGCAGGCTTCCGCCGGTCAGTAGGAAGATTGAAAACCCGGGCAGCATTGAGCCCGAGGATGTTCCGCTTGGCCTGCTCCGACAAAAACGGCAGCCGGGTAATCGTCGACGGCGCGTCCCAATCCCAATGCGGCCAGTCGGACGAATACAACAACTGGGTCTCCGCGTTGAACGCCTTCATCCCGGCCTCCAGCAACTCCATGCTGGTCCGCTCCATCGGCTGACTCGTGTACCACATGTCCTTCATGTACTCACTGGGCAACCGGGTCAGCCCAGGAGCCTCGCTCGGCCGCATCAGCACCTCGTGGTCGAGCCGCTGCATGAGGAACGGAATCCACGCGAGCCCGCTCTCCACCCACACCATCTTCAACCGGGGAAACCGCTCCGGCATCGCATTGATAATCCAGTTGGTCACGTGAATCTGGTTATAATGCGTGAACGACAGTGCGTGCATCGACAGGAACCGGTTGAGCTGAGCAAACGACGGATCGCCCCAGTGGTACCCGGAGTGGAACGCGAGCGGCTTCCCGCTGTCCTCGATCAGCTTGTACAACCGGGTGTAGACATCCGAATGCACCGGATTGTTCCGCGTAGAACACACCGTGTACCCGATAATGCCCTCATTGTCGGCATACTTCTCGACCAGCTCCTCGCACACCTCAGGCGTGTTGTACGGCAGATACAACATGCCCTTGAGCCGATCGTCCTGCGGCAGAACGACTTCCGTCAGCCACCGGTTGAACGCTCGCCCGAGCACCACCTCGACCTCGTCCTGCGGATGCATCCCCAGCAGCAGCATCGCACTGGGGAAGACCACCTGATAGTCGAGCCCCATGGCGTCCATCCCGCGCCGGGCGGCCGCGACGAAGGGATGCCCGGACACCCCGTCCAGCGGCTCCTTGCGCCCCTGATGCCCGATCCGCCCGCCGACGCTCTGATGCGACATACCAGGCTGGATGTTCAGCAACGCGTTATTGCCCGCGAACTTCCCGAACTGGTCCATCCCGATCTGGCGCCACACATCGTTGTCGATGAGTTCCAGCACCTCGCCCCAGAAATGGTCTTCCGAGACGTGCGCGTCGATGTCGACGATGAAATAGTCGTCGTACTCCCGCTCGGCCTGTTTGGTCGCGTGGGCGAGGACGTCGCGGGTGTCGGTACGACCGCCGATCTCGGCGAGTTCCCGGATCCGCGGCCCGTCGGAACGCGGCGTATTCAAGGGCACGGATTCTTCCCTTCGTCCGGCGTCAGCGGGGCGCGACGGCGGCATCGGTCATCGTGGTCAGGTACTCGTCGTCGGCGGGGGCCGCGTTCTCGTGCGGGATGACGACGGCGCGGTCGGGGCTCACCGCGAAAGTGTGTTCCTCGCCCGCGGTCGGGACGGATTCCGCGGACAGCTCGGCCGTTTCGGTCCGCACGCGCATCGGGAGACCGTCCGCACGGACAAGGAGATTCACGGCACTGCCGAGATAAGTGGTGCGCTCGACAATTCCCCGGAACCGCCCCGGACCGGAACCGTCCGGAGACAGCCGGGCATGCGCCGCGCGGAACGCGATGTCGGCCCGGTCCCCGATGGAAACCTCACCGGTCGTGATCCCGGAAAAGACCAGCGACGTGTCGTCGACCCGCACGTCGGCGGTCTTTCCGCGCACCCCGGTCACGGTCCCGGGCAGGATGTTCTGAAAGCCCATGAAATCCGCGACATACGCCGAATTCGGGCGGTCGTACAGGTCGCTCGGCGTACCGGACTGGACGATCACGCCCTCGCTCATCACGATGATCCGGTCGGACAGCGTGATCGCTTCCTCCTGGTCGTGCGTCACGTAGACCGACGTCGTCTCGAAGCGGTTGTGCAGCGAGCGCACCTGCTGGCCCATCTGGTACCGCAGTTTGCTGTCCAAATTGGACAGCGGCTCGTCGTAGAAGATGATGCCCGGCCGGGCGGCCAGCGCACGGGCGAGCGCCACCCGCTGCTGCTGACCGCCCGACAGGGCAGTGACCGAACGTTTCCCGAGGTCGGACAGGCCGACCGCGTCCAGCATCTCCCGCACCCGCTGCGCGCGCTCCCGGCCGGGCATCCGCGCGACCTTCAGCGGGTACGCGATGTTGTCCGTCACGCTCAGGTGCGGCCAGAGCGCGTAGCTCTGGAACACCATGCCGACCCGGCGTTTGTCCGCGGGAACGAACGTCCGCCGCGCAGTGTCGACCACGACCCGGTCGCCCATGACGATCCGGCCCGCACTCGGCCGTTCCAGCCCGGCCAGGCAGCGCAAGGTCGTGGTCTTGCCGCAGCCCGAGGGGCCGAGCAGCGTCACGAACTGCCCCGACTCGATCGTCAGATCCAGTTCGTGCAGCGCCGCCTTCGCGCCGTACTTCTTGGTGAGTCCGGATACCTGGACCTCGGTCATCGTGACCTGCGCTTTCTCTTCGGCCGGGAGGCGAGGTGCTACTTCTTGAACGCCTGGGTGAGGAAGTCGAAGTACGGCTTGTTGAACGCGGGGTCGGGGTTCGAGAACGGCAGCCGCGGCAGCTTGTCGAGCGACGGCAGCCCCGGCGGGCCGGGCGCGGTCGGCGTGCGGCCGTAGGAGTTGTCCTTCTCCGCCAAGGCTTTCTGGCCTTCCGGCGAGTACAGCCAGTTGACGTACAGCTGCGCGGCCTCGGCGTGCGGCGCGTCCTTGATCAAGCACAGCGCCGAGCGCGCCATGTAGTTGCCGCCGTCGTCGAGCGGGAACACCATGTCGATCGGCGCGCCCTTCTGCTTCTGCGCCTCGAAGTAGCCCTGATATACCGCGATGCCGACCGGGAACCGGCCACTGGCGACGTCTGTGGGCACCATCGGCTCGGATTGAGATATCTGCAGGTCCTGCGCGGCCAGCTTCTCCAGGTAGGAGCGGCCCCACTTCTTCTCGTTCTCGGGCAGCATCAGCGATTCGAGGATGTACCGGATGCCGCCGGGCACGGTCATGTCGCCGACCGCGATCTTGCCCTTCCACTTCGGGTCGAGCAGATCGTGCCAGTTCTTCGGCGCGTCCTGCTTCTTCACCTGGTCGGTGTTGTAGACGAACCCGAAGTAGCGCAACGCGAAGTAGGTGAGCCTGCCGTCGTTGTCGGTCGGGACCTTGAACCCGGGGTCGGCGGTGCGCACGTCCGCGGTCGTGCAGATGTTCGGCTTCGCCGCCGCCTGCGGGGATTCGCCGCCGACGTAGATGTCCGCGATCCGGTTCCCGCTCTGCGCCTCGGTGTCCAGTTTGGTCAGGATCTGCGCGTCCGCCTGGTCCTGCGGGAGCAGCTTGATCCCGGGGAAGCGCTTGGTGAACACGTCGTTCAGCGCCTGGTTCGCGGTCACGCCGGGCCCGTACAGCACGAGCTGGGTGTGGTTGGCCGCGAACGCCTTGTCGTACAGCTCGTTCATATATTTGTTGGCCGCGGCTGACGCGCCGGGAACCTCGACTGGAGTACTCGACTTGGTCGCGCCCGCGGACGCGCAGGCGGTCAGCGAGGCGAGCAGACCGGCGGTGAGCGCCAGCGCCGGCGCGCGCAGTTTCGTACGGGAGAACTTCATTGTTCTTCCTCTCGGGTCAGGGGGTGAGACGGGAGAGCGGACCTGCGGAACGTTCGCGGCCGAGGAGCCGGCCGCCGAGCTTGACGGACACCGCGGCGAGCGCGAGGACGGCGAACGCGGCGAGCAGAATGATCATGAACAGCGCCGCGCCCCGGGACATCTCGCCGGTGAGGAACTGCTGGAAAGCGGTCAGCGACACGGGTTCCAGACCGGGCGGGGCGAGCAGCATCGGCACGGCGAGGTTGCCCGAGATGAACAGCGCGGACAGGAACCAGCCGGCCAGGAAGCTCGGGATGACCAGGCGCAGCACGATGGTCACCAGCACCCGTCCCGCGCTCGCGCCGGACATCCGGCCGGCCTCCTCCAGTTCGGGCGACAGCTGGGCCAGCGCGCCCTCGGCGATCCGGCTGGACACCGGGATCGTCGCGACGACCAGCACCAGCGTCATCAGGAACGCCGAACCGTAGAGCCCGCGGAACGCCGGCAGGTAGAGCACCGCGAACATGTACGCGAGGCCGAGCACGACGCCGGGCAACGCCCACGGAATCCAGACGGCGAACGAGGTGTAGCTGCGCAGCAAACCCCGGCGCCGGGCGGTGACGTACGTCGTGAGCAGCGCGATCGAGATCGAGCCGAAGCCGCCGATGACCGCGAGCCACGCGGTGAGCGCGAGGCTCGAGCTGAACTGCGGGTCGGTGAGCATCGTGACGTAGTTGTCCAGGGTCAGCCCGGTGCTCATGACGCCGAAGATCGGCTGGAGGCTGCCGAGCACCATCGCGAACAGCGGCAGCAGGAAGTTCAGCAGCACCACCACGACGATCAGCGCGGACAGCACCCAGCGGACCGGGCCCAGCTCCTGCGGATCGCGCCGCGACGTCTTGCCGGTGAGCGTGGTGAAGCTGCGGCCGCGCAGCATCCAGCGCTGCGCGAGGAACAGCAGCAGCACCAGCAGGATCAGCACGAGGGACAGCGCGAACGCCTTGGTGTACTCGGCTGGCGCCTCATCCCGGACGTAGTGGTATATCTGCGTCGAGAACACGTAAATGCCCGCCTGGCGGCCGATCAGCTGCGGCCCGTCGAACGACTGGAACACCAGCACCGCGATCAGCAGGGCCGCGCCGGTGATCGCCGGGCCGACCGACGGGATGGTGATGGTGAAGAACGTCCGCACCGTTCCCGCGCCGCTGATCGCCGCGGCCTCGTCGAGCGACTGGTCGCGGTTCTTGAACGCGCCGAGCAGCAGCAGGTACGCGAACGGCATATAGCCGAGCGAAGTCAGCAGGATCAGCCCGCCCCAGCCCTGGATGTTGATCAGCGGACCGTGCGTGCCGAGCGTCCGGCCGAGCTGGTTGAGCAGGCCGTTCTGCGCGTTGCCGAGCATGATCCAGCCGAGGGTGTGGAACAGCGGCGGGACGAACAGGTTGATCACCATGATCGGCGTGAGCAGTTTGCGGCCGGGCACGTTGGTGTTGGCCGCGATCCAGGCGAACAGCCCGCCGCCGGCCACCGAGATCGTGCCGCACACGACGACCAGCACGATCGAGTTCCACAGCGTGTGCCACGTTTCCGGGGAGTCGAACGCCGCGAGCAGGCCGCTCATCGTGAACGGCATGTTGTCCGAGGGCAGCCCGTCGCGGAAGGCGCCGAGCACGATCATCGCGACCGGATAGACGAAAATCAGCGTGAGCCCGGCGAGCAGGGTCGCTTTGAGCACACCGCCGGTCACCGAGCGGCGCACCGACGCCCGCCGGTCGTGCTCGAAAAGGCGCTCCGTCACTGCAGTCGTTCCTTCCTGCGAGCGGCCGGTTGCCCGCCGCGGGGACGAACCGCTCCGTCCGTCCTGCCGGTTAGCGTAAGAACTCGGGTGCGGCGGCTCTTCGAGCGGCTCTCCGAAGTCCTCCCGGTTTCCTCCGACACGGTGTCGGAGGAAACCGCTGATCAGATCAGGGCGGCGAGCACCGCGTCGTTTTCCTCGGGCAGCCCGATCGTCACGCGCGCCCCGCCCGCCTTCGGGAACGGCCGCGCGAGCACGCCGCGAGCCTCCAAACGGGACAGCAGCTCGGCGGCGTCTCCGGGCAGGAAAAGGAAATTCGCCTGGCTGGGCACGAACGCGACGTTCGCCGCGGTCAGCGCGGCCTCGACGCGGGCGCGCTCGGAGACGATGACGGCGGTTCTTTCCTTCGCCACAGCCAATCCTTCGGCGCTCAACGCCGCGATGACCGCCGCCTCGGCCACGCTGTTGAGCGCGAACCCGACGGACGTGCGGCGCAGGGCTTCCGCGATCCGCGGTGCGGCGGCGGCATAACCGACGCGGATTCCCGCCAAACCGTGTGCTTTGGACAGGGTCCGCAGCAGCACGAGATTCTCGAACTCGTCGAGCAATCCGACAGTCGCGTCCACCGGTTCGGCAGACACGAACTCGCGGTACGCCTCGTCGACAACAACCAGCACGCGCGACGGAACGCTTTTCAGGAAGACCCGGATATCCTCGACACCGCGCAGCCCGCCAGTCGGGTTGTTGGGATTGCAGAGGTAGACAATGCGGGTTTCCGGGCCGATCGCGGCGAGCATCGCGTCGAGGTCCATCGCGCCGTTCGCGTCGAGACCGACCTCTGTGGACTCCGCGCCGGCGAGCGAAAGCGCCGCCGCGTACGCCTCGAAGGACGGTGCCGGACGGACGCCGTGCACGCCGGGTTCGCAGACCAGGCGGGCGAGCGCGTGCAGCAGCGTGCCGGAACCGTTGTCGATCGCGATGCGCCCCGCGTCCAGACCCATCGCCCCGGCGACGGCGGCGCGTGCCGCGGCGCGGTGGTAATCGGGGTAGCGGTGGGCATTCCGGGCCGCTTCGGTCATCGCGGCGACGATGACGTCGGCGGGAGCCCACGGCATTTCGTTCTGGGACAAGCGGATCGGCGGCTGCGCACCGCGGGACGAGCGATCGGGGGCGGCGAGCACGCGGTCGACCACACTGCGGAGCTCCAGCAGCATGCATCCTCCTCAAGCCGGGTGATTAACTGTAATGAATATACATAATTCTGAGCGCGTGTACATCCATCAAGTTCGCCGTCTTGAGATCTCAGGAAGGCCGGGCTGCCACCGCAGGCCGGCGGTGCCGCGAAATCGCCGACTCCGCCAGCTCGTGGTCGCGCTTCAGGACCGCCTCGGCGAAGTCGAGGTGCGTGCGCAACCGCTCCTGCGTGGTCGGCGCGGTGACGCCCTCGAGCCGCGCGGCGATGATGTAGTCGACGAGATTCGTATACAGGCTGCGCAAAAGCTCGTTCGGCGACACCTGCGCGATCCGCGCGTGCAGCGCCCAGATCGCCGTCGGAGCCTCGGCGGAATCCCAGGCCGCCTTCAACGTCTCGGCGCACGCTGAGATATCAGCGATGTCCTCGTCGCTCGCGTTCTCGACCGCGTCGTGCAGCACCGAACCGTCGAGCGCGTCCAGCACGCGCAGGCAGTTCTCCACCGTCGCCTTCCCCTCGCGCAGTTGCAGCAGCTGATCGCTCAGGTGCGTGAACGGCGAGCGCGTCGCGACGAAGATCCCGCCGCCCGGACCCGGCTTCGCGTCCACGATGCCGCGGGCGCGCAGCAGCTGGATCGCCTCGCTCAACGTCGCCGGCGCGACCCCGAAGCGCGCCATCAGTTCTTGACGGCGCCCGACGAAGTGCCCGGCGCTCCAGCCCTCCGAGACGATCTCGTCCTCGAGCGCACGAGCGACCTGGACGGCAGCGGCGGTGTTCGTGATCTGCGGCAAGGGTCCTCCGAAGTACTCGGTCCGGTGACGTCGCCGACGCGGGTCACGCGTAGTGACAGATTAGAGGCGCACCGGAACCCCGAACACCCGGCATCGTCTATATTGATTGTAGACATTAGCCGCTGGCGTCACCAGCGCGGTACGCACCGTTGCCCAAGGAGCCCATCTTGCCGGTTTCCTCGATCCTCGCCGAGTCCGCCGCCCTCCTGCCCGACCTGGTCGCACTCCGCCGCACCCTGCACGCCCACCCCGAAGCCGGGTTCGCCCTGCCCCGCACCCAGCGGACGGTGCTGACCGCACTGGCCCCGCTGGACTTGGAAGCAACCCCCGGCCCCCACGACTTCACCTCGATCGTCGCGATCCTGCGCGGCGCGCGCCCAGGACCGTCAGTCCTCCTGCGCGCGGACATGGACGCACTGCGCGTCACGGAAGAGACCGGCCTGCCGTTCGCCTCCCAGACGCCGGGATTGATGCACGCCTGCGGCCACGACCTGCACACAGCCGCACTTGTCGGCGCAGCGAAGCTTTTGAACACCCGCCGAGCCGAAATCGCCGGCTCCGTGGTCTTCATGTTCGAACCAGGCGAGGAAGCCGGTGGCGGCGCACGACGAATGATCGACGAGGGAATCCTTTCCGGCGTCGAAGCGGCCTACGGCATCCACGTACTGCCCGGCCACGCTGGCGTATTCACAACCCGCCCCGGCTCGGTCATGGCGGGCGCCAGCAGCCTGCACAGATCATCTCCGCCCTGCACACCTACGTCACTCGACGCTTCCCAGTCTTCGATCCCGTCGTGCTGTCAGTGACCAAAATGCAGGCAAGCGACATCATCAACGCCATCCCCGACGAAGCAACGCTAGCCGCGACAATCCGCGCACTGTCCACAGAGAACGTCGACATCCTGGCCCACGAACTCCCTGGACTGGCAAACGGAATCGCGTCAGCCTTCGGCTGCCGAGCAGAAACAGAATTCCGGTCGGTCTACCCAGTCACCTCGAACGACCCACAAACCGCAACACACGCGCTGACCGTGCTAGGCGATCTGTTCGGCACGGAACGCGCGGTACCACTGGAACACCCGATCATGGCGTCGGAAAGCTTCTCCGCAGTGCTCAACGAGATCCCCGGTGCCTTCATCTTCCTAGGCACCACCCCGAACGGCACCGACCCAGACACCGCAGAAATGAACCACTCCCCCCGCGCAGTCTTCGACGACAGCGTCCTACCCGACCAGTCAGCAGCACTAGCCGCACTAGCACTAAGCCACCTAACCCACCCCTAAAAAACCGCACCAATCCGCCCAGCCAACGAGGCACCCACCCCTCCCCCATCCCCGATACGAAGCCAAAAACACGGCGCTGGGGCGCTTGTCAAGGCATCTTTCCTGCCTTGACAAGCGCCCCAGCGCCGTAGTCACACTAAAAAATCGGGGTGCCCGCCTCCACACCGAGGCGCAATGTCGCCGCCAGGCGACGAGCCACCCGCCCCCTCAATGCTTCTCGTGAATCAACGGCCAAGGCGAAGGAAACACATCCACCGGCACCTCGACCACCGCAGGCCGCCGAGCCGCGATCGCCGCCGACACCTGCTTCTCCACCGCCGCAGCGTCCTCCGCAAGCGCGAAGTCCAACCCGAACGCCCGGGTAAGCATCTCAAAATCCGGATTAGTCAGCTCAGACCCGATGAACCGGCCCCCGTAACTATCCCGCTGAATCCGCCAGACATTCCCGAACCGAGAGTCCTCGAACAACACGGTCACCAACGGAATCCCGTACTTCTTGGCGGTAGCGAACTCCTGGAGAGACCACCCGATCCCCCCGTCCCCGGTAACCGCGACCACCGGCCGCCCACCGGCCCCCACCGCAGCCCCCAGCGCGGTAGGCATCGCATACCCCAACGTCCCCTGATACCCAGGCCACACATAAGACCGTGGAGCCCGCACCGGAAACCCATAAGTCGACACATACCCGATCTGCGTCAACTCATTGACGAAAACCCCGCCCTCCGGCAACGCCGCCCGGATCGCGTCCACGAATTCCATCTGCGGCCCGGCCTGCTTACGAATCCGAGCCTCGCAATCCTCCCGCAGTCGGACCAGCTCGGCACCCCAAGCAACGCGAGGCGAAAGCCGCTCGACCAACGCCCCCAACACCGCCACCGCATCCGCGTTAACAGCAAGATCCGGCTGCCGCGGCGGACGCAGATCAGCGGCGTCGATATTCACCAACGCGAGCCGAGCGTCCCCGACATTCAACTGCTGCCCGAACGGCGTCAGGAACCGGCTGCCGAACGACACCACCAAGTCCGCAGTGGCCCGCAACTCCCACAACGCGAACGCGGGCAACGCATGCGGATCCCGGGCGTCGATCGCGCCGCGCCCGTTCTCGCTCATCACCACCGGCGCATCGAGCAGCTCAGCAAGCCGGGCCAGCAACTTGAACGCCCGCGGATCCCGCATCCCCCCGCCGACATGGACCACCGGCCGCTCAGAAGCCGCCAGCAACCGGACAAGCTCGACCACGTCCCGTTCCGGAGCCTCCGGTTCCCGCACCCCGAACGGCTCCCCCGGCTTCAGATCCGCCACCGCATGAAGAAGATCCGGCCCCAGCTCCAGCGCGACCGGGCGCGGCCGCCCCGTCCGCATCTGCCGGAACCCCTCGTGCACGAGATCCGGAATCTCCTCGACCCGCTTGGGCCGCGCCGACCATTTGGTCAGCCCCTGGACCGTGTCGGTCTGCCGGGGAATCTCGTGCAGCGCGCCAAGCCCGCCGCCGACGAGCGGCGACGGAATCGTCCCGGCCAGCAGCATCACCTGCGACGAACACGCATACGCCGTTGCCATCCCAGCGCCCGCGTTCAGCACACCAGGACCAGGGACGACCATCGCCACCCCGGGACGGCCGGACGCGCGGTAGTAGCCGTCCGCCATGTAACTCGTCGCCTGCTCGTGCCGCGGAACGACCAGCTCCAGCCGGTCGCGCTCGCGGTACATGCCGTCGGTGAGCCCGTCCAGCTGGACCCCGGGAATGCCGAAGACCGTGTCGACGCCCTCGCTGATGAGCGCCCGGGCGAGCGCGTCACCGCCTGTCATCTGTGCCATGCGGATCCCTCTCGTCAAATGTCTATAATGAATATAGATCAAATCTCCGGCAGCTGGCAACGGAAGAGGCGAGCATGACTCTCGAAGGACAGGTGCAGGCCTACGCCGACCGGCTCGGGCGGCCGGTCATCGTGTTCGACGTCGACTTCACGGTGATCGCGTTCAGCGTGCACGACCAGGACGTCGACCACGCCCGGCTGGCGATCATCTTGTCGCACAAAGGATCTTCGCGCGCCCGGGAGTCCATTCGGGACTACCGCGTCGGCCAGGCCCAAGGCCCGGTCCGGATCCCGCCGCTCGACGGAGGACAGTCCCGGCTCGTCGCCCCGGTCCGGCACGAGGGACGGCTCGTCGGCTACCTCTCCTCGACGATCCCCGAGGACGACGTATCCGCTTACGAGGACGACGACGAGCTGCGCGAACGCCGGGCGCAGATCGGCTTGCTGCTGGCCGCGATGGCACTCGGCAACCGCGAGGACGAGGACCGCGCGCGACGGCTGCTCGCCGCCCTCCTCGAAGGCAACGACGACCAGCGCGTCCGCGCCGCCGACGAACTGCTCGCGAGCAGCCTGCTCTCCCCCGTCCCGCACTACACGGTCATCTCGATCGCGACCCCGCCGCGGGCCGAGCCCAGCTCGGCAACGCTCCGGCTCGTCCTGGACCGGGCGCTGTCGAGCATCCCCGTCTTCCCCACGCTGAAAGCCGTCGGCGCGGTGCTCGGCAGCGAGGCCGTGCTGCTGGTGCCGTACGAAATCGACACCGATCGACTGTCGACATTGCTTGCGCAGCCTGCCTTTTCCGGCCTGCACGCCGGGGTCGGCGGAGCGCACGCGCCGCTGTCGGGAGTGCATCGGTCCCTACGAGAAGCCCGGATCGCTTTGCGCGGCGGCGACACCGGCTGCGTGGTCCACTGGTCCGAGTTGGGATTGGACCGGCTGCTGCTGCAACTCCCGCTCGAAGACCTTGATATCTCAGATCTCCCCGATGCCGTACGACGGTTGCTCGACGCGCAGTCCGGACCGGACCTCGCGCAGACTTTGGAGACCTACCTCGACTGCGGCTGCGACGCCCAACGCACCGCGCTGACCCTGCACGTCCACCGCAGCACCCTCTACTACCGGCTGGATCGCGTGCGCGCCGTCGCCGACGTCGATCTCGCCGACGGGAAGGTGCGGCGCGAACTCCACGCCGGACTGCGCATCGCGACGCTCGCCGGTCTTCGCTAGCCGCAGCTAGCCACCTTGGCCCGCAATTGACTATATTCAATGTGAACTTTTACGGAAGGGTCCCGCATGAACGCACTGCTGACCACCGTCTCGGTCGCCGACGACCGCGGGCGGCCGATTCTGGACGCCGCTACCCGGGAAGTCGTCGGCCACGCACCGGTGCACACGGTCGACCAGCTCAACGCCGCGATCACCGCGGCTGCCGAGGCGCAACCGTCTTGGGCCGCATTGGGACACGCTGAACGCTCGCGGATCCTGCACGTCATCGCGGACGACCTCGACGCGCACGCGGAGGAACTCGGCGAGATCATCACGGCGGAACAAGGCAAAGCCGGCGGTGCCGGTGAGGTGCACGGCGCCGCGCACTGGCTCCGCGCCGCGGCGGACACGGTGCTCGAACCGCAGTCGCTGCCGGACGGCGCGGAACAGCACTACGTCCCGCTCGGCGTCGTCGCGTCGATCGGCCCGTGGAACTTCCCGGTGATGATCGCGGTGTGGCACGTCGCGCCGGCGCTGCGCATGGGAAACACCGTGGTGCTCAAGCCTTCCGAGAACACGCCGCTGAGCGTGCTCGCGCTCGCCGAGATCTTCCGCCGTCACCTCCCCGCGGACGTGCTGACTGCGCTCTCCGGAGACCGCGAGGTCGGCGCGGCACTGGCCGCGCATCCGCGGATCGCCAAGATCGTGTTCACCGGCTCGACCGCGACCGGCCGCCGGATCGTCGAAAGCTCGGCGGGCAACCTCGCCCGGCTGACCCTGGAACTGGGCGGGAACGACGCCGCGATCGTGCTGCCCGGCACGGACGTCGACGCCGTCGCCGACAAGCTGTTCTGGGCCGCGTTCATGAACACCGGCCAGGTGTGCGCCGCGCTCAAACGGCTTTACGTGCACGAATCGATCTACGACGACGTCGTCTCCGCGCTGGCCGAACGCGCGGAGAAGGCGCCGATGGGACCGGGGCAGGACAAGGCGAACCGGCTCGGTCCGGTGCAGAATCCCGCGCAGTTCGAGATCGTCTCCCGGCTGGTCGAGGAGGCGCGGGCGCGCGGCGCCCGGATCGTCACCGGCGGCATGCCGGCACCGGAACTGGGGCCGCTGTTCTACCGGCCGACGATCATCGCGGACGTCGAGGACGGTGCCGCGGTGGTCGACGAGGAGCAGTTCGGACCCGTGCTGCCGGTGATCCGGTACTCCGACGTCGACGACGCGGTGCGCCGGGCCAACGGCACTGAACAGGGGCTGGGCGCTTCGGTGTGGGGCGCGGACGCCGAAGCGGTCGACGCGGTGGCGCAGCGGTTGGAGGCGGGCACCGTGTGGATCAACCAGCACGGCGGCGTCGATCCGGCGATCCCCTTCGGCGGGACCAAGTCGTCGGGATACGGGCTGGAGTTCGGGGTCGAAGGCTTGAAAGCCATGGCGGCCAGCAAAATCATCCGGCGCTGACGCTCACCGGAAACCAGTGAAGGCCTCCTGGAGGGATTTCCTCGAGGAGGCCTTCACCGTGGGCCGGGGGTCAAGCGCCGCGAAGCTTTTCCCACAACTCGGCCGCCGCCGCCCGGTCGGGCGGAGCACCTCGCCACACCACGGTCTGGTCCTGACGTACCAACGTCATGGGGCAAAGATATTCGTCCGGCAGCGCGTCGACTTCAACGACCGCGAATGGGATACCTCGGTCTGCCGCTTCAATGGTCAGCGCTGAGATATCAACTCCCCGGGCGGTGACGGCTGTGTAGCCAGCTGAAAACTGGTCATACAGCGAGGATCCGTCCGCCAGCGTGAAGTGCGGGGCACGGCAACCGGGCACAGTGGACGGTGTGTAGCTGCCCATCGTGTAACCAGGCGCTTCCTCGCCGTCGTAGGCGATGATCGGGGAATCGTGGTACGCGTAGCCGTAATTCAAGCCAGCGGCGGCGAACTGCGGCTCGTTCAACTCCCGCACCGCCGCACCGAACGACGCCCGCGCGGCTTCACCCTCCGGAGACTGGTCTTCCAGCGCGGCGGGAAGTCCGGGCCGGGCGAGTTTCCGCTGGTGGTTCATCGCGAAATGCGACACCTGCTCGGTGATCGGCCGCCGCTCGGCTTCGTAGGCGTCCAGGATCCCTTCCTCGGCCCAGCCGGCGAGACGAGCGCCGAGCAGCCAGGTCAGGTTGAGCACGTCCGCGATGCCCGCGTTCATCCCGAAACCGGCGAACGGCACCCACAGGTGCGCCGCGTCCCCGGCAAGGAACACCCGCCGGTCGCGGAACCGGTCGGCGAGCAGCCGGCGAGCAACCCAGTCCTCTTTGGACACAACGTCGTACTCGAACGACTCGTCCACGCCGAGAATCGCCCGGATCGCCTCGTCCCGGTCGACTGCTTCTTCCGCCGAGGAAAGATAGGTGTGCACGAGAAAGGTTTCCGTGCCGTCGATCGCGTACACGTGGCCGACGCGGCGCGAGTTGAACGTGTAGTAACCCCACGCTCGCGGTTCGTCGGCGGACATCAGCGAGTACAGCTTCGGCGCGCGGATGCAGGTGGATTGCACGTGCTGGAGCACCGGATCGCCGCTCAGCTTCGCGCCGATCTGCTTGCGCACCGCGGAACGGCCGCCGTCCGCGCCGATGAAGTACCGCGCGCGCAGCGTGCGTTCGCCCGAACCATCGGACACTACTGCCGACACGGCCGATTCGTCCTGGCTCACCGAATGGAACCGGGTGCGGTTGAGCAGCGTCACGCCGGGTGCGGCAGCGGCGTTCCGGGCGAGGATCGGTTCCAAGAAGGTCTGGTTGATCCGGTGCGGCGGTTCCGGGGTGGCCCAGCTCGTGTCGGGACCGACGCGCGAGGTGTACCGTTCGCCGCTCGCCGGGATCGGGATGCGCGACAGTTCCCGCCCGGTCAGCGAGGTCCGGAACGCGACGTCCTGCGGGTAGTCGCGCGGCAGTCCGGCGGCGCGCACCTCCGCCGCGATCCCGAGCCGCCGGAAGCTCTCCATGGTGCGCGAGGCGACGTGGTTGCACTTGACGTTCGGCGGTTCGAGAAACTCCCGCTCCTCGACGACGAGCACCGAAACGCCGCGGCTGCTCAGATCCAAAGCGGCGACGAGGCCGACCGGACCGGCCCCGACGATGAGGACGTCCGCGTCCATGGTTTCTCCGTTCAGCACGGCATTCCTTGCGCCACCACGCCAAGGTGCTCGGTCATCAGCCGGCGGGCGGCGTCCTCGTCCCGGTCCTCGATGGCCTGGAGGATGCGGCGGTGCGCGTCGACCGCGCGGGTCGCCCGTTCGGCATTGGTGTGCACGGCATACACGCTCTCGCGCGGCCGGTTGAGCGCGCCGACCGACGCGGCGATCGCCGGGTTCCCGCTGAGCAAGCCGAGCCGGGCGTGGAATTCCAGCGACAGCGGGTTGTACCGGCTGGCGTCGTGGACGTGTTTCTCCGATTCCTCGACCAGCGCCCGCAATTGCGCGACCTGGTCGTCCGCCGCGGCCCGGGCGGCGAGCGCGGCGGCCGCGGGTTCGACCGCGTGCTGCGCCTCCAGAAGCTGTTCGGTTCGCATCCCGTGCAAATGCAGCTGGATGGAAAGCGAATCGGCGATCCGGCCGATGTCCGCCTCGGCCTCTTCCGCCGTGCTGAGTTCGCGGTATTCGCCGGACCAGTACAGCAACGGCTGCCCGGTGCCGCCGCCCGCGGAAACGACTTCGCCGACGAGGATGATGTGGTCGCCGCCGCCGAGCATCGTGTGCACGGTGCAGTCGAACCAGCTCAGCGCGCCGGTGACGACCGGCGCACCGGTGGCCTCGGTGTGCGTCTCGACCTCGTCGAACCGTTCCTTGCTCCGGCCGCGACCCCGTCGGGCGAAACACGCGGACACGTCTTGCTGATGACGGCCGAGCACATTGATCGCGAAGACCCCGCTCGCCCGGATCTCGTCGAGGATCGGGCTGTGCGAATTGATCGAGACCGTCACCAGAAGCGGGTTCAGCGAAAGGGAAACGAACGACGTCGCAGTGATTCCGTAAAGGTGCCCGTCGAGTGCGGTGGTCACCACCGTGACCCCGGAAGCGAATCGCCCGGCGGCTTGGCGGAAACTGTCGATCCGTTGCTGGTCGGAGGTCATGGGGCGCACCTCGCCTCGTCCGGAACGCCGAGATGGCGGAACTCGTAGATGTCCACAGTGGTCTCTCCGGCCCGGAGACGGTCCAGATAGGACGCTTCCTTCTCGGCCCGCGCCCGGGACGCGGCGAGCACCCGGTCGTACTCGTCCGCCGGGAACACGATGATCCCGTCCCGGTCGGCCACGACGACGTCGCCGCGGCGCACGACCCGGCCGCGCAAGGTGATCGGGCGGCCGACGGTTCCCGGCCAGTTCTTGATCGTGCCGCGGATCGAGATCGCCGTGCTGAACGCCGGGAACCCGAGCGACGCGAGTTGCTGGGTGTCGCGGACGCCGCCGTCGATGACCAGACCGGCGATGCCGCGCGCCTGCGCGGCGACCGCCATCACCTCGCCCCAGTACCCGAACGGCGCGCCACCGGCGTCGACCACGAGCACGTCCCCGGGTCCGGCGGCCTCGATGCCGTGGTGCAGCGCGAGGTTGTCGCCGATCTGCGCCGACACCGGCACCGCGCGGCCGACCAGCTGCGCACCGTCCCAGGCTGGCCGGAACGCGGCGTCGAGGAAGCAGTCGAGACCGGAAGCCTCGTACAGCGTCGCCGTGCCGAGCGTCAGCAGTTCCTTGGTGTCCTCCGCCAACGTGGTCATGCGTCCGCCCGCTGCAGATCGTGGTAGCCGTACTTCGCGCGGGCTTCGGCGATCGTCGCGCCGCCGAGCGCGGCGGCGAGGATCGCTTCCTCGCGAGCCTGGATCATCTCGGCGACCTCCAGGACGTCGTCCTCGCAATCCTGCGGGATCGCCGCGACCCCGTCCGAGTCGCCGAGCAGGATGTCGCCGTGCCGGACGGTCACGCCGCCGATGGTCACCGGCCCGCGTTCCTCGGCGACCTCGACCCGGTCCTTGCCGGTGCGCATGAAGCGGCCGCGGCTGTAGATCGGGTAGCCGACGGAGAGTGCGCGGTGTGTGTCGCGGCAGACGCCTTCGATGACCGTGCCTGAGATACCACGCTGGTGCGCTACCGCGGTCAGGATGTCGCCCCACACCGTGCAGTCCACCCGGCCGTCGTTGTCGAGCACGATCACCTGGCCCGGTTCGACCTGGTCGATGAAGTCGCCGACGGTGCCCGCCGGGACCTGCGCGCTGACGTACCGCACGGTGAACGCGCGGCCGACCATGCGCTGTCCGTCCGCGAGCGGGGCGAGACCGAGCAGGCTGCCCGGGCGCTTGAGCTTGTCGAGCGCGTCGGAGACCGTCGCGGTGCCGAGCACGGAGAAGCGGTCGAGGAGAGACATCAGCGCTGCTCCACGGTGACTGAGGGGAACTGGGAATCGTGCATGACTTCTTGCACGTCACGGCCGGCCCGGACCGCCTCCGCCATCCGGGCTTCCCTTTCGGCGATCCGCTGCGCGAGCCCGACGACGCGCTCGGCGTCTCCAGCGGCGACGAAGACGACGCCGTTGCCGTCCGCGAGCACAAAGTCCCGCGGGGCAACTGAGATACCAGCGATCTGAATACGCTCGTCCATCGCGGCCTGCACGATGCGGCCCCGCGCGCTGACCGGAACAACCGTGCGCGCGAAGACCGGGAGCTTCAGGGCTTCGCTCTCCTGGACGTCGCGGCAGGCGCCGTCCACGATGACGCCGGCCACGCCACGCCGGACGGCAGCCTCGGCGAGCAGCCCGCCCCAGCACGAGACGTCCGTGCGGCCGTGGTTGTCGATCACCACGACGTCGTCCGGCTCGGTGATCGCGACCAGCGGAGTGGCGATGTGCGTCGCCGGTCCGGCGGTCGCTTTCGGCGCGGCGGTGACGGTGCGCACACGACCGGCCAGGACGGTGCCGACGGGCCACATCGGCTTGAGCGCGGTGACCGCGCCGGGCAGGCCGAGGGTGTCCAGTGCATCGGACACCGCGCAGCTGTCTAGCCCACGCAGTGCGGTGATGATTTCTTCGGGAGACATAGTCACTTCCGTTCCCAGGTAAGGAAACCCATCGCGTTGCCGGTGCCGGCTTCCGTTCGGTAGCACGGCTCGTAGTCCACGCTCGTCACCGCGAGCCCCGCCTCGTCGGCGATGCCGGCGACCGCGATCCAGTTGCGCAGTTCCGACGCGCCGGAGCGCATCTCGGCGGCCGGAACGGACGAGAGGTAGCCGGCGTCCTGGTCCCGCAGGGCTTGGAGGAACTCCTGGTCCAGCTTCTCGTCGATCACGAAGTGGCTGAGCCCGCCCGAAGCGACCACGCCGACGCGCAGGTCGCCGGGGAACGACCGGATCGCCCGGCCGACCGCGCGCCCGAAGTCGTAGCAGCGTTTGGCGCCCGGCGGATTCGGCTCCCAGAACGTGTTGATGAAGATCGGCACCATCGGCAACGTCGATTCCTGACCGAGGAACCGCTGGTAGATGAACCCGAAGCCGTGCGGAATCGTGTGGTTCTCGTACCGTCCGGCGGGGATGACCTCGGTGGCGCCAGTGTCGAAGTCGTCGGCCTGCGTGGACTGGATGATGTGCTTGCCGAGCGCGCGGTGGGTGGGCCGCATGATCGTGCGGTCCGGGACGTCGCCGGCCGCGGCCTCGGCCAGGCCCGGGGCCATCGCGTCGAGCTGCGCGCGGGTGAACGGCACGTGCGCGACCTCGTCGCCCCAGAACACCGAGAACGGAGCGAGCCATTCGTCGCCGTAGGTTTCCTTGTGGTCGCTGGAAACGATGACGAGGACGTCGACCTCCTGGGCGCGCAGGAAGTCCGCGAGCCGGTCCATCGACCGCTGGCAGCTTTCCCACCGGCGCGCCATCACCTCGGGGGCGATCTCGTTCGAGAAGTCCTCCCGCAGCTCGCGCAGTTCCTCGTAGGTGTAGGTCTCGCCGCGGAACTTCAGCGCTTTGCTGGCGCGGTCCGCCGTGCCTCTGGTATCCCAGGCGTGCGGTGGTGGCGCCTTCAGCTGCGGTCCGTGCGAGGTGCCGATCCCGGCGACGATCTCGGTCATGACCTTCCCCTCAGAGCCGGAAGAGCGCGCGGGCGTTGTTCTCGAGGACGTCGGCGCGCTCCTTTTCGCCGAGCCAGGCGATGTCGTCGATGAGCAGATGGATGTCGTCGAACCAACGGCCAGTGTCCGGGTCGAGCTGCGAGCCGGTGCCCGGTTTCTCCGAGCCGAACAGCACCCGGTCGGTGCCGACGACCTTCATCAGCAGCTCCAGGCTGTCCCGCGTGTACAGGCACGAGTCGAAGTGCAGCCGGCGCAGTTTGTCCAGATAGGACACTCCGGTGCGCACCACCGACGGCAGGAACCGGCCGACCTGGTACGGAATCGCGCCGCCGCCGTGCGAGACGATCACCTTGAGCTCCGGGAAATCCTTCAGCACGGTCGAGTTGACGAGGCTCCACACCGCGATGGTTTCTTCCTGGATGAAGTGCAGGCTGTACGGCTCGCGCGCGGGCGGCTTGCATCCGGCCGCGTGCAGCAGCACCGGCACGTCGAGTTCGCACAGCACCTCGTACACCGGGTACCAGTACCGGTCGCCGAGAGCGAGCGGGGTTTCCGTGCCCTCGTGCGGATCGGTGTTGAGCATCGCGCCGACGAAGCCGAGTTCGGTGACCGCGCGGCGCAGTTCGGCGGTCCAGTCCCGCGGCGTCAGGTCCGGGCTCTGCGGGAGTCCGGCGACGCCCTTGAACCGGCCGGGGAACAGTTCGGTCGCGCGGTGGATGAGGTTGTTGGTCTCCTCGGTGAACCACTGCACGAGCTTGGCCGGACGTTCGCTGTGCATCATCTGGAACGGGCGGGGCGAGATCATCTGCAGGTCGATCCCGGCGCCGTCGAGGTGCGCCAGATGGGAGATGTCGCCGAAGCTCGGGTGCGGATGGCGGTACGCGGCGGCGAGCGCGTCGTCGCTGATGGCCGGGGATTTGCCGCCGTGCGCGCCGCGGTGGGACAGCAGCGAGGCTTTCCAGGCGTAGTAGGCGTCCGGCGCGGACATGTGGCCGTGGACGTCGATGATCACGGGATGCTCCTTGCGGTCTCAGCCGAGCGGCTTGCTGATGAGTTCGTCGACGCGCGCGTCCGTCGCCGACGTGTCGTAGAAGCGCAGCAGCCGGGTGCGGCCCGCGCCGGGGTCGCCGCGGTGCAGGTACTCGTACAGTTCCTGGCGCATCCCGAAACTCGAGCCGGCGAGTTCCCAGCCGAGGCGGAACAGCCGCGCCTTCTCCGCCGCTCCGATGTCGTGGCCGCGCATGTAGAGGTCCAGGAACGGGCGCAGCTCCGGGTTCGCCAGGTCGGCTTCGGTCGGCTGCATGATGAGGCCGGAAGCGGCGACCTGGCGCAAGATCTGAACCATCCGCGCTGAGATGTCAGCCGACCAGAAGCCGACGCCGTTGGTATTGCCCGGCGCGAGGTGCCCGCCCGGCGTCACGACCGCGTCGGCCTCGGCGCCCTTGATCGCCAGTTCGAGCGTCTGGACGTAGGAGATGAGTTCGCCGAGCTGTTCCTGGATGCCCCGGAACGTGTCCACGCCGATGGAGTGCGCGAGCTTCTTCGCGACCGAGGTGAAGAACTTCATCCGGGCGAGGAAGCGGATGTGCGTGCTCTGCAGGCTCCAGACGTTGATCCGGCCGAGGCCCTTGAGCGCGCGCAGGGAGTCGCCGAGCAGGAAGATCCGTTCGCGCGGCAGGAAAACGTCGTCGAAGAACAGCATCGCGTCCTGCTCGTCGTACCGGTTGCCGAGCGGATGCGAGTGGCCGCTCTCCGGCGCGCCGAGCGGTTCGCGCAGCAGGATCTTCAGGCCCGGCGCGTTCATCGGCAGCGCGAACCAGATGACGAAGTCCTCCGCGCCGCGCGCCGCGGTGACGCCGTTGAGATATACCAGCACCTCGTGCGAGAACGGCGCGAGCGTGGCGAGTTGCTTCGCGCCGCGCAGGACGACGCCGTCCTCGCGCTCCTCGACGACCCGCAGGGCGAGGTCCGGGTCGTCGAGCGGGCTGGCGCTGCGGTCGATCTGCGGGTCGCCGAGCGCGTGGGTCAGGACGAGGTCGTGCTCCATCGCGAACCGGCGGTAATCGCGCGCGTTCCGGCCGAACCCTTCGCGGTTCTGTTCGAGTTCGTCGGCGTAATCCGCGAGTCCCGCGACCACATTCGACATGAAGTCGGGCGAACGGCCGAGCTGCCCGAGGCTTTCCCGCATCCACCATTCCGACGCGGCGAATTTGGCGCGCAATTCCTCCGGGGTCTTCGGCAGCGAAAACGCGTAGCTGACCTCGTTGCCGGTCTCCTCGGACTTGAACAGGGTCGCCGCCCGCCCCTCGGGGGTGGCGAACCGCAGGTCCAGCAGCCGGGCGAACTCGTCGACGGTCGGCTTGAGCGCGGGGTGTTCCGCGACGTTCCCGATCCGCTTGCCGTCGAGCCAGACCTCGCGGCCGTCGTCGAGGCTCTTTTTGTACTGCTCGCCGGTCAGCGCCCCGGTGGCACCGGAAATGTCCATGTACTCCGACTCCTTTGTCTGTGACGGGCCCGCACCGGGCGACGATTCGAAGCTACGGAAATCGCCGCGCCGGCGAATCGGTCCGCTGCGGGAATCTCCGCCGCGGGCGTCCGACACCGTGTAGGAAAGTCCGACGCGGTGTCGGAAACGCTCAGGACTGGACGGTCGGAACCGTCACCCACTGCCAGTAGGTGAACTCGTCCAGGTTCCAGTGCCCGCCGTGCCGTCCGCCGTTGCCGGACGCGCCGAGACCGCCCATCGGGATGTGCGCCGCGTCGTAGATGGTCTGGCCGTTGAGCGCGACCATCCCGGCGCGCAACCGGGACGCGAAGCCGAGGGCACGCGCGACGTCGCGGCTGTGGATCGCCGCGGACAGGCCGTATTCGGTCGCGTTGGCGAGTTCGAGTGCTTCTTCTTCGGTCGAGAAGCGGGTTACCGGCGCGACCGGGCCGAAGATCTCACTGCGGAAAGCTGCGTTGTCAGCTGTTACGCCGTCCAGGACAGTGGGTTGGTAGAACGCGCCGTCGTGCGTGGCCCCGTGCACGACCCGCGCGCCGTCGGCGACCGCGGCCTCGACGATGCCGTGCACCCGCTCGGCCTGCGCGGTCGTGATCAGCGGGCCGAGCGTTGTCCCGGGTGTCTTCGGGTCGCCGAGCCGCAGTTTCTCCGCCGCTGCTGTGAGCCGTGCGACATATTCGTCGGCGATGCTTTCGTGCACGAGATGCCGTCCGGTGGCCATGCAGATCTGGCCTTGGTGCCGGAAAGTCCCGGCGGCGCCACCGGCCGCGGCGCGGTCGAGATCCGCGTCGGCCAGCACGATGAACGCGTTGTTGCCGCCGAGTTCGAGCACTACCCGCTTGAGCAGGCCGCCCGCGATCTCGCCGACCCGGCGCCCCGCGGCGGACGAGCCGGTGAACGAGATCGCGTTCGTGTGCGGCGAACGCACCACCGCCTCGCCGGTCGCCGCACCGCCCGGGAGGACGTGCAGCACGCCGTCGGGCAGACCGGCTTGCTCGAAGATGTGCGCGAGCACCGCGCCGCCGGAGAAAGCGGTCTTCACGTCCGGTTTGACCAGCACCGCGTTGCCCAGCGCGAGTGCCGGGGCGACCGAGCGCACGGCGAGCATGAGCGGCGCGTTCCAGGGTGCGATCACCCCGACGACGCCGACCGGGATCCGCCGGGCCAGACCCAGCGTCGCCGGGTCTTCCACCGGGAGAAGGTCGCCCTGCGACATCGTGACCAGCCCGGCCGCGGCGATCAGTTCGTCGATCGCTTTGTCGACCTCGTGCTTCGCCTTCGCGGGCAGCGAACCGCTTTCGCGGACGAGGACGTCCTCGACGTCGGTGCGGATGTCGCGCAACGCGTCCGCGGCTCGCGTAAGGACGTCGGCCCGGGTCCGGTACGACGCTCGGCTCCATCCGGCCTGCGCCTGTGCGGCGCGGGCTCCGGCCCGTTCGACGTCGTGCTGGTCAGCGAGGCCGGCCAGGCCCACTTTCCCGCCGTCGCCCGGGGAGACGACCGGTTCCGTGCCTCCCCCTCCGGTACGCCAACCGCCGGAGTAGAGATGCCCGTCTGCCTCGCTGAGATCCCACCGGGCCATCGTCGTCGCCTGCCAATCCTGGTGCGGGTGCGGAGATCGCCGCGATGCTAGGTCGGCGCGAGCCCTCGCTTCATCGCCTCGGCGACGCAAATCCCGCGCCCGCGACCCGACACGGTGTCGGAATCAGACGGTCGGAATCACTGCCACAGCTGGTCATTCACGCGGACCTCGATCAGCCGCGGGCCGTCCTCCGGGCCGGGGTCCTCGGCGAGTGCGGCCCGCAGCCCGTCGGCGTCGTCGACCGTCAACGCCTTGATGCCGAACGCTTGCGCCAACGTTGATATCTCAACGCCACTGATGTCCGTGAGCGGATACTCCGCCCGCTCGCCTCCGCTCTTCCGCAGACCGGCGACGACGGCTTGGTACTTCCCGTTGTTCACCACGAGATATGTCACCGGCAGCCGGTGGCGTACCACGGTCCAGAACGCGGGCACCCCGAACTGGACCACGCCGTCGCCGACCACCGCGAGCACCCGCTCGCGCCGCGCCATCGCAACGCCTGCCGCGGCGCCCATTCCCCAGCCAAGGGAACCGCTTGCCGTGGCGAACAGCGAATCCGCCCGCGTGCGCTGGAGAAAACGCAGCAACGGCAGGGTCGAGGTGACCGCGTCGAGGACCAGCAGACGCTTGCCGCCGATGACGTCCGCAACGGTGCGCATCGCCACCGCGGCACTGAACTCCCCGTCCACCGGGACTTCGGCCTCCCAGCGGGAGCGTCGGTCCTCGCTGTCCTTGCGCACTCGGGCAAGCCACTCGCTCCGCGAAGGCGCGCACTCCGGGCGAACCCCTTCGGCTAGTCCGCGAAGCACCGCCGCGGTGTCGCCGACGACAGCTCCGGCTGGGACATAGCGGCGGCCGGGCTCGGCAGCGTCCTCGGAGAGATGCAGGATCGGGACGCCGGGCGGGAGCGCCGCGACCTCGGCCGAGAACTCCAACGGCGTCGGCATGCCCGCGAGCACCAGCAAGTCGGCTTCGGCCAGCAACGGCGCGCGGGGCTCGAACAGTCCGGCGTAGAGCGGATGATCCGTGCGGAACGACCAGCGTTCGAGGTCGCGCCGGGACTCCACGAACACCGGCGCGCCGAGCCGTTCCGCCAGCCGGGCCAAGTCCGCCTCGGCTCGGCGGCGGGCGACGTCCGACCCCGCGACCACGACCGGCCGCCGTGCCGCGTCGAGCAGCGCGCTCGCGTGCCGAACCGCCTCCGCCGCCGGACCTTGCCGGGCGCCCCAGCGGACCGGAGGCGCGACCCCGGGTTCCGCGACCAGATGGTCCTGCGGGATCGCGAGAATCGCCGGTTGCTCCGGAACGACCGTGGTATGCCACAGCGTCCGGCTGAGATCTTCCAGCAGGTCCTCGGCGCGGAGGTTCTGCCAGGCGTGGCCGACGTACGGTGCGGCCGTTTCGAGCAGACGCGGCGAAGTCGTCAACGCGCGGTGCGGAAGCGTCGCAGTTCCCTTGATTCCTGCGAGGATCGCGACGCTGCTGCGCGCGACCTGCGCCGCGTACAGATGCGCCAAACCATTCGCGACCCCGACGTTCGTGTGCAGGTACGCAACGCCGATCCGGCCGGAGGCGCGCGCGTAGCCGTCGGCCATCGACACCGAGATCGCCTCATGGGTGGTCAGCACGAACTCGGGTGCGCCCCGGCTGGTCATCAGAGCTTCCAGCACTGGTATCTCACTGGTGCCGGGACAGCAGAAAACGTGCTCGACTCCCCACTGCGCCAAGGTTTCCAGCAACCGCGCGGCAGCCGTCATGTCGTCTCCTCACCGCCTCGACGGCCCCGCACGTTACGCAGCACGGCGGGCCGGACGCTCCGACGCGGTGCCGGAAGAAACCTGGCGAACTGTGCGACACGGTGTCGAGATCGGAGTAGGTTGCGGTCTCGGCACCCGGCGAAAGACGAGGCGGCACAATGACTTCTGCCCGGCACGACGGAGACACCTGGGACCTGGCGTCCAGTGTCGGCGCGACCGCGACGATGGCCGCGGCGGCGCGGGCGATCGCGACCCGCGAGGACGGCACGCTGTTCTCCGACCGGTTCGCCGAACCGCTCGTCCAGGCGGTCGGCGTCGACCTGCTCGCCAAACTGGCGTCCGGGGAGACCGCGTCGGGCACCCTCGTCGGGCAGGTCTGGGTCGACGCGGCCAAGATCCGCGGCAAGTTCTACGACGAGTTCTTCCTCGACGCGGCCGCCGCGGGCATTGCCCAGGCCGTGATCCTGGCGTCCGGTTTGGACTCCCGCTCCTACCGGCTGCCCTGGCCGGACGGAACCGTCGTGTACGAGATCGACCAGGAACCGGTGGTCGAGTTCAAGGCCCGCACCCTGGCCGAACTGGGCGCCGAACCCACCGCCGACCGGCGGCCGGTCGCCGTCGACCTGCGCGAAGACTGGCCCGCCGCCCTGCGTGCCGCCGGTTTCGACCCGGCGCGGCCGACCGCGTGGAGCGCCGAGGGCCTGCTGGGATATCTGCCGCCCGAAGCGCAAGATCGATTGCTGGACACCATCACCGAACTCAGCGCGCCGGGCAGCCGCGTCGCCACCGAAAACCGGCCCAACCCGCGCCCCGGCGAAGAGGACAAGACGAAGGAACGCCTGGACCGCATCTCTGCGCAATGGCGCGGCGAGGGTTTCGACACCGACATGACGAGGCTGCGCTACTTCGGCGAGCGCAACGAAGCGGCTCCCTATCTGGAGGGGCTCGGCTGGGCGGTGCGAGGAAGCACGGTCCGGGAACTGCTCGCGGCCAACGGCCTGCCTCCGCTGCGGGACGACGATCTGCGCGTGGGCGACCTGCGGTACATCAGCGGCGTATTGGCGTAGCGCATCGCCCGTGGCCGAGCCATCACACCTGGTCACGCATGCTGCGTAGCCGAATTGTGATGGTCCTCACGGGCCATACCGACGGTTTGCTCCCGTATCGCGCGAATCCCGAGCACAGCCAACGATCCCGAGAAGTTTTCCGGTTCGAGCGCCGACCGGGCAGGTCAACGGGAGATAACGGTTTCATGGAGATCCGTGCGTTCCGAGCGAGGATCTGCGTGTGCTCGCCCCCGCCGACCAGGTCCGTTTCGCCTTCGAGCCGCTGTACAGCCTCTACAGCGGCTCGGCTGTCGCAGTCGAAGCGGTCGGGCATCCGGCGGCCGGCTGGGTCCAGGATCTCCTCGACGCGGCGGGCGACCACGCCCAGCTGATCGAAGCCGACCTCGACCTCGCGGCGCGCGCGGCCGCGGCGGTCGGGCCAACCGCCGCCGGGGTATCGCTGCACCTCAACCTGAGCGCCAGCACCGCCGGCGCGCCCGCCGAACGGTTCATCCCGCTGCTCCAGACCTTGGAACGCACGGGCCGCCGTCCCGCCGACGTCGTCCTGGAAGTCACCGCGCCGCTCGCCGCCCCGAATCCGGGAACCCTGCTGCGGGGCCTGCACCGGCTCCGCGACCTCGGCTTCCGCCTGGCCTTCGACCGGCTCGGCGCGGCGGGCCTGCCGATGAACCTGCTGGCCGAAGCGCCGATCGAGATGATCAAACTGGACCGCGCGACGCTGCGCCGGCTCCCGGCGAACGCGGCGACCGTCGCGCTTGTCGAGGCGCTGGTCCAGTTCGCCGCGCAAACCGACCTGCGGCTCGTCGCGACGGGGATCGAGAACGACGCGGAACTCGACGTCGCAAGGCGCTCCGGAATCCGGCTGGTGCAAGGGAATCTGTTCGCCACCGCCGCCCCGGAGCGGGTGCTGCCCACCGCCGAACGCGGCGACCAGCCGGGCACCATGGTGGTCTCGCCCTCCGCCGGGCTGCGGATCCCCGAGTTCCTCCGCCAGGCGAAAACCCTGCCGGACGACGCGACGTGCGACGACGTCCACGCGATCCTGTCCGCCGAGCACGCGCCGAAGGCCATCGTCGGGCTCGACCAGCAGGCGCGTCCACAGTGGACGATCGACCGGATGCGGTTCCTGCTCGCGGTGACCGGCCGGTACGGGCACGCGCTGTACTCCGGGAAACCCGCCGCGAAACTGGCCGGCCCGCCGCGGCTGGTCCGGATCGACACCGGCACCCGCGAACTGCTCGAACTCATCGCCGACGGCGGGGCCGAGCACAGCGGCGACGACCTCGTGGTGACCGACGCGTCCGGCCGGTACCAGGGCGTGGTGCGGCCGAACGAGGTGATGCGCCGGATGGCCGCGGTGAAGGTCGAGGCCGCGGTCGCGCTCAACCCGCTCACCCGGCTGCCCGGCAGCGACGCGATCGCCCAGGACGTCGCCCGCCGCGCCGGCGCCGGACGGCCGTTTGTCGTGGCCTGGCTGGACATCGATCATTTCAAGCGGCTCAACGACACCGCCGGGTTCGCCGCGGGCGACGACCTGATCCGCGCCATCGGCCGAGCCCTGACCGACCACGCCCGGCGACTCGGCGACGTCACGGTCGGCCACGTAGGCGGCGACGATTTCCTGGTCGTGTGCGGGGTCGAGGACATCACGTCCCTCGCCGACGCGGTCCTCGGCCACGACTGGTCCGCCGACGGGGTGCCGGTCACGCTCTCCCTGGCGAGCCTGGTCCAGACCGGTTCCGGGTCGTACCGGGAAAGCGCGCGGTTGCTGGCGCCGCTGAAGAAGCAGGCGAAGGGGATCCGCGGATCGAGCTGGGTCAACAGCTGGCCGGGGGCCGGGCGGGCGCAGATTCTCCGTGGCGGCAAGGAGCTGAACGGGCGCGCTCCGATGTTGCTTTCCCAGCAATAGCTGAGCCTGGCGCACTCGCTTCCGCGTCGGCAATCCACCGGGTCGGCCAGCAACGCGTGTGCCCGGGTCGGAGCCGTTTCGCCGGGCCGAGTTGATTGACCAGCACCGCGCGGCCGACCAGCTCCGCGGCATCAGCAATCCGGCAACCCCTCCGCAGCCAGCAACCCATGCATCCGCCCGACCCCGTGGCCCGTTTCACCGGATCGAACCGGTCGACCAGCACCGTGCGGCCGACCAGCTCCGCGGCATCAGCAATCCGGCAATTCCTCCGCAGCCAGCAACCCATGCACCCGCCCGACCCGGGCCCGTTTCGCCGGGTCCAACTGGTCGACCACCACCGCGCAACCGACCAGCTCCGTGCCCGCCCCGGTCACCAAATCGCGTACGGCCAGCGCCTGGCTGCCCGTCTCGATCCAGTCGTCCACCAGCAGCACCCGGTCGCCGGGCGAGAGCGCCGACCGCTGCATCCGGAGGACGTGCCGGAAACCCCGGTAGTCCGGGTCCGTTTCGCGGGTCAGCTTCTCGCCGGGGAACAGCCCGGCGGCCTTCCGGACCGCGGCGAATCCGACGCCCAGTTCCAGCGCGACGGCCCCGCCGAGCAGGAAACCCCGCGATTCGATCCCGCACACCGCGGTCACGCCCGCGTCCCGGAACGGCTCGGCCAGCGCCTTGACCACCTCGGCGAACGCCGCGCCGTCCCGGAAAACCGGCCAGAGATCGGCGTGTCCGTCGGCCCAGCGGAACCGCTCCAGCAGAAGTGCGCGTGTCATGCGGTGATCCTCGCCGGTCACCGGGCGGTCCGGCCAGGCGTTTTCCGATCACCTCGCGAGCCGGGCGCGCGCCTCCTCGGTCTGCGGCGCGAACAGGTTCACCAGGTTGCCGTCCGGGTCGCGGAACAGCAGCGAACGGTTGCCCCACGGCATCGTCGTGGGTTCCTGCACGACCTCGGCGAGCAGCGGGCGGAGCCGCGCGAACTCGTGGTCCACGTCCTCGACCAGGAATTCCAGGATGACGGTCCGGTTCTCCTCCGGCACCGCCGCACCCGCGCTGAACAGCGCCATCGTCTCGGCGCTGCCGATCGCCAGCGTCGCCGTCGCGCCGACGAACTCGGCGAACTGCTTCGCCGGCCGGCTCGCCACGAGGCCGGTGACCTGCTCGTAGAAGGACGTCAGACGGTCGACGTCGCTGGTGATGATTCGGACGGAAGTCAACTGCACGGCCAGGTTCCTCTCTCGTTGCCTGGTGGCCACGCTAGGAGCAATAGTGGACAGGATCCGCCCGGTATTGCGAGAATTCTCCGCATGACCCGGCCGATCGCCCGCGTGCTGGCGCTGCTGGAGATCCTCCAGAGCGGCGGCACCCGGACCGTCGCCGAACTCGCCGAGCGACTGGACGTGGACGAACGCACCGTCCGCCGGTATGTCGAACACCTGCTTGACCTGGACATTCCGGTCCGCTCCGTGCGCGGGCGCTACGGCGGGTACCGGCTCGCGCCGGGCTACCGGATGCCGCCGCTGATGCTCACCGACGAGGAAGCTCTCGCGGTCCTGCTCGGACTGGTCGCGGGACGGCGTGCCGGGCTGGTCACCACGTCGGTCGCGGCCGCGGAAAGCGCGGTCGCGAAGGTCCGCCGGGTGCTGCCCGAGGCGCTGGGCCGTCGGCTCGACGCGTTGCTGCAGGTCGCCGACTTCACCGCACCCGCCCGCACATCGCTCACCGCCGAGGCGGAGGTACTTCTCGCAGTCGCCGAGGCAGCGCGCGACCAGCGTCCGGTCAAGCTCGCCTACACCGCGGCGCACGGCCGAGGCAGCGAACGCGTCGTCGAGCCGTACGGTGTCGTGGCACATTCCGGCCGTTGGTATCTCACCGGCTTCGACTCAAGTGCCGGACAGGTGCGCACGTTCCGCGTCGACCGGATCGAGCGGGCCGAACCGCAGGCCGGAACCTTCAGCGCCCCAACGGATTTCGACCCGACCCACCAGGTGCTCACCGGCATCGCCCAAGCACCGCACCGGCACGACGTAGCAGTGCGGATCCGCGCGACCGCCGAGGAGATCCGCGCGGTGTTCCCGCCGTCCATCGCCATCCTCGAAGCGGACGACCCGTGGACCCGCGCACGCATCCGAGCCGAACGCCTCGACTGGATCCCGCCTCGGCTCGCCGCCCTCGACCGGGCGTTCGTGATCGAGCAACCGGACGCGCTCCAAGACCAGATGCGCGCGTTCGCCGACCGGCTGGCCGGTTACGCCCGGGCCGGCTCGGGCGCGGCTTCCGGAAGCGCACCCGCCTCGACGAGTTGAGCCCGCACCGGTTACGCCGGCTCGGATTCCAGTGCGACGTCCAGCAACGCACCCAGCTCATTGAGCTGCGCCGCCGAAAGCCCGCTGAACGACTTCTTCACCACGACGTCCACGAGTTCCTGCCCCGTCGCCCGCAGCTCCGCGCCCTTCTCCGTCAGCCGGTGCCGCACCGCCCGGCCCGGTCCGGGCACGCGCTCGATCAGGCCGCGATCGACCATCCGCGCGGCCAGCGTCCCGAAGGACTGGTCGGTCTGGAAGGTCAGCACGGCGAGGTCGTGCAGCGACGCCTCCGGGTGATTGTCCAAGTGCCGCAACGTATCCCACTGCACCAGCGACAGCCCCAACGGCTGCAATGCCTGGCTCAGCGCGCGGTGGTGGCGATGCTGCAGGCGCTTGACGGCCAGTGCGACGTCGGCGTGGCGGTACTTCATGGCCGGGAGCCTACCCCGTTCCAAGACAGGT
The DNA here is from genome assembly GCF_002796545.1 of Amycolatopsis sp. AA4. Lineage (GTDB taxonomy): Bacteria > Actinomycetota > Actinomycetes > Mycobacteriales > Pseudonocardiaceae > Amycolatopsis. The sequence continues at coordinate 6,344,758 of NZ_CP024894.1, forward strand.
TGCTTATCTCAACATCCTTATCTAAGGTTCCTGATATGACTTCCTCCCAGACCCTCCAGTTCCGCTCGGCCGGACCGGTCGAGATCACCGTCCAAGACCACGACCGCACCCGGACCTTCCTGCTGCTGCACGGCGGAGGCGGCGTCGCGACGATGGCCGGTTTCGCCGACCTGCTCGCCGAACGCACCCGCTCGCGCGTCCTGCTGCCCACCCATCCCGGCTTCAACGGCACGCCGAAAGCCGCCGAACTCACCGACGTCCCCGCACTGGCCAAGGCGTACGTCGCACTGCTCGACCACCTCGACCTCTCGGACGTCACCGTGGTCGGCAACTCCTTCGGCGGCTGGCTGGCCGCGGAAATCGCGCTGCTGCACAGCCCGCGGGTCAGCCGCGCGGTGGTCGTCGACGGGATCGGCATCGAGGTCGACGGGCATCCGCTGGCCGACGTCCGCGGCAAAACCGTCGCGGAAATCCAGCAGTTCTCGTTCCACGACCCGGCCAAGGCGCCGACCCCGCCAGCAGGCAGCAGCGGTCCGAGCCCGGACGTCCTGGCCCTCGTGAGCTACACCGGCCCGGCGATGACCGACCCGACGCTTGCCGAACGCCTGAGCACAACGCAGATCCCCGTGCACGTCCTGTGGGGCGAGAGCGACCGCATCGCCGACCCGCGGTACGGCGAGGCCTACGCCGCCGCCATCCCGGGCGCGACGTTCACCGTGCTTCCCCGCACCGGACATCTGCCGCAGGTCGAAACTCCGCAGCAACTGCTCGACGCACTGCTCGCCCTCGACGCATAACCAGCTCGCCCAGCCAAGCGCTTCACCCACCAGCCGCCACCGACCACATCGGACGACCGCCAACCCTCAACCGGCCCGTTCCGCCACAAACCAGCAGGTCCACGCACCGAATCGCACGTCAAGCGGCCACCTCAGCAATACCTGCCGTCACCGTCTGATACGACCAGTTCTGGATTAAAAAATGGCAACTGCTGCTTGCTGATATCTCAACTCAGACCTACTGTGATCCCAGTCGCTCGCTGAACGAAGGAGATCGCAGTGCCTCGCAGTCACGATCCTCGACCGGCCGGCTGGCGGGTCGGCGCCGACATCGGCGGCACGTTCACCGACGTCATCGCGCTGGGCCCGGCCGGCGAGGTCGTCCCGATGAAGGTGCCGTCGACGCCGCCCGATTACGGCGCGGGCGTCGTGACGGCGACGACCGCGGTGCTGTCGTCCGCCGGAACGAAGCCGGAGTCCGTCGTCGCGATGCTGCACGGCACGACCGTCGCCACCAACGCGATCCTGTCGATGAGCGGCGTCCGGACCGCGGTGGTCACCACCCGCGGCTTCCGCGACGTACTGGAAATCGGGCGGTTGCGGCGTCCCGCGCTGTACGACCTGTCCTGGTCGAAGCCGCAACCGTTGGCGCGCCGGAGGAATCGCTACGAACTCGACCAGCGCATCACCGCCGACGGACAGCTCGCTCCCGCGACCGACGCGGACGAGGTCCGGGCGCTGGCCGAGCAGTTGCGTGTGGACGGCATCGAAGCGATCGCCGTGTGCCTGCTCAATTCCTACGTCCGGCCGGACGAGGAGCGGCGAGTCGCCGAGTTGCTGCGCGCCGAACTGCCAGGCGTCTACGTGACCGCGTCGGTCGACGTTTCCCCGCAGCCGCACGAATTCGAGCGCACCAGCACGGCGACGGTCAACGCGTACGTCGGCCCGGCGGTGCACGGTTACCTCACGCGGCTGGAAGCAGGACTGCGCGCCGAAAACGTCCAGGCGCCGCTGCTGGTCATGCAGTCCAGTGGGGGTCTGCTCGATGCCGCTTCGGTCGCGCAACGGCCGGTGCAAATCATCGAATCCGGCCCGGCCGCCGGGGTCACCGCGGTGCAGAAGCTCGCGCAGCTGATCGGTCTGTCCACAGTGGTCGCTTTCGACATGGGCGGAACCACGGCGAAGGCCTCGCTGATCGAGCACGGGGAACCGTTCGTCTCGGCGGATTACGAGGTCGGCGGCGGAATGAACGTGGCACGCGGGCTCAGTTCCGGGGCCGGTTACCCGGTGCGGGCGCCGTCGATCGACATCGCCGAGGTCGGGTCCGGCGGCGGAAGCATCATCTCCGTCGACCCGGCAGGCGCGCTCCATGTCGGACCGGCGAGCGCCGGGTCGCGGCCGGGCCCGGCCTGCTACGGCCAGGGCGGCGAACTGCCAACCCTGACGGATGCCAACGTCACGCTGGGATATCTCAGCCCACAGTCGCTGGCTGGCGGCCGCGTCGCGATTCACCCGGACCTCGCCGAAAAGGCACTGTCCACAGTGGCCGAACAGCTCGGGGATGACATCCCAGGGACCGCCCGCGGGGCATATCAGGTCGCCGTTTCTAGTATGACAACCGCGGTCAAAGCGGTGACCAGCGAGCGCGGCAGGGATCCGCGCGAGGCCACGATGGTCGCGTTCGGCGGCGCGGGCCCGCTGTACGCTGCCGCGCTGGCCCGCGAATTGGGCATCGACACCGTGCTCGTGCCGGTGCACCCCGGGCTTTTCAGCAGCCTCGGCCTGCTGGTCGCCGACACCGAACAGCACGAACTCTCGCCCTACCGCGCCGAATTCGCCGAGATACCAGCGCTGGCCGAGGAGTTCGCGAGGCTGTCCGCGAAGGTGCGGGAGGAACTCGGCGAGGATGCGGTCGTGGACCGGCTGCTGGACATGCGCTACCGCGGACAGCGCTTCGAACTGCGGATCCGCGTCCCGGACGGCGAACTCACCGAGGAACTGCTCGCCGAAACCCGCGCCCGGTTCCACGCCGAGCACAAGCGCACCTACGGCCGGGCAGGCACCGACGACCTGGTCGAGCCGGTGAACCTCCGCGTGCGCGGCAGGCAGCCCACCCCGATGTCCATTTCGGACGTACTGGCGCTCCCGGAGACGGAGACCCAGGCCCCGAAGACGCGCGAATGCCGTTTCGCCGAAACAGTTTCCGCCCCGGTGCTCACCCGGTCCGCGCTCGGCGCCGAACCGACCGCCGGGCCGATGATCATCGAGGACATGGACGCCACCACCCTCGTCCCGCCCGGCGCGCAGGCGTACCGCGACCGGTTCAACAACATCGTGATCACCTGGAGTGCCGCATGATCCGCGACGCCGTGACGTTCGAGGTCTTCCGCAACGCCGTCACCGGGATCGCCGACGAAATGGCGATCACCATCCTGCGCACCGCGCATTCGCAGCTCGTCGCGTCCAGCATGGACTTCTCCGCCGCGTTGTGCGACGCCCGCGGCCGGGTGATCGCGCAGGCCAACACGCTGCCGGTACATCTCGGGTCCATTCCGGACGCGATGGAGGCGATCTTCGCCGAGTTCGGCGATTCGGTGCGGCCTGGCGACCTCTACCTGCTCAACGACCCGTCGCTCGGCGGCATGCACCTGCCGGACATCTTCGCGGTTTCCCCAGTGTTCGCCGGGGAAACGCTGCTCGGCTTCGCGGTCACCGTCGTCAACCACACCGACGTCGGCGGCTGGGCGGCCGGGTCGATGGCAGTCCAGTCCACTAATATCTTCGCCGAGGGAATTCAGATCCCACCGGTGCGGCTGATCGACGCGGGCGCCACGAACGAAACCTTCCTGCGCGTGCTGCTGCGCAACGTCCGCGAACCGGAACTCCTGCGCGGCGACCTGGAATCCCAGCTGGCCGCCTGCCATACCGGTGCCGAAGGCCTGCGCGCCCTCGCCGAGCGGCACGGCGTCGAACGGCTGGCCGAGCTGATCGACGAACTGCTCGACTACTCCGAAACCCTCCTGCGCGCCGCGCTCGCCGAAGCCGTGCCCGGCACGTACGAGTTCACCGACCACATCGACGACGACGGACTCGGCTCCGGACCGATCCCGATCCGCGTCAAGGCGACGCTGTCGGACGCCGGGATCGAACTCGACTTCACCGGTTCCTCGCCGCAGGTCGGCTCCGCGCTCAACGCGACCGAATCGTTCACCCGCTCCGCCGCCTACGCCGCGCTGCAAGGCGTCCTCGCCTCCGACATCCCGGCGAACAGCGGGTTCTACCGGCCGTTCAGCTTCGTCATCCCGGAAGCGTCCATCCTCAATGGACAGCGCCCGGCCGCGCGCGGGGCCCGCGGGCTGGTCGGTTTCCGGATCATCGACGCGGTGCTCGGCGCGCTCGCGCCGGTGTTCCCGGACCGGGTGCCCGCCGCGGGCGAGGGCGGTCCGGACGGCATCGCGATCGGGCTCGTCGGACCGGACGGCGAATCCATGGTGCTGTGGGATCCGCTCGCCGGCGCGTGGGGCGCCCGGCCCGACCGCGACGGCGTCGACGGGATCAGCTCGCTGGGCGCGAACCTGACCAACACGCCGGTCGAGGAACTCGAACGCTCCGGCCACCTCCGCATCGACGGCTACGGCTACCTGCCCGACAGCGGCGGCGCGGGACGCTGGCGCGGCGGGCTCGCGACGTTCCGCGACATGACCCTGCTGGCCCCCGAAGCCAGCGTGCAGATCCGGTCCGACCGGCGGAAGTTCCTGCCGTACGGGCTGGACGGCGGCGCGCCGGGAACGCCGTCGCTCAACGTCCTCGACCAAGGGGGTCCGGGCGAACGCGTGCTGGAGTCCAAACCGCACTTCACCATGACCGCCGGGTCCCGGCACCGGCACGTGACCGCGGGCGGGGGCGGGCACGGACACCCGTTCGGCCGCGAACCGGAACGGGTGCTCGAAGACGTCCTGGACGGCAAGGTCACCCGCGAAGGGGCCGCCCGGGACTACGGCGTCGTCATCGACGACGGGGGGATCGACCTGGCCGCCACCGCTGCTGTACGCGGCGGGACGCGCTGACATACCACCACTCCCATTCCCCGACAGATCGGACTTCGCCATGAGTTCCCATGTCGCCGCCGGCCGGAGCACTGTCGCACCGCGCACCTGGCGGAAAGCGGGCCTCCGGATCATCCCGCTGGTCGGGCTCGCCTACGTGGCCAGCTACATCGACCGCGCGAACGTCGGCTACCTCGCCGCCCCGATGTCGCGCGACCTGCACCTGAGCACCGGCCAGATCGGGCTCGCCGCCGGGCTGTTCTTCATCGGCTACATCCTCGTCGAGGTGCCGAGCAACCTGGCGCTGCGGCGGTTCGGCGCGCGGAAGTGGATCGCGCGCATCATGATCACCTGGGGCCTGGTCACCGCGGCCACCGCGGCGGTGAACTCGGCCGCGACGCTGTATCTGGCCCGGCTGCTGCTCGGGTTCGCCGAGGCCGGGCTCGCCGCCGGGATCCTGCTCTACCTGACGCTGTGGTTTCCGCGCCGCCAGCGGTCCTGGGCGTTGTCGGCGTTCTTCCTGATGACGCCGGTGTCCTCGATCATCGGCTCGCCGCTGGCCGCCGCGCTGCTCGAATGGGGCCAGCAGCTGTTCGGCATCGCGGGCTGGCGGTCGCTGTTCCTCGTCGAGGGCCTCCTGACGGTGGTGGTCAGCATCCTGGTCTTCGTCTTCCTGCCCGACCGCCCGGCCACCGCCCGCTGGCTCGACGACGACGAGAAGGCCGCGATCGAGGCGACGCTGGCCGCGGAAGCCGAGGAACACCGGGCCTACGGCGCGCTTTCCGGCCTGCGCGAGGCGCTGACCAGCCGCCGCGTCTGGGTCATGGCCGTGACCTGGTTCGCCATCGCGTTCGGGCTCTACCCGCTCCAGTTCTTCCTGCCGACCATGCTGCGGTCCATCACGCACAGCATCGGCGGCGCCGGAGATGTCAGCAGCGTCCTGTTGTCCGCGATCCCGTACGCGGTGGCATTGCTCGCGCTGCTGGTGTGGGCCCGATTCGCGGCCCGTCGTACGGCAGTCACCGCCACTGCCATCCCCATGGCGCTCGGTATTGTCGGCCTGCTGCTGGCGACGTTCACCAGCAGCGGTCCGCTGTTCGTGATCGCGGTCTGTCTGAGCGTCTCCGGAATCCTCACCGCGATGCCGCAGTTCTGGCGGATCCCGGCGATCGGGCTGACCGGCGCGGCCGCCGCGTCCGGGATCGCGCTGATCAACTCGGTCAGCAACCTCAGCGGGTTCATCGGCCCGTACTTCACCGGCGCGGTCGCGTCGGCGACCGGGAGTTTCACCTATGCGCTGCTGGCGATCGCGATCATCATGTCGGCAGGACTGACCGCCCTGCTCACCACGGGGCGGCGGATGGAACGACTGGACGGGAACCTTTCATGACCACTGCACTGATCGTCGGCGACATCCAGCGGGGCATCACGGACGGCTACCCGTTCGCCCGCGGGGTCGTGCCTCCGCTCTCCGGCCTGCTGCCGCGGGCCCGGAAGGCCGGCGTGCTCGTCGTCTTCGTGCACTTCGCCATGCGGGACAACGGAACCGACCTTCCCCACGGCGCGCTGTACCGCTCGTTCTTCGACGCCGGGGACGCGTTCCACGAGGGCTCGCCGGGCACCGAACTGGCACTGCCGGTCGCCCCGGAAGACGTCGTCGTCCTCAAGCGCCGCGCCAGCGCGTTCGCGGGCACGGACCTCGACCTCGTGCTCCGCGCCCGGGGCGTCCGCGACCTCGCGGTCGCCGGAGTGGCGACCAGCGCGATGGTCACCGCCACCTGCTACGACGCGGCGGACCGCGGCTACGGGGTGACGGTGCTGCGCGACGGATGCGCCGACGGCGACCCGGACGTCAACGACTTCTTGCTGGACAAGGTCTTCCCCAGCCGGGGATTCGAGGTCGTGTCCTGCGCCGAATGGAGAGGAGACACCGCGTGAACACGGCGTTGCTGGACCGGCTCCGCACCGAACTCGAGGGCCGCCGGGCGCGGCGCGACCTCGTGGTCTCCGGTGCGCAGGGCCCGACGGTGGGCGTGGACGGCGAGGTGCTGGTCAACCTCGCCTCCAACGACTACCTCGGTCTCGCCGGGTCCCCGGAAGTCCTTGCCGCGGCCCGGGAAACGATGCTTGACCAGGGACTCGGCGTGGCCGCCGGCCGCGTGCTCTGCGGCACCCGGAGTGTCCACAGTGCACTCGAGGCGGCCATCGCCGAGCTGGTCGGCACCGAGGACGCCGTGCTGTACGGCTCGTGCTTCGACGCGAACCTCGGCGTCTTCGCCGCCCTGCTCGGCCCTGACGACGTGATCTTCAGCGACGCGCTCAACCACGCCAGCCTGATCGACGGCATCCGGCTGTCGCAGGCCCGGCGGCGCGTCTACGCCCACGCAGATCTCACCGAGCTGGAGCGATATCTCAGCGAGAGCTCGGAGGCACGGCACCGGTTGATCGTGACCGACGGCGTGTTCAGCATGGACAGCGACCTCGCCCCGCTCCCCCAGCTCGTCGAACTGGCGCGGCGGTACGACGCGGTGCTGCTGGTCGACGATTCGCACGCGACCGGGGTGCTCGGCGGAGGCACTGCCGAGCACTTCGGGCTGGTCGGAGAGGTCGACCTCGTCACCGGAACGCTCGGCAAAGCACTCGGCGGCGCGGCCGGAGGCTTCGTCGCCGGGCCGCGCGTGGTCGCCGAAACCCTGCGCCAGGTTTCGCGGCCGTACATCTTCACCAACGCCATGGCACCCCCGCTGGCGGCTGCCGCGCTGACCGCGATCCGGCTCGCCGCCAGCCGCCCGGAGCTGCGAGAACGCTTGTCCGCCAACACTTCCTGGATGCGGAACGCGTTGCGGGATCTCGGCTACGAGGTGCTGCCCGGCGAACACCCGATCGTCCCGGTGATGCTGCGCGGCGGAACGCTCGCCGTTGAGATGGCAGCGGCGCTGCGGCGGGAAGGCGTCCTCGTCTTCGCGCTCTCGCATCCGGTCGTCCCGGCCGGCGAAGAGCGGATCCGTGTCCAGGTCTCGGCCGCGCACACGCGCGAACACCTCGAACAGGCGGCCGCCGCATTCGGACGGGTGCGCGACCTGGTGGCCGCCGCATGAGCACCGACGCCGGCCTCCGTGCTCCGACCAGCATCGACAGCCGCGAACTCGAGGGCCGCGTCGCGATCGTGACCGGCGGCGCGAGCGGGATGGGCCTGTCGACAGTGCACGCGCTGACCAGCCGGGGCGCGACCGTCACGGTGTTCGACCCGGCCGCACCAGACGTCGAGGAACTGGCGGCGACGCTGTCGGTTCCGGTGGAACGGCTCCGCTCGATCGCGGTCGACGTCACGGACGCGGACCGGGTCGGCCGCGCGTTCGACGCGGTGCTGGCCGAGCAATCCCGGCTCGACATCCTGGTCAACGCGGCCGGTATCGCACCACCGACGGCGTTCGAAGAGATCACCGAAGCCGAGTGGAATCGCGTGCTCGCGGTCAGCGTGCACGGAACGTTCCTGTGCTGCCAGCGCGCCCTGCCCGCGATGCGCGCCGGCGGCTGGGGCCGGATCGTCAATTTCTCTTCCACGGCGGGAAAAACGATCAGCACCGCGGGCGGCGCGCACTACACGACAGCCAAGCACGGCGTCTTGGGCCTCACCCGGCACCTCGCGAAGAACTACGGCCCGGACGGGATCACGGTCAACGCCGTCTGTCCCGGCCTGATCGACACCCCGATGGTCCGCGGCCTGCTTTCCGCGGCGGCGCTGGACCAAGCCACCCGGTCGTTCCCCGTGCCGCGCGCCGGGCTGCCCTGGGAAGTCGCGGAACTCGTCGCGTTCCTCGCGTCCGACCGGGCGGCCTACGTCACCGGCGCCGCGATCGACATCAACGGCGGCGACCTCATCGTCTGAGGTTTCCCGCGCCGAAACCCTTGCCAGACCGCAGCATCGACGTCCGACGCTGCGCCCGCTCCTCACCAGAAGGCGAGTTCTCTCGTGCACCCCACCATCCGACACCGCATCGGCGGCCGGGAAACCACCGGTCATTCGACCCGGACCGCGCCGGTGTGGAACCCGGCGACCGGCGAGCGTCAAGCCGAAGTGCTGCTCGCCGAACCCGCCGACGTCAACGCCGCCGTGCAAGCGGCGCGCCTCGCGCTGCCGGACTGGGCCGACACCTCGGTCATGCGCCGGTCGCGGCTCATGTTCGCGTTCCGCACGCTGGTCGAAAAGCACCTCGACGAACTGGCCCGGATCGTTTCTGCCGAACACGGCAAGGTGTTCGAGGACGCGAAGGGCGAACTCGTCCGCGGCCTGGAAGTGGTCGATTTCGCCTGCGGCATCCCGCAGTTGCTCAAAGGCGAGTACTCCGACCAGGTTTCGACCGGTATCGACCTGTTTTCGTTCCGGCAGCCGCTCGGCGTGTGCGCGGGCATCACACCGTTCAATTTCCCCGCCATGGTCCCGATGTGGATGCACCCGATCGCCATCGCGACCGGCAACACGTTCGTCCTCAAACCGTCCGAACGCGACCCTTCCGCGGCCAACTTCGTCGCCGAACTCTACGCCCAGGCCGGCTTGCCCGACGGCGTTTTCAACGTCGTGCACGGCGACAAGGTCGCGGTGGACGCGTTGCTGGACCATCCGGACGTCGCCGCCGTGTCGTTCGTCGGCTCGACGCCGATCGCGCGGTACGTGCACGAGCGCGCGACCGCCAACGGCAAACGCGTGCAGGCGCTCGGCGGCGCGAAAAACCACGCCGTCGTCCTGCCCGACGCCGACCTCGAAAACGCTGCCGAGCACCTGGTTTCCGCCGCGTACGGATCGGCTGGCCAGCGGTGCATGGCGATTTCCGTCGCCGTCGCGGTCGGCGACGTGGCCGAACCGCTGGTCAAGCTGATCGGCGAAAAGGCGCGGGCGATCAAGGTGGGTCCCGGGCTGACGCCGGGGTCCGAAATGGGACCGGTCGTGTCGCCGGAAGCACTGGAGCGCGTCCGGGGCTACCTCGACGCCGGGGTCGCCGCGGGCGCCGAACTCGTGGTCGACGGACGGGACGTCACCGTCGAAGAGGGCGGATTTTTCGTCGGGCCAACACTTTTCGATAGCGTGACCCCCGAAATGAGCATCTACCGCGACGAGATTTTCGGCCCGGTGCTCGTGGTCGTGCGCGTCGATTCGCTGGCCGAAGCGATCGACCTGATCAACGCGAGCGACTGGGCCAACGGCACCGCGATTTTCACCGGCAGCGGCCGGGCGGCGCGGCAGTTCCAGCGGTCGGTGCAGGTTGGGATGATCGGCGTGAACGTCCCGATCCCGGTGCCGATGGCGTTCTATTCGTTCGGCGGCTGGAAGCAGTCGCTGTTCGGCGCGCACCACATGCACGGCCCCGAGGGCGTCGCCTTCTACACCCGCGCCAAGGCCGTGACCAGCCGCTGGCCGGAATCCCCGGAGGGGGCGAGCCTGCACTTCCCGACCGCGGTCTGACCGGGTCGCGGCCCGGGGGAGAACGCGCTCCCCGGGCCGCACCGGTTCAATTCAACGGGATTTCGATGTTCGCGCGGCTGACCGACGTGCTCTTGGTCAGCACCTGCAGCACGTCGCGGCGCACCCGCTCGCACCGCGCCTGCATCGACCTGCGCGCCGCCTCCGGGTCCCGGTCGCACAGGCTCTCGAAAATCGCGCGCAGTTCGCCCGGCGGGCTCGCGACGTCCGGAGCGATCATCAGCACCAGCCGCAGCACGCGCTCCAATTCGTCGAGCACGTCGACGAGCGATTTGACGAGCCGGTTGTTGCCGCTGAAATGGGCCATGATGGCCTCGAATTCGATCCCGATCGGCAGCCAGTCGTCGGGTTTCGTCTCGCCCGCCACGTAATCGGCGGAGATTTTCGAGAGGATTTCGAGCCGTTCGAGCGCCGCCGGCGGAATGCCGTTGCGCGCCGCTTCCGCGGCCGCTTCGGCGGCCAGCAGCGACCGCAGGCCGCACAGATCGTCGGTGTCCTGCAACGTGATCGAACTGACGCTGTAGCCCGCACGCGGCAGCGCACTGACCAGCCCGTCGCGGCGCAGCCGGGCCAGCGCCTCGCGCACCGGCGTTTTGCTGATCTGCCACTGCTGCGCAAGCGAGGTCTCGGTGAAACTGCTGCCGGGCCGCAGGGTCAGATCGATGATCTGCCGGCGGATCGCCCGGTATGCCTGGCTGGTCCGGTCGAGGCCGGATTCGTCCTTGCCGACCAGCAGCAACGCGGGAATGTGCGTCGTGCCGGAAAGGACGTCGTGGATGTCGGACACGCGTTCAGAATACCAGTACGGCTGGTTGATATGGCACAAGCGCTTCACTGGTCCCCCTCAAAGATATCTACTCTTGTAATTGATATCTCAGTGTGCGAAGCTGGAGTCATGCCGCGAAGCAGCTCGACTTCCTGGGCCCTCCCCGCTTCCCGCGACGTCCCGGCGCTCGGCGCGTTGAGCGCTCGCGACCGGGCCCGCGAGACCGGCGTCCCGATGCTCCCGCTCGTCGGAGCCCCGGTCCTGCCGATGCCCGCGCACGTGCGCGAGGCGGTCTGCGAGGCGATGGGCAAACCCGACCCGCGCGACAGCCGGGGACTTCCCGAACTCCGCGCGGCCATCGCCGCGGAGCACGGCCCGGGCGTCGACCCCGAGCGCCGGCTGCTGGTGACGCACGGCGCGCAGCACGGGCTTTCCCTGGTGCTGCGGACCGTTCTCGAACCCGGCGACGAGGTGATCGTGCCGACCCCGGCGTATTTCTTCGACGGAGCCATCCGCGAATCCGGCGCGGCGCCCGTGTACGTCCCGCCCGGAAAGGACTGGACCTTCGATCTCGACGCCATGGCCGCCGCGGTCACTTCCCGCAGCCGTGCTCTCCTTCTGTGCAATCCGGTCAATCCCACCGGCTACCTCCCCGATGCCGCAACTGTCGCCGCGGTGGTCGGTCTCGCCGCCCGCCACGGCCTGGTCGTGATCTCCGATGATTCGTGGCGGCATTTCGCCTTCGACCAGAACGAACACCATCCGATCGAGCGACTGTCCGGGGAATGGCCGCACCTGATCACCGTCGCGAGCCTCAGCAAGTACTTCGCGCTCGCGACCTGGCGGATCGGCTATGTGCTGGCGCCGGCGGAAATTGTCGACGCGATGGAACGCCGCCTGCAGTGGGAAGCGGTGTGCTGCGGCGCGGTCGCGCAATACGCGGCGGCCGCCGCCCTCACCGGGCCGCGCGATTGGCTGGACCGGGAGCATTCGACGTACCAGCGGAAACGCGACCTCGTGTGCGACGGCATCGCGGCCGTCGGCCTGCCCGCCCCGGTGCGCCCCGGCGGCGGCGCGTTCCTGCTCGCCGACTGCGGACGGCTCGGCGGCAGCCCGGACGACATCGACCGGGCCTTGCTGCGCAACGGAGTCACGGCGATCCGCGGGGCCGATCTGCACGCCCCGGGCACGCACGTCCGGCTCACCTTCGGCGCGGCGGAGCCGGTGCTGGAACAGCTGGTCAGCGCGTTGGGGAAAGCCCTCCGGGAGGCATAGCCGAACCGGTTTCGCAGCCTCGGGGAAGTCCGCTACTCTCGGTACGGCATCTATCACCGTGTCAACACGCGGGAGGTACGCGTCGTGTCCGACGCACTCAACGCACCGCCGGGGGTCAACCCGAACGAGTCGAGCGCCGCCCGCGTTTACGACTATCTGCTGGGCGGGAAAGACAATTACGAGATCGACCGGCAGGTCGCGCGGGAAGCCGCCCGCGTGATGCCGGACATCGCGGAAACCGCCCGGGTCAACCGGCACCTGATGACCCGGATCTGCCGGTTCCTCGCCTACCACGCGGGCATCCGGCAGTACATCGACTGCGGTTCCGGCATGCCGACCTCGGAGAACGTGCACCAGATCGTGCAGCGGGCCGATCCGCAGACGAAGGTCGTCTACGTCGACTACGACCCGGTGGTGGCCAGCCACGGACGCGCGCTGCTCGACGAAAACGAATTCACCGAATACATCCAGGCCGATTTCTTCGACCCGCCGAGCATTCTCGACCACCCGACGGTCAACGAGCACCTCGACTGGAACCAGCCGATCGCGGTGCTGTTCCTGCTCGCGCTGCACCACCAGACCGGCGACCGCGAGCTGCCAGCGAAGGTGACGAAGGAATTCATCGACCGGCTCCCGTCCGGTTCGTACGTGGCGATTTCGCATCTCCTCGACGCCCACGACGGCTCCGAGGACGACGAGGCCGTGCAGGGCATCATCGAATCGGTCCACAACGGGTCGATGAAGGACGTTTCGTCCCGCACCCGCGCCGAGATCAAGGAACTGTTCCACGACCTGGAGCTGATCCCGAGCGGGCCGAACAAACCGGCGGAAATCGTGCCAGTGGTCGAATGGTGGCCGGACGGCCCGCTGCTGGGCGAGCCGACGGTCGCGCAGCGCATCGTGGCGGTCGGGGTCGCGCGGAAACCCTGATTCCGCACCAGATCTACGGGCCGGTGTTCCCCTCTTTTCCTTCGAGGGGAACACCGGCCCGCTGCTTTGCGGTCACGACGCGACCGGCACCGGTTCTTCCGCTTTCGCCGCCGCCGGGGCACGCCGCAGCGCGACCATCCCCACCACCGCGAACACCACGACAATCGCCGCGCCGATCCCGGCCACCGTGTGCAACCCCGACGCGAACGCCTCCCGCGCGGTGGCCAGCAACTGTTCCCCCATCGCGCCGGGCAGCGTCGCCGACGCCTCCGTCGCACCGGCGATGCTGTCGGTCGCCCGAGCGGCCGCCGCGGCGGGCACGTGCGCCGGGACCGCGATCTGGTCGCGATACACGGCCGTCCCGATGCTGCCGAACACCGCGATCCCCATGGCGATCCCGAATTCCGCACTGGTCTCCGACATCGCCGAAGCCGCACCGGCCCGTTGCGGCGGTACCGAACCGACCACCATTTCGGTGCACAGCACGCCCTGCGGCCCCATCCCGAAGCTGGCGATCGACATGCCCAGCACCACGAAAGTCACGCCGCTGGGCCCGGTGGCCAGCGTGAACAACAGGATTCCGGCCGCCGCGATCAGCATTCCGAAGCCCAGCACGAATTCCGGCCGGATCCGGCGCGCGAGCCGCGGCGCGATCATCGACCCGGCGACCACCGCGAGCGCCTGCGGGACCAGCAGCAGCCCGGCGTCGACCGTTCTCAGCCCGGCGACCATCTGCAGATACTGGCTGACCAACAGGAACACGCCGCCCATGGTGACCGCGCCGACGAGCATGATCGCCACCGCCGCGCTGAACGCGCGCACCCGGAACAACTGCAGGTCCAACAGCGGGTGTTCGAGCCGCCGCTGCCGCCGGACGAACACCGCGCCGACCGCGAGACCCGCGACGAGCACGACGATTTCGGTCAGGGACAAGCCGTTCTTGGCGATTTCCTTGAGCGCGTAAATGACCGGCAGGATCGCGGCGATCGACAGGGCGACGCTGGCGAGGTCGAGGCGCCCGGCGGACGCGTCGCGGTATTCCGGCAGCAGCTTCGGCGCGGTCGCGAGCAGCAGGATCATCACCGGGACGCCCATCAGGAACACCGAACCCCAGCGGAAATGCTCCAGCAGGAACCCGCCGGCGACCGGGCCGACCACCATGCCGCCCATGAAGCAGCTCATCCACACCGCGATCGCGGTGCCGCGCTGTTTGTGGTCCTGGAACATGTTGCTGATCAACGCGAGAGTCGACGGCATGAGCGTCGCCCCGGCGATCCCGAGCACGGCCCGCGCGGCGATCAGCATCTCCGGACTGGTCGAAAACGCCGCCGCGACCGACGCGAGCCCGAACGCGCCGCCGCCGATCATCAGCAGCTTCCGCCTGCCGATCCGGTCGCCGAGGGTGCCCATCGTGACGAGGAACCCGGCGATCATGAAGCCGTAGATGTCGATGATCCACAGCAATTGCGTGCTGGAGGGCCGCAGGTCCGCGGCGAGGTGCGGAACCGCGAGGTGCAGCACGCTCATGTCCAGCGACAACAGCACGGTCGGCAGGGCCAGCACCGCCAGGCCCAGCCATTCGCGTCGTCCGGCACTCATTTCGTCTCTCCCCTGCGCTCTTTCCGGTCGTCTCACTCAAGCGACGATCGGGGTTCGCGCGGATCGACATCCTCGGGGGAACTTTTTTGGGCGGGTTCGGGGGCTTGGGCGAGGGGGGTTTCTGTCGCTTCGTCTCGTCTGGTGGGGTGCGGTCCTGGGGGTGGGCCCGGTCTTGCTGCGACGTCGCTGTGGTTTCACGTCTCGGAGCGCCGTGGTCTTGCCGAACCCGTTTAGTCCACGGTGCGATTCCCTGCCGATGGCTCCAGCAGGCCGAATGCCCTCCGCGACTCAGGCGCCGCGAAGTCTCCTCGCGAAAACTCCGGCAGGTCGAACGCCCGCGGCGGATCAGGTCACGGTGCCGTGCCCCCACCGACGGTTCCAGGCGAACACCCGCGCCGAGTCGGGTCACCGCGAAGTCCCCCGGCGACGGTTCCAGCAAGTGGAACTCCTGCGGAGAATCAAGCCGCCGCGAGTCTTCCAGCGAAACCCCGGCAGGTCGAACGCCCGCACTGGATCAGGCCACGGTGCAGTCCACCGGCGGCAGTTCCAGGTCGAGCGCCCACCCCGCGTCAGGCCGCCGCGAAATCCCCCAGCGACAGGTCCAGGTCGAGCGCCCACCCCGCGCCGAGTCACCGCGAAGGGGTCAGCGACGGCAGCAGATCAAACGCCCGCGCCGCATCACGCCACCGCGTAGCCCCCCAGCGAAGGTTCCAGCAGGTCAAACGCCCGCGCCGCCTCCGCCGCGACCGTTTCCGCGACCTCGTCGACGGGCCATCCGGCCAGGGTCAGCTCCTCGATCCGCTGGAACAGGCTGTGGTGCACCGCGCCCAGCACCGCGGCGGCCGTCCGGACGGTGATGTCCGTCCGGGGGCTGCCCACCGCGTCCGCCAGTGCCTGCGCCAACGCCCGTTCCCGCTGTTCGTGCAGGCCCCGCAGGCACGCGGACAGCGTCGGGCTCTCGGCGATCATCCGGCTGAACTCCAGCCCGGCGAAGCCGACCACCGGGTCCTTCGCCGCGACCGCGGCCTCGAACGCCCGCCGCAACGCCGCGAGCGCGGACTCCCCCGGCCGCCGCGAGGACACCGCGTCCGCCAGCGTCGCGACGAACTCGTCCTGGTGGTCCAGGACCAGGTCTTCCTTGCGGGCGAAGTAGTTGGTCACCGTCTTCTTCGCGACCCGCGCGGCCTCCGCGACCTGGGCGATCGTCGTCTCCTCGAAGCCCTGCTCGAGGAACAGGCGCGTCGCGTGGTCGGAGATCAGCCGGCGCGTCTCCTGCTTCTTGGCTTCCCGCAGGCCGACATCCATCAAAAACTTACCTCCGACGTAATTTTACCTTGACACCCATCGATAGTCTAGGCATACTTTTACTACCGACGTAAGATAACCCGAAGGAGAACCACTTGTCGATCGCTGCCCTCCCTTCGCTCGCGGACCAGGCGGACCACCTGATCGCGCTGGGGGTGCCCGAGATCGCGCAGCTTGCCGCCGACGACCTGCGCGCGTTTGCCGCCGACCACGCCGACGCGGACGGCGCACTGCTGGCAGTCCACCCGGACCGGGCGCCCGCGTCGGCGCTGTCGCCGCTGCTCCGCCGCGAAGGAAAGGCCGGGTTCGTCGTCACCGACATGCCGGACGTCGACCAGTTCGCACCGCGCGACATCGACCTGCCCGACGCCCCGCTGTACCTCGTCACGGGCCTCGACCGCGGCGACGAGATGGCCAACTGGAGCCCCGAGGAAGCCCTGCCCGCGATCACCAAGACCGGACGCAGCCCGCTGCTGCTCACCGAGGGGATCCACTGGGTGCTGCAGCAGCCGTCGGCGCTCGAACGCAACCATTGCTTCATGACCATCGGCTCCCGGCTGCGCAAGGAGAACGGCAAGTTCGACGCGCGCACGCCCGCGCTGTGGATCAGCAACGGCACCGGCCGCGACGGCAGCGAACGCCGCAACGCCCCGAAAGTCGGCTGGTGCTGGTGGGGAAACCGGCACACCTGGCTGGGGTTCGGGTCCGCCACCGGGCGACGCTGAGCTTCGCGTCCGCCACCGGACGCCGACGAGTTTCGAGTCCGCCACGCGACATCGAGGAATCTCGGGCCCGGCACCGGACACCGGCGCGCTTCTCGTCCGCCAACTGGACACCGATAAGTCACGCGTCCACCATCCAACACCGACGAGCGCGCTTCCCCCGGACACCGACAAGCCTCGCGTCCACCACCCGACACCGACCAGCCCGCCTCCCGGACACCGACAAAACCTCGCGTCCACCACCCGACACCGACGAGAGGACGCCGTCTGCCGCTGCCCGCAGCAGCCGTCCGGGCCGCCCTTTGTCGCGGTGCGAGGCATCGTCGGCGGCAGCCCGGCCAAAGGGGCCCGCCGCCGGTGCAGCGACGAGGACGTCGAGCGGCTGCTGGCGATCGCCTGGCGAGACTGGCCACCGGACCACCTCGCCAAGCACGACCGCACGGGCATGTCCGGCAGTGTCGACGAACTGAAGAGACCCGCCGTCGCACTCGCGTAACTCGGTAACGTGGCAGGCGTGCCCAGTGAGATACCAGAGGAAGTCCGCCGAAGCACCGACCTGTTCCTGTCCACAGTGGACCGAGCCGCCCCCGGGCTGGTGAGCGGTTTCTACCTGGTCGGCTCGGTCTGCTTCGGCGACTTCCACCCCCGCGGCACCGGACGCGGACGGCTGGGCACCGCCAGCGACATCGATTTCGTCGCGGTCGCTGATCGGCGTCCGGGGCCGGGTGAGATATCAGCACTCGCACACGCGCATGCCACGACGATCGCTCAGTTCCCGGAGCCGCATTTCGACGGAACCGTGCTCACCTGGGCAGATCTTGCCGCCGGACCTGACGAATGCCCCGACGTCCCCTGCGCACAGGTAAGCCGATTCACCGCATCGGGCCGGGACGGCCTCAACCCGGTGACGTTCTGCGAACTCGCCCGGCACGGGATCGCCGTGCGCGGCCCTCGACCGTCCGATGTGGACGTCTGGGCGGATCAGGACGCTCTGCGCGCGTTCACTCTCGACAACCTGATTCGCTACTGGCGTCCGTGGTGGGAGAAGAACCGCCGGACCAGCGCGTTGTCGCTGGCCGTCGGCATGAGCCCATGGTTCCCGGTGTGGGCGGTGCTCGGGGTGAGCCGTCTGCACCACCTGCTGGCCACCGGGGAACTGACCTCGAAATGCGGTGCCGGACGTTATGCGGCAAAGGAATTCGACCCGCGGTGGCACCGCATCATCGCGGAGAGCATGAGCCTGCGGACCTCGGGAGAGGAAGGCCATCGCAGCTACCGGAACCCCTTGGCGCGCCGACGCGACACCCTCGCGTTCCTCGACGCCACCATCGACGACGCACTCACCCTGGCCTAACGCACCGACCAGGCAGGATTCTCGATCGCCCGCACCCGAGTCATCGCGCAGCCGGCGACAAGCCCACGGTGGACGGCGCGACGGTCGCCGCAAGTCCGCAACGGTGCACAGCCGTCCGGCGGAAACGGAGCCTCGACCGACAGCGCGATCCCGACACCCGCCACCGAGACCCGGCGACTCTGCCTAGCACGATCGGCGAAATATCCTGGTCAAGCGCACCGGGGTTGACCTTCAAGCTGCTTGAAGCCCGATGATGGACAGGTGCCCGACCTGCTGACCATCGGAGCGTTCGCCCGCCGCTGCGGCCTGACCGCCAGCGCGCTGCGCTTCTACGCCGATTCCGGCCTCGTGCGGCCGATCCGGGTCGACGAGGAATCCGGCTACCGCTACTACTCCCCGGGCCAGGTCTCGGCCGCGCTGCTCGTCCGGCGGTTGCGGGAGATCGGCCTGCCGCTGGAGCGGGTCAGCGCGGTCCTCGCCGCCGGACCGGACGAGGCGGCGCGGATCATCGACGACCACGTCGCCGGGTTGGTATCTCAGGTGCAGCAGGCGCGGGAAACCGCCGCGGCGGTGAAGGCCACGCTGGGCGCCACCGCACCGGCACCGTCGGTCCAGGTCACCGGCCCGGTGTTCACCGCTGCCGTCGAGCAGGTGCTCACCGCGACCACGCAGGACCTCCCGGTGCTGAATGGCGTGCACCTGGAAGTCTCCCCCGCGGCGATCGTGCTCACCGCCACCGACCGGTACCGGCTCTCGACCCGCACGCTGGTCCCCGCCGAGCCGAGCGCGTCCACCTGGACCGCCACCGCAGACGCCGACGACCTGCGGCTCGCGATGCCATGGACGCGCCGTCAACACGACCTGCACCTGAGCGTCCGCGCCGACGAGATCTGGTTCCAGGGCGACGACGCGGTACGAACCTGCCGCACACTTTCCGAGGACTTTCCCGACTACCGGCTGATGCTCGCGTCGCTGCCAGAAGTCCTTACGCGGGCGGTGATATCTCGTAACGCGCTCGTGGCAGGTCTGGAGCGCCAATACACCGCGCAGATCCAACTAGACCTCTCCGCCACCGCGATCACGGTGGGCATCGAAAGAATCCCCGCGGACGTCACGGGCCCGCCGATCACGCTCTCCTTCGCCGTCAGCACGCTGCACCCGGCGATCAGCACCGCAGTCGGACCGGACGTGATGCTGGACGTCGCGGGCCCGCACCTGCCGGTAGTCGTGCGCTCCGCCGACGACGGCGACCTGACCACCCTTGCCATGCCAGTGAAAGACATCTCAGGTTGTTAGAAGTCAAGCCGTGTGGGCTGGAGGAGGTGGGAAGGCTTGGTGTTCGTCGTAGAGGCGGTCCGTCTGCAGGCAGTGGTGGAGTTGTCCGAGGAATTTGTTGAACAGGTGGCGTTGGGCTTGGTGGTTCCAGTCTCCGGCGGCGCGGCGGGTGTCGAAGTGGCGTCGTGCGCCGGGGCTGGCTCGCAGCGAGGCGAGCGCCCAGACGGGTCCGACTGCGGCGAGGCGGCGGTTTTTGATGTGGCGGTGCGAGACCACGGTTTTTCGGCCGCTGGCGCGGGTGATCGGTGCGGATCCGGCGTAGGCCTTCAGTCCGCGGGGATCGGTGAAGCGGGTGCGGTCGTCTCCGATTTCGGCGAGCACCCGGGCGCCGGCCAGCAGTCCGAGGCCGGGGAAGCTGGTGATGATCGTGGCGTCCGGGTGCTGTTCAAAATGTGTCCGTGCCGCCTCCGCCAGACTGTCGGAGGCGGCGCAGGCGGCCTCGAATTGGCTCAGCAGAGCCGAAAACTGGATGCCCATCGCGTTCTCCACGATCGGCGGTTGCCGCAGCCGCTCGGACCGGAACACGCCGTGGAGGCGGTCGACGTCGGCATCGACGTTGCGGCGGCGTCCGGCCTTGGTCAGCAGTGTCCGCAGCCGGGCGCGGGTCAGTGTCGCTGCGAGCGCGGGTGTCGGGGCGGCGGCGAGGACGGTGCGGGCGTCGCGGCGGGCCAGGCCGCCCTCGGGCTGTCCGGCGAACGCTTCCAGCGCCGCGGGGTAGAACTCCTTGAGCAGCGACCGGAGCTGGTTGCCCAGCTGCTGGCGGGCCCAGACCGCGTCCTGTTGCGCTCGTGCCAGCACCCGCACCGCTTGGGCCAGTTCGGTGTCGGCCGGCAGCGGTCGGTGCGCGGCCGCGTCGGTGCGCACGATGTTGGCCAGCAGCGCGGCGTCCGCGGCGTCGGACTTCGCGCCCGACACCTGGTGCCGGGCCCGGTAGCGCGATGCCGAGAGGGGGTTGATCGCGTAAATGGTGCGGCCGGTGGAGCGCAGCGCGGCGACGAGCAGCCCGTGGTCGGTTTCGATGCCGACCGGGATCTGCGCGTCGGCGGTGTCTCCGGCCTCGGCGAGCAGGTCGAGCAGCCGGGCGAACCCGGTGGCGTCGTCGCCGATGCGGGCTTTGGCGATCACGGTTGCGGTGTCGTCGATGATGGCGACGTCGTGGTGGGATTCGGCCCAGTCGATGCCGCAGAACAGTGTCAAACCGTCACGTTTCCTTTCCTGTTGCTGCTGCTCACGGGTCCAGGCGGGGTCACGCAGCGCCCTAATCGCGGGACTCGGCGGTCCGTCATCTCAGTAGCCGTTCGTGACTCCAGCACACCGCAGGGTCCTCGTTCTGTCGAAGAGCTCGAAGCTCGGGAACACATCGAGAGGTCACCTCCTGCGGCGGACTCGGGCTACGACATCCCACCACCACGATCACCAGTCCACCGGCGGACGCGCCGTTCTTTCACAAGTCGTCGAACGACGGGAACCCACAGGCGTCGCCCGCCGGCGGACCAGCACCAACCGACCCGGTCACGAGCCGGAAGAACTATCCCTACTACCGATTAGGAACTGCCGTATGACGGACACAATGGCCGAGATCACCGCCGCGGTGGCGCAAGGCCGAGCTGGCTCGACCGACGCCGCGCGGACGCGTCTGCAGGAACTGTGGGACGAGATCGGCCCGGGCGGGGATCCGTTTTACCGCTGCGTTCTGGCGCACTACAAGGCAGATCTCTTCGCTGACCCGGCAGAGGCACTGGTCTGGGATATCAGAGCGCTGGACGCCGCCGCGACGGTCACCGACGAGCAGGTCCAGGCCCACGACGCCGGACTGGGGATCGCCGGCTTCTACCCGTCGCTGCACCTGAACCTGGCCGACAACTTCCGTCGCCTGGGCTCGTTCTCCGCTGCGGCGGAACAGCTCGCCGCAGCGCGACAACGCCAGGACGCACTCGCCGACGACGGATACGGTGCGATGATCCGCCAGGCGATCGACGGCGTCGCGGAAGCCATCGAACGCCGGTCCACCGAGCGACGCGCGACCGCACCGGGAGTCGAATAGTTGGAACAATGGCTGTCGGATTGGTGTCTCGCCCACCTCGGCACCGCGCCGGTCGACGTGCTGTTCAAGGCAGAACAAGTCTCGACAGTGCACGGCCTGCGGCTCGCTGACGGCCGGAAGATCGTCCTCAAAGCCCGTCCGGACGACGGCCGCGCAGAGTCGTGCGTCGCGGCGCAAGCCCAACTGGCTGCGCGGGGCTTCCCCTGCGCACGCCCCTTGACGCCGGTCATCCGCAAAGGCTCCCTGGCCGTGCACGCTGAGGAATACCGCCCCGGTGGCGAAGTAATCCCCTGCGATTCACCGGAGATTGCCGTGCGTTACGCCGAGGTCTTCGCCCTGCTGCTGGGCGCCCTCGACGGGATCTCCGTCCCGCCACCGCTGCCGAATCCCCGGTGGTTGCGCTGGGACCATCACGACCCTGGCCTGTGGCCAGCGATCGACTTCCTGGACGAACGAGACCAGCGTCTCGTTCCGCATGAGGTAACCGAAACCGCCGACCGAGCGCGCCGACGACTGCTCGCCGCCGAGCTGCCGAACGTCCTCGGGCACGGAGATTTCGAAGCGCAGAACCTCCGCTGGGATATCAACGAAGGCTGGACGGTACATGACTGGGACAGCCTGGCATGGCAACCGGAAGCAGCCCTCACGGGAGCGGCGAGCGGGACGTTCCCGAGCACGACCCCGCCGACGCTGGCGCCGATCGAGAGTTCCGCCGCGTTCCTGGAGTCCTATCAGGACTTCCGCGGCCGCCGGTTCTCCCCAGCCGAACGGGAAGTCGCGTGGGCGGCGAGCTTGTGGCCCGCCGCGCACAATGCACGATGGGAAGCATTGCACGGGGATCCGCCGATGTGCGGTGCCGCGCTGCGGGAGCAGGCAGCGGAACGTCTGCGTCTCGCGAACGCCTGAGCACCCGACCAGCGCCTGGACGAGTCCAGCGTCCGAAACTTGCTGGGACAGTCGGCCGGACGCCGATTTCGGTTACGCCGCTTGCGAAGCGGCTGGCGGAGCCGTCGCGATGGGCACCGTCGGCGCGGGCGCGGGCGCGGTCGTCGGTTCGCTGGGGGTCCGGGCGGCTGCCGCGCTGGGGACACAGCAACCGCCCGGAGGTCTTATCGAATGTCGCGGATCGATGCGCCCATGAACGCGTCCATCGGTCTCAGCGGCCGCGCCTTCCATCCTCGGTCAGCTCGCACGTCTTCCTCAAACGGCGAAAAGTGTCTGCGAAGCAACGGTATGCTCGCGCAACGCGACCGGATCCACCGCGACCCCACCGCCCGGTCCGTCCGGAACGGACAGACAGCCGTCTTCGAGCGTGAACGGCGCGGTGAGATCCGTGGCGTAGTAACGGCTCGACGCTGAGATATCATTGGGCAGCACGAAACCTGGCAGCGCGGCGAGGGCGAGGTTCTGCGCGCGGCCGATTCCCGTTTCGAGCATTCCGCCGCACCACACCGGGATTCCGTGTGCGGCACACACGTCGTGGATCCGGCGCGCTTCCAGGTAGCCGCCGACGCGGCTGGGTTTGACATTGATGATCCGGCACGCCCCCGAGCGGATCGCGAACGCGGCGTCGCGGGCGGAGCAGATCGACTCGTCCAGGCAGATCGGGGTGCGCAGGAGTTTCGCGAGTTCGACGTGTCCGCCGAGGTCGTCCGCAGCCAGCGGTTGTTCGAGCTGGACCAGGCCGAACTCGTCCAAGCGGCGCAGGTGGTCGGCGTCGGCGAGGGTATAAGCGGTATTCGCGTCGGCCTGCAATACCAGGCCGGGGCCGAATTCGGCGCGGACGGCGCGTACTGGTTCGAGGTCCCAGCCGGGTTCGATTTTCAGCTTGATCCGGACGTATCCCTCGGCCAGGTAACCGGCGACGGTGTCGAGCAATTCCGGCAGAGTGTCTGTGATTCCGACGGAAACTCCAGCCTGGATCCGATCGCGTACCCCGCCGAGATAGACCGACAAAGGCATCGCGTGGGCGCGGCATTCGGCGTCGAGGATCGCGGTTTCCAGGAGGGCCTTCGCCAGCGGATTTCCCTTGACCGGAGCCACCGCGCCCGCGACCCGAGCGGCGGTCAGCTGCGGCAAGGCGGTGACGCGAGGGACGAGATGATCGCGCAGAATCCGCTCGGCTCCGGCGGTGAATTCCGGGTGGTACACCGGTTCCGGGTCGCCGCCGAATTCCGCCCAGCCCTCGCTGACGTCGGTCACCACGTGCAGCAGGAGCGTGTTGCGTTCGGTGTCCAGCGAGCACGAAGTCCGGAATGGACGGACGAGCGGGAGGCTGACCTCGATCAGGTCGATCCGTTCGATTTTCACGCCCGGTCCCCCTTGGTCAAGCGGTACCAGCCGGACCGGCTGAATCCGGTGGCCAGGTAGCCGTCGGCGAACAAGGGGACGAGAGCGTCGCGGGTCGCGTAGCGCCACTGCGCGCCCAGTCGCGCGTCCGACCGGCGAATGGCGACGATGTCGGACGGGACTCGGCACCAATATCCGGAACTGTCGCGGGCCAGCAACGGCTCGCCGTCGGGAGCGAGGCGCGGATCTATTTCCGCAGTGGTCAAGTCGGGGTCGGGAAGCTGCGCCGGATTCGGCTCGCGCAGCGACAACACCGCGGTGCACCGGTCGGTTTCGTCCGTGCCGTTGACGCCGTCCTCGATCTGGCCGTAGAAGTCCACTGTGTACTCGGTCCCGCGCGCGCCGAGCTTTGCCAGGTTGAAATGCGCGTTGCGGCTCACCAGCGGGTCAAAGGTCCAGATCATCGTTTCCGCACCCTGGTCGAGTGCCCACACCCGCTGTGCCTGTTTCAATGCGAAGCCCACTCCGCGGTCGCTCGCGCGCGCGGCGGCGATCAGCGAGTAGACCGCGCGGGTCGCGGGCGCGCAGAAAATCAGCGCGGAGGCGGCGAGAATACCGTCGTCGTCCGACGCGTAATGCACCGCGCCGCCCGCGTGGACGACGGCGCACAACGCGTCGGTGCCGAACGGCGGCTGGGATTCCGGGGTCAGCCATACCCGGGCGAGGAACCGCGACACCGCGTCGAGCGTCCGGAGGTCGTCGGCCAGCCGGATCCGGACGCCGGCCCGGTTCGCGGCGCGCACCGCGGTCGAGACGGCCGAGTCCGGGGCCGGAGGGGGTACGGTCGCGGGTGCGCCTGGGGAAACGTGCATGCGGACAGCCTCGCGGCCGGATCGCCCGGGTGCGTGCAGTGCCCGTCCAGAGATTCCGCGGATGTTTTGTGCGACTGGCTAAAGAGGTGACGATGCTCGACCCGGTGGCGCCCGATCTCGCGCAGGTCCTCGACGCGCTCGGCGCTTCGCTGCTGCGGCCGGTCAGCCCGCTGCCGGACCGGCCGGTGCCGGTGTCCGGCGTGCTCATCCACGAGCGGCGCGGCGGCGCGGCGCCGGGGCAGGACACGATCCTGCTCGCGGTCGGGGCCGATCCGGCGGAGGCGAAAGATCTCCTCAACGCGGCGGTGGGATATTCAGCGCTGGTGGTGAAAAGCTTCGGCGAACCCCTCACCGAGCTTGCCGGCGCCGCCCAGGACGCCGGGGTCGTGCTGCTCGCCGCCGACGAAGCCGTGCCGTGGCACCACCTCGAGGCGATGCTCTCGTCGGCGCTCGCACCCGCCGTGCGCACGCCCGGCGCACCGGCGGCGGGCGATCTGTTCGCGCTGGCCAACGCCATCGCCGGGATGGTCGGCGGCGCGACCACGATCGAGGATCCGCACCGGCGGATCCTGGCGTACTCGACCCTGCCCGGCCAGCCCATCGACGAAGGGCGCCGCCAGAGCATCCTCGGCCTGCAGGTGCCGGAGGTGCCGCTGTACTACGAAAACCAGTACCGCGAACTCGCGCGGGCGCGGCATACCTGCCGGTTTCCGTCGCTGCCGGGCGGGTTGACCCGGCTCGGCGTCGCGGTGCGGGCGGGCAGCGAGATGCTCGGGTCGATCTGGGTGGTCGACGCCGAGGACAGCCTCGACGAGGCCGCCGAACTAGCGCTGTTCAACGCCGCCGAGATCGCCGCGCTGCACCTCCTGGCCGCGCGCACGGCGGTCGACGTGGTCCGTCGGCGACGCGCTGACCTGCTGCGACGGCTGCTGGCCGACCCGAGCAGCGTCACCGCGGTCGCCCCACAGCTCGGCCTCGACCCGGACGCGCCGTTCGCGGTCGCGGCGTTCGCCGTCGCCGATCCGGAAGACGTCCTGGCCGCCCACGCAGCGACGCGACTGGCCGATCTGGTGAGCCTGCACTGCGAGGCGCACTACGGCAGGCACGGCTGCGCGCTGATCGACGGGACGGTCTACGCGCTGCTTCCCGAGGGCCCCGCGCACCGCGAACTGGTCGCCGACATCGCCCGGCGAGCACACGGCGCGCTGCGGATGCCAGTGCGAGCCGGGCTCGGATCGACGGTCGCCGGACTCCGGTCGATCGCTTCCTCGCGGGCCGACGCGGACCTGGTCCTGCGGACGTTGGCCGAGCAGCGCACGTCGCCGGAACCGTGCCAGGCGGCGGCCATCGACGAGGTTTGGGCCGGGGCGACGTTGTCCGTGCTGGCGCAGTTGCTGGCCGGGGACGCCTCGCTGCCGCGGCGCTTGGGCCCGGCGGTGCGGGCGCACGACGGCGAGCACGGGACCACCTACGCGCCGACGATCCTGGCGTATCTCGACACGAACGGTGACATCGCAGCGGCGTCGGCGCGGTTGTCGGTGCATCCGAACACGATCCGGTACCGGCTTTCGCGGGCGGAGGAGATCTTCGGGTTCGACCTGGCGGATCCGGACGAGCGGTTGGTGCTGTGGCTGCGGTTGAGGTTGGGGGATCAACTCGGCTGGTAGCCGCACTGCACGACGGCCAGCCAGCTTGCCGTCGTGCAGTGCGGGTTAGCTGCCGCATCCGGTGCGGTCCGAGCGCGTAGTCCTCCGCTGCCGCTGAGTCGAAGACCGAACGCGCCTAGCCGCCGAGACCGCCTACGGCGTGAAGGTGCGGTAGAGCGGGCAACCGCAGTAGTCGGCGCGGACCGCGACCCCGTTGAGCACCACGTCGAACTTCAGCCGTTCCGGCAGGCGTTCGTCCTCGCCTACGCGGAAGGAACCGTCCGGCAGCGGGACGAGTTCGTTCGGCGGTCCGCCCGCGATCGACGCCCACAGGCGGTTGTCGTGGGCGTAGACGTGCAAATTGGACAGCCAGGGGTTGTGGCAGCGGTAGTGCCCGACGACCTCGGCCCAGTGCGCGGGCGGGTCGTCCGGCGTGGGCAGCATCGGGGGTTTCCGTTCCGGCAGCGCGAATTCCGGCACCGGATCGCCGCTGCGGGCGGCTCGGGTCGCGGCGATGAGGTGGACGACGGTCTCCTGCCAGGGACCCATGCCGTTGGCGAGCACGACGGCCCCGATGCCGGCGTCGACGTCGTAGGCGAGTGCCGCGAAGTAGCCGATCATGCCGCCGGTGTGCCACACGTGCGGGCGGCCGTCGAACTCGCCGATGATCATGCCGAGCCCGTAGGAGAAGTCTTCGCCTTCGATGCGGATTTCGGGGCTGGTGAGATCGGTGAGCGCTTCTTTGGAGAGCGCCGCCGACCCATTGCCCATCAGCACGCGCAGCCACCCGGTCATGTCGCGCGCGGTCGAGGCGACGCTGCCGTCCGCGGTGGCGGTCTCGAGCCAGGTCGCCGGGACCACGCCGTCTTCGCGGACCGGGACCCGGTCGTCGTAGCGAGGCAGGTATCCCACGGCACTGCGGGTTCGGATCTCATGGGTGATCGCTGGTACGGCAGCAGACATCCCCAGTTCGGCCAGGAAGTCGCCGAGGAGTTCCTGATACGGCCGTTGGCATATCGCTTCCAGGACCAGGCCGAGCGCTTTGTACCCGGAGTTCGAGTAGTGGAACCAGGTGCCCGGCGGTGTCGTGGCTTCGGTGTCGCGCAGCGCCCAGACCTCGAAGGCGGAGTCGCCGGAGACATCCGTGCCCGCGATGATCCCGGCGGTGTGCGACATCAGATGGCGCACGGTGATCGGCGCGTGCGCGGACCGGACGGAGAACCACGGCAGGTACTCGGTCACCGGCTTGTCCAGGTCGACCAGCCCGGCGTCGCGCGCCCGCAACAGCAGGGCCGCGGTCAGGCCTTTGGAGATCGAACCGATCTGGAACAGGGTGTCCTCGGCCGTCGGCAGGGCGGCGGCGAGATCGGCGTGCCCGAACGCGCCGGACGCGAGGATCCCGTCGCGGTCGGTGACCGCCATCGAGAGCCCGACGGCGAACGACTTCTCGTGCAACGCGGTGCGACAGGCCTGGTCAAGCGCCTCGTTCACGGCCTGGGGCAGGGGCGGCGTCATCTGCTGGGAACCTCCGGGGACCTCGGCATCCCGACCGCGGCGGGTCGAGGAACGCCAGTATCGGTCGGGCCGGATCGCGGCAGCCTTGGACGGGAGCCCAGAGATCCGGCCCCGGCCTTGTGGCGGTCGCCAAAGCGGTGGGGCCGCGGGCTCTGCGTGCGGATCGATGGCCGCCGCGTTCAACCGTCCTTTGTGGACTTTTCGGAACGGAGCTGGGCGCATGGCTGTCGATGGAGGCCAACCGGTGCCTCGGCTCGCGGATCCCGGCCGAGCCACGTCACCCGATCGGGTGGAAAGTCGCCCCGCGGACTCCCGTTAACCGGCAGCTTGCCTTGGAGCGCACCCACTTCGGCCCGGCGAAGGGCGCGAGTTTCCGCGGGATGCGACCGAACCGCACCGATCACATGTCGGCAGCGGCTCCCCTAACCCAATCACCACCGGCGCAAGACGCCCACGAAACCACCCGTCTACCCCGGCACCTTCAACGCCCGCATCCGGGCATACAACGTCGTCCGGGAAATCCCCAACGTGCTCGCCGCCCGCACCTTGTTCCCGCCGGCAGACCGCAAAGCCGCGACGATCGCGTTCCGTTCGGCTCGTTCGATCGGAGCCAGCTCGTGCCCCGAAGCGTCCGCCACCAGCGCGGGCGGCAAATCGCCCGGCCCGATCGCGCCCGCGGACCGTTTGCGGATCGCCTGGCTCAGCACGCCGCGCAGCTCCGGCAGGTTCCCCGGCCAGTCGTACGAGCCGAGGATCCGCAGCGCCCCCGGCGTGATGTTGTGCGTCCGCGCGGCTCCGAGTTCGGCCAGCATCCGGGCGGCGACCTCGGGGAAGTCCGGGCGGTGCGCCAGCGGCAGCAGTTCGACGTTCTCCGCGCACGACGCGATCAGCGCCCGCTCCGGGCCGGTCAGCCCCTCGCGCGGACCGGTGGTGAGCACGAGATGCGGGCCGACGCCGCGCGCGGCATGCGTCGCGACCAGGTCGACCAGCTCCGCGGGCAGCAAATCAACGCCGTCGACACAAATGCTCCCAGTACCAGCCGAAACGGCGGCGGTGAAGCGCGCGGCCCAGGCCGCCGACCCGCCGAGCACGGCTTCCGAGCCGGTCAGCGTGGTGCACGGTTCCTCGGGCACTCGCAGCCGCGCCTCGGTGGTGCGGCCGGTTCCGGGCGGGCCGGAGATGTGCACGTGCCCGGCCGCCGGACCGGGCGCGACAGCGGCCCGGCGGCGCGTCCGGCGGGCCTCGGTCGGGGTCAGCGGGCGGATCTCGACCAGCATTCCGCCCCGGGCGCCGGGCACCGGTTCGGCGCGGACCCGGGCGCGCTGGCCGGAGCGCAGTTCGGTCTCCATTTCGGACGGTCCGGCCGCCTCGCCGGCCAGGTTCCACAGCAGCGCGACGTCCGCGCCTTCGAGCAGGTCCGCGGCGGCTTGGTTGCACAGCAGCAGATCCGGGCCGATCGCGACCACCGGACGGGTCGGGCGCGACGTCGCCTGGAACGCGGCCAGCAGCGACCGTTCGGACACCCGGCTGCCTTCCAGCAGCTGCCGTTCGATCTCCTCCACCGCCTTCGCGACCAGCGGCGCGAGCAGCGGATTCGCCTGTGCGGCCAGCAGCGTGATGTCGAGCGCGCCCTCCAGCCTGCGCGTGACCGGGTGGAATATCGGGTGCCCGTAGCAACTGAACCCGCGCAGCGCCTCGGCGTAGTGCTCCTCCCCGTGCACCACGATGCTCGACCGGGTCTCCAGCGCCGTGCCCGGGCCGGTGGTCCCGACCTCGTCCTCCAGCAGGCAGGCGCCCACCCCGAGGCCGAGTTGTTCGAAGCAGTCCTCGGCGGCGCGGTCGGCGCTCCACCGGTGGACGAGCCTGCCGTCGTGGTCGACGAGCACGGTGGACATCGCGGTCCCGGCGAGACGATCGTCGAGGTCCTCCAGCACCGGCGCGGCCGCCGAGAGCAGCCTGCTGGCCGGGTCGACCTCCTCGAACCGCAGGTCGAGCAGCGCGGTTTCGGGACGAACTCCGGCGAGCGAGGCACGCCGCCAGGACTGGGCGATCGGTTCCCGCAGCACGACGCTGCGCGAGGACGTCATCGAGCTCACGCGGATCTCCACCTTCGTTGGTGACGCGCAGCAGGATAACCATCGCTCTCCGCTGCCGCTGTACAGAACTTGAACACTCAAGCCCCGATTCACCCGGCAAGGTGGTCCATCACCACCACCCGCGTGCACGTGTTGCCGTCCGGCACGCGGTCCTTACCTCGAAAGGGGAATCAGCGTGACTCTCAGTCACTCCGAGCCGGACACCGGGAAGGAGCGCGCGGGCGTTTCCCGGCGCGGGTTCCTCGGGTACGTCGTCGCGGCCGGGACCCTCGTCGTCGCCGCGGACGTCGGGCTCTCCACCCCCGCCGCGGCCGCCGTCCCGTCGGCTCCGCAGCCGCCCGAGCTGTACGACCTCAACGACGCGCTCACCGACGCCGGGCTCCCGACGTCGCAGCTGATCACCGTCACCATCAACAAGGACGGCAGCGCCTCGTTCGAGATCCCGCGCGCCGAGGTCGGCCAGGGCATCACCACCTCGACCGCGATGATCATCGCCGAGGAACTGGACCTTCCGGTCGAGAAGGTGCACGTCACGCTCGCCCCGGCGCGTCCGGAACTGCTGTTCAACCAGCTCACCGGCGGGTCGAACACCACGGTCTCGACCTACACGCCGATCCGCGTCGCCGCCGCGATCGCCAAGCAGCAGCTGCTCGAAGCGGCGGCCATCCTGCTCGGCGGGACCGCGGAACGGTTCATCGTCAAGGGCGGCGTCGTCACCGCGCCCAACGGCAAGACGGCGACGTACGGCGAACTGGCGACGAAGGCCGCGTCCAGCACCACCAAGCAGGTGCAGCTGGATCCGAGCAAGCTCAAGGGCTCCAGCGAGTTCAAGGTGCTCGGCAAGCCGCAGACCCGGCTCGACGCGCTCGACATCGTGACCGGCAAGAAGCAGTTCGCGATGGACCTGGACATCCCCGGCGCGCTGCCGACGATGATCTGCCGCCCGCCGACGCTCAACGGCACGCCGAAAGCCGTGCGCAACAAGGCCGACGTGCTGAAACTGCCCGGCGTCACCGACGTCGCGATCATCCCGACCGGCGTCGCGGTCCGCGCGGAGACGTTCGGCCAGTGCATCGACGGCGTGCGCGCGCTGCAGGTCGACTGGGGTCCCGGCAGCGCCGAGGGCGAGAACGACGAGTCCGTGCTCGCCAACCTGCGCCGCGCCGAGCTTCCGCTGGCCGTGCCGAAGGTTCCGGTGCTGACCAAGACGGTCGAGGCGGATTTCGAGTTCATGTTCCGGTCGAGCGCCGCGCTGGAGCCGTACTGCGCGGTCGCCGACGTCCGCG
This sequence comes from Amycolatopsis sp. AA4, assembly GCF_002796545.1. Lineage (GTDB taxonomy): Bacteria > Actinomycetota > Actinomycetes > Mycobacteriales > Pseudonocardiaceae > Amycolatopsis. The sequence continues at coordinate 6,376,093 of NZ_CP024894.1, forward strand.
ACGGCAGCGCGGAGATCTGGGCCGGGCTGAAGTCGCCGATCGTCGCCCAAGGCGAGGTCGCGCAGGCGATCGGCTTGCCGCAGGGCAAGGTGAAGGTCCACGTCGTCACCGGCGGCGGTTCCTTCGGGCACAAGCTGTTCGGCAACCACGCGGTCGAAGCGGCGCAGGCGTCGAAGGCGTTCGGCAAGCCGGTGCGGCTGATGTGGCACCGCGCCGACGAACCGCGGCAGGGACGGCTGCACCCGATGGCGACGTCGCGCATCCGGGCGACCGTGCTCGCCGGGAACGTGCTCACCTTCGAGCAGCGGCACACCTCGGTCGAGACGTCGTTCCGGCACGGGCTCGGCGAAATGCTCACCTCGGTCGCGACGAAACTCCCGACCGGACTGGGCAACCTCGGCGTCGCCGAGGCGGTTTTCGTGCTGAGCCAGGAAATGCCGTACAACTTCGGCGTCGTCGACCAGACGCTCACCGAAACCGACCAGCGGTTCAACACCGGGTCGATGCGCAACGTCTACTCGCCCGACGTCGGCTGCGCCAACGAGCTGGTCGTCGACATGCTCGCCAAGGCGATGGGCAAGGACCCGTACGACTTCCGCATGGAGTTCCTCAAGAACGACAAGGTGAAGGGCGTGCTGCGCAAGGTCGCCGAGGTCGGCGGCTGGGGCAAGAAGATGGCCCCGGGCACCGCGCAGGGCATCGCGATCCACAAGGAATACAAGGGCGCGAGCGCCTGCCTGGTGGAAATCGACTGCCGCCCCGAGACGGTCAACCGCAAGGTGCGCGACGGCGTCACCGGGCCGCGCGTGACGAAGGCGGTCATCGCGATCGACGCCGGGCTGGTAATCAACCCGCGCGGGCTCGAAGCGCAGATGATGGGCTGTTTCTCCGACGGGCTGGCGCTCGCGCTCACCAGCAGTGTGCACCTGAAGGACGGGCATTTCCTGGAAGCCAGCTGGGACAACTACTTCTACACCCGGCAGTGGAACATCCCGCACGACTTCACCGCGATCGCGATGCCGTCCAACGGCGAGCAGCCCGGCGGCGGCGGCGAGGCGGGCGTCGCCTGTTCCGTGGCGGCCGTGGCGTGCGCGTACGCCCGCGCGACCGGGAAGGTCCCGAAGCGGTTCCCGATCAACCACGACGACCCGATCGGCTTCGAGGTCAAGTCGTTCGTTCCGCCCGTCCCCGAATCGCCGACCGACGGCCTGAGCCACACCTACTGAGGAGCACGATGAGCAAGCACACCTTCATCCTCAACGGGAAGCCGGTGTCCGTCGACGTCGACGACAACGTGCGGCTGCTGTGGGTCCTGCGCGACGTGCTCGGCGTCCGCGGCCCGAAGTACGGCTGCGGCATCAACGTGTGCAAGGCCTGCACGTCGCACTTCAACGGCAAGGCGTTCAACCCGTGTTCGGTGCGGGTGGCCGACATCAAGGCCACCGACGAGATCACCACGATCGAAGGCCTGCCCGACACCGTGAAGGCCGACCTGCACCCGATGCAGGAGGCCTGGCTGGAGCACGACGTCGCGCAGTGCGGCTACTGCCAGCCCGGCCAGATCATGGCCGCGGTCGCCAAGGTCAAGGAGGCCAAGGCGAAGGGCCGCGAGATCACCGACGCCGACCTGGACGAGATCCGCAACGTCTGCCGCTGCGGCACCTACTCCCGGATCCGCGAGGCGATCAAGGCCGGCGCCGCGAAGATGTGACCGGGTTCGCCCGCCCCGCGGCCAGTTCCGGCCGCGGGGCGGGTTTTCCCTTCTGTGCCAGCGTTCCGCCGCCGAGCAGCACCGCGACCCCGGCCAGCTGGGTCGGGCCGAGAGCTTGGCCCAGCAGCAGCCACGCGAGCAGGGCGGCGACCAAGGGTTCGGCCAGCGCCAGCACTCCGGCCAGCGCGACCGGCAAGCCGCCCAGCGCGTGCAGCCCGGCCAGGTACGGCAGCACGGTGCCGAATACCGCCAGGATCAGCAGGGCCAGCCAGACCGGAATCGTCGCGCCGCCGAGCGATACCGGGCGCGAGGCGATCATTAAAGTCCACAATGGACTGACCGCGAGGGTCGCCGCAGCTCCGACCGCCAGCCCCGCGGCGGTCATCCCGAGCGGATCGTGCCGCTGCGCGCCGCGTTCGCCGAGCAGGAAGTATCCGGCGGAACAGACCGCCGACGCCATTCCGGCCGCGACGCCGAGGAAATCCAGCTTCGCCCCGGGTCCGAGACCGGCGATCAGCACCAGCCCGGCGATCGCCAGCGCGATGCCCAGCCACACCGCCAGGGACAGCCGCGTCCGGCGGACGACGCGCACCCACAGTGCGACCAGCACCGGCGACAGGTTCACCAGCACCATCGCGACCGCGACCGGAATCCGGGACACCGCAACGAAAAAGAACAGTTGCACGCCCGCGACGCCGAGCAGTCCGTAGCCGAGCGGCAGCCACACTTCGCCGCGCCGGAACCGCAGCGCCCTCGGCCGCAGCAGCGTGACGCCGGGCGCGAGGCAGAGCGCGGCCAGCCCGATCCGGACCGCGGTGACCGCCGCCGGGCTCCAGCCCGCGTCCAGCACCGCCTTGGCGAGCGGACCGGAACTCGCGAACAGCGTCCAGGAGACCAGGCTCAGCCCGGTCGCCCGCGCGGTCGCGCCCTGGTCGGCCATGTCCGCATTCTGCGTCCCGGCGCGGCCCCCGAGCCACCGGTTTTCCGGGTGCGACGCGGGTCACCTCCCGAGTTGTCACATCCGGAGGGCGGCCGGCATCTCATGGGCATCCGCTTCACCACACTGGAGGATCTGATGAGTGCCCGGTTCGACATGATGAACAACGACCTCGGCAAGTCGCTCGCCAAGCGGTTCGCCGGACTGAGCATGCTCCTGCACAACACGTCGCTGCCGAAGGCGACGCAGGAACTGGTTTCGCTGCGCGCCAGCCAGATCAACGGCTGCGGCTTCTGCACCGACATGCACACGAAGGACGCCACTGCGGCGGGCGAGACCGCGGAACGGCTGCACCTGGTGGCCGTCTGGCGCGAGGCGACCGTGTTCACTCCCGCCGAGCGGGCCGCGCTCGCGCTGACCGAGGAAGCCACTCGGATCGCGGACCGCGGTGTTGTCTCGGACGAGACGTGGGCACAGGCGCGCGAGCACTACGACGACGACCAGCTGGCCGCGCTGATCTGCCTGATCGGCTTGATCAACGCGGCCAACCGGATGAACGTCATCGTGCGCACGCCGGCCGGGCTGTACCAGCCGGGCCAGTTCGCGAACGTCGTCTGAGCGCGGCACACGGGCCGCCGCCGGGCAACGGTGGGACCCGGCGGCAGCCCGTCGCCGGCACGGGGCGACCCGTGCGTCTTCATTCGATGCGGGCGATCGGCGCGCCCTGCTTCACCACCTCGCCCTCCCCCACCAGGAACCGCACCACGCCGGTAGCCGGGGCCGGGACCTCCGCGTCGACCTTGTCCACCGCGACTTCCGCGATCAGCTCGCCTTCGCGGACAGTCGCGCCGTCCGCGGCGAACCAGGTGGCGAGGACGCCCTCGCCGTCCGGGTCGTTCTCGGACAGGACGGGGAACGGCACGTCGGTCATGCGCCCACCAGGTCGAGCACGGCCTGGCGGATCCGCGCCGGCGTCGGCAGCACCGCGTACTCCAGCGGACGCGCGTACGGAATCGGCACGTCCGGCACCGCTACGCGCGCGGCTGGTGCCCGCAGCAGGGCCGGGTCGCGTTCCACGACGCGGGCGATCACCTCGCCGGACAGGCCGAACGACAGGTAGTCCTCGTCGACCACGAGCAACCGGCCGGTTTTGCCGACCGAATCGAGGATCGTGTCGGTGTCGAGCGGGACCAGGCTGCGCAGGTCCACGACCTCGCAGTCGACGCCCTGCCCGGCGAGCTCGTCGGCGACGTCGAGGGCGTGGTGCACCGACAGCGACAGCGTCACGACGGTGACGTCGCTGCCCTGGCGCACGACGTTCGCCTTGCCGATCGGCACCTCGTGGTCGCCTTCCGGCACCGGCCCGATCGAACGGCGGTTCTTCGCCATCCACGGCAAGCCCATGACTCCCTTGTGGAACAGGTACACCACCGGGTTGTCGTCGCGGATCGCGGAGGTCATCAATCCCTTGGCGTCGGCGGGATTGCTCGGCACGACGACCTTCATCCCGGGCAGATGCGCGAAGGTTCCCCACAGGCACTGGGAATGCTGCGCGCCGTCGGAGTACCCGCCGCCGACCGCGGCGGTCAGCACCATCGGCACGGACACGTTCCCGCCGGATTCGTAGTGGATTTTCGCCATGTGGTTGTAGATCTGGTCCATGCAGACGCCGAAGAAGTCGACGAACATCAGCTCGACGACCGGCCGCAGCCCCTCGACCGCCGCGCCGATCGCGGCGCCGATGAACGCGGTCTCGGAGATCGGCGTGTCGAGCACCCGGCGCGGGCCGAAGCGGTCGAGCAGTCCCGTGGTGGAGCTGAAGATCCCGCCGTAGGACCCGACGTCCTCGCCGAGCACGAACACCCGCTCGTCGCGGTCCATTTCCTGGGCGATGGCCTCGACCATGGCCTTCGCGGTGCTGAGTTTCCGCCCGGCGGGCGCGGAGGGTTCGGTGAGCGTCATTGCTGCTTCTCCTCGCTGTGTCGTCAGGCTCGCGCGAACACGAAGTCCAGCGCGGTGGCGGGGTCCGGTTCGGGGCTTTCCTTGGCGAACGCGATCGCCGCTTCGACTCGTTCGCTGGCCGCTGCCTGGTACCCCGCGACCTTCGCGTCGTCGAGGTCGCCACTGGCGCGCAGCTGGTTCTCATAGGTAGGCAACGGATCCCGGCCGGGCACACCGTCCAAATCGGACCGATAACCCTGTGCATCGCCCTCGAAGTGGCCCCACAACCGCAACGTGTGCACCTCGATCAGGCTGGGTCCTTCACCAGCGCGAGCCCGCGTGATCGCCTGGCCGGCGGCTTCGTGGACCGCCTCGACCGAGTTGTCTTCGACGCGCACGCCCGGAATCCCGTACCCGGCGGCGCGGTCCGCGTTCGACGTGACGCACGTGGACGCGCTGCGCGGCACCGAGATGCCCCAGTCGTTGTCCTCCACCACGAAAACCACCGGCAGCTGCCACAACGCCGCGAGGTTCAGCGATTCGTGGAACGCTCCCTGGTTCGCCGCGCCCTCGCCGGTGACCGCGACGGCGACCCGGTCCGTCCCGCGGCGCTGGAACGCGAGCGCCTGCCCGAGTGCAGGCGGGTAGCCCTCCGCGATGATGCCGGAGCACGAGAAGTGCACGGCGGGGTCGAACAGGTGCATATGCCCGCCGCGGCCTCTGCCCAGTCCAGTTGTCCGGCCGAAGATCTCAGCGGTCATCCGGTCGAGGTCGACGCCGTGCGCGATGGCGAAATGGTGCGGCCGGTGCGTCGCGGTGACCGCGTCGTCGCCGGTGAGGTGCGCGCACACGCCCGCCGCCACCGGTTCCTGTCCCGCGGACAGGTGCATCTCGCCGGGGACGAGGCCGGCGCCGATGTCGAAGACCGGTTTCTTGTCGGCGTGGTACTCGCGGAGGATGGCCTCCTCGTAGGTGCGGATCAGGACCATCGTGCGGTACAGGTCCAGCCTGCCCTGCGCTTCCATGGGACCTCCCGTTCGTTCTGGAGGCCACTTTCGCCGGGCTTTTCCCGGCGGACAACGGGCGGGATTTCAGATGGTGATAACCGGCCGGTTCAGTGTGTGACGGCTAGTGCGCGGGACACCCGTTGGGCTGCTCGCCGCAACGACTGCAGCGGCGCGGAGCCCAGCCGTCGCGCGGGCAGGGAGATCGCCACCGCACCCAACGCACCCGGCGTGCGCACGGTCGTCGCCAAGCACGCGGTGCCGAGCAGATACTCCTCGCGGTCGTTGAATACATCACCGCTCTGCGACAGCCGCTGCTCCAGGACCCGGCTGTCGGTGATGGTGTGCGGCGTCAGGTCCGCCAGCTGGTGGCGCGACAGGTAATCCCGGCGGCCCTCGCTGTCGAGGCCGGACAGGATGCACTTGCCGAACGCCGTCGCGTGGGCCGATTCGTGGACGCCGACCCACAGGTCGACCGACGGGGCGGTCGGGCCGTCGGCGATGTCGATGAGCTTGATGTCCCCGTCGGAGTACAGCGAGAGGTAGGCCGCGCCGTGGACCTCGTCGCGCAGCGCTCGCAGCACCGGGCGGATCTTCGGCAGCAGCGCGTGCAGCGACGTGTGCTGCCGCAGTTCGCTGACCTGGCTGCCGAGTGCGTAGCCGTCGTCGAGTTTGCACAGGTATCCCTCGTGGACGAGGGTGCGCAGCAGGTGATACGTCGTGGGCAGCGGGAGCCCGACCGTGCGGGCGAGCACCTTCGCCGCGACCGGCCGCTCGCTCGCGCCGACCGCGTCGAGCAGGTGCAGCGCGCGCTGCACGGACCCGATCAACGTCGGCTCAGCCGCCATCGGTGTCACCTCCGCCGCGTCCCTGCGGGCTCCAGCATGCGCTACCGCTCTGACCTGGGCAAGAGCAGTTCCACCGGACGGATCACGGACCGCCGCAGAAGGTGCGTTCGGCGGCGAACGGGTCCGGCGGGACTGTCACCCCGGTCCGGTGCACGGCTCCGGTGAGGTTCGCCCAGAACCGGCCCGGCGTCATCGGCTCGCGGGTGGACCGCTGGATTTCCGCCAGGTCGCCGCAGCTCAACGCGTGCCGGGCGGCCGCGACCTGGTCCGCGGTGACGTCCGCGCGCACGGCGAAGTTGCCCGGGCTCGGGACCGGAGCCGACGGGTCCGCGTAATCCGCCAGCAGCCAGGCGTTGCTCAGCGGTTTCGAGTGGCCTGGTTTCACCGTCGGGAATTCGAACCGGGCGCCGATCGGGTTGGCGAGGCCCCAGAAGTCGACGACGCCGACGTCCACCGGTGACATGACACCGACCGTCCCCAGGTATACCCCGATGACCATGGACTGCGCCGGGACGTCGTCGCGCAGCCGCACGGTGAGGAGCTGCTCCCGCGGGCCTTCGTAGGTCAGAGTGCGCGGGGCGGTGGCGTCCTTGAGATATTTCATCCTCGGGGTGAAATCCGCCGCCTCCGTGGGATACAGCTTGCCGGTCCACGCGTGGTAGTAGCCGCGCTCGTCGTCGATGAGCTTGCTGTCTTGCGGCACGAACTGGCCGATGCCCGCGCACAGAACCGCCCATGCCAGCAGGACCGCGCCGAGCACGCGGGTGTTCTTCGCCGCCAGGAGCACCAGCACCGGCAGCATCAGCAGGAAGAAGATCGGCAGCGCCATGCGCGCGTGCATGTAGTCGCCGCCGACCTTCAGCAGATATCCCAGCGACAGCGCCCCGGCGACCACCGGGGTGAGGACGACGATCCGGTCGCTGCTCTGCCGCCGCAGGACCCCGGCGAGCAGGACCGCGCAGAGGAGCAGCGGCAGCCACAGCAGGTACGGGTTCACGAAGTCGCCGACGTATCCGAATCCGCGTCCCCAGAAGGATTCGCTCGCGTTTTTGGTGAGCGCGGGCATCGGCACGAGGATGCCGTAGAAGCCCATGCGGAAGATCTCGTAACCGACCGGCAGCGCGCCGGCGGCCGCCACCGCGGCCAGGGTGACGCGCCAGGTCGGCTTCGTCACCAACCACAGTGCGATCAGGAATACCGCCGCCACCAGTGTCTGTTCTGGACGGACCAGCGGGCCTAGACCCATTACGAACGCCGCTGTGACAACGGATTTAGCCGACGTGTTGCCGCGCCGACGCACGAGCAGCCACCAGCAGAGCGCCATCCAGAACGTGTTGAGGCCGGTTTCGAGCCCGGAGGTCGCGTACTGCCACACCGGCCGCACACCCAGCAACACGAGGACACCGCACGGCACCATCGCCACGGCGGGTCCGCCGTGCAACCGGATCGTCGCGCTGACCGCGAAGCCGAACCCGGCGGCGGTGAGCAGGAGGCCGAGCATCCAGGACAGCGTCGACGTGTCCGACTGGCCGAACACGAATCCGGCGAGAGCGAGCAGCCATTGCCACAGCGTGCTCGTGGAAGCCTCGGCTCGTTCGCCGAGATTGTAGACCGGTCCGTTCCCGGCGAGGATCTGCTCGACGATTCTGGTGAAAATCAGGGCGTCGTCGCAGATCCAGCGGGTGACGTAGCCGAGAATGGCGATGAGGAGAACCGATCCGGCTATTATCCAGCTATTTCTTCGCCTGCTATCGAGCGGCGAAACGGGCTGATTCAGGGCGTGCGGAAGCACCCTTGGCATAGTGTCCATGAGTTTCCTTACTGAAGGATTTTAGAGGGCCTGGCGGCGGTAATCCATGATTCCGGCCGCGATCAGCGCGACGATGCCCGTGCCCACCAGGGACACCTGCACCAGCTCTAGTGCCTGGAAGTCGGCCGCGGCCATGGTGGCCTTGAGGACAAGCGGCTGGATCAGCACCAGCGAACAGCACAACGCGAGCGAGAACGACCATGCGGGCGAACGTCGCCGGAGCGCGAAATAAGCGGGGATGACGAGCGCGGCCGCCCAGGCGAACCAGGAAAGCCCGCGGAAATACGACTCGCCGAAGAAACCGAAGCAGAGCGCCGAAGCCGTGACCCCGATCAAGGCGAGCCACCATTTCCGCGCGGACGGCAGCGGTGCGTCACGGTGGAATCCGGCGATCAGGAACACCAGCGGCAGCCATTGCGGGACGAAATAGCCCAGCAGATCAGGACTGAAACTGAAGGAATACTGGTAAAGGAACGCCGCGAATCCGGCGACGAGCACGATCCCGGCGACTCCCCGCGCGGCGCGTCGCCGTCCGGCGAAGAGAAGCGCGAGAGGTACTGCCGCGGCGGCGACCAGCGCGACGTCCCGCCAAAGCTGTTCGGCCGACGGGAAAGTGTAGAGCGACAAGGTGGCGTCGAGACCGGCTGCGTGCAGACCGCTCGTTCGTGGATAACCGAACGCGTCGTACAAGTCGTGACCGAGGGAGACGGCGCCCTTCATGACGCCCCAGAGGAGTCCGAGCAGGGCGGCCAGGCGGACGGTGTCGCCGAAAGCGACCACCCGAGCCGGGGCTGCCGCGCCGGCGGCCAGCCGGGCACGCAGGCCCAGCCCCAGCAGCGCGAGCAGTTCACGCCCTTCCGCCAGGCTGCCGCCGCCCGCCTCCCGAGCGTCGAGCAGCGCGCCGACCAGTTCGTCTTCGCGGTCGGCGCGGTACCAGCGGGGAAGAAGCCGCATCATCCGGCGATAGTGCCGCTCTGGCGCGGTCATGCGAACCTGCTGGAGCTAGACAAGAAGCCAGTCGGCCAAGGACGCCGAACCTCGGGAGCACTCATGCCCCACCCCCGAGCGCCCAGCCCCGCGCCCGCAGCACCGACTCCGCCGCGGCGGCATTCGCGGCCAACCTCCGAGACTGCTCGGCCAACGTACGGGCCCCGAGGTCGGTCAGCCGGTAATAGCGGCGCAGCCGGCCCTGGTGGATCTCCTCCTTGTCCCGCTCCGCCCATCCGTCGGCGACCAGCCGGTCCAGCACGCCGTACAGCGTGCCGACCCGCAGCCGGACCCGGTTTTCGGACAGCTTTTCGACGGCCTGGACGATGCCGTAGCCGTGCTTCGGCTCGTCGGCGAGCGCGGTGAGGATCAGGAAGACCTGCTCCGACATGCCTCGTTCGGTCACCCGTCCATATATATCACATCGCGATATATGCGGGTGGCCGATTTAATGAACCCGCAGGTCGGCGACCGCGATCCCCTCCAGTTCGACAAGGCCAGCCGGGAGGCGAGGACGGGCGAGGACCGGACTTACCCGCCGTCCCGGGTACTGGCCGCCGAAGAACTCGACCAACCGGATCGCGTGGACCCGGGCCGGGCGCGACAGGAACGCAGCACGCGGTTCCGGACCGGGGGGGGCGACCAAATCGTCGCGCTAGTCCGGATTCGCCCGGAGCAGCGGGAAGAATTGGCTCGCACCGCGCTCGCCATTCGCGGAGAAGAAATCAATACGAACGGATGGTTGCGACTGGAGGCGGCCTTCCCGGATTCCCGGTACGCCGAATGGGCGCTGTGGCAGCTCGCCGAAAACGCGGAAGTCCTTGCCCCACAAGCCATGCGGGCCGCGCGGCACGAGCGCGCCGCCGCGATCGCCGCCGCCTGCGCCGAGCCTGCCTGAGCCCTCGACACTGGCACTGCCAGCACCTTCCGTAGTTGTGCGAATACCTACTCGCTGGTAGGTTACCCGCCAGTCGTGATCCACTTCATGGTTCAAAGGGGAGTCATGATCCGGAAACCCGTCCGTGCGCTGATCGCCGCCGCCGCTCTCGCGATCACGTCCGCCGTCGCGCTGCCCGCCGCGGCTTCGGCCGATTCCTTCTACAGTTACGACGGCAGCACGCCGCTTTCGTCGTACGCGCCGGGCACCGTATTGAAGACGCGGACGTTGACATATCACGTGTTCGGCTTCCCGACTCCAGTACAGGCCACGCAGGTGCTCTACCGGACCGCCGACGCCCAGGGCAACCCCACCGCGAACGTCACCTCGATCGTCCGCAATCCCTTGCACAGCAACGGCAAAGCCGTGTCGTACCAGTCCGCGTACGATTCGCTCGATCCGGCGGACGCACCGTCGCGCGCGATCGCCGGCGACGTCCGGTTCGGCGGCGTGCTGCCGAACGCGGAGTCGCTGCTCATCGCACCCGCGCTCGCGCTCGGGTACAGCGTCGTCATCCCGGACACCGAGGGCCCGACGGCCGATTTCGCCGCCGGTCCGGAATACGGCAAGACCACTTTGGACTCGATCCGCGCCGCGACGCACGCGCCCGGCACCGGCCTGACCGAATCCACTGAATTCGGCCTCCTCGGCTATTCCGGCGGTGCGATCGCGACCGGCTGGGCTTCGGCGATCGCCGGGAGCTACGCGCCGGAGGTCGAGAAGAACCTCGTCGGGTTCGCCGAGGGCGGGGTGCTCGTCGACCCCGCGCACAACCTCAAGTACGTCAGCGGCAGCCCCGTCTGGTCGGGCGTGATCCCGATGGCGCTGATCGGCGTCTCGCGCAGCTACGGCATCGACCTCAAGCCGTACGCCAGCGAGTACGGCCTCAAGGTGCTCGCCGAGCTCGAGCACGCGTCGATCGCCGATGCGCTGGGCCACTACCCCGGCCTGACCTGGCAGAAGCTGGTGAAGCCGGAGTACGCGGACCCGGATTCGGTGCCGCCGTTCGTCGACGCGGTCAACAAGGTGAACATCGGCTCGGCGGCGACGCCCTCGATCCCCGGGTTCATCGCGCAGGCCAGCAACGGCGCGCTCGAAGGCACGGTCAGCAACGAACCGGGCATCGGCGGCGGCGACGGCGTGATGGTGGCCGGGGACGTGCGCGCGCTCGCGAACCAGTACTGCGACACCGGAAACACGTCGATCGAGTACACGCAGTACGACGCGCTCAGCCACTCCACCGCGGTCCCGGTGTGGGCCCCGGCCGCGATCGCGTGGCTCAACGACCGGTTCGCCGGCAAGGCCGCGCCGTCCAGCTGCGGCCACATCCCGCCGGGGAACTCGCTGGCCCCGGAGCAGCACACCGGGTCCTGACCGGCCGCGGGCAACGGTTCGGCGGCGAAACACGCGCCACTGCGGCACCCTCGTCGCCGAACCGCCCGGCCCGCCCGGCCTGCCCAGAACTTCCGACCGCCCTCCGCAGGCGGATTGCCGAGGCAGGCGCGTCCTGCACACCGGCACTTTTCGCAAGATTTCCAACCGCCGTCACTGGCCCACTGCCCCACGCACGGTGAGATCCCACGGAAGCTCCGATCCACTCCGGACACTTCGCCCGCCCCGCTCTGAGCACCACGGCACCGTCTTCCCGGGCACCAACCGCCACCAGTGGCCGACCACCGAACGCGCAGTGAGATACCACGCGCAAGCGCTGGAAAACGGGGACGTTGACCTCCCCGGCCCGACCACTCCGCTGCCCAGCCGAACCGAAGAAAGCCCCTGCCCGCGCGAAGCGGACAGGGGCTTTCCCCGTTGAGCTAACGAATCAGCCGTCCGAATCGGCCGACGGAATGAACGCACCCGGCACCTGGTCCGGGGCGAAGATCTTGTCCTCGCCCGGATACGGCTGGGTCCATCCGTGCACCTGGTACCACGTGAAGTGGTCCATCTGCGCGGGGTTGGCGTAGTCCGCGGTGGCGTTCGGGCCGGTCAGCTTCTGCTGCGCCTGCCACTGCTGCCACTGCTGCGCCAGCTGCTGCTTGTCCGCGGGCACCGCCGCCGACGCCGCCGCGGTGGACGCCGTCGGGACGTTGTCCGTGCCGCACGACGGCGGGGTCTTCAGACCCGCGGTCAGCGACGTCTGGTTCGGCACCGCGGTGAACGGCGTGTTGTCCGGCTTCGGCGTGAACGCGGTCGCCATCGGGGTGGCCGCGCTGTCCTTCTGGTTCATCGGGTGGATCCCGAGGATCTGCTCGATGGTGCGGATCATGGTGATCTGCGAGTAGTACCGGCTGTCGGTCTTGCCGTGCTGGGCGTACGGGCTGATGATCTGGATCGGCGCCCGGTGCCCGTCGACGTGGTCCAGCCCGGCCTGGGAGTCGTCCTCGACCACGAAGATCGCCGAGTCCTTCCAGTACTGGCTGTGCGAGATCTTGTCGACGATCTTGCCGACGGCCAGGTCGTTGTCGGCGACCTGCGCGGCCGGGCTCGGCGGCCCGCCGGTGTGGTCGCTCGACAGCCAGAACATGTTCAGGTCCGCCGGGCCGTTCTTCTCGAAGTCGTTCTTCCAGATCTCGTACCGGTACTGGTCCGGCACCGCGGTGTCGAACTTCGGGAAGCCCGGAACCGAAACGCTGTTCAGCGACGGGATCGGCGACGACGAGACCAGCGGGTACGCGGTCGGCGCGCCGGTCGCGGCCATGTTCTTCGAGTCGCAGTACAGGTTCTGCCAGCTCGCGTCCGCGGGCTTGGTCAGGAACTGGTGGAACTCGCCGAAGTCGCGGACGGTCTTGCCCGCCGCCTGCGCCCCGGTCCACAGGAAGCCGCTGCGCTGGTGTCCCAGCGCGTCGTCCTCGGTGTCGTAGCTGCGCTTGTACTCGCCCGCGGACGACTCGGTGTACTCCGGGTTGTCCGCCTGCATCAGCCAGTTGTGGCCCTCGGCCGAGTTCGTGCCGATGTCGTAGGTGTTGTCGTACAGGCCGAACTGGTTGGCCAGCGCGTGCTGGTTCGGCGTGACCGCCTGGCCGAACTGCGCGAGCGCCGGGTTGCCGTTGCCCTTCGCGATGTCGCCGAAGAGCTGGTCGTACGTCCGGTTTTCCTTGACCAGCAGGAAAACGTGCTTGATCGTCGACGGGTCGCCGAGCCGCTGCGGGACCGGAACCGGCTTGACGTTGCGGTTGCCGTTCGCCTTCTGCACCGAACCCGGCGTCCAGCCGTTCTGCTTGAACACCTGGGACGTCTGCGTCCAGGTCTGCCAGTCGGCCGGCAGGGTGAAGCGCTGGAGGCTCGACGTGGTGTCGTGCGTGGCGTGCCCGGCCGCGGTGGTCGGGCGGCGGGCGTCGATGCCGCGGGTGTTCGCGACGAGGATGTTGTTGCCCGACGCGGAGATACCAGACGGGAAGTAATCCGTCGGCAGCAGACCGATGAACGCGGCGGGGGCCTGCGGGAACCAGTAGCGGTAGACCGCGACCGCGTTGGCCCGGCCGAGGGTCACGAGCAGGTGGCCGTCGTCGGTGAGCGCGATGTCGGTCGGCTCGTACCCGACCTGCGCTTCGGGCCACGGCTGCGTCGCGATGGTCTGCACCACGACGCCCCGCTGCGTGTCGATCACCGAAACGCTGTCGCCGCCGGTGTTCGCCACGAACAGGGTGTTGTTCTTGGCGCGCAACGCGGTCGGGTGCAGGCCGACGTCGATGCTCTTCACCGGAGCGGACGGGTTCGCCAGGTCGATCACGCTGACCGTGCCGGTGGTGGCGGCCGCGGTCTTCGGGTCGGCGACGATGTCAGTGTCGTACGAGTTGATCGTGGTGTCGCCCGGCTTCGCCGCGCGGCCGCCCTCGTTGCTGACGTAGATCCGGTTGCCGATCTGCACCAGCGCGCGCGGCGCGTTGCCGACGGTCCAGCTCTGCTTGATCTGGCCGCTGGCCGCGTCGATCGCGACGACCCGGTTCTGGCCGTTCACCGCGGAGTACACAGTGGACCCGTCCGCGGAGAAGATCGCGCCCGCGGCGAGGGAATGCTTCGAGCCGTCGGCCGGGATCGGCACGAACGTCGGGTTCGCGACGGTGCCGTCCGGGTTGACGGTGAACTTGCGGTAGCCGTCGATCTGGCCCAGCCACAGCGTTTTGCCGTCCGGCGAGTACGACGGGCCTTCCTGGCCGACGTCGTTGCCGGGCAGCTGCAGGTCGGCCTTCTTGTCCTTGCCGACGAGCTGCTGCACCTTCCAGCTCTTCAGGTCGACGATGGTCAGCGCGATGCCGCCGTCGGTGGTCAGCGCGGCGAGGTGGCTGCCGTCCGGGCTGACCGTCGAGGACATGATCTTGCCGTTCGGCAGGACCAGGCGCTCGCCGATCGGCTTGAGGTACTGGTCGCTGGAGATGGTCAGGCCGTTCTCGGTTTCCTGGCCGACCTGGTCGGTGCCGAACTGCTTGGTGGAGGCGAGGCCGATGCCCGAGCCCGCGGCGACGAGAGCGACCGTGGTCGCCCCTGCCGTGACGAAGCGCAGCTTGCGGGATCTGCGGAGTTCTTTCTTCCCGCCACGCCTGCGACGGCGCGTTACTTGCATGTCCTCATCCCTTCGTGGAGGCGAGCAGCTCGACGTTGCCGTCGAACTGCCACAGCGGGTTGGGCCGGTCCCCTTCCGGGGTCCGCACCTGGAAGTAGCCGTTCACTTCCTTCGGTCCGTCGCCGTCGGCGACATACCGCCCGTCCGAGGTGACATCGAGCTGGTAGATCGCCTGCCCGGTCGCTGAGATGCCAGGGAGATGCCAGGAGACGACGCAACGCCAGTCGTTGCCCGGGCCTTCGGCCTCGACGAGGCCGCCGCCCTTGGTGCATTCCGTGCTCGCGGCGAGCTGCTCCTCCGTGACGTCCGGACGGTGCAGTTGCGCGGCTTGGATGCGGTAGAGGTGCGCGAATTCGACCGACAGCGACCGCTGCAGTTTCGCCTGGTCGATGCCGGAGCCCGACGCGGGCGTAGCGACCGCGACGACCGCGACCGTGACGCCGACCAGCCCGGCCAGCGGCAGCAGGCCCGCAGTCAGTACGCGACGACCCGCCCCGTCGTAGGTCAGATCGGTGAAGTCGCGTCTCACGAACAGTATGTAGGCCAGCGCGGTCGCGACCACTGCCCAGACCAGGCTCACGCCGACGCCGATCAGCAGCGGACCGAACTGGACTGGGTCGGTGAAGAGGCCGTTCCACGAGATGAACGCGTACGTCGGCAGCGCGAGCCGCACGACGACCGGCAGCGGCAGCAGTTGCGCCACCGTCATCACCAGCGCGACCACCGCGGGCAGCAGCAAGCCCATCGGCGACCGTCCTAACGCGACAGAGCCGAGCAGGCCGATCCCCGCCAGGGCAAGGGTCGGGGCGAGCACGCAGACCCAGGCGAGAATGACCTTCAGCGCCGCGTCGCCCGAGGACAGCAGGTGTCCGTCGAGCCCGACCAGCGGCTGCCCGCCGACCGCGACGAGTCCGCCGACCGTGCTGGACACCGCCAAGCCGAGGACCAGCAACAGGATCACGGTGCCGCTGGCGAGTGCCTTCGAGACGAAAATCCGCCGGTATGACCGCATCGCCACCAGCAGGTGCCGCCAGGTGCCGAGCCGGTCCTCGGCGGCGAAGACGTCCCCGGCGACCAGCGAGGTCAGCAGCGGAAGCGCGTAACTGCCGGCGAACCCGAGCAGGACGAGCGGCCCGGCCCAGCCGGTGATGTTCATCAGGCGGCCGAACAGGGTGTCCACCGGCAGGTCGCTTTGCTGGCTGACCGCGGCGACGAAGACCGCGGGCGCGAGCCAGCAAGCGAGCAACAGCACGCGGATCCGCCACTGGGACAACAGCTTCACCAGCTCGAACCGGTATCCGCGGCCCAGCCCGACCGGGCGGACGGAGGCCGGTGCCGCTTGCCCGTCGACGACAGTCATCGCTTGTCCCCCTGCTCCGTCAGCTCCAGGAAGGCCGCCTCCAGCGGCGAAACCACCGGAGCCAGTTCCCGTACGCCGATGCCCTTGCCGACGACGCGCGCGACCAGGTCGTCGAGCGCGGGCACCAGGCCGCTCACCACCAGGACGTCGGCCTGCCCGCGCGGGGTCTGGGTGTCGTCGATCCGGAGCCCGGGCACGTTCTCGGCGATCTCGCGGGCCGCCTTCTGGTCCGAAGTCACCAGGCGGTAGGCCAGTTCGCGGTCCTCGGCGGACAGTTTCGCCAGCGGGCCGGTGAAAACGACACAGCCCGCGGACAGGATCGTCACCTCTGAGCAGAGCGCTTCCAGGTCGTCCATCCGGTGGCTGGACAGCACGACCGCGGTCCCCTCGTCGGCGAGCCGGCTGAGCACGCCGTGCACGTGTTTCTTGCCCGCCGGGTCGAGGCCGTTCGCAGGCTCGTCGAGGATCAGCAGCCGCGGTTTGGTCAGCAGCGCGGCGGCGAGGCCGAGGCGCTGGCGCATGCCGAGGGAGAATCCGCGCGCCCGGTCGTCGGCGACGTCGGTGAGCCCGACCTGCGCGAGAAGGGCGTCGAGGTCGACGGTCTGGCCGCGCAGCGAGGCCAGCGCGGCGAGGTTCTGCCGCGCGGTGAGCGACGGGTACAGGCCTGGTCCGTCCACGAAGCCGGAAATGCCGTCCGGGATGGCGAACGCGCGGCCGACCGGGCGGCCGAGGATCTCGAGTTCGCCCTCGTCGGCGACCGCGAGTCCGAGCAGCAGGCCGAGCAGCGTGGTCTTGCCCGCTCCGTTCGGTCCGACCAGGCCGTGGATCTCGCCGTACGCGACGTCGAGATCCACTCCGTCGAGCGCGATCACGTCTCCGAAACACTTGGTGATCGCGCGGGCTCGCACCGCGTCGCTGGTTTTCATCCGTCCCCACTTTCCGAAGCCGTGAGGAACTTAGGCACGACAAGTGACATGCGAACCCGCGCCAGGTTGAACGTTGGGGAAACCCCGTGCGCCGCGGCCGGTTTCCCTCGAACTAACCGGACAAAACGGGATCAAGTACGCGGCGGTAAAGTGTCCGAGATCTCCCGGACCAGCACATAGGACCGTTTCCGCTCCGCGTGGTCGTGAATCGGGGTGGTGATCATCAGCTCGTCCGCGCCGGTTTCGGCGATGACTGTGCGCAACGAATTCCGCAGTGCCGCCGGCGCTCCGGCGAGGACCGGACCGGGCCCGATCGCCGGGTCGACGACCGCGTCTTCCGGACGCGGCAACAAGATCCGCTCGCCGCGCGAACGGCTCAACGCCTTAGCCCGAATGGACCTGGCGAGCCATTCGGCGCGCTCTTCGGTCGCGGCGGCGACCACCGCGACGCTGACCACAATGGACGGTTCGCGGGTCCGGCCGGGACGGAAGTTCTCCCGGTAGCTCCGGGTCGCGGCGGCGGCTTCGGCGGGACGGAGATGGTAGGCGAACGCGTAGGGCAGGCCTAGTTCGGCGGCGAGGTGTGCGCTGGCCGTGCTCGAGCCCAGCAGCCAGATCTCCGGGACGTTGCCGCGTGCGGGAGTTGCGCGCAGCGGTCGGTCGGCGTCGGTGAAGTACTCCAGCAATTCCTCGAGGCGGCTGGGAAAGCTTTCCGCCGGGCCGGGATTCAGCGCCTCGGCGATCCGTGGCGGACCGCCGAGCGCGCGGCCGAGCCCGAGGTCGATCCGGCCCGGGTGGAACGCGGCGAGCGTGCCGAACTGTTCGGCGACGACGAGCGGCGGATGGTTGAGCAGCAGGACACCGCCCGCGCCGACGCGGATCCGGCGCGTGGCATCCGCGACGCGGGTGGCTGCCACGGCAGGCGCGGCGCTCGCGACCCCGCGCATGCTGTGGTGTTCGGGCAACCAGTAGCGGTGATATCCCAGCTCGTCGGCCAGTTCGGCCAGGTCGACCGTGCGCTGCAGCGCCTCGCGCGCGGTCGATCCCGCGACGATCGGCGACGTGTCCAGCACGGAGACCCGCATCCGGGCATCATCCCGGACCGGGCGCGGCCGGACAACCGGACCGCCCACGGTCTCAAGTGGACGGTCCAGTCCCGGTTTACGAGGTCTCCCGCACCGGCGCGGGCGCGACCTCCTCCTCTTCCACCGCCTCGCTCAGCTGCCAGCCGCCCCGGCGACGCAGCACCACGAGGTAATAGACCAAGGCCAGCAAGGCAATCGCCGCGGTGACGATGAGGCTCGGCCGTCCGATCACCGGGTCGGTCGCGTTCACGTACAGCACGAACGCCAGCGCGACCAACGCCACCACCGGCGCGATCGGGAAACCGGGCATCCGGTACTTCGCCCCCGCCGTCGCCCCGGAGCGGCGGCCCAGGATCGCGCCGAGACAGAGCGCCGCGTACACGACGACGATCGACGTGCTGGTCACGACGGTCAGGATTTGCGGGTCCACAAAGCACAGCGCGGCGGCGATGAAGCCGGTCGCCAGCGTCGCGACCCACGGGGTGCCGAACTTCGGGTGCACCGCGGCGAGCGCGCGGTTCATCGCCTTCGGCCACGCGCGGTCGCGGCCGCTGCTGAACACCAGGCGGGAGCTGATCAGCACGATCGCGAGGACCGCGTTGATGATGGCGAGCGCGACCGCGAGGCTCAGCACAGTGTCCAATGTGGTCCCGCCGCGGGCCTGCACGAAGTACGACAACATGTTGGGAGAGTTGAACAAAGTGCCGAGATCCGGGGCGCCCATGAGCACCGCGGTGACCGGGATCAGCTCGGCCAGCACGGTGACCCCGAGTCCCATGAGGACAGCGCGCGCCACTCCGCGTCCGGCGTCCTTGGTTTCCTCTCCAAAGTAGACAGCCGAGCCGTAGCCGTTGTAGGCGAAGATCGCGATGGCGGTAGCGATCATCACCGCGCTGATCGTCGCCGGGCCGCCGCCCGGGGCGACCGGATGCGCGAGCAGATCGGAGAACGGGCGGGCAGGCTTGACCAGCCCGAGCACCGCGACCACGGCCAGCGCCAGCAGCTCCACGGCGAGGAAAATGCCCGTGACCCAGGCGTTCAGTTTGATGTCGAACACCGCGACGATCGCGGCGAGCACGCAGGTCACCGACGCGACGATCGCCGGGGAAACGCCGGGCAGCACCACGCTCAGGTAGGTGCCGACGCCGAGCGCGATCACCGCGACGATCAGCACCTGCGTCACGATCATGATGCCCAGCACCATGAATCCGGGCATTTTGCCGAGCGTGCGGGCCGCGATCGTGTACTCGCCGCCCGCGCTCGGGAAGGCAGAACCCAGTTCGGCGTACACGAAGGCCATGAAGACGCCGACCACGGCGGCGGCGAGGAAGGCGTAGAAGGCGCCCGATCCGGCGCCGGTGAGGACGCCCGGCGCGATGACGAACACCGAGGACGCCGGGCTGATCGCGGAAAGCGTGATCAGCAGCATGCCGAGGGTGCGCAACCCGCGGCGCAAGACGGGGGTGGACAACGCTGGCCTCCATCACGTCGTTGTTTGAATGGAACTAAAATAACCAGCCGGGCGTTCAGCTAAGGCCCTCGCGCCCGCCGCGTCAAGACTTCGGCGGTCTCGATCCGTTCCGGGGGTTGCGTTTTTCGAGATTTGTTCAAAGAATCAGGGCATGGCAAGACCGAGCAAGGCCCCCGAGCGGCGGGCGGAACTGGTCGCGGCGGCGCGGCACACGGTGGTCGAACGCGGCGTGCTGAACCTGAAGCTGCGCGACGTCGCGGACCACGCCGGCATGTCGCCGGGTTCCCTGTTGTACTACTACCCTTCCCTGAGCGACCTGCTCGAAGACGTGCAGCAGGAGGCCGTCGAACGCTTCTGCGTAGCGCGCGAAGCCGCCGTCGCCGCCGAGTCCGACCCGCGGGCCCGGATGCGCGCGATGATCAGCAGCGGACTGCCGAACGGCAAGAACGACGAGCTGTGCGTGCTGCTGTACGAACTGGGCACCATCGCCCGCCGCGAACCGGCGTACTCCGCGCGGCACATCGCGCTGTACGAACGGCAGGTCCGCGGGTACGTCGGCATCCTGGAAGCCGGTGCCGCGACGGGGATTTTCGACCTGACCGACGCCCCTGTCACCATCGCCCGCAACCTCGTCACGCTCGAGGACGGGTACGGACTGCACCTGACGCAAGCGGTGCCGCCGCTCGACCGATCCGTCGCCGAGGCGGCGGTGCTGTCCTACGCCCGCGTTTCGACCCGATGCTCCCTGGAGGACCCCGCATGACCCGCGCCCGCGACCTGGGCATCGCCCTCGGCGGCAAGCCCGGCCCGCACAACGCGATCACTGACATCCCAGGCGTCGAGGTCGGATACACCACCTTGATCGAGGGTTCGTCGGTGCGGACCGGCGTCACCGCGATCCTCCCGCGCGGCCGTTCGCGGTTCGACGTGCCGTGCTCCGCCGGTACGTTTTCCTTGAACGGCAACGGAGAAATGACTGGCCGAGCCTGGCTCGCGGAGACCGGGTCCTTGACTCTGCCGGTTCTGATCACCAGCACCCATTCGGTGGGGCAGTGCCATCGCGGAACGATCGACTGGGTGGTGCGCGAACGCCCGGACGCCGCGGCGGAATGGCTGCTGCCGGTGGTCGCCGAGACGTGGGACGGGTATCTCAATGACGTCAACGCCCCGACCATCCGGACCGACCACGCCGTCGCCGCCATCGACGCGGCCACCTCCGGGCCCATCGCCGAAGGTTCGGTCGGCGGCGGCACCGGGATGACCTGCTACGGCTTCAAGGGCGGCACCGGGACTTCGTCACGGGTTGTTTCGCATGGCTCGGACAGCTACACCGTTGGGGCTCTGGTGCAGGCGAACTTCGGAAGCCGCCCGGAACTCACCGTAGCCGGGACGCACCTGGGCACCGAACTGGCCGACGACAACCCGATGGCCGACACAAGCTGGCTCGCTCCGGCGGGCGCGGGGTCGGTGATCGTCGTGATCGGGACGGATGCGCCGCTGTTGCCTGGTCAGTGCACCGCCCTGGCCCGCCGGGTGCCGCTGGGGTTGGCTCGGACCGGGACCACTGGATCGCACTTCTCCGGCGACCTGTTCCTGGCCTTCAGCACGGCGAACGCGGGCGCGTTGACCAGCCATTTCCCCCGGCCGGACGACGAACCTTACGAAAGCATGCGGTTCATCCCGTGGGGTGCGATTGACCCGTTCTTCGAGGCGGTGGTGCAGGCGGTCGAGGAGGCGGTGCTGAACGCGCTGGTGGCGAACGAGGAGATGGTCGGGCACCGGGGGCACCGGGTTCCGGCGCTTCCCCTGGCGCGGTGGGGAGCCTAGAGCAGGCGCGGCGGGCTCGCCCGGGCGCTTGGCTGGGTACGCGCCGCGTTCGGGCGAGCCGGAGCTTTCCGGACCCGCCCCCGCCGAGAAAGCCTCGTGAGTGCCTAGGCCGGTTCTAACCGGCTTGGGCACTCACGAGGCCCCACACCGACGCACCCCGCCGGACCACGCACCCGCACCTCCCCGCCCTCGGCATCCTCCTCGCCGCCGCCGCACCGCCCGCCATGGCCGCCTCGCCGCGACACGCCGCCGCGGGCAAGACACGCCGGTCGCCACCGCACGGGAAGACTCGCCGAACCGCATCACTGCTCTCGGGGCTCGGGGCTCGGGACTCGGGACTCGGGGCAAGTCGGCACATCGCCGCAGAGCTGCTCACGAGCGGACCCGCCACGCCTCGCCCGCCACCCGCCTCGCCGCCGCAGTCCCGCTTCCGGAGCCGCATCCTGGCCGCGCTCACGACCGCCGCCCCGGCCCCGCCTCTCGGAGCCACACCACTGCGGTCGTGCCCGCCAGCGGACCCGCCAAGCCACGCCCGCCACCTCACCCCGCAGACCCGCCTCCGGAACCGCATCGCCGGTCGTCCTTCCGTCGGCCAGCCCGCTCATCTCGGCCACCGCCCGCCGGGAACCGCCAGTCGCCCGACCCCTTGCCCCGACCCGCCAGGATCGTATATCTTTTGAGATATCTTCCTCTCCCGACGACATCCGGGCAGGTCAACCCCCATGAGTCCCGCATCTAGCACTACCCCGCCGGAGCGGCCGGGCAAGGTTATTGCGCTTCATTTGAACTATCCGTCCCGCGCGAAGCAGCGCGGGAGGACCCCGGCGAAGCCCTCGTACTTCGTCAAGCCGACGACCTCGATCAGCACCTCCGGCACTCCGATCGAACGCCCGGCGGGCACCGAACTCCTTGCTTTCGAGGGCGAAATCGCGCTCATCATCGGCAAGCAAGCCCGGCGCGTCACCCCCGACCAAGGCTGGGACCACGTCGAGAGCATCACCGCCGCCAACGACTTCGGCGTATACGATCTGCGGCACGCTGACGGCGGCTCCAACCTCCGCTCCAAGGGCGGCGACGGCTTCACGCCCCTCGGCCCAGCGACGATCCCCGCCGCGGAGGTGGATCCCGCGAAACTCCGCGTCCGCACCTGGGTCAACGGCGAAATCGTCCAGGACGACACCACCGAGGACCTCATCTTCGACTTCGGCACGCTCGTCGCCGATCTCTCCCAGCTGAGCACGCTCGAACCCGGCGACGTCATCCTCACCGGGACCCCGGCCGGATCGTCCGTCGTCAAGCCGGGCGACACGGTCGAGGTCGAGGTCAGCTACGGCGCGAAAAGCACCGGGCGGCTCGTCACGCCGGTCATTGAGGGCACCACACCGCTCCCGGAGTTCAGCGCTCAGCCCAAAATCGACGACAACCAGCGCGAACAAGCCTACGGCGACCGGGAATCCGCGGGACTCCCGGCCGAGTTCGTGCTCACCGAGGAACTCAAGACCAAGCTCACCAGCGTAGGCACGGCAACGCTTTCGGCCCAACTGCGCAAGAACGGCTACAACCACGTCTCCATCGACGGCCTCGGCTCCACCCGCCCGGATACGAAACTCATCGGCCGCGCGAGGACGCTCCGTTACGTGCCCTTCCGCGAGGACCTGTTCAAATCCCACGGCGGCGGTTTCAACGCACAGAAACGCGCCATCGACAGCCTCAATCCCGGCGACGTCCTGGTCATGGAAGCCCGCGGCGAAAAGGGAACCGGCACGATCGGCGACATCCTCGCCCTGCGCGCGCAGGTCCGCGGAGCGGCGGGAATCGTCACCGACGGCGGCGTGCGCGACCTCGCGGCGGTGGCGGCGCTGGACATTCCGACCTACCACTCCGGTCCGCATCCGGCAGTGCTCGGCCGCCGCCACGTTCCCTGGGACGTCGACATCACCATCGCCTGTGGCGGCGCGACAGTGCAGCCGGGCGACGTAATTGTCGGCGATTCCGACGGCGTTCTCGTGATTCCGCCGCACATGGTGGAGAAAATCGCGGACGCGGCGATCGAGCAGGAACGCCAGGAAACGTTTATTGCGGAACAGGTCGCGAACGGCGAGAGCGTCGACGGCCTGTACCCGATGAACGACCACTGGAAGGCCAGGTACGCCCAGTGGCGCCCGTAGCAGGCGAGAGCAAATCCCAGCGCGCGTACCGCTGGATCAAGGACCGGATCGCGGACCGGACCTTCGGTCCCGGCTATCGGCTGGTGCTGGGGCAGATCGCCAAGGAACTGGACGTCAGCGTCGTCCCGGTGCGCGAAGCGATCCGGCTGCTCGAGGCCGAAGGGCTGGTGACGTTCGAGCGGAACGTCGGCGCGCAGGTCGTGATGGTCGACGAGACCGCGTACGAGCACACCATGCAGACCCTTGCCCTGGTAGAAGGTTTCGCCACCTCGCTGTCCGCGCCGAAACTGTCCACTGAGGACATCGCACGGGCGCGCGCGGTCAACGAGCAGATGCGCCTGTCGCTGGAAAACTTCGAACCGCACCGGTTCACCGAGCTGAACCAAGAGTTCCACTCTGTCCTCTTCGAACCCTGCCCCAACCCGCACGTGCTCGACCTCGTGCACCGCGGCTGGCACCGGCTGGCGTCGCTGCGCGATTCGACGTTCAGCTTCGTCCCGGGCCGCGCGCACGAATCCGTCAAGGAACACGAACAGCTGCTGGTGCTGATCGAGCAGAACGCCGACCCGCTGGAACTCGAACTGGCCGCGCGCCGGCACCGCACCGCCACCCTCGACGCCTACCTCGACCGGCGGGCCGCCCCGCCCGCCGAAGCTCCCTAGGAAGGACCCCGCCCCATGAGGTTCCGCAGCACCCCGAACGCCATCACCGGCTCGATCGCGCCGCTGATGACCCCGTTCACCGCCGACGGCGCCGTCGACCACGAGAGCCTGACCAACCTGGTGAACTGGCAGCTCGCGTCCGGTTCGCACGGCGTTTCGATCGGCGGCTCGACCGGCGAGCCCGGCGCGATGACGGTGGCCGAGCGCGCGGAAACGATCCGCACGGTCGCCAAGGCGGTGGACGACAAGGTGCCGTTCATGCCCGGCACCGGTTCGGCGAAGCTCGACGAGACGCTGGAGCTGACCGCCGAGGCACGCGACGCGGGCATCGACGCCGCGCTGATCATCACCCCGTACTACGCGCGGCCCACCCAGGAAGCGCTCTACCAGTGGTATGCCACGGTCGCGAAGGAATTCCCGGACCTGCCGATCGTCGCCTACAACGTGCCGAGCCGGACGTCGGTCGACCTCGCGCCGGAGACGGTCGCGCGGCTGTTCCGCGACTTCGACAACTTCGTCGGGATCAAGGAGACCACCAAGGACTTCGAGCACTTCTCCCGCGTACTTCACTTGTGCGGCAAGGAATTGCTCGTCTGGTCGGGCATCGAACTGCTGTGCCTGCCGCTGCTTTCCCTCGGTGGCGCCGGATTCGTGAGCGCCACCGCGAACATCGCCCCGGCGGCCAGCGCCGAGATGTACCGCGCGTGGACCGAGGGCGACTTCGACCGCGCCCGCGAGATCCACTACGGCCTGCACCCGCTGGTCGACCTGCTGTTCGTCGAGACCAACCCGGCCCCCGGCAAGTGGGTGCTGGAGCAGCGCGGCCTCATCCGGTCCGGCTTCGTGCGCCCGCCGCTGATCACCCCGACCGAACCGGGCCTCGCCCGGATCACCGAACTGATGCGCCAGGGCGAGCAGTACCTTTCGCCCGTCGACGGCTTCACCGTGGAAGGAAAGTGACCATGACCGCGCACTACGTGCCGGAGAATCTGCCGGAGCACATCCGCCACTACATCGGCGGCGCGCCGGCCGACAGCGTCTCGGGCGAGACCTTCGAGGTGCTCGACCCGGTCACGAACAAGCCGTATATGACGGCAGCGGCGGGCAAGGCCGAGGACATCGACCTCGCCGTCGCCGCGGCGAAAGAGGCGTTCGACCACGGCCCGTGGCCGAAAATGTTGCCGCGCCAGCGCGCCCGGATCCTCAACAAGATCGCCGATCTCGTCGAGAGCCGCGACAAGCAGCTGGCCGAGCTGGAAACCTTCGACACCGGCCTGCCGATCAAGCAGGCGCTCGGCCAGGCGCAGCGCGCCGCGGAGAACTTCCGGTTCTTCGCCGACCTGATCGTCGCGCAGGCCGACGACACCTACAAGGTGCCCGGCAAGCAGGTCAACTACGTCAACCGCAAGCCGGTCGGCGTCGCCGGGCTGATCACGCCGTGGAACACGCCGTTCATGCTGGAGAGCTGGAAGCTCGCGCCGGCGCTGGCGTCCGGCTGCACCGTGGTGCTCAAGCCCGCCGAGTTCACGCCGCTGTCGGCGAGCCTGTGGGCGGACATCTTCCGCGAGGCCGGCGTGCCGGACGGGGTGTTCAACCTCGTCCACGGCCTCGGCGAGGAAGCGGGCGACGCGCTGGTCAAGCACCCCGACGTCCGGCTGATCTCGTTCACCGGCGAAACCACCACCGGCGAAACGATCTTCCGCAACTGCGCGCCCGGCCTCAAGGGCATGTCGATGGAACTGGGCGGCAAGTCCCCCGCCGTCGTGTTCGCCGACGCGGACTTCGAAGCCGCACTCGACTCCACGCTGTTCGGCGTCTTCTCGCTCAACGGCGAACGCTGCACGGCAGGCAGCCGGATCCTCGTCGAGCGCCCGATTTACGACGAGTTCTGCTCCCGGTACGCCGAACGCGCCCGCAACATCGTGGTCGGCGACCCGCACGACCCGGCCACCGAGGTCGGCGCGCTGGTGCACCCGGAGCACTTCGACAAGGTGATGAGCTACATCGAAATCGGGAAGACGGAAGGAAAACTGCTCGCCGGCGGCGGCCGTCCGGAGGGCTTGGACACCGGGAACTACGTGGCCCCCACGGTCTTCGCCGATGTGAAGCCGGACGCGCGGATCTTCCAGGAGGAGATCTTCGGCCCGGTCGTGGCGATCACGCCGTACGACACCGACGAGGAAGCTCTCGAGCTGGCGAACAACGTCAAGTACGGCCTGGCCGCCTACGTCTGGACCGCTGATCTCACCCGCGCGCACACCTTCGCGCAGAGCATCGACGCCGGCATGGTCTGGCTGAACTCGCACAACGTGCGCGACCTGCGCACGCCGTTCGGCGGGGTCAAGGCGTCCGGCCTCGGCCACGAAGGCGGCTACCGCTCGATCGACTTCTACACCGAACAGCAGGCCGTGCACATCACGCTCGGCGACGTGCACACGGCGCGCTTCGGGGCCGGGAAGGACAAGGCATGACCACGACCCCGCCGGACGTCATCCGCTGCGCGTACGCGGAATTGATCGTCAGCGACCTGAAGGCGTCGCGAGAGTTCTATGTGGACGTTCTCGGTCTCGTCGTGACCTATGAGGACGACGAAGCGATCTACCTGCGCGCGTTCGAGGAATACCTGCACCATTCGCTGATCCTGCGCAAGGGCGCGGAACCGGCGCTGGCCGTGCTCGCCTACCGCGTGCGCGGCGAGGGCGAACTCGACGTCGCTGAGGCGTACTACCGCGAACTCGGCGTCGAGGTGCGCCGCGTCCCGGCGGGCACCACGCGCGGCATCGGCGAAGCGGTGCGCGTGCTGGACCCGCTCGGCTTCCCGATCGAGTTCTTCTACGAGGCCGAACACGTCGAGCGCTTCACCCAGCGCTACGACGTGCACGGGGCGGGCGCGCTTTCGCGGCTCGACCACTTCAACGTGAACACGCCGGACGTCCCGGCGGCGCGGAAGTACTACGAGGGCCTCGGCTTCCGGGTGTCGGAGGACATCGTGGACGACGAGGGCACCGTGTACGCGGCGTGGATGTTCCGCAAACCGACCGTGCACGACGTCGCGCTCACCGGCGGCGCGGGCCCTCGCCTGCACCACATCGCGTTCGCGACCCACGAGCGGCACCAGATCCTGCACATCTGCGACCACCTCGGCGCGGTGCGGAAATCGGACCAGATCGAGCGCGGCCCGGGCAGGCACGGCGTGTCGAACGCGTTCTATTTGTACGTGCGTGACCCGGACGGGCACCGGATCGAGATCTACACCCACGACTATTACACCGGCGACCCGGACAACCCGGTGATCAGCTGGGACGTGCACGACAACCAGCGCCGCGACTGGTGGGGCAATCCGGTGGTGCCGAGCTGGTACACCGAGGCCTCGCGGGTGCTCGACCTCGACGGCAAGCTCCAGCCGGTCGTCGAACGCACGGAAGCGAAGGAAATGGACGTGACCATCGGCGCGGACGGGTTCTCCTACACCCGTGCCGAGGGCGCCGAGCAGGGTTTCAAACTGGGCGAACAGGTCTAAGGTGCGTTCCGTCCGTGAAGGGCTCCTTGAGGGAATCTGATTCCCGGAAGGAGCCCTTCACGGACCGCCAGCAGCGGTACCGGCACTTCGACGGAGAGGTGACATGATGACGGCAATCTTGCAGACGCCCACCACGGTCGCGCAGGACTTCACGGAGTTCCGGTCCGCTGTCCTGCGCTCGTTCGTGCCGCTGCAGGTGAGCACCGACCACCGCGACCGCTTCCACGGCAGGCTCCGCACGCACGAGGCGGGCGAGATCGCGCTCACCGAGATCACCGCGTCGCCGCACGCGGTCGAGCGCACGCCGGAACTCATCGCCCGCGCCGACCGGCCGTGCTACAAGCTGAGCGTCATGCTGGCCGGCACCGGAATCCTCACCCAGGACGGCCGCGAAGCGGTGCTGCGGCCCGGCGACGTCGCGCTGTACGACACGAACCGGCCGTATTCGCTCGTCTTCGAGGAGAATTTCCGGACGCTGGTGCTGATGTTCCCGCAGCAGCAGGTTGACCTGCCACGCGACCTGGTCGGTCAGCTCACCGCGGTGCGGATGTCCGGCCGCGAGGGGGTCGGCAACGTCGTGGTGCCGTTCCTGGCGCAGCTGGGCGGGAATCTGGACGTGCTGACGAGCCCGGTGGGCGTGCGGCTGGCGCACAACGCGGTCGACCTGCTGACCACGATGCT
This sequence comes from Amycolatopsis sp. AA4, assembly GCF_002796545.1. Taxonomy (GTDB): domain Bacteria; phylum Actinomycetota; class Actinomycetes; order Mycobacteriales; family Pseudonocardiaceae; genus Amycolatopsis. The sequence goes on from NZ_CP024894.1 coordinate 6,404,529, forward strand.
GGCCACCGAACTCGACCTGGACCGCACGGCCGCCGACCCGCACCACGACCTCATGCGGCGGATCCGCAGTTACATCGACGCGAATCTGTCGCGGTCCGATCTCGGTCCGGCGCAGATCGCGGCGGAGCATTACATTTCGACGCGGCATCTGCACGGGTTGTTCCAGGAGCAGGGGACGACGGTGGCGGGGTGGATCCGGCAGCGTCGGCTGGAGCATTGCCGCCGGGATCTGCGGGATCCGTTGCTCGCCGCGCGTCCGGTCGCGGCGATCGCGGCGCGGTGGGGATTTGTCGACGCGGCCCATTTCTCGCGCGTCTTCCGAGCCGCCTTCGCGCAGTCGCCCAGCGAATTGCGCGCCCGCGGCTGACCCCTCGCAACGACCGACGGCGCCCCTGTCCATCAGGGGTGCCGTTTGCCGTTTCCGCCCCGAAGCCGCTGGTATTGACCGCGAGCGTCCGGCAGTTGCCCGCCAGCGCATGAACGTTCGCTCCCGGGCCGGGGCGCGGCGAGCATGATGGGCATGTCCGACCCTTCCCCTGACGAATGGCGCACCTACGACGAGTTCGCCGCCGGGATCGACACCTACCGGCTGCCCAACGCCGACCTCACCGGGCGGGAGCTCACCGTCACGCAGGATGACGGCGCGAAGCTCGAACTGCGGTTCCTCGACGGCGAACGGCTTGCTCTGAACGGCGTCGAAGACCCCTACGACGCGGTCGCCGTGCGCCCCGACGTCTTCTTCGTGAACCTGCCGCTGACGAGCGTCGAAGGCGAGGCCCTCACGATCGTCTACTCGACCACCACGCACCGCGCGCTTACCGTGCGGTCGGTGATCGGCGACGAGGACGTCGAAGGCACGCCGCGGGTTTCGCAGACCTTCCACGCCGGCACGACCGACGGCGGCGAGCCGACCGGCGACGTGCCCGGTCCGTCGCGGGACCTCATCGGCAAGCGCAACGTCTACCGCTACAGCCCGAACCACCTGTACGAGCACGTTTACCTCTCCTCGGAACGCTACTGCTGGCAGTGCGTCGAGGGCGTGCAGCGCGGACACGGCGACGTTGATATGTCCACCGTCTGGAAGTTCGCCGACGGCCTGTACCTGTTCTGCTTCCGGGAGTTCCGGATCGCGGTGGCCAGCGTGTGGCTGCACGACCTCGGCTACGACCTGCGCACCACCGGCGTTTTCCTCGGCATCACCGGCGACGGCCGGTCCGAGCATTCCCGCGCTGGCGGGCACATCTACCCGCTCGGCTCGATCAGCTACCCCGACGTCCAGCCTGTCTAAGGAGTTTCCCGTGTCCAATATGGACGTGATCACCGCGCACTACGAGGCGAGCGACCGCGGCGACCTCGACGGCATGCTCGCCCCGATCGGCCCCGAGACCACCTGGACCGAGGCCGCCGGATTCCCTTACGCGGGCACCTACACCGGCCCGGACGAGGTGCGGCGCAACGTCTTCGAGGCGATCGCGCGCGACTGGGACGGGTACCAGTTCACCCTGTCCGCGCTGCTGGACGCCGGCGACTCGATCGTCGGTCTCGGCACCTACACCGGCACGAACCGCAAGTCCGGCAAGGCGTTCACCGCGCGCGTGGCGCACGTGTGGAAGTTCGACGGCGACAAGGTCGCGAGCTTCGAGCAGATCGTCGATTCCGCCCCGGTCGCCGCGGCGACCGACTGAATCTCCCGCGAAACGGCGGTGCCGGTCCTTCCCCCGGCACCGCCCCCGTTCTCTCTCCCCTCCCCCTCTGGTCACTGTGGACCGGAAAGCCGAGCCATGATGAGAAAGTTCCTGCCCGCGCTCGCCGCGGCCGTGCTCGTCACGCTGGTCGCGGCGGGCTGCGCGGGCACCGCCGATCCGAACGGACCGATCGTGGTCGGCTCGGTCAACGCGCTGAGCGGACCCGCCACCTTCCCGGAATCCTCCCAGGCCGCCAAGGCCGTCTTCGACGCGGCGAACGCGGCGGGCGGCGTGCACGGGCGCAAGATCGAATACCACGCCATCGACGACAAGGGCGACCCCGCCGCCGCGGCGGCCGCCGCCCGCGAAATCGTCGGCGGCGATCAAGCGGTCGCGCTGGTCGGGTCGTCCAGCCTCATCGAATGCCAGATCAACGCCAAGTACTACCAGCAGGAAAAAGTCCTGTCCATTTCCGGCATCGGCGTCGACCCGTCGTGCTTCACCAGCCCGAACATCGGGCCGGCGAACGTCGGGCCGTTCCACGACATGACGCTGACCCTGCTGTACGGCTCCGAAGTGCTGCACCTGGAAGACATGTGCGCACTGCTGGAAATCGCCGGGAACACGCTGCCGTACTACCGCGCGGCGATCGACGAATGGTCGAAAATCACCGGAAAAAAGCTCAAGTACGTCGACGCGACCGTGCCGTACAATGGTTCCGACTACACGCCGTACATCGTCAAGGCCCGCGCCGCCGGGTGCAAAGCGGTGACGGTCAACCCGGTCGAGCCCGACTCGATCGGCCAGCTGAAAGCCGCGCAGGCACAGGGTTGGAAAGATGTGACCTGGCTGCTGCTGACGAGTGTCTACAGTGAACAGTACGCGAAGGCGGTTTCCGAAGCGGGCCAGGGAGTTTACGTCCCCGCTGAGTTCTACCCGTTCACCGACCCGTCCAGCCCGCGCACCAAGGAGTGGCGGGATCTCATGACGCGCAACAACATTCCGCTGACGTCGTTCAGCCAGGGCGGCTACCTCGCGGCGAAGTACTTCCTGCAGGTGCTGAACGGCATGCAGGGCGAGATCACGCGGGAATCGGTGACGAAGGCGCTGCGCGAGATGAAACCGATCTCCGATCCGATGGTCGGCACGCCGTACGTGTTCGGACCCGGGCAGACGCACCACGACAACACCGCGGGCTGGCCGGTCAAGCTCGCGACGGGCACGAACCGGTGGCAGATCGCCGGTACCGACTGGCTGCGGATCCCGCGGCGCTAGCCCGATCCATTCTGGACAGAGGAGACTGCAATGGTGCAGGGAGCGCTGGCCGGGCTGGCCGCCGGCGGGCTTTACGCGGTGCTGGCGGTGTGCCTGACGCTGATGTCGCGGCTGGTCCGCGTCGTCAACTTCGCCCAGGCGGCCACCGGCATGTTCGGCAGTTACGTCGGGGTGGCCCTGTCCGTCCACGGCGGACTGCCGGAATGGCTGGCAGTGGTGCTCGGCGTGCTGCTGGGCGGGGTGCTCAGCGTGCTGATCGGCTGGGTCGTGTCGACCTGGCTGGCCGAAGCGGGCACGGGCACCCGCTCGGCCGTGACGGTCGCGGTGCTGCTGCTGTTGATCTCGTTGTCGTTCATCCTGTTCGGCAACAAACCGCAGCCGTTCCAGGCGTTGCTGGCCGGTCCGGCCTTCACCGTCGGCGGCGTGGTGATCAGCCAGGTGACGGTCGTGACGGTCGCGCTGGCGGTGGTGATCGCCTTCGCCGCGCGGTTGATCCTGACAAAGACGCCCGTTGGCATCTCACTGCGCGCGCTGTCGGAACGCCCGACGACCGCTGAGCTGCTGGGCATTCCCGCGAAGCGGCTCAGCGCCGCGGTCTGGGGCGCCACCGGCCTGATCAGCACCGTCATCATCGTGATCGTCGCGCCGTCCCAGTCGAACGACGCGACCTCGCTGTCCATGCTGGTCGTGCCCGCCGCGGCGGCGGCCCTGCTCGGCGGGTTCCGCCGGCTGGACCTCGCCGTCGCCGGCGGTCTGGTGCTCGGCATGCTGCAGGGCGCGCTCGCGCAGGTCGACCAGCTTTCGGTAGTGCGGAATTTCGTCCCGTTCCTGGCCATCGTCGGCCTGCTCGTGTGGTCTCAGCGCAAGGAGGTGTGGGATGCAGCTCGCTGACCGGGGCGCAGTGTCCCGCTTCGGAACCCCACTGGTCGTCGCGGTGGTCGCGGTACTGGTCGGCATCGGCCTGACCGTCGGCCTCAACGGCTACTTCGCCTACCTCGGCGTGAGCGTCGTAGTAGCCGCCATCGCCTTGCTCGGCCTGGGCGTCGTGACCGGCAGCGCGGGCATGATCTCGTTGTGCCAGTTGACCTTCGGCGCGATCGGCGCGTGGGTCGTCTCCGCGCTCAACGTCGCCCACGCGCCCGGCGGCTTCCTGTTCTGGCTGCTGCTGGGCGGTCTCGCGGCGGGCGTGGTCGGTGTCCTCATCGGACTTCCGGCGCTGCGGCTGCGCGGGATCAACCTGGCGGTGGTGACGCTCGGCCTGGCCGCGGCCGCCGACGTCACCCTGGTGGAAATCCAGTTCCCCGGCACCACCGAAGGCGTTTCGGTGGACCGGCCGTCCTTGGTCGCCGACGACAACGCGTACTTCTTGCTGTGCGTCATCGTCCTGATCGTCTGCGCCTTGCTCGTGCACTTCCTCCGGCGCGGTCCGTGGGGCAGCAGCTGGGCCGCAGTCGCGTTCTCCGAGCGCGGCACCGCTGCGGCAGGCGCGAGCGTCCGCACGGCCAAGCTCTCCGCCTTCGCGGTCAGCGCCACTCTCGGCGGCATCAGCGGCGGCCTGCTCACCGCACAGGTCGGGTTCGCCTTCCCGACCAGCTTCGCTCCGCTGCAGTCACTGGCGTTGTACGTGCTGGCGATCATGTCCGGTGCGCACCTGATTGACATGGCAGTGTTCGGCGCGGTCCTGTGGGTTGCCGTACCAGAGCTGTTGAAGCGCTGGGGCGTCCCGCAGGACTGGGGCTACGTGATCTTCGGCCTGCTGGGCATCCAGGCCCTGGCCGGACGCGGCAATCTGGGCACCGCGATCCGCGAACTGTGGCGGCGCCGTTCGAGGGCCAGCGCCGGAGTCCAGATCACCGCGCTGGACGAGGAACCTCCGCGACTGCCACCGGGCGAGCCGGTGCTGGTGGTCCGCGGCTTGAGCGTCACTTTCGGACAGGTCAAGGCACTGTCCGGAGTGGACTTAGCCGTGCCGAAGGGCGGAGTTCTCGGCGTCATCGGCCCGAACGGAGCCGGAAAGTCCACTTTGGTCGATGCCATCAGCGGCTTCCTTCCACAAGCCCAAGGAACCGTAGAACTGGCCGACCGTCCGCTCACCGGCGACCCGACTCAGCGGGCCCGTTCCGGCCTGCGGCGCACCTTCCAGCAAGACCGCGTCCCCTCCGGCCTGACCATCGAGGCGTACGTCCGCTTCGTCGCCCGCCGTCGTCCGCCAGCCGCCGAAGTCGCTGCCGCACTGGAGTTCTTCGGTTGTCCTCCGGCAGCAACGCCGCTGGACCGGGTCGACGTGGGCGCGCGCCGGCTGGTCGAGGTCGTCGGCCACCTGATGGCGAAACCGCAAGTGCTGCTCCTGGACGAACCGGCGGCGGGTCTCCCGCACGAGGAACACGTCGCGTTCGGCGAACGGTTGCGGCAGGTCCCGGCCCGGTTCGGCGTTTCGGTGCTGATCATCGAACACGACCTCGACCTGGTCCGGTCGGTCTGCGACACCCTGACCGTGCTCGATTTCGGCGAGGTGCTGGCGAGCGGCCCGCAGGCGGAAGTGCTGGCGGATCCGGCGGTTCTGAAGGCCTACCTGGGCGAAACGGAGATGCTGTGAGCACGCTGCGAATCGAGAACCTGACCGTCGCGCGCGGGGCGGGCCCGGTCATCACCGACGTCGGCCTGACGCTGGAAGCAGGCAAGATCACCGCCCTGGTCGGCCCCAACGGCGCGGGCAAGACCAGCCTGCTGGAAGCCTTGTCCGGCGTGCTCCCCGCGGCGAGCGGGACTATCCACATTGGACACGCGGACGTCACGAAACACTCGCGGGTGGCCAGAGCGCGGCTCGGACTGGCGCACGTGGAACAAGGACGGGCGGTCTTCGCCGGGCTGACCGTCCTGGAAAACTTGCGCCTGACCGCCAAAACCCCGGCCGGCGTGGACGAGGTCCTCGCCCTCTTCCCGGAACTGGAGAAACGGAAGAACTCCCCTGCCGCGCTGCTGTCCGGCGGCGAGCAGCAGATGGTGGTGCTGGGCCGGGCCTTCGCGGCGAAGCCCAAGTTCCTGCTCATCGACGAGATGTCGCTGGGCCTGGCTCCCGCGGTCTTCACCAGGCTTCTCCCGGCGGTCACCGAGTTCGCCAAGGCGGGCGCGGCGATTCTCCTGGTGGAACAGTTCACCCACCTGGCGCTGAAGGTCGCGCAGGAAGCCCTGGTGGTTTCTTCCGGCAAGGTCACCTACACCGGGGAAGCGCAGCCGCTGCTGGACAATCCGGACACGCTGCACCGGGCATACCTGGGCGCCAACTGACCCGGGGCGTGGGCGTTCCGCGGTGGGCCGCCCACGCCCCGGCCGGTCAGCCCTCCCGGATGGTCATCTTGGCCAGCCGGTCGCCGTCGACCTCGAAGACGAACTTCGAGCGGCCGTTGGCGTGGTTGCTCCGCCAGTCCCCGACCACGGTGACGGTGTCGCCGGAGACGGCGACCTCCTCCGGGGTCAGGACGCCGCGCGAGCCGATGAACTCGACATCGCTCCACCCCTTGATCGCGGCGCGGCCGGCGAACGACCGGCCCCAGTCGTCCACGACGCCGTTTTCGGTGAACGCGTCCAGGAACGCGGCGTCGTCGTGCCGGTTCACCGCGTCGACGAACGACGCGACCGGTTCCGGAATCTCCACTTCGGACATAGTGCTTTCCCTTGCTGTCGCGGCGAAACTCAGCGGGTGGTGTAGCCGCCGTTGGCGAAGATAGTCTGCCCGGTGATCCACCAGCCCGACGTCGCCAGGAACGACACGATCGGGGCGATGTCCTCGATCTTCGTCAGCTGGCCGCCCATCGCCTGCGATTTGTGGAATTCCACCCGCTCCGGGGTTTCCTGGCCGTAGAAGAACGGCGTGTCCATCGGGCCGGGACCGACCGCGGTGACCGAGATCCCGCGCGGCGCGAATTCCTTGGCCGCGGCGCGCGTGAAGTGCTCGACCGGGCTCTTGCCGCCCGCGTAGGTCGAGTACCCGTCGGTGAACGCCGCGAGCAGGCTGGTCACGATCGTGATGATCTTGCCGCCGTCGGCGACGTTCTTGCCCGCTTCCTTGATGAAGAAGTACGCGGCCTTCGAGTTGATGTCGAACATCGAGTCGTATTCGTCCTCGGTGGTCTCGACGATCGGCTTGCGCAGCACTTTGCCCACCGTGTTGACCGCGACGTCGATCTTGCCCAGCGCGGCCTCGGCGTCCGCGAACAGCTTCTCCACGTTCGCCGGAACGGTCAGGTCGCCGGTCAGGACGACGCCCTTGCCGCCCGCCGCCTCGACCGCGGCGAGCGTCTCCTCCGCCTGCGGGCGGGTCGACTCGGAGTTGTAGTGGATCGCCACGTTCGCGCCGGCCTCGGCGGCCTGCCTGCTGACGAGCCCGCCCAGGTTCTTCGCCCCGGCGGCGACGAGGACGTTCTTGCCCTTGAGGGTGTGGTCGGTCATCGGGACCCCTCCATCTCTTTATCGCTGATATGCACCACTGTATCAGTGCAACAGCGACTACCATAGCGGTGTGACACAGATTGCGAACGCTGATACCCGGACCCGGCTCCTGGACGCGGCTGCGAAGCAGGTCGCCGCGACGCCGGGCGAGGACATCTCGCTGCGCGCGATCTGCGCCGAAGCCGGGGTGAAAATGCCGACGCTGTACCACTTCTTCGGCAGCAAACAGGGCCTGCTGGACGCGGTCGTCGAGCGCGGTTTCGACCTGTATCTGGCGGAAAAAGGCGCCCGCGAGCCGTCCGGCGACCCGATCCAGGACCTGCGCGACGGCTGGGACGCCCACGTCGCCTTCGGGATCGCGAACCCCGGCTTCTACACGCTCATGTACGGCCAGGTCCACCCCGGCCACGCGCCCGCGGCGCAGGAGCGGCCCAGCGCGATGCTGCGCGCGCTGACGCAAGCCGCCGCCGACCAGGGGCGGCTGGCCGTCCCCCCGGAGCAGGCGGCCGCGCACATCCTGGTGGCGAACATCGGCGTCACGTTGCGGCAGATCATCCTCGCCGAGGAGGACCGGCCGCTGTCGGTCGCGGTGCGGGAGGGCGCGATCGCCGCGATCACCGGCACCGGGCCGGCCGCGGACAGCAGGCACGCCGAGATCCACCGGGTGCTGGAACACGCCGCCGCGAACCCGGAAATCCTGGGGGCCGCGGAGACGCAGCTGCTGGCGAAATGGCTGCGGAGACTGGCGGAATCAGGCTGAGGCGACGGCCGGGCGGTCGATCCGCTCGGGAAACGGATCTCCCTCCGGCGAGTCCGCGGCGAAGACCAGCGTCGAGCCCGACATGCTGAGATATCCGTTGCTGCTGCCCCTGATCGCGAACCCGTATCCGTCGGACGTGCACGCGTAACCGGCGGAAGGCGGTTTCGCGCGGAACTCCGTCGCCCAGCCCTGGTCGCGTCACGAACGCATCGTCAGGTCGAGGTACTGAGCGCAGGTCGCGGCGGTCGGTCCGAGCATCCAGTAAGCGATGTCGAAGGACCGCCGGGTTTCGTCGAGGCCGTAATCGTCGGAAAGGGTCACCCCGCGGTGGAACCTCGCCTTGGGCAGGTCCGGATGCCACCGCACCAGGGCCGTGCCGGACGGCAGCGCCCGGAGGGTTTCGGTGAAGTACTCCAGCGATCGGGCCCGGACCGCGGCTTGCGTCGGCACGTCAGCCGACCGGCTTCGGGGCGCCGCTCGCCGCGCGGAGGACCTCGGCGGCGGCGTTGCGCACGTCGTCCAAGACGCCGGTGGCCCACTGCCGGACGTCGGCGTCCTTGAACTCGCTGTCCACCACGCCGGTGAGAACGGTCGCGGCCCGCGCCATCGCGGCGGCGAGCGTGCCCGCGGCGTCGGCGACCTTCTCGACCCAGTCGTCGCCGCAGGAATCGGACACGACCGCCACCGGGACCTGTTCGACGTGGTAGAAGGTCCGGCTGGCCTCGCGGGCGGCGGCCAGCATGGCGAACACCCGGTCGGCGAGCGCCTCGCGGGCGCGCGCGACCGGGTGCCGCGGATAGGTCATGGCCTCACGGCCGAGCAGGACTTCGACTTCCCGGGCAATCTCGACGGCCCGGTCCGCGAATCGCTTGTTGGCTGTCGCGGTCTTCGCCGCCCAGTCCCCCTCGAACGTCATCCGGCCATTGTCCGGCTACATTCCCGCGCGCTCAAAGGCCAAAGTGGGCAAGTCGACCGCGTGCGCCCCGCCGTCCGCCACCAGCACTGCGCCGGTGATATACGAGGACTCCGCCGATCCCAGGAACCGCACGATGGACGCGATTTCCTCCGGCTCGGCCGGACGGCGCAACGGGACCTCGGCGGTCACGCGCCGGTACCCCTCGTCGTGCCCGCCATCGAACCCGGCCGCCTCGGCGAACTGCTCCATTTCGCCGTCCGCCATCGGCGTCCGCACCCAGCCCGGGCACACCGCGTTGGCCCGGACCCCGCGCGGCCCGTAATCCCGGGCGATAGACCGGGTCAGGCCGATCAGCGCGTGCTTGGCCACCGTGTACCCGGCGACATTCGGCCCGGCGAACAACCCGGCCAGCGAAGAAACAATCACGACCTGCCCGCCGCTTTCCACGAGCGAAGGCAACGCGGCCCGGCAGAACACGAACGCACTGGACAAATTGGACCGGAGCGCGATTTCCCATTCCTCGTCCCCGGTGTCCACCACCGAGGACAGGCCGTGCCCGCCGGCATTGGCGACGATCACGTCCAGCCGTCCGAACTTCTCGAGGATCTCCGCGATCGCCGCCTCCGCGTCCTCGCGGACGCTGGCGTCAGCGGCGATCACGTGCGCGCCGGTCTCCGCCGCGACCTTCTCCAGCGGCTCGCGCCGCCGGCCCAGAACCACGACCTGCGCGCCTTCGCCGGCGTACCGCCGAGCAACCGCAGCCCCAATGCCCGTCCCTCCGCCGGTAATCGCCACGACCCGCGTGTCTGCCATCGACATTTCTCCCTTTCAAGCAGGAAACCCAGACCGAGCCGATACGCCGAAATCGGCGAGCAAGGCCTGCCCGTTCACCGTCCGCGCCCGCGCGGAAGCCAGATACAGCACCTGCTGGGCGACCTCGTCGGCCGCCTGCACCGGGAACCCCGGTTCGTCCAGCAGGTCCCCCAAATCCCCGCGCGCCATCGGCGTATCGACCACCGACGGGCACACGCAGTTGACCCGGACGCCGTCGAACTCGACCGACAGCGCCCGCGTCAACGACACCACCGCGCCCTTCGACGCGCAGTAGGGCACCATCCCCGGCGCGCACACGAAGGCCGAATCGCTGGCCAGGAAGACGATGGAACTCCCGTCTCCGAGCCACGGCCGAGCGTGCTTCGCGACCAGGAACTGCCCCAGCACGTTCACCGACAGGACCGCGGCGAAGTCCGCCGCGCTGGTCTCGGCGAGCGGCCGTCCGACCGGTCCTGATATCCCAGCGCAGCCGACTACCACGTCAATCCCGCCGAACTGCTCCGCCACGAGCTGCACTGCCGCGGCGACCTGTCCTTCGTCGGTGATGTCCGCCCGCGCCGCGACGACGTCGCCGGGAAGCGACGGCGGCCGGACCCGGTCGACGACCCCGACCCGCGCGCCCTCCTCCAGGAACGCCCGCGCGCAGGCCAGTCCGATCCCGGAGGCGGCGCCGGTGATCAGCACGGCCTTGCCGGCGAGGTCGAGTCGCATGCGGCAATCCTGCAGCAACGGAGCGGGCGGGGATTGGCAACGAGTGCATCCTTGTTGTCAGCGACCGCACGACCCCCGGAGCGTGGCTACCGCTGCCCCCGGGCCACCGCGAAGACTGCGGCGAGGAGCGCGAAGGGACACCATGAGCAACGCACACGCCCACCCCCTTGACCCGCTGACCGCCGAGGAGCTGGCCGCCGGCCGGGCCGTGCTGGAGGCACAGGGGCTGATCACCGAGACGACCCGGTTTCCGCAGGTCCTCCCGGTGGAGCCGGACAAGGCCGCCGTGCTGGCCGGCGCCGCGACCGACCGCCGGATCCAGTTCACCCTGCTCGACACCGCGACCGGCGAATCGGCCGACGCGGTCGTCTCGGTGACCGCCGGGGAACTGGTCAGCCACGAGAAGTGCGGCGAGGGGCAGCCCCCGTATCTCTTCGAGGAGTACGACCTGGCCGAGGCCATCACGAAGGCCTCCCCGGAATGGCAGGCGGCCATGCGGCGCCGCGGTCTCGGCGACCGCATCGAGCACGCGTTCTGCGCCCCGCTCGCCCCCGGCTACTTCGGCCGCGAGGACGAGACCGGCCGGGTGATCCGTTCGCTCACCTTCCTGCGCGAGGACAGCACCGACAGCCCGTGGGCGCATCCGGTCGAAGGCCTGGTCGCGCACCTCAACCTCACCGAACAGCGCGTGCTCCGGGTCGAGGACGAGGGCGACATCCCGGTCCCGGAGGACTCCGGCCGCTACGGCCACCACCCCGCGCGCACGACGCTCAAGCCCATCGAGATCACCCAGCCGGAAGGCCCGAGCTTCCAGGTCGACGGTGCGCTGGTGACCTGGGAGGGCTGGCAGCTGCGCGTCGGGTTCAACGCGCGCGAGGGCCTGACCCTGCACCAGCTGACCTTCCAGGACCGCTCGGTGCTGTATCGCGCGTCGGTGCCTGAGATGGTCGTTCCCTACGGTGACACGTCAATCGGCCGGTTCTGGATCAGCTACTTCGACGCCGGGGAATACCTGCTCGGCAAGAACGGGAACAGCCTGCGTCTCGGCTGCGACTGCCTGGGCGTGATCCACTACTTCGACGCCTTCCTCGCCGACGACCACGGCCAGCCGGTGCGCGTGCCGAACGCGATCTGCATGCACGAGGAGGACTACGGGATCCTGTGGAAGCACACGGATCTCGAGGGCAAGGCCGAGGTCCGCCGTTCCCGCCGGCTGGTGCTCTCGTCGATCTCCACCATCGGCAACTACGACTACGGGTTCTTCTGGTATCTCTACCTCGACGGCACCATCGAATGCGAAGCCAAGGCGACCGGCATCGTCTTCTCCGGCGCGGGCGAACCCGGGTCCGCCCATCCGCACGCGTCCGAGATCGCGCCCGGCCTGTTCGCGCCGGTGCACCAGCACCTGTTCTGCGCCCGGCTCGACTTCGCCGTCGACGGCCAGCGCAACTCGGTATACGAGGTGGATGCTGTTGGCATCCCAGTCGGCGACGAGAACCCGTATGGCAACGCCTTCACCTGGAAGGCCACGGAACTGCGCACCGAACAGGAAGCGAAACGGCACGCGAACCCGGCGACCGCGCGGGTGTGGGAGGTCCGCAGCACCGAGCACACCAACCGGCTCGGCGCGCCGACCGCGTACCAGCTGGTGCCGCGGCCGTCGGCAACCCTGATGGCGCAACCGGAATCGACGGTGTACCAGCGCGCGACCTTCGCCACGAACCACCTGTGGGTCACGCCGTACGCACCCGACGAACGCTTCCCGGCCGGCGACCGTCCCAACGCGCATCCGGGCGGGGCCGGCCTGCCCGCGTGGACGGCGGCCGACCGCTCCGTCAGCGACACCGACGTCGTGCTGTGGCACGTCTTCGGCCCGACGCACATCCCGCGTCCGGAGGACTGGCCGGTCATGCCGGTCGACTATTCCGGATTCATGGTGCGCCCCTACGGGTTCTGCGACCGGAACCCGGCTCTCGACCTGCCCTCGGCCGCCCACGGTCACTGCGAACACTGAGGAAGGCTTCATGCCCGCGACCAATCTGTCCGACACCTCGACCTGGCTCCCGCTCGACGGTCTCGCCCCCGGTTTCGACGCCAACAAAGCGGCCACTGTGGACGATCTCGACAACCAGTCGTTCAATTTGGACTGTGCCGACGGCGGCACGTTCTCGATCAGCTTCACCAGCGGGCGCGCGTCGTGGAACGAGGACGGCGCCACCGGCGAGACCGCTTCCGAGACGTTTCTGGTGGACGCCGGACTGTTCTACGTGCAGTTCCACCCCGGTGCGGAAACCGCGTACAGCCTGCTGCTGGACGTGCGCCAGGGCCGCGCGCTGATCGTCACGAGCACGATCGGCGACGGACTTCCCCGCGTGACGCAACACTTCCGTCCCGCGACCATCCAGGGCCGCGAGGCGCACGGCGAGGAAATCGCGCCCAGCACGGCGTTGATCGGCCGTCACGTGCAATGGGTTTACAGCGAAGAGCACGCGTACGAGCACGTTTACCTCACCCCGCACTGGTACACCTGGCAGTGCCTTTCCGGCCCGGAGCGGGGCCTCGCCGACACCGACGAGAACTCCGTCTACCAGATCCGACCCGGGGTCTACGTGTTCTCCTGGCGCGAGAAGGTCATCCCGTGCGCGTCGGTGACCGTGGCCGACCACCGGAACGTGCGGGAGCTGCGTTCGCACGGTTCGCTGTTCGGGCTCGCTGAGGACGGCAAGACGCCGACGCACTTCACCTTCGGCGCGTACGGCCGTTTGCTCAGCAACACCGTTTATTCGCCGGACTACGACCCCGCTGGACAGTGACCCGTGGCGCCTGAACTGCTCCTCACCAACGCCACTGTGTACACAGTGGACGAAGACCGGCCGTGGGCGACCTCGCTCGCGGTGGAGAACGGCCAGATCACCACCGCCGAGGCGGGCCCGGACACCGAGGTCGTCGATCTCGGCGGCGCGTTCGTGCTGCCGGGTTTCGTGGACGTGCACAGCCACCACGCTCTCGCCGGGCGGGAATTGTTCGAACTGCGCCTGGAAAGCGGCGCGAGTCTCGACGAAATCCTCGCCGCGGTAAGGGAATGGTCGGCCGGGCTCGGTCCGGACGAATGGGTCGTCGGCGGCGCGTGGCCGTCCACTTTGGGCCCCGAACTCGGCCACGAATCCGCGCGACGAGCGCTGGACGAGGCGGCGGGCGGGCGTCCGGTGGTGCTGATCGAGGACAGCAGGCACAACCGGTGGGCGAGCAGCCGGGCGCTGAAACTGGCCGGAATCGACGCGTCCACCCCGGACCCGGCGGGCGGAACGATCCACCGCGACCTCGACACCGGCGCGCCGACCGGTCTGCTCATCGAGACCGCGGGTTTGGCGGTGGAGCGGGCGATGCGGGACACGCGCACGCTCACCGCCGAGCAGCACGCCGAAGCGTCGCGGCGGGCGATCGCGATCCTGCACTCGTACGGGGTCACGGCGTTCCAGGACGCCGCGGCCTCGCTGGACATCCTCGCCGCGCTGAAGACACTGGACGACGCGGGCGAACTGGCCGCGTGGGTAGTGTCGTCGATGCTGGTCAACGACCCGATCTTCGGCGCGGACCCGATCGGCAGACCGCTGCTCGACCGTGCCGCGGCGTACCGCAGCGAGCACCACCGACCGGACTTCGTGAAAATCTTCCTCGACGGCACCCCGCCCGCGCACACCGCGGCGTTCCTGGAGCCGTACCTGAACCACGAATGCTTCTGCGGCGACACCACGATGCCGCCGGAGGAACTCGCGGAGTGGCTGGACGTCGCGGTCGCGGCCGGCTTGTCCGCGAAAATCCACTGCGCGGGCGACGCGGCCGTCCGGGCCACTTTGGACGCTGCCGGTGCGTTGCGCGCCCACGGCGACTACACGACGAAAATCCAAGTGGCACACGGCCAGTTCATCCACCCGGACGACCTGGAACGCTTCGCGACGCTCAACGTGTCGGCTGATATCTCACCGTTCCTGTGGGTGCCCGGCGTGATCCCGGACGCCATCGCGCAGGTGATCCCGCCCGAACGCGCCGCGCGCATGCAGCCGAACCGCGCCCTGCTGGACACCGGCGCACTGGTCGCCGGAGGTTCGGACTGGCCGGTGAGCGAGTCCCCGAACGCCTGGGAGGGCATCGAGGGCCTGATCACCCGGCAGGACCCGTACGGCAAGCATCCGGGGAGCCTGTGGCCGGAACAAGCGATCACGCTGGCGGAGGCGATCCAGGTATTCACGCTGAACTCGGCGCGGGCTTGCGGGCTGGATGACGTTACTGGGTCTTTGACGCCGGGGAAGTCGGCGGATTTCGTGGTGTTGGATCGGGATCCGTTCCAGACTCCGGCTCATGAGCTGGCTGGGATTACGGTGCGGGAGACGTGGTTTGGGGGGAAGCGGGTTTACGCGCGGGATTGAGGGCGTGGGTGATTGGGTTCGGCGGGATAGCCACGCCCGATCTCGGCGGCGGGGCCCTGTTGACGCGGGCCGCGGGTGCCGAATCGAGACCAGGACCCATCCGCTGCCGCGGCGGACGAACTAGCCGCGACCAGGGCGCGGGAGACATGGTTGGCCGGGAACCGACTTTCCGCGCGGGGTGCGGTGGCGGTTCTCCGCGGGACAACCACGCACGTCCGCCGCAGCGCGCTCGCGACTTTCCCCAAGTCGCGCGTGCTGTGGACAACCCGTCCGAAGAGGCCTGGGTTGTCGGTGGGGGCGGATAGAGCGGAGCTTTGCCCACCCTGTTGACGCGGGCCGCGGGTGCCGAATCGGGACCAGGACCCCTCCGCTGCTGCGGCGGACGAACTAGCCGCGACTAGGGCGCGGGAGACATCGTTGGCCGGGAACCGACTTTCCGCGCGGGGCGGGGTGGCGGTTCTCAGCGGGACAACCACGCACGTCCGCCGCAACGCGCTGGACTTTCCCCAAGTCGCGCTGGCTGTGGACAACCCGGTTAGAGGGACCGGGGTTGTCGGTGGGGGCGGATAGAGCGGAGCTTTGCCCACCCTGTTGACGCGGGCCGCGGGTGTCGAATCGAGACCAGGACCCATCCGCAGCCGCGGCAGACGAACTAGCCGCGACCAGGGCGCGGGAGACACCGTTGGCCGGGAACCGACTTTCCGCGCGGGGCGGGGTGGCGGTTCTCAGCGGGACAACTATGCACGTCCGCCGCAGCGCGCGCAGGACTTTCCCCAAGTCGCGCGTGCTGTGGACAATCCGTCCGAAGAGGCCTGGGTTGTCGGTGGGGGCGGATAGACTGGACAAGGGCCGTCCCCCAGAGGAGGGCGGGGGTTTGCGTCGCCGGGGCTGTGGCCAGGACCAGGTGGCGGCAAGGGCCACGGATTCGCGATCGACGCCCCGGTCAAGCGCGTTACCGGCTATGTGACGCTGGCTGGCGTCCGGCGATTGCTCCGGCGGCTTGGTCCGCGATGTCACGTCGGCGATGAGGTCTCGAACGATCGGGCTTTCTCGATGGCGATCGGCTTCCGCTCCCTCGGCGGCCATGGGCAACACGGGCCGAACGAGAGCACACCGGTTCAACAGCGCCGCCATGACAGCACAACGGCCAAAGCGGCCCAGGGATGACGACCGCTCAGAACCGCGCCCGGCAACAGCCCCAGCCGCGACCTCGCGCGTGGCAACCGCAGCAACCGCGGGGCCACCGCGCGCGACGCCGTCAAGCCAGCAAAAACTCCGCCACCCGCTCCCCCATCAGCACCGCAGGCGCGTTCGTGTTCCCGCTGATCACCCGCGGCAGCACCGACGCATCCGCGACCCGCAGGCCGGACACTCCGCGCACCGCCAGCGTCGGGTCGGTCACCGCTCGTTCGTCCGTTCCCATCCGGCACGTGCCGACCTGGTGGTGGTACGTGATCGCGGTGCGCCGCACATACTCCCGGACCGACGCCGGTCCTGGGTACAACTCCCGCGCGCCCCATTCCTCCGCCAGCGCCGAGGCGCGGCCGATCAACCGGCACTGCTCCACCGAAGCCACCAGGCTCTCGAAGTCCGCCGGGTGGGCGAGTGCGGCCAGGTCGATCAGCGGCATCTCCGTCGGATCCGTGCTGCGCAACCGCAGCGTGCCCCGGCTCTGCGGGTTGATCATGCCCGCCATCAACGAAAACCCGGTCGCCGGGCCGGTCATCCACGGTTCGTACATCGGCACGCTGAAGTGGATCGGCTGGGTGTCCGGCACCGCCAGGCCAGGGCGGCTGCGCCAGAACAGGTGTGTCTGCGTCACCGAACGTCCGGTCTGCGGGGGCGCGACCGCGCGCCGGTCGGTGGCGAAGATGACCGGCGACAACAGGTGGTCGTGCAGGTTTTCGCCGACGCCCGGCAGGTCCGCGACGACGTCCAGGCCCAACGCCGCAACATCGTCGGCCGGGCCGATTCCGCTGCGCAGCAGGATCGCGGGGGACGCGAGGGCGCCGGCGGCGAGCACGACTTGGTCGGCGAACAGCGGTTGCAGGTCGCCGTCGATCTCGGCCAGGACGCCGATACAGCGGTCGCCCTCGAAAAGCACGCGGTGCACCAGCGCGCCGGTGTGTACGGTCATCTGGTCGGCGACCGGTTGGGCGTAGCAGAGCCAGGTGTTGCGCCGCCGTCCGCCGGTCATCGTTACCTGCTGCACGGAGATGCCGTCCAGGGTGCCGCTGTTGTAATTGTCGTTGAACGGCAGGCCGATCTCCTGCGCGGCATCCACAATGGACTGCTGGATCGGCTGCAGCGGATCGTGCTTTTCCAGGTCGAGCAGGTCGCGTTCGATCCGCTCGTACACCGGGCGCACGTCGTCCCACGTCCAGCCGGGCAGGTTCCAGCCGTCGTAGTCCGCCGCGGCGCCGCGGACCCAGATCATCGCGTTCAGCGAATGCGAGCCGCCGAGGACCTTGCCGCGCGGCAGGTGCAGCCTCCGGTTCCCGGCGTGCGGCTGCGGCACCGTGTAGTAGTCCCAGTCCTCGGCGGCGTGCCACAGCTCCGCCGCGCGCGACGGGTCGTGGATCGCCGCGTTCGTGTCCGGTCCGCCCGCTTCCAGCAGCGTCACCTTCGCGCCCGCGTCGACCAGCCGCCGGCACACCACCGAACCCGCCGAACCCGCGCCTACCACGATCACGTCCATGTGCCGATCCTGACCGGTCCCCCGGCCGCGCCCGGAATTGTCTTCACTCGCCGACAACGGGCGTGCCCTCGCGGACAAGACCGCCCGCCCGCCGCGCGCCGATACTCGAAAGCGACCAGAAGTTTGGGACTAGGGAGCACCGATGCCGACACGCCTGTTCATCGACGGTCAGTGGACCGAGGCCGGCGGGGAGCCCATCCCGACCCGCGATCCGGCCACCGGCACGGTTCTCGAAGACGTCGGGACGGCGACCCAGGCTGACGTCGACGCCGCGGTCGCCGCCGCGCGCCGCGCGCTGAACTCGCCGGAGTGGGCCGGGCTCGCGCCGGTGCAGCGCGCGAAGCTGCTGTTCCGCCTCGCCGACCTCGTCGACGAGCACCACGAGGAACTCGCCGCGCTGGAGACCCGCGACCAGGGCCAGCCGATCGGCGTCTCCCGGCAGGTGAGCGTCACCGGCGCGGCCGAGCACCTGCGGTATTTCGCCGGCTGGGTCACGAAAATCCAGGGCACCACGAACCCGGTTTCGTTCCCGGACACGCTGCACTACACGCGCCGCGAACCGGTCGGCGTGAACGCGCTGATCACGCCGTGGAACTTCCCGCTGATGATCCTCGTGTGGAAACTCGCGCCGGCGCTCGCCACCGGGAACACCGTGGTGATCAAGCCGAGCGAGGTCACGCCGCTGACCAGCATCCGGCTGGTACAGCTGACCGAGCAGGCTGGTATCCCAGCGGGCGTGGTCAACCTGGTCACCGGCGACGGACCGGTGGGTGCGATGCTGAGCGCGCACCACGACGTCGACCACGTCTCGTACACCGGTTCCACCGCGGTCGGGAAGCTGATCACCGCGGCGAGCGCGGAGTCGAACCTCAAGCGGCTGACGCTGGAACTCGGCGGCAAGGCCCCGAGCATCATCGCCGCCGACGCCGACC
Organism: Amycolatopsis sp. AA4; assembly: GCF_002796545.1. GTDB lineage: Bacteria > Actinomycetota > Actinomycetes > Mycobacteriales > Pseudonocardiaceae > Amycolatopsis. Next base: position 6,423,216 of record NZ_CP024894.1, read on the forward strand.
TGGACGCCGCCGTCGCGGGCAACCTTGCCGGCGCGACGCTGAACACCGGGCAGGTCTGCGCGGCGTACACGCGGTTCTACGTCGACCGCAAACGCGAGCAGGAGTTCGTCGAGAAGATGGCCGCCGGACTCAAGGGACTCCAGGTCGGCCCTGGTCTGGACGAGACGACGCAGGTCGGCCCGCTCGTGTCGGACAAGCACCGCAAGCACGTGGCGAACCTTGTCGCCGCCGGCCGCTCCGAAGGCGCGGACCTGATCACCGGCGGCTCGGAAGTCGACCGCGACGGCTATTTCTACCAGCCGACCCTCTTCGCGGGCGTCACCGACAACATGACGATCATGCGTGAGGAGATCTTCGGCCCGGTGCTGGCGGTGACGCCGTACGACGACCCGGACGAGTTGGTCGCGCGCGCGAACGACACGCAGTATGGCCTCGCCGCGACCGTGTGGACCCGCGACATCCGTACGGCGCAACGCTATGCGGACGGGATCCGCGCGGGTGCGGTGTTCGTGAACATGCCGCCGATCCCGGACATGGCCGCTCCGTGGGGCGGGTACAAGGCGTCGGGCTGGGGCCGTGAAATGGGCCCGTGGGCGCTGGACGCGTACACCGAGACGAAGGCGGTTTGGCTGCACTACGGTTACTGAACGCTTTCGGGGCTCGGCGGCCGGACTGCCGAGCCCCGTTCAGCGGGCCAGTTCGGCCAGCGACAGCAGCAGATGCGCCGACTCCGGGTACCAGATGTCCGAATGCGCCCCGGCTGGATTCCACCACCGCCCGCGCCGGAACCGCCAGCGCGACTCGACATTGACGATCCTCCGGTCCACTTCGGACCGTGAATACTCCGCGTCCACCTTGTGCAGCACGGTGTTCGCCACGTCCTCGGGAGGGACTTTCACACCGACGTTCCCGATTCCCGGCACGCCTTCCGCCAACCGGTGCCACAACCCGGTGGCTCGGTCGAAACGGGACCGGGTCAGCACGATCGGCCCGTTGATCGGAGCGTCGCGCAGCACGGGAGCGAACCGGTCGGTGAAGATATCCGGCCGCGCGGCCATCTGAAACACCAGCAGAGTGTCCACAGTGTACGGATAACGCGGATCCGCCCGATCCCACCCGAGAACGGGCGGACCGTCCCCGGCCGCGGCCTGCACCGCTTCCACCACGAATCGGCCGCCGAAGGAATGGCCGACACAATGCAGGTACTGACCCGTGACGGTCCGCAAACTCGGCGCACTGCCCGGCAATTGGCGTTCCGCGTTCAGATACCCGAGCAACTGGCCGAGCGCCTCCGCGGCCCGTCCGTCGGTGGTCATCTTGTGCGCCCGATCGCGGATCCGCCGGTACCCGGTCAGGAACGGATTGCTCATGGACGGCCACCGCACCATGACGTAAAACCCTTGCCACGCCCCGAGTCCTTCGTACGACCCGGCCGCGTAACGCTCTTCCAGCAGCCCGAAGAACTGGCGCGCCCGCCGGTCCGCGGTTTCCCGGTTGTTCTGCCACCCGTGCACGAACACGACGATGTCGGTCGCCGTCGCCGGAACTTCCAGCCACCGGGACAGAAATCGCGGCGTCGCCTCGGCGGGCACCGGCTTGCCGGTTTCCGGGTCCACGAAATCGCCGTGCTCGTCGAGGTCCAGGATCACCGGTTCGATCACGGTCGCCCTTCCTGCCACAGATGCACGTCGATCCCGCGGTACAGCGAAAACATCAGCCCGAGCGGATTGTGGTGGTCGTCGGCGAACGAACGGGCCAGCGAGCGCACGATGTCGCCCAGTTTCGCGCCCGAATCGATGAATTCGGTGAACAGCCGCCGCGAATACTCGCACGCGAACGCGGGCGGCAGGTCGATCTGCGGGCCGATCAGGCAGCGTCCGCCGTTGCCCAGCAACGCTTTGCCGAAAGCCGAGTAGAACGCCGACGTCACCTGGCCGCCCTGGCAAGCGCCGACATAGACAAACGGCCGGGTCGGCAACGGCGCTTCCGCCAGCCACGCGGTCAGGTCGGTGCCGTAAATCCGTTCGCCGTCGCCGAGTTTCAGATACGGCTGCTCGACCAGGCCGCCCGATCCGCTCACCTTGCCGTGACAGCCGAAATACGTGACGTGGTCGGCGAAATCGCGGCTGCGGAAGTGCGCGGCGAGCGTTTTCTTGTCCGGCCGCAACACGACTTCCGCCCGGCCGTGGAAGAAATCGACCACCGGCGCGATGTAGGGCGTGTCCGGGAATTGCCGGTCCACGCCGTGGTCGACGTTGAGCCCGACCACCGGTTTGCCGCCGTCCACGGTGATCCGCGCGTCGAAATCGTCGACCCGGGAGAAGGTGTGCTCCACGACGTGCCGGTAGCCCCAGAACCCGGCGAGCGACCAGTTCTCGTCGTCCGGGTACTCGTCCGGCCGCCGCGGCGAGGTGTACAGCATGCCCCACGGCACGATCAGGCTGTCCGATTCGATGCTGATCACGTTCTCGCCCTCGGCGAGCGCCAGTTCGAGCAGCGACCGGATCCGCTGCAGCCCGCGATCCGGACCGGCGAACAGCAGCCGGTACATCAGGTAGCCCGCGTCGGCGAGCGCGGAACCCGCGCGCCCCAACAGTTCCGGCCGCTCCGCGAGGTCCCAGCCGTCGGCGAACGGATGGCGGCGCGGCCCGCGTTCGGTCCGCTCGGCGAGGTCCACGACGTGCCGCTGCCACGTTTCGCGGAGGATGTCGATCCGCGAGTTCAGCTCGCCGAGGCTGTGCGCGATCCGGCCCTGGTACCCGCCGCCGCCGTCCTCCGGGAACGCGCTGCCCCACGCCTGCACGAGAAGCCCTGGCGCACCGGGGAATTCGAGGAACCGCAGGTTGACCGTCCGCGCCCGGTTGTACGGCGGCACCGCGACGCGGCTCAGCCCGGCGGTGTTGTCGACGGTCACCTCGGCACTCAGCTGACGGGTCATGACGGCGCCTCCACCGGCAGCGCGGCCGCGATTTCCAGGAGCAGCTGGGCGTCGTGCTCGCGGTAGATCCGGAAGACCAGCCGCAGCGGACCCGGTTCCGCCGGGACGACCCCGAAAGCCGCCGGTTCGCGGAGCCGGTCGCCGGTGATCCAGCCGACCCGCGACACCGGCACGGCCGTCCCCGGCCCGGCGTCGAGCAACACCCGGACGCGCACCACGTCCGACTGGGCGGGCGCGGGTTCCTTGCGCCGCACCGAAACCGCGACCCCCACCAGCTGCCCGACGACGACCGGACCGTCGGACTGGCATTCGACGGTCGCCTCCAGCAAGCCCGGTCCCGGCGGCGGGGCGTCGTCCGGCGGGCTCGCACCGGAGCCGCGCAGGCCCGCCCAGATCACGCGCTGGAGGTCGAACGGATCCGGCCCCGGATCCAGCTGATCGCGCCGCACCGGAGAGCCGGCCCGGCCGGCGCGCCACGCAACGGGCCGCGAATCCGTCCGCCGGGAATCCACGCGCCGCGAGTCGACCCGCCGCGAATCCGCCCGGCGGGAGTCGACGCGCCGGGAATCGACCCGGCGCGAATCGACCCGAACGCTCAGCACCGCACTGGAATACGCCACATCAGGCTCGGCCAGGTCGTAGTCCAGCTCGTAATCCTCCTCGGCAGGCGTCGCGACATCGGCGACCGGCCCGGGCGGCCGCACCGGTGCCGGTTTCCGCAACGGCACCGAAATCCGCTCCGAAAGAAACTCTTCCCCGTCCAGCGGTCCGCGAAGACTGACCAGCCCGCTTTCCGCGTCGACGATGTCCACCAGCAACCGCAACCGGCCGAGCACCGCCTCGTTCCCCTGTGCGGTCGCCAGGGCCACCGCCGAGCCGAGCGCGTCCAGCGTGGCACTCAGGTTTCCGTTGCGGTACGCGGAATCCGCGGCGTCCACGGCGGCCGCGAGACCCAGGTGCGGCCCGACCGGAGCCAGGGCCAGCTTGGCCGGATCGTCGGTCAGCGCCGCGAACACGGTCTCCGCCTCCGACCGCGCCGAGCCCTGCTGCGCCCACATCGCGATCAGCTGGTGCTCTCGCTCGATCTCCAGCTTCGACGGCACGAGCAAGCTCACCGCGTACTCCCGGGTTTCCCCGGCCGCCCAGCGCCCGAGATCGAGCACCAGGTCGTCGATGCGCTGCCGCGGCAACGGCAGCAGCCGTTCCACCGGAGCCAGCTGGCTGACCCGGTACACCACGCAACCCGGCGAATCCCGCAGGACCAGCCGCATCGCTCCGCCGCCGGAGCCCGCCGTGACCCTGACCTTCACGGTCGTCTCGGACGTCCGCGACGGCAGGTACCGGGGATGGTGCACCACGGCTGCCGGCCGCTCGGCCGACACCGGTCGCGGCGCCTCGATGCCGCGCACCCGAGCCGCGTGCTCCCGCAGGCTCGGCCACGCCCGGTTCGCGTGCTCCCAGTAGATCTGCGCGAGGTCGTGTTTCACCTGGTTCAGGTCAGGCAACCGGCTCGCGGCCGCCGGATGTCCGGCCGCCAGCCGAAGCAGCGTTTCCGCGACCAGGGCGGTGAGCCGGTCCTGTTCGTCCTCGTCCAGGTCCAGTCCTCCCAGCCGGGACCAGGCGGCGGCGGCTTCGTCCAGGCTCGGCAGCTCCGCGTCGCCCGGCACACTCGCGGCGAGCGCCCGCACCGCACCGGCCCGCGCGGCGGTCTTGGCCTGCCGGTCCGCCGCGGGCACCTCGTCCAGAATCGCGGCCGCGCCGACCCGATCGCCTTGGCCGAGCCGGATCCGGGCAAGCCCGAACGCCGCCGTGACCATGGTCCGGTCGCACCGCCACACCGTTTCGTAGTAGCGCGCCGCGGCCGCGCGCAGTCCTCGCAGTTCGGCGCAGAAACCCAACGCCAGCAACGGTGCGAGCTCGCCTGGCACCAGCCGCGCGCACTCCCGGTACTGCTCCTCGGCGTCGTCGGGCAATCCTGCGTCCAGCAACGCCGCAGCGCTGCGCCAGGCCGTGGCGACCTCGTCCGGAGCGGCGGCAACGGCGAGGGGCAAGACCGGCCGCACGTCGTCGTCCCGCAGGGAATCGTCCGCGCGCAACGGCGGTTCCGCTCCCCAAGCCTCCCACCCGGGCACCCCGAGCCCCGTCGCGGCGAGTCCGCGCGGTTCGCCGAACACCTGGGACACGACCGGACGCGGCACGCGCGTGCGCTGGCTGAGCAGCAACCGCACAACCCCGCGCAGTTGTTCGGCCATCTCCTCGGCAGTGCCGAACCGGTCGGAGTACCCAGCGGTCGCCCGGTCGATCAGCAACTGCAGCATTTCCCGGCCGAGACCGCCGTCCGGTCCGGAACACGCGCGCAGCAATTCGTCCAGGGTGGCGCCGATCGAATAGAGATCCGAGCGGACGCTGACGCCCTCCCGGTCCAGCTCGGACCGCGGCGGCTGATAGCCCGGCGTGCCGACGATCGCGCTGTCCCGGTCGTCCTTCCGCCGCACCGAGCCGAGGTCGACGAGCGTGATCCGATCGCCGTCCTGCAGCACGTTGTCCGGTTTCACATCGACGTACAGCAGCCCCCGTTCGTGCAGGTAGCCCACGGCTTCGAGCAACTGCAGCCCGTACGCGGCGACGTGCTCCGGACGCAGCCGCTTGGCGCGCTGGAACACCGTCCGCAGCGAAATCCCGCGCACGTACTCCATCACCAGATACCCGGTGGACTGGCCGGTTTCCGGGTCCGGGTGCTCGAACTGCGCGAGGATGCGGACGACGTTCGGATGGTCCAGTTCCAGCAAGTGCGGGACGACGGCGGCTTGCGCGGCCGCCAGCGCGCCGCCGCGGTCGCGTTCGCCGATCAAGCCTTTCAGCACCACGAACCGGCCGCCCTCGGCCTCGTCCCGGGCGAGGTAGATCCAGCTGAACCCGCCGTGCGCGAGGCAGCCGAGCACCGCGTACCGGCCGGCGACGAGCGCGCCCGGTTCCAGCGTCGGCAGGAAGCTGAACGGCGTGCCGCAGTGGACGCAGTAGCCGCGCACCCGGCCGGGCCGCCCGCCCTCGCCGCGGCCCACCGGATTGCCGCATCCCACGCAAAACCGGTGCCGCTCCGGCAGCGCCGCGTCGGGCAGCACGGCGTCGAACGGGTCCGGCACCAGCGCTTTCGGGAGCGCGACCCGCAGGTCCTCGGCGCCGTTCGGCGGCTGGCTGCCGGTGCGGACAAGGAGTTCGTCGAGCCGGTCCTCGACCGCCGAATCGTCGGTCACCCATTCGCGCAGCTGCGGGAAGTACGCCAGCACGGTGTCCGCCGGAACCAGCCGCACCGCGTAGTCGACCACCACGACGCCGAGCAGCCGCCCGGTGGCGCGGTCGAACGCCGGGCACCCGGACAGATCCGGGTCGACGCGGCCCTCCAGCAGTGTGAGCGGCACCCGTTCGCCGTCCGCCGCCTCGGTGGTGGCGCGCACCCAGATGCCGTAGCCGAGCCGGAGCGGAAGGCTGTGGATCCGGACTTCCCGCCCGGATCCGACCTTCCGCCGGAGCGTGGCGCCGTGCCGCACCGGGGTTTCCAGTTCGAGCAGCGCCAGGTCGCCGCGCGAGCCCGCGAGCGGCGGGACCAGTCCGGCCAGCGCCGCGGAACCCGCCGCTTCGACCCGGAAAGCGGTTTCGTCGCGGGCCGCGCGGGAGCAAGTCAGGACGTACCGGCCGCCGATCAGCACGCCGGCGCCGAGGAGGCGGCCGTCGGCAGCGTAAATGCGCGTCTGCCCCGTATTCCACCCCAGATCAGCGGCCACGAGGTAAAACCTTACCCGGGAACGGCTGCCGGATCGCGGGGTTCGGGCAAAGCCGTCCGGTCACCCGGCGCGCCGGGTCGCCCTCCCCGAATGGACGTATCGCGCGCGGCCGGAGCCGTCGTCGCCGAGGAAGACCAGGGGCAGGTGGAGGCCGCCCTGCGCCTCGCGAAGGATCAGCGTGTCGCCTTCGAGCCGGACCAGTTCGGATTTGCTGGCGGCGCTCAATTCCGCGGCTGTCCCTTTAGGACGTTGCTCCAGCCAGACGCGGCCGTCGTCGTCCTGGGAGACCACGAGATCGGCGACCGTGCTGGCGTAAGTGCCGAGGTACCGGTCGGCGGCGAACGGCTCCGGCTCGGCGGGCGGACGCGGCGGCAGCGACACCTCGACGCCGCCGAATTCCTTGAGCAGTGCGGGAACGAGGTCCGCGTACAGGCTCATCGCGTCGCCGCCGTTGGTCAGCAACGCCACCGCGAGGCCGCTTTCGGGCACCAGCCGCAGGAACGCCGCCTGCCCGATGGTGTTGCCGTCGTGGCCGTAGACCTGGCCGGTCGGGGTGTCGAACAGCTCCCAGCCGAGCCCCCAGGCGTCGCCCATGATGCCGAGCGGAGGAAGGCTCACCTGCCGTTCCACCATCGCGGCGGCGCTCTCCGGACTCAGCACTCCGGCGCCGCCCGCGAGGTGCATGCGGGCGAAGGCGAGCAAATCCGCCGCGGACATCGCGAGCGACGACCCGGCCGGGCCGTTGGACCGCAGCATCGACCAGAACGGCGCGGGCACGAGATCGGCGCCGGGCTCGGGTTCGAGGTGGCCGATCGCCGCGCGGAAGCGGATCGCGTCGAGAGCGTTCGGGGAGAACTGCTGGAGCTTGAGCGGTTCCGCGAGGTGTTCGCGCAGACAGGCCTCGTAATGCTTGCCGCGCAACACTTCTGCCAACCGCCCGAGGACGACGTATCCGGCGTTGTTGTAGGAGAACAGCTCTCCGGGCGGGAAGAGCTGGGCGACGCCGTCGAGGGTCGCGACGAACTTCTCCACCGCGTCGTCGCCGGGACCGGTGTCGGTGAAGAGGTCGCCCTCGAACCCGGCGGTGTGGCTGAGCAGCTGGCGCACGGTGATCGCCGCCTCGCCGAGGTTGAGTTCGGGGAGGTACTGCCGGATCGGGGCGTCGAGATCGACCAGGCCCTCGTCCACGAGCTGCAGGACGAGAGTGGCCGTCCACACCTTGGTGATCGAGCCGATTTGGAATACCGAATCGGTCGTGGCGGTCACCCCGGTGCCCAGATTGAGCACCCCGGCGGCCGCCGCGGCCGTCTCGTCGCCGAGCGCCACCGCGACCACCGCGGCGGGGACGTGATGCTGGTGCAGCAGCGCGGGAAGGTCCTGCTCCAGCCGCCTGCGGAGAGCGTCGAGCTTGTCCATCCCGGGACGGTATCGCCGCCCCGGGACCGAAAGTTCGTCTCCGCGGACGGAAAAATCCGCCCACGACTGGAGCGCCGGACGAACCTCAGACGAGCACCTCGCCGTCCCGCGCCACGACCCGGCCGCCCGCGATCACCAGCGAACGCACCGGCACGCGCATCAACGCGTCCGGCACGTTCTCCGCCGCCACCAACACCACGTCCGCCCGGCAACCCGGCGCCAGCTCGTGCCGCTCCCGGCCCACGAACGACGCCGCCCGCCGCGTCGCCAGCTCCACCGCCGCCGTGAGGTCCTCGTCCTTCCGCAGGCCGTGCAGCCGGGCGAAGCCGAGTGCGATCTGGAGGAGGTCGCCGTCGCCGTACGGGGACCACAGGTCGCGGATCCCGTCGGTGCCGAGGCCGACCGGGACCTCGCGTGCCGACAGCTCGGTCCACGGCAGCGGCGCGGTCCGCACCGGCGCGACGGTCGCCAGCGAGATGCCGGCCTCGGCGATCCGGTCGAGCAGCGCCGCCTGCCGCGCCGGGGGAACCTCGCCGAGCGCGAAGCCGTGCGACACGGTCACTTTGCCCTGCAAGCCGGTCCGCACGGTCCGGTCCGCGATCAGCTCGTACTGGAACGCGCCCAGCTCACCGCCGTCGTGGAGGTGGATGTCGAGGCCGACGCCGCGTCGTTCGGCGATCTCGAACAGCCCGTCGAGCTGGCCGACCGGATCCCGGTCGATGCCCGCCGGGTCGAGGCCGCCGATCCAGCCCGCGCCCGCCGCCGCGGCCTCGTCGAGCAGCTTGAGCACGCCGGGCCGGCGCAGCACGCCGTCCTGCGGAAACGCCACGATCTCGACCTGCACCGCGCCGTCCAGCCGCTGCGCGGCCTCCCGCACGATCTCGATGCCGCGCACCCCGAGGCCCAGGTCGACGTCCACGTGGCTGCGCGCCGCGGTGGTGCCGTGCCGCAGGAATTCGCGCAGCACGATCTCGGCGCTCTCGACGCTCGGGATGCCCAGCGCGTCCCGCTCGGCCCGCTCGTGCGCGATGCGGCCTTCGGTGGTCGCGACGCCGCCGTAGGACACCCACGGCTTGCCCCACCAGCTCTTGTCGACGTGCGCGTGCGAGTTGACGAACCCGGGCAGCGCGAGCAGCCCCGCGCCGTCGATCCGCTCGCCCTCGACGGGGGCCGAGCCCGCGGGCCGGACGTCGGAGATGCGGTCGCCGTCGAGGACGAGGTCGGCCGGGGCGCCGCCCCACGGGCGCACGCCGGTCACAGTGAGAGAAGCCATGTTAATGGTATACCAAATTATCGGACGGCTGTCCCGCGAGCCTGGCCCTGACACTCCCAGGACCGAGGGGTACTGGCCGCGCCGCGCCGCGCGCCGCACCATGGACGGCAGCCGCGGCGGGACCGGCGCGGCGAGGAAAGAAGGGCGGAACATTGACCGACAACCTCCCCGGCGGGACGTTCACGTTGGCCGGGCGCACCGTCGCCCGCCTGGGATACGGCGCGATGCAGCTGGCCGGACCCGGCGTCTTCGGGCCGCCGAGCGACCGCGACGAGGCGCTCGCGGTGCTGCGCACGGCCGTCGAACTGGGCGTGAACCACATCGACACCGCCGACTTCTACGGGCCGCACGTGACGAACGAACTGCTCCGCGAAGCGCTCGCGCCCTACGACGGGCTGCAGATCGTCACCAAGGTCGGCGCGGTGCGCGACGACCAGGGCGGCTGGATCCACGAGCGTTCGCCGCGGCAGCTGCGCGAACAGGTCGAATCGAACCTGCGCAACCTCGGCGTCGAAGCGCTCGACGTGGTGAACCTGCGCGTCGGCGGCGGAGCGGACGGGCACTCGCCGGTGCCGGGTTCGCTGGCCGAACCGTTCGGCGCGCTCGCCGAAATGCGCCAGGAAGGCAAGATCAAGGAACTCGGCGTGAGCGTCGTCGACGCCGAGCAGGTGGCCGAGGCGCAGTCGATCGCGCCGGTGGTCACCGTGCAGAACTGGTACAACGTCGCGCACCGTGGGGACGAGAAGCTGATCGAATCCCTTGCCGCACAAGGGATTTCCTACGTCCCGTTCTGGCCGCTCGGCGGGTTCAGCCCGCTGCAGTCCTCGACGCTGGACGATGTCGCCGCCCGGCTCGGCGCCAGCCCGAAGGCGGTCGCGCTGGCCTGGCTGCTGCACCAGTCGCCGAACATCCTGCTGATCCCCGGCACGTCGTCGGTCGCGCATCTGCGCGAGAACGTGGCGGCGGGCGATTTGGAACTGCCCGCGGACGCCTTGGCCGAATTGGACACCATCGCCGGGTAAACGGCGGATCGGGAGGCTGGCTGTCCGGCCCTCGGACAGCCAGCCTCCCGCTGAACCGGGCGACAGTTTCCGGTGAACAACCCGCGAATTCCCTTCGCGCGATTAACCGACGAACGACGGTGCAGCGAAAGTCTCGGCGCGATTAGCGTGTTCGACGGCAGTTTCCGCCACGCTAAGGAGAAAAACGCGCCGATGAACGTCAAAACCGCCTGCGCCGCGATTCTCGCCGTCGCCGGGCTGGTCGCCGCTCCGGCCACCGCCTCGGCCGCGGTGTCCGAGCTGCCCAGCTACGACCAATGGCAGGCCGACGTGCGCGAAGCCGTCGACCCGGCCATCCCGTGGCTGACCGACCGGGTCGCGCGGGGCGGGTCCGGGCTGGCGATCGTGCTGGACATCGACAACACCTCGCTGGAAACCGAATACCACCCCGGCGCACCGAACCGGCCGGTGCTCGCGGTCGCCCAGTGGGCGGGCCGGCACCACGTGTCCGTCCTGTTCGTGACGGCGCGGACCAGCTCCTCCTCGGCGCGCAAGCAGCTGAGCAGCGCGGGCTACCCGATCGACGCGATCTGCACCCGCAAGTCCGGCGAGGGCACCGCCGACGGCAAACAGCGCTGCCGCGCGGACCTGACCGAACAGGGCTACACGATCACGGCGAACATCGGGAACCGGTCCACCGACCTCGAAGGCGGGGACTACGAAAAGGGCTTCAAGCTGCCGGATTACGACGGCCAGCTTTCGTAGCTCGTGCGCGGCGATGCCGGTTCTAACCGGCATCGCCGCTCACGAGTTCAGCCACTCCGCCAGCCCGATCTTCCCCCGCCACGCGCCTTCCGCGGGCACCAGGCTGTCCTTGCCCAGCACCGTGCCGAAGTACTTCGCGGCCGGGTCGGTCACCACCTCGCGCGGGTCCTTCCGCGCGGTCAGCACCCGCCGGATCCACTCGTCCATCGGCAGCACGTCCGGCCCGCCGATCTCGACGATCCCGCCGACCGGCGGTTCGCCCGCGGCCCGCGCGACCGCCGCCGCGACGTCCTCCGCGGCGATCGGCTGCGCGCCGGCGCCGGAAAGCCGCACCACGCCGTCGGCCGTCGAGGTGTCCGCGATCGCGAGCGCGAACTCCAGGAACTGCGTCGCGCGCACGATCGTGCAGTCCAGCCCGCTTTCCCGGATCAGCTTTTCCTGCGCGGCCTTCGCCCGCAGGTATCCGGAATCCGGCAGCTCGTCGGCACCCACGACGGAAAGCGCGACGAAATGCCCCACTCCGGCCTCGCGGGCCTCTCGCACCAGATTCCCGGTCGAGCGCTGGAAGAATTCCATGACGTCGTCGTCCGCGAACGACGGCGAATTCGACACGTCCACCAGCACGTCGGCCCCCTGCAGCGCGCCGGACAGCCCTTCGCCGGTCAAGGTGTTCACGCCGGTGCTCGGCGCGGCCGCCACGACCTCGTGCCCCTCCAGCAGCCGCACGACCCGCGAACCGATCCGCCCGGTCCCGCCGATGACGACGATCTTCATGCCCGTTCCCTCCGTTTCCGCCGCGACGGCCGCCGCGAGCGTCGTCAGTCAGGACCGGGCAGCGCGCCGATTTGTGACACCCCTGCCCGCTAAGCTCGCGATCGCCCGCCGGGACTGGAAGGAACGCGCCGCTGATGGAGGAAATCGCCGAGGCCGCCTCGGTGTTCGCGCAGGTCCGGCCGCGGCTGTTCGGGATCGCCTACCGGATGCTCGGCAGCGTCGCCGACGCCGAGGACCTCCTGCAGGACGTCTGGCTGCGCTGGCAGACCTGCGACCGTTCGGTCGTCCGCGACCCGGGCGCGTTCCTCGCCACCGCCACGACCCGGCTGGCCATCACCGCGAGCCAGACCGCGCGCGTCCGGCACGAAACCTACGTCGGCCCGTGGCTGCCCGAACCGATCGACACGTCCGCCGATCCGCAGCTCGGCGCCGAGCGCGCCGCCGCACTCGAGGTGGCGGTGCTGTTCCTGCTGGAGAAACTGCCGCCGACGGAACGAGCCGCGTACGTGCTGCGCGAGGCGTTCGACTATCCGTACCAGCAGATCGCCGACATCGTGCAGACCACCGAGGGGAACGCGCGCCAGCTGGTCAGCCGGGCGCGCAAACACCTCGCCGCGGAACGCCGGACGCCGGTCGAACCGGCCGAACAGCGGCGGCTGCTCGAAGCGTTCGTGGCCGCCGCGCGCTCCGGCGACCTGGCGACGCTGGAGAAACTGCTCGCCGAAGACGTCGTCAGCTACTCCGACGGCGGCGGTGCGGTCCGCGCGACGCGGATTCCGGTGGTCGGCGCGGGCACGGTGGCGAAGTACGTCCGCGCGTTCGCCAACCGGTTCTGGCCCGGCACCGAGGTGCGCTGGAGCGAGGTCAACGGCCAGCCCGCGGCGGTGGTCAGCCACGGCGGGACCGTCACCGCGGTGCTGACCGTGTCGGCGTCGGCCGAGGGCATCCACCGCGTGTTCTGGCTGATGAACCCGGCCAAGCTCGGGGCGTACGCCGCCTGAGCCCGGGGTACCCGGCGGGGATGAAGCGACCCGGTCCGGTGCGCTGGCTGCACTACGTGTACGGCGGAGTACTCCCCGACGAGTACCGCGAGTGGGTGCTGTACGACGCGACCGCGAAAACCTGGGTGCTGCGCTTCGCGTTCCGGATCTTCGTCGAGGCGCTGCCGTGGCTGATCGCCGGTTACGTCGTCCTCACGCTGGTCACGCCGATGCCCGCCGGGATGATCGTCGCCGCGCTGCTGATCAGCCTGCTGCTGAGCCTGTTCCTCACCGTCACCAGCGCCGACGAACTCGCCGAGGTCCGGCTCGTCAAACACGGCTTCCCGCACGGCACCGGGAAAGAGGTCCGCAAACGCCGCGGCGGCGCTTCGACCTGGCCGTGACGTCCTTGCCGAACGCGTAACCGCTGCGTTACGCTTCCGCCGTGGACCTGGCCGCCAGCGCGATCGCCGACCCGGTGCGGCGGGACATCCTGGCGCTCCTGCGGCACCAGCGCCTGCCCGCCGGCGAGATCGCCGCGCGTTTCGCCATCAGCCGTCCCGCGGTGTCGCGGCATCTGCGCGTGCTGCGGGAAAGCGGGCTGGTGCGCGACGAACTCGTGGGCAGGCAACGGTTTTACTCGCTCGACCCGGAAGGCTTCGCCGAACTCGCCGCCTGGCTCACCCGGCTTCTCGCCCCGCCGGCCTGGCAGCAGCGGCTCGACGCGCTGGAGACCGAGGTCCACCGCACCCGTCGCGAACGCCGCCGGGACACCTCCCCCGGAGAGGAACACACCGCATGAAACCCGTGCCCACCGCGAGAGCGCACCGCCTCGCCGACAGCATCGACCTGGTTGTGCCGCGCACCTTCCGCGCCCCGATCGACGACGTGTGGGCCGCGCTCACCGAACCCGAACGCACCGCGCGCTGGTTCGGCCCTTGGGAGGGCGACGGGGCACCCGGTCGGATGATCCGCGTCCAGATGGCGTTCGAGGAACAGCAGCCCTGGATGGACCTCCGCGTCGACGCGTGCGAGCCGCCGCGGCGGCTGGCTGTTTCGTCCACCGACGAATCGGGGGCCTGGCGGATGGAACTGCGGCTCGAGTCCCGCGGCGCGGCAACGGAACTCCAGCTGGTGCACCACCTCGATTCGGCGGACAAGATCCCGGAAGCCGGACCCGGCTGGGAGTACTACCTCGACCTGTTCGCCGCCGCCTTCGAGGGCACGCCGAAACCGGACTTCGCCGACTACCCCCCGGCGATGACGCCCTATTTCGCCGAATTGGCCGGAGAGCTTTCCTGACCGTCCGTCAATAGTCCACTTCGGACAGTCGGCCGCCGAACGAAATGTCCTTGAGCGGCCCGGACTTCCCCGTTCGGCTGACAGCGGCGACGGGCGCGGAAACGCGCGTCCGGATGCCCGGCTCGCCGCGGCGTATGGAGTACACTGCTGTACCAGTTACTTTCAGCAGTCCCGCGTGACGAGGTGTGGGCCGGTCCGGTGGGAGGTGCACGGTGGACGCGACACTGGGCAGCACGCTGGTCACCGAGGCGGACGAGGACGAGCGCACCGACGCCGAGCTCCTCGCCGCCGTACGCGCCGGAGATTGCCAGGCCGGCGGGGAATTGTTCCGGCGGCACGTCACGCTGATGCGCCGCGTCGCCGCCGGTTTGGTGCGCCAGCAGGCCGAACGCGACGACCTGGTCGCCGAAGCGTTCGCGCGCGTGCTCAGCACCGTCGCGGCCGGCGGCGGCCCGGAGTCGAACGCGCCGGCGTATCTCGTGGCCACCATGCGAAATCTCTTCGCCCGGTGGAGCCGCCACGAAAACCGCATCGATCTCTACGCCACGGTTCCGGAACCCGTAACTCTCGACGGCGGAGCGGACGAACTCGCCGTCATGCGCTCGGAAGACCGCCTTGTCTGGTCGGCCTACCGCACCCTGCCCGGCCGCTGGCGAACGGTGTTGTGGCGGATGTCGGCCGAAGGCGACACCCCGGCGGAACTCGCGCCGGTGCTCGGCGTTTCCCCGAACGGCGTCGCCGTGCTCGCCCGCCGCGCCCGCGAGGGACTGCGGCAGGCGTACCTGCAAGTCCAGGTGCCGGACGCGAAATTGCCGCAGTGCCAAGAAGTCCGCCGCCGGATGGGCGCGTGGCTGCGCGGCACCCTGCCCGCCCGCCGGGCCGGAATCCTCGCCGAACACCTCGCGGCGTGCGAACCGTGCCACGCGGTCGCCGCCGAACTGGCCGAGGTCAACCGCGAACTGCCCCGGATGACCGGCTGCTGCGATCCGGCGATCCCGGAACCTCGCTAGCCGGCTTCCGCGTGGTGGACCAGCAGGCGTACGCGGTGCCGACACCGTTCACGATCGCCGAAACGCCGTTGCCGCACCGCAACTCTCGCCCGGCCCGAAAAACCGCGGGCCCGGACCGTGACCGGTCCGAGCCCGCGGCGGGAAAACCCTTGGTGCGCCGGGATCAGTGCCCCAGGTGCAGGCTGTCCAGGTGCACGTTGCTCGCGTGCGACTCGAGGCCGCCCGCCACGTCGTGCAGGTGGTTCTGGACCTCGTTGAGCGGCGCGGCGTGCGCGGCTTCCGGCAGGTCGCCGGCCGACACGTGCTGCGTGCCGGTCTCGGCCGCGTCCTGAACGGTGCTCGTGACGTGCTGAGCAGCCGCGTTGACGGCCGGAGCGTGCGCGGTCGCGCCCTCGATCGCGTGGGTCAGCGAACCCGCGTTCGGGGCGGCCGGCAGCGCCGGGGCGTGCGGCAGTTCGCCGACGCCCGGGACGGCCGGGGCGTGCGGCAGCGAGCCGACACCCGGGACCTGCGGCAGCGAGCCGACGCCCGGCACGGCCGGAAGCGAACCGACACCCGGCACCTGCGGCAGCGAGCCGACGCCCGGGACCTGCGGCAGTTCGCCGACGCCCGGCACCGCCGGGAGGCCCGGAACCGCGCCGGTGACGTGGTCCAGCGTGCCGGACAGGTCGCCCGCGTGGGTCAGGTCGCCGGTCGCCTGGGTCAGGTCGGCGCGGACGTCGTCGCCGTGGACGCCGACCGGGGTCGAGCCGATCGCCTCGTTGACGGTGCCGAGCAGCTTCGAACCGCCCTGGCGGACGTCCTCGACGAGGCTGCTGACCGGGCCGCCGACGGCCGGGAGCTTGCCGGACTCGGACACGACGGCCTTCCAGGTCAGCGCGTCGCCGAGGTGGTTGGTGGTCGCGTCGACCGCGGAGCCGACGAGCTTGCCGTCGAAGACGTGCTCGCCCACCGCGTTGACGGTGTTCTGCGTGTCGATCGCGGCGGCGTCGAGGATCGGGCCGACGACCGGGACCGGGTGGGTCGCGGCGGCGACGTGGTCCAGCACGCCGGAGACCGCGCCCAGCACACCGTGGGTGACGGTGTTCAGGCCGGTCTCGCCCGCGACGTTGCTGACGCCCTCGAAGACCGGGGCGAGGTTCGGCAGGCCGCCGGCGAGACCGCCGAGGGCGTCGCCCGCCTGGTGCGCGACCGGCTCGGCGGCGGCGTCCGCCTTGTCGAAGGCGCCGCCCAGGTCGGCGGACGGAACGCTCGGCGCGGCGGGCACGCCCGGCACGGCCGGGATGCCCGGGGCGGCGGGAGCGGCCGGCAGCGGGGCGCTGTCCATGACGAGCGGCATGATGTCCTGCACGTCCGACGGGTTCAGCTCGCCCAGGCCGGCACCGTTCAGCACCCCCTGCGGGTCGGCCTTGTACTCCGCCAGCGACTGCGGGTCGTTCAGCAGGTTCAGCGCGAATTCGTGCAGCGTCTGCACCGGGCCCATAGTTCGTATTCTCCTGTGGTGACAACGGATCGGGGTGGGGTGTCCGAAAACCGGACGAGCCGGCCCCAGAGCCGGCTCCTTTTCCGAACATAGGACTCCGCCGAATGCCCGCCATCGGGGGGTCACCCGGGTTAGCCGGGGCACCCACTAGGGACTTCGCCGCTCCCCCGAATAGGGGCATTAGGGGATTCGGGGCGTCCGCGCTGGTCACGGGGTTGCCGTCGGACCACCCCGCCGGGCGCCGCCCACCCCACTGATCGGGGGACGGACGCGGGTCGCCCGACGAGGTTCGCCAGGACCACCCGATGGTGTGACACCTACCCGACTCTTCCGGGCGGGCCGGGCGCGGCGGAAAAGCCGAAACGGCGAGAAGACCGGGGTTTGCCCGGCTTCTCGCCGTTTCGGAGACTTCGCGGAAGTCCGGCACGGAATCCGCGTTCAATGTCGGGTGAAGTGGTTGATCACGCTTCAATTAAGGCAATTCCGGACGGAATCCGCCGCCGACCTGGCGCCAGCGGCTCAGGCGGTGGCGACCCGCACCGAGTCCGGCGTCTCCAGTTCCCGCAGCAGCTCCTCCTGCCGCTTCCGATAGGACGCGACGTTGGCCAGCTTGATCTCCTCGTACCCGCGCACCGAGTCCGGCAGCGCGGCCAGTTCGACCAGCCGGGCGTCGCCGCGGCCGGCCACCTCGAGCGCGCGCTCCAGGGCCTGCCGGTACTCCCCGATCAGCGCCCGCTCGACCCGCCGGACCTCGGCGCGCCCGAACGGGTCCAGCTTCGTCCCGCGCAGCTTGCGCATGGCCCGCAGCGCCGCGAACGCGGGCCGGAAGCTGCGTCCGCCGAGGCTGATCTTGCGGTTCATGCCCAGCGCGCGCAGCACCGGCGGGTGCAGCCGGTGCGCGAACCGCGTGCCGACGCCGAACTGGGCTTCGATTTCCGCGGTCAGCCGCGGGTCCAGCGACAGGCGGGCGACCTCGTACTCGTCCTTGTAGGCCATGAGCTTGTAGAGGTTCCGCGCGACCGCCTCGGCCACCGAAGCGCCGGCCCGGGTGCGGACCCGCTCGACGAACTCGGCGTACTCCCGCGCGTACCGCTCGTCCTGGTAGGCGATGAGGTCCGGAACGCGCAGGTCGAGCACCCGGGCGAGTTCGCCGTCCGCGTGCACCAGCGAGCGCACGCGGCGGACCGCTTCCGCGTCGGCCGCGGCCGGGGCCTCCGCCGACGAGGACGGCGAGAGTTCCGCGTTGAGCGCGTCCGGGTCGGCGACCAGCTGCCTGCCGCGCCGGAACGCCTGCAGGTTCGTCTCGACCGCGGTCCCGTTGATCCTGATGGCCTGTTCCAGGCTTTCCGCGGTGACCGCGAGGGACCCGGTCTGGTAGGCCGCGCCGAGCTGGAGGATATTGGCGAACTGGTCGTCGCCGAAGATCTGCTCGGCGAGGCCGCGCGCGTCGAGGTAGTGCCCGGCGGCGGTCGCGTCGCCGAGCGCGCCGCGGATGCTGGACTGGTCGGGGTAGGAAACTTCCTTGTCCACCACCATGCGCCCGGTCGGAACCTCCGAAGTGGACACGACGGCGACGGTCCGCTCGGCGTCGGCCACGCCGAGGTACGCCGGGTCGGCGGCGACCAGCGCGTCGCACGCGAGGTAGAGGTCGCACTCCCCGTTGGCGAGCTTCGGGGCCTGCTCGACCGCGCCGGTGGAGATCTTCACGTCCGAAACGACCGCGCCGCCCTTCTGCGCGAGGCCGGTCTGGTCGAGGGTGCGCACCTGCTTGCCGTCGAGAACCCCGGCGACACCGAGGATCTGCGCGACGGTGACCACGCCGGTGCCGCCGATGCCGGTGATCCGCACCGCGACGTCGGACAGGGTTTTCGCCGGTTCCGGCAGGACGTCCGCGCTGATCGGGGCGAGGTGGCGCCGCTTGACCTCGCCGGTCGGGACGACAGTCAGGAACGACGGGCAGTCGCCGTCGAGGCACGAGTAGTCGACGTTGCAGGACGCCTGGTGGATCTGGGTTTTGCGGCCGAACTCCGTCTCGACCGGCTGCACCGAAAGACAATTCGACTTCACGCCGCAGTCGCCGCAGCCTTCGCAGACGCGTTCGTTGATGAAGACCTTGCGCGCCGGCGTTTCCTGCTTCCCGCGACGACGCTTGCGCCGCTTCTCCGCCGCGCACTCCTGCTCGTGAATCAACACCGTGACCCCGCGGTGCGCGGCCAGTTCCTCTTGCGTACGAAGAAGTTCCGACCGGTCCCGCACCTCGACGCCGCGCGGCAGCTTGCGCTTCCGCAGCCGCCGCGGCGCGTCCGAGGTGATGACGACCTTCGCCGCGCCCTCGGTCAGCAGCAGCGCCGCGACCTTCTCGACGGACAGCCCGCCGACCGCGTCCTGACCACCGGTCATCGCGACCGCGGAGTTGTAAAGCAGCTTGTAGGTGATGTCGACGCCGGCCGCCACCGCCGCGCGCACGGCGAGGCTGCCGGAGTGCATGAACGTGCCGTCGCCGATGTTCTGCATCAGGTGCGGCGTCTCGACGAACGGGGCCATGCCGATCCACTGCGCGCCCTCGCCGCCCATCTGGGTCAGCCCGACGACCTCGCCGACCTGCTCGGGCTCCATGAACAAAGCCATGGTGTGGCAGCCGATCCCGGCGCCGACGAGCGTGCCGTCCGGGACCTTGGTGGACGAGTTGTGCGGGCAGCCGGAGCAGAAGTACGGCGTGCGGGCCAGCAGCGGCACGGAAATCCGCTCGCGGCGGCGCCGCTGCTTCCACGCGGCGACGGGTTCCGCGTCGGGCAGGCGCTTGGCCAGGCCGCTCGCGATGCGGTCGGGGTCCAGTTCGCCGAGTTCGGTGAACAGCACCTGGCCGCGCGGATCGGTTTTGCCGTACACGCGCGGCGCGCCGGTGCGGCCGTAGAGGATCTCCTTGATCGCCGGTTCGACCAGCGCGCGCTTCTCCTCGATCACCAGGATTTCGTCGAGGCCCTCGGCGAATTCCTTGATGATGCCGGGTTCCACCGGGTACACGACGCCGAGCTTCAGCAGCCGGATGCCGTAACGGGACAGTTCGGACTCGTCGAGGCCGAGCATCCGCAGCGCCTGCCGCAGGTCCAAATAGGACTTTCCGGCCGTGACGATGCCGACGCGGTCGTCCGGTCCGGACCGGACGATCCGGTTGATTCCGCTGGCCCGCACGTATTCCATCGCGAGCGGCAGCCGCACGCGGTGCAGGCTGTGCTCGAGCGTGATCAGCTCCGGTCCGAGAAGACGGCTGTTCGGCTGGTGCTTGTACGCGCCTTCGGGCATTTCCGGCGCGGTCCAGTCCGTGTCGACCAGCGCGGTGCCGCCGGAATCGGCGACGTTCGCGACGATCTTCATCGAGGACCACAGCCCGCTCGCGCGGGAAAGTTCGACCGCGTGCCTGCCGTGCTCCAGCACGTCCTGCGCGTCGGCCGGGAAGAACACCGGCATCGCGAGGTCGGCGAGCGCGTGCTCGGACGCACACGGGATGGTCGAGGATTTCGCGTTGGGGTCGTCGCCGACCAGCGCGACCGCGCCCCCGCGCGGGTCGGCGCCGGCGAGGTTGGCGTGCCGCAGCGCGTCGGTGGCCCGGTCGAGGCCAGGGGCCTTGCCGTACCACATGCCGACCACGCCGTCGTGCCGCATCGTGCCTGCCCGGGCGGCCAGCTGGCTGCCCATCACCGCGGTCGCGCCGAGTTCCTCGTTGACGCCCGGCTTGTGCACGATGTTGTGCTCGGCCAGCAAGGCCGCCCGCCGCGCCAGTTCCAGGTCGAACCCGCCGAGCGGCGAACCCTGGTACCCGGAGACGAAGGCCGCGGAATCGGCGCCGTTCAGCCGGTCGAGCCGGATCCGGTCGAGCAGGACGCGCACCAGCGCCTGCACCCCGGTCAAGTAGACGGTGCCCGCTTCGCGCACGTACCGGTCTTCCAACGTGAAGGCGTTCATCCGCACTTCCTTTCCGCACGCCATCAAGCCCACGGGCACCCGCCGTTGGGACGTGAGCCACCTCACCTCACGCTCGGACCCCGGCGCAACGTGCCCGGCCACTGTAGTAGCAAGGACGCAAAAGACGACGCGCGAGAGGGCCGATCGGGCACATCTGTTGCGTACGATGCCGCTCATGGCCGAAGAACTGCTGGACGCGACCGACCACGAGATCATCGCGTTGCTCCGCGAGGACGCCCGGCGCACGTTCTCGGACATCGCCGCGCGGGTGTCGCTCTCCACCGCGGCGGTGAAGCGGCGCGTCGACCGGCTCCGGGAGAAGGGCGTGATCACCGGCTTCACCGTGCAGGTCGACCACGCGAAACTCGGCTGGGGCATCGAGGCGTTCGCGCAGCTGAGGTTCTTCGGCAGCACGAACGTCGCGGAGATCGTCGAGACCACCACCCGGATTCCGGAAGCGCAGGCGGTGTTCACCATCGCCGGCGACCCGGACGCGGTGGTGTGGCTGCGCAGCCGCGACATGGCGCATCTGCAGAGCACGATCGACGAGCTGCGGCGCAGCCACCGGATCACGAGCACGCGCACGTTGATCGTGCTGGACTCCTGGGTGCGCGGGGAGGAGCGGCCGGAATGAGCCGGGGTGTTTCGGGCTTGTGCCGGACGGGTGCCGGGGGCGCGGGGCCGAGTAGTGTCACCGGGTGACAGAAGCGTTCGCGGGAGGGGGCGGCATGGCTGCTGATCCAGGCGGCGAGGCGCGGCCTCGGCGGGGGCGGCCTCGGGGAACCAGTGCTCGGCAGCTCGAGGAGATCGCGTTGCGGCTGTTCACCGAGCAGGGTTTTCATGAGACGACGGTCGATCAGATCGCGGCCGCGGCCGGGGTGAGCCGGCGGACGTTCTTCCGGTATTACGACGCCAAGTCTGATGTCTTGTGGAACGAGTTCGATTCCGAGGTCGACACGATCCGGGAACTGCTCGCGGATTCGCCGGAGGATGTCCCGGTGCTGGAGGCTGTGCGGCGGGCGGTTTTGGCCGCCAATCATTACCGGGCCGAGGATGTGCCTGAGCTGCGGATGCGGATGAATTTGCTCAGTACTGTCGCTGAGCTGGCGGCTAGTGCTACTCGGCATTACGACGCTTGGGAGCGGGCGGTTATCCAGTTCGTGGCTCGGCGGACTGGGCAGGGAGAGGATTCGTTGTATCCGCTGGCGGTGGGGCGAGCGGTTCTCGCTACGTGCCGGGCGGCTTATGAGCGGTGGTCGGCTCGGGCTGATGCGGATTTGACTTTGTATTTGGATGCTGGATTGCGGGCGCTGGCGGCTGGGTTTGCCGATGAGGTTTTGGTTGGGGAGCCTGGGGTTTGAGGGCCTTTTTCGGCTCGTCGCCCTGGCGGGCGGCATTGCCGGTTAGCGGTTGCGTGGGGCACCCCGAAGTTTGATTGTGCTGACGGTTCGGGGTTGAGGGAAGGGCTGGGTGCCACGCTGTTTGGGTGCAGCGGTGGCGGTTTTTACGCGGCTTGAGTGGGTTGTTGCTATTGGGGCGCGGCGTGCGGATAGGTGGGCGTGCGTCTGGCGAGCGCTCATGGGTGATCTAGCAGGGTGGCCAGTGCGGCAGGAGCGGCCGCGGCGCCGCTGAGGGGCTGCCATCGCGCGCCCGAGTCGCGGGCGAGGCGTTCGGCCTCCTCGCAATCCTCGGCCGGGGCGAGGATCAGCAGTTCCTCGCACGCCCGGGCGGCGGGCAGCGGATCTTGGTCGTCCGTCGCCCGGCAGTCCGACAGCAGGAGCACCGTCTTGCGAGCCGCCCGCGACGCCGCGAGTTGTTCGTTCGCCTTGCGCAGCGCCGCCGCCAATGCCGTTACGCCGTGGCCGCGCAACGACAAGACCGACTCCACGACCGCCGCTTTCGACCGGGACGACCGCAGCGGCCGGATGATCTCCGCTGTCCGGGCGAAAGACACCACCGCGTGTTCCACCGGCGCCCGCCACGAACACGCCGCCGCGGTGAGCGCGGCAGCGGCCAGCCGTGCGCCCGTCATCGACCCGCTCGTGTCGATCACCAGGCACAGAGCCAATTCCGGGCGCGCCCATCGGCGTGCCACGAGGTCGTCCAGTGCCGGAACGCCGCCGACTGCCGCCGCGTCCACCAACGCGGGCAACGACCGGTCGAGGTCGAGTTCGCCGCCTCGGTCGGCTCGGTCTCGGCGCAGCTTTCCCACTCCCCGGCCGCGGGCGACGCCGCGGCGGGCGACGTCGATCATCAGGCGCCGGGCCAGTCCGCGGGCGGCTGCGCGCAGGGATTCGTCGGTCGCCTTGCTCATCTCGACCAGCAAGGCCATTGCCTCGTCGGCGTCCTCGCGGAAGGCCGCGCTGAACGCTTCCTCGTCCAGTACCCCGACCTCGGGCGAGATTTCCGCGAAGCGGGCGTTGCGGGAAAGCTCGGCGCGCGGCGTGGTGCTGCTGCGCGCCGAACCCGGGCGGGGTGGGCGTTGCGGTGGAGGGCCCGCCGGTGGCGGGCTCAGGCTTCCCCCGGCGGGTCACCGCCTTCTGAGTCCGGCGGCGGCGATTCCGCGCCGAAGACCGCGACATAGAGTTCGTCGATCACCGATTCCGGGGTCCGGCCGCTGGATTCGTGCAGGCCGATCCGGCCGGACAGAGCGGCCAGCGCGGCGTCGTGGCCGATTCTCCAGTCGGTGGCCGACGCACCGCGGATGCGGGCCAGCGAAACCGCCAGCCGCACCAGATCGATCGCGCCGCGGACGGACGAACCGACCCGGAGGTCGGCGTGCTCGCGAGTGCGGCGTACCAGGTCCACGACTTTGGCCCGCCATTCCGCGGGGACCGCCGGGCTGCGGCGGGCGACGATGTCGCTTTCCTCGTCTTGGCTTTGGTAGCCCATCACGATCCGGCAGACCCGGTCGTAGATGGCCGACGAGATCCGTGCGGTGCCGACCGCGTCGAACGGGTTCATCGCGGCTACCAAACGGAAACCGTCCGCCGCGCGTACCCGGCCCAGGCGGGGCACGTGGAGTTCGGCTTCCGACATGACCGTGATGAGGACGTTGAGCGTCTCTTCCGGGATTCGGTTGACTTCCTCGACGTACAGCAGGCCGCCGGTGCGCAGCGCCTCGATGAGCGGACCGTCCACAAAGGTCTCCGGCACGTAGCCTTCGGCCAGCACGCGGGAAGGATCGAACTGCCCGACCAGGCGGGCGGGGGTCAGCTCGGCGTTGCCTTCCACGAACACGAACGGCGAACCGCCCGCCTCCGCGACGGCGCGTAGCAGCGTGGTTTTTCCGGTGCCGGGCGGACCTTCGAGCACGACGTGCGCGCCGCAGTCGAGACCGGCCAGCAGGAGTTCGATCTCGCGCTGGCGGCCGACCACGTCCGCGGTCAGGAGGGGGACCGCGGACTGCGGACCGGAAACCGGCCCGCAGTCCGCCGACAAAGCCGTCACGGCGCGTCGTGGACCAGCACGCCGCGCACGTTCCGGCCCTCCAGCAGATCGTCGTACCCCTGGTTGACCTCTTCCAGCGTGTACGTGCGGGTGATGATCTCGTCGAGCTTCAGGTCCCCGCTCTGGTACAGCCCGAGGATCTTCGGGATGTCCGTGGTCGGGTTGCAGTCGCCGAACAGGCTGCCCTTCACCGTTTTCTTGAACAGCGTCAGGATCGAACCGGGCAGGTTGACGTTGTTGACCGACAGTTTGTTCAGCCCGGTCAGCACGATCGTGCCGCCCTTGCCGGTGGCGTTGAACGCGCCGGTCACGATCTCCTCGGTGACGATGCCCGCGGTGACGATCGTCTTGTCCGCACCGTTGCCGTTGGTGAAAGACTGCGCCAGCTCGGCCGCTTCCTCCGGCGTCGCGACCGCGTGCGTCGCGCCGAGTTCCATCGCCTTTTCGCGCTTGTTCTCCAGCGGGTCCAGCGCGATCACGTTCTTCGCGCCGGCGTAGCGCGCGCCCTGCACCGCGTTGATGCCGATGCCGCCGACGCCGGACACGATCACCGTCTCGCCCGGGCGCACATTGGCCGCGTTGACCGCCGAACCCCATCCGGTCGGGACGCCGCAGCCGACCAGCACCGCCTTGTCGAGCGGCAGGTCGTCGTCGACCTTCACGACCGAGTTCTGGTGAATGGTCGAGTACTGGCTGAACGTGCCGAGCATGCACATCGCGCCGTATTCCTTGACCGGACCGGGGCCGCTGAACGGGAACCGCTCGCCCGGCAGGTAGCCCTCGAGGATCGTGGCGCCCATGTCGCAGATCGCCTGCTGCCCGGTGGAACACCAGCGGCACACGCCGCAGTTCGGGATGAACGAGCACACCACGTGGTCGCCCGGCTTGACGCGGGTGACGCCGGGGCCGACGTCCTCGATGATGCCCGCGCCCTCGTGGCCGAGCACCATCGGCAGCCGGGCCTCCAGGTCGCCGTGCGCGATGTGCACGTCCGAATGGCACAGGCCGGCGTGCGTGTACCGGATCAGCACCTCGCCCTCGCCGGGGCCTTCGAGGTCGAGCTCGACCACCTCGATCGGCTTGCCCACCTCGTAGACGACCGCTGCTTTCGTCTTCATCGGGAACTCCTTTGTTCGAGCGGGCGGATCACAGCGCGATGTTCACGGACTTGGTCTGCGTGTAGAGGTCGAGCGCGGCCGCGCCCAGTTCCCGGCCCCAGCCGGACTGCTTGTAGCCGCCGAACGGCATCGCCGTGTCGAAGCCGTTGTACTGGTTGACCCACACCGAGCCGGCCTTCAGTTCCTTGGCAGTACGGTGCGCCTTCGCGACGTCGCGTGTCCAGACCCCGGCGGCCAGGCCGTATTCACTGTTGTTGGCCGCGGCGGCCACGCCCTGTTCGGCGTTGAACGGCATGGCCGCCACGACCGGGCCGAAGATTTCTTCGCGGACAATGCTGAATTCCGGTTTCACGTCGACGAAAACGGTCGGCTCGATGAAGTATCCGGTGTCGCCCCAGCGTTTTCCGCCGGTGAGCGCGCGGGCCCCGTCGGCGAGGCCTTCGCCGAGGTAGCGCGAGACGCGGTCGAACTGCTCCTGCGAAACCATCGGGCCCAGCTGGGTTTCCGGGTCGAGGCCCGGCCCGATCTTCACCTGGCTCGCCGCCTGCGCGACCGCCTGGGTGAACTCCTCGAAGATGGTGTCCTCCACGTACAGCCGCGTTCCGGCGACGCAGCACTGGCCGTGGTTGAACATCCACGCGTTGACCGAACCCGGCACCGCGAGGTCGAGATCGGCGTCGGCGAACACGACGTTCGGGCTCTTCCCGCCCAGTTCGAGGGAAACCTTCTTGAGGTTCCCGCTCGCCGCCTGGACGATCTTCTTGCCCACCTCGGTCGAACCGGTGAAAGCGACCTTGTCGACGCCGTCGTGCGCGGCCAGCGCGGCGCCGGCGTCGCCGAACCCGGTGACGATGTTGACCACGCCGGGCGGGAATCCGGCTTCCTCGAACAGCTTGCCCAGCAGCAGCGCGGTCAGCGGCGTCTGCTCGGCGGGCTTGAGCACCACGGTGTTGCCCGCGGCGAGCGCCGGCGCGATCTTCCACGCGGCCATCAGCAGCGGGAAGTTCCACGGGATGATCTGCCCGCACACGCCGACCGGCTCGCGCAGCGTGTAGGCGTGGAACTGGGCGTCCGGCGCGAACGGCATCGACACGTTCACCGTGCTGCCTTCGATCTTGGTCGCCCAGCCCGCGTAGTAGCGGAAGACGTCGGCGGCCCAGCCGGTGTCCACCGCCGTCGCGATCGCCGCGGACTTGCCGTTGTCGAGCGCTTCGAGCTGGCCGAAGATCTCCGCCCGTTCGGACAGCAGATCGCCGATGCGCCAGATCAGCCGTTCGCGCTCGTTCGGCTTCATCGCCGCCCACGGGCCCTCGTCGAAAGCCTTGCGCGCGGCGGCGACGGCGCGGTTGACGTCCTCGGCCTCGCCGTGCGCGACCTCGGCGATCTTCTCCCCGGTGGCCGGGTCGTAGGTCGGGAACGTCCGGCCCGACGCGGCCGGGACCCAGCGCCCGCCGATCAAGAGCTCCAGCGGGCCGGACACGAACTCCCGGACCTGGGTGTGCAGGGGGAATTCCACCGTTGCGGTCACCTGGCGCCTCCTCACTTCGTTGTGACGGAGGTCATCGTCACCCGGCGGACCGGGGGCGAAGTGTTACAGAAGTGGACAGTCGTCGGTCACGCCGAGCGCCTGCATGCGGCGGTAGAGCGTGGTGCGGCTGATGCCGAGTTCGCGGGCCGCGCGCAGCTTGTTGCCTTCGCTGGCGCGCAACGCCGTGACGATCGCGTTCCGTTCGGCGAGTTCGCGCCCGCCGAGCTGCCTCGTGCGGGAACTGCCGCGGTAGGCGGGCGGCAGCTGGGCGAGGTCGATCACCCCGGTGTAGGGAAGGCGGGACACCTCGCGCAGCACCGCGCGCAGTTCGTGCAGGTTGCCCGGCCACGGATGCGTCCGCAGCGCCGCCAGCGCGGTGCCGGTGAAGTGCGGTTTCCGGTCCGGGTATTCGTCGCGGAGCATGGCCGCAGCGATGGCGGGCAGGTCGTCGAGACGCTCGCGCAACGGGGCGAGGGCGACGGTTTCGGCGCATCTCGCCACGATCGCCGCGACGGCCGGCGACATCGCGTCCGACGGGACGGAAGTGAGCAGCAACCGCGCCGATTCTCGGTTGTCGAGCGCCTCGCCGACCAACGGGAGCAGGCTTTCCGGGAGCAGGTGCACGTCGTCCAGGACGACGGCGGTGCGCGGCTGGGTGACGAGTTCAGTGAATCTTGTTGCCCAGGCTCGCGGTTCCTCGCGCAGCGCGGCGGCGGCGTGCAGGACGACCGGATCGTCGACGCCGGCTCGCGTACGGGCTTCGGTGGTCCGGCCGGTGCCCGGTTCGCCGGTGACGAGGACTGAGCGGGCGGGTTTTACGGCCGCGGGCGTCGGTTTTCGGCTGCTGGTGCTCCGCGCGATGCGGAAGACGGCGCCGTCCGTCGATCCCTCCACGCGTTCGGCTACGACCGAAAGACTGATTCCGTCACCCACTTCGAGGCGGGTGTCGAATACTCCGCGTTCCGGCACCTGCGGCAGCAACGTGCGCAACAGGGTCGGATCGGCCGGGCGAAGGTGTTCGATGCAGGTTTCGTTGGCGAACACCAGATCGCCGCCGAGCACCGCGACCGGCACGCTGCGGTGGTGCGTGGCCTGCTGGAACGCCAGGAACAGCCGCCGTTCGCAGGCGCGGGCGCTCTCCAGCACGAGTTGTTCGATGTCGCCGACGACGCGTTTCACCAGCGGCCCGAACAGCGGGTTGCTGCTGTCGCTTTCGCCGGTGATGTCGAGGACGCCCTCGATGCGCCCGGTGAGCGGATGCCGGATCGGATGGCCGTAGCAGCTGAACCGCTTCAACGCGTCGGCGTAGTGCTCCTGTCCGTGGATTTCCACCGCCTGGCGCGATTCGTGCGGCGTGCCGAGCGCGTTCGTGCCGACGCGGCCTTCGCTGAGCTGCGAACCGTGCAGCACGCCGAGTTCCTCCAGCTGGTGCTGCAGGCGGCGGTCGCCGAACCAGCGGAAGACGAGGCGGCAGTCGCGGTCGGCGAGCAGGATGGAGAACCGGGTGCCGGTCAGCTGCTCGACGAGCTGGTCCAGCACCGGGCGGGCGGCGGTCATCAGCCTGCTGCGCGGATCGACGTCGCCGATCGAAATAGCGGCCCGGTCCAGCTCCGGCGCGACGCCGAACAGCCGGGACCGGCGCCACGAATCGGCGATCGGCGGCCGCAGGACGGCGGAGCCCTGCGACGGTATCCCTCCGAGCGACACTGCTCCTCCCGACTACCGGACGGCGACGTAGCGGTTCGTGTGACAGTACCTTCGCGGATCGACAAGTTCCAGACGTGCGTCTTTCTTCGCCTGATTCGTCCATTGTGGACAATGGTAGGATCGGGTGGGTGCCGCGCCGTTTTCTGCTGCTTTTCGTCGCGTTGTTCGGCTGGGCCGAATGGGAACACTGGCGATCCTCGCGCCGTGAGATGGGCGGCCGCCCCGGAACGTCGGGCACCGGCGAGGCGGTGGTCGTGCTCGGCTACCGCAATGGCGGGTCGCGGGCCAATTTCGTGAATCGTTGGCGAGTGCGAGCGGCAGTACGTTCGCAGGCGCCGGACCGATCGCGCCTGGTCCTGTGCGGCGGAGCGGTGGGCGGCCCGGAGCCGGAGGCGTCGCTGATGGCGCGGTACGCACGGGCGCACGGCTACCGCGGCCCGCTGGTGCTCGAAACGGAGAGCCGGTCGACGTGGGAGAACGTCCTCCACGCGGTGCCGCTGATCGAGGACGCGGACCGGATCAAGATCGTCTCGGATTCCCTGCACGCGGAAAAGGCACGCCACTACCTGCGACGGCTCCGGCCAGACCTGGCGGAACGGCTGGTGCCCGCGCGGGAGTACCGGTTCGGCGAGTGGATGGCGGCGAAGCCGGTTCTGGCGGTGATGGGGAAACGAAGCTTGCGACGGTTGCGGAGGTGAGCGGGGACGCACCTTGGGGTGCAGTGCCGCGGCCTGGCATCCGCGGGCCGGAAGCGTCTCGGCGTGACTGACACCGCGGGTCAGCGAACCCGAGCCGGACGCTTCACCCTGCTGAACGTCGGCCCTGTCCGCACCTTCCACGTCGTCGCCCAGCCCGCCGCCGACGACGAGATCGCCGATTCCTCCGGCCACCTCGCCCGCGCGTACTCCCCGGCCGACCGGACCCTCGTCCTGCTCCGCCCCGACGGCTACGTCGGCCTGATCTCCGACGCGGGCGACTTCTCCGCCGTGCGGGAGTACCTGCTCTAGCCTCTTCCCATGTCCGCCCCCGACGAACTGGCCGCGACGCTGTACGGCGCGGTCAGCCTGATCGCCCGCAGGCTGCGCCAAAGCCAGGTCGCGGCAGAACTGTCGCTGCCGGAACGCTCCGCCCTGTCCCGCCTCGACCGCGACGGCCCGGCCACGACCGCCGCGCTGGCCCGCGCCGAGCAGATCACCCCGCAGGCCATGAGCACGACCATCAGCGGCCTGTCCGCGCGCGGCTTCGTCGCCCGCGACGCCGACCCCGCCGACGGACGGCAGATGATCGTCTCGCTGACTCCCGAGGGCAGCGAGGTGCTGCGGGCTCGCCGCGACGCCCGGATGCGCCAGTTCGCGGCTTCGCTCAGCTCGGGGTTCTCGCCGGAGGAGCTGGCGGTGCTGGCGGAGGCGGCGCCGTTGCTGGAGCGGCTGGGCCAGACGTTCTGAACCGTTGTCCGTCCACTGTGGAACTCGGATGCGCGCCGTCCGCTTCCTGGTATCCTGATCAACGGACAGCAGACTCGATCCAAGAGGATTCCTATCGTGGTGGGTGAAGACGACATCTCCGGGTGAGCCCGGGGCACGGGCCATGACGGCACCGGCCCCTCGCTGACCCCTGCGCGGCCAAGACCGCGCGGCGGAGGTTCCCCCGTGCCGGTCGCGAGACCCACGGGCGGCGAGGCAACCCGAAACGGCTGCGCACGAGCGCGCCGGTCGGGGGAAGCCCAGGCACCAAGCCGGGCAGGTCGCGGATGGCCCCCACCCACGTCGTCCACGCCAACCCCAGCAGGGCCGAGCCCTGCCGATCCACCCGCGAGGCCGCACCATGTCCGATCTTCGTATCGTCCTGTCCGGAATCTCCTTCTCCTGGCCCGACGACACCCTCGTCTTCGACCAGCTCTCCGCGACTTTCCCAGCGGGCCGCACCGGGCTCGTCGCACCCAACGGGGCCGGCAAGTCCACTCTGCTCAAGCTCATCGCCGGGCAGCTGAAACCGGCCGCGGGCAGCGTCGCCGTCGACGGGGTGCTCGGGTATCTCCCGCAGGACCTGCCGCTCACCGCGGATCGCACGGTCGCCGAGGTGCTGGGCATCGACGCGATCCTCAAGGCCATCACGGCCGTCGAGGGAGGCGACGCGGCCGAGGAGCACTTCACCGTCATCGGCGCGGACTGGGACATCGAGGACCGCACCCGGGCCCAGCTGGACCGGCTCGGGCTGGGCGATCTCGCGCTCGACCGGCTGCTCGGCACGCTCAGCGGCGGCCAGGTCGTCTCCCTCGGCCTCGCCGCGCAGTTGTTGCGCAGCCCGGACATCCTGCTGCTCGACGAACCCACCAACAACCTCGACCACACCGCCCGGCAGCAGCTTTACGACGTGCTCTCGGACTGGTCCGGCTGCCTGCTGGTGGTGAGCCACGACCGGGCGCTGCTCGACCGGATGGACCGGATCGCCGAACTCGGCGCGGACGAAATCCGGTTCTACGGCGGCAATTTCACCGAATACGAACAGGCGGTGCAGGCCGAACGCGAGGTCGCGGAAAAGAATATCCGCAACGCCGAACAAGAGGTCAAACGCGAGAAGCGCGAAATGCAGCAGGCCCGGGAACGCGCGGACAAGCGAGCGAGCAACGCGAAGCGCAACCTGTCCAACGCCGGGCTGCCGAAGATCTTCGCAGGCACCATGAAGCGCAACGCGCAGGAGTCCGCGGCGAAGGCGGACGGCACGCACGCGGCGCGGGTCAGCGCGGCGAAGGCCAAGCTTGACCAGGCGGAACGGTCGTTGCGGGAGGATCAGAAGATCAGCCTGGAGCTGCCGAAAACCGCGGTACCGGCGGGGCGGACGTTGTTCGACGGCAAGCATCTTCGCGTGCGCGAGCTGTTCGCGGGCGACGGCGCGGATTTGTCGATCCGGGGCCCGGAAAGGATTGCGCTGACCGGGCCGAACGGAGTGGGCAAGTCGACGTTGCTGCGGCTGATGCACGGCACCCTCGCCCCGGACGCGGGAGAGATCAGCCGCGCGGACGGGCGCGTCGCGTATCTGTCGCAGCGGCTCGATTTGCTGGATTCCGAACGCACGGTCGCGGAGAATTTCGCGGACGCCGCACCGGAAATGCTTCCGGCAGACCGGATGAACCTGTTGGCGCGCTTCCTGTTCCGCGGTGCACGGGCGCATCTGCCGGTCGGCGTGCTGTCCGGCGGCGAACGGCTGCGCGCGACGCTCGCGTGCGTTCTGTTCGCCGAGCCCGCCCCGCAACTGCTGCTGCTCGACGAGCCGACGAACAACCTCGACCTCGTCAGCGCCGGACAGCTGGAAAGCGCGCTGAACGCGTACCAGGGCGCGTTCGTGGTGGTCAGCCACGACGAGCGGTTCCTGGCCGAGATCGGCGTCGACCGCTGGCTGCGGCTGGAAAACGGGCAGCTCCGGGAAACGGCCGGGATCGCGGAATGACCGCCCTGCGCGCGCACGAGATCGTGCGGGTGCTCGGGGGACGGCGCGTGCTCGACGGAGTGTCGGTCACCGCCGCCCCCGGCCGCCGGATCGGGGTGATCGGCGAGAATGGCACCGGGAAATCGACGCTGTTGCGAGTGCTCGCGGGCGTGGACGCGCCGGACCGCGGCGAGGTCGAGCGGCCGCCGGATCTTGGCTTCCTGCACCAGGAAATGCCCTTCGACCCGGCGGAAACGGTCGCCGACGTAATCGCTCAAGCCCTCACCGCGGCCCGCGAGACGCTGGCCGAACTCGACCGCGTCGCGGCGCTGCTCACCGAAGCGCCGGAAGATGCTGCCCTCCTGACCGAGTACGCCGAGTTGCTCGACTTGGCCCAGCAACACGAGGCATGGGACGCGGACCGCCGGGCGGAGATCGTGCTCGCCGGCCTCGGGCTCGCCGAGATCGCCCGCGAGCGCACGCTCGGCTCGCTTTCCGGCGGCCAGCGCGGACGGCTCGCGCTGGCGGATCTGCTGGTCCGCCGTCCGTCCGCGGTGCTGCTCGACGAACCGACCAACCACCTCGACGCCGAAGCCGCCGCGTTCCTCGAAGCCCAGCTGCGCGAACTGCCCGGCGCCGTCGTGTTCGCCAGTCACGACCGAGCCTTCCTCGACGCGGTGTGCACCGACATTCTCGACCTCGACCCGGCCCCGGACGGACCAGTACGCCACGGTGGCACCTACACCGAGTACCTCGGCTGGAAACGCGCCGAACGCGAGCGCTGGGAACGGCAGTACGCCGAAGAGCAGGAAGAACTGGAGGAACTGCGCGACGCGCTGAGCGGCGCCGCGCATCGGGTCGCGCCGGGCCGCCTCGCGCCGGACAACGAGAAAATGGGCCTCGGCCGCCGGTCCGGCCGGGTGCAGAACCAGATCTCCCGCCGGGTCCGGGCCACGACACGACGGCTGGACGAACGGGAACGCGCCCAGCTCCCCGCGCCACCGCCGCCGCTGCGGTTCCGCCCGCGCACGCTGGCCGTCGAGAACCCGCAGGAAACCCTTGTCACACTGGACAAGGTGAGTCTGCCGAACCGGCTTTCCGTAGCCCGCCTGGAGATCCGGCCCGCCACCCGGCTGCTGGTCACCGGCCCGAACGGCGCGGGAAAGTCAACGCTGCTTCTCCTCCTGGCCGGAGAACTCCCCGCAGAAGGCGCGACCCGGCAACCCGACATCACCACCGGAATCCTCAGCCAGGACACCACTTTCGCCCGCCCCCAACGCACCGCCCGCGCCACATATCTCGCGTCGCTAGGCCCGGAACGCGTCGCAGCCGTACCGCTGAACTCGTTGGGGCTGTTGACCAATCGCGAAGCTTCCCGGCCGGTCGGCGAACTGTCCGTCGGACAACGCCGCCGCCTCGCCCTCGCGCTTCTCATCGCCGACCCGCCGCATCTGCTGCTGCTGGACGAACCGACCAACCACCTCTCCCCCACCCTGTGCGACGAACTGGAGGACGCACTCGGCACCAGCCCGGGCGCGATCGTCGCCGCCACGCACGACCGGCGGCTGCGCGAAAACTGGACCGGCCAGGTACTCCGCATCGGACCCGACCACCGGGCTGCTCCGTTAGAGTGATCCGCGCCGGGCGGATGTCCGGCGGAAGGCCCGGGCGACGACCACCCCGCGGAACATCCGCCCGCGAAGGGACTCTCAATGACCGTGTCAAGCCGCAACAGTGACCGGATTCGGTGTGTCGAGGGTGAATTCGCGGCCGTCGCGCAGCAGTGCCCAGAGCACGTCGACGAGTCGCCGGGCCAGCGCTAGGAGGGCTTGGGTATGGATGAGTCGTTCGGCGCGCTTCTTGTCGTAGAACCGCCTGGACGGGCCTTGCGTGCGCAGGCTGGACAGGGCGGCCATGTAGAAGACCCTGCGCAGGCGTCGGTTGTAGCGTTTGGGACGGCGCAGGTTTCCGCTGACACGACCGGAGTCGCGTGGCACCGGCACCAATCCGGCATAGGACGCCAAGCGGCCGGCGGTCGCGAAGGTCGCCAGGTCACCGCCGGTGCTGGCGAGAAATTCGGCGCCCAGTCCAGGGCCCATGCCGGGCAGGGACTCGATGATCCTCGCCCACGGATGTCGCCGGAATCGGGCGGTGATCAGCTTGTCGGTGTCTTTGATCTCGCGGTCGAGGTCGAGCAGCTTGCGGGCGATGCGTTTGACGAGCATCGCGGCATCGGCTTCGCCGGGCAGCACCAGGTCCTGGGCGTCGGCGGCGGCGACCGCGGTCGCGGCGGTCTTGCCGATCGCCGGACCCCATGCCTTGTTGTCGGTGAGATGGGTTGTGACACCGCCGATTCCGGCGGTGCGGATCTCGGCGGGGGTGCACATCCCGGCGACCAGGATCAGCGGGGTTCGGTTGGAGTAGTCGAACGCGGCCTCCAGAGCGGGGAAGATCGAGCCCAGCAGCGCCCGCAGCCGGTTGATCCCGGCCACCCAGTCCGACATCAGGTCGGCGCGGTAGCTGGTCAGCTGGGTCAGCGAGACCGCCAGCTCATCGGGCATCGTGACCTCGGTCAGATCCCTTCGCAGCCGGGCGGTTTCGGCGATCACCCGAGCGTCTTTGGCGTCGGTTTTTCCTTCGCCTCGGAATCCGTGGGTCATCGTGTTCACGACCCGGCCCGGCACATAGGTCACCGACTGGTCGGCAGCCAGCAGCGCCGTGATCAGCAGCAACGCCATCGGACTCGTCACATCGATCGCCCACTGCGCCCGCTGAGCGGCCGCACTGGCACGAGCGATCAACTGCTCGATCGCGCGCTGATCATTCCCGAGTTTCTGACTGAACAGCACCTTCCCGTCGGTGTCGATCGCACACGCGTGATGCATCGATTTGCCGACATCGATCCCGACCCAGACCTCAAGGCGAATCGCCACCCATCCACTCCTGTCATTGCAGGTCACGCCCGTGGACAACCCCGCCGACAGATCCCTAAACAGCGACGACCCGCAACAGCTCTCAATCAGCGAACGGAGCGTCCAGCACGGCGGGGCAGCCAGTCCTTTCGAGCCTCGACAACAGGCAACAACCGATCAGCTACACCCCACCGCCCCGGGCATCCAGGGCACCAACCCCAGACACCCACAAACTTAGGGAACGACCGATGATGCACGAAGTCCTGTCCCGCCACGTCGACTCCGGATTCGTCCCGGGCGCGGTAGCCCTCGTCGCGCGCGGCGACGACGTCCAGGTCACCGCGGTGGGCCACCTCGACGTCGAGGGCACCGCGCCGATGACCCGCGACTCCATCTTCCGCATCGCCTCCATCACCAAACCGATCATCGCGGCCGCCGTGCTGCTGCTGGTCGAGGACGGCCGGTTCGGCCTGGACACCCCGATCGCCGAATGGCTGCCCGAACTGGCGAATCCGACGGTCGTGCGCACCCCGCACAGCCCGGTCGACGACGTCGTGCCCGCCGAAAAGCCGATCACCGTCCGCGACCTGCTGACCTCCCGCGCCGGATACGGCTTTCCGTCCGACTTCTCCCTTCCCCAGGTCCAGGAGCTGTTCACGGTGCAGACCGACGGCCGCGAGGTCCGGCTGCGGCCGGAGCCCGACGAGTGGCTCGCCCGGCTGGCCCGCATCCCGCTGCTGCACCAGCCCGGCGAGGCCTGGCTGTACGACACCTGCTCCGACCTGCAGGGCATCCTGATCGCGCGCGCGTCCGGCCGGTCGCTGCCGGACTTCCTCGCCGAGCGGGTGTTCGAGCCGCTCGGCATGGCCGACACCGCGTTCGAGGTCCCGGCCGCGAAACGGCACCGGTTCGCCAGCTACTACCGCTCCGGCGACAACGGACTCGAACTGGCCGACGCGCCCGACGGCCAGTGGCGCGAGGTGCCGCCCTTCCCCGCGGGATCCGGCGGCCTGGCCGGAACTGCCGACGATTGGCTCCGCTTTGCCCGAATGCTCCTTTCCGACGGGGACGGGCTGCTGTCGAAGGAGTCCGTCCGGCAGATGACGACCAACCACCTGACCGCGGAGCAGATCGCGGCCAACCCGCTCTTCCTCGAAGGACAGGGCTGGGGGTTCGGCGGGGCGGTCGACGTCGCGCCGAAGCAGCCGTGGCAGGTCGCGGGCCGCTACGGCTGGGTCGGGGGCACCGGGACCAGCGCCTACTTGACCCCTTCGACCGGTTCGGTGGCGATTCTTCTCACCCAGCGCGGGGTCGACGGACCCGGCGGCATCCCGTACCTGCAGGACTTTTGGCGGGCGGCGGCCGCGCCGGAGTGATCCGGCGGGGGCCGCGCACTGTACTGTGGCCCGCGGGCACGAGGCAACGCGACGAGGGGTCAGACGTGGGCATCTTCGACAAGATCCGCGGCGAGTTCATCGACATCATCGAGTGGACCGACGACAGCCGGGACACCATCGTGTGGCGCTTCCCGCGCTACGACAACGAGATCAAGATGGGCGCCAAGCTCACCGTCCGCGAATCGCAGGCCGCGGTGTTCGTCAACGAGGGCCAGGTCGCCGACGCCTACCCGCCCGGCATGTACACGCTGCAGACGCAGAACATGCCGATCATGTCCACCCTCAAGGGCTGGAAGTACGGCTTCAACTCGCCGTTCAAGGCCGAGGTGTACTTCGTCAACACCCGGCAGTTCACCGACCTCAAATGGGGCACGCAGAACCCGGTCATCCTGCGCGACGCCGAGTTCGGCATGGTCCGGCTGCGCGCGTTCGGCGGCTACGCGGTCCGCGTGGTCGAGCCGGTCGCGCTGCTGAAGGAACTGGCCGGCACCGACCCGCAGTTCCGCACCGAAGAGGTGTCGGACTACCTGCGCAGCATGGTCATCAGCAAGCTCGGGCCCGCGATCGCGGCCGCCCAGGTGCCGATGCTCGACCTGGTCACCCAGCAGGACCAGATCGCGGGCAAGATCGCGAACGCGCTCAACCTCGAACTGCGCGAGGTCGGCATCGAGATCTCGAAGTTCCTGATCGAGAACATCTCGGTGCCGCCCGAGGTCGAGGCCGCGATGGACAAGCGGACCCAGATGGGCGTGGTCGGCGACCTCGACCAGTACACGAAGTTCCAGTCCGCGAACGCGATCGAGGCGGCGGCGAACAACCAGGGCGGCGCGGGCGAGGGCCTGGGCATCGGCCTCGGCATGGCGCTCGGCCAGCGCGCGGCCGGACCGCAGCAGCAGCCCGCCCAGCCGCAGTACCAGCAGCCGCAGTACCAGCAGGCCCCGCAGCAGCAGTACCAGCAGCAGGCCCCGCCGCAGATGCCGCCGCCGCTGCCGCAGGGCGAGCAGTGGTTCGTCGGCGCGAACGGCCAGCAGCTCGGCCCGTTCGACCGCGCGGGCCTCGGCCAGCAGATCTCCTCGGGCACGCTCGCGAAGGACACCCTGGTGTGGAAGGCGGGCATGGCGCAGTGGACGCCGGCCGCGCAGGTGCCGGAGGTGTCGGCGCTGTTCGGCTCGACCCCGCCGCCGCTGCCGCCGTCCTGAGCCGCGCCGACCTTCTGGGGGACCCATGACTGACCCGCGCTTCCCGCAGGAAGGCGTGGCCAACACGACCTATCCGTGCGGCGGCTGCGGCGCGCGGCTGGAGTTCGCGCCGGGCACGACGGCCCTGCAGTGCCCGTACTGCGGGTTCCGGCAGGAAATCGCCGCCGGGGAGCGGCAGATCCGCGAGATCCCGTTCGCCGAGCTGGCGAACCTCGCGCGCAAGCCGGTGGGCTCGATCGGCAAGTACGTCTTCGTGTGCCAGCGCTGCGCGGCGCGGACGGAAACCAACGAGACCGCCAGCATGTGCCAGTTCTGCGGCGCGCCGCTGGTGATCGACCCGGAGGCGTCCGGGCAGCTGGTGCCCGAGGGCGTGCTGCCGTTCGCGTTCGACCGACCCGCGGTGAGCACGCATCTGAAGAAGTGGACGTCTTCGCGTTGGTTCGCGCCGACCGCGCTGAAGAAGGTCACCACCGCGGAGTCCACGAAGAGCACGTACATCCCGCACTGGACGTACGACTCGCAGACCGTGTCGGTGTACACCGGCGCGCGCGGCGAGTACTACTACGTCACCGAGACCTACTACGACAACGGCGAGCGCAAGACCCGCCAGGTACGGCATACCCGCTGGTACCCGGCGCGCGGGCAGGTCGCGCGGAACTTCGACGACGTCCTGGTCCCGGCGAGCACCCAGCTGCCGCTGCCGGAACTGGACAAGCTCGCGCCGTGGCCGCTGCTCGACGCGGCGCCGTACCAGCCGCAGTTCCTTTCCGGGCATTTCGCGCTGCGGTACGACATCGAACCGGAGAACGGCTTCGAAGAGGCCAAGAACCGGATGGCCCCGATCATCGCCGACGACTGCAAGTACGACATCGGCGGCGACACGCAGCAGCTCAACTCGGTGGACACGCAGCACAACAACGTGACCTTCAAGCTGATGCTGCTGCCGGTCTGGGTCGCGACCTACGTGTACGCCGGGAAGAACTGGCAGATCCTCGTCAACGGCCGCACCGGCGAGATCCACGGCCAGCGTCCGTGGAGCAAGGTCAAGATCGCTATCGCCGTGGTGCTCGCGCTGATCGTGATCGCGGCGATCGTCTATTTCGTCGCGATGAAGGGCCACAGCACGGGCACGACCCACCATTCCGTTACGCACCACTGAGTTTTCTTCGAAGGATGTGAAGTGCCGTGCTGATGGGCATGGTTCTCGGCGACCGTCGCTCCCGCGTTTCGCGGGAGCACGCGGGTTCGCCGCTGTCTTGACCGGCGGGAATCCTCGCCTGCTCTCCGCGAAGCGTCGACGGCTGACTGGCCCTTCGACCCTTCCCGGGAGCATTCATGTCCACCGTCCAGTGGACCGAAAACGGAACTGTCCGCACCGCCCGGTGGCATTCCGAAAACGGAACTCCGCCGCCGGGCCGCATTGTCGTCGTCGATGACCGGCTGACCGCTGCCGCCGCACTGCGATTCGCGCGTGCTGGCACCGGAATGCTGTGGCGCGGCGATTTTCCCAACGCACGACAGCTCGTGCGCGCCATGGACCGCCGCCTCCCGCAACGCTCGGGAACTTTCGCCGAGGTGCGTGCCGCGCGCTCGGAACGTGCGGCGCTGCTCGGAAAAATCCTGGTCTCCGTGGAAGCGGACCATTCGCTTCAGCTTCGCCGAGCCCCTGACATCCGCGCCGCCTGCGAGCACGCGTTCGGCGGTTTACCCGGCACGCTGATCTCGTTGCGTGAGCTGCTCGGCGCCCTGAGCGCTTATCAATGGCACCAAAACGGCATTCCCATCAAGGCTTTGGGCGCGCGACTGTATCCGGCGTACAGCGTGTTCGCGCCGACCCGGAGCGAATACCTCGATCTTGTCGCGCAGGAACCGTTGCCGGGCAACGGATCTCCGGTGGTCTTCGATCTCGGCACCGGAACCGGCGTACTCGCCGCCATTCTGGCTCGGCGCGGCGCCGCCGAAGTGGTCGCGACCGACCTCAACCCGCTGGCGGTGCGGTGCGCGCGGGACAACCTGCGCCGGCTCGGCCTGTCCGACCGGGTCCAGGTTCGCGAAACCGACCTGTGGCCGTCGGACCGACGCGCCGACCTGGTCGTCTGCAATCCGCCGTGGCTGCCCGGAAACCCGTCTTCGGCGCTGGAACTCGGGATCTACGACCCCTCGTCCGCCATGCTGAACCGCTTTCTCGACGGCCTGCCCGGCCATCTGACGCCGCACGGCGAAGGCTGGCTGATCCTGTCGGACCTCGCCGAACACCTCGGGCTGCGGACCCGCGCCGAACTGCTCGACCGGATCGCCGCCGCCGGTCTCACGGTCGCGGGACGCCGGGAAACCACGCCGAGGCACCGGCGCGCCACGGACCGTGCCGATCCCCTGCACGCCCAGCGTTCCCGCGAACGCACGATCCTGTGGCGGCTGGCCCTGTCCAGAGCGTGACCCGGCGTTTCCACACTGGACTGCACCAATCGAATATCCTCGCCGGAGACACGGGGAGGGACGATGCCCGTACCGGGTTTTGCCGTACCGCGCCGGGAATTCGTGCGGACGCTGCTGCATCGCGGCAGCCCGCCGGAGCGGCCGGACGCCGGCGAGGATCTGGCCGAGGTCGGCGACGCGACGCTGGCGCGCGCCGCGCGGTACTGGGTCGTCGTCCCGGTCGCCTACCGGATCGCCGCGTTCGTGAAGGTGTTCATCGGGTTCGCCGCGGCCAACGGCAGCACCGGGTTGTTCCCGGTGCTGCCCGCGGCCGCGCTGGGCGTCGCCGCGAACGCCGGGTTCCTGTGGTGGCTGCTGCGCTCCGGCGGCCTCCCCGCGCGGCGCACGCGGCGGGTGCTCACCGCGGACCTCGGCGCGGGCCTCGTGCTGAACCTGCTAATCGCGGTGCTCGCCCCGGACGCGGTGCAGCCGTTCGCGATCGACGTCACCTGGACGTGGCTCGTCGGCTCGGTCGCGATGTGGGCCGGGACGTCCGGGCTGCCCGCGGCGTTGCTGCTGCTCGCCGCGGCGGTCCCGCTCCGGGTCCTGCTGACCGCGGCCGGCGGCCTGCGGCTGGACAACCCGCTCGCGCTCAGCCGGTCGATCGGCTGCCTGGTCGCGCTCGCGGTGTCGATCGTGGTGGCGTGCGGGATCCTGGTGCTGCTGGGCGTCGGCACCCGGTTCGCCCTCGACATCGGCCTGCGCCGCGGTCAGGAGGCCGAACGCAGGCGCACCCAGCGGCTCCTGCACGACAGCGTGCTGCAGACGCTGGAAGCGCTCGCGATCGCCCCGTCCGACGACGCCGACCACGCCGCCGAACGACTCGCCCAGCTCCGTTCGGTCGCCCACGCCGAGGCGGCCGAACTCCGCCGGAGCATCACCGAGCCGGTCGAACCGCGCACCGGACGCAGCTTCGTGGTGGAACTGGCCGACGTCGCCGCCGAAATGGCCCGCGAAGGCCTGCGCACCCAGCTCGTGGCCGCCGACTTCGCCGACGACGACCGCCTGTCCGCCGACCGGCGCACCGCGCTGTGCGAAGCGGTCCGGGAAGCCCTGCGCAACACGGTGAAACATGCCGGGACGAGCCGGGTAGTGCTCCGAGTGGAGGAACGCGACGGCGGAACGGCCGTAGTCGCACGCGACCAGGGGCGGGGCTTCGACGTCCGCGAACGGGGCCCGGGGTTCGGCATCCGGCAGTCGATCGAGGCCCGGCTGGCGGAGGTCGGGGGCACCGGACAGGTGGAATCTACGCCCGGGCACGGAACACGGGTGACGCTGTGGGTTCCGCACTGACCACGCGGAGGCAGCGGATTTTCGCCGAATCGAGTGATATCGATACGCTTTCCGGAGTCATCCGCTCATTTCGCTGATTATTCAATTCACTCTGTGTGCGCTTGTGTCACAAATTGCGAACACAGAACCTCCGCGCATGCGCCACGTTCGTAGGTTCACATTCCCGCTCCGCGAGTCAGATAATGGAGGGTCAGGCACAAGCAGGCCCAGCAGCGGGAGCGCTTGCATGGACACGCCGGACGAGGCGCGCACGAACCGGATCGAGCGGAATCGCCGCATGCTCGAATCCTGGCGAGCGGGCGCGTCGATCACCCAGATCGCCCGGGAAAACGGGCTGTCCCTGAGCTGGACCGGACGCCTGCTGCGCCAGGAAGGCGCGGTGCTGCCGGAAATCCGCCAAGGCGTGCGCCGCGAACTCGACGTGCCGCGAATAGTCCGCGAGTACGAGTCGGGCTCGACTATTCAGAGCATCGCGGACGCGCATCAAGCGTCCTATGGCACTATCCGTCGCTTGCTGTTGCGGGAAAAAGTGGCCATCCGCCCGCACGGCGGCCAAAACGCTCTCGATCGGCGCAAGCCCGGCGAGCCCCCTCGACACTGAGCAACGTCTCGAGGGCGGGTGATTCCCGCCGCTTTTCGTTTCTTTTGCCGCCCGCAGCAGGTAAGGAGGAATAATGGGGGGAGTGGAATGAGCGAGGCGCGGCCAGGGGCAACCGTAGCATCCGGCAGACCAGTGCGGGCGCCGGTCCAGCTCCCGCCCGCGCCGGCCGTGCTGCTCGGCCGCGCCCCGGAACTCGGCCTGCTGGACGAAATCCGGCTCCGCTCCGACCCCGCGCCGTCCGTCGTGGTGCTCACCGGCGTCGGCGGGATCGGCAAAACCGCGCTCGCCCTGCATTGGCTGCACCAGCGCCGCGCCGAGTTCCCGGACGGCATCCTCTGCGCGCGGTTTTCCGCCGAGGGCACCGAAACCGCGGAATCCGCGAGCGGGGTGCTGCACGGTTTCCTCGCCGCGCTGGGCCTTCCTGCCGACGACATCCCGGCCTCGCTCGCCCAGCGGGCCGCCGAATTCCGTGCGGTGACAGCGGATCGGCGATTCGCCGTGCTGCTCGACGACGTCGTGCACAGCGCCGACGCGCGTGCCGTGCTGCCGTCCAGCGCGCACGCGTTCGTGCTCGTCACCAGCCGGTCGCAGCTGACCAGCCTCGCGCTGGACGGCGCGGAAATCCTTCCGCTCAGCCCGCTTCCGGACCGGCCGGCCCGCGAGGTGCTCGTCCGCCGCTCCGGGCAGCGCCAGTTCAGCCAGGAGGACGCGGAAAATCTGCTGACCGCGTGCGCTGGGCTGCCGCTGGCACTTACTCTCACCGGAGCGCGGCTGCGCGTGCGGCCAAGACGCAACCCGCACCAGGAAGCCCGCCGCGGACGGGTCCGGCGTTTCGGCGGTTTCGCCGACTTGGCAACGGTTTTCGACGCCTCGTACGCCGCGCTCGACGATTCGGCCGCCCGGCTCTACCGCACGTGCGGCATCCTGCCCGGCCCGCATCACGCGGTCGACGCGCTCGCCGACACGCTCCAGAGTTCGCCCGCGCACCTGGACGACGCCGTCGACGAGCTGATCGAAGCCAACCTCCTCCACGAGCTGGAGGACGATACCGTGGCGCAGCACGACGTCGTCCGCCACGACGCCCGCGTGCGCGCGGAACGCCAGGACGCCGAGGCCGACCGGCGTTATCTCGTTCACCGGTACATCCGCTGGTACCGCGACCAAACCGTCACCGCGAGCGCCCTCATCCACCCGTTCCGGCCGAATTTCGCGGCCGAAACCGTTGCGCCGACCGGATCTTTCGCCGACCGCGACCACGCGGTGCGCTGGTGGCGACGGGACCGGACGGTGATCAACGCCGTCGCGAAGGCCGCCTCGGCCCACGGCTGGGACGAGGAACTGTGGCAGCTCGCCGAAGCGTCGTGGGGATTTTTCCTGCACCACCGGGATTACGAACCGTTCCTCGAACTCTGCACGGCGGGGATCG
Organism: Amycolatopsis sp. AA4; assembly: GCF_002796545.1. Classification (GTDB taxonomy): domain Bacteria; phylum Actinomycetota; class Actinomycetes; order Mycobacteriales; family Pseudonocardiaceae; genus Amycolatopsis. The sequence goes on from NZ_CP024894.1 coordinate 6,466,435, forward strand.
CCGCCGCCCGCCGATGCCGGCTGCCGCTGGTGGAAGCCCGGATGCACAGCCAGGCCGGCTTTGTCTGCGACCAGCTCGGCCGCTACGACGAAGCCGCCGCGCACAATGCCGTGACTCTCGAAATCGGCGAACGAGAGCAGCACGGCCCGACGCAAGCCTCCGCGCTGGCCCGGCTCGCCAGGAACGCGCGAAGACAGCAAGACTGGGAAGCCGCGCTCGAGCTGTACGAGCGCAGCGCCCGGAAACACGCCGAGGCCGGCATTCCCCGCGGCGTCGGCCAAGCCCGCTATCGGCGCGGCGAAGTCCTGATCAAGCTGGGCCGCGACGACGAAGCACTGCGCGAACTGGCCGAAGCCACCGCCATCCTGGACGAAGCGGGCGACGCCGTCCAGCACGCGCGCGCGGTCATCCCGCTCGCCGCGATCCACGCCCGGCGGGGCGACTACCGCCGGGCGCGCACCGAACTCCTGGAAGCACTCGAAGGCGTCAAACGCCTCCAGTCACCGCATTTCCAGGCCGAGATCCTCACCGCGCTCGCCGATCTCGAACGCGGCCACGGCGACGAGACAGCCGCCCAGCGCCATCTCGACGAGGCCCGCCGCCTCAGCGGGGATTCCGCCGAGCCGCCGCACTGACCACACCGCGCCGCCCGGCCAGCACACCGCCGCGGCGATCGCTCCCGGCCACTCCGCCCGCAGCTCGTCAGCCTCGCCTCGGGTCGCGGCCCGCGTACCGCACCGGACCACGACGTCCGCTTCGGCCGAGCACCGCGGCCCGGCGCGATCGACATCGGCGACCAGCACCGGCAGCGCCCGCCGCCCCGGCAACGCGAGCCGCACGCGCGCGACCCCGGTGGTCACGCGTCCCACCCGGGCAGCGGCCTGGGCATCGCCGGCAGCGGCGGATACGCCACCGTGTCCGGTTCGGACAACTCCAGCAGCCGGTACATCGCCGACCGCAGGATCCCCGCCGAACAGTCGAGCCTCGTGCTCGCGACCGGCAGCACCTCCGCGGCAAGCCTCGGAGCCACGGCGATCGAGGCTTCTTCCTGGGCTTCGAGCGGCGCGTCCAGATCCAGCGGCTTCGCGTGCGCCCGCACGACGTCCGCGACGCTCCCGGCCTGCGGCCGCCCGTCCGGCAGCGACGCGAGCGTCACCGGCCTCCCGATGGCCGCCGCGTAGCCCGTGGTCGAGCCGTGGTCGCCGATCACCCAGTCAGCCGCGATCATCGTCGCCTGCCATCCCTGCTCGGGCGGGATCACCCGCAGCCGCCGGCACCCGGCGAGCCAGGCCGCGACCTGACGCCGCCCGTGCACCGCCCAGACGTTCGGATGCAACACCGCCGCCACCGCGTAACGGTCGTCCGGCAGCGCGTTCGCGATCGCTTCGTACATCCTCGGGACGCGGCCGAACGCCGAGTCAGTGAACCAGGTCGAACTCAGCACCACCAGCCGCCGCGAGCCGACGCCCAGCGCCCGCCGGTACCGCTCCCGCCGCCCGGTCGCCGCCCGCATCCCGTCAAGACAGAGGTCCCCGGCCACGACGGCCGCGGGCACCGCCTCCGGACAACGCTCGCGCAGTACTTCCACCTCCGCTTCGGTACCGAGGCCCAGCACCGCCGGGAGCACCCGCCCGCGAAACGTGAGCAGCTCCCGGTCCAGCTCGGTCGTTTCGATCGTCGCGCCGCCCGCTTTCCGGCTGAACCGGCGTCCGGGGACCTGCCCCACCCCGTGTCCGATCAGCATCAGCGGCCCGCGCACCTGGTCCAGGTTCCGGTGAGTGGCCGCCAGAACCAGATCGAACCGGTGCGCCACCGCCTGTTCCCACGGCAGCAGGAGCCCGTGCTGCGCCCGCACGTACTCCTCGACCCCGGCCCACCTGTCGGTGCTGTGCGGGACGGTGAACATCACCTGCACCCGCAAGTCCCGTTCGAGCAGCGAGATCAGCTCGAACAGCCGCGTACCCGCCGTGACGGTCGGAACGACCGCCAGCACGGCGCGGCACCCCGGCCGCGTAACCCGCGAGGCGGCGTCGAGACCGATCGGACCGCGTACCCACACGTCGTGCGCCATCTTCATCCCCTCCGTCCGGAAACCGACGAGCCGAGCCTGCGATCCGGTCCTGACCGAGGACTTCCCGCCGCTGGACACAAAGCGGACCGAAACCGGACAAGACAATTCCCCGGATGATCGTTGTCCCGAAGCGGTCGCCGATTCACCGGATCGATGCGAAACTGGGAAATCGACGAGGGAGGGACGTCGAATGGACTTCGCCTACGGAATTCTCGGGCAGACTGCGGTGCGGATGCACGGGAAGATGAACGAGCAGTGGGGTCAGCGGCAAACCCGGAATATTCTCGGAATCCTGCTCACCCGGCCGGGACAGCGCTTTTCCCAGGACTCCCTCATCTCCTGGCTGTGGGACGACGACCTGCCCGGAAACCCGCAAGAGGCCCTGTACAAGGCGGTGCACCGGCTGCGTGAGGCCCTCTCCGAAGCGCAGGTGCCCGTCGCGGTCCCGCGGTCCGGCGACGGCTATCTGGCCGAACTCGACGAGAGTCTCGTGGATGTCGCCGCCTTCCGGGAAATAATGCGAAATGCGCACTCGGCGGAGCGTTCCGGCGATCATGAAACAGCGTATGAATCAGCCGCCGCCGCACTTTCCTTATGGCGCGATGAACCGCTGGCAGAACTCCGCACCGAGCGCGCGGCCCAGTGGCGCGAGGACAAAATAAAGTCCATGTTGCTTCCCGCGCGAGAATTCCTGACGAGCCAATTGCTGGCGCTCGGCCGTCCCGACGAGGCCGCGGGAGCGCTGCAGGAACTGGATCCCGGCCACGCCGGCCGCCTGGCGTTCGTCAAGCTCCAGATCCAGGTCTACTACGCCCTCGGACAGTCCCGGCAGGCCCTGGCCCACTACCTCGACGCGCACCGGCGATTCCGCGACGCCGCCGACGACACCGCCAACGCCTTGCTGCGCGCCTTCCACGACGAAATCCGGGACCGCTACGAAAACCCGGTCTCCCCGCCCGCCGCCGCCCCGGTCCGCCGGGCCACGCCCCCGTCCCATCCGCTCCCCCGGGATCTCCGCGGCTTCATCAGCCGCGCCGACGCACTGGAAACCCTGGACGAATGGCTCCGCCCCGGCTCGCCGACCCGCTGGCCCGCCGTCGTGCTCAGCGGCCCGCCCGGCATCGGGAAAACCAGCCTCGCGGTCCACTGGGCGCACCGCGCCGCGGACTGGTTCCCCGACGGAACGATCTACCTGGACCTGCACGGCTTCGGCCCGGCCCCGCGGCTCGAACCTTCCGACATCGTCGACCGCCTCCTCCAGGAACTCGGCTACCCGGTCGACCACGTGGTGGACGCGACCGCCCGCGCCGCCGTCCTGCGCCGGCAACTCGCCGACCGCTCCGTGCTGGTGCTCCTCGACGACGCGGAGAACTCCGACCACGTCGACCAGTTGCTGAACGTGCTGTCCGAATGCACCGTGATCGTCACCTCGCGCCGCAGGCTCGGCGCGCTGACCCGGCGGCACGAACTCGCCGCCCTCAGTCTCAACCGCCTCGACGACCACGACTCCCTGGAACTGTTCGTCCGGCGCCTGAACGGCCGCGGCGAACGGGAACCCGGCGCGGCCCGCCGGATCGCACACCTCTGCGACGGGCTGCCGCTCGCGCTCACGCTGATCGCCGAGAGCGCGGCCCGCCGCCCGGGGCTGAGCCTCAGCACCATGCTCGAGCAGCTGCGCGACCCGGAAATGCTCCTGAGCATCGGCGACGACGGAGACGACCAAAGCCTGCGTGCCGCGTTTTCGTCGTCGTACCACCTGCTGGAACCGCCGAGCCAGGCCGTTTTCCGGCTCTTCGGCCACCATCCCGGCGCGGAAATCCACGTGGACACCCTGCTGTCCGCGGCCGGACGGCCCGCCGCGGAAACCCGGCGAGCGCTCGAAACCCTGGTGGCGTTGCACTTGATCGACCAGCCCGGCGACACGGACCGGTACCGGATCGTCTCGATCTTCCACCGTTACGCGCAGACGCTCAGCACCCAGGACTACGACCCGCGGCCGTTGCGCCGCTTGCTCTCGCACTACTGCACCACTGCGGACAACGCGCACCGGATGGCGCATCCGCACCGGGACCGGCCGCCGCGGCTCGCCCCCGAGCCGGACATCCGCCCGACGCGGTTCGAGACGCCTGCCGCGGCCCACCGCTGGTTCCTCCGCGAACGCACCAATCTCACCGCACTCGCCGCGCTCGCCGAGCAGCACCAGCTCTTCGACTACGCCTGCACCCTTCCGCATCTCATGCACGACACCTTCGTCGTCTACGGCTTCTACGACGAGATGACCACCGGGCTGGCCATCGCGGCCCGGGCCGCGCGAGCGAACCACGACTCTCACGCGGAAGGGTCGACCCTCAACGATCTGGGGGAACTACATCTCACGCTGAGCAACCACGAAGCGGCCGAGAAAGCACTCGCCCGGGCGCTCGAACTGGCCACCGACGACGCCTCGCCCATCGCGAAGCTGACCATCACCATCAACCTGGCCCGGCTCCACCGGCTGACCGGCCGGCCCGCGGAAGCGATCGCGCTGTTCCGCCGCTGCATCACGCACGCGCAGCGCAACCGCGACCTGGTCCGCGAGGCGAAGGCGGAGCAGTACCTCGGCGAGACCCTCGCCGAACTCGACCAGTACGAACGGGCGCTGCCGCACTACCACCGCGCCCTGCACCTGCGAGCGCTCACCGGCGACGTGTCCGGCCAAGCGGCCACCTGCATCACGCTGGCCGAACTCCATCTCGGCCAGGAGGAATTCGCCGTCGCCCACCGGCATTGCCAGCTGGCGCAGGCCCAGATCACCGGCGACCTCACCGCCGGGATGCGGCTGCGCACCGTGCAAGCCCGCCTCGCCGCGGCGGAGCGGGACGACCGGGCCGCGCTGCGGCTGTCCCAGGAAGCGGTCGAACTGGCCGAGCGGGCGCACAACGCGACCGGACAGGCGCGGGCGCTGGAGGCGTTCGCCGAGATCCTGTACGCACGCGGGAATCGCGAGGACGCCGTCGACGCCTGGACCCGCGCCGCCGCCTTCTACCGCGGCCGCGGCAAGGACGCCAAGGCCGCCCGCGTCGAGGAACGCCTAGCGGCGGCCCGCGACCCGCACCCGATTCCGCAGGCCAGGGACGGCGAGAGCGACGGGGAAAGCACCGTGGCCATGCCTTCTCCTCGCCGATCCGTAGCCCGCCGCGACTGAAAAGCGGGGGCCGCTTCGCCGTGTCACCCATCCGTAGGGCAATATCCTCCGCCTGAGTCCATCTGCAGTTGCAGACAACTCTGAGTAGATTCACTCAGAGGATTGTTCGCAGAGACCAGGCGGCTCAGGCGCAACGAGATCCATGTTGTGAACTATATTCACAAAATTGCCCGAGGAGTTCTACTTGACCAGCCTGGCGCCCACGCTGCTCAGCCTCTTGCCGGTGTCAATAATGGCACTGCATGCCATCAAGGATTGGTGGCGTTGTTGAACAGCCGCTAAATGCGACGCTGGCGTTGCGATCACTCCATTTTCCGGAGCCGCAACGCCAGCGCCGGACAAGCCGCCGCCGCTTTTCGGGCCTCCGCCAGCAGCGATTCGGGCACCGTTCCCCCGCGTACCACCGGGTAACCCCATTCGTCCACAGTGATCAGTTCCGGCAGCACGTCCGCGCACAAACCGTGTGCTCGGCAGGCGATCGGGTCGACCGTCAGGCGGTTCATGCCGCACCTGCCGTGATTCGGCACGAACCGGCGGTCAGGTGGGCGTGGACGTCGGCCGCGAAGACTCGCAAAGCGCTTGCCGCGAGGCGGACCGCTCCGTCCGGGTGGGCGCACGCGCCTCGTCCGCTGAGGAGCGGGAGGCGGCGGGCGAGACGGCCGGTCGCGTCCCGGCCGGACAGCAGGTCGGTGAAATCCGCGGCGACGGCCGGGAGTCCGAACATGCACGGTCCACATTGGCGGGCCGATTCTCCGGCCAGGGTATGGAGAATATTCCGGGTCAGTTCGACGCCGCAGTGAGAGTCCGGGAGCAAGTGCAACGAGGACAAGCCCGGTTCCCGGCCCAGCGGCAAAGGATCGGCCAGGGAACGCGGCATCCAGGTACCGCCGTAACCGCCGATCAGAACAGCTTGTGCGGTCACCGATCCGCCCGCGCGGGCGAGAATCGCGGAAACGGGAGTGTCCGCGGGGACTTCCATTACGCCGGGGCGCGCGACGGCTCCGGTGACGGTGACCAAGTCAGTCGGCACGAAACGGTCCGCGCCGGTGCGGGCGACGAGCGCGAAGCGGGCCAAGGTTTCGACATTCTGGACCAGCGTGGGGCGTCCGCGCAGACCGCGTTCGGTTGGGCGCGGGAATTTGCCGGTCGGACGGGCGTCGCCGGATCCCAAGAAGTGCACTAACGCGGTTTCTTCGCTCGCGACGTATCGATGCGGGACTGCGACTACCTTTACTGGCACTGCGTCCCGGCGTTCCGCCAACGCAGCCAGCACGCTTCGGTTGCCCTCGCGCAGGCAGAGATAAGCCTCGGTAGCGCCGACGGCATGCGCGGCGACCTGGATGCCGTCCAGCACCAGGTGCGGCGCAAGTTCCAGGAGGGCGCGATCCTTGCTGCTGAAGGGATCGCTCTCGCAGCCATTGGCGACCACAATGGACCGTCCCGGTGCGACAGAGCGCAGCTTCGCCGCCGCGGGGAAGCCCGCGCCACCGCGGCCGCGGATACCGGCGACGTCGATTTCGTGAATCAGTGCGTCGCGATCCAAGGCTGGGAGTCCACCATGGACAGACAGGTGGGCGGCCAGGTTGTTGCGGTGCGAAGGAAGCAAGAGTCACCTCCGAAGCGGAGTGAGGCGGCGCGCCTCGGTGTCGGGATTGGTACTGCCGAACCGCACGCTCGCGGCGGCCAGAACGGCGAGCAGGCACGCGATGTCCAGCGCGATCAGCAGCGGGCGCGCGCTGTCCGACGCGACGAGGCCGATGCTGTGCGCGAGCGCGACCGGCCAGCAAACGTAGGCCAGCCAATGCACCGCGCGCCACAACCGCGGCGGGATGCGGGTGCGCAGGAGACTGGTCACGACGATGGCGAGCAGCAAATCCACCGCTACCGCACCGATGCCGATCCAGAACGGTTCGTAGCCCGACACGAACGGAAGGACAACCGCCGGCCAGCTCAGGTCCACATAACCGTCGACGACCGCGAAGACGATGTGTGCGGCCAAAAACACGAGACTGGCCAGGGCGAGGTTCCGGTGCAGGTCCGCGAGGGCGAAGCGGGGCCAGCGCCGGGTCGCGAACCGGCCGGAGTTGAGAAAACCGAGCACCACGACGGCTGTCGAAAACACGAGCGAGACGATTCCGGTGGCACGGCTGAAATACCAGAGGGCGGAACTCACGACGCACGCTCCCGGCGATCCGCCGGCCACCCCGCCGTCGTCCGGACAGCACCGCGCGAACTCACCAACCGGGCGGGCAATCCGCGTGAACTCAGCCAGTCCAGCGCCGCCACGCCCAGGATGACCGAGGCGGTGCTGGCCGTGTTGGCGTCCACACAGGACTTCGCCGCGACCGAAACCGTTCGCCAGCACGGATCCGCCGATTCGCCCGTGCGCGGGTCGACGATGTGGTGCACCACGCGGCCACCGCGTCGCCACGTCCGCCGCGCGAGGCCGGAAGTGGCCAGGCCGCCGCTGGTGAGCGTGATGGTCGTGTCCGGATGGGCGACCGCGTCCGTGTGGTCGTCGCCGATCGCTATTTGCCAGCCACCTGCTGGCGCCGGGCCTGCCGCCGCGAGGTCGCCGCCGAGGTTCACCAGCACGCCGCAACCGGTACGGCCGGCGATCTCGGCGGCGGTCCGGTCCGCGGCAAAGGCTTTCGCGGTCGCGCCAAGGTCCAGCAGCACACCGCGCGGCAGCACGACGATCCGGCGGGCCGGTTCGAACAACACCCAATGCGAGCCGGGCGCGGGGACCGGCGCCGCGGCGGGTCCGTCGGCGATCTCGGCGAAGTCCCGGTCGTAGCCGAGCGCGGCCAGTGAACCGCCGACCGTCGGGTCGACCAGCCCGCCGCTCAGCCACGACGCGCGCAACGCCGCCGACAGCGCGTCGGCCAGCAGCGGGCTCACCTCCACCTCCCGGCCAGCGGCACGGTGGAGTGCCGAAATCTCCGAGTCTGTCCGGAATCGGCTGCAGGCCCGATCGAGTTCGGCGAGCCGCGTCCGCAGCAGCTCGGTCGCCCGGTCGAGCGCGGCTTCCTCGGTGACGAGCACCCGTGCGGTCGTGCCGAGCGCGGGAAACGCCGCCGAGTACGGCCCGGTCACGACGCGCCCGATCCGGTGTGCGCGTGCCTCGACCCGGAGCCGGGATCCTGCGCGGGCGCCTGCAACTGGTCCGAGGAGCTGGATCCGGCGGACGAACCAGTCCCGCCGGTGGACGCGCCGGTGCCGCTGGTGGACGGGGACGCGGCCGCCGTCAGCCCGTATCCGATGCCGCCGGCCGCCGCGACTCCGAGCACCGCCGCGACCGCGGTGACCAACGCCGTCCGGTGCCGGACGCGAGCCCGTTCCTCTTGCCTTCTCCTGATGTCCGGGTCCATGCCGGGTGTCCTCTCCGGTGGGGGAACACCCAGTCTCAGCCGCGAATCTATGAGTCCGCTGGGAGCGACCTGTCAGTTTGCTTCCAGTCACTACACTCCGCGCATGGGCACGGTCCTCGCGTGGGCGACGCTGGCGGTGTGGACCGGACTCGCGTTGTGCCACAGCTGGTTCTGGCGCACCGACCAGCGCCTGCCCGTGCTGGTCCGGCCGGACGCCTGGCCGTCTGTCGCCGTCGTGGTGCCCGCCCGCGACGAGGCCGCGCTGCTGCCGGAAACCCTGCCCACGCTGCTGCGCCAGACCTATCGCGGCGACGCGCGAGTCATCCTCGTGGACGACGGCAGCACCGACGGCACGACGGAAGTCGCCCGCTCGCTGACTGTCCCCAATGGACTCCCGCTCACCGTCACGAGCCCGGGCGAACCACCGGACGGCTGGACCGGCAAGCTCTGGGCCGTCGCGCACGGCGTCCGCGAGGCCGGAGACGTCGACTTCCTCCTGCTGACCGACGCTGATATCTCACACAGCCCCGACTCGCTGGAAACCCTCGTCGCCGCTGCCACCAGCGGCCGGGACCTGGTATCTCAGATGGCCGTTCTGCGCACCGCAACGTTCTGGGAGCGGCTGCTCGTGCCCGCTTTCGTCTACTTCTTCGCGATGCTCTACCCGTTCCGCCGCGTGAACTCCGCACGCTGGCGCACCGCCGCGGCGGCTGGCGGTTGCGTCCTCGTCCGCCGCGCGGCGCTCGAACGCGCCGGAGGAATCGCCGCGATCCGCGGTGCGGTCATCGACGACGTCGCGCTCGCCCGCGCGGTCGCGTCCGCGGGCGGCCGGATTTGGCTGGGTTACGCCACGAAAGTCTGGAGTGTCCGGCCGTATCCGCGGCTCTCGGACCTCTGGCGGATGGTGACCCGCAGCGCCTACACCCAGCTCCGACATTCGCCACTGCTGCTGGCCGGGACGGTCGTCGGCATGATCGCCGTGTTCCTCGCCCCGCCCGCACTCGCCCTGACCGGCTCGTGGCAAGCCGCTGTGGCGTGGTTGCTGATGGCGGCGACGTTCGTCCCGGTCGCCAGGTATTACCGCCAACCCCTGGTCGCGGGCGGGTGGCTGCCGTTCACCGCAGCCCTCTACACCCTGATGACGATCGACTCCGCCCGTCGCCGGACCGGCTGGAAGGGCCGCACTTACTGACCGAATTGGGCGCGACGCTCATCCGCAGATGTGCCAACCTTTCGGCATGACGTCGACCCGAAGGGGCAATGCCTCGTAGGAAGCCCAGCGCCGCCCAACCCGAAGCCCGCGACCAGTGGACCGAACGCGTTTCCCCAGCACTCGACCGGTATCGGCGCTTCCTGCGCCAGCCCGGCCGCTGGCTGTACGTGCCGTGGCCCGATTGCCCGTGCGGCGATCCCGTCGAAGCCCGCGACGAACTGGAAGCCGCCCTGCGCGCGCTCCCTCCCCGCGCCCGCGCGGACCTGCGCCGGGTCCTCGCCCCGCTCGATGCCGAGTTCCGGCGGAGAACCCTGCCCGACCCGGCGGCGAGTTCCCTCAGCCGCTGGCATGCCGAGGCGTGGTGGCGGCAGCGGCTGCACGAGCGGTGAAAGACCTGGAGAACCGCACGGAGAGCGAGTTCACACCACCCGGGGATGCACGTTCATACATCGTCGTGCATAATCATTCCTATGTCCAAGGTGCTCACTTCCCTTCCCGTCGGCGAGCGGGTCGGCATCGCGTTCTCCGGCGGCCTCGACACGTCCGTGGCGGTGGCGTGGATGCGCGACAAGGGTGCGGTTCCGTGCACCTACACCGCCGACATCGGCCAGTACGACGAACCCGACATCGCGTCCGTCCCCGGCCGTGCGCACGCCTACGGGGCGGAGCTCGCGCGGCTGGTCGACTGCAAGGAAGCCCTCGTCGAGGAGGGGCTCGCCGCGCTGACCTGCGGCGCCTTCCACATCCGCACCGGCGGGCGGGCCTACTTCAACACCACCCCGCTCGGCCGCGCGGTCACCGGCACCCTGCTGGTGCGCGCGATGCTGGAGGACGACGTCCAGATCTGGGGCGACGGCTCCACCTACAAGGGCAACGACATCGAGCGGTTCTACCGCTACGGCCTGCTGGCCAACCCGGGCCTGCGGATCTACAAGCCGTGGCTCGACGCCGCGTTCGTCGGCGAGCTCGGCGGCCGCAAGGAGATGTCGGAGTGGCTGGAGGCGCACAAGCTGCCCTACCGCGACAGCACCGAGAAGGCCTACTCCACCGACGCCAACATCTGGGGCGCCACGCACGAGGCGAAGTCGCTCGAGCACCTGGACACCGGCATCGAGATCGTCGAGCCGATCATGGGCGTGCGGTTCTGGGACCCGGAAGTCGAGATCGCGCCCGAGGACGTCACGATCGGCTTCGAGCAGGGCCGTCCGGTGACGATCAACGGCAAGGAGTTCGGCAGCGCGGTCGAGCTGGTCCTGGAGGCCAACGCGATCGGCGGGCGGCACGGGCTCGGCATGTCCGACCAGATCGAGAACCGGATCATCGAGGCCAAGAGCCGCGGCATCTACGAGGCCCCGGGCATGGCGCTCCTGCACGCGGCGTACGAGCGGCTGGTCAACGCGGTCCACAACGAGGACACCATCGCCAGCTACCACAACGAGGGCCGGCGCCTGGGCAGGCTGATGTACGAGGGCCGCTGGCTGGACCCCCAGGCGATGATGCTGCGCGAATCGCTGCAGCGCTGGGTCGGCACCGCCATCACCGGCGAGGTCACGCTGCGGCTGCGGCGCGGCGAGGACTACTCGATCCTCGACACGTCCGGCCCGGCGTTCAGCTACCACCCGGACAAGCTGTCGATGGAGCGCACCGAGGACTCCGCGTTCGGCCCGGTCGACCGGATCGGCCAGCTGACCATGCGGAACCTCGACATCGCCGACTCGCGCGCCAAGCTGGAGCAGTACGCGAGCCTCGGCATGGTCGGCGGCACCTCGCACCCCAAGCTGATCGGCGCCGCGCAGGCGGCCGCGACCGGCCTGATCGGCGCGATGCCCGAGGGCGGGGCCGAGACGATCGCGTCCCGGGGCCGGGCCGACGACGTCGAGCTGCTCGACCGCGCCGCGATGGAATCCGGCACGGACTGAGGCTTTCCTCCCGCGGATGCCCGCGTCGGCGCACCGGCGCGGGCATTCCCTCTATACCAGCGACCGCACCCCGCTAACGTCTCTATATTCGGGCGGCGGCTCCCGGCTAACGTGGCGGCGTGACCCCGATTTTTCAGCTGTCCGCCGACCACGTCACGGCGGAGGCAGCGCTCGATCCGATCGCCGCGACCCTGGACGGCGTGACCACCGACGCGACCGCGCTCACCGACCTCACCCCGGACGGTTTCGCGGCCCGAGCCGACCTGGCCCGGCGCACGCTCGCCACTCTCGCGACGCTGGCCCCCGAGTCCCGCGCGGACCGGATCGCGGCCGCGCATCTGCGGAACAGCCTCGAGACCGAGCTGGCCTGGCACGGGCTCGACGAGCCGTTCCGCCAGGTACAGGCCCATTTCGGCACGCTGAGTTCGATCGCCGATTCGGTCCGGCTGCTGCCGCGCCGCGACACGGACGACTGGCACGTCCTCGCGGTCCGGATGGCCGGGGTCGAAACGATGCTGGCCGGCTGGCAGAAGACGCTGCAGGCCGGTCTCGACCGGGGTCTGCGCGCGGCCCGTCGGCAAGCGCTGGAAACGGCGGCGCAGGCCGAGCGGTACGCGGGTGTCCACAATGCACTCGTCGAGGAGTACGGCGACGGGCCGCAGGCCGGCGAACTGCGTGCGGGGGCCGACGCCGCCCACCGCGGTTACGCGGCCCTCGCGCGGTTCCTGCGCGAGGATTACGCCCCGCACGCCACCGAAACCGACGGAGTCGGCGCCGAGCGTTACGCCGTCGCGGCCCGGCTTTCCCTCGGCGCGGACCTCGATCTCGCCGAGGCGTACGAATGGGGCTGGGCGGAACTTCAGCGCATCGAAACGGAAATCGCCGCCGAGGTCGCGAAGATCCAGCCTGGCGCGAGCGTGGCGGAAGTGCTTGCCCGGCTGGACGACGAGTGTTTTGTGACCGGTGAAGCGTCCTATTTGGACTGGCTGCGCGCCGCGCACGACCGGGCGCTGGAAGCGGCGAGCGAGCACTTCGACATCCCGGAACCGTTGCGCGCCTTGGATGTCGTGCTCGCGTACGGCTCCGCGTCGGGCTCGCCGTACTACACCGGGCCCGCCGAAGACGGCACCCGCCCCGGCCGCACGTGGTGGCCGCTGGGCGGGCGGGAGCGTTTCGCGACCTGGTCCGAGCTGACGACGGTGTTCCACGAAGGCGTTCCGGGACACCATCTGCAGATCGGCGTCGCGGGCCTGGCCGGGGACTCGGTCAGCCGCTACGCGCGCGTCCATTCAGTGAGCGGCCACGCGGAAGGCTGGGCACTGTACGCCGAACGCCTCGCCGACGAACTGGGCTGGTTCTCCGAACGCGGCACCCGGCTCGGCATGCTCGCCGGTTCCGCGCTGCGGGCCGCGCGCGTCGTGATCGACCTCGGCTCGCACCTCGATCTGCCGCTGCCGGACGGTTCCCGCTGGGACTTCGACACCGCGTGCCGCTTCCTGCACGAGCGCGGATTGGCCGCCGAACACCGGGTGCACGCCGAAATCGTGCGCTACCTCGGCTGGCCGGGCCAGGCGATCTCGTACAAGATCGGCGAACGCGCGTGGCTGCGGGCACGCGCCGAAGCGGCCGCCAAACCGGGATTCACGTTGCGCCAGTGGCACGAGGACGCGCTGGCCGTCGGCCCGGTCGGGCTCGCGGCGCTGCAGGACGCGCTGCGTTAAGCCTTGGCCTCGCAGTCCGCGCACATCCCCCACCACGTGATCTCGGCCTGGTCCACCCGGAAACCGGGCACCGGACCGGGTTCGAGGCACGGCGCGGCGCCGACCGCGCACGGCACGTCCTGGATCCGGCCGCAGCCGCGGCACACCAGGTGGTGGTGGTTGTCGTGGGTTTCGAGTTCGAACCGCGCGGGCGACCCCGCCGGTTCGAGCGGGCGCAGCAGGCGGGCGCCGACGAGGTCCTCGAGCACGTTGTAAAGACCCTGCCGGGACAGCGCGCCGACGGCCCCGTCGGCGTCGAGCACCGTCGCGATTTCCGCGGCCGTGACGTGCGGGGTTCGCGCGACCGCGGCCAGCACCGCACGCCGCTGCGGCGTGTTGCGCAGACCCTTGTCGCGCAGGCGCGCCCCGAACTCGTCCATGGCCCGGATGGTACCCGCAGAGTTGACCGGATCAATTCTGGCGTGCAGTGGCTCACAGTCCCAGAGTTGACCCGTTCTTACATTTGACTGGATCAACTGTGCGGACTACAAAGGAACCGTGCTCACGACCTCCGCACCCCTCCCGTCCAGCGCCGACGCCGGAACCCGGCTCCGGCGCGCCGGCCTGCGCGTGACGACCGCCCGGCAGGTCGTGCTGGAAGTGCTGGCCGAAAACCCGCACGTGACCGTCGCGGAACTGCTGCCGCTGGTCCGCGCGCGGCTGTCGATGGCGTCCACGAGGGGCGTCCACGACGTGCTGACCACCGGCGTCGCGGCCGGTCTCGTCCACCGCTTCGACCACGTCGGCGTCGCGCAACGCTACGAGCTTTCCGGTTTCGACCACCGCCACCTGCTGTGCCGCCGCTGCGGACGGCTGGAGGCAATCCCCGGCACGCCGGCGGAATCCGCCGAGGAAACGGTGTCCGGCCTGTGCTCGCGCTGCGATTCGGCTGAGCAGCTCTCCGCATCCGCCTCCTAGTCAAGAACCGCCCCCGCCGACCAGGGTCGAGGCAACCCCTGGCCAGCGGGGGCATTACCGCAGAGGTAATTTACATACAGACTGCATGTATGTATCTTCGGTCAGCATGAGCGGATACGAAGAACTCGGCACTGCCCGGCACGTCAACCTCCCCCAAGGCGAACTCCGGTACTTCGAGCACGGACGCGGCCGCCCGGTCGTTTTCGTGCACGGCGTGCTCACCAGCGCCCTGCTGTGGCGCAAGGTCGTCCCGTCCGTCGCGGACGCCGGATTCCGTTGCCTGGCCCCGGATCTCCCGCTGGGCGCGCACCCGGTCCCGATGCGTTCGGACGCCGACCTCAGCGCGCCCGGCCTGGCCACCCTCCTGGGCGATTTCCTCACCGCGCTGGACCTGGAGGACGTCATCCTGGTCGCCAACGACACCGGCGGCGCCATCACGCAACTGCTGCTCGCGCGCTATCCGGAGCGGGTCGGACGGGTCGTGCTGACGCCGTCGGACAGCTTCGAGTACTTCTTCCCGCCGATCTTCCGGCCGTTGCCGAAGGTCGCGCGGATTCCCGGTTCGATGGCGGTGCTCGGCCAGCTGCTGCGGATCAAGGCGCTGTACCGCTCGCCGCTGCTGTTCGGTTGGGTCACGAAGCGCCCGCTGCCGCCGGACGTCGCCGACGAGTACCTGGGCAAACTGCGGAAATCGCCTGGCCTGCGAAGGGATTTGCGCAAGTTCCTGCGCACTGTCGACTCGAGCCACACCCTCGCCGCGGCGGAGAAACTGCGCCAGTTCAAGCGTCCGGTGCTGCTCGTGTGGCCGCCGGAGGAGAAACTGTTCCCGATCAGCCTCGCGCACCGCTTGGCGGAGGTTTTGCCGGACGCGGAACTCGTCGAGGTCCCGGACTCGTACACCTTCGTCTCGGAGGACCAGCCGGCCGCACTGGCCGGGCACATCACGCGCTTCGCCGCCGCCATGGCAGATTAGGTGCGTGCGACGTACCCAGCAAGAACGCTCCGACGCGACGCGAGCCGCACTGATCAAGGCCGCCCGCGACCTCTTCGGCGCCCGCGGCTATCACGACGTGCCCGCCGAGGAAATCACTCGCACGGCAGGCGTCACGCGGGGCGCGCTGTACCACCACTTCGGCGACAAACAGGGCCTGTTCCGAGCCGTGGTCGAAGTGCTGGAACGGGAATTGACCGCCGAGGTCTCCGCAGTCCTCGACGGTGCCGCGGACCCGCTTTCCGGGCTTTCTTCCGCACTGGGCGTTTTCCTGGACGCCTGCCTGCGCCCGGACGTCCGGCGTATTTCGCTGACCGACGCCCCGGCCGTACTGGGCTGGGATGCCTGGCGAGACCTGGAAGCCGAGTACGGCCTGGGGCTGGTCGCGGAAAACCTGGCGGCCGCGCGGGAAGCCGGGTTGATCGTGGATACGCCGGTGGATGCCCTGGCGCAGCTGGTCCTGGCGGCGGTGATGGAAGCGGCGCGGATGATCGCCAACGCGGACGACCCGGACCGCGTGCGGGGGGATGTGCAGCAGGTGTTTTCGGGGTGGTTGAGCGGGTTGTTGCGGCCTAGGTGAGGAGTCTGGCGGTGTACCCGTGCGTCACCAAACTTTGGAAGGCTCGGTCGACCTGGCCCGGAAGGTCTTGGGGTATCGCGAATCCTCGCTGGGCATAGAGGCTTATCCGCTGCGTGTCGCCGACCAGCATATTGACGACGCGATCTACGTCGCCGATGCTCCGGATGTACTCGTCCAACGGCAATGGCTGGGAGGCGCACAGCACTTTTACCTCGGGCCAGAGCTTCCGGCACGTCGCGTAGGCCCGCCGTTGTTGGTAGGGACGCGAAATCAACGTGACCGAATCGACTTTTGTCCCGCGTGCTTCCAGCAACTCCCGGCTCCGCGCGATGTTGTCTCCGGTGTTGCGGGCCGTTGGCTCGACCAGGATCGCGTCGTCGGGAACACCCAGCTCCAACGCGTGCTCGCGGTAGTGCACGGCTTCCCCGCGCGGAAATCGGTCTACGGTGGTGGGCGCGTTGGCTCCGGTGAAGACGATCTGCCGGAAGCAGCCCTGCTGGTACAGCTCCGCCGTATAGGCAGCGACGCCGAGATCGTGACTCCCCAGACCGATTCCGACGTCAGTGGGCCGGAGCTCGTGGTGCAGGTCGTGGTAATCCCAGAGTGTCTGAACGTCGGCGCGGAGATGCTCCGGCAGGGCGATCGGGCTCTCGGGCATGCGGGGACTCCGGAGTCAGTCGGGGATCTTGAACGTATAGGACCAGGAGAACCGGCTTGCCGCGTGGACGCCTCGCGCGAACTCCACGACGCGACCCTCCGCGGTGGAGGTGCGGCGATGCAAGACCATCACGGGTTCGCCTGCGGGGAGTTCCAACGTCTCGATCTCGTCCGGCGTGGGCATGCGCGAGCAGACGGTCTCGCTGATCGTGTCGGGTTCGAGCCCTTGCAGGGTGAGAACCAGGAAGCCGCCGCCGCGACCGGCTGGTCCCGGGGTCTCGTCGACAAGACGAGTTCCCTCAACGTCCTCGGGCCGGTAGTAGCTGGAGAGGGTATGCGTGGGGCGGCCCGCATCCTTGACCAGGCGCGCCCGCTCGTAGACGGATGACCCGACCTCGACACCCAGCGCTTCGGCGATCTCAGCATCGGCCTCGACTCGCGAAACGGTCTGCGTCTGATCAGCAGACTTCCACTCGCGGCCGGACGCTTCGCGGTCGGCGACGAACGCGACCGTGTCTCCGTATTTCCATTTGCTCTTGGCATAGCGCTCCACGCCGAGGCGCTTCATAGGCGGACGCGCACGAACGACAGTGCCGCGCCGGCGGATCGGCGTGACCAGTCCTTCGGCCTCCAGGACGCCAACGGCTTTACGGACCGTGTTGATGTTGACGCCGTAGTCCTGAGCCAGCTCCTCCTGCTTCGGCAGTGTCGAATCCGGCGCGTATTCGCCCCGCTGGATCGCCTCGCGCAGGCTCGCGGCCAGGTCGCGGTACCCGATGCCCACGTCGTCCTCCTCCGTCCGGCGATAACGCTAGCGGTATCAACTCTGTCCGACCCAGAAGACTAGACAGGAGTAGCTCTATTGATAACTTCTGGAGTTGAATGCCTAATAGAACTACTTCTATCTCGATACGACCTAGCAGGCTTCGGCAGCCGGACTCCTCAGCGGAAGGACAAGAACCATGGAGAACAAAGTCGAACCAGCAACGTTGCACGCCGCGCACGCCTCCGCGATAACCCGACGTCCAACGTCCGGCGCGACCCGTTCAGCCTGGGCGGCTTTTCACCTCGCGAACGCGCGGATATACCGGACTGTCGCGGATCATGACCGCTGGCACCATCACGAGGCTCTCTACTGGGCCGGCTACGAAGAGCGCCAGGCCGCAAGGTTTTGCCCACCGTCCGACGAGAACCAGAGCGAACCGGATTAGTCCACACCAGACTTCGACCTCCCGGCCGCCGAGGGCTGCCACGACTCAAAACCGGATCGACTTCTGGTTCATGAGCTCCTCGATCACCGACGGCCCCAACCCCCGCCCCATCCCCGAGCGTTTGCTCCCCTCGAACGGCAAATCCGCCTGCGACCCGCCGGATTTGCTGAAATACACCATCCCCGCCACCAGCCGATCCGCCGCCCTGCGCAACCGGACCAGATCGGCGCCCAAAACCGACGCGCCCAAACCGAACGGCGAGTCGTTCGCGATCTCGATCGCGTGCTCATCCGATTCCGTCCGGAACAAGATCGCCACCGGCCCGAATCTCCTCCCGGTAAGCGTCCATCTCCGGCGTGACGTCAGCCAAAACCGTCGCCTCCGGGTACGCACCCTCCCCGCGACGTCCGCCGGTACACAGCGTCCCGCCCTGCTCCACCGCGCGGGCGACCCGCTTCCGCCGCCACTGAGATACCAGCCTGTTGGCTGCCCGTCAGGGAAACGCCTTGAATGCGCGGATCAGCGAGACTCATCGGGACCTTGCGGCTGGACGCGAAAAGGTTCACGCACGCATCGTCCGGTACGCCTGCTTCGTGCAGAATCTTCTCGATCGCCAGCGCCGAGCGCGGGCAGATCGACGCGTGCTTCAGCAGAATCGTATTGTCCAGCACCAGATTCGGCGCGACGAACCGCGCCACCTGGCTCCGCTTGCCCATCGCCAAGGTCATGACGGCGGCCAGTTCGTCGGCCCGTTCCTCGAAAAGGTCCGGGGCACGGGCGACGATCGCTGCCCGTTCCGCTACCGCACAAGCCCGCCAGCTTCGATATCCGTGCCCAACACCCTCGATTGCCGCGCGAACCTCCGCGTCGGTCGCGTTCTCGATTCCCTCGATCAGCTGGCCCGCGGCCGGGTCGGTCACCGGGTACACCGGGTAGCCCGGGCATAGATGACGCAGGGTAGCTGATTCTTGACCGAGCGCGGGCGTCCGAGTATGGTCTAGACCACAAATCTCCCCACCCCCACCGCCCGCGCACCACCCCACCGCGGGCTCGTCGGTCGTGCCGTGGCTCGTCCGGCCGCCCTCCGGCGCGGGAGCGGGCCCGGCTTCGAAGGAGCCACCATGCCCCGCAAACGCACGATGCTCGCCGCACTCGGCGGCGCGGTCCTCGCTCCGGTGCTGATGCTGATCGGCCCCGGCATCGCCAGCGCGCACGGCTACGTCAACTCCCCGCCGAGCCGGCAGGCCCAGTGCGCGGACGGAACGGTGTCCTGCGGCGACATCAAATGGGAACCGCAGAGCGTCGAAGGGCCCAAGGGCCTGCAGAGCTGCAGCGGCGGCAACGACCGGTTCGCCGACCTCGACGACGACAGCAAGGGCTGGAAGGTCACCCAGGTCGGCAGCCAGGTCACCTTCACCTGGGTGTTCACCGCGCGCCACCGCACCAGCGACTACGAGTACTTCATCGGCGGCAACCAGGTCGCGAGCTTCAGCGGCGACGACCAGGCCCCGCCGGAAACCGTGTCGCACCAGGTCGACCTGAGCGGTTACCCCGGACAGCAGAAGGTGCTCGCGGTGTGGAACATCGCGGACACCGGCAACGCGTTCTACGCCTGCATCGACCTGAACGTTTCCTGACCGCGCGGAAATGCCGGGCAGCCGGGCGGAATTCCCGTACCGGCCGCCCGGCGTTTCATCCGGCGAACGCCTCGGCGACGGCGAGGCTGTCTTCGTAAACGTGGTATCGCGTGATCAATCCTCCGTCGACGGTCAGGCACACCGCGAAGGTCGTCGCGAACCGTTTGCCGGTCAGCTTGACCGTTTGGGCGCTCGTGCCGACGAGCACCGCGTCCGCGCCGTCGACGAGGATCCGGTCGACCCGGACGTCGCTTTCCTCTGGCACACAAGCACTTCCGAGCGTCCGGAAGTGGTCCGCGACGTCCGCCAGGGAAGAACGCGGGCGGATCCACGGCACGACGGGATGCTCCGGTTCCGGCCAGCTCACCCGCCAGTCGACCGGTTCCGCGAAAAGCTCCGCGATCCGGTCCGGTTCGCCCTGTTCGAGCCGGCGCAGGAATTCGGCCACCACCGCCCGGGCGTCCGAGCCCTCGGGACGCGGCGGCTCGGCGAACTGGCAATCGCGCCGGATCAGTCCGTCCTCGCCGAGTTCGAGCACGATAAGCCCGGTCAAGGCGACCTCCCCGCCCGCCGCGGGGACCATCTCGGTGGTGAACCGGATCATGCCGTGGAGGCCTGCCGCGTCTCCGGCGGACCGGAAGACGAATCCCCCTCCGGCGACGAATTCCTCGAAAGCCTCGCTGACCCGGCGCTCCAGCGCCTGGTGGCCCCGATACTCCGCGGACTCGGTGAACTGCACCCCGTCCTCGGCCCACAACGAGGCGACCGCCGCGCGCCGGGCGGCCGGGTCGGATTCGTTCCACACTGCGACATACCGCTCGACGAACTCGCCAGCGTCCATTTCCTTGTGCATGCCCGGACGCTAACCGCGCTCCACTGACATCTTGTGTCAGCGAAGCGAGGCTTCCGCGCTCCGCTTGCCGACCAGGAACCACAGCATCGGCCCGAGGAACGGCGCGCAGAACGCGAAGACCACCCACACGAACTTCATCCCGAGGCCGAGCGGGCTGCCGAGCACGCTCACCAGCGCGCCGATGAACAGCAAGACCGGAAACGCCACCAGCACCGCGATTCCGGCTACGGCGGCGAACTGCAGGCCTTCATGGACGGTGTCGGCCAGGACGGCGGTCATCTGAAGATTCCTCTCTCACAGCGGGTCGAGGCCCATTGTGCGAGCGGAACCGCCTGGCCCGGATCGGCTTGCCGGCTCGATCCGGGTACCGCTTAAGTCGTACGCCGGTCCACTATGGACGCCCGAACAGCTCCAGCAAGGCCGCCGGCGCGTCCGCGCGGAAGCAGCTCTCGAGACTTTGCGCCGACTCCGCCGCCGATTTCGCGCTGCGCGGGAACAACGCGGCCTCGTACTCGGCGAGCGCACGTTCGACGTCGTCGGGGTGCCGGGCGAGCGCGAGTCCCAGCTCAGCGCCGTCGAGCATGGCGAGATTCGCGCCCTCTCCGGCGAACGGCGACATCAGGTGCGCGGCGTCGCCGATCAGCGTGACGCCGGGCACCCGCGACCACGAATGCTCGACCGGGAGCGCGTGGATCAGCCGCGGGACCAGCTCGCCGTCCGCCTCGGTGACCAGGGCGCGGAGCCGCTCGGACCAGCCCTCGAAGTGACTCAGCACGGCAGCCTTGGCGGCAGCGTGGTCGGTGAAGTCGATGGACGCGGTCCAGCTTTCCGGGACACGCACGGCGGCGTAAACGTGCAGGCTGCCGTCCGGTTCGCGGTGCGCGAGGAAGCCTTTGTCCTCGCCGAGCGCGAAACTCATGCCGCCGCCGAGGAGAGCCGCCGCGTCCGGGTGGCGGGAGTCCGCGTCGAGGAGGTCGATCTCGACGAAGGAGATGCCGGTGTACGCCGGTTTTTCGGGTGAGACCAGAGGGCGGATGCGCGACCAGGCGCCGTCGGCTCCGATGAGCACGTCCGTGGTGAGCGACGTGCCGTCGGCGAGGGTGAGCCGGTGTCGTCCCCCGGACAGGGGTTCCGCGGCGGTGACCTTGGCGCCCCAGCGGACGGTGCCCTCCGGCAGCGAGTTGAGCAGGAGGTCGCGCAGGACCCCGCGGTCGATTTCCGGCCGCTCGCCGCTGCCGTCGTCCGCTTCCGCGAACAGAAGCGCGGCGGTGCGGTCGTAGACACGGGATTCCTGGCCGCCTAAGTGGATCAAGGTTCGGAATTCGGCGTGCAGGCCGGCCGCGTGGAGGGCGACCTGGCCGGAGTCCTCGTGGATGTCGAGCATGCCGCCCTGCGCACGGGCGGACGGGGAGGCGTCGAGGTCGAGGACGGTGGCTTCGATGCCGTGGACGTGCAGGACGCGGGCGAGGCTGAGACCGCCGAGGCCGGCGCCGACGATGGTGATGGTCATGGGTTCGCTCCTGTTCTTGTGGGGTTCCTAGATTCAGGGTAACGAACATGTTCGTTACGAACAAGTTCGTTCTTGAGTGATGCCGGTCAACCCCGACTCGTGCTGGCGGGCTCGGCCCTGCTCGGCTTCGGCCGGCACTGCCCGCTCGGGCCGACCAAACGGTCACTCGATCGGTGGCGATCCAGATCACCTGATGGGGCCGGAACATTCGGGCCGTTCGCGCGTTGTACAGGGTGTCGGTACGGAGGTGCCCCCGGGCCTCACCTTCTGCCTTCCAGGAATACCGGTCCGGCCGGAGCCTGGTCGTGCCACTCGCCGCGAGGCGGCCCCCGTACCGGCGCAGAACCACCCGTCTCCGCGCCACTGCTCCCCCCAGCCGCGGAACGGGATCCGGTGCTCCTGCTCCCGCCGGCCGGTAACCCCCAGCCGGTCCGGACGGAGAGCGGGAGCACACCCTCACGGCCGCGGGAATGTTCTTGGCCCGCAACGAGTTGTATTGAGCAGCGGCAGGTTTCTATGCCTGCCGAATTCGACCGCCGTTCCCGTCGGCGCGCCGGACAGTCCGGAGAAGACTGTCCGCACCCGCCGATTCCCCAGCCACCCCGTCCGCTGCGGCATCTCTCCCCAGTGCCCCGCGCGGACGGGGCTCCCGCGCCCCCGCTCCGGCTCCCGCAGGCCGGACGCGGGGGGCGCCCAGACCACCTCGCTCGCCGCGCCACCCCTCCCCCACGGTCGCGCGAGCGGGGACATGTGCCCCGCCCGGCCACCGGCTCCCGACCGGTCCGGCCGGGCGGGCACCCCCATCTCGCACCGAGCGATTGCTGTGCGGCGCAGGAATACTTTCTGTTCGCTGCACGCGGCCTGCTGCGCGCCCGGCCGCTGGATCTCCGCTCGGCCAACCGGCTGCGGAGGCACCTCGGCGCTGGCGTTCGTCCTTGTGGCACAGGCACACTCGGCGTCGCCAACGGACCGGCTCAGACGCAGCCGACGCCAGAGTCCCGGCCGGACCGGCTGGCGGCCATCCGCTCAGCGCCAAGTGACTGCCTTGCCGCACAGGCACACGCGCTTCCTCGCCACGGGCTCGACTCGGCTAACCGGGGGCGCGTTCGAGGCCGGATCCCCGATCAGACTGGCCAGACTGGCACCTGCTCAGCACTGACCAACGGACTCAGCTGGCCAAGGCGCTCCCCATCGGCCCGGCCACGCGGACACCCACGCAGCGCCGAGCAACCACTTCGCCTCGCAGTCACACCCTCCCCAGCACCTGGCTCAGCCAGTCCGCTCGCGAACGTCGCGCCGAGCGACCGCCTCCCGGCACAGGCACACCCACCCACCACCACACGCCCGGCGCAGGCACGCCCGCCCGCCACCACACGCCCGGCGCAAGCGCGCCCGCCCGTCACCACACGCCCGGCGCACGCGCACCCGCCCGCCACCACACGCCCAGCACAGGCACACCCACCCACCACCGCGCGCCCAGCGCACGCGCACCCGCCCGCCACCGCACGCCCGGCACAGGCACACCCGCCATCACCGCACGCCCGGCGCACGCGCACCCGCCCATCACCGCACGCCCGGCACAGGCACACCCGCCCATCACCGCACGCCCGGCACAGGCACACCCGCCATCACCACACGCCCGGCACAGGCACACCCGCCCATCACCAATTGCCGGGCTCAGTCGATCCACTCGCGAGCATCGCGGAGCAACCCGAGCATTCCGGAGACCAGCCGCATCTGGTCCACCGTCCTGATGTCTGCTTCGAGCAGCTTCGGAGAGCACACCAGAACAGCGACGGACTGCGCGCGGGACAGGGCGACATTCAACCGGTTGCGGGACAAGAGAAAATCGAGGCCTCGCGGCAGGTCTACCGCCGAAGAGGACGTCATGGTGGTCACCACAACGGGTGCTTCTTGGCCTTGGAACCGGTCCACGGTGCCGACTCGGACGTCGCCGAAACCGGCGTCGGACAGGGCTCGCGTCACCACTCGCGCCTGCAGGTTATACGGTGCCACGACAAGGAAATCGGCGTCAGTGAGCGGTCGGCCTTCCCACGTTCGGCCGTGCAGCGACTTGATCACCGACACCACTTGCTCGGCTTCTTCGACCGACCGCGTGGTGTTCCCGCGATGTTCGACCGAGGCCAGATAGAGACCCGACGGAAAACCGTCGATCGACCGCTCCGCGGTGGGATGGGAGTGCAGCAGACCCGCATACGACAGGTTCGAGACCGGCGCGCAGACATCAGGATGCATGCGGCGCGTCAGGTCGAGGAAATAGCCCAGTTCCGGCGGGATGATGTCCGCCTCGCCGATCAGGTGGCCCAGCGCCGACGCCTCCGCGCCTGCCGGATGCGTGCCCTGCACGACCTGCGGCAGCTGCTGCGGATCTCCCAGCAGCACCAGGTTTTTCGCGCACATCGACACCGCCAGCGCGTCCGCGAGAGCGAACTGGCCGGCTTCGTCGATCACGAGAACGTCGAAGGGTTCCTCGCGGACGGCGGCGTTGGCGAAGGTCCAGGCGGTGCCGCCGACCAAATGACCGGTGTTGTTTTCTTCTCGCCAGCGTACCAGCGCGGTGTTGGTTTTCGGCTGTTCCCAAGGCAATGACGGGTCCGGCGTCCGCTTCGCGCGCTTGGCGCAGGCCATCTCCGGCGCGTTCTCCATGGCCGCCGAGAGCACGTTCTCGACCGCCTTGTGGCTGTTCGACGTGACGCCGACAGTCCGCCCCGAACGCACCAGATGCGCGATGAGTTTTCCGGCCAGGTAAGTCTTTCCGGCTCCGGGCGGGCCTTGGACGGCGAGCACGGAACCGTCGAGACGATCGACCGCGGTGATCACCGTGGCGACCAAATCTTCGCCCGGTTCGGGCAAACCTCCACGCAGCCGGGGGATGCGGCGCAGCAAATCGACGCCGGGGTGTGACGGCAGCGCGGGCAGAGTTTCCCCTACCAGGCGGGCGAGATCGGCTACCGCCTCGTCCTTGGGCGAGGGACGCACTGGGCTGCCTGGCAGGACCGCGGCGGGAAGGTCGTTGGACGTCTTGTCCGGCGCGCTGCTCTCCTCCAGCGTCACCTCGACGGCGGTCGCGGACACGACTTTCGCGTCGCGAGCGTCGGCACCGTAACGCAAACGCACGTCGTCACCTGGCGCGTACGGATGCGGACGGTCCGGGTCGCACCGAACGACGAGCGTGCGTTTCGCGGTGCGCAACCGGCCGGACGGCGGCACCCACTCGCCCGCGGTCACCGACACCGGGACCGCGCAGGTCGTGTCCACTTCGAGGTCGCTGATCGGGGCGGCCAGCTGCCGGAAGAACTCCCACCACGCCGGGTTCGTCTCGCGGCGGTGGTAGCCGACGGACGCGGCCAGCAGCGCGCGGGCGTGGTCGTCGGGCGTGAAATCCGCGGGATCGTCGGGGAGTCCGTCCAGAAGCGGGTCGACCAATGCGGCCATCGCGGCGGCGCGTTCGGCTCGTCGCTGGGCGGCTTCCTCTTCTTCGGTGCGGCGAAGCAGAGCGTCCACTTCGGACTCGGGAGCCGGTTCGGCCAGCTCGATTCCGGCTTCGGTGCGCACACGGTGAAGGAATTCGTGCAGGCGCAAGGTGGAGACGCAGTCGTACTCGTTGTAGTCCGCGATGCCGCGCAGGACTTCGTCAGCCTGTTCGGTGTTTCCCGCGGAGGAGAGCGTCAGGTAGTCCTCGTACGCCTCGATGCTCGACACCGCCGTTTTTACCTCGCCAGCGCGGGCTTCCGGCATGTACAGTGGTTCTAAATACTTGATCGAATACGACCGCTGTCCTACCCGCAAAGCCTTGCGTACCACGGCATACAGGTCGATCATCGCGCCGCTGCGAAGCAGTTCGTCCACGGCTTCCTCCCGCGTGCCGTGGACGGCGGCGAGCCGCTTGATCGCCGTGACCTCGTACGGCGCGTAGTGGTAGACGTGCGCGTCGGGGTGTTCCGCGAGCCGTGCGGTGGCGAGGTCGATGAACTCCTCGAACGCTCGTTTCTCCTGCGCGCGGGAGTGTGCCCAGAACGGGGTGAAGCGCCCGTCCGGGGTGACCGCGCCGAAGAGGTACTCCAGGCCCGTGCCGGCCAGGGCGTACGGGTCGCCTTCCATGTCGAAGAAGACGTCGCCGGGGCTGGGCTCGGGCAGTTCGGCGAGCGCGTCCGGGGCGATGATTTCGTAGGCCAGCTCACCGGTTTCGTCCTGCCGGACCTGGATCGCGGCCTGCGCGCGCAACGAGGCGAACGTGCCCTCCGACATGTCGCGCGGACGGTCGGCGGGGTCGGCGCTGGCGAGCGCGTCGATGGTGCCGAGCCCGGCGGTCACCAGCTTGCGCCGCTGCTCGCTGCGCATGCCCGCGACTAGCGACAGGTCGCGGTCGGCCTCGCGCGCGGACGCACAGTGCTCGGCGAACGCGCATCCGGTGCACGCCGGGCGCTCGTCCGCCCAGATCCGGTCCGGCAGCTGCGGCGGACGGTCCTGCAACCGGTCGCGGAGCCGGTCCACGAGCGGGAGGAAGTCGTCGACGCGGAGGCTGCGAGTGCTGCCGTCGCCCAGCAGCAGATGCATCTCCGGCCCGGTGGGCCAACCGGCGCGGCGAAGAGCGTCGGCGTACGCGGTGAGCTGCACGACCGCGGACGGCTTGGCGTGCCGGGCGAGCTTCGTGTCGTAGACCTCGTAGCGGCCCTGGTCGTCGCGCAGCAGGAAATCTGCGCGGCCGGAGAACTCGCCGTCGTGGAACACCGCCTGGTAGATCACCGGCGCACCCGCGCGCAGGGCTTCCTCGGTCGCCTTCGCCGCGACGACCGGATCGTGTTCCTCGATCTCGACGACCTGCGTCCGCTCGCTGCGCAACCGTCCGAGCGTGGCCGCTTCGTGCGCGCGCCCGTGCTTCACCGCCAGCCGATCGGGTGAGGAAGTCGGCCGCGGCGCGCCGGGTATCCCCGCCGCCAGTGCCTGCTTGAGGATGCTCCGGTGCTCGCATTCGAGCAGGTCAGCGAGATCAGACGGCGTGTACATCGCCCGGCAGTCTGTCACGGGTCCCGACGGGCTCCGGCGAGGTGGGCGCCCGACACGCCGCCCGGAATTGTCGGTGGCGGATGGGATGATCTTGGAGTGGCTGGGAGAGGGCGGAAATGGAGGTGAGTGCTCGGGTGGTAGCGGAATGAAGACGTGTTGGCGGAGCTGGCGATCGGAGGTGAATGTGGTTGGAAGGTTGCGGTTTGGAGTGCGTGCTGCGTAGCGCTCGGTGAGCGGCAGGGTGGCGGGACATCGGTGAGGTCGCTTGGCGGGGTGCACACCGCCCGGGCAGCCTTCGCGGGGTCTCGCTGCGGGAGGGGACCAGCGGTAGCTGCGGTAGCAGGCCAGTGGCAACTGCGGGAGCAGACCAGTGGCAACTGCGGGAGCAGACCAGTGGCAGGAGCCTGGCCGTGGCCGGGGTACGCCGCCGAGAAAGCTCGCAGCTTGCCTCTGTCCGCCTCGATGAGCAGGCTGCGAGATTGCTCTCCGGCGGGGAGACCTCCCGTACCGAGTTTCGCGAACCTCGCCCGAATTCGCCGCCGGGCACGGGCTTTGCGCCACTCGGCAGGGGGCAGAATGAGCGACGTGACGATCATCCTGCCTCTCCCCCGAACCGAAGCCGGGGCCGCCTTGCAGTTGCGGCCGTGGCGGGCGGAGGATCTGCCGGTGTTGGTCGCCGCGCATCGGGATCCGCTGATGCGTCGCCAGTTGACGACGTCCCTCGTCGACGAAGGCGAGGCTCGGCGGTGGCTCGACGCGCAGGTCTCCGGCTGGGAATCCGCGACGCGGTTCAGCTTCGCAGTGGTGGGGGACGACGACCTGCCGCTCGGCCACGTCGTTGTGAAGGTGCGGGGCGCTGGCACCGCCGAGGTCGGGTACTGGACGGCCGCCCCGGCGCGTGGGCGCGGCATCGCGGCTCGGGCCTTGGAAACGACGTCGCGGTGGGCGTTCGGCGCGCAGCGGTTGAACCGGCTGGATTTGCTGCATGCCGAGGACAATCCGGCGTCGTGCCGGGTCGCGGAGAAGTGCGGCTACGTCCTTCGCGAAGTGCTTCCGCCCGCGCCGCCGGAGTTTCCGGGCAGTGGGCACCGCCATGTGCGCGACGCAGCGGCCTGACTGGACCCGCTACCCCAACTCCTCTCGGCGGCGGGACAGCGCGGCGGTCTCCGCGGTGTTGCCCGCCAGGTCGATAGCGCGCTGGTAAGCCGCACGTGCTTCCTCGGCTCGGTCCAATCGGCGCAGGAGGTCAGCGCGGGTGGCGTGGTACGGGTGGTACTCAGCCAGCCGGTCCGCGAGCCGGTCTACCACGTCCAACGCGGCCTCGGGCCCGTCCAGTTCGGCGACTGCGATGGCGCGGTTCAGGGCGACGATCGGTGACGGGTCGATGCGGGCCAGCTGGTCGTAGAGGGCGAGCACCTGCGACCAGTCGGTCTCGCGCATGTCCCGCGCGGACGTGTGCACGGCGTTGATCGCGGCGAGAATCTGGTACCGGCCCGGAGCGACCCCGGTGGCGAGGCGTTCGCGGACCAGGCGGTGGCCTTCGGCGATCAGCGGCGCGTCCCACCGCGTGCGGTCCTGTTCGTCCAGGGCGACCAGTTCACCGCTGGCCGACACTCGGGCCGGGCGGCGGGCTTCGGTCAGGAGCATCAGGGCCAGGAGGCCGGTCACCTCGCCGTCGTCGGGCAGCAGGGCGCGGACCAGGCGGGTCAGCCGGATCGCTTCGGCGGTCAGGTCGTGGCGCACCGGGTCGGTGTCGGGACCGGTGGCGAGGTAGCCCTCGTTGAAGGCCAGGAAAAGCACCGTGAGGACGCCGGACACGCGGGTCGGCAGGTCTTCGGCGGCGGGCACTCGGTAGGGGATGCGAGCGGCCTTGATCTTCGCTTTCGCGCGCGTGATCCGTTGCCCCATCGTGCTTTCCGACACGAGGAAGGCGCGGGCGATCTCCGGCACGGTCAGGCCGCCGACCATGCGCAGGGTCAGGGCGACCCGGGATTCGGCGGCCAAAGCCGGGTGGCAGCAGGTGAAGATCAGCCGGAGGCGGTCGTCGTCGATGAGGTGCGGAGGCGCGCTGTCGTACCGCGGCTGGGCCTCCCGTTGCTTGTCGTCGCGTTTGTTCTCGCGGCGGATGCGGTCGATGGCTTTGCGGGTGGCGGTGGTGGTCAGCCAGGCGCCGGGGTTGGGCGGCACGCCGTCGACCGGCCACCGTTCGACCGCGGTCGCGAACGACTCGGCGGCGGCTTCTTCGGCGACGTCCAGGTCGCCGAAGCGTTTGGTCAAGCTGGCGACCACCCGGGCCCACTCTTCGCGGTGGGCGCGGGTGATCGCCTCCCGGACGTCGCTCACTGGAACGGCCGCACCTCGACCTTGCGGTTGCACGCCTTCGACCCTTCGGCGGCGAGCTTGAGCGCCACGTCCAGATCCGGGGCCTCGATGACCCAGAATCCGGCCAGGTATTCCTTCGACTCCAGGAAAGGGCCGTCGGTGACCAGCGCCGCCCCGCCGCGGTTGTCGATGACGGTCGCGGTTTCCGGCATGGCGAGTCCGCCGGCGAAGACCCAGTGGTTCCCGGTCTGGAGCCGCTCGTTGAAGACGTCGATCGCGGCGTCCTCCTCCGGCGTGGCGAGAGTGGGCTGGTCGTGGACCACGGAAATCAAGTACTGCATCCGAGTCTCCCGTCGTTGTCGAGGTCAGCGGCCCGCGTACTGCGGACGGCCGGCCGGGCGCCAGATCTGGGTCGTCACGCCCCGCGCGTCCACTCGAGACTCAACCAGATCCAGCGCCAGATCCGGGCCGTTCCGCGGAAAGAGCCGCTCGCCCTGTCCGACGACCACCGGGATCACGAGGAAGATCATCTCGTCGACCAAGCCCTGCTCCAGCAGCCACCGGACCAGGGTGCCGCTTCCGTGCACCTGCAGCTCGCCGCCCGGTCGCGCCTTGAGGTCCGCGACGGCCGCGGCCAGATCGCCGGTCAGCGCGGTGGTGCCGGACCACTTCGGATCGGTGAGCGTCGACGAAGCCACGTACTTCGGCCGCTCGTTCAGTGCCCGCAGGATGCGTTCCTGGCCGGGAACATCCTCGGCGCGCAGCGCTCCCCACGAGCCGGCGAACAGGTCGTAGGTCCGCCGGCCGAACAGGAAGGCGTCGGCACGCCGGTAGGTCTCGTTGATGAACGCGAGGGTCTCGTGGTCGCCCTTCCCGAGCGCCCATCCGCCGCGTTCGAATCCGTTCCGGCGGTCCTCTTCGGACGCGCCGCCGTTGCCCTGCACGACGCCGTCGACGGTCATCTGCGTCATGGTTACGAGCTTCATGGTCGCGGTTCCTTCGCTTCGGTGCTGCCCCGCGCGGGCTGCTTCACCCCTGCTACGAACACCGGCGACCCGATCCGACACCGCGGCCAGAAAATCTTCGAGGAAATTTCCGCGGTACCGCTAACCGCGTGCCTCCAGCCAGGCGACGACCGCACGTACGAAGCCATCGACGCTGGTCAGCGGCTTGCCCGCGAACACCGCGTGGAGGTGCTCGACGCCGATGAGGTCGTTCCAGGCCCACGCGCGGCGGCAGGTCTCCTCGTCGGCGGCCGCGCGGAGGACCTCCCAACCGTGCCACGTCGCGACGAGTGCCGCGTCGATCGCGGGGTCGGACAAGCTCGCCAGGTCCCAGTCGAGGACGCCGGTCAGCTTGCCGTCCGCGCCGAAGTGGACGTTGCCGCCGCTGAGATCGCCGTGGACGAGCCTGGGCGGGACCTCTTCGAGCGCCAGCAGGGTGTCGAGCCGCTGCCGGACGCCGTCCTGCCACTTCCCTGGCAGCCGCGGAAGGACGTCGGCCACGAGTTCCGCCCAGCCCAGCCCGTTGGCATATCTGCGCGGCCGGTGGAGAACGGCTTCGAGCGCCGGTGAGATCTCCGCCTCGCGCAGTGCGGTCAACAGCGGTCCGAACGCCGCCGGGTCGCCGACGCCTTCCGGCAGCCCTTCGCCGTCGAGCCACGAAACCGCGACGGCCGCGCGGTCGCCGAAGCTGGTCACGGGAGTCAGCGGCTCCGGCACGGCGAAGGGCAGACCGGCCGCGGCCACCGCGCGAAGGATCTCGACTCGGCGCGGCAACTCGGCGGCGGAATCGGGGCGCTTGCTGATCCGCACCGCGGCGACGCCGGGCAGCAACACGACGTGGTGCATATTTCCTTGCGCGGCAAGGCGCGCGGAGCCGATCGGCGCGCCGGGGACGAGTGTTTCGGCGATTTCCAGCAGGTCGGCCGGGACGGGATGCGACACTCCGCCATCCTGCACCTCACCGGCGCGGCGGCAGCGGCACCACGTCCAGGTCGCGGGCCACGTGGATCTCCCCGTCGAACACCTTCGCTGCTTCGTCGCGGAACCGGTCCGCCTCCTCGTACGGGTAGCGCTGCGAGAAGTGGGTCAGCAGCAGCTTCCGGGCCCCCGACTCCGCGGCGAGCCGGCCGGCGTCGGTGCTGGTCAGGTGGCCGTAGCGGTAGGCCAGGTCGGCGTCGTCGGCGCGGAAGGTCGATTCGGCGATCAGCAGGTCCGCCTCTCGCGCGCAGGCGAACGCGCCCGGGCACAGGCGCGTGTCCATCACGAACGCGACCACCTGGCCCCGGCGCGGCACGCTCACGTCCTCGAGCCGGACCACGCCGTTCGCGGTCTCGAGCACGCCGTCGGCCTGGAGCTTCCGGACAGCGGGGCCTTGGACGCCCGCGGCGGCGAGCGCGTCCGGCAGCATCCGGATTCCGTCCGGTTCGGTGTAGCGGTAGCCGAAGCAGTCGATGCGGTGTTCCAGCGGGTATGCCGACAGCGCGCCGCCGAGCGGACCCGGCGCGGAGATCGGCAGCGGGACCAGCTCGGCGCGCTCGTGGAACGACGTCGAGTGCCGCAGCCGGTCGAAGTACTGTTGACCCGACGCCGGGTAGTGGCAGCGCACCGGATGCGCGACGTTGTCCAGGGACAACCGCTGGATGATGCCGGCGAGGCCGAGGCTGTGGTCGCCGTGGAAGTGGGTCACGCACAGGTGCGTGAGTTCGCTCGCCGTCGCACCGGCGTACATCAGCTGCCGCTGAGTGCCCTCGCCCGGATCGAAGAGGATGCCGTCGGTGTCGAAGCGCAGCAGGTAGCCGTTGTGGTTGCGGTGCCGGGTCGGCGTCTGGCTCGCCGAGCCCAGCACGACTAGCTCGCGTCGGGACATGACGATCATCTTCGCGCCCCGCCCGCGCTCGCCGCCACCGAAATGAACTCCGCGGAAACGGCGGCGGCCGTCCGGGATGAATTCCGGACGGCCGCCTTCGATTATCGCCGATTGAATTCGTTCGATCACTTTCCGCGTATTCGATCTTCCGGAATTGCCAGAGTTTCCCGGTACCAGTTCCGGGATTGGGCCATCCGGACGCCCAGTCCCGGTCCCGGGGACACTCCGGTGACCTTCCAGACCTTGTCGCTGGCATACCAGTGGTCCCGGGCGAGCAGCGACCATTGGTGCTCGCTGAGCCACGGCGCCCGCGCCCGGTGCTCGGCGAGCGGCAGGTCCGCGTCGGGAACCGGCAGGTCAAGCACGGTGCAGACGGCTTCGAGCAGGTCCCGCATGCGCACGGGTTCCGGGTCGGCCACGTGGAACACCTCGCCGGGGCTGCCCAGTGCCGGGTCCAGCGCGAACGCAGTGAGCACCGCGGCGAGATCCCACGACGACACCACTGAGGTCCGAGCCTCGCCGCCCGCGGCCCACGCCGGCACCGCGCGCAGCAACTTGACCAGCGCCGGGACCACGTGCCGGTCGCCGTCGCCGTACACCAGGTGCGGCCGCAGAACGAGCCCGCCTGCCGCGCGGACCTGCTGTTCCCCGGCCAGCCTGGTGCGGCTGGTGGCCGAGGCGGGCCCGAGGTCGAGCAGGTCCTCGGGCCCGCCTCGATGCTCGCCGTCGCGGTAGACCGCACAGGTGCTGAGGTGCACGACGCGCCGCGTGCCCGCGCGGTGTGCCTCCGCGAGAAGCCGGGCGGTGCCGCGGTCGTTGACCTCGGCGCACTCCTCTTCGGTGCCGCCGATCCGGGACGCGGCGTGCACGAGCGTCGCGACGCCCGTGCACGCCCCGGCCAGACTGGCGGCGTCGGTGAGATCTCCGCGGTGGATCCGCGCGCCGGATCGCGTGATCCACTCCGGCACCGCACCGCGCGCCAGCACCCGCACCGCGGCGCCGCGGGCGAGCAAGGCCCGCAGCACCGCCGACCCGATGAACCCGGTCGCTCCGGTGAGGAGGATTTCGCCGGTCGTGCTGTCCGCCCCCAGGCCGGCAGTCATGACCTGCGCATCGCCAGGACCCCGGTCGCCACGGTGCGGCCCTTCTGCTCGGCCACCACCCGCACCGAACGGCATCCGTCCGCGTCGGGTTCGATTTCCTCGGCCACCAGCAGGCATTCGGAGTCGAACTCGACGTAGGCGGAGAACTCGAAATCCGAACGCAGCGGCAGCGCGTGCGGATCGCCGATCGTCAGCAGCGCCGCCTGCCGCGCGCCTTCCAGCAGCACCATGCCCGGGACGTGGTCGGCCGAATGGTCGAACAGCACCGGGTGGTCCGGATCGAACTGCAGCGACCAGGTTCCCGCCACCGCGGTGTCCGCGACCAGCACGTCCTCCGCGCGGTACCGGCCGACGAGCACCGGGTCCACGGTCTCCAGCGCGCACGCCTGGAACGGCGTCGCCGCGAAGTGGTCGCCGCGCAGCCGGCGGTAAACCGCCGGGGACACGCAGCGCCAGTTTTCCGAAGCGGTGCCGATCAGTTCGCCGTCCCGGAAGCAGCCGAAGTCGGTCCGCATGCCGATCAGGTTTCCGCTCCGGAACACCGGCTCGTGCGCGCTCACCCGCAGCACCACGTCGATCGGCCGTCCCTCGGTGGCCAGCCCTTCGGGGGTGATAGAGCTGACTTTGTGGTCGGAGATGAACGCGTTGCCGAGCGAAACGCCGTAGGCACGGTGCGCGATGAGCAATCCCGCCTGGCGGCAGGTTTCCGCGAACAGCATGGGGTCGTGCGAGCCCGGAGCGCACGGGCCGAAAAACCCGTGCCGGCGCGGCCACTGCGCGCCGACTTCGAACTGGCCCTCGGCCACGATGTTCAGGTCAGTGACGAAAACTTCCGAGATGGCCGCGCGGTGCACGAGATTGCGCGGGATCGTCTGCTGGAAGTCGACCGGACGTCCGCCCGGCAAACTTTCGCCGTCCGTGATGAAGGTTCTTCTGACAGACTCCTCTAACAATGTACCGACCATGTCGGTCCTCCCAGAAAAAAGATCTTCCCCAGTACCCCCACAACATTTTTAGCGGAAACGGGCGGACAAAACCATACCTACCTACCGGTTTTTTTCTCTGGCTTCGGAGCCGGGACGGAGGTAGACTGGCGAGTCAGCGTGGCCGTTCCAGGCCCGCGAATCCCCGAAAGGAGTGTGGCAGTGGCTCGCCAGGAACGCGCGGAGCAGACCCGCAAGGCCATCCTCGACGCGGCCGCGTCCAGGTTCGACGCGGTCGGCTTTCTCGGCGCGAGCCTGTCGGACATCCTCGCCGAGGCCGGGGTGACGAAGGGCGCGCTGTACTTCCACTTCAAATCGAAGGAAGAGCTGGCGGACGAACTGATCCGCGAGCAGTTCATCGTGCAGACCCCGCTGGCCGACTTCGACAACCCGGGGCTGCAGGCGGCCATCGACCTGAGCCAGAACATGGGGCACAGCCTGCGCTCAGACGTGCGCGTGCGCGCCGGCATCCGGCTGGTCATCGAGCAGGGGTCGTTCGTCGCCCCGGCCGCGAACGCCTACAAGCAGTGGATCGACACCGTGCACGGCATGCTGCTCGCCGCGAAAGCGGCCGGCGACGTGCGGAAAGACGTCAACGCACACGATCTCGCGCAGTACGTGGTCGCGTCGTTCACCGGGAGCCAGCTCAGCTCGCAGGTGCTGACCGGCCGCACGGACCTGCATGAACGGCTCACGTTCATGTGGCAGACGATCCTGAACGCGGTGGTCCCGCCCCGGAGGCTGCACAAGTTCAATCCGGCCGGGACCGCTCCCGCTCACGCCGAGACCAAGTGAGACAACGGCCGTCCGGAAAACCGGACGGCCGGTCTTTTGGTGCGGACTGGGCGTGTTTGGTTGCGTGGCAAGGGTTTTGGGGTTCCGGTTTCGCCGGAGACGCGGGGCTCGCGTTTACCCGGGCAACCGGTCGGTTTGGTGCGAGTGGGCGGCGTGGGTGCGGCGCTGACAGTTCCGGCCATCCGGCGCATCGAAAAGGCGATCCTCGCGGCAGCCGAGATGGCCCATCCGCTTGGCAGGGGGCGAAGTTGTTGTCGCGCCAAGAGTTTCGGGCATCTGGCTCTCCGGGCACGGCGGTCTTGCTTCCGCCATCGATCTGCTCGATTGCGGCGAAGTTGTTGCAGTGCTGAAGGTGTCGAGAATCTGGTCCGCTGGAAGCACTGGCCTAAGCCCGATCAGGACGGCCGCTCGGCTCGCGTGGCTGAGTTAGGCACCGGTCGCGTCGGCGGTCGAGTCCGCTGGTTGCGCGGCTTCGATCACCCGCCACAGTTCGGACAGCGTGCTCGCCAGGTCCGTGCCCGGCGGGATCGTGCCGCTCGCGGCTGCCGATTCCAGGCCCACGCAGGTCACCACGACCAGCAGCGCCGCCATGTCCGGGCGAACGTGCGGGCTCAGCTCCCCCGCGTCGTGTGCCGCGGCGATGTGGGCGCGCACCTGGCCCAGCCAGGCGCGGACGAAGGCCACGAAGCGCGGGTCGTTCGAGCCCATTTCGCGGGCCAGCCGGAAGCTCGCGCCCACCTTCGCGTCCTCGGCCAGCCAGCCCATCAGCGCCCGGCTCAGGTCGGCCAGTCTGCGCAGGTGCGGACGGCACCCGCGGGCTCTCGCGACGTGCCGGTGCAGGACCGCGACGGCGGCCGACTGCACCTCGTCGCAGACCTCGTCCTTCGACGAGAAGTGGAAGTACAGGCCGCCCTTGGTCACGCCCGCCTCGCGGGCGATGTCCACCATGCTCGTGGCCGCGTAGCCGTCACGGTGCAACAGCGCCGCCGCCGCGTCCAGCAGCAGGAGCCTGGTCAGCTCCGAACGGGCCTGTTTAGTCACCGTCTTCCCCATCGTCTCGCGCCGGGAACGGCACGGCGTGCGTTCCGACCGGCTCATCATGACATACCGACCGCCCGGTTTACCACCCTTCAGGGCCTATTACCTGGCAACCTTCGCCAGTTCAAGATCGAAACAGACCAACCTCCCGGTTTTATCTTGAAAACCGACCTCCCGGTTTGCTATGGTTCAGCGGTGGACCCGGCTCGGACCGGCAGGCAGCGGCGCTGGGGGCGCCGCCGGACGGGTCCGGCGCGAAGACACCGGAGGGCAGTCATGCTGAACTACGAAATTCTCGGACAGATCAGAGTGAGCGGCCGGCCCGGCGTCTCCGCCCCGCGGGCCCGCAAGATCGAGACCTTGCTGTCCGTGCTGCTGGCGAAGAACAACCAGGTCGTGACCGCCGAGCACCTGATCGGCGAGATCTGGGGCGAGCATCCTCCCGCACGAGCGAGTGCGGCGCTGTACGTGTACGTGTCGCAGCTGCGGAAACTGTTGCGTGGCAACTCCAAGGATGCGGAAGAGAGCCCTGTGGTCACCAGTCCGCGGGGGTATTCGCTGCATGTCGGGATCGACGAGCTTGATGCCGATCGGTTCACCCGGCTTTACGAGCAGGGGCGGACGTTGCACTGGGACCGCGGCTACGGGCAGGCGGCGAAGGTGCTGCGGGAGGCTTCGAATCTGTGGCGCGGGGCGGCGTTCGGCGGGTTTACCGATTCGTCCGACGTGCAGGCTTATGCGACGTTGCTCGAGGAGAGCCGGCTGGGGTGTCTTGAGCTGCTGATGGAGACCGAGTTGTTGATCGGGCGGCATCGGGAGGTCGTGGGACAGCTGTCGGCGCTGGCGAAGGAGCATACGCTTCGGGAGACGTTCACCGAGTACTTGATGACTGCGCTGGCCCGGTCGAATCGGCGGGCGGAGGCGTTGGAGACGTTCGCTTCGGCGCGGCAGAATTTGGTGCAGCAGCTGGGGATCGAGCCGGGGAGTTCGTTGCGGAAGCTGCATCACAGCATTCTTGTCGGGGAGATGTCGGACGCTGTGTGATCCTTGATCGCGTCGGGGGTGGCCCGGTCTGTCGCTTTGGCGGCGGCCGGGTCTTTTTTGTGCGGCTGCGCCGCAAGAAAGAACGGGTGGTTGCGTGGGGCACCCCGAAGGTTGATTGTGCTGACGGTCTGGGGGTGCTTGTCAAGGCGGGAAAGATGCCTTGACAAGCACCCCCAGACCGCAGGGAGGCTTCGTATCGGGGTTGGGGGAGGGGTGGGCGCCCCCGGTGGTCGGTGCATCGGCGGCGGTTTTAGAGGTGGGGCTTGCGCCCCAATGTGGCATTGGGTGCATGCGATGCAACGAACGCCACATTGGGTGCGTCTGACGCACCCAATGCCACATTGGGGCGCATCCCGGGGTGGTGGGCGGGTGGGTCGTGAGGGGAACCCTCAGGGACTCTGAGTACGTGAAGGTGGCCCTCACGGCATTGTTCAGCTGCGGTAGACCGAGACTACGAAACCGCCGCAGGTGACTGGTTCTCCGTACCAGCCGCCCCAGCGGCTGTCCAAGGCCAGGCCTGCCAGTTCGGCCATCAGGTCCAGTTCCGCGGGCCATACGTAGCGGAGCGGCAGCGACGCGTCAGTCAGGTGCACGATTTGCCGGACGTCGTCGACCGCGCGGACGCGGGCGTCTGCGGTCCAGCAGGCCGGGTCCGGGTGGCGGCCCTGGACTACCAGGGCGCCGCCGGGAACCAGAAGGCGGCTGTAGCGGCCGATGGCGCGCAGCTGGTCTCGTTGGTCCGGCAGGCGGGACAGGACGTCCGCGCCCAGGTATCCAGTGTCGAAGCGCGGGCCGGGTTCCAGATGGACCTCGTAGCCCTCCCCGGCCAGTGCGTCCGCGACTGGGCCGCCGCCGGGGACCAGGATTCGGCCCGGGCCGTGAGACCTCGAGACGCGGTCGGTTACTTCCGAGAGGAACGCGACCGCGCCCGCCGGGTCGTCCGCCAGCGGGGCCAGCCACGCGGCTACGGGATCGACCGGCTTTTCCATCACCCGGGTCGGCATGTCGCCACCTCACTTCACGCAGTGGTCCTCGCTACTCCACAGAGAGTGCCGTAACGATCTAAAGCCGATCTAGCGGGATCGGGGTCCCCTAGGCACGGCGAAAGGGCGACCCGCTCGGAAGCGGGTCGCCCGTCGGCAAAAGAAGCTCAGCCTTTGGTGCGCCGGTTGAACTTGCGGACCGCGAGGAACGAGGCCGCGACCGTGATCACGCCCCACCAGGCCAGCGCGAGCCATGCCGTGCCGCCGGCGGGGGTGCCGTTCATCAGGGCGCGCACGGCGTCCATCAGCACGGTGAACGGCTGGTTGTCCACGATCGCCCGCAGCACTCCGGGCATCGCCTGGGTCGGCACGAGCGCGCTCGATGCGTACGGCACGAACACGAGGATCATGCCGAGACCTCCGGCGCCCTCGACGGTCTTCGAGATCGAACCGAGCAGCACCGCCAGCCAGAAGACACCGGCCGCGAACAGGACCAACAGGCCGATCGCGGCGAGCCAGCCCAGTGCGCTGCCGCCGGGGCGGAAGCCGATCGCGAAACCGATCGCCACCATGATCACGAACGACACCAGGCTGCGCAGCATCCCCGCGGCGACGTGGCCCACCAGCACCGCCGGGCCGAACATCGGCATCGAGCGAAAGCGTTCCACGAGGCCCTGGGTGAGGTCCGCGGCGACGCCGACGACCGTGGTCGTCGAGTTGAAGCCGATGCTGATCGCGAGCAGGCCGGGCACCAGATAGTCGATGTAGGCCATGCCGGGCACGTTGATCGCGGGCCCGAACATGAAGCGGAACAGCAGCAGCAGCACGATCGGCAGCGACACCGCCTGCAGCAGCATCTCCGGATTCCGCGTGATGTGCTTGACGTTGCGCCCGATCAGCACACGGAAGTCGGACAGCACCGAGGCCAGTCCGGCGCTTTCGGGCGCCGCGGGGATCCGCGCCCCCTCGGTTTCCCTGGACAAGGTCTGGGTCATCACTTCGCTCCCGCGGTTGAGGTGAGGGTGTGGAACACGTCGTCGAGCGTCGGTTCGGACAGCTCGATCCCGGCGGGCTCGAGCCCGGCGTCGGCGACCCGGTTGAGCGTCGCCCGCACCTGGCCGGGGTGGTCGATCGGGACGCTGACCGTCTCCTCCAGCAGCACGCCGCCGGTGACTTGCTGCGCGCGGCCCGCTTCGGCGACCGAGGCGAAGGTCAGCTTGAGCCGTTCGGTGCCGACGCGGCGCTTGAGCTCGGTGGCCGTGCCCTCGGCGACGACGCGGCCCTTGTCGATGACCGCGATCCGGTCGGCGAGCTGGTCGGCCTCGTCGAGGTACTGCGTGGTGAGCAGGACGGTAGTGCCGCCGTCGAGCAGTTTGCGGATCGCGTCCCACATCGCCGAGCGGCTGCGCGGGTCGAGACCTGTGGTGGGCTCGTCGAGGAACAGCACCGGCGGCGACGTGATCAGGCTGATCGCGAGGTCCAGCCTGCGCCGCATGCCGCCGGAGTATGTCTTGACCGGGCGCTCCCCCGCCTCCACGAGGTCGAACTGGGCGAGCAGTTCGGTGGCCCGCTCCTTCGCCCGCGCGGTCGGCAGGTGGAACAGCCGTCCCATCATTTCCAGGTTTTCGCGGCCGGTGAGCAGGTCGTCGACCGCGGTGTTCTGTCCGGTGAGGCCGATCTGCTCGCGGACCTTGCGGGTGCGCTTGGCGACGTCGTGGCCGTTCACGGTCACGGTGCCGCCGTCGGCCTCCAGGAGGGTGCTGAGGATCCGCACCGTCGTGGTCTTGCCGGCCCCGTTGGGGCCAAGCAGCGCGAACATCGTGCCCCGCTCGACGCTGAGGTCGACGCTCTCCAGGACGTCGACATCGCCGTAGGACTTGCGCAGCCCCCGTGCTTCGATTGCGTAGCCGGTGACCATCGGGTTACCTCTCCTCGGTTCGGTCAAGCGGGGAAACTGTCGGGATCAAGTGGGCCACAGCGGCCGCGAGAGCGGCAATACCGGCCGGGCCCGATAGGGGTGGGCTAATCGTCGTCCCCACCCCCGATTGCCATGCTGATCAACGCGTCGGTGTCCAGCTCGTCGATCGTGTCCTCGTCCACCGAGGACAGTTCCGGCTCCTCGTCGGCGACGGCCTGCTCCGGAACCTGGATGCCCGCCAGTTCGAGCAGCCCGTCGAGCAGGCCCGCCGAACGCAGCCGCTCCAGCGGGATCGCCGCCAGCGCGTCCCGGATTCCCTGGTCCGACAACGGTTCCGGCTCGGCCTCGGCCGGGGCCAGCTCGGACACCAGGTGCTCGGCGAGGATCCGCGGCGTCGGGTAGTCGAAGATCAGGCTGACCGGCAGCTTCAGTCCGGTGACGAGGCTGAGCTTGTTGCGGAACCCGGTGGCGGACAAGGAATCGAAGCCGACCTCGTTGAACGAACGGTCCGCTTCCACCGCCTCCGGACCGGCGTGCCCGAGCAGCGTCGCCGCGTGCGTGCGCACCAGGGTGAGCACGGTCGGCACCCGCTTGCCCGGCGGCAGCGCGCCGAGCTTCTGCGCCAGCGTTTCGGTGTCCTCCACCGCGTCCTGAGCCGCGCGACGACCGCGAGAGCCGGCGAGTTCGCGCAGGACGGCGGGGAGGTCGTCGTCGCCGGAGGAAGCCAGGACGCGGGTGTCCAGCGCGATCGGCACGAGCAGCGGTTCGGGCGAACCCGCTGCCGCGTCCAGCAACCGTAGACCGTCCTCAGTGGACAGAGCGGTGATGCCGGTTTCGCCGATGCGGTGGGCGTCCGCGTCCTCCAGCGCCGCGCCCATGCCGCCGCCCCAGAGGCCCCAGGCGAGCGAAGAGCCCGCGAGGCCTTCGCGACGACGGCGGACCGCCAGCGCGTCGAGGTAGGCGTTGGCCGCGGCGTAGCTGCCCTGCCCCGGTGCGCCGAGCACGCCGGCGGCCGAGGAGAACAGGACGAACGCGGTCAGGTTGCGGTCGCGGGTCAGCTCGTCGAGCGTCGCCGCGGCGTCGACCTTCGGGCGCAGGACGTGGTCGAGACGTTCTGGCGTAAGGGAAGTCAGCACCCCATCGTCCAGGACACCGGCCGCATGCACCACGCCACGCAGGTCGATTCCTTCCAGCAATGCGGAAACCGCGGCGCGGTCGGCCACGTCGCAGGCGGCGAGGGTGACCTCCGCGCCGAGCCCGGCCAGTTCGTCCCGCAGCTCGGTCGCGCCCGGTGCGTCCGCACCGCGACGGCTGACCAGCAGCAGGTTCCGCACGCCGTGTTCGGTCACCAGGTGCCGGGCGACGGAACCGCCGAGCGCACCGGTCGCACCGGTGATCAGCACCGTGCCTTCCGGATCCCAGACCGGCGCGGCAGCCGCGTCCCCGGCTCGTTGCAGGCGCGGCACCAGCACTGCCCCGGCGCGGAGAGCGACCTGCGGTTCGTCCGACGCCGACACCGCGGCCAGGGTGCGGCCGCTAGGGGTTCCGGTGCCGAGGTCGACCAGGGTGATCCGGTCCGGATGCTCGGCCTGCGCCGAACGGACCAGTCCGGCCACCGCGGCGCCGACCGGGTCGGGACTTTCCTCGGCGTCGGCCGCGACCGCGCCTCGGGTGACCACCAGCAGCGAGCCCTCCGGACGGCCGAGGAACGTCTGCAGTTCGCCGAGGACCCGGTGCAGTTCCGCGTGCACGTCGGTACCGGCGGACGGCAGCACGAGCAGGCCGGACGCGTCACCGATGCTGGGCGCGGCGGTCGCCGCGAGCGTCTCGGTGAGGCCGAACGGGTCGTCGCCGACCACGGTCCAGTCGGTGACCTCGGGGACCGCGTCGAGGTCGGTCTGCTCCCACGCGAGGCGGAACAGCGACTCCGTGCCCCCGGTTTCGGCGGCCTGTGGCTGTGCCGACATCGGGCGCAGCAGCAGCGAATCCACTGAGGCGACCGGCGCGCCGGTGCCGTCCGCGATCTCCAGCGCGGCCGCTCCGGAGCCGATCTGCTTCACGTGCACCCGCAGCGTCGTCGCACCGACCGCGTGCAGCCGGACTCCTTCCCACGCGAACGGCAGCGCCGGTTCGTCCCCGACCGCACCGGAGACGCCGATGGTGTGCAAGGCGGCGTCGAGCACGGCCGGGTGAATGCCGTATCGGTCCACATCGGACACCGACGCGGGCAGCTGGATCTCCGCGAACGCTTCTCCGTCACCCTTCCAGGCAGCGACGAGACCACGGAATGCCGGGCCGTACGCGAGTCCGTCGGCAGCCAGTCCCTCATAGGTGCCCTCGAGTTGCACCTGCTCGGCGGCTGGCGGCCAGGCGGAGAGGTCGAACTTCTCCGCCTTGCCTGCCTTGGCGAGCCGGCCGGTGGCGTGCCGGGTCCACGGGACGCCGTCCGCCGCACCTTCCGGTCGCGAGTGGACAGTGAACGTCCGGACGCCGTTTTCCGCGGCATCGAGGGCGAACTGCACGCGGACGCCGGTTCGCTCCGGCACCACGAGCGGGTACTCCAGCGTCAGCTCGTCCAGGCGCGGGCATCCGGCCTCGTCTCCGGACCGGATCGCCATCTCGACGAAACCGGTGCCGGGGAACAGGATCGAGCCGCCGACGACGTGGTCGGCCAGCCACGGGTGCGTGCCGACGGACAGCCGTCCGGTGAACAGAAGACCCTCCGCACCGGCCAGCTCCGTCGCGGTGCCGAGCAGCGGGTGGTCTTCCTGGCCCGGCGCGGCGGCCGTGCTTTCCAGCCAGTAACGCTGGCGCTGGAACGGATAGGTCGGCACTGGCACCGGGTGCGCACCGGTCGGCGCGTAGATTGCTGCCCAGTCGACGTCGACGCCGCTGACGTGCAGCTGCGCGACGCCGGTGAGCGCGGCGACCGCTTCGTCCTGCTGCTTGTGCAGCAGCGAGGCGAACACGAGGCCGTCCGGACGCTCGTCGAGGCAGGCGTCGGCCATCGCGGTGAGCGTGGCGTCCGGGCCCAGTTCGAGGAACCGGGTCACGCCGTCCGCTGCGGCCCGGGTGACCGCGTCGCGGAACTGCACGCCTGCGCGGACCTGGTTCACCCAGTACTCGGGTGAGGCCAGGTCGTCGGCGGGCTCGCCGGTGACCGTCGAGATGACCGGGATCCTCGGGTCCGCATAGGACAGTCCTTCCGCGACAGTGCGGAACTCGGCGAGCATCGGGTCCATCAGTCGCGAGTGGAACGCGTGCGAGACGCGGAGTTGCTTGGTGCGCTCGAACTTCGCCGCCACCTGAGACACCGCTTCCGCGGCACCAGAGATCACGACCGCGGTCGGGCCGTTC
The DNA here is from genome assembly GCF_002796545.1 of Amycolatopsis sp. AA4. Classification (GTDB taxonomy): domain Bacteria; phylum Actinomycetota; class Actinomycetes; order Mycobacteriales; family Pseudonocardiaceae; genus Amycolatopsis. The sequence continues at coordinate 6,509,752 of NZ_CP024894.1, forward strand.
ACTGCGGCAATGTCCACAGAGTCCCCGGCGGCTTCGCGAACCGCCTCGGGAGTTCCATCGATCGCGACCATCGCGCCACCGGTCGGCAGCGCCTGCATCAGCTTGCCACGGGCGACCACCAGCTTCGCGGCGTCGGCCAGCGAGAACACACCAGCGCAGTGCGCGGCGGCGAGTTCGCCGATCGAGTGCCCGGCCAGCAGGTCCGGCTTCACACCCCAGGATCGGACCGTGCGGAACAGCGCGACTTCCAGCGCGAACAGCGCCGGTTGCGTCCAACGGGTCTCGTCGAGGCCGTCGCCGCTTTCGATCACTTCGCGCAGCGGACGGTCGAGGTGCTTGTCGAGTTCGGCGCACACCTCGTCGTAGGCCTCGGCGAACGCCGGATACCGCGCGGCCAGCTGCGTGCCCATCTGCGCCCGCTGCGAACCCTGGCCGGCGAACAGGAACGCGGTCCGGCCGCCGCCAGTGGCGATGCCGCGGACGACGCCGCGTGCGTCCTCTTCGTCCACCAAGGCCGCCAGCCCGCGCACGAACTGCGGCGAACGGCTGCCGATCAGCACTGCGCGGCGGTCGAACGCACTGCGCGTGGTCGCCAGCGAGAGGCCGATGTCGGCGACGCTGCCTTCCGGGTCCTCGTCCACATAGGACATCAGCTGCTCCGCCTTCGCCCGCAACGCGACCGCGCCGCGGCCGGAGACCGGCCAGGCGACCGGACCGTCGTACTCCGGACCCGTCGAGGCAGTGACCTCGCGCCGGTCGCCCTCCTCCAGGATGACGTGCGCGTTGGTGCCGCTCACGCCGAAGGACGAGACGCCGACGCGGCGGGTGTGGCCGTTGGGCAGCCACTTCACCGGTTCGGCGAGCACCCGCACCGCGCCCGTGGACCAGTCGATCTCGCTCGACGGTTTGCCCACGTGCAGGGTCGCGGGGAGTTCGCCGTGCCGCATCGCTTCGATCATTTTGATCACGCCCGCCGCACCCGCGGCCGCCTGCGTGTGCCCGATGTTCGACTTCACCGAGCCGATCCACAACGGACGGTCCGCCGACGTCTGCGTGCCGTAAGTGGCCAGCAGCGCCTGGACTTCGATCGGGTCGCCGAGCTTCGTGCCGGTGCCGTGCGCTTCGAGGGCGTCCACATCGGACGGTTCCAGGCCGGCGTCGGCCAGCGCGGCGCGGATCACCCGCTGCTGCGCGGGACCGTTCGGGGCGGTCAGGCCGTTCGACGTGCCGTCCTGGTTCACCGCGCTGCCCTTGAGGATCGCGAGCACCGGGTGGCCGTTGGCGCGGGCGTCGGACAGGCGCTCCAGCACCAGCACGCCGACGCCTTCGGACCAGGTCGTGCCGTCGGCGTCGTCGGAGAACACCTTGCACCGGCCGTCGGCGGCGAGTCCTTGCTGACGGCTGAATTCCACAAAGGTCTCCGGCGTGGCCATCACCGTGACGCCGCCGGCCAGCGCGAGCGAGCAGTCGCCGCCGCGCAGCGCCTGCGCCGCCATGTGCATCGCGACCAGCGACGACGAGCACGCGGTGTCGACGGACACGGCCGGGCCTTCGAGGCCGAGGGTGTAGGAAACGCGGCCGGTGACGATCGAGCCAGCGCTGTTCGCACCCACGTAGTCGTGGTACTGGACGCCCGCGTAGACGCCGGTCGGGCTGCCCTTGAGCGAGACCGGGTCGATGCCGGACCGCTCCAGCGCCTCCCAGGACGCTTCGAGCAGCAGCCGCTGCTGTGGGTCGATCATCGGCGCTTCCTTCGGCGAGACACCGAAGAAGGTCGGGTCGAAATCGCCCGCGTCGTAGACGAATCCGCCGCGCGCGACGTAGGTGGTGCCGGGACGGCGGCCGGTCGGATCGAGCAGGCCGTCGATGTCCCAGCCGCGGTCGGCCGGGAAGTCCCCGATCGCGTCGCGGCCCTCGGCGACCAGTTCCCACAGCTGTTCCGGCGAGGTCACGCCGCCGGGCAGACGGCAGGCCATACCGACAATCGCGATCGGCTCGTCCGAGTTGTCCTTAGTGGACACCGTGCTGATTTCGACGGAAGTGCCAGCCAGTTCGTCGAGCAGGTGCCCGGCGAGGGCAGTCGGCGTGGGGTGGTCGAAGATCAGCGTCGCGGGCAGCCGCTGGCCGGTGGCCGCGGTGAGGCCGTTGCGGAGTTCGATCGCGGTCAGCGAGTCGAAGCCGAGCGACTGGAACTGCGCCGACGGCTCGATCTCGTGCGCCGCCCGGTAACCGAGCACGGTGGCGGCGTGGCTGCGCACCAGTTCCAGCACCGCGTCGCGACGGTCTTCTTCGGGCAGCCCGAGCAGCCGCGCCGCGAATGAGTCCACTGAGGACTCCGCAGCGGCGGCGACTCGGCGGGTGGTGCGGCCGACGAGTTGCTCCAGCGTGCGCGGGAGCCGGTCGAGTTTGCGCAGCACCGGCAGGTCGAGCTTCGCCGGGACCGCGGTCGGCTTGCGGACGGCGATGGCGCGGTCGAACATCGCCAGACCCTCCGCTGTGGACAGTGGCACGATGCCGCTGGCCGCGAGCCGCTGCACCTCTTCTTCGGTGAGCGTGCCGCCCATGCCGCCGACCTCGCCCCACAGGCCCCAGTCCAGCGACAGACCCGGCAGACCGTGCGCGACGCGGTGTGACGCGAGTGCGTCCAGGTATGCGTTGGCTGCGGCGTAGCTGCCCTGGCCAGGCGCGCCGAGCACGCCGGAGACGGACGAGAACAGCACGAACGCGGACAGCGCGATATCGCGGGTGAGTTCGTGCAGGTTCAGCGCGCCGTCGACCTTCGGAGCGAGCACGGCGTCGACCCGCTCCGGGGTCAATGCGGTGACCACGCCGTCGTCGAGAACGCCCGCAGCGTGCACGACCGCGGTGAGCGGGTTCTCCTCCGGCAGCGACGCCAGCACGCTGGCCAGCGCCTCGCGGTCGGCGACGTCGCAGCGCTCCAGCCGGACGTCGACCTCGCTTTCGCGCAGTTCGTCGGCCAGCTGGTCGAGCGCGGGCGTGATTCGCCGGCTGAGCAGCAGCAACCGGCGGACGCCGTGCTCGGCGACCAGGTGCCGGGCAAGCTTTCCGCCCAGTGCCCCGGACGCGCCGGTGACGAGCACCGTGCCGTGCGGGCAGAAGTACGGCCGCTCCAGTTCGGGCGTCGTGCGGACCAGCCGGGGCACGAGGACGGTGCCGAGCCGGACCGCCGCCTGCGCCTCGCCCGAGGCCAGGACCTGCGGCAACACCGTGTCCGGCGTGGTTTCGGCGTCGAGGTCGAGCAGGACGAACGCGTCCGGGTTCTCCTCCTGTGCAGAGCGGACCAGGCCCCAGACCGCGGAGGCGGCGAGGTCGGTGACGTCCCCGGCGGCCGGGACCGCGCCGCGGGTGACCACGACGAGCCGGGCGTCCGAAGAGTGCTCCTCGGCCAGCCAGGCCTGCAGCGCAGCTAGCACCCGGTGGGTCAGCTCATGGGTTTCCGCCGCGGTGCCGGATTCGCCGATGCACTCCAGAATCTGGACCGCAGCAGTGTCCACAGTGGCTTCGATGTCCGCCGAGCGCTGCCATTCGATCCGGTACAGCGGCGCGGCCTGTTCGGCGACCGGTGCGGCGAACGCGCGGAACACCGTCTCGGCGACCGTCGCGACCGGAGCGCCGGTCGGGTCGGCGAGGGCGATCGTGAAACCGTCCTCTGTGGTCGGTGTGAACCGCACGCGCAGCGCGGACGCACCGGTGGCGTGCAGCTCAACTCCGGTCCAGCAGAACGGAACCCGGCCGACGCCGCCGTCCCCGCCACCGGCGACGCGCAGCGCGTGGGTGCACGCGTCGAGCGCGGCCGGGTGCAGGCCGAAGCGGTCCGCGTCGCTGTCCTCCGGCAACGCGACCTCGGCGAAGATCTCGCCGTCGCGCTGCCAGACTGCTTGCAGGGACCGGAAAAGCGGTCCGTACGTGAGTCCGGTGTCGGCGAAATCGTCGTACAGACCGTCGATGGCGACCGGCTCCGCACCGGCAGGCGGCCACTCGGTTAGGGCAGTGCCGCCGCTAGCCGGCTGCGGCGCGACGCTGCCGCTTGCGTGCAGGGTCCAGTCGACGTCCTCGTCCTCGGGTCGCGAGTGGACAGTCACCGTGCGGACGTCGCGCTCCCCCGCCGCACCGACGGTGACCTGCACCTGGATGCCGCCGCGGGCGGGCAGGACAAGCGGGCTGCCGAGGGTCAGTTCCTCGATCCGGCCGGAGCCGACCTGGTCTCCGGCGCGGACGACGAGTTCCAGGAACGCCGTCCCCGGCACGGTCACCGCGTCGCCGAGCTGGTGTTCGGCCAGCCACGGGTGCGTTTCGACAGACAGCCGGCCGGTGAGCACGACGCCGTCGGTGTCCGCGAGCGCTACGGCCGCGCCGAGCAGCGGGTGCCCGGCGGACGTCAGCCCAGCGGCAGTGACCTCGTCGCGGTTGGCGCGGGCGTCGAGCCAGTACCGTTTGCGCTGGAAGGCATACGGCGGCAGGTCGACGCGCTGGGCACCCCGGTCGGCGAAGACCGCGGCCCAGTCCGGGGTCAGGCCGCTGACGTAAAGCTCGGCCAGCGCGGTCAGCGCGGCCGTCGGTTCTTCGCGGTCCTTGCGGAGCACCGGAACCACGAGCGCGTCGGACGTCTGACGGACCAGCGCGGACAGCACGCCGTCCGGGCCGACCTCGACGAAACGGCCAACGCCTTGGGCAGCAAGGGTTCCCACGCCGTCGTGGAACCGGACCGCGGCGCGCACCTGGCGTACCCAGTAGTCCGGAGTGGACATGTCGACATCTGGGCCGACTGTGGAGACGATCGGGATTTCCGGCTGCTGGTAGGTCAGGCCTCGAGCGACGGCGGCGAATTCCGCGAGCATCGGTTCCATCAGCGGCGAGTGGAACGCGTGCGAGACCTTGAGCTTCGCGGACTTCCGCCCGTCGAACGCAGCCACCACGCCGGCGACGGCTTCCTCGGTGCCGGAAAGCACCACGGAATCCGGACCGTTGATCGCGGCGATGCTGACGTCGTCCGTCAGATGCGGCGTGACCTCGTCCTCGGTCGCCTGCAGAGCCACCATTGACCCGCCGGTCGGCAGCGCCTGCATCAGCCGAGCCCGCGCGGCGACCAAGGTAGCGGCGTCGGCCAGCGAGAAGACTCCGGCGACGTGTGCGGCAGCGAGTTCGCCGATCGAGTGGCCGAGCAGGAAGTCCGGTTTGATCCCCCACGACGCGAGCAGCCGGAACAGCGCGACCTCGATCGCGAACAGCGCGGGCTGGGTGTAGCCGGTCTGGTTGATCAGCCGCGGTTTCTCGAACAGCACTGTCTTGAGTGGACGGTCGAGGTGCTGGTCCAGTTCGGCGCAAACCTCGTCCAGCGCCTCGCGGAAGACCGGGAACGCGGCGGCCAGCGCGGCCCCCATCCCGGCCCGCTGCGCGCCCTGCCCCGAGAACAGGAATGCGGTCAGCCCTTCCACCTGCGTACCCGTGATGACGTCCGGAGTCGCGACACCGTCGGCGAGAGCCGCGATGGCCTGTTCCGGATCCTCGGCCAGCACAACCGCGCGGTGCGACAGCGGCGAACGCGAGGTGGCGAGCGAAAAGCCGAGGTCAAGCGGGGCCGCCGGAAGCGCGATCAGCTGCGCGGCCTGTGCCCGCAGCGCCGCACTGCCGTGGCCAGCCAGCGGCAGCGGAACCGCGACGTCCTCCGGCCAGCTCGGCGTAACCGGCGCGGCGGCCTCCACCGCAGGCGCTTCCTCCAGGATGACGTGCGCGTTGGTACCGCTCACGCCGAACGACGAAATACCCGCACGACGCGGCCGCTCCCCCGCCGCCCACGGACGTTCGGTGCGCAGCAGCTCCACCGCACCGGCGGACCAATCGACCTCTGTGGACGGTTCGGTGACGTGCAGCGTGCGCGGCAGCAGACCGTGCCGCATCGCCTGCACCATCTTGATCACGCCGCTGACCCCGGCCGCCGCCTGCGCGTGCCCGATGTTCGACTTGATCGAGCCCAGCCACAGCGGTTCGGTGCGGTCCTGGCCGTAAGTGGCCAGCAAGGCTTGCGCCTCAATGGGATCACCCAGCGTAGTGCCGGTGCCGTGGCCCTCGACAGCGTCCACATCGGACGCCGACAGCCGCGCGTTGGCCAGTGCCTGCCGGATCACGCGCTGCTGCGAGGGACCGTTCGGCGCGGTGAGGCCGTTGGACGCACCGTCGGAGTTCACCGCGGAGCCGCGCACGACCGCGAGCACCGGGTGTCCGTTGCGCTGGGCGTCGGAAAGCCGTTCCAGCAACAGGGTTCCCGCGCCCTCGGCCCAGCCGGTGCCGTCCGCGCTGTCCGAGAACGCCTTGCACCGGCCGTCGGGCGCCAACCCGCGCTGCCGGCTGAAGGCGAGGAACGGACCGGGCCGCGACATGATCATCACACCGCCCGCCAGCGCGAGCGAGCAGTCCCGCTGGCGGAGCGACTGCACCGCCAAGTGCAGCGCGACCAGCGAGGACGAGCACGCGGAGTCGATCGTGACGGCCGGGCCTTCCAGACCGAGCGCGTACGCGATCCGGCCGGAGATGACCGAACCGGCGTTGCCGGTGCTCAGGTAGTCCTCGACCTCGCCCGCGAGCACGGACGGCGGCAGCTCGTCGTAATAGTCCTGCCCGCCGCTGCCGACGAACACGCCGACCTGCTGTTTCGCCAGCGAGTGCGGGGCGATCCCGGCGCGCTCGAAGGTCTCCCACGCCAGCTCGAGCACGAGCCGCTGCTGCGGGTCCATCGCGAGCGCCTCGCGCGGCGAGATGCCGAAGAACGGCGCGTCGAACTCGCCCGCTTCGTGCACGAACCCGCCTTCGGAGACGTAGCTCGTGCCGGGGCTGTCCGGGTCGGCGTCGAACAGCCGGTCCAGCGCCCAGCCGCGGTCGGCGGGGAACTCCCCGATCGCGTCGCGGCCCTGCGCGACCAGCTCCCACAGGTCGTCGGCGGACCGGACGCCGCCGGGGTAGCGGCAGCCCATCGCCACGATCGCGATCGGCTCGGATTCGGCGGCCTCGACCGCGCGCAGCCGCGCCCGCGTCTCCTGCAGGTTGGCGGTGACCCGCTTCAGGTAGTCGACCAGCTTGGTTTCGTCGGTCCTGGCTTCGTCAGACATCTGGAGAACCTCTTGTCGCGGTTTCGGGCTGTCCGTGAAGGGCTCCTTGAGGGAATCTGATTCCCGGAAGGAGCCCTTCACGGACAACGGGGGTCAGGCGCCGAGCTCGTCGTCGATGAGGGCGAACAGTTCGTCGGTGGTGGCCGTTTCGAGCGCTTCGGCGCCGGAGTGGCCGCCCGACAGCGTCTGGTGCAGCGCGGCGACGACCGCCTGCAGCCGGGGCAGGATGCGGGACCGGTCGATCTCCGCGGCGTCGAGCGCGGCGGCCGCCGCTTCGAGCCGGTCGAGCCCGGCCTCGAGCGGGACCTCCGTCTCGCCCGCGCACAACTGGCTCCACAGGTGTTCGGCCAGCGCCTGCGGGTTGACGTGGTCGAACGCGACCGTGGCGGGCAGCTTCAGCCCGGTGCCGGCGCCGAGCCGGTTGCGCAGGTCGACCGCGGTCACCGAGTCGAAGCCGAGTTCCTTGAAGGCCCGTGCGGGTTCCACCGCGCCGCCGTCGTCGTATCCGGCGACCGCGGCGACCTCGCCGCGGACCAGGTCCAGCACGGTCCGGCGCTGTTCGGCCGGGCTCAGCGACGCCAGCCGGGTGGCGAGATCGCCCGCGCCGACCGGTTCGGCGTCGGCCTGGTCGGCCGCGGCCTCCGGGATGCCGCGCAACAGCGGCCGGGGCCGGGCGAGCTGGTAGACCGGCGCGAACGCGGCCCAGTCGATGTCCGCGACGACCAGCTGGGACTCGTCGCGGTCGAGTGCCTGACCGAGCGCTTCGACGGCCAGCCGCGGGTCCATCTCGGCCAATCCCATGCGGCGCAACAGATCGCTCGCGTCCGCGTCGACCATCCCGCCCCCGCCCCAGGAACCCCAGGCCACCGCGGTCGCGGTCCGTCCGGCTGCCCGACGGCGGCGGGCCAGCGCGTCGAGGTAGGCGTTGCTGGCCCCGTAGGCGGGCTGGCCGGAGGTGCCCCACACGGCGGCACCGGAGGACATCAGGACGAACGCGTCGAGTTCGGTGTCGCCGAGCAGCCGGTCGAGCAGTTCAGCACCGGTAACCTTCGCGCGGATCGCGGCGGTGAACTCCTCCGGCGTGACGTCGACCAGCGCGGGTTCGCGGGTCAGCACCCCGGCGGCGTGCACCACCGCGGTCGGCGGGTGCTCGGCGAGCAGCTTGGACAGAGCCGTCTCGTCGGCAACGTCGCAGGTCACGACGGTGACGCGGGTGCCGGACAGCTCTTCCACCAGTTCGCGCGCGCCCTCGGCTTCGAGACCGCGACGGCTGGTCAGCACCAGGTGTTCGGCTCCGCGAGAGGCGAGCCAGCGCGCGACGTGTCCGCCGACCGCGCCGGTGCCGCCGGTGATGAGCACGGTTCCGCGCGGCTGCCACGGCTCGGCGACGTCCGGGCCGAGCGGCGCGTGCACCATGCGCTTGGCGAACACTCCGGACGGCCGGATCGCGACCTGGTCCTCGTCGTTGATGCCGGAGAGCACGGCGGCGAGCTTCGCCGCGTCAGACGCCTCGGTGACGTCGACCAGACCGCCCCAGCTGCCCGGTTGGTCCAGGGCGACCACGGTGCCGAGGCCCCACACCGAAGCGGCTTCGGGGTCGGCGTCGGAGAAGGCGTCGACCGCGACCGCGCCTCGGGTGACGACCCACGCCGGAGCGTCGATCTCGTTGTCCCGCAAGGCTTGCAGGAGCGCGATGGTGTTGAGGGTCGGGTTCTCATCGAAGGCGAGCAGCGACAGGACACCGTCGAAGGGACGGACTGCGGCTGCCTCTCCGAGCAGATCGGCCAACGCGGCGCGGGTGTAGTCGGCCGCGACCAGACGGACGACGTCGCCCTGTTCGGCCAGTGCGTCCGCCAGGCCGGTTGCTTGCGCGACCCCGGCGGGGACGACGACCAGCCAGCTGCCGGTGAGTACGCTCGTCACTCCGGACAGCGGGGACCACGACACGCGGTACCGCCACGAGTCCACAGTAGACAGATCGGTGCGGCGGCTGTGCCAGGCGGCCAGCGCCGGGACGACCTCGGCGAGCGGGCCGGTGCCGACGCCGAGCCGGGCGGCGAGCGCGTCGACGTCGCCACCGGTCACGTCCTGCCAGAATTCCTGGTCGGCCACCGGGGTCGCCGCCTCCGCCGGGGCGGCTTCCTCTTCGTGCCAGAAACGCTTGTGCTGGAACGGATAGGTCGGCAGGTCCGCGATCCGGCCGCCGGGGACCAGCGAGAGCCAGTCGACCGAACCGCCGCGGACCGCGTACTCCGCCATCGAGGTCGCGAACCGGGTCAGGTCGCCCTCATCGCGCCGCAGCGTGCCGACGACCGAACCCGTGTGCCCGGTTTCGTCCAGCGTCTCTTGGATGCTCATGGCCAGCACCGGATGCGGGCTGATCTCGATGAACCGCGTGTAACCGCCTTCGGCGAGCTGCGCGACGACCGGGGCGAACCGCACCGTGCGGCGCAGGTTGGCAAACCAGTACGCGGCATCCACAGTGGACTCTTCGACCGCGTCGAGGGTGACCGTGGAGGTCATCGCGACCTCGCCGCGGCGGGGTTCTATCGGGGCGAGGTCGGCGAGCAGCCGGTCCGAGAGGTGTTCGACGTGCGCCGAGTGCGACGCGTAGTCCACCGGGACCAGCTTGGCGCGGAAGCCTTCGGCCACCAACTGGTCGCGCAGCTCTTCGAGGGCTGCGGTGTCGCCGGACAGCACAGCGGACGTCGCGCCGTTGTCGGCCGCGACCGAGATCCGGCCGTCCCAGGCGGCGAGTCGCGCTTCCAGTTCGGTCGCCGGGAGTCCTGCCGCGAGCATGCCCCCGCCACGTCCGCCGAGGACGTCACCGATCGCCTTGCTCCGCAACGCGACCACCAGCGCACCGTCCTCAAGCGACAGTGCACCCGAGACAGTCGCCGCGGCGATCTCGCCCTGCGAGTGCCCGATCACCATGTCCGGCTCGACCCCGTGCGCACGCCACAGCGCGGCCAGAGAAACCATGACCGCCCACAGCATCGGCTGCACGACGTCGACCCGGTCGGCCGGCGGGGTGCCGGGTTCTCCGCGCAGCACTTCGAGGACCGACCAGGCGGTGAACTTCCGCAGCGCGGTGTCGCATTCGGACATCCGGGCGGCGAAGGCCGGAGACTGCTCGATGAGGTCGAGCGCCATGCCAGTCCACTGTGAACCCTGGCCGGGGAAGACGAAGACGGTCCGTCCGCGCACGTCCGCGGTGCCGGTGACCACGTCCGGGCGGGAAGCACCAGAAGCCAACGCGCGCAAGGCTTCCGAAGCCTGCTTGCGGTCCTGCGCGACAACGACCGCGCGATGGTCCAGCGGCGCGCGGCCGGTGGCGAGGGTGTGCACGACATCGGCGAGGTCACTGTCCACTTCGGCCAGCTGCCCGGCCGCCGCCGCGAGCGCAGCGGGAGTCTTCGCCGACAGGGCCAGCGGGTAGACCGGGGCTGACGCGGCCGTAGCCTCCTCGACGGCAGGGGCTTGTTCCAGGATCACGTGCGCGTTCGTCCCGCTCACGCCGAACGACGACACCGCCGCTCGCCGCGGCCGGTTCACCTCGGGCCACGCCTGCGGTTCGGTGAGCAGCTCGACCGCGCCGGACGTCCAATCGACGTGCTTCGACGGCGTCCCGACGTGCAGTGTCTTCGGCAGCCGGGCGTGCTGCAGTGCCTGCACCATCTTGATCACGCCCGCGACGCCGGCTGCGGCCTGCGGGTGGCCCATGTTCGACTTGATCGAGCCGAGCAGCAACGGCGCACCGCTGCTGCGCTGGCCGTAGGTTTCCAGCAGCGACTGGGCTTCGATCGGGTCGCCCAACGCGGTTCCGGTGCCGTGCGCCTCGACCGCGTCCACATCGGACACTGACAGGCCAGCGTCGGCGAGCGCGGCCTCGATCACGCGGACTTGCGAGGGACCGTTCGGTGCCGAGAAACCATTGCTGGCCCCGTCCTGGTTGACCGCCGAACCGCGCAGCAGCGCGAGCACGCGGTGCCCGTTGCGCTGCGCGTCGGAAAGCCGCTCCAGGACGAGCACGCCGACGCCTTCCGCCCACGAAGTACCGTCCGCGTCGTCGGAGAACGACTTGCTCCGGCCGTCCGCCGCGAGACCGCGACGGCTGCAGAAGTCCACGAACATCTCCGGCGTGCCCATCACCGCGACGCCGCTCGCCAGGGCGAGCGTGCAGTCGCCGCGCCGCAGCCCTTGCGCGGCCATGTGCAGCGCGACCAGCGAAGACGAGCACGCGGTGTCCACCGACACCGACGGTCCTTCGAGGCCGAGCGTGTAGGAAACCTGGCCGGACACGAGGCTGCCGTCCGGGCTGCCGCCGCTGTAGTCGTGGTACATCACGCCGGCGTAGACCCCGGTCGAACTGCCCTTGAGGCCGTGCGGGTCGAGCCCGGCGCGCTCGAACGCCTCCCACGAAGCTTCGAGCAGGATCCGCTGCTGCGGGTCGGCGCGACGGGCGTCGCGCGGACTGATGCCGAAGAACTCGGCGTCGAAATCCGCTGCGCCGTAAAGGAAACCGCCGTGCCGGGTGTAGGTCTTGCCGGGCCGCTCGGGCACCGGGTCGTAGACGCCCTCGATGTCCCAGCCGCGGTCGGCCGGGAACTCCCCGATCGCGTCGCGGCCCTCCTCGACGAGGTCCCACAGGTCGTCCGGCGTCCGCACGCCCCCGGGGTAACGGCAGCTCATGCCGATGATGGCGATCGGCTCGGTGTCGCGCGCCTCCAGTTCGTGCAGCCGGCGGCGGGCCTGTTTGAGGTCGGCCGTCGCCCGCTTCAGGTAGTCGCGGAGCTTGTCCTCGTTGCTCATGGTCTGCCCGTTCATGAGATGCCCAATTCGTCGTCCAGGACGGCAAACAGCTCGTCGTCGGTGGCCTCGTCCAGATCGGCTTCGGTTTCGGCTCCGGCGTGCGCGTCGGTCCACTTGCGCACCAGGGCGTCGAGCCGCGCGGTGACCTTCGCAGTCGACCCGTTCAGCGTTGCGGCCGCGCCGCCGAGGAGGGTTTCCAGCCGGTCGATCTCGCTGAGCAGCGGGTCGGCCGGACCGCGGCCGACGCCCAACAGTTCGTGCAAGCGGCGGGCCAGCGCGGCCGGGGTCGGGTGGTCGAACACGATGGTCGCGGTCAGCTTGAGCCCGGTGCGCGCGCCGAGCTGGTTGCGCAGTTCGACGGAGGTAAGGGAATCGAAGCCCATCTCCTGGAACGCGCGTTCCGGCTCGACCGCGGCGGCGTTCGCGAAGCCGAGGATCGCCGCGACCTGCTCCGACACCACACCGAGCAGGTACTCCTCGCGCTCGGCCTCCGGCACGGTCGCCAGCCGGGTCGCGGGCGCCGGCGCCTTCTTGACCGGGCGGCGCACCATGCCGCGCAGGACCGGGGGCAGATCGTCGGTCCGGGCCCGCAGCGCGGCCTGGTCCAGGCGGACCGGGGCGAGCACGGGCTCGGGCGAGGCGAGGCAGGCGTCCAGCAGGGCGAGAGCTTCGGCGGTCGCCATCGGCGGGGTACCCAGGCGGCGAAGGCGGCGCAAGTCCGCTTCGGACAGTTCGCCCGCCATGCCGCCGTCTTCGGACCAGGCACCCCAGCACAGCGAGGTAGCCGGAAGTCCTTGGGCGCGGCGGTGTTCGGCCAGTTCGTCGAGGAACGCGTTGGCCGCGGCGTAGCCAGCCTGTCCGGCGGCGAGGACCGTGCTGGCGGCGGACGAGAACAGGACGAACGCGTCGAGATCGCTCGTCAGCTCGTGCAGGTTCCAGGCACCGTCGACCTTCGGCGCGAAGACCCGGGCGGTTTCTTCTTCAGTCAGCGTCTCGACGCGGCCAGCTGAGGGCACGCCCGCCGCGTGGATGACCGCGGAGAGCGGACCGACCGTGGCAAGGAGGTTCCGCACCGAGTCCGCGTCGGTGACGTCGCAGCTCTCGACCGCGACCGTCGCACCGAGGGCGATCAGCTCGTCGCGCAACACGGCCGCACCGGGTGCGTCCGCTCCCCGACGGCTGGTCAGGAGGAGGTTTCGCACCCCGTGCTTCGTCACGAGGTGTCGGGCAACGACCGCACCGAGTCCGCCCGTGCCGCCGGTGACCAGCACCTTGTCCCAGTTCAGCTCGGTTGGTTCGGCAGCGACGGTGGTGAAGCGTGGCGCGAACACCTGGCCGTCGCGGACCGCGCTCTCGGGCTCGCCGGTGGCCAGCGCTGCGTCCGGGTCGCCGTCGACCAGCGCGAAGCGGCCCGGGTTCTCGGCTGCGGCGGCGCGGACGAGACCCCAGGCCGGGGCCAGCGCCGGATCGACGTCCTCGCCGTACACGGAAACCGCGCCACGCGTAACGACCGCGAGCCGACCGTCTCCGTCGAGGGTTTCCTTGATGGCAGCGAGCACCTTCGCAGCGACCGCGCGCGCGGCTTCCGGCACTCGACTCTCCGGAGTGGACACTTCGAGAATCCGGAAGTCGTGCTGCTCCCCAGTGTTCGCGACGGACTCCCACTTGACCTGGTACAGCGCGTCCTTCGCCGGGGCCAGCTTCAGTGCCCGCGCGGCGAGTGCCTCGACGGTGAGCACCGGGCCGCCGGTGGCGTCGGCGATGTGCAGGGTGATCGCGTCGGTGCCTGCTGGGGCGACTCGAACGCGCAGCGACGACGCGCCCGGCGAGTGCACCGTGGTGCCGCTGAACGAGAACGGCAGCATCGGCTCCGCGTCACCTTCGGGGGCTGGGCCGAGGAGTTGCGCGTGCATGGCAGCGTCGAGCAGGGCGGGGTGGACGCCGTAGTCGCGGGCCTCGGCACCGTCGGGAAGCGTGACCTCCGCGTAGATGACGTCGCCGTCCTGCCACATTGCTTGCAGGCCTCGGAAAGCCGGGCCGTAGTCGTAGCCCAAGGCAGTGAGGGTCGTGTACGGGTCGTCCAGCTCGACCTTTGCCGCGCCGGCGGGCGGCCATTCGGCGAGATCGAACGACGGCGGTTCCGCATTCGGGGCAACGAAACCGCTCGCGTGCCGGGTCCAGGCTTCCGCGCTGTCTTGTCGCGAGTGGACGGTCACCGTGCGGCGGCCGTTCTCGTCCGGAGCCTCGACGGAGACCTGGAGCGACGCGCTTTCGGTAAGTGTGAGCGGCGCTTCGAGGGTGAGTTCCTCGAGGTGCGCGCAGCCGACCTCGTCGGCCGCACGGTGCACCAGCTCGACAAACGCCGTCCCCGGAACCAGAACCGTGCCGAGGACGACGTGGTCCGCGACCCAGCCGACGCTGCTGGCGGACAGGCGGCCGGTGAGCACCACCGAGTCGGTTTCCGGCAAGTGGACGACGGAACTCAGCATCGGGTGTTCGGCGGGCCGCTGGCCGTGTTCGGTCGCGTCGCCGCTGGCTGTGTCGGCGGGAAGCCAGTAGCGGGTGCGACGGAACGCGTATGTCGGCAGCTCGACACGGCGTGCGCCCGGGTAGAACGCGGTCCAATCAACCGGGACGCCGCGGGCGTGCAGTGTCGCGAACGCAGTGACGGCCGTGCTCGCTTCGCCCCGATCCTTGCGGAGCGCGGGGACGAACACGAGGGTGTCGTCGTCGAATCCGTTCTGGGCCGCGGCGGTGAGCACCGCGGACGGTCCAATTTCGACAAACGTGCGGACGCCTTCGTCCACCAGCTGCTGGACCCCGGCGTGGAAGCGCACCGCAGCGCGCACCTGGCGCACCCAGTAGTCCGGAGTGGACAGATCCTCGCCGACACCGACGGTGGAGACGATCGGAATTTGCGGCTTCGCGTAGGTGAGTTTCTCCGCCACGACGGCGAATTCGGCGAGCATCGGCTCCATCAGCGGTGAGTGGAACGCGTGCGACACCTTGAGCTTCGAGGACTTCCGCCCGTCGAACTTCGCCACCACCGCGCCGACGGCGGCTTCGGTGCCGGAAAGCACGACCGAGTCCGGACCGTTGATCGCGGCGATGCTGACGTCGCCAGTCAGATGCGGCGTGACCTCGTCCTCGGTCGCCTGCATAGCCACCATCGACCCGCCGGACGGCAGCGCCTGCATCAGCCGAGCCCGCGCACCGACCAAGACCGCTGCGTCCGGAAGCGAGAGAATCCCGGCGACGTGCGCGGCAGCCAGCTCGCCGATCGAATGACCGAGCAGGAAGTCCGGCTTGATCCCCCACGACGCGAGCAACCGGAACAGCGCGACCTCGACCGCGAAAAGCGCGGGCTGCGTGAAACCAGTGCGCTCCAGTTCGGCGGCATCGTCGAGGACCGTCTTCAGTGGACGGTCAAGTTGCGGATCGAGTTCGGCGCACACGGCCTCGAAAGCTTCGGCGAACACCGGGTACTTCGCGGCGAGTTCCGTGCCCATCCCGGCACGCTGTGCGCCCTGGCCGGTGAAGAGGAACGCCGTACGGCCGTTGGTGCGGCGGTCCCGTATTTCGTGCAGCTCTTCACGCGTGGCACCGACGAGGACGGCGCGGTGGTCAAGCATGGACCTGGTGGTGGCCAAGGAGAACCCGATATCGGTGGGCGAGCCTTCGACCGCCGAAAGCTGGTGCACCTGGGCATCGAGCGTCTCCGCAGTGTCCGCGGACACCGGCCACGCGAGCACCGGCACCTCAGCGGGTGCAGGGGCCTCCTCGACCGGCTCGGCCTGCTCCACGATCACGTGCGCGTTGGTGCCGCTGATCCCGAACGACGACACCGCGGCCCGGCGCGCGCGTCCGGTCTCCGGCCATGGGCGCGCCTCGGTAAGCAGCTCGACCTCGCCAGCCGACCAGTCCACGTGCGGCGACGGCGCGTCGACGTGCAGGGTCTTCGGCAGCACGCCGTGCCGGATCGCTTCCACGACCTTGATCACGCCGCCGACCCCGGCCGCGGCCTGGGTGTGTCCGATATTCGACTTGAGCGAGCCCAGCCACAGCGGCTCGGCACGGTCCTGGCCATAGGTCGCGAGCAGCGCCTGCGCCTCGATCGGGTCGCCGAGCTTCGTGCCGGTGCCATGGCCCTCGACGAGGTCGACGTCCGCCGTGGTCAGCCCGGCCGATTCCAGCGCTTGGCGGATCACTCGCTGCTGCGCGGGTCCATTGGGGACAGTCAGCCCGCTCGACGCGCCGTCGGAGTTCACCGCGGAGCCGCGGATCACGGCGAGCACCGGATGCCCGTTGCGACGGGCTTCGGAAAGCCGCTCGACCACGAGGACGCCCGCGCCCTCGCCCCAGCCGGTGCCGTCGGCCGCGGCGGCGAACGCCTTGCAGCGGCCGTCGTCGGAAAGCCCGCGCTGCTCGGAGAAATACACAAAAGTCTCGGGAGTGGCCATCACCGTGACGCCGCCGACCAGCGCGAGCGAACAGTCGCCGCGGCGGAGCGCCTGCGCTGCCCAGTGGAGCGCGACGAGCGACGACGAGCAAGCGGTGTCCACGCTCACCGCCGGTCCTTCGAGGCCGAGCGCGTAAGCGACCCGGCCCGAGACGACGCTGCCGGCGGCCGCGTGTCCGGCGTAGTCGTGGTACATGACACCGGTGAACACGCCGGTTTCGCTGCCGCGCAACGTCTCCGGCGCGATCCCGGCTCGTTCCAGCGCGGTCCACGAGGTTTCCAGCAGGATCCGCTGCTGCGCGTCCATGGCAAGCGCCTCGCGCGGCGAGATGCCGAAGAACTCCGGGTCGAATTCCGCCGCGTCGTACAGGAAACCGGCCTCACGCGTGTTCGTGGTGCCGGGCCGTTCGCCGGTGGGGTCGTACAGCGTGTCCAGCGGCCAGCCGCGGTCCTCGGGGAAGCCGCCGATCGCGTCGGTTCCGGTGGCGACGAGGTTCCACAGGTCCTCGGGCGACGTGACGCCGCCCGGGTACCGGCAGGCCATGCCGACGATCGCGATCGGCTCGCCGTCGCGCTCGCGCGTTTCCTGCAGTGCCCGCTTCGCTTCGCGAAGATCAGTCGTCGCGCGTTTGAGGTAGGCGAGCAGTTTGCGCTCGTTCTCGCCGCTGGACTGGAAGTCGCTACTCACGCCAATCGCCCCGCCTAACCGCGAAAAAGGGTGGAAGGTGCCACGTCGGGAACGCTACCGACGGCGTTGGCGTGCCCCCACCCCTAGCGGCCCCACATTCAGCTGGCCAGCGCGGCGGCGACTTCGCGCGGGGCCGGCGATGCGGCCACCTCTGCCCGCAACGCGTCCGCACCGGCGCGCAGCGATTCGTCCGTCAGCCGGGAAATCCCTTCCGCCGCACCGGAAATCCCGGCACCCGCGGCGGTGACGCGAGTGCCGAAGGCGGACTCGGTCAACGACAGCTGCGGCAGTCCGTACGCCACCGCGGCGAGCGCTAAAGTCTCGTCACCGTCGTGCACCACCGCCGCGCACGTCGGCAACACGGCAGCCGGAGGTGCGGCGTCGACGAGTTTTACCTTCGGCGGCAAGGCCAGCCCGGCAGGCAGTTCCGCCGCACAGATAATTTCATAGTCCACATCGGACAGTGCAGTGAAGACCGGCTCATACCAGGACGGATCATTCAGCGACAAGAGAACGCGCGGACGACGTGCCTTGCGACGCAACCAAGTCGGCACCTCGACGGGACCGAAGTACGGCACGTGCCGAAGCGGTTGTCCGGGAGTGTCCCGTAAGGAAGGCGGCACAACGTCGAGCGTGTGGTCCGCAGCGGCGTCCGGCTCGTCGGCCGGTCCCAGCACGCGCACCGCTTTCGCGTCCACCTCGCGGGCCGCAGCGATTCCGGCGTCCGCGTTCGACACCACCACCGCGGGCCGCCACAGCCGCGCGAACTCGGCCAGCGCGGCGGATTCGGTCAGCTCCGCGTCGCCGTCCTCCAGCTCGACCGCGACGCAGCCGGTGCGGAGGATGTCTTCGACGAGCGCGGGCCGTCCGGCGATTTTCACGTCGTGCCCGGCGGTCCGCAGCGCCCAGGCCAGTGGCACCAGGGTGTGCAGACGGGCCGGGGAGGACGGCGCGGCCAGGAGTACACGCATGGGGATCACTCCAGATACGACGAAAACCGGGCCGGCCCGGTGCGGACAGTCGTGACGAGACTATCCACCCCGGACCGGCCCGGCGTACCCCTAGAAACCGTTACTGGCCGGGCATTTTCACCGCTTCGATGGCGCTGCGGCGCATCGCCAGCCGGGCCGAGAGCGCGGTCGCCGGCCACACGATCAGGAAAATCGCGAGCACCACGGCGAGGAACACCCAGATCGGCCCGGACGGGATGATCTCGCCGGTGGTCAGCGCCATCGGCACCACGGTGAAGAGCGAGATCACGATGCCGAGCACCAGCCCGGTCACCGCCACGATCCCGCCTTCCACGAACAGCATCCGCCGCACCTGGCCGCGATCCGCACCGGCGAGCCGCTGCGCGCCGAACTCCCGCCGGCGGGCCAGCACGGCCACCGAAAGCGTGTTCACCGCGGCGATCGCGGCGTACGCGATGGCGAGCACGGCCAGCAGGTAGTTGATCAGCGCCTCGACGTCGGCACTCGCCTGGAAACTCGCGGCGAGTGCACTGTCGTCGCCGACCGTGACCCCGGGCCAGTCCTTCGTCCGGTCGGACAGCGCCGACACGACCCCGCTGGCGTCCCCACTGCGTACGAGCACCTGCGATGCCAGGCCGCTCGTGGTGTGCGCGGCCAGCAGCTCGGCGGGCAGGATCATGCTCGCGTAACTGGACGGGCTGTCCAGCAACGCGACCACGGTCACCGGGACCTGCGCCCCGTCGCCGAGCCGCATCTTGATCTTCGACCCGACCTTGACCTCGAGCTTGTCGGCCACCGACGCGGGCAGCGCCACGGAGTTCCCGCGCAACGCCGTCAGCGAACCTTCGGTGACCTCGGTGGCGAGCACCGTGCCGCCCTGGTCCTGCGCGGCGACGCCCAGCAGCCGCAACGGGTCGCTTCCGTTGCCGTCGTAGGGCTCCTCGACCCAGCCGGAGCTGGTGACGAGCGGCGACGACGTCGAAACTCCCGGCGTGCTGCGGATCTGCGCGAGCTGGTCCGGCGAGAACCCGCCCGCGATCGAGGTCACCACCGCGTCCGCCTGCAGCTGCCCGGCGTACGCGGCGATCTGCGCTTTCTGCGCGGTGGTCTCGGAATACACGTTGCCGAGCGCGACCGCGCTGGCGAGCGTGATCGGAGTGAGCACCGCGGCGAACGCGACGGCCCGCGCTCGCGTGTTGATGACCGCGAGCGTGGCGTCGCGGCCGGCGACCCGGCGCACGAACGGACCGAACCGGTCCACCACCCACGCGATGATCTCCGGACCGAGCAGCGCGACGCCGATCGCGCCGGTGAGCACCGCCGGGCCGCCGATCGCCGCCGCGGTGTCGGCGGGCATGAAGATCGTGGTCGCGGCGAGCAGCACCGTCGCCGCGCCGCAGATCAGCGCGCCCGTGCGGCGCAACGCGTTCACCTTGACGCCCGGGATCGCCGCTTCGGCCAGCGCCTGGATGGGCCGGGCACGAGCGGCGGCCAGCGCGGCGAACCACGCGGCCCCGAAGGTGATCGCGAGCGTCGCGATGATCCCGGCCGCGAACGCGATGATGTCCTGGGTGAAGGCGAGTTCGTCCGGCACGATGCCGAGCGAGCCGCTCGTGCTGAAGATCCAGTTGCCGAGCAGGCTGCCCAGGAACGCCCCGCACACCGCGGCGAGCGCGCCGACCGCCATCGTCTCCATGACGACCATGCGGTGCACCTGTTTCGGCGTCGCCCCGGTCGCCCGCAGCAGCGCGAGTTCCTGCTGCCGCTGCCGGACGGTGAGGCTGATCGTCGCGGACACCACCAGCGCCATCACGACCAGCACCATGCCGCCGAACACCGCGGCGAGCAGGATCAGCGGCAGCTGGCTCCCGCTCACGCCGAGGAATTCGGCCGACCCGCGGTCGTCGCCGGTGAGCACGGTGGCCGACGGGACTTGCTCCGAGATCTTGCCCGCCAGCTCGGTCGCGTCGACGCCGTCGGCGGGGAAAACGCCGACCAGCCCGACCGTGCCGGGATGCGGGTTGAACCGCTGGGCGTCCGTAACGGAGAAGAAGAACGCGGGCGACTTCACGGTCTGCGAAGGCTCCGCGACACCGGAAACCTGGAACGACTGCCGCTGCCCGTTCACCGCCAGGTCGACGGCCGAACCCGCGTGCAGGCCGGCCGCGGA
Source organism: Amycolatopsis sp. AA4 (assembly GCF_002796545.1). Lineage (GTDB taxonomy): Bacteria > Actinomycetota > Actinomycetes > Mycobacteriales > Pseudonocardiaceae > Amycolatopsis. The sequence continues at coordinate 6,529,976 of NZ_CP024894.1, forward strand.
CGCGGTGGCCGCGTCGAGCACGACCTGGCCCGACGCGTTCGGAGCCGCGCCCTCGGTCAGCTTGTATCCGCCCAGCGAAGCCGAATCCCAGCCGTGTCCGGAAAGGACAGCCGCACCCGACTCGGCGGGCGCGCCGTCGTGCAGCAGGACCGTCGCGAACGACACGTCCGGCACCGCCTGCCCGACGCCCTGCACTCCCGAGATCTTCGCGACCTGGTCCTCCGGCAGTACCGCCCGCTCGGCGTACGGGACGACCTGGGATTCCTCGTCCGGCAGCTTGAACCCGGCGGAACCGCCGACGACGAGCGGAGCCGCGGCCAGCCGCTGCGGCGCGGCCTTCAGCACGATCGCCGTCTCGAACAGTCCGGCGCACGCGATCAGCAGACCGCAGCCGATGAGGATGGCGACGAACGACGCGAGCGAAGCCGCCGCGCGGTACCGGAGACTCGACAGCGCGAGCGCGAGCACCACTCGCCGCGAGTTCACCGCTGCCTCCTCGCTTGCTCGCCGAGGTGTGCCAGGGTGCTCGCCACCGCGTCGACGCTCGGGTTGGCCATCTGCGTGACGATCCGGCCGTCGACCAGGAAGAGCACGTTGTCCGCGTGGGACGCCGCGACCGGGTCGTGGGTGACCATCACGATGGTCTGGCCCGCGCTGACCAGCTCGCGCATCAGGCCGAGCACCTCGAGCGCGGTGGTGGTGTCGAGCGCGCCGGTGGGCTCGTCGGCGAACACCACGGCCGGGCGGGCGGCGAGCGCGCGGGCGATCGCGACGCGCTGCTGCTGCCCGCCGGACAGCTCGCCGGGCCGGTGCTTCACTCGCTGGGACAGCCCGACGCGCGCGATCACCTGGTCCACCCACGCCTTGTCCGGCGCGCGGCCGGCCAGCAGCGTGGGCAGCGTGACGTTCTGCTCCACGTTCAGCGCGGGCATCAGGTTGAACGACTGGAAAATGAACGCGACGTGCTCGCGGCGCAGCTCGGTGAGCTGCGTTTCGTTCTTGCCCTTGAGGTCGGTCCCGACGAGGGTGACCTTGCCCGAGGTCGGCGTGTCCAGCCCGGCCGCGCAGTGCAGCAGCGTGCTCTTGCCGGAACCGGACGGGCCCATCACCGCGGTGAAGGTGCCCGCCGGGAAGGCAACGGACACGCCGGCGAGCGCTTCGACCGCGCTCTCGCCGCGGCCGTAGGTTTTGTGCACCGCGTCCAGCTGGACGGGCGTTGCCACGGAAGTGGTGGTGGACACGTCGTTCACTCCGATCCGTTCCCGGAACCGCGGCGGTCGAGCGACCACCACACCGCGAGCACGATGGCGCCTCCGCCCAGCGTCCACAGCCAAAACGGCGATTTGAACGACATGCTGATGAGACTCATCAGCAGCCAGATCACGAACTGGACGCCGGTGATGGCGGCCCAGGCGATCGTGACGACGCGGCGAGCGAGTCCGCTCCCGGAGCGGGTCTTCTCGGTGCTCTCCGACATGAGGCCCCCCAATACGGCTTCGACGGAGTCGGAATTAATTGTGTAAGGCTTGAACAGTTTAGCGGACGTCCGCCGATCGGGGAACCCCGGGCCCGTGCACAGGGGTTGGTCAGGAAGCCCCGCCCGCCGAAGCGCGAGCCCGCCGGTCGAAGTCCCGGACGCTCCACACGCCCGCGACCAGCACTCCGCCGCCGAGCAGCACCCACAGCAGCCACAGCGGATCCCACTGCCCGCCGATGACGCCGATGCCGAACCAGATCAGCGCGTTCACCGCCGCGACCAGCACCCAAAGCCGGAACGCGAGCCCCGGCGCGGCCTCCAGCAGCGGAGGCGGCGACCCGGAGGCACGCCCCTCGACCGCGGCCCGCAGCGCGGCGTGCGACCCGGCGAGCCGGATCCGAGCCAGCCTGCGGGCAGCTTCCTGCCCGTCGCAGGCCCCCTCGGAGCGCGCGTGCTCGACCTCGGTCGCCGCCAGCTTCCGGTCCAGCTCGGTGACCTTCCCGAATCCGAACCGGTTGGTCTCGCTCACGTTGGCTCGCCCCCAGACCAGATCAGTGTAAGACTTGCACAGTTTACTGAAAGACGTACCGGAGCGAAAGATGCCGATCGAGCCCGATCCCCGAGCCCTGCCGCCGGGCCTGGCCCCAGCCTGGCTGGGCACGCCGCGCCCCCGCCGAGGACCGAAGCCGTCGCACACCGTCGAAGCAGTGGTAGCGGCAGCGGTCGAGTTGGCCGACACCGAAGGCCTGGCAGCCGCGTCGCTGCCGAACATCGCGTCCGCACTCGGGCTCACGACCAACGCGCTGTACCGCTACGTAACCTCGAAAGACGAACTGCTGATCCTCCTGGCCGAAGCCGGCTTCGGCCCACCCCCGCCACCCCCAGTCGGCCTGGACTGGCGCGCCGCAGTCCGCACCTGGGCCGACGCAGCGACAAAACGCTACGCCGCTCGCCCATGGCTGCTCGACGTCCGCGAAGGCCTCACCCCACACCGCCTCCGGTGGACCGAACAACTCCTGGCGGTCTTTACGGAAGCCGGACTGTCCACAGTAGACGCACTGTCGTGCGCCGAACTGGTCTCCGCAGTAGTCCGCGCCACCGCAGATCGCCGCCGCACGATCGCCGATCCAGACTCGCCGGAGTCGACCGAGCACGCCGCTGACGTCCGGGCCTTCCTGCAACCCCGCCTAGCCGAGGGCGGTTACCCGCACCTGGCGGCCTTGACGGAAGCCCGCGAATACCCAGCCGCCGCCCCCGAGGATTTCGCCCTGGAACGGGTTCTGGACGGAATCGCCGCGCTGCTCCCCTGACCAGCCGTCCGTGAGGGGAACCCTGAGGGACTCTGAGTCCCTCAGGGTTCCCCTCACGACCCACACCCGGCACCGCCCCAATGCCACATTGGTTGCGTCCCATGCACCCAATGTGGCTTTCGGTGCGTCACATGCACCCAATGCCACATTGGGGCGCTACCCGCTCACCGCGCTCCCCAAGCCCCACGCACCCAAGCCGCGCAACAACCGCCACCCGCCGCACCCAAACAGCGAGGCACCAAAACCGCGCAACAACCGCCACCGCCGCACCCAAACAACGCACCACCCAACCCGCGAAAAACCGCCGCCGCCACACCCAACCCCCGGGGGCACCCACCCCTCCCCCAACCCCGATACAAAGCCGCCCTGCGGTTCGGGGGTGCTTGTCAAGGCATCTTTCCCGCCTTGACAAGCACCCCCGAACCGTCAGCACAATCGGCTCTCGGGGTGCCCCACGCAACCAAGGCGCAGCAATGTCGCCCCCCAGGGCGACGAGCAGTCACCGAAGACCGCCCACCCACTCCTCCACAGCCTTGGCCGTAGTCTCCACATCCCCGTCCACAATACTGAAATGATCCCCGGGAACAGTAACCACCACCCCAGCCCGATCCCAATTAGTCCGCCACGACCCGGCATCCTCCCCGCCCCGATCCACCGAACCCCCAGCAGTGACAAACCGCCGATCCGGCCGCACCAAAAGCGAAGGAGCAGCAACCTCAGGCAAGGAAACCCCATCCAGCAACCCAAGGTAATAAGCCATCGCAGTCAACTTGTCCCGATCAAACGGCCCGAACTGCTCTTCCCGCTCGACCATCCCCGCAGCCATATCCCGAACGGTGTCCCCAGCATCCCCACCGTCATCCATGGCATAACTGTCAAGCAACACAACCCCGGCCACATTCACCCGAGAAGCAAGCGCATAAGCCAGTACCCCACCAGAGGAATGCCCCACCAGCACAACCGGCCCGTCCCCAGCCAGCCGAACACCCTCCGCCAACACATCCAACAACGCATCAAGATCAGCGGGCAAATACTCCCCGGCCACAAACCCCGGCGTAGGCAACGCAGCCACCCGCCGCACCCCGCGGAACCGAGCGGCGAGCTTCGCATACTGATACGCGCCCCCCATCCCAGCCGGAGTAGGCACCGCCAGCAACCCGACCTCCGCGGGCCCAGCAGCCAACTCGACCGGCCGCGGCTCCTCGCGCAGCTCAGCCACCGTCCGGAACCGGGGCCGCAACTGAGCCGCCGCCCCCAGCAACGCGAGCCCGTTCTCCACCTGCCCACCACGGACAGCCTCGAAGAACATCTCCGTCACCGGATCCCCGCCCACCTCGACCGCGGGCCCGGTCAGCACGGAAAGCAAATGCTTCGCCAACCCAGCCGGCGTCCGATGATCGAACGCGATCGTCGCGGGCAACGAAACCCCCGCCGCACCGGCGATCCGATTCCGCAACTCCACCGCGGTCAGCGAATCGAACCCGATCTCCAGGAAGTGCGCGTCCTCGTCCAACTCAGCGGTATCGGCATACCCCAGCAGCCCGGCGACCTGCTCCAGCACAAACGCCTGAAGCCCCTTCTCGGTCAACTCCAACTCCGAGACATCATCAGCCACCGCGCGCCGCTTCTTCACCCCCGCCTGCGCAGATGTCACCGCCGACGGAGCCACTAGCTGCCGCACCGTCACCGACTCCGCCGCAGCCACCGGCCGCCCCGAACGATCCGCGAACAACACCGCCACCCGGTCGTCCCCGAGCGGAGTCAACCGAACCCGCAGCTTCGCGGCCCCCGTAGCGAACAACCGGAAGTCCCGCCATTCCACCGGGTCTCCGCCCACAGTGGACAGTCCCGCATCGAGCACCGCCGGATGCAGACCGAACTTCTCATCAGGAGCGACCTCGATTTCCCCGAACACCACCCCGTCGAGGGTCCAAGCCGCGTCAAGCCACCCAGCAGCCACCGGTTCCGCACCAGCAGGCGGCCACTCCCCCAGGCCCTCCGGCTCAGCCCCGGAATCCACCGCAAGCACACCCTCGGCATGCCGAATCCACACACCGTCGTGTCGTGAGTGGACAGTCACCGGACGCTGTCCAGCGTCATCCGGCTCGCCCACCACGATCTGCAGCTGCTCGGAAGCCAACGGCGATTCGACGGTCAACCGCACAACGCGTCCGCACCCGACCTCGTCCCCAGCCCGAGTAGCCAGCTCCACAAAGCCCGCCGCAGGGAACGCGTCGGCAGGCAACGTTCCGCTCAGGACCACAGTGGACGATCCAGCGACAGTCAACGCGGGACCAAACCACGTCCCCAGCCCAGTCCCCGTAGCCCGCCGAGCCTCCATGTCGACCGACGGCCAGTACCGCGTCCGATGGAACGCATACGGCGGCAACGGAACCGTACTCGCGGACCGTCCAGCGAACATCCGCCTAACATCCAGCCCCGCCCCAAGGACGTGCAACTGCCCAGCAGCAAGAAGCGTCGAAGCGACCTCACCACGATTGCGCCGAAGCACCGGAACGAACGCCGCGTCCTCGACCACCGCCTCGGCAGCCGCGGTGAGCACACCATTCGTGCTCAACTCGACAAACCGCGTCGCCGCCGAAGCCCGCACCGCGTCAGCAAAACGAACCGTGTCGCGGCAGTTCGCCACCCAATGTGCCGGGTCGGACAGCTCGTCGGTCGCTTCGGCACCGGTGACCGTCGAGATCACCGGAACCGTCGGCTTCTCGAACGTCAACTCCTGCGCGATCTCTTCCAGCTCTTCGAGAATCTCGTCCAGCAACGGCGAGTGCACCGCGCAGTCGATCGCGAGCCGGTTCGTCCGACGGCCGAGCCTTTCGAAGTGCTCGGCAATCGCGCACACCGCATCGTCCACCCCGGACACCACGACCGAGCGCGGCCCATTCACTGCCGCCAGGGCAACGTCGTCGCTCAGCATCGGCCGGACCTCGTCCGCGCTAGCCTCGACGGCGACCACTGCACCGGCCCGAGTCTCGACCATCAACAGACCGCGGTTGGCAACGAGCTTCACCGCGTCGTCCAAAGAGAACACTCCGGCCAGATGCGCGGCCGCGATCTCGCCGACCGAGTGTCCCACCAGGACGTCCGGCCGCTGTCCCCACGATTCCAGCAGCCGGTACAGCGCCACGGAGAAGGAGAACACCGCGGCCTGACTGAACTGAGTCCGGTCCAGCAACTGCGCGTCCACCGAACCGGCCTCGGCGAACATCACCGTGCGCAACGAACGGCCGAGATGCTGATCGAACTTCGCCGCGACCCGCTCCAGTTCATGCGCGAACACCGGGAACGCAGCCGCCAGCTCCGCACCCATCCCGGCGCGTTGGCTGCCCTGCCCCGGCAGAAGGTACGCGGTCCGCCCGCCAGAGCGAGCCCGTCCGGTCACCACCGAGTCCGAAGCAGACAAAGCTTCCAGCGCGGCACGAAGTTCCGCCGCGTCCGAACCGACCACCGCCGCCCGATGCGAGAACAACGGCTGCCGGTTGGCCTGCGAGTACACGACATCCAACGCCGGATACGCGTCGAGGTGCGCCAGCAACGCCCGCGCCTGATCTGGAAGCGCCGCCGCGGTCCGAGCGGAGAACACGAGCGGCGGTAACACCCCACCGGAGTCAACCGATTCGACCGCTTCCGCCACGACGTCCGGAGCCTGCTCCAGAATCACGTGCGCGTTGGTCCCGCTGTAGCCGAACGCAGACACCGCGGCACGACGCGGACGGTCCACTTCCGGCCAATCCCGAGCCTCGTCCAGCAGGCGAACAGTTCCGGCCGCCCAGTCGACGTCGTGCGTCGGCTCGGCAGCGTGCAAGGTCGCGGGCAACACTCCGTGCCGCATCGCTTGCACCATCTTGATCACCCCGGCAACACCCGCGGCCGCCTGAGTGTGCCCGATGTTCGACTTCACCGAACCAAGCCACAGTGGACGGTCCGTCGAGCGATCCCGGCCGTAAGTAGCCAGCAGCGCGGAAGTTTCAATCCGGTCGCCCAGCGGCGTACTCGCGCCATGTCCCTCGACAGCGTCCACATCGGACGCAGCCAGACCAGCCGCCGACAACGCGCGACGGATCAGTTTTTCCTGCGCCGGAGCACTGGGCGCGTTAAGACCGTTGGAAGCACCATCCGCGTTGACCGCACTGGACTTCACGACCGCAAGGACGTCGTGCCCGTTGCGCTGCGCGTCGGACAGCCGCTCGATCACGAGCACCCCGACACCCTCGCCCCAGCCAAACCCGTCAGCCGCAGCCGAGTACGGCTTGCACCGACCGTCGCGGGCAACAGCGCCGTCCACGAATTGCGCGAACGGTGCCGGCGAGACAAGCGCGGAGACACCCGCGACCAACGCGAGCGAGCAGTCACCGCCACGCAACGCCTGGGTCGCCTGGTGCAACGCCACCAACGACGACGAGCACGCGGTATCCACCGAGACAGCTGGCCCTTCGAGACCGAAGGCGTACGCGACCCGTCCGGAAACCACGCTGCTCAGCGCACCGGAGCCGCGATAAGCCCCGCCGCCCTGTTCGAGCGCGTCGCCCGGGTCGTAGTCGGACTGCATCACGCCGACGAACACCCCAGTAGTGCTTCCCTTGAGCGCCAACGGGTCCACGCCCGCGTTCTCCAACGCGACCCACGACGATTCCAGAAGCATCCGCTGCTGCGGGTCCATCATCACGGCTTCGTTGGGGCTGATGCCGAAGAACGCGGCGTCGAAGTCGGTCGCGTCCGGGACGAACCCGCCCCGCGGGGTGCCGCCGTCCGGCGCGACCTGCTCCAGCCAGTGGTCCATGTCCCAGGCTCGGTCGGTCGGGAAGTCGCTGGTCCCGTCCTGTCCCGCGGCGACCAGCTCCCAAAGCTCCTCGGGCGTGCTGACGCCGCCGGGGAACCGGCAGGCCATGCCCACGATCGCGATCGGCTCGTCGCTGCCGGCGACGGTGGTCTCCGGTCCGGCCGCGTCCGGCTCCAGGTCACCGAGCAGCTCGTCGTGCAGGTGCGCGGCCAGGTCGCCGGCCGTGGGGTGGTCGAAGACGAGTGTCGCGGTGAGGCTCAGGCCGGTGACCTCGTTGAGCGTATTGCGCAGTTCGACCGCGGTCAGCGAGTCGAAGCCGAGGTCCTTGAACGCGCGGTCCGCGTCGATCACGTCGGTCGACGCGTGGCCCAGCACCGCGGCCGCGTGCTCGATGACGAGGTCGCGCAGGTGGTCGAGGCGCTTGTCGGCGGGAAGCCGGACGAGCTTGCCCAGCAACGAATCGGTCCCGGCCTCGCGATCGGAGACGGTCCGCCGAGCCGTCGGGACCAGGCCGCGCAGCAGGTCCGGCACCGCGCCGGCCTCGCGCCACGCGGGCAGGTCCAGCTTCACCGGCACGAAGACCGCGCCGGCCGAGCTGACCGCGGTGTCGAACAGCGCCAACCCCTCCGCCGCGGTGAACGCGCCGAGCCCGCGTTTGCCGTTGGTCTCGCCAGCCATCCCGGCCGCTGACTCCCACATGCCCCACGCCAGCGAGTGTGCGGGCTTCCCCTCGGCGCGACGGTGCGCGGCGAGTGCGTCGAGGAACGCGTTTGCGGCGGCGTAGTTCGCCTGGCCGGGAGCGCCGAGCACCCCGGCGGCCGACGAGAAGGTGACGAACGCTTCGACGTCGCCAGCCAGTTCGTGCAGGTGCCAGGCGGCGAGCGCCTTCGGGTTGAAGACGCCGTCGATCCGCTCCGGAGTCATCGACGGCAGTACCCCGTCGTCCAGCACACCGGCGGCGTGCACGACCGCGGCGACCGGGTGCTTCTTCAGCAGTCGCGCCACCGCCTTGCGATCAGTGAGATCACACGCGGCGACGGTGGTCTCCGCCCCCAGTTCGGCCAGTTCCGCAACGAGTTCCGCAGTGCCGGGTGCCTGGTCGCCACGGCGGCTGACCAGCAGCAACTGCCGTGCGCCCTGCTTCGCGAGGTGGGCAGCGACGATCCGGCCGAGCGCCCCGGTGCCGCCGGTGAGCAGCACGGTCCCGGCCGACCAGTCGACCGGCGCCCCCGGCTCCGGCGTCGCCCGGACGAGCCGCGGCACGCGCACCTCGGTCCCGGAAACCCGCACCGCCGATTCGTCCGCCGCCGCGATGGCCGCGAGCTGTTCGTCGGTCGCGTCGCCCTCCACGAGCACGATCCGGCCGGGATTCTCCACCTGCGCGGACCGGACGAGACCCGCCACTGCAGCCCCGGCGAGGTCGTTGCCGGTCACTACGAGCAGCTTCTCCTTGCCGCCCTCCGCCTGCAGTTTGGACAGTGCACTGTGGACGGCTTTCTTCGCCGAAGCAGCGTTGTTCCCCGCCTTCGCGAGGTAGACCTCGTAGGCCGCCTGGGCGTCCGGCAGAGTCGTCGGAACCCAGTCCACTTCGTACAGTTCGTCCGAGCCAGTCGGTGCCGCAGCCGCGAGCTGTTCCTCGCTGATCTGCCGCAACTTCAGTGTGCCGACGCGCGCGACCGGTGCCCCGGCGCTGTCGGCGAGCCGCAGTTCGACCGCCTGCTCACCGGTCGGTCGCACGTGGACTCGCAGCGAGGACGCTCCCGTCGCGAACAGCTCCACTTCGGACCAGGCGTACGGCAGCGTCGTCCCCTCACCGGCCGCCGCGCTGAGCCCGACCGCGTGCAGGGTCGCGTCGAAGGCCGCCGGGTGCAGTCCGAACGCCTCGGCGCCGATCCGCTCCTGCTCAGGCAGCGCGACCTCGGCGAACACGTCGTCCCCACGCTGCCACGCCGCTTGCAGGCCCTGGAACACCGGCCCGTAAACCATTCCGTGCTCGGCCAGCAGGTCGTACATGCCCTCGACATCGACCGTCTCGGCCCCGGCTGGCGGCCATTCGCTGAGGTCGAAGTTCGTTCCGGAGGCGGCCGGCGCGAGCGTGCCGTCCGCGTGCCGGGTCCAGGCGACGGCGGTGGCGAGATCGTCGGGTCGCGAGTGGACACTGATCGGCCGGGTCCCGTCCGCCGCCGGAGTGCCGATGCGCACCTGGATCCGCGCGGCGCCCCTCGCGGGCAGCACGAGCGGCGCGTGCAGGGTCAGCTCTTGGACGCGTCCGCAGCCGACCTCGTCCCCGGCGCGCACGGCGAGTTCCACAAACGCGGTGCCAGGCAACAGGATCGAGCCGCCGACGGCGTGGTCCGCGAGCCACGGGTGGGTCGCCGTGGACACGCGGCCGGACAACACGACGCCGTCCGCGTCGGCCAGCAGAGTCGCCGCGCCGAGCAGCGGGTGGTCGACCGGGTCGAGCCCCATCGCCGAGACATCCCCGGATTCGGACGAAACCTCCAGCCAGTACCGCTGGTGCTGGAACCCGTAGGTCGGCAGGTCGGCCCGGCTCGCGCCGCGCGAGGTGAAGTGCGCGGCCCAGTCCGGCACCACGCCGCGGACGTGCAGCGTGGCCAACGCGGTCAGCAGCGCCACGTCCTCGGGAACGTCCCGCCGCTGGCCGGGCACGGCAACCGCGTCATCAGCGGACTGCGGAACCACCGCGGTCAGCGGTGCGTCCGGGCCCAGTTCGAGGAACCGGTTGACCCCGTCGGCAGCGAGCGCGCGGACCGCGTCGGCGAACCGGACCGGCTGCCGGACGTTGCGCACCCAGTACTCGGGGTCGGTCAGCTCGGCGTAGACCTCCTCGCCGGTCACGCTGGACATCACCGAAACGGTCGGCTGCGCGTAGGCGATGCTCTGCGCGACCGTGCGGAACTCGGCGAGCATCGGCTCCATCAGTCGCGAGTGGAACGCGTGCGAGACCTTGAGCTGCGTCGTCCGTCGCCCGGCGTCGCTGAACTTCGCGGCGACCGCGAGCACGGCGTCTTCGGCACCGGACAGCACGACCGAGCGCGGCCCGTTCACCGCGGCGACGTCGACCGTCCCTTGTGGATCGTGCGCGGCGACCTCGTCCGGAGTTCCTTCGACGGCCACCATCGCACCGCCCTTCGGCAACGCCTGCATCAACCGGCCGCGAGCGGCGACCAGCTTCGCCGCGTCTGCCAACGAAAACACGCCCGCGCAGTGCGCAGCGGCGAGCTCGCCGATGGAATGCCCGCACAACGCGGCAGGCGTGAGCCCCCACGACTCGACCAGCCGGAACAACGCGACCTCGAACGCGAACAACGCGGCCTGAGTGTTCGCGGTCTGCCCCAACGCGTCCGCGTCACCGTCGATCACCGCGCGGATCGGCCGGTCGAGATGCCGGTCCAACTCCGCGCACGCCGCCGCGTAAGCCTCGGCGAAAACCGGGAAGACCTCCAGCTGACGGCCCATCCCGACCCGCTGCGATCCCTGACCGGAGAACAGGAACGCCAACGACGCCTCGCCGCGAGCCAGGCCGCTCACCGCACCCAATTCGCCGTTCGCGAGCGCGTTCAACGCGGGCAGAACGTCCTCAATGGACTTCCCGATCACCGCGGCCCGGTGGTCCAGATGCGTCCGCGACGCGCCCAAGGTGGCGGCGACGTCGAGCAGGTCCAGTTCCGGCTGTGCCGCAAGGTGTTCGGCCAGCCGCTTCGCTTGGGCCCGCAATGCCTGCGGCGTCCGGCCGGACACCACAACCGGAACCGCTGCGCCATCACGCGGAGTTTCGGCGGTCTCCGGCGCCGGGGCTTCCTCGAGAATGATGTGCGCGTTGGTCCCGCTCAGGCCGAAGCACGAAACCGCACCGCGGCGCGGCTGTTCCCCGCGCGCCCAGGGCCGGGCCTCGGTCAGCAGCTCGACCTTGCCCGCGCTCCAGTCCACATGCCGGGTCGGTTTGTCGACATGCAGCGTCTTCGGCAGCAGGCCGTTGTTCAGCGCCAGCACGATCTTCAGCACGCCAGCGACGCCGGACGCGGCCTGCGTGTGTCCCACGTTCGATTTGATCGACCCGAGCCACAGCGGCTCTTCGCGCTCCTGGCCGTAGGTCGCGAGCAGTGCCTGCGCCTCGATCGGGTCGCCCAGTTTGGTCGCCGTGCCGTGCGCCTCGACGACGTCGATCTCGTCCGGCCGCAGCCGCGCGTTCGCGAGCGCCTGCCGGATCACACGCTGCTGCGCGGGCCCGTTCGGCGCGGTCATGCCGTTAGACGCGCCGTCCTGGTTGATCGCGGTGCCGCGGACGAGCGCCAGCACCGGGTGCCCGTTGCGTCGCGCGTCGGAGAGTCTCTCCACCAGCAGCATGCCGCAGCCCTCGGACCAGCCGGTACCGTCCGCTGAGTCGGCGAAGGTGCGGCAACGGGCGCTGCGGGCGAGCGTGCCGTCGAGGGAGAACTCGACGAACGTACGCGGCGTCGACATCACCGAGACACCGCCGGCGAGCGCGAGCGTGCATTCGCCGTTGCGCAAGGCCTGTACCGCCAAGTGCAGCGCGACGAGCGAGGACGAGCACGCGGTGTCAATGGTCACCGCGGGTCCTTCGAGCCCGAAAGTGTAGGCGAGGCGGCCGGAAATGACGCCGGACGAGCCGTAGCTGCCCTGATAATTGTGATACATGGTGCCCGCGAAAACGCCGGTCGCGCTGCCCTTCACCGAATGCGGCGCGATCCCGGCGCGCTCGAACGCCTCCCAGGACGTTTCGAGCAGCAACCGCTGCTGCGGGTCCATGAGCAGCGCCTCGCGCGGGCTGATGCCGAACAGGTCGGCGTCGAAATCGAGCGCGTCGTGCAGGAAACCGCCCTCGCGCACATAACTCGAACCCGGCCGTTCCCCGGTCGGGTCGTAAAGCCGTTCGAGATCCCAGCCTCGGTTCGACGGGAATTCGCCGATCGCGTCGACGCCCCCGGACAGCAGTTCCCACAACGCTTCCGGGGTGCCCGCGCCGCCGGGCAGCCGGCAGGCCATCCCGACGATCGCGATCGGCTCCCGTGCGGCTTCGGTGAGCTTGCGGTTCTTTTCGCGCAACCGCTCGGTTTCCTTCACCGAAGCCCGGAGCGCACCGACCAGCTTCTCCTCGGAGTTGCCCACGTGCCCACGTTCCTTCCGCGTCGCATGCCCGTCCGACGTCGTGACGATACGAGCGCGCCCGCGCGCGGACCCACCCCTAACGGCCCCTGCCGCACCGGTCCGCGCGCCCGGCCGAGGTCCGCTTTAGACCGTCTTTAGGGGTTGTCGCAAGCACCCGCGGGTGTCAGATTTTGCTGGCGTTCCAAGCCATTTCGCACGGCTCGTTTCCGCTGGGGGTTTCACCGCCCGGACAAGGACTGGGGAATCGTATGCACACGTTGACACGCAGGCTGCTGGTGGTGGGAGCCCACGGCGACGACGAAACGCTCGGCGCGGGCGGGACCATCGCCCGGCTCGCCGACGAGGGCGTCACCGTTTCGCTTTGCATTCTCACCAACGACGACGGTTCGCGTTCGGCCGCCGGCGCCGAGGTCACCAATCGCACCGACGCGATCGAACTGGCCGCGAAAACGCTCGGCATCGAACGCGTGCGAGTCCACGAATTCGGCGACAACCGGCTCGACACGGTCAGCCATCTCGAGCTGAACCAGGTCGTCGAGCGCGAGGTCCGCGAATTCGAGCCGGACACCGTTTTCGCCACCAGCATGTGCGATCTCAGCACCGACCACGCGCTGGTCAGCCGCGCCGCGCGGGTCGCCGGGCGGCCGGGCAAGGGTCCGGTGCGCGAGGTCCGCACGTTCGAGATCCGCTCCGCCACCGACGTCGGAGAGGCCTCCGGGCTGCCGGTCACCTTCCGGCCGAACTGCTGGCAGCTGCTCGAGGAAAGCCACCTCGAGCGCAAAATCGAAGCGCTGCGCGCCTACGGGAAAGAACTCGAGCCGTGGCCGAATCCGCGCAGCGAACGCGGCGTCCGCGCCTTGGCCGAATACCGCGGCTCGCAGGTCAGCGCCGGCCTCGCCGAGGCCTTCGAAATCGTCCGCTCGGTCCGATGACCGGCCTTCGCTTCGCTTTTCCCGCACGCTTTTCCCCAGCCCATCCAGAAACGGGTGACCAGGAATGACCAGTACTGTCGCTGAATTCGAGGCCCTCGCCGAACGGAACGAACTGACGTCGGTCGCGGTGATCGGGATGGGCTACGTCGGCCTGCCGACCGCGCTCGGCCTGCACGCCGGCGGCGTCGGCGTGATCGGCATCGACCTGTCGCAGAACCGGCTCGACTCCATCCGCACCGGCGAGGTCGACCTCATCGAAGCCGACCACCGCCGGCTCGAGAAAGCCGTGCACCAGGAGGACTTCCAGCTCACCACGGACTCGGCGCGGATGGCCGAGGCGGACGCGGTGCTGGTGTGCGTGCCGACCGGGCTCGACGAGTACCTGATGCCGGACCTCGGCCCGTTGGAGGCGGCGTGCGCGGCGCTGGTCGCCAACGCCCGCCGCGGCCAGACGTTCATCCTCACCTCGACCAGCTACGTCGGCACCTCGAACCGGCTGCTGGTGAAACCGCTGGTGGCCAAGGGATTCACCATCGGCCGCGACCTGTTCGTGGCGTCCAGCCCCGAGCGGATCGACCCGGGCAACGTCACGCACACCCAGGCCGAGACCCCGCGCGTGCTCGGCGGCGTGACGCCGGTCTGCACCGCGATGGCGCAGCGCGTGATCAACGTGCTCACCCCGGCCGTGCACTGCGTCAGCTCGCCGGAAGCGGCCGAGATGACCAAGCTGTACGAGAACACCTTCCGGGCGGTGAACATCGCGCTGGCCAACGAGTTCGCCGAGATCAGCGACGGTTTCTCGATCGACCCGATCGAGGTCATCGACGCGGCGGCCAGCAAACCGTACGGCTTCATGGCCTTCCACCCCGGCCCCGGCGTCGGCGGCCACTGCATCCCCTGCGACCCGCACTACCTGCTGTGGCAGCTGCGCGCGACGCAGAGCAACGCACCACTGGTGACCCAGGCGATGCACGCCATCGCGGAGCGGCCGAAGCAGGTTGTCGACCGCGTACTGAACACACTGTCGCGCGAAGGCAAGGGCATGGCGGGTACGCGCGTGCTGGTGGTCGGCGTGACGTACAAGCCCGGTGTGCAGGACGTGCGCTCGTCGTCCGCGCTCGACATCCTCGACCTCCTCGCCGCGAAGGGCGCGAAGGTCGGCTACTACGACCCGCTGGTGCCTAACGTCCGAGTGACCGGCGGTTCGCTCGACACCGTCCCTGAACCGGACGGCCAGGACTGGGACGTCGCGCTCATCCACACCGTCCAGCCGGGCCACGGCTACGAATGGCTGGCCGACTGCCCGACCGTCATCGACGCCACCTACCGCTTCGACCGCGCGCTCTTCGCGAACTGAGAGCCCAGCTACCGCCCCACCATCACCCTCAACGGAGCGGCTTCGCCGCGCTTGAAAGGACCTACAGTGCGTTACCTCATCACCGGAGGCGCCGGGTTCATCGGCTCCCACCTCACCGAGCACCTGCTGGCCCGCGGCGACGAGGTCGTCGCACTGGACAACCTCAGCACCGGCACCCTGGACAACCTCGCCGGCGTCGCCGGGCACCCCGGTTTCCGGTTCGTGCGCGGTTCGATCACCGACCCGAACGCGGTCGAATCGTGCATGGCGGGCATCGACGCGGTCTTCCACCTCGCCGCCGCGGTGGGCGTGTTCACCATCCTCGACAAGACGATGGACAGCCTGCGCACCAACCTGCACGGCACGGAGAACCTGCTCGACGCGGCGCTGCGGCACGACGTCCCGATCCTCGTCGCGTCGACGAGCGAGATCTACGGCAAGAACACCGCCGACGGCCTGCGCGAGGACGACGACCGGATCATCGGGTCGCCGCTGAAGAACCGCTGGTCCTACGCCGAGGCGAAGGCGCTGGACGAGACGTTCGCCCACCTGTACGCGGTGGAGCACGGCCTGCGCACGGTGATCGTGCGGCCGTTCAACACCGTCGGCCCCCGCCAGACCGGGCGCTACGGCATGGTCATCCCGCGCTTCGTCACGCAGGCGCTGGCCGGCGAGCCGATCACGGTGTTCGGCGACGGACAGCAGACCCGCTGCTTCTGCCACGTGCACGACGTCGTGCCCGCGTTGGCGGACCTGCTCGCCGACGAAACCGCGTACGGCAAGGTGTTCAACCTCGGCAGCAACGAGCAGACCACCATCTCGCAGCTGGCCGAGCGCGTGATCGGCGCGACCGGTTCGAGCAGCGCCATCACGAAGGTGCCCTACGAGGAGGCGTACGGCGACGGGTACGAGGACATGCAGCGTCGCATTCCCGACTGCACCCGCGCGTACAACCAGATCGGCTTCGTGCCGACGCGCACCCTGGACGACATCATCGAAGCGGTGGTCGCTGACCGCCGATCCTGACCTGTCCCCGGTGAAGGGCCTCTCGCGGAGTTCGCGCGAGAGGCCCTTCACGCGTTTCGGAGCTTGCCGTAGACAGCCGTCAGGTGACGGGCGGCGGTGTTCGCGGACACTCCCAGTACCTCCGCGATCACCGCCACCGGCATGCCCTGCGCGGCGAGTTCCGCTACTCGCAGCTCCACGTCGGTCAGCACGTTCTCGTCGTTGCTCCCGATCACTGCCCGGCACCGGCCAGTTCGCCCGCCAGCGCACTCCGCCCGGCCACGCCGAGCTTCCGGTACACCCTGGTCAGATGCTGCTCCACAGTGGACACTGTGATGTACAGCGTTTCGGCGATCTGGCGGTTGGTCCGCCCGTGTGCCGCGAGTTCCGCGACGCGCAGTTCGGCCTCGCTCAACGTGGTCGCCGCCGGGCCTTCCGGATCCGCGCGCGGCGGTTCCGGCCTCGACGCCGCCGGACGAGGCGTGAGCGGACGCATCGGCTGCCGCGGCACCTGCACCGGTTTTACCAGGCCCGCCGAGCGTTCCGCACGCTGGCCGAGCTGGTTGATCGCACGGACGGTGCGAGCCAGCTCCAGCCGGTCGCCGGACTCCTTGAACGCTTCCGCCGCCCGGTTCAGCAGCCCGGACCGTGCCCCGCTGTCCCCGGCGAACGCCAGCACCCGCAGCGCCACTGCCTGCGAGAACGCGTCCGTCGTGTCCGACAGCTGCTGTTTCGCCAGCTCGACTGCCAGAGTCGGGTTGCGCAGCCGCAGGTTCGCCTCGGCGAGGTCGGTCCGCCATGGTGCCACGGCGGGCAGGTCGAGATTGCTGTCGCGGAGAATTCGCTGGCACTGCTGGAAATCGCTCACTGCGGAAAGGCCGCGGTTTGTGGCCAGGTGGAACTGTCCGCGTGCCCGGAGGAAGCGTACGCCGCCGAGGGTCGTGTACACGGTTTCGGGCAGAGCGTGGCGCAACACTCCTGCTGCGGCTTTGAACGCTCCTGCTGCGGTGTACGCGGTGAGCATGGTGGCCAGCGGGTACGTGATCGCGACACCCCAGTTAGGTTCGTCAAGCAGCGCTAGCGCGCGGCTCGCTGCTTCGGCCGCTTCGGCGGGTTCGCCGCGACGCAGCAGCAGGCTCGCGCCGAGAGCGTCGAGCATCGCCTTCCACGTGACCGCGCCGCGGTACTCGGCTTCCTCGGCCAGCGAAGAGCACCAGCCTTCGGCGCGGTCCGCCTTGCCGTCGTACGCGAGCGCGAGGATGGCCGTAGCCAACGCTTCCAGCGAGGTGTCGGAGAGTCGGCAGTTCTGCAGAATCCGCTCCGCGCACACCGAAGTCTCTTCGCTGCCGCCTATGCGCCATACCGACGCTAGCGTGGTTGCCGTGCGCATCCAGGGATCCGACGCGTCGATCGACAGCTCCGGTGCCGTGCCGTAATGCCAATGCGCGGCCAGAGTCAGCTCGGCCGCCGTCCGCGGGTGCAGCGGCTCGAGGTCGTCCCCCAACCGGACCAGCGCGCATTCGAACGTTTCCCGGTCCCCGAACCACAAGGACTGGCGAACCAAGGCGATCCGGTCGGATTGGTCGAGCGACGCGGCTTCGCGCAGTGCCGCGAGATGCGGTGCCGCTGCCGCCGGGTTGACCCGCCAGGTGATCTTGGCCAGCAGCTGCGAGATCATCTGCTGCTCCCACGACGCGGTGGTCGTCGATGCCGCCAGTTGCAGACAACGGGTGGCGAAGTCGACGTCGTCGCCGAGCATCACCTGCTCCGCCGCCGCGACCAGCACCGGCAACGCCCAGTCCGCCTGCGTTTCGCCCGCCGCCACGAGATGCCGCGCAACCTCGGGTGCCGACAATCCGCGTGCGTGCTTCACCTCCGCGGCCCGGATGTGCAGCTGCACCTTCTCGGATCCGCGCAACCCGCCGACGACGGCCGCCGCGGCCGGCTGCTGCCGGAACCGCACCCCGTCGACCAGCCCAGTCTCCACGAGCACGCCTGCGGACGCCTCCGCCTCGACCGGGTCCACGCCCGCGACGGTCGCGACCGCGTCCGTCGTCACGTCGGTGTCCAGCACCGCGATCGCCGTCGCCACTTCGCGCAGCGGCGAACCGTAGCGATGCAAAAGCCGTTGCACCGCATCGGAATACGCCGCGCTGTCGTCCACCGAACTGCGACCGGCGTCGACCAATGCGCTGACCAGCAACGGATTCCCCGCGCTCAATCCGTGGATCCGCTCGGCCTCGTCGTGGTCCGCGACCAGCTGCGCGATCGCCTCCACGGTGAACGGCGTCAGATGCACGTACCGGTGCGGCTGCGCGGCGAACTCGACGCCCTCGCCGGAATACCAGCCGTCCGGCTGCGTCAACACCAGCAACATCGCGGCCGAACGCGCCCGCCGCTGCAGCCTGAGCAACAACCGGGCCGACGTCTCGTCCACGTGCTGCAAATCGTCGACCGCAATCAGCAGCGATCGCTCGCGCGCCAACCGGTGCAACGCACTGCACAACGCGGCGATCCGATCCTCGCCGTCCGCCGCGGCCAGCACTTCGCGCGGCAACGCCGGGCTGGCCAGCAACTGCTCGAGCACGCCTCCGTCGACGTCGCGCTCGTCGGCCGCCCCCGTCGCGGTGAGCGTCAGCACGCCCAGCTCACGGGCTCGCGCCACCACTTGGTTCTGCACCTGTGTTTTCCCGCTGGCCGGTCCTCCGCCGACCAATACCGTGTCTCCGGCCCCCGCATCGCATTCGATCAGCAGGCCCTCGAGGAGGGACACTGCTTCATTCGGCTCGGTGCGGCGGTTCTGCCCCCAGTTCACGCCCATCGCAAGCTCCTCGACCCAACGGTCATCTTCCTGCGGGTGCCACGTTGGCAGCCGCCCCCTAAGCACAGCCAACCGCGATCTAAAGTCACTCAATCAGGTGATCACGATTACCTTGTGTTGTTTGGCCGCGCGCCTTCGGTGCCGACTGGGGGCGAAGGGCATTATTTCGCTGCCGATGCGGCGTTTTGGCTCCGGACAGTGATCTTGCTGCCGTGGCCTCCGCAGTCGGGGTTGACCACTTCGAGCGATGGCGTAATCGAACGTGCGTTCGAGAAAATGAAGAGGTGTCCACGACTACGACGCTCCCCGCCTGGCAACTCTCAGACCGGGACCTGACCACCAGACTCCTGACCACTCAACGACAGCAGAACATCGCTTACGCCGCGCAACTGGAGGCCATCCGGGAACTGGAATCGCGCGGCGCCGTGCCGGACGGCTATTCCTCGACGTCGTCCTATCTGGCGACGATCCTGCACGTGACCCTGCGCGAGGCCCGCGCCCGGCTCGCCCAGGCCACCGGCTCCTTGCCGCTGACCTGGAAAGCCTTGTCCGCGGGCGAGATCACCGCCCAGCACGCGGCGGTGATCGCCGACTTCCTGGGCGAGGCGCCGCGGTGGCTGACTCCCGAGGACTACACCGTCGCGGAAGACACCCTGGTGACCCTCGCGACGCAGGCCAACCCCAGCACCGTCCGCCGCGCCGCGACGCGGTTGAAGATCTACTGGGACAACGACCCTGCCGACGTGCCCGGCTCCCCGGACCTGGACCACGGCCTGGACCCTGATTCGGTTCCCGACTCGGACTCCGGCGCTCGTGCCGAAGAGGCCGCGCGCCCGTGGCGGGAATTCCGCTGGCACTGGACGCAGACCGGCCGTTTCCGCTTCAGCGGCAACGTAGACCACGAAACCGGCACCCTGATCGAACAACTGCTGGTTCCCCTGGCCGCGCCGGACCCCGCGACCGCACCGGGCACCCCCGACCCGCGGACCCCCACCGAACGCCACGGCGACGCCCTCGCCGCGATCGTCGACCTCGCCGCCCGCACCCCGGACCTTCCGAGCAAAGCCGGCGAACGAGCAGTCGCGACGGTGACCGTGAGCCTGGAAACCCTGCAGAGCACCGCGAAGAAGATCTTCACGGACGACGAATCCGTCCTGTCCGCCTCCCACCTGCGCCGGATCCTGTGCGACGCCAAGGTCTACCCTGCGGTCCTGGGCACCGAAGGCCAGGTCCTCGACCTCGGCCGCTCGGCCCGCACCGCCACCACCGCCCAGCGCCGCGCACTGGCGATCCGGGACCGCGGCTGCACCTTCCCGGGCTGCGACCGCAGTCCAAAATGGACTACTCCGCACCACATCGTGCACTGGGCGCACGGCGGCGCGACAGACCTGGACAATCTCGCCTCGTGCTGCGAACGCCACCACCGCCTCCTGCACCACAGCGGCTGGAAAATCGTGATGCGCGACGGTGCCGTCTACTGGATCCCGCCGGCCATCCTCGATCCGGAGCAGAAACCGCTCCGCAACACCGCCCACAACCCACCGCCCGCCCCGTTGCGAACCGCGGCCGCGAGCACCCCTCCTTCGCCGCGCCAAGGCAGCTAGGGGTTGTCCAGTGCCGACACGCACCGAACACTCCTGGGTTTGTGACCGCAGTGGACGAAACACCCGCGAACGCACGCACGAGCCGGTGGATCCGCCGTTTCCACCCGACCGACCGGGCACGGGTGCGCCTGGTGTGCCTCCCGCACGCCGGCGGCTCGGCGACCGCCTACTTCCCGCTTTCCGCCGCCGCGGAAGGACAGGACTTCGAGGTGGTCGCCGTCCAGTACCCCGGCCGCCAAGACCGCCGCGCCGAACCCTGCCTGGACACGGTCGCCGCCGTCGCCGACGCGATCGCCGCCGACCTGGCCGGCTGGTCCGACCTGCCCGTGGCCCTGTTCGGCCACAGCATGGGCGCCACCGTCGGCTACGAGGTGGCCCGACGCCTGGAGGCACGGGGCACTCCCCCGCTAGGCCTCTTCGCGTCCGCCTGCCGGGCCCCGTCCGCGCAACGCATCGAGTTCATCCACCAACGCGACGACGACGGCCTGATCGCCGCCCTGAAGGAACTCAGCGGCACCGACGCCGGCGTACTGGGCGACGACGAACTGCTGCGCATGGTCCTGCCCGCGATCCGCGGCGACTACACCGCGGTGGAAACCTACCGGCACCAACCCGGCCTGGAACCCAGCTGCCCGATCCAGGTCCTGGTCGGCGACGCGGACCCGGTAACCGACCTCGACGAGGCCGGTGCCTGGCGCGACCACACCACCGGCCCCTGCCAGGTGAAGACCTTCCCCGGCGGCCACTTCTACCTGAACGACCAGCTCGACGCCGTCCTGAAGACGATCACCACAACCCTGTCCGGATGGCAACCGGGAATCTACCGGGGATAAGGGTGGGGAAACCCCAGGGAAGCTTCAGGAGCACACCCCATGGCTCCCGCTCCCCGGTTCCGAGAAACTAGGTACATCAAGGAAACACCCCCTCAACCCCAGGAGGCCATCATGATGGCGATCACCACCGCCCCCGGCGTCACCCAGCGCATGCTCGCCAACGGCCACCTGGAGCTGACCTGCCGCACCACCAACCGCCACATCGAATGCGAACCGGTCGCCGCCGCGATGTGGATCGCCCTGAAGCAGCACAACGGCGACGTCGACCAGGCCGCCACGACCCTGTCTACCCTGTGGGAAACGAACGAGGACGACACCCGCTACGACCTGATCGCCCTGGCCGGCTCCCTGTGCTCACTGGGCATGGCCACCGAGTCGTAATCCGACGCTGCCCTGAGCACGCCGCGGACCGGGAAGTACACAGCTGCCTAGCCCGACACCAGCGATCGAAAGCCGCCGCCAGCAAGACCGCGGCCTGGCTTCCGTGCCGCACTGCTAGCCCAGTGCAACACCGCACCGACACGTCACTCCAACCCGCGCCGCCCTGTCCGCGGGAAATCACTCAAACGACGCGGCTAGCCGAAGCGACAGGCACGTTCCAACCTTCACCGGAATCCCGACGCGAACGGCACCGCTTAAGCGGGCACAAGCCGAACCCCTCGATATTCCGAGACAGACGACTGCCGCACCACCTCGCTCCGTCGCGCAGCAGCATCCACAGACGGAGGATTTCCCAACCGACTCGGGAAATCACAGCCAGAACCGGTCTGAACCCGTCGAACTCAGGTTCGCTCAAAGGGCTGGAATCCGCGTGCGAGGTAGTTCTTGAGCGCATGGGGATGGTCGTCGCTGGAGGTGTGCAGCCACACTCGCTGCGCGGGCAACGCCCACGTCATCGCGACAGCTTCGGTGAGGAATGGGCCACCGAGACCCTGACCGATTCGTTCGGGCACGAGGCCGAAGGAGTCGATCTCGATGTCCGGTGCTTCCCGCAGGTTGAGGGAAAGCAACCCGATGGCTTCGCCGTCGACCACGCCAGCCCAGTGCCGCATCGTGGAGTTGCCCAGGTATTCGTCCCACTGCTGGGCCTCCCACTGCTGGCTCGGCCACGCGAAGTCGCGTCCGACAGCGAGGGTCAGAGTGCGGACCTCGTTTCCGTCGACGGGCTTCAACTGGACCTGCCCGCTGAAGGTCGACGCCGAAGGGCGCAGTTCGCTTGGGTGGGTCATCTCCAGGTACATCAGCTCAGGCACCTCGCGATCTTCGCACGGGCCGAGCCATGGCTAAAGGCAATTAAAGAGTGGCCGCCTTTCCGAAGCCTTCAGCCGGGGTGCGTGAACGCGACAGGACTCGCTGCCGGTTTCGGTGAAGTTCGCGTCGAGTCGATCGATCTGCCAGGCGCGCGGCGCGACGTCCGGACCGGCCAGGATTGTCGGGACGAGATGTCGGCGTGGTGTCACCGCGGGCACCGTGCGGCTTGGGATTGGCACCCAAGAACGTCACGGCGGAGGAGTTCGGTGCCGCAGGTGGATTTGTTGCCTTAACTGCTAACCCGCCACAGCAGTCATCACGGCACGGCTCGGGCGATCGCGCGGATGCCGTCGCCGGAGGAGGCCGGGATTTGCCGCAGTGGGCCTAGGAAGCGATGGGGCCGCCCAGCAGGGCGGCCCCAAAGCGGTTAGCGGGCTTCCAGTTCCTCGTCCAGCAGCGCGAACAGCTCGTCAGCGCTGGCTCCTTCTACCTCCTCGTCGGGAGCCAGCGACGCCAGTACTGCCTTCAGGCGCGTCACCACTCCGGAGACCTCGTCTGGCTCCAGGCCACGTACGACGTCTTCGAGGGCGTCCAACTGGATCTCGACTGCGGACGGGGCACCGTCCGCAACAAGGTGTTCACCCAGCACCTGCACGGACGGGTAGTCGAAGATCAGCGTCGCGGGCAGGCGCATGCCGGTGAGGACGTCCAGGCGGTTGCGCAGTTCGATGGCGGTGAGCGAGTCGAAGCCGAGTTCGATAAAGCCCTTTCTCGGGTCTACTGCGTCTCGGCGTTCGTGGCCCAGGACTACGGCGGCGGTGCCGCAGACCAGGTCAACGGCGGCCCGTACTCGTTCGGCACCGGACAGGCGCAGCACCTGGTTCCAGGAATCGTCGACGACCTCGACTCGGCGGCGGCCTCGGATCAGGCCGCGCAGCATTGCGGGGACGCTGTGGGCGTCGGCGCGCAGGCCCGACATGTCGAGGCGGACCGGCACGAGTGACGGTTGGCCGGCGGCTGCTGTCGCGTCGAAGAGTTCCAGGCCGTCGGCGAAGGACAGGCCGAAAACGCCGGACCGGGCCATGCGGATCAGGTCGGTGTCGGCCAGGTCGCCGGACATGCCGCCTTCGGACCACAGGCCCCAGGCGAGTGAGACGGCTGGCAAACCGCTCGCGGCGCGGTGGTGTGCAAGGGCGTCTAGGAAGACGTTCGCGGCGGAGTAATTGGCTTGGCCCGCGGCGCCCAGGGTTCCGCCTGCCGACGAGTACAGCACGAAGGCGGACAGGTCCAGGGACGCGGTCAGTTCGTGCAGGTGCCACGCGGCGTCGACCTTCGGGCGGAGGACGGCGTCCATCCGTTCCGGGGTCAGCGACAGGAGCACGCCATCGTCGACGACGCCCGCGGTGTGGATTACCGCGGTCAGCGGGTGGGCGGACGGGACGTCGGCGAGGAGGTCCGCGACGGCGTCTCGGGAGGACAGGTCGCAGGCCACCAGGGAGACTGCGGCGCCCAGTTCGGTCAAGGAGGCGACGAACTCGTCGGCTCCGGGAGCGGCGGGGCCGCGACGGCTGGTGACGAGCAGGTGGCGGACGCCGTGTTCGGCGACCAGGTGCCGGGCGATCAGCTGGCCTAGCACGCCGGTGCCGCCGGTGACCAGGACGGTTCCGTCCGGGTCGAAGGCGACGGTGCCGGACGGCACGTATTTTGCCAGGCGGTGCACCAAAACGGCGCCGTCGCGGACTGCGACGCCGGGTTCGTCGGCGTACATCGCGCCGAGGACCGAGCCGATCGGGACCGGGCCGTTGTCCAGGTCTACGACCATGAATCGGTCCGGGTACTCGAGTTGCGCGGTGCGGATCACGCCCCACAGTGCCGCGTGGGTGAGGTCGGGCGCGCCCTCGTCCGGGCGAGTGGCGATCGCACCGGAGGCGACGACGACCAGGCGCGAGGCGGCTAGTACATCCTCGGCGACCCAGGCTTGGGCCAAGGCGAGGAGGTGGTGAACGGCCGCGCGAGCGCCTTCCGGCGTGGCGGTTTCCGGGGCGGCGAAGGGTACGTACACGACGTCTGGGACCAGAGCGCCGTCGTGGATTGCTTCCAGGAGGGCGTTGAGGTCCACATAGGACTCGCCGCCCAGGCCGAAGGCGTCGTTGCCCAGGATCGCGGTCGTGACCGCGGTGACTTCGTCGCCCTGCCATGGGATCCAGTCGACGCGGAAGAGCGAATCGTCCACGGCGGAACGCTCGGCGGCGGCGAACGCGTCGTCGGCGATGGGGCGCAGCGCCAGCGAATCCACGCGGAGCACGGGTGCGCCGGACGCGTCCGTCGCGGTGAGCGAGACGGTGTTCTCGACGTCCGACGAGATCAGCACGCGCAGGTTTGCCGCGCCGCCGGCGTACAGCGAGACGCCGGACCACGCGAAGGGCAGGACTGGCTTGTCCTCGGTCGGGCCGGCGAGGCCGATCGTGTGCAGGGCGGCGTCGAGCAACGCGGGGTGCAAGCCGAATGCGCTGCCGTCGGCGTGCTCGGGCAGCGCGACCTCGGCGGCCAGCACGTCGCCCGCTTGCCAGGCTCGACGCAGGCCGGCGAAAACCGGGCCGTAGTCGAAGCCTTGTGCGGCCAGGTCGTCGTACCGCGAGGTCACGTCGATTTCCGTCGCTCCGGCGGGCGGCCATTCCGCGGTTGCCGCGGACGGTGCACCGGCTGGGGAGAGGCGGCCGCTGCCGTGCTGGGTCCATTCGTCGGCGTCCTCGGGCTGGGAGAAGATTCCCAGCGCTCGGGTGCCGTCGTCTTCCTCCGCGCCGACGGTCACCTGCAGCCGCACCGCGCCGTTTTCCGGCAGAATGAGCGGTGCGGCGAGGGTGAGTTCGTCCACTCGGCCGCAGCCGACCTCGTCGCCCGCGCGGACGGCCAGTTCGACGAACGCCGTGCCGGGGAACAACGCGTTGCCCTGGACGACGTGGTCGGCCAGCCATGGCTGCGCGGCCAGCGAAAGCCGTCCGGTGAGGACGACGCCACCGGAGTCCGCGGTGCCGACCACCGCGCCGAGCAGCGGATGCGCGGCTTCCCGCTGTCCGACCTCGGCCACGCCGCGAGTCCGCGCGCCGGTCGGGTTGTCCAGCCAGTAACGCTTGCGCTGGAAGGCGTAAGTGGGCAACTCGACCACGTGCGCGCCCGGATAGAACGCGGCCCAGTCGACGGGTGCGCCGAGCGTGAACAGGGTCGCGACCGCGGCGGCGGCGGACTCTGCTTCGGCTCGGTCTTTGCGCAGGACAGGGATGAAGGTGGCATTGGCGAGAGTGGCGGCGGTGTTGGCGCTGGCGGCACCGCCCTCGGGCCCGCCCGCCCCTCCCCCCGCCCCAACCCCATCAGCACAGCTCTGTCCCATCGCGGTCAGCACCGCGCTCGGGCCCACCTCGACGTACGTGTCTACCCCGGCCTCGGCCAGCGCGTGCACGCCGTCGGCGAAGCGGACTGCTGCGCGGACCTGGCGCACCCAGTAGTCCGGCGTCGCGACGTTCGCCGAGAGTTCCACTGTGGACACGATGGGCACCGATGGCTCGGAGTACGTCAGCGTGCGCGCCACCGCGGCGAACTCGTCCAGCATCGGGTCCATGAGCGGTGAGTGGAACGCGTGCGACACTCGCAACCGCGAAGTTCGAGCAAATTTCCCAGCAACCGCAAGTACTTCTTCTTCTACTCCCGACAATACCACCGACCTAGGGCCGTTCACGGCGGCGATTCCTACACCATCGGTTAGTAGCGGAAGGACCTCGTCCTCGGTAGCCTGCACCGCAACCATCGCGCCGCCTGCGGGGAGGGCCTGCATCAACCGAGCCCGGGCGACTACCAGTTTTCCGGCATCCGCAAGGGAAAGCACTCCAGCGACGTGCGCGGCGGCGATCTCTCCGACGGAGTGGCCCAGCAGGTAGGCAGGCCGGATGCCCCACGACTCCAAGAGGCGGTACAGCGCGACTTCCACCGCGAACAGAGCGGGCTGCGTGTATCCGGTCTGGTCGAGCCGGTCCGCGTCGGCGAGCAGGGAACGCAAGGGGACGTCCAGGTCCAGCGCAGCGGCGACCTCGTCCAGGGCAGCGGCGAAGACCGGGTACGCAGCGGCCAAGTCGAGACCCATGCCAGCTCGTTGCGCGCCTTGGCCGGTGAAGAGGAAAGCGACGCGACGAGCGGAAGCCACGCCTTCGACCACCGCGGAGGAAGCGCGGCCTGCTGCATAATCGGCCAGCGCACGAGCAGCGGCTTCCCGATCAGCGGCCACCACGCCAGCGCGGTGTTCGTTGAGGGTTCGGGTCGTGGCAAGGGAAAGCCCGACATCAACCGCGGAGCCTGAGGGAGCGAAATCGGCCAGTTGGGCAGCTTGAGCCCGCAGGGCGTCCGGTGAGGGAGCCGAGAGCAGCCAGGTGACCGGGCCGTCCGCGGCGGAAGGTTCAGGGACCGGATCGCCTTGCTCGACAATCACATGGGCGTTCGTCCCGCTGATGCCGAAGGACGAAACGGCAGCCCGCCGGGGACGGTCGGTCGACGGCCACGGCGTCGTTTCGGCCAGCAGCGCGACGGTGCCGTCCGCCCAGTCGACGTGCGGTGAAGGCTCGTCCGCGTGCAGCGTCGGCGGCAGGACCCCTCGCCGGAGTGCCTCCACCATTTTGATGACCCCGCCGACCCCGGCCGCGGCCTGCGTGTGTCCGACGTTCGACTTGAACGAGCCGACATACAACGGGCGCGAAGGAGTAGCGACCTTGCCGTAGGTGGAGATCAGGGCTTGTGCCTCGATCGGGTCCCCTAGCTTGGTGCCGGTCCCGTGCGCTTCCACAGCGTCCACATCGGACAGTTCCAGCGAGGCATCGGCCAGGGCAGCCCGGATTACCCGCTGCTGAGCCGGGCCGTTCGGCACGGTGATCCCGCTGGAAGCACCGTCCGAGTTCACCGCGCTGCCGCGCAGCACCGCGAGCACGTGGTGCCCGTTGCGCCGAGCGTCGGAAAGCCTTTCCAGCAACAGCATTCCGGCGCCTTCAGAACAGCCGACGCCGTCCGCGCCGCTGCCGAAGGCCTTGCAGCGGCCATCAGAGGACAGGCCGTGTTGTTCGCTGAAGTACACGAACATGTCCGGCGTGACCATCACCGTTACGCCGCCCGCCAGCGCCAGCGAGCATTCGCCGCGCCGGAGTGCTTGTGCGGCAAGGTGCATCGCGACCAGCGAGGACGAGCAGGCGGTGTCCACCGACACCGATGGGCCTTCGAGGCCGAGCGTGTACGAGACGCGCCCGGAGATCAGGCTGCCGTCGCTGCTGCCCGCGCCGTAGTCGTGGTACATGACGCCGGTGAACACTCCGGTCGCGCTGCCGCGCAGGGTCGACGGCACGATCCCGGCGCGTTCGACGGCTTCCCACGCGGTCTCGAGCAGCAGCCGCTGCTGCGGGTCCAGCGTAACTGCCTCGCGCGGGCTGATGCCGAAGAACTCCGGCTCGAAATCGGCGGCGTCGTAAAGGAAACCGCCTTCGTTCGAGTACGTCGTGCCCGGCCGGGCGCCGGTCGGGTCGTGCAGGGCGGCGGTGTCCCAGCCGCGGTCGGCCGGGAACTCGCCGATCGCGTCGACCCCGCCGGCCACCAGGTCCCACAGCTGCGCGGGCGTGGTCACCCCGCCGGGGTACCGGCAGCCCATGCCGATGATCGCGATCGGCTCGGACTGCCGGGCGGCCATCCGCTGGTTGTCCGCACGGAGCCGTTCGTTGTCCGTCATGGACTGCCGCAGCGCGGCGACGATCTGCTCGGTCGAAGGAGCGGACTTGTCGGTCACTGGGATTCACCCCGTTCGTCGGTGCCGCCCATCGCGGAGCGGACCAGGTCGGCCAGGTCCATCGAGGCGACTGCCGCCGCCGCGTCGTCGGTGCCGTTCAGTTCTTCTTCAACCGGAACCGCGGGAGCGGGAGCCAGTTCGGACAGCAGGTGCCGGGCCAGCGGCAGCGGGCTCGGGTAGTCGAAGATCAGCGTCGCGGGCAGCCGCAGCCCGGTCGCGGCGCCGAGCCGGTTGCGCAGCTCCAGCGCGGCGAGCGAGTCGATGCCCAGGTCGGTGAAGCCCTTTTCGACCCCGACCGCGGACGCGTCGTCGTATCCGAGGACTGCCGCCGTGTGCTCGCACACCAGGTTCAGCGCCGCCGAGTCCCGCTCGTCCGCCGGGAGCGTGGCGAGCTTGTCGGCGAACCCGGGCTCCGGTGCGGCCGTCGAGGCAACAGCGGCCCGCCGAGGTACAGCAGTGACGAGCCCCTTCAGCAGCGCCGAAGCACGGTCGGCGTCCTTCAGGTCGAGCTTCACCGGCACCAACACCGCCGACGAAGCAGCCAGAGCGGCATCGAACAGCTCCAACCCCTCAGCCGCAGACAGCTCCGCGACCCCGGAACGGGCGATGTGCGCCAGGTCCACCTCGCCGTCGGTGCCTTCCCACGGACCCCACGCGAGCGACGTCGCCGGGAGGCCGAGCGAAGCCCGGTGCTCGGCAAGCGCGTCCAGGAACACGTTCCCAGCCGCGTAGTTCGCCTGCCCCGCCGCGAGCAGCAGACCGCCCGCAGAGGAGTAGAGGACGAACGCCGCCAGGTCCCGCGTAGCCGTCAGCTCGTGCAGGTTCCAGGCCGCATCCACCTTGGGCCGCAACACGTTCTCGACCTGCTCCGGCGTCAACGCGCTCAGCACCGCGCTGTCCATCTGCCCGGCCGCGTGCACCACGGCGGTGAGCCGCGGCAGCGTGTCGAGCAGTTTCGCCAGTGCGTCCCGGTCGGTGACGTCACACGCGGCGACAGTCACCTTCGCCCCCGAGCCGGCCAGTTCGTCGACCAGCTCTTGCGCCCCGGCCGCTTCGAGACCGCGCCGGCTGGTCAAGACCAGGTCACGCGCACCTCGAGCAACCAGGTGCCGCGCCAGCAATCCGCCGAGCAGGCCCGCACCGCCGGTGATCAGCACCGTGCCGTCCGGGTCCCATTCGACCGGCTCGCCGACCTCGGTGACCCGGGTCAGCCGCGGTACGCGCACCTCGCCGTTCCGCACCCGGGCCTCCGGTTCGCCGGACGCGACGACCGCGGGCAGCGCCCGAGCCGACTCTGCCGAAGCGTCGAGGTCCACGACCTGGATCCGGCCGGGGTTCTCCGCCTGCGCGGCCCGCACCAGACCCCAGACCGGAGCCTGCACCAGCTCGCCGCGGGTGACCACGACCAGCTTGCCGTCCCCGGCCGACAGCCAGTTCTGCAAGTGCCGCAACGTTTCCTGCACGACCTGGTGCACCTGAGAAGGCACCGAGCCAGAGCCCGAACCGACCGGCAGCACCAGCACCTCCGCCTCGACCGGCTCCGCCTTCAACGGCACGCCCAGACCGAGATCGTCGGTACCGAGCACAGCCCAGCCATCCAGCGAAGGCACCAACCGAACGCCCGAAGCAGGCTGCCATTCGATCCGGTACAGCGAGTCCGGCACCTTCGCGCCGAGCTGCCCCTCCGACACCGGCCGCGTGACCAGCGAAGCGATCTGGGCCACCGGAGCACCCGCGGCGTCGGCCAGGTCGAGCGACGAGCCGCTGTCGGTCTTCCGGACCCGCACCCGCAGCGCGGTCGCGCCGCTGGCCTGCAGCGACACCGAGTTCCACGCGAACGGGATGGTCGTCTCGGTCAGCGCCTTCGGACCGCCCGGGACCAGGAAGTCCGTCGCGCCGAGTGCCGAGTCGAGCAGACCCGGGTGCAGGCCGAACTCGTTCGCGGCGGTGCCGTCTGGCAGCGCGACCTCGGCGTACACCTCGCCTTCGCGGATCCAGATCGCCCGCAGGTTGCGGAACGTCGGCCCGTAGCCGAAGCCGAGCCCGGCCAGGTCGTCGTACAACCCGGTCAGGTCGACCGATTCCGCCCCGGACGGCGGCCACTCAGCCAGCGAGAAGTCCGCCGCCGCACCGTTGGCCAGAGTGCCCGCGGCGTGCTGGACCCAGCCCGCCTCGGTCCGCGAGTGCACCGACAGCTCCCGGCGACCGCTGCCGTCCGGCGCGCTGATGACCACGCGCAGGTCGACCCCGTCCTCCGGCAGCAGCAACGGCGCCTGCTGCGTCAGCTCCTCCAGGAGGTTGCAGCCGACCTGATCGCCAGCGTGCACCGCCAGCTCGACGTACGCGGTGCCGGGCAGCATCGTCCGCCCCATCACCACGTGGTCGGCCAGCCACGGCTGCGTCGCGACCGACAGCCGTCCGGTCAGCACCGCGCCGCCGTCCGGCAGTTCCACCAGCGCGCCCAGCAGCGGGTGCCCAGCGGACTGTGCGCCCAACGTGCTGACGTCGCCGGTCGGCTTCGTCGCGTCGAGCCAGTACGACTTGTTCTGGAACGCGTAGGTCGGCAAGTCCACAGTGGACGCGCCCTGGCCGGCGAACAGCGCCTTCCAGTCGATCTTCGCGCCCCGGGAGAACAGCGTCGCCAGCGCGGTGAACACGGTCGGCACCTCGGCCCGGCCGCGGCGCATCGCGGGCACCTGGACGACGCGGTCCGGCCGGTCGGCGACCGCGGTGTCGCATTCGCGAGCCATCCCGGTGAGCACCGCGTCCGGTCCCAGTTCCACGAACCGGGTCACGCCCGCGGCCAGCAGCGTGTCGACGCCGTCGGCGAACCGGACCGCTTCCCGCACGTGGCCCACCCAGTACTGCGGCGAGCACAGCTCGGCGGCGGTCGCGATCTTGCCGGTCACGTTCGACACCACCGGGATCGACGGCGCGGAGTAGGTCAGTTTCTCCGCCACCACCGAGAACTCGGCCAGCATCGGCTCCATCAGCGACGAGTGGAACGCGTGCGACACGACCAGCTGCTTCGTCCGGCGACCGGCTTCCTTGAAGGCCGCCATCGCAACCCGCACCGCGTCTTCCGGCCCCGAGATGACCACCGACCGCGGTCCGTTCACCGCCGCGATGTCCACCCCGTCAGGCAGGGAGGCACGCACCTCCTCTTCGGTGGCCGCGATCGCCGCCATCGTCCCGCCGGTCGGCAGCGCCTGCATCAACCGGCCGCGAGCGGCGACCAGCGAGCAGGCGACGGCCAGCGAGAACACTCCGGAGACGTGTGCCGCGGCCAGTTCGCCGATCGAGTGCCCGGCGACGTAATCCGGCGTGACACCCCAGGATTCGACCAGCCGGTACAGCGCGACCTCGATCGCGAACAACGCGCATTGCGTGTACGCGGTTTGGTTGAGCAGCGGCGAGTCTTCCCAGATGACCTGCTTGAGCGGGGTCTCCAGCTCGGCGTCGAAGAGTCCGCAAATCTCGTCGAACGCTCCGGCGAAGGCCGGGAACGCGTCGTACAGCCCGCGTCCCATGCCCGGCTGCTGCGCGCCCTGTCCGGTGAACAGGAACGCCGTCAGGTCGGCCACGCTGACCGTCCCGGCCACGGTGCCCGCCGGGGTGCGGCCGTCGGCCAGCCCGTCGAGCGCCTTCAACGCCGCTTCACGGTCGGCCGCCAGGACCACCGCGCGGTGGTCGAGTGCGGCGCGGCCGGTGG
The DNA here is from genome assembly GCF_002796545.1 of Amycolatopsis sp. AA4. Classification (GTDB taxonomy): domain Bacteria; phylum Actinomycetota; class Actinomycetes; order Mycobacteriales; family Pseudonocardiaceae; genus Amycolatopsis. Next base: position 6,562,042 of record NZ_CP024894.1, read on the forward strand.
CGAGCGAGTACCCGATGTCGGTCAGGCTGACGTCCGGGTTGGCCCGCAGGTGCGCGGCCAGCCGGGCGGCCTGGTCGGCGAGCGCCGGGGCGACCGAACCGGCCAGCGGCAACGGGATCGCCGGGAGTTCCGGTGCGGTGCGCCGGGTTTCGGCGGCGGGAGCGGGCGGGGCCTCCTCGATGATTATGTGCGCGTTGGTGCCGCTGATGCCGAACGACGAGACGCCGGCGCGCCGCGGGTGTCCGTTCGGCAGCCACGGCCGAGGCTCGGTGAGCAGTTCGATGTTGCCGGTGGTCCAGTCGACGACCGGCGACGGTGCGTCCACGTGCATCGTCTTCGGCAACATGTTGTGCCGCAACGCTTGCACGACCTTCATCACGCCAGCCGCGCCACCGGACGCTTGCGCGTGCCCGATGTTCGACTTCACCGACCCCAGGTACAGCGGCCGTTCGCGGTCCTGGCCGTAGGTGGCCAGCAGCGCCTGCGCCTCGATCGGGTCGCCCAGCTTGGTGCCCGAACCGTGCGCCTCGACCGCGTCCACATCGGACGGCTTCAACCCACCCGCGGCGAGGGCCGCGTGGATCACGCGTTCCTGCGACGGGCCGTTCGGGGCGGTCAGGCCGTTGGACGCACCGTCCTGGTTGACCGCGCTCGACCGGACCACCGCGAGCACTTCGTGGCCGTTGCGCTGCGCGTCGGACAGCCGCTCCAGCAGGAGCAGACCTGCGCCTTCAGCCCAGCCGACGCCGTCGGAAGCCGCGGAGAACGACTTCGACCGGCCGTTGGGCGACAGCACGCCCTGCCGGCTGGAGTCGACAAAGAGATCCGACTGCGACAGCACCGTGACCCCGCCGGCCAGCGCCAGCCCGCACTCCCCCGCCCGCAGCGCCTGCACCGCGAGGTGCAGCGTGACCAGCGAGGACGAGCACGCGGTGTCGACCGTCATGCTCGGGCCCTCGAGACCGAGCAGGTAGGAGATCCGGCCGGAGACGACCGCGCCGGAGCTGCCGTTCGGGATGTATGCGGCGATGTCGGCCGGTGCGCCCGGGGCGCGGCTGCCGTAGTCGTCGTACATCGCGCCGGTGAAGACGCCGGTCAGGCTGCCGCGCAGCGCGGTCGGGTCGATCCCGGCGCGTTCGATGGCCTCCCACGCGGTTTCCAGCAGGAGCCGCTGCTGCGGGTCCATCGCCATCGCCTCGCGCGGGCCGATGCCGAAGAACGCCGGGTCGAACTCCGCCGCGTCGTGCAGGAAGCCGCCCTGGTTCGCGTACGTCTTGCCGCGTTTGCCGCGTTCCGGGTCGTAGATGCCCTCGACGTCCCAGCCGCGGTTGGTCGGGAAGCCGGAGACCGCGTCGACCTCGTCGACCAGCAGCTGCCACAGGTCCTCCGGCGACCGCACGCCGCCGGGGTAGCGGCAGGCCATGCCGACGATCGCGATCGGTTCCTGCATCGACGCGTTCGTCCGGGCCGTCGTCGCCGGGGTCTTCGCGACCGCGCCGAGCAGCTTGCCCTTCACGAAGTCCGCGACGGCCTTGGCGGTCGGGTGGTCGAAGATCAGCGTCGCGGGCAGCGTCAGGCCGGTCGCGGTGCCGAGAAGGTTGCGGAGTTCGACCGCGGCGAGCGAGTCGAAGCCCAGTTCCTTGAACGCCCGCGTTCCGTCCACTTCGGACTTGTCCGCGTAGCCGAGCACGGTGGCCACCTGCGTGCGGACGAGGTCGAGCAGCACCCGGTCCCGTTCGCTTTCGACCAGCGCGGCCAGTTCGTCGGCGAGCGCGTTGTCCGCTGCCTTGGCCGCCTTCGCCACGCGACGTGCCTTCGGCGGCACGAAACCACGCAGCAGCGCGGGCAGTTCGTCGGTGCGTGCTCGCAGTGCCGGAACGTCCACGCGAAGCGGGGCGATGACCGCGTCTTCAGTGGCCACGGCGGCGTCGAACAGGGCGAGACCCTGCTCGGCAGTCACCGCGGGCAGGCCGAGGCGGGCCATCCGGGCGAGGTCGGCTTCGGCGAGGTCGCCGCCGAGTCCGGTGTTCTCCGCCCACAGACCCCAGGCCAGCGCGGTCGCCGGAAGCCCGGCCGCGCGCCGGTGTTCGGCGAGCCCGTCGAGGAACGCGTTGGCCGCGGCGTAGTTCGCCTGTCCGGCCGGGAGCACCTGGCCGCCCGCCGAGGAGAACAGGACAAACGCGGAGAGCTGCCGGTCAGCGGTCAGCTCGTGCAGGTGCCAGGCCGCGTCGACCTTCGGCCGCAGCACCGCCGCAAGCTGCTCCGCGGTGAGCGAGTCGAAGACGCCGCTGTCGGCGGTACCGGCGGCGTGCACCACCGCGCCGAGGTCCGGCAGGCCGTTGAGCAGCTGCTCGACCGACGCGCGGTCAGCAACGTCGCAGGCCGCCACCTGGACGGTCGCGCCCAGGTCGGACAGCTCTTCGGCCAGCTGCGCGGCACCCGGTGCGTCGAGACCGCGACGGCTCGTGAGCACGAGGCTCTGCACGCCGTGCTCGGCCACCAGGTAACGCGCCAGCAGGCTGCCGAGACCGCCGGTGCCACCGGTGATCAGGACCGTGCCGTCCCAAGCCGTGGTGCCAGTCGTTTCGGTGCGGGTGTAGCGCGGAGCGAGCACCGAACCAGCACGGATCGCCGCTTCCGGCTCGCCCGAGGCGACCACCGCGGCGATCGTCTCGACCGTAGCGGCTGTGCTGGACTCGTCAGCGTCGATCAGGAACACGCGTCCGGGGTGCTCGGCTTGCGCCGCCCTGGCGAGGCCCCACAGCAGACCCTGCGTGACGTCCACAGTGGACTCGCCAGCGGGGACCGCCGACTGCGTGACGATGGCGAGTTTCGTGTCCGTCAAGCGCGATTCAGCTAGCCACGCCTGGATCTCGGCGAGCAACCACGTCGCGTTGGCGCGCGCCGCTTCCGGCACCGTGCCATCCGCAGTGGGCACCGAGAGCGTCACGATTCCGGGCACCGGCTCGCCGCGGTCGACCGCACCGAGCAGGTCCGCGAACCCGCTGTAGGTGGCGGCCACGCCGACTCGGCCACGGCCGATCGCGACGACATCGCCCGGCTCCGCGGCCGGGACCGGCGCGGACTGCCAGCCGATCTTGAGCAGCGAACCGTCCGTGGTCTCCGCCTGCGCGGCCAGCTCAGTCCGCACTGGCCGCGAGACCAGCGACTCGACCGACGCGACCGGATTGCCTTCGCCGTCCGCGACCTCGATCGAGGACAGTTCGTCGCCGTCCAGCCGGACAATCCGCACGCGCAGCACCGAAGCGCCGACTGCGTGCAGGGTGACGCCGTTCCAGACGAACGGGAGCAGCGTCGAACCGCTCGGGTCGCCGAGGAGGTCGGCGTGCATCGCGGTGTCGAGCAGCGCCGGGTGCAGGCCGTAGGAACCCGCCGTGGACGCGGCCGGTTCCGGCAGCGAGACCTCGGCGAACACCTCGTTGCCGCGCCGCCACGCGGCCTGGAGGCCCTGGAACGCCGGACCGTAGCCGTAACCGCGCTCGTTGAGCCGATCGTAGGCGCCGTCGACCGGGATCGGGGTCGCGCCCGCCGGCGGCCATTCGGTGAGGCCAGCGGGTTCCGGCCGGGCGGTGGCGGACAGCGTGCCCAGCGCGTGCTGGGTCCAGTCGCCGTCCGATTCGACCGGACGGGAGAACACAGTGACCGGGCGGCGGTCGCCGTTCGCGGGTCCGACCACGACCTGCAGCGCGACCGCGCCGTCCGGCGGCAGGATGAGCGGTGCCTGCAGCGTCAGCTCCTCCACCGTCGGGTGGCCCACCTGGTCGCCGGCGGCGACCGCCAGTTCGACGAATCCGGTGCCGGGCACCAGGATCGCGCCCTTCACCACGTGGTCGGCGACCCACGGCACCGAAGCCGCGGACAACCGTCCAGTGAGGACAGTGGTGTCCGAACCGGACACAGCCACGACCGCACCCAGCATCGGGTGCGCCAGCGGCTGCTGACCGACCGAAGTGACGTCGCCGGACGGAGTCGCGTCGAGCCAGTAACGCTTGTGCTGGAAGGCGTACGTCGGCAGGTCGAGCCGGACCGGGCCGTCGCCGAGCAGCGGGCCGAGCTTCACCGCGCCGCGGATGTGCAGGCGACCGGCCGCGGCGAGCGCGGTGCGCACCTCGTCCTGGTCGCGCCGTCCAAACGGGACGAACTCCGCGTCGACGCTCTGCGGCCCGAGCGCGGACAGCACGCTGTCCGGCCCGATCTCCAGGAACGTCTGGACTCCGCTCTCCGCCAGAGCCGTGACCGCAGCACCGAAACGGACGGTCTCGCGGACGTGGGTGACCCAGTATTCCGGCGAACGCAGCTCGTCGTCGGTGGCGAGTTTCCCAGTGACCGTCGAGACAATCGGGATCTTCGGTGCGTCGTAAGCCAGGCCAGCCGCGATCTCACGGAACTCGTCGAGCATCGGCGTCATCAGCGGCGAGTGGAACGCGTGGCTCACGCGCAACCGTCGCGTCTGGACATCGCCAGCCGCCCGCTCGATCTCGGCGACCACATCCGCGTCGCCCGAGACGACCACCGCGGCCGGACCGTTGACTGCGGCGATGCTGACCGCGTCCTCGTGGCCCTGCAGCAGTTCGCGAACCGCGGCTTCGGTCGCGGAGAACGAGACCATCGCGCCGCGCCGGTCGTTCAGCGCACCCATCAACCGGCCGCGCGCGGCAACCAGTTTCGCTGCGTCCTCAAGGGAAAGCACACCCGCGACGTGGGCCGCGGCCAGCTCGCCGATCGAGTGCCCAGCGAGCGCATCGGGCCGGAAGCCCCACGACTCGGCGAGCCGGAACAGCGCGACCTCCACCGCGAAAAGCCCGGTCTGCGTGTACTGCGTCTGATCCAGCAGACCGCGGTCGGCGAGTTCGGTGGTGCCGAACACGACGTCTCGCAGCGGCACGTCAACCAGCGGGTCGATGGCCGCGCACACCGCGTCGAACGCCGTCGCGAAGGCCGGGTACGCGTCGTACAGTTCGCGTCCCATGCCGACTCGCTGCGCGCCCTGGCCGGAGAACAGGAAGGCGAGCTTCCCGTCCACAACCTGCCCGGTCGGCGCGTCTCCACCCGCCAACGCGTCGAGTCCGTCGGCGAGTTCTGCCGCAGTCTCGGCGACCACCACCGCGCGGTGTTCCAGCGAGGCGCGGGTCGCAGCCAGCGAACGCGCGATCTCCGCGACGGAAACGCCTTCAGCGAGCCAAGAACGCAGCCGCGCCGCCTGTCCGCGCACCGCAGCGGCGGATCGGCCGGACAGCGCGACCGGAACGATCGTCTGCGTCTCCGAAGGCCGCTCGACCGGGATCGCCGGCGCCTGCTCCAGGATGACGTGCGCGTTCGTGCCGCTGATGCCGAACGACGACACCGCGGCGCGGCGCGGCCGGTCGACCTGCCACTCGCGCGCTTCGGTCAGGAGCCGGACCGCGCCGGTCTCCCAGTCGACCACAGTGGACGGACGATCGACGTGCAGCGTCTGCGGCAACTGGCCGTGCTGCATCGCCATGACCATCTTGATGATGCCCGCGACGCCCGCCGCGGCCTGCGTGTGCCCGATGTTGGACTTGATCGACCCGAGCCACAGCGGCTGGTCCCCGGAACGGTCCTGACCGTAGGTGGCCAGCAATGCCTGCGCCTCGATCGGGTCGCCCAGCGTGGTGCCGGTGCCGTGCCCCTCGACCGCGTCCACTTCGGACGGCTGCAGACCAGCGTCCGCGAGAGCCTTGGCGATCACCCGCTGCTGCGAAGGACCGTTCGGCGCGGTAAGGCCGTTCGACGCGCCGTCGTGGTTCACCGCGGAACCGCGCAGGACCGCGAGTACCGGGTGCCCGTTGCGGCGAGCGTCGGACAGCCGCTCGACGAGCAGCATGCCCGCGCCCTCACCCCAGCCGGTACCGTCCGCCGCTTCGGCGAACGCCTTGCACCGGCCGTCGGCGGAAAGCCCGCGCTGCCGGCTGAAGTCGATGAAAGTGTCCGGAGTGGACATTACCGTGACGCCGCCGGCCAGCGCCAGCGTGCACTCGCCACGCCGCAGCGCCTGCACTGCCCAGTGCAGCGCGACTAGCGAAGACGAGCACGCGGTGTCCACCGTGACGGTCGGGCCTTCCAGCCCCAGCGCGTAGGAAACGCGACCGGACACGACGCTGGCGAGGCTGCCGTTGCCGAGGTAACCCGCGATGTCGTCGGAAACCGTGCCGAGGCGGGTGCCCCAGTCGTGATACATCACGCCGGCGAACACGCCGGTCGCGCTGCCGCGCAGGCCGACCGGGTCGATTCCGGCCCGCTCGAACGCTTCCCACGAGACCTCGAGCAGGAGCCGCTGCTGCGGGTCCATCGCCGCCGCCTCACGCGGGCTGATCTCGAAGAAGTCCGCGTCGAACTCGGCCGCGTCGTGCAGGAAGGCTCCGTGCTTGACGTACGAGTGGCCGGGCTTGCCGGGCTCCGGGTCGTACAGCGAGTCGACGTTCCAGCCGCGGTCGACCGGGAAGCCGGACAGCGCCTCCTCGCCCTCGGACACGAGCCGCCACAGGTCTTCCGGCGTCGCGACGCCGCCCGGGTAGCGGCACGCGATGCCGACAATGGCGATCGGCTCCTCCGGATCCACCGTGGTCACCGGGGTGATCGTGCGCGTCGGAGCCAGTCCGGCCAGCCGCGACGCCAGGTACTCGGCGAGCGCACGCGGCGTCGGGTAGTCGAACACCAGCGTCGCGGGCAGCCGCATTCCGGTGACCGAGTCGAGGATGTTGCGCAGTTCCACCGCGGCCAGCGAGTCGAACCCGATCTCGCCGAACGGGCGGGCCGGGCTGATCGCGTCCGCGCTGTCGTGACCGAGCACAGCGGCGACGTGCGTGCGCACCAGGTCGAGCAGCGCGCGGTCACGGTCAGCCTCGGCGAGGTGCGCGAACCGCTCGGCGAACTGCTGCTCGGGCGTCACTTCCCCGCTGGCGACCGCGATCCGGCGACGACCGGCGGGAACGAGCCCGCGCAGCACCGCCGGAACGTCCTCGCCACGCGACCGCAGCGCAGCCCGGTCAACGCGTGTCGGCACGATGGTCGGAACGCCGGTGCCGAGCGCGGCGTCCAGGGCGGCAAGGCTTTCCGAGACGGTCAGCGGAGCCAACCCCAGCCGCGTGATGCGGTTGCGGTCCACTTCGGACAGTGTCGCGCCCATGCCGATCGCCTGTCCGGCGTCGGGGGCCCACAGACCCCACGCCAGCGACGTCGCGGGCAGGCCAGCGGCGTGCCGGTGTTCGGCCAGCGCGTCGAGGAACGTGTTGCCCGCGGCGTAGTTCGCCTGCCCGGCCCCGTCGGCGAGACCCGCCGAGGAGGAGAACAGGACAAACGCCGACAGGTCCAGCTCCGCGGTCAGCTCGTGCAGCGCCCACGCGGCGTCGAGCTTCGGGGCCAGCACCGCGTCGAGCTGCTCGGCGGTCAGCGAGCCGATCATCGCGTTGTCGAGCACGCCAGCGGTGTGCACGACAGCCGACAGCGGGTGCTCGGCCTTCTTGATCGCGGCCGACAGGGAACGCTTCTTGCTGACGTCCGCGCCGACCACCTTCGCGGTCGCGCCCAGCTCCGCCAGCTCTTCGACCAGCTCGGCGGCGCCCGGCGCGTTGAGCCCACGACGGCTGAGCAGCAGCAGGCTGCGGACGCCATGCTTCGTGACCAGGTGTTTCGCGACCTGGGCACCGAGACCACCGGTGCCGCCGGTGATCAGCACCGTGCCGTCGGCACGCCAGGTCGGCTCCCCGGCTTCGGCGACCAGCCGAACCATCCGTCCGGCCGAAACCGTGTCCCCGTCGATGCGCAGCTCCGGCTCGCCCGAGCCCAACGCGGTCGCCAGGGTCGCTGCCGTGGCCGCGCCCTCCACGAGGACCACGCGACCGGGGTGCTCGGCCTGCGCAGAACGCACCAGACCGCGGACGGCGGAGTCGGCGAGCGTGCCGCGCGTCAGCACCACCAAACGAGACGAGCTGTAGCGGTCGCCTTCCAGCCACTGCTGCAGCACAGTCCGCACGCGGTGCGCGGTCTGCTTCGCAGCGGCGGCGATGTTCTTGCCCGGAACGGAAACCGGCAGCAGCACGACCTCGGGTACGTCGACCAGCGACACCAGCGAATCGACCACCGGAACGTCGAACCCGCTGACCGAGCCCAGCGAAGCCAGCGTCGGCAGCTCCGCCGACGCAGTGACCGGCGTCCATTCGACGGTGTACAGCAGGTCGCGCGCCTGAGTGCCGAGGTCGGCTTCGCGAACCGGCCGCGAGCGGAACGACTCGACGGACAGCACCGGCGTACCGGCCACATCCGTCACATCGATCGAGACGCCACCGGTGGCCGGGGACGTGATCCGCACCCGGACCTCGGTCGCGCCGGAAGCGTGCAGCCGCACGCCGGTCCACGCGAACGGCAACCGGATCTCGTCCGGCTCGCGTGCCTCGCCCGGAGCAAAGTCGGTGGCGTGCAGGACCGCGTCCAGCAGCGCTGGGTGAACGCCGAACGCCGCGTCACGTCCGGTCGCGGGCAGCGCGACCTCGGCGAACACGACATCGTCGCGCTTCCACGCGGTACTCAGGCCTTGGAAGAGCGGGCCGTAGCCGTAACCCTGTTCAGCCAGTTCGGAGTACAGCTCGCTCGTCGCGACCACCTCGGCACCGGCGGGCGGCCATTCGCCGCGCGGCGCGGGCTCGACCACCGGGCCAGCGGCGAGGACACCGATGGCGTGCCGCGTCCAGGCCGCGTCGGCGTCGTGGTCAGGCCGGGAGTGGAATTCGATGGTGCGGCGGCCGTCGACGTCCGGGCCGACCAGCGTCTGCAGTGCGACGCCACCGGTCTCCGGCAGCGCGAGCGGAGCCTGCAGCGTCAGCTCGTCAACCACGCCATAACCAACCTGGGCAGCGGCGTGCAGAGCCATCTCGACGAACGCGGTGCCCGGCAGGACCGGGGTGCCGGCGATCGCGTGGTCGGCCAGCCACGGGTGCGTCCGGAGCGCGACGCGGCCGGTGAGGACCAGGCCGTCGTCGCCCGCCAGGCCGATCTCGGCGGCGAGCAGCGGATGCCCGGAAGCAAGCTGGCCGAAGTCGGCCGCGTCGCCGTGGCCGGTCGGCGCGGTGAGCCAGTAGTGCTTGTGCTGGAAGGCATACGTCGGCAAGTCGACCACCTGCGCCGAGCCGAAGAACGCCGTCCAGTCGATCGCCGTGCCGCGGGTGTGCAGGCGGCCGAGCGCGGTCGCGAGGGTGGCGACCTCGGGCCGGTCGCGGCGCTGCGCGGGAGTGAACGCGATGGCGTCGCTGACGCCGGCGGCCATCGCCGACAACACGGCGTCCGGGCCGACCTCGACCGCGGTCGTCACGCCGGCGTCGACCAAGGCCTGGACGCCATCGGCGAACCGCACCGCGCGGCGGACGTGCCACAGCCAGTACCCCGGCGAGCAGAGCTCTTCGGCGGTCGCGATCCGGCCGGTCACGTTCGAGACCACCGGGATCGTCGGGGCCGCGTAGTCGACCACCTCGAGGATCTCGCGGAACTCGGCCAGCATCGGCTCCATCAGCGGCGAGTGGAACGCGTGCGACACGCGCAGCTCGCTGACCTTGCGGCCCTGCATGCGGAACACCGACACGACGGTTTCCACCGCTTCGCGCTCGCCGGAAACGACGACCGACGTCGGACCGTTCACCGCGGCCAGGCTGACCTGGTCGCCCAGCAGCGGCTGGACCTCGTCCTCGGTCGCCGCGATGGCGACCATCGCCCCTCCTTCCGGAAGCGCCTGCATGAGCCGCCCACGAGCAGCGACGACCAGGCACGCGTCGGCGAGCGACCACACGCCCGCGATGTGCGCGGCGGCGAGTTCGCCGATCGAGTGGCCGAGCAGAATGTCCGGCCGCACGCCCCACGATTCGAGCAGCCGCGCCAACGCGACCTCGACGGCGAACAGCGCGCACTGCGTGTACTGCGTCTCGTTCAACTCCTCGGCGTTGTCACCGAAGAGAACGTCGCGCAGCGGGGTCTCCATCTGCACGTCAAGGTGGTCGACAGCCTCGTCGAAGACCTCGGCGAACTTCGGGTACGCCAGGTACAGCTCACGTCCCATCGCGAGCCGCTGCGAACCCTGGCCGGTGAACAGCATCGCGAGCTTGCCCGGCGTGCGCTCGCCGACCACGACGTTCGGGTCCTGCTCGCCCGCCGCCAACGCCTGCAATCCGCGCACGGCCTCGGCGACGTTATCCGCAACAACCACAGCGCGCTGGTCGTGCGCGGCGCGCGTGGTGGCGAGCGAGAAGCCGAGGTCGGTCAACTGCTGGGATTCCACAGTGGACAGAAGCGCGGCCGCCTGTGCCTTCAGCGCTTCCTCACTGCGTGCCGAAACAACGAGCGGGACGACCGGCAGCTCGTCACTCGTGGTCTCCGCCTTTTCGACGGCCGGAGCCTGCTCGATGATGACGTGCGCGTTGGTCCCGCTGACGCCGAACGACGAAACGCCAGCGCGGCGCGGACGTTCGCTCTCCGGCCATTCCCGCTGCTCGGTCAGCAGTTCGACGGAACCCGCGGTCCAGTCGACGTGCGGCGTCGGCTCGTCCACGTGCAGCGTCTTCGGCAGTACGCCGTGCCGCATCGCCTCGACCATCTTGATCACGCCCGCGACACCCGCCGCGGCCTGCGTGTGCCCGATGTTCGACTTGATCGACCCGAGCAGCAGCGGCGTTTCGCGGTCCTGCCCGTAGGTGGACAGCAGCGCCTGTGCCTCGATCGGGTCGCCGAGCCGAGTACCGGTGCCATGTGCCTCGACCGCGTCCACATCGGACGCTTCCAGGCCAGCGTCGGCCAGCGCGCGCTTGATCACGCGCTGCTGCGACGGACCGTTCGGCGCGGTAAGGCCGTTCGACGCGCCGTCCGAGTTGATCGCCGACCCCCGGACCACCGCGAGCACAGTGTGTCCATTCGCGACCGCATCGGAAAGCCGTTCCAGCACCAGGACACCAACACCTTCGGCGAACCCGGTGCCATCCGCGGCGGCCGCGAATGCCTTGCACCGACCGTCTTCCGCGAGACCACGCTGACGGCTGAAGGCAGTGAATGTACCCGGCGCGCCCATCACCGCGACGCCACCGGCCAGCGCGAGCTGAGTTTCGCCACGCCGCAACGCCTGCACCGCCAAGTGCAGCGCGACAAGCGAACCGGAGCAAGCGGTGTCAACGGTCAGCGTCGGCCCTTCCAGACCGAGCGCGTAGGCGACGCGACCGGAGACGACGCTGGGCGCGTTGCCGGTGAGCAGGTATCCGTCGAGACCGTCCGGAGCTTCGTGCAGTCGCGGGCCGTACTCCTGCGCCTCGGCACCGATGAACACGCCGCCCGGGGTGCCGCGCAGCGTGGACGGGTCGATCTTGGCCCGTTCCAACGCTTCCCACGCGGTCTCCAGCACAAGCCGCTGCTGCGGGTCCATCGCGGACGCTTCACGCGGCGCGATGCCGAAGAACCCGGCGTCGAATCCCCCGGCACCGGGCAGGAATCCGCCCGAGGTGACGTAACTGCTGCCCGGCTTGTCGGGGTCCGGGTCATACAGGCTGTCGAGGTCCCAGCCGCGGTCCTCCGGGAAGCCGGAGATGGTGTGCACCTCGTCGGCGACCAGCTGCCACAACGCTTCCGGCGACACCGCGCCGCCGGGATAACGGCAGCCGATGCCCACGATCGCGACCGGTTCGTCGTTCGCGCCCGCCGCGGCCAGCACCGCGACGGACTCCTCCGCGCCGAACACCTCGGCGTGCAGGAAACGGGCGACCGCGGCCGGGGTCGGATAGTCGAAGGCCAGCGTCACCGGCAGGTCCAGCCCGGTCGCGTCGGTCAGCTGCGCGTGCAGCTCCACCGCGGCGAGCGAGTCGAAACCGTGGTCGGAGAACGCCTTCTCCGGGTCGAGGACGGAGGGAACCTCGGGCAGCGCGGCCCGCAGCGCCGCCCGCGTCGCGTCGTGGACCACGCCGGCGAGGAACCCCGCGCGGTCCGCCGGCGGCAGAAGCGTCAGCCGCTCCGCGAAGCCGGATTCCCGATTCTTCTCACTCTCACGCATTGCGCACTCCACCGCGGTAGCCAGGCAGCATTCATGGGTCGTCGGTCGGATCGTAGGACGGGCTCGCGCCGCGCCGGATCCCCAGAAAACGTCGTTAGGGGCGGGAAATCACCAGGCGACGCGCAGCAGCGACGGGCCGCGCACGATCACCCCGTACTCCCATTTCACGCCCTCGCGCCCGTCCGCGAGCCGCAATTCCGGAAAACGCTCCAGAATCGCTTTCAGCGCCTCCTGCAGTTCCAGCCGGGCCAGCTGCGCCCCGATGCAGTGGTGCGCGCCGTGCCCGAACGCGACGTGCGGGTTCGGGCTGCGGGTCAGGTCGATGACGTCCGGATTCGCGAACACCTCCGGATCCCGGTTCGCCGCGTGCAGCGCGGGCAGCACCGGATCGCCCGCCCGCACCACGACGCCGCCGATCCGGATGTCCTCGCGGGCATACCGGGCGAACATCGCCGCGGTGTTGATCGGCACCCATCGCAGCAGTTCCTCCACCGCGGTCGGCATGATTTCCGGCTGCGCCCGCAGCTGTGCGAGCAGTTCCGGCTGCGTCAGCAGGGTGAACACGAAACTCGGCAACGCCGAGGAAACGGTCTCCACGCCGCCGGTGAGCAGACCCGCGCCGGCGATCGAGATCAGCTCGTTCTCGCTGAGCTTGTCCCCGGCGTCGCGGGCGAAGACGAGCGCGCCGAGCAGGTCGTCCGTCGGATCCTCGCGGCGTTGCGCGACCAGCTTGGCCACGTAGTTGTCCAGCTGGTCGCCGTAGACGTCGAGCACGTCGCCCTTCGCCGTGGCGTCGCTGACCAGCGCCTGGGTCCACTCGCGGAAGATCGTGTGATCCTCCTTCGGCACGCCGAGCAGGTTGCAGATCACCGTGACCGGCAACGGCCGCGCGAGGTCCTCGACGATGTCGCCGGGCGCGCCGTTCTCGATCATCCCGTCGATCAGCTCGTGCACCAGCGTGCGGACGCTTTCGCGCATCGCCTCCAGCCGGCGCGCGGTGAACGCCTTCATCACCAGGCGGCGCAGGCGGCTGTGGTCCGGCGGGTCCATGCCCATGATGCCGTCGCCCATCTGCTGGCGGCGCATCCTCGGCTGGTCGAGCCCCTGTGCCAGTTCGCGGCTGAACCGCGGGTCGGCGGTCACCAGCTTGACGTCGGCGTACTTCGTCGCCAGCCAAGCCGGTTCGCCGAACGGCAGCTGCACCCGGCTCATCGGCTCGTCGCGCTGCAACTGGTGGTAGGTCTCGGAAACGGACGTCTCGTGCATGTCGAACGGATACGCCCGGACAGTCCGGCGAGTGCTCATCGCGAATCCCCTCCGATCGCGGTCATCGGCTGCTCCAATGCCTCGGTGTCATGGGTGTGCTGGACGTAGGAAAGCGCCGACATCAGCGTCGACGAGGTGATCCGGCCGCTCGGCGCGCGTTCGGCGATCCCGCGCAACGGCAGCGAGCCGAGTTCGGACCAGCCGAGCCTGCCGTCCGCGTCGAGCGTGCTCCGCGCCTGGCCCGCGTTGTCCGGATGCAGGCAGTACGGCACGTCGAGCAGGCCGCGTTTGAAGGCGACCACCAGCGCCCGGTCGAGATCGGCATGGCTGTTGAGGACCGCGTCGACCAGGGCGTAGGCCTCGCGGTACACCTGGTTGTCTTCGGCCACCATGGCCTTGCCGCCTTTTGCCGACGCGGCCGCGTGTTCGAGCGCGGTCACGTTCTCCGCGACGGTCGGGATGCGGTGTGCTTCGGCCGCGGTCTTGACGATCAGCCGTTCCGAACCGGTGCTCATCGCCAGCTCCGCGGCCTTGCCCAGCAGCAACATTGCGCCATCGGGCGTGCGCGGGAAGAGACCCATGTAGGCGTAGATCACCACGTGCCAGGTCGCTTCCGGCAACAACTCGGCGCACAACCGGCGCAGCGCGGCAACAGCTTCCCGATCCTGCTGCAGGTTCGTCTGCTGGGCGTAGCTCACCGAGATGCTGCGCACGCCCTTGCGGTAAAAGAACAACGCCTCCAGCACGCTGATCGCGACCAGTTCGCTCGGCGGACACAGCTGTCCGAGCATGCAGCCGCCGAACGTCTCCAGATGCGGACGGCCGCCCGGATGGTCCGCGTCGACCAGCAGCTCGCAGCACTGTGCCCAGTTCCGCACGGATTCGTCGAGCGGCGTGCGGCTGTAGGGCAGGCAGTAGGAAATCGGCCCGCCTTCGGTGGCATGCAGACCGGCGGCGATCATCGCGCGGAAGATGTCTACCGGCCGAGCCGAACCGTGCCGGACCTGCACCGGGAAATCCGGGCCTTCGAGACCGTCGAGCATCGCCCGGGTCACCTCGGAAGGATGGTTGACGATCGGGTACCCGTTGAGCGGAATTCCGTTGCGCAGCGCGTGTTCCGCGGACTCGGTGTCGCGGACGCGGGTGTAGCTGTCGAGCGTGAGCGTGCCGACGGTCGCGGCGTTCGCATGCTTGGTCGCGACCAGCCCGGCGCGCATCGCGGCCGGACTGTCGAAGCCCATGCGCGGCTGCACGACCAGTTCCCCGGCCGCGTGCCGCTGCGCGACGAACCGCTCGAAGCTCACGCTCCCTCCAGCTGGGTGACCCCGCCGGGAAGCGTTGCCGCGAAATGCCGGAAGGCGGCGGCGTTCTGCTCGTCGAAAACCCCGTCGAACCCGGCGAACAGCAGTTCCGCGGTCTGTTCCTCGGACAGCGGACCGCCGGTGCCGAGCTTTCCGCCGATGACGATCGGCAACCGGCGCAGCTCCGGCAGCGCCCGCAGCCGCTGCACGACCCGCAGGCCGTCCTGGTAGCCGTGTCCGTTGACGCTGCTCAGCACCAGCATCGCCGGACGGCGGCTGACGCATTCGGACTCGAGAAGTTCGTCCGGGACGCACGCGCCCAGGTTGACGACGTCGAAGCCGAGTTCCGCCACGAGAAGTTCGAGGTAGACGAGGTTCCAGGTGTGCGAGTCCGACGCCATGCTGCTCACGATCACCGTGCGCCCGCTCGGTTCTTCGATGACGCTGCCACCGTAAGCGCGGACCTCCTCGCTCATGGCGACACCTCATAAGCCCGCTGATAGTCCAATCGCGACACTGAGACGACCTCGTCGCCGCGGACCACGACTTCGGTCGGCGCGGGACGGCCGAGGAAGCTGATCAGGCTCGCGGTGACGCCGTACGCGCCGACGTTCGGCACGGTCAGCAGGTCTCCGGCGGCCAGCTCGGGCAGCTTCGCGGCCTTCGACAGCGAGTCCCCGGGAGTACACAGTGGACCGACGAGCTGGCCCGGATTGTCGCCGACCTGCTCGACCCCGACCGCGGCGGGCAGCAGCCGGCCGATCCCGGAGAGGCCGCCGACCACGTTGATCCCGGCGTCGAGAATGACGAACCGATGACCCCGGCTCTCCTTCACGTTCACGACCCCGGCCAGCAGCGTCCCGCAGGTTCCGGAAAGGTAGCGGCCGGATTCGCAGGCCAGCTCGACCTCGCCGCTGCGCCACTCGGGCAGGTAGAGATCGAGAAGCTGCTCCAAACCGTTGCGCAGCTTCGGGTAATCGGTGCGCTCGCCGGGAACCGCGTACGGCGACGAGAACCCGCCACCGATGTCGAGCAGTTCCAGCGGCAGCCCCGTCTCCTGCCGCAGCTGCGCGGCCGACTGCAGCACGAACTCGTACTCGGCGAGCAGCGCGTCCTCGTCCTGCGCATTGCTCATGGTGAAGAAGTGCGCGCCCACGATCTTTGTCCCGCCGACCGCCTTGAACAGCGGCATCAGCTCGGGCAACGTCTCGGCGTCGACCCCGAACTGCGACGGACGGCCCATCATCCGGATCCCGGTCGACGCACTGCCCTGCGTGGTGTTCACCCGCAGCAGGCAACGCGCGACGGTGTCCTGCCGTTCCGCCGCGGCGCCGACGTGCTGCAGGTCAGTCAGCGATTCCACGGAGAACAACCGGACGCCGGCGGCGAGCGCGGCCGCCAGCTCCCCGTCGGTCTTGCCCGGGCCGGTGTAGAGGATGTCTTCCGGGGCGAACCCGGCGGTCAGCGCGTTGGCCAGCTCGCCGGTCGAGCTGATCTCCGCCCGGCACCCGCCCTCGCGGAGTTCGCGGGCGATCTCCGGATGCGGGTTGGCCTTCAGCGCGTAGTAGACCGCGAACCCCTCCGGGAGCAGGCCGAACAGCTGATCGCGCGACTGCGCGGTCACGTCCAGGTCGTACACGTAAGCCGGCGTGCCGAACCGTGCGGCCAGCTCGTCGTACTTGCTCATTTGCGGGCACCTTCCACCAGCAGGGCGAGTTCCTTGGTCGCGTTCTTGCCGTGCGCGGTGAGCGGGAACTCGTCCACGACGTGGCACAGCGCGGGCACCTTCTGCGGCTCGAGCCGCTGCGCCAGTTCCTTGAGCACCGTGGTCGGCGGCAGGTCGCTCTCCACGCAGATCGCCAGGTCGCGCGTGTCGCTCGGCGGGATCGCGCCCGCCGCGCGCACGCCCGGGATGTCCATCGCGGCGGCTTCGATCTCCAAAGTGGACATCCGGATTCCCTTGCGCTTGAACATGTCGTCGCGGCGGCCCTCGAAGTAGAGGTAACCGTCCTCGTCGAGGCGGCCGTAATCGCCGGTGTGCAGGCGCAGCTCGCCGGTGGCCTCGTCGCGGCGGAACGCTCGCGCGGACAGCTCCGGGGCGCGCCAGTAGCCCGGCATCACGTGCGGTCCGGCGGCCACGATCTCGCCGATTTCCCCAGCGGGCACCGGAGTTCCGTCGGCGGCGAGGATGTGCACGGTCGTGCCGGGCAGCGGAAGGCCCGACGAGCCCGGACGTTCGGCGTCCTCCTCGGGCGGCATGATGGTGATCCGCTTGCACTCGGTCTGGCCGAACTGCCGGACGACGCGGACGCCGGGGAATGCGGCGCGGAGCTTGGCGATGGTCGAATCCGGCAGCGCCGCACCGGTGTTCGTGAACAGCCGCACCGGAGCCGCTTCGCCCTGCTCCCGTTCGGCCAGCGTGGCGATCATCGTCGCGAGCGAAGGCACGATCGGGACCACCGTCGCGCCGACCTCGCGCATCCGCTGCAGCAGGCGAAGATCCGACTCGGCGTCGGCCAGCACGATCTCGCTGCGGCCGAGCGTCGAGAGGAGGACTTTGTACAGGCCGTAGTCCCAGGACATCGGGAACCGGCAGAACACGACGTCGTCCTGGCGGTAACCGAGTACTGCCTGGATCGCGCCCGCCGCGAAGGTCACCTGCCGGTGCGGCCCGATGACGCCCTTCGGCGCGGCCGTGCTGCCGGAGGTGTAAACGAGAACCGCGACGTCGTCCAGGTCGACTTCGGTCGGCTCTACGCGGGTCTTTTCGCGGTAAGACTCTTCGACTTCCGTCCACAGTGGAGCGAACTCGGCGGGCTGAAGGATCAGCACCGGTTCGGCGTTCTCGACGACCGAATCGAAGTGGAACTGCTTCATCGCCGGGTTGATCGGCACGAACACCGCGCCCCGGCGGGAAGTGCCGTGAAAGAGCGCGACCAGCGCCCGGTCCGTCGGCAGTTGCACCACCACGCGATCACCGCGCTTCACCCCGCGCCGCGCGAGGACCGCCTCGACCGCGTGACTCCAAGCGGCCAGTTCGGCATACGTCCACACCCCCGCCCGATCGCGCACCGCGGCGGCGTCCGGCGCACTGGCCGCCGCCGCGTCGAGCAGGGCATGGACGAGAGAACCGGATTCGTTCACGACTGCCACTCCCGAAAGGATTCGTAGAATCACCGTGCCTGCGCGGGACAGCTCCCCGACGTCGGAAAGTTATCCGCGCGCAGGCCGTGATCCACACCCCTAACGGCCCCTAGCTGGCACTCTGCCGCCCCGCCCAAACGCCGTGAAGGGCTCCTTGAGGGAATCTGATTCCCTCAAGGAGCCCTTCACGGACGGGTCAGGCGGGCACGGGGGCGAGGATCTCCGCGGCGCGTGCGGCGAGCGTCTTCCGGTCGATCTTGCGGTTGGAATTCAGCGGGAACTCTTCGACATGCTCGTACCGCCGCGGAATCACGCCCTCCGGCAGCACTGCCCGCAGTGCCCGCACCAATTCGATCACCGGCCGCCGCGGTCCGGTGTAGAAGACGAACAGCTCAGTCCCGCTGTCCCCTTGGACGCCCAGCGCCACCGCCTGCACCCCGCACGTCTCCAGCGCGTGCTCCACCTCGGTCAGCTCCACGCGCCAGCCGAGCACCTGCACCTGCGAATCGAGCCGCCCCAGGTACGCGAGATCGTCGCCGCCAAGCCGACGCACCCGGTCACCGGTGCGGTAGAACCGTTGCCCGTCACGGTCGAGGAACCGACCCTTCTCGTCGGCTGGGTCGAGGTATCCCGGCGTCAGCTGCGGTCCGGCGATCGCGAGTTCACCCTCGCCTGCCTCGTTTTCGTCGATGAGCAGATACTCGTGTCCCTCGTGCACCGCGCCGATCGGCACCACGCCGTTCACCGCGACCTGCGGGGTTTCCTCGTCGTCCCAGCGGTATCCGGCAATGGTGATGGTCAGCTCCGTGGGGCCGTAGAGGTTCTCGGTCACGGAGTTGCCCGCCGCTGCCCGCCAATCTGCAGTGTCGCGCACGGTCAGTGCTTCCCCGGCGAAGAAGCTCCACCGCAGGCCCGGCATCGCGCCTGGGGTGAGCCGTCCGGTGCGGCGCACCAGGTCGATCGCACTCGGCGTGGAGAACCACACGGTGAGGCCGCGCTCCTCCACGAACGCCGGCACGTTCCGGTAGGCCGCGCCGGGCAGGACCACCGCTTCCGCGCCCGCGCCCCACGCGCAGAAGAGGTCGAACATCGCGCAGTCGAAGTTCAGGTCGAACGTCTGGGAGAAGACGTCGTCCGGCGTGAAGTCGTATCGCGCGTCGAGCAGGCCGAAGTAATGCTCGGTGGAACCGTGGCCGATCCGGACTCCCTTCGGCCGCCCGGTGGAACCCGAGGTGAAAAGCACGTACGCGGAGTCCTCGGGCCGCACGTCCTTGGGCTCGCTGAGTGCGTGTGCCGCGTTCAGCCCGTTCCGGTTCACCTCCGGCGCCAGCAGCGTCTTCACCTCCGGAGCCACGGTCAGTCCGCGTTCGTCGGCGATGAGCGCGTCCACCTCGGCGGCCTCGACCATCTGCGCGGTCCGGGCCGCCGGGAAATCCGGCCGCAGCGGGACGACCGTCGCCCCCGCGTACAACCCGGCCAGAATCCCGGCGTAAGCGGTGACGCCCTTCCCAGCCAGCACCCCTACCGTGCGGGCGCCGGACTCCGCCAGGGCGCCGCCCCACAGCAACGCCCGCTCGTGCAGCTCGCCGTAGGTCAGCGTCTGCCCGCCGGCGCTGACCGCCGGCCGGGGCTCGGAACGGGCCAGCCCGCGCAGAAACCGCGCGTGCAGTCCCGAGGTGGTCGTCGTGTCCATCGTGGTCCTCCGCGTTGCTGTGCCGATCGCTGCTGACCCGACCACAGTCACCGCCTGCTGGCTTCGCGGCAATGGTTGCGTGCCGGGTGCGGGGTCGGCTTGCTTTCGGCCGGATCGGTAATAGGGGTGCCGCTGCGTCGCTCAGAAGCGGCGGCGCGGGGTAAAGTTCAAAACCGAACCGGGCGGTCGGTTTCCCCGCCTGGCGAAGTGCCCGACCCAGCCACCGGAGTAGCCATGTGGGACAGCTCTTTCGACGAAGCCCTCCGCCCGTACCTTCCGTTCCTGCCCGCCGACGAGGCGCTGACCGCCGAGACCCCGCTCAAGGAGTACGGCCTCGACTCGCTCGCCACGGTGGAACTGCTGGCGGTGCTGGAGGAGAAGTACAACGTCCGGTTCTCCGACGACGCGCTGAACCTGGAGACGTTCGAGAACCCCGGACGCCTCTGGAACACGCTGTCGGGCCTGCAGCCGGCTAGCTGACCCGCGAGGGACCCGCGCCGCGCCGCCGCGGCTGCAGCGCGAGCCGCGGGTTCACCGTGGTCACCTCGAACCGGCTGGTCGTGGCCCGGACGCGGCCGAACAGCGTGTCCGGCCCGGCCACCCACAGCTTGCGCACGCCGAGCTGCGCGAGCGACGAGACGACGTCCGGCCAGCGCAGCGGTTCGACGATGCTGTCCAGCAGCATCGTGCGGACCTGCTCGCCGGACCGCAGCACCGAACCGTCCTGGTCAGCGATGATCGGAAGGAGGGGATCATGGAAGTCGAGGCCGCCGAGCACCTCGTCCTCGGCCTTGCGCCGCAACGCGCCGAACGCGCGCGAGTGCAGCGGAGGACGCATCGTGTACAGCGACAGCCCGCCCATGCCCCGCACGGTCTGCTTGAGCCAGTCGAGATTCCGCTCCCGCACCGAGACCATGTAGAAGTCGTGGTCGATGTAGCAGGAGATGTCCGACCATTCGCCGCGCCCCTCCAGTTCGGTCAGCGCGTCGCGCAGTTTCTCTTCCGGCGTGCGGACGAACGAGTGCGTGACGACGTCGGTGTGCTCGGTCGCGAAGAACTCGTCGAGGCACTGCGCGAGCTTCGCGGTCATCCACACCGCGTCCGGGAAGGTCAGCGAACCGGCGTACACGCTGGCCGGTTTCTCGCCGAAGCTCGGCCCGGTGCAGTAGTCCGGGCTCATCCCGTACTCCTGTTCGGCCCATTCGGCGAGCGCGACGCAGGTGAGCATGAACCCGACCTGGGCGTACTCGGAATAGTCGCCCTCGGCCTCGCGGAAGCGGTCGACCAGCGAGTAGCCCAGCCGGTCGTCGGCGTCCTTGATGAGCCTGCGCGCGAACGGGTTGATGAGCAGGAACTTGCCGAAGTCGACGAACCGGCACGGGCTCATCCCGGGGAACACGACCGCCGATCCGGCCTGGCTGGCCTCATCCATGACTGGCGACCTCTCTTTCGGCGGGGGAATGGACTTCCTGCAGGAATCCCAGCAGGATTTCGCGGAACCGTTCCGGCTCCTCGAGATGGGGGACGTGGCTCGACTCCGGGAGGATCTCCCAGCGCACGTCGTGGATCCGGTCGTAGTACGGCTGCACGGTGGCCGGGGTGGCCTCGTCGTGCGCACCGGAGATGAGCAGGGTCGGCACCTCGATGTCGTCGAGGCGGTCGATCACCGAATAGTCCGCGAGCGTGCCGGTGACGGTGAACTCGCTGGGACCGTTCATCACCGAGTAAACCGTGTTGTTGTCGGCCATCTCCATGAACGAGGCGAGATAGTCGGCCGGCCACGGCAGCACGCGGCAGACGTGCCGGTCGTAGAAGACGCGCATGAGGTCGAAGTACTCCTGCGTGTCCGTGGTGCCGGCGGCCTCGTGCGCTCGCAGGCCCTCGTCGACGCCGGGCGGCAGCAGCGCGCGCAGCCGGTCCATCTCGCTGCGCCACAGCTCGTACGACGCGGGCGAGTTGGCGATCACCAGTCCGCGCAGGCCGTCCGGGCGTTCGGCGGCGTGCCGCGCGACGACGAGCCCGCCCCACGACTGTCCATAGAGGACATAGTTGTCCTCGATGCCGAGCCGGTGCACCAGGTTGTCCAGCTCGTCGCCGAACAGCTCCGGATTCCAGAACCCGGGATCGGCGTCCGGCAGCCGGGTGGACCCGCCGCTGCCGAGCTGGTCGTAGTGCACGACCGGGAATCCGTGTCCGGCGAGTTCGGTCAGGCTCAGCAGGTAGTCGTGCGTGCTGCCCGGCCCGCCGTGCACCACGACCACGGCGGGAGCCGCTCCTCCCGGTTGCCCGGTGACCCGGTACCAGGTGCGGTGCTCGCCGAACGGGACCCAGCCTTTCGCGGTGGGCGCCACGGCCATGCTCATCACCTCGTTCGCCTCCCTCGTCCTTCTCCGGCGCGACGCGGCCGGCTCCGGTTACCTGTCTATCCGTCGCGAGCCGCGCGCCACTAGCCCCTAAGGGGCGTCTAAAGCCGGTCCAAACCCTCCTGCCCCGCGCCGGATTCAGGGGTCCCCTACCGGGTGGGCGCGGGCCCGGCGCGGCCCTACCGTTTCCCTTGTCCTCCTGTGACTACGAACCCGGAGCTGCCGCGATGCGCGTGATGCTGATGGTCTTCCCGACGAGGACGCACGTTTACAGCATGGCTCCGGTGGGCTGGGCGCTGGCCGCGGCCGGGCACGAGGTCCGCTTCGTCGGGCAGCGCAACCCGCGCGAGGTCGCGTCGTTCGCCGAGACCGGGCTGGACGCCATGTGGTTCGGCGACGAACTCGACATCGCCCGGCACCGCCAGCTCCAGGTCGACGGCAACAACGCGATGCAGGGCGACTTCCGGATCTCCGAAAGCCGTCCCGAGCGCTACACCGACGAGTACGTGCGCAACGTGTACGAGCACTGGGTCGACGTGTTCCGCTGGACCACGCCGGACTCGCTGCTCGACGAACTCGTCCGCTTCGCCCGGCAGTGGCAGCCGGACCTCGTGGTGTGGGACCCGATGATCTACGCCGCGCCGATCGTCGCGCACGCGCTCGGCGTGCCGCACCTGCGGATGATGTACGCCGCCGACCAGACCGCCCGGATCGGCGCGCAGTACCGCGACCTCAGAGCCAGCCGCCCCGAGGACACCTCGCCGGACCCGTTCGTGACGTGGATGTCCGCCGCGGTCGGCCGATTCGGCGCGGACTACGACGAAACCCTGCGCTACGGCGTGCGGACCATCGACTGCCATCCGTCGTATCTGCGCTACGACGGCGTGGACGTCGACTACGTCCCGGCCCGGTTCGTGCCGCAGAACAAGCCGATGGCGATCCCCTCGTGGGTGCTCGAGCAGCCGGAGCGGCCGCGGGTGATGCTCACCCTCGGCATCTCCAACCGGCAGGTGCTCGGCGTCGAGGAGACCTCCGTCGGCGACCTGCTGGACGGCCTCGCCGACCTCGACATCGAGGTGATCGCCACGTTGAACGCGAGCCAGCTCGCGTCCGTGCGCGCGATCCCGGACAACGTCCGCGCGGTCGATTTCGTGCCGATGAACGAACTTCTCGCCTCGTGCTCCGCGATCGTGCACCAGGGCGGCGGCGCGACGATCAGCAACGCGGTCGTGAACGGCGTCCCGCAGCTGGTCATCCCGGGCACCACGTGGAGCGAACGCGTCTCGGCGGTGGCTCAGGAGAAGCGCGGCAACGGTTTGCTGGTGGACCTCGAGGACGTGACGCCCGCGAGCGTCCGGGCGGGAGTGTGCCGGCTGCTGGAAGAACCGTCCTTCCGGGTATGCGCGCTCGAGGTGCGCGACGAGATGCTGGCGACGCCCACCCTCGACGACCTCGTACCGGAACTGGAACGGATCGCGCGATGCCCGTGACGCGGCCGCCGACCATGCGGGCGATCGGGTTTCTCGTGCTGAGCCTCCCGATCCGCCTCGCCGCGTTCGTGCTGATCCTGGTGACCATGCTGGTCGGCGTCGCGACGACGATGCTGTGGATCGGCATCCCCATTCTGCTGATCGCGACCTCGCTGATGCGTTCGTACTGCTCCTTCGAACGACGCTGGGCGCGGCAGATGCTCGACGTCGCCGTCGCCGAACCCGTCCGCCGACGTCCCGCCGGCCCCGGCATGCTCGCGGTGTGGCAGGCAAGGCTGCTCGACCCCGTCACCTGGCGCGAGTTCGCCTTCGTGCTCGTCGCTTTTCCGCTGGGGATAGTGGAATTCGTGGCGGGCGTCGTGTCCATCGCGGTACCTCCTTTCGGTATTTTCGTGGCGCCGCGCATCGGAACGCTGCACGGCGAGCTGGCGACCTCGTTCCTCGGCCCGAACCGCACCGCGCAACTGGAGGCGCGCACGCAGCAGCTGCAGAACTCGCGAGCGCGCGGAGTCGACGCGGTGGAGGCCGAACGACGCCGGATCGAACGAGACCTGCACGACGGTGCGCAGCAGCGGCTGGTGTCCGTCGCGATGAGCCTGGGCCGCGCCCAGCTCAAACTCGACCTCGACGACCCGACCGCGGTCCGCGAACTCATCGGAGCCGCGCACGCCGACGCCAAACTCGCTGTCTCGGAGTTGCGTGACCTCGCGCGAGGCATCTACCCGCCGGTGCTCCAGGATCGCGGCCTGGACGCGGCGCTGTCTTCTCTTACCGCAAGAATGCCTATCCCTATTGAGGTCGAGGTTACCGTAGAACCCCGTCCGCCCGCACCTGTCGAGACGACGACTTATTTCATCGTGAGCGAAACGCTCGCGAACGTCACCAAACATTCCGGCGCCGACCGCGCGTCCGTGCGAGTGACCCGCGACGACGACACCGTGGTCGTCGAGATCACCGACAACGGCCACGGCGGCGCGTCGATGCGCCCCGGCGGCGGCCTGGCCGGACTGGCCGACCGCGCCGCCACGATCGACGGAGTGCTCACCGTCGTCAGCCCCGCCGGCGGCCCCACCGTCGTGCGGGCCGATCTGCCCGTCCGCTGGTGAATCCTTCTGTGGAGGCAAGGAAAATGCGCGTCGTGATCGCCGAAGACTCGGTGCTGTTGCGGGCCGGAGTGCAAAGCCTGCTCGCGGACGTCGGCATCGAAACCGCCGCCGCCGTCGACAACGGCGACGACCTGCTGGTGGCCATCCGAGACCACAGACCGGATCTGGTCATCGCCGACGTCCGCATGCCCCCGACCTTCACCGACGAGGGTTTGCGCGCGGCTTTGGCCGCCCGTAAGGAAATCCCCGGCCTGCCGGTCCTGGTGGTGTCGCAATACGTCGAAGGAAGCTACGCGGTAGACCTGATCGCGGAAGGCACCTCCGGCGTCGGCTACCTGCTGAAGGAACGAGTCGCCGACGTCGCGGACTTCCTGGAAGCAGTCCGCCGCGTCGCCGACGGCGGATCAGCCATCGACCCGGACGTGGTCGCCCAGATGCTGTCCCGCAGCCGGGATCCGCTGGAAGCCTTGACCGCGCGCGAGACGGAGGTGCTGGCGCAGATGGCGCAGGGGCTGTCGAACACCGCCATCGCCAAGGCTTTCGTGGTAACCCAGGGGGCCGTGGAAAACCACATCAGCAACATCTTCGCCAAGCTCGGGTTGGAAGCCAGCCGGGACCAGAATCGCCGGATCCGCGCTGTACTGACCTATTTGGACAGTACCGCCGTGCACGCCTGATTCACCGGATCGATACCGTGCAGATGTTCGACCGGCGGCGGTAGCTTGGAGATATGGATCTTGGACCTGTCCCCGTGTCGTCCGTTGCGGACGAGGTAATTGTTTCCCTGTGGCGCAAGGCTTCCGCGCACCGCACTTCCGCTGATCGCGCTGCTGTCGATCGCGTTGTTGTCAACCGTCGCCGGTCACTGTGGCCGCAGTTGCGGTCGAAATCGACACTCCGCCCCAGTTGGCTCTTCCGAAGAACCACTCTCCGCACCGCCGCAGAAACCGCAATCGCGGCCGCACGAAAGGCCCGCATCGCCCTACGCCGATGCGGACCCGGCTCCCCAACGCCATCCGCGGGCCGGTCTACCGAGCCCGCCAACTCGTCGCGGGAACAAACCTTGCCGACGGTTGCCGAGGTGACGGCACAGCAATTCCCCCACGCCCATCCCTGGCTTTATGACCAATCACAGCCAGCGCCACCAGAAGAGCAGCCACTTCAACGTCATCCGGGTTACCGCGCACCACACGTACTGCGGGAGCTGCCACCGCAGCAGGCTGTTCACCGTGCTCTCCAGCAGCTTCCCGTTCAGCCGACGCTGCCACCGAAGCATGCCAATGATCGTGCTTCTGAGCAGCTTCGAGTTCCGTCGAATCCCCCTGTGCCGCAGGGTTCCTCGCCTCGCCAGCGTCTGCAGCCGACGCCATCGAAGCACGCCGCGCATCATCCGCAGGAGCAGTTTCCACGCCTGCGGCTTCTTTCGACGCCGCAGGAAGCCGTGTCCTGGCCGAACCTGCGCTCCCTGCCGTCACCTCGCTCCGTGCGCGGCGCGTCCCGCCAGCGCCCTGCCGCCGCTCCGCAAGAAGTCCCGCCCTGTCCGCTCCCGAACCGACCGGCATCCCAGCCGATTCCGCAGACGAGACGAGCACCTTCGACCCACCCCCAGCCGCGGATGCTGCCACCGCACCAAGCTCCCCACCCGAACCGAAACCAGCCAAGTCCCTCGGCTCCGCAGGAACCGCACCCGCGCCTGGACCGCCGGGAACCCCAACCGACCCATCCCGCACCGCAGTCAACCCCGGCTCAGCCAAGCCCCCGCGCGCAACAGGCACCCCCGCCGCCCCCGACCCACCAACTCCAGCCGAGCCCGAACCGACGCCGCCCGACTGAGGAACCGACGCAACCACTCCCGACCCCGCACGAATCCCATCCGCACCCGAACCGCCCGGCACTCCAGCCGCCTCATCCCGCACCGCAGTCAACCCCGCCTCAGCCAAGCCCCCGCGCGCAACAGGCAACCCCGCATCACCAGGCTCAGGAACCGAGGCAACCACCCCAGCCGACCCCAACACATCCCCCATCCCCCGACGCCCGCCCCAGACCCCCATCACATCGGCGGGTTCCCGTGCTTGCGCGCCGGAACGTCGGCGTGCTTGGCCCGCAGCATCGCCAGCGACCGGATCAGCATTTCGCGCGTCCGGCCGGGCTCGATGACGTCGTCGACCAGTCCTCGCTCGGCCGCGTAGTACGGGTGCATCAGCTCGGTCTTGTACTCCTTGATCTTCTGCCGCCGCACCGCGTCCGGGTCGTCGGCCGCGTTGATTTCGCGGCGGAAGATCACGTTCGCCGCGCCCTCCGCGCCCATCACGGCGATCTCGTTAGTCGGCCATGCGAGCGAAACATCCGCGCCGATCGACCGCGAGTCCATCACGATGTACGCGCCGCCGTAGGCCTTCCGCAGGATCACCTGCACCCGCGGCACCGTCGCGTTGCAGTAGGAGTACAGCAGCTTCGCGCCGTGCCGGATGATGCCGCCGTGTTCCTGGTCCACCCCGGGCAGGAAACCCGGCACGTCGACCAGCGTCACCAGCGGAATGTTGAACGCGTCGCAGGTCTGCACGAACCGAGCGGCCTTCTCGCTCGCCTCGATGTCGAGGACCCCGGCGAGCGTCGCCGGCTGGTTCGCCACGATCCCGACCACGTGCCCGTCGAGCCGCGCCAACGCGCACACCACGTTCGTCGCCCAGGCGGCGTGCACCTGCAGGAACTCGCCGTCGTCGACGATTTCCTCGAGCACCGCGCACATGTCGTACGCGCGGGCCGCGTCGGTCGGCACCACCTCGAGCAGCTTGTCCGTGCGACGATCCGCCGGATCGGCCGTCGGCTCCACCGGCGGAACCTCATTGTTGTTGGACGGCAGCAACGAAATCAGGTACCGCACGTCCTCCAGGCAGCTGGGTTCGTCGTCGTAGACGAACGCGGCGACCCCCGACGTCGAGGCGTGCACGTCCGCGCCGCCGAGACCGTTCTGGGTGATCTCCTCGCCGGTCACCGCGTGCACCACGTCCGGGCCGGTGATGAACATCTGCGAGGTTTCCCGCACCATGAACACGAAATCCGTCAGCGCGGGCGAATAAGCGGCGCCACCGGCACACGGGCCGAGCATCACCGAGATCTGCGGGATGACCCCCGAAGACCGGGTGTTGCGCTGGAAAATCCCGCCGTACCCAGCGAGCGCCGTCACGCCCTCCTGAATCCGCGCACCGGCGCCGTCGTTGAGCGACACCAGCGGAGCACCGGCCGCCGCGGCGAGATCCATCACCTTGTGGATCTTCTGCGCGTGCGCCTCGCCCAGCGCGCCACCGAAGATGCGGAAATCGTGGGCGTACACGAAAACCGTGCGGCCAAACACCGTCCCCCACCCGCACACCACACCGTCCGAGTAGGGCTTGCGGTGTTCGAGACCGAAGGCGGTCGCGCGGTGCCGCCGCAAGGACTCGATCTCGGTGAACGAGCCCGGGTCGAGGAGCAGCTCGATGCGCTCGTGCGCGGTCAGCTTGCCGCGGTCGTGCTGCCGGGCCGTGGCGGCGTCATCGGGACCGCGGCGCGCGGCCTCCTTGATCTCCCGCAGTTCCTCGAGTCTGCTGTCGAATCCGACCGCCAGTGCCTCAGACATGTGCACGCCCCTTGTCGACAAGCCGATCGGTCAGATGCCGCAGAATCACGTCCTGGTGGCGGGTCAGGAAGAAATGGCCACCGGCGAGCGGGACCAGCTCGAAGCCCGCCGCAGTGTGGTCGCCCCACGACCGGACCTCGTCGACCGACGCGACCGGGTCGGCGGTGCCGGTGAACGCGACCACGGGAGCCGCCAGCGGCGAGCCCGGCTGGTACCGGTAGGTCTCCACGGCGCGGTAGTCGTTGCGCACCACGGGAAGGATCATCCGCACGACGTCGTCGTCACCGAGCAAGTCCATCTCGGTGCCGCTCAACCGGCGCAGTTCGTCGATCACGCCCTCGTCGGTACGGGTGTGCACGTTCTCGTCGCGATGCCGCGACGGCGCCCGACGGCCAGAGACGAAGAGCGTGTCCACCGCGGTGCCCGCGGCCTCGAGCCGGCGCGTCACCTCGAAGGCGATCATCGCGCCCATGCTGTGCCCGAACAGAGCGAGCGGCAGGTCGTCCCGGCCGCGCAGCAGGGCGGCGATCCGGTCAGCCAGCGCGTCGATGGTGGTCAGGAACGGTTCGTGCCGCCGGTCCTGCCGGCCCGGGTACTGCACCGCCAGCACCTCGATGTCCGGCGTCAGCGCCCGCGAAACCGGGAAGTAGAACGGAGCCGAACCTCCGGCGTGCGGCAGGCACACCAGCCTTGCCTTCGCCTCGGGCGACGTGTGGAAGCGGCGAAACCAGCTGTCGTCGTCGGAATGCGCGCTACCCGTCATGTCGTCCCACCGCCTTTCCGACGTCTGCGCCGGGACGACCCGGCCACGGATCCTTCTTCGCCGACCCACGGTAACCGCGCCCACCGCGCGCAACGACCCCTAACTCTCGCTAAGTCCACAATGGACAGTCAGGTCCGACCCCTAGGCAGAAGGAGTCCTTCGCACGCAGCCAACGTTCGTCCTCGTCCCCGGCCCACATGCCACCGGACGATGCTTCACCGCACTCCAACGCGAACTGGCCCTGCGCGGCCACCGCGGCATCGCCATCGATCCCGCAGTCCCGGCAACGCTGCCATCACGCACTCCGACAACATCGTGCACGTCATCGACCTCGTCGGACGTGTACGCGAAAACGGCACCGCCGCCGATTACCGCGAAGGAGCCCGATAAGCGCCGAACTGCATCGAGCGAGCAAGCCGGAACCCGAGCTTCTCGTACAACCGAATCGCGCCGGTGTTCGTCCCGGCGGCGTGGAGGAACGGCCGTTCCCCGCGGTCCCGGATCCCGGCGGCCACCGCCAGCACCAGGCGGGCCGCCAACCCCTGTCCTTGGAACGCCGGGTCCGTGCACACCGCGCTGATCTCCGTCCAGCCCGGCGGGTGCATCCGCTCGCCCGCCATCGCCACCAGCGCGCCGTCGCGGCGGATGCCCAGGTAAGTGCCGAAGGCGATCGTCCGGGGCAGGAACGGGCCGGGCTTCGTCCGCGACACCAGGTCGAGCATCTCCGGCACGTCCGCCTCGGTCAGGCGCACCGCCTCCGGGTCGGCGACTGCCGGGGCGGCGGATCCGTCCATCTGCACGCCGGCGATCTCGGCCTCGACCGTCCAGTCCGCGGGCGGCGGCGTTCCGACGCGGCCGACCACGACCGTCGACGCGCCCGGCCCGACGAGGTCGGCGATGTCGTCCCACACGCGGTCGTCCGGCTGGTCCGGCACGGCGAGGAACGGAGAGACGTCCACCGGATACCGCAGCACCTGCCCCTTCTGCTCCGCGAACGACGCGTGCGGGCCGCTCAACGCGGCCCAAGCGGGGTTTTCGAGCGGGGACGTGCTCATTCTCGCCTGCCATTCCAATCCGGGGTGCCCGTCCAGAATGCGTGGCCCGCACCCACCCCGGCCACCATCTCCCACATGCTGAGCGGCCGAGGACGGCAGCTGTCCGCGATCCGCCCTAGCGTCGCGCCATCACCGACGAAGGGACCCCGATGAGCACCGTCGACCGCAACCAGCCGCTCGGCACCCCGACCTGGATCGACCTCGCCGTACCGGACCTCGATCGCGCGCGACGCTTCTACGGCGCCGTCCTCGGCTGGACTTTCGACGGCAACCACTGCCTGCTACGTGACCTCCCGGTCGCTGGCCTGCGCCAAGCAGCCGACCCTCGAGCAGGCTGGACCGTTTACTTCGCCACCGACGACTGCGACCGCACCGCCAAAGCCGTCATCGCCGCAGGTGGCAAGCTCCTCGATCGACCCCACGACGACGGCGAGCACGCCCGCGCCGCCGTCGCGGAAGACCCGACCGGCGCACGATTCGGGCTCTGGCAAGGCCGCGGACTCCCCGGTGCCCGGCTCGTCAACGAACCCAGCACCCTGATGCGCAACGACCTCGTCACGCCCGCGCCCCAGCCAGCGCGCGATTTCTATTGCGAGGTCTTCGCCTTCACCCTGGACGGCAACGACGACCTGCCCGGCGTCGACTTCACCTTCCTTCGCCGCCCGGACGGCCACGAAATCGGCGGCGTCCTCGGCGATCCGTCCGCCAAAACACCGGCGTGGGGCACCTTGTTCCTCTCCACGGACGCCGACGCAGCCGGGGCCCGGGCGGTCGAGCACGGCGGCGAGATCGTCGAAGCACAGGACAGCCCGTACGGCCGCATGGTGACCGTCAAAGATCCGTTCGGCGCGGAATTCGTCCTCGGCTCCTGAACCCGGTGCTAAACAGGACAGGTGGACCTCGAAACCCTCCCCGGCGCGACCCTGCTTCCCGCGACCCCTGACGACGCCGCCGAGCTGATGGTGCTCCAGCGGTGCTGCTGGGTTCAGGAAGCCCTGCTCAACAACACCCTGGAGCATCCCGCGCTGACTGAAGACCTCGCCGAGGTCCGCGAGTCGATCAAGACCTGGCGCAGTTGGGTCGTCCGGCAGGGACACCGGCTGGTCGGAGCGGTCCGCGCCCGCGCCACCGAGGACAACGGCTGGGAGATCGGCCGCTTGATGGTCGCGCCGGATCTCGCCGGACGCGGCCTCGGCCGGCTGCTCCTCGAACACGCCGAGCGGCACGCGCCGCCGGAGACGAAGCAGTTCGTCCTTTTCACCGGCGCGTCCAGCGAGCGCAACATCGCCCTCTACGAACGGGCCGGGTACCGCCGCGCGCCGATGCCGTTCGAAGCGGCCGGCGTCTACCAGCTCGCGGTCTACCTGGTCAAAGCGGCCTGACCAGGGCTCACAACTCGTCGAAGACCAGCACGGTGTGCGTCGAGAGCACGTCCGGCATGTTCTGCAACCGCTCGAACACCAAGTCCCGCAGGCTGTCCGCGTCGCGGGTCCGCACGAACAGGATCAGGTCGTTGTCCCCGGACACCAGGCCGCCGTGTTCGATTTCCGGGATGTGCTTGAGTTCCGCGCTCACCGTGCGCCACGAGTTCTGCGTGACTTTCAAGTACACGTACGCCGCCAGGCCCTGCCCCATCCGGCGCGGATCGGTGACGGCCGCGTACCCGGTGATCACTCCCTCGCGGTGCAGCCGCTCCACGCGCGTGTAGCAACCGGCCCGCGAAATATGCGCACGTTCGGCGAGCGCGCGCATCGAAGCGCGGCCGTCTTTCTTCAGCTCGGCGATCAGTTTCAGGTCGACCTCGTCCAGCGCCGCTGCCATTTGTCCACCAGGCTGGGACATCCGCGCCACCTCGCAAGCCAATCGTCCAACGCACCCGCCTCAATGAAGCCATCATTCCACAGTTCCCCGGCAAGTCTGGATCCCTGATCGGCCGACAGCGAATATCAGGGCCTACTCGTCTTCGTCGATGGGAGCTGTCGGTGACCACCACGGAACGCACTGCCGCGTCCTACTTCCTGCCCAGCGACGAGCCGCTCGGCCTCGTGACCGCCGACGGCACGCCGACGCCCGACCCGGCGCTCGCGATGCCCGCGGACGACGTCCTCCTCCGCCTCTACCGCGGCATGGTTTCCGGCCGCCGTTTCGACACCCAGGCCACCGCGCTCACCAAACAGGGCCGGCTCGCGGTGTACCCGTCGGCGCGCGGGCAGGAGGCTGCCGAGATCGGCTCGATCCTCGCGCTTCGCCCGCAGGACTGGCTTTTCCCGACCTACCGCGACTCGATGGCCGTCGTGGCGCGCGGCGTCGATCCGGTCGAGGTGCTCACGCTGCTGCGCGGCGACTGGCACTGCGGCTACGACCCATACCGCGCCAACGTCGCCCCGCAGTGCACGCCGCTCGCCACCAACACGCTGCACGCGGTCGGCTTCGCGCACGCTGCGCGGGTGAAGGGCGAAGACACGGTCTCGCTCGTTCTCGTCGGCGACGGTGCCACCAGTGAAGGCGACACGCATGAAGCGCTGAACTTCGCCGCTGTCTGGAAGGCACCGGTGGTCTTCCTCGTACAGAACAACGGCTATGCCATCAGCGTCCCGCTCGAGAAGCAGACCGCCGCGCCTTCGCTCGCGTACAAGGGTGTCGGATACGGCATGCCGTCCGTACTCGTTGACGGCAACGACGCTGCCGCCGTACACGCTGTCGTCGAGCAGGCAGTTGCGCGCGCTGCAGCCGGCGAAGGACCGACGCTCATCGAAGCGGTCACCTATCGCATGGAGTCGCACACCAACGCCGACGACGCGACGCGCTACCGCGAGAAGGCCGAAGTGGAGCAGTGGCTCACGCGCGACCCGATCAGCCGCCTCAAGCAGTACCTCACCGACCGCGGCCTTCTCGACGACAAGGCGCAGCAAGAGATCGACGCCCGCGCCGAGGAGGAAGCAGCGGCGCTGCGCGAGCGGATGAACGTCGACACCGAGCTGGACCCGGCGGATCTCTTCCGGCACGTCTACGCCGAACCGACCGCCGCGTTGCGGCAGCAGGCCGCCGAACTGGCGCACGAGAACACCGAGGACCAGGCATGACCGCCACTCTGGACACGACGCTGTCCCTCGCCGGCGCGCTCAACCGCGCCCTCGCCGACGCACTCGCCGAGGACGAGCGCGTGCTCATCTTCGGCGAGGACGTCGGCACGCTCGGCGGCGTCTTCCGCGTCACCGACGGACTCGCCGCGCGCTTCGGCGACACGCGCGTCTTCGACTCCCCGCTCGCCGAATCGGGCATCGTCGGCACCGCGATCGGGATGGCGATGAACGGCCTGCGCCCGGTGATCGAGATGCAGTTCGACGCGTTCGCCTACCCCGCGTTCGAGCAGATCACCAGCCACCTCGCCAAACTCCGCAACCGCACCAAGGGCCAGGTCGAACTGCCCGTGGTGATCCGCGTGCCCTACGGCGGCGGCATCGGCGGCGTCGAGCACCACTGCGACTCGTCCGAGGTCTACTACACGCACACGGCCGGTCTGCGCGTCGTCACCCCGGCCACGCCGGACGACGCGTACACCCTGCTGCGCGAAGCGATCGACAGCCCGGACCCGGTCATTTTCCTCGAGCCCAAGCGCCGGTACTGGGAAAAGGGAACCGTTGACCCGCAACGCCGTTCGCCCGGCCTCGACAAAGCGGTGATTCGCCGCGAAGGCACCGACGTCACCCTCATTTCCTACGGCGGCGCACTCGGCACGACTCTCGAAGCCGCGGAAGCCGCCGCCGAAGAGGGCTACAGCGCCGAGGTAATCGATCTGCGCAGCCTCGCGCCATTCGATCTGGAAACGGTCGCCGCGTCGGTGCGCCGCACCGGTCGCGCGGTCGTGGTGCACGAGGCGAGCCGATTCTGCGGTTACGGCGCCGAGGTCGCCGCGCAGCTGTCCGAGCATTGTTTCCATTACCTGGAAGCGCCGGTCCTGCGGGTCGCCGGCTTCGACATTCCTTATCCCGCACCGAATCTGGAACAGCACCACCTGCCGGGCGTCGACCGGATCCTGGACGCGATCGAACGCCTCCAGTGGGACGACGCGGCACCGCTCGACGGGGAGAAGTGATGGCCGTCTTCAAGCTGCCGGACCTCGGCGAAGGCCTGACCGAGGCGGAGATCGTCGCGTGGCACGTCGCGGTCGGCGACACCGTCACCGTGG
Organism: Amycolatopsis sp. AA4; assembly: GCF_002796545.1. Taxonomy (GTDB): domain Bacteria; phylum Actinomycetota; class Actinomycetes; order Mycobacteriales; family Pseudonocardiaceae; genus Amycolatopsis. The sequence continues at coordinate 6,596,086 of NZ_CP024894.1, forward strand.
ACCAGACCGTCGTGGAAGTCGAAACCGCGAAGGCGAGCGTCGAGGTCCCGGTGCCGTTCGCGGGCCGAGTCGCGACCTTGCACGGCGCGCCCGGCGAGGTACTGACCGTCGGCAGCCCATTGATCACTGTGGACAGTGCCGCGGACTTCACCGAACCCGGCGTTGTCACTCCGGAAGGCAGCGGCAACGTCCTGATCGGTTACGGCACCAGCCAAACCCGCACCCGGCGGGCAAGGCGTCCGCGCGGCACTAAGGCACCTGCATCGGCACCGGCCGCCGCGGCAGCACCAAAGTCCACTTCGGACCGCGTCCGCGTGGTATCCCCACTGGTCCGCCGCCTCGCCCGCGAGTCCGGAGTGGACCTTCACGCACTCACCGGAACCGGCACCGACGGCATCGTGAGCCGCGCCGACGTAGAGCGCGCGATCGCCGCCACCGAGACCCCAGTGACCCCGGCGACAACGCCGGACGAGCAACGAATCCCTTTACGCGGACTACGGAAAACCGTCGCTGACAAACTCGCCCGCTCCCGCCGCGAGATCCCCGAGGCGACCGTCTGGGTGGATGTCGACGCGACCGAACTGCTGCGGCTGCGCACCGCGCTCAACAGCGATCCGCACGCACCGAAGATCAGCCTGCTCGCGCTCATCGGCCGGTTCGCCGTCGCGGGCCTGCGCCGGTTCCCCGAGCTGAACGCGCACCTGGAAGGCGACGAGATCGTCATCCCGTCCGCCGTGCACCTCGGCTTCGCCGCGCAGACTGATCGCGGCCTGGTCGTCCCGGTGGTCCAGAACGCGCACCAGCACCCCCTCGAAGACCTCTCCGCCGCGCTCGCCGACCGCACCGAGCAGGCCCGCGCCGGACGTCTCGCACCGGCCGATCTCACCGGCGGCACGTTCACCGTGAACAACTACGGCGTGTTCGGAGTGGACGGTTCGGCCGCCATCATCAACTACCCCGAGGTGGCGATCCTCGGCGTCGGCCGGATCATCGACCGGCCGTGGATCGTGGACGGCCAGGTCACCGCCCGCAAGATCACCGAGCTGACGCTGGCGTTCGACCACCGCGTCTGCGACGGCGGCACCGCGGGCGGGTTCCTCCGTTTCGTCGCCGACTGCATCGAAAACCCCGTACGGCTGCTTCGCACACTCTGAGGACGGTCAGGCTGGCAACTCGGCCAGCCTTTCCGTTTTCGCCCACACGTTCCGCTTCAACACGATCCGGAACACTGCCCGCCACGTCGCCAGCACGCCGAGCAGCAGGAACGCCGGGTAACACAGTCCGGCCAGCAACGCCCGGCGCAAGGGTTCGTCGCGCAGCCGGACAAAGTAGACGATCGCCCACATGATTCCAGGCAGCAGCAACGCGGCGAGCCACCACGCCACCGCCTGCGACAGGTTCCCGGTCTCCGCGACCAGACCGCCGAACGAGTTCCCGGTCAGCAACGCTACCGGCACAATCACCAGCAGCGCCGCGGCCAGCAACGACAGCGGAACCGTCAGCCACGGCACGACGAGATAGACCAGGAAATCGAACAACCCGGTACCGGCAATGAAGCGCGAGGTCGCGAGACTGCGCAAATGCCGGGAGCACTGGAGATTTCCCTGCGCCCAGCGGGTCCGCTGCCGCAGCAGACGCCGCGTGTCCTCCAGCCCCTGCTGGGTCACCCAAGCCCGCTGCGTGTACCGGATCCGCACCCCGGCCAAGTGCAACCGCAGGCCCAATTCAAGATCCTCGACCAGACAGTCGCTCCACGGAGCCGGCGCGAACTTCCGTAGCACCGACAGTCGCGTGAACTGCCCGTTTCCGCCCATCCCGACGCTGCCGAGCACATCGCGCAACGACTGCGAAGCATCCGCGATCGCGCCAAACTCCAAGTCCTGCAACAAGGCCAGCAACCGGTGTCTATTGTGGATCCTAACGCGACACTGCACCGCACCGACGCCCCGGCTGCGCAGCATCGCCGCCACTTCCGCAAGCAGCCCCGCACTACCGCGCCCGTCACCGTCAATGATGCCCACGACGGTCTGCGACACCGTGCCCTCTCGCTCGGCAATGGCGTCGATGTAGCGATAACCCGCGTTCAGCGCTTCGCCCTTGCCCTGCCGCGCCTGCGGCAAGTCACGCCGCAAAACATGCAGGCGATCATCGGCAATGCCCGCGACGATTTCCGGCGTGGCGTCATCGGATCCGTCATCGATGACCAGCACTCGCACCGGCGTTTCCGGAGTGCCCAGCCGTAATGCGTTCCGCACCGTGTTGGCGATAACGCGTTCTTCGTTCAGCGCCGGAATGACAATCCAGAACAGCAACGGGCGCGACGATCGTTCTGCCGCGGGCCGAGGCGCGCGCCAGGCGAAGGCCGCCAGCACCAGGTTGTGCACCGGCCACCAGCACAGCAGCAGCACGAACCACCACGGCTGCGTCATGCCGCGTGCCGGCCCCGGGAACCGCTGGCACGCAGCCGAACCGAACGGACGGTGAACGCCATCGCGACGAACCCGACCACGGACAGGACAACCCACAGCACGCCGTGGAACGGCGCGACACCGATCGCGGCGGCGGAAACGACCGCAGGAGCGACCCGGGTGACAGACATTTCTTTTCCTTCCAGAAGAAACTCAAGCAGCAACGGCAGCCGGAGACACGAAGCGATAGCCGAGACCTTCGATGCCTTCGACCACCTTCTTGAGATCGCCGATGCCAAGAAACGGGTGATAGTAGAAACTGACGACACTGTCGGTCACCACGCGATGGGTTTTCGCGTCGGCCAGGATGTCGTCGGCGGTGCGGGCAGCGTGCTGGTTGAACTTGGCTGGAGCCACGTTCCCGACGTTCTCCGGAACCACGACAGTCCCGTAGACGTCGCGCACCGGGTACGGGAAGAACTGGCCGTATACCTCGCGATACGACACGTCAGTCCGTCCACATTGGCCACCATCGCACTGTCCGGCGTAGTAGCTGCCCCGGTCGTACCGCGTCGGGAAGATCCGGCCGGCCTCCTGATAGTCCACAGCGGACCCGCCGTAATGCGGAAACTCGAACGCGTCCGGCCGCGGCAACCCGACCCGGTCGAACTCGGCGAGACCGGTCGCGATCCGACCGCGGAACCACTCCGGTGAATCCTCCGGAACCGGGCCGCTGAGCCGTACGTTGTCCTGATGGTCGACGGTTGCGCGGTAGAACTCGTAATCCGCGCCGCTGGTTCCCGAGTACGGGTTCGCCGTATCGCCGGACTGGTGACTGTAGCCGTGCATCACCAAGGTTCCGCCCCGGGACAGGGCATCCCGCAGTGCCGCAACGAGTTCCGGACTGTCCACCAGTCGCGCGAACGTCGGCTTGCCGCCATTCGCTTCCCCGCGCGGATCCGCGTAATACGGGTACACCGCCAGCGAGAACGGCACCCCGTGCCCGCTGAGGTAGTCGGTGATCGCCCGGACTTCAGCAGGCGGCGTGCGCGGACCAATGTCCTCGATCCGCACGAGCGCACGACGACGTTCCGGAGCGTCCGGCGCGAGCACGCCGAGGAGAATGTCCGCAGCCGCCAGGTAACGGTCACCCGCACCGACATAGGAATACGGCACTTCGGCAAGGTAGGTGAATGATCCACTGTGGACCGCCCACGGCGATGCCACGTCCTCGGCAGACTTCGCCTGCGCCAACACCTTCGCCTTGGGCGAGGTCACCCGCACTCCCACGACATCGACACCAGCATTGGGGTCGCGCCGCAGGTCAGTGTCCCGATAGGACACTGTCGTGACTTTGTCCTCCCAGAACGGAGCCCACGTCCAACCCCATTTCCCGGCGAGCGACGGAGTGTGGTCGAACAGCTGCCAGATGTTGCTGCCCATCCACACCACCGGCAACCGGGTCCGGCTCAGGTCCTCCAGCAGCGCGGGCGGCAACTGCGCGTCATAGACCGTGCCGACATACACCACCGCCTGGTACTCGTTCAGCTCGCCGCTTCGGTAATCCGCGGCGGGCAGCATTCGCCAAGCGGTGGAGCGGGAAACCAGGTTCGCCGTCTGGATCGCGTTGGCCTGGGCCTCCTCGGCGACCTGCGTCGCGGGCGGACTCGGCCGCAACCGCCGCCCGTCGTCGAAGAGCACCAACGTGCGCCGGTCGTTCCGCCCACCGGGACCGGCCAGGCCGATCTTCGGCTGCCGCAGAACCGGTTCGATCGGAGAAGCCGCTTCCGAGCCGGTGCCGTCGTCCGAGGCCACCACGACGATCCCGCCCACCAGGCTGACCACCGCGACCACAATGATCCCGAGTCGCAACCACGCCGGGAAACGGTGGTTCACTGCACGACCTCAGCCTGCTCCGGGACAAATGGCTCCGGTGCTTCCGCGGTCAAGCCGAGCAACCGGGCCACCGCTTGTTCGGTGCGCGCCGCGGCCCGGCCGTCGCCGAACGGATTGGCGCGCGTGCTCATCGCCGCCCGCTGGGCCGGATCGCTCAGCAATCTCGACGCTGTGTCCACGATGAGGTCGGTGTCCGTGCCGACGAGCAGCGCACAACCGGCGTTGACGGCTTCCATCCGTTCCGTCGTGTCCCGGAGCACCAGCACCGGCACCTTGAACGTGGGCGCTTCCTCTTGAATACCACCGGAATCGGACAGCACGAGCGAACTCGCCGCGATCGCCGCCGCGGTCTGTTCGTACGGCAACGCCGGAGTGAGCACCGCGCGCGGGTGGTCGGCCAGCGCTTCGAGCACCGCCTCCTGCACCGCCGGGTTCGGGTGCATCGGCAGCAGCACGCGCACGTCCGGATGCCGCGCCAGCAGAGTGTCCACAGCGGACAGAATGCGCGTCAGCGGCTCGCCCCAGGACTCGCGACGATGTGCGGTCACCAGAACCAACCGGCACTCGCCGCGCGTCGCCGACTCGACCACGTCGGCGACCGCACTGTCGGCAAAGGACACTCCGCGGTCGGTGACCCGGGAAATCGCGTCCACCACAGTGTTTCCGGTGACCAGAAGAACGCTGTCGTCGATGCTCTCCGCACGCAGATTCTGCGCGGCCGCCGGAGTCGGGGCCAGGTGCAGGCTCGCAGCCTGGGTAACGAGCCGCCGATTCAGCTCCTCCGGGAACGGCGACTGTAAATCGAACGAGCGCAGCCCGGCTTCCAGGTGCACCACGGGAATTTTGCGCCAGAACGCGACCAGCGCACCGGCCACAGTGGACGTCGTGTCGCCCTGCACGAGCACTGCCGCGGGCGGGCGCTGCGCAGCGAGCGCGTCGAGACCGGTGACGAGCTGCGAGAACAGCTCAGGCTGGCCGCCGTCGACCCGATTCAGGGCGAGCCGCAAATCCGGGGCCAGCGAGAACGCGGCGAGCACCTGGTCGACCAGCTCCGGATGCTGCCCGGTCGCGACGAGCACCGGCTCCAGCCGTCCGGCTCGGCGCATCTCCTGCACGACCGGCGCCATTTTGATCGCCTCCGGCCGGGTGCCGGCGATCAGCCAGACCACCGGTGCGTCACCCCGGGTCATCACGGAACTCCATTTCAGCGAGAGCGGACGCGATCCGAAACTTTCTCAGGATCGCGCCGACCACGCTAACTACGGTTCCCGGCCCCGGCCTCACCCTCGCGGGTAAAACTCACCGTCAGTAGTCGCCGTCACAAGCCGTCAAGAAGACACCAAACCCCTGTTACCTGGCACTTAAATATCCTCTTGCCCCGCGATAACCGCGTGCACCAGGCGGCGCCGATACGCTAGGTAATCACGCTGCATCGGTTAAGTGACCGAACACGGAAAAGGGTGCCCGAAACTGCGGGCACCCTTTTTTCCCTTCCGCGGTCAAACCGACGGTATGGCCCGCCCGCGATCCTGCTCACACAGCGGTCCAGACCACTGGCTCAGTGCTTCCCCGGAACGTATTCGCCGGGCACCATCCGCGTCGTGACCGCGAACCGGTTCCACGCGTTGATCACCGTGATCGTCGCGATCAGCTGAGCCAATTCGGCTTCCTCGAACTGCTCGGCCGCGCGAGCGAAGACCTCATCGGGCACGAAGCCGTCGGTGAGCACGGTGACCGCTTCGGTCAGCTCCAGCGCGGCGACCTCCTTCGCGGTGTAGAAGTGCTTCGACTCCTGCCACGCGGAGAGCTGGATGATCCGCTCAGTCGTCTCGCCCGCGGCCAACGCGTCCTTCGAGTGCATGTCGATGCAGAAGGCACAGTGATTGAGCTGCGATGCCCGGATCAACACCAGGTGCCGCAGCGTCGGGTCGAGGCCGTGCCGGGTCGCGGCGTCGAGACGGATCATCGCCTTGTACGCCTCGGGGGCCAGTTCGGCCATCGTGAGCCGGGGCGGTTGCACCGGAAGTCGTTCAGTAGTGGTCATAGTTTCGACACTACGAGCGATTGGCACTCTGTTATGGTCCATTTCCGTGCGCGCGGAGTGGGCCAGTTCGCTGAGTGAAGACCTCCACCTCGACCTGCGCGGGCCTCGCCTGCGCGACGGCCTGATGGAGGCCCTGCGCGACGCCATCCGCACCGGACGACTCTCACCGGGCGCGAAACTGCCGTCCAGCCGGACGCTTGGCGCGGATCTCGGAATCGCGCGGAACACCGTGGCGCAAGCGTATGCGGAACTGGTCGCCGAAGGCTGGCTCACCGCCCGGCAAGGCGGGGCAACCCGGGTTGCCCCGCGCGCTGAGATCGCGCCCGCCCCGGCCGTGCCGAAGCCTGCGTCGCGCCACCGGATCGTGCACGACCTTCGCCCCGGCCAACCCGACCTGTCCGCGTTTCCGCGCGCAGACTGGCTTAAAGCCGCGCGCCGCGCCCTGACCGACGCGCCCGACGACGCGTTCGGCTACGGCGGTCCGTACGGCCGTCCAGAGTTACGCGAAGCCGTCGCCGCGTACCTCGCCCGTACGCGCGGCGTACGCGCGCACCCGGACCAGATCATGCTCTCGACAGGTACGTCGCACAGTCTCATCGTGCTCGCTGAAGTACTGAAGCAACGTGAAACCCGAGCAGTCGCCGTCGAGTCGTACGGTCTGCAGGTACATCGCGCGCATCTCGCCAAAGTCGGCCTAGCCACCCCGCAGTTGCCCGTGGACGCCGACGGCGCGCGGGTCGAGCGCCTCAACGACCTGTCCGACGTCGGCGCGGTACTGCTGACGCCGTCGCACCAGTTCCCCACCGGCGTCGCCCTGCATCCGGATCGCCGCGCGGCGGTGGTGGACTGGGCGCGCCGGACCGGCGGACTGGTGCTGGAGGACGACTACGACGGCGAGTTCCGTTACGACCGCAGCCCGGTCGGCGCGATGCAGGGTCTCGACCCGGAGCACGTGATTTACCTTGGCACCACAAGCAAAGCGCTCGCGCCGGGCGTACGGCTGGGCTGGATGGCGCTGCCGCCGCGGATCGCCAGGGAAGCCGCGGAGGTCAAGGGGGAACGCGACCCGTTCTCCGGCGTGCTCGACCAGCTCACCATGGCCGAATTCATCACTTCGGGTAGTTACGACCGGCACATCCGCGCGATGCGGCTGCATTACCGCCGCCGGCGCGACCAGCTCGTCGCGGCGCTGGCCGAACACGCGCCGAACACACGGGTGACCGGCCTGTCCGCCGGCTTGCAGGTGCTCGTGGACGTCCCGTCCGGCGAGGAAGACGCGGTGGTGCAGGGGTCCGCGTGGCAAGGGCTGGCCATGCACGGACTCGGTGCGTTCCGGCATCCCGAGGCACCCGCGGACCGCGACGCGCTGGTGATCGGCTTCAGCACCCCGTCGGCGAGCGCGTGGTCGGGCGCGCTGGCGGCGCTGTGCCGGGTGCTGCCCTAGCCGGCCGTGCGCATGAGCGCGTTTGGCACCCGGCAGAGCGGGTAGCCGAAGTGCGAGGCACGAGAAGGGAGGACCCATCGTGAACGACAAAGCCGAGAACAAGGCCGAAGAGCTCAAGGGTCGCGCCAAGGAAGCCGTCGGCAACGCCACGGACAACGAGCAGTGGCAGGCCGAAGGCAAGGCGGAGCAGGGCAAGGGCAACCTGAAGCAGGCTGCCGAGAAGGTGAAGGACGCCTTCAAGAGCACCAAGGACTGACCGGAGACGGCAGCGCAGAAGCCCGGGGCGAACGTGCCCCGGGCTTCTTCTTGTCCCTAAACTTGCGCAACGCGCAAAGTTTGCGTGTCACGCAAGCAGCGCGCTATGGTGGTTTCATGACCGAGCGACCGAACCTGCGAGACCGCCGCCGCCAAGAGACCCGGATCGACATCTCCTGGGCGGCGATCCGGCTCACAGTCGAGCGCGGTCTGTCGAACGTGACAATCGAGGACATCGCCCGCGAAGCGGGAGTTTCGCCGCGCACCGTCAACAACTACTTCTCCAGCAAAGCCGAAGCGATCGTCGCGCGACACCAGGACCGGGCTCGCGGAATCGCCGATCACCTCCGCGAACGCCCGGCGTCGGAGCCGCTGTGGACCGCGCTGCGGGAGGCGTCGCTCATGCAGCTCGACGCCGACCGCGGCACTTCGCCCGGCAGCGGCAACGATCCACAATGGACGGCCGGGGTCCAGGTCATGATCGCCGAACCCGCGCTGGCGGGCGAATTCCTCAAAGCCAATGTCGCGGCCGAAGAAGCACTGGCCGAGGCGATCGCGGAACGCCTCGGCGCGGACGTCCACGATCTCCGCGTCCAGCTCACCGCCACCACCGCCGGCGGCGTGCTGCGCGCAGTCATCCAGGAATGGCTGCGCGCCGACCCGCCCGCCGACATGACCGTCATCGTGCACCGGGCGTTCGACACCCTCGCCGAGGTGCTTCCCTGATCCCGCAAGGAGATCCCCATGTCCGAAATCGTCATCGCGGGCGCCGGGCCGAACGGCCTGATGCTCGCCGCCGAACTCTGCCTCGCCGGGGTCCGCCCCGTCGTCCTGGAGCGGCTCGCCGAACCTGACGGCGTGCGCCGCGCCAACGGTCTCGTCGGCCAAGTCGTGCCGCTGCTGCACCGGCGCGGGCTGTTCGAGAGACTCGCCGGAATCCCCGAACCCACGCCCGTGCCGCAGTTCGCCTTCGGCGCGTTCCCGGTCGAATTCGCCGACCTGCCCCGAAATCCGATGTACATCCTGCCGAAGCCGCAGCACGAGCTGGAGCAGATGCTGATCGAGCACGTCCGCGCGCTCGGCGCCGATCTCCGCCGCGGGCACGAAATCACCGGCTTCGCCCAGGACGAGAACTCGGTGACCGTACGGGTGCAGGGACCCGAAGGGCCCTACGAGATCGCCGCTCAGTACCTAGTCGGCGCGGACGGCGGACGCAGCACGGTGCGCAAGCTCGCCGGGATCGATTTCCCCGGCGTCACGTGGGACGAAACGGTGTCCCGCAGCGCGAATGTCCGCCTGCCGCAATCCTTTGTCGATCCGGTGACCGGCGGGCTGAAGCTGGAGACCGGAGTTCTCGCGCCGTTCCAGCACCACCGCACGGAAACCGGGGTGTTCGTGTTCGCGCCGTTCGACCCGGCGAACCCGACGCTGTCGGTCAGCGAACACAGCGGCGCCGCCGATTTCGCCGACGACGATCCGTTGACGATGGAAGAACTGCGCGCGAGCGTCCGACGGGTCCTCGGGGTCGACCTTCCCCTCGAACCGCCGTCCGGCCCCGGCCCGTTCCTGCTCCGCAGGCTGAGCGGCGGCAACACCCGGATCGCCGAAACGTACCGGCGCGGCCGGATCCTGCTGGTCGGCGACGCGGCCCACGTCCATTCCGCGATCGGCGGTCCCGGGCTCAACCTCGGGCTGCAGGACGCGGCGAACCTGGCGTGGAAGCTCGCCGCGGAGGTGCAGGGCTGGGCTCCGCCGGGACTCCTCGACAGCTACGAGGCCGAACGCCGCCCGGTGAGCGAACGCGTCGTGATGCACACCCAGGCGCAGAGCGCGCTCGTCGCGCCCGGGCCGGAAGTGACCGCACTGCGCGAACTCTTCGGCGAACTGCTCGCCTCCCCGGACGCGCGGCAGCACGTCGCCGACCTGATGTCCGGCGCGGACATCCACTACGGCACCGACCCGAACAGCGGCCGCTGGGCTCCCGACCTGCCGCTTGCCGATCCGGCCCCGCTGACCGCCGCGTACCAGGCCGCGCGCCCGGTACTGCTGGACCTGACGCCCGGTGCCGTCCTCGCCGACACGGCCGCGCCCTGGGCGGACCGGGTGACCACCGTGTCCACCACCGCCACTGGCGACGCACCCACGGCGCTGCTCATCCGCCCGGACGGTTACGTCGCCTGGTCCTCCACCGACGCCGAGCCAGACGTCGAGGAACTTCGGGCCGCTCTCACCCGGTGGTTCGGCGCCCCGGTCCGGTCGGCCGTGTCGTCGCCATGCTGACGCCCGCGGCGCGGGTGCGTGCCTGGCCCGCCCTGTACGAAGCCGCGCCCCCGGCATTACCTGCACGCCATGGTTCGGCGAGCCGGTCAGGTCAGCCGCGTCGCCACACTGACCCGCGCGGCCCGACTCGACCCCGGACCCGCCGTGTGCCAAGCCAAACACCCCCGGCAGCACCTGCACCCCACGGTTCGGCGAGCCGGTCAGCTCAACCGCGTCGCCACACTGACGCGCGCGGCCCAGGCCTCACCGCGCACCCCGGCGCGGGCTGGCTCGTCGCGGTCCAGCGCACCCGTCAGATCAGCCGCGTCGTCGCCACGTTGACCCGCACCCCGGCTGGCAGCGTGCCGTCCGGGGCCACCAGCGACCGGGACGCCACCTTGAAGGCGGTCCGCAGTCCCATCAGCTGCGTCTCGTCCAGGGCGTCGACCTGGTAGTAGGTGTCGTGGCACGTCTGCCAGACCGCGTCCGGGGTGCCGGACAGGTCCACGTGCAGCTGGTGCCATCCGACCGGCGCGAACCCGGCCGGGCCGAGCAGGGCGTCCAGGCCTTCGCGGGTGCGGGTGCGCCGGTCGCCGGACATCGGTACCTGCCGGTCCTCGGGCACCACCGCGAAGAGCGGCCGGGCGACCTTCAGGAACACCTCCAGGGCGTCGGTCCCGCCGCCGCCCACACCGAGCACGAAGGCGCCGCCGGGCCGCAGCACGCGGGCGGTCTCGGCGAGCACCTTCTCGACGTCGGACATGAGCATCAACGCCATGTGCGAAACGACCGCGTCGTAGCTGTCGTCCTCGAACGGCAGCTCCTGCGCGCGACCCGGCCGCAGGTCCGCGTCGGCGAGGCCCGGCCGGGTGCGCGCGATCTCCAGCTGTTTGGCGGAAAGGTCGATGCCAGCGAGCTTTCCGGTACCGCGACCGGCGAGCACGGACAGCAGCGCGCCGTCCCCGCACCCGAGGTCGAGCACGCTGCCCGGCTGGCCGACGTGGTCGGCGAACGCCTCGTACACCGAGCGTCCGTCGACCCGGCCCCGTTCGGCCAGTTCGGACGCGGCTGCCGGGTTCCGGTCGTGAAAATCGCGGAGGAACTCTTCGGCGGGCGTCATCATGCCCGAGACGGTAGCGCGAACGGTCACTTCAGCAGCTCGGTTTTCGCGAGGTTGACGCACAGCCCCGCCGGAAGCCGGCCGTCCGCGGTCCGCAGGTGCTCGGTTTCGGCGAGGAAAGCCGAGCGCAGGCGGGCCAGCTGAGCGTCGTCGAGGGTGTCGGTCGAGTAATACGATTCACAGCACCGCGTCCACACCTCGTCCGGCGCGGCGGTCAGGTCGATCTCGTACGGTTCCCAGGAAACCGGCGCGAACCCGGCCGGAGCGAGCACCTCGTCGATGCCGTCGCGCTTCGACGTGCGCCGCTCGGCGGTGTAGGTGGCCTGGCGTTCTTCCGGCACCTCCCGGAACAGCGGCCGGGCCAGTTCCAGGAACACCGGCGTCGCGCCGGTCGATTCGGGGCCACCGACGACCATCGCGAAAGTTCCGCGCGGAATCAGCACCCGCGCGATCTCGGCGACGACCGTCTCGGGGCTGTCCATGAGCATGAACGCCATGTGCGACACGACCGCGTCGTAACTGTCGTCCTCGAACGGCAATTCCTGCGCCCGCCCATGCCGCAACTCCGCACCGGGCAGTTCAGGCCGTTGCCGGGCAAGGGTGAGCTGCCCCGAAGACAGATCGACGCCAGCCAGCTTCTCCGCCCCGCGCCGCGCGAAAACCGCCAGCAACGCGCCGTCGCCGCAGCCGACATCGAGCACCCGGCGCGCGGGCGCGACCCGATCGGCGAGGAACTCGTAACTCGTGCGGCCGTCCCCGGTCACCCGGCCGGACTCGATCAGCACGGACATCGCGTCCGGTTTGCGATCGTGGTACTCGCGCAGGTAATTCTCCGCGGCGGAGGTCATGGCCCGACGGTAGCGAATTCCTGGTACCCCTGTGGCATGGACGAAGAAGCTCTGCTCGGCATCGACGTCGGCACGACCGCGGTGAAAGTCGCGGCGTTCGCGCCGGACGGCCGGGAACTCGCGGCGCACTCGGTGCCCTACCCGATCGCGCGTCCGCGCCCCGGCTGGGCCGAACAGGATCCGGAAGACTGGTGGCGCGCAACGGAAACCGCGCTGCGGACCGTCCTTTCCGGACTCCCCGCCGGTTCGGTGCGCGCGGCCGGGATCGTCAGCCAGGTCAACACGCATCTCCTCGTCGGCCAAGACCTGCGGCCGCTCACCCCGGCGGTAATCTGGCAGGACCAGCGCTGCGCGGAGATCGCCGCGGACCTCGACGCCCGCTTCACCGACGACGCCAAAAAACGCATCTGGGGCGGCCCGATCGTGCTCGATGCGTCGTTCGCCGGCGCCCGAGCCGCGTGGTTCGCCCGCGAGCAGCCGGAGCTGTGGTCCCGGGCCCGCTGGATGCTGAGCCCCAAGGACTTCATCGGCGCGCGGCTCACCGGCCGAGTCGCGACCGACCTGCTCTCCGGCGTACGCATCGCGGGCGAGTCCGGTTATCTGCCCGAAGCGGTGGCCCTCGTGGACGGACTCGGCGACCGGCTGCCGGAACTGCTCGCCCCCGAAGAACCCCTCGGCCGCTCCGATGCGTTGGGCGACGCCCCGGTCGTCGTCGGAACCATGGACGCGTTCGGCGCCGTTTTCGGCACCCGCACCACAGAACCGGGCCGTGCGATGGTCACCTGCGGGACGTCGCTGGTAGTCGCCGCCGCGTCGCACCGGCAGGAATCGGTCCGCGGCTTGGTCACCTTCCCGCCCCGCGGCGACCTGGTCGTCCATGCCGGACCAACCCAGGCTGCGGGCGACGCAGTGCGCTGGTGGAGCCGAGTGTCGGGACTGTCCGTGCCGGAGGTGTTCGCGTCCGCCGCGGAAGGCAGGCCCGGCGTGGTCTTCCTGCCGCACCTGCAAGGCGAACGCGCGCCGCTGTGGGATCCGGACCTGCGCGGCAGTTTTCTCGGACTGACCTCGTCAACCACCACCGCGGACCTGTCGCGTGCCGTCCTGACCGGAGTCGCGTTCTCCGCGCGGCACGTGCTGGAAACCGTCGAGGAAGCCTGCGGCGAGCCGCTCCCGTCGGTGACGTTCTCCGGCGGCGGCGCCCGCAGCGACCTCTGGACCCAGCTCCACGCCGACGCGCTGTCCCGCCCCGTCGAACGCCTCCGCGTGCACGACAGCGCCGCACTCGGCGCCGCCCTGCTGGGTGCCGTCGGCGCGGGCCGTTACCCAGACGTCGAAACCGCCGCGGCCTCGACCGTCGCCGTCGAGCGAACCTTCACCCCCGAAACCGACCTGACCGGCCTGTACGAGGCGTATCGCGCGGCACACGAAGGGCTCGCAAGAGTGCACGAACGGCTGGCGCGATGGTGATCTAATGGCCCGCATGGAAACCCTCCGCTACGGCAGCGAGCCCAGCCAGTTCGTCGAACTCCACGGGACCCCGGGCGGGCGGGGCACCGCGATCCTGCTGCACGGCGGCTGGTGGCGCGCCCGGCACGACCTGCACCAGCTCGACCCGATGGCCGCCGACCTGGTCGCCGCGGGCTGGTACGTGGCGAACGTCGAATACCGGCGCATCGACGGCGACACCGGCGGCTGGCCGCAAACCCTGGACGACGTGCGGGCCGCGATCGCCGCCGTAGCGCGTCCGGCCGCGCTTCCGACAGTCGCGATCGGACACTCCGCGGGCGGTCACCTGGCACTGCTGGCCGGCGGCGAACTCTCCGGCGTCGTGGCACTGGCCCCGATCACCGACGTCCCGCGCGCCCGCGCCGAGGAACTGGGCGAAGGCGCCGCCGGACTGTTCCTGACCGGCGACGACCCCGCGGCGTCGCCGATCCGCCAGCTCCCCATCGGCTGCCCGCAACTGGTCGTGCAGGGCGACGCCGACGTCCGAGTCCCGGTCGAGCACAGCCGCGACTACGTGGCCGCAGCGAAGGCAGCTGGTGACGAAGTGGACTACGTCGAGCTTCCCGGCGTCGACCACTTCCGCCTGATCGACCCGGCGGACGAGCCCTGGGAGCCCGCCCGAGCCTGGCTCGACCGGCGATTCAGCTGACGTCCGCCCTGGCGAACCCGGTGCCCGGCGGTGTTCTCGATGACCACCGTCGCCACCTGCGCCGGATCAACACCGCCGTCCGTAGAGGCGCACGCCCTCCCGAGCCGCCCGCGACCTGGTCCGACCGTGGTTCAGCTGACATCCGCCTCAACAAACCGACGCCCGGCAGTGTTCTCGGCTACCACCGCCGTCTCGTAGAGCACACGCCCTCCCGAGCCGTCCGCGCCTAGCCCGACCCGCGATTCAGCTGACATCCGCCTCCACAAACCGATGCCCAGCCGTGTTCTCGATAACCACCGCGGCCACCTGCGCCGGGTCGACCACCGCTGTCCCGTAGAGATACGCGCCGTCCCGAGCCGCCCGTTCCGAGACCAGCCAGCCGCCCGCGACCTGGCGCTCGCCGTTCTTGCCGAGGACGACGAGGAGGCATTTCTCGCCAGCCGGAATCCCGGTCACCGAACCGTCCACACGCACCCACCCGGTTTGCGGCACGATGTTCGCGGTCAGCCGGGTCTTGCCGCTGGCGTCCGTGCCGGAAACGACCTTCGTGCCGGGAACCGCGCTGGTCGGCGGCGGCGTGGTCGGCACCGCGACCGCGGGCCCGGACGAACCGCGCCCCACCAGCACCCCGACGCCCAGCGCGGCCGCGGCCACCACGATCGCGGCCGCGATCGCCATCGACCGTCCCCGGCCGGCCCGCGCGCGCGACTCCGCGCGAACCTGGTCGACGGTCCGCTGCATCACCAGGTCCGCCCCCACCGGCGGCCCGTCCAGCAACGCCTCCGGCGGCAGCTCCCCGAGGAAACTCTGCACCTCCCGCAGAGAAGCGGCCTCGGCCCGGCACCGCTCGCACCCGTCCAGATGCGCTTCGACGTCGCGCTGCTCGCCCGAGCCGAGCTGGCCGGTCAGGTATCCCGCCAGGTCGACGTGTTCGTCAGCGGTGTTCATCCGGCCACCCCTTCCGCTCGCCGGAACTCTTCGCGCAACGCCCGCAACCCGTAGTACGAGCGGGACTTGACCGTGCCCGGGGGAATCCCGAGCCGCTCGGCGGCTTCCGCGACGCTGCGCCCCTGCAGATACATCTGCTCGAGCACCTCGCGATGCTCCGGAGAAAGCCCGTCGAGCGCGGCGAGCACGACCATCGAGTCCACGACCTGATCGGCATGATCCCGCTCGACCGGCCCGCCCGCCGCCGACTCGGCCACCTCCTGCGGCCGCGCCTCCTTCGCCCGGAACCGGTCGATCACGAGGTTCCGCACCACGGTCAGCAACCATCCGCGCACCGATCCGCGCCCGTTGACCAGGCTGTCCGGACTGCGCCACGCGCGGACGAGCGCCTCCTGCACCACGTCCTCGGCCGCCGCGCGATCGCCGAGCAGCCGGGTGGCGTAGGCGAGCATCGCCCGCCCGTGCTCCTCGAAAAGCGCGCGGACCAGCGCCTCGTCCGCAACCGCCCGCCGGTGACGGGCCCTGAACCCGGCCATGCCCCGATCATCCCCCCGATCGGTGCCGATTGTCCCGCGGCGCGGGTGTGTTGCTTTCCGCCCGACGGTCTTGCTGCTTCGTGCTCGGCCGTCGCCGCTGATCCTCGCCCCGATCGGTGCCGACTGTCCCGCGCCGCGGGGGTGTTGCTTCCCACCAGCGCTTCGCCCGCTCGGCGCTCCGCCCTCCCGGCCGATTCTCTCGCGCCAGATGCCGTGCCCCGCTATCCCTCGGAGCACCGATCGCCGGGCCGATCGCCGCGGTGGCGTCATAGCTCGCGTGCTCCTTTCGTGCTGGGCTGTTGCTGGGGCCGCTCCCCCGATCGGTGCAGCTCCCAGGCCTGCGGCCGCACCCGTCCCTCGCCGGACGCCGCTTCCCCGATCGATACCCGCCCACCAGCGTGGTTCCGCCGACACGATCGGGGAACGCACCGCCTGCGAGCCCGTGACCTGGGCTAAGTTCGTACTTGATCCAGCCGGAAGGCTTGCTCACCAGGTCGGCGCACGCCGGTGCCGTGCACTGGGATCACCGCTCCGGCCGCCCGACCGCCCTGGAGCCGCCGGGAGCGCTGCGCACACCGCCCTCCCGGCGGCTCCGGGGCATCTTGGGGCCGTCTCGCGCCAGCACCCGGGCCGCGCCGACGAGTGTCCACGTCCGCTTCAGGTCCGTCTCCACGCCTCGGGACGGAGCGGCGATCGGGCACCAACCAGCGCATCCTGGCAGCTCTCGCCCGCCGTGCGCCTGAACCTTCGCGACCAGCAGTCATCGCGTCAGGGCAACTCCCACCTCATCCGGGCAACCCTCGCTGACGCCACGACACGGAATCTCGCCTCGCCGAGTCTCCGGCCGAAGCGATGCCGCCGCACCGAGTCGGAGCAAAACCCGCCGGAAGCCCGCGAGCAACAGCGGCAGACAATCGTGTGTCAATCGTCCACAAAGGACTCAAGCGGCCGCCGCGCCGAGGTCGGTCAGCACTACCGGGCTCGCCGGCGCGCCCCGGCGGCGCGCGATTCTCACCAGTCCCCGGCGGCGAAGGCGGTCCATCGCCTGCGTTTCCCACAGCGGGACCCGCCCGCCGACCGACCACAGGTAGCACTCCCCGGCGAATCCGTTGTGGATCACCACCAAGCCGCGCCGGACGTCGTCCAGTGCGTGTACGTCCTCCTCGACGAGCACCATGACCGGCTCCCTCCGTCCCCTTCATGGTGAAACGTCCGGGGCCTCCGGCACATCCGGGAATCCACCTCAGGGGTTCCCTGGAGAAAAGGGGTCGCCCTCGCCGCGCCGACCTGGCAGGATGGGGCTTTGTGCGGCCGCCGGAGATCGCGTGCGACGAGTCCGGTTCCGAGGGCGTGAACCTGA
The DNA here is from genome assembly GCF_002796545.1 of Amycolatopsis sp. AA4. Taxonomy (GTDB): domain Bacteria; phylum Actinomycetota; class Actinomycetes; order Mycobacteriales; family Pseudonocardiaceae; genus Amycolatopsis. The sequence continues at coordinate 6,613,359 of NZ_CP024894.1, forward strand.
TCGGCGCGAACACCGCGGTATTCGCGCACGCCGCCGTCCGGCTGGATCCTGCCGCCGCTGCGGAATGCGTTGCGCGGCTGCGGGAACTCATCGGTTCGCCCGCGCTCGAGTACAAGGCCAACCATCTCCTGCGCGCCAAAAACCGCGCCGCGCTGGAGTGGCTGCTCACCGAACCTCTCGCCGGCGCCGCGAGCGTGCTGCTCGTCGACAAAGCTCTTTTCCTGGCGGGCAAAATCGTCGACCTGCTCGTCGACCAGACCCCCTACCCGGAGTGCCTGCGACGCCGTCCGGACGCTCGCGCCCGAGCCCTGCACCAAGATGGCCCGCGCATCCACGGAACCCGCCGCTGGACCGAATTCCTGCGCTCGTTCACCGGACTGCTGCGTACCTCGAACCGCCGGCTCCCCGCGACCACGCCCGCCGGATTCTTCGCCCAGACGGACGTCCTCGGCGAGCTGGTCGCGGCGCGCCCGCATCTGACCGCGCTGCGCGACGAACTCCTCGCCGACCCGGGGCTCGTCTCGCCGATCGACCCGCTGATGCCCGCTCTCGCCGACACGATCGCGTTCTGGCGTCCGGAAACGGTCGTCCACGACGAGCAGCCGTCGCTCACCCCGGCGCGGCTCGCCCAACTGCTCGATCCGGTGCCGCGCTGGCGATTCGTCGACTCGCGGTCCGAACCTCGGGTCCAGATCGCCGATTTCCTGGCCGGAGTCGCCCGGCGGCTGACCGAGGAAACCCTGCACGGCGGCGGGGACCCCGAACTGGTCAAACTGCTGCGGCCGTATGTGCTTCCGGCGTCGGTGTGGATCGGGGATCCGGCGGACTAGGCACCTGCGCAACAGGTACCCAGGTCACTGCCGCGCTTTCCCGCGAACGCGGGCGTTGATCGGCACCCCGCACGGGAAGTACCGCAACGACTGGCTTGACGCAGTCACCAATCCCGCGGGTTGACGACGTGCACCGCGGCTTCCTCCGCCGACGCCGCGCCGCCGTCGATGCCGATGTCCGAGGCGTACAAATCGTCCTCGGTGTCCGGGCCGAAGCCCGCGTTGGTGGCCACCAGGCGGCCCGCGCGGAAGTCGCCGACCTCGTCGTCGACGAGTTCGCCGTCGGTGTCGTCGGTGTCGCCGAGCCCGTCGCCGTCGGTCGCCCGGATGTCCGGGAGTTCGCGGGCCAGTCTGCCCTCCCAGCTTTCCCCGGCGGCTTCCTCGGAGGCCGTGGTGCCCCAGTCGCGAGTCGCGAGTGGACGTTCCGGCGGCGAGTAACCCTCGTCGTAAGGGTCGCCCTCCTCCAGGGTGTCCTCGGGATCCAGCACGCCGGTGTCGGCGTTGTCTTCGATGTCGTCGTCCACTGCTCCTCCTTTCCGCGTGCTCAGGTTACTTCCGCCCGCTAGCCTGTGCGCGCACGCCGGGTGGAGGAACGATGACTCAGTGGAGCGGTCCCACGCTGATCGCCGTGTTCGCCGGGTTCGGGCTGGCGTTCGTTTTGGTGGTGCCGTATGTCGCGATCAGCTATCGCAAACGCGGCGAACTCGGCCTGCTGCGCGCGATCGCCGCGCCGGCCTTCCTCGTTTACTGCTTCGCGCTGGTCACCTACACGCTGCTGCCGCTGCCGAACATCGACGCGGCGTATTGCGCGACGCACGAAGCGCTGCGGCACCCGGTGTGGAATCCGCTCCAGTTCCTGGAAGACATGAAGCAGTTCAACACCGGCCTGCTGGATAATCCGGCGCTGCGCCAGGTGTTGTTCAACGTCGCATTCTTCGTGCCGTGGGGCGTGTTCCTGCGGCGATTGTTCGGGCGGAGCATCGGTTTCGCGATCGTCAGCGGGTTCTTCGTGTCGCTCGCCATCGAGACGACCCAGCTGACCGGCGTGTGGTTCCTGATGGAGTGCCCGTACCGGCTGTTCGACACCGGCGACCTGCTGTCCAACACCGTCGGCGCGGGGGTCGGCGCGCTTCTCGCGCCCGTGCTGCGCCGTTCGGGACGGCTGCGTCCGGCCGACGAACCGCGTCCGGTCCTCGCCCGGCGACGGCTGCTGGGCATGGTGCTCGACCTGATCTCGGTCACGCTGGTGGGCGTCGTGCTGAGCATGATCGCGCTCGTGGTGCAGTACGTCACCAAGGGCACGCTGCAGAACAACACGCTGATCGACGACGTCCTCGGCCGGTGGGTGCCCACCGCGGTTCTCCTGCTGCTCGTACCGCTGGCGGGCAACGGCGCGACGCCCGGTCAGCGCGCGGTTCTGCTGACGATGGTGCGCGCGGACGGACGGCCGCCGTCAGTGCTGCAGTCGATCGTCCGGTTCCTCGTCGGTTCGGGCGGCTACTTCATCCTGGTCGGCTTGGACTCCGGATGGACGTCGCTGTGGTTGCTGGCGCATCTGGTGTTCCTGGTCTTCACGCGGGGACATCGCGGCCTGACCGGGCTGGTCTGCGGGTTGTCCGTCGTCGACACGCGGGCGGTCGATCGGGAGCCGGTCGCCCCTCCAGGGTGATGTCGTTTTTTCGCGAGGTTTCGCGTGCGCGACGGGGCAGACTGGTCGGCGTGTACGAGGAGACGGAACGCTGTATCCGCGCGGTGCAGTCGAAGGACGACCGGTTCGACGGGTGGTTCTTCACGGCGGTGCTGACCACGGGGATTTACTGCCGGCCGAGCTGCCCGGTGGTGCCGCCCAAGGTCGAGAACATGCGCTTCTACCCGAGCGCGGCCGCCGCGCAGGCCGCCGGTTTCCGTGCCTGCAAACGCTGCCGGCCCGACGCGTCGCCCGGTTCGCCGCTGTGGAACGAACGCGCCGACGTCGTGGCGCGCGCGATGCGGCTGATCGGCGACGGGGTCGTCGACCGGGAAGGCGTGCAGGGCTTGGCTGCGCGGCTGGGGTACAGCGTCCGGCAGGTCGAACGCCAGGTGCAGGCCGAACTGGGCGCGGGCCCGCTCGCCCTCGCCCGGGCCCAGCGCGCCGAGACCGCCCGGTTGCTGATCGAAACCACCGCGATGCCGATGAGCGACATCGCGCACGCCGCTGGGTTCTCCAGCATCCGAACGTTCAACGAAACCGTGCGGGCCGTCTTCGCCCTGACGCCGAGCGAGTTGCGCTCCCGGGTCCGCGGCGGCAAGCGGACCAAGTCGCCGGGTGTGCTGTCGCTGCGCCTCCCGTTCCGTCGGCCGCTCTGCCCGGACAACCTTTTCGGGCACCTGATCGCCACCGCGGTCCCGGGCGTCGAGGAATGGCGCGACGGCGCTTACCGCCGCACCCTGCGCCTTCCGCACGGCCACGGCGTGGTGTCGCTCCGCCCGGAGCCGGACCACGTCGCGTGCCGCTTGAGCCTGACCGACTTGCGCGACCTGGCCGCCGCGATCAGCCGTTGCCGCTGGCTCCTGGACCTGGATGCCGACCCAGTGGCCGTCGACGAGCAACTCGCCGCGGACCCGACCCTCGCTCCCCTGGTCGCCGCCGCTCCCGGCAGACGCGTCCCGCGCACGACCGACGCAGCCGAGTTCGCCGTGCGAGCCGTCCTCGGCCAGCAGGTCTCGACCGCCGCCGCCCGCACCCACGCAGCACGCCTGGCCCTGGCGCACGGCACCCCGATCGAGGACCGCGAAGGCGGCCTGACGCACCTGTTCCCGTCGCCCGAGGCGCTGGCGAACCTGGACCCGGAAACGCTGGCGATGCCGAAGTCCCGCCGCGCGACCCTGCTCGGTCTCGTCTCGGCCCTGGTCTCCGGCGACGTCGACCTGACCGCAGGCGGCGATTGGCTCCACGCCCGCGCGCAACTGGCCGCGCTGCCGGGTTTCGGACCGTGGACGGTGGAGAGCATCGCCATGCGCGCCCTCGGCGATCCGGACGCCTTCGTCGCGACTGACCTAGGTGTGAAGATCGCCGCCGAAACCCTAGGCCTGCCAACGAGTCCCGCCGCCCTGATCGCACACGCCAAGCGGTGGCAGCCATGGCGCGCGTACGCGGTCCAGCACCTCTGGGCGACCGGCGACCACCCGATCAACCGGATTCCCGCGGAGGAATCCGCATGACCGTGGTGCACACCGTCATCGACAGCCCCGAGGGCCCGCTAACCCTCATGGCCCGCGATGGCGGTCTGGCCGGTTTGTACATCGGCGCGGAGCAGTACCGCCCGCCGCGCGCCGCCTTCGGCGACCGAGACGACCGCCCGTTCGCTGCGGCGATTCGTCAGCTGAACGAGTACTTCGCCGGAGACCGGGTCGAGTTCGACCTTCCGTTAGCGTTCAGTGGCACTCCTTTCCAAGAGACGGTGTGGCGGGCACTGCTACAGATCCCGTACGGCGAGACGACGACCTACCGAGAACTGGCCGAGTCGATCGGCCGCCCGACGGCGTCCCGTGCGGTCGGCCTCGCGAACGGCCGGAACCCCATCGGCATCGTGGTGCCGTGCCACCGGGTGCTGGGAAGCAACGGATCGCTGACCGGCTACGCGGCTGGGGTGGAGTGCAAGCGGAGATTGCTGGAGCTGGAACGGGGTTGGCGGTTGGCTGTGGGGTAAGCCGGGCTGGAGTCGGGGGGTGGCTGCGGGGTGAGTTGGGCTGGGGTCGGCAGTTCCGGGCGCTCGGGTTGGCTCTGGCTCGTGGCGGAGGGGCTGGGCGAACCCCGGCCGGAGCGGGACAGGTTGACCGGGCGGGCTCAGGCCGACGCGAAGCGAGCCAGTCGAGCACACCCGAGCCGGAACTGAACGGGCTGACCGGGCGAGCCCGGGCCGCAACTAGGCGAGCCGACCGAGCACATCCGAGTCAGAGCGGAACGGGCTGACCGGGCGGACTCAGACCGCAGCGAGGCAAGTCAGTCGAGCACACCCAGCCGGAGCGGAACGGGCTGACTGAACCGAGACCCGAGCCACGCGACTCGACCTGCACAGGCCCAAGCCGGAGCGAGGCAAGCCGACCAAGCACATCCCCAGCCAGAACGGAATGAGCTGACCGAACCGAGACCTGGGCCAAGCGACTCGACCTGCACAGGCCCAAGCCAGACCGAGGCAAGCCGATTGCCCGGCTGAAGGCGGACAGGGACGGGCTGGCTCCGGCCAGGGTGGGGCGAGTCGACCAGGCGAACCCAAATCGACGCGGGATGAGTCGGACTTGTTCGGCGGTCGTTCAGGAAGCGCCTCTGACCAGACTGGGCGGTCTGCGCGCTCAGACCGATAGCGGTTGGCTCGGTCCGGGCCAGATGAGCTGGCTCGGATCGAGGTCAAGCCAGCACGCCACCTTGGCTCGCCTGCTCGGTTCGCCTCGCCTCCACGCCTCTACTGCGCGGCTCGCCCACCTCACTTCACGGCTTGTCCTTCCCTCTGCACGGCTCGCCTACCTCACACCACGACTCGCCCTGTCACACGCTTCAGCCGTTGCACGGCTCGTCCACTCACACCACGACTCGCCCTATCCCACGCTTCACTTCGTTGCCCAGTCCTCCACGCTCGCCTGGCGGCCAGAGCGGCTCGACCTCAAGTTCGCGTCCGGCCGTCGCCGCCATCTCCAATCGCAACCCGGGCCGCCCCGCTTCGGCACGTCCCGCAAAGGCGCGGGCGATAGGAATCGCCGCCCCGCGAAGCCCGGCCGCGAAGCCCGGCCGCGAAGTCGTTCTGCCGCAGCAACAACCGGGATCTCAGTTGAACCAGCCGTTTACCGTTCCGAAGTCCAGTGCGCCGATCACCTCCCCGTAGGTGCCCTGCTTCAGGACCTCGGCCGCCGCGTGGTGGGCCAGGGAGTAGGCGGCCTGGGCGATCGACGTGCCTACGCTCACGCGGCGTACGCCCGCCGCTGCCAGGTCGGATACGGGGGGTGCGCCGGGCCCGGCCATGGCGCTTACCGGGATCGGCGAGGACTTCGCCAGTTCCGCGAGGACCTCGACGTCCACCAGGCCGGGGACGAAGATGCTGTCCGCTCCGGCGTCGGCGTAGACGCGGGCTCGGGTCAGGACGTCGTCGAAGCGGCCGGAAGGCTCGCCGATTCCGAAGAGGTACACGTCTGTCCGGGCGTTGATCCACAGCTCCGACAGACCGGCCGTCGCCGCGGCGGCTCGGGCCGCGGTGAAGCGTTCTGCCTGTTCGTCGGGGGTGAAGAGGGTGACGGTTCCGGCGCGGGAGTCTTCCAGGTTCACGCCTACCGCGCCCGCCTCGACTACGCCTTTCACGGTTTCGGCCACGGCTGACGGAGCTGAGCCGTAGCCGCCTTCTACGTCGGCCGTTACCGGGACTTCTACGGCTGCGGCGATCTGGGCGATCACCCCCAGCATCTCCGCGCGGGAAAGATGCTGTCCGTCGCCTCGGGCCAAGGCCCAGGAAACGCCTCCGCTGGTGGTGGCGATCGCGGGGGCGCCGGCGCGTTCGATGGCGACCGCGCTGCCCGCGTCCCAGGCGTTCGGCAGCACGAGGACGTCCGTCGCGTGCAGGTCGCGGAAGAGTTTTGCCTTGTCTTGCAACGAGTTCATGAGGTTCCTCCCCAGTGGCGGGCCCCGGTCGGGGCGACTGCGGAGGAACGTATCAGCGGCCACCGACAAAACCGGGGCCGAGAGAATCAGGGCAGGTCGAAGCCCAGTTCGCGGGCGGCCTCGGCGGGGGTCGGCTGGGTCCAGCGGCGGGCGACGGCCTCGTGGGTGGACAGCGAGCGCAGTTCGGCTCGGTCCAGGTACAGGACACCGTGCAGATGGTCCGTTTCGTGCTGGACGATTCGCGCTGGCCAGCCGGACAATTCCTCGTCCAGGGACGCGCCGGTTTCGTCCGAGCCGCGAAGCCGGATCCGCAGGGCTCGCGCGACGACGGCCTGCCAGCCGCGCACGCTGAGGCAGCCCTCGAAGAACGCGGCGGTTTCGTCGCCCACTCGGGTGTACGTCGGGTTCACCAGCACGCGGAACGGCAGCGGGACGATCCCGCGGGTGGCGAGCGTGGATTCGGCAACGCCGGGACGTTCGCGGGCGCCGTCCTCGACGACCGCGATCCGGACCGACAGTCCGATCTGCGGCGCGGCGAGGCCGACGCCGGGCGCGGCGTGCATGGTTTCCTTCATGCCCTCGATCAGCGCGGACAGCGTGTCGTCGCTCAGTTCGCCCTCGTACGGCCGGGCGGCGGCGCGCAGCACGGGGTCGCCTGCCTGCACGATCGGCCACGGCAACGGCTGGGCGAGCAGCTTCTCGACCTGTTCGGCAAGCACCAGCGAACCCCTCTCCAAGGGCAACGGGACAGCGGCATGATCGCACCCGCGCGGAGCACGACACTCGCCCGGGGATCAGGCAAGCTGGCAGCCGTGGCCTACGACGTGAACGCGATCCGCAAGCACTTTCCCGCGCTCGAGAACGGCGCTGCCCACTTCGACGGACCGGGTGGTTCCCAGGTCCCGGACGTGGTCGGCGAAGCAGTGTCCTCGACCCTCTGCGCCGCCATCGCGAACCGCGGCGCCGTCACGGCGGCGGAGCGCCGCGCGGACGGCGTCGTGCGCGAAGCTCGGCAAGCCGTCGCTGACCTGCTCGGCGCGCGTCCGGAGGGCGTCGTGTTCGGGCGCAGCATGACCCAGGTGACCTACGACTTCTCCCGCACGCTCGCGAAGAACTGGGGCCCGGGCGACGAGGTCGTGGTCACCCGGCTCGACCACGACGCCAACGTCCGGCCGTGGATCCAAGCGGCCGAAGCGCGCGGCGCGACTGTTCGCTGGGCGGACTTCGATCCGGAAACGGGCGAGTTGCCGACGTCTTCCATCACAGAACTGCTCACTGACCGGACGCGGCTGGTCGCGGTCACCGCGGCTTCCAACCTGCTGGGGACGCGTCCCGACATCCCCGCGATTACCGACGCGGTGCGCGAAGCAGGCGCGCTGAGCTACGTGGACGGCGTGCATCTGACGCCGCACGCTCCGGTCGACATCGCCGCTTTGGGTGCGGACTTCTACGCCTGCTCGCCGTACAAGTTCCTCGGACCGCACCTCGGCCTTCTCGCCGCCGCGCCGGATCTCCTGGAGACGCTGCAGCCCGACAAGCTGCTGCCGTCAAGCAACGCCGTTCCGGAGCGCTTCGAGCTGGGCACGTTGCCGTACGAGCTTCTCGCGGGCACTACTGCAGCTATCGATTTCCTCGCGGGGCTTGTGCCGAGTGAGGGCAGTCGTCGCGAACGCTTACGTACGTCGCTTACCGCGCTGGAAGAGCACGAAGACGCGCTGCTACAGCGTCTGGACGACGGGCTCGCCGCACTGCCACGCGTTGTGCGCTACGGCTCACCGACGCGTCGCCGTACGCCGACAGTGTTGTTCTCCGTCACCGGCCTGGCGCCGCAGGCGGTGTACGAGCGTCTCGGCGAGCGCGGGATCAACGCGCCCGCTTCGACGTTCTACGCCATCGAGTGCGCGCGGCACCTCGGTCTTGGCGACACTGGTGCCGTACGCGCTGGCATCGCGCCGTACACGACTGCAGCGGAAGTCGATCTGCTGCTCGCTGCTGTTGCGGAGCTGTGAATGACCATCGAGACGACTGTCGACGGACAGGTCACCACCATCACCATCAACCGGCCGGAGAAGCGGAACGCGCTCACGAAGGCGATGTACGTCGCCCTCGCGGACGCCTTCGACGCTGTTCGCACGCCGATCGCCGTACTGCGCGGAGCTGGCGGCGCGTTCACCGCGGGCAACGACCTCGGTGACTTCCTCGCGCATGAAGCCGGTGACCGCACGAAGACGCCCGCGCGGGTCTTTCAGGAGGCGTTGCTCGCGACGGAGGCGGTGGTGGTCGCGTCGGTCGACGGTCCCGCTGTCGGTATCGGCGCGACCCTGTTGCTGCACTGCGACCTCGTCTACGCGACGGAGCGCAGCTACTTGCAGTTCCCCTTCGTCCCGTTGGGGCTGGTGCCGGAGTTCGGCAGCAGTTACGCACTGCCGCGCCGAGTCGGTCCACAGCGCGCGACGGAGCTGCTGCTGTTCGGAGAGCGACTGCCTGCGCTCGAAGCAGCGCAACTCGGGTTGGTCAACGAAGTGCTCCCCGACGAGACAGCGCTCAGTAAGCGCGTCTCGGAACGCGTTGCGACCCTCGCCGAACGGTCGGTGCGCGCGGTGACGGTAACGCGTGCGTTGTTGCACGACCGCACCGACGAGAGCGTCGAACAGCGAATGGAGTCGGAGTCCAAGCACTTCGCCGAACTGCTGCACGACGCGGACACGGTGGCCACGTTGCGTGCGAAGCTCGACAGGCGTTAGCGACGACGGCGCTTGTCTACCGCAGCGTCGAGAACTGGACCTAGCTCCTCGACGACGGTGTCGAGCGCCGTCACCGCACGCTCCACGCGCGCCAGCACGATGGCTCCTTCAAGCGCGCTGATCATCAGCACCGCCAACGAAGCAGCGCGCGCCGCCGGTACGCCCATCTGCTGCAGCGCGGACACGATGGGCTTCCGCCACTCCACGAACGCGTCGTTCGCACGCTCTCGCAACGGCTCGCTCGACGCCGCTGTGTCGGCAACTGTGGCTACTAACGGACAGCCGTAGTCGTAGCCGATCTCGAGGAACTCTGCGCGCCAGTACTCGACTACCGCGGCGAAGAGCGCGGACGGCGTCGGGTCCGCGAGCGCATCCATGGCGCGCGTGACGCGGCGCGCGGCGTAACGGCCGGTCCAGTCGATGGCCTCGCCGAACAGCTGTTCCTTACCGCCCGGGAAGTAGTGCTGCAGCGATCCCCGCGGCGCTTCGGCATGCGCCACTACCTCGCGCATCCCGGTGCCGCTCAAGCCCTGCGTACGCAGCAACTGCGCAGCGCTGTAGACCATCCGGTCGCGCGCCGGCCGTTCCGTCATCGAGCGTCTCCTCCGTGACCGTCAGCTCGTACTCGTTCTCGCCGCAGTACCCCGGGACGAAGCGGAAGCCGCACGCCCGCAGCAATCCTTCCGCAGCGACGTTGCCCTCCTGCACGGTGGCGTGCAGTTTCCAGCCTCGCCACCGCTCCGCGGCCAGTTCGATCAGGCCGCGTCCGATACCCCGCCGCTGCCACGGGTCGGCGACGAGCAGCCCCAGTTCGACGCGGCGGCCGTCTTCCGGGACCGCGTTCAGCAGCCCGGCCGGCGCGCCCGCGACCTCGGCGACGAGCGCGGTGCCGGCGAGGAGGAACCGCTGATAGCGGGACAGGACCGCCTCCGGTTCGATCGGGCCGCCGAGAGTGAACCGGCGGCTCAGCGATTCCGGCGAGCAGGCGCGGACGAGGTCGGCCGCGGAACCGGCGGTGGCCGGTCGGACGGCTGTCATGACAGTTGTCATAACCGGAGGGTGGCACACCGCCGTGGCTATGACAAGCGTCATGGGCGATGTCACGCTGCCGACACGGCTCACACGGGCCGCGGGTCCCGGGACCGGCGGACGGCCACCGGTTTCGGGCAAGGAGAATTCACTGATCGTATCCGCGATACCCCATCGGCGGTAATTCCACCGATTAATCGGGCCTTGACCACGATGCGTGTCCGCCGGGCCTCTTCGGGTGAAAACGGTTCCCGATACCTTCCGGGAACTCGTTTTTTCCCTATATTTTCCTGGACGCTCCGGCCAGCGAGCAAAGGAGAAACGGCCATGACCCAGTCGCTCGAGGTTCCGACGAAGGAATTCTGTCTCGACTGGACGATGGACGGGGCCAATGGCGGCCGGGTGCACTTCACCCTGTCCGGCCAGGTGAGCCTGTTGGACGGCAAGCGGTTCTACAAGGTCGACGGCGTGTTGTACATCGCGGACGGCAGCGCGTACTGCCGGGAGATCGGGAACCCGAGGCTGTACGTGCGGCGCAACGGCGTCGAGGAGTCCGGACGGCAATGGGGCTGGGAAGCGATCAGTTCCCGCAAGAGCGCTAACCGGCTCTGCACAATGGACGGCTATTTCGTGCGCACGGGCTACTGGGCGCCCGCCGATCGCAGCATCCAACTGGGAATCGTCGCCGAACACGGGATCACCCGGCGTCGTTCGCACAGCCCGACGACGACGATTCGACTGGTCGACTGAACAGTTCCCGAAGAGCGGGATTTTCGCCCCGGTTTGCGCCCGGCAATGGCCCGATTCCGGACCGGAGAACAGCGCACGTTTTCGCGTCAGCCCGGGCGGGCCCGGCCATCCGGGGCGCCGCGAGGGAAACCCCGGGTTGCCCGCGGGCGAACTTCCGGCGCACAGTCGCGTCCGCAGCCGGCGAGCCAAGATCGCTTGCCCGCCAAGGCGAACCGCGCGAATCAGACGATCCGCCGAACACCCGCCGCGGCGAACCGCCCGTACCGCAACCCATCCGCGCCCGGGTCCGGCGAAAGATCAATCCAGGCAACGCGTACTGGTCCCGCGCGGCATTGGCCTGGACCATTCGCGCGGCCCTTACCTCCGCTCGTCGTCACCCACACGGGTAGTCCCGGGCATGGAGGTAAGCGAAAACACACCGGATCCCCAGGAAAAACGCGAAAAACGTTGTGCGGGACACAGCGCTCGCGCGCGCGAAAGAGGACCATGGAGGTCATGCGGAACAGGACTCGGGCAGGCAGACCACCACACCCTGGTAAACGATTGCTCCGACGGCTCGGCGCCGTGCGCAACCCGCTCGTGCGACGGTCGGACCGGATCGAAGGCGTGCTCGCCGGGATCGTCACGCTGCTGGCGCTCATCGCGATTCCCTTCGCGATGATGATCGGCAGCGAGGACATCGCCGCGGAGACCGCCGCGTCGGACGCGCAGCTGCAGTCGCGGCACCAGGTCACCGCCACGGTGCTCACGACGGCCGCGCAACCGGCCGCTTCCGTCGGCGACAGCGCGCCGATCGCGAACACCGCGCGCGTGAACGCGGTCTGGAAGCCGCCGCACGGCGCGCAGCGGACCGGCGTCATCACGGTGCCCGCCAGCTCCGCGACCGAGGGCTCGACCACCGACATCTGGCTCGACGACAGCGGCAAGCAGACCACCGCCCCGCTGACGCACGCGGACGCGGTTACCAACGGCGTGCTCGTCGCGGCCTTCTGCTGGCTGTGCGCGGTCGGCGTGCTCGGCGGCGCGTTCTGGGCGGCGCGGCGAGTGCTGGACCACCGGCGCGCGGCCCGGTGGGCGGCTGAATGGGCCCAGTTCGCCGGTCCGGAAGCGGTTCGCTGACAACGATGGTTCGCGTCGGAGGTTCCGCACCCGGAAGCCTCCGGCGCTCGCGGTCGGCCGTACGGGCACACTCCGTCGGACCGGAAGCGGTTCGCTGACGACCCGCCGGAAGTACCGAAGCCAGCGCGCTCGGCGGCCGAATAGGCGCAGTTCGCCGGACAGCTCTGCACGATGCGCGCGGGAGGTTGCGCATCGGCAGGTCTCCGGTGGTAGCGCGGGCCGAAGCAGGGTTCCGCACCGGAAGGCCTCCGGAGCTAGTACAGCCGGCTGCCGATCCCGGCGAACGAGCGCAGTTCCCTCCACGTATGCGTAACTGCCCCGAGAAGCGTCGAATCGCTGACCCGGCGAGCGGCGTAGTGCGCCGGGCCCGGAGGCAGTTCGCTGACACGTCTGCTGCCTCCGGGCCCGGCCTCGGCGGACCGAGCGGGGCGACACCCCCAGCGCCGCCCCGGGCCGGTACTACGCCTGCCGCTCTGCCCGGAATGTGGCGAGTTAGCCACCAGCTATCTCGTTGAGGCACAGTCTTGTGGAGCCCTCCGGCGATTGTCAACTGTGAGCTAATCTGAGATAGTCGCCTTAGCTGAGAGCAATCAGCTGCAACTGGAGGGGCGTAGCAGCATGTCCGAAGACATTCAGCCGGCGGATGCCCGGCCCACCCTGGCCTCCAGACTCGACGACCTCTTCCGCACGGTGCGCCCGCAGGGGAGGCACTGGACGAACGCCGAGGTGGCAGCCGAGCTGAAGCGGGCGACGCCGGAGCTGAAGGTCGGCGCGGTGTACTTGTCTCAGCTGCGCACGGGCAAGCGGACCAATCCGTCTCAGGAGCTGCTGGCCGCGCTGGCGAAGTTCTTCGGGGTCTCGGTCGCGTACTTCTTCGACGACGACGTCGCCGGGTCGGTGCTGTCCGAATTGGCGGCCGTGGAGGCGATGCGCCAGGCAGGCGTCCGCGCGGTCGCGATGCGCGCGGCGGGCATGCGCGAGGAAAACCTCCAGGCGATCACCACGATCATGGACCAATACCGCAAGATGCAGGGGCTGCCCCCGGTCACGGACGAAGCGGCACAGTGACCGGCACCCCGTCCGAAGCCCCGCAGCGACGCGAACAGCTGCGGCGGATGCGCGACGAAGGCGCCCGGCGGATCGCTGAGCTCGACCTTCCGCCGAAGTACGACCTGGCCACCCTCTGCGCCCGCCTTGGCGAAATCCGCGAGCGGCCGATCACGCTCGTGCCGCTGCCGATGCCCGCGTCGCACCCGTGCGGCATGTGGGTCGCCGCACGGGGCGAGGACCTGATCTTCTTCGACGCCAACACCACCGGGGCGCACCAGGAGCACATCATCTTGCACGAGCTGGGTCACATCATCTGCTGCCATCGCGGCTCGGGTCTCCTTGACGACGAGAGCGCCCGCTCGCTGTTCCCCAACCTGGACCCGGACATCGTCCGAGACATGCTGATGCGCGCCACCTACGACGACGCACAGGAGCAGGAAGCGGAGATCATCGCCTTCCTGCTGTCGGAACGCATGGGCACCCCGGCGAAACCCATCGCCCCCACCCCCAAAGCCGGGGAGAAGCCGATGGATCGGATCGAACGGTCTCTTCTTTAGTTGGGTGCCGTGAGGGCCACCTTCACGGACTCAGAGTCCCTCAAGGTTCCCCTCACGGCCCACACACCGCCGCCGCGGGATGTGCCCCAATGCCACATTGGGTGCGTCAGACGCACCGAACGCCACATTGGGTGCGTCGCATGCACCCAATGCCACATTGGGGCACAACCCGCACGTCGCGAACCCCACGCCCCGACCCACCCAAGCCGCGCAAGAACCGCCACCGCCGCGCCCAAACAGCGAGGCATCCAAGCAAACCGCCGCCAGGGCACCTGCGACCAAGGCACCAAGCCACGCCTCAAACCGTCACAGCCGCACCCAAATCGCGAGGCACCGAAACCGCGAAAAACCGCCGCCGATGCACCCAACCACCGGGGGCACCCACCCCTCCCCCAACCCCGATACGAAGCCTCCCTGCGGTCTGGGGGTGCTTGTCAAGGCATCTTTCCCGCCTTGACAAGCACCCCCAGACCGTCAGCACAATCAAGCTTCGGGGTGCCCCACGCAACCCATCTCACCGGCAATGTCGCCCCCAGGGCGACGAGCAGCTCACCCCACCCGCAACCGGCCCAACTCCTCCCCCAACACCCTCACCGCATACCGCAGCTGATCCTCCCGATGCTCACTGGTCACGAAGAACCTCAACCGAGCCTGAGACTCCTCCACCGCCGGGTAAAGAATCGGATCCACCACCACCCCGCGCTCATACAACGCAGTAGCCAACCTCAACGCGAGATCCGACCCACCCACCACGCAAGGCACAATCGGCGTCCCCCCAGCCACCCCTGTCGGCAACCCCGCCGCCTCGGCCAGCTCCAGGAACAACTGGGAATTCCCCCGCAACCGAAGCAACCTCTCCGGCTCCTCCCGCAAAACCCGCAGCGCCGCAAGGGAAGCCGCCGCGTTTGCCGGAGTAATCCCCACGCTGTAAACAAACCCCGGCAGCGAATACCGCAACCACCGCACCGTCCGAGCGGACCCGGCCAGATATCCCCCGCACCCGGCCAGCGACTTGGACAGCGTCCCCATCCACAGATCCACGCCAGACCGATCCACCCCGAAATGGTCGCCGATCCCAGCCCCGCGCGGACCCATCGTCCCGATGCTGTGCGCCTCGTCCACCATCAGCAACGCACCGTAACGCCGCTTAAGCTCAACCAGCGCAGGCAAATCCGCGACATCGCCGTCCATGCTGTAGACGCCCTCAACGACAATCAGCACCCGCCGGAACCGAGACCTCGACCGGCGCAGTACGTCCTCCAACCGCGTCATGTCATTGTGCGGGAACGGCTGCCGCGTTGCCCCGGAAAGCGCACAGCCTTGCAGAATGCTGTCGTGGGCAAGCGAATCATGCACGATCAGATCCTCGGGCCCGACGAGATGACCGATCGCCCCGACATTGGTCGCGTGCCCGCTCACCAGCACGAGACTGTCCTCGACCCCGAGGAACGCGGCGAGCTCCGTCTCCAGGTCGCGCGACAAATCCCGGTCCCCGGCCAGCAATCGGCTGCCGGACACCGAAGTCCCGTACCGCTCGACGGCGTCATGCACCGCCGCGGTCACCGCCGGATGTCCGGCCAGCCCGAGATAGTTGTAGCTGGAAAAGGACAAATACTCCCGCCCGGACACCGACGTCGTGGCGTCCATTCGCCCTTGGTGCTTGCGGAAATACGGGTTCGGCACACCGAGATCGTCGAATTCCCGGAGCCGCGCCTCGATAGCCGACGCCTCCGGAAATTCCTCGATCGCCGCGCTGACCGGATCCCACTCCGGAGCTGGAGCCGGGGCGGAAACCGGAGCGGCAGGCAATGAAACCGGTGCGAGCATTCCGGCCACCGCGCCCACCGTCAGCGCACCCGACTGTTCAACCTCCACCGGCAGCCCGGGAAACCGCTTGCGCAGCCGCCCCTCCAGCTCGGTGAGCATCAGCGAATCGAACCCGAGATCGTCCACCAGCAACTGTCCGGCGTACAACTCGCTGACCGGAAACGCCGTCGTCCGCGCCACTTCCTCAAGCACGACCGCCAGTACATCCCGGGCAGACGTCGTCTCCTCCGGCTCCTCGACCGGCGCCGCGGCGGCACCGAGCGGCTCCAACGTCTGCGCCTTGGCGAGCTTCGCGTCGTCGACCACCCAATGCCGACGCGGGCTCAGCGGGCTCGGCGGCAGCGTGCAGCGCGGCAGACCGTCCGCCACCGGACGCAGACCGGCCCCAGACACCGCACGCGGAGCCAACTCGGCGGGCGGACCGTCCTCGACTGCCTCCTCGCCCGGCGAAACCACCCCGGCGAACGCGCCCGGAACCAGCTCGCCGTTCGACCCGGATTCGAGCGCGACCGACGCGGCGACCAGTTTGGACACCGCGTCCGTGACATCGTCCGCGGCCACCGCGAGCCGCTCAGGAAAGAGCGTCCGGCGGGCCAACGTCCCCGCTACGGCGGCCAGCGGCGGGTTCTCGCTGCAGAGCGCCTCGGCCACCTCCCGGGCGTGCCGAGCCAGCCCGGCCCGGTCCCGCGCGGTGAGCAGCAACAGCCGCGGCGTCTCGGCGGGCGGCAGGTCCTGCGCCGCTTCCTCGACCACCACGTGCACGTTCGAGCCGCCGAAGCCGAACGCGCTCACCCCAGCGCGGCGCGGGCCGTCGCTGTCCCACGGCATCACCTGGCCGGCGACCTGGAGCCCGGCGTCCCGCAGCGGCAGATGATCCGCCGGTTCGAAATCCGGCTGCGGCAGGATCTGTCTCTTGTGGACGGACAAAATGGACTTGATCAGCCCGGCGATTCCCGCGGTGCCCAGGGAATGCCCGACGACCGACTTCGCCGCGCCGAGATACGCTGGATTCTCCGCGCCGCGGCGCAGTTCGCTCAGCGCGCTGATCTCGACGTCGTCGCCGACGGCGGTAGCGGTGCCGTGCGCTTCCAGGAAACCGACCGACGCCGGGTCGACGCCCGCGTCCCGGTAAGCCCGCCGCAACGCCAGCAGCTGACCGGCCTCCTGCGGCATCATGCCGCCCTTGACCGTGCCGTCGTTGGACAGCCCGACGCCGCGGATCACCGCGTACACCCGGTCGCCCGCCGCCCGCGCGTCCGCGAGCGGGCGCAGCACCAGGACGCCCGCCCCCTCGCCGAGCACGAACCCGTCGGCCCGGCGGTCGAACGGACGGCATTCGCCGGTCCGCGAGATCGCGCCGATCCGGCACAGGCCCACGAACAGGTCCGGGGCCAGGATCAGCTGCGCGCCGCCGGCGACGGCGATCCGGCAGCGTCCCGCGCGCAGGGCGAACACCGCGTTCGCCACCGCGGTCAGCCCGCCGGAGCAGGCCGAATCGAGCGCGTAGCTCTCTCCGTGCAGGTCGAAGACGTTGCTGATCGAACTCGGCCCCATGTTGAGCAGCAGCCCGGCCATCGCGGTGGCGTGCAGCCCGCTGACCGCGGACGCCGCCTCGGCCATCGCCGGGTCGCCCGCCCGGCCGAATTCGCCGCCGATCAGCTGCTTCATCCGCAGGTGCAGCGTGCTCATGTCGCGATATCCGCTGTCGCTGAGCGACATGATCACCGATGTGTCGTCGCGGTCGAAGCCCTCGGCCTCCCAGCCCGCGTCCTGCAGCGCCTCGCGGGTCAGGTCGACCAGGAGCCGGTGCTGCGGGTCGAGCGATTTGGCCCGCCGCGGCGGGATCTTGTAGTGCCCGGCGTCGAAGTCGCCGACCCCCTCCAGCAGCGCCATGCGGTCGGAGTAGACCGCGCCGCTGTCCCGGAAATCGTCGTTGTAGAACGCTTCGCGCCGCCACCGCGAATCCGGCACCCGCCGAAACTGCGGTTTGGGCTCGCTCAGCAGATCCCAGTACTCGTTGACGTTGCGCGCCCCCGGAAAACGGCATCCCATTCCGACAACGGCGATGTCCTGGCTATTTTCGGATTCTTCCCACCCAGATCCAGCAGACCCCATGGCATGACTTCCTCGTGCCGATCCCCACCCAGTCGACACCGAGATTGCCCGTTCTTACCCAGTTTTTCAAGGGCATTGGACATTATGCGGAGGAATGCACAGAAGCTCAACCCACGGTAGCCGGGCGATCACGCCACCAGGCCACGGTGCGGGCGATCTGATCTTTCTCCGGGGTCGGGGCGATGCCGAAGAATTCCTGTGCGGCACGGGAATCCAGCACGTAGGGGCGGTCGAACTGGTAGCGGACCTCCCGCAGTTCGCGCAACATCGGCGAAACGAGCGCGGCCGCGTTCAGTAACATCGGGGAAAGGCGTTGCACAGGCACCGGAGGGACTCCGGCCGCCTCGCACAACAGCGCCACCATCACCCGGGCGGACCGCGGCGGACCAGTCGGCACGTGCCACGCCTTCCCCCACGCCTTTTCTTCCCGCGCGGCCGCGACCAGCGTGCGCGCGACATCGGGAATGTACGTCCAACTGTGCGGGGCGTCCGGATCGCCGAGCACCTGCACCTTTTCGCCGCGCAGCACGTTCGGCACCACCCGGGACGCGAGGTGCCCGCCGTCGGTCACTCCGGGGCCGAAGAAATCGGAGGCGCGCACCTCGACCGCGCGGACGCGGCCCTCGGTGTGCAATGCGAACAGTTGTTCAGACAACAGCGCCCGGATCCGGCCCTTGGTTCCGGTGGCCGCGAGCGGCAGGTTCTCGGTGAGCGGGCCGTCCACCGGGCCGTAGCCGTACAAATTCCCCAGCGACACCAGCAGCGCGCCGTTCGCTTCGGCCGCCGCGCAGATCGAGGCCTGCAGCGGCGGCCAATCGGTCGCCCACCGATGATAGGGCGGGCTCGCGCAGCTGTAGATCGCCGTCGCGTCCTTGGTCGCTTCGATGAGCGCGGCCTCGTCGGAGGCGTCGAGCGCGACGTGCTCCAGCCCCGGTTCGTTCTCTCGCGGCGAACGGCCAATCACCCGGACTCGCTCGCCTTGTTCAGCCAGCAAGGCGGCGGTGGCCGCCCCCGCCGGTCCGTATCCGAGCACCACCTGAAGACTCATGGCGACACCCTAGCGACGGGCGCATCCCCTTCCGGCTGTTCACTACCTGGTCGCCCGCCGTTCACCGAAAGAGCGCGCCAGCGGCTGTGGAACAGGAGCCCGACACCCGGGATCCACTCGGAATTCGCCCAGGCCAGAACCAGTTTTCCGGCCCTAGTTCCGGCACTTGCGGTGGTGTATGGTCGCCGATCGTGAACGATTCCGCCAAGGTTGCCCCGCACACCGTTCCGCCCGCCGGGCGCTGAGGCCGTTCCGGGGGCGCGAATGAACACTCTGAAGATCATCTTATTCTCGCTGTCGGCGGTCTCCTCGTACGCGGCCTTGCTGTACAAGCTTTTCTCGATGCGCCGCTCGTGGCGCGACCCGGCCTACATCGTGCTGATGACGACGCTGATCCTGCAGTGCGTCACCTTCACCCTCGGCGCGCTCTCGCTCAGCATCGGCTCGCTGTTCGGGATCCCCAACCTGGCGATCTTGATCCTGCACCTGGCCGCGGTCGCGTACTGCATCAGCGCGCAGCTCCTGCTGATGCTGTGGGCGAATCCGCCGGCGGAAATCCGCACGCGAATCCGGGCATGGATCGTTTCCGGCGCGGTTCTGTTCGTCGTGCTGACCGTGCTGTTCTTCATCGGCAACAAACCGGGCACCCCGGGCACCGCTTTCGCGGTCGGCAGCAGCGACCCGGTGATCCTCACCTACCTGCTGCTGTTCATCGTTTCGCAGGCCGTGCCGTGCGTGACGATCTACCTGCAGTGCCTGCCGTACGCGCGAAGCACGTCGAGGGTCTGGCTGCGCCGGACGCTGCGGACGCTCGCGGTCGGCGCGGTCGTGCTCTTCTGCTACTGCGCCACGCGCGCGGTGAACATCGTGAGCCCGGCGCTCGGCTGGCACCTCGGCGCGTGGGCGATCCTGCCGTCGGTGTTCAGCGCGCTGGGCATCGTGATCGTGTCGTTCGGGCTGACCATGCCGTCCTGGGGCGAGCACGTCTCGTCGCTCGCGCGCTGGCAGCGCAATTACCGTTCTTATCGCGCGCTCTACCCGCTGTGGCATTCGCTGTACGAATCCTCGCCGGGCATCGCGCTGGAGCCGCCGACCGAAGGCAATCCGGATCGGCACTGGTCGGACCTGCACTACCGGCTGCACCGGCGGGTGATCGAGATCCGCGACGGCTGGCGCGCGCTGCGGCCGTACATGGACCGCGCCGACACCCCGGACGGCGACCAGGCGATGGCCGAGGCCCGCAAGATCCGCCAGGCGCTGGAGGCGAAGACCTCCGGCGTGACCCCGGCGGAAAACCAGGACAACGGCGCGTTCGACGCCCACGACGCGAAGACGTTCGCCGCCGAGGTCGCCTGGCTCACCCAGGTGTCGGAGGCTTACGGCAAGCTGGCCTGAGGCTGGGACGCGGGCCGCGGCACGTCCGGCAGCAGCGTCTGGCCCTTCGTCAGCCACGCGAACCCGAACGCGAACACCGCGAGCGACTCCAGCCACAGCGTCGGATGCAGGGCCGCGGTGGCGGCGCTGAAGAACAGGCCGTTGACCACGATCAGCACCAGGCACGCGAGCATCACGACGCCACACACCCGGTAGACGACGTTGCGCGAACGTTTGCGCGGAGTCGGCGCGCCGTCGTCCTTGGTGAACAGGAAGAGGCAGAAGAACGCGAGGGTGAGGAAGAAGATCGCGGCGAACACCAGGTGCGCGACGCCGATCGCGTGCTCGGTGGGCGTCGGCGAGACCGGCTGGGTCGGGAACAACGCGACGCCGATGCCGGCGACCGCCGCGACGTTGGCCGCGATGTCGTCGACCCGGCCGTAACCGCGGTAGGCGATCAGGAAGACGCCGATCGCGCACAACGTGCCGACGAGGACATTCCGGAGATCGCTGTAGTAATAACCGCTCAGCGAACCGAGCAGGCCGCCGCCCTCGAGCAGTTCCTTGCCGACGATCACGACGATCGGCAGCAGGATCCCGAGCACCCCGACGGCGCGGCGAAGGAACAGGTAAGAGCGCACGAAAGCGGTCATGGCACGGCTCCCCGACGTCGTGCACTCTTTGTACCTGTTCCGTCACCAGAGCACCGGGCAGACGGGGAAATCCACCGGTTCAGCCCAGGGCTTTGTCCAATTCCGCGAGCAATTTCGCCTTCGGCCGCGCGCCGACGAACGACGCCACCGGGGCGCCGTCGCGGAACAGCATCAGCGTCGGCAGCGCCATCACCTGGTACGCGCGCATCGTTTCGGGGTTCTCGTCCGTGTTGATCTCGCGCACGGTGAGGCCGGGCCGTTCCGCGGAGATCTCGGCGAGCACCGGCGCGATCATCCGGCACGGCGGGCACCAGTCGGCGGTGAAATCGACCAGGACGGGCTGGCCGTGATTCAGGACGTCGGCGGCGAAGGTGGCGTCTGTGGTCATCGGGACTCCTCGGATTCGGCAGTGCAGGGGTCAGCCGGGCGCGCGGCAGCGGCGGCGAGCTTGTCGAGCAGGGCGGAGCGGACCGCGGCGAGGTCGCGCATGCAGGCCTCGACCTCCGCCAGCTTCCGCCGGTACACCTCGACCGACGCCGGGCACGCGTCGCCCGCGTCGTGGCCGGTGCGGAGGCAGTCGACGAACGGGCGAGTGTCGTCGAGGCTGAACCCGACCGTGCGCAGGGTCTGGATTTCCTTGACGAGCCGCAGGTGGTCCTCGTCGTACTCGCGATAGCCGTTCGCCGCGCGCGTCGCCGGGAGCAGGCCCTGTGCCTCGTAGAAGCGCAGGGCCCGCGTGGTGGTCCCGGCCCGCTGGGCCAGTTCGCCGATCCGCATGTCTTCGACGCTAAACCTTTACGCCAGCGTCAAGGCAAGGCGTGCGCGCGAGGCTGGGGGTATTCGCGGTATTTGACCGCGTTCGCCGCGCGGTTGCCCATGTACTCGAAGACGCGGCGGCCGATCGGACCGCTCAGCTGGCGGTACATCCGGTTGCGCTTGCGCAGCTTCTCCTCGGTGGACGGGACCAGGAAGTCGCCCGAACCGGCTCCGTTGCGCTGGCCAACGCGGGCGGGTTTGCGCAGCCGCTGCTCGTAGCGGGCGAAAGCGGTCGCGTGGTCGCCGCCCGCCGCGGCCAGCTCCCCGGCCAGCACCTGCGCGCCCATCATCGCGAGCCCGGTGCCCGATCCGCCCGGTCCGGCGCACCAGGCCGCGTCGCCGAGCAACACGACCCGGCCGCGCGACCAGCTGTCCAGCTTGATCTGGCCGACGGTGTCGAAGTACAGGTCGGGCGCGTCGGCGACGGCGGCGAGCAGGCGCGGGAGTTCCCATCCGGCGCCGGCGAAGACCTCGGTGACGATGTCCTTCTGCCGCTCCAGGTCGGGGCGGCCGTACCCGTCCGGGTCGCCGCGGAAGGAGAGGCCGACCGTGACGGTTGCCGGGTCGCGGTGGCTGGTGACGATCGCGCCGAGGCCGGGTTCGTTGTAGAGCAGGCCCGCGTGGTCGAGGCGGAGGTGGTTGGGCGCGGTGAACCCGGCGACGTGGTAGCCGAGGTCGGTGCGGAATTTCGCCTCCGGGCCGAACGCGGCCGTGCGCACGCCGGAGTGGATGCCGTCCGCGCCGACGACCAGGTCGAACCGGCGCGGGGCACCGTGCCGGAAAGTGACGTCGACGCCGTCGGCGGTCTCGGCGAGCGAGGTGATGCGGTCGCCGAAGACGTACTCGGTGTAGCCCTTGGTGTGGTCGTAGAGGACGCGGGCGAGGTCGCCGCGCAGGACTTCCAGCTCGCCGTTGGTGAACCCGCTAGGCAGGGTGAAGGCGGGCTGCCCGGACGGATCGAGCTGCACCTGCTCGCGCAGCGCGGTCTCGTGCTCGCGCAGGTCGTCGAGCAGGCCCATCGCTTCGACGAGCTTCATCTGCTCGCCGCGGAAGTCGACGGCCTGCCCGCCCGGACGCAGCTGCGGCGCGGCCTCGACGACGGTCACCGAATAGCCGTAACGGTGCAGCCAGTAGGCGGCGGACGGACCCGCGACGCTGGCGCCGGACACGAGAACGGTCTTGCTGGTCATCTCTGCTCCCCTGGATCGGTAGGCGATGCGGCAAGACTGCGGCGCACCGCTTACCGCGCCCGCACGGAGCGCTGACGGTCTCGGTCAGTCCTGCGCCAGCCGGGCGAGCATCCGGGAGAACACGCGGCCGAGCAGCTCCAGCTCGGGGCCGCTGACCTGGTCGAAGAAATACCGGCGCACGAGTTCGCCGTGCTGCTGCTCGGCCGCCGCGACCGCGGCGCGCCCCGCTTCGGTGAGCCGGACGTTCGCCCCGCGCGCGTCCTCGGTGCAGTTCTCGCGCGTGACCAGCCCGCGCTTGCACATCCGGCTCACGTGATGCGACAGCCGGCTGCGGTCCCATTCGACGGTCGCGCCGAGTTCGCGCATCCGCAGCACGCCGTCCGGTTCGTTCGCGAGCGGGACGAGGAGGGCGTAGTCGGCCCCGGAGATCCCGGCGTCGCGCTCCAGCTGCCGGTCGAGCGCGCTGCCGAGCGCCCGCTGCACGCGCTGGTAGGAACACCAGACCTCGGCCTCGCGCCGATCCGCCGCCACGTCCGCCATCCGGTGATTCTACTAAGAGCGGGCGGGATTTCGCGCCGGTGCGTAAGTTGGGAGAGTGACCAGGTCCGAGCGAGAAACCTTCTTTCGTGCCTTCCACGCAAGCCATCCGGCGGTTACGTCGCGCGCGTTCGGCGGTGGGTGCGGTGCCGACGGACGGTCGAGCTACGAGCTGCTCCTCGACGAGATCGCCGGTCCGGGGCGCGTGCTCGACCTGGCCTGCGGCGACGGTTTTCTGCTCGACCTCCTTGCCGCGGCGGGACATCAGGCCGTCGGGATCGATCTGTCGAGCACGGATCTCGCCCTCGCCAAGCAGCGTTCGGCGACCGTGGTCGAGGGGCGGGCACAGCAACTCCCGTTCGCGGACCACACTTTCGACGCCTGCGTGTCGCACATGGCGTTCATGCTGATGTCCGACATCGACGAGGTGGCCGCGGAGCTGGCCCGCGTGCTGCGGCCGGGCGGACAGCTCTCGCTCGTGCTCAGCGGCGGAGCGGCCGGAGACGACGCACGCACGCTGTTCGGCAAGCTGTTGCGGGAAATTCTCGCCGGAGTCCCGGCTGAACAGCGGTTGTCTCCACTCGGCGACGAGCGCACGGCGACTCAGGCGGGGCTGGACGAAATCCTCGCTCCCGCTGGATTCGGTCCGGTTCGGTGGCGTACCGAGGAGATCGACTTCAGCGGTTCACTCGATCAGGTCTGGGATTTCGTCTCGACCTTCTACAACCTGTTCCCGCTGAGCGAATCGGCTTCCGGTGCGCTCGAAACCGCGTTTCGCACCCAAGCACCCGCGCTGGCCAGGCCCGACGGGCTGATTCCGCTTGCCTTCCAAGTACATCTCGCCAGCACTCACACCGTCCACAAAGGACATTGAGCCCGCACTAGTGGCACCTGTCACCTTCTGGCAAGATCGGGGACTCTGACGTCTCCAGTTCACGCCGAAGGGGCAAGGCATTGGGTCTGGGCAGGAAACTGGCCGCCGCCACCACCGCGGTCTGCGCGGCGACGGCGTTGTGCACCGCGGCGCCGGCGAACGCCGCGCCCGCGGCGATCGACTGGAAGCCGTGCCCCACCGGGCAGGGGGTCGAATGCGGCAAGCTCACCGTGCCGCTCGACTGGGACCGGCCCGGGGACGGCACGATTCAGCTCGCGCTCGCGCGGCGCAAGGCCACCGATCCCGCGCACCGGATCGGTTCGGTGCTCATGGATCCCGGCGGGCCGGGCGGCGCGGGAGCGGGCGAAGTGCAGAGCGGCTGGTCACTGTCGCCCAAGGTCACCGCACGGTTCGACACGGTCGGGTTCGATCCGCGCGGGGTCGGGGAAAGCACCGCGATCCAGTGCGGCCTCGACGAACTCACCGCGAAAAACCCGGTGCTGCCGAAGGATTCCGGCGAATTCCAGCAGCTGCTCGGCTACAACCGCGCCCTCGGCCGCAGCTGCGACAAGATGACCGGGCCGCTCGCCAGCCGCTCGGACACCCGCAGCGTGGTGCGCGACATGGACGCGATCCGCGCCGCGCTCGGCGAGGAAAAGCTCACCTACTACGGCGTTTCCTACGGCACGCTGATGGGCCAGCAGTACGCCGAGGCGTACCCGGACCGGGTGCGCGCGCTCGTGCTCGACAGCAACATGGACCACTCGATCCGCAGCACCTGGGAGTTCCTGAAGACGGAAACCGAGGCCACGCAAGAGTTGTTCGGGCAGTTCGCCGAGTGGTGCGACCGGACGACGGCGTGCGCACTGCACGGACAGGACGTCCGCGCGGTGGTGGCGGACCTGTACGCCCGCGCCGAACGCGGCGACCTCGGCACTCCGGACGACAAACTCGACCCGATGGCGTTCGTCAGCCTCGTCTCGCACAACTTCTACGGCCCCACCTGGGACAAGCTCGCGAAGAGCCTCGTCGACCTGCGCAACGGGAAACCGGCCGAGTCGTCCTTCGCCAAGGACGACACCCCGGTTCCGAACCCGTTCAACAGCATCTTCTGCTCGGACTGGCGGCTGCCGGTCACCAGCTACCCGCAGCTCGACGGCTACCGGCGCGCGCTCGCCACGGTGTCGCCTGACCTGCACTTCTCGCCGCTGGGCTGGAACGCGGCGGCCGGATGCGCCGGCTGGCCGAGCCCGGTGCGCAACCCGCAGCACCCGCTGTCGATCCGCCCGGGCGTGCCGATGCTGCTGCTGAACAGCCGTTACGACCCGGCCACACCGTACGGCTGGGCGGTGCGCGCGGCGCAGCAGTCCGGTGCGCCGCTGCTCACTTACGACGGCTGGGGCCACGGCGCCTACTTCAAGAAGAGCCAGTGCGTCACCGACGCAGCCGACGCCTTCCTGATCGACGGCTCGAACCCGGGTCGCGGCAAGCATTGCGCGGCCGTCGAGCCGGGTGTCCAGTCCAGGATGGACGGTCCCCGGCCGCCGGTCACACAGCTGTACTGAGCCGACGAAAAGCGGGACCCTGATCGGATCAGGGTCCCGCTTTTTCGTGGCCGCGGCCGCTCAGTAGTCGTCACGCCCGGTGAACTGCTGTTCCAGCAGCTCGGCCGAACCGGCGACGAGTTCGAGCGGATCGGTGAACTCGTTGAGGTCGAGGTTCAGCAGCGGCAGCGAATGCCGGAGCACGAGGTGTTCGCCCATCACCACGAGCCCGCCGACCACCAGCGTCTGGCCTACCTCCGTCAGCACGGTGAGCAGATCGACCTCGTCCACGCGCGCGAACGGGGTCGCGATCTGCACCCAGTCCTCGCGCTGGTCGAAAATCTCCCGGGCGATCACCACGACCTGCGCGCGCCCCGTCGTTTCCGCGTCGTCGCCGAACAGGACCCGGATCCGGATTTCGCCCGGGTCGTCCCGGATCACCCGGTAGGTCTGCCTGATGTAGGCGACCAGGTCATTCCACTGCGCCACGCGCTTCCTCCCGTTGGTAGGCAACGAAGATCAGCGTAGCGGGACAACCCGCGCGGCAGCGGGGCGTCAGAGCAATTTCCACGCTCCGGTGAGCGCCTCGCGCAGGATCTGCTCCATCTCGTCGAACTGCGGCTGGTCGCAGATCAACGGCGGCGATAGCTGGACCACCGGCTCGGCGCGGTCGTCGGCACGGCAGTAAAGCCCGCCCTCGAACAGCGCGTCCGAGAGATAACCGCGCAAAATGCGTTCCGATTCCTCGGCGGTGAACGTCTCCTTGGTCGCTTTGTCCTTGACGAGTTCGATGCCGTAGAAGAAACCGGTGCCGCGCACGTCGCCGACGATCGGCAGATCGGTCAGCCGGTCGAGGGTCGCCCGGAAGGCGGTTTCCTTCTCCAGCACATGGCCGTACAGGTTCTCGCGCTCGATGAGGTCGAGGTTGGCCAGCGCGACCGCGCACGAAACCGGGTGGCCGCCGTAGGTCGAGCCGTGCATGAAGGTCGCCTCGCCGCCGGCGAACGGTTCCATCAGCTTCTCGCTGGCGAGCACCGCGCCGAGCGGCGCGTAACCCGAGGTCAGGCCCTTGGCGGTGGTGATGATGTCCGGCTGGTAGCCGTAGCGCTTGGCCGCGAAGTCGAAGCCGATCCGGCCGAACGCGCAGATCACCTCGTCGGACACCAGCAGCACGTCGTGTTTGTCGCAAATCTCGCGCACCCGCTCGAAATACCCGGGCGGCGGGACAAAGCAGCCCCCGGTGTTCTGCACGGGTTCGAGGAATACCGCGGCGACGGTGTCCGCGCCCTCGAATTCGATCGCCTGCTCGATTTGGTCCGCGGCCCATCGGCCGTACGCCTCGTAATCGTCGGCGTGCTCGGGTGCGCGGTAGAAGTTCGTGTTCGGCACGCGCAGGGTGCTCGGCACGAGCGGTTCGAAATCGGCCTTGGCCCCGGGAATTCCGGTGATGGACAGCGCGCCCTGGGACGTGCCGTGATACGCCAGGGCGCGGCTGATCACCTTGTGCTTGGCGGGTTTTCCGACCAGCTTGAAGTACTGCTTGGCGAGTTTCCACGCCGTTTCCACGGATTCGCCGCCGCTGACGGTGAAGAACACGCGGTTGAGGTCGCCCGGCGAAGCGGCGGCCAGGCGTTCGGCCAATTCCAGGGCGGGCGGATGCGCGTGGCCCCAGAGCGGGAAGTACGCGAGCTGTTTCGTTTGCCGCGCGGCGGCTTCGGCCAGTTCCTCGCGGCCGTGGCCGACCTGCACCGCGAACAGCCCGGCGAGCCCGTCGAGGTAGCGCTTGCCGGTGTCGTCCCAGAGGTAGGCGCCCTCGCCGCGCACGATCACCGGGAAGTGCTCGGCCTGGCTGTGCCGCGTGAAGTGCAGCCAGAGATGGTCGGATGCGGCGGCGCCCTGGACGGTGGCGATCCCGGCGGGTTCGGCGGTCGTGGTCATGGCTCCTCGAAACGGGCCTCGAAGCTACCGGCACGCACCGCGGCGTACCGGCCGGACTTCTCGGTTATCGCATGAGTCAACGCCGCTTGGCAAGCGGATCAGTCGTCGTCGCCACCCACAACGACTAATTTCCACCGTCTTATCGAGACATACCTTCGGATTTCGTCGTCACCGGCGGTGCGTGCCCCACTGGTACGACTGTTTCCGCAGTTTGAGGTACACGAGCGTCTCCGCGGTGCGCACTCCGGGCAGCGTCCGGATGCGGTTGGAGATCACGTCGAGCAGCGCCTCGTCGTCGGCGCAGAGCACCTCGCACAGCACGTCGAAGCGGCCGGCGCAGAGCACGACGTAGTCGATCTCGTCCATTTCGGCCAGTGCGTCGGCAACAGGGTCGAGCGGGCCGTCGACCGTGATCGCGACCATCGCCTGGCGGAAAAGCCCGACCTGCAAGGGATCCGACACCGCGACGATCTGGATGACGCCCGAATCGGACAGCCGCTGCACCCGCTGGCGGACCGCGGCCTCGGACAGCCCGACCGCCTTGCCGATCGTGGCGTACGGCCGTCGTCCGTCCTCTTGCAACTGGGCGATGATCTGCTTCGAGATGTCGTCGACCACCGGCGGCACGGGCCGGTTCGGGTCCTGGCTCTGCATCCCGGGATCATCTCCGGTCGACCCCCGCGCGGGCAACCGGGGGCGTGGCAGATCGTCGCGCTGAGTGTCCAGATGGACCGTCGAGCGCGGTGATCGACAACGGATTTCGTCGTCTTTCCGGCGTTGACAACGGCAAACCCGTCCTGTTCCATCCGTCGAACTCAAGCGCCGCCGACGGAGGGATCCCCATGCCGCCTCATCCGGTCCCCGTCCAGACCGAAACGACCGCCGGTTCGCCCGCGCCCCGCTCGCTGACCAGATCCATCGGGGTCGGCGGCGGAACGTTGCTGACGCTCAGCTGCGTGACCCCGGCGTCGTCGTTGTTCGTGCTCGTCCCGCCGCTGTTCGGCTCGCTCGGCACCGGCACCGCGTTGGCCATCGGGCTCGCCGTGCTGCTGTGCGTCGGGATCGCGTTCTGCTACTCCGAGCTGGGCACGCTGGTGCCGAGTTCGGGCGGCGAGTACGCCATGGTGTCCACAGTGGTCAGCCGGTTCGCCGGGTGGATCACCTTCATGCTGTCGTTCATCGTGATCCTGGTGGTGCCGCCGATCATCGCCATCGGCGTCGCCGACTACCTCGCGGTGATCGTGCACGTCGATCCGTCGGTGGCGGGTGCGCTGGTGATGTTGGCGTCCACCGGGATGGGCCTGGTGAATCTGCGCTCGAACGCGTGGCTGACCGGAATTTTCCTGGTGCTCGAGATCGTCGCGATCGTCGTGGTGTCCGTGCTCGGCTTCGCGCACGCGGACCGTCCGGCCGCGGTGCTCGTGCGGCCCAGCATGGACGGCGTGCATCCGATCGCGCTGGTCTCGGTGATCGCGGGGCTCGCGGTGGCGTTGTTCGTGGTGCAGGGATTCTCGACCGCGGTGTATTTGGCGGAGGAGATGCGGGAACCGCACAAAACGGTGTCGCGGACGGTGTTCTGGACGCTCGGCGTCAGCGCGGTCGTGATCCTGGTCCCGGTCATCGCGATCACGCTCGGCGTCCCGGATCTCGCGACGCTCGGGAACCTCGACCTGACCGCGCTCGTGGTGAGCTGGAGCAGTTCGACGTTCGGCACGATCATCAGCCTGTGCATCGCGGCGGCGATCGTGAACGCGGTGATCGTGATGGTGATCCAGAATTCGCGCGTGCTGTACGCATCGGGGCGGGATCACGCTTGGCCGGAACCGGTGAATCGCGCGTTGAGCGTGGTGAGCCCGCGGTTCGGGGCACCTTGGGTGGCGACGCTCGTGGTCGGCGTTTCGGAAGCGGTGTTGTGCTTTGTGCCGGTGGAAACGCTGAGCGGCGTGACTGGGGTGGCGGTGGTCGCGCTGTACCTGGCGATTTCAGTGAGCGTGCTGTGGGCGCGGCGACCGGCGCACCGGCGTCCGCAAGTCTGGCGAATGCCGGGGTGGCCGGTGGTGCCCGTCGTCGTGGTGCTGGCGCTCGGGTACGTGCTGGTGTCGCAGAGCCTGCTAGATCTGGCGATTACCGCCGGAGTGCTGCTGGTTTCGGCCGGGTACTGGTGGGGCTATCTGCGGCGGCGTTCGGATCGCTGGCTGGTGACGATTCCCTGACGCGGGCCCTCGTCAGGACGGACAGTTCGGTCGGGCGCAGCCCGTCGCCGCGTTGCCATTCGATGGGGGCGTCTTTTTGCCGGACGTGTTCGATCGGCTCGAGCAGGTGGTCTCGCAGCAGCGCGGCCATCTGCTCGGCGCTGAGGAAGGTTTG
The DNA here is from genome assembly GCF_002796545.1 of Amycolatopsis sp. AA4. Lineage (GTDB taxonomy): Bacteria > Actinomycetota > Actinomycetes > Mycobacteriales > Pseudonocardiaceae > Amycolatopsis. The sequence goes on from NZ_CP024894.1 coordinate 6,643,347, forward strand.
CCAGGGTTCGCCGTTCTCGGCTGCCGCCGCCATGACCAGCTCCGCGTATGTCTGACCTGCCTCGTCGCGGAGTTCGGCGGGGAGGAGGTGTTCGACGACGAGTTCTGTTCCGCGCGCGAAACCGCTGACTGCGTGGAGGGTTTGGCTGATTGCCTCTTCGGTGAGATACATCGTGACGCCGAGCCAGCTGACCAGCGCTGGACGGTTCAGGTCGAAGCCGGCTCGGACGAGGTGGCCGGTCAGCGCAGGGTCGTCCTCGAAGTCGATCGCGACGAACTCGACTGTCTTCGGCGTCGCGATGCCTCGGTCGGCCAGCAGTTTCCGCTTCCAGCGCTGGGTGGCGGGTTGGTCCACTTCGAAGACTCGCACCCGGCCTGCTTCGCGGTAGGCGTAGGAATCCAGGCCCGCGCCGAGGATCACGTACTGGTCCACGCCCATGGCGGCCAACCGGTCCTCGGTGTAGCGACTACGGATCGCGGCGGTGGTGCGGGCACCGGACAGCACGGGGTGGCTGCCGTAGGACCGGTGGTAGCCGAGGAGTTCTTCGGCGCGTTCTCCCAGGAAGCTTTTGGCGAGCGGATCGGTAAAAATGGCCGGGCGCTCGTCCACGAGCAGATGCGCGGCTCGCGCTGCGGCGGAGAGGAGTGCGGTGTGGCTGGGGTGCGCGTCGGGGGTCATGAGTACGGACCTTAACCCGGCACTGGGCGATTATAGCACAAAAAGAAATCTATCGAAAGAGTGGAACGGTCCCGCTTCGGCAACGGCGGAAATTCGGCTCAACTGCCGAGGGAAACCGCGTAGCGGGCGAACGGTTCGCCTCGGTGCGGGAAATCGTGGCGATAGGCGAAGCCGAGTCGTTCCATCACCGCACGGGAACGAACGTTGTGCACCTCGGTGAAGGAGACGACTTCCGCCGCGCCGAGTTCTCGTGCGTAGGCCAGGCCAGCGAGGCCGATCTCGGTGGCGTAGCCGTTTCCCAAGTGTGCCTCGCGTACCGCCCAGCCGATCTCCAGCCGTCGTGCGCCATCGACGTCCTGATAGGACAGTCTGCCGCGGCCGAGGACTTCTCCTGATCCCCGGTGGTGGGCCAGCCATTTGCCGACGCCGTCGCGTTGCCAGCTTCGGCTGATATCCGCGGCGCGGGCAGATCGGGGTCAGGCGCAGGCGTTCGGTCTCCACCTCAAGCGGCCGCCGCAGCCGGGACGGCAAGCGAAGCGTTCACCCGCGCAATGAATTCCGCGTTGGACTTCGTCGTGCGGACCTGTTCCAAGAACTGTTCCGCAGCCCGCTTCGGGTCCTGTGTGGACAGTGCGCGGCGGACCTCGTTCATCACGGCCAGCTCCCGCGGCGGCACGATCAGCTCGTCGCGGCGGGTGCCGGAGCCGAAGAAGTCCACGGCGGGGAACACGCGGTGGTCGGCGAGCATCCGGTCGAGGCGGAGTTCCGAGTTGCCGGTGCTTTTCAGTTCCTCGAAGAACACTGTGTCCGCCAGCGAACCCGTGCCGACCAGGGCGGTGGCGATGATGGTGAGCGAGCCGCCGTCCTCGATGTTCCTTGCCGCGCCGAGGATTTTCTTCATCGGGTGCAGTGCGCTGGCGTTGACGCCGCCGGACAGGATGCGGCCGGAGGTGCGGGCGGCCAGGTTGTACGCGCGACCCAGGCGGGTCAGGGAATCCAGCAGCAGCACGACATCCCGGCCGGTTTCGACCAGGCGCTTCGCTCGTTCCAGGGCCAGTTCGGCGACCGCGGTGTGTTCGGCGGGCTTGCGGTCGAAAGTGGACGCGACGACCTCGCCGTGCACCGAGCGGGTCATGTCGGTGACCTCTTCGGGGCGCTCGTCGGCGAGCAGCACCATCAGGTGCGCCTCCGGATGGTTGACCGCTACGGCTTGCGCGATCGCTTGCAGCACAGTGGTTTTCCCGGTGCGCGGCGGGGCGACGATCAGGGCGCGCTGGCCTTTGCCCAGCGGTGCCACGAGATCGAGGACGCGGGTGGTGAGCTGGTGCCGGCTGGTTTCGAGGACCAGTCGCTGGTTCGGGTGAATCGGGGTGAGGGTGTCGAAATCGGGACGTTTTTCGCCGGGCGGACGGCCGTTGACCGAGACGAGTTCGCCGTTGTCGAGGACGAGTTCGTCGCCTCGGCGGAGGCCGTGGGTGCGGATCAACGAGAGAGGCACGGACGGGCCGCCGGGGGCGTAGCCCAGTGCGGCGGTCTTGCCGCGGATGTCGAGAATTCCTTGCTGTGTCATGGTTTGTGGCTCCTTGAGCAGTGGCAGTCGACGCGGAAACGCGTACCGCCGGGATGAGACGAAGCGGGTCAGGCGACGGGCTTCGGGAAAGACGCCGATCCTCGTCGCGTGGACTCACGCTGGCGGAGAGGGCGGAACCCCGGGGCGGCGGGGCCGGCTTCCTGGGGTATGCGGTGAGAGTAGCGCATCGGTTCCGGCCGCACAACTGGCACTGCACGCGAAAGGGGGCCCGGCGAGCGACTGCCCGGCGGAAAACCGGCGCTCACCAGACCCCAACAAACCTGCTCGCGGGTCTATTCCCGCGTGGCCGTCACGGCATCTCCCACGGAGCCTGCGGCAGCACGTGCCCGGTCTCCAGCAGCGACTTGAGGTTCGACAGCACCGCCGCCCAGCCGCCGGACACGTCCTGGTGCGCCTTCTCGTCCGGCAGGTCCTCGTGCGTCACCGTGAGCCGGACGATGCCCTCGTGCTGTTCGATGTCGAACGTCGCGCGGGACGGTTCCTGGTCCTCCGGTCCGTTCGGGTCGTACCAGGTGGTGACAAGGCGCTTCGGCGGGACCGCCTCGATCACCTCGCCCTCGACGTCGGCGATCCCGGACCCGTCGGTCCGCACGTGCGCCCACCGCGAACCCTTGTTCCAGTCGGATTCGTTGCGGTGGCCCCAGTACTGCCCGGTCAGGTCAGGGTCGGTGAGCGCGTGCCACACCTTCTCCGGCGTGCTCTGGATGTAGGTCACATACACAAAACTCGGCTTCATGGCTTCCTCTGCTCGACGTTTGACGGCACTGAGCATCCGCAGCCGCGGCTGCTCGAACCGGTTCACCCACCGCTCCTGCATCTCGTGCAGCGGCACCGGATTGAGGTAGTGCAGCTTTTCCCGGCCGCGGCGCACGCTGCTCACCAGATTCGCCGCCTCCAGCACGGCGAGGTGCTGGGTCGCGGACTGCCGCGTCATCTCCAGCCGGCGGCACAGCTCGCCCAGCGTCTGCCCGTTGTCCTCGCGCAGCTGGTCGAGCAGGTACCGGCGGGTCGGATCCGCCAGCGCCTTGAACACTTTGTCCAGGTCGAGTTGCACACTTACAGTAAGGCAGGCAAATACCTGCCTGTCAAGTCAGCCGAGGTAAACACAGCTCAGCGCCGAGGCGAGTTACTGACCGCCTCGGCGCTGACTACTCACAGTGTTCAGAAGACCTCGGGAATGAGCGAGGGGGCGCCATGTCGGCGTCGAACGGGAACATCGGCCGGACGATGCCGGAGTGGCCCAGCCGGAGCAGGTCCTGGTCCACGCCGCCGGGGGTGAGGGCCAGCAGCCAGTCCGCGGCCATGGCGTACAGCTCCGGTTCGAGGTAGCCGATCTTCACGATCACCACGTCCGCCTCGCGCGGGCGCAGGCCGAGGGCGAGGAAGTCGGATTCGAGGTGATACGGCTTGCGACGAGCGGTCACGATCACGCGCAGGCCGCCGACCGCCAGCGCCACCGCGGTGCCAGCGACCGGGTCGTCGGCGTCGATCGCCGCCACCTGCGCGGTGAGCGCGACCGGTCCATGCGGGCCGGAGTCGACTTTTCCGCCCAGCTCCACGGAAATCGTCGCGCCAACACCGGCTGCCACCGCCGTCGCGACGGCCTCGGGGTCCACAATGGCCGCGTACAAAGTGGTCAGTGAAGAGTCCACAATGGCCGGAGTGTTCAGCAGGACGTCGAGGCTCCACGACGTGTCCCCAGCGCCGCCAGCGGTCGGGTTGTCACCGGAATCGCTGATGAAGAACGGCCGCGAGTCCGAAGCGACCGCTTGTGCGAGGCATTCCTGGAGGGTGCCGGTCGGGGCGACGAAGGCGAAGTCGTGCCGAGCGTCCCAATAGGACTGCGCCAGCCGCTCGGCTTCCTTGGCGATCAACGGAACGTCGTCGCCCATCACCACCACCGCGGCCTGGCAACGCGGTTCGTCCGCCCACGCGTAGCCGACCCAGATCGCCGCGTCCAGAACCCCGTCCAGCGCTTCCACGTCATCCACTGCCGCGTAAACGCTCTTCGCCGGTTCGAGCCGGGTACTGGTCTTCTCCCCCGGCAACAGGACCGGCACCTGCACCCAAGCCTTCTTCGGCCGACCGCCGGACCGCAGCCGCGAAACCAGATTCCGCGCTGCCCGCTCGCGGGTCTCCCACGCGTCCTCGTGCGGGGCCATCCGATAGCAGGTGATCAGGTCCAGCGCGGCGACCAGTTCCCGGGAAACGTTGCCGTGCAAGTCCATCGACGCCGACACCAGGACGTCCGGGCCAACAATGGCACGGATTTCCTGCGCGAGCGAAGCCTCCACATCGGACCGCCCGACGACACTCATCGCACCGTGGATGTCGAAGAACAACCCGTCCAGCTCGCCCGCCGAACGCAGCCGGTCCAGGATTTCCCCGGACAGCTCGGCGTAAGCCTCCTCGGTGACCGCCCCGCCGGGCAGCGACCGCGCGTCGACCAACGGCACCCATTCGACCTCAGCGGCCCAGTCCGCGTCGAGAAAGTCATACCGGCCAAGCAGATCTTCTCCGCGCAGCACCCGAAAGTCGTCCACAGTGGACTGATGCGGCGAGAAGGTACTCGATTCGATGGCGATTCCGGTGATCCCGACCCGCAGCTTCTTCATCGTCCACTCCGTTTGATCGCTTGCTCGAACACCGCGTCCAGCGCGAGCGCGCCCGCGCCGTAAAGTCCCGCGTCCGCACCGAACCGCACCCGGTCGATCCGCAGTTCCCTGGTCGCCAAGGGAAGACACCGTTCGTACAGCGCGCCGCGCACGGCCGCGACGAACGCTTCCGAACCGGACAGCGCTCCGCCGAGCAGCACCTCGTCCGGGTTGCTGAAGTTGACCACCGTGGCCAGCACCTCGCCGAGGCGCAGCCCGGCGCGCCGCACGGCCGTGGTCGCCTCGGGATGCCCGTCCTCGGCGGTGGCCATTACCTGCGCGGTGGTTTCCAGCTTCAACCCCTGCGCCTGCAACTGCCCGACGAGCGCGGCACCGCTGGCCACCACTTCCAGACACCCGCGATTCCCGCAGGTGCACGGTTGATCCTCGGCCGCGGGCACGCGCACATGGCTGATGTCGCCCGCGACCCCGGCCCGGCCGCGGTAAAGCTCGCCGCCCAGCACGATTCCCGACCCGATGCCGGTACCGGCTTTCACCACCAGCAACGTCCGGCCGGGCGCGCCGGCGACGGATTCGCCCAGTGCCAGCATGTTCGCGTCGTTGTCCACGACCACCGGCAGCTCGAAATGCTCCGCCAGCGCCGCCCGCACCGCGAAACCGCGCCAGCCGGGCATTCGCGACGGCAGCGTGATGGTGCCCGCGTCGACATCCACCGGACCGGGGAACGCGACGCCGAGACCGAGCGCGCGGCCCGGACAATCCGCGCCTGCCATCACATCGCGCACCGCGGCCGCGAGCCCGGCGACCAGTTCGCGCGGCTCCTGACTGATGTCCAGCGGCCGCTCGTGCACCTCCAGCAGGCGGCCGGCGATGTCGAGCGCGCCGATCCGCACGTGCCGGGAGCCGACGTCGGCGGCCCAGACGTGCCCGAACTCCGCGTTGACCGTCAGCAGTTTCGGCCGCCGTCCGCCCGCGGACCGGCCCTCGCCGGATTCGCTCAGCACCCCGGCGGACATCAGCGCCTGCGTGCGCACCGACACCGTCGATTGCGGCAAGCCCAGCGCTCGCGCCAGGTCCATGCGCGACGTCGCGTGGCCGTGCGCGACCAGCCACAACAGCCGCAGCGGTCCGGCCGGATCCACCGCGTCACCTCTTTCATCAAAATTGATGTAACTAAACTGTTCGAAAGGACTCTTGGCAATTCCCGTCTCGCATGCGAGATTACCCGACAGCCAGGACACCGCATAGCACCTGGCACTGGTCTTTCATCAGAGTTGTTGGAAGTGATGCGAATGGCTCGACGCCCGTGGCGCGCCGCGCTCGGGGTCACGCTCGCCGCCGCGCTGGCGCTGTCCGGCTGCGCGGCGAGCCGGGAACCGCACGGCGGCGGTTCCGGCACTCCGAAACCCGGCGGGACCGTGCGGTTCGCGATGCCCCCGTCGGCGACGCCGAACTGGATCATGCCGTTTTCGATCCCCGGTTACGGCGGGTCGTACAACGGCATGATCCGGTCCACCATGTACGTCCCCCTGTACAGCTACGACGCCAGTTCCGGCTCGGTCACGCTCGACGACGCCGCGAGTGCCGCCGACGTGCCGCGCTACTCCCCCGACGGCAAGACCGTGACGATCACGCTCAAGCCGCTGACCTGGTCCACCGGCGAGCGGCTGACCAGCCGGGACGTCGAGTTCTGGCTCAACCTCGCCCGGGCGGGCAAGGACAACTGGGGCAAGTACTCGAAGGGCCTGATCCCGGACAGCATCACCGGTTTCCACGCCGTGGACGACCGCACGTTCACGTTCACCCTGGACAAGGCCTACAACCCGGACTGGTTCACCGCCAACCAGCTCAGCCTGATCGTCCCGATGCCGCACGCGTGGGACCGCACGAGCGCCGCGGGTCCGGTCGGCGATCACGACCGCACCCCCGATGGCGCGAAGAAGGTCTTCGATTTCCTGGTGAGCCAAGCGAAACAGCTCGGCGCCTACGGAACGAATCCACTGTGGAAAGTCGTGAACGGCCCGTTCACGCTGGCCGGGTTCACCACGTCCGGCGAGGTGACGCTGCGGAAGAACCCGAAGTACACCGGACCGGACCCGGCGAAGATCGACAGCGTCCGGTTCCTGACCTTCACGAGTTCGTCGGCGGAGTACAACGTGCTGCGCGCCGGCGGCGTCGACTACGGCTACCTGCCGACGTCGAACCTCGGCCAGCGCTCGAAGCTGGAGCAGCAGGGCTACCGGATCGAACCGTGGAACGGCTGGTCCATCACGTATTCGCCGTACAACTTCAACAATCCGAAGCTGGGCAAGGTGTTCTCCCAGCTGTACGTGCGACAGGCGATCCAGCACGCGGTCGACCAGGACGCGATCACCTCGGTGATCTGGCGCGGTGCCGCGCGCGTCGGCTACGGCCCGGTTCCGCAGGACAACGACACGAAGTACTTGTCTCCTCAGCAAAAGACCAATCCGTACCCGTTCGACCTGAACAAGTCGAAGCAGCTGTTCGCCGACCACGGCTGGAAACCCGGCTCCGACGGGATCCTCCAGTGCGCGGACCCGGCGAAATGCGGCGAGGGCATCGCCCAAGGCACCCGCCTGTCGTTGACCATGCTGACCGAATCCGGTTCCGACGAAACCGACGGCACCATGCAGGAACTGCGCTCGGAGCTGTCGAAGGCCGGCATCGAGATGAAGATCAACGCGCAGCCGCTGAACACCGTGCTGGCCAACGGAACCACGTGCAAACCGGAGGAGCCGTCGTGCAGCTGGCAGCTGTCCTACTTCGGCACTCAGGGCAGCTGGTACTTCTCCGCGAACCCGAGCGGCGAGGAACTGTTCGCGACCGGTGCGGGCACGAACTTCGGCGGCTACACCGATCCGAAGGCGGACAAGCTGATCGCGGCCACCAACCTGGCGTCGGACAACGCGGCGATGCTCGAGTACAGCGCTTATCTGGCCGAGCAGCTTCCGGTGCTGTGGCTGCCGAACCCGCCGTACCAGGTGTCGGCGATCGACACCGCGCTGCACGGCGTTTCCCAGGACCCGATGGCCGGGCAGCTGCTGCCGCAACGCTGGTTCTGGACGAGGTGAGGACATGACGCGCTACATCCTCCGCCGGCTCGCGCTGGCCGTGGTGGTCGTGCTGCTGGTCACCGTGGTGACGTTCGTGCTGCTGCATTTGCTGCCCGGCGGCCCGGCTCGCGGCGTGCTCGGGGTGAAAGCCACCGAGGCGCAGATCGCCGCGTTCAACCACGCGCAAGGCTTCGACCAGCCGCTTCCGGTGCAGTACTGGGACTACCTGCTGCGCTTGCTGCAAGGCGACCTCGGTGAGTCGTACACGCAGAACTCGCCGGTGAGCACCCTGCTGGCCGAGCGGATGCCGAAAACCCTGCTGCTCACCGTGTTGTCGACCGCGCTCGCGATCCTCGTCGCGCTGCCGCTCGGCGTGTGGCAAGCGGTTCGTCGCGGCCGAACCGCGGACGTGCTCACCACGGCGATCACCTTCGTGCTCTACGCGACGCCGGTGTTCTTCCTGTCGCTCGTGCTGATCGTCCTGTTCGCGCAGGTCCTGCCGTGGTTCCCGGCGCAAGCCGCACAGGGCGAAACGATCGGCGAACTGCTGTCCCAACCAGGTGCGCTGGTCCTGCCGGTGCTCGCCGGGACCGGGGCCGCGCTCGCCGCGTTCAGCCGGTACATGCGGGCGTCCACTCTGGACAGCCTGTCCGAGGACTTCGTGCGCACCGCGCGGGCCAAGGGAACCCCGGAGCGCACGATCATCTGGCGGCACGTCTGGCCGAACTCGCTGACCTCGGTGGTCTCGATGCTCGGCTACTACGTGCCGGTGGTGTTCGGCGGTTCGCTGGTCGTCGAATCGATGTTCAACTACCCCGGCATCGGCCTGCTGTTCTGGACCGCGACCCGCACCGCCGATTTCCCGGTGCTGCTGGGCGTCGTGCTCGTGATCGCCGTGGCGACCGTGCTCGGCTCCCTGCTCGCGGACCTGGTCCAGCTGGCGATCGACCCGCGGGTCCGGGTGAAGGGAGCGCGGTCGTGACTGTCCTTTCGCGGCTGTTTGCCCGCAAATCCGCCGTCGCGGGCGCGATCGTGCTGGTGCTCGTCGTAGCGTTCTGTTTCCTCGGGCCGGTGTTCTACGGCACCGACCAATCGCACACCGACCTCGCCTCGGCCCGGCTCGGACCCGGCGCGGGGCATCCGCTCGGCACCGACGACCTCGGCTACGACGTGCTGGGCCGGCTGATGGTCGCCGGCCGGACGTCGCTGATCATCGGCGTGCTCGCCGGGCTCATCGCGACCGCGATCGGCGCGGTGTGGGGCGCGGTCGCCGGGTACACCGGCGGCTGGCTGGACACCGTGCTGATGCGGATCGTCGACACCGGCGTCGCGATCCCCGCGTTGTTCCTGCTGCTGGTGGCGGCGACGCTGGTGACCCCGAGCGTCGGCGTGCTGGCGCTGCTGATCGGCGCGGTTTCGTGGCTGGTGCCCGCGCGGCTGATGCGCGCGGAAACGGTGAGCCTGCGGGAACGCGATTACATCCGCGCGATCACCGTGCTCGGCGCGAGCCGTACGCGCGTGGTGTTCCGGCACCTCATCCCGAACGCGATCGGCACCGTGGTGGTGAACGCGACGTTCCAGATCGCCGACGCGATCCTGCTCGTGGCGTACGTCAGCTTCCTCGGCCTCGGCGTTCCCGCGCCCGACACCGACTGGGGCGCGATGCTGTCTAAAGGAATTACCTACACCTTCGACGGCGCGTGGTGGCTGATCCTGCCGCCGGGCATCGCGATCGTCCTGGTGGTGTGCGCGATCAACTTCCTCGGCGACGGGCTGCGCGACGCGTTCGCGGTGAAGGGGCGACGATGAGCGAAGCAGTGCTGGACATCCGTGACCTGCGGGTGTCCTATGCGGACGGTGCGACGGCGGTCGACGGGCTGAGCCTGTCGGTCGCGCCCGGCGAGATCGTGGCGGTGGTCGGCGAGTCCGGCTCCGGCAAGAGCACGGCCGCGCTCGCGGTGCTCGGGCTGCTGCCGGGCTCCGCGCGCGTCACCGGCTCGATCGACCTGGCCGGGCAGAACGTGCTCGACCTCCGGGGCGAGGACCTGCGGAAACTGCGCGGGCCCGCCGCCGGGATGGTGTTCCAGGAGCCGATGACCGCGCTGAACCCGTTGCGGACCATCGGTTTCCAGCTCGCCGAGGCGATCCGCAACCACGACCCGGCGCGGCTGCGGCACCGCCGTTACCACGACCGGTGCGCCGAACTGCTCGACCGCGTCGGCGTTCCCGAACCGGCCGCGCGGTTGAAGCAGTACCCGCACGAGCTGTCCGGCGGTCTGCGGCAACGCGTGATGATCGCGATCGCGCTCGCCGCCGGGCCCAAGCTGATCATCGCGGACGAGCCGACCACCGCGCTCGACGTCACGGTGCAGCAGCAGATTCTCGACCTGCTGCGCGACATCCGCGAGCACGAAGGCACCGCGACGCTGCTGATCACGCACAACATGGGCGTGGTCGCCGATGTCGCGGACCGCGTCGCGGTGCTGCGGAACGGCAAGCTCGTCGAAGAAGCTCCGGCGGCGGAACTGTTCGAGGCGCCGAAAGCGGATTACACGCGGGAACTGCTGGCCGCGGTTCCGCAACTGGGCTCGTTCTCGCACGAACCGGCGGCCCACGATTCCCGGAAGCCGGTGCTGGCGCTGTCGAATGTGGTGGTCGAGTACGGCGGACGGCAGGTGGTAAACGACGTTTCCCTGTCCGTCTCACCCGGTGAGATCGTCGGGCTGGTCGGCGAATCCGGCTCCGGGAAAACGACGCTCGGGAACTGCGCGCTGGGCCTGGTCACGCCGAAATCCGGCAGCGTCGAAGTGCTCGGCGGACCGCTGCCGAAAGGCACTGGCCGCTCCGCGCGGGCGGTCCGGCGGCAGATCGGCGCGGTGTTCCAGGACCCGGCGTCGTCGCTCGACCCGCGGATGACGGTCGCGCAGACCGTCGCCGAACCGCTGGTGGTCCACACCTCGGCCGGCCGCGGCGAGCGCCAGCGACGGGTGCGGGAACTCGTCGACGCGGTCGAGCTGCCGGAAAGCGTGCTGGGCCGGTACGGACACGAGCTGTCCGGCGGGCAACGGCAGCGCGTGAGCCTCGCCCGCGCTCTCGTGCTGGGCCCGAAGCTGCTGATCGCGGATGAACCGACGAGCGCGCTTGACGTATCCGTGCAGGCAGCGGTGTTGGAAGTGTTCCGGCGGCTGCACCGCGAGTTCGGCTTCGGCTGCCTGTTCGTGAGCCACGACCTCGCGGTCGTCGACAGCCTGTGCGACCGGGTGGCGGTGCTGCGCGCGGGCGAACTGGTGGAGGAAGGCCCGGCGGAAACGGTGCTGCGCACTCCGGAACACCCGTACACGCAGGCGTTGCTCCTGTCCTCGCCAGTGCCGGATCCGCAGTTGCAGCGGAGCCGGCGCGAGGCGCTGGCCGGCGCGGACCCCGCGGCGTGACGGGGTTGCGGGCCGGAGTCGACATCGGCGGGACGAAAACCCTGGTGGTGGTGTGCGACGAGGAAGGAAGGGAACTGGGCTCGACGTCCGCGCCGTCCGAAGCGCACCGGGGCGGCGCGGCGATCCTCGACCGCGCGGCGGAGCTGGTCAGCTCGCTGGTGCCGGACCACGCGGCGCTCGCCGGGGTCGGCGTCGGCGCGGCGGGCGTCGTTGACCCGGTGACCGGAACAGTGCTGGTCACCGGGGATTCGTTCACCGGATGGGCGGGCACGCCGGTCAACACCGAGCTGTCCGCACGGCTCGGCGGAGTGCCGGTGCGCACGGTCAACGACGTCGACGGATTCCTGCTCGGCGAACTGCTGCCGGGCGAGCGGAACGTGCTCGGCGTCGCGGTCGGCACCGGGGTCGGCGGGGCGTTGTTCGTCGACGGACGGCTGCTGTACGGCGGCGCGACCGGGGCCGGCGAGATCGGACACGTCGGCCGCTACGGGGAGGAACGCTGCACTTGCGGGCAGATCGGACACCTTGAAGCGTACGCGGCCGGGCGGGCTCTGTCCCGCCGTTATGCCGAAGCGACCGGGCGAACCCTCGCCGCGGAAGCGGTCGCGGAGGAAGCGCGCGCTGGTGATCAAGCTGCTCAGGCGGTGTTTACCGACGCGGGCCGGTTCCTCGGCCAGGCGGTCGCGCACGCGGCCGGGCTGCTCGGCCTCGCGACCTGCGTACTCGGCGGTTCCGTGGTGAAGTCGTGGGCCTTGCTGGAGAAACCGCTGCGGGAAGCGCTGGAAGAACGGCCGCTGCTGTCCGGGAAACCGGTGTCGATCCGGCTCTCCCGGCACGGGGCGAAATCCGTGGCGCTCGGCGCGGCCAGTCTCACTGCCGGTATTCAGCGGCTACCGGACGTGAGCAACCCCTAAACCAGTCCTCTGTGGACCATCGAGAAAACCGTGGCCTCGGGGTATACGCTGTCGGGCACCGACGGAGCCGGGGGCAACGATGCGCGCGAAGCTGGACGGAACGGGACGGGCGAGAACCGCGGCGGACCACGCGCGTGAGCGTGGTCTCCACCCCGCTGACAGCAGATGACTTGGTCTATACCATTCCGGTGATCATTTCCCGTCCGGTGGCCAACGAGGGGATCCCATGCCCGTCATCAGGCGCAATATCGTCCCGCTCCGGTATTCCGACCCGAGCGTCGTCGCCTACGTGCGCAGCCCGAGCGACTGGATGGTGTCCAACTGCGGCTGGATCCGGGGCCGGGAAGGCGTTCTGCTCGTCGACACCTGCGGCACCGAACGCGACACGCTCGACCTGGTCAGCGACGTCCGCAAGTACTCGACCGTCGAAATGCCGCTCACGCTCGTGCTGACCCACGCGCACGGCACCCACCACAACGGGGCCGGGGTCGCGCTGCGCAACGGCGGCCGGATCCTGGCCGCGCCCACCGCGGTGCCGATCATCCGGTCCGGACCGCAGTGCGACGAGGAGATCTTCGCCTGCGCGAACTGGGGCAAGCTCGAGGCGCCGCGGCCCGAGGCGGTCCACGCGGTGATCGAACCGGTCGAGGTCGACCTCGGCGGCGTGGTCGTGGAGGTCGTCCCATTTCCCGGGACGGCGCACACCGACGGCGACCTCGTGCTGTTCGAACCGCGCACCGGGACGCTCTTCACCGGCGACCTGCTGTCGGTCGGGTCCACGCCGTTCGCCGTGCACGGTTCGATCCCGGGCTGGCTGACCGCGCTGGACTGGCTCGACAAAATGTTCCCGGACGTCCGCACCTTCGTGCCCGGACACGGCGGGCTCAGCCATCCGGGCAGTTTCCCGGTCGCGGTGCTCCGCACTTATCTGCACTGGCTGCTCGACGCGACCGCGGGCGCGGGCACGCCGGACTTCGCCGAACTCGCCACGATCGCCCGCCGCCGCTGGCCCACGTGGACAGTCCCGGAACGGCACATCGGGAATCTGCTGCGCGCGCACGCCGACCAGCACGGGGAACAACTCCCGTCCGCCGAAGCGATGCGCGCGATCCGCGAAGCCGCCGGCGGCAAGATCGACTTGGACACGCTGCTCGGACTCGGCAAGTCCTAACGCCGGGAAATCGATTCCCCGGCCGCCTTTCCGGTTCCGCGAGTACGTGAGGGGAACCCTGAGGGACTCTGATTCCGTCAGGGTTCCCCTCACGTACGGCAAACCCGCGCGCCCGCCGCCCACGTCGGTCCTGGCATTGTCGCAGCGGTATCGCGTCGAAGGCCGGGGGAACCGCGATTTCCCCCTGGCAGGCAGAAGGGCGCCGCCGGGAATCCCGGCGGCGCCCTCACCGCTGATCACTCGCCGCGGCCCCGCGGCACAGCTGCTGAAATAGAACGCTCAGGCGCTGGCCTTCTTGCGCGTCGCGCGCTTGCGGGCCGGCTTGGCCGGAGCCTCGGTGTCGCGCTCCTCGTAGGCCTTCACGATCTCGGCCGGGAGCCGGCCGCGGTCGGAAACGGTGAAACCGTTGGCTTCGGCCCACTCGCGCATCGCCTTGTTGCGCTCGCGGTCCGCGGCGGTCGAAGCCGGCCGCGGCGACTGCCCGGCGGCCATCCGGACCTTGCGGCCGCCGACCCGGCGCGAGGCGGCGACGTAGCGGGCCAGCTCTTCCCGCAGTGCGGCAGCGTTCTCTTCGGACAGATCGATCTCGTAGCTCACGCCGTCGAGACTGAACGGGACGGTCTGCTCGGCGATGCTGCCGTCGATGTCGTCCACCATCTCGACATGGACTTTTTGCGCCATGATTCGCGTTCCTTCACCTTCTACAGGATGTGCCTGCGATTACCCTATCGTGTCGAGTGACGGACCGCGCAGCGCGACTCCATTCCTGTCCGGCCGGCCGTGCTTTCCCGTCCGGTTCCCGAACACCTTCAGTGCCCAATCCGCGACTGCCCGCACAGTTCCTCCCGGTCCGCCCGCTAAGCGAACGCCCCGCGCCCGGCTAATGCGAGCGAGTTTCGCCGGACTGGAAAATTTCCAGTCCGGGCTGCGGTATTCGCACGCGGTTTCCCGGTCAGCGGACTGGCCGCGCGGGCCCGGAAACGGCCGAAGGCCGCCGGGTCGAAACCCGGCGGCCTTCGGTGTCTGGAGAGAAACGCGAGCTAGCCGCGCCCGGTCGGCGCACCCGTCTTCGGGTCGAGCGGGAGCTTGCCCGCCTGCGGCCACCAGAAGTTGAACATGTTCCAGAGTCCGCCCGCGCGAGTGTCGAACGAGCCGTTCCCGACCCGGCCGGAGAACCAGTTGTCCTCGATGAACTTCAGCACCGAGGTCTGGTCGGTCCGGGTGTGGTCGACGTAGTTCACCTTGCTGTAGGGCGAGATGACCAGCAGCGGCAGCCGCGGGCCGTAGCCGCAGCGGTCGGCGTGCCCGCCGAGCCCGGCCGGCTTGCCGGTGCAGACGGCCTGGTCCTGCGAAGCGTCCTGAGAACCGTTGACGATCTTCGAGTTCTCGTGGTCGTACCAGCCGTCGGAGTCGTCGTAGGCGAGCACGATCGCGGTCGAACGCCACTCCGGCGACTGCTGGATCTTGTTGATCTCGTCGACGACGAAATGCTGTTCGTCGAGCGGGTCGGAATAGCCCGCGTGCCCGTCCTGGTACTCCGGCGCCTTCAGGAAGCTGACCGCGGGCATCGAACCGGCCTTGAGCGAGTCGTTGAAGTCGCTCATGTCGTACTGGTGGTTGGCCTGGTCGGTCTGCCCGATCGCCTGCACCGAGGACGGCGGCAGGTGGTGCGGGTTCGCAGTGGACTTGTAGTACTGGAACGGCTGGTGGTGCGGGCTGTAGTCCACGGAGGACTGATTGCCGATGTTCGCGTGCTTCTGCCCGCAGACCGCGTAGCCGTTCTGGGTGCCGGTCGGCTTGAAGCCGCCCTGGAACCAGCCCCACGTGACGTGCCGGTCGTTCAGCAGGTCGCCGATATTGCGGCCCTGCATCGCGCCGAGGTTGTCCTTCGAGGTGTGGTTCTTGCCCGAGCAGTCGTCCCACGCCGGGTCCGGGTCGTTGATCACGGTGCCGACGCCGTTCTCGTCCGGCGACGCGACGACGTAGGAGTCGCTCTTCGGCTCGTGCGTGACCGGGTCGACCGCCTGGATCCCGTGCGTCTGGCCGGAGATCAGGTTGATCGCGCCCGGGGTGGAGGGGCCGAAGACGGTGTTGAACGAGTTGTCGCTCAGCGAGTAGTGCTGCGCGTAGTTCCACATGCCGGTGACGGTGTTGCCGTCGTAGTAGTCCATCACCAGACCCGGCTCGCCGAACAGGACCGGCTGGCCGGTGCACTTGTCGGTCTCGGTCTTCTCGACGAACTTGTCCATCTTGCCGCCGTTGAACGCGGCCTGCTCGGCGCCGTAGCTGTGGTTCTGGTCGCAGGTGAGCGCCTGGTCCGGCCCGAGCCGCTTCGGGTTGTACGCGTTCGGGTTGTGGGTGAGCAGCTTCTCGTCGAGGCCGTTGACCTTCGGCGTGTTCTTCGCGGCCTGGAACGGGGTGCCGTTCTCGTTGGTGGCGTTCGGGTAGGTGCCGAAGTAGTGGTCGAACGAGATGTTCTCGCCGAAGATCACCACGACGTGCTTGATCGGGGTGAGGGTGGGCAGCCACGACGCCGGAAGCGGGTGCAGCGGCTGGGCCTGCGCGGACGACGCCGCGGACCCGGTGACGATCGCGAGCACGGCCGCCGAGACGAGCGCGCCCGCACCGAGCAGGCGACGGCGCCGCCTGCCGAATGCTGTGTCCACTGAGGATTCCTCCTGGTTTCGCGGGGTGGGGATGGGGGCGCGCCTCAGGCGAGGAGCGCCCGGCCGAAGTGGTCGCCGGGACCGGTGACGCCGGGCAGCGCGAAGAAGTAGCCGCCGCCGAACGGGGAGATGTAGTCGACGAGCGGTTCGTCGATCAGCCGCTTCTGCACGGTTTCGAACTGCCGCTCGAGATCCTGCTGGTAGCAGGTGAAAACGAGGCCCATGTCGAGGTTGCCGTTGGCGTCGACGCCGCGGTCGTAGTTGACCGCGCGGCGCAGGATCCGCTGTCCGTCGGTCTCCGGGGTGCGCGGGTTCGCCTTGCGGATGTGGCTGGTGAGCGGGATGACGGTGCCGATCGGATCGTCGGCGTAGCGGGGTTCGTCCTGTTCGGATGCCCCGTCCAGCGGCGCACCGGTGTCGCGGCGGCGGCCGAACATGTTCTCCTGCTCGGTGATCGAGACCCGGTCCCAGAATTCCACCAGCATCCGGATCAGCCGGATCACCTGGTAGCTGCCGCCGGTCGTCCACGCGGGCTCGCCCGCCCCGGACACCCACACCAGCCGGTCCATTTCGGACGCTCCCGGGTTGGCGGTGCCGTCCTTGAACCCCATCAGGTTGCGCGGCGTGCCGGACGGCCTCGACGGCGAACTGAAGCCGTTGATCTTCCAGCGCAACTGCATTCCGCCGCGGGTCGCGCGAGTCAGGTCGCGCAGCGCGTGCAACACGGTGTCGGTGTCGCTGGCGGACAACGTGAGCGACAGGTCGCCGTGGCACTGCGAGGCGTCGAGCGCGTCGTTGGGGAACATGGTCATCGGCTTGAGCTTCTTGGGCTTGCGGTCGGCCAGCCCGTAGCGTCCGTCGAAAAGGGACGATCCGACGCCGACAATCACACCGAGATCACTGTGCGGCACAACCGGACCGAGCACGCCGGAATCAGCGGGTGGCGCGGTAATGCCGAGCGAGGCCGGGGCACCGCCATTCGTAAGAAACCGCGCTCGGTCGGTGATCTCCTGGAACAGCTGGGTCAATTCGGCGCGATTCTCGGCGACCACGTCGAAGGACGCGATGATGCTTTGTGCCGGTGGCTGCCGGAGAATCGCCGCCTGCCGGGGCCCGTGAAACGGCACGGTGGCCGGTGACTCTTCGCTGGCGCTAGCCGTCACCCCAATCCCGGCCGCAGCGGTGATGCCCGCGCCGACAACGGTGCGACGCAGGAAGGACCGTCGAGAGGATTCCGTGGTCACGAGATCCTCCTCGGCTCCGCGATAGCCGCGATCGGAGCGAGCAGCTCGGTCAATTCGCTGACGTCGGCATTGAGCTTCTGCCGCTGCACCGCGGACAGTTGGCTTACCGGCGTCCACGAGTTGTCCGGCTTCTTCGCACTGTCCAGGGCGGCTTTGGTGCGTTCCATCCACTTGTCCACCTTGGACAGTGCCGGATAACGCGGAGCGAGAACCGGACGCAGCACATCGAGAACCGCTTGCGTCCCATCGAGATTCGCCCGAGCCGTGGCGAGGTTGGTGCCGCTGCCGTAATCGGTGCGGGCGGTCAGTTCGAATTGCAGGGTGTTCTCCACGATCTCGTGCGCGCGCAAGCCAAGGTCGTTCGGATTGACCTGACTGTCCGCAAAGGACTTGCGGAGCTTCTGCACGTCGCTGTCCAGCTGATCGGCCACCGGGACCAGGGCGGCGAGATCTTCGTTGTGCCACAATCCGGATTCGATCCGATGGAACCCGGTGAAATCAGGGCTCTTGATACCGTCCGGCTTACCGTCCGCGGTCCCGTTGATGGCCTTGTCCGAGTCCCCGAACGCGTTGTAAGCCGCGCCAAGACGTTCGTAGTCCAGATGCGCGGCCAGCCAAGCCACCTGACTCGCCCCGCGATCGTTGCCGCGAATGGCGTCCTTCACCTTGCCCACGTCCGCGGCCAACTGGTCGAGCCCTTGCGTCACCTGCGCTTGATAGGACTTCAACGGCCCGAGCAGATCATTCTGCGTCACCGGTGCGACCCCCGGACCACGCTCGGCCCCGCCACTCACTGTGACAGCAGGCCCGACAATCGCCGACGAATCCTCCGGGAGACAACGGAATGCGTACGTCCCATTGCCAAGCGTCACCTGCAACGGCCGGGTAGTGCCACTGCCCAGCCCCTCGACCTCGCCGTAAACCACCCCGGTCGCCGGATCGATCAGATCGACCTCGGAAGTCACGGATCCGGTGTTGTGCAGGTGAAAAGTCTGCACCCCCGGCCGAGGATCCGCCCAGCCCTGCCCGCAAGCCGACCGGGAAATCTGGATCTCCGGATCCTGCGCCGAAGCCCCGTCGGGCCACACCGCGAACGCGACACCCCCCGCCACGACCGCAATCGCGACCCCGCCGCCAATCCAGCGGGCACGCCCAACCCCCGGCACTCTTTTCCTCCTGCTTGCACACGTTCGGACTACCCGGAACGGAATTATGCGTGCGGAAAGTGAAGAAACCCTGGTCGAGAACGTCACCTACCCGGGAATTCACCAGGACTTCAACCAGCCAACGGAAGAAAAGGGATATAGCCACCAAAGCACTCAGCGACCCCAGCCCGTTTCGCCGCATATGTGACTTCGCGGACCCCCGGAGTCCATGAGGGCCACCTTCACGTACTCAGAGTCCCTCAGGGTTCCCCTCACGACCCGCCCGCCACCACCCCGGGATGCGCCCCAATGTGGCATTGGGTGCGTCAGACGCACCCAATGTGGCGTTCGTTGCATCGCATGCACCCAATGCCACATTGGGGCGCAAGCCCCACCTCTAAAACCGCCGCCGATGCACCCAACGACCGGGGGCACCCACCCCTCCCCCAACCCCGATACGAAGCCTCCCTGCGGGCGGTGGGTGCTTGTCAAGGCATCTTTCCCGCCTTGACAAGCACCCACCGCCCGTCAGCACAATGAAACTTCGGGGTGCCTCACGCAACCCCCCAAAAGCAATGTCGCCCGCCAGGGCGACGAGCCGAACACCCCCGCAACGAAGGGCGACCCCATGACCCACAGCGATCTGACCCCCAGCGACCTGACCCACCGCTTCACCACCCTAACCACCGCCCACCTGGCAGACGGCTGCCTCCGCGCCCGCCTGACCGTCCGCTGCGCCCCAGCCGGAACCAGGTCAATAACCCCAGGCCAGAAGCTCTCCGGCAGAGTCCTCCCAGCCAGACACTCCGGCAGTGTCGACGTCTTCCTGGAAGCCCTGACCACCGCCCGCCCAGGCGACGTCCTGGTAGTAGACAACCGAGGCCGCCTGGACGAGAGCTGCGTAGGCGACCTCATCACCGCCGAAGCAGCGGCAGCCGGACTGAGCGGCATAGTCATCTGGGGCCTGCACCGGGACACCGCCGAACTCCGCGAAATCGGCCTCCCGGTCTACAGCCTGGGCTCCCTCTCCACCGGCCCCCTGCACCTCAACGACCGCGCCGCCGACGCCCTCGATGCCGCCACCGTCGGCGAATGGACCGTCACCACCGACGACCTGGTCTTCGGCGACGACGACGGCGTCCTCTTCATCCCAGCCGCCCAAGCCGAGGAAGTATTCCGGCTAGCCGAATCCATTCGCGACACCGAACACCGGCAAGCGGCGAAGATCCGCGACGGCGTCACCCTCCGCGAACAGGTCCGGTTCAGCGAATTCCTGACCCTCCGGGAAAAGGACCCGTCCTACACCTTCCGGCAGCACCTCCGCGCGAAAGACAGCGCCATTGAAGAGTAAGAAAACCGCCCTGATCACCGGAGTCGGCCGGAAAGCCGGAATCGGCGCCGCGATCGCCGCCCGGCTGAAGGAAGACGATTGGAACGTCGTCACCACCCGCTGGTCCGACTACGACCGCCGGATGCCGTGGGGCCCCGACGAGACCGTCGAGGGCATCGAAGCCGACCTGGCCGACCCGGAAACCCCGGCGAGACTGTTCGACCAGATCGACGACGACGTCCAAGCGCTCGTGCTCGCCCACTGCGAGTCCGTGGATTCCGGCCTGCTCGACACCACAGTGGACAGTTTCGACCGGCACTTCGCGGTGAACGCCCGCGCAAGCTGGCTGCTGATCCGAGAGTTCGCCCAACGCTACCGCGGACCCCGCGGTGCAGGGAGGATCGTAACGTTGACCAGCGACCACGTAGTGCACAACTTGCCCTACGGAGCAAGCAAAGGCGCGCTCGACCGGATCACCCTCGCCGCAGCGGGAGAACTAGGCCACCTCGGCATCACGGCGAACGCGGTGAACCCGGGCGCGACCGACACCGGCTGGATCCCCGAAGCCGACCGCGAAGCGTTCGCCCGGCACAATCCGCTGGGCCGGATCGGCACCCCACGCGACTGCGCGGGTCTGGTCGCGTTCCTCTGCGGACCGGAAGGCGGCTGGGTGAACGGACAAGTCCTCGTCGCCAACGGAGGAGCGGCATGAACGACAAACATCTCGCGTACGTCCTGCTCCGCCGCGGCGAAACCGTGCTGCTGATCCGCCGCGCGCCGGGGACTTTCCTCGGCGGGCATTGGGAATTCCCCGGCGGCACCGTCGAACCCGGCGAAGCCCCGGAGACCACCGCGGTACGGGAAGTCGCCGAGGAAACCGGGCTGCGCGTACAGCTCGCCGGGGAACGGGTCCGCCAATCCTGGCCGGACCGCACCGGCAAACCGTTCACCGTGCACGCCGCCTACTACGACGCGCACCCGGAATTCCTCGGCGACCTTCAGCTCAACCCGGCCGAACACGACGACCACCGCTGGCTGACCCCCGCCGACGCGGCCGGACTCCCCCTGTCCGACCACGTCAGGCAGGTATTGCTCGGCTGAAATCCCGAGCCAGCTGTGCGGCCCGCTCGCGCAGCAACGACCGGGCCTCCGCCACGCACCGGTGCTCGTCCGGTTCGACGTCGGTCAGCGCGTACACCCCGGCGAAGCCCGCTTCCCGCCATTCCGGTGCGGACAGCAGGCACCGCCCGGCCAACGCGACGACCGGTGTGCCGCCCGCCGCGCGGAGAACGCCCACCGGCGCTTTTCCGTGCAGCGACTGGGTATCCAGCGAACCCTCGCCGGTGACGACGAGCCGGGCGTCCCGGGCCGCGGCCGGGAAACCCAGCAACTCCAGCAACAACTCGATGCCGGGCCGAATGCGGGCGCCGAGTCCGGTGAGCACACCGAACCCGACGCCGCCTGCCGCGCCGGCGCCCGGGGTGGTGGCGTGCGCGGAGCCCATCACTTCAACCCACCGGGTCAGCCCGCGTTCCAGCAACGCGATCTCGGCGGGTCCAGCACCCTTCTGCGGCCCGTACACCACGGCCGCGCCGTCCACGCCCAGCAACGGGTTATCCACATCGGACGCCAGGACAATGTCCACTTCGGGCAGTGCGGACAAATCCACTGTGGACAACTCCGCCAAGGCCGCGCCGCCGGGCGGAAGCTGCGCACCGGACGCGTCGAGCAGTCGCGCACCCAGCGCAGTCAGCAACCCAGCGCCGCCGTCGGTGCAAGCACTGCCGCCGACCCCGAGCACGATTTGCGTCGCCCCGGCGGCACGGGCGGCCGCGATCAGCTCGCCCGTGCCGTAGCTCGACGCGGTCAGCGGCTCCAGCCGCCCGCCGGGCAGCCGGTGCAGGCCGGACGCCTCCGCCAGTTCGACGACGGCGACCGTCCCGCGCAGCGCGTAGTACGCGGTGATCCGGCGGCCGGTCGGCCCGGACACCCGCACCGGAACCCGCTGGAACCCGGCCGCGACGGCGGCGGCGACGGTGCCGTCGCCGCCGTCCGCCACCGGCAGCTGCCGCACCGGCTCGCCCGGCGCGACCTCGGCGAACGCCGCGGCCACCACCTCCGCGACCTCCGCCGCGGTGAGCGAGCCCTTGAACTTGTCCGGAGCGACCAGAACCGTCACGCCGCGGCCTTGAACGCTCGCCAGTCGCCGATTTCCGTAATGTCCCGCAGCTGCACGTGCGAGGTCTGCGGCCGCCGCAGCAGCATCGCGAACGCCGAACTGCCGTCGGCCAGTTCGATCACGCCCAGCTCCAGCTCCGGCGGTTCGGACGGGAGCACGCGGTCGCGCAGCTGGTCCAGCGTGAGGTCGTAGACCTCGCCGGAGATCGCCGCGCCGCCGTGCGCCACCGGGACCAGCGCCGGGCATTGCCCGCCCACCGAATAGAACCGGTACTTCGCGGCCGTGGTCGTTTCGGCCACCAGCGGAGCGCCGTCGAGCAGATGGTGCAGAGGTTCGCCGCGCATCGCGCCGCCGTTGAGGAACATCAGAGGCATGGTGGTCCCTTTCTTCTCTCAGAGGATCGCCTTCACCACGTCGATTCCGAAGTAGACGGTG
Organism: Amycolatopsis sp. AA4; assembly: GCF_002796545.1. Lineage (GTDB taxonomy): Bacteria > Actinomycetota > Actinomycetes > Mycobacteriales > Pseudonocardiaceae > Amycolatopsis. The sequence continues at coordinate 6,665,820 of NZ_CP024894.1, forward strand.
AACACGAGCGCGAGCACGGTGAGGATCCACCCCGCTTCACGCCACTTCCCGCGGAAGGTCTTGATCAGCACGAACGCGATGAGGCCCGCGCCGACGCCGTTGGTGATGGAGTAGGTGAACGGAATGAGCGCGACCGTCAGGAACACCGGGATCGTGTAATCCGGGTCGTTCCACGGAATGTTGCGGCATTGCGCCACCATCATCCCGCCGATCACCACGAGCGCCGGTGCGGCGGCCTGCGCCGGCACGATGCCCGCGATCGGCGTGAACAGCAGCGTCGCCCCGAACAAGAGCCCGGTCACGACACTCGCCAGCCCGGTCCGCGCGCCCTCCCCGACGCCGGCCGCGGACTCCAGGAACACGGTGTTCGGCGACGAGCCGGACACCCCGCCCGCGATCGCCCCGGCCCCGTCCACGAACAGGATCCGGCCCATCCGCGGCACCCGGCCGTTCTTCGACAGCCCGGCCTCGGCCGACACGCTGGTGATGGTGCCCATCGCGTCGAAGAACCCGGACAGCACCAGGGTGAACAGGAAGATCGTCGCGGTCAGCGCGCCCGCCTTGGCGAATCCGCCGAACAGATCGACGTGCCCGAGCAGCCCGAAATCGGGAGCCGCGACCACGGAATGCGGCAGCGTCGGAGTCGTCAAACCCCAATCGCCGACGCCGAATCCGTCGTGCAGCACCACCGCGAGCACGGTGGCGGCGGCGATGCTGATCAGCACCGCGCCGGGCACCTTCCGCGACACCAGCACGGTCATCAGCAGGAGGCCGAAGCAGAACACCGCGATCGGCAAACCGGACAGATGGCCGTCGACGCCGAGCCGAACGGGAACAGTCGTGTGCGCCGCGTCCGGAATGCGGGTCACGAACCCGGCGCTCACCAGTCCGACGAGCGCGATGTACAACCCGATCCCGACGGTGATCGCGGTTTTCAGCGGTCCGGGGATCGCGTTCATGATGCGTTCCCGGACCCCGCTGACCGCCATCAGCACGATGCAGACGCCCTCGAGCACCACCAGCCCGAAAGCCTGGGCCCACGTCATCGCCGGGGCCATCTGGAACGCGACGATGCCGTTGATCCCGAGACCGGCGGCGAGCGCGAGCGGCGCGTTGCCGACGAGTCCCATGAGGACAGTCATCACGGCGGCGGCGAGCGCGGTCGCCGTGGTTACTTGCGCGGCGCTGAGTTTCGCGCCGGTGATGTCGGCGGAAGCGCCGAGGATGAGCGGGTTGAGCAAAACGATGTAGGCCATCGCGACGAAGGTGGTCACCCCTCCGCGCACTTCCCGGCCTACGGTGGTGTTGCGAGCGCGTATTTCGAAAAGTCGCTCCACAATGGACTTGCGCTGCGGTCCGGGAGCCGAGGTCACCGCTTCTTCGAGGCGTACCTGGGTCATGCGTCCTCCCCTTGCCGGTGGGTGTGCCGGACCGCACCCCTGGCACAGGCAAGGGGCGGCGCGGCGGGACGTTTGCGTTTTTCTGGTGCTCCGGTCAGCACCGGGAGGGTGGCCCGGTGGGGTGGGGCGGAGAACGCTGAAGCCGATTCTGACCGGCCTCAGCACTCGCCGAGGCTCAGTACTCGATCCGGTCGGACCGGTTGAGCCAGGCGGAGAACGGGGCGAAAGCGTCCGATGTGGACACTCGCGAAACCGGGGTCTGCCACGTTTCGCGGGGATGCTCGAAAAGCTCGTAGAAGGCCCGGTCGTCGAATCCGGCCCGGGCGGCGTCGTCCCGGTCGGCCGCGTACAGCACGCGGTCCACGCGCGCCCACAGCGACGACGCGAGGCACATCGGGCACGGCTCGCACGAGGAGACGAGCACGCATCCGGCGAGGCTGAACGTGCCGAGCGCCTGGCAGGCCGCGCGGATCGCGACCACCTCGGCGTGCGCGGTCGGGTCGAGCGACGGGGTGACGCGGTTGACGCCGGTCGCGACGATCTCGCCGTCCTTCACCACGAGCGCGCCGAACGGGCCGCCGCCGTCGGCGACGTTCTTCTCGGCGATCCGCACGCATTCGGCGAGCCAGGCGCGTTCGACGTCGGCATCGATGGACACGGTCATGACAGTAGCGCTCCCAACAGCTCGGGTTTCGGTGTGCTCAGGACCAGGCCGGACCGGCCGGCGGGGCGTCGTCGCGCAGGACGGTGCCCTCGATCAGCCCGTAGGGCCGGTCGGCGGCGTAGAAGACCTCGCCGGGGTTGTCGAGGCCGAACGGCTCGAGGTCGACGAGGAAATGGTGCTTGTTCGGCAGCGAGAACCGGATCTCCGCGATCTCCGGGACGGCCTCCAGCACCGCCTCGCCCATCGCGTACAGCGTCTGCTGCAGGGACTGGCTGTGCGTGCCGCCGAACGCGTCGAGCAGCGTGGCGAGCGCGGTTTCGTGCGCCTGCGCCCAATCGGCCTCCTCGACGGAGAACCGCCAGGTCGCGGATACCGCGGTGGCGAGGATCCGGTCCTTGACCTCGACCAGCGTGGTGTATTCGTCGCGCGGGAAGCCCCAGAATTCGGATCCGGTGGAGTTGAGCACGGTGAGGTCCTCGACCCCGCCCAGCACCCAGGCCCGCTCGCCGTCGTAGGTGACGCGGGTGGTGCGCGTGCCCGCCCCGGAACGGGCGAACGAATGGTGCGCCGGACGTCCGCCGACCTGCAGCCGCTCCCACGGATGGGCCACGATCCCGACGCGGGCGAGGTGGATGCTCTCCTGGCTGGACACGAAGTGCCGGGCCAGCCGCAGCGCGAAGTCCTCGATCTCGCCGATGCCGTCGCGGGCGAAGGCGAACACCGTGTTCTTCTGCGTGTCGGTGGCCAGCACCTTGTCGTTGGCCCCGGTCAGGTGGGTGTCGCTCATGTCGCCCGACAGCGACACGCTCACGGTGAGGTCGGTGATCCGGTGCTCGTCTCCGTCCCGGTCGACGCGGACCAGCCGGTTTTCGGCCTTCCCGTATCGGTTGTCGCCAAGAACGATCGCCATTGGTCATCCCTTTCCGTTCGCTCGCCGAGTGAGTACACCTGCCCGGGCGTGGCCCGGGCCACGGCAGATCCACCGAAAGGAGTGAGCGCGAAGGGCCGGTTTTTCGTAGTTTCCGCCAAACCCCTCTGGTGTGCGGTACTGATGGGCGGAAGGAGGCGCGCATGCGGCTGGGTGCACTGCTCGACACCCCGGAGCTGGGGTTGCGGCTGCTGGCGGGCGAGAAGGCGCGCGACCGGGAGTTCGGCCGCGTCTTCCAGGCGACCCTGCAGGATCCGACGCGGTACCTCGACGGCGGCGAGATCGTGCTGTGCGGCCTGCGCTGGCTGCCCGGGCCCGCGGACGCGGACGCGTTCGTCGGCAAACTCGCCGCCGCGGGCGTGACCGCGCTCGGGGCCGGGACCGCCGAGGTGGGCGGCCCGGTGCCGGACTACCTCGTGGCCGCCTGCGAACGCGTCGGCCTGCCGTTGTTCGAGGTGCCGGTGTCGGTTTCGTTCGCGACCGTGGCCGAGCGGGTGATCCTGGGCCTGGCGGCGGAACGCTCGGCGCCCGCCCGCGATTCGCACCGGCGGCTGGTGGCCGCGGTGACGTCCGGCCACGGACTGTCCGCGCTGGTCAAGGCCGGCGCGGAGGAGCTGGGCACGGACTGTCTCGTGCTGAGCGCGACCGGGCAGCAGCTGGCCGGCGGACCGGAACTGCCTGCCGCCCGCCGCGCCGCGCTGGCCCGGCGGTTCCTGCGGGCCGAACGGCTGCCCTGTCAGGACGGCCCGGTCACGCTGCTCGGCGCGGCCGGACGCTCCGGGCACCGGATCGCGAGCTGGTTCCTCGTGGTGGACGGCGATCCGGCGAAGTGGCCGTCCGCGCGCCGGGAGCTGGCGCTGGAACTCGCGGCGCTGGTCGGGCTCGAACGGTCCCGCATGGACGAGGCCCGGCGCATCGAGAACCGGGCGGCCGAACCCCTGTTGCGGCTGGTGCTCTCCGACGACGCGGCACCAGGTGAGCTGACGTCCCGGCTGGCCGCCGCCGGCTTCGCGCCGCAGGAACCGGTGACGACGCTGTCCGCCGAGGTCCGCGGCGGCGGGCCGGGGCTCGCGCAGGTGCTGGTCGAGGAACTGCTTTCGGCCACCGGGCAGCCGGTGCTGGTGGCGACCGTGGAAGGCGAGACGTTCGGCCTGTTCGCGTCACGGGATACCGAGGCGTTGCGGGAAGCGGTGCACACGATCGAACCGGCGCTCGGGTCCGCGCGGCTGACGCTCGGCCTCAGCCGGGCCGCGGACGCCGCCGGGCTCCGCGCCGGAGTGCAGGAAGCCCGGCACGCGCGCACGCTGGCCGCGTTGACCCCGGGCCGCGCGACAGTGTTGTCCGGCGACGAAGTGGCGTCGCATCTGCTGCTGCTCGCCGCCGTGCCGGAGGACTTGCGCCGCACATTCGGCGAAAAAGTACTGGGCCCGGTACTCGCGTACGACGCGGCACACGGTTCCGAATTGATAACGACGCTCAAGGCGTTCCTGGAACATTCGGGATCTTGGACGCAGACGTCGGCCACTCTGCACTTGCACGTGAACACTCTGCGATACCGCATCACCCGGATCGGCGAACTCACCGGACGCGATCCGAGCCGGTTCGCCGACCGCGTGGATCTTTATCTGGCCGGCTGCTTCACGCAGAACTGGGGATGGTCTTGACCATCCGTCCGAAATGTCCAGCGGAAACGCCGCGACACGGAATTTTCCGTACCCCGTAACGGAAATCCCGGCAGTACGCTTATCCGTAAAGAGTTATTGGGAATACTTGACCATTCGATGAAGGACGACGGCACTCGGGAGGAGGATGCACCATCCGACCGAGCGTCCTACTCTGAGGTCATGTACATCGCATTGCTGTCCTACACAGCACCTCGAAACGAAGTCGACTACGCGCTGGCCGAACACGCCGAGTGGCTGCGAAGCCAGTTCGCGCATGGATTGTTCCTCGTTTCCGGAAAAGGAAACGAGGACGCCGACCAGGTCATCATCACCCGCCCGTGCCTGCGCGGCAAGCTGGACGCCGTGCTCGCCACCGATCCGCTCGTCCTGCAACGGCTCGCGCATTACCGCGTGATCGAATTCTCCGCCACCCGCACCGCGGGCGAGTTCCTGACCGTCAACGAGGCGCTCGCCTCCTGATCCGCACTGCCGCAGATCGACCGAACGCCCGGACGCAGGTGGCCTCCGGACCTTTCCGCCCGCCACCTGCCGGACGTACTCCCGCCGCGAACTCGCCTATGATCACGCGAGATCTTTCGTTCCGGCCCGGGAGACCGCATGCATACGCCCGACCTCGTGTTCCGAGGCCGTCGCCTCACCAGTGACCGCGCCCTGGTGATGGCCATCGTCAACCGCACCCCAGACTCCTTCTACGACAACGGTGCGACCTTCGAAGAAGCCCCCGCGCAAGCGGCCATCCGGCGCGCGCACGCCGAGGGCGCCGACCTGATCGACATCGGCGGCGTGCCCGCGGGCAAGGGCCCCGAGGTCACCGCGGCCGAGGAGATCCGCCGCGTCGTGCCGACCGTCGAATGGGCCCGCGAGAACTTCCCCGACCTGGTGATCAGCGTGGACACCTACCGCGCCGAGGTCGCCGACGCGGTCTGCCGCGCGGGCGCGGACCTGGTCAACGACAACTGGGCCGCGGTCGAACCGGAAATCCTCGACGTCGCCGCCGAGCACGGCGCGGGCTACATCTGCTCGCACACCAACGGTCTCGTGCCGCGCGCCGAAGCCCTCCGGCCGGTGTACGACGACGTGGTGGCGGCGGTCGTCGAAGGCACCACCTCGCTGGCCGAGCGCGCGCTCGCCGCGGGGGTGCCGCGCGAGGGCATCATGATCGACCCCTGCATCGACTTCGGGAAGAACTCCTACCAGTCGCTCGAACTGCTGCGGCACGTCGACGCGCTGGTCGCGACGGGCTGGCCGGTGCTGATGGCGCTGTCGAACAAGGACGTGATCGGCGAAACGCTGGACCTCCCGGTCGGCGAACGGGTCATCGGCACGCTCGCCGCCACCGCGGTGTCCGCGCTGCACGGCGCGGCGATGTTCCGCGCGCACCAGGTCCGCGAAACGCGGCAGGTCGCGGAGATGGTGGCGAGCATCGTCGGCACCCGGCCGCCGGCGAACGTTGTACGGTCGGTCTGATGCGCGAGATCTTTCCGGGAAACTCAGACCGCACCGAGGCCGACGTCGAGCAGCTCTACGTCTATCCGGACGGGCCGAAGTGGCTCGCGGTGAACTTCGTGTCCAGCGCCGACGGCGGGATCACCATCGACGGCCGCTCGGGCGGGCTGTCGACGCCCGCGGACCGGATCGTCTACCGGCTGGGCAACGACCTCGCCGACGTCCTGCTGGTCGGCGCGGGCACCGCGATGGCCGAGGGCTTCGAGGGCCTGCGGCCGGACGAGAAGACCGCCGAGCGGCGGCGCCGGCACGGGCTGGCCCCGATCGCGCCGATCGCCGTGGTCAGCACCGGCCGTTCGCTGCCGCCGGACGCCCCGGTGATCACCAAGGCGCTGGTGCCGACGATCGTCGTCACCAGTGCGGCGACCGATCCGGAACTGCGCGAGGCGTGGGCGTCGGCCGGGGCGGATGTCCTGATCGCCGGGACAGGCGACCCAACCCTGCACGAGGCCACCGGCGACCCGGCCCTGCACGCGGACCCGGAGGACCAGCGCCCGCGTCCCCGGCACGGCGACGTCGACCTGCGGGCCGCGGTGGACGAACTGGCCCGGCGAGGACTCCGCCGCATCGACTGCGAGGGCGGACCGCACCTGTTCGCGTCGCTGCTGGCCGCGGGCGTAGTCGACGAACTGCGCCTGACCGTCGCGCCGATGCTGATCGCCGGGGACGCGCCGCGCGTCGCGATGGGCGCGGCCATCGACCCGCAACAGCTCGAACTGCTTTCCGCCCTGGTGGACGACAACTCACTACTCTTGCGGTATCGCGTCCACTGACCCGGGGAGGGATCGTGGCCAAGACCGCTCTGCGCAACGCGCGCGTCTTCGACGGGCGAGGGCTCACCGAACCGCGCACCGTCGTGATCGACGGGACAGTGCTCGGCGCCGATCCCGCCGGGGCACGGGAAATCGACGCGGCCGGGGCGACGCTGCTGCCCGGGTTCATCGACTCCCACGTCCACCTGACCGAGCCCGCGCAGCTGGCCGCGCTGGCCGCCTGGGGCGTCACGACCGGCCTGGACATGGCGTGTTTCCCCGCTTCTCGGGTGGCCGCGCTGCGCTCGGCGGGCCCGGCGGATTTCCGCAGCGCCGGCACTCCCGCCATCGGCCCCGGCGGCATGCACGTCCGGATCCCCGGGATGCCCGCGTCCGCGATCGTCACCACCGCGGACGCCGCGGTCCGCTTCGTCGAGGAGCGGGTCGCGGAAGGCGTCGACTACGTCAAGGGCGTCGCGGAGGCCCCCGGCGACGGCGGGCCGCCCGCCGAGGCGCTGCAGGCGCTGGTCGACGCGGCGCGGGTACGAGGTTTGGACACCGTCCTGCACGCGGCGACTCCCGGTGCGTACCACTTGGCGGTCGCGACCGGCGCGCGGTTCGTGACGCATGTGCCGGTGGTCGGCCGGATCGCCGCGGAAGACGTCGCGGCGATGAAGACTGCTGGGCAGACGGCGATTCCGACGCTCACCATGATGGAGGCGGCGCTTCCGTACTTCGCCGGCGCGGCGGGGGATTTCGTGGCCAACGTGGCTGCCCTGCGCGCTGCCGGAGTCGAGATCCTCGCCGGTACCGACAGCAACGCCGAATCCGGCGCCCCGGCCGAGGTCCCGCACGGGTCGAGCCTGCACCGCGAGTTCGAACTGCTCGCCGAGGCTGGGTTGACCACGGTGGAGATCCTGCGCGCCGCCACGGTCGACGCGGCCCAGGCGTTCGGGCTGACCGACCGCGGCGAGATCCGGCTCGGGTTGCGGGCAGACCTGGTGCTGGTCGAGGGCGACCCGGTGGCTGATTTGGCGGCGACGCGGGCCATTCGCGCGGTGTGGTGCGCGGGGACGGAAATCTCCCGTTAAGCGGGCTTGGGGCTGTCCGGCACGCGGTCGGACAGGTCCTCAGGACCGCTGAACCGCGTCGTCGGCTTCCTCGAAAGTCTTCTGCGCCTTGGCCAGTTCGTCGGCCGCTCGGGCAGCGCGGTGTTCCGCCTCGGCGAGCCGTTCCCGCAATTCGGCCACCCGCTCGTCGGCCTGTTCGGCGGTGCGCTCCGCGCGCTGCAGGTTCCGCTCCGCCTCCGCCCGGGCCCGCACCGCCTGTCTCCGTTCCAGGGCACGGACCCGGGCTTCTTCCTCGGCCTTCCGGTCCTTTTCGGACTGTCGCGTCTTCTTGGCGGGCGCGGGATTCGTCGGCAGCGACAGCCAGCGGTCGGCGTCCTGGCGGGCCTTCGACGTCAGGCGTCCGGCGAGAGCGAGCCGGGCGAGGTCGGCGTCCGCGACGATCGCTTCCAGCGTCTCCTCCACCTCGCGCTCGACGGTATCGCTCAAGCCGGTCGCCTCCCGGATGATCCGCTGCACCAGCTCCGCCCGCTGGTGCGCCAGTTCGCGCAGCCGGGATCCGTCGAGCTGCTCGTGTGCTTCGCGCAGTTTGTCGCCGAGCGAGGCCAGCTCGGACAGCGGAGCGGAACCGTCGCGCGCGAGGCGGTTGAGATACGCCGCGGCCGCGGTCGGCTTGCGCAGGGCGCGGATCCGGCGCGCCAGTTCGACGTCGCCCGCTTCCTTCGCCGCGCGGGCGGCCGCGGTGCGCTCCGCGACGAAGTCGGCCGGTTCACCCGCGTAGAGCCGGTCGGCGACGGTATCGAAATCCGAGGTTGCCACGTGTGCCACCGAACCACACGAGTAGTCCGAACGCGACGCAACGCGTAACGTGGACGTCCACCCAGCAAGGTCGAGTGAAGCGGGACGGTGCCCATGACGCCTCCGGGCCGGCTCGCGCTGACGGCCAGCCCCCTGGTCGCCGGCGCGCTCAAAGCACTGCAAATCGCCACCGAACTGCCGGTCGCGATGGGCGGGCCGGTGTCGGCGGCTTCTCGTTCGCACGTCATCGACCAGCTGCGCGGCACCATGACCCGGTCGTTGCAGCACGTGCAGGTGGACACCGGAGCCGGGCTCGGCGGCAAAGCGGTGGCACTCGCCCGTCCGTCGACGGTGGTCGACTACCTCAGCGCGCAGGGCATCACGCACAAATACGACCACGCGGTGGCGCCCGAACGGCTGCGCGCGATGGTGGCGCTGCCGGTGCGCGTCGGCGAGACCACGCGCGCGGTGCTGTACGCGGCGTCCCGGGAGTCCATCACGTTCGGCGACCGTCTGTTGCACGCGGCGACCGCGGTGGCGACTCGGCTGGGACGCGACATCGAGGTCGAAGAGGAAGTGCAGCGCCGGATGGCCGCCCCGACGGCCGTCCCCGCGGCCGAACGCGGCGACCTGCACGCCGAACTCACCGCGATCGCCGGGTCGATCACCGACGAAACCGCCCGGCAGCGGCTGCTCGCGGTGTGCGAACGGCTGCGCCCGGAGCTGGACCTGCCCGGCGTCGCGCTGACCCCGCGCGAGATCGACGTGCTGCGGCTGGTCAGCGAGGGCTGCACGAACGACGAGATCTCCGACCGGCTCGGCCTGCTGCCCAATACGGTCAAGTCGTACCTGAAGCACGCGATGCGGAAGCTGGCCGTGTCGAACCGGGTACAGGCGGTGAACCGGGCTCGGGCCGCCGGGTTGCTGCGGGCCCCGTGAGACGGCTGAGCGGCGTCACGATCGATTGCCTGGAACCGCAGGTGCTGGCAGGTTTCTGGAGCACGCTTCTCGACCGGCCCGTTACCGCGGAGCAGGACGGACCGGACTGGGCCACGGTCGGCTCCCGGCTCGATGCCGCTCCCCGTCTCACGTTCCAGCGGGTCCCCGAACCGAAGCGCGGCAAGGTCCGGCTGCATCTGGACCTCGAGGTCGACGACGTCGACGAGGCGCGGGCGCAGATCGAACAGCTTGGCGGGCAGTGGACCGGCGTACGCCACGACTACCCCGGGGAGGGCGTCGTGCTGGTGATGGCCGACCCCGAGGGGCACGAATTCTGCGTCGTCCACTACCTCTGAAGTCCCGAGGTTCGGACACCCTCCATGTGGGGTGGCCGGATTCAGTGCGGCGAGCGAAAATCACCCGCGCGGGCAGTGCGGCCCGCTGACGCGAAGGGATCGGCACGTGTTCTATGACCTCAGTGTCCGCGATTTCCTCGACCGCGCCGAAACGGTGTACCCGGACCGGATCGCGGTGGTGGACGAGCCCGCCCAGCCCGCGCAGTCCTGGGGCGAGGTGACCTACCGCGAACTCGCCCGCCGCGCCCGCGCGCAGGCGGCGAACCTCGACGCGCTCGGCGTTCCGGCCGGCGGCCGCGTCGCCATCGTCTCGCACAACTCCGCGCGGCTGCTGACGTCGTTCTTCGGCGTATCCGGCTGGGGCCGCATCCTGGTTCCGGTGAATTTCCGCCTCGCGCCCGCCGAAGTGCGTTACATCGTCGAGCATTCCGGCGCCGAGGTCCTGATGCTCGACCCCGAGCTGAAACCGTTGCTGGACAGCGTAACCGCGAAGCACGTGTTCGTTCTCGGCGAGGACGACGGCAAAATCTGGGGCGGCGAAGGCGAACCGCGGCCGTGGTCGGCCGACGAATCCGCGACCGCCACGATCAACTACACCTCCGGCACCACCGCGCGGCCGAAGGGCGTCCAGCTCACGCACCGCAATTTGTGGCTCAACGCCACGACTTTCGGCCTGCACACCACGCTCAACGACAACGACGTCCTGCTGCACACGCTCCCGATGTTCCACGCGAACGGCTGGGGCATGCCGTACGCGGTCACCGGCCTCGGCGGACGGCACATCGTGCTGCGCAAAGTGGACGGCACCGAAATCCTGCGCCGCGTGCGGGACCACGGCGTGACGATCATGTGCGCCGCCCCCGCCGTCGTCACCGCGGCCCTGGACGGCGCCGCCGCGTGGGACGGCGAAATCCCCGGCCGCGACCGGGTCCGGATCGTCGTGGCCGGCGCGCCGCCGCCGACCCGGACCATCGAACGCGTGCGCGCGGAACTCGGCTGGGAGTTCATGCAGATCTACGGCCTGACCGAGACGTCTCCGCTGGTCACGGTCAACCGCTTCCGCAGCGAATGGGCCGATCTCGACCCGCACGAGCAGGCGAAGCTCCTCGGCCGCGCCGGCGCCCCGGCGCTGGGCGTCCGCGTCATGATCGACGCGGACGGCGAGGTCCTCACCCAGAGCAACCACAACCTCGACGGCTACTGGGAAAACCCGGACGAGACCGCGCGCGTGCAGGAAGGCAACTGGTTCCACACCGGCGACGGCGGCACCTTCGCCGACGGCTACCTGACCATCGCCGACCGCAAGAAGGACGTCATCATCACCGGCGGCGAGAACGTGTCGTCGATCGAGGTGGAGGACGCGCTGAACTCGCACCCGGCCGTCCGCGAAGCCGCGGTGATCGGCATCCCGGACGAGAAGTGGGGCGAACTCGTCACGGCACTGGTGGTGACGGACGGGACCGAGGTGACGGCGGACGAGCTGATCACCCACTGCCGCCAGCACCTGGCCGGGTACAAGTGCCCCAAGCGCGTGGAGTTCCTCGACGAACTGCCGCGGACGGCGACGGGGAAGATCCAGAAGTTCAAGCTGCGGCAGCCCTTCTGGGAGGGACAGGACCGGCAGGTGAACTGACTCTGGCTTGTCGCAGTGCTCCTTCGCCCGCGCCCGAAGGAGCACTGCGACCGCTCACCATCCTCGAGCGCGGACAACGGCGGCGTCAGTCCTGGCTCGCCGCCCGTTTCCGAGACCACTCGGCGGCATCGGCGCCGTACCTGGCCAGCAGCCGGGCGAACTGAACCCGCTCCTCCGCCGGCCAAGCAGCCGTGATCTCCTCGAACGCTTTCCGCTGTTCCGCGGCGAACCGATTCCGTTCCGCCTCGCCCTGCTCGGTCAGTTCGAGCACGGTACGACGTCCGTCCGCCTGAGAGGCCGCCCGGCGCAGCAGTCCGTCGGCGATGCACGCGGCGACGGTCCGGCTGGCCACCGGCTGGGCGACGCCCATTTCGACCGCGAGGCCGCCGACCGTCGTTTCGCCGGGCGCGTCGGCGATCACGTTGAGCACCAGATTGCGGGACAGGTCCTTGTTCGACGCCGGGGTGCGCCGGCGCAGCCGGGACAGCGCCGGGCCGATCTGGTCCAGCACCGGGTCGGCGGGGGTCCGCCCAGGAGAGCCGCTCATGCGCTTGATCCTAAGCCCGCGTAAGGACAGTTGCATACCAGTCAGCAAGTGCATAGCATTAGGTATGTAAATGTGCTGAGCAAGGAAACGAGACGAGCTGCCATGACACTCACCGCGATCGCCAACGCCCGGCTCTTCGACGGGGAAAAGTCCCTCGGCGTGCGGACTGTGGTCCTCGACGGCACGAGGATCGTCCAGGTCGGCGGCGAGATCCCCGCGGGCAGCGAGATCGTCGACGGCGCCGGAGCCACCCTGCTGCCCGGGCTCATCGACGCCCACGTCCACTCCGCCCCGGGTTCGCTGGCGCTGGCCCTGCGGTTCGGGGTGACGACCGAGCTGGAGATGCAGGGGATGAACACCCGGGAGAACCGGGCGCACCTCACCGACGACGACACCGTGGCCGACGTGCGGTCCGCCGGTTTCGGCATCACGCCGCCCGGCGGTCATCCCAGCGAGCTGATGCCCGAGGGATTCCGGCCGAAGTGGGAGCTCCCGCCGGTCATGCCCGTCATGCCGTTCTCCACCACGCCCGAGGAAGCGGCCGCCTTCGTCCCGCAGCTCCTCGCCCGCGGCTCGGACTTCATCAAGTTCATGATCGACGACGGCAGCGTGGAAGGACATCCCGGACTGCCGTGTCTCGACCAGGCCACCGTGAACGCCGGGGTCGCGGAAGCCAAGAAGTACGGCGCCCTCACCGTCGCGCACGCCTTGACCGCGGAGGCGACCAGAATGGCCGTCGAAGCGGGCATCGACGGGCTCGCCCACGTGTTCATGGACGAGCCGCACACCCCGGAGATCATCCGCCTGGTCAAGGACGCGGGCATGTTCGTCATCCCCTGCATCACCCTCAACGCCTCGCTGATGGGAATCACCGGCAGCGCGCTCGCCGACGACCCCCGGGTCGCCTCGCGGCTCGACCGCGAGTGGGACGAAACCTTGCGCTCCAGCTACAACCGCTATCCGCAGGGCAAGCTCGAAGACGTGTACGGCACCGTGCGCGCCTTGGACGCCGCTGGCGTCGACGTGCTGGCCGGCACCGACGTCTCGATGCCCGAGACGTTCTTCGGGGGTCTCGCGCACGGGGCGAGCCTGCACCACGAACTGCAGTACCTCGTGGAAGCCGGTCTCACCCCGGAACGAGCCTTGCGCGCCGCCACCGCGACCGCTGCCCGCCGCTTCCGCCTCAGCGACCGCGGCCGGGTCGCCGAAGGACTGCGCGCCGACCTCCTGCTCGTCGACGGCGACCCGACCAGCAACATCAGCGACACGCTCAACACCCGCGCCATCTGGCGTCGCGGCGCCCGCCTGGCGGAATGACCCGGAGGCTCCCCGAATCCCGCTCGGCGAGCCGGATTCGGGGAGCGCCCGAGTCCTTTGTAGACATAGCTACTCGTCGGAAGGCCGGTAAACCAGCCGCAGCACGCCGTTGCGGAACGCCGTCGTGTCCGCCAGCACGAAGTCCAGCTGCGGTCCCTCCGCCGGGAACAACCGCCGCCCCTTGCCGACCACCACCGGGTACTGCAGCAGGGTCAGCTCGTCCACCAGCCCATGCGACAGGAGCCAGCGCACCAGCGTGGTGCTTCCGCTGGTCATGATGTCGCCGCCCGCCCCGGATTTCAGGTCCGCGATCGCCTCGCCGAGGTCGCCGCGCAGGAGCGTCGTGTTGTGCCAGTCCGTCGCGGTCAGGGTGGTGGACGCGACGTACTTCGGCACGCTGTTCATGAACTCCGCGCCCGGGTCGTCCGTGCGTCCGGGCCACGCCTCGGCGAAGCCCTCGTAGGTCACGCGGCCGAGCAACATCGCGTCGGCGTCCGCCATGCCGTCGCCCACCGCGTGTTCGAGCTCGTCGTTCCAGTACGAGAGCGACCACTGGTCCGGCGCTTCGACCACGCCGTCGAGCGAGACGAACAAAGTGGACACGATCTTGCGCATCGAGCGGCTCCTTGGGGTTCGGGATCGCCGCCACTATGGCGCAGCCGGACCCGCCGACGCAGCCGGTTGGCCCAATACTTGGTCTGTCAGGGCACTTCCGTTACCAACTCGAGTGCCCGGCCCAGCGTCGCCAGCCGTTCCTCCAGGGTCTCCCCCGCCGGATACAGCCGAACCGTGTCGACCCCGGCCGCACGCCACACCTTCAACCGCGCGCGAACCATGTCCTCGGTGCCGATCAACGTCGTCGCGAGCACCATCTCGTCGGTGACCAACCCGGCCGCACCGTCGCGATCGCCGGACTGCCAGCGTTGCCGCACCTCAGCCGCGACGTCCGCCCAACCTTGCCTGCGGTACGCGTCGTGGTAGAAGTTCGTGCTCGCCGAACCCATGCCGCCCAACGAAAACGCCAGCTCCTTCTTCCGCCCGGCGACCATCGGACGCAGTTCGTCCTCATCGGACGCGAACGCGACCTCCGCGCCTTGGCACACCACGAGATCGCCGCGGCTGCGACCGGCTTTCGCGAGCCCTGCGTCGAGGTGGCGGAAGTAGGCGTCGGCCCCCTCCGGGACGAAGCTCGTGCCCAGCCAGCCGTCGGCGAGTTCGCCGGTGAGTTCCAGCATGCGCGGCGACAGCGTGGCCAGGTAGATCGGGATGTCCTCGTTCGGCGCTGTCGACAGCCGCATCGGGCGGGACTCTCCGGGCAACGGGATCTGGAAAGCCTTGCCGGCGAACGAGATCTTCTCCCCGGCGAACGCACTCCGGATGATCTGCACCGTCTCGCGCATCCGGGTCAGCGGGCGCGCGAACGGCACCCCGTGCAGCCCCTCGACCACCTGCGGACCGGACGCGCCCAGCCCCAGTGCGAACCGGCCGCCGGACATCTCGGCCAAGGTCAGCGCGGCCTGCGCGGCCGCGACCGGCGTGCGCACGCCGAGCTGCATGATCCCGGAGCCGAGCCGGATCCGGTCCGTGCGCGCCGCGAGGTAGCCGAGCACCGACGGCCCGTCCGAACCCCACGCCTCGGCCACCCAGCATTCGCCGAGCCCCAGTTTTTCCGCCTCCAGCACGAAATCCCGGGTGTCCGGCCAGCCCGACGACGCCTCGACGGTGGTGGCCGCGCGCATCATCCGGCGGCCTCGACGCGGTCCTTGATCGCGCCGAGCGTGGCGGTCATCGCGGCCTCGAACTCGCTCAGCCGGACGTGCACGATCTTCTGTTCCTTCTCCGGCATCCGCGCGATCACCTCGGTGACCCCGGACGGCCCCGGCCCCATCTGCGCCCACTGCGTGAGCCGCGTGCCGCCGTTTTCCGGGGCGAGGGTGAACCGCCAGACCGCGGTCGGATTGGCC
This sequence comes from Amycolatopsis sp. AA4, assembly GCF_002796545.1. Classification (GTDB taxonomy): domain Bacteria; phylum Actinomycetota; class Actinomycetes; order Mycobacteriales; family Pseudonocardiaceae; genus Amycolatopsis. The sequence continues at coordinate 6,681,376 of NZ_CP024894.1, forward strand.
GGATCGCTGACCGCCCAGGCGAAAACGCGCGGCTTTTCGCATTCGACGATGTAGGACGTGGTTTCCCAGTCGCCGCGCATCCGGTGGCGGTTGTGCCCGACGAAGGACCGGCCGAGCGCCGGCGCCGAACCCTCGTCGCACCACCGGACCGACTGCAGTTCGCCGCTCAGCTCCGGCATCAGCTCGACGTCCGAGGCGAACCGCCAGACCTGCTCGGGCGAGCCGTCGATCCACGCGTCCACCTGCACGGTCGGGGCGTCCGCGTACCGCGCGCCGGTCCACTCCATCGTGGTTCCTCCTCCGCTAGCGTCTCGACCAGCATAGTTGCGTAACGAGACTGACGGTGTCAATCGCCCCGGGCCAAAAGCCGTGAAGGACTCCTTGAGGGAATCTGATTCCCTCAAGGAGTCCTTCACGGACCGCTACTCCTGGGGCGCGAACCTCGCCTGGACGTCCGGGCGCTGCGCGAGACGCTCCGGAAAGCCCGGCCCGCGCCGCATCCGGGTGTCTTCGGCGGACAGCGGCTCGCCGCAATCCGCGCACACGACGGTCGCGGTCGTGTCGTGCCCGCACGTTTCGTGGTGCAGCACGATCGGCGGGCCCGCCTCGGTGGCCAGCCACCGGTCGCCCCAGGCCGTCATCGCGGCCAGCACGCTCCAGAAATCGCGCCCCTTCTCGGTGAGCACGTAGTCGTAGCGCACCGGTTCGGCCTGGTAGGCACGCTTTTCCAGCAGACCCTCGTCGACCAGCCTGCGCAGCCGGTCGGCGAGGGTGTTGCGCGCGATGCCGAGGGCCTGCTGGAACTCGTCGAAGCGGCGGACGCCGTAGAACGCGTCCCGCAGCACCAGCGGCGTCCACCAGTCCCCGAGCAGGTCCATGGTCCGGGCGATCGAGCACGGCCACTGCGCGAAGGAAGTGCGTTTCATGACCGCGAGGGTACGCCGTCCCACAGTGCAACCCAGCAGGTCAGACGCGATGCCCGACGGTCACGTCCACAGTGTCGGGCACTTCTTCGTGCTCGTCGCCGACCGAAAGCGTCCCGGCGGGCTCCACGAGCAGCACCACCGCGCCCTCCTTCGACGACGGCTTGTGGAACGTGCCGCGCGGGACCACGAACGCCTGTTCGCGGGTCAGCGTCACGGTCCGCTCGCCGTCCGGTTCGCGCAGGCCGATCTCGATGCTGCCGTCGAGGACGAGGAAGAACTCGTCGGTGTTGTCGTGCTTGTGCCACACGTGCTCGCCGGAGAACCGGGCGAGACGGATGTCGTAGTCGTTGACGTTGGCGACGATCCGGGGACTCCACGGGGCGTCGAAGCCGGCGAGCACGGCCCGCAGGTCGAGGGGCTGAGTTGTCATAGTTCGATCTTGGGCCTGGCCTCGCGCGCCCGGGAGTGCTAGGAATCGCATATGTCGAAAGGATCCTCGCACCGCGTCGTGATGATCGTCGGCGACGGCTCGAATCCGTTCGAAATGGGTGTCGCGACCGAACTGTTCGGCCTGCGCCGTCCCGAACTGCGGCGGCCGTGGTACGACTTCGCGCTCGCGGCGCCCGGCGGACAGGTCCGGATGCACCTCGGTTTCTTCACGCTCGCCGACGTCGCCGGCCTCGAGGCGGTCGACGCCGCGGACACGGTGATCGTCCCGAACCGGCCGGATCCGCAGACCCCCGCCGACCCGGAAATCCTCGCCGCGATCCAGCGGGCGGACGCCCGGGGCGCGCGGTTGATGAGCTTCTGCACCGGAGCGTTCACCCTGGCCGAGGCCGGCGTGCTGGACGACCGGCGGGCCACCACGCACTGGCAGTGGGCCGAGGCGTTCACCGCGCGCTACCCGCGGGTGCGGCTGGAGCCGGACGTCCTCTTCGTCGAAGACGGCACAATTCTCACTGCCGCCGGAAGCGCGGCGGCGCTCGATCTGTCGCTGTACGTGATCCAGCGCGACCACGGCGCGGAAATCGCCAACGCGGTCAGCCGCCGCCTCGTTTTCACCGGCCACCGCGAAGGCGGCCAGCAGCAGTTCGTCGAACGCCCGGTGCCGGAGATCCCGGACGCCTCGCTCGCGCCGGTGCTGGAATGGGCCCGCCGGCACCTCGACCAGCCGCTCGCGGTCACCGACCTCGCCGCCCGCGCGTCGACCAGCGCCGCCACCCTGCACCGCCGGTTCCGCGCCGAACTCGGCACGACGCCGCTCGCCTGGCTCACCGCCGAACGCGTGACGCTGGCCCGCCGGCTGATCGAACGCGGCGAACATGGTCTGGACCGCATCGCCGCGCGCGCCGGGCTCGGCACCGGCGCGAACCTCCGGCTGCAATTGCGCAGGCACACCGGCCTGTCGCCGTCCGAATACCGCAAACGGTTCGGCCCGGCGGCGTAATCCCGCCCGCGGTCCACAGTGGACCCGACGAATGGATTGCTCCATTCGGCCTAATCCGCGAAATCCCGGTTAAGCCCCGATGACCGGAACCCGTCGAAGGTTTTATGCCAGACGAACGAAAGTTGGCCGGAAAGGACAGAAATCCGCCGACCCCTCACCGAAGCGCGGATTGATCCGCTAGCTTGGCCGCAGACCGGCAACCGAACGGGGAGACACGCATGGCCAGACGCCGCCTGGAGGGAAGGAACGCCCGGAGCCGGGCTTTCGCCGCCCTCGCCGGAGGCGCGCTCGTGGTGCTGCCGACGGTGACGTCGTCCGGCATCCCGGTGGCGTTGCGCGCCGCTGAGCCGCCGTCGGCCGCCCAGGCCGCGCCCGGCGTCCCCGGTCTGCCGCCGGGCATCACGCTCCCGCCGATCGGCGTGGACGGCAGCCTCCCGCAGCCGCCGGTCCCGCAGGCCCTCGGCGTTCCCGGCTACCCGAACGGCCCCGGTTCGGCGACCACCGCCGGTCCGCTGGGCATCCCGGAGAGCATGCTGCGCGCCTACCGCAACGCGGCCGACATCATGGCCCGCGAACAGCCCGGCTGCCACGTCGACTGGGCGCTGATCGCGGCCATCGGGCGGGTCGAGTCGAACCACGCCCGCGGCGGCTACGTCGACGCCAGGGGCAACACCCTCGAACGCATTCTCGGCCCGGTCCTCGACGGCTCCGGCGGATTCGCCGCGATCCGCGACACCGACCACGGCCGCTACGACGGCGACCCGGTGTGGGACCGCGCGGTCGGCGCGACCCAGTTCATCCCGTCGACCTGGGCGTCCTACGCCTCCGACGGCAACGGCGACGGCATCTCCGACCCGAACAACGTCTACGACGAAACGCTCGCCACCGCGCGCTACCTGTGCTCCGGCGGTCTGGACCTCTCCAGCGACGCCAACCAGCGCCTCGCGGTGCGCCGGTACAACAACTCGCAGTCCTATGTGGACACTGTGATGGCCTACGCGTACGGCTACCGCAACGGCGTTTCGAAGCTGCCGGACAGCCAGGTCCCGATCGGAGCCCCGCCCGGGCCCGGCGCGGTCGAAGCCGCCGCGGGCAGCCCGGCAGGCGACGCCGCCCCGCCCGCGCCGCCGCCGGTCACTCCCGCCCCGCCGAGCCAGCAGCCCGGCACCCCGACGCAGCTTCCCGGCAGCAGCACCGCGCCGAGCAGCAGCTCGACCCCGGCGAAGCCGACCAGCTCGGCGCCGACCACGCCTTCCACCCCGGCGAGCACCACGTCGACCAGCCCGACGCCGACGACCAGCACTTCGCCGTCCACCTCCGCCCCGGCGAACCCGACCACGTCCAGCTCCACCACGACTTCCAGCACCACCACGCAGCCCGCGCCGACGCACTGACGGCGGCGTTCGTATAGTCCGGTCGGTAACCGGACTACGGGGGAGCGATCGTGGCGTGGAATCCCGGGCACCTGCCTGATCTCGCTGGCCGGTGCTACGCGGTGACCGGCGGCAATGCCGGGATCGGCTACTTCATCACCGAACAGCTGGCCGCCGCCGGAGCCCACGTCGCCCTGCTGGGCCGAGACCCGGCGCGACTGCGCACGGCCGTCGAGATGGTCCGCACGCGCGTCGGCTCGGCTTCGCTGAGCACGATCCCGCTGGACCTCGCCGACCTGGATTCCGTCCCGGCCGCCGTCGAGGCGCTCGGCCGTCTGGACCGCGTGGACGCGTTGATCGAGAACGCGGGCATCACCGGCCCCGGCCCGGTGCGCCGGACCACGAAACAGGGCCTGGAACTGGCGGTCGGGACCAATCACTTCGGCCACTTCGCCCTGACCGCGCTAGCGATGCCGGTGCTGACCGCGTCGTCCGCGCGGGTGGTGGTGATGGGCAGCTTGATCACCCGGATGTATCCGTACGACCTCGACGATCTGCAGAGTTCGCGCAAGTACTCGGACTTCCGCGCGTATGCGCTGTCGAAGCACGCGGTGCAGTCGTTCGCGATGGAACTCGACCGACGCTTGCGTGCCGCGGGTTCGCCGGTGCGGTCGGTCCTCGCACATCCCGGGTTCAGCCTCGAGCGGACCAGCCCTGCCCGGCCGGGAATCACCCAGCCAGTGCCGGTGATGCGCTTCCTCGCGCCCTTTACGCACGGGAAGGACCGCGGCGCGTGGCCAGCAGTCCGGGCCGCGGTCGATCCCGCTGCTACCGGCGGTTCCTGCTACGGCCCGGCGTTCGGCGCGGTGGGCCGCCCGCGGTTGGGGACGGTGGTCGGCGCTTCCCGGGATCCGGCGCGAGGCCGTCGGTTGTGGGAGCTTTCCGAGGAAGCGACCGGAATCCGGTTCGCGCTCGGGGGTTCCTGACTTTCTGTTCACCCAGCGGGACGCTCGACGGCGAGACCGACGCCGAACGCCGCCAGGATCGCGCCGCCGGCGCGGAGAATCACGCGGATCGCCCGTGCGTTGCGGAGCATCTTGGCCGCGGCGCTGAAGACCAGGGCGTAGCTGGTCAGGGAGAGGAATCCGATCACCGCGAACGCCGCGCCGAGGACCAGAGTGTCGGCCGGTCGCGCGCCGTGGTGGAGGAACTGCGGAATGACGCTGGTGAAGACGATGACGGTCTTGGGGTTGGACAGATCGCTGAGAAGTCCTTCCCGGAACGCGCGCCACCCGCTGCGGGGCCGGCCGGTGCTCAACGCCGCCACGTCGGGTCCGGCGGGAGCCGCCGAGGAGCGGGTCACCAGGAGTTTGATGCCGAGGAAGATCAGGTAAGCGGCGCCCAGGTACCGGACCACGTCGAACGCCACCTGCGAGGACACCAGCAGCGCGGTCAGTCCGGCGACCGACGCGCCCGCCCACACCAGGTCGGCGGCCAGCACTCCCAGCGCGGTCAGCAGGGCCGGGGCGCGGCCGCGGGCGACCGCGCTCTTGAGGATCAGCATGACCGCCGGGCCGGGAATGATCACCAACACCACGGACAAGGCCGCGAAAGCCACGAGTGACGACATTCGCGCATTATCCCGGCGTATCCCGGATTCGGTCCAGGTCAATCTTCCCGGCGGCGCGCTACTTGCCGACCTGATCGATCCGAGCGGCGATCCCGTCGAGAAGCCGGTCCAAGCCGAACTCCGACGCGTCCGACGCCTGCTCCGCGGAAGGCTTTTCGAACCCGCCAGCGAGCCACGTCCGGTTCATCGCCGGATGGGATTCGACGTCGAAATACGTGTACCAGAACGAAGAACGCTGTCCCCACCAAGCCTCATTGGACTGTCCGGTGGTCCGTTCCAAGTGGACGCTCTCCGCCTCGGCCGCCGCGTTCGCGTCCACATAGCCCGCGACCGCGGAGGCCGCCGCGGCGACCTCGCGGGCGGGCAGGCCCAGACTCTCCATAATGGACAGAAGATATTCCTGCCCGGCCAGCTGTCCGGGACCGAGGGCGGGCCGGACCCGGGACCGCTCCCGCAGCCACGGATGCCGGCGGTAGATGTCGCGCGTGCGGTCGGCGTAAACCCGCACCTGCGCCCGCCAGTCGTCCGGCCGCGGTTCGCCGGGGCCAGGGAGATTCCGTTCGCGGAGAACGGTGTCGACCATCAGGTCGATCAGCTCGGTCTTGCCGGGAACGTAGGTGTAGAGCGTCATCGTGCCCGCCCCGAGTTCCTTCGCGACGCGGTGCATGGACGTCGCGACGAGCCCCTCGGCGTCGGCGACCGCGATGGCCGCCGCGACGATCCGCTCGATCGTGAGCGTCGGCCGCCTGCCGCGGGCGGACGGTTCCGGGGCTCCCGCACAGTCGCGCCACAGCAGCGCGAGCGTGCGCGCCACCTCCTCGCGCGCGGCCTCGGGACCGTCGCCCTCGTGCTCGACGGTCATCGCGTCCCCTCCCGGCCTCGTACGGTCAGCGTGGGATCTTACCTGGCGTTTCAGGACCTTCGTCCCCTCCGCACCGGCGGACTGGCCGCTACGCTGGGCAGCGAGGGAGGTGGTTCCGGTGACGGAACGCAAACCACCGGGCGTGTCGTACGGCACCTGGGTCGACCGGCAGATCGCCGCCGCCGAAGCCCGCGGCGACTTCGAAGACCTTCCTGGCGCGGGAAAACCGCTGCCGCCCCCGAGCGGCCGCGACGCCGCGACCGACTGGGCGATCCGCCGCGCCCGCGAAGGCGACCTCGACGTGGCCGCGTTCCTGCCGCCGTCGCTCGCGTTGCCGAGGGAAATCCAAGACCTGCCGGGGAAATTGGCGAAGGTCCGTTCGGAAGCCAAGGTGCGGGAAATCGTCGAGGACCTGAACGCCCGCATCCGCAAGGCCCACGCGCTGCCCCAGAACGGTCCGGCGTTGCGGGCCCGTCCGCTGGACGTGGAGGAAACGGTCGCCAGCTGGCGCGCGGGGCGGGGAGAATCCTGAGCGACGCACGGTGAATCCGGGCTGTGCCCTGGAGACCGTGCCCGTTTTATCGAGTCGCCGCAACACGGTTGCGGCCGCTCCGGGAACTTCACCGGGGCCAGGCGCGGTTTGCGCCCTGCGTCCGCCGCTCCCCCGGTCAGACGCGCGCCCCGCGCCAACCTCGCCGCCCGCTCCCGAAACTCCGCGGCGGCCAGACGCGCGGGCCGCAGCTCTGCGCCCGCCGCACCACACCAGCCCTCTCCGCCCCACTCCCGAACCCACCCCGCCAGACCCGCGCGCACCTCCGGCCGCCGCCCCGGCACGATTCCCCGCACCCCAACCCACTCGCGTCACACTCGCGGCCCGCTCACGCTCCGGCCCCACTCCCCAGATGCGGCTACGCTGGGTAGCACCAGCGCGAAGGGAAGAGAACCGTGGTCGGAGTTCGTCGGGCTGCCTTCGTGGTCGCCGCGGTGCTCTTGTTGTTCGGGGAGCCGTGGTCGGTGCTCGTGCTGCTGCCGGACTGGCCGGTCGCGGCCACCGTCGCGGGCACGGTCGTTTTCGCCGCAGCCGCGCTGAGTTTCCCGGTGCTCATGGTGCTCGGGCACGGTCCTAAGCAGAGCGACGCCGCCGCGCGGGTCGGGGACGTCCTGCTCGGCACGGTCTGGGTGCTGTTCACCTGGAGCGTCCTCACGCACGGGCTGCGGCTGGTCCTCCTGGTGTCCGGAGTGGACGATCCCGCGCGGCCGAGGATCGCGGCCGGGGTCACGCTCGCCGTCGCGGCGGTGCTGCTCGTCAGCGGGAACCGGATCGCCATGCGGGTGCCGCCGGTGAAGGCGGTCGACGTCGTGCTGCCGAAGCTCGGCCCGGGGCTCGACGGGCTGCGCGTCGCGGTCATCACCGACACCCATTACGGCCCGCTCGACCGCACCCGCTGGTCCGAGCGCCTGGTCGCGGAATTGAACCGGCTGCAGCCCGACGTCGTCTGCCACGCCGGGGACCTCGCCGACGGTTCGGTCGCCAAACGACGCAAGCAGGTCGACCCGCTCGGCGGCGTGCAGGCCCCGCTCGGCCGGTTCTACATCACCGGCAACCACGAATACTTCGGCGAGGCGCAGGCCTGGCTGGACCACCTGGCCAGCCTCGGCTGGGACACCCTGCACAACCGCTCGACCCTCCTCGAACGCGACGGCGCCCGCCTGCTCTTCGCCGGCATCGACGACCCCACCGGAGCCGCCTCCGGCCTGCCCGGCCACGGCCCCGACCTGGCCGCCGCCCTCGACGGCGCGGACCCGGACGTCCCCGTGGTCCTGCTCGCCCACCAGCCGAAACAGGTCGCGCAGGCCCGCGAGGAGAACGTCGACCTGCAGATCTCCGGCCACACCCACGGCGGCCAGATCTGGCCGTTCCACCTCCTCGTGCGCCTGGACCAGCCGACCCTGTCCGGCCTCACCCGGCACGGCCCGACCCAGCTGTACAACAGCCGCGGCTCCGGTTTCTGGGGCCCGCCCTTCCGGGTGTTCGCCCCGAACGAGATCGCCCTGCTGACCCTCCGCAGCGCCTGAACCCCCAGCACCGCCCCCTCTCCGCACCAGCAGATCCCGCCGACTACTTTTTTTGTCTTGACAACTTGAACCATCGGATGCGAAAGTTCTCCCCAACGGCACCCGCTCCGAGGAGGAACCCATGCCCACCGTCACGTCCGCCGACGGCACCCAGATCGCCTACTCCCGCATCGGCTCCGGCCCCGCACTCGTCCTCGTCGACGGCGCGCTCTGCTACCGCACCTCGACCCCGAACGACGATCTCGCCAAAGCCCTCTCCGACCGCTTCACCGTCTACACGTTCGACCGCCGAGGCAGAGGCGAAAGCGGCGACACCGCCCCGTACGACGTCGAGCGCGAGATCGAGGACATCGCCGCGCTGGCCAAGGAAGCGGGCGGGGAGATCAGCCTGTACGGCATCTCGTCCGGTGCCGCCCTCGTGCTGGAAGCCGCCCACCGCGGCGTGCCGGTCAAGAAGGTCGCGGTGTACGAACCGCCGTTCGTCGTCGACCACACCCGCAAACGCGTCCCGGCCGATTACCAGGCGAAGCTCGAAGCCGCCATCGCCGCCGGAAAACCGGGCGACGCGATCAAGACGTTCATGGTCGAAGGCGTCGGACTGCCCGCGCTGATGGTCGCGATGATGCGCCTGATGCCCGCGTGGCCGCGCATGAAGCGCGTGGCCCACACCCTGGCCTACGACGCCCAGGTCATGGACGACAACCAGGCCGGCCGCCCGCTCCCCGACGGCCGCTGGTCCGGAATCACCGCCCCCACCCTCATCCTCGACGGCAGCAAGAGTCCCGAGTGGATGCGCAACGGCGTCGCAGCGGCCGCGGCCCAGCTTCCGCACGCCGCCTACCGCACCCTGCCCGGCCAGACCCACCTGGTGAAAACCGCCGCACTCGCCCCGGTCCTGGCGGAGTTCTTCGCCACGAACTGACCCCCGCCGCCACCCCGGTGAGGCAAGCTGCGAACGTGGCCACGCGAGCATTGATCTTCGACTTCGACGGCACCCTGGCCGACACCGAGGCAGCGGTACTGCGCTCCTGGCAAGAAATGTTCGCCGGCCACGGAGTCGAACTGCCCCTGGACGTCTGGCACACCGTCATCGGCACCCAGAACACCGCAGCGACGATGTTCAAACTGCTAGCCGAAGAAGTAGAAGACGTCGACCCGGAAACGCTGCGCCCCGCAATGCGCGCCCGGGTACACGAACTCCTAGCCGAAGACGGCCCACGCGAAGGCGTACTCGACTACCTAGACGAAGCCGCCCAACGCGGCCTGGCACTAGGCGTCGCCTCCAGCTCCTCCGCCACCTGGGTTCACGGCCAACTAGACCGCCTAGGACTGGCCCATCACTTCACCGCAGTAGAAACCGGCGACCGCCACACCCCAAAGCCAGCCCCAGACACCTACCTGGCAGCCCTGCACACCCTAGGCGTAACCGCAGAAGAAGCCCTGGCGTTCGAAGACTCCCCGCACGGCGTCAGCGCAGCAAAAGCAGCCGGAATCCCCACCATCGCAGTCCCCAACCCCATCACTGCACAATTGGACTTCGCCAAAGCAGACCTAGTCCTCCCCTCCTTCACCACCACCACGCTAAGCACACTGCTGCAACGTTTCAGCGAGTAGCAGCACCCACACCCCGATACGAAGCCGCCGACTCACAACCCCTCCAGCCGATCCAAAAACCCCCGCTGCCCCTTGACCAGCTTCTCCCGAGCCACCTCGAGAGAAAACCACTCCACCCGATCCACCTCAGGAAACTCCTGCATCCGCCCAGACCGAGGCGGCCACTCCATCTCGAACACCCCAGGCACCACCGCACCCGGATCAAGATCCCCCTCGACCGCCCAAGCAGTCACGACCTTCCCGGACTGCCGAACCTCCCCCAGCGAAACCCATTCCCCCTCGGGAACCGGAACCCCCAGCTCTTCAGCGAACTCCCGCCGAGCAGCCACCTCAACCGGCTCCCCGTCCTCGACCTCCCCCTTGGGCAACGACCAAGCCGCCAAGTCCTTCTTGGCCCAAAACGGCCCGCCCATATGCGCGAGCAACACCTCCACCCCACCCGCGCCCCGCCGATAAACCAACACCCCAGCACTACGCCTGACCACCATCCCCCCACCCTGCCAGCCCCCGCTGACCAGCCCAAACACCACCCCGAAAAAACTTCCCGGCACTGTGTCGATCCAAGCCGACCCAGTTCGACGCATAGGCAGAAGGCACCCAACAGCCACCCGGGAGGGACCCAAGATGACCACCACCGCCCCCAAGACCGCCCAGACGACGACCGACGCCACGAAGCCCCTCGCAGACCGAGTCCGCCCCGCCGTCCTGGCCCTCTTCCGCGCCGTGGTGTCCTTCCTCTTCCTCTGCCACGGCCTGATGGGCTTCGGCCTCTTCGGCGGCATCGACAACGCGGGCGGCGCGGTCCCCTTCGGCCAATGGCCCGGCTACTGGGCCAGCCTGATCGAGGTCATCGGCGCGATCTTCGTCTTCGCCGGACTCTTCACCCGCGTCTCCGCGACCGTGCTTTCCGGCGTCATGGCCTACGCCTACTTCACCGTGCACGCCCCGGAAGGCCTGCTCCCCCTGCACAACATGGGCGAACCCGCCGCCCTCTACGCCTGGATCTTCCTCACCATCGCGGTGGTCGGCCCGGGCGCGGCCTCGCTGGACCAGCTGCGCCGTCGCTGAAACACCCGCAGAGAGCGGCAATCCCGGGAAACCTACCCGGGGTTGCCGCTCACGAGCATCGCCCGCCCCAACGCGTGTTCCATCAGCACAGTCAGCACCTGCTTGGTCGAGTCCCGCTCCCGCGCATCACACAGCAGCAGCGGCACCTGCGGATCCAGATCCAGCGCCCCGCGGACTTCCTCAGTGCCATACCGGTAAGCGTCGTCGAAGCAGTTCACCCCGACCACGAACGGCAACCCGCGCTGTTCGAAGAAATCCACCGCGGGGAAACAGGATTCGAGCCGCCGGGTGTCCGCGAGCACCACTGCGCCGAGCGCGCCCTCGGCCAGTTCGTCCCACATGAACCAGAACCGGTCCTGCCCCGGCGTGCCGAACAAGTACAGGATCAGCTCGGGGTTGATGGTGATCCGGCCGAAGTCGAGCGCGACCGTCGTGGTGGTCTTGCCCTCGACGCCGGAGAGGTCGTCCACGCCCTCGGACGCGGCGGTGATCACCTCTTCGGTGCGCAGCGGCGGCACCTCGCTGACCGAACCGACCAGCGTCGTCTTGCCAACCCCGAAGCCGCCCGCGACGAGCACCTTCACCGCTTGCGCGGTGAGCGACCGGCGGGGCTCAGAGTTTCCGGATGCCATCGAGAACCGCCTGGAGTACGTGGGGGCTGGGGGCGTCGGTCACCGGCGTCGCGGTGCGGAACAGCACGAGATTGCGCTCTATCAAATCGCTCAGCAGCACCTTCACCACCGGCAGCGGAAGGTCGACCCGCGCGGCCACCTCGGCGACCGAAACCGGGCGCTGGCACAGGGAAAGAATGCGCGAGTACTCCGGTTCGAGGCCGGGCGTCTCGCTCGCGGCGCGCAGCGCGACGACGAGCGTGATGAGGTCGAGCCCGCGGGTGTCGGACCGGGTCCGCCCGCCGGTGACCGCATAGGACCGCACCAGCGGACCGGCCTCGTCCTCGTACCAGGATTCGCGGCCCCGCTCCGTCATGGCGAGGTCCGCTGGACCGCTCCGGCCCGCGGCGCCGCGGTGAGCACCGCGCCGACCCGCTTGACCATCAGGTTCATCTCGTAGGCGACGAGGCCCATGTCCGCGTCGACCCCGGCCAGCAGCGCGAGGCAGGCGCCCCGTCCGGCCGCGGTGACGAACAGGAACGCGTGGTCCATCTCGACCATCGTCTGCCGCACGTTGCCGCCGCCGAAATGCCGTCCGGTGCCGCGGGCGAGGCTCTGGAACGCCGACGCGACCGCGGACAGGTGCTCCGCGTCCGCCTCGGACAGATTGCCCGACCGGCCGATCAGCAACCCGTCCGCGGACAGCACCACCGCGCGGTCCGCTCCGGCGACCCGCTGCACGAGGTCGTCGAGCAGCCAGTCGAGCTCGTTGACGCCGTTGTTCGCCATCAGTCGCGATCTCCGTACCTGTTGTCGTGCCCGGGATCGGCCTCGCGGGCCCGCCGGGTGCCCTGCTGGAACGCGCTGAGCCGGGAACGGGCCTGCTCCGGCGAATCCTCGCGGACGTCGTCGGATTCCGGCGCCGGCCGGTCACCGCGCAACTGCGGAACGAGGTTCTGCTGCCTGCGCCGCTGCGGCAGCGGCGGACGTCCGGGCGGACGCGGCGGCGCGGCCCGGCCGTTCTCGACCGCCGGACGCGGCGCGCGGCCGTTGTCCGCGGGCGGGCGCTGCTCCCGGTTGTGCGGCGGGCGGACCGGCGGCGCCTCGGCGGCCGGCCGCATCGCGCGCCGGGTCGGCAACTCCGGCCGCTGCTGCTCCGGCCGTTGTTGCTCAGGCGCGACCCGAGGTTCCGGCGCGATCCGCGACCGCTGCGGCGGTTCCGCCTGCTGCGGTTCGGGAGCCGGGCGCGCCGCCTTCCGCCGCGGCAATTCCGGTCGCTGCGGTTCCGGAGCCGGCCGGGAGGGCTCCACCGCGAGCCGGGAAAGCTCGGGCACGCCGTCCGAGTCCGAAGTGGACTCCGCGGCGGCCTCCGGCGGCTCGGTCTCGCTGAGCGGCGCGAGCAAATCCTTGCGCACCAACACGATCGCCCGGGTCCCGCCGTACGCGGAGTCGCGCAGGTGCACCGAGATCCCGTGCCGCGACGCCAGCCGCGCGACCACGAACAGGCCCAGCCGCGGTTCGTCGGACAACGCCATGATCCCGAAGTCCGGCGGGTCGGCGAGCATCGCGTTGAACTCGTCGGCCTGCTCCGGCTCGATGCCCAGCCCCTGGTCCTCGACCTCGATCACGACGCCCTTGCCGACCACGTTGCCGCGCAGTTCGACGCGCGATTCCGGCGGCGAGAACGACGTCGCGTTGTCGATCAGCTCGGCGAGCAGGTGCACGAGGTCGCCGACGACCGGCCCGCGCACGGCGACCTCCGGCAGCTTCGCCGTCTTCACCCGCGCGAAGTGCTCGGTTTCCGCCGCCGCGCCGCGGACGAGTTCCACCAGCGACACCGGATTGCGCCACTGCCGTCCGGGCTGGCCGCCGCCGAGGATGATCAGGTTCTCCGCGTTGCGCCGGGCGCGGGTGGAGAGGTGGTCGAGGCGGAACAGCGTGTCGAGCTGGTCCGGGTCCTCCTGCTTGCGCTCGGCGGCGTCCAGCACCTTCAGCTGCCGGTGCACGATGACCTGGCTGCGGTGCGCGATGTTGAGGAACACCGCCTTCGTGCCTTGCCGGGTCTTGGCCTCTTCGACCGCGGCGGCGAGCGCGGACTGCTGCGCGAGGTTGAACGCCTCGGCCACCTCGCCGATCTCGTCCGTGCCGTGGTCGAGCAGGTGCCCGCCCTCGTCGAGGTCCACCGGTTCGCCCGCGCGCACGCGGCCGACGAGTTCCGGCAGCCGCACCTCGGCCGCGTCGAGGGTGTCCTCGCGCAGCCGGGCGAGCCGGGCGATGAAGCGGTTCGACAGCCGCAGCGCGACCAGCACCACGGCGAGCGCGAAGAGCACCGCCGCCGCGCCCGCGATGATCGAGTTCCGCAGCGTGTCGTCCGCGTCGGCGATCGCCGCGTTGGTCGCGTGCGCGCTCTGCGCGGCGAACATCGTCATCAGCGTGGTGGCGACCTGTTTGGCGTCGGTCCGCCACTGCTCCAGCGGCACCGGAAGCTGTTTCGCGCCGGACAGCAAGGCGTTCTCGACCTGCGTCACGGTCGTCCACGCGGGACTCGAGACGAGCTTGTCGTAGTTCGCCCGCACCTCAGGCACCATCTGCGGCACCGACTGTTCGAGCTGGGCGTGATACGCGCCGATCTGGCCGAGGTACGCGCGCTGCTCGTCGCCGGACAACCCGCCCGAGGCGAGCCCGGCCGCCGCCAAGGCGTCGCTGCGCTGCATTTCCTCGGCCGCGTTGAAAATCGGGATCGCGGACAGCCGGGCGAAGGCGTTGTCCGCGCCGCGCGCGCCCTGCGCGAGACCGGCGACGCCCTGGGTGAACTGGTCGATGATCTGGTTGTAGAAGGAAAACACCTCGAGCCGCGGCACCTGTCCGGAGTCGACCTGCTGGCGCAGCTGCGGCAGTTTCGCTTCCAGCGCGGCGAACGTGGCGATGTTCTGCTTGACGCTCGCGGGCACGTTCGAGTCGGTGGCGAAGTTGCCCTCCAGCACCGAGGTGATCTGCGCGGCGGACGCGTCGGTCTTCGGCCGGACGGCCAGCAGCGCGGCGCGCGCGGCGTCCTGTCCGGCGAGCACGCTCATCGACAGCTGCCGTTCCTGTTCCGCGGCGAGCAGGAACGGAATGCCGGGGCCTTCCGAACCGCGAATCTTCTGCGCGTAACTCCGCGCCTGCGTCGCGTCGAAAATCAGGTATCCGGCGAGCGCGATACCCACCAGCAGCAGCGCGGCACTCGGAATCAACGCGATCGCGAGCACGCGAGAACGAATAGACGACCCGCGGCCGTTTCGCCCGGAATTCTGCTTCACCGTGATCCGTTTTCCTTCCGGCCCTGCCATGGTATTCGGGTCCTCGGTGTTTTCCTCGCACCGGTCCGACCAGCCGGATCACAGTTCACCGTGGTCTGCGTTGCCCGCGACGACGGTAAGCAACCTTCACGGGCGAGTCAAGTCCGGACCCGGGTTGCCGTCATCCTCTTGTTACCTGCTAGTAACCCGCTGTGGTGCTTGGAAAACTGATCACCACCGGACGTGACCTTGATCGCACCGGCGCGCTCGCTGCCCGCCGGGCAGCCGCGCGTGAGGTCCGTCACGACCGCGAGCGCGCGAAAACTCACGGGAAACTCATGCGCATTTCCGCAACGGCGGCGGAATCGAACGGAAAACCGAGACCGATTTCCGGAATTCAGCGCCGGACGCCATTCGGCGGCCGGTGCGGGGAAAGCCGCGGACCGGCCGCGGATCCGGTTTCCTCCGGACCGGCCGGGCGGTCGCGGCGGAGCAGATCGTGCAGCATCTCCCGGCACGCCCACGCCAGCACGGCCACGGACGCGACCAGCACCGCCACCAGCGCCGATTCGACCGGATAACGGGCGACCAGCCCGCCGAAACGCGCGAGCACGAACCCGACGGCCACGCCGACGAGCAGGGTCACGACATACGAAAGCGGCACTTCCCGACCGCGGCTCTCGATCATTTCGGCCCCTTCCGCCCCGGATTCGCGAGGCGGGCGCCGCCTCCCCGATCGGCTCCGGTCCGCGAAAAAACAGGCACCGAGCATACCCGCCGGGCAGCGCGCGGCGCGCCCGTCGATCACCCAAAGGGGCGAGCCGGACACCGATTGTTCACCCAGGACCCGCGAATCCGGACCGTTCCGCGCGAACCCGAGCGGATTCGCGCGGACCTCGCGGCGACATCGCGCGAATTCTTTTCAGCGCACCTCGCGCAGCACGGTCACCGCCCGCAGCACCTCGGCGTAAGTCGTGTACAGCGGGGCCAGCCCGAAGCGCAGCACGTCCGGCGGCCGGAAATCGCCGAGCACCCCGCGTTCGTGCAGCGCGTTCATCGTCTGCTGGCCGCCCGCGTCGCGCACCGAAACCTGGTGTCCCCGCGTGTGCTCGCGCGGGGTCGGAATGTCGGCTCCGGGCAGCAGTTCGTCCGCGCACCGGAAAAAGAAATCGCCCAGCGCCAAGCCTTTCGCCCGCAGCACGGAAAGGTCGACGTCGTCCCAGACGTCCAGCGCGGCGTCGAGCGCCAGCATCGACAGGATGTCCGGCGTGCCGGCGCGGGCGCGCGCGATCCCCGCGCTGCCGCGGTACCCCGGTTCCATGCCGAACGGATCCGCGTGCCCGGCCCATCCGGCGAGCGGCTGATCGAATTCCGCCTGATGGCGTTGTGCCACATAGACGAACGCGGGCGAACCCGGTCCGCCGTTCAGGAATTTGTACGTACAACCCACCGCGAAGTCGACGCCGCACGCGTCCAGCCGAACCGGAATCGCGCCGACGCTGTGGCAGAGGTCCCACACCGCGAGCGCGCCGGCCGCGTGCACGGCTTCGGTGACCGACGGCATGTCGTGCAGCCGCCCGCTGACGTAGTCGACGTGGTTCACGAGCACCGCGGCGGTCCGCTCGCTCACCGCGCCGGGCAGTTCCGCCACCGGCACGCGCCGCACGGTGTGCCCGGTGAGCCGGGCCGCCTGGTCGGCGACATAGCCGTCGGTCGGGAAGGTTCCCGCGTCGACCAGCAGCTCGTCGCGACCAGGGTTCGCCCGCACCGCCGCGACGAGCACTTTGAACAGGTCCACGCTCGTCGAATCCGCCACCACGACCTGCCCGGCCGCGGCCCCGACCAGCGGCGCGATCCGCTCCCCGACCCGCTGCGGGGCTTCCCACCAGCCCTCGGTCCACGACCGGATCAGCCGCCGCCCCCACTGCTGCCGGATCACCTGGCTCACCCGCTCGGCGACGTGTTTCGGCGGCGCGCCAAGGGAATTCCCGTCGAAGTACGCGACTTCCGGGTCAAGGTCGAACTCCGCGCGTTTCGCGGCGAGCGGGTCGGCGGCATCGAGCGCGGCCGCCTCGTCGGCAAGGCTTTCGCTGCGCACAGCGGATTCGGTCATCGACGCTCCTCGAAACTCCGGTTCTCCCCTCAGCTAACCGGACGACGGCGGTCTTATCGAGACCCAGGCTGGCCGGGATTCTCTATCTGCCGCCGCTTCGACGACCTACAGTGGCCTGACCAGGCACCACCGGAGGAGGTCAGCGTTGACCCAGTCGATCGCCGAACAGGCCGAGGGCCAAACCATCCCGCTGCTGCTGCGGCGCAACGCCGTCGAGCACGGCGACCGGCCCGCGCTCACCTCGCTCGATCTCGAGGGCCGTCCGACGCTCACCTGGAGCGAGTTCCGGACCGCGATCGCCGAGGTGTCGCGGGGGCTCGCCGGGCTCGGCCTCGCCGCGGGCGACCGGATGCTGATCATGGCTCCCAGCTCGCCGGACCACCTCGTCGCCGACCTCGCCGCCGTGCACCTGGCGGCCATCCCGTGCACGGCGTACGCGACGCTCAGCCCGGACCAGATCCGCTACGTCGCCCGGCACAGCGCCGCGCCGGTCGTCGTCCTCGCCGGCGCCGACGAGGTGTCCCGCTGGCGGCAGGTGCTCGACGACCTGCCCGCGCTGCGCCGCGTGGCGGTGATGGACGAATCCGCGATCCCGGACGGCGACGACCGGTTCGTCTCCTTCTCCGCGGTGCGCGAAGCCGGCCGAGCCGCGCTCGCCGCCGACCCCGAGGCGTTCGACCGCGCGTGGCAGGCGATCCGCCCGGACGACCCGCTCGCGATGATCTACACGTCCGGCACCACCGGCGATCCCAAGGGCGTCGTGCTTTCCCACCGCAACGCGATCCACGAGAGCATCGCGGTGCACTCGCTGCACCACGTCCCGATGCACTCCACGAACATCGCGTACCTGCCGCTGGCGCACATCGCCGAGCGCGCGCTGTCGATCTACATCCCGATCGTCGCCGCGGGCCACGTGCACACCGTCGGCAATCCGTCCGACGTGGTCACCGCCCTCGGCCAGGTGCATCCGCAGAGCTTCTTCGGCGTGCCGCGGGTGTGGGAGAAGATGGTGGCGAGCCTGAAGAACATGCTCGCCGGCCTGCCCGAGGACCGGCGCGAGGCGCTCGTCTCGGCGAACGAACTCCTGCAAGAGGGCTACAAACTCCGCAGCGCGGGCAAGGAGGTGCCCGCCGATCTCGCCGAGCGCATCGCGAAGACCGACGAGACCGTGCTCGCGCCGGTGCGCGCGCTGCTCGGGTTCGACAACCTGTACATCGCCTCCAGCGGCGCGGCCGCTCTGCCACTGGAAGTGCTGTACTTCATCGCCGGGTTGGGCGTCGAGATCCGCGAGGTCTGGGGCCTGTCCGAAACCACCGGCGCGGCGACCGCGAACAGCGCCGACGCGTTCCGCGCGGGCACCGTCGGACGTCCGATCGACGGCGTCGAGGTGAAGACCGGCGAGGACGGCGAACTGCTGGTCCGAGGTCCGATCGTGTTCCTCGGCTACCTGCAGGCGGACGGCACGATCGAATCGGCCACCGACGCCGACGGCTGGTTCGCGACCGGCGACATCGGCACGATCGACGACGACGGCTACGTCACGATCACCGACCGCAAGAAGGAACTGATCATCACCTCGAGCGGCAAGAACATCGCGCCGACCCGGATCGAGGGCTTGCTGAAGGAGCACCCGCTGATCGGCCAGGCAGTCGCGATCGGCGACGGGCGGCCGTACGTGACCGCGCTGATCGTGCTCGACGACGAGATCGCGCCCGGCTGGGCCGCGGCGAACGGCGTCGAAGCGGACGGGATCGACGCGCTCGCCGCGCACGAGGCGGTCCAGGCGGAGATCGCCCGCGCCGTCGAATCAGCCAACAGCAGGCTGGCACGCGCGGAGCAGATCAAGAAGTACCAGGTGCTCACCACCGCGTGGACACCCGAAACCGGCGAGCTGACCCCGACGCTCAAGCTCAAGCGCCGGGTGATCAACGACCGCTACCGCCCCGACATCGCCTCGCTCTACGCGTGAAAACGGTGCGGCCGGGACAACCCCGGCCGCACCGTCTCCCCGACAGCTCAGGCGTCCAGATCCTTGGCGATCAACTCGACCAGCACATCGACCGACTCCCGGGCCTGGTCGCCGTCCGCGCTGAGTTCGACCTCGTCGCCGTGCGCGGCGCCGAGCGTCATGAGGCTCAGCACGCTGCCCGCGTCGACCGGGTCGCCTGCCGCGCCTCCGGAAACCTTGGCGATGCGGACCTTCGCGGGCTGGGCGGCGGCGGCCTGCGCGACCAGCCCGGCCGGACGGGCGTGCAGCCCCACGCTGCTGGCGACGACGATGCGGCGTTGGTACACGAGAGCCTCCTCAGGCATTGACCGGATGGGCGGAAACGGCGGCGGCCGACTCCGCGGAACGGAACCGCAGCTGCTTGAGCAGGACCACCGAAGCGGCGGCGACCAGCGTCCCGGCGACGAGCGCGACCAGGAACAGCAGCGGGTTCCCGATCAGCGGAACCACGAAGATCCCGCCGTGCGGCGCGCGCAGCGTCGCGCCGAAAGCCATCGACAGCGCTCCGGTGACGGCCGAACCGGCCATGATCGACGGGATCACCCGGAACGGATCCGCCGCGGCGAACGGGATCGCGCCCTCGGTGATGAACGAGGCGCCCAGCAGCCACGCGGCCCGGCCGTTCTCGCGCTCGGCGGCGGTGAACAGCTTCTTCCGCACGGTGGAGGCGAGCGCGAGGGCGAGCGGCGGCACCATTCCGGCGGCCATCACCGCGGCCATGATCTGCAGCGAACCGGCACTGCCGGTGGTCAGGCCGCCGACGGCGAACGCGTACGCGGCCTTGTTGACCGGACCGCCCATGTCGAACGCCATCATCAGGCCGAGCAGCGCGCCCAGCAGCACCGCGCTGGTTCCGCTCAGGCTGTTCAGCCAGTGGGTGAGACCGGTCGTCGCGATCGCGATCGGCTTGCCGACCACGACGTACATCAGCACGCCGACCACCACGGTCCCGAGCAGCGGGTAGACGACCACCGGCATGATCCCGCGCATCGCCTTGGGCACGCGGATCTTCTTGAGCCCCAGCACGACGCCGCCGGCGAACAGCCCGGCCACCAGGCCGCCGAGGAAGCCGGCCCCGATGGCGACCGAGATCGCGCCGCCGACGAAACCGGGCGCGATGGCGGGCCGGTCGGCCATCGCGAACGCGATGAACCCGGCGAGCACCGGCACCAGGAACTGGAACGCGACGCTGCCGATCTGGAACATCAGCGCGGCCCAGCCGGCGAGCGAACCGGCGTCGAAGTGCTCGGTGACCTTGGGCGCGTTGGCGATCTGGTACCCGCCGAGCGCGAAGCTCACCGCGA
This sequence comes from Amycolatopsis sp. AA4, assembly GCF_002796545.1. Taxonomy (GTDB): domain Bacteria; phylum Actinomycetota; class Actinomycetes; order Mycobacteriales; family Pseudonocardiaceae; genus Amycolatopsis. The sequence goes on from NZ_CP024894.1 coordinate 6,701,686, forward strand.
TCAGCAGGCCGCCCGCCGCGACGAACGGGATGAGGTAGCTGACGCCGGTCATCAGCCACTGCCGGATCCGCGAGCCGAGCCGGTCGTGCTCGCCGACCTTGGTGGTCAGCTCCGGTTCCGCGGCGGCGGCGGGTGGGGCGGCGGGCGGTTCCGCGGCGGCCGCTTTCGCCCGTTCGAAGAGCCCGGCCGCGTCGTTGATCGCGGCCTTCACCGGGGCTTCGACGATCGGCTTGCCCGCGAAGCGTTCCCGGCCCTGCACGGCGAGGTCGGCGGCGAAGATGACCGCGTCGGCCTCGGCGATGTCCGCCGCGGACAGCGGTTCGGAACCGGCCGAGCCCTGCGTTTCGACCACGATCGTGTCGCCGTTGGCCTTCGCGGTCTGCTCCAGCGATTCGGCGGCCATGTACGTGTGCGCGATGCCGGTGGGGCACGCGGTGATGGCGACGAACTTCATGTCAGGACACCTCTTCGCGGATGTAGGTCGCGACCGCGGCGGGATCGGTTCCGTCCAGCAGCGTCTGCTTGAACTCCGCGCGGACGAGCCGGCGGGCCAGCGCGGCCAGCACCTTCAGGTGCGCGGAGTCCGCGCCGTCCGGCGCGGCGATGAGGAAGATCAGCTTCGCCGGACCGTCCGGCGCGCCGAAGTCGATGCCGCCGGCGCTGCGGCCGAAGGCGAGCGTCGGCGCGGTGACGGCGGCGCTGCGGCAGTGCGGGATGCCGATGCCGCCCTCCAGCCCGGTGGCCATCTGCTCCTCGCGGGCGGCGACGTCCTTGAGGAACAGCTCGAGGTCGGTCACCCGCCCGGCGGACACGAGCCGTCCCGCGAGCGCGCGGACCGCGGCGTTCTTGTCCGCGGCGGCGAGCTCGAGGTCGACCAGGTCGGCGGTGATCAGGTCTGATGTGGTCATGCTGCGGCTCCGCTGAGGGTGAGGGTGGGATCGGCGGCGAGCAGGCGCACCTGGTCCGGGTGCACGTCCTGCGGGGCGGGCATGCGGCTGCCCTCCTGCGCGACCGCGGCGGTGCCGTAGGCGACCGCGGCGCGCAGGGCTTGGGGGCCGGTTCCTCCCGCGTGGAGGAATCCGGCGAGTGCGGCGTCTCCGGCGCCGACGGTGCTGCGCACGGCGACCAGCGGGCCGAGCGCGTGCCTGGTCTCGGCGCGGTCGACCAGCACGGCACCGCGCGCGCCGAGGCTGACCAGCACCGCTCCGACACCGTCGGCGACCAGGCCGCGGCACACCTCGACCACGTCGCCGAGCTGCGGCAGCGGCCGCCCGGCCAGCTCGGCCAGCTCGTCGAGATTCGGCTTGATCAGGTCGGGCCCGGCGGCGAGCGCGGCGGCCAGCGGCGCCCCGGAGGAGTCGACGGCGACCTTCGCCCCGGCGTCGCGGGCCAGTTTGCCGAGCTGCGCGTAGAAATCATCCGGCACCCCGGCGGGCACGCTGCCGCAGCACACGACCCATTCGGCGCGGGCGGCGAGTTCGACGGTGCGCTGCTGCAACACGGCCAGCTCGGCGGGGGAGATCTCCGGGCCGGGTTCGTTGATCTTGGTGGTCGTGCCGTCGGCTTCGACCAGGGTGATGTTGCTGCGCGTGGTGCCCGCGATCGGCACCGCGACCACCGGCACGCCTTCCGGCGCGAGCAGATCGGCTAGCCGCTCGCCGACCGAACCTCCGGCCGGAAGCAACGCCACGGTCGGCGACCCGGCGGCGGCGAGTGCGCGGGAGACGTTAACGCCCTTGCCCCCGGGGTCGAGCCGCACTCGGGAAGCACGCAGCACCTCGCCGCGCCGAAGCTCGCTGAGCTGAGCGGTCCGGTCCAGGCTCGGGTTGGGGGTGACGGTGACGATCATGCGAGCACCACTTCCGGACCCGCCTCTTCCAGCTCCGCGACCGCACCCGCATCGATCCCGCCGTCGGTGATCAGCACGTCGATCTCCGACAACCGCGCGAACCGGCTCAGCTGATCCGCCCCGTACTTGCTGTGGTCGGCAAGCAGAACCCGGCGACGAGCCGCGGCCACGAGCGCGGACTTCACCCCGGCCTCTTCGAGATCCGGCGTCGTGCAACCGTGCTCGGCGGAAAACCCGTTCGCGCCAAGGAAAGCGACATCGGCCAGCAGCCCGTCGAGCGCGTGCAGCGACGCGGAGCCGACCGTGGCGAGCGTTGTCCCGCGGACCCGGCCGCCGAGGATTTGCAGGGTGATTCCCGGGCGGGTGGCCAGGATCGACGCGATCGAAATCGAGTTCGTGATGACCGTCAGGTCGCGATCGGCCGGGAGCAGCGTCGCCAGGCGGCTGGTCGTGGTGCCCGCGTCGAGCAGCACCGAACCGCGGTCGGGGACCTGGTCGAGCGCGGCGCGGGCGATCGCGTCCTTTTCCGCGGCGTTGGTCTGGTCCCGCTGCGCGACCTCGGGCTCGAAGTCGAGCCGGTCCACCGCGACCGCGCCGCCGTAGACCCGGCGGACGACACCCTGGCGTTCGAGGACGCCCAGGTCGCGGCGGATGGTTTCGGGCGCGACGCCCAGTTCCGCGGCGAGGTCGCCCACGTCGACCCGTCCGTCTCGGCGTGCCCGCTGTGCGAGGAGCTGATGCCGTTCGGCGGCGTACATGCCCGTTCCTCTCCGCTGTTTGCCCGTTGTCATTTGATTGTGCCCGTTGTTACCGTACTGTCAATCCCCAGTTACAAGATCCTTTGCTCCCGGAGGTCTCGCCATGTCGTTGTCCGGAGTCGGAGTCAGCCCCGGCCAAGCCCAGGGCCCGCGGGTCGTCGTAGCCACTGACCTGCGGAAACCCGAGAATCAGCCGGTGCCCGCGGACCTGGCCGGGGAAGCGGGCCGGATCGGTCCGGCGGCGGCCCGGGTCGCTGCCCGGTTGTCCGATCGTGCCCGTTCCGTGTCCGGTGATGCCCGATCGGTGCTGGAAACGACCGCGGCGATGGCGGCGGATCCGGCGCTGCTCGCGTCCGCCGAACAGCTCGTCCGGGAGCAGTCGCTGCCCGCGCCGCGCGCGGTCTGGGACGCGGCCGCGAAGTTCATGGCGGCACTCGAAGCCGCGGGCGGCTACCTGGCCGAACGCGCCCGCGACGTCGCCGACGTCCGGGACCGGATCGTCGCGGACCTGCTCGGAGTGGCCCCGCCGGGCGTGCCCGACCTGACGTCGCCGAGCGTGCTCGTCGCGCGCGACCTCGCCCCGGCCGACACCGCCGGTCTCGACCCGGAACTGGTCCTCGCGCTGGTGACCGAAGAGGGCGGACCGACCAGCCACACCGCGATTCTCGCGCGGGCCTTGGGAATTCCGGCCGTGGTCGCGTGCTCCGGAGTGCTCGCCGCGGACAGTCCGGGCCTCGCCGTGGACGGTTCCGCCGGCACGGTTTCGCCCTCCGACGGCAGTGTGCGCGCCGCGAGCCGGAAGCCGCGCGCGGAATGGGACGGGGTCGGCGCGCTGGCCGACGGGCATCCGGTGAAGCTGCTCGCGAACGTCGGCTCGGCCGCGGACTCCCGCGCCGCGGCCGACGCGGGCGCGGAGGGAATCGGCTTGTTCCGCACGGAATTCTGCTACCTGGCGGCGGCGGAAGAACCGTCCGTGGACGCCCAGCGCGCGGCCTACGCGGCGGTGCTGGCGCCCTTTGCCGGGAAGCCGGTGATCGTCCGGACGCTCGACGCCGGTTCGGACAAACCGCTGGCGTTCCTGGACATGGGCGACGAACCGAATCCGGCGCTGGGCGTGCGCGGGGTCCGCGTCGCGTTCGACCGGCCGGAACTGCTGGACCGGCAGCTGACCGCGATCGCCGGGGCCGCCGCCGACACCGGGGCCGAGCTTTCCGTGATGGCCCCGATGATCGCGACCGCCGCCGAGGCGCGCTGGTTCGCCGAACGGGCGCGGGCGGCCGGGATCGCCCGCGCCGGCGTGATGATCGAGGTGCCGGCGGCGGCGTTGTGCGCCAAGGAAATCCTGGCCGAGGTCGACTTCGTCTCGCTGGGCACGAACGACCTGACGCAGTACGTCTTCGCCGCCGACCGGCAGCTCGGCGCGGTCGCCGCGCTCAACGACCCGAACCAGACCGCATTGCTGCGCCTGGCCGGGATGGTCGCCGAGGCAGGGGCCGCCGCCGGGAAACCGGTCGGCGTGTGCGGGGAAGCCGCCGCCGACCCGGGACTGGCCCCGGTGCTGGCCGGACTCGGGGTGACCAGTCTGTCGATGAACTCGGCCGCCCTCGCCGCCGTCGGCGCGACCCTGCGCACGGTCGACCTGCCCGCCTGCCGCGAAGCCGCCGCCAAGGCCCGCTGACTCCGGGTCACGACGCCCGGATCGAGTTCTCCGTCCACTTGCGCAGCCGCGGCGGCACGCGCTTCTCCAGTCCGTAGTTCTCCAGGTGGGCGGAGAACACCTCGTCGAACGCCTCCTGCACGGTCTCGGTGTCCCAGTCCGGACGCTCGAGGATCGGCTGCTTCAAGTACGGCTGCCCCATCACGTGCAGCTGCGGGCCGTTGCACCGGATCATCTGCCCGGTGATCCCGTGCGAGCCCTCGCCGAGGAGGAACAGCACGAGCGGCGCGATCTTCGCCGGCGTGCGTTCCGGCGGGCAGGCCCGCAGCGCGCGTTCGGATTTCCAGACCATCCGGGTGTGCGCCACCGGGCACACCGCGTTCACCCGGATCCCCGAGTCCTCGAGGTCCAGCGCCCACGAATAGGTCAGAGACGCCACCGCGCCCTTGCTCGCCGAGTACACCCCGAGCTTGCGCTGCCCGAGCGACGCGCCGGAGGAGATGTTCACGATCGACCCGCCGCCGCCCGCGCCGACCATCGCCCGGATCGCGGCCAGCCCGGTGTACATCACGCCGAGCACGTTCACCTCGACCAGCTGGCGGGCCTGCTCCGCGTCGTCCTCCCAGGGCAGCGCCTCGTAGTTGAGCCCCGCGTTGTTGACCAGGCCGTCGATCCGGCCGAACTCGGCGACGCACTGGTCGACGATCGCCTGCGCCTGCGCCGGATCGGCCACGCTGTGCCCGTTCGCGACCGCGCGCCCGCCGTGACCCCGGATGGTCTCGGCGGTGCGCTCGGCGAGGTCGGCGTCCACGTCGTTGACCACCACCGCGCCGCCCGCCCGCGCGACGTGCACGGCGAACGCCTCGCCGAGCCCGCGCCCGGCCCCGGTCACGACCACGGCCCTGTCCTGCAACAGTCTGTCCACGCTCACTCCCCGCTGGTGCGCCCGGCGCGAGGACGACCGCTCCGCCGGGTCTCTCCCAGTGTTGGACCGTTCGGCCCAGTCGTACCGGACGGTGACGACGAACGGTGGTCGCGCTGCGCCGAACGAGGAAAGCTGATCAGTGCCACGGATACCCTGCGGCAGGTCACTCCGAACGGCTCCGCGTTCCGGCCACCGGATTCTTCCCGACTGTTCACCCTGGTGTGATCGGCGGCATACTGAACGTGCATGCCCTGGCCGGAGTAGTGACACTCCTGGCCAGGAGCGCATCAGGCGAAGGCACAATGCGGGACGCCCGCATTCACTCGATCGGGGAGGGGGCAGTGGTCATCTCGTGACGACCGAAGCGACCTCTCGGCTTACGGCACCGCTGCGGAATGTCGAATATCGCGTGCTCTGGGCGGCGGAGGCCATCTCGAGCGCGGGCGACCAGCTGGCGAAGGTGGCGTTGTCCATCCTCGTCTACCACCGCACCGGTTCCGCGCTCTGGGCTGCCGTCGTCTACGCGCTGACCTTCCTGCCCGCGCTCGCCGGCGGGCTCGGGCTGTCCTTCCTCGCCGACCGCTACCCGCGTCGCGCCGTGCTGAGCGTGAGCGCCGCGGCACAGGCGGTGCTGGTCGGGCTGATGAGCCTGCCCGGGATGCCGCTGCCCGCGCTGTGCCTGCTGCTCGTGGCGGTGCAGCTGGCCGCGTCACCGGCGAACGCGGCGCAGAACGCGATCACCCGCGAGGTGTTCACCGACGACCATCTGTACCTGCGCAGCCAGGACCTGCGCGGGATCACGACCAACACGGTGCAGCTGCTCGGCCTGGCCGGCGGCGGCGTGCTGGTGACGGCCGTGGGCACGTCGTGGGCGCTGGCGATCGACGCGGTGAGCTTCGCGGTGGCGTCGGTGATCGTGCGGGTGTGGGTGCGCGACCGGCCCGCCGCCGGGGGCGAGCACAGCACCTGGTTCTCCGCGACGCGCTGGGTGTTCGGGCAGCGCAAACTGCGCGTGCTGATCGCGCTGTCGTGGCTCGTGGGGCTGGCCGTCGTGCCCGAAGGGCTGGCCGCGCCGCTGGCCCAGCAGCTGAACGCGCCGTCCGCGGCGGTCGGCTGGTTGCTCGCCGCCGACCCGCTCGGCTTCGTCGCCGGGGCCTATCTGCTGTCGAAATTCGCGTCCGCCGCGGTCCGGCAGCGGCTGCTCGGCGTGCTGGCGACGGCTTCGCTCGCCATGCTCGCGCTGTTCCTGCTGCGGCCGAACCTGGTGGTCGCGCTGGTGCTGCTCGCGCTCGCCGGTGCGATGGGCGCCTACATCATCACCGTGACCGCGACATTCTCCACCTGGGTGCCGAACGAACTGCGCGGCGGAGCCGGCGGTCTCTACCGCACGGGGCTGCGCGTCGCGCAGGGCATCGGGGTGGCTCTCGGCGGGGTGGTCGCACAGGCGACCGGCTCCGCCGTCACCGCCATCGCGCTGGCCGGGCTGGCCGGCGTGGCGCTGGCGATCCCCACCGCGTTCTCGTGGACCCGGGTGCGGCACGCGGTCGCGGCCGGGGCCTGATCGGGGGGGGTGCGGGATGGATCCGGGAGGGAACTGTGGCCGGGGTCGAGGCACCGGCCGAATGGGTCCGGATACGCCGGACGGGAAGTCGTTTCACGCTTCACGGTCACGCACGGAACACACCTCCGTTCGCATTGTCACGAATCCGCTGTCGATCGGTCACGGAACTCACGCTTCACGGTCACGCACAGCTGTCCACCTCCGCTCGCTGACAATTCATCGGAAAATGACAACAGCTCGATTCACGCTTCGCGGTCGCGCACGGGAAAACACCTCACTCGGGGGGACGGCGGGGACTCTCCTCCGCAATTTACTTCATGGATGGAGCAGTTGTCGCGGAAGGCGTCTCCGGGTTCGGAGACTACGACCGAATACAGCGTTCGAAGTCGGTGAGTGAGATGATACCGGCAACTGATAACGACGCAGAACCGGGAACCTTCCGGGAACCGCATCCGACACCGGAGGAGGCACGGCCCGATGCCCGGAACCGATCCGGCGCGCGGTGAGGCCCGCGGCCCCGGGGAGGAACCGCCCGCCGCGACGGGCTTCGCGGGACGGCTGCGTGCCGTGTTCGCCGCGAACCCCGTTTCCTCGTGGGATCTCTGGACCAAACCGCGCCGGATGATCGCGTTCCTGCTCGCCTGGGACGCGATCGCGGCGGCGCTGCTGACCTTCGGCGTGATCGCGTCGCCGAGCCCGGATCTCGTGGACTGGGGCCGGTTCGCGATCCTCGCCGGCTGCGCGACGGTGCACATCCAGCTCACCCGGCGGCAGGAGGAACGGCGGCGCAACCGGGTCACCGCCGTCCACATCGACCTGACCGGCATCTGGGTGTTCCCGGCCGCGCTGCTGCTGCCGATCCCGCTGACGCTGCTGCTGATCGCGCTCCTGCGCGTCCAGCGGTGGTTCAACTCCCGGCGACCGCCGCACAAGTTCGTGTTCACCTCGTTCACGCATGCGGTGTCGGCACTGCTGGCGCACCACCTGTACCAGACTTTCGCGTCCGCCGAACTGGCCCGGCTTTCGCCCGCGAACTCGTTGCAGGTCTTCGGGATCCTGATGCTCGTCGGCTTCAGCTACGCGGCGCTGCAGGCGATCGTGATCGGCGGCCTGCTCGCGCTCGGCGGCACGTCCGCGCCCACCCTGCGCAACGTCTTGGGCACCAAGGACGACAACCTGCTGGAGCTGTCGACGATCAGCCTCGGGACCATCGCGACGATCCTGCTCGTGAACATCCCGCCGGCGATCGTGATCCTCGTGCTGATCACGGTGCTGGGCAACCGGCTGGCGGAAATCAACCAACTGCAGTCCGAAGCGCGCACTGATCCGAAGACCGGGATCTTCAACGTGCGCGGGTGGTCGGAGTCCGCGGAACGCGCGCTCGCGCGGGCCGCGCGCGGCGGGGAAACCCTGGCGCTGCTGATGATCGACCTCGACCACTTCAAGTGGATCAACGACACGTACGGCCATCCGGCGGGGGACGACGTGCTCCGCACGGTGGCGCAAACTCTCGACGAGATAACGCGTCCCAAGGACATCATCGGGCGCTTCGGCGGCGAGGAGTTCCTCATCCTGCTGCCCGATGTGGACACGACGGCGGCGAAGGTGACCGCGGAACGGATCCGTACCGCGATCGCCGATCAGCGCATCGTGACGACCGACAAACGCGGCGGTTCCGCATTGATCACCGGCCGCACCGCGTCGATCGGGGTCGCATTGCTCGGGGTGAACGGAACGGCACTGGAACAGTTGCTGCAAGCCGCCGACGCGGCCGTCTACACCGCGAAGGAAGGCGGCCGGAACCAGGTGCGCTTCGCGGACGCGAATCTGCCGTCCGAGTGATCCACAATTCCGATCACCGGCACTGTTCGCGATTAATCGCGAAACCGATTCAGCAACTGTCCGCGACGGCCCGCGCCCCGTTCCGCCGCCGGATTGAGCCGCCGGGTTAATTGTCGGCCGGGGCGCTAACCGCACCGGCCGGTTTTTCGAGCCGGATCGGAACCGCCGGGATTGCCGAACCCGGATGGCGCAGGACCGGGAATCCGGCCCCGGCACCCCGGACTCGACCGCCGCTCCCCGGACTCAGCTGCCGCGCTCCGTCGCTCTCCGTTCATGCGCGAGCGAACCCCGCCGCGAGGCGGTCTCGCACGCCGCGCAGGACCCGCGTGACGCTCCTGCCTCACCCGCCGCTCTGCCCACTCCGCCCCGCCACTCCGCCCCGTCGTTCAGCCCCGCCACTCCGCCCCGCCGCCCACCCCAGCCGCCCCGCCGCTCTCCCCACCCTGCTGCCCGGCCCGGCCGCTCTGCCCCGCCCGCCGCTCCAGCCCCGGCCCGCCCGCCACTCCGCCACGGCTCGCCCGCCGCTGCACCCGCCGCGCGGGGCCGCCGTCCCGTCGCCTCGCCGCTCGCCCCAGCCGCTGTGCCACCCCGCCGCTCCGCCGCTCGCCCCAGCCGCCCCGCCGCTCGCCCTAGCCGCTGTGCCGCCCCGCCGCTCCGGCCCGCCTGCCCCTCCGCCCCGCCCCGGCCTTGTCCCCGCCCGGCCGAGACCGCCCCAATGCCACATTGGGTGCGCTGGACGCACCGAACGCCACATTGGGTGCGTCAGATGCACCCAATGTGGCGTTGGGGCGCTTTGACCGGACCCAGCGCAGCACCGCGCCTCCAAGAGCGGCGGCGAGACAGACCCGGGAGCACCCAAAGTGGCCCCCGATGAGCCCAGCGCAACCAACCCCACGTCGGCCCGCCCCGGGGGTTACCCCCCACCCGGGTGAGGGGGACAGCCGCCTCCCGCGGCGCGCGCCGGGCTGGCACCCTGGTGCGCATGCCAGCCACCGACGACCGTGCCCCGGCCGCCGTTCGCGTTCGCCGTCCCTGGTCGACGTCCGGCTGGCTGCTGCTCGTCCTGCTCGTGGTGTTCGGGTTCGGCCTGATCGCCTCGCGGCCCGCGTCGCCGCCCGACCAGGGCCCGCCGACCGGCGGCGTGCTCGCGGCGCGGAACGCGGTCGACGCGCTCACCCACCCCGACGGGCAGGCCACCGCGCTCGCGCTCCTGCCCAAGGACTTCACCGCGGTCACCGGCGTGAAGCCCGGCGCGCTGCCCGCCCGCGACGGCACCGTCCGCGCGGCGCACCTCGACGGCGGCTGCTCGGCCCCGTGGGGCGACGACAACACGAAATGGGACTTCTCGGTCCCGTGCAAGGCGCACGACCTCGGCTACGACCTGCTCCGCTACGCCAACGACAAGGGCCACCCGCTCGACCAGTCCGCCCGGGCCGCGCTCGACGACCGGCTCGAGCAGGACATGCACCGCACCTGCGAGCTGAACCCGATGAACTCCGAGCGCACCTGCCAGCTGGTCGCGTCGGTGTTCACCGGCGGGCTGGTGCTCAACTCGTGGCACCAGCGCTGGGGCCCGCCGGTCGGCGACCCGATCGGCCCGATGGTCGCCGGCGTCCTGGTGATCGGCTGCCTGCTCGTGATGCGCCTGCGCGGCTGGCACACCGCCCGCCGCACGACCCCGCGTCCGCGGCTGCCGCGCGGCGTCCCCCGGCCGTGGGCGGTGCTCGGCATCTCCGGGGCGGTGCTGCTGATGATCGGCGAATCGGCGACCGCGCTGGCCGACTGGGCAGGCGCGCCGGAAGCCACTTGGTGGCCGCTGACCTGGCTCGCGCAGCTCACGCCGCTGCTCTTCTTCTCGGGCGGGCTCGCCAACGCGGCGGGCTGGCGGGCCGAACGCGATCGCGGCTACCGGCATTACCTCGCCGAACGGTCCAGCCCGCTGCTGCGCCCGGCGTTGATCTTCGCCGTGGTCGCTCTGATCGTGCCGCTGGCGCTGGAACTTCTCGGCATCCCGGCCGGGACCAACGCCACCGTCATGCGGATCGCCCTGCACCCGCTGTGGTTGCTGGGCGTCTACCTGCTGACCGTCATCGGCGCGCCGATGCTGCTCGCGCTCTACCGCCGCACGCGGCTGTGGTCGGTCGCGGCGCTGACCGCTGTCGTCGTGGCCGGTGAACTCGCCGCGAGCTGGACGGACGTGTCCTGGCCGCGCTACGCCGCGACGCTCGCCTTGGCTCTCCTCGCGCAGCAGGTGGCGTTCGCGTACGCGGACGGCGTCCGCCCTCGCCGTCCGGTGCTCGCTGTCGCGGCCGTAAGCGGCGTCGCGGCCCTCGCGGTCGCAGTGTTCGCCTTCGACGCTTCGCCGGTACTGCTGGGCAACCCAGGCGCGCCTGCCGCGTTGTCCGCGAGGCCGTGGACGGTCCTGCTGCTGGGTGTGTCGCAGCTCGGCCTCGTCGGGCTCCTCGCGGCGCCGCTGCGGCGCTGGGCCGCCCGCGACCGGGTAGTCCGCACCGCAGGGCTCATGCTGCGCGCCCCGATGAGCCTGTACCTGGCGTTCCTCGCCGCGATGCTGCTGCTCGTCGCCGTGGTCTACCTGCCCGGACCGATCGCGAACGGCCTGAGCTGGCTCCTCCAGCCGCGCATGCTCGCCGCGGTGGCGCTGCTTCTCGTGCCCGCCGCGCTGGTCTTCTGGTGGTTCGAACGGCACCCGGCCAAACCCGGCAAGACCAGCGCCGAAGCGCCGGTCGCCCCGCGTCCGTACCACCCGACCGGCCGCCGTTCGGTGCTGCTCACTCGCGCGGCCGCCACGCTGGGCATCGGCTACGCGACGCTCGGCGTCTTCGGTCTCGCGCTGGCCCGGTTCGGCGCCGTGGCCGCCGACGCCGACGTGCTCGGCTTGCGGCTGGACCCGGTCCAGAGCCTCGTGCACCTGCTCCTCGGCGTCCTGCTGCTGCACGCCGTCCGGACCGGCGCGGCGGCGACCTCGGCCGCGACGTGGTTCGCCGCCGCGCTGACCTGCGTGCCGTCGCTCGTGGCGGCCGCCGGCGGCGAGACGCACGGTTCGGCGGTCGTCGTCCTGCACCTTCTCACCGCGGTGTTCGCGCTGGTCGGAGCGGGTTCGTGCATGGTTCCGGCCAGGCGAGCGGCCGCCGCCGCGTCCTGACCCGCGACACGCGTACCGCCAACCGGGCGAAACTGCTTCGGATACCGGACCATAGGTGGTGCACACCACACCGCCCGGGGGAGGTGCGAAACCGCCGCAACCCCCGCCCGGCACCATGCGTCTCCAGTAGCGGAGACCAGAACGACGAGAAGGAGCCGGCCCCGTGGACTACCCGCCTCGGAACGGGCAAGGCGATCGCCGCCCCGCCCGCTCGTGGCAGGACCAGCCCGGCCGGGGACCGGCGCGGCGGCCCGGGCCACCGCCCCGCTCGCGACGCGAACCGCAGGCCACTGGTCCGTCCCGGCGTCCCGGACCGCCCCCGCGCCGTCCGTCCGGACGGTCCCGCCGAGGCGGCCTGCGCGGCGCGAAAATCGCTCTCACCGTGGTGTCGCTGCTGGTCATGGGGCTCACCGGGTACGCATGGGCGTCGCTGCAGGGCCTGGTCAACGGCCTGAGCTACTCCGACGTGATCGGCGAGGGCGCGGGCGGCGAGAAGCCCGCCGACGGCGCCCGCGACATCCTCCTGGTCGGCCTCGACAGCCGCACCGACGCCCAGGGCAACCCGCTGTCCCCGGAACTGCTCGCCCAGCTGCGCGCGGGCGAATCGGACGGCGAGCTGAACACCGACACGCTGATCCTGGTCCACATCCCGAACGACGGCAGCAAGGCCGTCGCGCTGTCGCTGCCGCGCGATTCGTACGTGGACATCCCCGGCTACGGCAAGCACAAGATCAACTCGGCGTACGCCAGGGCGATGCTGCAGGCCCGCAAAGACCTGCAGGCCCAGGGCGTCACCGATCCTAAGGAACTCGACGTCAAGGCCAACCAGGCCGGCGCGAAGCTGCTGATCGCGACGATCCAGCAGCTGACCGGGTCCACGATCGACAACTACGCGGCGATCAACCTGCTCGGCTTCAGCGACATCACGAAGGCCGTCGGCGGCGTGGACGTCTGCCTGAAGGACAACGTCAACGACGAGTACTCCGGCGCGAACTTCACCAAGGGCCAGCACACCATCTCCGGGGTCGAGGCGCTCGAGTTCGTCCGGCAGCGGCACGGGCTCCCGCGCGGCGACCTCGACCGGGTCGTGCGCCAGCAGGTGTTCATGGCGGGCATGGCGCGCAAGATCCTGTCCGCGGGAACGCTGACCGACCCGTCCAAGCTCAACGCGCTGGTCGACGCCATCAAGAAGTCCGTGGTGCTGAACCAGAACTGGGACATCTTCAGCTTCGCCCAGCAGATGAAGGGCCTCACCGGCGGCCAGCTCGAGTTCCGCACCATCCCGGTCGACAACGTCGAGTACCGCACGCCGAACGACGGCGTCGCGGTGAAGGTCGACCCGGCGAAGGTGAAGGCGTTCGTGCAGGGCCTCGCGGGTCCGCAGGCCGGGGCCGACGGCGCCCCGGCGCAGCAAAAGGCGCCGAAGCCCGACGAGTCGCACAAGGACACCACGGTCGACGTGCGCAACGCCTCGGATCGCACCGGTCTCGCGGCGACCGTGTCCAAGCAGCTGGCGGACAAGGGCTTCACTGCGGGCGACACGGACAACGCGTCCTCGCGTAAGACGACTGTGATTTGGGTCCCCAGCGGCGGCGAGGCGGCCGGGCAGGCGGTCGCGGACGCGCTCGGCACCAAGGCGACGGTGCAGGAAGACAAGAGCGTGCCCAAGGGCCACGTGAAGGTGTTCCTCGGTTCGGACTACCAACCCTCCGCCGGCGCTTCGAGCGGAACCGGTGCGGCGCAAGCTCCTCCGGCGCAGCAGCAGTCCGCTCCCCCGTCCACGCCCACCGGTCCGGGCAGCGACGACCAGCCGATCACCGCCGACGGGGTGCCGTGCGTCAACTAACGCGTTGCTCCATTCGGGGCAAGCGGAAAATTTTTCCGAAACCCGCGTAATGAGCGGCCGCTTCGGCACTTTCACCACCGGGACGCAAGCCCGCGTCCGCGAAGTTGGTTGAGGGGCAGGGGCCGTGATCGACGCTGAGCACTACCAGCGGGTACTGGGAGACGAGCTGCGCAAGCTCAGGCGTGGCCGGGGATGGACGCGCAAAGAGCTGAACGCGCATCTGCAGAGCGAGATCTCGCTGCAGACGCTGGCGACGTACGAACTGGGCACGCGGCAGTGTTCCGTGGTGCGCCTGGTCGAACTGTGCGTGGCGATGGACGAGCTTCCGCAGGATTTGCTGGCGAAGGTGCACAGCCGGGTGTTCACCGAGGAACCGGGACGGGTCCGCGTGGACCTGCGCCGGGTCGTCGCGGAGGCCGGTCCGGAGCTGACTCCGCTGCGGCGCTGGGCCGAAGGACGGTTGCGGCAGAACGGAGTCGCGATGCCGGCCGCGCCAGCCGCCGCTTCCGCATCCGGATCTTCCGGCACGCCAACCTCTTCCGCGCCCGCGGCCTCGGGCCAGCCCGCTTCGGCGAGCGCCTCGGCCGACGAGGTGTCGTTCGACTTCGCCGCGCTGGAGCGGATGGCCGAGCTGTGCGGACTTCCCACGGCTGAGCTGGTTTCGCACCTGCGCAAGCTCGCTCCGGCCTGACCGCAGACCACGAGGGGGACCTTCGCGACTCCTCCCCTGCCGCGAACGTCCCCCTCGTTCTGCTTCGCCTCCGCGCGGCCGCTCGTCCGCCGAGGTTTCTCTTCCGCTCGACGACAACGCCGCCCTCGCGGCGTCCACTGTGGAGTGCCCGCTCCGCGCTGAACGCTGCCCGCGTACTGCGAGGGGAACTTTCGCGACTCCTCCCCTGCCGCGAAGGTTCCCCTCGCACCGACCAGTCCACTGTGGACTGCCGCACAAGACCACGAGGGGGACCTTCGCGACTCCATCCCCCGCCGCGAAAGTCCCCCTCGTGCCAGCGTCACCCGAGCAGTTCGTAGTCCTCCCGCCGCACCGTCCGGGTGTCGAGCCAGTACCGCCAGGTGAAGCCCGGCCACAGCGTCCGGTTGACGCCCTTCGCGTCGAGATACCAGCTCTTGCAGCCGCCCTGGGTCCAGATGCCCTTCTCGAGTTTCCGCTGCACCTGCGCGTTGAACCGCTCCTGCACGTCCTCGCGCGGGTCCAGCGCCCGGTCGCCCGCGAGCCGCAACGCCTGCGCGATATAGGAAATCTGCGCCTCGATCATGAAGACCACCGAGTTGTGGCCCAGCCCGGTGTTCGGCCCGAGCAGGAAGAACAGGTTCGGGAAGCCGTTGACGGTGATCCCGAGATGCGTCCGCATCCCCTCGCTCGCCCACTCCTTGGCGAGGTTCCGCCCGTCGCGGCCGACGATCTCCAGGCTGTCGAACGCGTCGGTCACGTGGAAACCGGTGCCGTAGACGATCGCGTCCACCTCGTGCTCGACGCCCGCCTGGTCGACGATGCTGTGCTCGCGCACCTCGGCGACGCCATCGGTGACCACGTCGACGTTGTCGCGGGCCAGCGCCGGGTAGTAGTCGTTCGAGATGAGCACCCGCTTGCAGCCCATCGTGTAGTCCGGGGTCAGCTTGGCGCGCAGCTCCGGATCCTTCACCGCGCGGTCGATGTTGCTCTTCGCGAGCCGCTGCCCGATCTTCATGATCCACGGCTGGCCGTTGAAGCCGATCGCGCGCGCTTCCAGCGTCCAGTAAAGGAAATTCCGGTACAGCCGCTGCGCCGGCGGCACCGCGCGGAACAGCCCGCGCAGCCAGCCCGGCATGTCGCGGTCGGCCTTCGGCATCACCCACGGCGGCGTGCGCTGGAACAGCGTCAGCTCGGCCACCTCCGGTGCGATCTTCGGCACGAACTGGACCGCGCTGGCCCCGGTGCCGACCACCGCGACGCGCTTGCCGGCGAAGTCGAAGTCGTGGTCCCACTCGGCGGAGTGGAACGCGCGGCCCTGGAACCGCTCGATGCCCGGCAGGTCGGGGATCATCGGCCGGTGCAGCGCGCCGACGCCCGCGACCAGCGCCGGGGCCACGAACTCGTCGCCGCCGCGCGTGCTGACGTGCCAGCGGTTCTCCTCGGCGTCCCAGCGCGCGCCGGTCATCTCCTGGCCGAAGCGGATGAAGCGGCGCAGGTCGTGCTTGTCGGCGACCCCGCGCATGTACTCGTAGATCTCCGGCTGCGGCGAGTACGCGCGCGACCAGCCGGGGTTCTGCTCGAACGAGAAGGAGTACATGTGCGACGGGATGTCGCACGCGCAACCGGGGTAGCTGTTGTCGCGCCAGGTCCCCCCGACGTCGTGCGCCTTCTCGAGCACCACGAAGTCGTCGCGGCCGTCCTTGCGCAGCTGGATCGCCATGCCGAGCCCGGAGAACCCGGTGCCGACCACGATCACGCCGGTCTCGGTGCGGTTGCCCATGCGTCCTCCCGTTAACTGTTACCCGAAGTCCAGCTTACTCGGAGTAGGTTACTGGCGGTAGAGTGTGCGCCATGACCACCGCCAAGCGCAAGCGCATGCCCCGAGCCGAGCGGGAACGGCAGATGATCGAGGTCGCCGAGCAGGTCTTCGGCGAGCGCGGCTACGCGATGGCGTCGATGGACGAGATCGCCGAGCTGGTCGGTGTGTCCAAGCCGATGCTGTACGAGTACTTCAACTCGAAAGAGGGCCTGCTGCTGGCGTGCATCCGGCAGTCGCGAGCCGCGCTGCAGGAGGCTACCGAGCAGTCGATCGTCGGCGCGGAGTCCGCACAGGACGCCCTGCGGCGCGGGCTGCTGGCGTTCTTCGTGTTCATCCGCGAGCGCCGTCAGGCCTGGTCGCTGCTGCGGCACGAGATGGCGCTGATCGGCACGCACGCCGCGGACGAGATCGAGGAAACCCGCCGGCAGCAGACTGACTTGATCACGGCGTTGATGAGCGGCTACTTCGACAGCGAGGACACCCTGCGCGCGGAAGCGTCGGCCGAGTTCGTCGTCGGAGCCTGCGAGCGGCTGGCCATCTGGTGCGAGCGCTTCCCGGAGGTGACTCCGGAGAAGGCCACCGAGTACGCGATGGATCTGCTCTGGGCGGGGTTGTCACAGCGAGCGATCTAGCGTGCACGTGAAGATGGCCGTGCATTAGGCCATTCGGTCGTCACTCAGCGCACATCTCGTCCCGTTACTTGTGACACAGAGTTTTCTTGCGGTATCGATGACACGGTAGAAAGACACACTGAGTGTCGCGCCAGCGGCCGGCAAGCAGGAATCGCGTCATGAGTTTGCGGTGGCCGGGTCTCGACCTGTGACGCATGCTGATGACGAGAGGGGTGAGGCAGTGGTGGAAACGATCACGGCGACGTACGAGCACGACAACGACGACTGGACGATCACCGTCAGCGGCCGCGGCAAGGAGCTGACCGGCAAGGCGCCGGGCATCATCGCCGCCCGCGACCGGGCGGACCAGCTCGTGGAGAAGCTCGCCCCGAACGAGCGACCCACGGTCGTGCACCTGCTGAACGGCAACGCACTGGAGTTCACCAGCGCGTACATGGCCGCCCGCCTGACGCTGCCGGAGATCGAACCGCTGGAAATCCCGCCGTCGGGCGGCGCGAAGGCGGCCAAGGAGGCTTCGTCGGAGAGCAAGGCCGAGACGCCTGCGGCAGCTCCGGCCGCGAAAAAGGACAAGGCCGCCAAGCCCGCGCTGCCGCCGAGCAAGCAGCTCCCGAAAGAGGTCGAGGACCGCAAACCCGACGAGGCGAGCCGCCCCGGTGTGACAGCGGGCGCGTCGGCCACTCCTCCGGTCGCACGCGCCTGATCCTTACCGCGTTCTGCTTCAGCCCGCTTCTTCGTGGGCTGGTTTCGCTGCCCGGGCACCCTGCTTCGGCGCGCTGCCTGCACCTTGGGGCGCTTACACGAGTTGGTTTCACCCGCCTTGGCGCACGTCGCCCGCCCCTTGAGGCCACCTTCGCGAGCCGGTTTCGCCTGCACGCGCCTCTGCTTTTGACGCACGGCCTGCCTCAGGGCCTGCCCGCGCCGCTGCTTCGGCGCGTCCCTGCTCTTGGGGTCGTCCTCGCGACCGCCTCGCCCGTACCCAGCTTTGACGCGCATTGCCTGCCCTTGAGGTCGCCTCGCGACCTTGAGCGGCATCGCCTCAACACCCCGCCGGTTCACGCCCGCAAACAGCTGCCAGCGTCCAGTACAGCGGGGTAAACCCGCCTCGTCACCCTGAAGGGGTAGCCCGATTCGGCGAACGTGTTGCCCCGAACCGACCCGAATGAGCGACCACCAAACAGGTGACCCCTGGTTCAGTGGCACTTCTCACGAAGTTCACCGGGCGTAACGAACAGCGCTGTCCATCCGCCATTCAGGGAGGACCCGCATTCGCGGAGAAGGCCGCGCCCGGCGTAACCGAGGCGTACGTCGGCAACCCTGGTCAGCGCGGGCCGCGAACCGTCAGCGGAACAGCTTCCGCACCAGCAGCACGGCGACCAGCACGCCAGCCCCGATGAGCGGGTACTTGACCTTCGGGTTGTCGAGCTTCGCGCGCACGCCGTCCTTCGCCTGCTCGGCGAGTTTCTGCGGACTGGCTTTCGTGCCCAGCTGGTCGAGGGTAGCCGCCAAAGCGGTCCTCGCCTGCTCGATCTCACGCTCGATGGTCTCGGGGTCGCGAGCCACGTGCCCTCCTCGCCGCAGTCGGACTGTAGGCGGTCCACGGTAGAGGACAACCCCCGCGCGACGGCGACTGGCCACGCCGAGCGAACCCGAACGTGGCGCGCGCTACGATCGCACCTGGTTCCTGGGGGCCGTAGCCCAATTGGCAGAGGCACACGGTTTAGGTCCGTGCCAGTGAGAGTTCGAGTCTCTCCGGCCCCACCCCTGGCGGTTCTGCCATGCAGCGGAGCAAGCCTGGCAACTGGTCCGGACAGACCGCATGCCCCACATGTGCCGGCGATAAGGACACTTATTCACTTATCGGAGATAATGCGGTCGCCTCCGCCTGCTCCCTCGCCAATGCTGAGTGGTTCTACTCAGCCGAGCTAGGTAGACCTTCGCGTTTTCGCTGGTGAGCACCCCGTTTGAGGGAGTAGCGCCGTTGATCTCCGAGCCCAGGCGTCCGTAACGTGATTGGTCGGTTACGGAAGGGGAGGCCGATGGGGTTCACGAGTGTGCCCGCCGCGTTGAGAGCAGCGGGCCGGTCTGCGGGTGAGAAGACCAGTGGGTTGCGGGGCGCGGATTGCGCGAGTCTGGTCGGGCGGATCTCCGCTGCGATGCGGGGCGGGAAGGCCGCAGCGGCGGCGGGTGCGTGCGGGCAGTCGCTGTCGGCGACGTTCGTGCAGTGGTGCTCCCAAGCCCAGCGGTTCGGCGAGAATCTGGGAGCCGCGGCCGACCGGTACGCGCGCGGCGACCAGGCCGCCGCGGGGGTGTTCCCGGCCGCTCCGACGATGCGGGGGCCGCGCTGATGGTGTCGCTGGCCGATGTGCGCGCCTGGAACCCGAACGTGCTGGACGAGGTTTGCTCGACCGTGCGGGCGAAGGTCCAGGTTCTGGTCAGCGAGGGCGACGACTACGGCAAACTTCTCCCGGTGATCGGCTGGAGCGGCCCAGCCGCCGAGGGCGCGGCCACCCAGCACAAAACCCACATGCGGGGCTCGGGTCGCCGTCGACCTCGGTCATCACCTGGGCTGGGTACGACGCACCGCAAACCCTCACGGACGCCGCCAGCACCAGCTACGCCGACAACGCGGAACACTCTCTCCGCGCTTTCCAGGAAGGAATCGGCGCAGCACACCAAGGACCGGTGAACACCACCGTCATCGGCCACAGCTACGGCACCACCGCGGTAGGGCACACCGCCCGGGACCTCGGCCTGCCCGCCGACAACCTCGTCATGGTCGCCAGCCCGGGAGTCGGCGTCGACCACGCCAACCAGCTCCGCCTCGACGCCGTCCCGCAAGATCAGGTCGGACAGCACATCTACTCCACCAAAGCACTCACCGACCCCGTTCCCGCCCTGACCAACCTTCACTCGCCCCAAGCCGAACCGTTCGACCCTCTCGGCCCGGACCCCGCCACCGACTACTTCGGCGGGCAGACATTCGAGTCCGACCCCGGACATGTCGCGGGTGCCCACAGCAATTACTGGGTCGACCGATCGCCCTCGCTCCGCGCGATGGGCAACATCATCGCTGGGAACAAACCTTGACGAACCCGCCAAACCGAAAAACGCCTGCGCGAATTCAGGCAGCTCTCATGGCAATCGCCGTATTCGCCCTGGCCTCATGCGGAGGTGCCTCCATGCAACCCACGGTTTCGGCCGCGCAAGCACGCGAGACCGCATTGGCTTCTGCGCACGCAGCCGCAGCAGCCATATTCCCCCCGGGGTACCGGTTGACCGACGACTTCGCACCACAGCTTTCGTGCACTGACGACAATGATCAAGCGACGGGGCAGATTCACGTGAGCGTCAGCATGTGGGTCGACGGCCCGGACCGCACGCGCAACGACAGCTACTACGAAAAGCTCAAGAAATGGTGGACGCAGAACGGCTGGTCGCTCGAATCGGACAACCGGCCCCGAGATCTGTTCGCCAATGCCCAGCGCGACGGCTATCTGATGAGCTTGGAAGGCACGGTCACCGGGCCGGACAAGGGAAGGCTCAACATCGGGGTCAGTTCGCCGTGCATTTGGCCTAACGGAACGCCCGAGCCCAGGTCCTAAGGTCTCCCAGCGCGAGAGACCGCATTGACTGTGCCGGATAATGGGCGAACTTGCCAGCCGTACCTCCGCTAGCCGCCGGAACAGCCGCGTGTGTTGCGCTCCCCTGCCATTACTAGCGCATCAATCGCAACCAACCTCGCCCCGCGCAGCAGTTGCTCGCGACGACAGTCTCTCCCGTGCCCGAGTAAGCGCCGCGATCCGTTCGTCCAGCACTGCCAACCGCCGATCCACCAACGCCACCGCGCTCGACGACAAGCGCCGGGACGGCAAATCGCCCTGCAGGCAGGAGCCCAATGGCCGGATGTCTTCCATCGTCAGTCCCGAATCGAGCAGGTAGCGGATGTTCGCCACCCGCTCGATCGCGGACTCGTCGTAGTGCCGGTAACCGTTGTGGGAGCGGGCCGCGGTCAGCAGGCCCTGCTCCTCGTAGAACCTCAGCGCCCTGGTCGTTACGCCGGTGGCCTTCGCCAATTCTCCGATCCGCACCGACCCGAGCGTACGCCGCTACGCGATCACTGCGCCGCCGTCGACGGGCAGCACCACGCCGGTGAGGTACTCCGCTCCGGGGCTCGCCAGCTGGACGATCCAGTGCGCGACTTCTTCCGGGCGCGCCAGCCGACGCAGGGGCACCATTTCCTGCAGGGCTTCGTGCTGCGCCTTGGCCTGGTCGGCGGTCAGGCCTTCGCGGGCGTAGATCTCGGTGGCGACCGGACCGGGGGCGACGGCGGTGACTCGGATGCCTCGCGGGGCGAGTTGCACTGCCCAGCTTCGGGTCAGCGAGTCCAGCGCGGCTTTCGTCGCGGCGTAGAACTCGCGGCCCGGCATCGGCCAGCCGCGTTGGCCGATCGCGGTCGTCACGTTGACCACCGCGCCCTTGGTTTCGCTCAGGTGCGGCATCGCGGCCTGGACAAGATAAACCGGCGCGAGCAGGTTCGTCGCGACCACGGTGTCGAACGCGCCGGGTTTGATCTCGCCCAGCGCGGCCGGATCGACGATGCCGGCGTTGTTCACCAGCACGTCGATCCGGCCGAATTCGGCGACCGCCGCGGCGACGATTTGCTCCGCCGCACCGGGCGAAGTGAGGTCGGCGGCGAACGGACGGATCCGTGGGAAGCCCGCCGCGGTTTCGGCGAGCCGCTCGGCGGTGCGGCCTACCACGAGGACGTTCGCGCCTTGCCGGGCGAACTCGTGCGCGGTGACCTGTCCGATGCCCGTTCCGCCGCCGGTGACGATCACTGCCTTGCCGGAAAACTGTTCTTCACTCATGTCTTCCGACGCTAAACATTGCCGTATGCGTGAAGGTCAAGCCGCTCAGCGCACGCGGTCGTAAACCAGGGCCAGTTCGCCGAGATCGCCGGTCTCCTGGTGCGCGACTGTCCACTTGGTACCCGGCAGGCCGTCGTCGAACAACCGCGGTCCGCCGCCGGCGATTTGCGGGCAGATGATCAAGTACAGACGGTCGATCAGGTCCTCGGCCAGCAGCGCCTTGATCACGCTGACGCTGCTGTTGACCAGGATGTCGCCCTCGCCGTCGGCCTTGAGCGAGTTGGCGACCTCGGCGGCGGGCGCGTTCACGACCCGCGCGCGTTCCCACGGCGCTTCGGTGAGCGTGCTCGACAGGACCACCTTTTCCGTGTCCACCAACCATTTCGCGTAACCGCGGTCGCGCGGGTCGGCGTTCTCGTCGGTGGCGACGCTCGGCCAGAAACCGAGGAAGCCTTCCGCGTTGCGGCGGCCGAGCAGCGCGGTCGTCGCGTTCTCCCAGATGCGGGTCATCTGGTTGCGGGCGGTTTCGGTGGTCACGTAGGGCATGATCGCGCTCATGTCGCCGGGGCCTTCCGGACCGTGGTAGCGGCCGTCGAGGGTCAGGGCGAGGTTGGCGGTGACACGACGCTCGGTCATGACTGGGTTTCCTTTCGGGTGAGGACTTCGGTGAGGTGGTCGAGGACCTGTCCCCAGCCGGTTTCGATTCCGGTGATGGCGGACACGGCCTCGACGGTCGTCGCGCTGATCTCCAGACCCAGCCGCAGCCGGGTGCCGCCGTTCGCCGCGGCGGCGAGGGCGAGGTCGTAGTGGCCGCTGAACGCGACGGCTCCGGCCGCGTCCAGCACCGACAGGTCGAACCCGAGCCGCTCGGTTTCGCGAACGGCCCGGACCTGCCCTTCCGAGCGGTACGTGCCCTCGGCGTCGCGGTAGACGAGAACGACGCGCCCGCCCGGCTCCGGTTCGAGAACACACTCGGTGACAGTCAGGGACGGCGGGACCCACCATGACGCGAGCAGCCCGGCGTCCGTCCAGTACCGCCACACCGTTTCCGGCGGCACCGGCAGCTCGCGCTCGAAGGAGAACGCGCGGCCGTCGGCCCAGCGATCCCGGTCCGCGGCCGCGGTGTCGGCTTCGATCGCCGCGCGGTAGCGGTCGAGCACGTCGCGCTCCCCCGCGTGCGCCTCGATCGTCGCGGCCAGTTTGTGCAGCTGATCCGCGAATTCGCGCAGCGGAGCCGCTTCGGCCGCGTAGACCCGCCGTTGCCCGAGCGGGGCCATGGTGACCAGTCCGGCGCGGGCGAGCGTCTGCAGGTGCTTGGTCGTCTGCGGCTGGCGCAGCCCGGTCAGCTCAGCCAGTTCGCCGACCGACCGCGGCCGTTCCGCGAGCAGTTCGACCAGCTGCCACCTGGTGGTGTCTGCGAGTGCTGAGGCGATCCCGTCCATGCACTGAAGTATTCACCAGGTAGAATATTCGTGTCAAGGAATTCTTTTCGGCCCGGCTCAGCCGGGCAGCAGGCGGGCGGCGAGGTTGCGGACCGCCAGGCCTCGTTTCGTGCGCGGGACCAGCATCGATGCCGCCGTCCGGACCCCGCGCTGCTTGGGTTTCACCCGCGCTCGATGGGTCGCCTCGTAGCGCGCGAACGCCTCCGCGGGGGTGCCTTCGGCGAGCGCCGCGGCCAGGGTGTGCGCCCCGACGATCGCGAGACTCGAACCGTCGCCGAGCAGCGAGACGCACGACGCGGCATCGCCGACCAGCGCGACCCGGCCGTGCGACCAGCGAGGCGGATCGACCACGGCGACCGCGTCGAAGAACACGTCGTCCGCCGCGTCGAAGCGGGCCAGCAACTCCGGGACCCGCCAGCCGAGACCGCGGTAGGCGGCGGACACGATTTCCTTGCCCTGCCCGGGATTCGGCGCGCGGAAGATGAACGCGACCCCGGAATTCCCCCGCACCGGATGGATCGCGACGAGGCGGCCCGGAGCGTTGAGCAGGACGATGTCCTCCGGATAGTCAGACGGCTCGCCGAGCGACACCGTCCCGACATACAGCCCGGCGTGCCGGACGAACTCCCGCTCCGGGCCGAACACGAGCCGCCGCACCGTCGAGTGCACGCCGTCCGCTCCGAGCACCAGGTCGAACCGTCGCGGCGCAGCGTGCTCGAAGGTGACGTCGACCCCGCCCTCGTCCTGCTGCAGTGCGGTGATGGTGTCGCCGAAGAGAATCTCCGCGTCATCGCGCGCGGCTTCGTAAAGCACGGAAGCCAGATCCGCGCGCGGGACCTCGATCTCCTTGCTCACCGCCATCCGCACCGTGGTGACCGAACGCCCGCGCGCGTTGAGCACGCGCAGCCGCTGAGCGTGCGTCGCGACCTCGCGCAACCGCGGCACGACGCCCATCGCATCGGCCACCTCCATCGCGCCAGCGCGCACGTCCACCGGATTGCCGCTGCTGCGCCGGCCAGCCGCCCGTTCCACGACGGTCGGCCGGAAACCGTTGCGCGCCAACCAGAACGCGAGAGTCGAACCAGCGATGCCGGCACCGCACACGAGGACGTCACGAGTCATACCTCGAACATAACCGCACTCAATGCAAATTTGCAATGAGTGCCGATTTGCACTCGCTGCCGTATACTCGCGGCATGTCGCTCCGTGAACGCAAGCGCGCCCGCACCCGCCAAGCCCTGATCGACGCGGCCACGGACCTTTTCGAGCGCAACGGCTACGACGAGACGACGATCGCGGACATCGCCGCAGCCGCCGAGATCGGCACGCGCACGTTCTTCAGCTACTTCGCCAGCAAGGAAGAACTGCTGTTCCCGGACGCCGAAAGCCGAGTCGAGGCGTTGCTCGCGGCACTCGCGAACCGCGCCCCGGACGACCGGCCGATCGACCTGCTGGTCCGCGTCCTCGTCGACGGCAGCGAAGTCAGCGACGACATCATCGGCAAGCTGACGCCGTTGCGAATGCGGCTGCTCCAGACCGTGCCCGCGATCCAGGGCCGGGCGTTGCAAATCCAGTTCAACGCCGAGCGCCGGATCGCCGAAATCCTCGCCGAAGCCTTCCCCGAAGACCTCGACGACCTCACCGCGCGCACGTTGACCGGTGCGTTCGCCGGCGCGGTGCGCGGAGCGGCGCAGGCCATGCTCGACCGCTCCGACGAGCTGAGCCCCGAGCAGCGCGCCGAAGCGACCCGGCAGGCCATCGTCACGACGCTCGCGCCGCTGCTCAAGCGTGCCTGACGTGCTCCGCGCACAGGCAGGCCACCGCCGGGTCGATCCACTCGCGGCCTTCCCATTCCGGATGCCGTTTGATCAGCTCGTCCCGCACCTCCGCAGTCACGGTCGCCTCGTCCATCGCGGAATCGCGGCGCCGCCAGGTCTCGTCGCGCAGCAGTTCGAGGTAGGCGCGGAGGTCGTCGAGCAGTTCCGGACCGCTGATTTCGCCGTGGCCGGGCACGACGATTTCCGGTCGCTGCGCCGAAAGCTTCCGCAGGACTTCGATCCAGCGGATCCCGGACACGTCGGTGTCGTGCGGCGGAAACCACGGGAAGATCGCGAACTGGCCGGTTTCGGCGAGGTCGCCGGTGAACAGAACGCCCGCGTCCGGGACGGTGACGACCTGGTCGCCCTTGCTGTGCGCGCGGCCGGTCGCCCGTAGCCGCACGACGCGCCCGCCGAGGTCGAGGTCGTGCGCCGAGTCGTAGACGACGTCCGGAGCAGGCAGTTCGACGCCCTCCAGCTGACGCGCGACCGGCTCCCCCAGACCGCGGAACATCTGCAGGTAGCCGGGGCCTTTCGCGGCGAGGTCGGCCGCCTGCGCGCGGTTGACCAGGTAGGTCGCGGCACCCGCGAAGGACTGCGCGCCGAACGCGTGCTCGGGGTGGAAATGCGTGGTGGTCAAGTAAATCCGGCGGCCGCGCGCGTACTCGATCGCGAAGTTCAGCACGGTTTCCGCGTTGCGCGGCCCCATGCCGGTCTCGACGACGAGCACGGAATGCGTCCCGCCGACGACGCCGACGTTCGGCACCAGCTGCACGCCCTGGTTCGGGACCACGACGAGGTCGCGGGCGAGTTCGCGCGCCTGCGCGGTCCGCACGACGGGATCGGGATACGGATAGTCGGCCATCGCCGGGGCTCCTCGGAAGCGGGATCAGTGACGATTCCAGTCCAGCGGCGCGCCCGCGCGGCGTCCAAGACCGATCCGCTTTTCCCGATACCGCACGGGTATCGTCGCTGGTTGTGGATCTCCGTTCGCTCCGGTACTTCGTCGCGGTCGCCGAGGAGCGCCACTTCGGCCGGGCGGCGGCGCGGCTGCACATGACCCAGCCGCCGCTGAGCCGCGCGATCAAACAGCTCGAGACCGACCTCGGCGCGGTTTTGCTGGAGCGTTCGCCATCTGGAGTCACGCTCACCGCCGCCGGAACCACGCTGTACGACGAGGCCCGCACCTTGCTGGCGGGTGCGGAACAGGCCCGCGCGAGGGTCGCCGCGGCGGCCGGGCCCGGAACGCTCACGCTCGGCACCCTCGCCGACAGCTCGGAACAGGTCGGGATCCGGCTCGCGAGCGAGTTCCGCCAACGACATCCGGGGGTGCGGATCAGCGTCCGCGAGGCCGACCTCACCGATCCCACGACCGGCCTGCGCGCCGGGCTCGTGGACGTCGCGCTCACCCGGATTCCGTTCGACACCACCGGAATCCGCACGCGCGTGCTGCGCTCCGACCCGATGGGCGTCGTCCTGCGCGCGGACGATCCGCTGGCCGGACGCGCCGAGGTGCGCCGGGAGGACCTCGCCGACCGCGCGTGGTTCCGGTTCCCGGACGGCACCGACCCGCAGTGGCAGGCGTTCTGGAGCGGCGGCGGCGCGGGCGGCCCGGTCGTGCGGACGGTCCACGAATGCCTGCAAGCCGTGCTGTGGAACGGAACCGTCGGGCTCGCCCCGCTCGCGCACTCGCTCCCCGAGGGCGTCGCGACCGTCCCCCTCGCCGGGTATCCGCCGAGCCGGCTCGTGGTCGCCTGGCGCGAGGACTCGACGCCGCCGCTGGTCCGCTCGTTCGTCGGACTCGCCGTGCGCATCGCCGGGCTCGACGGCCGCGAAACCCCCGCGAACCCGTAGGCTGGGCCCGGACATCGGGGAGGTGTGGGCCGTGCCGGAACGCAATCCGCTGCGGATCCTGCGCAAATGCGCGGACTGGTTCGAAAACCGCGGCGTGTACATCCCCGGCGAGGAGAGCCGCGCGGTCGACCCGGTGCGCGACTTCGGCTGGCTCATGGTCGCCTGGGGCGCCGGGGTCGCCGTGTTCATCCTGTTGTTCGCGTTCGCGGTCTGAATCCCGACCAGCGGCCGTTGACATCGGGGTGACGACTGTCACCCGGTGTGCTCTTTCGATCACGGATCGGCCACGGCTGTACACCAGGTCCGCGTCTTCCGCACCGTGACGGCAGAAGTGCCGCCAGAGTGGAGCGGGCCGCCCGGCAACTACGCCGAACGGCACACCGCCCCACCCCGACTGGAGTACCCCCGCGATGGCGCCCCCGCGCACCCCGAAACTGCTGATGACCGCCTGCCTGCTGTTCTCCGTGGCAGCCTGCGGCGGCGTCAACGCTCGGGAAGGCTCCGCCGCGATGGGCGCCGGCAACCCGGCGGCGCAGCCCGCGGCCGCGCAAGCCTCCGGCGACCTGCAGTTCGGCGCCAACCACCGCTTCGCCAGCGGGATCACGGTCTCGCTGTCCGCGCCGCAGTCCTTCCAGCCGAGCCCGGCCGCGTATCCCCGCAGTCCGCGCGCGGCGGCGTTCTACATCCAGGTCACCAACAACGGCACCGACCCGTACCGGGTGTCCGCGCTCTCGGTGACGGCGACGGTCGCCGGGAAGCCGGCGAAGCAGGTCGTGGACGCCACGCAGGGTCTCGGCGGCGTTTCGGACGCGGGCAAGGACCTCCTGCCGGGCCGATCCACGCAGGTCACGCTCGCTTTCGCGGTGCCCGAGGACAGTGCCCGGATAGCCGTGCAGGTGCGGCCGAGCACGGGCGAGCCCGCCGTCGTCACGTATTGCGGAGACGCCTGAATTACGCTCGTCCCCATGACCGACCAGCGACTTGCCGTGGGCGACGAAGCGCCCGGATTCACCCTGCCGGACAGCACCGGCAAGAACGTCTCGCTCAGCGACTTCCGCGGCCAGGCCGTGGTCGTGTACTTCTACCCGGCCGCGGGGACGCCCGGGTGCACCAAACAGGCCTGCGATTTCCGGGACAATCTCGCGGAGCTGAACGACGCGGGGTATCAGGTGCTGGGGATTTCCCCGGACAAGCCGGAGAAGCTGGCCAAGTTCGTCGAGGCGGAGAAGCTGACGTTCCCGCTTCTGTCCGATGTGGACAAGACGGTGCTGGCCGAATGGGGCGCGTTCGGGGAGAAGAAGAACTACGGGAGGATCGTGCAGGGCGTGATTCGCTCGACGTTCATCGTGGACGCGGAGGGGAAGATCGCCAAGGCCGCCTACAACGTGCGGGCCACCGGGCACGTGGCGAAGCTGATCCGGGATCTGGGAATCTCCGCCTGAGTTGTTCCCGGCGCGCGGAGGGGCCGGACCGGCCTCTCCGCGCGCTCGGTCAGCGACGGACCTGATAACGCAGGTGCAGCACCCGGTCGCCCTGGATCACGTCGGGGTCCTCCAACAGGTGCGGTGCGCGGACCGAGCCGAAGTAGCGTTTGCCCGCTCCGAAGACGACCGGGACGACGTCCATGCGCACCTCGTCCACCAGACCCGCGGCGAACACCTGGCCGCCGACGTCGCCCGCGGCCACCTCGACGACGCGGTCCCCGGCTAGCTCCTGTGCCTTCGCCACGGCTTCTTTGACCCCGTCGACGAAATGGAAGGGCGCGTCGGGGTTCCAGCCTTCGGGGGCCGGACGGTGCGTCACGACGACCACGTGGTCGATCCCGCTCGGGGGCGTTCCGTCCCAGCCGTCGGTCAGGTCGAAGACGTGGCGGCCCGCGACGGTCACTCCGATCTGGTCCCAATACGCACGGGTGTAGTCGTACGACGCTTGCGCCACCTTCAGCACGCCGCTCTCGTCCAACGGGACATCGCCGCTGGTCAGCCAGTCGAACAGCGGGCCGGGCTGGTCGTTTTCGTCGGCGATGAAGCCGTCCGCCGACACCGAGCTGTACAGGACGACCTTGCCCACGGGGTTCTCCTCTGTTTCGGGTGACCTCAAATTAGCGGGTCGCGCGCGGTCGCTCTTGTAAGAAATCAATCGGTCGGCAGCGGCCAGCTGTCCAGCGTGTGGCCGGGGTGTTCGCGCAAGAACCGCCGTCGGACTTCGAGGTACCTGGTGGGCGTGAGACCGGTGAACTCCCGGAACTCGTGACCGAAGTGGGCCTGGTCGAAATAGCCCGCGCGACCGGCCAGATCGCCCCAGTCGACCGGTCCGGCCGGGTCGATCGCGAACACGGTGGCGGTGAAGCGGTGGGCGCGGGCAAGCCGCTTCGGGGTGACGCCGATGAGTGCCTTGAACCGTTGGGCCAGGTGCGTGCTGCTGACCCCGGCCGTCTCGCTCAGGTCGCCGATCGCGACTGACCCGCTGGTCGCCGCGATGATGCTGCTGGTGTGGCAGACCAGGCCAAGGCCGGATGTCTCGTGGAGCCGTTGCCGCAGCTCGTTTTCCAGCAGCCCCAGCATCTGGTGCGGGTCGTTGGCCGTGGCGAGGCGGTCTCGCAGGGTGGCGACGGCGGAGCGGCCCCAGACCTGCTCGATCGTCACTGGCCGGTCGCACAATTCGGCGGCGGGCATCGGCAGGAACGGTGCCAGGCCCCACGCTTTGAAGTGCACGCCGACGGACCGGGTCCGGGGCGGATAGCCGAATTCGTACGCGCGGGTCGGCATGGTGATCACGCAGCCGTCGGCGTACTCGGCCGTCTCGAGATCGGTGCCCCCGCGGATGCGGAACGGTGCGCCGAGGTTGACGATCAGCAGCGCGGACGGCGCTGGCGGCAAGGTCAGCCGGGCGTACGGCGGCGCGCCCTCCAGGTAGTAGAGGTCGTCGATCAGCCCGTCCAGCGGCGGTCGCGGCGCTTGGGACACGTACTCCACGTCCACAGCATTGCCGATGCGCGCCAGCAGGCGCTACTCGCGGAAATCGCCTACTGCGCGGGAAAGCGCAGGGTGAAGGTGGTGCCCTTGCCGGGGGTGCTGGCGGCGGTGACTGCGCCGCCGTGGGCTTCGGCCAGTTTGCGGACGATTGCCAGCCCCAGCCCGCTGCCGCCGGAGACTCTGCTTCGCGAGGGGTCCGCTCGCCAGAACCGGTCGAAAACTCGGGGCAGGTCTTCGGGCGCGATGCCGGTTCCGGTGTCGGCCACTTCGAAGCTCGCTTCGTTGTCGCGGCGGCTCGCGGTGACGGTGACCGAGCCGCCGGGCGGAGTGTGGCGGATCGCGTTGGAAACCAGGTTGTCCAGGGCTTGGCGCAGACGCACCGGGTCCGCGGTGATGGCCGGGTTCTCCATGGGCGGAACGGAAAGACTGACGCCGGCGGCTTCGGCGCGCGGGGCGTGCGCGGCGGCCAAATGGGTCAGCAGGGTGTTGGCGTCGACGGGCTCGGGGTGGACGCGGAGCGCGCCGGCGTCGGCCAGGGCGAGGTCTTGCAGGTCGTCCACGATGTGTTGCAGATGAACGGCTTCTTCGAGCAGGGAGGCGACCAGGTCGTCGTCGAGCTGGCTGATGCCGTCCTGCGCCGCTTCGAGCCAGCCTCGGATGGTGGACAGCGGGGTGCGCAGTTCGTGCGCGACGTCGCTGACCATTGCCTTGCGCGCGTTCTCCAGCTCTTCCCTCGCCCGCGCCATCTCGTTGAACGCGGTGGCCAGGCGGGCGATCTCGTCCTTGCCTTTGACGCGGACCCGCGCGCCCGTCTCGCCTGCTTTCAGGCGTTGGGCCGCGCCGGTCAACGCGCGGAGCGGGCGGATCAGGCGGATCGACGCCAGTGCGGTGACGATGACGGTCAGCAGCAGGATCGCGGCGGTGACGGCGATGAGTTTCGTGCGGTTTTCCGCGGAGAGGGTGAAGCCGGTCGGGGCCTGGTCGGTGCCCTTTTCGGTGATGTAGAGCCAGGCCGCGGGGGCGACGTACGGGGTCAGCTGTTCTTTGCGGGCCGAGGTGACGCAGGTGGTGATGGTCTGGTCGGTGGCTTGCACGACCGGACCGTCGAAAGTCCAGGACAGCGCGAGTTTGGCGACGGGGACGGTGCTGTCGTTGCGGCCGAGGCAGGCGTCGATCAGGCCGGACAGCTTGGCCAGAGCCGCTCGTTCGGTCTCGGTGGGGCGTTCCAGGAGGGCGGTGCCGCACTGCGCGGTTCCGGCGGGGGCGATCACCCGCGGGTGGCCGCTCGGGGAGATTTCCATGCTGCCCAAACCGGTTCTGCGCTGAGTGCAGGACAAGACCTTTTCGGCGATTTCCCGGAGCTCCTCGCGTTCTTCGGCGGGGAGGTTGTACGGGCCGACCGCGTCGGGGTCGATGCGGTCCGGCGTGGATTTGACGCCCAGCCGGGTGTCGACCGCCAACGGATCGATGACCGCGGACGGCTGCGGCGGGAGGGTGCCCGGGTTGTGTTCCGAACTGGCGATCAGCTTGCCCTGCGGGGTGGTCAGGACGATTTTGCGGCCGGTTTTTTCCGCGTAGTCGTTGATCGTCTGGGTCGCGCCGGACCACGTGTGATGGGTGGCCGCGTACGAAAGCAGCGCCTGGTAGATCGTGCCGTCGTCGGCGAAGAGCTGGCCCTGTTCTCGTTCGATGGCACCGGAGGTCGTCCGGGAGGCCAGCCAGGCGGTGGCGGCGATGGCGCACACCGCGATCGCCGCGGTGACGGCGAAGAGGCGGAAAAGAAGGCTAGTGGGCATTACGGGGCATCGGACTTCGCGGTCAGTTTGTAGCCCACGCCGTAAACCGTCAGCAGTTTCGCCGGTTTCCGGGGATTGGTTTCGATTTTCTTCCGCAGATTCATCACGTGCACGTCAATGGCGCGCTGAGTGATGTAGCGGTCGAAGCCGTGCAGGTGTTCCAGGAGTTGCGCCCTCGTGAAAACCTGGTCCGGACGGGAGGCCATGACCTCCAGGATCCGGAATTCCCCCGGGGTCGTTTCTATCCGGTTCCCGCCGACCGCGACCTCGTGCTTTTCCTTGTCGACGGTCAGGGCACCGACCGTGAGCGGACCGTCCTTGGCCGCGTTCGTTCGCCGCAGCAGGGTGCGGACCCGCGCCATCAGTTCGCGCGGGCTGTAGGGCTTGGTGACGTAGTCGTCCGCGCCCAGGTCGAGGCCCTGGAGCAGGTCGTCCTCGGTCGAACGGGCCGTGAGCATGAGGATCGGCAGGTCGGAGGAGGCCCGGATGGTCCGGCAGACGGTCAGGCCGTTCATGCCCGGGAGCATGACGTCCAGGATGAGGAGATCGGGTTCCGCCGCGCGGATTTCCGCCAGCGCGGCCTCGCCGGTGGGCGCCACGGTCACGGTGTGCTGCTCGTGTTCCAGGTAGCGGCGGACCAGTTCCGCTTGTTTGGGATCGTCTTCGGCCAGGACGATATTGGCGCACATGCCTGCCGAGACTAGCCGTCCGTCCACTCCGGAGCCACCGGCGCGGCTCCGGAGCGGACGGGACGCTCAGGCTTCGGCCAGTTTTCGCAAAGCCGGCAGAAGTGCGCGCAAGGCCTTGCCGCGGTGCGAGGCGGCGTCTTTTTCCGCCGGGCTCAGTTCCGCGCTGGTTTTCGTTTCGTTTTCCGGCACGAAGATCGGGTCGTAGCCGAAACCGTTGGCGCCGCGCTTTTCCCGCGTCAGAGTGCCGCGCCATTCGGCCCGCACCGTGGTGGTTTCGCCGGACGGGAGAGCCAGCACGGCGGCGCACACGAAGGCCGCGCCCCGGCGCTCGTCCGGAGTGTCCGTCAGCTGCGCCAGCACCAGGTTCAGGTTCGCTTCGTCGTCGCCGTGCGTGCCCGACCAGCGGGCCGACAGGACGCCGGGCATGCCGTTGAGCGCGTCGACGGCCAGGCCCGAGTCGTCCGCGATGGCGGGCAATCCGGTGGCGGCGACCGCGTCGCGGGCTTTGGCCGCAGCGTTGCCCTCGAAGTCGGGGGCGGTTTCCGGGGCCTCCGGGAACTCCTCGACGTCGTTCAGGCCGAGCACCTCGACGCCCTGGATGCCTTCCGCCTCCAGGATCCGGCGCAGTTCGCCCAGTTTCTTCGCGTTCCGCGTGGCCAGCAGCAGCTTGGTCACTTCTGGCCCTTCTTCTTGTCCGGACGCGGTTCCGGCAGCTCGCCCGGGTACGGCAGCGCCAGCGCTTCCTTCTGCAGCCGCGTCAGTTCCTCGCAGCCGGCCAGCGCCAGGTCCAGCATGGTGTCCAAAGTGGACCGCGCGAAGGTGGCTCCCTCGCCGGTGCCCTGCACCTCGATGAGGGTCCCCGCGTCGGTGGCGACCACGTTCATGTCGACCTCGGCGCGCGAGTCCTCCTCGTACGGCAGGTCGAGGCGCACCCGGCCGTCCACGACGCCGACGCTCACCGCGGCCACCGAGGACGACAGCGGCTGCGGGTCGTTGAGCCGGTTCGCCGCGCCCAGCCAGGTGATCGCGTCCGCCAGCGCCACGTACCCGCCGGTGACCGCGGCGGTGCGGGTGCCGCCGTCCGCCTGGATCACGTCGCAGTCGATGACGATGGTGTTCTCGCCGAGCGCGGCCAGGTCGATGCACGCGCGCAGCGAGCGGCCGATCAGCCGGGAGATCTCGTGCGTCCGGCCGCCGATCCGGCCCTTGACCGCTTCGCGGTCGCTGCGGGTGTTGGTCGCGGACGGGAGCATCGCGTACTCCGCGGTCACCCAGCCGAGACCGGACCCGGCCCGCCAGCGCGGCACGCCCTCGGTCACGCTCGCCGCGCACAGCACCCTGGTGTTGCCGAACTCGACGAGCACCGACCCGGCAGGCCACTTCTGGAACCCGCGGGTGAGCTTCACTTCGCGGAGCTGGTCGTCGTTCCTGCCATCTTTTCTAGCCACGCAGCAGACGATACTGCGTGGCAACGCCACTCCGTTGAGGGTGGTGGAGGGGAGGAAGGCGGAGCTAGGACGTACCTCTGACACTTTCGCGATCAGAGGTCGTAGATCGCGCCCTGGGTCACCAGCTCGGCGTCCGGGAAGACCGCCCTGGCCTCGGCCAGGACCGCGTTCCGGTCGGTCCACGGGGCGATGTGGGTCAGCAGCAGACGGCCGACCCCGGCCTCCTTGGCCAGTTCACCTGCTTCTTTCCCGGAGAGGTGCACCCCTTCCGGACGGTCGGCAGCATCGGTCCAGGACGCTTCGGAAAGCAGCACATCAACGCCGTCGGCCAGTTCGCCGAGGCCGCGACACAGTCCGGTGTCGCCGGTGTACGCGAGGATGGTGCCGCCGTACGCGATGCGCAGGCCGAAAGCTGGCGTCGGGTGGTATACGGCGACAGCGGTCACGTCGAACGGGCCGATCTGGACCGTCTCCTCGCGCAGCTCGTGGAACTCGTACACGTCCGACAGATCCGCGCCAGCGCGCTCAGCCGCGTCGGCGGCGTACGCGTGCGCGAGGCGCGAAGGCGCTTCGGCGGGTGCGTACAGCGGCAACCGTCGCGGGCGCGCGGGATACGGCGGCGCGGGGTGGTAGCGGCGAAGCACGGTCAGGGAGTTGACGTCGGCGCAGTGATCGGCGTGCAGGTGCGAAAGAACCAGCGCGTCGAGGTCGAACGGGTCCAGCACAGTCTGCAATTGGGCGAACGTGCCGGTGCCCAGCTCGAGCCCGAGCCGGTAGCCCTCCGCCTCCAGCAGGTACCCGGACGCGGCGGCGTTCGGCCCGGGGATGCTGCCCGAACACCCGAGGATCGTCAGTCGCACCCGGTAACCCTAACTCCGCTCAGCGCTGCCGCAGCGTCACGCGCTGACCGGAGCCAGCGCACCCGGCGCGAAGCCCATGAACCGCTGCGCCAAGCGGGCGAACGGTTCCGGCGAACCGGTGGCGAGGAACTCGTGCTTCGGCGGCTCGTCGCGCTCGGCGAGCAGGTCGAGTTCGGTCAGCACGCGGTAGAGGTCCTTGGCGGTTTCGTCGGCGCTGGAGACGAGCGTGACGTCCTGCCCCATCACGATCTGCAGCACGCCGGACAGCAGCGGATAGTGCGTGCAGCCGAGGATGAGCGTGTCGACTTCGGCTTCGAGCAGCGGTTGCAGATAACCCTGTGCCAGACCGAGGATCTGTCGGCCGGTCGTGATGCCGCGCTCCACGAAGTCCACGAAGCGCGGGCACGCGACGCTAGTGAGGCGTACGTCGGGCGCGGCGGCGAAGGCGTCGTCGTACGCCCTCGAACGCACAGTGCCCTCGGTGCCGATCAGACCGACGCGCCCGGTGTGCGTCGCGACTGCGGCCCGCCGCGCGGCCGGAAGGACCACTTCGATGACTGGTACGTCGTAACGCTCGCGCGCGTCGCGAAGGCAAGCTGCGGACGCGGTGTTGCACGCGATCACCAACGCCTTCACCCCGCTCTCGACCATGTCGTCGAGAGCGGCCAGCGCGTACTCGCGAGCGGTGGCGATGGGCAGCGGGCCGTACGGGTTGCGCGCCGTGTCGCCGACGTAGCGCAGCTGTTCCGCAGGCAGCAGTTCGAGAATCGAGCGGGCGACGGTGAGCCCGCCGACGCCGGAATCGAAAACACCGATGGGCGCGTCTGGAGAACTCACAACCCGAGGTTACCCGGGGCCGTCGGCTCGATCTTCGGGGATTTGACGCGTTCGCCGCGTGAGGTCAGCCACGCGGCGAGGATGCCGGCCAGCGCGCCGAAGAGGTGGCCCTGCCAGGAGATGCCGGGGTTGCCGGGCAGCAGGCCCCACAGCATCCCGCTCCAGATGCCGAGCAGCACGAGCGCGACCGCGATCTGCGCGAGCGACCGGTGGAACAGGCCGCGCACCAGCAGGTACGCGAGCCAGCCGAAGGCCAGCCCGGACGCGCCGACGGTGTAGGCGTTCGACGGTCCGACCAGCCACACGCCGAGCCCGGACACCAGCCAGATGATCGCGGTGACGACGGCGAACCGGACGATGCCCGCCGCCATCGCGAGGAACGAGAAAACCAGCACCGGCACCGTGTTGGAGAACAGGTGCGACCAGCCCGCGTGCAGAAGCGGCGCCCAGAGGATGCCGTCGAGGCTGGACGCCTCCCGCGACAGGATCCCGCCGTGGGTGAAGTCGCCCGGCAGGAGCACGTCGAGCAGTTCCACCAGGTAGAGCACCGCCACGAAGCCCAGCGAGACGAACGCCGCGGCCTTGGGATTGGGCGGCAGGATGCGCTTCGCGGCGTCGACCGGCTTGCCGCCGGCAGCGGGCGGCGGCGACGTCGGCGGGAGGGGAGGCAGTGTGCTCACGACCTCAGGCTACGTCGGGGCCGGGCGCACGGCCTCGGGAGAAATCCCTGAACTTGCGCTCCGGGTGAGCGGTCCGTGAAGGGCTCCTTCCGGGAATCTGATTCCCTCAAGGAGTCCTTCACGGACCGGCAGTCAGACCAGTGCGGGCTTGCGGAGCAAGTTGCCG
Organism: Amycolatopsis sp. AA4; assembly: GCF_002796545.1. Classification (GTDB taxonomy): domain Bacteria; phylum Actinomycetota; class Actinomycetes; order Mycobacteriales; family Pseudonocardiaceae; genus Amycolatopsis. Next base: position 6,737,861 of record NZ_CP024894.1, read on the forward strand.
TAGGCGGCGGCGAACACGGCGGAAAGCAGCGCGGCCACGGCCGCCACCGCGAAGCTCCATCCCGGCCCGCCCGCCGACAGCACCACCGCGCCGACCGCTCCGGCGAGGCTGCTGCCCACCACCCGGACCAGCGCGTTGATCCCGCCGGCGGCGGCCGTCTTCGCGGGCTCGACGTGCTCGACCGCCATCGTCCCCAGCGCGGCGTACCCGAGCCCGATCCCCAGCCCCAGCACCGCCGCGACCGCGTAGAGACCGAGCCCGTCGCCCGGCAGCGACGTCAGCCACAACGCGGCCGCCAGCACCACCACCGAACCGCCGGCGACCAGCGCGGGCGCGCTGAACCGGCGCATCAACGCACCGGCCAGCACGGAAACCACCAGCATCAGGATCGTCGTCGGCAGGAGATAAAGCCCCACCTGCAACACCGACGCCCCGAGCACGCCCTGCGCGTAGGCGGAAAGCGTCATGATCGTGGAGAACAACGCGAAGCCGAGCAGGAACGACGCCACCGTCGCGCCGACCGTTTTCCGGTGCAGCAGCATGGGAATCTCGATCAACGGCGTCTTCGTGCGCCGCGCCGTCGCCACCCACACCGCCGCCAGCACGACGGCCGCGACCAGCAGCCCGACGGTCGCCCAGCCCCATTCGGCACCCTTGCTGATCGCCAGGAGCAGGCAGATCAGCCATCCCGACACCAGCACCGCGCCCAGCAGATCCGGCGAACCGGTCCGGACCGCGGCCGTCCGGTCCTCCCGCACCGCGGCGACCAGGGCGAACGCCACCACGCCGAGCGCCGCCAGCACCCAGAACACCAGCCGGTGCTCACCCCCGGCGAGCCCGGCGAGAATCATCCCGCCGCCGCTGCCCGCGCCGATCGTCGCGCTCAACACGCCGATCGCGGTCGGCAGCGACCGCGGCGGCAGCACGGTCCGGACCTGGCCGATCGCGAGCGGCAGCAACGGCGCGGCCGTCCCCTGCAGGATCCGGCCGACGATCAGCAACGGCAGCGAGCCCGCCACCGCCGCCAGCACCGATCCCCCGACGAGCAACGCGAGCACGACCAGCGACATCGTGCGCCTGCCGTAGAGGTCGCCGAGCTGCGAGACCAGCGGAATCGCGACCGCGCCGGCCAGCAGCCCCGCGGTCAGCGCCCACGACACCGAACTGAGCGGCACCCCGAGCTTGAGCTGCAGCTGCGGCAGCAACGGCACCACCACGGTCATCTGCAAGGTCCCGACCGCCACCGCGAACGCCAGCGCGGCGACCGTCCCCCAGTAGTTTTTGTACATGTATAAAAAGTAGCATGGCGACATGCCAGCGCGCACCGGCCGACCGCCGAAGATCTCCAAGGCCGACATCGTGGCCGCCGCCCACCGGGTCATCGGCTCCGAAGGCGTCGACGCGTTGACCATGCGCCGCCTGGCCCGCGAGGTCGGCAGCACGGCGATGGCGCTGTACCACCACGTGCGCGACAAAGAGGGTCTGCTTCTGCTGCTGCTGGACGACTACGCGCACCGCGAAATGCCTCGGCCGGAGAACCTCCCCGAGGCACCCGCCGAACGGATCGTGGCGGTCGCGAAGGCGATGCGGGACGGGCTGGCGAACTGCCCGTGGATCGTCGAGGTACTGCGCTCCGACGACCTGCTGTCCGTCGGAGGACTGTGGTACCCGGAGAAAATCGTTGCCGCGGCGGGAAAAGCCGGGCTGCCGCCCGAAGCGGCGGTGGAGGTGTACCGAGCGGTGTGGCACTACACGCTCGGCGAAATCAGCTCACGCGCGGCGGCGGCGCGCCGACGCGATCAGGGCGGCGATACCTACCGGCAGCGAGTCTTCGCGGAGCTGGACGCGACGGAATTCCCCGCGCTCGCCCAGATCGGGCCGCGCTGGGAAACCCTTACCGCACAAGACAGTTACGAACGAGGCGTACGCGCGCTCGTCGTGGGACTACTGCCGTGAGGGGAACCCTGAGGGACTCAGAGTCCCTCAGGGTTCCCCTCACGTACGGTCAGGCCCAGAGCTGACCGTCAAGCCGTTCTGCCGCTTCGTCCAGCGACCCGGAGTACGCGCCGGTCGACAGGTACTTCCAGCCGGCGTCCGCGACCACGAAGGCCACGTCCGCCTTCTCGCCGCGAGCCGCGGCCTTCTCCGCGACCCCGAGCGCGGCGTGCAGCACCGCGCCGGTGGAGATCCCGGCGAAAATGCCCTCGTGCTCCAGCAGTTCCCGCGTCCGCCGGAGAGCGTCGTACGCCCCCACCGAATAGCGTCCGTTGAGCACACTTTCGTCGTACAGCTCCGGCACGAAACCCTCGTCGAGGTTCCGCAGGCCGTACACCAGCTCGCCGTAGCGGGGCTCCGCCGCGATGACCTGGACGTCCGGCTTGTGCTCGTGCAGGTACCGGCCCACGCCCACCAGCGTCCCGGTCGTCCCGAGACCGCCGACGAAATGCGTCAGCGTCGGCAGGTCCTTCAGCAGCTCCGGCCCGGTCCCGCGATAGTGCGCGTCCGCGTTGGCCGGATTGCCGTACTGGTACAGCATCACCCAGTCCGGGTTCTGCTTCGCCAGCTCCTTGGCGCGCCGCACGGCCTCGTTCGAACCGCCCGCGGCCGGCGAGAACACGATCCGCGCGCCGTACGCCTGCAACAGCTGCTTGCGTTCGGCCGAGGTGTTCTCCGGCATCACGCACACCAGGCCGTAGCCCTTGAGCTTCGCGGCCATGGCCAGCGAAATCCCGGTGTTGCCCGAGGTCGGTTCGAGGATCGTGGACCCGCGGCGCAGGATGCCGTCCCGCTCCGCCGCCTCGATCATGGCCAGCGCGGGCCGGTCCTTGATCGAGCCGGTCGGATTGCGGTCCTCGAGCTTCGCCCACAGCCGCACCTCGTCGGTCGGCGACAGCCGGGGCAGGCCTACCAGCGGGGTGCCGCCGAGAGCGTCGAGGAGGGACTCGTAGCGAGCCATCGGCTCAGCGCGCGCCGCCCGCGACGGCGGGCAGGATGGTGAGGGTGTCGCCGTCCTTGACCTCGGCGTCGAGCCCGCCGGAGAAACGCACGTCCTCGTCGTTGACGTAGACGTTGATGAAGCGGTGCAGCTTCTCCTCCTTGACCAGGCGAGCCTTCAGCCCGGCGTGCCGCGACTCGACGTCGTCGATGATCTCGAGGACAGTCTTGCCCGACGCCTCGACGGACTTCTCGCCGCCGGTGTGGGTGCGCAGGATGGTCGGGATGGACACGGTCACGGCCATGGTTTCTACCTCCGGGTGGGTTCCTACACGCTGACGCATCGGACGCCGCGCTTTATTCCGCGGAAAGTTCAGTCGATGATCTCGACCGGCTCCTCGGTGATCTCGGCGTCCACGATCCGGTACGAGCGGAACTCGTGCGAATCGGGCTCTCTTGTCGAGACGAGCACGTAGTGCGCGTCGGGTTCGGCGGCGATGTTCGCGTCGGTGCGCGACGGATAGGCCTCGGTCGCGGTGTGCGAGTGGTAGATGACCACCGGGACCTCGTCGTTCGCGTCCATCTCGCGGTACAGCTTGAGCAGGTCGCCCGAGTCGAACTCGTAGAACGTCGGCGAGCGGGCCGCGTTCAGCATCGGGATGAACCGCTCGGGGCGGTCCGAACCGGCAGGACCGGCCACCACCCCGCACGCTTCGTCGGGGTGGTCACGGCGGGCGTGGGCGACGATCTCGTCGACGAGTTCACGGCGGATCCGGAGCACACGGACATCTTAGTTCGTGGACCGAACGAGTCCACACTGTGAGAGCTACCGCTCATCCGCAGGTCAGGGCACAATAACGGGATGCCGGTGTCCTCGAAGATCCGCGAACGCTGCCGTGGCCTGCTGGCGGAGGGGGACGTCGTCCAGTACGTGTTCCCCGCCACATCGCTGATGGTGTCGATGATGGCCGCGCACCGGAACTTCGTCGTCGTGGTCACCGATCGGCACGTGACCGTGCTCGCCTGCAGCACTTTCCGCCGGTGGAAGCCGGTTTCGGTGTGGGCGCAGCTGCCGCGCTCCACCGAGCTGGGCCCGGTGGAGACGCATCCGTCGCTCGGGCCGACCGTGTCGTTCGGCGATCTGGTGCTGGAGATCGACGAGGAGTACGTGGCCGTCGTGCGCGCCGCCGACCTCGAGCGGAGCGAGGACTCCCTCCCTAAGGACCCGTTCTGACCGGCAGCGCCTCCGGCCACACGTCCCGGTAAGCCGGGACGCCAGCCGCGGGGGTCGCGGACAGCAGTCCGTGCACCATCGCCCGCGCGAACACCCGCGCCGCCGCCGCGCACAACGCGTCCAACGCGCCCGCTCGCGCCGCCACCGCGAACGACCCGGGCTCCCCCGGCAGCTGCTGCGCACCCGTTGCCAGCGCGAACACAGTGTCGCCGTCGAACATCGAGTGCGCCGGGCGCACCGCGCGCGCCAGCCCGTCCTGCGCGGCGACCGTCAACCGGCGTGCCTCCGCCTTCGTCAACGCCGCGTCGCAAGCCACCACTCCGATCGTGGTGTTCAGATCGGTCCGCTGGCTCGGCACCTCGCCCGGCCGGTCCGGCCAGTGGACGCCGAACTCGCCGTTCACTTCGTGATCCGCGGCAAAAGCCCGACCTGTCGCGAAATCCACTGCCTGGCCCGCCGCGTTCACCGCGGCGATCGCGCCGACGGTCACGTCGCCGACTACCTCGCTCGCCGTCCCGATGCCGCCCTTCAGCGAACCGACGACCGCGCCCGAGCCCGCGCCGACGGTGCCCATCGCGACGGCTTCCCCGGCCGCTTCGCAAGCGGCGTAACCGAAATCGGCGTCCGGCCGATTGCCCCACGCACTGCGCGGCAGGTCGAACAGCACCGCCGCGGGCACGATCGGCACCACCTCATACGGCTGTGCGCCAACGGGAAACCCGTAATTCCGCTCGGACAGCCACCGCATCACACCGTCCGCCGCCGCCAGCCCGTACGCGCTTCCGCCGGACAGGCAGACCGCGTTCACCTGCTGCACCAGGTTTTCCGGCTCCAGCAGGTTGGTTTCGCGCGTGCCGGGCGCGCCGCCGCGCTGATCGACCGCGCCGGTCGCGCCGTCCGGAACGAGCACGACAGTGGTTCCGGAAGCCCAGCCGTCGCCGAGCCGCTGGTGATGGCCTACGAGCACGCCGGGGACGTCGGTGATTTTCCCGCCGGTCAGCCGGTCAGCGCCTGGATCAGCGTCTCCTGCACCCATGTGAGCCAATGGTAGACGCCGAGATGGGGCGCGCGGGGGTCGTCTTCCGGCAGTTCGTCGGGCATGTCCTCGGTGACGTCGAGCGCCGTGCCCAGCGCGAGCCGGACGTCGTTCAGCGCGCCGAGCCAGGCGTCGGCCTGTTCGAAGGTCAGCTTCACCGAACCGCCGTCGCGCGGGAGCGTGTCGAGCACGATCTTCGCGACGCCGACCTTCTTCTCCAGCAGCTCCGGCTCGTGCAGCGACCGCATCGCCGCCGCCGAATCGAGGTCCTCGCGGCTCGGGTTGTCCGGGTCGAGCCGGTGGAAGTCCGGCAGCAGCCGCGACAGCACCGGGTCGTCCGGCGATTCGGCGGGCCCGGTGCGGATCCCGGTCAGCTCGGCAAGTTCGTCCTGCGGGGCCTCCTCGGCCCGCGCGGTGAGCATGTCCTCGAGCTGCCCGACGAGCCCGCGCAGCACCGCGGCCTCCTGCTGCTCGAACCCGGCGAGGATGGCGTCCCCCTTGCGCCGCCAGGCCTTCACGAGGGCTGTTCCATGGTCGCCCACAGGCCCGCCGCGTGCAGCTTCGCCACGTCGGTCTCCACCTTCTCCTTCGAACCGGACGACACGATCGCCCTGCCCTTGTTGTGCACGTCGAGCATCAGCTTCGTGGCGTGGTCCCGGCTGTAGCCGAACAGCTTCTGGAAGACGTACGTCACGTACGACATCAGGTTGACCGGATCGTTCCAGACGATCGTCCGCCAGGGCTGGTCGGATTCGGCCAGTTCGGCCCCGAGTGGATCGACCTGCGTCTGTTCGGATGCGACAGGCGTGGACATGCACACCATGGTGTCACGGAGCCGTCCCGGTACGCCGCGCCAGGTCCGTCCATGTGAGTGAATAGGCTGCTCCCATGGGTTCCCCCGAGCCGGTCACCAGCGCCAGCACGGCGCTGCTCACCGACCACTACGAGCTGACCATGCTGGCGAGCGCGCTCGCGGACGGGACGGCCGACCGGCCGTGCGTGTTCGAGGTCTTCGCGCGAAGGCTTCCCGACGGCCGCCGCTACGGCGTCGTCGCGGGCACCGCGCGCGTGCTCGACGCGATCGCCGACTTCCGGTTCACCGACGCCGAACTGGCCATGCTGGAGCAGACCGCGGTCGTCGACCCGGAAACGCTGGCGTGGCTGGCGGACTACGAGTTCCGCGGCGACATCGACGGCTACCGCGAAGGCGACCTGTACTTCCCCGGTTCGCCGATCCTCACCGTGACCGGCACTTTCGCCGAGGCCGTGGTGCTGGAGACGCTGGTGCTGTCGATCCTCAACCACGACAGCGCGATCGCGTCCGCGGCGGCGCGGATGTCCGGCGCGGCGCACGGCAGGCCGATCATCGAGATGGGCGGGCGGCGCACGCACGAGTACGCCGCGGTCGCCGCCGCGCGCGCCGCCTACCTGGCCGGATTCGCCACCACGTCGAACCTCGAAGCGGGCCGCCGCTACGGAATTCCCACCCGCGGCACCGTCGCGCACGCGTTCATGCTGCTGCACGACAGCGAGGAAGCCGCGTTCCGCGCGCAGGTCAGCAAAATGGGCGCGGACACCACTCTCCTGGTGGACACCTACGACATCACCGCGGGCATCGAGGCGGCCGTGCGCGTCGCCGGGCCGGAGCTGGGCGCGATCCGGATCGACTCCGGCGACGTCGGCCCGCTCGCCCGCAAGGCCCGCGACCAGCTCGACGCGCTCGGCGCGAAAGACACCCGGATCGTGGTGTCCGGCGACCTCGACGAGCACGCGATCGCGGCGCTGCGCGCGGAGCCGGTGGACGCGTACGGCGTCGGCACCTCGGTGGTCACCGGATCCGGCGCGCCGACCGCCGGGATGGTGTACAAGCTGGTCGAGGTCGACGGCCGCCCGGTCGCGAAACGCAGTGCGCACAAGGAATCCCGCGGCGGGCGCAAGCACGCGCTGCGCAGGCACCGCAGCACCGGAACCGCGGTCGAGGAAGTGGTCTGGACCGCCGCGAGCGGCCGTCCGGAACCCGGCGAAAACGATGTCGACCTGCAGATCCCCCTGGTGCGCGGAGGCGCGCCGGTGGATGATCTGCCCACACTGGACGACGCGCGCGCCCGCCTGCGGCGCGCGCAGGTGAGCCTGCCGTGGGAGGGCCTCAAGCTCTCGCACGGCGAGCCCGCGATACCGACGACTTTTCTGTAGGGAGCCGACCATGACAACCGCGCTGATCGTGGTGGATGTGCAGAACGACTTCTGCGAGGGAGGCTCGCTCGGCCTGCCGGGCGGGGCGGCGGCCGCGGCGGCCATCTCGCAGCGGATGGCCGAGGGCGGGTATTCGCACGTCGTCGCCACCCGCGACCACCACATCGACCCGGGCGACCACTTCAGCGACACGCCCGACTTCAACACCAGCTGGCCGCCGCACTGCGTCGCGGGCACCGCGGGCGCGTCGTTCCACGACGCGCTGGACGTGGTGCCGGTCGAGGCGGTCTTCTCGAAGGGCGAGTACACCGCCGCGTACTCCGGTTTCGAGGGCAAGTCCGGCGACGGCAAGACGCTCGAGGAATGGCTTCGCGCGCACGAGGTGACCGACGTCGACGTCGTCGGCATCGCGACGGACTTCTGTGTGCGTGCCACCGCTCTCGATGCCGCTCGGGCCGGGTTCAACGTGCAGGTCCTGCTGGACCTGACTGTCGGCGGTTCACAGCCGACGGTGGACGCGACGCTGAAGGACTTCGACGAGGCGGGGGTGCGCTACACCGGCACGCCCGCGCTGCCGCCTGCCTCGTGAGTGTTTACGCCGGTTAGAACCGGCATGGCCGCTCACAAGGCTGGTGCGCCGCCCTTGCCGTACGGGTTGCACGCCGCGGTGCCGAGGTAGATGTCCCCGCTGGCCGGACCGCCCTGCGGGAACAGCTTCACGTGCACCGCGTGCGTGACCAGGCTGCCGTCGGCGGGCTGCGGCGTCACGGTCTCGTTCAGCGTGATCGTGGCCAGTGCCGTGCCCGCCGCGCCGCCGGGGATCGTGATCCGGTAGTTCGCCGGGATCGAGGACGGCACGGTGAAGCCGGAGACCTCGCCGATCGACATCGAGCCGGTGCTGCCCGAATCGGTCGTGGTGGCGCAGCCGACCGAGTACGTGCGGACCTTCAGCTCCGGTCCGCCGTACCGGGTGAGCAGGTCGGATTCGAACCGCTGCCCGCCGGTCTGCACCGTCGCGAGCTGGCCCTTCCGTTCGCAGGTCGTGCCGCCGAAGCCGAACACCGCGACGTCGCCCGCCGCGCCGCCGGTGGTGCGCGCCGAAGCCGGACCGTCGGCGTCGCAGCGCGCCAGCTCGCCGGTGACGACGTGTTCGGAGTCCACCAGCACGTCGAGGCTGCCCGCGGAACCCCAGCCGGTGGACGTCGGCGGACCGGCGTGCGCCACCCCCGGAGCCGTCGCCAGGAAAACCCCGGTGACCAGCAGGATCCGTCCGCGCATTCGACCTGTCTCCCTTCGCCCGTGCTTCGACATCGGCAGCGCGGCAGGGGTCCCAAACGTCGACGGTCGCAGCTCACCCGGACGTGTGGCGGAAGACAGGGGTGGTGAGGAACGCAACTTGTCTCGTTCCGCCGCCTCGCTCGACGATAACCTGCCCGGACGTCCGTTTTCCGTGGTTGGAGGTCCCGTGTCGTCACTGTCTCTCCCGGCCCGCCGTCAGGTGCTGGCCGACCTCGTGCCCGGCACCCTGGTGCGCGACCTGGCGCTCGTCGCCGGCGGCGCCGTGCTCACCGGCGCGGCCGCGCAGCTGATCATCCCGATTCCGGGCACGCCGGTCCCGATGACCGGCCAGACGTTCGCCGCGCTGCTCGTCGGCGCGACGCTCGGCATGCGCCGCGGCGCCGCCTCGCTGCTGCTGTACTTGCTCGTCGGCGCGGCCGGCGTGCCGTGGTTCCAGGGCGGCACCTCCGGGCTGTCCGGCGCCTCGGCCGGGTACATCGTCGGGTTCGTGTTCGCCGGTGCGCTCGTGGGCGCGCTCGCCCGCCGCGGCGGCGACCGCACCCCGCTGCGCACGGCGGGGACCATGGTGCTCGGCAACGTCGTGATCTACGCGTTCGGCGTGCCGTGGCTGATGGCCGCCACCGGATTCGATCTCGCCACCGCTTTCGACAAGGGCGTCACGCCGTTTCTCGTGGGCGACGTGCTGAAGACCGTGGTCGCGGCCGGCGTGCTGCCGCTCGCGTGGACCGCGGTTTCGCGGTTCCGCAAGGAAGACTGAGCCGGATTCCCGGGAGCTTCGGTCCGGCGCGAGGGGTCCGTTCGCGCCGGATCGAAGATCCTGTCGGACCTGGCGGCTATCGTGTCTCGCTGTGCCCGCCCGAACCGATTTCCCCGGCGTCCTCGAACTCCTCACCCACGCGGTGGAGTCCGTCGGCGGCGCCGAACGCCCCGGCCAGGTGAAGATGGCCGATGCCGTCGGCCACGCCATCCGCACCGGCGAGCACCTCGCCGTGCAAGCGGGAACGGGCACCGGCAAATCGCTGGCGTACCTCGTGCCCGCGATCCGGCACGCGGTGGAGAAAGACACCACCGTCGTCGTCTCCACGGCCACCATCGCGCTGCAGCGCCAGCTGGTCGACCGTGATCTCCCGCGCCTGGCGAAGGCGCTCAAGAAGCCGCTCGGGCGCGAACCGACCTTCGCGATCCTCAAGGGCCGCCGCAACTATCTGTGCCTGCACCGCCTCGACACCGGCCCGGCCGACGAACCCGAGGACGCGCAGCTCTTCGACCCGTTCGCGGTGTCCCGCCTCGGCAAGGAAGTCACGCGGCTGCACGAGTGGGTGTCGGACACCGAAACCGGAGACCGCGACGAGCTGGTGCCCGGCGTGTCCGACCAGGCGTGGCGGCAGGTTTCCGTCACCGCGCGGGAATGTCTCGGCGCCGCGAAGTGCCCGGTCGGCACCGATTGCTTCGCCGAACGCGCGCGAGCCGAGGCGGGCAAAGCCGATGTCGTGGTCACCAACCACGCGCTGCTGGCCATCGACGCGTTGCAGGGCTACCAGGTGCTGCCGGACCACGACCTGGTGATCATCGACGAGGCGCACGACCTGGTCGACCGGGTCACGTCGGTCGCGACCGGCGAACTGACCAGCGCCATGGTGTCCGCCGCCGCGCGCCGCTGCGGAAAGCTGATCGACGCGGGCATCGCGGACCGGCTGCTGGAGTCGTCGGACGGGCTCGCGCTGATCCTCGACGACATCCCGGCCGGAAGGCTCGACGCGCTGCCGCGTCCGTTGCAGGGCGCGATCCCGGCGGTGCGCGACGCGGCGAAGGAATGCCTCACCGCGCTGGGCTCGGATCGCAAGGAAGACGTCGGCGAGGCCACCGCGCGCAAGCTGGCGCGGTCGCTGCTCGAAGAAGTGCACGACACCGCGGTGCGGCTGCTCGACGCGTACGACGAGGATCTGGCGCACCAGCGCGACGTCGTCTGGCTGACCGGCGACAAGTATTCGGCGAACCCGCGGCCGCCCGCGTTGAAGGTCGCGCCGCTCGGCGTCGCGGGATTGTTGCGAGAGCGCGTGTTCAACCAGCACACCACCGTGCTGACCTCGGCGACGCTGACCCTCGGCGGCGAATTCGACACGATGGCCCGGCAATGGGGTCTCCCACCGGGCGGCGCGCGCGTGGTGAAGTCGCCGGGCACGGCCACCGACAAGGAAGCGCCGTCGGACGAGGACACCGGCCCGAAGTGGACCGGACTGGACGTCGGCTCGCCGTTCGACCACCGCCGCAACGGCATCCTGTACCTGGCCAAACACCTGCCGCCGCCGGGCCGCGACGGCCTCGCTGAGTCCACAATGGACGAACTGGCCGGACTGGTCGAAGCCGCGGGCGGCCGTACGCTGGGCCTGTTCTCCTCGATGCGCGCGGCGAAACAGGCCGCGGAGGCGATGCGGGAACGGCTCGACCACCCGATCCTCTGCCAGGGCGACGACGCCACGCCGTTGCTCGTGCGGCAGTTCGCCGAAGACGCGCGCACCTGCCTGTTCGGCACGCTGACGCTGTGGCAGGGCGTGGACGTGCCGGGTCCGTCGCTGCAGCTCGTGGTGGTGGACCGGATCCCGTTCCCCCGCCCGGACGATCCGGTGCAGTCAGCTCGCCAACGCGCGGTAGAAGCCCGAGGCGGCAACGGATTCCTCACCGTCGCCGCCACGCACGCCGCGCTTCTGCTGGCCCAGGGCACCGGCCGCCTGCACCGGTCGGTCACCGACCGCGGCGTAGTGGCGGTACTGGATTCCCGTTTGGCCACCGCCCGCTACGGCGGTTTCCTGCGCGCGTCGCTGCCGCCGTTCTGGCCGACGACAGATCCGCAGGTCGCCCGCGACGCACTGAAGCGACTCGACGCGGCCGCGCCCGCCTGACCGAGCGCACCGGACAGGCGGGTACGGTGAGCGGAACGAACACGACAGGGAGCACCGTTGACCCAGGATTCGTCCAGCGCACAATCCCGGACCGTCAGTGTTGACGACACCGGGGTGCGGCGCCGGCTCGCCGATGGCAGCGAAGAAGCTGTGACGTGGTCGGAGCTGCAATCCGTCATGGTGAGAGTCATCCCGGACGGCCCCTGGAACGAAGACGTCTTCTTCATGCTGGTCGGCAACGACGGCAAAGGCACCGCGGTCCCGAGCGGCGACCCGGCCGCGGACGCGCTCATCGAACGCCTGCAGACCTTGCCGGGGTTCGACAACGAGAAGTTCATCGAGGCGATGACGACGGACGCTGATCAGGCGTACGTGGTGTGGCAGAGCTGATTCGGGCTCGGTGAAGCCGCTCCGGGGCGGCGACTGGACTGCTGAGTCTTTCGCTGATCGCGGTTCCGGCAGGAAACGCTTGCTGGGCAAGGGTGGGCGCGCCGCGGCTTCGATAGCTCCGGCCGCAGCCGCCGCCACGGCGCTCGCATTGCCCGACGCACCTGCCGCATCACCTCGGTAACCGCGTCGGTGGCTCGCCGTCCCACCGCCGGAACCGCCGCCAAGCTCAGGCGGTCGGGAAGGTCTCCGTCACCGGAATGGCCTTCTTCAGGGTCCGGCTCACCGTGCACAGCCGCTCGATCGCCCGGTCCACCGCGCCCGCCAGGGCTTCTCGCTGGGCCTCGTCGAGCGACGACACGTCGACGTCGAACGCGACGTGCACCGCGTCCAGTTCCGAGGCTCCTTCGCGCCGGTCGGCGGTCACCGAGACCCGGAACTTCGAATCCTCGCCCACCCGGCGCGTGATCAGCTGTTCCGCTGTCACCGCGGAGCAGCCCGCGGCCGCGATCTGCAGGAGTTCCGCTGGGGAGAACGCGCCTTCCGCGCCGGCCCGACCCAAGCGCACTTCCGCGCCGCGCTCGTTGCGGCCCACGAAACTGTGCGTGCCTTCGCGCTGTACTTCCAAGGTCATCGGAGACGCCTTTCCACCCGTCGGGTCACTGCATTGGCCCAACCGCGCGGGTCACGCCGATGTTCCGGGCTGCTGCGCCAGCACGGTGATCGTGCCGGGGTCGACCTCGGTGAATCCCGCGTCCCGGACGGCGACGACGCGGTCGTCCCGCCAGCCCGCCTCCGGGTCCTCGAGCGGGCACAGTTCCTTCCACCGGGCCGGGCTGGGCGTGCGGACCGCGACCCGGTAGTCCTTCGCCGCCCAGGCCGCCAGTTCGTCGTCCGGCAGCAGCGACGCGAGGATCATCGTGGCGTGCCCGACCTGCGCGGACGCCTTGCCGACGGTCATCGGGACGTCCGGGTTCAGCATCAGCAGCGGGACGTCCGCCGGGGCCGGGCCGGGAGTGTCGGCGGGCAGTTCGCTGCCGGAGATCTGCAGTCGCGAGACCTCTTTCGGGGCCTCCTTGACCAGCCCGGGCACGAGCGCCCGCGCCTCCGCGCCGTCGACCTCGACGGTGATGCCCGGCAGGTCGAGCACCGCCTGCCAGTGCGCGCTGCGGGCCCGGCGCGCGACCTTCCGGATGCGGTTGTCGAGCCACGCGTGCACCGGCTCGGCCCATTCGCCGCCGGGCTCGGCGCGTTCGTCCAGGCACACCGCCAGCGCCGCCGCGGCCGCCGCTTCGAGCAGCGCGGTGCGGCCGGGCGGTTCGGCGCGTTCGATCCGCAGGATGATCGGCATCGCGCGGACCTCGTCCGGGTTCTCGTCGGACGTGTCCGAGGTGTCCTCGGCGGGCAGGCCGAGCCACGAGGCGTACCGGCTGCGCAGCGGTTCGAGCAGAGGGTTCACGGGCGGGCCAATTCGAGTCCGTCGGCCGCGTCCGCCGCCTCGACCTCGGCGCGCGTGACGCCGAGGACGAACAGGACCGCGTCGAGGTACGGGTGCGAGAGCGCGGTGTCGGCGACCTCCCGCAGCGCGGGCTTGGCGTTGAACGCGACGCCCATGCCGGCTGCGGCGAGCATGTCGATGTCGTTGGCCCCGTCGCCGACCGCGACGCATGCGCCCAGCGGGATCCCGTACTCGCCGGCGAACCGGCGCAGCGCGGTCGCCTTCCCCGCGCGGTCCACGATGTCGCCGACGACGCGGCCGGTGAGCTTGCCGTCGACGACCTCCAGCTCGTTGGCCGCCGCGAAATCGAGGCCGAGGTCGTCGACGAGATGGTCGATGACCTGGGTGAATCCGCCGGACACGACGCCGCAGCGGAAACCCATGCGCTTGAGCGTGCGGACGGTCGTGCGGGCCCCCGGGGTCAGCTCGAGCTTCGCCGCGACCTCGTCCATCACGCTGGCGGGCAGCCCAGCGAGCAGCGAAACGCGTTGCTCCAGCGACTCGGCGAAGTTCAGCTCGCCGCGCATCGCGGCCTCGGTGATCTCGCGGACCTGCTCCTCGACCCCGGCGTACGCGCCGAGCATCTCGATGACCTCGCCCTGCACGAGCGTGGAGTCGACGTCGAAGACCACGAGCCGCTTCGCCCGGCGCGTGATGCCCGCGCGCTCGACGGCGACGTCGATGTTGGCCTCGGACGCCGCATCGGCCAGCATGGACCGGAGTTCGGCGTCTGTTTCTTCGGTGTCTTCGCGGACCGAGACGTACAGTTCGAGCCCGGTCACCGGGTAGTCGGCGACGCTGCGGATCGAGTCGATGTTCGCCCCGACGCCCGCCAGCCGCCGCGCGATCTCGGAGAACGCCCGCGCGGTCACCGGACGCCCCAGCAGGACGAGCACGTGCGACGAATCGCGGCGGCCGAGCGCGAACGGATCCGCGCCGATCGCGTCGCCGATGCGAACCTCGACCTCCATGCCGACCGTCGCCATCGCCTGTTCGACGGACTCCTGGAGCCCCTCCGGGTCGCGGTAGACGCCGGCGAGCACGCCGAGCACGAGCTGCCCTCGGATGACCACCTGCTCGATGTCGAGCACGTCCACGTCGTGCCGGGTGAGCACGGCGAACAGCACGGACGAGACCCCGGGCTTGTCCGGGCCGGTCGTGGTGATGAGGACGGGAGTCTGGCTCACTGGTTCGGTATCCCTCGTTCGTCTCGGCACCGACGCTTTAGGCCACGGCGAGTCGGCACGCCCAGTCTGGCCTCCGGCGGCGGCGGGCAGAACGCCCCCGTGCCACGCTTCACACCGCTGGTGCCACTAACGGGCGATGAGGGGGAGCCGCCGGACAGGACGGACCGGGCGCGGCCGGGCGCGGCCGAGGTGACGGGGCGAGGGCTGACCCTGGACAGAAGCGCAGCGGGCAGGGCAAATCTCAGCCGAGCACCAGGCACCCACCCAGGCACCCAGGCACCCAGGCACCCAGGCACCCAGGCACCCAGGCACCCAGGCGAGCATCGTTGCCTGGCCGAGCCTGGCCGAGCCTGGTGAGTGTCTATGCCGGTTCTAACCGGCATAAACACTCACCAGCTCCCACCAGCGCCGCCGCCCCGCGCCCGGGCCCCGGCAACCATCCCCGTAGTTCCAGGCACGAAAACGGCGCGTGCCCGGCCGAGAGAATCCTCGACCGGGCACGCGCCGTCTGGAACTGAAGAGCGCCGGTTACTGCTCGCTCGCGTTGTCCTTGCTGTGGTCGCCCGGCATGGTGGCGTCCACGAGCTTCTGCGACGGGGCCCCGACGTGCTTGGCCTTGCCGAAGAAGCCGATCTCGCCTTCGGTGTGGAGGCGTTCCACCATGTGCGGGTAGTGCAGCTCGAACGCGGGCCGCTCGGAGCGGATCCGGGGCAGTTCGGTGAAGTTGTGCCGCGGCGGCGGGCAGGACGTGGCCCACTCGAGCGAGTTGCCGTAGCCCCACGGGTCGTCGACCGTGACGATCTCGCCGTAGCGGTAGCTCTTGAACACGTTCCAGATGAACGGCAGCGTGGACGCCCCGAGGATGTACGCACCGATCGTGGAGATCGTGTTCAGCGTGGTGAACCCGTCGCTGGCCAGGTAGTCCGCGTATCGCCGCGGCATGCCTTCCGCGCCCAGCCAGTGCTGCACCAGGAACGTGGTGTGGAAGCCGATGAACGTGGTCCAGAAGTGCCACTTCCCTAGCTTCTCGTCCATCATCCGGCCGGTGATCTTCGGGAACCAGAAGTAGATCCCGGCGAAGGTCGCGAACACGATCGTGCCGTAGAGGACGTAGTGGAAGTGCGCCACCACGAAGTAGCTGTCCGACACGTGGAAGTCGATCGCCGGAGCGGCCAGCATGATGCCGGTCAGACCGCCGAAGAGGAACGTGACGATGAAGCCCATCGAGAAGATCATCGGCGTCTCGAAGGACAGCTGGCCCTTCCACATCGTGCCGATCCAGTTGAAGAACTTCACGCCGGTCGGGACCGCGATGAGGAACGTCATGAAGGAGAAGAACGGCAGCAGGACCGCGCCGGTCGCGTACATGTGGTGCGCCCACACCGCCACCGACAGCGCCGCGATCGACAGCGTCGCGAAGACCAGGCCCTTGTAGCCGAACACCGGCTTGCGGCTGAAGACCGGGAAGATCTCCGACACGATCCCGAAGAACGGCAGCGCGACGATGTAGACCTCGGGATGGCCGAAGAACCAGAACAGGTGCTGCCACAGGATCACCCCGCCGTTGGCCGGGTCGAACACGTGGGCGCCGAGGTGCCGGTCCGCCATCAGGCCGAACAGGGCCGCGGTCAGGATCGGGAACGCGAGCAGGATCAGGATGCTCGTGATCAGGATGTTCCAGGTGAAGATCGGCATCCGGTACATCGTCATGCCCGGCGCGCGCAGGCAGACCACCGTGGTGATCATGTTGACCGCGCCGAGGATGGTGCCGAGACCGGACACCGCCAGACCGGCGATCCACAGGTCGGCTCCGACGCCGGGCGAGTGGATGGCGTCCGACAGCGGCGTGTAGGCGAACCAGCCGAAGTCGGCGGCGCCGCCGGGCGTCAGGAAGCCGGACAGCACGATCAGGCTGCCGAACAGGAACAGCCAGTAGGAGAACGCGTTCAGCCGCGGGAACGCCACGTCGGGCGAGCCGATCTGCAGCGGCAGGATGAAGTTCGCGAACCCGAACAGGCTCGGCGTCGCGTACAACAGCAGCATCACCGTGCCGTGCATGGTGAACAGCTGGTTGTACTGCTCCTGGGACAGGAACTGCTGCCCGGGCTGGGCGAGCTCCGTCCGGATGAGCATGGCCATCGCGCCGCCGATCATGAAGAAGGCGAACGACGAGACCAGATACATGATCCCGATCTGCTTGTGGTCCGTCGTGCGGAACAACCGCAGCAGGTACGAACCCTTTGCCGTCTCGCGCGCGGGATACGGGCGCGTTGCGATCGGCTTGGGGGCTACGGCCGTCACTCCTGCCTCCAACACTGCAGCCTGGTGGTGGTCAACTTCGGGGCGCTCGGGCTCAGGCGGGCCTGATCCGGGCGGTCAAGGGGATCGTAGCCCTCGGTACCGACAGTCGCGCGCACCGGCTGGTTAGATCACCGCATGACCGACCCGTACCGCGCCGCGGCGGTCTCCTCCGCGCTGGCCGTCGGCCGCCGGTTCGGGCTCCCGGCCGATGCCGCCGAGGTACTGCACGAACGCTCGAACGTGCTGGTGAGGATGGGTCCGGTAGTCGCGAGGGTCCCCGCCACGACCCGGCTGCTGCGGCCGGACGCGACCGCGTGGCTCGAGCGGGACGTCGCCCTTTCGGCCTACCTCACCGAACGTGGTGTGCGCGTCGTCTCACCGGCCTCGGATCCCCCGGCCGGACCGCATTTCTCGGCGGGATTGCCGGTCACGCTCTGGCACTGGACCCCGCACGATCCGGACCATCGGCACGGGCCGGACGAGACCGCCCGGTCGCTCGCCCGGGTCCACGCCGCGCTGCGCGACTACCCGGGCGAACTGCCGTCCCGCGGCCCGGTCGGCGAGCTCCTGGACACCGTCGCCCGCAGCGGCTCGCTGCTGGACGGCTTCGCGGAGCGGATCCGCGCGGAAACCGAACGGCTGGCCGCGCTGCTGCCGTCTGGCCCGCTCCAGGCCCTGCACGGCGACGCACACCCCGGCAACCTCATCGAGACCGCCGACGGCCCGTGCTGGCTCGACTTCGAGGACACCTGGCGCGGGCCCCTCGAATGGGACCTGGCAATCCTCGCGCAACAGGGCGGTCCGGAGTTCCTCGCCGCGTACCCGGGCGAAGCAGACGAAGCCGTCCTCTCGACGTGTACGCAGCTTCGCGCGCTCTTCGCGGTGGCGTGGCGGTTCCTGATCGCACAACGGTTCCCGCATCGGCTAGTCGAAGCGCGCGCCGCGGCGGTCGAGTACTTCAGCTGACCCAGCCGAGGATCGCCTCGACCACGCCGGCCGGGTCTTCCAGCGGCGTCAGGTGCCCGACGTCCGGGAGGACCGCGAGGGTCGCGTCCGGCAGCGCCTCGACCATGGTGTTGGCGGCGTCGAGCGGGGTGAGCGCGTCGCGCTCCCCCACGATGACGAGCGCCGGGACGTCGACTTCGCGCAGCAGGTCAACGGAATCGGGCCGGTTGCGGATCGCCCGCGCGGCCCACGCGACCCCGGACGGCGGCTGCGCGTCGATCAATTCGCGCACGCGCGTTTGGACATCCGTGGACGCGCTGTCGGCCAGCAGCTTCGGCAGGTTCGCCTCAGCCAGCCAACCCTTGACGCCCTCGGCCTCGGCGCGGCTCGCGACGTCGAGCCGGGCCTGCGCGGCTTCGGGGGTGTCCGCGGTGGCCTTGGTGTCGATGAGGAGCAGACCGCCGACGCGCTCGGGCGCCTGCCGCAGGACGGCCATCGCGAGGTAGCCGCCCATCGAGCAGCCGCCGAGGATCACCTGATCGAGTTCGAGCTTGTCGAGCAGCGCGACGACGTCCCGCGCGGCGTCGGCCAGATCCGGCTCGGCTTCGCTCTCCGGCAGCGGACTCCGGCCGAGACCGCGCTGGTCCGGCGTGATGACCCGGAACCGCTCCGCGAGCGGCGCGCGGACCGGGTCCCACATGCGGGCGTCGAGCGGGAAGGCGTGCAGGAGCACCAACGGCAGTTCGGTCATGGCTGAGATTGTCGCTGCCTTTTGGGCGCGTTTTTTGTCGGACCCCGTCGTTATGGTCGGGGGCGTGACAGAGATCGTGACGGAAAGGCTGGGGCTGCGGCGCTTCGTGGAGACCGATCGGCAGGCGGTGGTGGACATCCACCGCGACCCGGAGACGAACCGGTACAACCCGCATCCCCCGGACACCGCGACCACGCTCGTGATGTTCGACAGCTGGCTCGAGCACTGGGCGACGTTCGGCTACGGCTACCTGGCGGTCCGGGAGCGGGGCAGGCCCGCGGCCACGGACGGGTCGGACGTGATCGGCATGACCGGAGTGCGCAACCGGGAGTTCCGGGGCGAGAAGGTGCTGAACCTGGCGTACCGCTTCCGCCCGTCTGCGTGGGGCAAGGGCTACGCGGCGGAAGCGGCGCGGGCGGCGGTGGAGTGGGCGGAACGGGAGATGTCGGCGGTTCCGGTGTTGATCAGCGTGTCGGTGACGAACACGCCGTCGCTGCGGGTGGTGGAGAAGCTGGGGTTCAGGGAGTACGTGGAGGAGGAGTACGAGGGGGCGGTTTCGCGGCATTTCCGGCGGTGATGGCTGGGTTTGGGAAGCGGTGACTGGCCGGAGTGGAGAGGTGGCTGGGCTGGGGAGACGGGCTGAGGAGGGGCGAGCAGGCGGGTTGGTCGCTTGCGAGTACGCGCAACGGCTTCCGGTGGGACGAGGGCCAGCCGGATCCGATTGCCCGGCCTGAGCGGGTGTGAACGCGGGAACCGCGCATCCGCGCAGTGGCTGGGTTTGACCTGGTCGGACGCCTGGGTTCGCCGTCTGGACTGGCTGCGCGGGAACACCTGGGCCAGCCGGAGGTCAAGCACGCCGGGGCGGGCGAGTGCGCTGCCACCAGGCTGCACGCCGGGGTTCGTCGTCTGGCTGGCCGCGCGCGAAGACGTGGGCCAACCGAAGGACAACCACGCGGGGGCGGGCGAGTGCGCAGCCGACCTGGCCACACGCCTGGGTTCGCCGTCTGGACTGGCCGCGCGCAAACACCCGGGCCAGCCGGAGGCCAACCACGCGGGGGGCGGGCGAGTGCGATGCCGACCAGGCCACACGCCTGGGTTCGCCGTCTGGGCTGGCCACGCACGAACACCCGGGCCAGCCAGAGGTCGAGCACGCGGGGGCGGGCGAGTGCGCTGCCGACCAGGCCGCAGGAGGTCTCCCGGCACGTGCCGAGGTGCAGCACGGTTTGCCGTGCTGGAAATAGTTGCCGCACTCGTACCGGCATTCCACAGCGGCCCAAGCAGGCGACTGCGTTGCCAAAACGCGGCCTCGTTCCCTCCAGTGACCACTGTGGACAGACGCGCGAATCAAGTCTGCGCTAAAGCCGCGAGTCGCCCTCAGTCGAGGCGATTCGCGTTGTCCCGCAACAGCCAGCCGCCCATGAGACCGCTCGCTACCGCGATCACGCCGCACAGCAGCAACACCAGCAACACCCCGTGCGTCGCCCCTTCGCTCCCCTCTCCTCGGGTCGCGTACACCGCTCCGGACACCGCGATTCCGAGTGCCAGCCCGAGTTGCCGCGAACTGTTCGCGGCCGCCCCGGCCGTGCCGCCGTATTCCGCGGGGACCGACGCGATGGCGACTGCCGGGAGGACCGGGGACACGATGCCCGCGCCGATTCCGGTCAGGACCAGCGCCGGCAGCAACGCCACCCAGGTCGGGCTGAGCAGCACCGCGACCGCGGTCAGGCAGCCGAGGCCGAGCAAGGCCGTCGCGCCGCCCAGCACCCGGTCCGGCGACCGGGCGTGCAGCCGTCCGCTGATCAGCGCCGACACCACGACGAACACCACCACCTGCAGCGCCAAAACCGCCGAGGTCGCCGCCGAACTGAGGCCGGTCGCGTTCTGCAGCCAGAGCGAAATCACCGGCAGCGCACCGAATCCGGCGAAGTAATAGCTGAACGCGACGAGCAGCACTCCGAGAAACCGGCGCGTGCCGAACAAACTGGTCGGCACCATGGGTGCGCTGCTGCGGCGTTCCACCACCACGAACGCCGCGATGGCCGCCACCGTGACCAGGTATCCGGTCACCGCACCGGCAGAAGACCATCCGCGGTCGCCGCCGGTGATGACGGAATAGGCGAGTCCGGTCGCGGCGAGCGAGAACGTGCCGATGCCCGGGTAGTCGACACTGCGGCCGCGCGCTCGCGGTCCTTCCTTCAACGACGTCGCCGCCATGACGATCGCGACCGCGCAAATGGGCAGGGAGACAAAGAAAATCCACCGCCAGCCGAGCAATTGCGCGATTATGCCGCCGGAGAAGGTGCCCACCGCGCTGGCCACTCCGGCGACCGTCCCCCACACCGCGAACGCTCGGGCCCGGTCGCGGCCCTCGTAGGTCAACCCGACCAGCGGCAGGATCGTCGCGAACATCGCCGCGCCCGCGACGCCTTGCACGACCCGCGCAGCGATCAATTCGCCGGGCGTCGCGGCCAGGCCGCAGACGAGCGTCGCGAGGGAGAACAGGACCAGTCCGGCGAGGTAGACCCGCTTGCGGCCGAGCAGGTCGCTCAGCGAGCCGAAGCCCAGCAGCAGCCCGGCGAGGGCTACCGTGAAGACGTCGACGATCCATTGCAGCTGGCCGTATCCCGCGCCGAGTTCGACCCCGATCGCGGGCAGCGCGACGGTGACGACGCTGGTGTAGACCAGCAGCAGAAACGTGCCGACGCACGCGGCGATCAGCGGAATCCAGGACGGCGCGGCGACCGCGGGTTCGGCCCCGCTCGTCGAATGAGGCATGGCTAAGAGCGTGCTGTAATAGGCTTATGCCGCATAACTCTTACTACCGGAGTTTTCTCAAGTTTGTGACCGGCCTCGCCAACGACCGTCCCGCCGACCTCGCTGACCTGGTCGAACGCTGGGACGAAACGGAGATGGGCCCGGTCCCGCCGGTCTCCGACGAGGACTTTCCCGAGGTGTGCGCCTTCCTGGACCGCTGGATCGAGGTCGTCGACGCCACCGACGAGGCGGACCGGGTCCGGCTGCTGAACGCGCTGCTGGCCGAGGCCGCCGCCTACCCGAGGATCACCGAGCACGACGGGTACAGCTGGCATCTGCACTACCAGGACGACGGGATGCGCCTGCCCGCGGTGCTGCGCGCGGTCACCTCGGTGGCGGCGGCGCAGTACCTGACCTCGACCAGCCTGCACCGCCTCGGCCGCTGCGCCGCGAGGGAATGCCGCCGCGCGTTCGTCGACTTCACCCGCAGCGGGACGCAGCGCTACTGCACCCACGCCTGCGTCAACCGCGACGCGGTCCGGCGGCACCGCGCCCGGAAGAAGGAAACCCTTTCGCGGTAAAGAACCTCACGTCACCGGCGCCGCTGCGGACGCCGCCGGGCGCGGGCCTCCCAGCACGGCCGGTGCCAGTGCCTGCGGTCGGCGACCCCGCCGGTCTCGTCGGCGGGCCAGACGACCAGGTGCGGGACCCCGGGCCGGATTTCGTGGTCACAGCCGGGACAGCGGTAGGTCTTGGCGGCCTGCGAACCGGGCACGGTGCGCACGAGCCAGTCGCCGTCGGGGGCGGATTCGCTGCGAGCCCAGCCGCTGACCGCGCCGGCGTCCGGTCGCTCGACGGGACCGGAACGGCCGCGGCCGGGTCGATTGCGTCTGGGCACGCAGCCACGGTAACCGGGCGCAGCCGGGACGGTTCAGCCGGTGGTCCAGCGGATCAGCCCCGCGCGATCGCCAGCGGGACCAGCTGTTCGGCGGAGGTCAGCGAACCGTGCTGGCCCACCAGGTTCGACTCGACCGCCTCGGCCAGTTCGCGAACCATGCCGAACGTTCCGGTCGCCGCCGCGACGACGTCGCCGATCCGCGGGCGCACCCGGTCGCTCACCGATGCCCCGAACCAGCCCGCCGCGATCGCCTCCTCGCGCGGCAATACCCACGCCCGCGAGCCCAGGACCTCGCGCCACGCGGCCACCACGTCGGCCGTCGCGCCGGGTTCGGTGTACACATGCCGGGCGCGGACCTCGCCGCCGAAAGCCCGGACGCCCGCCAGCAGCTCCGGGGTGTCTTCCAGGTCCAGTTTCTCCTCGACGGTCACCATTCCGTGGTCCGCCACCACCGCCAGCACCGCACCGGCGGGCAGTCCGTCCACAATGGACTCGACGAGCCGGTCGACGTGCCGGAGTTGCATGCGCCAGGCGGTCGAGCCGGGGCCGTAAAGGTGGCCCAGCAGGTCCAATTCGCTGTGGTAGGCATAGCAAAACGCGCGCGAGGACAGTACCTCCAGGGTCCGCGCGGCCAGGTCGCCCAGTGCGTGCACCCCGGCGTACCGGGCGCCGCTTTGCGTCGCTTGGGTGAGAGCGGTGTTGGCGAAATGCGCCGAGGACACCACAGCGGCCTCGATACCCGCGGCGGCGGCTCGCTCGAAGGTGGTCGGGAGAGGTTGGACTTCGCGGGGCGGCAGGGCGCCGCGGAGGTCGCTGCCGTCGTCGTGGGAACGCCAGCGCAGGGCGTTCAGCACGCCGGCTCCCGGGATCTCGAAGGTGTAGCCGACCATGCCGTGCTCGCCCGATGCCAGACCGGTGCCGATCGCCGCGACCCCGGCCGCGGTGGTCGACGGGAAGCCGACTCGCAGCGGGCTGGCGGCGAGTTCGGCGAGCACCGGCGCGTCGGCCGCGTACTGGGCGAGCAGTTCCCAGCCGAGGCCGTCGATGAGGAGCACGCACGCGCTGCGGGCTTCGGGCAGCGCCAGGCCGCCGTCCTCGCCGGGCACGCCCAGCGCGCCGAGCAGGGCGGGAACGACCTGGCCGAGATGCGGAACATCCGCGTACTGGGGCACATCCACCCGGACAGCTTCCCACTGCGGCGGCGCGCCAGCGATAATCAAGGCATGCCCACCTACGCCTACCGCTGCCGCGACTGCACCGAGACGTTCGAACTCCAGCGCCCGATGGCCGAGTCCAGCGCGCCCGCCCCGTGCCCGGAGGGGCATACGGACACGGTCAAGCTGCTCACGACGGTCGCGCTCACCGGTTCGGCCTCCGCCCCGGCCCCGGTCGGCGGAGGGTGTTGCGGCGGCGGTTGCTGCGGCTGAGCGGGCCTCCACCGCCACTCTGGCGGCGGAGGCCGCGGCCGATCAGCAGGACTTCAGCGCCTGATCCAGGTCAAGCCACAGGTCCTCGACGTCCTCCAGCCCCGCCGAAAGCCGCAGCAGGCCGTGCGTGATGCCGGAGCCGGTGCGGTCGTCCTCAGCGACGATCCGGTGCGTCAGCGACGCCGGGTGCTGGATCAAGGTGTCGACACTGCCCAGACTCACCGCGGGCGTGATCAGCCGGACCGCGCCGACGACCGCGTGCGGGTCGCCGGTTACTTCGAAGGCCACCAAGGGGCCGCCCAGCTTCGGGTAGTGCACGGCGCTGACCGACGGGTGCGAAGCCAGCCGCGAAGCCAGGACGGCAGCGGTTTCCGAGGCGGCCTTCACGCGCAGCGGGAGCGTCGAAAGGCCGCGCAGCAACAGGTATCCGGCGAGCGGGTGCAGCACGCCGCCGGTCGCGAAGCGCAGAGAACGCAGACGCGCGGCTTCTTCGGCGTCACAGGCCACGATGCCGCCCATGACGTCGCCGTGACCGCCCAGGAACTTCGTCGCGCTGTGCAGCACCATGCGGGCGCCGAGGTGGCCGGGGCGTTGCAGGACCGGCGTCGCGAAGGTGTTGTCGACCAGGACCGGGACGTCGCCGCACGCGGCGGTCAGGGCGGCGATGTCCAGTTCGCTCAGGGTCGGGTTCGCGGGCGTCTCCACGAAAACGAGGCCGGTGTCCGGGCGCAGGGCGTCGGCGACGTCCTCGGGCGCGGTCCAGGTGACCTCGGTGCCCAGGAGTCCGGTGATCAGCAGGTGATCGGTGCAGCCGTACAGCGGCCGGACGCCGACGATGTGCCGTTTTCCTTGCGACACCGCGGAAAGCAGGCACGCCGAGACCGCCGCCATGCCGCTCGCGAACGCCACCGCGTGGTCGAAGCCCTCGAGTTCCGCGAGCGCCTGCTCGAACCGTTCGACGGTCGGGTTGCCGATCCGGCCGTAGATGCCGGTGACGTTCCCGCCCGCGGCGAACTCGTCGATCCGGCGGGCCTCCTCGGCGCTGTCGCGCGCGGGGTAGGTCGTGGAGAAGTCGAGCGGGGCGGCGTGCAGGCCGAGGTCGGCGAGATCGTCGCGACCGGCGTGGACGGCTCGGGTGCGCAAGGCGGAAGTCATGGCAGCCACGTTCGGACACGCCACGGCTCCGAAGCAACAATCTCGGATAAGATTCAACGATGGGCGAGACTGTCGAACTGAGTCCGGTTGATCTTGAGATTCTGCGAGTGCTGCAGAACGATGCCCGGACGTCGAACAAGGAACTCGCGGCCGCCGTCGGGCTCGCGCCGTCGACCTGCCTGGACCGCGTGGCGCGGCTCCGGGAGACCGGGGTGATCACCGGCCAGCACGCCCAGGTCGACGCGGCGAAGCTGGGCCGCCCGCTGGAGGCGTTCCTGTTCGTGCAGGTCCGGCCGCACCGCAGGCCGCTGGTCGAGCAGTTCGTGGAACATCTGCTGGCGCTGCCGGAAATCCGCGCGGTCTACCACCTGACCGGACCGGACGATTTCCTCGCGCACGTCGCCACCACGTCGGCCGCCGAACTGCAGCGGCTGGTGCTGGACGAACTCACCTCCCGCGACGAGGTCGCCCGCGTGCACACGAACCTCGTGTTCCAGCAGTGGCAAGGCGGCCCGCTGCTGCCGCCGGACGGCGAACCCGCCAAGGGCGCGCGCATCCGGCGACGCGACCGGTGAGCTGCGGGCAGGTCATTCTCTGCCCTTGCCAGCGTCAGTAATCCTTGAAACCCTTGCCCGTCTTGCGACCCAACCGTCCCGCCGTCACCAGGTGTTCCAAAAGCGGTGCGGGCGCGAAGCCTTCTTCGCGGAACTCGTTGAACAGCGTCCGCTCGATCGCCAGCGACACGTCCAGTCCGACCACGTCCAGCAATTCGAACGGTCCCATCGGCAGGCCGCAGCCGACCTTCATCGCGGTGTCGATGTCGTCCGCCGACGCGTAATGCGCCTCCAGCATTTTCACCGCGTCGTTGAGGTACGGGAAAAGCAACGCGTTCACGATGAATCCGGCGCGGTCGCCGCAGTGCACGGGGTGTTTGCCGACCGCCGCGCACACTGCTGCCGCGGTCGCGGTGACATCCGGCGCGGTCGCGATCGTCGACACCACTTCCACCAGTTTCATCACCGGCGCGGGATTGAAGAAGTGCAGACCGACCACGTCTCCCGGCCGCGAAGTCGCCGCGGCGCATTCGATGACCGGCAGCGAGGACGTCGTGGTCGCGAGCACCGCGCCCGGCCGGACGACCTCGTCCAACGCCGAAAACACCGCCTGCTTAACGGAAAGCTCTTCGGCCACCGCCTCGACCACCAGGTCGACGTCGGCCAGTTCCTCGAATTCCGTCACCGGCCGGATCCGGCCGAGCGCGGCCGCGGCGTCCTCTTCGGACAGTTTGCCCTTCACCACGGCCTTGTCGAGCGACTTCTTCACCTTCGCCACCGACGCTTCGGCCTTCTCCAGGCTGCGCGCCCGCAGTACGACGGCAAAACCGCGCTTGGCGAACACTTCCGCGATGCCGGTGGCCATGGTTCCGGTGCCGATCACGCCGACGGAACGCACCTCGCGAGCCACCGAAGAGTCCACAGTAGACGATGCGACCGAATCCACCACCACTGGCGAATCCGGGGCGTCGTAGGTGTAAAAACCGTGCCCGCTCTTGCGACCCAGCTGACCCGCGGTGATCATCTGCTTCAGCAGCGGCGCGGGCGCGTGCAGCCGGTTGCGGGATTGGTGGTACATCGTGTCGAGGATTTCGTACGCGGTGTCCAGCCCGATCAAATCGAGCAGCGCGAGCGGGCCCATCGGGTAGCCGCAGCCGAAACGCATTGCCGCGTCGAGATCTTCGCGAGTGGCGTACCGCTGTTCGTACATCCGCACCGCGTGGTTGAGATAGCCGAACAGCAGCGCGTTCGCGATGAACCCGGCCCGGTCGCCGATCACCACCGGCGATTTGCCCAGCCGCTGCGCGAATTCCACGACGTCGGACACCACGTCCGGTTCGGTGACCACCGTGCGCACGACCTCGACCAGCTTCAGCACCGGCGCCGGGTTGAAAAAGTGCATCCCGACGACCTTGCCCGGCCGCGCGGTGTGCACGCCGATCTCGGTGATCGACAGCGAGGACGTATTGGACGCGAACACCACGTCCGGCCGCGTCACCTGGTCCAGCCGGGAGAACACCTCGGCCTTCGCCGCGAGGTTCTCCGGGATCGCCTCGATCACCAAGTCCACTTCGGACAGTTCGGAGAGCGAGGTCGTGGCGCGGATCCGGCCCAGCAGCGCCTCCCGGCCCGCCTCGTCGAGCTTCCCGCCCGCGAGCGCCCGTCCGGTCGAATGCCGCAGGTGGCCGAGGCCGCGTTCGACCCCGGCCTCGTCGAGTTCGACCGCGACCACGTCGAGTCCGCTGCGCGCGAGCACCTCGGCGATGCCCGCGCCCATCGTGCCGAGACCGACCACACCGACCGTCGAGATTTCCCGTGCCACAGGGCCTCCAGAGGTTACCCGCTGGTAATTGCCGCTCACTGTGCCATGCGGGCCCCGGGAAAGCACATCGGAATCGAGTCAGTGCCGACGAAGTCACCCGGACGGAATCCGGCGTCACTCCCCGAAGTTCGACTCCACCAGCTCGGCCACCTTCGCCACCGCCTCGGACGCCTGCGCCCCGCGAGCCCGCACCACGATCCGGTCGCCCTGGCGCGCGCCGAGCGACATCAGCGCCAGCACGCTGTGCGCGTCCGCCTCCTGCTCGCCCAGCCGGATCGACACCTCGGCCTCGAATTCCGCGAGGCTGCGCACCACGACCGCGGCCGGGCGCGCGTGCAGGCCGACGTCGTTGGTCAGCGTGAATTCCTTCTCCACCACGCCTTCCTCGCCCGCCGCCGACGGCTCCACCGCGGCCAGGTCCGGCGCGACCCCGGCACTCGCCGCGGCCTCGCCCACCGCCTTGGTATTCGCGCCGCCCTGCGCCGCGACGGCCGCGGCCACCGCGCCTTCCACCAGCGGCGCGTCGACCACCACCGCGGCGGACGGATCCGCCAGCGATTCCACCGCCAGTTCAGCGGTCATCTGCGCGCTGCCGAGGTCGTACAGCAGCACCACGCCGTCGCCGGAATCCGCGCGCTGCGTGGCCGCGACGACCTCGTCGTAATCGGTGCCGATGCCGCCGCCGTCGGGCAGCCCGCCCGCCGGGACGATCCGGACGTCCGGGGCCATCTGAGCGGCCAGTTCGGCCAGGCCTTCGGCCAGTTTCGCGCTGTGCGACACAAGAACGATTCCGACGGTCACCGGGCCGCCTCCGCGAACGCGCGCAGCAGCAACGCCGTCGAACGAGCCCCGGGATCCATATGCCCGACCGCGCGTTCCCCGAGGTACGAGGCACGGCCCTTGCGCGGGATCAAGTCCACAGTGGACTCCGCGCCCCGGTCGGCCCCGTCCGCGGCGGCGGTGAGCACCTCCGCGATCGTTCCGTCCGCGGTGCCTTCGGCCGCGGAGACGGCCGGGATCAGCGCGTCGACCATCGTCGCGTCGCCGCCGACCGCCTTGCCGCGCGCCTGCACCCCCTCCAGGGCCGCCCGCAGCGCGTCCAGCAGCAGCGGCACGTCCAGCTCCGCCGCGTCGCCGACCTTCGCCGACGCACGCAGGAAAGCCGTGCCGTACAGCGGTCCGGCCGCGCCGCCGACCTTGGAAATCAGCGTGGTGGCAGCGAGTTTCAGGACCCCGGCCGGGGTTTCCGGCACCGCGGTCTCCAGCGCGGAGACGATCGCGGTGAAGCCGCGGCTCAGGTTCTCGCCGTGGTCGGCGTCGCCGATCGCGCGGTCGAGGTCCACCAGTTCGGTGCGGTGTTCGGCGATCACTTCGGCGGCGGCGCGCAACGCGGCCGCGACCCCTTCGGCAGTGCAGGCCATCAGATCCCCCACCGCAGCGCGGGCGTGCGCACCGGCGCGTCCCACAGCTGCGTAAGCTCGTCGTCCAATTTCAGCAGGGTCAGGCTGATGCCCTGCATTTCCAGGCTGGTGATGTACGGGCCGACCAGCCTGCGCTCGACCAGGATGCCGCGCTCGGCCAGCAGCCGCTCGGCGATGCCGTGCGCGAGGTACAGCTCCAGCTGCGGCGTGCCGCCCATCGAGTTCGTGAACAGCAGCACCTTGTCGCCGGATTCGAACGGCAGGTCGGACACCACCGCCTCGACCATCCGGCCGACCAGCGCGTCGGCCGGTTCGGCCGGGATCCGCTCGCGGCCGGGCTCGCCGTGGATGCCGATGCCGAACTCGATCTCGTCCGGCCCGAGGTCGAAACTCGGCTCGCCGGCGTGCGGCACGGTCGGCGCGGACAGCGCCACTCCGATCGAGCGGACCTGTCCGATCACCTTGCGCGCCAACGCTTCCACCGCGCCCAGCGAATCGCCGCGCTCGGCCGCCGCGCCGGCGATCTTCTCCAGCAGCACGGTGCCGCCGACGCCGCGCCGCCCGGCGGTGAACGTGGAGTCCTTGACCGCCACGTCGTCGTCGATGACCACGCTGCGCACGTCCAGGTCCTCGGCCGCGGCCAGTTCGGCGGCGGTCTCGAAGTTCAGCACGTCGCCGGTGTAGTTCTTCACGATCAGCAGCGCCCCGGCCGGACCGGTGGTCGCCGCGATCGCGCCCTGCACCGCGTCCGGGGTCGGCGAGGTGAACACCGGACCGGGCACCGCCGCGTCGAGCATCCCGGGACCGACGAACCCGCCGTGCAGCGGCTCGTGCCCGGACCCGCCGCCGGACACCACCGCGACCTTGCCCGCCACCGGCGCGTCCGCGCGCACGACCAGCGCCGGATCGTCGCGCACGCGTAGCAGGTCCGCGTGCGCGACCGCGAGCCCTCTCAGCGATTCGGCGACCACGGCCGCCGGATCGTTGATGATCTTCTTCATGGCGGACCTCCGGCACCTCGGCGTCGTGGACGACCCCAACCTATGAGGTCGCCGGGCGCGCCGCAAAGCGCCCCACGGGTCACGCCGCGGGCAGTTTCCCGGCCAGTTGCTTGGCCAGCCCGACGGTCTTGCCGCACGGGTCGTCCTTGTCCGCCTGCGCGTCGGAGTTCGAGTACTCGAGCTGGACGACCTCGACGTGGTCGTCCTGCCACTGCCGGTGCTGCCATTTCACCTGGCAGCTCGACCCGGAGGAGGTGCCCTGCTTCGCGTACGCCTGGGTCGGCGTGCCGACGTCGGTCTTCAGCCAGCCGTCGCCCTCGGTCGGCGCGACGCCGGGGAACATCGTCACCCGGACGCTCGGGATGAGGCCCCACTCGCACGAATGCAGTCCGGACGACCGCGGCTTCCCGCCCTTCACGACCCCGTCCACCGCGGACTGGTCGAGCACCGTGCACGGATCGACGGCCAGCAGCGTGCCCGGGCCGGGCGTGTACTTCTGCGGGTTGTTGTGCAGTTTCTCGACCGCCGTCGCGACGAGCTTGCGGCCCGCGGCGCAGGCGTCGCCGCCGGGGTAATCGACCCGGAAGGAGACGCCGAGAGCCGGGTCCCGCGAGGTGAGCGCGCTGACCACGCAGCCGGCCGAGTCGCCGACGTCGGGCACCTCGACCTGCGGCAGCCCGCCGACCGAGCCGGTCGTCTTGTCCGACACGAAGGTCACGATGCCGCCGACCTCGACCCGCGCCCGGATTTCCTTGCCGCCCGGGTCGGTCGCCTTCGCGGCGCAGGAGTCGAACTGGGTGGTCGAAGCGGTCGCCTCGCCCTGCAACGTGCCGAGCGGGCTCATCGCGGTCTTGTCCAGGAACTGACACGGCAGCACGTCGCGCAGGACGGCGGGGGCGACCGCGGGATCGGTGATCGGGCCGGACGTCGCGGCGCTGTCCCCGGCGGCGGGGACGGTCGTGCGCGCGAAGTTCTCCTTGCCCAGATTCGGGCCGCCGCACGCGGACAGCGCGACCGCGCCCGCGGCTGCCAGGGCGGACAACTTGAGGAACCGGCCGGACCGGAGATGGTGCACCACGTCCGGCAACCTAGCCTGCGAGGTCGCCGGACGTGGGCGCATTGAATATTTTCGGCGTGGCGAAGCCACTCCGTTGAGGGTGGCGGTGGGGCGGGGCCCGGGCTATTCGAGGGGTGAGCTTTGCGTCGTTTCGGTGCTCGGCGGCACGACCAGCGGCCGCAGCACCGCCCACAGCACGAACAACGCGGTCACCACCAGCAGGCCGATGCCCGACCAGAGGTTGATGTTCACGTCGGCGGCTTTCTTCAGGTCGTCGTCGCTGGTGAACCCGGCGCCCATGATCGTGAGGATCACGCCGTAGACGCCGAGCAGCAAAGCGATGATCAGCCGGATGTCGAAGGCGCCCGCCTTGTGCGGCCGCGAGGTTTTCTCGGTCATGCGGGCCTCCTCAGAAGATGATGTTGAGAGCGATGGTGAGCACGAGGACGATGCCGGCCAGCAGGCCCGGCTTGCGGTACCAGCCCGCGTTCTCGCCGGTGTTGTCGTGCTTGAGCGTGTCGCGCGGCGTGAGCGAGTAGACCAGGCCGACCAGCTGCGAGTCCGGCTTCGGCTCGGTGGCCAGCGAAACCCCGACGCTCACCACGATGTCGACCACGAACGCGGTGCCCGCCGCCACGAAGCTGGTGCCCTGCCCGGCGAGCGAAAGCACCTCGAACTGCGACAACAGCCAGATCGTGATCGCCGACGCGGTGCCGGCCACCAGGCCGATCCAGCCCGCGGCCGCGGTCATCCGCTTCCAGAACATGCCGAGGATGAACGTGGCGAACAGCGGCGCGTTGAAGAACGAGAACAGGTCCTGCAGGTAGGTCAGGATGTTCGCGGACTGCATGGCGACGAACGCGGTGCCGATGGCCAGCACGGTCGCGCCCACCGTGGTCTTGCGGCCCAGGCTCAGGTAGTAGCCGTCCGGCCGGTCCTTCTTCACGTACGTCTGCCAGATGTCGTAGGTGAAGACGGTGTTGAACGAGCTGAGGTTCGCCGCCATGCCCGCCATGAACGACGCGAGCAGACCGGCGATCGCGATGCCGAGGATGCCGTTGGGGAGCAGGTCGCGCATCAGCAGCAGGAGCGCGTTGTTCGCGGTGACCCCGCTCTTGGCCGGTTCGCCCGCGAGCAGAAGTCCCTTGTCCTGCAAGTACTCCGGCACCACGACGCCGGCGATCATGCCGGGGATGATCACGATGAACGGGACCAGCATCTTCGGGAACGCGCCGATGATCGGCGTCCGCCGCGCGGCCGACATGCTCTTCGACGCCATCGCGCGCTGGACCTCGACGAAGTTCGTCGTCCAGTACCCGAAGGACAGCACGAAGCCGAGACCGAACACGATGCCGAGGACGGACAGGAAGTTGTTGCCGAAGCCGGTCAGGTTGTCGCCGGGCCAGGAGTGCAGCTGCGCGGAGCCGCCGGGGCCGTGCGAGATCTTGTCGACCAGGCCCTGCCAGCCGCCGACCTTGACCAGGCCGACGATGGTGAGCGGCAGCAGCGCCACGACGATCACGAAGAACTGCAGCACCTCGTTGTAGATCGCGGCGGACAGCCCGCCCAGCGCGGTGTAGCCGAGCACGATGGCGGCGGCGATGACGATCGACAGCCACAGCGGCCAGCCCAGCAGCAGGTTCACGACGCTGGCCAGCAGGAACAGGTTCGCGCCCGCGATGAGGATCTGCGCCGCGGCGAAGCTGATGCCGTTGACGAGGTGCGCGACCGGCCCGAACCGGCGGCGCATGAACTCGGGGACGCTGCGGACCTTGGAGCCGTAGTAGAACGGCATCATCACCAGGCCGAGGAACAGCATCGCCGGGATGGCGCCGATCCAGAAGTAATGGACGGTCGGCAGGCCGTAGAGGACGCCGTTCGCGGACATGCCCATGACCTCGACCGCGCCGAGGTTCGCGGAAATGAACGCCAGGCCGGTGACCCACGCCGGCAGCGACCGGCCCGACAGCAGGAAGTCGAGACTGCTCGACACCTGCCTTCGCGCGAGATAGCCGATGCCGAGCACCAGGACGAAATAGAACGCCAACTCGATGTAGTCGATCGGACTCGCGTCGAGCCGCAAGTTCGCGTCGGCGAGGAACGGCACCCCTGCCACCTCCGAATCAAACATTCTTACACAGAAAACACCATCGTTCCTGTCAGACCGGCACAGTACTGCATGGATTCCGAACAGGCACCCCGACACCGCGGTTTTTCACCAACCTGCCGCTGACCTGTGCATTTCACGTGCCCGGAAGCGCCCGTGTTGAGTCCTGTCGCTTCGCCCGGCAAGGACTCACCAAGGTCACAGATTCACCCGATCCGGGAGGGATCCCCTCCGCCGCCCATAAGATCCCCGCACCTTCGACGACCTTCGGAAAGGACTCCCCTGCGATGACCGGTCCCGCTTCCCCGCTCCGCATGCCCGGACGACTGCGCGGCGCGCTCGTGTTCGTGTTCCTCCAGGCGCTGCTGAACGGCGTATTCGGCATCTTCGCCCAGCTGGAGATCGCGAGATGGGTGGACCACGGCCAAGACCCGGCCGGGGTCCTGTACCTCGTCGAGTTCCTCTCGTACATCTTCGCCGCCGGGCTGCTGGCGTCCGCGATCGCGATCCTGCTCGGCTACGACTGGGGCCGGTGGGCGCTTCTGGTGTGCGAGGTGCTGTCCGCGATCGGCGGGCTGATCAACCTGGTGTCCGGCAGCCCGCAGGCGATCGTCGGGCTGGTGCTGGCCGGGCTGGTGGTGTCGACGCTCTTCCAGGAACAGGTGAAGGCCTGGTTCGAGGCGAAGGCGGCGCAGCGCCGGGGCGCGGCCGGTCCGGCCTCGCCGCAGCCCGGCACGACCATCTGACGAATGCGCTGAACTGGGGGCTCCCGGCCTGGCCGGGAGCCTTTTTTCTGCAGCCGTCCGGCTATCGGCCGGCCTTGTCGAGCCGGGCGAGCCATTCGCGCAGCAGGCCGGCCTCGAAGACGCTGAAGCCCGCGTCGGTCACCGGGTCGGCGTCTTTGGTGGGGGCGACGATCCCGAGCAGGGCCTGCGCCCGATCGGCGATCGGGGAACCCTCGGCGGGCGCGGTTTGCTCGGTCAGCGCGTCGAGCACGACGTCGCGCAACGGCCGGATCAACTGGACGTCTCGCGCTTCCTCCGGCTGCGCCAGCAGAAGCAGAACCGCGCCGGTCGTGGACGCCTCGATGGCCACCGCGGCCGCCTCGACGGGCACCCGGAGCAGGCCTCGCGCGTTGGCGCGTTCGAGCATGCCGCACAGGATGGCCCGGTTTTCCGCGGCCGCCGCGGGTTGCCTGCCCGGCCGGACGTTTCCGTACATCAGCGTGTAGATCGCGGGATTGGCCAGCCCGAACGCGACGTGCACGTCCCAGCCTCGGCGCAGGTCCTCGACCGGGTCCTCGCTCGGCTCGAACGCGCGCTTCTCCGCGAGGTAACTCTCGAAGCCGAAGGTGGCCACGGCATCGAGCAGCCCGTCCTTGTCCGCGAAAAGCCGGTACAGCGTCGGCGTTTGAACTCCGGCCGCCGTCGCGACAGCGCGCGTGGACAGCCCCGACGGGCCGGCCTCGGCCAGCAATTTCACCGCTTCGCTCAGGATGCGCTCGCGCTGGTCGTCCGATGCCATGTGCCGACGATAACAGATTCCTGTTGACGTTGACACTGACGCTGTCATCGCTCTAGCTTTATCAACGTCAACAGCGAAGGGATCCGTTCATGTCCTCTGTTCACGTCGCGATCGCCTACTACTCCGGCTACGGGCACACCCTCGAGATCGCGAAGGCCGTCGCCGACGGCGCCGGGTCAGTGCCCGGGGCCGGCGCCGAACTGGTCGACGTCGCCGAAATGACCGACGCGAAATGGGAAACCCTCGACGCGAGCGACGCGATCATCTTCGGCACGCCGACCTACATGGGTTCGGCGTCCGGGGCGTTCCACGCGTTCGCCGAGGCGACCTCGAAACGCTGGATGTCCCAGCGGTGGCTGGACAAACTCGCGTCCGGGTTCACCAACTCCGGTTCGATGAGCGGCGACAAACTGCACACCCTGCAGTACCTGGCCCTGCTCGCCGCACAGCACGGCATGCACTGGGTCAGCCTCGGCCTGATGCCCGGCTGGAACACCACGACCAGCAGCGAACACGACGACAACCGGCTCGGGTTCTATCTCGGCGCGGGCGCGCAAACCTGGAACGACCAGGGCCCGGAAGCCGTCCACGCCGCGGACCTCGCCACGGCACGCCACCTCGGCGCGCGGGTCGCTACGCAGGCCCTGCGGTACCGGCTGCCGCTCGCTTCGTAGCGGTCAGAACAGCCGGAACTCGTCGGAATCCGTGCCGCGCAACGCGTCGTAGTCCAGGACGACGCAGCGGATCCCGCGGTCTTCGGCGAGGACCCGCGCCTGCGGCTTGATCACCTGCGCCGCGAACACGCCCTGGACCGGGGCCAGCAGCGGGTCTCGGTTGAGGAGTTCGAGGTACCGGGTCAGCTGCTCGACCCCGTCGATCTCGCCGCGGCGCTTGATTTCCACCGCGACCGAACCGCCGTCGGCGTCGCGCGCCATGATGTCGACCGGGCCGATCGCGGTCGGGTACTCGCGCCGGACCAGCGTGTAGCCGTCGCCGAGGGTTTTGATGTGCTCGGCGAGCAGTTCCTGCAGGTGCGCTTCCACGCCGTCCTTCTGCAGGCCGGGGTCGACGCCGAGGTCGTGCTTCGAATCGTGCATGACCTCGTCGATCGTGATGACGAGCTTCTCGCCTGCCTTGTTCTGGACCGTCCAGATGTCCGGGTCCTCGATCAGCCAGCACGGCGGCGACATCCAGTTCAGCGGCTTGTACGAGCCGCCGTCGGAGTGCACGAGCACCGAACCGTCGGCCTTCACCATCAGGACGCGGTTGGCCATCGGGAGATGCGCGGTCAGCCTGCCGACGTAGTCGACCTGGCACCGGGCGACGACGAGCCTCATCGGACCCGCCCCGCACGGCGCGGGCTGGCTTGCTGGGAAGGGAGCACGAGACGCACCCGCCGAGGGTAGGACAGGCTCGGCGATACTGGCGAGGTGGACCCCATTCAGCGTGTCGCGACCCGCGAGGTGTATCGGAACAACTGGATGACGGTGCGCGAGGACGCCGTCCGCCGCGCCGACGGCAGCGACGGGATCTACGGCGTCGTCGACAAACCGACCTACGCCCTGGTCATCCCCCTCGACGGCGACCGGCTGCACCTGGTCGAGCAGTTCCGGTATCCGCTCGGGATGCGGCGCTGGGAATTCCCGCAGGGCACCGCGCCCGACCTCGCCGAGACCCCGCCCGCCGAACTGGCCCGGCGGGAATTGCGCGAGGAAACCGGATTGCGGGCGTCGGCGTTGACGGAACTGGGAATGCTCGACGTCGCGCCCGGGATGGCCAGCCAGCGCGGCCACGTGTATCTCGCGACCGGCCTCGCCGAGGGCGAACCGGAACGGGAGCCGGAGGAACAGGACATGCGGACGGCGTGGTTCAGCCGGTCCGAGGTGGAGAAGATGATCTCGACCGGGGAGATCTCGGACGCGCAGTCGGTGGCCGCGTACACGTTGCTGCTGCTGCACGAACGCCGCTGACCGGCTGCTGTTGCACGAACGCCGCTTCCCCTCCGCCGCGGTTGCCCTGGCGAAGGTCCGTGAAGGACCCCTTGAGGGAATCTAATTCCCTCAAGGGGTCCTTCACGGACCACGGCATCGCGGGTTCGGGCCAGTCGTGGCCCGAGGTCAATCCGTCCACTCGGGCTTGCGCTTCTCCAAGAACGCCGCCATCCCCTCGCGCGCGCCCGGCAGTTGCGAAGCCGACGCCATCACCTCGACGGCGATCGCGTACGCGTCCGCCTCCGGACGGTCCAGCTGCGCGTACAACGTCTGCTTCCCCATCGCCTTGCTCGCCCGGCTGCCGCGGGTCGCGCGGGCGAGCAGGTCGGCGACCGCGTCGTCCAGGGAATCGTCCGGGACTACGCGGTTGACCAGGCCCCAGTCCAGCGCCGTCGCCGCGTCGATCACGTCGCCGGTCAAGGCGAGTTCCATCAGGCGTTTCCGGCCGATCGCGCGCGCCACCGGCACCGCGGGCGTGTGGCAGAACCAGCCCCCCTTGCCGCCGGGGAGCGCGAATCCCGCCGATTCCGCCGCGACCGCCAGATCGCACGACGCGACCAGCTGGCATCCCGCCGCCGTCGCCAGGCCGTGCACCCGGGCGATCACCACCTGCGGCACCGATTCCATCGTCCGCATCAGCGTCGTGCACAGGGTGAGCAGCTCGCGCACCCCCATGAGGTCCCGGGACGCGACGTCGCCGAAGTCGTGCCCGGCGGAGAACACCGGCCCCGCGGCGGCCAGCACGATGCCGGTCGCGTCGGTCTCGCCCGCTTCACGGAACGCGGCGAGCAACTCGCCGAGATGCTCGGCGGACAGCGAATTGCGCCGCGCCGCGCGGTTCATCGTGATGGTGACCGTGTCCCCGTCCCGCTTCACGAGGAGGTGCTCGTACTCGCCCATGCCCCGACCGTAACCCCGTCGGCCGGGATGCGGAAAGTGCGCCGATACGAATCCGGCCGGACCCCGACCTCCGCCCGCAGCCGGCGCCGCAGGTTCGCGGCGCTGCCCAGCCCCGCCCGCTCCGCCACCCGGGCGACCGGCAGGTCGGTGGTTTCGAGCAACCGCTGCGCGTGCTGCACCCGCTGAACGAGCAGCCACCGCCCCGGCGTACTGCCCGTCGCGGCCGCGAACTCGCGATGGAACGTCCGAGGGCTCATCCCCGCGTGCTCGACCAGATCCGGTACGCCGATCTCGTCCGCGAGCCGCGCCAACGCCCAGTCCATTGTGGACGCTATCCCCGGCCGGGAAGCATTGGCGGGCAACGGAGCTTCCGCATACTGTCGCTGCCCGCCCTCCCGAACCGGCGGCATGACCAGCCGACGAGCAAGCCGCGCAGCCACCTCCGCCCCATGATCACGGCGGACCAAGTGCAGGCAAAGATCGAGCCCCCCGACGACCCCCGCCGACGTAAGCACCCCGTCCTGCTCGGTGTACAAGACATCGCGCCGAAGCTCAGCGGCCGGCGCCGCGATCGCGAGTGCGTCCAGGTCCCGCCAATGCGTCGTAGCAGGGCGGCCGTCGAGCAGCCCAGCTGCGGCGAGCGTGAATGCCCCGGAGCAAAGCCCAGCGACCACCGCCCCCGAACGATGGGCCCGCCGAAGCGCAGCGCTGGCCGCATCCGGGACTTCCGCGAGGGGGTCGACCCGCCCGGGCGCAAGAACCAGGTCACATCCGTTCAACCCAGAAAGCCCATGCGTCGCAACGACTTCCCCAAACGGCGACACCGCTGTCCGGCCCCGCCCAGGCGCGCAAACCCGCACGGTGAACGGCCCGATGCCGCTGTCGGTGCGGTCCTGCGCCCACACCTCCGCGATCACCGCGAGGTCGAACATCCGGCTGCCGGGCAAAAGCAGCACCCCGATCGTGCGCATGGCAGAAAAGTACCGCATCGCGCCTCTTCTGCCACTCCCCAGCACGCGACCCGCTGGCGAGACTCGACTCATGACGACCGCACTCCTGCTGATCGACGTCCAACAAGGCTTCGACGACGCCGCTTTCTGGGGCCCGCGCAACAACCCCGACGCGGAAGCGAACATCCAAGCCCTGCTAGAAGCCTGGCAAGCCCGCCGAGACCCAGTAGTCCTAGTCCACCACGACTCGATCAAGCCGGATTCGCCCCTGCGCCCAGGCCAACCAGGCAACGACTTCAAACCAGAACTGGCCGACGCCCGCCCAGACCTGGTCTTCGGCAAAAAAGTGAATTCGGCGTTCCTAGGCGACGTAGACCTGCACGCCTGGTTCACCAAGAAAAACATCACCAGCTTCGTACTGGCCGGAATCCAAACCAACTTCTGCTGCGAAACCACCGCCCGCATGGGCGGAAACCTGGGCTACGACGTAACTTTCGCCCTAGACGCCACCTTCACCTTCGACCTGCAGGCCCCAGACGGCACCACCGTAACCGCAGACGAACTAACAAAAACAACCGCAACAAACCTACAAGGCGGCAGCTTCGCCACAGTAAAAAACACAAAACAAATCCTGAGCTAACCACCCAAACAGCGAGGCACCCACCCCTCCCCCATCCCCGATACAAAGCCGCCCTGCGGTTCGGGGGTGCTTGTCAAGGCATCTTTCCCGCCTTGACAAGCACCCCCGAACCGTCAGCACAATCAAAAATCGGGGTGCCCACGCAACCCAGACCAGGCGCAATGTCGCCCGCCAGGGCGACGAGCCGCCCCCCCTACCTCCCCAACCCGTGCCGCTCCCGAACCAACTCCACAATCCCAGCCATAATATCCGTCAACTCATAATCCTTAGGCGTAAACACCCGAGCAATCCCCCGCTCCGCCAAAACGGCAGCATCATCCGGCGGAATAATCCCGCCCACGATAACCGGAATATCCCCAGCCCCAGCCGCCCGCAACCCGTCGACGACCAACGGAACCACCTCAAGATGCGACCCGGACAACACAGACAACCCGACCACGTGCACCCCCTCCTGCACCGCAGCCGCGACAATCTGCTCCGGAGTCAGCCGAATCCCCTGATAAACCACCTCGAACCCGACATCCCGAGCCCGCACGGCAACCTGCTCAGCCCCATTGGAATGCCCGTCCAGCCCAGGCTTCCCCACGAGGATCCGCAGCCGCTCCCCCATCTCGGCCTCGGTCCGGCGCACCAGCTCCCGAACCCGCTCCAGTCCAGGGTCCCCCTGCCCAGCAGCCGCCGCGGCGGAAACCCCAGTAGGCGCCCGGTATTCCCCGAACACCTCCCGCAACGCCCCAGACCATTCGCCGGTCGTCACCCCAGCCGAAGCACACGCCAAAGTAGCCTCGAACAAATTCGCGGATGTCCCCGCCGCTTCCTTCAACGCAGCAAGAGAAGCAGCGACAGCAGCGTTGTCCCGCTCCTCCCGCCACTTCTCCACCGCGGCGACCGCGGCCTTCTCCACCGCGGGATCGATAGTCTCGATCGCCTTGGCCCCCTCCGCCTGCAACGGCGAGGGCTCAGTCGTCTCGAACTTGTTCACCCCGACCAGAACCCGCTCCCCGTTCTCCACTCCCCGCCGATACTCCGCGAGAGAAGAAACGAGCTGCGATTTCATGTACCCGCTCTCGACGGCGGCCACCGCCCCGCCGAGATCCTGCACCCGCGCGATCTCCTCGCGTGCCCCGGAAACGATCTCGTCGACCTTGGCCTGCACCACGTGCGACCCGTCGAAAATATCCTCGTACTCCAGCAAATCCGTCTCGAACGCCAGCACCTGCTGCATCCGCAACGCCCACTGCTGATCCCACGGCCGAGGCAACCCCAGCGCCTCGTTCCAAGCAGGCAGCTGAATCGCCCGCGCCCGCGAACCCCGCGACAGCGACACCGCCAGCATCTCCAGCACGATCCGCTGGACGTTGTTCTCCGGCTGCGCCTCAGTGAGCCCGAGCGAGTTCACCTGCACGCCGTACCGCAGCCGCCGCGCCTTCGGGTTCTCGACTCCGTAGCGATCGCGCGTCAGCTCGTCCCACAACTGCGTGAACGCGCGCATCTTGCACATCTCTTCGACGAACCGGACGCCCGCGTTGACGAAGAACGAGATCCGCGCGACGACCTTCTCCATGTCGGCCTGGTCGACCTGGCCGGAGTCGCGCACCGCGTCCAGCACGGCGATCGCGGTGCACAACGCGTACGCGACCTCCTGCGTCGGCGTCGCGCCCGCTTCCTGCAGGTGGTAGCTGCAGATGTTGATCGGGTTCCACTTCGGCACGTGGTGCACGGTCCACGCGATCATGTCGGTGATCAGCCGGAGGCTCGGCCCGGGCGGGAAAATGTAGGTGCCGCGGGACAGGTACTCCTTGATGATGTCGTTCTGCGTGGTGCCGGTGAGCTTGGCCAGCACCTCGTCGACGTCGCGGCCCTCGGCCTCGGCCTGTTCGCGGGCCACCGAGACGTACAGCGCGAGCAGCCACATCGCGGGCGCGTTGATGGTCATCGAGGTGTTGGCCTCGGCGAGCGGGATGCCGTCGAACAGCTGCCGCATGTCGCCGATGTGCGAGACCGGCACGCCGACCTTGCCGACCTCGCCGCGCGCGAGCACGTGGTCCGGGTCGTAGCCGGTCTGGGTCGGGAGGTCGAAGGCGACCGACAGCCCGGTCTGCCCCTTGGCGAGGTTCCGCCGGTACAGCTCGTTGGACGCGGCGGCGGACGAATGACCCGCATAGGTGCGCATCACCCAGGGCCGGTCGCGCTCGTGGTCGGTGGGGTACGGCACGGTGCACCTCTCTTCGCCGAGACGACCGCCCGAGTGTACCCGCCGGTAACTTAATCGGCGGAGTGGATTCGGCCACGCCCGGGTGACGCGCCGGGCCGGACGACCACTACCCCGCGGTCGAGGTCGACGGTACCCAGCGGCGGCGCTCCCTGCGCTTCCTCCTCCAGGGTCATCTCCACCGAGTCCCGGTGTTCGAGCTCGTTGCGCTTGGTGCCGTAGAGGAACGCGGTGACCTCGTCGAGGTAAGTCGAGGACAGCCGCGCCTTGAGCCGGGACGGTTTCTTCTTCCTCCGCAGCTCCCACCCGCCGACGATGAGCAGCACGATGGTGGCGACCGGCAGCGAGAGACCCAGCAAGGTCAGCAGCATGTCCTACCCAACGGCCGGGGAGCGCGGAGCGTTCCGGGAAATCAGCTCGGCGACGTGCGCGGCGTCCGGGACGGCCATCAGCTCCGGCAGGATCGGATGCCAGGCGGGCCGGGACCGGAAACCCTGGTCGCGCAGCCATTCGGCGGTGGTGGGGTGGAAGTCGATCGTCCCGGTGCCGTCGCCGTGGTCGCGCACCCTCGGCTTTCCCAGATCGGCCAGCTGGACCCAGCGGAACTCGATGCCGGGCGGCGACTCCGACACGAAAATCAGCCTGCGATCGGTGACGAGGTAGGTCGTCACGGCGATGAAGCCACGCCGCTCGCGGTTGCGCTCGAACCCGCTGGTGATGAACAGGCTGAACACGACGATCCAGCCGATCATCGCCCAGCGGCTCAGGTCGAGGACCGCGGCCAGCGCGGAGACGACGAGGACCAGGATCCCCACCGTGACGTAGTAGTGGTAGTCGCGGTAGCGCCGCACGTAGCGCTGCGGCCGCCCGGACCAGAGCAGTCGTTCGTCTTCGGCCAGTGGGTACATCGCGCCCTCCTCGCTCCCTGAGGAATGCACGCCGTCCGGTTCGCCCGGGTTGCCCGGCCCGCCGGAATTATTCGGCCCTGGAGCCAACCGCCGCAGAGCGCATCCGGGCGATCAACTCGGCGACGTGCGCGGGGGCCTCGATCGCGACCAGTTCGGGGACCATCGTCGCGAGCGGCGACTCAGCCCGGAACTGCAGGTCGCGCATCCGGACGCGCAGCGGAGCCCCGAATCCGACGGTACCGGTGCCGTCGCCGTAGTCGCGCACCCGCGGCACGCCCAGGTCGGGAAGCCACACCCAGCGGAACTCGATGCCCTCCGGACGGTAGGCGACGAAGACGACGCGGCGTTCGGTCACCAGGTAGCTCAGCCCCCCAAACATCGCCTTCCGCCGCCGGTTCCGTTCGGAACCCAGTCCAAGCGCCATGCCGAAAAAGACCGGCCACAGCTGGAAGACGGCGGAATACACGTCGAACCGCGCGACGGCGATGACGCCGAGCGCGACCAGCACTCCAAAGCCCACCGTTGTGACGAGGTAGATGTGGTAGTCCGCGTACCGGCGCGGGTACCGCCGCGGCCGCCCGGACCAGAGCAGTCGTTCGTCTTCGGCCAGCGGATACATCGCGCCCTCCTCGCTCCCTGAGGAATGCACGCCGTCCGGTTCGCCCGGGTTGCCCGGCCCGCCGGAAACCGTGTGACGGAAATCCGCGAGACGGCGACCGGTCCGGGATCTACCGTGGTCAACCGTGACGTGGAGCGGGTACGGCAGTTATCTGGTGATCGTGGTTCTCATCGTGCTCGCGCCGGGGCCGGACACGATGGTGATGCTCAAGAACGCGCTGTCCGGCGGGGCGCGGGGCGGTTTGCTGGCCACGGCGGGCATCTTCGCGGGCAACGCGGTGCAGGGCACGGCCGCCGCGCTTGGGCTTGGGGTCGTTATCGCTCGTTCGCAGCCGGTGTTCCTCACGCTCAAGTGGCTCGGCGCGGCGTACCTGCTGTACCTCGGCTTCCAGGCCCTGCGCGGTGCCTGGCGCGGCAACTACGACACCGTCGCCGACACTCAGCGCAAGCGCGCCAGCGGCTTCCGGCGGTGGCGCGAGGGCTTCCTGTCGAACATCACGAACCCCAAGGTCCTGGTGCTGTACCTGTCGGTGCTGCCGCAGTTCCTCGACCCGGTCCGCACGACGACCTGGGACGCGCTCGTGCTCGCGTACACGGTCGCCGTGCTGGGCACGATCTGGCTGCTGGTCCTCCTGTTCTTCGTGCACCGGGTCCGCGAGTGGCTCAACCGCCGCAAGGT
Organism: Amycolatopsis sp. AA4; assembly: GCF_002796545.1. GTDB lineage: Bacteria > Actinomycetota > Actinomycetes > Mycobacteriales > Pseudonocardiaceae > Amycolatopsis. The sequence continues at coordinate 6,781,144 of NZ_CP024894.1, forward strand.
CCGGCGCGCGCTTGACGGGGTGACCGGCACCGCGCTGGTCGGGTTCGGCGCGGCGCTGGCCCTCGAGTCCTGACGCCGGCTCAGAGAACCTCGTCCAGCCAGTCGTAGACGCGGCCGTTCGCGAGCCGCATCGCGCCGACGTGGCAGTGTGCGTCCGCGCCCTCCTCCGCGGTGAAGTTCAGCAGCTTCTTCGGACCGCGGACCCGGTCGTACAACTGCTGCGGTTGTCCGGTGAAGAACAAGTCCTCCGGTGCGTCGCAGATCAGCGCCGGGCACGTGATGCGCTCGGCCACGCCGTCGTACAGGTTGTATTCGAGGTACTTCGCGAGGAACTCCCGATCGCTCGCGCCGCCCATCACGTACCGGCCGTGGCTCAGTGCCCAGCGGACGGTCGGGCTCTGCTCCCGCGCACCGGCGAGACAAGCGTCCAGTTCCGGATCCTCCGGCGCGTTCGCCCGGCGGACGATCTCGTCGCGGTCCCACGGGAGTTGCTGCACGAACGGCGCAGCGGCGTCGAAGAGGCCGTCCACCGCCACGACGGCCGCCAGCCGCGGCTCGAACGCGGCGGCCCGCGGTGCGAGCATTCCGCCGAGGCTCCAGCCGATCAGCGCGACCTTCTCCGCGAGCACGTCCGGGAGAGCGAGCGCGTAGTCGAGCACCTGGCTGACGACGTGCTCCCAATCCGGACGGAACAGCAACCCGTCGCGATGCACGGCGCTGGGTTGGCCGGGGCCGTCGAATGTCAGGACGTGGTAGCCGCGTTCCTGGCCGGCCGTCGCGCCCATGAAGTGCAGGTCTTCGGCGCTGCCGTCGAAACCGTTGTGCACCACCAGAAGCGGCTTCGGCCCGTCGCCCGGAGCGCGGTAGAAGTAGCCACGCAAAACGTGACCGTCGTAGGGGATTTCGATCCGTTCGACGTTGTCGATCGTCTCGATCGCCCGCTGGAAGCACTCGACGTTGCGCTCGTAGGCGTAGTTGATCCGCGGGTCGTCCGGGTTGCCGTGCAAGAAAAACTCGGCGCGGCGGTAGTACGTCGAGGCCCGCAGGTACGCGTCGCGCGCACTGACCGGGTGCATGGTGGCGGCTTCGGCGTAGAGCCGTTCGGCGGTGGCGAGCCACGCGTCGTGCCAGCTGTCGTAGTCACCGGATTTGACGTTCGACGCGATCGCGACGACCTCGCCGAAATCCGCGCCGCCGTACGCGATCTCGCCCAGGGCGACCAGGGTTTCGAACCAGAATTGGGGGTCGTCTTCGAACAGCAGCGGCTTCATCGGATCTCTTCTTTCGCGAAGGTGCGGAAATCACGGGCGGGTCGCCCGGCGACCCGCTCGACGGTGTCGGTCACGCGGTCCTCGGCGCCGCCGCGGATCGCCTCGTCCAGCGAGGCGAGCATTGCGGCGTACGACTCGGGAAGGCCGTCGCGGACCAGGAATTGCTGGTACTGCTGGGAAGAAACCGGGGCGTGCACCACCGGATGGCCGAGCTGTTTCCCGACGATCTCGGCGGCCTCGCCGTAGCTGAGCGCGCGCGGACCGGTGAGGAGGTGGTCGGTGTTGTGCGGTTCCGGATCGAGCAGCGCGCGGACGGCGACCGCGGCGATGTCGCTCGCGTCGACGAACGCCACGCGGGCGTCGCCGGTCGCGGTCACGATCCGGCCCGCGCGGGCGCTGTCGCCGACCAGGTGCCCGGGAAGGAAGTTCTGCATGAACCACGACGGCCGCAGCACCGCCCAGCCCGGTTGACGGCGGACCAGGCCAGGCAGCTCGCCCACCACCGGGGTGTGTTCGTCCACGGCGGACGAACTGAGCAGGACCACGCGGGCATCCGGCGCGTGCTTGAGGAACGCCTCGACGAGCGGCTGCGGCTCGGGCGCGACCGGGGCGATCAGGTAGACCGCCGAGACCCCGTCCAGCGCCGGGCCGTACGTCGCGGGATCATCCCAGTCGAACCGGATCTGGCCGGGCTCAACGGGATTCCGGGTCGCCGCCCGGGCCCGCACCCCGGCCTCGCGAAGACCTCGCACGACGCGGCTGCCAGTGGTGCCGGTCGAGCCGAGCACGAGTACGTCAGACACCGGGCACCCCGAGCACCTCGGTCACGGCGAGCGGGCTCCAGTAATCGCGGTAGCGGCGGATCAGGCCGTCGCGGACGGTCAGGACCACGACGTAGCGCAGTCGGTACGGCTTCTGCGTGGCGACCGCGATGCCGGCCAGTTCGAACTCCGCGATCGTGACCTCCGGGTCGGTCGTCTGGTGCACGGTCTTCGCGACGACCTCGCGGTGGTCCAGCAGGTTCGGATAGTCGCTCAGGTACTCGGCCAGCGCCGCGCGGCCTTCGACGCGCTCCGGCCGCCCGGGCGCGGCGAACGGGAACTCGGTCACCGCGTCCTCGGCGAACAACTGCAGGAATCCGGCCATGTCGTGCTCGATCAGCAGGTCCAGCGCGTGCTCGATGACTGTCATCGAACCCCCTCCTCAGGAATGGACGAGACGGTACCGTCTCAACGACAACGTACACGGGACGGGACCGTATCGTCCACCCGTTATGCTGACCGGCATGACGACCCGCCGGACCCCGACCGGAGCTGCCGTGCTGCAGCCCGACGTCACCTACGCCATCACCGAAGCCGTGATCGACGAACTGGCCGACCACGGCTTCGGCAGGCTTTCGATGGAAGCGGTCGCGAAACGCGCGGGCGTCGGGAAAAGCGCGCTATACCGGCGCTGGCCGTCGAAAGACGAAATGATCGGCGCGGTCATCGCGGAATTCAGCGTGGCGCGCGCGGTGGACCCGGACACCGGCAGCCTGCGCGGCGATATCCGGGCGACGCTGGAAGCGCTCTACGAATGGATCACGCACCCGCGGTTTTCGCGGATTTTCCCCGGGCTGATCGCGGAAGCCCGCCGAAACCCGGCGATGGCCGAATTCGCCCGGCACACGATCGGCGGGCCGCGCCGGGCGATCAACCGGGCAGTGTTCACCAGGGCGATCGAGCGCGGGGAGATCCCGGCGGACACCGATGTCGAGATGGCCCTGGACATGGGCGCGGGGATCATCTACTGGCGATTGATCGTGCGCGGAGCGTCCGTGGAGGAAGGGTATTTGGACCAGGTGACGGATTTGGTGGTGCGCGCGTTGAAAAGCTCGTGAGTGTTAGTTCCGGTTAGAACCGGCACAAACACTCACGAGCCCCCAACTCAAGCCCGCTCCGGCTCCCCCGTTACCCGCTCGATTCGCGCGCCCAGCCGGTTCAAGTTCTCCACGAAATGCGGATATCCGCGGTCGATGTGGAACACGTCCCACACCTCCGTCACGCCGTCCGCGCACAGCCCGGCCAGCACCAGACCGGCCCCGGCGCGGATGTCCGACGCCCACACCGGTGCGCTGGACAGCTTCTCGACGCCCCGGACCACCGCGTGGTGCCCGTCCGTACGGGCGTCGCCGGAGAGCCGGATCATTTCCTCGATGAAGCGGAACCGCGCCTCGTACACGTTTTCCGTGATCATCGACGTGCCCTCGGACACCGCCGACAGCGCGACCGCGAACGGCTGCAGGTCAGTGGCGAAACCGGGGTACGGCAGCGTCACCCAGTCGACCGCCTTCGGACGTTCCGCCTGGACGACCCGGAAACCCTTGTCGTCGTAGGTGGTCACCTCCGCGCCGGCCAGGCGCAGTTTGTCCAGGACCAGGTCGAGGTGGTGCGGGTTCACGCCGCGCACGGTCAGGTCGCCGCGGGTCATCGCGGCGGCGAACGCCCAGGTCGCGCCGACGATGCGGTCGCCGATCACGCGGTGTTCGGTCGGGTGCAGCTGCTCGACGCCGTGCACGGTGAGCGTCGAGGTGCCCGCGCCCTCGATTTTCGCGCCCATTTCGGTCAGCATCGTGCAGATGTCGGCGATTTCCGGCTCGCGGGCGGCGTTGTCGATCACCGTCGTGCCCTCGGCCAGCACGGCCGCCATCAGGATGTTCTCGGTCGCGCCGACGCTCGGGAAGTCCAGCCAGATCTGGGTGCCGACCAGCGTTTCGGCCTTCGCGACGACACAGCCGTGCTCGATCGTGCTCGTCGCGCCGAGCTTGCGGAGGCCGTTCTGGTGCATGTCCAGCGGACGCTGGCCGATCGCGTCGCCGCCGGGCAGCGCGACGACCGCCTGCTTCAGCCGCCCGACCAGCGGGCCCAGCACGCACACCGAGGCGCGCAGCTTGCCCATCGCCGCCGAATCGGCGCGGTGCGACAGCTCCGCGGGCGTCGTGATGCGCGCCGTGTCGCCCTCGATCTCCACCTCGCAGCCGACGCTGCGCAGGACATCGCCCATCAGCGGGACGTCCAGGATCTGCGGGCAGTTCGTGATGGTCGTGGTGCCCTCGGCCAGCAGTGCCGCGGCCATCAGTTTCAGCACGCTGTTCTTGGCGCCGACCACGTCGACCTCGCCGACCAGCCGCGCTCCGCCGTGCACGTCGAAGTGCTCGCTCATGGCCGCCAATCATGCCCTCTCGCCCAGTTTTGCCCGAACCCGGGCCGGTAGAGTCGGGCGCATGGTGGTTCGTATCAACCGGGTCTACACGAAGGTCGGCGACAGCGGCACGACCGCGCTCGGCGACGGCTCCCGGGTGCCCAAGACCTCTGCCCGGCTGGCCGCCTACGCCGACACGGACGAGGCCAATTCCGTGCTCGGCCTGGCGATCGCGCTCGGCGGGCTGTCCGACGAGATCTCCGGCGTGCTGCGCCGCATCCAGAACGACCTGTTCGACGTCGGCGCGGACCTGTGCCTGCCGATCCAGGAAGACCCGCCGTACGAGCCGCTGCGCATCACCGAGGCCTACCTCGAACGGCTCGAGGGCTGGTGCGACGAGTTCAACGAACGCCTGCCGAAGCTCACGTCGTTCATCCTCCCGGGCGGCACCCCGGGCGCGGCGTTCCTGCACCAGGCCCGCACGGTCTCCCGCCGCGCGGAACGCTCCGCGTGGGCCCTGATGGAGGCCGAGCCGGACACGTCGAACCCGATCGCGGCCAAGTACCTGAACCGGCTCTCGGACCTGTTGTTCATCCTTGCCCGGCTGGCGAATCCGGAGGGCGACGTGCTGTGGCAGCCGGGCGGCTGAGGCAGCCGCTCTCCCCACCGCGAGCACCAGGGGGTTACCGGCCCCAGCTGGCCTCCTGAGCGGCCCAGTAGCGCTCGTAATCGACGTCCCACGTCGAATCCCGGCCCGGCTCGACGGCCTGGGCGGCAGTGAGGTCCTCGAGCCGCACCGGCTTCGGCAAGCTCTGCCAGCGGCGGGCCCGGTCTTCCCGTTCTCGGGCGTCCATCCGCCCAGGGTAGCGCCGCCGAACCCGCGGCACGAGCAGCAAAAAGCCCGCCACCGCAGAACCGGTGACGGGCCTTGCTGAAAAACTCACGAAGCTCGCGGCAGCCTTCGCCCCGGCGGAGCCGATTCGAGCCACGACAGGAACCCGGTCAGCGCACCCGGTCCCATCGCGATCTCGATCGCTTCCTGGTCCGAGGACTCGCAGCGCAGCACCGTCGAGCCCTCAGGCACGGCGTACGCCTCGGACCCGGACGGATCCCGCCGGTCCGCGATCTGCATGCTGTCCCGCTGGAACACGCGGTCCGGGCCGGTGCGCAGGCTCCACACGCGGTACCAGACGAACTTCTCGCCCTCGTAGCGGCCGAGGCCCAGATGCCAGCTCGACCGCGGACTGTCCGGACGCCACCGCAGCGCCACGCTGACGCCGCCGCCGCGGCGCATCCGGATCCACCGCTGGCCGTACCAGCCGACCACGACGACGAGCACGATCAGGAGCACTAGCACCACTACAGCGATCTGCACGGCCCGGCTCCTGCCCGTCTACTTCGCTCAGACCGACTGCCCGGCCGCGCGGAGCTGGGCCGTGGCCCTCGTCCGCTCCGCCTCGTCGCCGGTGCTGAGGGCTGCCTTCGCGGCGGCCACGTCGATTTCGTCGGACAGCTCGGCGCTCTCCGCGAGCACGCTCACCCCGGTCGCGGTCACGGACAGGAACCCGCCGTGCACCGCGGCGGTCAGCACGTCGCCGTCCGTCGTGTTCACCTTCACCACGCCACCCTCGACGAGCTGGCCCAGCACCGGCTCGTGTCCGGGCATGATGCCGATCTCGCCCTCGGTGGTCTGCGCCACCACGAAGGTGGCGGTACCCGACCAGAGCCGGCGCTCGACGGCAACCAGCTCCACGGACATCTCAGCCACGTAGCACTCCTTCGCTCGGGGTGTCACCACCGAGTGTAATAGGTCTTGCTTCGGTTACGAGAACGGCGGGGGCCGATGTCCACAGTGGACAGTGCCCCCGCCGGTCTCACGCACTCACTTGCCGGTGATCTCGTGGTACTTCTTCTCGAGGTCCTCGAGACCGCCGATCCCCAGGAACGCCTGCTCCGGGTAGTGGTCGAAGTCGCCCTTGGTGATGCGGTCGAACGACTCGATGGTCTCGGCCAGCGGCACGGTCGAGCCCGGGATCTGCGTGAAGGCCTCGGCCACCAGCATGTTCTGGGACAGGAACCGCTCGATCCGGCGCGCCCGCTGCACGGTCAGCTTGTCCTCTTCGGAAAGCTCGTCCATGCCGAGGATCGCGATGATGTCCTGCAGCTCCTTGTACTTCTGCAGGATCCGGATGACCTCGGAGGCGACGCGGTAGTGGTCCTCGCCGACGATCGCCGGGTCGAGGATCGTCGAGGTCGACGCCAGCGGGTCCACCGCCGGGAAGATGCCCTTCTGGAACACCGACCGGGAAAGCTCGGTGGTGGCGTCCAGGTGGGCGAACGTCGTCGCCGGGGCCGGGTCGGTGTAGTCGTCCGCGGGCACGTAGATCGCCTGCATCGAGGTGATCGAACGGCCTCGGGTCGAGGTGATCCGCTCCTGCAGCTGGCCCATCTCGTCCGCCAGCGTCGGCTGGTAGCCCACGGCCGAAGGCATGCGGCCCAGCAGGGTCGACACCTCGGAACCGGCCTGGGTGAAGCGGAAGATGTTGTCGATGAACAGCAGCACGTCCTGGTTCTGGACGTCGCGGAAGTACTCCGCCATGGTCAGCGCGGACAGCGCGACGCGCATACGCGTGCCCGGCGGCTCGTCCATCTGGCCGAACACGAGGGCGGTGTCGTTGATGACGCCGTCCTCGGACATCTCCAGGAAGAGGTCGTTGCCCTCACGGGTGCGCTCGCCGACGCCGGCGAACACCGAGGTACCGCCGAAGTTCCGGGCGACACGGGTGATCATTTCCTTGATCAGCACCGTCTTGCCCACGCCCGCGCCGCCGAACAGGCCGATCTTGCCGCCCTGCACGTACGGGGTCAGCAGGTCGACGACCTTCAGGCCGGTCTCCAGCATCTCCGTCTTGCCCTCGAGCTGGTCGAAGGGCGGCGGGTTGCGGTGGATGCCCCAGCGCTCGAGGTCCTCGCCGTAGCCGGGCTCGTCCAGGCACTCGCCGAGCGCGTTGTAGACGTGGCCCTTGACCTTGTCGCCCACCGGCACGGTGATCGGGCCGCCGGTGTCGGTGACCTCCGCGCCGCGGACGAGGCCGTCCTGCGGCTGCAGCGAAATCGTGCGCACGAGGTTGTCGCCGAGGTGCGCCGCGACCTCGAGGGTCACCGTCTTGCGCAGCTGCTCGAACTCGATGTCGACCTTGAGCGCGTTGAACTGGTCGGGAACGGAACCGCGCGGGAACTCGACGTCGACGACCGGCCCGGTCACCGAGACGATGCGCCCCTTGGCGCGCGGGGCTTCAGTACTGGTCATCAGTCATCACTTCCTGCTGCGGTGAGCGCGTTCGCGCCACCGACGATTTCGGAGATCTCCTGGGTGATCTGCGCCTGCCGGGCCTGGTTCGCCTCCCGCGTCAGCGTGTTCACCAGTTCGTTCGCGTTGTCCGACGCGGCCTTCATCGCCGTGCGGCGGGCGGCCAGTTCGGACGCCGCGGATTCGAGCAGCGCGGAGTACAGCCGGGTGTTGATGTACTTCGGCAGCAGCGCCGAGAGCAGCTTGTCGGCGCTGGGCTCGAACTCGTAGCTCGGCAGCAGACCGGCCGGCTTCTCGTCCTCGCCGTCGGAGTACTCGACCTCCAGCGGCGCGACCCGCTTGGCGACCGGGCGCTGCGTCAGCATCGACACGAACTCGGTGTACACGACGTGGATCTCGTCCACGCCGGTGACGCCGTCCGGGTTGCCCGAAGCGTCGTCGACCCCGGCGTTGAAGGACTGCACCAGCGTCTCGGCCGCCGCGACCGCGTCCGGGTAGCCCGGCTGGTCGGAGAAGCCCGTCCAGCTGCCGGCCACCGGGCGGTTGCGGAACCGGTAGTAGTTCAGGCCCTTGCTGCCGGTGGTGTAGACGTCGACGTCCTTGCCCTCGGACTTGAGGAGGGCAAGCAGCTCTTCGGTCGCCTTCAGCACATTCGAGTTGTAACCGCCGCACTGGCCCTTGTCACTGGTGACGACCAGGACGGCGGCGCGCTTCGGGTTCGGGCGCTCGACCAGGAGCGGGTGGTCGAGGTTGGCCGCCGCGCCGGCCAGCGCCGAGAGCACCTTGGTGATCTCGTCCGCGTACGGCCGGGAAGCGGCGACCTTCGCGCGCGCCTTGGTGATGCGCGCGGTGGCGATGAGTTCCATCGCCTTGGTGATCTTGCCGATCGACTTCGTCGCCTTGATGCGCGAGCGAAGCTCCCGGAGTTGTGCGGCCATGGGCTACCAGCTCACTTCTTCGGGGCGGGCTTGTTGACCTTGACGGTCTCCTGCCCGACCTTCTCGGCGGCCATCGCGTCGGCGTTCGACTCGAGCGGCTTGCCCTCGGAGGTGGTGAACTCCTTCTTGAACTCGTTCACCGCCGCGATCAGCGCGTCGCGGGTGTCGTCCTCGAACTTGCCCGTGTCGCGGATCGCGCCCAGCACCTCGGGGTGCTTGCGGCGCGCCGAGTCGAGGAACTCGTGGTTGAAGCGGCGCACGTCCTCGGTCGGGACCGAGTCGAAGTAGCCGTTCGTGCCCAGGTACACCGTGGCGACCTGCTCCTCGACCGGAACCGGCGAGTACTGCGGCTGCTTGAGCACCTCGTACAGCCGGGCGCCGCGCTCCAGCTGCGCCTTCGACGCGTCGTCCAGGTCCGAGGCGAAGGCGGCGAACGCCTCCAGCTCGCGGTACTGGGACAGGTCGATGCGCAGCGAGCCCGCGACGTTCTTCATCGCCTTGACCTGCGCGGCGCCACCCACGCGGGAGACCGAGATACCCACGTCGATGGCCGGGCGCTGGCCGGCGTTGAAGAGGTCCGACTGGAAGAAGCACTGGCCGTCGGTGATCGAGATGACGTTCGTCGGGATGTAGGCCGACACGTCGTTGGCCTTGGTCTCGATGATCGGCAGCCCGGTCAGCGAGCCCGCGCCCAGCTCGTCCGAGAGCTTCGCGCAACGCTCGAGGAGACGGGAGTGCAAGTAGAAGACGTCGCCGGGGAACGCCTCGCGGCCCGGCGGGCGGCGCAGCAGCAGCGAGATCGCGCGGTAGGCGTCGGCCTGCTTGGTCAGGTCGTCGAACACGATCAGGACGTGCTTGCCCTCGTACATCCAGTGCTGGCCGATGGCCGAGCCGGTGTAGGGGGCGATCCACTTGAAGCCGGCCGAGTCCGAGGCCGGGGCCGCGACGATGGTGGTGTACTCCATCGCGCCCGCGTCCTCGAGCGCCGACTTCACCGAGGCGATCGTGGAGCCCTTCTGGCCGACCGCGACGTAGATGCAGCGGACCTGCTTCTTCGGGTCGCCGGTCTCCCAGTTGGCCTTCTGGTTGATGATCGTGTCCACCGCGACCGCGGTCTTGCCGGTCTTGCGGTCGCCGATGATCAGCTGGCGCTGGCCGCGGCCGATCGGGGTCATCGCGTCGATCGCGGTGATGCCGGTCTGCAGCGGCTCGGACACCGGCTGGCGCTCGACCACCGAGGCGGCCTTGAGCTCCAGCGCGCGGCGGCCGGTGGTCTCGATCTCGCCGAGGCCGTCGATGGCCTGGCCGAGCGGGTTGACGACCCGGCCGAGGTAGCCGTCGCCGACCGGCACCGAGAGGACCTGGCCGGTCCGCTTGACCTGCTGGCCTTCTTCGATGCTCTCGAAGTCGCCGAGGATCGCCGCGCCGATGGAGCGCGCGTCCAGGTTCAGCGCCACGCCAAGGACGCCGCCCGGGAACTCGAGCAGCTCGTTGGCCATGGCCGAGGGCAGCCCTTCGACGTGGGCGATGCCGTCACCGGCGTCGGCGACGACGCCGACCTCTTCCCGCTCCACCGAAGGGGCGTAACTCGAGACGTAATTCTCGATCGCGTGGGCGATCTCGTCCGAGGAGATCGTCAGCTCCGCCATTTCGTTCCCGCTCTCGCTTCTGTTCTGTCCAGTGTGCAAAGTCTGTTGTGCCGCTCAGGCCCGGCTCAGCGTGCGGCGCACCGCCGCCAGCTGCCCGGAGGTGCTGCCGTCGATGACCTCGTCCCCGACGCGGACGACGAGGCCGCCGCCGAGTGCCGGGTCGATCTCGACGTGCAGCGCGATCGGCCGCCCGTAGATGCCGTCGAGTTTGGTCCCGAGAAGGGCCCGCTGCTCGTCGGTGAGCGCGTTCGCCGAGGTCACGTACGCGACCGAGCGCTCGCGCCGCTCGGCGGCCAGCGCGACCAGCTTGTCGAGCGCGTTGCCGATGCCGCGCCCCTTGGCGCGCTGCACGGCCTGCTCGACCAGGGTCTCGACGACCGCGTCGACCTTGCCCGCGAACAGCTCGCGGACCAGGGTCCGCTTCGCTTCCGCGGGAGCGGTCAGGTCGGACAGCGCCGCCTCGAGTTCCGGGGCGCCCGCGACGATCCGCGCGACCTGGAACAGCTGAGACTCGACGGTTTCGACGTTCCCGGCCTTTTCGGCGGCGGTGAGCAGCGCCGAACGGCCGACCGACTCGAGCCCGTCCACCAGCTCGCGGGGACTGGACCAGCGGCTGCCCGCCACGGTGTCGAGCACCTTCAGGGCCTGCTCGCTCAGCTTTCCGTCGAACAGGCGGCGGACCAGGCCCTGGCGGCTCTCCGGAGCGACCGAAGAATCGCCGACCGCGCGGCGCAGGCCGATTTCGCGGTCAAGGAGGTCGACGACCGAGAGCAGCTCGTCCCCGACCTTCGCGGGATCGGCGCCCGCTCCGGCCAGCACCTCGCCGAGCGAGCGCTCGGCGAGGTCGAGCGCTTCACGGCTCGCAGCATGCAGCGTCATCTCTGGTTACTTCCCCGCTCCGTTAGTGGCCCCGGCGGTGTCCAGCTCCGCGAGGAACCGGTCGACGGTGCCGCGACGGCGCGCCTCGTCCTCGAGCGACTCGCCGACGATGCGGCCGGCCAGCTCGACCGCGTTGCGGCCCATTTCGGCCCGCAGCTCGGCGACGATCTGCGCCTTCTGCGCCTGCAGCTGGGCGTGGCCCTGCGCCACGATCCGCTGGGATTCGGCCTCGGCCTGCTCCCGCAGCTCCGCCTTGATCTGCTCGGCTTCGAGCCGGGCGTCGTCGCGGATCTTCGCGGCCTCGGACCGGGCGTCCGCCAGCTGCGCCTTGTACTCCGACAGCGCCTTCTCGGCCTCTGCCTGAGCCTTCTCGGCTTTCTCGATCCCGCCTTCGATCTTCTGCGCCCGCTCCTCGTACGCCTTCTCGAAACGAGGGACGACGTACTTCTTGAGGATGAACAGCAGGATCAGGAAGGCGACGATGCCGAGGATCAGTTCCGACCAGTCCGGAACGATCGGGTTGTGTGCGTCTGCGGCGAGCACAACTTGGGTCTTCAGCACAACGTCTCCTTACGCGAGAGCGGACGACTCAGGCGGAGGCGATGAAGTAGATGACGATACCGATCAGGGCCAGCACCTCGGTGAGCACGAAGGTGGCGTAACCGATGCCCTGCAGCTTGCTCTGGGCCTCCGGCTGACGCGCGGTGCCGTTGATCACCGCGGCGAAGATCAGGCCCACACCGATGCCGGGGCCGATCGCGCCCAGGCCGTAGCCGATCGCGGCGAGGCCCTTGTTGAGGTTGATGGTCTCGGCAGCGGCCTGGGCCAGAACGATGTTGCTCACGAGCGTTTCCCTTCACTTCGGTCCGCGCACTCACGCGGATCGGGGTCTGTGTGTGTTCTCAGTGCTCCGACGCCAGCGCGGCGCCGATGTACCCCGCGGACAGCAGGGCGAAGATGTACGCCTGGAGGCACTGGATGAAGGCCTCCAGGAACGTCAGGCCGATGGCGAAGATCCACGCCACCAGCGACACCGGCTTCAGCGCGATGCTCGAGGTCTCGGTCAGCAGGAAGGTGCCGCCGAGGGTGAAGACCGCCAGGATCAGGTGTCCCGCGAACATGGCGGCGAAAACACGGATGGCGAGCGTGAGCGGGTTGAGGAAGAACTTCTCCGCGAACTCGATCAGCGCGTACAGCGGCAGCACCGCGCCGGGGACGCCGGCCGGGGCGAGCTCCTTCTTGAAGTACCCGCCGAGGCCGTGCTTCTTGATCCCCACGTAGTGGTAGACCGGGTAGACCACGAGCACCGACAACGCGACCGGGAACCCGAACCGCGCCATGGTGGGGAACTGCAGGAACGGGATGACCCCGTAGAGGTTGTTCAGCAGGATGAAGGTGAACAACGCGAAGATGACCGGCACGAAGCGCTGGAAGTCTTTCGACCCGATCTGCTCGCGGGCGATGTTGTTGCGCGCGAAGTCGTAGATGCCCTCGGCCACGAACTGGCCCTTGGTCGGGACGACCTTCAGCTTGCGCGTCGCCAGCAGGAAGTACCCCGCGATGATGATCACCGAGAGCACCACCAGAAGCATCGGCTTCGTGACGAAGCCGAACAACGGCGGCAGCTCAAAGCTTTCGGCGCCAGGGGGCGCGAAGGTCGCACCCTCGGTCAGTACCAGCGCGGCCACTGGGCTCCTCCCGGTTCTCCCGGCCGGCGTTCACTCCGCCGGGGGAATCGTCACGATCTGGACTTAACGTACCCGATACGCATCGGGACGCCGGAGGCGGCGGTACCCACCGCGCGCGGAGCCATATCACCGGTCCGTGCACGAGGGATGTCTCGCGTGAACACTGCCCTGCGGTCTACTTCGGACCAGCTGGAGAGAGGCGGAACCATCCGGTCGCCACACTGCTGATCGCGGTTCGTCGTCGGGAGTGCGCGGCCGAGGCCGCCACCCATGACGCGGACCATACCAGCAGGTCAATCACTGCCGTACAGGCGTACTCCTTACCAGCCGAACGGTCCAGGACCTAGGTCCCGGGTCCGGCCGGGACCCTTGTCCCGAATCCGTCAATTCGCGGCGGGAATGATGGTCGGAATACGCGCTTTGCGAAATGCCGCGAACTCCGCGGCGGCGGCCACGAGAATGGCGACGATCATCGTGATCCCGAGAGAAAGCGGGTGCAGCACGGTGACGCCCTTGAGCAGAGTGAGCGCGAGGAACAGCAGGATGACCTTCGCCGCGTAGCCGCCGAGAGCGATGAGCATCACCAGCGAGGGGTCCTGTCCGGCGGATACCTTCATCATGCCCAGCGTCGACAGCGAGGCGATCATCGCCAGCACGCCGCCGACGAGAGCGCCGAGGAAGCCGTGCAGTCCGTTGAGGACGGTGAAAAGCACAATGCAGACCAGGATGAACGGTGGCGTGAACAGCAGCGAGGCGCGCGTCATCGAGCGCGCGAGCTGGCGCACCGGAGCGGCGTGCGGGTTCTCCGGAGCTGTGGCCTGAGCCGTGGCCTGGGACGTCTCGGGCGTCTCGGTGTCGCTCACTGCATTCGCTCCTCGTTCGGTTCGACCCGCCAGTATAGACCGCCCGCGGGTTCAGACGCCGTGGCGGTGCCGGGAACGCAGTCGCGGCACCAGGGAAACCAGCACCGCGACGACCAGCGCGGCGCCAATCGCCCAGAACACGACCGGGCTGTCGAAAATCGTGATGGAGACCGCACCGAAAGACAGGATTCCGGCCCACAAATAGATCAGCAGCACCGCGCGCCGTTGCGAATGGCCGATTTCCAGCAGCCGGTGGTGCAGATGCATTTTGTCGGCGGCGAACGGGCTCTGCCCGCGTCGCGTGCGCCGGACGACGGCCATCACGAGGTCGAGCACCGGCACGAAAAGCACGGCCACGACGACCACCAGCGGGGACAGCAGGGCCAGCGCGTCCGAGGCGGAGAACCGGGTGTAGTTGACCCGTCCGCTCGCCGACGTGGTGGCCCCGGCGAGCATCAGGCCGATCATCATCGAGCCGGAGTCGCCCATGAAAATTTTGGCCGGCTGGAAGTTGTACGGGAGGAAACCGAGACAGGCCCCGGCGAGCGCGGCGGCGATGAGCGCGGGCGGGTACGAGCCGAAGTCGCCGCCGGCGTTGTCGAGCAGGCCGAGCGAGAACACGCAGGTGGCCGTCGCGGCGATGAAGCCGAGCCCGCCGGCCAGCCCGTCGAGCCCGTCGACGAAGTTCATCGCGTTGACCATCACCACGACCATCACGACGGTCAGCAGCGCGCCCTGGTTCTTGTCCAGCACCAGCACCGAGCCGATAGAATCGCCGTTGCCGCCCCACGGCACCCAGAACGACACCCACTGCACGCCGAAGATGACGAGGATCCCGGCGCACATGACCTGTCCGGCGAGCTTCGTCCACGCGTCGAGTTCGAACCGGTCGTCCAGGATGCCGATGAGCGAGATGACGCCCGCCGCGAGCAGCACGCCGACCGCGTCGTAGGAGACGTCGAACCCGTGGCTGAGCGCGGGAAGCTGGTGCGCGAGACCCATCGCCGCGGCGATCCCGAGGTAGATGCCGACGCCGCCCATCCGAGGGATCGGCTTGACGTGCACGTCGCGCGCGCGGGGGTTGGCGATCGCCCCGATCCGGATGGCCACGCGCCGCACGACGCCGGTCAGCAGATAGGTCACCGCGGTCGCGGTCAGCGCGACGAGCAGGTACTCCCGGATCGGGAGAAGTCCTTGGACTACAGGCATGACCGCGTCACGCCCGCCGGGAGGTCGGAGTCACCGCGCCACGCTACCGCGCCCGCGTGCGGTCGCGGTGAACGGCGGTCACTTGCCCGGCTCAGTCCAGCGTCTCCTCGGCGACGCCGATCACCTCGGCGATGGCGGCCTTGGTGACCGTGCCCTCGCGCAGCACCAGGGGCTTGTCGCCGGTCAGGTCCACGATGGACGAAGCCACCGTTTCCCCGCTCGATCCGCCGTCGAGATACACCGACACCGAATCGCCGAGCTGCTCCTGCGCGTCCTCGACGGTCGAGGCCGGCGAACGCCCGGAGACGTTCGCGCTCGACACCGCCATCGGGCCGACGTCGCGCAGCAACTCGAGCGCGACCGGGTGCAGCGGCATCCGCAGCATCACCGTGCCGCGCGAATTGCCGAGATTCCACTGCAGACTCGGCGCGTGCGGCAGCACGATCGACAGATCGCCCGGCCAGAACGCCTCGATGAGCGCCCGCGCCTGCGGCGGGACGCCGAGCACCAGACCGTCCACAGTGGACCAGGAACCGACGAGAACGCCGACCGGCATGTCCGGGCCGCGGTTCTTCGCCCGCAGCAACGCCTGGACGGCGCCCGAGTCGAACGCGTCGGCGCCGATCCCGTACACCGTGTCCGTCGGCAGGACGACCAGCCGGCTCGACCGCACCGCGGCGGCCGCCGCGGACAGGCCTTCGGCTCGGGATTCGCGCTTGCCGCAGTCGTAGACCGCACTCATGACCGGAAGCCTATCCCCCGGCGCGGAGATTCCCAGGGCGACCCGAGGCGGGATGGGGGTCGGGTGCGGGTCGGGTGCGGGTTGGCCGCGGGTTGGGTGCGGGTTGGCCGCAGGCGCCGGGGTGCGCGGGTCTCGCGCCGCGCGGCCAGGATCACTGCCTGGCTGGCGCGTCGATGCCGATGCGGGCCTGGGCGGGGCTGCGGACGCTGCCCCAATGTGGCATTGGGTGCGTCAGATGCACCCAATGTGGCATTCGGTGCATCCCACGCACCCAATGTGGCGTTCGGTGCGTCCAGCGCACCCAAAGTGGCGTTCGGTGCATCCCACGCACCCAAAGTGGCGTTCGGTGCATCCCACGCACCCAAAGTGGCATTCGGTGCATCCCACGCACCCAAAGTGGCATTCGGTGCATCCAACGCAACCAAAGTGGCATTGGGGCGTCTCGGCCGGGGCGGTGGCTCGGTCCGGTGCGGGGCACGCGGCGGCGCCGGACCGAGCCTGATCGAGCGAAAGGGCGGCCGTGCGGTTCGGCGGGCGGTGGTCAGCTGCCGTAGGTGGCTTGCTTCACCGCGAACACGTTGCGGTTTCCCTTGCCCTCCTGCAGGGACCACAGGAGATCCGCGTCTTTCGGGTCCTCCCAGTACGAGATGCTCTCCCCGCTGCTGACCCAGGCGTGCGTGGCCGGGCCTGCGGCCGGGGTCCAGTAGTAGAGCTGCTTCGCCGCGGAGGAGTTGAACCACCAGCGGCCGTTGTGCGAGGCGACGCCGTTGAGGTTGTACCAGGGCAGTTTCAGCGCCTGGCTCGCCGTCGTGGAGGCGGCGAACGTCGTCGCGCCCGAGGCGAACGGGAAGCGCACCGCCCGCGGGGCGCGGTTCGGGTAGTCGGTGCAGTCGGCCTTGCAGGTGTACTCGGTCATCACGATCGACTTGCTGACCCGGTCCAGCGAAATGGTCGACCAGGCCAGGTTCGTGCCGGACGTCGTGTGCGCGGCGACCGTGCCGACCTGCGGCAGGACGTAGCGGTAGTTGTGCGCGTAGTACTGGCCGCCGGACAGGCCGATCTGGTCGGCCGTGCCGCCCGAGTTGACCTCGAGGATCTTGCGCATGTCGAAGACCCGCATGCCGCCACCGGTGTCGGCGACGTACAGGTAGTCGCCGTACCAGGAGACGCCGCCCGCGTGGATCGGGACGTCCCGG
Organism: Amycolatopsis sp. AA4; assembly: GCF_002796545.1. Lineage (GTDB taxonomy): Bacteria > Actinomycetota > Actinomycetes > Mycobacteriales > Pseudonocardiaceae > Amycolatopsis. The sequence continues at coordinate 6,798,069 of NZ_CP024894.1, forward strand.
TAGTTCGGCGAAGCGCTCGTGCCGGTCGGTTCTACGAGGAGGATCTTGCGGTACTTGTTCGGGTACGTCGCGTCCCAGTCAGCGAGCGTGATCCGGCTGCGGACCTGTTTGCCGCCGCACGCGTCGCGGGTGTACCAGCTGACCGCGACGAGCTGGTGCCCGTCGTAGTCCCCGCCGACCGCGTCGCGGCTGGTGGTGATGCCCTGCGGGTAGTTGGTGCAGTCGTCGTTGTCGCCGTCGTCGAACCGGAAACCGCCGGCGAGCCCGGCCGGTTGGAAGGTGGACGGCAGCGGTTGGCGGTCATGGTTCGCGTTGTCCATGACGGTGTGCACCGGCACGGTGTGCAGCTTCGCCGCGAGACCGGAGTAGACCGCGTCGTATTTGTGGTAGTCCGAGGTCAGCGTGTACTCGCTGGCCGGGAGGGTGGTCGGCCCGGCCGCGGCGGACGCGCTGGTCGCGCTCGCGGTGAGCGCGCAGGCGATGAGCACAGCGCCGCAACCGGCCGTAATGCGATGGCGCAAGAACATGACTCCCCCAGAAGTCTGAGTGTTCGGCCGCCTCAAGGTAGGGGTTCGCTCGATAGCGGGCAACCCTGTCGAAAGGCGCCATCCGCCGCTCGGGACGGATGGCGCCTTTCCCTGGCTCAGAACCCGATCGCGGTACAGGCGGTCGTCGTGGTCTTCGCCGGGTCGGCGATCGACGTGGCAGTCAGCCGTACTCGTGCGGCGTGCGGCGCGCCTGCCGAGCGCTTCGCGTACGCCTGGACTTGCGTCGAGCCGCCGAACTTGGCCGTGGCCAACGCGTTCGGGAGGCGGACTTCCCAGCCGGGAGTGTCCGTGGTCGCGGTCAGCCGGTAGGTGTCCTGGTCGTAGGGGGCTGCCGCGCCGCGGGCCGAACCCGGGTTGGCGAGACGGAAGTCGCAGGTGGCCAGCCCGCCGCGAGCGAACGCGGCCAGTGCGGGCCACAACCACGCGCCGCGCGCCTGCGGTCCGGCACCGTCTAGCGACGCGACGGTGACCGTGTACGACAGCACTCCGCGGCTGTCCCGGTCGAGATCAGTGACCAGGAACCGCAGCCGGTTGGCCTCGTCGGTGTACTCGTAGCCGCTGGAGGCGCCGGTGCCCGCCTTGAACGTGGCGTCGTTGAGCTGCCGGTAGTCGCCGACGGTGATCTTGACCGGCGTGCCGTCCGGACGGATGTAGTCGGTCAGGTTGATGTCCTGCGGATTCGCGTCCACGATCCATTCGAACGGCGCGGCGTCCCGGCTCTTGGTCTTGGCCAGCAGGACGCCGGAGTCCGGCGCGAACGAGTCCGAACCCATCCGGTCGACGACCTCGACGCTGTAGTGGTCGTACCCGCCGCCGTCGCACTTCGGGTCCTTCGCCGGATCGCACTTGGGCGAACGGTCCCCGCCGGTCAGCGCGATCGTGATGCCCGCATACGCGCCTTGCTGCGGCTCCGCTTCCCGCGCGGTCACGCGCGCGGTGACCGGACCGGTGGTGGCGAGCTGGTTCCGGTCGAGGTTCAGGACCGACTTCGGATCGACGATGCCGAGCTTGAGCTTGTTGCGCAGCATGTGGTGCGCGCCCATCGAACCGCCTTCGGTGGCCGGGATCTGCCAGCGCGTGTGCGGGCCGCCGGGGCCGTTGAAACTGCCGCGCGACAACATTTCCCACGGTCCGGTGTAGGACCGCCGGGGCGGATTCCCGAACGGGTTGTTGTAGTTGTCGCCGATGCCGAGGATGTGGCTGAACTCGTGCGCGTACACGGCCTGGCCGGAGCTTTCCGCCTGGGTCGAGGACCCGTTGGCCGCGTTGGGCCAGATGCTCGCCGCCGAGGCCCACGACGTCCACGGCACATACCGCGTGTGCGCCCAGTTCTGGTCGCCCGGTTTGCTGCCCGGCGGGCCGAATTCGGGCGGCACGTTCTCTTTCGAGCCGAATTTCATTTCGCCGAATTCCTGCCACGTCGAGCTTTCGTCCTGGCCCGCGGAGAGGAAGAAGACGAAGTCGAACTGGTCGGCGACCGGACCGACGTCGGCGCGCCACGCGTCGCCCGCGTCCTTGCGCAGGTCCCGGGTGCAGTCGGCGTTCGCCGGACAGTCCTCCGGCTGCATTTCCATGCCGTATTCGAAGGATTTGCCCGGCATCCGGTAGGGCCCGAACGCGGTGAGGTCGACGCCGAACCGGCCGCCGGAGTCCTCCATCCAGTATTCGTTGATGGTGTGGCCGTGGTTGAGGGTTTCGGGTTTGTTGAGGAAATCCTGGTAGTGCTGCGCGACTTTCTCGCGCGGCAGATTGCTCGCCGACGTCGACGGATTGCCGAAGACGGTCGAATGCGGCGGCTTGGTGACGACGAAGTCCGCGTCCGGGTAGTCGGCGAGCACGACGGCGCCCTTGAACTTGCGCACGGTCGGTTTCAGCGCCGGGTCGGCCCAGTCGGTGCCGGGCACGTGGCGGTAGTCCTGCCAGGTCATGCTCGCCTGGTCGGCCCAGTGCGCGGAGTCGAGCGGCGCGGGCCAGCCCTGGACGAGCGGATCCGCCGCGGCGGTCCCGGCGAGCAGCGCGGGAGCCAGCGCCGCGACCGCCACCACGACGGCAAGGCGACCGCGAGTGGTCCGGGCGCGGGTGCCGAGGCGGCTGGCCCCGGCGCGAGTGGTCCGGCTGCGGTGATTCCGGCGGGGTAAGGGGGATCTCATCCTCGCTCCTCACTTCTCCGCCGGTCCGCCCGGCGGTCCCGAGGCCCGACGCTAACGGTGATCGTTAGGCGAGCGAACGAAATCCACCCCGCTGCCGCACAACGAAAGTCGGGCAAGACGCGCGCGAAGGGGCAAATGGCGCAGCGCCACCGGCTGGGTGCGGCGGCGGGTCGTGAGGGGAACCCCCACGGACTCTGAGTCCCTCAGGGTTCCCCTCACGACCTCCAAGTCCCGCAAGGAGTCCTTCACGGACCTTTGGAGAACCAGCGCGGCGTCAGCCCAGTCGGCGAGCCGTGACGAACCGCGCCCGGCCGGTGTAGTCGGGATGGTCCTCCACCCCGGTCAGCACCCGCCGCGCTCGCACCAGCGCGGGAACAGCCGAACCGTGGGTGTCGTCGTGTTCGATCGCCAGTCCGCCGCCCGGCCGCAGCAAGCGGGCACCGGCCGCGATCGCGTGCCGGATTACCGCGAGGCCGCTTTCCTCCGCGAAGACCGCGCGCGCCGGGTCGTGTTCGCCGACCTCCGGCGGGACCGGCGTGCCTTCCGGCACGTACGGCGGGTTGCAGAGCACCAGGTCGACGAGACCGTCGAGTTCGGCGAACATCGTCGGGTCGGCGATGTCCCCGGAGTAGAGCCGGATCGGCGTGTTGCCTGCCGCGCTGTGCACGTCGGCGTTGTGCCGGGCCCAGGCGAGCGCCTGCGGGTCGACGTCCACCGCGTAGACCACCGCGTCCGGACGCTCGTGCGCCACCGCCAGCGCCAGCGCGCCGGAGCCGGTGCACAGGTCGACCACCACCGGGTATTCGCGGCCCTGCAGGAACTTCACGCCCCATTCGAGCAGCAGTTCGGTTTCCGGCCGGGGGACGAACACGCCCGCTCCGACGTTGACCGTGATGTTGCCGAGCGCGGCCCATCCGGTCAGGTACTGCAGCGGGATCCGTTTCGCGCGCTGCGCGACGAGCTGGCCGATCGCGTCGATCACCGGCGGGTCGACCAGCGGCACCATCGGCAGCCTGCCCCGGTCGACGCCGAGCACGTGCGCGGCGATGAGATCCGCGTCCGACCGCGGCGATTCCACGCCCGCCTCGGTGAGGATCCGGGTGGCCTCCATGATGGCCAGGCGCAGCGGCTGCCGATTCACTGGTCGTCCTTCACTCGTCGAAACTCCCCCGGAGGGGGTGCTGCTTAGCGTATCGATCCCCGGCCGCGCGGGGGTCACGCCTGGCCGAGATACCCGGACAGGACTTCGCGCCGCTGAGCGAGATCCCCGATCCGGCGGTCGACCTCGGCCAGTTCGCCACGCAGCCGGCGCACCAGGTCCGGGCACAGGTCGAGGTGCGCGGCGGGTCCGCTCGCGCAGTCGAGCATCCCGGCGATCATCTCCGTGGTCAGGCCCGCGGCCAGCAGTTTCCGGATCTGCAGCACGCGGACGACGGCCTCCTCGTCGTACACCCGGTACCCGCTCGTGTTGCGCGTCGAGGGCAGCAGCCCCTGCTCGCCGTAGTACCGCAGCAACCGCGGCGCGACGCCGGTGCGCTGCGCGAGTTCGCCGATCAGCATCCCGATCTTCCCCTGGTTCTGGCCTTCACACTGGTGTCAATCCTTAACGTCGCGGACATGACAGAACATTTCGCGCCCCTCGTCCTCGGAAAGGGCCCCGGCCTGCTGCTCGCCCACGGCGCGGGCGGCGGCGTCACCGCCAATTTCGGCCCGCTGCTGGACGACCTCTCCCGCACGCACACCGTGGTCGGAGCCGACTACCCCGCCGCCGGCGGCACCCTCGACGACCTCGCCGACGGCCTGGTCGCGACCGCCGTCGACGCCGGGGTCGAGAAGTTCACCGTGCTCGGCTACTCGCTCGGCACGGCCGTCGCGGTCCGCGTGGCCACCCGGCATCCGGACCGCGTGACCGGCCTCATCCTCACCGCGGGCCTCGCCCGGCCGGACGCGCGGATGGAGCTGGCACTGGACCTGTGGGCGCATCTGCTCGACGGCGACCGCACCCTGCTCGCCAAGTACCTGCTGCTGGTCGCCGCCAGCGAACCGTTCCTCGCCGCGCTCACGCCGGAGCAGCTCACCGCTGCGGTAGCCGGGCTGGCCGAGTCGGTCCCCGCGGGCACGGCGAAGCAGGTCGAGCTGGTCCGCTCGGTCGACACCCGGGCAGAACTGGCGTCCATCGCGGTCCCGACGCTGGTGATCGCCACGACGCTCGACTCCCTCGTGCCGCCGCAGCATTCGCGCGAACTGGCCGACGGGATTCCCGGCGCGGAACTGGTGGAGATCGCCTCCGGACACGGCATCGCCGACGAAGCGCCGGAAGAATGGCTCGCCGCGATCCGGAAGGTGCTGCGATGAGTTTCCTGAGTCAACCCCTAGGTCTTGTTGATCTTGTTGGTGGTGTGGTGGGTGATGGGGTCGTAGCAGGACTTGTCGCGCCAGCAGGCCCAGATCACGCGCAGCCAGGCGCGGGCGAGGATGCGCACCGCGTGGGGGTGGCGTTTGCCCCGGGAACGGGCGTTGTTGTAGATCGCTGCGGCCCAGTCGCTGCCGTGACGGCTGTTGTCGGCCCAGGTGGTGAGGGCTTGGCGGGCGCGCCGGTTGACGGCGTGCCGGAAGGTCACCGAGCGGTGCTTGCCGGATTCCTTGGTGACCGGAGCGGTGCCGGTCTCGGCGGCCAGCTGCGCGCAGCTGGTGGCGCGTTCCAGCATCGGGCCGATTTCGCCGATGATCTGGCCGAGGTTGACAGTCCCGATGCGGGGCAGTTCGGCGATCAGTTCGGCCCACGGGCGGCTTGTGGTCGCCTCGGCGATGGCGGTGTCGAGTTCCCGAATGTTGGCGCGGATGGCTCGCACCAGCCGCACCTGGACGACGACCAGCCGGGCGACGATGGCCTGGCCGAGCCGGGACGCGCTGACCGGGGCGGCGCGCAGCCGCTCGATCAGCACGCTGCCGGGACGCTTGCCGGAATAGCCGTGGCGTTTGCAGAACGCCTCCAACCGGCCGGCGGTCAGCGTGGCCGCGGACTCAGGAGTGGGGTAACGGTCCAGAAAGGACAGTGCGATGTCGCTGTCCAGGCTGGCGAACACCGCTTTGCCGCCGGGCCAGTGCTCGTCCAGCAGCGCGGCAAGCTGGTTGACCGCCGCGACACGAGCCTCGACGTGGTCGGCGCGTTGCCGGGTCAGCGCCTGCAGCTCAAGCGTCTCGGCCAGGGTTGGGGACAGGGTGCGCAGCTGGTGGCCGTCGGTGCGCAGGTAGTCGGCCAGCTTGAACGAGTCACCGGGGTCGCTTTTGGCCCGTGCCGCGCCCCAGCGCGGCCGGACAGCGTTGAAAGCATTGGGGTGTATAGGAATCACTGGGTGCCCGGCGGTCAGCAGCCGGTCCACGACCAAGCCCCGGGTGGTCTCGATCGCCACCGGCAGATCGGCGGGGTCGCCGTGACGGCGCAACCGAGCCAGTGTGCTGTCGATCCCGGCCTCGGTGTGGGCCAGTGCCCACCGGTCAGTCCTCGCCCCGGCCTGGTCGATCACGGTCACATCGTGCGACCCCGTCGCCCAGTCCCATCCCGCGAACACGCGCGCGGTACTCCTTCGTCAGCGATGAAGGACCCGCTCGGTCATGAGGACGCCCGCCGGAAGCTCACTAATCGGCCCTCGGTGGGGCATGTTCCTAAAGCCGGTCAAGCGGCCTCGACCCGGTGGGGCTGGCAGTACTCATCGCGGCCGTCAAGCGGCACGCAACCATGGCCATGCACCCACCGGGACCGAGGGATCACAACCCTATCGGTTCGGGCTGCAGAAGGGATGGTGGCCTAGTGAGCCTCCAGGCGGTCCTGCCGAACGAATCGCCCGGCTTGACGCCGCGCCGCTTCGCCGACCTCGCCCGGCTGGCCGAGGAGCTGGGCTACGAAGCCGTCTGGCTGCCGGACCACGTGCTCCCGCCGGAACCGTTCGGCGAGGTCTTCGGCGGCGTGTACGAACCGCTGGCCACGCTCGCCTACCTGGCCGCGGCGACCGAACGCGTCCAGCTGGGCGTCTCGGTGATCATCGTGCCGCTGCGCGAACCGCATCTGCTGGCCAAACAGGCCGCGACGATCGACCGGCTGTCCGGGCACCGGCTGATCCTGGGCGTCGGCGCGGGATGGAACGAGCCGGAGTTCGCCGAGATCGGCGCGGACTTCTCCCGGCGCGGAGCGACGCTGGACGAGACGCTTTCGCTGCTGGACCAGCTGTTCACCACCGGACGCGGCCGGGCGGGCGGGTATTTCGAGCCGCGACCGGAGGGGCGGATTCCGATCCTGGTCGGCGGGAATTCGACGGTCGCGCTGCGCCGGGCGGTCCGGGCCGGGGACCAGTGGCTCAGCGCGGGCCTCTCCCCGGACGCGTTCGCGGAGCGGGTCGCGAAGCTGGACCAGCTCGATCCGGAGCGGCGCGTGCGGCGGATCGCCCGGCAGCAGTTCGCCGAGAAGACGGCCGTCGAGACCTACCGGGCGTATCAGGCGGCGGGCGCGGACGCGGTGGCGGTGCACTTCGGGGAGGTCGAGGGGTACGAGGAGCGGATGGCGGCGTTCGCGGCGGCGACCTCGTGAGCGGCCAGGCCGGTTAGAACCGGCTTCGCCGCTCACGAGACCCGGCGCCCCCAGCCGTCGCCGCGGTCCCCTCTAGACTCCGCCCGGTGAGATCCAGGGACCTGCGCTTCGGCCTCGGGGTATTCGTCGCCTCGCTCGGACTGTTGCTGCTGCGGTTCCTGGTGCCGCGGCCGATCGGCATGGCCGACAACGGCGACGGCTGGCGGTTGCTGTGCCAGCTCGGCGGGCGGCAGCTCGACCGGCCGTCGGAGGGGTTCGTCCGGTTCAGTTACGGGTCCGCGCCGCCGTGCGATTCCGCCTACGTCTCGAGCCAGGCCTGGCTGGACTGGGCGGCGGGCAAGCTCGGCGCGCTGTTCGGCGCGTCGGGCGTGCTGAACCTGCTGGTGCTCGGCGTGCTCACCTGCGTGCTGGTCGCCGGCGCGATCACGGTCACGGTGCTCGGCCTCGACCTGAACCGGCGAAACCGGCTGATCGCGACGGTCCTGCTCCTGCTCGTGCTGGGCGACTCGGCGTTCTTCGGGTACTTCGCGTCGGTGCTCAGCGAAGGCGCGGCGTTCCTCGGCATCCTGCTGATCTGCGGCGGCCTGTTCCTGTTGCACCGCCCCGGAAAACTGCGCTGGGCCGGTGCCGCGGCGACTGTCCTCGGCGGACTGGTCGGGATCAACGCCAAATCGCAAACCCTGTTGCTCATCCCGCTTTTCGCGCTCGCGCTGCTGCTGGCCCGCCCGTCCGGCGCGCGCGGGCGCAAACGCTGGGTGCTGCCGTTCGCGGTGCTCGCGATCGTGGGCGCGGGCACCCTGGCGATCCAGTCCCAAGGCGATCCGGCCAACGCGGAATACCGCGAGGCCAACATGTACCACGCGATTTTCGACTCCATTGTGGACGGAAAGCACGACACGAAGGCCGACCTCGCCGCGCTCGGCCTGCCGGAATCGTTCGAGCAGTACGTCGGCACCGGCTGGTGGGGCGAGCGCGCGGCCTGGCACGACCCGCTTTACCCGCAGTACAAAGACAAAATCAGCCGCCGCAACGTGCTGCACTACTACGCCACGCACCCGGGCCGGACGGTCGAAATCCTGCAGCAGGGCGGGGTGGACGCGCTCACCGCGCGTCCGGCGAACCTCGGCAGCTTCGGCGAACTGTCCGGACAGCCGCGGCTTTCGAAGGAATACCGGGTGCCGGTGTTCTCCGGGCTGGCCGCGCTGATCGCGCCGCTCGGCCTGTTCGCGCTGATCCCGATCTGGGTGCTCGTCGGCTGGGCCGGGGTCCGCGCGTTCCGCCGGAACCGGCGCGAGTACGGGATTGTCGCGTTCCTGCTGGTGTTCTTCGCGGCGGGACAGCTGGGTCAGTCCGCATTGGGCGAAGGCATCGAAGGCGTGAAACACCAGCTGCTGACGCTGTTCCCGACCGTGCTGGCCGTGGTGTTCGCGATCCTCAGCCTGCTCCCCCGCGCGGAAACCGCGCCGGAAGAGGCCGAGGACCCGCGCACCGAAGAAATCCCCGCCGCGGTCTAACCGATCGGGAACTCAGCCCGACTGCGCGGCGAGCCGTTCCTCCCGGTCAGCCGCCGCCAGCGCGTCCAGCACGCCGTCCAGCTCGCCGTCGAGCACCTGGTCCAGGTTGTACGCCTTGTAGTTCACCCGGTGATCCGAAATCCGGTTCTCCGGGAAGTTGTACGTCCGCACCCGCTCCGAACGGTCAACTGTCCGCACCTGCGAACGACGCGCGTCCGACGCCTTCGCCGCCGCCTCTTCCTCCGCGATCGCCTGCAACCGGGCCTGCAGCACCTGCAACGCCCGCGCGCGGTTCTGGATCTGCGACTTCTCGTTCTGGCACGACACGACGATCCCGGTCGGCAGGTGCGTGATCCGCACCGCCGAGTCGGTGGTGTTGACGCTCTGCCCGCCGGGACCCGACGAGCGGAACACGTCGATGCGCAGGTCGTTCGGGTCGATTTCGACCTCGACCTCTTCCGGTTCCGGGTAGATCAGCACGCCGGACGCGGACGTGTGGATGCGGCCCTGGGACTCGGTCGCGGGCACGCGCTGCACGCGGTGCACGCCGCCCTCGAACTTCAGCCGGGCCCAGACGCCCTCGACGTCCGCGGTCTTGCTCTTGAGCGACAGCGTGACGTCCTTGTAGCCGCCGAGGTCCGACTCCGTCGAGTCGAGCACCTCGGCCTTCCAGTTGTGCCGCTCGGCGTAGCGCAGGTACATCCGCAGCAGGTCGCCGGCGAACAGCGCGGATTCCTCGCCGCCCTCGCCGGATTTGATCTCCATGACGACGTCGGAGCCGTCGTACGGGTCGCGCGGCAGCAGCAGTTCGGTCAATTTCGCTTCGAGCTGCGGGATTTTCGCCGTCAGCTCGTCGGCCTCGGCGGCGAACGTCGCGTCCTCGGCCGACAGTTCCTTGGCCGCGGACAGGTCGTCGCGCGCCTGGTCCAGCTCGCGCACCGCGCGCACTACCGGGCTCAGCTCGGCGTAACGGCGGCCCAGTTTGCGGGCCCGGGCCTGGTCGGCGTGCACCGCCGGGTCCGCCAGCTCCTGTTCCAGCCGCGCGTGCTCGTCGAGCAGCCCCTTGAGCGAACTCGAATCCACTTCGCCGTCTTCCTCTCGCGAACAGGCCCGGACAGAACAACGGCGCCCACCCGGGCGTGCGGGTGGGCGCCGTCGGACAAGCTACTTGGCGTCGGTCTTCTGCTGACGCTTGCCGTAGCGCTTCTCGAACCGGGCAACCCGGCCACCGGTGTCCATGATCTTCTGCTTGCCGGTGTAGAAGGGGTGGCAGTTCGAGCAGATCTCGACGTGGATCTGACCCGACTCCTTCGTGCTGCGGGTGACGAAGCTGTTCCCGCAGTTGCACGTGACGGTCGTGGTCACGTATTCGGGGTGAATACCGCTCTTCATGGTGTCCTCTCTCGTTGGCCCCGGGTCCCCAGTGCGGGGTGAACCGGTGCCGGACTTCAGCGGGTCATTCTGCCAGACGTGCCGGCAAGGTCTTCAACACACCCCGGTGACCAGGTATTCCGCCGCACGCGGCGACGGTGGGTAGTGAAGAACCTTCGCATTGTACGGATTTTGTACCCGCTGGCGAGAACCTGGCCGAGTTCGTGAATCGCTCACTTACTGGAGGTCCGGACATGCGCACGACCGACCTGCTCACCCGGCTCGCGAAGCCGGCCGCGGTGCTCGCACTGGCCGCTTCCGCCGCGGTCTTCGCCCCCGCCGCGAACGCCGCCGACGGCATCACGGCCGCGGACGTCAACCCCGCCGCCGGCACGTTCACCGAGCTGTCCGAGGCGAACCTGACCGGAGCCGGCGACGGCACCCCGGCGGGCGCGGTCGCCTGGTACAAGGCGCACGCCGGCAGCACCGGATGGGAGCACTACTGCGAGAAGGCCGCGGAGAACTCGTACGGCGTCACCGGGGTCTGGGCGTCGGCCAACGCGCATTGGAACGGAGCCAGCCCGAAGCACACCAGCGGCCAGCCGCCCGCCGGTTCGTTCGTGTACTGGAACATCAGTGCCTACGGCCACGTCGGCATCGCGGACGGCAACGGCGGCTTCTACGCCACCAGCGTCGGCGGCAAGATCGGCCACGGCAGCTCCACCAGCTACTTCAACAACTACCGCGGGTGGACCCCGGCCGCCGTCCCCCGCCACTGAGCCGGAGCTCGTGCCCGCCATCCCCCGGCACGAGTTCCTGAACCGACGGAGTGTTCCTGGCCGCGCCTGGGGTCGGCGAGGAACGCTCCGTCGGTGCGAGATTCCCTTGCCGCAGCGCAGTTACCGGCAAACTGTCACGCAGCGGTAGCGGTCCGCGGACATCCGGCCGACATCGTGCGAGAAATGCGCATTCGATCTTCCGCGCTGCTCCTCGGCACCGTGCTGGCCGCCACTGTGGTCCAAGCCAGCCCGGCCTCCGCGATCATCGGCGGCACCGAGTCCTCGCAGCCCTACTCATTCCTGGTTTCCCTGCAGTACGACGCCCCCCGGCCGGACGGCCACCGGTGCACCGGCGTGCTCATCGGCTCGCAATGGGCGTTGACCGCCGGGCATTGCGCCAACACGCCCACCGGCGCGACCACCGCGGTCCCCCGCGGCTGGAACGTCCGGGTCGGGTCGCTCGACACGAAATCCGGCGGCGAACTGGTCCCGGTCGACAAGTTCTACCGCCGCCACGCCAGCTATAACCCGCCCGGCGAGGACCTGACCCTGCTGCATCTGGCCCGTCCCGTCCGGGCGAAACCGGTCCGGCTGGCGACCGGCACCCCGGCCGTCGGCACCCCGGTCCGGATTCTCGGCTGGGGAGCCACCTCGCTGTCGTGCGGGAACTTCGCCGATCCGGTCTGTTTCCCCCGGAAGCTGCACGAAGCGGACACCGCGGTGCAGCCGTTGCCGGATTGCTGGGACGACAACGGAATCTCGCCGCCGCTGTGCATCGGGAGCCGCCAAGCCGGGGTCGGACCGGGGGTGACCGACTCCGGCGGACCGGCGCTGGTTCGCGAAGGCTCCGGATGGGCGTTGGCCGGAACGGTGGTCGGCCCGGGCATCCGCGGCGCCGACCTGCCGGACCTGTACGTCGACGTAACGCGGAATGCCCCCTGGATCAACGGGATCGTGTCCGGCTCCGCCGTTCCGCCGGACACCGTCATTCCCAACGTCGAAGGCACCGCCAAGATCGGCGACTGCATGGGCTCGGTGATCCGGCCGCGCACCGCCAGGGATTCGGATCCGGCGCTGGCGCTGACCAACGGGCATTGCGTAGCAAGAAACCGGCCGGAACCGGGGAAAGCACTGGTGAATCAGCCTGCCGGACTGGATAGGCCAATCCCCATCGCCGATCGGCAGGGATATCCGAAGACCACCGCCCGCGCCACCCGGCTGCTGTACGCGACGATGACCGGCACCGACCTCGCGCTGTACCGGCTCGACCGGACCTACGCTCAGCTCGCGGCCGCCGGCGCCAAGGTGTTCCGGTTGACGTCCACTCCGATGCTCGCCGGGGACCGGATGCAGATGGCGTACGAGAGTCACCGGCCGAAGTGCGAGGTCGCCGCGGTGGTGCCGCATCTGCGGGAAGGCGGCTGGCAACAGGACCAGTCCGTGCGCTATGCCGACAGCGAGGAATGCGTCAGCCTGCCCGGCTACTCCGGGACCGCGCTGCTGTCGCCGGACGGGAACACCGTGGTGGGGATCAACAACACCCACAATCGCGACGGCGAGTCGTGCACCGAGGGCAACCCGTGCGAAGTGGCGGCCGACGGGACGGTCACCGCGGTCAAGGGCCGCAGTTACGGACAGCAGGTGTCGGCGATCGGCGGATGTCTGGCTCCGGGGAACCGGATCGACCTGGACCGGCCGGGATGCCGGTTGACCGGAAGCCGCGCCGGAACCGCGTGAAACGAAACCGGCCCGCCCCGGAAACCCGGGACGGGCCGTTTCGTGCACAGAGACTCAGTCGTCGTCTCCACCGCCGAGGGCGGTCTTCGAGACCTGCATCAGGAACTCGATGTTGGTCTTCGTCTTGCGCAGCCGCGAGATCAGCAGGTCGATGGCCTGCTGCGAGTCCAGCGCGTGCAGCACGCGGTGCAGCTTGTGCGTGACGGCCAGCTCGTCCGGCGAGAGCAGCAGCTCTTCCTTGCGGGTGCCGGACGGGTTGACGTCCACCGCCGGGAACACGCGGCGCTCGGAGATCTTGCGGTCGAGCTTGAGCTCCGCGTTGCCGGTGCCCTTGAACTCCTCGAAGATCACCGTGTCCATCGTGGACCCGGTCTCCACCATCGCGGTCGCGAAGATGGTGAGCGAGCCGCCGTTCTCGATGTTGCGCGCGGCGCCGAGGAAACGCTTCGGCGGGTACAGCGCGGTCGAGTCGACACCACCGGACAGGATCCGGCCGGACGCCGGCGCGGCCAGGTTGTACGCGCGGCCCAGACGGGTGATCGAGTCGAGCAGGACGACCACGTCGTGGCCCATTTCGACCAGGCGCTTGGCCCGTTCGATGGACAGCTCGGCGACCGAGGTGTGGTCGGACGGCGGGCGGTCGAAGGTCGAGGCGATGACCTCGCCCTTCACCGACCGCTGCATGTCGGTGACCTCTTCCGGACGCTCGTCGACCAGCACGACCATGAGGTGGGCCTCAGGGTTGTTCGTGGTGATCGCGTTCGCGATGTCCTGCATGATCGTGGTCTTGCCGGCCTTGGGCGGGGACACGATCAGCGCACGCTGGCCCTTGCCGACCGGCATGATCAGGTCGATCACGCGGGTGGTGAGCTTGTGCGGCTCGGTCTCGAGACGCAGTCGCTCGTTCGGGTACAGCGGCGTCAGCTTGGTGAAGTCTGGACGGCGCTTGGCCTCGTCCGGCTCCAGGCCGTTGATCGAGTCGACGCGCACCAGCGGGTTGAACTTCTGCCGCTGCTGCTCGCCCTCGCGCGGCTGGCGCACGACACCGGTGATCGCGTCGCCGCGGCGCAGGCCGAACTTGCGGACCAGCGACAGCGACACGTACACGTCGTTCGGCCCGGCCAGGTAGCCCGAGGTGCGCACGAACGCGTAGTTGTCGAGCACGTCCAGGATGCCGGCGACCGGCAGCAGGACGTCGTCCTCGCGGATCTCGGTGTCCGGCGCGCCGCCCTCGGCGCGGCCGCCCCCGCTGCCCCGGCGGCGGCGGTCGCGGAAGCGGCGCCCGCGGCGGCCGCCTTCCTCGTCGTCGTCCTGGGGGCCGTTGTTCCGGTTGTCGCGGTTGTCCTGCTGGTTCCGCTGCCGGTTGTCCTGCCGGTCCTGGCGATCCTGGCGGTTGTCCTGGCCGCCGCGGTTGTCCCGGTTGCCGTCGCGGTTGTCGCGGCCGTTGTCCCGGTTGTCGCGGCCGTTGTCCCGGTTGTCGCGGTTGCCGTCGCGGTTCTCGCGGTTGTCGCGGTTGCCGTCCCGGTTGTTGTCGCGGTTGCCGCCCTGGCGGTCGCCGCGCTGGTCGCGCTGGCCGTCGCCCCGGTTGGCTCCGCCGCGGCGACGGCGGTTGCGGCCGCCCTCCTCGGACTGGCCGTCGGACTGGCCCTCGGAACGCTCGGGGCGCTCCGGCCGCTCCTGCGCGGGCTTGCTGTCCTGCGCGGTCTCCGCCTTCGGGGCCTCGGCCGGGGAAGCCTCCGCCTGGACCGGCTCGGCCTTCGGCTCCGCCTTGGGGGCCTCGGCCTTGGCGGCGTCCGCCTTCGGCGCGTCGGCCTTGGCCCGGCGGGCGGGCTTCTCGGCCTTGACCGGCTCGACGCCGTCGAGCGGCAGCGTGTCGGCGGGCGCGGAGGCGCGCTTCTTGCTCTTGCCCTGGCGCTCGCGGATCGCGGCGATCAGGTCCCCCTTGCGCATGCCGGTGGTCTCGCCCACACCCAGTTCGCCCGCCAGCTGGCGGAGCTCGGCGATGACCATTCCGGACAGGCCCCCGGTGCGGCGCTTCGGAGCGGCCGCGGCCCCATTGGTCTCAGCGGCCGCGGCGGGGGTCTCCACGTCGCCGCTCAACAGATCGGTGTTGCTCACACATGTCCTTCCTGACCGATCCACGTTCCAGGTGGATCAGCGGACTGCCGCCGGTAGCGAGACGGCTTCTGCCTCCGATGCGGACGGCTCGCGCCCAGCCGTGCGAAACACAGCGAAGCGCCGCCAGCACAGGGTGTTTGCCCCCTCCGGACGGAGAAAGCGGAATTCGGCACCGCCGGAACCGGAAACCCGCCTGCGTCCCTCCGCCTCCCGCGTGCCAGGCGGTGCGGAATCGGCGGATCGACGAAGGATGCGGACCGGAGCCGCCGCTAGGGGCGAACAGGCCCGGCATCGGGTGCGGAAACGCACGGTGATCGAACGCCCCCGAGGGTAGACCGCGCCCTGTCCGGGTGCAACAACCACCCCCCGCGTGGCGCACGCTGCCGTCTAGCCTGTGACCAGGTCGTCACCTGGGCACAACCTGCACGCCGTCGCGGTCCACGGGCAATTCGGAGACGTCGAAGCCGGTAACGTCCACGCCCGCCGGGAGTATTCCCGTCAGAGTGAGAGCGAGCACAGTCGGGCCGGCTCCGGAGATCGTCGCGGGCACGCCGTGGGCACGCAGCGTGCGCACGAGTGCGGCGCTCGCCGGGTACGCCTCGGCGCGGTAGTCCTGGTGCAGCCGGTCCTCGGTGGCGGCCAGCAGCAGGTCGGGCCGCTCGGTGACGGCCAGGACGGCGAGTGCCGCCCGCCCCGCGCTGTGCGCCGCGTCGGCGTGCGGCACCTGCGCCGGAAGCAGGCCGCGGGTCGTTTTGGTGGACGACTTCTCCGCGGGCACCGCGACCACCGGCCGGATCGCCGGGTTCGGCTCGACGCGTTCGGCGCGGAACCGGCCGTCCTCGGACCACGCCACCACGAGGCCGCCGAACAGGCTCGCCGCCGCGTTGTCCGCGTGGCCCTCGAACTCGGCCGCGAGCTGCAGCGCGTCGGCGTCGAGCGGACGCTCCGCCAGCGCGTAGCCCAGCGCCACGCCGGTCACCACCGCGGCGGCCGACGACCCGAGACCGCGCGCGTGCGGAATGCTGTTGTGGCACCGGAGATGCAGGCCCGGCGGCCGGACGTCCAGGTGTTCGCAGGCTCGCCGGAGCGCGCGGACCACCAGGTGGGATTCGTCGGTCGGCACGTCCTCGACGTCGCCCGCGCCCGCGTCGAGCACCTCGATCTTCAGTCCGCCCTCGGTGACCTGCAGCTCGACCACGTCGTAGCGGGACAGGGCGAGGCCGAGCGCGTCGAATCCCGGGCCGAGGTTCGCCGTCGACGCCGGGACCGTCGCGCGGAACCCGCGCGGGACCGTCATCGCAGGTCCAGCGCCGCCGCGACGGCCGTCGGGTCGACCGCGAGCGGTTCCACCTCGACGTTGCCCTCCAACGCCGTGGCCGGGTCCTTCAGGCCGTGCCCGGTGACCGTGCAGACGACCTTCGAGCCCTTCGGCAGGCGACCGTCCGCCGCGGTGGCCAGCAGGCCCGCCACGCTCGTCGCGGACGCGGGCTCCACGAAGACGCCCTCGCGACGGGCCAGCAGCCGGTACGCCTCAAGGATCTTCTCGTCGGTGATCGCCTCGAACAGGCCGTCCGACTCGTCGCGCGCGGAGACCGCGCCCGCCCACGAAGCCGGGCTGCCGATGCGGATCGCGGTCGCGATGGTGTCGGGGTCGGAAACCGGCTCGCCGTGCACCAGCGGCGCGGCGCCGGCGGCCTGGAACCCGAACATCCGCGGGGTGTTCTTGACCACACCGTCGGCCGCGTACTCCGAATACCCCTTCCAGTACGCGGTGATGTTGCCCGCGTTGCCCACCGGGAGGCAGTGCACGTCCGGGGCCTCGCCGAGGACGTCGCAAATCTCGAACGCCGCGGTCTTCTGGCCGGCGATGCGCACCGGGTTGACCGAGTTGACCAGCGTGACCGGATAGTCCGCGGCGGTCTTGCGGGCGAGTTCGAGGCAATCGTCGAAGTTCCCGTCGACCTGCAGGATCCGCGCGCCGTGCAGCACCGCCTGGGCGAGCTTGCCCATCGCGATCTTGCCCTGCGGAACCAGCACCGCGCAGGTGAGCCCGGCCCGCGCGGCGTACGCGGCGGCCGACGCCGAGGTGTTGCCGGTGGACGCACAGATCACCGCCTGGAGGCCGCTCGCGAGCGCGTGCGTGATCGCCACGGTCATCCCGCGGTCCTTGAACGAGCCGGTCGGGTTCGCGCCCTCGACCTTCAGGTAGACCGTGCAGCCGGTCAGCTCGGACAGATGCGCGGCGGGCAGCAGCGGGGTGTTGCCCTCGCCGAGCGTGACCACGCGCGCCCCGTCGGGGACCGGAATCCGGTCGCGGTACGCCTCGATAATTCCCGGCCAGGAACTCATGCTGCTGCCTCGATTCGGAGTTTCACCATGCGCATCGGCGAGGCGGAAGCAGGAATATCCATGATTCGCTTGCCAGCCGCGCTCATGCGTCTTCGCCTTCCACCCGCATCACGCTGACCACCTCGTGCACCACATCGAGTTTCGCGATTTCGTCCACAGTGGACTGCAAAGCCGCGTCGGGCGCGAGATGGGTCACCACGACGAGGCTCGCGGTGTCGTTCGCGTCGCGCTGGCGCACCGCGGCGATGCTCACGCCGTGCGCGGCGAACGCTTGCGCCACCTGGGCGAGCACGCCCGCGCGGTCCGCGACGTCGAGGCTCACGTGGTAGCGCGTCGGCGTCTGGCCCATCGGCCGCACCGGCAGCGCGGCGTGCGCCGATTCGCGCGGGCCGCGGCCGCCGAGCACCTGGTTGCGCGCCACCGCGACGAGATCGCCGAGCACCGCGCTCGCGGTCGGCGCGCCGCCCGCGCCCTGGCCGTAGAACATCAATTCGCCGGCCGCGTCCGCTTCGACGTAGACGGCGTTGAACGCGCCGCCGACGCCGGCCAGCTGGTGGCTGCGCGGAATCATCACCGGATGCACGCGGGCGGACACCGATTCCGTGCCGTCGTCCGCGGTGACGCGTTCGCAGATCGCCAGCAGCTTCACCGTGCGGCCGAGCGTGCGCGCCGCGGCGAGGTCGGACGCCGTGACGTCGGCGATGCCTTCGCGGTGCACGTCTTTCGCGGTGACCCGGGAGTGGAACGCCAGCGAGGCGAGGATCGCGGCCTTCGACGCGGCGTCGTACCCGTCGACGTCCGCCGTCGGGTCCGCTTCCGCGTAGCCGAGCCGGCTGGCCTCGTCGAGCGTTTCGGCGTAGCCCGCGCCGGTGGCGTCCATGGCGGAGAGGATGTAGTTGGTGGTGCCGTTGACGATCCCCATCACGCGGGTGATCCGGTCGCCGGCCAGCGATTCGCGCAGCGGGCGCAGCAGCGGGATGGCCCCGGCGACGGCGGCCTCGAAGTAGAGGTCCGCGCCGCTGGCGTCGGACGCCTCGAACAACTCGGCCGAATACTCGGCGAGCAGCGCCTTGTTGGCGGTGACCACGGATTTGCCCGCGTTCAGCGCGGTGAGCAGCCAGCTGCGCACCGGGTCGATCCCGCCGACCAGTTCGACCACCACGTCGACGTCGTCCCGCGCGACCAGCGCCGCGGCGTCGTCGGTCAGCAGCTCGGCGGGCAGTTCCGGGTGCTTGTCCGGCCGCCGCACCGCGATGCCGACCAGTTCCACCGGCGCGCCCGCGCGGGCCGCCAGCTCGCCGGCCTGTTCGGTGAGCAGCCGGGCGACCTCGCTGCCGACCGTGCCGCAGCCGAGCATCGCGACCCGGATGGGCGCGCGGTCCGCCGGCGACGGGCTTTTCGGAGACACAGTGGACACTTCTCAAACCTCCAGGCGCAGCATGTCGTCCGTCGTCTCCCTGCGCAGCAGCAGCCGGGCGGAGCCGTTGCGCACGGCGACCACCGCGGGTCGCGGCAGCCGGTTGTAACCGCTGGCCATCGCGTAGCAGTAGGCGCCGGTCGCCGCGACGGCCAGCAGGTCGCCGGGAGCCAGCGTGTCTGGCAGCCAGCAGTCTCGGACGACGATGTCGCCGGACTCACAGTGTTTTCCCACCACGCGAGACAACGTGGGGGTCGCCGGGTCGTCGCCGTCCGCAGTGTCGCTGGCGGACCGCGAAACCACGCGGCAGTCGTACACCGCGTCGTAGAGCGCCGTGCGGATATTGTCGCTCATGCCGCCGTCGACACTGACGTACCGGCGGGCGGTCTCGTCGCCGAGCGCCACGTCCTTGATCGTGCCCACTTCGTACAGGGTGAACGTGCCCGGACCGGCGATCGCGCGGCCGGGTTCGCCCGCGATGCGCGGCACCGGCAGTTCGGCGTACGCGCATTCCTTGCGGACGATCTCGCGGATCTGCGTGATCATCTGCGAGGGCGGCGGCGGGTTGTCCTTTTCGGTGTACGCGATGCCGAAACCGCCGCCGAGGTCGACGACGTTCATCTGCTCCAGCAGCTCCGGGCCGTGTTCCTTGGCCAGGTCCGCGAGCAGGCCGACGACGCGGCGCGCGGCCACCTCGAACCCGTCGGCGTCGAAGATCTGCGAACCGATGTGGCTGTGCAGGCCGACCAGCTTCAGCGACGGCGCGTTCAGCACGCGGCGGACGGCTTCGGCGGCGTCGCCGGACGCCAGCGAGAAACCGAACTTCTGGTCCTCGTGCGCGGTCGCGATGAACTCGTGGGTGTGCGCCTCGACGCCGACCGTCACCCGGACGAGCACCTTCTGCTCGATCTCGTGCGCGGCGGCGATTTCGGCGAGCCGGGCGATCTCGTAGTACGAGTCGACCACCACGGTGCCGACGCCGGCCTCGACGGCCGCGTCCAGCTCGGCGACCGATTTGTTGTTGCCGTGGAACGTGATCCGCTCCACCGGGAAGTTCGCGCGCAGCGCGACGGCCAGCTCGCCGCCGCTGCAGACGTCGAGGCTCAGCCCCTGCTCGGCCACCCACCGGGCGACCTCGACGGACAGGAAGGCCTTCGACGCGTAGTGCACGAGCGCCGGGTCGTCGAACGCCTCGGCGTAGTCGGCGCAGCGGGACTTGAAGTCCGCCTCGTCGACCACGAAGAGCGGCGTGCCGTAGGTCTGCGCGAGGTCGCGCACGTCGACCCCGGCGATCCGGACGACGCCGTCCGCGGCGCGATAAACGTTGCGCGGCCACACTTTCGCGGGCAGCTGGTCGAGTTCGCCGGCACTCGCGGGCGGGAACCCGGAGGCGTCGGCATGGGGGTAGACGTCGGCGTGGCGGGGGCCCGCGGGGTGCGCCATTGTTTACATCCGTTCCGGAGCGGAGACACCGAGCAGCGACAGGCCGTTCGCCAGCACCTGGCGCGCGGCTTCACACAGAGCGAGCCGGGCGTACGTGAGGGGAGTGGCCTCCTCGTCGCCCTGCGGGAGGACCCGGCCCACGGTGTAGAACTTGTGGTACGCGCCGGCCAGTTCCTCGAGGTAGCGGGCCACGCGATGCGGTTCGCGCATCTCCGCCGCCCGCCGCACCACCGCAGGGAATTCGCCGATGGTGCGGATCAGGTCGCCTTCGGCAGGCAGGGTGAGCAGTCCGAAATCGGCGTCCGCGCCGGACTCGTCGACCTTGAGGCCGAGGTCCGCCGCGCCGCGCCGCAGCGACGACAGCCGGGCGTGCGCGTACTGCACGTAGTAGACCGGGTTGTCGTTGGAATGCTTGCGCAGCAAGTCCAGATCGATGTCCAAAGAGGAATCGACGGAGTACCGGATCAGCTCGTAGCGGGCCGGGTCGACGCCGACCGCCTCGACGAGGTCCTCGAGCGTGATCACGGTGCCCGCGCGCTTGGACATCCGCACCGGCTTGCCGTCGCTGACCAGGTTCACCATCTGGCCGATCAGCACCTCGACCGTGGCCGGGTCGTCGCCGAACGCCGCGGCGGCCGCCTTGAGCCGCGCGATGTAGCCGTGGTGGTCCGCGCCCAGCATGTAGATGCACAGGTCGAAACCGCGGTTGCGCTTGTCCTTGAAGTAGGCGAGGTCGCCCGCGATGTAGGCCGGGTTGCCGTCCTTCTTGAGGACGACGCGGTCCTTGTCGTCGCCGTACTCGCTGGACTTCAGCCACCACGCGCCGTCGGCGAAGTAGAGGTTGCCGGAGTCCTTGAGCTGCTGCACCGCCGCGTCGACCGCGCCGGATTCGTGCAGCGAGTTCTCGTGGAAGTAGACGTCGAAATCGGTGCCGAACTCGTGCAGGCTCTGCTTGATCTGGCTGAACATCAGCTCGATGCCGATGCGCCGGAAAGTCTCGTGCCGCTGCACCTCGGGCAGGCTCAGCGCGCTCGGCTCGGCCTTGAGCACTTCGGCCGCGATGTCGCTGATGTAGCCGCCCGCGTAGCCGTCCTCCGGCGCGGGCTCGCCCTTCGCGGCGGCGATCAG
Organism: Amycolatopsis sp. AA4; assembly: GCF_002796545.1. Taxonomy (GTDB): domain Bacteria; phylum Actinomycetota; class Actinomycetes; order Mycobacteriales; family Pseudonocardiaceae; genus Amycolatopsis. The sequence goes on from NZ_CP024894.1 coordinate 6,819,208, forward strand.
CGAACGCACGAAGCGGTCGATCTGCGCGCCGGCGTCGTTGAAGTAGTACTCCCGGGTGACGTCCGCGCCCTGCGCGCCGAGCACCCGGCCCAGCGCGTCGCCGACCGCGGCCCAGCGCGTGCCGCCGAGGTGGATCGGACCGGTCGGGTTCGCCGAGACGAACTCCAGGTTGATCCGCCGCCCGGCCAGCGCGTCGCCGCGGCCGTACTCCGCGCCCGCGGCCAGCACCTGGCGCACGACCTCGCCCTGCGCGTCCGCGGCGAGCCGGAAGTTGAGGAAACCCGGTCCGGCGACCTCGGCCGCGGCCACGCCGTCCGCCCCCGCGACGACCTCGGCGAGCGCCTCGGCGAACTCGCGCGGTTTCAGCCCGGCCTTCTTCGCCACCTGCAGCGCGAGGTTGGTCGCGTAGTCTCCGTGGTCCGGGTTGCGCGGGCGTTCGATGGTCACGGTCTCCGGCAGCACGGCGGCGTCGACGCCCCGTGCGGCGAGGACCTGCACGGCGGAGCTGCGGACCAGATCGGCGAGAGCGGCGGGAGTCACTCGCCGAATTCTAGGTGCGCTCCGGCCGCGCGCTCGAAGCGGTACGCGCTCGCGAGACGGCGGGCACACCGGAGGCGGATGTTCCGCTCGCCGGGGCGCCTCGCGGGTGTTCACGGTGATCGCACGCCCGGTCTCTACACTGGGCTACCGGCAGGGTCCGTCCGGATCCCTCCCCCGCTCTCACGAGGAGATCTCGGCAATCATGGCCAACGGGACCACCAAGAAGAAGGGCTCGTCCGCGTCCGCGGTGAAGGCGGCGAAGAACCGCTCGGTCGTCGCGGGCAAGCGTACGCCCTGGGGCACCATCATCGGCGTCGTCGTGGTGGTCGCCCTGCTGGCCGGCGTCATCGTCTACTACCTGCAGGCTTCCGCGCCCAAGCGCGACCAGAAGTCCAGGGACGAGGCCGCCGCCGCCTTCGCGCCGACCGCGAGCAACCCGGACCCGTCGAAGAAGATCCCCGGGGTGGTCATCAAGCAGTACCCCGGTTCGGTGCACATCCTGCCCACCGAACGGGTGGCCTACGACCAGAGCCCGCCGTTCGGCGGCCCGCACGACGGCTACTGGGCCGCGTGCACCGGCATCGTCTACCCGGAGGCGGTGCGCAACGAGAACATGGTGCACTCGCTCGAGCACGGCACGGTGTGGATCGCCTACAACCCGGACCAGATCAAGGGCGACCAGGTCGCGCTGCTCGAGGCGCGGGTCAAGGGCAAGCCGTACACGATGATGTCGCCCTACCCGGGCCTGGACAAGCCGATCTCGCTGCAGTCGTGGGGCCACCAGCTGAAGCTGGACAGCGCCGACGACCCGCGCATCGACCAGTTCATCGCCGCGCTGCGGACCAACCCGAACGGCGTGTACCCGGAGATCGGCGCCTCGTGCGACGCGCTCGGCAAGGGCATGTTCGACCCGAGCAACCCGCCGAAGTTCGACCCGAGCAAGCCGGGCAAGGACGCGAAGCCGATGGACTACAAGGGCACCACCGGCGCGCAGGGCGAGCAGGGCGGCATGCCGGGGACCCCGCCGGCCGGGCAGTGACCGTGGGGCGCTCCGAAGACCGGACCGAGACGGGCGGAGCCCCGGCCGAAGCCGCCGAGCCCGAGTTCGCCGAGGAGTCCGCCCCGGCGGAACGGACCGGCTGGTCCCGGTGGGTGGTCATCGGCGGGACGCTGATCGCGGTGCTGCTGGTCGGGGCCGCGATCGGGGTCTTCGCGACGCGGCTCACCGACGGCGGCGACGCGGCCCCCGCGACGCCGGGCGCGGGTTCGGTCGAGGTCGGGTTCGCCCAGGACATGTCGGTGCACCACCTGCAGGCGGTCACCATGGCCGGCTGGGCGCGCGACCATTCGACCGACCCGGAGATCCGCCAGCTCGCGTTCGACATCGAGCGCACGCAGACCGAGCAGGTCGGGCGGATGAAGGGCTGGCTCATGCTGTGGGACCAGCCCGAGCAGGCGACCGGCGCGTACATGACGTGGATGACCGAGCCGATGGGGCACGCGGGCATGCAGATGCCGACCAGCGCCCCGGCGGGCGGCGCGCCGATGCCGGGCATGGCCACCGAGGCGGAGCTGACGAAGCTGCGCACGCTGTCCGGCCGCGCGCTGGACGTCGAGTTCCTGCAGCTGATGCTGCGGCACCACCAGGGCGGCGTCGCGATGGCCGAGTACGCGCAGGCCCACACGTCCAACGACGCGGTGAAAGCCTTGTGCCGCAGCATGCTGGTGTCGCAGGGCGCGGAAATGGACCAGATGAAGATGATGCTGAAGGCGCGGGACGCGCAGCCGCTGCCCGCCCCGTGAAAAGCTCGTGAGTGTTAAAGCCGGTTAGAACCGGTTGCCATGTTTCAGGACTTCGTGAACAGATGTGTTTCAGGACTTTGTGGGCAGTTTTTGGTTGGCGAGGCGTTGGTAGCGTACTGATCGGTCCAGGGTGAGCTGGCGGGCGATCGTGTCGTTGATCATGACGGTGACGCGGTCGCCTTGCCAGTAGACGCTGGCGGTGTGTCCGGCCCATCGGCGTCCCAGGACGATGGAGCATCCGGAGAACGCGATGACGCCGGTGGCCGAGACGGGCCGGGTGGCGAGGCCGCTGGGCCGGCGCGGCCCGGTGGCGGGGACGGCTTTGGGCCGGGCGTCGTAGCGCTGCCGGGGCGTGTCGCCGTTGAGGCTTTGGTGGCGGCGGTGGTTGTAGATCGTCCGGTATTCGTCGAGCAGTTCCTGCAGCTGGGCGAGTGTGCCGGCGGCCGGTCGGGCGGCGAGCCATTTCTGCAGGGTCTGATGGCTGCGTTCGTTCTTGCCGCAGGTTTGCGGGTGGTGCGGGGCGGCGGCGATCGCGGTTATCCCGAGGGCGGCGAGGCGGCGTTCGAGTTCGACCATGCGGCCGCGGTGTTTGCCCGAGAAGGCGAGCCCGTTGTCCGACAGCAGCGCCACGGGCAGGCCGTGTCCGGCGAAGGCGTGTTGCAGGGCGGCCCAGGTGGCGGCGGTGGTCTCGCCGGTCGCCGCGTAGGCGCCGACGTCGAGGCGGGAGTGGTCGTCGAGGATCTGGATGATGCAGACCTTCGTCCCGTCGGCCAGGTGGTGCTCCATGCCGTCGATCTGCCAGCAGCCGTTGGGGTCGGCGTATTCGAACCGGCGCCGCGTCCGGGGTTTCTTGCGCGGCTGCGGGACGATCTGCCCGTGGGCGCGCAGGATCCGGTAGACCGCCGACTGCGACGGCACCGCAGCGGCGCCCTGGGCTTCCAGCCGCCAGCGGATCGAGATCGGCCCGTTGTCGAGCCCTTCGTCGGCGAGTTCCTTGCGGGCACGCAGCACCGCCTCCGCCACCTCCGTCCCGAGCGCGGTCGGGCGGCGGTGCGGGGCGGTGCTGCGGCGGGTGAACCCGTCGGCGCCCTCGGCCCGGAACCGGTTCAGGTACTTGTGGAACACCGTCCGGGACACACCGTGCTCGCGGCAGAACCGCGCGATGTTGACGTCTTCGCCCGCGGCGGCGCCAGCGACCGCGGCGACGAACTCAGGATCCATCGAAAACCCTGCTCTGCCCATCGCCGCATGATCACCACAGCAGCCGTGGCGACCAGACCGACAGGCCGGTCAGTGTCCACGATGTCCTGAAACATCACCTGTTCACGATGTCCTGAACTCAGACAGCCGGTTAGAACCGGTTTTAACACTCACGAGCTTTTGTATGTCGGCCGCGCCAGTTCCTTGACGTCGCCCAGCGTCCCCCACTCGTCGCGCCCGAGCCGGGACAGCGGCCGCAGCCGGTCGATCATCGGGTGGTCGCCGTCGAGCACGTCCTCGTTGACCGCGAGGTGCACGACCCGGCCGAACACCACTGTCGAACGCCCGAAACCGACCGTGCTGTGCAGTTCGCATTCGAACGCGACCGGCGATTCCGCGACCCGCGGCGGGCGGACCTTCAGGCTCGGCTCGCGGGTCAGCCCGGCCTCGTCGAATTCGCTCAGTTCCGGCGGGAAATCCGCGCCGGTCGCGTTGATCTGCTCGAACAGCGGCTCGGGCGCGAGGTTGACCACGAACTGCCGGGTCGCCTCGACGTTGCGCAGGGTGTCCTTCCGCCCGACCGAGGTGAACTGCAGGACCGCGGGCGCGGCCGAGGCGACGGTGAAGAACGAATGCGGCGCGAGGTTGTCCACTCCGTCGCGGGAAACGCTCGACACCCAGGCGATGGGCCGCGGCACGACGGTCGCGGTCAGCAGGTGGTAGAACGCGTTCGGGGCCAGCTGGGCGGGGTCGAAGTCCTTGCGCATAGCCCCCGGTCTACCAGGAGAGCTCCGCGCACCGGCGGGCGCATTGCGGTCCCTCGACCTGAAGCGTCGCGTGCTTGATCTCGTAGCGGGCCGAAAGCAGGTCCTGGGCCTTGGTGAGCACGGCGGACTGTTCGGCGTCGGCCCGCACCGTCAGGTGTGCCGAAGCGACCTCCATGCCCGAGGTCAGCGTCCAGACGTGCAGGTCGTGCACGTCGGCGACCCCCGGCAGCGCGGCGAGTTCGGTGCTGATCTCGCCGACGTCCACGCCGGCGGGCGCGTGCTGGAACAGGATCCGCAGCGCGCGACGGGCGAGCGTCCAGGTGCGCGGCAGCACGAACAGGCCGATCGCGACACCGATGATCGGGTCGGCGTAGCGCCAACCGGTGGTGAGCGTGATCGCGCCGCTGAGCAGCACGCCGACCGAGCCGACGAGGTCAGCGAGCACTTCGAGGTACGCGCCGCGGACGTTCAGGCTCTCTTTCGCGCCCGCGCGCAGCACGAGGAACGACACCACGTTGGCGACGAGCCCCGCGGCCGCGGCGAGCAGCACCGGCAGGCCAGGCACCTCCGGCGGGTCGGTGATCCGGCCGATCGCCTCAACCGCCACGTACCCCGCGACGCCGAACAGCAGCACCGCATTGGCAAGCGCGGCAAGGACTTCCGCCCGGTACATGCCGAACGTACGACTGGGCGTGGGCCCGCTGCGGCGCGCGAGCACGATCGCGGCGAGCGCCATGCCGACGCCGAGGACGTCGGTGAACATGTGCGCGGCGTCGGAGATCAGCGCGAGCGAGCCGGTCGCGAAACCGACCGCGAATTCCAGCACCATGAACCCGGCACCGACCGCGAGAGCGATCAGCAGCGCGCGGACGTAGCGGCCGGACGCGCTCGCCGGAGCGGCGGTGTGCCCGTGGCCGTGCCCGTGTCCCATCGCTCGCCTCCCAGGTTTCGGTGTCGAGAGGAATATATAGTGGTATGCGCATATATGCAATATAGGGTAGCCTAACTTCACCCTAATGCCTGGCGGAGCGGATTTCCCAGCCCTGTTCCGCGAGGTGGGAAAGCTCAGCGCACGAGCCGGAAGAACCCGCGGATCTGCTCGACGAGCGACGCCGGTTGTTCCATCGCCGCGAAGTGCCCGCCGCGCGGCAGCCGCTCGAACCAGCGCAGATCGGTGTACTTCAGCTCCGCCTGCCGCCGTGACGGACGGACGATGTCCCGCGGATAGACCGAGATCCCGGACGGCGCCGTGACCAGGTCGCCGAAGCTGCGGTAGCTCTCCCAATACAGCCGCGCGGACGACGTCGCCGACGCGGTGAACCAGTACGCCGAGATCGCGTCGAGAAGCTGCTGCCGGGTGACCGCGTCCTCGGGGTGGCCGTCGTTGTCGGTCCACGCCCAGAACTTCTCGGCAATCCAGGCCGCCTGTCCGGCTGGCGAGTCAGTCAGACCGTAGCCAAGCGTTTGCGGCCGCGTGCCCTGCTGAGCCGAATACCCCTGCCCGGTACGCCGGAACTCCGCCGCGGCCTGCGCCCCTTCGCGCTCCTCGTCGGTCTCGTCCTCGAACTGGCCTTGAGGCGCGGCCGCCATGTTGACGTGCACCCCCGCGACCCGCTCCCTGGCCACCTCGCCGAGCGCGCCCGAGACCGCCGACCCCCAGTCGCCACCCTGCGCGCCGTAGCGCTCGTAGCCGAGCGAGACCATCAACCGATCCCACGCCGTCGCGATCCGCCGCACACCCCACCCGGTGCTGGCGGGCTTGTCACTCCAGCCATACCCCGGCAACGAAGGCGCGACGACGTGAAACGCGTCCGCCGGGTCGCCCCCGTGCGCCCGCGGATCGGTCAGCGGACCCAGAAGGTCGAGGAATTCGAGCACCGAGCCGGGCCAGCCGTGCGTGATCACCAGCGGAAACGCGTCCGGCTCCGGCGAGCGGAGATGCACGAAGTGAATCCCGAGGCCGTCGATCTCCTGGCGGAACTGCGGGAAGACGTTGAGCCGCTCGGCGAACCCGAAGTCGTAGTCCTCGGCCCAGCTGCGACACAGCTCCCGGGCGTACGCGAGGGGCACCCCTTGCTCCCAGCCGCCGACGGTCTCCGCCTCCGGCCACCGAGTGCGCCGCAACCGCGCCCGGACGTCCTCGATGTCCTCTTGCGCCACCCTGACCTGGAACGGTTCGGCCTCCACCGCCGCCTCCCTCCGCGTCGATCTTCCGAAGCCTTCATACCCGCTGCGAGCGGTGGTTAAGGCATGCGCTAGGCTCTCTTCAGTCGCGCAAGCGAGCCCTCGTAGCTCAGGGGATAGAGCACTGCCCTCCGGAGGCAGGTGTCGCAGGTTCGAATCCTGCCGAGGGCACACAAAGACGGGTACGAGGAGATGTCAGGCCTGACATCTCCTCGTTTTGTATTTGCGCTGGTCAAGTCATCGCTCTTGCCTCATGGGAGGCGGGGCGCGCACTCCGCCACCTCACCGCCAGCCCACGCAAGATCGGCGCCATCGTCAAAGCCGCGCTCGTCCTCACCCCTTCGAGCGCGGGCGACTGCACTGAAAGTCGTTGAGAGCACTGCACTATTCGGCCGGATTGAACGCTGACGGCGAACGGCTGCGCGACTGTCCGCTCTCCGACAGCGATCCCAAGCCGCAAACCCTGTTCGACAAGCTCGCCCGCCGCCGACGGCTGCCGGGAAGTGGTGCCGTGTGTGCGGGTGGCTCCTGAATGCCGGACGCGGCGGGCTGGGAACAGGCGAAGCCCCGGCGGGTTCGCGGATGTGAGTCAGCTGACGACCGAGGGCTTCGAGTCCCTTGTCTGGCAAAGCGTTCGATCTCCTCCTCGACACCGCGCCGGGGGCTGGAACTCGCCGCCCGCGCGCCTCGGCTCGGCCTGACCGGTTGCCGCCGCACCGTCGATGCCGAGTCCGGCCAGCACCCACTCCCGCTATATTCGTCCGCTGTTCGAGCCGGGCGGCTCCAACTACGGGTCGAGACAGGTGTTCCCGAACGGCCGCGCGCACTTCGTCCCGGGCACTCCACCGGATTCCCCGGCCACCGCACAACTCCGTGCAGTTCGGCCAGCACCCCGTGATGGGTCACGAAGCCGCGGTGCGGAAGCTCCCTGCACTCCCGAAGCGACGACACGTGCGACTCGAACGCACATAGCGGCCAAACAACGCAGTACGCCCAACGATTCCTTCGTCTGGGCCTGAAAACTGGTCCGCGATGTGTGCCCCCACGGCACTCGCGAGCACAAACGCCAGAGCGCGGGGCACCACCGCGCTCTGGCGTTCCTTCGCGCAGAGCCGGGTCGTACCCCAACCAGCGTCCAGGGCGGATGCCGGAGAACTCGGCGATCCGGAGCCGCCGGAGCCATCGCCCCAGCCGCGGTCCGGCCCACCGCCGGTTCGCGACGGTGCGGGCGGGCCTGGGGAGGAACATTCCGTGCACCGCCAACCCTCCGAGCGACGCCGGGCCGCCGTCGCGGAACGACGGCGGCCCGGTGCTATCGGCGGTACATTTCTTTCCAGTCCCTAGTCCTGGTGCACCGGCCCCTTGGCATTCTTCGCCTGCTGGATCACCTGGCCGCCGGCGCCGTCCGCCTGCTGCACCACCCTGCCGGACGAACCGCTGGCGTCCTGGCGGACCTCACCTGTCGTTTTGTCGGCGCTCTGGGTGACAACTCCCTTGCTGTCGCGTGCCAGCTGCGTGACGTTTCCCGACGAATCGTCGGCAGACTGAACGACGGTCCCGGTCGAATTCCGGCGGCTCTGGGTCACGGCACCGCTGCTGCCGTTCGCGGTTTGCTGCACGGGCACGCCGATGAGCTGGTTCACCTCGGTCAGCAACTCGTTCGCGGTTTTCCACGCCAGCCCATCGAACCGTTTGATCTCGGCCCCCTTGCTGATGACCACGGTTGTCGGATAACCCCGCACGTGGTACTTGTCGGCAATGCCGGGCAGCTCGTCAGCGTCCACGTGGACGAGCAACCACGAACCGTCCGCCTTGGCAGCGGCCCGAGAGGCGATAGGCGACAGCAGATTGCAGTAGTAGCACCAGCGCGTGCCGATCTCCATAACCACCGGGGTGTTCTGGGAGTAGGCCAGCACCTCGTCGAGTTCCTTCTCGTCGGACAGGTAGACCTCGTTGCGAGTGCCCTCGGGGTGATCCGGATAGTGCGTGGTCGTGACGGTCGTGATCCACGCGCGCAGCGACGCCTCGTCCTTGACCGAAGTCTGGTTGACGGGGACCCCGTGGTAGTAAGCGATCACGCCGCGCTTGCCGGCCATTCCCTGATCCCGCACCACATCCGGGACTTTGGCCTCGTCCGCGAGCGCGACCAGGAACTTGCCCTTCCCCTCAGCCGAGATCTTCTCGAGCACCTTGCTCTCCGGGTCCGGCAGGTTCCTCCCGAAATACGTCACGACCACGCGGCCTTGAGAGGTGGCCAGAAGGTCGCCGAAATCGAAGTCCGGCCCGATCGACTTGGTTGTCGGGTCCGGGGGCAGCGGCTTCCCCTGCACGAAGGTGTCGATCCAGTTCTCGACCCCGTAGCTGTTGTTGTTGTAGCCGGTGTGCCGGCCGACTTCCTTGCCGTCCTTGAGGGCGATCAAGGTAGGCGTCCACGGGCTGCCGTACGCCTGCCGGATCACCGGATCCTTGCCCACGTCGACGCGGGCGAGAAGCCACTTCCCCGCGTCGTTCTTCGCCTTGCCGGTCAGCACCGGGGCCAGCTGCTCGCACGGCTGGCATCCCTGGGACGACATTTCGAGCACGACCGGAACCGACCGCGACTTCTGGAGCAGAGCCGCGTAGTCGGCGTCGGCTACGTCGACCGCGTTATCGACGATCGGCGGGAACGCCGCTGCCGGGGCCGCTGCCGTCGGTGCCGGCTGAGGCGAAGCGAACGCGGTGCCGCCCAGCGAGCCGACTGTCAGTGCGCCCGCGAGGGCCGCACCGGCCGCGAGGCGCGTCAATACTTTAGCCATCTTATCCCTTTGCTATCAGAGGAGAAACATTCTGTACGTACGGACCGCGGATTCCGCTCCTTTCTCGCGGCGACAGGTCAGGCTTTGGCGAGGTCCGCCGGCTCGACAAGCGAGAAAACTCGCGAAACAAGGAAGACCGGCAAGACTGCCAGCGCCGAGGCGGCCCAGGTCAGGGCGTCCACGGACACCGCGAGCAGCAGTCCGCCGGCCAAGGCGCCGCCGGCGACCGCGGCGTTCCAGCCGGAGACGATCAGTGCTTGGGCAAGGTCCGCCCGCCGACCGGCGAGAAGGGCGGCAACGGCTTGGAATGAAGTCGGCGCGCCGCCGAAAGCGAAGCCCCACAACGCACTTGCCGTCAGCAACACTGCTGGCTCGCGTCCGGCGAGAGTAAGCACGACGAAGCAAACGGCCACTGTCGAGGCGGTGCAGACGAGCACTGCCCGCGGGTACCGGTCGAGCACAAGCCCGACCAGCCACAGACCGGCAACCGTTGCCACTCCGAAAAGCAGCAGTCCCGTGCTGAGCAACTCGAGGTGGCCACGGCTTGCGTAAAACGAGCCGAGATAGGTGTAGACGATGTTGTGTCCCAAGGAGAACGCGACCACCACGACGAGCAACCAGCGAAGGCCCCGGACGCGGAGAACCAGCGAGAGACGCATCGGAGCGCCGGGCGCGTCGCCCGGCAACGGCGGCACCGCCACCGCGATCCACCAGAACAGCGGCACCGCGAGGAGCGCCATTCCGACGAACACCCAGCGCCAGCCAATGGTCTCCCCCACCGCGGCACCGGCAGGTACGCCGAATGCGAACGCGATCGGAGTGCCAGCCATCGCGACGGCGAGCGCGCGGGCGGAGCGTTCCGCCGGAACCAGCCTCATCGCGTAGTTCGCCACCAGCGACCACAAGACGCCGGTGATCGCGCCGGAAGCCACTCTCGCCACGAGCGTCAGCGCGAACCACGGCGAAGCCGCGACCACCAGATTTGTCGCGAAGAATCCGGCAACCAGGAGAAGCAGGAGCGTCTTGCGCGGCATCCGGGCGGACGCTGCGGTCAGCGGCAGCGCACCGACCGCCGTCGTGACTGCGTACACCGTGACGAGCTGGCCGGCCACCGCGGGCGACACGCCGAGGTCGGCGGCGGCCGGGAGCAGGATCCCGGCCGGGACAACCTCGGTCAAGCAGCCGATGAACACTGCGGCAGCCAGTGCCAAAAGCGCGAGGACGGCGCGACGCGGCGCGAGGTCGGTCATCGGATCCTCCGTAAGTCGTCAGGCGGCCCGCGGGCCGGCTTTCGCAGCATCGGCAAATGCCGGAAATCGGGTTCGGCGGCCGGGGCTGCCCGGGCGGCGCGCGCTTCTCACCGGTCCGGCTGCTCGGCCGGAACCGGCACTTCCGGGCGAACCGTCCCCGATTCGGTCGGATACCCGGCCTCGACCCAGTCAGCGATGCCCTCGCGGTACTTGCGGACGTTGAGATACCCCAGCTCGATCAGCCGGTTGCCGACGAAATCGCTGTTCCGGCACGGGGTATTGGCGCAGTACACGACGATCGCCGCGGCCTTGTCCGGGACGACCCGCGGCGCGTGCTCGTCGGTGAACCGGGCCGCGTGCTCGTACGGGAAGCCCGGGATGTTCAGCGCGCCGGGCAGGTGTTCCCGCTCGTAGTACGCGACCGGCATGGTGTCGACGACCACCACCCTGCCGGACTCCATTTCGCGCTTGAGCTCATCACGGCCGATCAACGCCACCATGTGCGCCGCTCCTTTTCCCTGGCGGAATGCCCGCGCGATGCGGGCCGCCACCAGATAGCTGACGAAAGCCACGACCACGGAATTGATCGCGGGAATGCCGAATTCGAAAAATATCGCCGATGCCGTCCCGAGCACCCAGCTGACCAGTGCGGCCGGCACCCAGTCGCGGCCGCTGGCCGGCCGGCCGTTCCGCAGCGCGTCGAGGGCCGCGCGGCAGTCGCGAACCACGAAATACTCTGCGATCAGCACACCGGCGACCGGCGGCGTGAGCACCCCGACCGCGGTCAGGAACCCGGAGAAGCTGTCGGCGATGCCGGCCGCGGACGCCGCCGTGCCGAGCGCGCCCAGCAAGACCACCGCCTGGACCCGGCTGATTTTCCAGCGCAGCAAGACATCGACGACATTGACCACGCCCAGCGACGCGGAGTACAGATTCCAGTCGTTGATCTTGAGAATCGCGGTGGTCAGCACCAGCGTGCCGAGCACGCCGGAGGACGAAGCGACCATGCTGACGATGTCCGACGTCGCGGTTGCGTGCGCGAGCAGCACCCCGATCAGTCCGATCAGGTACTCGCCGAGCGTCACGCTGAGCACAGTCTGTTTGACGACGTCCCCGGTCGTCCGGTTGAACCGGGTCATGTCCGGCGTCATCAGCGCACCGAGAATGAACGCACCGGACACCAGGGTCGTCGCCGCGCCTAGAGAGAGCGCGGGGCCAGGCGGCTGTGCTGACACCAGCGCCCCGAGCGAGTGTCCGCTCAGCGTGTCCACGATGGAGTATCCGGCCAGCAGCAGGAAGGCGGGCACTGTCAAGTAGGAGACCGCTGCCATGATCCGGAACCCGCAGGCACTGATCGCGGTGATCGCCACCCCGCCGAGCACGGCCCACGCCCACTCCGGCACCGCACCGGTGAGTTCGTGCATGCCGTGCGCGAAAACGCCGTTCTGCACGCCGAACCAGCCGGCCAGGCTCACCGCGACCAGCAGCCCGACGAGCGCGGATCCTTTGCGCCCGAAGCCGGCCCAGCGCGCGAGCACCGAGGTCGAAAGCCCCTCGCGCACTCCGGCGATTCCCAGCAGGACGGTGATCACTTCCAGCAGCACCGAGCCGATCGTGATCGCCAGCACCGCGTTCCAGAACGTCATCCCGTAGCCGAGCAGCGCCCCGACGATGAACTGCTGCAGAGACGAGACCTGGCCGAACCGCTGTACCGCGACCTCGTACCACGACCGGCGAGCCGTGTCCGGAACCGTGGTCAGCGAATAGTCGTCGCCGCGGCCGGTCATCGTCCCGCCGCCGCGAACACGGAGTCCCGCACGACCAGGAAGCCCTGGCCGACGCGGGGACGGAACGCGAATTCCCGGTCGAAGAACCGGCGCAGAAAGGGAACCCGCTGGTGGTAGACGAACATCGACCGCGGATTGCCGGTGATCAGGCCAGAACCCGCGAACAACGGTATCTCCGCGAGAAGGTAGCGAACCGCGAGGCGCAGGGCTTCGCTGTCCGGCGCGACCCCGGTCTTCCCCTGCAGCACCCAGGAGGACGCGTCGTAGGCCGCGGCCCGGAACGCCGGGTCGGATTCGAGCTGGGTCTCCGCTTCGCGCAACAGTTCGCGGTAATCCGGCATCGTGCGCAGACGGGCGATGCCGAGGATCCGCCGCTCCGGATCCGGCACGCCGAGCACGCGCAACGCGGAAGCGATCTTGTTGTGCACGTGGCAGGACTGCCGGTGCACCTTCTGTTTGGCCCGCGCCGCCGGATACCCGAGCGCTTCCAGCGTGTAGACAGCGACTTCGTCCGGGACGAAGAAGTGGTATTCGGGGAAGTGTTCCGCGGTCCAGGCGACGAGACGAGTCAGGCGATCCGCGGTGAAGTAGCCGTTGAAAAGGCTCACGCCGACGCAGGCGTGTTCCGCTCCCGGATACAGGGCGGCACAATCTGAAGACAATGGATTCGCTTCGAACATGCGAGACCTGAAACCTTTCCTGATTTCTTCTCCACAAGGCGACGACGGTGCACAGTGACGCCGGGTGCACCGGAGCGAATAGCTGACTCAGCACGGTCCGGCGGCACCAGCCCGAGCGGACGGTATCGGTTTTCCGGGTTTCGACGATGAAACTCTCACCGACTGAGATTAATGCGTAACAACGCGTGATCGACCCGACCATGTTATGGACGCGCACCGGCGACGACTAGTACGGCAATTCATCAGATCACGAGGTTAATTTTCATCGCCTCATCGTGCATTTTTCACGCCGGGAAAACTGACTGGCGCACAATTCGGGGGACTCCGAATGGCGGCCTGACGGAAGTGCGGCCAGCGCGAATCGGTCCGCCCGCAGCTTCGCCGAGATGCTCGCCGACCCGGCGGTCCGCGAGTCGATCCCGCAGGTATCGAACTCGCCATCCGAGCCGCACGGGAGATCTCCGAAAGGGTTGGGGTGGCACGCTGCGCGCCAGGTGCCGCGGACCGACGAGCAACCCCAGCACCGTCAGGTCAACAGCAGGCACCGCCAGCGGTGCGGCGAAAAGCTGGCAACTGCAGCTTCAACGTCAGGTTGAAGACGTTCCCAAACCCAAACAGGGAGGGTGCGCCCGAAGACCAGCCTCATCGTGATCGCGACAAACCGGGCAATCGTCCGTGAACTGGCGCTCATGCCGACCACCCGCCTGCGCCAGGAAGCTCGCCTCGACCACCAAGGTGCCGACGAAAGCCCCTTGGCCAGCCCCGTTCCCATCCTTTGGCAACCCTGCCGAGGCACATCTCTCCGCTTTAAGTTTCTTGATCTTTCGGCGCGATTCAGCGCGTTCCCGTGCTCAGCAGGCAAAATCCGCTGCGACCCCTTCCGCCGTCGCGCAACGTACCGACGGCGGAAGCACTAAACCTGCCGCCCGGCCTTCCCGCTTTCGGCGACCCGCAGCAAGGCCTTCCCGATCACCGCGGCCTCCTCGTCGCTGACATGCGCCGAGAAATGCCGCTCGATGCTCTGCAGGTACACCGGCGCGGTCTTCCGCAGCGCGCGGACTCCCTCGTCAGTGATCACCGCCCAGCTCACCCGGCGATCGTCCGGCTCCGGGCGTTTCATCACCAGTCCGGCCCGCACCATCTCGTCCACCAGGCGGCTCACTCGCGTGCGGCTGAGCACCACCCGGTCGGCGACCTCCGCCATCCGCAGGCCCTGCTTTCCCGCCGCGTTCAGTTCCAGCAGGACGTCGTACCAGGCCAGAGGCACCGTCCCGCCCCGTTGCACGTCGGTTTCGATGGCTCGTACCGCGGCACTGTGCGCGAGCAGCATCGCCCGCCACGCCTCCAGGCCGATCTTCGGGTCGCTCACGCCTCCCAGGGTACGTCATTGCGTGCGGGCGCACCTAACGTATAGAGTGCGTGCGTACGCACTTAAATTCCCGGAGGAGGACCGATGGTCAAGCCCATCACGCGCGACGAGGTCAAGAAGCGGATCGACGCTGGTTCGGCGATCGTCGTCGAGGCACTGCCCGCCGACTACTACGCGAAGGCGCATTTGCCCGGCGCGCTCAATCTGCCGGTGGACGACGTCGAGAGACTCGCGCCGAACCTGTTGCCGGACAAGGACTTCGCGGTGATCGTCTACTGCGCCGATTCGCCGTGCCAGAACTCGGGGACCGTCGCGAAGCACCTGGCGGAACTCGGGTACACCCAGGTCTTCGACTACGACGAGGGCAAAGCCGACTGGATCGCGGCCGGACTGCCGACCGAATCCGGCCGCTGAAAGGACGGAAACACCATGACAGAAGCAACTCGCGTGGTCGCCGGAACGGAACTTCCCGCCGCCGGGACCTGGAAGGTCGATCCCGGACACGCCGAGGTCGGTTTCGTGGGCAGGCATTTCCTGCTCACCAAGGTCCGCGGCCGGTTCACCGGCGTGGACGCCACGGTGGAAATCGGCGAGAAGATCGAAGACACCACGGTGCGCGCGGTCATCGAGATGGCTACTGTGGACAGCGGCGACCAGACCCGGGACGACCACCTGCGTTCCGGGGATTTCTTCGACGTGGAACAGCATCCGCGAGCCACGTTCGAATCAACCTCAGTGAGTGCGACCGGCAACGAGGCGACGATGGTCGGCGACCTGACCATTAAGGGCGTCTCGCGTCCGGTCACTCTCGCCGTGGAGTATCTCGGGCACGCGCGCGATCCGTGGGGAAATGATCGCGCGGTGTTCTCCGCTCGCGGCAAGATCAATCGCGAGGACTGGGGATTGGTCTGGAACATGGTACTGGAATCGGGCGGCCTGCTCGTCTCCAAGGAAATAGAACTCGTCCTTGAGATCGAGGCGATCCGCGCTTCCTGAGCGAAGGGGCCGTTCGCGGGTGGCTTCTGAACTGGAGGAACAGAAGCCACCCGCGAACGCTCAATCCTCGACCGTTCGCGGGCGCAGCGTCGCGACCGGTTTGCGGTCGGGCTCAAGCGCGCCGACGAGATCTTCGCCAGCGCCCCGCAGGACAACCGCATTCGGAGGCACGTCCAGCTGATCCGCGAGCGTTTCCCCGATGCGGCGCAGGCTGGTTTCCAGGTTCTCTCCGTCAACGACGGGCCGCACGGCGAACAGCACGACCTCGCACGAACTCTCCGAGGCCTGGAATTGGAGGCCGGACGCCCCGATCGATTCCGCGATCGGAAGTGCCTGTCCCAACGCCGTCCCGAGGCCTGCCCCGGGAAACCGGCGTCGCACTGTGGCGATGAGGTCGGTGTCGGCGGCCTCGGTGAAATCTTCCCGAGTGCCGGGCTGTGCTTCCTTCACGTCCGCGCCGCCGTGCGCGGCGAGCACGAGAAATAGCACATATCCGTCGAATTCTTGCTCGTAGAACCAAAGGTTCGCGTAACCGTCCTTCTCCGGATCGCCGAAGAAGTCCAGGTATTCGTCGTTCAGCCCGTGCTTGGCGGCCACCGGTTTGACCGCACTGCGCATGGCTTGCGCAGCGGTCTCCCCCTCCGTCCACGGGGCGGAACAGTAGAGGGTGGCGACGAATCCCGGACGCGAACTCTCCCGAGGCCAGCGCTCGATCTGCGCCGCGACGCCGCCGAATTCGTCGGCCAGCGACTGGCATCGGCCGATCATCTCGGCGAGATCCGCGGTGTCGACCCAGAGGCCGAGGTGGACCTCGATACCGGTCTTCGGCAAGCTGAACAAAGTTCCCCTCAGGCTAAATACGGTGGTGCAGCAAGCATTTCACGCCAAGCACGTTTACGAAACCTGATTTTCCCGCGTCGGGTCCAGCCCGGCCGACACCGCGGCAGCGAGGTCGAACTGTTCCCGCGCCGCCTCTTCCTCGTCGCGAGCCTGCCGACACGCACCCAGCCGGTTCCGGACTTCGATCTCCGCCCACGGCGACATCTGGTCCGTCAACGCACCGAGCGCTCGCAAGTGATACGAGAGCGCGAGATCCAGATGTCCCAATTCCTGTTCCGCGGTGCCGAGCCGCGAAAGCGAACTCACCAGCAACAGCCGGTCGTCGACCCGCTCGGCCAATTCGACTGCCTCCCGCAAGGGTTCCGCCGCTTCCGCGGATCGGCCCAGATGCAACTGCACGCTGCCGACGTGACTCGAAACGCGGCCCAGCATCGCCGGATTTCCGGTCGAGACCGCGACTTCCCGCGATTCGGCGAAGCAGGCGAGCGAGAGTTCGTACTCGCCCTGTTGGAAATGCACGTAGCCGAGACCGGAAACCGCCCGTTCGACCAGCCAGTCGTCCGCTACCTCAACGGCCAGCGTTCGAGCGTCGGTCAGCACCCGGCGCGCTTCGTCCAACGGGCCGGAGAGCATCGTGACCATTCCCAGCCCGCACAGTCCTCGTGCCGTTTCCCGGCGGTCGCCGTTTTCCCGGCTGATCCGCAGCCCCTCCTCGCACCAGTGCCGAGCTTGGGCGGAATCGCCCAGCGCGAGGTGCGCCCAGCCGAGTCCGAACCGCAGTGCCGTCGTCATCCGCCGGTCCGCGACGTTGTCCACCTCGGACAGCGCAACTTCCAGCAGGGCAACACATTCGCGATAGCGGATGCGCCGCACGAGGTAGTCGACAGCTCCCTCGGCGATCCAGCACGCGTAGTCCGGGTGCCCCGCGGCGACCGCGGACGAGACCACTTCCACCAGGTCACCAGCCTGATCCAGCCAGGCCGAAGCGTCCACCAGCCCGGCGAAAGGCGACTCGGTGGGTGCCGGGCCGCTGGGGAAACCGGGTTCGTCCCATTCGCTCGCCGCGCGACAGGCGTGCAGGTAAACCCCCAGCCCGCTGGCGACGTCGGGTTCGTCCGCGGCGAGGCGGCGCGCGTAAACCGCGACCAGGTCGTGCATCCGGTACCGGCCCGCGGCGGGAGCTTGCACCAGGTTCGCGTCGACCAGGCCCTCGAGCACGCTTTCCGCCTCGCGCCGGGGGCAGCCGAGCATGGCGGCGAGCACCAGCTCGTCGAATTCCGGCGCGGGCGCGCGGCCCAGCGTGCGGAAGGCGCGTTGGGTTTTTGGCGGAAGCTGGTCGTAGGAGAGGCGGAACGCGGCCTCGACGCTGCGTTCCTCAGCGGTCAGCTCGCCGAGGCGGCCGGCGTCGTCGGCGAGCCGGTCCACGAGGTCGCGAAAAGTCCACATCGGACGGTTCTGGAGCCGGGCGCCCGCGATCCGCAGCGCGAGCGGAAGCCGTCCGCACAGGCTGGCCAATTCGCGTACGGCCTCGCGTTCCTGGCTCGCCCGCGCCGGGCCGACGATCCGGCTCAGCAAGCCAGCCGCGGCGTCGGACGTCAACGGCCCCAAGGAAATCCGGCGTTCCACGTCCAACCCGGGCAGCCGGCGACGGCTGGTGATCAGCACCCGGTTTCCGGTTCCGCCCGGCAAAAGCGGCCGGACCTGTTCGGCGCTGACCGCGTCGTCGAGCACCAGCACCAGGCGCAACGGAGCGGTGGCGGCGCGCCAATTCGCGGACAGTTCGTCCAGGTCGTCCGGAATGTTCTGTTCGTTGACGCCCGCCGACCGCAGCAATCGGCGCACCACCCGCACCGGCGCGAGCGGCGCGCGGCTGGTGCTATGCCCGTGCAGGCCGACGAACAGGCAGCCGTCGGGATGCTCCTCGCGCAGCAGCTGGGCCGCCCGCACTGCCAGGGCCGTCTTCCCGGACCCGGGCACGCCGTCCACTGCGCACACCCCGCTCCCGGGCGCGACGAGCCGGGCCAGTTCGTCGTCGCGGCCGGCCAGCTCGCCGACGTCGTGCGGCAGCTCGTCCCGGATCCTCGGCACGACGGCGGGCCGCGCCGCGACGCCGAGCGCTCCGTCCTCGCCACGCAGCACTGCATCGTGCACCCGACGCAGGTCTTCGCTGGGTTCGAGCCCCAATTCCTCCCGCATCCGGACGCGGAACTCGCGCCACGTGTCGAGCGCGTCGCTCTGCCGGCCGGCGCCGTAGAGGGCCCGCATGAGCAGCCCGGTCAGCGATTCGCGGTGCGGATGCTCTGCGAGGACTGCCGACACCTCGCTGATCGCCGACGTGTAGTCGCCCAGCCGGATCAACGCGTCCGTCCGGCCCTCGACCAGTCCGACGCGGCGTTCGATGAACCGGCGCCGCTCGCATTCGGCGAACGGGCCGGGCAGTCCGGCCAGCGGAACGCCCTCGTAGAAGGCCAGCGCCTGGCCGTACCCGTCAGCCGCCGCGGCGAACGCACCGGCCGCAGCCGCTTTCTTGGCGCGAGCGGCGAGATCCTCGACCCGCACCGCGTCCACCCCGACGCCCGCCCCGGCGAACCGGTACCCGCCCGGGTCGGTTCGCAGCACGGATTTCGCGTCCGCACCGGCCGCCGCCAGGGATTTCCGCAGCTGGTAGATGTAGCCGGGCACGCCGTCGCTCTCCGGCGGATGCTCGCCCCACACGCGGTCGACCAGCTCGGCCCGGCTGACCGTCACGTCCGGCCTCAGGAGCAACGCGACCAGCATCGTCGTCCGCAGCACCGGCCCGAGTTCGAGCGGCTGCCCGCCGTACCAGCCGCGGACCGGCCCGAGCACCGCGAACTCCAGCTCGGCCCCTCCCCCGCCGGTTCGCGATGACATACCAGGAGTTTAAGACAGCCCGCTCCACGGTCTGGTGGACAGTTCACCGCACCTGGGCCGCCCACCGGTCGCGGGTCAGCTCGTACTCGACCTCGCCGTGTTCGGTGCCCGGCAGCGGGTCGGCGAAGTGCGGGTGAAACGTGCGGACATAGGTCAGCCCGGCCCGTTCCATCACTCGCCGCGACGGGGTGTTCACCGCCATCGTCTGCGCCCAGACCCGCCGCGTGTCCCATTCGGTGAATCCTTTGTGGATCGCCGCCCGCGCGCCTTCGGTCGCGTAACCACGACCCCAGGCCTTCGCCAGCAGCCGGTAGCCGAGTTCCAGCTCCGTCGTACTGCCGTCTTTCGGCGGCTGCAGGGAAATCCAGCCGATGAATTCGTCGGTCGCCCGCTCGATCGCCGCCCACCGTCCGGCTGGCCCGCGCTCGTAATCGCCGAGGATCGCGGGAAGCACCTTCTGCTCGATCTCGGTGCGCGGCGTCGGCTCGCCGGTGAGGAATCGCATCACTCGCGGGTCGCTGTCGAGCTGAACCAGGTTTTCGACGTCGGCTTCGGTGAATCGCCGCAGCAGCAACCGATCCGTCTCCAGAATCTTCATCCGATCGCCAATCCGGCCGCCGCCGCGATCCGGTCGCGCGATTCCAGCAGCCGAGCCCGGAGTTTCGGCAGATCCACCCCCAGCAACCGACCGTCCCGCTTGACCGCCCGGCCGCCGACGAACACGCTGTCCACCACTCCCGGATGGGCCGCGGTGACTACTGTGGACACCGGGTCGCTGACCGGAAACACGGACAGGTCCTCCGCGTCGATGAGCACCAAATCCGCGTCTTTCCCGACGCTGATACTGCCCGCGCGGTCTCCTCGTCCACAGGTCCGCGCACCGTCCACAGTGGCGAACTCGAGCACATCGCGCGCGACGAGACCTCCGTCAAGCCCGCGTTGCGCCGAGAAAGCCGTGCGCATCGCCGAAAACATGTCACCCCCGGCAGCCGGACAGTCGTCAATGGACAACGACGGCCGGATCCCGGCGGCCAGCAGACGTCCGGTTTCCGGCCACCCGAACCCCATCTTCAGCTCGACGTCCGGGCTGAGCGTCACCGAACAGCCCGCGTCCGCGAGGATCGCCAGCTGCGCGTCGGTGAGGCCGTTGCCGTGAACTATCGTCGTCCGGTCGTCAAGCAATTTTCGTTCGTGCATCTCGGGAATCGCCTCGCAGGCGGCGCGGTGAATGTGCACGCTGACCCGGAGCCCGAGTTCCCGCGCCAACGCGACATCGGCGTCGGTGGTGTCCATTGTGGTCAACATCGGACCGCGCAACCCGAACGCCATTTCGTCGCCCGGCAACCGTTCCCGAACCCGGGCGATGTCTTCTGTTTCCGTTGCGCAGTAACAGAAGATCGACCTTCCGGGTGCCTCCTGGAGAGCGTCGATCGCCGCGTCGGCGTTCTCCGTCCGGTCCGAGCAGTGGAACCAGTCGAGCATCGTCGTCACCCCCGAGTTCAGCGCTTCGAGCCGCCCGAGCAGGTTCCCGAGATACACGTCGTCCGGCTGATAGTGCGGCCGGAGGGTGCCGTGCATGACTTCGCGGTATTGCGCGAACGTCCAGTCCGCGCCGAGCCCGCGAAACGCCGTCTGCCAGGTGTGCCGATGCGTGTCCACGAACCCCGGCAGGACGATCTTGCCCGTCGCGTCCACCACCTCGGCCTCGGCCTGGATCGCCGGACCGACCGCCGCGATCCGCCCGTCCTCGATCAGCACGTCGCCGTGCGAGAGGTCCCCCACCGCCGGATCGAGACTGACGACGGTTCCGTTCTGGAGCAAGGTTCGCATGAATCCTCCCCAAAGTTGATACGTCAACTCTAGGGCGCTTCGAGTTGATGAGTCAACTCCCCGGGTACGCTCCCTGCCCATGACGCCCGACGACTGGGACCTGTGGAACGCCTGGGTGCGCGCGCAACGCCTGCTCACCCGCGAACTCGACCGCGGCCTGCAACGGGAATGCGGCATCTCGAAGGCCGAGTTCAGCGTGCTGGTGACCCTGTGGCGCACGCCCGGCCACGAGGCCCGCGTCGCCGACCTCGTCGAAACCCTCGGCTGGGAAAAGAGCCGGGTCTCGCACCAGCTGACGAGAATGGAGTCGCGCGACCTGGTCACCCCGACCCGCAGCGGGCCCAGCGGGCGACGCACCGGGATCAGCCTCACCGCACCCGGCCGTTCGGTCATCCAGGAGGCCCTGGTGGTCCATGGCGCCAACATTCGCCGCCACTTCCTGGACGAGCTGACCCCGGCGCAGGTCGACGCCATCCGATCGTGGACCGAGGGGACGATCGCGCGCCTCGAGCCGGGCGGATGACGCTACCGGCAGCTCAAAGGTTGATGCCGGATGAGCGATTCCTTGGGCAAGGTCTCGCAAGGGTTGGTTTTGCGGCACCAGGATGAGGTCATACCGTCGCGGCTTTCGGTTCCGCAGCCGGTTCCGGCAGCGGTTGTCCGGCCCTCTCGGGCAACAGCAGCATCGCGATCGCACTGAGGACGCAGCCGGCGATCACGTAGATTCCGACGCCCCACACCGCGCCGGTCGCGCCGACCAGCCATGCGCTGAGGTACGGCGCGAATCCGCCGCCGAGTACCGCGGTGAGTTGGTATCCCAGGTTGACGCCGGTGACGCGCGAGCGGGTGTCGAACAATTCGGCCAGAATGGTTTGGGAAAGCGCGGACATCGCCATCACGAACACCGAGAAGCCCAGCACCATCGCGACCGCCACGAGGACCGGATTCTTGGTCTCGAAGAGCCAGAACACCGGGAAAATCACCACGGCCAGCCCGAGACAGCCGCCGAGGAACACCGGTTTCCGGCCGATCCGGTCGGACAACGCACCCCAGGTCGGCGCGAGAATGATCTGTGCGCCGGCGGCGACCATGGTCGCGGTGAGGGCCACCGATGCGGGCATGCCGAGATCTTTTTTGACGTACGACGCGCCGTAAGTCGTGATGACGTAGCCGCCGATGCTGTTGGCGAAACCGAACAGCACACCGTAGAGCAGATTGCGCGGCCGGCGCAGCACGGCGACCAGCGGAATGCGCGCGCCGGCGTCCTTCTTGCGGGCGCGTTCGAACTCCGGCGTTTCGCCTACTCGCAGCCGGATGATCAACCCCGCGACCAGGAGCACGAAGCTCAGCAGGAACGGGATCCGCCAGCCCCAGGCCAGGAAATCCCGGTCCGGGAGCGTCGCGAACAACGCCATCAGCCCGGAGGAAATGAGCAACGCGACGCCGGCGCCCGAAAGCAGCAGGGCACCGTAGAGACCGCGTTTGCGCGGCGGGGCGTGTTCGACCGCCAGCGAGATCGCGCCGCCCATTTCGCCGCCGGTCGAGAAACCCTGCAGCAGCCGCAGGAGCACCAGCAGAATCGGGGCCGCGACGCCGATCTGGCGGTACCCGGGCAGCGCGCCGATGAGAATCGTGGCGGTCCCCATCAGGACGATGGTCAGGATCAACGCTTTCTTGCGGCCGAACCGGTCCGCGAGATGGCCGATCACGATGCCGCCGACCGGGCGCAGCACGAACCCGACGGCGAAGGTGGCGAACGACGACAACTGTCCGGTGAGCGGGTCCGCGGACGGGAAGAACACGGCCGGGAACACGACGGCGGCGGCTAGGCCGAACAGGTAATAGTCGTAGTACTCGAGCAGCGTGCCGACACTGGAAGCCAGCACCGCGGACCGGCGCGCGGAACGCGGCGGGGCCGAGCCGGAGCGGTCTGCAGCCATGACGCCCGCACCTCCTGATCCGATGGCGGAGCAAGGCCGGTCGACCCCCAGCGCCCCCGAATCACGCATTTTCGAGATACCGTAGACACGTCTTTTATTTCGGAAAGATTAGTCTATGCTAGCGGCGTCGGACAAGGGACATCTCGGGGCGGGGAGGGGGCGTCCATGACGTTGAGCCGCCGTCGTCTTTTGCAGTGGTCCGCGATCGCCGCGGGTGCGGCCGTCGTCGGGACCGGAACCGTTGCGGAGGCCGCCGAAAAGGAGCCGGACTGGGCCGCGTTGCGCAGGCGGCTGCACGGTGCGCTGCTGCAGCGAAACGACACCGGCTACGAGGAAATCCGTCCGCCGTTCAATCTTCTTTACGATGACCGCTATCCACCGGCGATCGCGCGGTGCGTCGACACGGACGACGTCCGGAAGTGCCTCGATTTCGCCGCGGAAAACAAAGTCAAGTTCGCGGCACGCAGCGGCGGGCACAGTTACGTCGCATATTCCACACCGGGCAACGGATTGGTCGCGGACCTCAAGCTGATGAACCGCGTCGAGGTCCGCCGGAACGGCGCCGCGGTCATCGGTCCCGGAGCACGGCTGATCGACGTTTACCGCGCACTCGCCGCCGAAGGCCGCGCGCTGCCGGGCGGCACCTGCGGTTCGGTCGGCATCGCCGGGCTCGCGCTCGGCGGCGGAATCGGTGTCCTGATGCGGAAATACGGACTGACCTGCGACCACCTGGTCGGGGCGAAGGTCGTGACACCGCGCGATCTGCGAGTGCATTCAGTAGATCCGGGTTCGGACCTCGGCTGGGCGCTCACCGGCGGAGGCGGCGGGAACTTCGGGATCACCACGGAATTCACCTTCCGCACCGTGCCCGCGCCGCCGCGGGTGACCGTGTTCGTGGTGAACTTTCCCGAGGGCTCGGCCACCGACGTCTACGGAGCCTGGCAGGACTGGGTCACCGCCGCGCCGAGGGAATTCTGGTCGAACATCTCGGTGCTCGGCGGACCGCACCCGGCGGCGGGCGTCCCCGGCTGTCTCCTCGGCGGCGAACAGCAAGCCCGCCAGCTCATCGCCGACCTGGAACGCCGGGCCGGGGTCAAGGGCAGCGTGAGCGGCTTCCAGGAGACGGACTACCTCGGTGCGATGGAGTTCTGGTCCGGAAGCCTCGGCCGCCGCCGATTCGCGGCCGTTTCCCGGGTGCTGGCCGAGAAAGCGGATCCGGCGCGGCTGAGCGCACTCGTCACCGGTGACACCACGGTCGCGCTGGAAGTGAACCCGTTCGACGCGGCGGTCTCCGACGTCCGCCCCACCGAAACCGCGTTCGCCCATCGCGGCGTATTCGGCGACGTGCAGGTCTACCTCAGCGCCGGCCCGGACGTCGACCGGGAGTCCGCGAAGCACGAGGTGAACGACGTCCAGACGCGGCTGGCGGAATTCGCCACTGGCGGCGCGTACGTCAACTACCTCAACGACGACCAGAAGGACTGGGCCACGGCCTACTACGGGGTGAACCTTCCGACCCTCCAGGCGGTAGCGGCGAAATACGACCCGAGCGGCGTGCTCGCGTTCGAACAGGGTCTCTCGCCGTGCCCGGGGTGAAAGGCGGTCCGCGGCCGGCGCAGGATTCCGGCCGCAGACCGGCGGATCAGGCGACCTGCAGGATCCAGGTGACGCCGAAGCGGTCCCGAAGCATGCCGAATCCCGGGGCCCACTGGGACGGGCCGAACGGCTCGATCACCGCCGCGTCCTCGGACAGCTTCTTCCAGAACTCGCCGACCTCGTCGACGGAATCGCCGCTGACGGACAGGAAGAACTTCTCCGTCGTGACGGTCGTCCCGTTCTCGCGGGTGGTCTCGCCGACCGGCGCGGCGGCCGCGGCGCCGGGCACGTCGTAGGCCATCACCTGGAACCCGTTCTCACCCACGACCTGGCCGAACACGACCTTATCCGCGCCCGGCGCGTCCTGGGGAATCCCGAAGTCGCCGTACGTGGCGATCCGGATCTCCCCGCCGAACACCGACCGGTAGAACTCGAGCGCCTCCCGGGCCTCGCCCCGGAAGTTCAAGTGGGCGACGGCGTGCACTGCCATGATTTCGACTCCTCGATTCCCGCGCCGGACTCGTTCCCGCGCTGGAACCGAGACTCGCAGCAGTAGCGGTCAGGGAGTGGCCGCTACTTCCGGCAGGATCGAATCCATGCGAAAGGTGACCGACGACGAGCGACGGGACCGGATCGGGCTGCGGCACGCACTGGCGACCGTCGAGTCCGGAGTGGAGGCCGCCGTCCGCGCGGTCACGTGCTTGCACGCGACTGAGGCCAGCAGCATCTACCTGTCCGCATACGCCCGGTCCCGTGCAGACCGTATGTCCATTTCGGACGCATTGTTCAGCCGACGGACTGTGGTGCGGCAGTTGGCGATGCGCCGGACCGTCTTCGCCTTCCCCGTCGATTTGCTCGCCGCGGCAAGGGGAAGCGCCTCGGCTCGGGTGGCGCGGCAGCTGACCGCGCGACTGGTCAAAGACGCCGAACTCGCCGGAATCGTCGACGGTCCTAAGTGGATTGCTGACCGGTGCACCGAGGCGCTGCAGGCGATCCGCGAAGAACCCGGCACCACCGCGCAACTGCGCGCCCGCCTTCCCGAGTTGAACACGCGGGTCGCCGCCGAGGGACAGCCCACGGTGCTCGCCCCGGTGGGCTCCCGCGTGCTTTCCGTGCTCGCGGCGAGTGGTTCGGTGGTTCGCGGGGACAACGCCGGGCGCTGGCAGGCGTCGCGTCCAGTGTGGACAGCAGTCGAGCAGTGGCTCGGCGAGGATCCGGGCGTCCTGGGCGAACGAGAGGGCTACCAGGAACTGGTGCGGCGCTGGCTGTGGTCCTTTGGGCCGGGGACCGAGGGCGACCTGGTGTGGTGGCTCGGCGCGACGAAAACCGCGGTCCGCCAGGCGCTGGACGACGTCGGCGCGACGCCCGCTCTGCTGGAGGACGGGACCCCGGCGTGGCTGCATCCGGACGACCCGGAGGAGGTCCGTCTCGACAGCGATTGGGCGGCGCTTCTCCCGACCCTCGACCCGACCACCATGGGCTGGCGCCGCCGCGATTTCTACCTCGGCGACCACGGACCGCAGCTCTTCGACGGCGCGGGCAACGCCGGTCCGACCGCGTGGTGGAACGGGCGGATCGTCGGGACCTGGACGCAGCAACCGGACGGGACGGTGGACGTCGTGCCGATCGAACCGCTGTCTCCCGCCGCCGCGGCGGCGCTGGAAGAGGAGGCGGCGAAGCTGACCGCCTGGTTCGACGGGGAGGTGGTTGCCACGGGGTATGTACCGCCGATCGTCCGGGGCCGAGTCAGCCGGGGGTCCGCGTGACGGACGTCGTGCCGCCGCCGCGACTCCGGCCGGGAGATCGGGTCCGGACCGACTCGCCGACCTCGGTGCCGCCTACCGCGATCCCGGCGCGAGCCCGGCCTTCTCGATGGCTTCCCGCGCGCCGGTGTCGCGGTCGACGACCGTCGCGACACTCGACGGCGACACGCTCACCGTCGCACCCGCGGTCAGCTCAGAGAACCCCAGCTCAAATGCCGGTAATGCAGCCCGTTCTTCGACTCCTGCCACTCGCCGACCGTGTCCGGTTCCCGGCCGATCTCCGGCGCGTAGACGTCGCCCTCGAAGGATTCCCGCAGTTCGGTCACTTCGATCCGGTCCGCGAACGGCAGCGACTCCTGGTAAATCCGCGCGCCGCCCATCACCCAGACGTCGCCGTCGGCGGCCGCAAACGCTTGCTGCAGGTCGGGGAATGTCTCCGCGCCCTCCTGCGGCGTGCGGGACACCACCAGGTTCCGCCGTCCCGGCAACGGCCGGAAGCGTTCCGGCAGCGACTCCCACGTGCGCCGTCCCATGAGCACCGTCGCGCCCGCGGTCACCGTGCGGAAGTGCTTCATGTCCTCCGGGATGTGCCACGGCAACGCGTTGTCGCGCCCGATCACGCCGTTCGCCGCCTGCGCCCAGATGAGTCCGATCATGCTCACACCGCCACCGGGGCTTTGATGCCGGGATGCGGGTCGTAGCCCTCCAGCGAGAAGTCCTCGTAGCGGTAGTCGAACAGGCTCTCCGCCGGCTTCAGGCTCAGCGTCGGGAACGGCCGCGCGTCCCGGGAAAGCTGCTTGCGCACCTGCTCGACGTGGTTGTCGTAGATGTGGCAGTCGCCGCCGGTCCAGATGAAATCGCCGACGCGCAGGCCGACCTGGTCGGCGATCATGTGCGTCAGCAGGGCGTAGCTGGCGATGTTGAACGGCACGCCGAGGAACAGGTCCGCGCTGCGCTGGTACAGCTGGCAGGACAGCTCGCCGTTGGCCACGTAGAACTGGAAGAACGCGTGGCACGGCGGCAGCGCCATCTGCGGGATGTCCCCGACGTTCCAGGCCGACACGATGATCCGCCGCGAATCCGGGTTCTCGCGCAGGGTGCGCAGGACGTCGCTGATCTGGTCGACGTGCCCGCCGTCCGGCGTCGGCCAGGAGCGCCACTGCACGCCGTAGACCGGGCCGAGGTCGCCGTCCGGAGCGGCCCATTCGTCCCAGATCGTGACGCCGTGGTCCCGCAGCCAGGTGACGTTCGAGTCGCCGCGCAGGAACCACAGCAGTTCGTACGCGATGGACCGGAAGTGCACCTTTTTCGTGGTGATCAGCGGGAATCCGTCGGCCAGCCGGTAGCGCAGCTGGTGCCCGAAAATCGACCGCGTGCCCGTCCCGGTGCGGTCGCCCTTCTCGGCTCCAGTGTCGAGCACGTGCTGAAGCAGGTCTTCGTACTGCGTGTCCGGCATGTCTGCCGATGGTAGTCGAGCCAGCGCCGTATCAGCGGGATGTCAGCCCCCGCGGTGACGCTGGTCGCACCACCACCGAGAGGGGATCCGAAGATGACCCGACCGCCCGGCCTGCCGCTCGAACGCGACGCGGGCCCGTTCGCCCCGCCGTCGGCCATCACCCGGCTGCGGGAGTCGCGGCCGGTGAGCCCGCTGAAGTTCCCGGACGGGCACGACGGCTGGCTGGTCACCGGCTACGCCGCCGTCCGCCAGGCGCTCGCCGACCCGCGATTCAGCTCGCGCCAGGACCTCGGCCAGGTGCACGTGCCCTACGAAACGCCGAGCATGCCCGAGGCGCAGGAGGAGTTCGATCCGCAGCCGCAGGTGCCCGGCCTGTTCCTCACGATGGACCCGCCGGACCACACCCGGCTGCGGCGGAAGCTCACCGGCGCGTTCACCGTCAACCGGATGAAACAGCTCGAGGAGCGCATCACCGAAATAGCCGAACGCCAGCTCGACCACCTCGCCGAAGGTCCGAGGCCGGCCGATCTGGTGCGGGAATTCGCGCTTCCGGTGCCGTCGCTGGTGATCTGCGAAATGCTCGGGGTCCCGTATTCCGACCGGGAGACTTTCCAGAAGAATTCCGCGCAGATGATGCTCCGGGACCAAAGCCTCGAGGACAAAATGGCCGCCTGGACGGCGATCACGTCGTACCTCGGGGAATTGGCCACCGGCAAGCGCGCGAACCCCGGCTCCGACATGCTGTCCGACCTGGCGCGCGACGACGACCTGAGCGTCGAGGAACTCGTCGGCATCGGGTTCCTGTTGCTGCTCGCCGGGCACGAAACGACGGCGAACATGCTGGCGCTGGGCACTTTCGCTCTGCTGGAAAACCCGGAGCAACTGGCCGCGCTGCGCGCCGATCCGGATCTGATTCCCGGTGCCGTCGAAGAGCTGCTGCGCTACCTCACGGTGGTCGACGTCCTGTTCCGTTACGCGTCCGAAGACCTCGAACTCGGCGGCGAAAAGATCAGCAAGGGATCGACCGTGCTGATTTCGATGCTGGCCGCCAATCGCGATCCTTCGCATTTCCCCGGAGGCGACGATCTCGATGTCGAGCGGAACGCCCGGACGCACGTGTCGTTCGGCCACGGCGTGCACCAATGCCTCGGCCAGCAGCTCGCCCGGATCGAAATGCGCGCCGGATTCGCCGGGTTGCTGCACCGTTTCCCGACGCTCGCGCTCGCGGTCCCGCCGGAGGAGGTGCCGCTGCGGACCGGCATGAGCATCTACGGCGTCCACGAGCTGCCGGTGACCTGGTGAGACGAAGTCGTCAACGGATCAGTTGACGCGCCATGCCGTCAACCGATACGTTGCCGGCATGGCGGACTCCGTGCACACCATGACCACCCGGTACTTCCGGCAACGAGAAAACCCGTTCCTCAGCGAACTGGTACGCGCGGCTAGATCCGGGCGCGGCCCGGACGAAGACCTCAGCGCCGACGACGCGGCGGGAGCGTTGCACCTGGTCCCGGACGTCCGAGCCGACCTGGACCGGGCCGAGGTCACGCTGATCGAAGCGGTTCTCGACCGGGGCTGGACCTGGGAACAACTGGGCGCGGAGTACGGCGGCCGGTCCAAACAGGCGATGCAGCAGCACTACCGGAGGCGTGGCGGAACCCGTTCCTGGCCGGCCAAGGAACGCCCGCCGCGCACCGGATCGCCGCACCGGCTGACCGACGAGGACCTGGACCCGGCCGACGTGGCGAAGGTGCGCGAGGCGATCAGCGCCCTGCTCGCCACCGCGCACGACGTCGCCGAAACCCACACCGTCGACGGGGTGTGGACCGCGGGCGAACCGATCCTGGAGGAGATCTCGACAATCGGACTGGATCCGTTGCCCCGCTTGGAAGTCGCGTGCCGGACCGCGGCGAAAGCCATCGAAGACCTGGTCGTCGCGGGCTGGGAACGCCGGGATCCAGGACGCGAGGAACGCCGACGGCAGTCGTGGACGGTGCGGCTGGACGACGAGATGCGGGACATGGCGTCCTGGCTGGACCGGGAACCGCAAGGACGGCCGCTCCCCCGCGTCGACCGTCCGCTGACCGTCGGGACGACCACCGCCGAACACGCGGACCACGTCGAGATCGCCGCCGAGGACGTCGAGCAGGTCCAGGAGTCGATCAGCCTGACCCTCGCCCGGCTCGAAGCCCACCGCGCCGTGTTCGACCAGGTCATCGACGAACTGCGGCGACGCCAGGCCGAATTGTCCTGACCTGGTTCAGCGGGAACGCAGCCAGTTGTCCCACGGGCGTTCCTTGTCCTTCGCGAAGGGGACGTCCGAGCGCAGCCCACGCGGAATCAATACCAACGCTTCTCCGGCGAAGCTGACGCCGATCGCCAGCTGGTACGGCCTCGCCTGTTCGTGCAGACCGAATTTCACTGCCAGCACAGTGAATCCGATCGACGCGGCGACGCCGAGCACGAACAGCGCGAGGCTCGATTTCCGGTAGCGCTGCCACAACTCGCCCTTCCTCGAATACAGCCGGATCGTCGCGCCGCGCGCCGCGCCGAAGGCGAGACCGAGCACGCAGCTGCCGCCGATCCACCACACGTCCGTGCTGGTCAGTCCCTTGAACTGGACCACCCCCACCACCCCGAGGGCGATCAGCACCACCGGCGGCGCGACGGTGTCGCGCCAGTTCAGCGGCTCGCCGACCAACCGGAACACCAGCATCACCACGACGCCGACGACCAAGCCCCCGAGCACCCATCCGCTCATCACGACCCCCAAGACCCGTTTTAGCACGCACTTGCTAAAACCATCGTGGCACCACCGTGCTATAAACACAACCGTGCCGAAGATCGTGGTGCCGGAAGACCGGCGGAAGGCCGTCAGCGAGGCCGTGGTCCGAGTGGTCCGCCGCTCCGGCGTCGAGGGCGCGACGCTCGGCAACGTGGCCAAGGAAGCGGGCCTCGCGATCGGGTCGATCCGGCATTACTTCGCCGACCACGAAGCGATGATGCTCTTCACCATGAACCAGCTCGGCCGCCGGATCGGCGAGCGCGTCGCGATCCGCGCGGACCGGCTGCTCGCCGCCGAAACAGACCGCCGGACGCTGGTCGAAGATCTGCTCTCCGAATTCCTCCCGCTCGACGACGAGCGCCGGGACGAGGCAGTGGCCTGGCTGGCGTTCACCGTCGCCGCCCGCACCCGTCCGGCGTTCCGCGCGAGCGCCGACGCACAGCACCAGAACCTGCGCGACCTGATCACGCGCATCCTGCGCGAGGCCGTCGCACTCGGCAGGCTCCCCGAAGAACTGGACCTGACCGTCG
The DNA here is from genome assembly GCF_002796545.1 of Amycolatopsis sp. AA4. Lineage (GTDB taxonomy): Bacteria > Actinomycetota > Actinomycetes > Mycobacteriales > Pseudonocardiaceae > Amycolatopsis. Next base: position 6,850,211 of record NZ_CP024894.1, read on the forward strand.
AGTCGGTCCGGCTGTCCGCCCTGCTCGACGGACTGACCATGCAGGCGGTCCTGCACCCCGAATCGACTCCGCCGGAACTGCTCCGCGAGGCGCTGCGGCAAAGCCTGCCGTAACCCGAGTCCCTTGTGGACTGACCCGCTCCGGCACGGTTCATCGCTTGTGAACGCGCTGTGAATATTGCGAATTAGCTGGTGCCGCGGTGCGCGAAACCGCGGCCGTGCCAGTCATTCTCCGGCGAATCCGGCTGTGAACACTCACACCGCGTGCCGGGGCCGTTGCTCTGCGGGAGCGGGCGAGCACACAGTGATGCTCGGCCGGGTCACCCGGCAGGCTCCCTTCCCCGTCTGGCACAAGGAGATTCGATGGATTACCGACCCACCCGGCGGACCGTCCGGATAACGGTGGCGACCGGGGCAGCCGCGCTTGCCGTGGCGCTGCTGCCGGGCACCGCGCTGGCCCAGTCGACCAACGACGCGAACCAGCCGAACGGCCTCATCAAGACCGCGACGCACACCCAGGTGCAAGAGGTCCAGCCGATCGGCGGGCGCGTGCACGCCGCGGCGCTGCCCGCCTCGAAGCAGCTCGAATACAACCAGCAGGTGCAGGAAAACGACCAGTGGTGCTGGGCCGCGGACGGCTCCAGCATCGAGCAGTCGCAGGGCGGCACCGCCACGCAGGCCGATTTCTGCGCGGCGGGCAAGGGCACCCAGTCCGGGTACTGCCCGAACGAGGGCGGCCAGATCTCGGAAATCGTGCAGGGATTCCTCGGCACCGGGTTCTCCGCGCAGAGCGCGAACGGGCCGATCAGCTACGACTCGGTCCAGAACCAGGTCAACTCCGGAATCCTGAACCTGACCGGCATCTACTGGACCTCCGGCGGCGGCCACGCCGAGGTGATCTACGGATACGACAACACGAACAACTCGATCATGGTCGGCGACCCGTGGCCGAGCTACGAGCGGTACCAGACCTGGGACTACAACCAGTACCAGAGCAACGCCCAGTTCACCTGGAACGACACCATCGTCAACATCAAGAAGGGCTGACGAGCCGCCATGGGTGAGATCTGCCGGAAGTTCGCCGCCGGCGCGGCGATCGCGGTCGCGGCGCTCCTGTCCGCCGGTCCCGCCGAGGCCGCCGGGGCCTCGTGGGTCGCGCCGCCGTCGGAGCAGGACGTCGCGGCCGCGGTCAAAGCCGCGGAAACGGCACGCGCGATCAGTTTCGCCAAGTCGAACTTCCGGCAGGTCGGCCACGCCGACCCGGGCCGGATCACCCTCTTGCCCAAGGGTTTCCCGGTCTACACGCTCAATCCGGACTTCGTCACGGAGAAGCCGGGAGCCCCGGCCGGGGTGCTGCGGTCGATCGCGGTGACGGCCACCGCGGCCACCGGCGCGAAAGCCACCCTCCGCGCCGCGCCCGACCATAACGCGCCGAGCGGCTGGTCGGTCGGGAACGTGTTGTCCGGCAACGACGAGGAGACGCTCAGCGCCCGGCTGCGCCCGGGTTCGGTGCTGCTGAACGAACCCCAGATCAACGGGTGGTACGACCTCGGCCGCGACGGCGTCGTGCTGCTGCAGGCCAGTCTTCCGCAGTCGCCGGTCGGCCAGTTCACGCCGATCGCCGAATACCAGCGGCAGGTGCATTCCCGGTACGCCGACAAACTGCCCGGTTCCGATTACCAGCGCGGCGGCGGGATCGGGTTCAAGCAGACCCTCCAGCGCGACACCGGACCGGCCGGGTCGCTGCTCGTCGGGCTGATCGTGTTCGGCTCGGCGGTGGTGCTCGGCGGCGCGTTCCTGCTGTGGCGCTGGACGAAACGGCGGATCAGTCCCAAATGAGATCGACCCCGGCGATGCCTACGCCGAGTTCCTCGAAGTAGGCGCTGACCGTGTTCCCCGGCCCGCAGAACAGCGGCTCGCGGACCAGCAGTTCGAGGTCTTCCCTCGGCCGGACGGTCCGCAGGCAGCGCGCGGGCAGCGCGGCCGGGTGGAAGCGCAGCCGCAGCAGGTACGCCGACATGCGGGAGCGCACGACCCGGTGGAAATTCCCCGGCCGGACCGAGGCGGCGGGACGCAGCGTGAACCCGAACGTGTGCGTCTCGCCCTCGGCGAGGCCCCGGTCGAAGAGCACCTCGAACACCATCCCGGACGACCGCGCGCTGCGGCGCACCCGCCCGACCCGGCAGCCGTCGACCGCGATGATCTCCGTCGCCGTGACGTCGCTGCCCTCCTCGTCCTGGTGCGTCACCAGGAAGCTGTCCGGGCCGGATCTTCGCGCGCGCACCACCATGGTCGACGAGATCTCCTCGGTGCGGCCTTGCGCGCCGAGGGTCAGCACGTCGACCACCGTCGCGACGTCGAGGTCCGCGTTCTCCTCGACGCCCGGCGTTCCGCTCAGCTCGTCGCGCAGCGCGAACGTTTCCGCCCAGCTCTGCTGGAGTTCCGGCAGCGACGGCCTGCGGTCGGCGTCCGCGGTCCGGTGCGGTCCGATCAGCACGACCAGGCTGTCCGGCGGCAGGTTCAGCACCGACTCCAGAGCGCGCACGACGTCGAGCGACCGGGGTGCGGACGGACTGCGCAGGCCGCGCTGCCAGTAACTCAGCGTGGACTCGGCGACCGACACCCCGTGCGCGGCGAGATGCGCGCGGAGCCGCGAAAGCGACAACCCGCGCCGGTCGACGGCCTCGGACAACGCGCGGTGAAACGGGCCGGACCGGACTGTTCGCGCCGACCACCGGACCGCCAAGCTCTGCTGCTGCATCTGGCTTCCCCTGCTCGTGCCGAATAGCTGTTCAGCATGAGCAGTTCGTGACCGGGCAACAACCGTCCATGGTCGAGAATCGGGCAAATCCCCTCGCTGAAGCGGGCTAGGCTCGTAGCCCAAACGGCGCAAACGGTTCCTGCTCGGACGGTTCACGGGCGAAGTAGGCCACGGCGAACTCCGTCAGGCGTTGTGCCGCTGCGGAAAGATACGCATCCGCCCGCTGCACCACGGACAGCGTCCGAGAGCAATCCGGGACGTCCAGCTCAAGCCCGACGGCCGCCTCGTCCTTGGCGGCCTGCCGGGCGACCTCCGGCACCAGGCCGATCCCCAGTCCGCTCGCGATGAGCTGGCCGGTCGCGCCGGGTTCGTCGCTTTCGCAGGAGTAGTTCGGTTCCAGGCCGGCCTCGGCGAAAAGGCGGTCGGCGAGGGTGCGCGGCCAGTAGCCGGGGCGGGTGGTCACCATGGGCTCGTTCGCGAGATCCGCCATCCGCACGCGTTTGCGTCCCGCGAGCCGGTGCGTGCTGGGCACCGCGAGCAGCACTTCCTCGCGGAGCAATTCCCGTGCCTGCAGGCCGGGTTGCCGCAGCGGTTGCGACGCGAAGCACAGGTCGACCTCGCCCGCGCACAGCTGCTGCGCCATGGTTTCCGCCGACGATTGGTACAGCCGCAGTTCGATGCCGGGATACTCGGCGCGGAAGGCGCTCATCAGGCCGGTGAGCGTGAGCAGGGTTTCCGACGCGACGGCGACCCGGCCGTGGTCCAGACCAGCCAGGTCGACGAGCTCCTGACGCGCGTCGTCGAGTTCGCGCAGGGCCCGGTCGACGCGGCGCAGGAACGTGGCGCCGAAGTGGTTGAGCCGCAGTCCCCGCCCGGCGCGTTCGAACAGCGGCACGCCGAGATCCGCCTCCAGCCGCGCGATCGCCCGGCTCAGCGACGGCTGGGCGATGTGCAGTTCGGCCGCCGCCTGACTGAGGTGGCCGCGGTAGGCGACCGCCTGGAAGTAGCGCAGCAGCAGCAGGTCCATCTCATAGCTCCGAGGTCATGAATACATGGCGAATTTGGTCTTGGACGGCATGAGAACTTCAGCTTAGCGTCTGTTCGGGGGAAGTCTTACGCGCACAAGGGGGAACGGTGACCGAAGCGGTCCTGACCCGCGGGCGGACGGTGCTGGCGGTGCTGCGGGCCGTCGTGACGGTGCACGCCGTCGCGATCCTCGGACAGCCGGTGTTCGCCGGGCGGTATCTGATCGGCGATTACGACATGCTGGCGATGCACGAACTCGGCGCGAACATCGTGTCGACGGTCGCGCTGGTGCAGCTCGTGCCTGCCGCGCTGTACTGGTGGCGCGGCGGCGTCCGATGGCCGTTCTGGACGAGCCTGCTGCTGGCCGGCGGCGAGACCGCGCAGTATTTCGCCGGGCAGGCCGGTGCGCTTGACCTGCACATTCCGCTCGGGGTCGCGCTGGTCGCGATCGCGCTCGGCACGCTGTTCGGCATCTGGCGCACCGGGGCGCGGCGATGAGCGGGATGTCGCGCCGCCGGTTTCTCGGGCTGGCGGGCGGAGCCGGAGTGGTGCTCACGGCCGGGTTCGTCACCCCGCGGTTGTTGCGTCCGGCCGCGGCCACCGGCGAGCTGCTGACCAGCGAAGTGCCGCTGCCGCACCCGTTTCAGGTGCCCTTGCCGCTGCCGCCGGTGCTGCAGCCGGTGTCCCGCGACGGCGGCGTCGACCGGTACGAGATCGTGCAGCGGGCGAGCACCGCGGAGATCCTGCCTGGCCTGCGCACGCCGATTTGGGGCTATCAGGGCATTTTCCCCGGACCGACGATCGAGTCCCGCAGCGGCCGGACCACGATCGTCCGGCACCGCAACGAACTTCCGGTGCCGACCGTCGTGCACCTGCACGGCGGACGCACGCCGCCGGAGTCGGACGGATACGCCACCGACCTCGTCCTGCCCGCCGACGGCCGATACCTCGCCAGTGCCGGGCACGGGCATTCGGGGATGGCCGACCCGGACGCCGTCGTCACCACCGGCACGCGCGAGTACACGTATCCGTTGCGGCAGAAGGCCGCGATGCTCTGGTATCACGACCACCGGATGGATTTCACCGGTCCGGCCGTGTATCGCGGACTCGCCGGGTTGCACATCGTCCGCGACGACGAGGAAGACGCCCTGCCGCTGCCGCGCGGCGAGCGAGAGCTCCCGCTCCTGATCACCGACCGCGCGTTCGCCGAGGACGGATCGATGCGGTACCCGTCGCTGGATCCTTCCCTGCGATCCGTTCCCGGGGTCGAAGATGCTTACGCGGCAGGTGTTCTCGGCGACGTGCTGCTGGTGAACGGCGCACCGTGGCCGGTCGCGGAGGTCTCGGCGACCCGGTACCGGCTGCGATTCCTCAACGGTTCCAACGCCCGCCGGTACGACCTCGCGCTCAACCCGCCACCGCCGAGCGGACCTGCTTTTACCCAGATCGGCTCGGACCAAGGTTTGCTCGACGCCCCGCGCGGCCACGAGCATCTGCCGATCGCTCCCGCCGAACGGTACGACATGGTGGTCAATTTCGGCGCCTATCCGGTCGGTACCGAGGTGACGCTGGTGAACCGGCTCGGCACTGGTTCCACCGCACAGGTCATGCGGTTTCGCGTCGCTCGCCGGGCGCAGGACGACAGCTTTGTCCCGGCTCGACTGTCCGAAGTGGAGCATCTGGACCGGGCACAAGCGACCGTGACGCGCGAGTTCGCTTTCCGAAGTGGACAGTTCAACGGCAGGCACGGCTGGACCATCGGCGGCGAAGCCTTCACCCCGACGAAAATCGCGGCCCAGCCGAAACTCGGCGACGTCGAGATCTGGCGTTTCGTCGCGGATCTGCACCATCCGATCCACCTGCACCTGGTGCACTTCCAGATACTTTCCCGCGGTGGCAAAGCACCCGCACCACACGACGCGGGCCGCAAGGACACCGTGGACCTTCAGCCCGGCGAAGCAGTCGAGGTGATCGCGCGGTTCGACGGGTACCGAGGGCGGTACATGTTCCACTGCCACAACGCGGAGCACGAGGACATGGGGATGATGGCCACGTTCAGGACCGTCTAGCCGGGACCTGGCACGAGGCCGCGGATCGTGTGAACGCCGTCCGGTCGTGCGGGCAATTACCAGCACTGGACTCCCGTCTAGTGCTATCGTGCAACGAGGGTTACAGGTACTAACGTTCAATTACCTCCTTAACTGACGATGGACTGCCGAGGCAGATCGACCCTGCGCGCCGGGACGACTGGTCTGTGAGCTGACATGAGCGCATTGCCCGAACGAGTGGCGATCATCGCCGCCGATCCGATCAGCGGCGAGGGCGCCGCCGCCTACCTGCGCGGCGCGGCCCGCTATGCCGTGCTGGCTCCCGGCGAGGTCCCGCGCGCGGACGTCCTGCTCGTGATCGTGCCGGAGGTCCGCGAGAAAACCCTGCTCGACCTGGCGCGGATCCGCCGGACCACGCTCGTCGCGGACGTGCGCGCGGTGCTGGTCGCGGACCGGATCGAGAAGGCCGAACTGAGCAGACTCGGCGGATTCGGCCTGTCCGCGGCGCTGTACCGGGGTTCCGCGACGCGCGAGAAGCTCCTGGACGCGCTGGCCGCCCGGGTGCCCGCGGGCGAACCGGAAGACGTCCGCGCGGCCAGGCTGGCGAGCGAGTTCCGCACCAGCGAGGGCGAGGCCCAGTACCCGCGCGGCCTCCTCGACCGGCACCGGTTGCAGAGCCGAGAGGTGGAAATCCTCGGCCTCCTCGCGGACGGTTTGGGCACGGTCGAAATCGCCGAGCGGCTGGCGTATTCGGAACGGACGATCAAGAACATCATCAGCACGCTCCTCGTGCGGTTCGACCTGCGAAACCGCTCGCACGCGGTCGCGTACGCGCTGCGGACCGGCATCATCTGAGCGCCCGCCCCGTTTCTCGGCCGCGCTCGGACGGCCGCGCCGGGCGGCGGGGAGTCTCGGGTTTCGCAGGCCTTGCCCGCCGGGCGCGTGAATGCAGCGAGGGGCGCGGTCGTCGCATGGCTTGCCCGCCGCGACCGCACGGCACAGCCACAAGCCCCGACTTCCGCAGACCTTGCCCGCCGCGGTCGCGCGAGATAGCGGGGAGCCTCAAGCTTTCGAGGGCCTTGCTCGCCGGGGCCCCGCGACGCAGTCCCAAAGCCTGACCTCCCGCACAACCCACCCGCCGAGGTCACGCGGCGGCCGGAAGCCTCAAGCTTGCGCGGGCCTTCTCCTCCGCGCTCGCGCGGCACAGTCAGAAGCCCGACCTCCCGCACAACCCACCCACCGGGCTCACGCGGCGGCCGGAAGCCTCAAGCATGCGCGATGCAGCCCAAACCCCAACCTCCCGCCGACCCCGCCCCCACGACCGCACAGCGCAGCCAACCGCCCACGACTTCCTGCCAAACCCCACCCGCCTCAAATCGCCCCGTTGCGAAGTGCGTAAGCGACCGCGTGCGTGCGGTTTCGCAGGTCCAGCCGTTGCGACAGATCGTGGATCACCTTCTTCACCGCACGCTCCGAGAAGTTGATTTTCTCCGCGGTTTCCGCCGTGTCGAGGCCTTCGGCCAGCAGCCGCAGTACGTCGATTTCCCGTTGTGTCAGGCCGGAACTGTGCGTCGGCCGGGGGTGGGTCGGGCGGCGGACGTGGCTGAGCGGCGTGCCCAGCGCCGCCGGGGGAAGGATTGCTCCGCCGTGCGCGGCGGTCAGCACCGCGGCCGCCAACTGCTCGCTCGACGTGCGCTCGCGGTCCAACAGGGCGACCACGTTGCACTCCACCGCGGTCAGCACCGCCGGGCCTGCGGCCTCCTCGTTGGCCAGCAGGACCACCGGAGCGTCCACAGTGGCCTTGAGCCCGCGCAACGTCGACGTCACCGCCACCGACAGCAACTCGGCCGCGACGACGACTACGTCCGCCTCGTCGGTCGCCACGGAAACTCCGGCCGGGCCTGCAGCCAGCTCCGGATCCCCGTGTCGGCAAGGGGATCCGAGGCTCGGATCAGCACCCGGACCGCTGTCTCGTTCATTGCTCCCCCTCCTGTCCGGCCCCGGAGTCAAGACCGGCGAGGCAAAGATCAGGCACAGCCAGCTGTACGCCCATGGTCCCGCGATACTGGAGCGGACGAAAGGACGCCGATGGCACGGACGGGACGCCGCCCCGGGCAGACCGAGACGCGGGAGGCCATTCTGGCCGCCGCGCGGGACCTGTTCGGGCGGAACGGCTACGAGGGCGCGACGATCCGCGCGATCGCCGCCGAGGCGGGCGTGAATCCCGCGCTCGTGCACCACTTCTTCGGCAGCAAGGACCAGGTCTTCGCGACCGCGCTGCATCTCCCGGCCGACCCCGGCGTCGTGGTCGCCGCGATCCTCGACGGGCCGCGCGCCGAGGTCGGCGAACGGCTCGTCCGGCTGTTCCTCACGCTCTGGGAAACCCCGGCCTCGCGCGACGCGTTCTTCGGCGTGCTGCGCTCGGTGTCCACCACCGAACAGGCCGCGGACATGCTGCGCGGCTTCATCCAGGGCGCGCTGCTCGACAAGATCGCCGACGCGCTCGACATCCCGCCCTTGCGGGTCACCGGCATCGCCGCCCAGCTGGTCGGGCTCGCCATGGTCCGCTACGTCATCCAGGTCGAACCTCTCGCCGGGGCCTCGCACGAGGACGTCGTCGCGTTGATCGCTCCGGCGGTGCAGCAGTACGTCGACCGCACCTGACCTCGGCTGATCCGCCAGTCCGCGCTTGACAGGGAAATTCCGCGCGCGCAGAATTAACCGCATGATTAATTCCGCGGTGGTCATCGACGGCCTGCGCGTCGTCCGCGGTGGCCGGGAAGTGCTGCGCGACGTGAGCTTCCGCGTCGAGCCCGGTTCGGTCACCGGGCTGCTCGGACCGAGCGGCTGCGGGAAGACCACGTTGATGCGCGCCGTCGTCGGCGTGCAGGTGACCCACGGCGGCACGGTCACGGTGCTCGGCGAACCCGCCGGAAGCCGCCGGTTGCGCAAGCGGATCGGGTACGCCACGCAGGCGCCGGCGGTCTACGCCGACCTCACGGTCACCGAATCCCTGCGCTACTTCGCCGCCGTGCTGGGCGCGCCGGCCCGGTCGGTGAGCGACGCGATCGAGCAGGTCGGCCTCGGTTCGCACGCGGACGCACTGGTCGGGCGGCTCTCCGGCGGCCAGCGCAGCCGCGCGAGCCTCGCCGTCGCGCTGCTCGGCGAACCCGAGCTGCTCGTGCTCGACGAGCCGACCGTGGGGCTGGATCCGTTGCTGCGCGAGCATTTGTGGAACGTTTTCCATCGCCTCGCCGCGGACGGCACCACGCTTCTGGTGTCCAGCCACGTCATGGACGAGGCCGCCCGGTGCACCCGGCTGCTGCTGATGCGCGACGGTGCGCTGCTCGCCGACGATTCTCCGGACGCCCTGCGCGCGGCCACCGGCGAACAAGACCTCGAACGCGCGTTCCTGCACCTCGTGAAGGCTCAGCGATGACTGCCTCGATCACTCTCGCCACCACTCGCCGCATCCTCGCCCAGCTGCGGCACGACCCGCGCACGGTCGTGATGCTCATCCTCGTGCCGACGCTGCTGATGGTGTTGCTGCGCTTCGTGTTCAACTCAGCTGAGGTGTTCAGCCGGATCGCGCCGGCACTGCTCGGCGTGTTCCCGTTCGTGATCATGTTCCTGATCGCGTCGATCACGACCCTGCGCGAACGCACCGCGGGCACCCTGGAACGGCTGATGACGTTGCCGCTGGGGAAATTCGACCTGCTCGCCGGGTACGCGCTGGCGTTCGGCCTGGTCGCGGTGCTGCAGGTGGCGGTCGCGACAGCGGTCAGCCTGTGGTGGCTCGGGCTGACGGTGGCCGGTTCGGTGTGGTCGCTGCTGTTGATCACCGCACTCGACGCGTTGCTCGGCATGGCGCTGGGGCTGTTCGTGAGCGCGTTCGCGACGAGCGAGTTCCAGGCGGTGCAGTTCATGCCGCTGTTCGTGCTGCCGCAAGCCTTGCTGTGCGGGCTTTTCCAGCCGCGCGACCAGATGGGCTGGGTGCTGCACTGGCTGTCGGACGTGATGCCGCTGTCCTACGCCGTCGAAGCGCTCACCCAGGTGACGCACAGCTCGGCCTGGACGACATCGTTGACCCGCAACATCCTCATCGTGCTCGGCTGCGCGGTGCTGGCGTTGGGACTCGGCGCGGCGACGCTGCGCCGTCGCACGCCTTAAAGCCGCCGAGCCGCTGCCTCGTAAGCCGCGCGGTTGCGGTTGAGCCATTTCGCGAAGTACTGATCGGACTGCGCGTAGACGTATCCCGGCGGGACGAACAAAACCGCGAAGACCACGAAGGTACCGAGCCCGATGATCGCCAGCTTCAGCTCAGCGTCCGAGGGCGGAGAGGACATAAAGGACAGTCCACATACGACGGCCGTCAAACAACCCATCCCCGCCGCGGCAAAGAAAGCTCCCCGCACGTTCCCCGGCGTTCGACCGGCGGGCGGATGCGAACCAGGATTCAACGCGCGTTCGGTCGCCGGCCTGGCACGCCAGATCAAGACTCCGCCGAGCCACAAAACCGCGAAGAAGACACCGCCGCCCGCCAGGCTGAACCCTCCCGCGGCGGAATGCGCCAGCATCCCGACCAGGAGCCCGCTGAGACCGAAGAGCCCGGCGAGGCTGGCCGTCATCACGCGGTAGACCCGGCGCATGGTGACGATCGCCTGCAGCCGGGTGGTGTAGTCGCGCAGCCGTTGTTCGGGGGTGTCCGCGACCGCGCGGACCTGGTACCCGCTCATGGCTTCCGCACGAACCCGGCCGCGCGGAGCCGTTCGGTCTCGCGGACGTCGATGCTCGTGCGGACCCCGTTCGTCACGGTGACGTCGCCGTTCAGCACACCCAGCGCGATGATCACGAAGCCGAGCGTGCGTATCAGCATCGCCCAGCCCGCCTTCCAGAGCCCGATCCGGCCGCCGTCGCGGAGCCGGACCAGGCGAATGCCGTTGAACAACGCGCCGAGGCCGCGTCCGTTGCCGTAGAACCAGCCGTACAGCAGCGGCAGGACGAACAGCCCCGCGATCCCGATCACGCTCGCCCCGACCGCGGCGTCGACGGCGTTCGACTTCGCGTAGTACGCCACCGCCGCGGCCACCGAGAGGCCGGTGACCAGGAGGAAGTCGACCAGCCACGCCCAGATCGTGGACGCGGTGCGCGCCTCGACATACAGGTCGCCGTTCTCGAAGGCGCGGATCCGCGCCGCCGCGCCCTTGCCCAGGGCAGGCTCGGCCTGCGTGCGGAGGCTGGCCAGGACGTCTTGCTGAGTGTTCACGCCATCCTCGACGCCGATCGGGGGCCGGAGGTTCCCCGGACCGGCACACCTCACCCGGGCTCAGGCGAAGCTGTAATCCTCCAGCGGGAACCGCACCGCCTCGCGGTGCGCGCTGATCGTAGACGTCGGACGCAGCAGGGTCGCCTCGCCGTGCTGGTTGAAGTAGTAGCTGTTGGCCGTCGCGCACTGGCCGAGCGCGAACACCGAGTGCCCGACCTTGTGTTTCATCCGGTCCAGGAACTCGTCGTTCGCCCGCTGGGTCACCTCGAACACGTCCGAGCCGCGGGCGCGCATCCCCTTGAACAGCCGGTCGATGTGCTTCATCTGGCATTCGATGGTCGTGAAGTACGACAGGCCGCTGTAGGAATACGGGCTGTTCAGCGAAACCAGGTTCGGGAAGCCGGGCACGGTCACGCCCTCGTACGCCTGGAACCGGTTGTCGCGCCACCATTTGCCGAGGTTCTTGCCGTCCCGGCCGATGATCTCGATCGCCGGGAAGTTCGTGTCCCACAGGTTGAAGCCGGTGGCCAGCACGAGCGTGTCGATCTCGGTGCGCTTGCCGTCCGCGGTGACGATCCCGGACTCGTCGATCCGCTCGATGCTGGTGGTTTCGAGATGCACGTGCGGACGGGTGAAGGCCGGGAAGTAGTCGTTGGAGAACGCCGGCCGCTTGCAGCCGAAGGAGTAGTCCGGCGTCAGCTTGCGGCGCAGTTCCGGGTCGCGGACCTGGCGGTACAGATGCGCGCGGCACCAGCGTTCGGCGATCCGGTTGGCCCCGCGGAACTGCCGGTACTGCACGACGCCGGAGATCATCATCAGCTCCAGGATCGAACTGCCCGCCAGCCGCACCGCGCGCTGCACCAGCGGCAGTTTCGCGAACGCCTGCTGCACCGGCTTCGGCACGGCGTAGTCCGGCTTCGGGCTGACCCAGATCGGCGTGCGCTGGTAGACCGTCAGTTCCGCGGCGGCCTTGGCGATCTCCGGGATGAGCTGGACGGCCGTCGCGCCGGTGCCGATCACCGCGGCGCGTTTGCCGGTCAGGTCGTAGCTGTCGTCCCACTGCGTGGTGTGGATGACCTTGCCCGCGAACTTCTCGATGCCCTCGATGTCCGGCATCTTCGGCTGAGAGAGGAACCCGGTGGCGGTGAGCAGGTACTTCGCGGTGACCGTCTCGCCGCCTTCGATGCTGACCCGCCAGCTGGAGCCGTCCCAGGTCGCGCCGGTCACCACCGTGCCGAAGCGCATCGAGGCGCGCAGGCCGTACTTGTCGGCGACGTGCTCGGCGTACTTCTTCAGCTCCGCGCCCGGCGCGAACAGCCGCGACCAGTACGGATTCGGTTCGAACGAGTAGGAGTAGGTGGACGACGGGATGTCGACGGCCAGCCCCGGATACCGGTTCACGTGCCAGGTCCCGCCGAGGTCGTCCTCGCGGTCGAGAATCAGCAGGTCGCGGTAGCCGAGGCGGCGCAGCTGGATGGCCGCCCCCATGCCCCCGAAGCCCGCGCCGACGATGACTGCGTCGTACTGCGCGTCCATGTCCGACCTCTCGTCCGGAACTACTTGTCAGTAACGGAACGGTATGTCACTTGGCCGAGCTTGGCAATACACTGCAGTGCGTGACAGCCCAGGAGAGCGCCCGCACCACCCGAGCCGAGCGCAAGAAGCAGGAACTGCGCCGCGAGATCATCGACGCGGCGTTCGACTGCTTCGCCGACCTCGGCTACCACGCCACGGGCATCTCCGACATCGCCACGAAGCTCGGCATCGGGCACGGCACCTTCTACCGCTACTTCCAGAACAAGCGCGACATCGTGGACCACGTCATCGACGACCTGGTCGCCCGCATCGTCACCGCGCTCACCGCGGAGAACGCGCCGGACGCGGTGTCTACTTTGGACGCTTACCGCGAGCAGACCGCGCGGATCGGCGACGCGCTGGCGCAGATCTTCGGCGAGGACCCGCGCGTCCCGCGGCTGCTGCTCTTCGAAGCCGCCGGTATCGACAAAGCGATGGCGGCGCGGGTACTGGACTTCTTCGAACTGGCCACCGAGCTGACCGCGGCGTACCTGTCGCACGGCGTCGAACTCGGGTACCTGCGCGCGGATCTCGACATCGAGAACAGCGCGCGGGCGATCAACGGCATGATCCTGGCGTCGGCGATCGCCTCGCTGCGCAATCCGGACCCCGACGAACAGCGCCGGTTGAGCGAGGCCGTGCGGCGGATGATGTACGACGGGATCGCGGCTAGGCGAGACTGATCTCGGTCAGCTTGTCGGGGTTGCGCACGAAACACAGCGTCGACACGCCCTTTGCTCCGGCTCGCACCGTGACGGTGGTCGTCGCCTTGCCGTCCTGCAGGAAAACCGCGCCAGCGCTGCCGTTGATGATCGCCGGGACGATCGTCACCTCCTCCATCGTGGAGATTCCGAGGAGGAACCGCGCGATCCGGTCCGGTCCGAACAACGGCTTGCGCGCGGCCAGCACCTTGCCGCCGCCGTCGGAGTACAGGACCGCGTCCGGCGCGAGCAACGCGGCGACCCTCTCGATCTCGCCGGACAGCACCGCGTCGGCCAGCTTCGCCAGCGCCTCGGCGTCGCGCTTTCCCTGATCCGGCAAGGAATCGCCGATCGCCGAGGTCACCGCCCGTTGCGCGCGCGAGACGAGTTGGCGGGCCGCGACGGGCGTCGTCTCCAGTACCTCGGCGACCGACGGGTAGTCGACGTCGAGGACCTTGCGCAGAACATACGCGGCCGCCTGCTCCGGCGTCAACGTGCTGAGCACGAAGTCGAGCGCCTGGCCCAGACCGTCGCGATGCAGCACCTCCCACTCCGGCGAATCCCCTTCGACCACCGGGTCCGGCAGCCAGGGATCGGGGTAGTTCTCGCGCCGGCGCCGCTGCGCGCGAACCGCGTTGAGCGCCAGCCGCGACACCATCACGGACAGAAACGCGTGCGGCTTGCGGACCGTGGCGAGGTCCGCCCGGGACCAGGTTTCCCACGCGTCCTGCACGACGTCCTCCGCGTCGTGGCGCGATCCGGTGATGTGGAAGGCGGCGGCGAGCATCGTCGACCGATGCGCGGTGAAGACGGCACCGTGGTCCATGCCGGCCAACTCTAGGCGCCGGCCGGCCACGAGTAGCGACCCGCGCGGTCCCGTTCCTGGGTCAGCCATCGCACGGTCATCCGGCAGATCGTCTCCTTGACGAGCCCGCCTGCCCGCCCGTCGATCGCGAGCGCGCGCTCGGTGTCGTCCGGATGCAGGAACTGGACGCGACCTCGTCCGCTGCCGAGATCGGTGCACTGGAGGACGTAGCCCATCCGGAACGCTTCCCCGGCCCGCCCTTCGCGGCGCGCGGTGAGAACGTCGGCGGCGTGGGCGCCCATCGGCAACGCCGTCGCGCACGCGGCGCGAAGGTAACTGGGCGATGCGAGGTGCACGGCGTCGCCCGCGCCGAGGACGTTCGGGTGTCCGGGGACGGTGAGCTGCTCGTCCACCAGCAAGCGGCCGAAGCCGTCGACCGGCAGTCCCGAATCGGCGGCGAGGCTCGGCACGGTGAAGCCGGTGGTGTCCACGACGAGCCCGTCGAGCGCGGCCGGATCGACGCGTCGGCCAAGCTCGATCTCGACCCCTTGTTTGGCGAGAAACCGCAGGTGCGCCTGGATCGCACGGCGTTCTGGGGCAGTGGAGACCAGCTTCACCGCGCGTCCGGCCTCGCGCAGTGCCCCGGCCAGCTCGACGCCGGTCAGGCCCGCGCCGACGACGGTGACCGGCGCGTCCGGTGCCTCGGCGAGGGCGGCGCGGAACCGTCCGGATTCCTCCTCGGAGACGATCCGGTAGGCGCCGTTGTGGTCGCTGGCCCCGGATCCGACCGCGTAAACGAGGGTGTCGTAGGGCAGGTTTTCGCCGGAGGCCAGCTGGACCTTGCCGTCGCCGATCTTGGTCGCAGTGTCGCGGACGACCTCGACGGCCGGGTTCAGCACGGTTTCCAGGTCGAGCCGGGCGTTCTCCCGGAGGCCAGTTGCCACGCGGTGCAGGCGAATCCGCTCGACGAACCACGCATTCGGCGTGACCAGCACCACTTCTTCGCCGCGCCCCGCCAGCCGGTTCGCGGCCATGACCCCGGCGTATCCCCCGCCGAGCACTGTCGTCGTCATGCGGTCCTCCTCCGCTCTCGGGTGTTCGGCAGATGGACACCGGGCGCGGAAGATCTGTGACAGCTTCAGAGACGGAGGGACAGGTACGTGCTGTTCGGGTCGTCTCGGTAGCTTCCGAACGGTGCGCACGGGGTGAAGCCCGCTCGCGTATACAGAGCGCGGGCCGGGGCGAAGAAGTCCATGCTGCCGGTCTCCAGGGAGACGCGTTCGATGCCGCGGTCTTTGGCGTCCTGGAGCAGGTGATCGAGCAGCGTGCGAGCGATGCCTTGCCCGCGGCGAGCGGGGTCGGTGCGCATGCTTTTCAGTTCCTCGTGCCGGGGTTCCAGCGCGGCCAGGGCGGCGGTGCCGACCAGGTGCTGGCCGTCTCGGACGGTCCAGAGCCGGATGCCGGGACGCTGGAGCGCGGCCAGATCGAGGGCGTGGCGGCTCTCCGGCGGAGCGGTCGGAGCGAGATCGTCCAGGTGGGCCTGCAGGAAGGTGCGGAGTTGCGGGTTCGCGAAGTCGGCTCGCTCGATCACCAGGGGCATGGCTCCAGGCTGCCCGGCGGATGTTTCGGGGCGGTTAGCGCCCGAGGTGACGTTGAGCGCACCCAACGCCACCTCGGAGCGGTTCAGAGCGCCAGCCTCGGCCAGGAAGCCGTGTCGCGCAACAACTGCCGGTCGTGCGTGGCCACCACCACCGCGGCCGGGGTCGCGTGCAGGGCCTCGGTCAGCTCGTCGACCAGCGTCGCGGACAGGTGGTTCGTCGGCTCGTCCAGCAGCAGTACCTGCGGGCGCGCCGCCAGGACCAGCGCCAGATCCAGCCGCCGCCGGGCTCCGGTCGACAGTTCGGCGATCGGGCGGTGCCGGTCGTATCCGCTGAGCAAGCCGGAATCAGCCGCGCCCGGGAAGCGTTGCTCGAGCAACTCGGCAGGCGTGCGCCGGGCCGGGAGGTCGGATTCCTGGCCCAGCCAGCCGATCCGCACCGACCGGGCGCGCGTGATCGTGCCCGACGTCGGTTCCAGTCTCCCGGCCAGAACCGCCAGCAGCGTCGACTTTCCCGCCCCGTTCCGCCCGGTGACGACGAGCCGGTCCGCGCCGCCGAGGGTCAGGTCGACCGGCTGGTCCAGCCGTCCGGCGACGGCCACCCTGGCCGCTCGAACCGCGACTGTTCCTTGGTGCTGCGGCAATTCCGGCAGGACGAACCGCGCTGGCGGTGGCGGAACGGCCACGACGTGCGCGTTCAACTCCTCTTGCCGCCGGTGCACCGCGCGGACCAAACCCGGCGCGCGAGTTGCGCGCGTGTGCCTGCCGTGGCCCTTTTCCGGACGCCAGTTGTCCCGCAATCGGTTCTGCGCGGCGGAAAGGTCGTCCGCGAGCCGCTGTCGTTCGGCTAGTTGCTCGGCGTGCAGTGCCTCCCATCGAGCCCGTTCGGACTGCCGGGCCTCGACGTACGCCGCATAGCCACCGCCGTAGCCGCGCGGACGGCCGTCGCTCGATGGGTCGAGGTCCAGGAAGGACGTGGCGACGTCGGCGAGCAACGCCCGGTCGTGGCTCACCAGCACGACCACACCCGGGTACGCACGCAGCCGGTCGGTGAGGTGCGCGAGACCGGACGCGTCGAGGTGGTTGGCCGGCTCGTCCAGCAGCAGCACGGAATGCCCCGCGCCGAGCAGACACGCCAGCCGGACCCGATGCCGCTGCCCGACCGACAACGTGCCGAGCGGACGGCTCCGCTCGTCGACCGCGTTCAGCGCGGCCAGCGAAACCTCGACCCGCCGATCCGCGTCCCACGCGTCGAGCGCTTCGGCGTCCGAAAGGGCTTGGGCAAACACTTCCTCGGCACCGGGCTGTCCTTCGGCGAGCGCGGTCGTCGCGGTTTCCAAGCAGGCCAGTGCATTGCGTACGGCCGCCAGTTCGAGATCGATCAGATCGCCGACAGTTTCCTGGTCTCCCAACGGAATCTGCTGGTCGGCAACGCCGATCGTGCCCGCCCGGCGAACCTCGCCGTGATCGACCGGCTGAGTGCCAGCCAGTACGCGCAACAGGGTGGTCTTGCCCCGGCCGTTCTCGCCGACAACGGCGACCCGGTCGCCGGCCGCGGCGACCAGATCGACCCCAGCGAGCACGGGACGGCCGCCGAAGGCGACGTGGACGTCGGACAGCCGGATATGCGCCGTGCGCACGAGCGCAGGCGAAAGCGGAGAGGTCATGAGGGAATTGCCTCCGGAGAAACGTGATCAGCGACAAGGACGAGGGCCGGTGCCGCGAACGCGCGCGGTACCGGTGGAGGCGGTGAACCCTCAGAGGTAGAACTGGTGCTGTATCACGATCGCCAGGGTAAAGATCGTCCGAGCGGCGCGCATCCGAATTAACGGTGCACAGCGCGCACTGCCAGCACGACCGGCAGCGGAGTCCCGGACTCGGCGAAGCGGTCGAGAGTCAGCCCGGCGTCGCGGAATCCGGGTCGCCGCGGTCGGCGAACCCGCCGCAAAAGCACGGATGGACGCCGACGTGCACGAAAACTCCGCCAGGCCTTAGCACTCTCGACACTTCGCGCAGCATGGCGAATACGCGGACATGTCGGTGTGCGCCAGAACTGCGACGACCGCGGCGACGCTGTGGTCCCGAACCGGCAGCCGCGCGCGGGCGTGTCGCAGCATCCCGCTCGACAGGTCGACGCCAAGCGGGGTCCAGCCCAGCTCTCGCACCAAGGCAGCGTGCGCGCCGGTGCCGCAGCCGATCTCCAGGCATACGCCGCTCCGTGCACTACCGAACCGCTGTCAGCCGCCACCGATTACGCGTTGGGCGTAGAAACCTTGCGGGCACAGAGGATCGTGTCGTGCAGTTCCCCGCCGTGGACCTTCCGCGTCCGGTTCTCCGCGACAGCGATCACCCACTGCGCAGGGTCCAGCCCGACGTCCTCGACAGTGATCGTCGACTCCGGCGGATGCAGTTCCCCGTGATGGTGCCCGACGACCAGCAACGTCCCGCCCGGCGCGACCCACTCCGCCAGCCGCTCGAACAGCGGCCCGGCGGCGTGCACGTAATGAGTGGCGACCAGGTCGAACTGCCCGTCCGGAGTCCACTCCAGCAGGTCAGCACACACCCACTCGACCGCGCTCGACCGTTCGCGCGCGTGCCGCAGCACTTCCTCCGACAGGTCGACCGCCGTCACCTGCCAGCCGTGTTCGGCGAGCCAGCGCGCCTCGTTTCCTTCCCCGCAGCCCGCGTCCAGCGCGCGGCCGGGCGGGAGTTTCCCCGCCTCCTCGACCAGCTGCGGATGCGGTGCGAGCCGCGCGTGCCCGGCGGCGCCGGCCCAGTGCTCGTCCCAATAGGACTGATCGAATGCGTGCGGCACAACGGTTCCTTCCCTCGTTCCCGTTCCAGCTTGCAAACCCTCCGGCAAGACTGGCAAGGGAACTTGCCAATCTGTCAAACTCGGGGAATGGACGACGACCGAGCCCTGGACGCAGTCGGCCCCCGGCTGCGCGAGCTGCGCCGGAAACGGGAGATCACGCTGGCCGAACTGTCCGCGCGGACCGGCATCGCGGCCAGCACCCTGTCCCGGCTCGAGTCCGGCAACCGGCGGCCGACCCTGGAACAGCTGCTGCCGCTGGCCCGCGCGCACGGCGTGACCCTCGACGAACTGGTCGACGCCCCGCAAACCGGCGACCCGCGCATCCATCTCCGCCCGATCAGCTGCGCGGACGGCGTGACGATCCTGCCGTTGACGCGCCGTCCGGGCGGGATCCAGGCGTACAAATTCATCCTGCCCGGACAACGGAAGAAACAGGAACCCGATCCCAAAACGCACGAGGGCTACGAGTGGACTTATGTCCTCAATGGACAGCTACGGCTGGTGCTCGGCGAGCACGACCTGACGCTTTCCCCCGGCGAGGCGGCGGAATTCGACACCCGGGTCCCGCACTGGTTCGGCGCGGCGTCAGCGGAACCGGTCGAGTACCTGTGCCTGATCGGACGGCAGGGGCAGCGCGCGCACGTGCGGGCCGCGCCTAAGGCCTGACGGTCGCGGGCAGCCCGAAGGCTGGGAAATGCTCGGCTCCGAGGAAGGACGTGAGGTCGCAGATCCGGTCCTCGCGCAAGGTCAGCACGGTGATCGACCACGCCTCGTGCGGGGCAGTCGCCGAACCGCCGAGGTAGAACGCCACCGCGGGCTGGGCGTTCGCACTGGTCAGCCGGAAGCGCCAGCTGGGGCAGCGCGTGATCGGGACCTGGACGGCGAACTCTGTCACGGCGGCGCGGCCGCGGTACCACTGCGGCAGCGGCGGCATCGACCAGGTGACGTCCTCGGTCAGCAGGTTCACCAGGCCGTCCACGTCGCCGTCGGCCAATGCGGTCGCGAAACCGGTCACCAGCTCCTGGAGCCGGGCGTCGCCGAGCGTGCGCAGGGTTTGCTGTTGAGTCCGGGCGGGGACGTGCGCCGAGATGGTCCGGCGGGCGCGCGCCAGTGCGGAGTTCACCGAGGTCACGGACGTTTCCATGATCGTGGCGATCTCGGCGGCGGAGAACCCGAGGACGTCGAACAGCAGCAGCGCCGCCCGCTGATTGCCCGGCAGGTGGCGGCACGCGGCGACGAAAGCCAGCTCGACCGCCTCGCGTTGTTCGTAACTGGCCGCGGGGAAGTCGGGGCAGGGACCCAGCCAGGCCACGTCGGTGCGCGGGGCCTCGAACGCGACCTGTTCGCTCGACGGGCCCAGGTCGACTGGCAGCGCGCGGCGACCACGCTGCTCGATGAGATCCAGACAGGTGCGCGTGGCCACCGTGTACAGCCAGGTGCGCAGCGCACTGCGGCCCTCGAACCCGGGCAGCCCGCGCCACGCTCGCAGCAGCGCCTCTTGCACGGCGTCGTCGGCGTCGTGGATCGAGCCGAGCATCCGGTAACAGTGCGCACGCAGTTCCGCACGCAACGGGGCCACCGCTCGGGTGAACGCGGATTCCGAAGAAAATTCCCCCACGACCGACGATTCTGCCGCATCCGGCCGGTCTCACCCGGCATCGACTATCGAGCACCGACTACCGAGGAGACCTGGAATGACCTGGCCGCAGATCCACACCGAACGCGCCGCGCTGGCCGATGACCTGTCCGACGCCGCGTGGAGCACGCCCTCGCTGTGCGCGGGGCTCTCCGTCCGGGAGGTGCTGGCCCACCTCACCGCGGGCGCGTCGCTCACGCCGGTGCGCTGGATGGCGGGCGTCCTCCGCTGCCGGTTCGACTTCGACCGGCAGGTCGCGATGCGGCTGGCCGAGCACCTCGGCGACAGCCCGGCCGACACGCTGGCCCGCTTCCGCCGCGTCATCACCAGCACCACCAAACCGCCGCTGCCGGTCGTGGCGATGCTCGGCGAGACCGTCGTGCACGGGGAGGACATCCGCCGTCCGCTCGGCATCCGCCGCGACTATCCGATCGACACGCTCACCGCGGTGGCGCGCTACTACCTCGGCTCCGACCTCGTGGTGCTCGCCAAGGGGCGGGTCCAAGGCCTCCGCCTCGAGGCGACCGACAGTGACTTTTCCGGCGGCTCGGGACCCCTCGTGTCCGGCCCGACGCTCGCGCTGATCATGGCGATGACCGGCCGTTCCCGGTTCCTCGGCGACCTGGACGGCGACGGCGTCGAGGTGCTGCGGCAGCGCTGACGGGCTTGCGTCCCGCCGCCAAGAGTTCTATAACAGTGGAGACAGTTATAGAACTCTAAGGAGATGCCCATGCGCACCCCGACCCAGGAAGGACGCTTCGGGGAGTACGGCGGGCGCTGGGTGCCGGAATCCCTGGCGCCCGCCTGCCTCGAAGTTGCCGACGCGTTCGAGAAGGCCTGGGTCGACCCGGGCTTCCGCGAGCAGCTCCAGATGATGCTCGCCCGGCACGTCGGCAGGCCAACGCCGCTGACGCCCGCCGAGCGGCTGTCCGCGGAACTCGGCGTGCACGTCGTGCTCAAGCGGGAGGACCTCACGCACACCGGATCGCACAAGATCAACAACGCGGTCGGCCAGGCGCTGCTCGCGAAGCGGATGGGCAAACGGCGGCTGATCGCCGAGACCGGGGCCGGGATGCACGGCGTCGCGACGGCCACCGCGGGCGCGCTGTTCGACCTGCCGGTCACGGTGTTCATGGGCGAACAGGACGTCGAACGCCAGTCGCACAACGTGTTCCGCATGCGCTATCTCGGCGCGGAGGTCGTCCCGGTGCGCACCGGCAGCCGCACGCTCAAGGACGCGACCAGCGAGGCGATGCGGCACTGGGTCAGCTCGACCGAGGAGGCGCACTACTGCCTCGGCTCGGTCGTCGGGCCGCATCCGTATCCGTGGCTGGTGCGCGAATTCCAGCGCGTGATCGGCGACGAAGCCCGCGAGCAGCATGCGACCGTGCCGGATTTCGTCGTCGCGTGCGTCGGCGGCGGATCCAACGCGGCGGGCACTTTCGCCGGATTCACCGACACCAGCGCGCGGCTGGTCGGGGTGGAGGCGATCGGCGGATCGGGCGCGACGTTCGGCCAGGCCGGGGTGCTGCACGGCTCGCGGTCGCTGTTCCTGCAGGACGACCACGGGCAGATCCTCGAAGCCCATTCGATCGCGGCCGGGCTGGACTACCCCGCGTCGGACCCGAACACGCGCACCTGCGCGACCTCGGCCGGGCTCGGTACGTCGCGGTGAACGACGAAGCAGCGGTCGCCGCGGCCGCGCAATTGGCGCGTACCGAGGGAATCATCCCGGCCCTCGAATCCGCGCACGCGCTCGCCTGGGTGGCCGAAGCCGCCGGCACACCGGATCTTCCGGCTGGGTCGACGGTTCTGCTCACCCTGTCCGGCCGCGGCGACAAGGACATCGCCACGCTGATCGCCCGCTCCGAGGAGACCCGCGCATGAAGACCGACCGGAAAATCCTGATGCCGTATCTCACCGGCGGGGTAACTCCACAGTGGACGGACTACCTCCCGGCGCTGATCGAAGCCGGTGCGGACGCGATCGAAGTCGGCATCCCGTTCTCCGATCCGACTTTGGACGGCGCGACCATCCAGGAAGCGTCCAACGTCGCCCTCGCCAATGGAACGACTCCGCGAAGTGTCCTCAATGCCCTTTCGGAGACCACAGTGGACGTTCCCATCATCGTGAGCACGTACGCCAACTTGGCTGTCCGCAAGGGTTTCTGCGCCGAGCTGAAGGAAGCCGGAGTCGACGGTCTGATCGTTCCGGACCTGCCGCTGGAGGAAGTGCCCGCGATCGAGGAGGGCATCGACCTGGCGCTGCTGGTCTCCCCCGCGACCCCAGCCGACCGCGCCCACGAGATTGCCGCGCGGAGCCGAGGTTTCGTCTACGCCGTCTCGTCGATGAGCACCACCGGCGAACGCGACCACTTGCCCGCTTCCGCGATCGACCTGGCCACCCGGCTGAAGAACGCGACCGACCTGCCGGTCCTGGTCGGTTTCGGCATTTCGCAACCCGCGCACGCCGCCGAGGCCGCGAGCGTGGCCGACGGCGTGATCGTGGGCGCGGCGATCATGCGCCGGGTGCTCGACGGCGCCGGTCCGGCCGAGGTCGGCGAGTACGTCGCGACCCTGCGAGCCGCGCTGGACTAGAATCCGCTGGTCCCCGCAGAACTGGACCAGAACGGACGCGCATGGCCCGATACCGAGCGATCGCTGCGGATCTCGCCGCGAAGATCCGCGCCGGGGAGTACGCCCCCGGCGAGGCCTTGCCTCCGCAGCGGGAGCTCAGCGCGTCCTACGGCGTCACCCTCATGACGCTCCGGCAGGCGCTGCGCGAACTCAGCGACGAAGCCCTGATCGTGCAACAACCCGGCCGCGGCACCTTCGTGGCGCCGACCCCGGCCTCGTACCAGCCTGGCTCGCTGCGCAGCTTCACCGAGGATCTGCGCGATCAGGGTTACGTCGTGCGCACCGAGGTCGTCAGCCAGTCGGTGCGGCGGCTGCCCACTCGCGTCGCCGCCCGTCTGCAGGCCCGCGCCACGGATTCCGGCCTGCGGCTGGAACGAGTACGCGAGTTCGGCGGCCGCCGCGCGATCCACCAGGTGTCGTGGATCGCGCCGCCGCACGGAGAACGCTTGCGGGACAAGGATTTCACCACCGTGTCGCTCTACACCGCACTGTCCGAATTGGACATCATCGTGGACCGGGCCGCCGAGACCATCCGCCCGGACGCCCTCGACGACAAGCTCGCCCGGCTTCTCGACGAACCGGTCACCACCCCGGTGCTGGTCAGCGAGCGCACCACGAGCACCCCGGACGGCACCATCGTCGTCATCGACCGCGCGACCATCCTCGGCAGCATGATGCACATCAGCACCGAACGCGCCGCCGACCGGCTGTCACTGCGCTGGGGAGCCGGAAGCTGAATCCCGGTGTCCGTGCGCCAAAACGGCTAGGTGCAACGAAAGCCGAGTGTCCGGATTGGACAGATCAACCCCCAGCACCCGCTCGATCGTCGCCAACCGCGAATACGCCGCCGGACGGCTGAGATTCACCGCCTTCGCGAATTCCGTCATCGAATACCCCGCCTCGACAAACGCCCGCAACGTCGCGAACGCCCGGCTGGCCCGGGGCTCCGGCAGCGTCAGCAACGGCCGCAACTGCGCCTCGGTGAACTCGTGCAGCCGCGGATGCTCCCGCAACCACCACAACAACCCGCGCACCCCCAAGTCACCGGCCCGCCGAAGTCCAGGCGCACCAGGCGATTCGACGTCCGCGACATGCACCGCCTCCTGCAGCGCCGCGGGTAGCTCGCCCAGCCGGCGCACCGGCCCGGCCGCCCCGAACGCCGCGGCCAGCCCCTCCGGAACCCCGGCGACCACCCGCTCCAGCAACGCCTTCTCCGCCGCCGCCGAAGCGCACGGGAAGACCGCGGCGACCCGGCCTTCCGCCAGCACACCCCCGATTCCGTCGCTGGTCAGCACCGCGTCCAGCAGCGCCCGCTCCTGCCCGGCCCGAGCCGGACGGCACACCAGCACCGCGTAGTACGCCGCCGAGGCCAGCCCCAACGCCCGGGCTCGCGCTCGGACCGAACCCTCGTCCGCGCCGTGCAACAGATCCCGCAGCAAGTCGCCCTGTGCTTCGATTTCCACCGACAGCGGCGAGCGTTCCAGCAACTTCCCGACGGTCAGCGCCTCCGCCGCGCGTTCGAGCACGAGCCAAGCTGAGGGTTGCTCCGCCGAACGCGCAGGCACCACCAGCCGGCCCCAGCGTTCGCGCGGCGGCCCGACCGGCGTGCACATCCAGCCCTCCGGACCGCCGACCTCGGTCGCCGCGGAAAACGGCACCCGCCGGGACCGGGCCGGCCAGTCGCGAAGCAGCGATTCCGCCGAGCCGGCGCCGGCGAACGCGAGTGCCCGGTGCGTCCGGTCCTCCAGCACGACCGGCAGCCCGATCAAGTCCGCCGCGTGCGCGAGGACCGCGTCCGGTGCCTGCGAAGCCGAACCCACCGTGCTGAACGCCTCGTGCGCACGCTCGGCCAGCCGCAGCCGCTCGTAGTGCGCGTTGACGATCCGCGCGTGCACGATCTCGGTCACCTCGATGAAGCGGACCGTGCTGCGCAGCTCCACCAGCGGAAACCGCGCGGCGCGCGCGGCCTGCACCAGCGCGTCGGGCAACGATTTCAGATGCGGCCCCGGCTCCACGACCAGCCCGATCGCCCCGGCGTCCCGCAGCGACCGCACGTACGCGACCGCGTCGAAGCCCGGCTCGGTGAAGGCCCGCCCGATCGACAGCACCAGCACGTCGCTGGTCAGCGTCCCGGCGACGTCGCTCAGCTCGCTGACGTGCACCGACCGCACCGGCACGTCGACCGCGTCCGCCGCCGAGCGCACGACCGGGGATCCGGCGGCCATCACCGGCAGTTCGAGGACGTCTCGCAGGGTCAGGTGCACGACGTCAGGATAACCCGACGAAATGTAAAGCACGGCCCTGGCAAACCGACGGTTCGTCGGTTACCCGCGACCCGTCCGGGAGGGACCCTCAGAGGGCGAATACCAGGAAGAAAGGTGGCTCGATGAGCGATTCCGTGCCGACGCTGTCCCAGTGGATCGCCGGCGGCGAGGCAGCAGGCTCGCCGGACGGCTACGGGGACGTCACGAACCCGGCGACCGGGAAGGTCACCGCGCGCGTGCCGCTCGGCTCGGCCGCGGACGCGGAGGCCGCGATCGCCGCCGCGAAGGCCGCGTTCCCCGCCTGGCGCAAGACCTCCCTGGCGAAGCGCAGCCGGGTCCTGTTCCGGTTCCGCGAACTGCTCGACGCGCGCTCGGAAGAACTCGCCAAGATCATCACCGCCGAGCACGGCAAGGTGCTGTCCGACGCGGCGGGCGAGGTCGCGCGCGGCCTGGAGGTCGTCGAGTTCGCCTGCGGCATCCCGCAACTGCTCAAGGGCGCGGCGACGGCGAACGCGTCGACCGACATCGACGTCACCTCGCTGCGCGAACCGCTCGGCCCGGTCGCGATCATCTCGCCGTTCAACTTCCCCGCCATGGTCCCGATGTGGTTCTTCCCCATCGCGATCGCGGCCGGGAACACCGTCGTGCTGAAGCCGTCGGAGAAGGTGCCGACCGCCGCGAACTGGCTCGCCGAACTGTGGCGCGAAGCCGGTCTGCCCGAAGGCGTGTTCAACGTGTTGCACGGCAACAAAACCGCCGTCGACGCACTGCTGCACAGCCCGGACATCGAGGCGGTGTCGTTCGTCGGATCGACGCCGATCGCGAAGTACGTCTACGAAACCGGCACCGCGAACGGCAAGCGCGTCCAGGCGCTCGGCGGCGCGAAGAACCACCTGGTGGTGCTGCCCGACGCCGACCTCGACCTGGTCGCCGACCAGGCGGTCAGCGCCGGTTTCGGGTCCGCGGGCGAACGCTGCATGGCGGTTTCAGTGGTGGTCGCGGTGGGCGACGTCGCCGACGCGCTGGTGCCGCGGATCGCCGACCGCGCGAAGACGCTGGTCACCGGCGACGGCACCCGCGGCTGCGACATGGGCCCGCTGGTCACCGCCGCGGCGAAGGACCGGGTGTCCGGCTACATCGCCGCCGGTGCCGAAGCCGGCGCGACGCTGGTGCTGGACGGCCGGGAAGGCGAGTTCGACGCGGACGGCGAGGGATTCTTCGTCGGCCCGACGGTGTTCGACCACGTCCGCCCGGACATGCCGATCTACACCGACGAGATCTTCGGCCCGGTGCTCTCGGTGGTGCGCGTGGAGACGTTCGCGGACGCGATCGAGCTGATCAACGCCGGTCCGTACGGCAACGGCGCGGCGATCTTCACCAACGACGGCGGCGCGGCCCGCCGGTTCTCCGCCGACGTCGAGGCGGGCATGGTCGGCGTGAACGTGCCGGTGCCGGTCCCGGTGGCCTACCACTCGTTCGGCGGCCGGAAGAACTCGCTGTTCGGCGACACCCACGCACACGGCGGCGAGGGCGTGCACTTCTTCACCCGCGCCAAGGTCGTCACCACCCGCTGGCCGGGCCCCGAGCAAGGCGGGCTCGACCTCGGCTTCCCGCAGAACGTCTGAGAGGGGCTCTACAATGGACACTCAGTCGGCAGCAGCCCGGCACCTGTGGATGCACTTCTCCCGCATGGGAAATTACCCGGAGACCCCGGTCCCGGTGATCACCCGCGGCGAGGGCGTGCACGTGTGGGACGACCGCGGCCGCAAGATTCTCGACGGACTGGCCGGGCTTTTCGTCGTGCAGGCCGGACACGGCCGCCGCGAACTCGTGGAAGTCGCCGCACAGCAGGCGAACGAGCTGGCGTACTTCCCGATTTGGGGCTATGCCACGAAACCCGCGGCGGAACTGGCCGAACGTCTCGCGCATCTCGCGCCCGGCGACCTCAACCGCGTCTTCTTCACCACCGGCGGCGGCGAAGCGGTCGAATCCGCGTGGAAGGTCGCGAAGCAGTACTTCAAGCTGACCGGGAAACCCGGCAAGCACAAGGTGATCAGCCGCGCGGTGGCCTACCACGGCACGCCGCACGGCGCGCTCGCGATCACCGGGCTGCCCGCGATGAAGAAGGACTTCGAACCGCTCGCGCCGGGCGGTTTCCGCGTGCCGAACACGAACCTGTACCGGCATCCGGAGTTCGCCGACGACCTCGAAGCGTTCGGCCGCTGGGCCGCGGACCGGATCGAGGAGGCGATCCTGTTCGAGGGCGCGGACACGGTCGCCGCGGTTGTGCTCGAACCGGTGCAGAACTCCGGCGGCTGCCTCACGCCGCCGCCCGGATACTTCGCACGGGTGCGGGAAATCTGCGACCGGCACGACGTCCTGCTGGTCGCCGACGAGGTGATCTGCGCGTTCGGCAGGCACGGCACGACGTTCGCCAGCGAGAAGTTCGGCCTCCAGCCGGACCTGCTGACCTGCGCGAAGGGGCTCAGCTCCGGGTACAGCCCGATCGCCGCGCTGATCGCGTCGGACCGGGTGATGGAGCCGTTCCTCGGCCCGAAGGTCGGCTTCCCGCACGGGTACACCTTCGGCGGGCACCCGGTGTCGGCGGCGGTCGCGCTCGCGAACCTCGACCTGATGGAGCGCGAGGGCCTCAACCAGCGCGTACTGGACAACCAGGACGCGTTCCGCTCGACCCTGGACAAGCTGCTGGACCTGCCGATCGTCGGCGACGTCCGCGGCGACGGCTACTTCTGGGCCGTCGAACTGGTCAAGGACAAGGCGACCCGCGAGACGTTCGACGCCGACGAGCGGGAACGCCTCGTCCGCGGTTTCCTGCCGGGCGCGCTGTTCGACCGCGGCCTCTACTGCCGTCCGGACGACCGGGGCGACGTCGTCGTCCAGTTCGCGCCGCCGCTGATCGCGGGGCGGGCGGAGTTCGACGAAATCGAACAGATCCTGCGGGACACGCTGCTCGAAGCGCAGAAACTCGTCTGAGCCACCTGGCGAGGGAGGGGGCCGGGACCGGCTGGTCCCGGCCTTCTTCCGGGCCGTCGCTTATCATGGGCGGCACGGAATCCTGACCGCGAGGCGGCGCGCATGCCCGAGCACGATCCCGGCCTCGACCGGCGGCTGGCCGACGCCATCGAGCGGCTCGGGAACGGCCTGCGCGCGCTTTCCCAGCGCAGTGCCCGCACGCAAGGTCTTTCGCCGCTGCAGCAACACGCGGTGCTGTCTCTGGCGAGACACCCCGCGCCGCGACGCGAGGTGAACGCACTGGCCGCGGAATTCGACGTCACCACCCCGACGATGTCCGACGCCGTCAGCGCCTTGGAACGCAAAGGACTTCTCACCCGCTCCCCGGGTTCGGACGGACGCCGCCGCCTGCTCACCCTGACCGAGCGCGGCTTCCAGGTCTCCGCCGAGCTGTCGGCGTGGGACGCGCAACTGGTTGGCTCGCTGGCCGCGCTGCCGGAGCCGGACCGGGCCACGACGCTGCACACCCTGTTGCGGGTAATCGCCGACCTGCAGCGCGGCGGGGCGATCAGCGTCGCCCGGGTGTGCACGACGTGCCGCTTCTTCGGGCCCGACGAGCACCCCGATCCGAAGGCCCCGCACCACTGCCATTTGATGCGGAAACCGCTGGCGCTGACCGAATTGCGCACCGACTGCCCGGAACACGAGCAAGCGACGGCGTGAGCAACGCGGCCAGATCGCATTTCGCCGGTCAATCCGAAGTCATTTCCGAATATCCGCACCAAAACGGCGTGCCGCGGAGGATTTCCGGCTATTCCTCGCTGTCGCGCACGACCAGCGCGATCTGCACCCGGTTCACCACGCCGAGCTTCGCGAACAGGTTGCTCGTGTGCGCTTTCACCGTCGCGACGCTGATGTGCAGGCGCTCGGCCACCTCGGCGTTCGACAGCCCTTCCGCGATCGCCCGCGCGGTGTCGCGCTCGCGTTCGGTCAGCGCGGCCAGCCGCGCCCGCGCCGCTTCCCGCGCGGCACGCCGGGTCTCCGACGACCGCGGCCCCATCGCCGCGGTGATCAACCGGCTCGTGGCGGCCGGGGACAGCGCGGGGTTCCCGTCGGCGACCGCGCGCACCGCGGCCAGGATGTCCGGCGGCGGGGTGTCCTTGAGGACGAACCCGAGCGCGCCGGCCCGCAGCGCGCCGAGCACCATCTCGTCGGAGTCGAACGTGGTCAGCACCAGGATCCGCGGCGGGTCCGGCCAGCTCAGGATCGCCTCGGTCGCGCTGATCCCGTCGCGGCCGGGCATCCGCACGTCCATCAGCACGACGTCCGGCCGGAGCCGGCGTACCTCGGCGATCGCGGCGTCGCCGTCCGCGGCCTCGCCGGCGACCTCCAGGTCGGCTTCGCCGTCGAGCATGAGCCGCAACGACATCCGCACCAGCTGATCGTCGTCGACGAGCACGACCCGCACCCGGTCCACTCACTCGCTCCCTTCGCCGCGGGCGGGCCACGGCAGCCACGCGGTCAGCACGAACCCGCCGTCCGGGTCCGCGTGATGGTCCAGTTCGCCACCGGCCAGCTCGACCCGCTCGGAAAGCCCCAGCAACCCGAACCCGGCCGACGGCGGCGGCGGGACGCTCCTCGTCGCACCGGAATCCCGCACCGTCACGCGCAGCCCTTCGCCCTCGCCACCCGCAACAGTGACACACACTTCCGCTCCCGGTGCGTGTTTCCCGGCATTGGTCAGTCCTTCTTGGACGATCCGGTACACCGTGCGCGCAAGCAGATCCGGCGGGTCCCCGACCGACGCCGGGGTATAACCGACCTTCAGCCCGAGCGCCCGAGCGTCCGCGACCAGCGCGGGCAGATCCGCCAGCGACGGCTGCGGCGGCTCGAGCCCGCCCGGACTGGCCCGCAGCACGCCGAGCACCTCGCGCAGCTCCTCCAGCGCCTGATGCGCACCGTCCGCGATCCCCCTGGCCAGCAACGACACCTGCTCCGGCGGCAGATCAGCGCGATGCCCGAGCACCCCGGCCTGCATCGCGACCAGCGACACCCGGTGCGCGAGGACGTCGTGCATCTCCCGCGCGATCCGATGCCGCTCGACGATCCGCGCCTCGGCCGCCCGCGCGACCTGCTCGCGTTCCGCGCTCTCCGCGCGTTCCCGCAGCGACTGCAGTTCCTCGCGCCGCGCCCCGATCGCCGCCCCGACCGCGACGACGATGCCGGTGATCAGCACGATCAGCGAAATGGACCACCACCACGGGTCGGGGTTGGAGCCGCTCGGGTAGAGGTTGTCGGTGACGGCCCCGGTCGCGATGCACGCCAACGCGATGAACGTGGTCTCGAGCGGCCG
Organism: Amycolatopsis sp. AA4; assembly: GCF_002796545.1. Classification (GTDB taxonomy): domain Bacteria; phylum Actinomycetota; class Actinomycetes; order Mycobacteriales; family Pseudonocardiaceae; genus Amycolatopsis. The sequence goes on from NZ_CP024894.1 coordinate 6,880,666, forward strand.
GCGCCGGGTGGCCAGCGACCCGAGCACGAGCAGCGCGGCTCCCCCGGCGGACGTCGACACCGCCGAGACGATCACCACCCCGGTCGCGATCGAAAGCGGATACTTCCGCCGCCACAGCGACGCGACCAGGCAGCCGAGCCCGACGATCGGGTCGCCGAAGAAAAGCCACCCGAGGCGAGGGTCGGTGGACCCCTCCGGCAGGTGGGAGACGACCGCGAGCCAGGCGAGCCCGCCGAGCAGCGCGGCGAGGACCAGCCGCCACCCCTGCTGCCACGGCTTGAGCTTGACCTGAGAAACGATCACCAGCCCATCTTCGCCGATCCGCCCCCGTCGTGCAGCCGCCCTCGGCACACCCCGCCTCCTAGACCAAAGTCGTAACCCCCGACTTTTGGTCGGTCCCGATTCGCTCCGCAGGTCCGATGCGCGCTCGTGCCGCGGCCGACACACTGAAAACACCACGACTCAAGGAGCGCACATGAGCAAGGGCGGCTACTCCGCAGTGCAGATCGTCGGCATGGTGATCACCGTCGTCTCCGCACAGGCCGCGATCCGCAGTTTCTTCGACCACGAAGCACGCCAATTGTGGGGCGCGTTCAGCTGGGTCCCCGGCGGCTGGGGCGGACAATTAGCCGCATTGGTGGTTCTGGTCCTCCTCGGAATGGCGATCACCAGCTGGGCGCACGACCGAGCCAAGACGAAGAGCTGAGTCGGCGTTCAGTGCACGTCGGGCCCGAGCGCCGCATACGTGTCCGGACGCCTCCGCCGCAAATACCCGGCCATCGCCAGCCCCGCGACAATCAGAATCGGCAGCAACCACGGCAACAACCCGATCCACGCCGCGTCAGACCCGGCCATCGTCGGAAAATTCAGCACCGCCAGCACAATCACCCCGACCAGCCCCGCTCCGCCGAGCCCTGGCGCGACAAACGTGCTCCACCAATGCGGATCCCGCCGACGCCGGAAGAACACCACCACCGCGATCGACGCCATCGCCTGCAACACGAGGATCGCCAACGTCCCGAACCCAGTCATCGACGACGTCAGGAACGCCACCGGATCGAGCCCCAGCACTGCGAAAACCGCCGCCACGAGCGTCGCGAACCCGATCTGAGCCGCACTGGCGTTACGCGGCGTCCCAGAAACCGTACGCCCCAACACCTTCGGCAGCACCCCGTCCCGGGCAAGCGCGTAAACGTACCGGCTGGCAGAGTTGTGCAACGCCAGCAACGCGGCGAACAGACTGACCACAAGCAACAACTGCATGACGTCGGTCAGCACGGTGCCCAACACATCCTGCGACGTGGCAAGAAGCAAATCGCCCGCCGCAAGATGGTCCTGCGCCACGGATTTCGCGTTCCCGACCCCGATCGCACTCACCAACGCGAGCGACGTGATCGCCGCGAAAACCCCAATCGCAATCACCGCGATATAAGTAGCGCGCGGCACCGACTTATTCGGGTCGCGCGCTTCCTCGCTGAACAACGCAGTCGCCTCGAACCCGATAAAACAGGTGGCAGCAAACAACAACCCAAGCCCAATCGACCCGGACGTCACCACGCCAGGCGACAACGCACTGAGCGAATACCCGGACTTCACGAGCACCGCCACGTCGAACACGACGAGGATGCTGACCTCAAGAATCAGCGACACCGCAAGCACCTTCGCCGAAACATCGACCCCACGACGACTCAGCAAAAACACCGCGACGACGGACAGCCCCGCCCAAAACTCCCACGGCAAGTCCAAATGAAACACTCGGTTGACCACCCCGCCCGTCAACGCCCCCGAGGTCCCCACCGCCCCCGCGACGAAACAGTTGTACCCAGCCAACGCAACAAACGCCCCAGAAAGCCCAGCCGGACGCCCAAGCGCCGCGGTAAGGTATGCGTAGAAGCCGCCCGCGTTGGACACATACCGGCTCATCCGCGCGTACCCGACCCCGAACAACAGCAACACAATCCCCGCGATCAGGAACGACGCAGGCATCCCGCCCCCATTGCCGAGCGCGATCCCGAGCCCCGCGATCACCACCATCCCAGTCAACGGCGCCACCGCGGCGAGCACGAGGAACGCAATCCCGCCAGTCCCGAGAGCATCAGCCCGAAGCCGCCCCCCAGCAGCCTCTCCGGTTGTCTGCTGCTGTGCCATCCAGGCCTCCCGATCCACTCCAAGCGCCCCTTTGCCCCGCGCCCTGCCCAGTGTGGCTGGCCGGATGCTGATGGCCCTTGTCGTCGCAGGCAGAAGTCTTGGCAATCCGCGCACCCCCGCCTCCCCGCTCCCCGCTCGAGGTTCGTGCGCACAGCCACCCCACGCCGCCACCATGCACCCAACGCCACATTGGTTGCGTCAGACGCACCGAACGCCACATTGGTTGCGTCAGACGCACCCAACGCCACATTGGGTGCATCCCACGCACCCAACGCCACATTGGGTGCATCCCACGCACCCAACGCCACATTGGGTGCATCCCACGCACCCAACGCCACATTGGGTGCATCCCACGCACCCAACGCCACATTGGGTGCATCCCACGCACCCAACGCCACATTGGGTGCATCCCACGCACCCAACGCCACATTGGGTGCATCCCACGCACCCAACGCCACATTGGGTGCATCCCACGCACCCAACGCCACATTGGGTGCATCCCACGCACCCAACGCCACATTGGGGCGCTCCCCGGCCGCCGCCCCACTCAAAGCAACCACGCACCCAAGCCGCGCAAAAACCGCAGCCAGTGCACTCAAACAGCGGGGCACCCACCCCTCCCCCAACCCCGATACGAAGCCGCCCTGCGGTTCGGGGGTGCTTGTCAAGGCATCTTTCCCGCCTTGACAAGCACCCCCGAACCGTCAGCACAATCAAAAATCGGGGTGCCCCACGCAACCAAGGCGCAGCAATGTCGCCGCCAGGCGACGAGCCGCCCCCTCCACCCCCAAACGTCCACAATGGACCACCCCCACCCCCCATCAGCTATGCTGCCCAAGTGGCAAACCCAGCAGGCAGCAAAGGAATGCCGCGCCCAGAACGGGAGCGGCTGATCCTAGACGCCGCCGTCCACGAATTCGGCACCAAGGGCTACGCCCACGCCTCAGTAGCAACCATCGCCCGCCGTGCGAATATCTCCAAACCCCTGGTATACGGCTACTTCGAGTCCAAAGACGGCCTCTACCTGGCCTGTCTCCACCGCGGCGCCGCCCCGCTCGTCGACGCCGTCACCGAAGCCCAAACCGGCACCGGCCTCACCCGCGCCCTCGGCACGCTGGAGGCGATCTTCCGCACGCTGGAACCCCGCCGCCTGGACTGGGCCGTCCTCTGGGACCCGACGCTGCCCCCAGGCTCCGCAGTGGACGAAGCGGCCCGCGCCTACCGCCGCAAACTGTCCGCTCTCGGCGCGGAAGGCACCCAGGAAGCGTTGACCTCAGCCGGTTTCGCCGACCCCGCCGACGCGTCGCTGTTCGCCCGCATCTGGTACGGCGCGGTCGCCGCCACCGTCACCTGGTGGCTCGAACACCCCGAGGAACCCGCCGAAACCACCACCCAGCGTTGCGCCCGCATCCTCACCGCGCTGCGCGGCTGACCTCGCAATCCACCCACTCGAAGTACCCGCTTCCCGACACCGGCCGCCCCCGAAACGCACCGGAATACGTGTACGCGCCGACATAACCGCGCCCATGCCCGTACCGCAGCGGACTGTCCACAATCGCCTCCACCGCCACGACCTCCTCGGCACCGTCCCGCACCGTCCACCGGAACCGCTCCGGCACCCGCATCTCCCGCCCCCGCGGATCAACTTCCGGCTCCGCGCGACGATCCACCTCGAACCGCACCTCCCGGAACACCGCCGCGTCCCGGTCAAGCGTGCGCAGGTGCGCGAGCCGACAGGCCGTCGCCCCCGCCAAACGCACGTCGGTGAGCAACAGTTGCGTCCGGTCGTCGAGATTGATGATCTGATAGGTGAAGAAGTCCATCGGCACCTTGAACCGCGGCGGCAACGGCGAACGCCGAAGTGCCTGCGGCGAAAGCGATCGCGCGTACTCGACGGTGCAAAGCCCGCCGATCTCAGTCTCGCCGATGTCGTCGGTGATGATCCCGGTGAAGGTGGCGAGCAGGCTCAAGTGGTCATAAGCCGGATTGCGCACGAACCACGAGACCTGCGGCGTCGCGGTGATCGCCAAATCCGCCGAGAACCCGTCGTACCGCGCGTGCACCTGATACGACGGGTGCGCCGCTTCGATCGCCAGATCCGAACCCCACTCCAACCGCGAACCATCCTCGGCGAAGCGGCAATCGGTGTGGGAATCGTAGGCCGCGTAGTGATGGTGCCCGGGCGCAGCGGTGGAGGAGAGCACGGTCGTGGTGCGGCGCGCGTCGGAGGTCGCGAGGTAGTCGTTGTCGAAACAGACCGTCCCGGTGCTGCCGATGAGCGTCATGGTGTTGAGGTAGCGGTGCGGCCGCGGCAGTTCCGGCACGAAGATGCCGTAATGCGTCCACGCCCAGGTCCGCGAGTCCGGATGCGGCCGCAGCAGATCGGGCCGGCCGAACGGCTTCGCGGACTCCTCGATCCGCTGGTCGAAGCGAGGGAGCACCTGGTTCACCACGAACGGCGCGGCAGCGGTCAGCACGCTCATCTTTCCTCCTCAGTGCTTATTACCCTAGAGTAAGTTACCCAAGGGTCAATTCGGAAGGGAGCAGACGGATGACACGGTCCTGGTGGGGTTGGGGCGACACCGAGGAAGCGCTGACCGCCGAAGAAGCGGCGGAGCTGGTCGCCCGCACGGCCGCCTTCCTGCCCGCCCACGACTTCACCGACCACGCGCCGCCCTCGCCGACCGACCTGCCGGTGCCACCGGCGCGCCTCCGCCCGCCCGCCGCGCTGGCCCGGCTGTGCTCGACCGACCAGGTCGACCTGCTGTCGCACGCACGCGGCAAGGCGTTCCGCGACGTCGTGCGGAATCTGGAGGGGCAGGTCGAAGCGGTGCCGGACGTCGTCGCACGCCCGGAATCCGAACAGGACGTCCTCGATCTCTTGGACTGGTGCGCCACCGACGGTACGCCGGTAATCCCTTACGGCGGCGGCAGTTCCGTCGTCGGCGGCATCGAACCGCGCTTCCCCGCGCCCGCGGTGTCCCTCGATCTCAGCCGCCTCGACCAGGTCGTGGAGATCGACCGGACGAGCCGCGCCGCGCGAATCCAAGCCGGGGTCTACGGGCCCGCTTTGGAAGACCAGCTCCGCCCGCACGGGCTGACGCTGCGGCACTATCCCCAGTCGTTCACGCACTCCACGCTGGGCGGCTGGCTGGCGACCCGCGCCGGCGGTCACTTCGCCACGCTCGCCACGCACATCGACGACCTCACCGAGTCCCTGCGCGTCGTCACCCCGGCCGGGGTCAGCGAATCGCGACGGCTGCCCGGATCAGGGGCCGGACCGTCGCCGGATCGGCTGTTCCTCGGCTCGGAAGGCGCACTCGGCGTGATCACCGAAGCCTGGATGCGTCTGCAGGAACGCCCCCGCTGGCAAGCGAAAGCGTCGGTGAGCTTCGCCCGATACGCCGACGCGGTACAAGCGACCCGGACGATCGCCCAGTCCGGCCTGTACCCGGCGAACTGCCGGCTCCTCGACGCCGCCGAAGCGTTCCTCAACACCGGAGTCCAGGCAGACGGTCTGCTGCTGCTCGCGTTCGAGTCCGCCGACCATCCGGTGGACGCCTGGCTGGACCGCGCGCTCGAACTGACCGCAGACCACGGCGGCACAGTCACCGCCCGCCGCGGCGAGTCAGGTTCGGCGTGGCGGTCGGCGTTCCTGCGCATGCCGTACCAGCGCGACGCGCTCGCCCGCCGGTCGATGATCGTGGAAACCTTCGAGACCGCCTGTACCTGGGACGCGTTCGAGTCCCTGCACGAAGCGGTCACAACCGCCGCGAACGCAGCGATCGCCGAGATCTGCGGCGCAGGAGTGGTGAGTTGCCGTTTCACCCACGTCTACCCGGACGGGCCCGCGCCGTACTACGGCATCTACGCGACCGGCCGCTGGGGCAGCACCGTCGCGCAATGGGACGAGCTGAAAACCGCGGTCTCCGAAGCAATCCTGGCCAACGGCGGCACGATCACCCACCACCATTCGGTCGGCCGCGACCACCGGCCGTGGTACGACCGGCAACGCCCGGACCCGTTCGCTGCCGCCCTCTCCGCGGCGAAAGACACCCTTGACCCAGCCGGGATCCTGAATCCGGGTGTCCTCCTCCGCTGACCCGTCACCGCCGCAGATATCGCAACGCCCGCGCCGCCGCGTGGCTGCCGCACATCCCGTGCGCACCCGGTCCCGGCGGCGTGGCCGCGGAACATGCGAAATGCCCCGGAACCCCCGCGTCGTACGGCTGCAACGTCGTCCGCGGGCCAAATACCAGCTGTCGCAGGTCTTTCGCCCCGGTGAGAATGTTACCGCCGACGAAATTCGGGTTCCCCGCGGCGAATTCCGCCGCTGACGTCGACACCGAACCAATGACCCGCTCTCGGAAATCCGGCGCGAACCGTTCGATCTGCGCGGTGATCGCCTCGGTGGCGTCACCGGGGTATCCAAACGGGACATGCGCGTACGCCCACACCGGGTGCACGTCACCGACCGAACGTGATGGATCGGCAAGATACTGCTGACCTAGCAACACAAACGGCCGCTCCGGCATCCGGCCGTTGTGCACTTCTCGTTCCGCCGCCGCGACTTCCGCCGCCGATCCTCCCAAGTGGACAGTCCCGGCGACCCGAGCCTCCGGTGAGCGCCACGGAATTCCGCCCTGCACGGCGAAGTCCACTTTGTACGCACCTGGACCGTAGCGAAACCGCTCGTACGCCCGCCGGATCCGCGGCGGCAACCGGTCGCCGAGCACCGAAGCCAGCGTTTTCGGCCCGACATCCCACACTACGACGTCCGCCCGCGGCAGCTGCGAAAGAGACTCCACCCGCACGCCGGTCTCGATTTTCCCGCCGAGGTCCACTACCAGCGCGGCCAACGCGTCGCTGATCGCCCGCGATCCGCCCTCGGCGACCGCCCAGCCGTGCCGGTGGCCAGCGGTGAGAATGCCGAGCCCGATCGCCGACGACAGCGGCCGGTCCAGCGGGCGGAACGCGTGCGCCGCCACCCCGAGCCACAGCGCACGGGCCTGTTCGGTGCGGAAATACCGGGCCAGCACGGTCGCCGGGGCAAGCGTCGGCAGCCCGAACCGGCCCAGCAGCAACGGATGTTTCGGCACTCGCAGCAGCGGCCCGAGGATGTCCTCGCTCAGCGCGTCGTAATTCTGCGCGGGCGAGGAGAACAGCGCCGACCAGCGCCGTTCGTCCGGTCCGAGCCCGGCGGCGGTGCCGGAGACCGAGCGCCGCAGGACGCCGGCGGTGCCGTCGTCGAACGGGTGCACGCAGTCGATCTCCGGCAGCCGCCAGCGCAGGCCGTACCGGTCGAGCCCGAGGTCGGCCAGCACCGGCGAACCGACCGCCATCGGATGCGTCGCGGAGCAGTGGTCGTGCCGCAGACCAGGCACGATCGCCTCGTAGGTGCGGGTGCCGCCGCCGATCTCGTCGGCCGCCTCCAGGACGGTCACGTCGACCCCGGCCCGCGCCAGCACAGCCGCCGCGGCGAGCCCGTTCGGTCCGCTGCCGACCACCACCGCGGCAGTCATGCCAGCACGCTGCCGGTCTTGGCCTGATGAGCGGTCCAGGTGACGGTGAGCGGAATCGGGCCGTTCGGCAGCCACGGCTGTTCGTTGACCGCGTCGGCCACGGTCCAGTGGCCGCGCTCGAGCACCCCCAGCGCCGCGTCGATCACCTGGTAATGCTGCACCTTCGAGTGGATCGCCTGCGACTCGACCCACACCACGATCCACTCGCCGGGCGCGAAGCCGACGCGCTTCTGCACCGCGTTGACGAAGTCGAGGTTGTGCAGGTGCCCGTCGCCGAAGTTGAACCCGAGGATCGAGTTGCAGCCGAATTCCGCCTCGCGCACGGTCCGCGTCTCGAGGTCCGGCAGGTTCTTCGCGAGCACCGAAAAGAGCCCGCGGCCCTGGCTGTGCATCGAGCGCCAGGCAATGGTCTGCTGCATGGTGATCTCGGCGATTTCCGCCGGATACCCCATCGCCTGCAACTGGTCGACCTGGTTCTTCGTCGGCCGGTGCGGCATCGTGTTCAGCTTCGCCTCGGCACCCGGCGCGAACGCCCACAGCGCCGACGCCCAGTTGCCCGCGTACTGCCGCATCGACGGCAGGAACGACACCAGGTCCGGCCGCAGGTTGCCCAGGATCGGGAAGAACAGCAGCGCGGCCGCGAGCACGACGGCGAGCCAGCCCGGCGTCAGGTCCCCGACGCCGTACCCGGCACTCGCCGGGAAGCCGAGGAACAGGAAGATCGTGAGGTAGCCGAAGAGAATGTTCCATTCCAGCGGCACGGCCAGCGGGAACGTCGACGTGATGAACAGGTGGAACACCACCATCAGCGCGACCCCGGCGAGCGTCACCCAGTGATTGGTGGAGAACAACAGCACCAGCGGCGTGATGATTTCGACGGTCGTGCCGCCGACGTGCGCCATGAAGGAAGCGAGCTTCGACGGCCGGATGTCGTTCGGGAAATTCCGGTAATGCGCGCGCTTCAGCCATTTGAACGGAACGCACGGACTGTTGGACACCATCGGCGGCACCACATTGGTGAAGTGCTTGCCGAACTTCGAGACGCCCGCGCCGATCCAGACAATGCAGATCAGCAGTTTCGCGGCAATGATCATGTTCACGAACGGAAGGAAGGCAAAGAACGCCAACGCGGGCAGATACTGCTCACCGCGAGCAGCGAGAAAGATCGTCTTGTCCCGCAAGCCATTCAGCACATACAGCACGATCGGCGCGATCAACAGCGCCGGGCGCACAAGTCCGGAGGTGTTGCCGGGCAGCGCGGCCTCCAGCGCGGCGTCCGGGACGCCGGGCAACCCGATCGCGGTCAGCAGCGTGGCGAGGAATGCCAGGTAGAGCAGCACATCGAAGCCGGTTCGCCGGTCGCCCGCGGTGAACGGCACGCGCTTCCACGGCCGCAGCCGGATCGTGCCGGGACGCGCCCAGAACAGGATCCCGCCGGTCATCGGCTTGAACTTGCCCGCGATCGGACCCCAGGAACCGGCGACGCCCACCGCTTCCAGCAATACCGTCCACAGCACGAGCTTTTGGTAGACGACCGGTTCGTGCCACCACGCGGCGACGTCCCAGAACGGGCCGACGCCGGACGTCGCGGTCGCCAGCGCTACTCCGCCTAGCGCATAAAGGAAAACGAGCTTCACCACGTACGTCGCCGGAATCATCTTGGGCGAGCCGAAGCCGAACTGGACCCAGTGCAGCGCGAGCGCCTTGGTCCGTTCGAACAGTGGCTTCCGCAGGAACGTTTCCGGATCGACTGGGGGAAAATCCCCGGTTTTGAACCCCATTGTTCTCCGCCTTTCTCCGGGCAGCATCGACCGGGCCCGCCGATGCGGGCACCGATGGTTTCTTTCAGAAGAGGTGGCTCACCCCGCCGCGGCGAGTTCGCGGCGCAACGCGGGTTTGTCGATTTTGCCGACCGGGTTCCGCGGCAACGCGGGCACGATATCGATCCGCACCGGAACCTTCACCCGCGTCAGCCACGCCCGGCAGTGCTCCAGCAGTTCGGCCTCGCTCGCGACCGCGGCCGGGTACAGCGTCACGGTCGCCACCGGCAGCTCGCCGAGCACCGGATGCGGCGCGCCGACCACCGCGGCTTCCAGCACCGCCGGGTGTGCGTGCAGTGCGTTCTCGATCTCCTTGGGGTAGAGGTTCTCCCCGCCCCGGATGATCATGTCCTTGATGCGGTCGACCAGGACGAGGTAGCCGTCCTCGTCGAACCGCCCGACGTCGCCGGTGTGCAGCCAGCCGTCGACGATCGCCGCGGCGGTCGCCTCGGGCCGGTTCAGGTAGCCGCGCATCACGTTCGGGCCGCGGACCACGACCTCGCCGGGACCGTCGGTCACCAGCCGCCCTTGCGGGTCCATGAGCGCGACTTCCTGCCCCGGCAGCGGACGCCCGACGGTGCCCGGTTTACGAGGCCCGGCCAGCGGATTCAGCGTCGACGCACAGGTTCCCTCGGACAGTCCGTAGCCCTCGACGACCACCACCCCGAACCGTTCCTCGACGCGCCGGATCAGCTCCGCGGGCATGGGCGCGGCCCCGCACACCACCAGCCGCAGCGAGGAAGTGTCCGGCCGCACGGTGTCCGGGAGGCCCGCCAGCCGTGCGTAAATCGCTGGCACGGCGGAGAAATACGTTGGCCGGACGCGTTCGACGACGGTGAAGAAATCGTCGGCGCGGAATCTCCCGGCGATGGTCGAGCGACCGCCCGCCAGCAGCGGCGCGAGCACGCTGACCACGATTCCGTTGACGTGGAACAGCGGCAGGATCAGCAAACTGTGGTCTGCTGGGCCGAGTTCGAGCGCGTCGACGATCATTTCGGTCATCGCCCGCACGTTGGCGTGGTCGAGCACCACGCCTTTCGGCTGTCCCGTGGTACCGCTGGTGTAGATGAGCAGCGCGACCGCGTGGGCGTCGCCGGCCACCGGACCATCGTCGGGCGCGGCGGTCACCAGCTCCTCGAGCCGCATCGTCACCAGCTCCGAATCGCCTTGTCCCACCACGACTTTCGCCCGGGCGTCGGCGATCTGGAACCCGGCCTCGCCGTCGGTCAGCTCCGGGTTCACCGGCGTGACCGCGGCGCCGAGCCGCCAAGCGGCGAACAACACCACCGCGAACTCGACGCGGTTCGGCAGCAGCACCGCGACGACGTCGCCCGCGCCGACCCCTCGCGCTCGCAACGCGGCCGCCGCGCTGCGTACCCGCACCGCGAATCCGGCGTTGCCGAGTTCACCGGTTTCATCCGCGAGACAGGGCAGATTCGGGTTCCGCCGGGCCCGTTCTTCAGGCAGCGCCGCGAGATGCATCGTCAAAGTCCTTTCCCAGGGCGGCTCAGGTGGGAAATGACGGTAAGAACGCGGAGTGACCCAAGCCATAGGCCGCAGAACCGAAGGCTCCGCCGGTCGTTGTGCCGGGGTCACAACCGCCGGCTCCGAGGGGGTGAACGGCGCCGCTCGCCTGTCGCCGGGGCGGTCCGGTGGTTACCCTGACCGCCATGTCCGACGCCGTCGACGCCGTCGTGGCCGAGATCGCGCACGCCATCGACGCCGACCTGGCCGCCCGCACCACCGAGCTCACCGACTGGTTCGTCGAGATGATCCCGGAGTTCCGGCACGACGAGACGGTCCGCAAGCTCATGATCGCGAGCACGTCGGCGAACCTGGTCGCGATCCTCGACATGCTGTCGCATTCCATCCCGCTCGACCGGATCACCGTCCCGCCCGCCGCGGCCGAGTACGCGCGCCGGTTCGCCCAGCACGAGCTGTCGCTGGAAGCCCTGCTGCGCGCGTACCGGCTCGGCGAGCACCGGTTCGAGCAGTGGGCGATCGAGGCGCTGGAACGGCAGCCGAACATCGACACCCGCCTGGCGCTCGGCGTCCTCGCCGAACTGTCGCGGCGCACCAACCGCTACATCGACCAGGTCATCGAGGGTCTGATCGACATCTTCGAGACCGAACGCCGCCGCTGGAGCAGCCGTACCGGGGCCGCGCGGGCGGCGCAGATCCGGCTGGTGCTCGATTCGGACACGCTGACCGAGGACGCCGCGCAGCAGCTGCTCGCCTTCCCGATGCGGCAGTGGCACCGCGCGGCCGTCGCGTGGCTGCCCGCCGAGGGCGCGGGCGAACTGCAGGCCGCGGCCCGGCTGCTCCAGGAGGTGTGCGGACGAGGTCCCGCACTCACCATGCTGGCGGACGACCGCACGCTGTGGAGCTGGACCGTCAGCGCGGACCGTGCCGACGTCGAACGTCTCCGCTCCGGTGTGACCGACATCGGCGGCGGCCTGCGCCTGGCGCTGGGCGCCCCGGGCTACGGCCTGTCCGGCTTCCGCGGCTCCCTGCGCGAGGCGGTGCGGGCGCGGGCGGTCGCGGAAACCAACGAGGACCAGAGCCAGCACGTGGTGCTGTTCGACGACGTCGCGATCGCCGCCCTGCTCACCGAACAGTCCGACGACGTGTACCGCTGGATCGCGCGGGTCCTCGGAGACCTCGTCGCGGACGACCCCGGCACCGAGCAACTGCGCGAGACGCTCCGGGTCTTCCTCGACACCGACGGCAGCTACACGCACGCCGCGGCCCGGCTGCACCTGCACAAGAACACCGTCCACTACCGCGTCCGCAAGGCCGAGGAACTGTGCGGACGCCCGCTCGCCGAACACCGGCTGGAAGTGGAAGTCGCCCTGCGTGCGGCCACTTTGCTGCGCAAGCGGCTGCCCTGGAACGAACCCGGCTGAGCCCCGGGTCCATTGTGGATTCCTTTGCCTTCGCGCGGCGCCGTGTTAGCCTGTCGCCGTGCTGCGCCTCATGACGTCCGAGCGACTCGTAACCCGGCGCGCCGGCTGAACCAGGCTGCCGGCGCGCGATGCCGGCGTACGGTTTTTGCTTCGGGACCTGGCCCCGCTCTTTCCCGCCAGCTCTTTCTCCCGGAGAACGTCATGTCCTTGAGCACCTTTTCCTCCGCCCCGTACACCTCCGCGCCCGCCATGCTGGTCCGCCGCCGGATCGCGACGTACTTCGTCGGCGGCATCGACCAGATCCCCGGCTTGGTCGCGACGCTCACCCAGCACGGGAAGCTGATCCACGAGCTGTCCGTCGACGTCCGCGAGGGAGTCCGGGAAAGCAGCATGGTCAGCACGGTCCTGGTCAGCCCGGACGCGCTGGAGGCTCTGCTGGACGCGCTGCGTGCGCTGACGTCGGTCGTCTCGGCGGAACTGGCCTGATCCGGCCTCCCGCCCGGCCGCCGTCAGACTGGGGTCCCCACCCAGCGAAAGGCACCCCACATGCGATTGGCGGACAAGATCGCCCTGATCACCGGCGCGTCGAGCGGAATGGGCCGGGCAGCCGCGCTCACCTTCGCCCGCGAAGGCGCGACAGTCGTGGTCACCGACGTCGAAGACGCCGACGGCACCGCCGTGGCCGAGGAAATCCGCGCCGACGGCGGCCAGGCCGAATACCGCCGCCTGGACGTCACCGACGAATCCTCCTGGACGTCCGCGCTGGCCGACGTCCTGGACCGGCACGGACGGCTCGACGTGCTCGTCAACAACGCCGGGATCAGCGGCACCTTCGACCCCGACCTGACCAGTACGGCGTTCTACGACCGCCTGCTGCAGGTCAACGCGCGCGGAGTGTTCCTGGGCATCAAACACGGCGCCGCGGCGATGTCCGGCCGCGGCGGCGGGTCGATCGTGAACCTGACGTCGATCTCGGCGTCCATCGGGCAGATCGGCGTGCACCTGGGATACGCGGCTTCGAAGGGCGCGATCAAGGCGATGACGACCACCGCGTCCGTCCACTACGCCGGCGAGGGCATCCGGGTGAACGCGGTCGCGCCGGGCTTGCTGCCGCCGATGCGGACGTCGCGCGGCTCGACCGATCCGGTGTGGCGGGCGAAGCAGGTCGAGGGCGTGCCGATGGGGCGGACCGGGGAGGTGCAGGAGGTCGCGGACGTGATCTTGTTCCTGGCTTCCGCGGAGTCGTCTTACGTGACCGGGGTGGAGATCATGGTCGATGGGGGTTATACGGCGCAGTAGGTTTTTGGGGGCTCCCGGGCAACTTTGCGGGAGCCCCCTTTCGGTGCCGCCTCTGGACGCCCTTCCGTCACCTCCGGGCCTGTAACCGACTGCCTCCCACCGACGCGCCGGTTCGAATTGCCCCACTCGCCGTCGACCGCCGCTGCGATGATCACCGCCGCCGCCTAGGTCGTCCTGCGCGGTACGTTCACCGAGCCACTCCCCTGGTGGCGAGACGGAGGCGAAGCCGATGGAACTGAGGCAGGTCGAACACTTCCTCGCCGTAGTCCGGCACGGCAACTTCACTCGTGCCGCCCAGGACGTGCATGTCGTGCAGTCCGCCCTCAGCGCGTCCATCCGGAAGCTCGAAGCCGACCTGGGCGCGGAGCTGTTCGACCGCACCACCCGTCGTGTGACCCTCACCCCCGCGGGCGAGGCGCTGCTGCCGCTGGCCCGCCAAATCGCCACGGACGTCGACTCCGCCCGAGGCGAGGTAGCCGCGGTGACCGGCCTCGCGCGCGGGCGGGTGTCGATCGGGACCATTCAGACCCTGACCGTCATCGACCTGCCCGCGAAACTCGGCGAATTCCGTGCCCGTTACCCGGGAATCCGGTTGCGCGTCCGCGAAGGCACCATCCCCGGACTGACCGCCGCGGTGTCCGACGGCGAACTGGATCTGTCCTATGTGGGCGGTCCGCTGCCGGACGAGCTGGCCGAGTTCGCCAGCTGGCAGCAAAACCTCGTCCTGCTCACCCACCCCGGACACCGCCTGTCGCCCCGCCGCCGAGTCAGGTTCGCGGAGCTGGACGGCGAGCCTTTCGTCGATTTCACCGGCAGCGGCCTGCAAGCGCTGGTCGACCGCGCCTTCGCCGAGGCCGGAATCCGCCGGGACCAGGTCTGCGAGGCGACAAACGTCCCCCTGCTGGTCGACCTGGTCGCGGCAGGCCTAGGCGTCACCGTGGTCCCGGAACAAGTCGCCGCCCGGTCCGGACTGCCGTTCGCCCACCTCACCCAGCCGACGCTGGCCCGCACGATCTACCTGACCGGCCGCTCCGCAAACCTCACCAACCCGGCGGCACGCGCGCTGCTGGCCCACCTCCTCGCCTGACCCCGCGCACCGGCACGAGCACCAACGCGAACCCGGCCAGCCCCAAGACCAACGCGAGAGTCGTCAGCCCGGTGATCCCGGCGACGAACGCCAACGCGAACGCCCGCCCGCCGAACCGCCGCAACAACCGGACCACATCCCGGGTCTCCCCGTCGACCGGCTCGACCTCGGCTGGCTGGCCGATGCTCGCCGCGCACTGGGCGTAGGCCGTCGGGTCGACCTCGGTCACGGGCTTGCCGCGGGTCGACGGGTTGGCAACAGCCCGCTGATCGACACCAAACCGCTCGCCGCGACCGACCTGCTGATCCGCACCAAACCGCCCGACCACACCGGCCCGCCGATCGACACCAGACCGCTCACTGCGACCGACCCGCTGATCCGCACCAAACCGCCCGACCACACCGGCCCGCCGATCGACACCAGACCGCTCACTGCGACCGACCCGCTGATCCGCACCAAACCGCCCGACCACACCGGCCCGCCGACCGACACCAGACCGCTCGTTGCGACCGACGTGCTGGCAGGCGTTAGACGGCTCGTTGACATTGGCCATCAGATTGACGCTGGCCGACCACTCGGCGCTTGCCAAGGGCTCAACGCTCGTCACCTGGTCGGACTCGGTCGCCAACTCGGCGCTCACCGCCGGGTCGCCGCTTGCTGCCTGGCCTCCGCCGACTACTAACTCGGGGTTCGTCGCCCGGTTGGCGCTCTCCGCTGGGTCATCGTTCACCGCTCCAAGGGCAACGCCGTCTGGTGTGATGGCGCGAACGTCCGGACATCCCCCAGCGCCCCGGCCAGTTCCGGTGTCGGCGGACCGGTCCGCCGACACGTCACCGCCGAGGGGTCCGTCGTCGCTTTGGGCGGAATTCTCGGCGGAATCGCCAGGCACAGACGTCATGTGCTGAGTATTGGCTCGCGTTGACCTCCCAGTCCAACACCTGTTTTCGCTGCGATTCAGCGATGAAATCGATCGCCTTCACGGAGGCTTATCCGTTTGGCAATCGCTGTCGGCTCGATGGCATCGGGGACTGGAGCGGGTGGGAGCGGCAGGTTGTTCTGGACGTCGATGAGAAGCACCATGCCGGAAGCATCTCAGCGGGCACCGACAAAAACCGGGGCTCGGCGTTCGCCCACAGGGGTGAACTGAATGAGTCGCGGCCGGATAGGTGCCTGGCAGCTCGTCCGGGAAGGGGTTGCCCGGTGGCGCGTGGCCCGACTACGAGTCTCGGCGCTCCGGGGCGGAATTCTGCCTTGACGACGGTCGTGGATGTCGCGTCGGGCGTTGTCGGGCGACTGGGTAGCGGGCCAGGGGGTGTGCCTCGTCCAGGCGGTGGCGGGCGCGGCGGGGGAGGTCGTCCGAGGGCGAGACCCAGCGGCGGGTCGAGGCGTCCGGCGGGGAGGGCGGAGGAGCGTTCGGGGGCGGAACGGCAGAGCGACGCCGGGCGGCGCGGCGCAGGAACACCACGGCCAGCACCACGAACACCGCGGCGACGGCCACCAGGAGCCACCAAGCTTGCATTCGTCCTCCCGTCGTGGGTGGGTCGCACGCAAGGGTGCCCGTTCAGCCCGGGGACAGCGCGATGTCCACACCGCCGGGTGTCACCGGAACGGGGGGTTGTTTGCTGGATCGTCGCGGGAGTCGGGTCGGGTGCCGAGCGGGTCCAACTTCATCGACGCTAGCAGGATTCGCGTGACGGCGGGACTCACTCCACTGGCGCGGGGAAGTACAGCAAGGCTTCATTGACCCCGGGAAAGGCTGCACGGCTTCGCTGACGTAGGGAACGACAGCAGAACCTCACCGACGAAGGAAAGCACAGCACGCTCCGCTGACACCGGGAAGAACAGCACTGCTTCGCCGACACAGGGAACGACAGCCGAACCTCACCGACAACGGGAAGCACAGCACGCTCCACCGACGCCGGAAAAACAGCACGGCTTCACTGACGCCAGTAAGCACAGCAGGACATCACTGACAAGGTGAAGCACAGCGGGCTTCGCTTGCCCCGGGAAAGACAGCACGGCTTCACCGACGCGGCTGAAGACAGCAGCGGCCGAATGCCGGAACCACCAAAGCACCGAAACCCCGCCGACAACGGGCCTACTTCAGCCCATCCCGCAGCGCCGACACCCGGTCCACCGCAGCGGTGAAGTCTCCGCTCGGCAAGGTTCCGTTCGACAATCCCGAGGCCAGCGCGGACGCGGCAGCATCGCCCTGGCTCACGTCTCGGGCCGAGGCCAGGATCAGATCCATCCCCGCCTTCGCTGCCAGCACCGCGCGGTTTCCCGGTCCGCCGTAGGAATTCAGCGCACCGGCCTCCAGAGCGTCCGTCACGGTTACTCCGGCGAACTTCGTGCCGTTTCGGAGTTCCTGCACAGCCGCTGGCGAGAGTCCGGTGGGAGAAGAGGGGTCTAGCGCGGGATAAACAGCCCACGAGAGCATCACCAGCTTCACGCCAGCATCGACCACGGGGTGATAGGGAGCCTCGTCTTTCGCGCGCAGTTCAGGGAGGGGCACGTTCAGGGTCACCGGCCCGACGTCGGTGTTGCTTCCGGCGGGCACGGCGCCCAGGCCGGGGAAGTGCTTGGCTGTCGCGGCGACGCCGGTCGACTGCTGGGCCGTCACGAAATCTCGGCCCAGTGCGCCCGCCACCTGGGGGTCCTGGCTGTAGGAGCGACCGTATTTGTCGATGAAATTGCCCGGTTGGCGGTAGACATCCAGGACCGGCGCGAGGTTGACGTTCATGCCTACCCCGGCGAGGTTCTGGCCAGCGCCGGTGCCAGCGGCTTTGGCTGCACCGGAAGGATCAGCGGACTGGGCGATCTGCTTTTCCGACAAAACTGGCTCACCGGGCAAGCGGCGGACCTTGCCGCCCTCCTGGTCGGTCATCAGCAGCAACGGGCGGTGCACCGGACTTTGCGCGTTCGCGTCGCGTAATTGTCGGATTGCGGCGGTAATCTGTTGCGAGCTCGAGATGTTCTCGCCGAAGAAGATCACGCCCGCCGCCTCTCCGGCGCGGATTCGTTGCAGCAGCGAGGCGGGCGGGGTCAGGCCGGGGTAGGAGTAGATCACCCGTTGTCCGGCCAGTTGCCGCGGGGTGAGTCCGGCGGGGGTGGCGGCGACCGTGCTCGCCGCGAGCACCGTCACGGCCAGGGCGAGCAATGCCTTCCGACGCTTCATGCGACCTCCGTTCGCTAGCCGTATGTCCACGCTAACCCCCGGCGGGCGGGTGTGCGCGTCTGACGACATCGGGAAAGGCTGCGACCGGCCGGGCGCACCGGGAAGCGGACCCAGGAGTCCAAAGTGGACATCAGACCCAGTAAGCGACCCGAGCCCGGTAATTCCGCAGCACGAGCATCGCCAGCGACCAGCCGACCACGGTCACCGCTCCGGCCACCAGCCAATGCGTCCAGCTCTGCTGCTGCCCGACCAGCGGTGCGCGCACAATCTCGACAAAATGGTACACCGGATTGAGCTGCAGCAAATTAACCGCGACGGAACCGAAACCCTCGTGCGAATTCTGGTTCATCGCGCGCACCTGATCCATCGACCACATGATCGGCGTCGCGTAGAAAAGCATCGTGATAAAGCTCTGGATGACCGGCGGAATGTCCCGGAACCGCGTGGACACCACACCGAACAACAGGACTACCCACGCACCGTTCAGCAGCACCAGCATCAGCGCGGGCACCGCGAGCAGCATTCCCCAGCCGAGGCCGGGGTGCACCAGCGCGTATTCCTTGTCCACCAACCGGTACGGATGCGAGAGCTTGCCGAAGAAAATCGCCAGCACGAGCACGTACACGACGAGGTTGTGCGCCAGGTACAACGCCTGCCGCCACACCGTGCGCAGCGCGTAGACCGATACCGGAGCCGGCAGCTGTTTGATCATTCCCTCGTTCGCGATGAACGTTTCCGAGCCCTCGACGATGCAGCCGTTCATGAAGTTCCACAGGATGAGCCCGGTGGTGATGCTCGGCAGCAGGGTCGAGATGGAAGTACCGAACAACGCGGAGTTCACCACGCCCAGCGCGAGCGCGGTGACCGCCATCCCGACGGTGATCCACAACGGCCCCAGCGACGAACGCCGGTAGCGCTGCTTGATGTCCTGCCACGCGAGCAACGCCCACAGTTCCCGGGCACGCAGCCCGGCCCGCAGGTCGGCGAAGGCGCGAGGCCAGCTTCTCGGGTCCGCGTCGATCGCGGGCGGAGCGGTCATACCAGCGAACCTAGCCGCGATCGCCGTTCTCGGCCAACACACGACTACGGTGTGCCGCGTGAGCTTTTTCCTGTCCCGCGTCCTTTCCGCACTCCACGACGGCGGCGACACCGTGCTGTTCCACCACGACGACACCACCATGACCTACCGGGCGGCGGCAGACCTGCTGTCGCGACTGTACGGTGGACTCGCCGGGGTGCGCGGCACGGTGGCGATTGACGCGGCCAACCGGCCGGAAGTGGTGCTCACCCAGCTTGCCGCGCAGCTGCGAGGGCTGGAAGTCGTGCTGATCGCGGCGTCCGCGAGTCGTCCGGCGCGGGCGGCGGCGCTCACGGCCACCGGGGCGACGTTGCTCACCGACGCCGAACTCGACACGCTCGCGGCCGCGCATCCGTCCAATCCCGACAATTTGCCGGACAGCGTCACGGCGATCTTCCCCAGCGGCGGCACCACGGGCGCTCCGAAACTGATTCGGCACAGCGGGATTTACGACGGCGTGGCGCATATTTTCCAACCGGACGGCACCAAAACCGCGCTGGTCACCGCACCGCTCACGCACATGACCGGCAACGCTGCGGTGCTGGGCGCGCTTTGCTGCGGCAATACCGTAGTGCTGCACCGAGAGTTCAACGCCGAGAAGCTGCTTGCCGATGTGGAGCGGCATCGCATCACGACGTTTTCCCTTACCCCGCCCCGGCTCGCCGCGGTACTAGACCATCCGCGTCTGTCCACTACGGACGTATCAAGCGTGCAGCAGCTCTCGCTCGGCGCCGCGCCACTGCCGCCTCGTCGGCTGGCCGAGGCACTGAAGGTGTTCGGGCCGGTCGTCGGACAGGGGTACGGGCTCACCGAAGCTCCGATGATCGCCAGCATCTCCGCGGAAGAAGTCCTCGCCCGGCCGGAACTTCTCGGCTCGGTCGGACGCATCGTGCCCGGCATGGAAGCCCGGGTCGAAGACGGCGAGGTCCTCGTCCGCGGACTGTCCATGATGGACGGTTACCATGGGCAGCCGCCGATCGGCGACGGCTGGCTGCGCACCGGCGACCTCGGCCGCTTCGACGAGGACGGTTACCTCTATCTGGAGGACCGGATCGACGACGTCATCGTCACCGGCGAGCACGGCACGAAGGTCTCCTCGACCACAGTGGAGCACGCACTTCTCAGTCATCCCAAGGTGAAGGCCGCCGCGGTAGTCCCCGCGAAGGGACCAGACGGAACCCTCCTGCACGCAGTGGTGGTCGCCGAAAATGCCACCGCTGACGAACTCCGCGGCCAAGTCCGCGAAGAACTCGGCGGCGAGCATTTCGTACCGTCCACTGTGGAGTTCCGTGGCGAGTTGCCGCTGACGCCAGTGGGCAAAGTGGACAAACAGCGGCTCAAGCGCTGACCGACCGGCCCAGCAAGCGTTCCCGGTGATGCTCCTCGTGCAGGTCCCGCCGCCGGGCGTGCAGCAGTTGCGCCAGCGTCACCTTGCCGAGCACCCGCGACGGATCGTGCCGGTCGACCACCAGCGCTTGCGTCGTGTGCCCGAGCGCCAATTCGTTCGCGACGTCGCGCAGGGTGTCGTCCGCGTACACGACGACATCGGCCGACATCTGCACATCCGGTTGGTGCGTCATCACTTCATGCACGAAGAACGTCTCAAGTGGATCAGTCGTGTACTCGCGAGTGAGGTGCAGACGTCGCCGCGCGATCTTCTCCGTGAGCACGGAACGCTTGAGCAGCAAGACAGAGAGCGCATACGCCGAGAACGACGCGACGACGAGTGGCAGCAGATAACTCCACGCGTGAGTCAGCTCCAAAGTGAACACAATGCCGGTGAGCGGCGACCGCATCACGCCGCCGACCACCGCGGCCAGCCCGCACGTCGCCCAGAATCCCGGTGCGACCTGCGGCAGCAAACCGCCCTCCGCGGCACCCAGCGCGGCACCGATCATGAACACCGGGGCCAGTACGCCGCCCGAAGTCCCGGAACCCAGGGACAGCGCCCAGATCAGCGTCTTCACGACCAGGATCCCGACGATCAGCGACGCGGTCGCGTGCCCGGTGAGCAGCGTGTCGATCACGTCGTAGCCGACCCCGAGCGCGTGCGGTTCGAGCAGGCCGCCGACCCCGATCACGAGGCCGCCGATCGCGGGCCACCACATCCAGTGCACGGGCAACCGCCCGAAAAGATCCTCGGCGAAGTAGACGAGCGCGGTCGCGCCGATCGCCAGCACCCCGCCGGTCAGGCCGGGGACGAGCGCGAGACCGTCCGCGACCGGGCCGGGGTTGGCCCCGCTGAACGGGACCCCGAAAACCGGTCCGGCGCCCAGCAGGAACCCGCGGCACACCGTCGCGACCGACACCGCGGCGGCCACCGGCACGAGGCTGCGCGGCCGCCATTCGAAGAGCAGCAGTTCGACCGCCAGCAGGACGGACGCGAGCGGCGCGTTGAACGTCGCCGCCATCCCGCCCGCGGCACCGGCGACCAGCAGCGTCTTGCGTTCGTCCGCGGACAGTTTCAGCAGCTGCGCGAGGATCGAACCGACCGCGCCGCCGGTCATGATGATCGGCCCTTCGGCGCCGAACGGGCCGCCGGTGCCGATGCTGACCGCCGCCGAGACCGGTTTCAGCACCGCGACGCGCGGGGCCACCCGGCTGCCGCCGGTGAGGATCGCCTCGATCGCCTCCGGCATGCCGTGGCCGCGGATCTTCTCCGAGCCGTAGCGCGCCATCAGGCCGATCACGAGCCCGCCGACGACCGGCGCGAGCAGCACGAGCCACCACGGATGGTGTTGCGCGCCCGGCGCGACGAGATCGGTGACGATCCGTTGGTAGAAGACCAAGTTGGTGATCAAGCCGATGAGCTTGAGCAACGCGAACGCCGCCACCGCTGCCGCGCCGCCCACCGGCAGCGCGATCGCGGTGATCAACAGCATCCGCGGAGTGACTGCGAAGTCGCCGAGGTGCGCGGCCCGCGCCGGACCCTTCACAGCCGGCCGGGCCCCGCCGTGGGTACGCCCGGTGCCGATTCCGCCGCCGCGACCAGGTCCCGGACCGCCGTCGCGACCGCCTCGTTCCGCGCCGCCGGCACTGCCGCCAGCAGCTCGGACAGCGCGCGCTGCCGCCGTCCGACGACCCCCGCGACGACCTCGCGCCCGGCAGCGGTGACCTCGATCGTCACGACGGTGCGGCGGTGCTCGTCCTCGCCGCGCACGACGTACCCGTGCGCCTCGAGCTTGTCGGCCAGCCGCGTGACCGACGACGCGTTCACGCCCATCGCCTCGGCGAGCCGCGAACACGGCACGCGGCCAAGGCTGTCGAGCACCACCAGCAATCGCACCTGCGGGAAGGTCACGCCGCGCGGGGCGGCGTGCGCGCTGTCCCAGGCCACGGCCACGAGCACGCGAGTCAGCCGCTCGAGGCCGGCCACGTCGTCCGGCAAACCTTGCATAGTGCAAAAGTTGCTATAGACAAGGCTTCAGGTCAATAGTGTGCTCGGTCACCAGGGGTTTTCCCCGAGCGCCGGTTTTGTCGGTGATCATGACTAGGGTGGGTGCCAGCGACGCGGAGGTGAGCCGGTGGAGCACCACCCACTCCGGGGCAACCCCGGGGAGCAGCACGACACGTACCCACAGCGCCCCGCGCAGCGGCGGCACGCTCCGCGTGCGAGACAGCGCGGATGAACGGAGAACGAGTCGCCTCCGCGTCGCTCCTCGAACCGATCGGGCTCCTCGGACCGATGCCGGTGTGGCGCTGGCCAGTCGCCCGGTGGACCACGTTCGACGAATGCGCCGCCGCCCTCGACCTCACGCCCGGCGAATTGTCCTGGTTCGCCGACGAAGGCGGCTGGCACCGGCGATCCCGCCCGGTGCTGCGGCATTACAGCTACCGCTGGATCCCGACGTCCACCGGCGGCGCGCGGCTGATCGAGCGCCCGAAGCCCCGGCTGGCCGAGGTACAGCGCCGGGTCCGCAGGCACGTGCTCGACGCGCTGCCGGTCCACGAGGCCGCGCACGGTTTCCGCCGCGGCCGCTCGATCCACACCTGCGCCCGCCCGCACGCCGGGCAGGACCTGGTGGTGCGGCTGGATCTGGCCGGCTTCTTCCCGACGGTCGCCGCGTCCCGGGTGCGGGCGCTGCTCGATCTGGCCGGTTACCCGAGGGCGGTCGCGGCCGCTCTCGCCGGAATCCTCACGACCCGCACCCCGGTCGACGTCCTGCGCTCCGCGCCCGCGCGATCAAGGATGCTGAACCACCTCGCCGGCACGCACCTGCCGCAGGGCGCCCCGTCGTCGCCCTCGGTGGCCAACGCCGTCACCCACCACCTGGACCGCAGGCTCTCCGGACTCGCCGCCGTGCTGGGCGCGAACTACACCCGCTACGCCGACGATCTGGCCTTTTCCGGCGACGCGAGCCTGCCGCTGCACCGCCTGCTGCCGGGCGTCCGGCGGATCGTGACCGACGAGGGCTTCCGCCTGCGCGACGACAAGACGTCGGTGAAACCGGCCTACCGGCAGCAACGCGTCGCGGGTTTGGTGGTGAACGCCGCGCCCGCCGTCGCCCGTGCCGAGTACGACGAACTGCGAGCCGTGCTGTACAACTGCGCCCGCACCGGCCCGGCTGAGCAGAACCGTGCCGGGCACCCGGATTTCCGCGCGCACCTGCTGGGCCGGATCGCGTGGATCAGCGCCACGAACGAGACCCGCGGCGCGAAATTGCGCGGCCTGTTCGCCCGGATCGACTGGCCGTGAACGCGGCGGTTCAGACCGATAACAGGCTGAGATTCCGCTCCATCTCGGCCCACCATCCGGCCGCCGGAACATCGCGCGGCTGAATCAGCGAGGCTTTGACCAGAATGTCGGGCCGGTTTTCTCGCCAAGCGTAGGAAAAAAGCTCGTCGTAATGCGCGCGCGGAAGCCATCCCTGTTCCCGGCCCGCTTCCAATCGCATGAGCTGCCGGGCGAGATCCATGCTGCTTCGCTCACAACTGCGAAACGCGCTCGAAAACCTTTGCACGGCGGCCGCGTCGCCCCGCTGAACCGCCTGGCAGGCAAGGAAAAGCGCCGTCACGGCGAGGACGTCCGACCGGCGCACCCCGCCCTCCGCCGCCAGATGTTCCGCCAGCTGAAAACTGCGCTTCCGCCGTCCCCGGCGCACCATTTCCGCCAGCGCTCGCTGCTGCCGAATGAGGTATTCGTCTTCCCGCAGGTACTGCACAGCGTTTCCTCCCCTGTGCCCGGTCCCGACCCAGGTCACCACCCGGTACAGGATGCTCCACCAGGGTGACAGATACATCGGCGACACTCAGCCGTTCGGAGCAAAATATCACCCAGGGGCATCGACAGTACCCGACCGCGCAAGTCCGGGAATTCTTGCTGCGCCTCAGGAATCGGGGACCTCGACGGCGCGGGCGGGAGTTTTCGACGCGGGCCGGTTTCCGCATTGGTTTCGCGGCTCGGGGTGGGTTGCCGATACAGAGGAGGTGAGTTGCTGCGGAATCCGCATCGCTCCGGACGACTGACCCCAGTGGACAGTCGGCTGCAGACCGGGGCGGCGGTTGCGAATCGCTTTCATGCCAAGGGCTTGTCCAGCGCAAGCCGAGCGGGCCTCCGGGCGGTGCGCGACCCCGGCTGCCTTGAGGAGTGGGGATCTCGAGTGTGTTTTCCGTCCGCCATTTCACCCGTTCGGAGCAATCGGGAGCGGTGGGTCGAGGCGTGGAGAGACAGGGCGCGACAACCCAGGCGGGCATCCGAGGCGTGACGGCTCGGGCAATGTGAAGAAGTTTTGCGGCGCTGGCTTGGATTTGCCCAGACACGGATGACCAACGCGCCGGGCTCGCGCCTCCGCCGCGGGGCTGCCATGTTTGCCGCCGGGTTGGCGCTTCTGCCCGCCGGGGCAAGCTCGTTGTCGCCGAGTGGCCACTTCGGTTTCCGGGCTAACGCGATCCACTCCCGGGCAGGCGCGCCTGTCGCCGAGCTGCCACGCCCGTTTCCGGGCTAACGCGATCCACTCCCGGGCAGGCGCGCCTGTCGCCGAGCTGCCACGCCCGTTTCCGGGCTAACGCGATCCACTCCCGGGCAGGCGCGTCTGTCGCCGAGTTGGCGCGTCCGTCGCCGGGCTAGCGCGGTCCACTCCCGGGCGGGCGCGTCAGTCGCCGAGCTGCCACTTCGGTTTCCGGGCTAACGCGGTCCACTCCCGGGCAGGCGCGTCTGTCGCCGAGTTGGCACGTCCGTCGCCGGGCTGCCGGGTTCGTTGCCCGGCAGGCGCGGCCGTCGCCGAGTTGGCGGTCCGTTGTCGGATTCGCGCGTCCGTCGCTGGGCAAGCGTGTCTGCGGCCGGGCTGCCGCGTTCATTGCCAGGCTCGCGCGTCCGCCGCCGAGCAGCTTCGTTCGTCGCCAGCCAGACGTCGTCCGCAGGGCTGCCGGGTTCGTCGCCGAGCTGCCGCACCTGCTGCTGGGCCTGCCGGTCCGTTGCCGGGCAGGCTGTTCCGCTCGGTCAGTCCGCCGTCGCCTCTGACCAGAGTCCGGGCGGGTTACCCCGCCCGCGCGCGCCGAAACCTCTCACCGACCGGTTCACCCCGCCGCCCGGGCGTAGCAGCGCTCGGCGACCAGCCCAGTCCTCCCCAGGACCAGGCTGGTGCACAAGCGAAAACCCGCGACCGGCCCGCACCGGTCGCGGTCTGTTCTTCCCCGAAACCCCGGAACCCCGGAATCCGAAACCTCAGGACGCTCCGAACCCCGACGGAACCGAAACGCCTCAGGCGACCTCGGTCCGGCTGCCGCCCGGGGCGTGCAGCCCCAGCATGTCCAGCAGCAGGGCGCATTCCTGCGCGTCCTTGGCCCGGGACGCGACGGCCAGCGCGGCCTTGCGGCGGCGTTCCTCCTGCCGGGCCGCGTCGGTGTCGTCCACGAGGTCCGGCGCCGGGTGCAATCCGGTGGTCAGGTCTCGCATGGTGGCTCCTCCCCGATTGGCGTGGGCGCGGGTTTTCCGCGCTCGCTCCACACCGCTTCAACGGCCGAGCCGCACCGGATGTTCCGATGACTCCGGTCACGTCGGCCAGCCAGGCCAGAATGGCACACGACGCGCGCCTCCGGCGCGAAGCCGGGAAACGGGGCGTGTGCAGGGCGAGGAGCCCAGCGTCCTAAGTGGACACAAGAAGGAAGCGCCCATTCGGGTGGCAGGAGTGGCCTCACCCGCCCGGGCGAGCCACTATCCACGCTGTGCATCCCGACCGGCGCCCCGTGCGCACCGCTCTCGTCGGGCTGACTGTGCTCGCCCTCGGCTTCCTCGCCGCGCTTCAGGCGCCGAATCTGCCGATCATCGGCGACGGCACCGCGTATGCCGCCGAGTTCAGCGAAGCCGCCGGACTGCAGACCGGCAATGACGTCCGGATCGCCGGGGTGAAAGTCGGCCGGGTGTCGCAGGTTTCGCTCGACGGCGCGTCCGTGCGGGTGTCGTTCCGGGTGGCGGGGGCGTGGCTCGGGGACCGGACATCCGCGTCGATCCGGATCAAAACGGTGCTGGGCCAGAAGTATCTCGCGCTCGACCCGGTCGGCGTCGGATCGCTGGACCCGGACACGCCGATCCCGCGCGAGCGGACCACGGTTCCGTATGACGTGCTGCCCGCGTTCCAGCAGCTGGCCACGACCGTCGACGCGATCGACACCACCCGGTTGGCGCAGAGCTTCCGCGCCATTTCCGACACGTTCGCGCGCACCCCGGCCGACGTCCGCGTGACGCTGACCGGGCTGTCGCGACTGTCCGATTCCCTCTCCGCCCGCGACGCGAAACTAGCTCACCTTTTGGCTCAGACGCGCACGGTTTCCGCCACGCTCGCCGACCGCGACGCCGAGCTGACCCGGCTGCTCACCGACGGCAACCTGCTGCTGGACGAGGTGCGGCAACGCGAATCAGCCATTCAGTCGCTGCTCGACGGAGCCCGCCGGTTGGGCGCCGAGGTGTCCGGGCTCGTCGCCGACAACGACCGCGAACTCGGCCCGGTGCTCGCCCAGCTCGACCGGCTCACCGCGCTGCTCGAACGCAATCGCGCGTCGCTCGCCGAAGGAATCCGGAAGCTGGCTCCGCTCGTCCGCATGGCCGCGAATCTCACCGGCAACGGCCGGTGGATCGACGGCTACCTGTGCGGCCTGATCCTCCCCGCGATCGGGCCGCTCAACGAGCACGGCTGCTTCAGTCCATGAGCCCCGGGCCGCCGGTGATCCGCACGGTGACCTGGTTGTCGTTGTATGTGTAAGCCTCGTACGTGAACTCGACGCCGGTCTTCTCGACGTGCTCGATCCACGCCCGGTACTCGTGCCGTTTCCAGCCGGGGAAGTTGAAGAACTCGTCGAAGTGCACGATGCTGCCGGGGCGCAGCCGCGGGCCGACGTTGTCCAGCACGGTCTTCGCGGAGCTGTAGAGATCCCCGTCGACGTGCACGAAATCGACCGGGCCGGAGTGCTTTTCGAGGAATCCCGGCAGGGTGTCGGAGAACAGGCCGACGACCAGTTCGGCCCCCGGCACGTCGGGCAGGTCGTCGCGGGCGAAAGCGCCGGCGGGCATGCCGTTGAGCCACGCCTCGGGCAGGCCGTCGAACGAATCGAAGCCGTACACCTCGACCGCCTTGCGCGCGGCGGTGATGGTGCGCAGGGTGTTGCCGGTCGCGACGCCGAACTCCAGCGCCATCCCGCCGGTCGGCGCGAGGGAAAGCGCGTACTCCAGCGTTTCCGTCGGGCTGCCGAAATGCTGTGCCCCGACCAGGTTTTCGCGCGCGAAGACGTTGCTCTCCAGCGCCGCGTCCTGGTCGCCGGCGTACACGATGTCGCGGCGGCTGCGGATCTCGAACTCGACCACGCGGTCCAGCAGCCGGTCGCCCTGCCGGACGATCTCGGACCGCAGCTCCTCGCGCGTCCGCTCCAGTTCCGCGCGCAGTTCGGCGAGCTGGCCGGCGTGCGGATCGTGCAGGCGGGCCGCGGCCCGGCGCAGCACCAGGCCGGCCTTCCGGCGCAGCGCAGGGCCCAAAGTCCTTGTCGTCAGCCGATCTTGGCTTTCCTGGTTCATTCCGGGACGATAGCCGACCACCGGACCCCGCTGCGCACGACCCGGTTTACCCGGGAGTAGCCGACCGCCGGACCACCGCGGATCCTTGTGCGGCCGCGCATAGCGTCAGGTTTCCTTCTCCGTCCACTGTGTACAGGTCGCACCGGCACGTGGCCCGCGAACGGCTCGCTTGGACGACCGTCGCTTCCGCACGCAGCAGCACGCCGTCGCCGGGCACGAGGTAGTCGATGGAGAAGCCGCTCGTGAGCAACTGCGCGCCGAGCACAGTCCCGGCGGCGAAGGTGAGGGCGTTGTCGGCGGCATAGGCGAGGACACCGCCGTGCAGGTAGCCGTTCTGCTGGCGGAGGTCGTCGCGGACGTCCAGCTCCAGCACCGCGCGTCCGCCGCCGAATTCCGCGACCCGCGCGCCGAGCAGGACGCTGAACGGTTGCGCGGCGAGCCCGGCGCGCGCGAAGTCTATGTCCATTTTCCAGCCTCACTTCAGTAGTGAAGTACTTCAGTAGTGAAGTGAGGATGGCGGCGAGAAGAGAACACTGTCAAGATCCCCGCATGGCCGCCGACGAACGTCTCTTCTTCCTGCTGCAGAGCGCGGCACACCGGCTGCGCGTCGAGGGCGACCGGCGCTGCCTCGCCGCGGGCGGCGTGACGACCGCGCAGCTCGGCGCGCTGCTCGCGGTGTACGACCAGCCCGGGCTCACCCAGCGCGAACTGGCCACCGAGCTGGGCCAGCGCGAATCGGCGATCACCGCGATGACCGGACGGCTGATCGAGGCGGGGCTGATCGTCCGGCAGCCGCATCCGGAACAGCACCGGGCGCTGGTCCTGGACCTGACGCCGGAGGGGAAGGCGACGATCACCCGGCTGCGGCCGGTGATCGAGTCGTTCAACCGCGAACTACACGCGCTGCTGGGCGACGCGTTCGGGCCGACCAGCCAGGCGCTGCAGTATTTGGCGGGGTGGCCGGGCTGAGCCGGGTCCCGCCGCGATCGTCCGCGAGGGAGCCTCAGCGGCCAGTCAGACTCAAGCCGCTAGGGGCGTGTCCGGGTGCCCGGCCGACCGCGGACAAGCTAGCTTCTTCAGAGATGTCACCCAGCACACCCGCCCCCGCCGCCTCGCGGCAACGTGCGGCCCTCATCATGTCCGGCGTGGCGATCATGGCGGCCCGGCTCTGGTGGGCCTGGCAGACGGTCCGATCCGCAGGCGTTGCCTACCTCTCGGCTCAGCGTTCGGAGCCGTCGCCGCCCTGTTCGGCGAGGAAGCGTTCGAACTGCGAGCCCAGTTCGTCCGCGGTCGGCATGTGTTCCTGCGATTCGGCGAGCAGGCTGTGCCCGGACGCTTCGGTGAACGTGTCGTACTGACGTTCCAGCGCGCGCACCACGTCGACGGATTCCTCGGATTCGGCGACCTGGCGGTCGATTTCCGCCTTGGCGACCTCGGCCGCGGTGCGGAGTTCGCCGTCGGGAAGGCGCAGGCCGGTGGCCTTGCCGATCGAGTCGAGGATCGTCAGCGCGGCGGCCGGATAGGTCGACTGCGCCAGGTAGTGCGGCACGTGCGCGGCGAAGCCCATCGCGTCGTGGCCCCATTCGCCGAAGCGGTACTCCAGCATCGCGGCGATGCTGCCCGGGACCTGCATCCGGTTGGGCAGCGGCTGGTGCTCGCCGACCAGGTGCTCGCGCGTCGCGTGCGCGGTGACGCCGAGCGGGCGCGTGTGCGGGGCTCCCATCGGAATCCCGTGGTAGCCCACGGTGAGCCGCACGCCCCAGCGCTCCACCAGCTGGCGCACGGCGGCCGCGAACAACTCCCATTCGCGGTCCGGCTCCGGGCCGGACAGCAGCAGGAACGGGATGCCGTCCTCGTCGTGCAGCAGGCGCACGACCAGTTCGGGGGCCTCGTATTCCTCCCAGTGGTCGACCGCGTAGATCATCGCCGGGCGGCGCGACCGGTAGTCGATGAGCCGGTCGACGTCGAACCGCGCGACGATCCGGTTCTCGACCTCGCCGGTCAGGTGGTCGGTGACCAGCCGTCCGGCCGAGCCCGCGTCCATGAAACCCTCGAAGAAGTGGAGGAGCACCGCTCCGTCCAGGTCGGGGACGTCCGAGTCCACCTCGTACAGTTCCTCGGGATCGAGTCCCACCGGATCCTCCTGCTGCTCGCTTGCACGGACGTACGCGGTACAACGCGGCCCGGCGGCGAATCCATCCCGCGCGCGGCGAAAATAGTAACGCCCCGCACTCGCCGCCCACCCGGATCGGGGCATCGTGACACTTGTCGTGGGCATCGCCCCCGCCGTTCGGGCACTCTGAGCAGGTGAACACCGAGGAATCCACCACGCTTGAACTGCGGCTGCGCCCGCCCGAACACCGGGTGAGCCGCCAGGCGATCGGCCACTGGGCGGCGTCGGCCGGGGCCGGCTGGCTGCTCGTGCTCGCGGTGCAGGCGGTGGTGGTCGCGACCGCGGACGACCCGCCGTCGTGGCTCACCGTGACGCTGCTGCTCTCCTGCGTGCTGGCCCCGCTGCACCTGCTCGTCATGCCGCAGTGGCGCTACCGCGTGCACCGCTGGGAGGTCACCGGCGAGGCCGTCTACACCCAGTCCGGCTGGCTGAAGCAGGAGTGGCGGATCGCGCCGATCTCGCGGATCCAGACCGTGGACGTCGAACGCGGACCGCTGGAGCAGCTGTTCGGGCTGGCGCGGCTCACCGTCACGACCGCGTCCGCCGCGGGGCCGTTGCGCATCTCCGGGCTCGACCGCGACGTCGCGGTCGCCTTGGCCGACGAACTGACCCGCACCACCCAGGCTGTTCGCGAGGACGCGACGTGAACGCGACCGCGCCTTCCCCGCCGGTCGCCGCCGAGGGTGCCGGCGACGCGCCCTGGCATCGCCTCGATCGCCGGATGCTGCTGATCCGTCCGTTTCTCGACCTGGTGAAGTCGCTGCCGGTGCTCGTCGGCGCGCTGGTGCTCGGCCACGGGAACCACTGGCAGTGGATCGGGCTCGCCGCCACCGCGGTCACGATCGGCGTCGGCGTTTCGCACTGCCTCACGTCGCGCTACCGCGTCACCGCGACCCAGATCGAATGGCACACCGGGTTGCTGCTGCGCAAGCAACGCGCGATTCCGCTCGATCGAATCCGTGCCGTAGACGTGCTTTCGGAACCGAAACATCGGCTTTTCTCGCTGTCGGCGGTACGAATCGGTACCGGACGGCACGATCACGGAAAAGGACCGGGCAAGGACCAGCTGGTGCTCGACGCGGTCACCCGCGCCGAAGCCCAGCGGCTGCGGACCTTGCTGCTGCACCGGAAACCGGCGGGACCCGAAGCGGCGCACCCGCCGGAATCGCTCGTCGCCGAGGTCGACAAGCGCTGGGTCCGGTACGCGCCGTTCACGTTGTCCGGGCTCGCGGTCGTCGCCGCGATCCTCGGCACCGTCTACCACTTCGCGCACGAACTGCATTTCGATCCGACGAGTTTCGGGCCGCTGCGCGACCTGACCGCTCGTGCGCTCGAACAGCCGGTGTGGCTCACCGTGGTGCTCGCGGCGGCCGGGCTGCTCGTGCTGGTGTCGGTGCTGTCGGTCGGCGGATACGTGTTGTCGTTCTGGAACTTCCGGCTCACCCGCGAACCGGGCGGCACGCTGCACATCCGGCGCGGGCTGATCACGACGCGGTCGGTGTCGATCGAGGAAGACCGGTTGCGCGGCGTCGAGATCAAGGAACCGTTGCCGCTGCGGATGGTCGGCGGCGCGAAGTGCGTCGCGGTCGCGGCCGGACTGCGCGAGGGCAAGGGCGCGGACCGCGGCGGCGGCCTGCTGCTGCCGCCGGCCCCGGCCGGGAAAGCCCGGGAGATCGTCGGCGAGGTGCTCGGCGAGGACTTCGCGAACGTCCCCCTCGTGCGGCATTCGCGGCGGGCCCTGACCCGCCGGATCACCCGCGCCGTCTTCTCCGTGCTGGCGCTGTCGGCCGCGCTTTTCGCGTTGGCCCGGCTCGAGGTGCTGCCGGAATGGCCGTGGCAGGCCGCGCTCGTGCTGCTGCCGTTCGCCGTCCTCGTCGGCTTCGACCGGTACCGCTCGCTCGGCCACGCGATCACCGGCCGATACCTCGTGACCCGTTCCGGGTCGCTCGCCCGGACGACGGTCGCCGTCCGGCGCGACCGGCTCACCGGGATCGTCGTGCACCGGTCCTTCTTCCAGCGGCGGGCCGGGCTGGTGACCGTCATCGCGCCGGTCGCCGCCGGTCGCGGGCACTACCGCGTGCTGGACGTCGAGGAGGGCGCCGGGCTCGCGCTCGCCGACACCGCCGTCCCCGGATTGCTGACGCCGTTTCTCGCCGGGCCGGAAAAACCGTGACGTGTGGTAATTTACCGACGCGTTCGTGACTGAATTCGGTGAACACGCGAAGGGGTTTCAGGATGTCTGAACCCGGGCTCCGTCGCACGGCCGGCGCCAACAGTTCCCGGAAAGTGCTCCAGTTGCTGCTGTCGTTCACCGAGCAGCGCTGGGAGGCCAGCGTGGCGGAGCTCGCCGAGGCGATCGGCAGCCCGGTCGCCACCACCTACCGCTACGTGCAGCTGCTGAAGGAATTGCAGCTGCTCGAGGAGTCGCGGTCCGGGCGCTACCACGTCACCAGCCGCGTCATGCCGCTCGCGCGGGCCGCCCGGCTCGCGAACGACCTGGCGAGGGTGGCGCGACCGGTGATGGAGGAGGCGGTGCGCGAACTCGGCGAGACCGTCCTGCTGTTCCAGCACTTCGGCGACGTCGCGGTGTGCAGCGACCGGGTCGAATGCGACCGCCCGATGCGGTTCACGTTCCAGCCGGGGCATTCGATCCCGCTCGGCGTCGGCGCGACCGGGCGGATGCTGCTCGCCCTGCTGCCCGACGGCGCACGCGAACGCCAGGTCGCCCGCATCTCCCGGGAACGCGGGGCTGAGGTGCGCGACGACCTCAAGCTCGCGCTGGCCAACCGCTACGCGCAGAGCTGGGGCGAGATCGAGGACGGCGTGTGGTGCTGTTCGGTGCCGGTCGACGTCGACCGGCACCGGCCGAGCGTGCTGACCTTCGTCGGACCGGCCACCCGCATCGGCGACGCGGAGCGCGAACGGGCCCTCACGGCGTTGCGCGCTTACGCTGAGCAGATCGGAAAAGCGGTTTCCGAGTACTCCGTGTAGCCGTAAGCTCGGGTCAGTGATCCGTCTCGCCGCCCCTGCCGATCTTTCTGTGCTGCCTGACCTCGAACGTGCTGCCGGAGAACCGTTCCGGGCCGTGGGCATGGCCGAGATCGCCGACGACGCACCTCCTTCGGTCGAGGACCTCGCGGCGTTCCAGTCTGCCGGCCGGTGCTGGGTTTTTGACGACGACGGGACGATCGCGGCGTACGTGCTCGCCGAGGAGGTCGACGGTTTCGGCCACGTGGAACAGGTTTCGCTGCTGCCGAGCCACGCGCGCCGCGGAGTGGGACGGGCGCTGATCGAGACGGTCGGGGAATGGGCCGCTGCGCGCGGGTTCTCCGGGCTGACGCTGACGACGTTCGCGGAAGTGCCGTGGAACGCGCCCTACTACGAGCGGCTCGGGTTCCGCGTGCTGGCCGAGGACGAGCAGGGTCCGGCGCTGCGGGAAATCCGGCGGGCGGAGATCGCGCGGGGGCTGGACCGGTGGCCACGGGTGGCGATGGTGCGGTTTTCCCGCGTTTTCGGTGCTGCCTAAGCGGTTTCGCGGTCGTTCAGGCTGATTCCGCCAGGATCTCCCGCGCCTGGGTCAACGCGAAGCCCAGCAGGTTCAGGCCGCGCCACCGTGCCGGGTCCTCCGCGTCCGGGTCGTCCGCGGCCAGCCCGATGCCCCACACCCGGTCCAGCGGGCTCGCCTCCACCAGCACTCGTTTCCCCGTGCTCAGCAGAAAACGCAGCAGCTCCGGGTGCTGCCCGAACTTCGCGACGCTGCCGGCGAGCACGATCTCGCCGCGGCGGGCCTCCCACTGCTCCTGGTCGAAGCCCACGACGCCGCGGCCCAGTTCCTTGGCCTGCCGCGGATGCCTTGCTTCCAGGATCCTCCCGGCGCTCTGTTCGTCGCCGAACAGCACAGCCTTCCGCCACATCATGTAGTGCTCGGCCGTGGCGAACGTCCGGCCGTCCACGGTGAAGGCGGCCGGCCACCATTGGCTCAGGCAGCCCCGTCCGACGCTTCCGTCGCGCTCCGGCCGGTGGCCCCAGAAGAACAGGAACTTGACGCGCTGACCGCCGGGTATCCGGTCGACCAGTTCGGCGACATCGCGGTACTCCATGAAGCGAGAGTCTTTCAGCCCGGAACCCCGTCGGGGAACCGATTTCGACCGCCGCCTCCCCGGCCCCGACCGGCCGGTTCGAACGCGGGTCGCTCGGGAGGGGGACCTGGATTGCCTCGGGAATCGAACACGTGTTCTACTGGGTGGGCCGGCCCCGGAGGGGGAAGCTCCGCGGGCCGGCACCCAGGCAGAACCCGTCCGTCGATCGATCCCCAGGAGGCAGTGTGGCGGTCAAGATCACCCACCTCGCCAGTGGTCAGCAGGTCCGCTTCGCGAACGCGGACGGCGCCCGCCGCTATGCCGAAATCATGGGCGGCGGAGTGGACAAATGGCGATTCACGATCGTCCCTGGGGACAGTGGTGCTCCCGGGATGCCTGCGGCGGTCGTTAACGTGCCGGTGTGGCGGACTGTCGCGCGGTGAGTTGCGTCTGGTGGCGGTCGCTCGGCGGGCTGTTGACTGATGACCTTCGTCCGGGCTTTCGCCTGGCGGCGGTTGGGCGGCAGTCTCAGCGCGGTGACCTTCGCCCGGCGGCTTCCGCCTAGCGGCCGTCGCCGGGCTGCCGTCGCCCGGTGGCCGTAACCCGGCGGCCGTCGCCCGGTGACCGTAACCCGGCGGCCGTCACCCGGCGGCCGTCACCCGGCGGCCGTCACCCGGCGGCCGTCACCCGGCGGCCGTCACCCGGCGGCCGTCACCCGGCGGCCGTCACCCGGCGGCCGTCACCCGGCGGCCGTAACCCGGCGGCCGTCGCCCGGTGACCGTCGCCCGGGAGACTTCCTCCTAGTGGCCGTAACCCGGCGGCCGTCGCCCGGCGAGCCCCATTGGGCGACAGTCACTCCGCGACCGTTGCCCTGGGGACTTCCGTCCGGCGCCAGTCGCCTGGCGGACTGTCGCCCCATGACTTTCGGCCGAGGGCTTCCGGCACGCTCCGCGTGCGAGACTCAGCGGTCGTCGCTTGGCGGCCGACGTCAGATGAGTTCCGTCTGGCATCGGTCGCCCCGGCGGACCATCGCCCCCTGACCTTTCCTGAGGGCTTCCGCTTAGCGGCCGTCCCCCGGTGCCTCCGCCTGGCAGCTGTCGCCCGGCGAATTCCATTTGGCGACCGCCACTCCGCGACCGTTGCCCGGGGACTTCCCATCCGACGCCGGTCGCCCGGCGGACCGTCGCCCCATGACCTTCACCCGGGGGCTCCCGCTTAGCGGCCGTCGCCCAATGTGTTCCGTTTGGCGACCGTCACTCCGCGACCGTTGCACGGGACTTCCGCCCGGCGGCGCCGGGCGGTTACGGGCCGGTGCCCGGCGGTTGCGGGGCAGTGCCTGGAGGCTGGCGACCGGTGCCCGGCGGACCGTCGGCTGGCGGCTGGCGGCTGGCTACCGAAACTCGAAGAACCGGCGGCCGGGAGCGCCCGGCGGAGATCGTCGGGGAAGTCGTTTGCCCGTTGGCAGCACGGTGATTGGCACGTTGACGGCGCGGTGATCGGCGCGGTGATTTGTGCGGCGCGGTACCGCCGTGCCGGTCATCGGGACGGTGTCACCTGTTGTTTGTTGCTTACCGGCCGCGCCTTGTGCTCCACTGTCGATCAACCACTGCTGTAAGTCCCGCGACAGGCGGGACCGCCGCTTGTCAGCAGCGACCACCTAGGCGCGGCCTTCGTCCGTGCCTAGACGGACAGAAGGAGCGGCTCCTTTGCTTGCGCACCAGCGTGGAACACATCGGCGTGGAAAAATCCGGGGCACCGTCGCGTTGTCGGTCCTCGCGCTCGCGGTCGGGGCCGGGGCGGCCCACGCGGCGCCCGCAGCCAACCCGACAGCCGACTCGAAAACCACCGCCATTCCGAAAGCCACCGCGTGGCCCGGCGGGTCGAAGGTGGCCATTGCCGACGACGCGGGGGTTTTCGGCAGCAACCTCAGCGGCGTGTCGTACGAATCGCCCACCGTGTTGTGGGCCGTGAAGAACGGGCCGAGCACCCTGTACCGGCTCGTGCAGGACGGGAACAAATGGCGGCCTGACACCGCCAACGGCTGGGCCAAGGGCAAGTCCCTGCACTACTCCGACGGCAGCGGCGACCCGGATGCCGAAGGGGTCGTCGTCACCCCGGACGGCGTCTTCGCCTCGACCGAGCGCGACAACGACGACGGTGACACGAGCAAGCCCGCCGTGCTGCGGTACGCGACCTCCGGGTCGAACAAATCGCTGAACGCGACCGGGGAATGGGACCTGACCTCCGACCTGCCGTCGGTCGAGCCCAACAAGGGGCTCGAGGCCATCGCCTGGGTTCCGGACTCGGCGCTCACCGCGCGCAAATTCCGGGACGAGCACACGAAAGCCGCCTACAACCCGGCGAGCTATCCGAACCACGGGAGCGGCCTGTACTTCGTCGGGCTGGAGGCCAACGGGAAGGTCTACGCCTACGCGCTCGACCAGTCCGGCGGCAAGTACACCCGTGTCGCGACCATCGACAGCGGGTTCCCCGCGGTGATGGACCTCGAGTACGAACCGTCGACCGGCCACCTGTGGGCCGAATGCGACAACACGTGCAAGGGCCGCACCACCACGCTCGACGTCAACTCCAGCGGCGCGTTCGCGGTCACCGCGCAGTACGACCGGCCGTCCGGGATGTCGAATTACAACAACGAGGGTTTCGCGATCTCGCCGACCTGCGCGAACGGGACCAAGCAGGTCGTGTGGTCCGACGACGACAACGACGACAACCACGCGCTGCGCACCGGAACGCTCGCCTGTAAGTAGTCCTTTGTAGACGGACAACCGCGGCGGAGCCGGAACCTCGGCGCCGCCGCGGTGTCAGGAGAGGTCAGTTCTTCAGCAACCGGTCCAGCGCTCGCGGAACGGCCGCGGCCAGCAAGTCCAGCTCGGCTTCCTCGGCGACGAGCGGTGGCGACACCGCCATCCCCTTGCCGAGTGAGCGCACGATCACGCCCTCCTCGAGCAGGAACTTGTGCAGCCGGCCAGGCGCGCCCGGGTCCGCGGCCAGCAGGTCCGGAGCCAACTCGACCGCGGCCAGGAATCCCAGCCCGGCCCGGACTTCCGCGACCGCCGGGTGCCCGACGGCACCGGAAAGCGCGTCCGCGAGCGGCTTCTCCAGCGCCTTGCCGCGCGGGATGATGTCGTCGCGTTCGTAGATGTCCAGCGTCGCGTTCGCCGCGGCGCAGGCGACCGGGTGCCCGGCGTATGTCGCGCCGTGGCGCAGGATCGGCGCGCCCGGGCGGCCGGTGAAGAACGGCTCCGCCACGTGCGGCGCGACCAGCAGCACGCCCAGCGGGATCGTCCCGCTCGTCACGCCCTTCGCCGTGGTGACCAGGTCCGGCTGCACTGACCACCGATCAATGCCGTACCAGGTGCCGAGCCGCCCCCACGCGCAGATCACGCAGTCCGCGACGAACAGCACCTCGTGCTTGCGGCAGATCGCCGCCACTTCCTCGATGTACCCGTCCGGCGGCAGCAGCACGCCGCCCGCGCCGATGACCGGTTCGCAGAAGAACGCAGCCACCCGCTCCGGGCCCACGCGGAGGATTTCCTCCTCCAGCGCCGCCGCGTTGTCGTACGGCACCTGCGAGAAATCCGCGGCGGGCGGGCCCCAGCCCTCCGCGTTCGCCGGGATCCCGGCCGCGGCGGTGCCGAATCCGTGCGTGCCGTGGTAGCCCTGGGTCCGGCTGATGACGTGGGTCTTGTCCGGGCGTCCAGTGTGGACGAAGTAGGACCGCGCGATCTTCACCGCGGTGTCCACCATGTCGCCGCCGCCCGAGCCGAGGAACACCTTCGACCCCGGCACCGGAGCCAGCTCGGACAGCCGCGCCGCCAGTTTCAGCGCCGGTTCGTTCGCGACGCCGCCGAACAGGTTGTACGCGTCGAGCTTCTCCAGCTGCTCGGTGACCGCGCGGGTGATCTCGGGACGGCCGTGGCCGAGGTTCGAGTACCACAGCGACGCGGAGGCGTCGAAGTAACGACGGCCCGCGTCGTCCCAGACATAGGACCCCTCGCCGCGGGTCACCACGAACCGGTTTCCGTCGACCGCGCCCATGTCCGCGAACGGGTGCCACAGCGGGTTCGGCTGCTGGTCCGGCATTGCTCCTCCTCGGGGTCGGCTCAACCGGCCGGCGCCGCGGGGAGCGGCGACCGGCCGCCGCCGCCCTTTCTACCCGCCCGGCCGGGGATCGGCGAACCGCGACCCCTCGACGCGCGCCATCGCGGAATTCCGCAGCCCGGAGTCCCGATGGCTCCGATGGCGCTGTCCCCGGCCGGGCAGACCAGGCGCCGGCCGCCGCACCGGACGGCGGCACGCCAGCTCGCCCTTGTACAGCTCGGCGGTCCGGACCAGATCGGCGTAGGCCTCGACGTGGATCCGGTTGATCGCGTCGTGCGCGTCCCGGGCCGCGGCGTCGAGCCACGCGCAGTAGTCGCTTCGGGTCTGGGTCCGCATCGCGCGCCCCCGCTCAGACGTTTTCGACGGTCGTGGCCGGTGCGTTCGCGGGCGCGGAACTGAGCGACGCGCCCTTCCGGTCCTTGACGAAGAAGCTGGTGACCAGGCCGATCAGGGTCATCACGGCCAGGTAGCCGCCGACCGCGTAGACCGTTCCGGTGCTGGTCTGCAGCGATTCGGCGATGGTCGGCGCGAACGCCCCGCCGAGCACCGCGCCGATCGCGTACGAGATCGCCGCGCCGCTGTAGCGGACCGTCGTCGGGTACATCTCCGCGTACAGCGCCGACTGCGGGCCGTAGGTGAACCCGAGCCCGACCGAGAACAACACCAGCGAGAGCACGAGCAGCCCGACGCTTCCCGTGTTGACCAGCGCGAAGAACGGGAACATCCAGACCAGCTGCACCGCGAACCCGATCTGGTAGGTGCGCAGGCGCCCGATCCGGTCGGCGAGCCAGCCGCCGACGAGCGTGCTCAGCAGCCAGGCGACGGCGGAGAGCATCACCGCGATCAGCACCGTCGAACGGTCCAGGTGCAGCGATTTGGTCGCGTACGACTGCACGTATCCGCCGGTGGTCATGTATCCGACGGCGTTGTTGGCCGCGAACAGCAGCGCGCCCGCGACGACCAGCTTCCAGTGGTGCCGGAACAACTGCACCAGCGGCATGCTCGACCGCGCCTTCTTCTCGCGGACCTCCTCGAAGACCGGGCTTTCCGCGACCCGCGAGCGGATCATCAGGCCGGCCGCGATCAGCACCACGCTCAGCAGGAACGGGATCCGCCAGCCCCACGCCAGGAACTGCTCCGGAGAGGTGAGCGCGGTGACCAGCGCGAGGACGCCGTTGGCCAGCAGCAGCCCGATCGGGACGCCGATCTGCGGGAACGCGCCGTACAGCCCGCGCCGGTCGGCGGGCGCGTGCTCGACCGCGAGCAGTGCCGCGCCGCCCCATTCGCCGCCCGCGGAAAGCCCCTGCACGATGCGCAGCAGCACCAGGATGATCGGGGCCCACACGCCGATCGACGCGGTGTTCGGCACCAGGCCGATCAGCACCGTCGAGATTCCCATCAGCAGCAGGGTGAGGATCAGCATCGCGCGCCTGCCGAGCCGGTCGCCGAGATGTCCGGCGATCACCGCGCCGATCGGGCGGAAGAAGAAGCTGATGCCGACCGTCGCGAACGACACGATCAACGCGTCCTTGCCGAGGACCGCGAAATACTGCGTCGCGAAGACCAGTCCGGCGCAGATCGCGTAGATGAAGAAGTCGAACCATTCGATAGTCGTGCCGACCATCGCCGCCAGCACGACGCGGCGGTGCTCTCTGCTGATCCCGGTCGTGCGCGGCATCGCGCCTCCCCTGCTGACAGTGCTTCAGGCCGTGCCAGATCGTATATAATCAGCCACCATCCCGACAAGCCTCAATGCGGTAACTGATCAGGCCTTTTGTCTACAGTGGTCGGAATTGACAGCGTGCTGGCGGTTTCCAGCCAGCGGCCGCATCGGCCAGATAGTATATTATTTAGCGCAACAAACGGACCGGTTACCGTGGCCTGGACACTCCGCCCCGGCGGAGTGCGAAGGGGAGGCGACAGGGATGTCCACGACGCACGAGCAGGCCGGGCTCAGCAAGAGCCAGCACACCTACCAGGTGCTGAAGTCCCGGATCACCGCGGGCGAGTACCCGGCCGGGCACCGGCTCGTGCTGGGTTCGCTGGCCAAGGAATTCGACGTGAGCACGGTCCCGGTGCGCGAAGCGGTTCGGCTGCTGCAGGCCGAGGGGCTGGTGCACTTCGAGCGCAACGTCGGCGCGACCGTCGCGGCGATCGATCCGATCGGCTACGAGCACACGATGCAGATGCTCGCGATCGTGGAAAGCGCGGCGACCGCGCTCGCCGCGCCGCACCTGACGGCCGACGACCTCGCCCAGGCGCGCGAACTCAACGACCGGATGCGTGCCGGCCTCGACCAGCTCGAACCGGTCGAGTTCACCCGGCTCAACCACGAGTTCCACGAGGTGCTCTACCGCCGCTGCCCCAACCCCAGCCTGGTCGATCTGGTCAAGAAGGGCTGGGCCCAGCTCGCCGCGATCCGCGATTCGACGTTCTCGTTCGTGCCCGCCCGCGCGCTCGCTTCGGTGGCCGAACACGACCAGCTGCTCGACCTGATCCGTTCCGGCTCCGGCCCCGAATGGATCGAGCACTGCGCGCGGGCGCACCGGTCAGCGACGCTGGACGCATTCCTCAGCTGGGAAGCCGACGCGCACCACAGCTGACTTCACCCGGTCATCCGCGCGAGGATCGTCGCGAAGTCCTGCTGTGGAATGGGAAACAAGCCGCGGCGAAACGGCAAACCCCAATGCGTGGGGTCGGCGACAAACGACAACTGGCCGACGAGCGGTTTGGCGTCCACCCGCTGGCAAGCGTGAAAAGAAGCCGCTAGCCGCCATGGCTGGAAATCGTCGCTGACGTAGGCCTGGTAAGGCTTTTCGCCGGTGATGGTGGCCCACGCGGTGAACTGCCGGACGGGCGTGCCGCCCTGCAAACTGGTGCGCGGCGAGTAGAAAAGCATTTCGTCGCCGGGCCGCGGCTGGCGAAGACGTTTGCCAGCCCCGTGATCTGCTTGCGTGAAACCGCCTTCGATAGCCGCTTCGACGTGGTCCAGCGTGACGGTGTTGATCCAGAATCGCTGACCGGGACGGATCACTTCGCGGTCATCCCTTCGACGAGACCGGTCGTCGGCCTGCCGAGGAGCCGGGAAAGATCGGCGGCGACGACGGCCAGCGCCTCGGCCAGGCGCTCAGCCACGGTCGTGGAGGGTGACGTGGTAGCCGTCGGGGTCGGCGAAGGTGAACGTGCGGCCGAAGGGACCGTCGATCGGCGCGGAGACGATGCGGTGGCCGTCGGCGACAAGCGCGTCGTGGATGGCCTGGACATCGGTGGCGAGCAGCCAGATCGCGGCGCCGACGCCGGGCTGGGCGACGGAGTCGAGGTCCGTGCCGGGGACGACCTCGCGGAGGGCGAACGCGATCGGCTTCGTTTCGAAGACGACGGCGTGCGGCGGTCCGGCCGGCGAGCGGACGAGGCCGAGGTAGCGCTCGTAGAACGCCTGTGAAGCGTCCAGGTCACGCGCCTGGAGCGAGAGGAAATCGGGGCCGACAGCGGGCATGGGACTGCTCCTTTTCATCATGTCAGGTTCCTGACACGACTCACTGTATGTCAGAATCCTGACATGAGTCAAGACGGTGGCGGGATCGACCTGGACAAGTCGCTGGGCTACCTGCTGAAAGAGGCGTCGAGCGCGCTGCGGGCGGCGATGGAGGAGGTGCTGCGTCCGCTCGGCATGACGGTGACGCACTACTCCTGCCTCGAACTGCTGGCGCAACGACCCGGCCTGTCGAACTCCGAGCTGGCGCGGGGCGCGTTCGTCACCCGGCAGTCGATGAACGTGCTGCTCCAAGCCCTCGAACGAGACGGCTACGTAACCCGGCCCGCGGAAGCACCCGTCGGGAAGGCGCTTCCCACCCGGCTCACTCCGCGCGGACGGCGGAGCCTGGAAAAGGCGAGCGCCGCGGTGCGGGCGGTCGAGGTCCGGATGCTGTCCGGGCTGACCGAAACCGAGCAGGCGGACGCGCTCCGGATCCTGCGGAGCATGACCGATTCCCTGCGGGACGGCGGATAGCTCAGCGCGGTTTCCGGTACCACCGCGGCGAAGTGTTCAGCGGCGGCTTGAGCTTCGCGCGCACCACCAGCACGTTCGGCTCGTCCGATTCCACGAATTCGCTCAGCAGCCGGCGAAACGCGCGGCCGAAGCCGGACACCCGGTCCGCGTGCACGCCGAACGAACGGGCCAGTCCGACGAAATCCGGGCTGTCCCAGTCGACTCCGCGATGCGGC
Organism: Amycolatopsis sp. AA4; assembly: GCF_002796545.1. GTDB lineage: Bacteria > Actinomycetota > Actinomycetes > Mycobacteriales > Pseudonocardiaceae > Amycolatopsis. The sequence continues at coordinate 6,923,306 of NZ_CP024894.1, forward strand.
AGGCCTTCCTGGTCCTGGTCGAAGCGCAGCATTCCGTAGCCGCCGTCGTCGACGACGACGACCGTCACCGGCAGCTGTTCCTCGGCAAGCGTCGCCAAATCCCCTACCGCGTAAAGGAAACCGCCGTCGCCGGTCACGCACAGGACGCGCCCGCCGCCGACCGCCTCGGCTGCCGCGCCCGCGCCGAGCGACGCCGGGAAGCCGTAGCCGAGCGTGCCCCAGCCCATGGGATACGCCAGCCGCCGCGGCGCGCGGACCCGGTGGAAGCCGCCGATCCAGTATCCGGCGACGCACATGTCCGCGACGATCGTCCCGTCCGCCGGGAGCACTTCCTCCAAAGTGGACAGAAAGTCGGCGGCCTGCGGTTCCTCGTCGCGGATGCGCCCGCGCACCCGGCGGCCGATGCCGGCCAGCCGCGCGGTGAGTTCGTCCAGGCCGGGCCGCGGTTCCGGGTGCAGGGATTCGACGACGCGGCGGGCGTCGCCGACCAGGGTGACGTCCGGGCGGTAATTCTTCGCCGCGTCTCCGGCGTCGACGTTGATCGCGATCAGTTTCGGCGGCGCGGGCATCTGCCAGTTCTGCGTCATCAGGCCGTCGAAATCGGTGCCGATCGCGAGCACCACGTCGGCCTCGTCCCACAGCTGCCCGACCTCCGGCGCGTGCACCGGATTCGGGGCCAGGCAAGGATGATCGAGCGGAAGCAGGCCGCGCGCGCCGAACGTGGTGAGCACCGGCGCGGCCAGCTGGCGCGCGAGATTCCCGATCGCTTCCCCGGCTTCCGAGCGCAACGCACCGCCGCCCGCCCAGATCAGCGGACGGCGCGCGGACGCCAGCAGTTCCGATGCGCGAGGCAGATCCGGCAGGTCGAGCACGCGTTCGGCGGGCGGCGCGGGCGGTTCGCGCGGCGGGCTGGGTTCGCGGAGGAAATCGGTCGGAATACCCAAATACACCGGACCGCTTTGCGGCATCAGCGCGAGCCGGGCGGCGCGGTGCAGCGTCGCGGCGATCTGGTCCGCGCGATGCACCGTGAAACCGGCCTTCGTCACCGGCGCGAACATCGCCTGCTGGTCGGAAGTTTCGTGCAGCACGCCCCGCACGACACCCGGACGGCGCAACGTCGACGGAATGTCCGTGGCGATCACGAGCACCGGAGCCGCGGACGCCATCGCCTCGCCGACCGCGCCGAGCGTGTTCGCCGCGCCGGGGCCGGTGGTCACGAGCGCGACGCCGAGTTTTCCCGTCCTGCGGGCATAACCGTCGGCGGCGTAGCCCGCGGTCTGTTCGTGCCGGACGTTGACGAGCCGGATCCCGGTGTCCGCCAACGCCTCCCACAGCGGCAGGTTGTGGACCCCCGGCAAGCCGAACACCACCTCGGTCCCGAGAGCCGTGAGCGCGTCCCCCAGCTGCTGAGCTCCAGTCCGTCCTGCCACGCCAGCGATGGTATCCGCCTCGCGTAAGCAGCTGCAGACACGTCACCGGACAGGGTTTGTCACCGGTTGTCCCCCACCTGGCCGCGAGATCTGAAGCACCGCCTTTTTCGTGCGTACACTCCGGGGGCCGGGGACGCCGAGGTCCCCGACACGGCGGAAAGGGGTGGCACGATGCCGTTGATGCCGGTGACCGACTCGATGTTCCTGATGGTCGAAACCCGCGAGCATCCGATGCACGTCGGCGGGCTCCAGCTGTTCCGCAAACCCGAGGGCGCCGGCGACGACTATCTGCGCGACCTGCGCCGCTCCCTGCTCGAATCGGACAACATGCGCAGCGTGTTCCGGATGCGGCCGAGCCGTCCGGTGAACACCGTCGGGCACGTGCGCTGGTCGCGGGACACCGACCTGGAACTCGACTACCACTTCCGGCATTCCGCGCTGCCGCAGCCGGGCCGGATCCGCGAACTGCTCGAACTCACCTCGCGCTGGCACAGCACGCTGCTCGACCGGCACCGGCCGCTGTGGGAAACGCACCTCATCGAAGGACTGCGCGACGGCCGGTTCGCGGTGTACTCGAAGATCCACCACGCGCTGATGGACGGCGTTTCGGCGTTGCGCCATCTGCAAGGCACGCTGTCCGACGACCCGGCCGACCTGGACTGCCCGCCGCCGTGGGGTGCCCGCGACAAGCCAGCCGCGAACCACAACGGCCGGGCCGCCAAATCGCCGTTCGCCCTGGTGGGCAAGACGTTCGAGCAGGTCGCGGGGATCGCGCCGGCCGCGGCGAAGGTGGCGCGCGAGGCGTTTCGCGAGCACCGGCTCATGCTGCCGATGCAGGCGCCGAAGACGATGCTGAACGTGCCGATCGGCGGCGCGCGCCGGTTCGCCGCGCAGTCCTGGCCGCTCGACCGGGTGCGCGAGGTCGCGACCGCCGCGGGCGTGTCCCGCAACGACGTCGTGCTCGCGATGTGCTCGGGCGCGCTGCGCGACTACCTGATCGAACAGAGCGCGCTGCCGGACGCGCCGCTGGTCGCGATGGTCCCGGTGTCGCTGCGCCGCCGCGACACCGGCGACGCGACCGGCAACAACATCGGCGCGCTCCTGTGCAACCTGGCCACCGACCTGACCGACCCGGCACAGCGGCTGGCCGCGATCTCCGAATCGATGTCGAACGGCAAGAAGCTGTTCTCGCAGCTGTCGCCGCTGCAGACGCTGCTGCTGTCCGGGATCAACGTGGCGCAGCTGGGCGCGTCGCCGATCCCCGGTGTCGTCGGCAACACGCGCCCGCCGTTCAACCTGGTGATCTCGAACGTGCCGGGCCCGCGCAAGCAGATGTACTGGAACGGCGCGGCGCTCGACGGCATCTACCCGGCGTCGGTGCTGCTCGACGGGCAGGCCCTGAACATCACGCTGACCAGCAACGGGGACAACCTCGACTTCGGTGTCACCGGCTGCCGGCGCAGCGTCCCGCACCTGCAGCGGATCCTGACGCACCTGGACACGGCGCTGGCCGAGCTGGAGTTCGCGACCCGGGGATAACCGGTCAGTCGATGCCTTCCGGGCTGGCCCCGCCGACCGGCACGGCGTCGGCGACCAGGCGATCGATCTCGGCGAGGTCATCCGGGTCGAGCTGGAGGACGGTCGCGCTCCGTTCGATGCTGGCCGGGCGGCGGGCGCCGACGATGGCGACGTCGACCTTCGCCAGCGACCACGCGAGGGCCAGCTGGCTCACCTCCGCGCCTCGTTCCGCGGCGAAAGAGGCGAGCCGGTCGACGATCTTCAGGTTGTGCCGCAAGGACTTTCCGCGGAAAGCGGACGAACGCGACCGCCAGTCCGAGGCATCGAAGACTGTCGACGCGGTCAACGTGCCGGTGAGAAGACCGCTGCCGAGCGCGCTGTAGGCGAGCACGCCGACGTTGTGCGCGCGGGCGTACGGGAGCGGATCGGCTTCCGCGCCGCGGCGGAAGAGGTGATACGGCACCTGCACGGTTTCCACGGTGTCGTGCAACGCGCTGAGCTGCGCGGAGTCGTAGTTCGAGACTCCGGCGTGGCGGATCTTGCCCGCGTCCGCCAGTTCCCGCAGCGTTCCGGCGACCTCGGCAGCCGGAGTCCGCGGATCGGGCCAATGGATCTGGTAGAGGTCGAGATGATCGACGCCGAGCGCGCGCAGGCTGTCGTCCACCCCTTGGACGAGCCATGCGCGGCGGGAATCGCGGACGCGTGCGGAACCGGGACGAGTCCCGCCCTTGGTCGCGATGACGACGCTGTCGCGGCGGTGGTCCAGTTCGCTGCGCAACGCCTTGCCGAGAAGAGTTTCGGCGGTGCCGTAAGCGCGAGCGGTGTCGAACAGGGTGATGCCGAGTTCGTGCGCGCGCCGGATCGCCGCGATCGCGGTGTCCTCGTCGAAACCGCCCCACTGCCCGCCGAACCCGCCGGTGCCGAAGGCGATCCGGGACACTTCGAGGCCGCTGCGGCCAAGGGTCGTCGTCCGCATGTGTCGAGCACAGCATCGCCGCCCGGCCCGGGGCGAGGGGCTCTCACCTGCTGATTATTCGGTTGACAGCCGCGGGAAGCTCGGCCGGTGAGCCTCCTGGAGCCGTTGCGGCACCGCAGTTTCCGCGCCCTCGCCGCCGGGCGGACGCTCGGCACCTTCGGCAACGCGGTCGCTCCGGTCGCGCTCGCGTTCGCGGTGCTCGACCGCACCGGGTCGGCGGTCGATCTCGGGCTGGTCGTCGGGGCGCGGTCGCTGGCGAACGTGCTGCTGCTGCTTTTCGGCGGGGTGCTCGCGGACCGGCTGCCGCGCGCGGTGATCCTGCAGGGCACCGAGATCGCGGCCGGGCTCAGCCAGGCGCTGATCGCCGTGAGTGTCCTTTGTGGATTCTCCTCGATCCCGTTTTTCGTCTCGCTGAGCTTGGTCAACGGGGCGGTCTCGGCGATGTCGCTGCCGGCCGCGGGGGCGATCACTCCGCAGACCGTGCCGCGAGAGCTGCTGGCTCCGTCGAACGCCTTGCTGCGGTTGCTGATCAACGGCGGCCGCATCGCCGGAGCGGGAGTCGCCGGGGTCGCGGTGGCGGCGGCCGGGTCCGGCTGGGCGCTGGCGCTGAACGCGCTGCTGTTCTTCGCCGCCGCACTCGCCTACCACGCGGTCCGGTTGCCATCGGCGGTACGGGCTCCGGGCAGCAGGCCGATCGCCGACCTGATCGCCGGGTGGCACGAGTTCCGGTCGCGCACCTGGGTGTGGGCGGTGGTGGCGCAGTTCGGCATCGTCAACGCCGCCGGGATCGGCACGCTCGTGGTCATCGGGCCGGTCGTCGCGGACGAGACGTTCGGCCGGTCCGCCTGGGGGCTCGCGCTGGCGACACAGACCGCGGGCGCGCTCCTCGGCGGGATCGTCGCCGCGCATTGGCAGCCGCGGCACGCCTTGTTCCTCGGGGTGGCCCTGGTGGCGTTGGACGCGCTGCCGGTGCTGACGCTCGGCTGGTGGCCGTCGCTCGTCCCGCTGCTGATCGCGATGCTCGTGGCCGGACTGGCGATGGAGCAGTTCAGCGTCGCGTGGGACGTTTCGCTGCAGGAACACATCCCGCCCGACCGGCTCGCGCGCGTGTACTCCTACGACATCCTGGGGTCGATCGCCGCGATGCCGCTCGGGCAGATCGCGGCGGGTCCCCTCGTGCAGCACTTCGGCCGCGAGACGGTGCTCGTCGCGTGCGGAGTGCTGAGCCTCGTCGCGACCGGGCTTGCGCTGTGCAGCCGCGAGGTCCGGAACCTCACGAACCGGCCGGCGGCTCCGGTCGCACCGATAGGAAGTTGACCGCGCTCGCGCTGAACACCAGCTCGTTGTCGCCGTTGAACAGTTCCAACCGGGTGCGCACGAGACCGCGGTCGGGCTTCGACTTCGACCGCCGGGCCTCGGTGACCGTCGCGCGCATCCGCAGCAGGTCCCCCGGCCGCACCGGACGCGGCCAGCGCAGTTCGTCCACGCCCGGGCTGCCGAGGCTCGCGACCGACGACAGGTAGTGGTCGGCGAACATCCGCATCATCAGGCTCGACGTGTGCCAGCCGCTCGCGATCAACCCGCCGAACGGGCCCGCCTTGGCCGCCACCGGGTCGACGTGGAAGCTCTGCGGGTCGTACTTCCCGGCGAACTCGATGATCTCCGCCTCGGTGACGGTCGTGTCGCCGAACTCGTACACCGCCCCCTCGGGGTAGTCCTCGAACCAGCGGTCGTCGATGGGCGCGGTGAACTCGGTCATGCGCGCCAGCTTGCCACAGCGGGGAGCGCGGAAATCACGGCGCGGCCCAGGGCCGGACCTCCTCCAGCAGCTTCGCCACCGCCAGCACCAGGTCGTCCGAATGCCGCGGGCCGACGATCTGCAGGCCCACCGGGAGGCCAGCTTCGGTGCGCCCGGCCGGGACGCTGATCGCCGGCTGCTGCGTCATGTTGAACGGGTAGGTGAACGGCGTCCACTCCGGCCATTCGGTCATCCCGCTGCCCGGCGGCACGTCGTGGCCCGCTTCGAACGGCGGGATCGGGACGGTCGGCGTGAGCAGCACGTCGTAGCGGGTGTGGAACTCGCCCATCAGGATGCCGAGCGCGGCGCGTTCCGCGGTGGCGTCGAGATAATCGCTCGCGGAGTAGGTGCGGCCCTTTTCCCACACGCGGCGCAGGCCCGGGTCGACCCGCGGTTCGCTGCCCGGCGGGAACGCGTCGAGGGATTTCGCCGCGCCCGCCGACCACAGCACGTCGAAGGCGTCCTTCGGGTCGGCGAATCCGGGGTCTGCCTGCTCCACCTGCAGTCCCGCGTCGGCGAGGGACTGCACCGCCGACTGGACGATCGCCGCGACTTCCGGGTCCACGTCGGCGAACCCGAGCGTCGGCGAGTACGCGGCGATGAGCCCGCGCACGTCGCGTCGCACTGCCTCGCGGTACGCGCTGATCGGCGGCGCGAGCCCGGTCGGGTCGCGGTGGTCCGGCAGGGCGAGGACGTCGAGCAGCAGCGCCGTGTCGTCCACGCTGCGCGCCATCGGCCCGGCGTGCGCGAGCGGGCCGAACGGGCTCGCCGGGAACAGCGGGACCCGGCCGTGGGTCGGCTTCAAGCCGACGATGCCGCAGAACGACGCGGGAATCCGGATCGAGCCGCCGCCGTCGGTGCCGACCGACAGCTCTCCCATCCCCGCCGCGACCGCCGCCGCGCTGCCGCCGCTGGACCCGCCCGCCGTCATCCGCGGGTTCACCGGATTGCGCGTGACGCCGGTGAGCGCGCTGTCGGTGACGCCCTTCCACGCGATCTCCGGCGTGGTCGTCTTGCCCAGCACGACCAGTCCCGCCTCGCGCATCCGCGCCATCACCGGGCTGTCGACGTCCCACGGCTGGTCGGCCGGGATGCTCGTGGACCCGCGCAGCGTCGGCCAGCCCTGGGTGAGGAAGATGTCCTTGATCGACGCCGGGACGCCGTCCAGCGCGCCGATCGGATTCCCGTCGCGCCAGCGGGCCTCGGCGGCTTTCGCCTGGTCGAGCGCGCGTTCGGCGTCGACGAGGCAGAAGGCGTTGACCTCGCCGTCGCGGTCCTCGATGTTCTGCAGGGCCGCCTTCGTCGCCTCGACCGGCGACAGCTCGCCGGTGGCGTAGGCGGCGACGAGTTCGCTGGCGGTCAGTTCCCGGTCGCCCATCAGGCGCCTCCCTGCGATTCGGACGGCACGTAGCCGAGCCGTTTGTCCACGACGTTCCACAACGGCTCCCCGGCCAGCCAGCGCCGGAAGTTCCCCGCGAACACCTCGACCAGCGTCCGCCGCCAGCCGACGAAATCGCCCGACATGTGCGGGGACAGCAGGACGTCCGGCATGGTCCACAGTGGACTTTCGGCGGGCAGCGGCTCGGTTTCGAAAACGTCGAGCGCGGCCCCGGCGAGCTCCCCCGCCTGCAGCGCCGCGATCAGATCGGACGTGACCACGAGTTCGCCGCGGCCCACGTTGACGAACCGCGCGGACGGTTTCATCGCGGCGAACGCGGCGGCGTCGAACATGCCCTTGGTCTGGTCGGTGAGCGGCGCGACCGCGACGACGTAGTCGAACTCCGGCAGATGCCGCGTCAGCTCGGCGGATTCGTGCACGACGCCGAAATCCGGGTCCCCGACCCGGGCGCGGCGGCCCGCTCCGGAGACCCGCATCCCGGCCGCGCGCAGCATCCGCGCGATGGCCCTTCCGATCGGTCCGGTGCCGACCACCAGCACCTCCCGCCCGGCGATCCGTTCGGTCTCGCGGTGCTGCCACGTGCCGGCGCGCTGCAGGTCGAGCGAACGCGCGAAGTCCTTGGCGAACGACAGCACGACGCCGAGCACGTACTCGGCGATGGCGTCGTCGAACACCCCGCGCGAGTTCGTGAGCACGACGTCGCTCCCGCGCAGCCCCGGGAACAGCACCGGGTCGACCCCGGCGCTCGCGATGTGCAGCCACTTCAGCCGGTCCGCGGCAGGCCACGCCCCGGGGACGGCTCCGGACAGGAAATCGTAGACAAAAAGCGCGTCGGCACCGGCAAGCGCACCGGCGAGGCCGCGCTCGTCGGTGTAACGAACTACCGCCGCGTCTTCGATAGCGGCCATGTCGGGCGGATGGTCTGCCCCGCAGAGCACTGCCAGTACGGGGTTTTCCGGGGCGATCACGATTGACACGGTAAAAGTGGCTCGTATGATTGTCAACAATCCGAGGACCACCCCGGAGCACCGGACGGGCATCGGCACAGGCGTTATTCCGGAGGCTGAACCTTGGATCTGGACTTCCTCGCGTTCGAGGGCCCGCTAGCCCAGCGCGGCATCGGCGTGATCGCGCCGTTCGACCTCGCGCTCGAGCGCGAACTGTGGCGCTGGGTGCCGATGGAGGTGTCGTTGCATCTCGCCCGCACCCCCTACGAACCGGTGCCGGTGAGCATGGAGATGGCGCAGCTGGTGAGCGACAGCAGGCACCTCGCGACGGCCACGCGCGACGTGCTGCACGTGGAGCCGGAGGTGGTCGCGTACTTGTGCACCTCGGGCAGCTTCGTGAACGGCATCGACTACGAACGCTCCCTCACCAAGGCGATCTGCGACGCCGGCGCGCCGGACGCGGTCACCACGTCGGGCGCTCTCGTCGAGGTGCTGCACCAGCTCGACCTGCGCCGGGTCTCGGTGCTGACGCCGTACGACGCCGATCTCACCGGCAAGCTCCACGATTTCCTCGCCGAGGTCGGCGTGACCACCGTGTCCAGCGACCACCTCGGCCTCGGCGGCGGCATCTGGAAGGTCAGCTACCGCACCATCGCCGAGCGGATCCTGGCCGCGGACCACCGCGACGCCGAGGCGATTTTCGTCAGCTGCACCAATCTCCCGACGTTCGACCTGATCGAACCGCTGGAGAAGGCGCTCGGCAAACCCGTGCTGACCGCCAACCAGCTGACGATGTGGGCCTGCCTGCGCCGGATGCGGCTGCCCATCGTGGGGCCCGGCCAGTGGCTGCGGGAGGTGTCTTGACCAGTCCCGCTAATATTGTCGACAATCTGCGCATCCCGGAGGTTTCGTGACCACGATCGGCTTCATCTACCCCGACCACGCGGCCGAGGACGACTACCCGCTCGCGGAACAGCTTCTCGGCGGCTCCGACTCTGCTGAAGGCGGCATTCGCCTGCCGGTCGCGCACATTTACGGCACCGACCTGCACGCCGTGCCGGAACTGCTCGACCTGGGCAGCGAAGCCCGGCTCGCGGAAGGCGCCCGGCTGCTCGCGAAGCACCAGCCGGAAGCGGTGGTGTGGGCGTGCACGTCCGGCAGCTTCGTGTACGGCTGGGACGGCGCGCGCAACCAGGCCGACCAGCTCGCCGCGGTGGCCGGGGTCCCGGCGTCGAGCACGTCGTTCGCCTTCGTGCACGCGGCGAAAGCCCTTGGCGTGCAACGGGTCGCGGTGGCCGCGAGCTACCCCGACGACGTCGCGCGGCTGTTCGTGGACTTCCTCGCCGCGGGAGGCGTCGAGGTGCTGTCGATGTCGAGCGCCGACATCGACACCGCCGCCGAGGTCGGCCAGCTCTCCCCCGAAGCGGTAGTCGACCTGGCGGTCAGCCACGACCACCCGGACGCCGACGCGGTTCTGGTGCCGGACACCGCGATGCGCACGCTCGGCGAGATCACCGACATCGAGGCGAAACTCGGCAAGCCGGTGCTGACCGCCAACCAGGTGACCATCTGGGAGGGCCTGCGCCTGACCGGCGCGACCCGCTTGGTGCGCTCGCTGGGCGCGTTGTTCCGGACGAGGGGCTGACCCGTGGTCGCACTGCCTGACATAGAACCGGTGAGCCGGGAATCGACCGCCGCGGTGATCGCGCGCCAACTGCGCGACGCGATCATGACCGGCGCGCTCCCGCCGGGCACCCAGCTCGGCGAAACCGACCTGGCCGCCCGCTTCCAGGTCTCGCGAGGCCCGCTGCGCGAGGCGATGCAGCACCTCGTGTCCGAGGGTCTGCTGCGCAGCGAACGCCACCGGGGCTTGTTCGTGATCGACCTCGAACCGGCGGACGTGTTCGACATCTACCTCGCCCGCTCGGCCGTGGAACGGGCCGCCCTGCTGTGCGCGTTCCGCGGCGACCGCGAGGCGGTGGCGGCGACGCTGGAGCAGAACGTCGCCGACATGGCCGCCGCCGCGGACGACCCGGCCGCGCTGTCCGAGGCGGATCTGCGGTTCCACGAGGCGCTGATCAACGCCTCGGGCAGCAAGCGGCTGGTCCGCATGGCCCGGACGCTGCTGATCGAGACGCGGATGTGCCTGACGTTGCTGCAAAGCACGTATCAGGGTGCGGAGGACCGGGTGGAGGAGCACACGCGGATCATCGAAGCCCTTCGGTCGGGGGACGAGGAGACCGCGTTGCACTTGCTGGACGCGCACATGGAGGACGCGATCAGCCGGTTGCTTCCGGGGCGGAGCTTGAAGGGCGGGGTCGCGGCTGGCGAGTGAGGGACGGGGTTTCGGGCGGCTGTCGCCCAAACCTCGCACCCGCACGGACACGCGAGAGCCGCGCCTGCCCTATGGCGACCCGGGTGCCTCCGCGCTTGCCCCAGCCCGCGGCTCCCGCGGTGGCGGGAACCGCGCCGTGGTCCGTTTCTCGCGGGAGAACTGGTGCAGCACCGGCAGTCCGAACGCTATTTGGCCGGGTTCGACGGCTTCACCTCCGACCGCGTGCTCGAAATAGGAAGCGCCCTCCCAGAACAGAACCTCTCTTTCGCCGGACTCGCCTTCCTGCTGGCCGACCCGTACAGCACTCATTTTGCTACCGGCCACGAAACCCGAGCCGAAGGTGCGACTGGCCAACGTGAGCAGCAGCAACGGAATGGCCGAATCCTCGTTGAGGTCCCGATCGCTCGACACTGGCGTGACAGTGAGCCCGCCGGTGAATCGAGTGTCGAGTTCCAGCCGCTCCACCGCGGTGAACAGAGGCCCTCTAGCACGCCGCCCGCGCGTTCGATCGTCTTGGCGGACGCCAGGTTCTCCCTCGCGCGCACCAAGAGCACCCGAGGCAAGTCCAGCCGCTCGGCCTCGTCCGACGCGGACAAGCCGAAACCGTCCTCGGACAAGCCCGGGCCCCATTCGCGGTGTGCTTCCAGCCAGGCGCGGTGCAGGCGGACGGTGGGGGCCCGCAGTTCTGGCATTCTTCGACCCTACCGGCCACCAGCCCAGAAAAACCTGGCACAGCAAGAGAAACTTACGCATGCCGCACCCCCAGCACGGGCTGTCCGCCGCGGCCGGAGTTGTACTGCGGCGACCACGGGAACCAGCCCGCGGGATCGGCGTAAACCAGCTGCCGGGCTTCGATTCCCGTGCCATAGCAGCACACCGCGATATCCAGATGCGCCGCGGGAGCGCTGAGCTGGACGATTTCCACCCGCGGCAACCGGGGCAGCAGCCACTGTTCCCCGGGCACCGGCGGGCCGGTGTGCAGCGACTGTCCGGCCGCGGCGTTGAGCAGCGGAACCGCTTGGTGCGGCAGCAATCCGGTGACGACCAGCTCGGGCAAGCCCTGCGCGGTCAGCCCCGCGGTGTACGCCCAGGACGGCCGGGAACCCGTTCCCAGCACGCCCTGGACGCACCAGCCGTTCTCCCTGATCTCGTCGAGCACCTCGATCAGGTACTGCTCCTCCGGTCTGTCCGGTTCCTCGCACCTCTGGCACATCGGCGCCCTCCTCCCCTCGGGACCCGTCGGCGGGTCAGGGAAGAGTCAACCGCGCGGCACCGACAAAAAATCAGCGGAGCGAAGCGGCCACCGCGGCGCCGAGCGCGGTTGTGGTAGCGGTTCCGCCGAGGTCGGGGGTGAGGGCTTCGCCCGCGGTCAGCACCTCGTCGACCGAGGCGCGGATCGCCTGTGCGGCAACGGTTTCCCCGAGGTGGTCGAGCAGCATCGCCGCGGCGAGGATCTGCGCGACCGGGTTCGCGATGCCCTGTCCGGCGATGTCCGGGGCACTCCCGTGGACCGCCTCGAACATCGACGGGAACTCACCTGATGGGTTGATGTTTCCGGACGGTGCCATGCCCAGTCCGCCGGTGATCGCGGCCGCGAGGTCGCTCAGGATGTCGCCGAAGAGGTTCGACGCCACCACCACGTCGAGCCGGTCGGGAGCCTGCACCATCCGCGCGGCGAGAGCGTCCACATGGCACTGTTCCGCGCGCACGTCCGGGTACTGGGCCGCGACTTCGGCGAAAATCTCGTCCCAGTACGGCATCGAGTGGATCAGCCCGTTCGACTTCGTCGCCGAGGTGACGTGCTGAGAACGCGTGCGCGCCAGCTCGAAGGCGTACCGGATGATCCGTTCCACCCCGACCCGCGTGAACACCGACTCCTGCAGCACGAACTCGTCCGGCCGCCCGGCGTTGTGCCGTCCGCCGATCTCCGAGTACTCGCCCTCGGAGTTCTCCCGGACGATCACCATTTCCAGCTCGTCGGCCTTCCGCCCGGCCAGCACCGACGACGTCCCCGGCAGCAGCCGCACCGGCCGCAGGTTGACGTACTGCTGGAACGCCCGCCGCAACGGGATCAGCAGGCCCCACAGCGAAACGTGGTCCGCGACGCCGGGGAAGCCGACCGCGCCGAGCAGGATGCCGTCGAAGCCCGACAGCTGCACGACGCCGTCCTCCGGCATCATCGCGCCGGTCTTGGTGTACCGCTCGCAGCTCCAGTCGAATTCGGTCCACTCCAAGGAGAATCCGTACTTCTCCGCGGCCGCGTCGAGGACCCGGCGCGCTTCGATCGTGACGTCGACCCCGATCCCGTCGCCCGGGATGCTCGCAATCCGGTGTGTCACAGGCTCACCGCGATGTACTTGGTCTCCAGGAACTCGTCGATGCCGACCGTGCCGCCCTCGCGGCCGAGACCGGACTGCTTGACGCCGCCGAACGGAGCCGCCGGGTTGGACACGATGCCCTGGTTGAGGCCGATCATCCCGGCCTCCAAACGTTCCGAGACCCGCAGCGCGCGCTTCAGGTCGCTGGTGAACAGGTAGGACACCAGGCCGAATTCGGTGTCGTTGGCCTTCTCGACCGCCTCGTCCTCGGTGTCGAACGGCGTGATCGGCGCGACCGGGCCGAAGATTTCCTCGCTGGCCAGCCGGGCGTCCACCGGCACATCGGTGAGCACCGTCGCCGGGTAGAAATGCCCCGGACCGTCGACCCGCGAGCCGCCGGTGAGCACCCGCGCGCCCTTGTCCGTGGCGTCCTTGACCAGTTCGGTCACCTTCTTCACCGCGGCCTCGTCGATGAGCGGGCCGACCACGACGCCCTCGTCGGTGCCGCGGCCCATCGGCAGCGCCTGCATCCGCTCGGTGAGCCGGCGCGAGAACTCCTCGGCCACGCCGCGCTGCACGTAGAACCGGTTGGCGGCGGTGCACGCCTCGCCGATGTTGCGCATCTTCGCCTGCATCGCACCCTCGACCGCGGCGTCCAGGTCCGCGTCGTCGAACACGACGAACGGCGCGTTGCCACCCAGTTCCATCGACGTGCGCAGCACCTTCTCCGCGCACTGCTCCAGCAGCTTGCGCCCGACCGCGGTCGAACCGGTGAAGGACAGCTTGCGCGCGCGTCCGTCGCGGATCAGCGGCTCCATCACGCCGCCCGCGTCCTTGGTGGTGACGACGTTCAGCACGCCCTCGGGCAGTCCGGCGTCGGCGAGGATCTGGGTGAGCGCGAGCATCGACAGCGGCGTCTGCGCGGCGGGCTTGATCACCATCGTGCAGCCGGCGGCGACGGCCGGGCCGATCTTGCGCGTGCCCATCGCCATCGGGAAGTTCCACGGCGTGATGAGCAGCGTCGGACCCACCGGCTGGCGGGTGATCAGGAACCGGCCGTTGCCGTTCGGGGCCACCGCGTAGCCGCCGTCGATCCGCACCGCTTCCTCGGCGAACCAGCGGAAGAACTCGGCGGCGTAAGTGATTTCCCCGGCGGCCTCGGCCAGCGGCTTGCCCATCTCCAGGGTCATCAGCAGCGCCAGCTCGTCACGGCGCTCGATGAGCTTGTCGTACGCGCGGCGCAGGATCTCGCCGCGCTCCCGAGGGGCGACCGCGGCCCAGTCGGCCTGCGCCGCGACCGCCGCGTCGAGCGCCGCGAGACCGTCTTCCGGCCCGGCGTCCGCGACCTGGCACAGCACCTCGCCGGTGGAGGGGTCCTGCACGTCGAAGGTCTTTCCGCTGCGCGCGGAGACCCACTTGCCGCCGATGAAGAGTTCCTTGCCGACCGCGTCCACGACGCCGTTCTCGGTGATCCCGCTCATCCAGCTCGCTCCTGTTCCTGTTGTCCCGAACTCATGCTATGGATATTGTCAACAATCGACAACCGTCTCCACCCGCACCCAGGAGGGCGCCGCATGGCCCAGCTTTCCCCGCTGCTCAAGCAGGCAACGCCCGTCGTCGTCGACCACGGTGAAGGGGTTTACCTCTACGACGTGGACGGGAAACGTCACCTCGACTTCACCGCGGGCATCGGGGTGACCAGCACCGGGCACTGCCACCCCCGCGTGGTCGAGGCCGCGCGCGAGCAGATCGGCAAGCTCGTGCACGGCCAGTACACGACGGTGATGCACCAGCCGCTGCTCGAACTGACCCGCAAGCTCGGCGACGTGCTGCCGTCCGGGCTCGATTCGCTCTTCTACGCGAACTCCGGCAGCGAGGCCGTCGAGGCGGCGCTGCGACTGGCCCGGCAGGCGACGAAACGGCCGAACGTCATCGTGTTCCAGGGCGGTTTCCACGGCCGCACGGTCGCCGCCGCGACCATGACCACCTCCGGCACCCGGTTCAGCGCGGGCATCTCGCCGCTGATGTCCGGCGTGCACGTCGCGCCGTTCCCGTACGCCTACCACTACGGCTGGGACGAGGAGACGGCGACGAAATTCGCGCTGCGCGAGCTGGACTATCTCTTCCAGACCGTCTCCGCGCCGAGCGAGACGGCCGCGTTCTTCATCGAGCCGGTGCTCGGCGAGGGCGGCTACGTCCCGGCCAACACCGAGTTCATGGCCGGGCTGCGCGAGCGCGCCGACCGGCACGGCATCCTGCTGGTGCTCGACGAGGTCCAGGCCGGATTCGGCCGCACCGGCAAGTTCTGGGGCCACGACCACTTCGACGTCCACCCGGACGTCGTGCTGATCGCGAAGGGCCTCGCCAGCGGCTTCCCGCTGTCCGGCATCGCCGCTTCGGAAGAGCTGATGGCGAAGGCGTACCCGGGTTCGCAAGGCGGCACGTACGGCGGCAACGCGGTGTCGTGCGCAGCGGCGATCGCGACCCTCGATGTCATTCAGGACGAAGGCTTGGTCGAGAACGCCGCGGAGCGCGGCCGTCAGCTTCTCGAAGGCGCGCGCGTCATCGCGGACAAGACGCCCGCTATCGGCGACGTACGCGGCCTCGGGCTTCTCGTGGGCACAGAGTTCACGACGGCGGACGGTGAACCGGACACGGCCACCGCGCAGGCCGCCCAGCAAGCAGCCGCGAAGAACGGACTGCTGCTGCTCACCTGTGGCGCGTACTCGAACGTCGTGCGCATGGTGCCGCCGCTGGTCGTCAACGCGGAACAGGTCGACGACGCGCTGCGCATCTGGGGCGAGGTCGTCTCGTCGGTCACGGGGAGCTGAGGCATGGCGCGCTACATCACCATCAGTCTCGACAAGCGCGGCGTCACCTGCCGCGCCCGGCTGCTCGACGACGAAGCACCGCGCACCTGCAAGGCGGTCTGGGACGCGCTGCCGCAAAGCGGTTCGGCCTACCACGCGAAGTACGCGCGCAACGAGGTCTACACGCTCGTGCCGCCCTTCGCCGAGCCCAAACCGGGGCGCGAAAACCCGACCATCACCCCGATTCCCGGCGACGTCGTCTACTTCGGATTCGAGGCGTGGGAAATCGGCAATCCGGCGTACGGCTACGACGAGGGCAGCGAGGCGCACAGCGACCAGGGCGCCACGGATCTCGCGATTTTCTACGGCCGCAACAACCTCCTGATCAACGGCGACGCGGGCTGGGTCCCCGGCAACGTGTTCGCGACGATCGAGGAAGGCCTGTCCGAGATGGCCGCGGCCGCGCAGGACCTGTGGCTGCGCGGCGTGGAAGGCGAAACGCTGTCGTTCGCGCGCGCTGACTGACTGTCGCCGCAAGGGCCGGTTCCTCCACCGCGGAGGGGCCGGCCCTTTTCGCTGCCTGATCGGGCCAGATCGTCCCGCCAGAGTGAAGCCGGGTTAACCCTCCGCGATCATGAACGCGGGCCGGGATTCGCTGCCGGACAAGGGATCCAGGCTAGATGATCACCCGGTGGCGTGAACCTCGGCAATTCACCAATCGTGGCTTCGCATTCACCGGTTCGAGGGGCCACGCCGCCCGGTTGCCGCAGTGCGCGTCTGCTACCGAGGGTGATCGGAGCCGAGGTTCGCTACGAACCGTGGCGAAGAGTCCACAGTGCACCCCCGGCGACAAACCCGAAAGCCTTACATGTTTAACATGGGAAGATTCCCCGGCCGCCGATCCCTTGCCAGCACAGGGAAAACCGCGCTTTGACACCGCGAGCCCGCCGGTGGAAATCTGCGTTCGCTCCTCGCGAGAGCACCAAGAAAGAACAATCCGAACAAGGAGCCCCTCAATGCAGATGTTCACCCAGCACGTGCACCACGGCCACGACCTGATCTCGGGTCTGCTCGCGCACCTGGCGCACGTGCTCGGCTGGCTCGTCTGACCGGCACCGAGGATTAACCCAGGGGCCGGCCTGTTGGCGCGGGCCGGTCCCTGCTTGGGTTCCCGCCACCGAAGCCACGCGCGCGGCGTGGCTTTTTTCGTGCCCGCGTCGGCTAACGTGAAAACTATTCATGGCCAGTCCCGCACCAGAACGGCTAGGCTGCGGCCACGAAGCACGCGCGCACGAGGGAGTGGCATGAGCGAGATCGCAACACGGCTGGCAGGGGCCGTCGGAGCGGGGAACCTGCTGACCGGTGACGCGATTTCCGACGACTACGCGCACGACGAGGCGCTCAGCACGCCCGGCCAGAAACCCGCGTACGTCGCGAAGCCGGCCACGGCCGAAGAGGTCTCCGAGCTGCTGAAGATCGCCGCCGCCGAGGGCATCCCGGTGACCGCGCGCGGGTCCGGCAGCGGACTGTCCGCCGCGGCGCGGCCGGTCGAGGGCGGGCTGCTCGTCTCGTTCGAGCGGATGAACTCGGTGCTCGAAATCGACACCGGCAACCACGTCGCCGTCGTCCAGCCGGGCGTCACGCTGGCCGAGCTCGACGCGAAGACCGCCGAACACGGCCTCACCTACCCCGTCTATCCCGGCGAGCTGAGCGCGAGCGTCGGCGGCACCGTCGGCACCAACGCCGGCGGCATGCGCGCGATCCGCTACGGCATCACCCGCGGCAACGTCTCCGGCCTGCAGGCGGTGCTCGCGACCGGCGAGATCGTCCGCGTCGGCGGCCGGATGTCGAAAATCTCCAGCGGCTACGACCTCACCCAGCTGATCATCGGCTCGGAGGGCACGCTCGCGCTGGTGACCGAGGTGATCGTGAAGCTGCAGCCGCGGCTGCCGCACGGCGCGACCGTGCTCGCCCCGTTCGACGATTTCGAGCAGGTGATGGCGGCCGTGCCGAAGATCGCCGCGAGCGGTCTCGCCCCGCAGATCCTCGAGTACATCGACAACATGACGATGGCCGCGATGGTCTACAACGACAAGCTCGAACTGGGCGTCCCGGAGGAAATCCGTGACCGGACCCAGGCGTATCTGGCGGTGGCGCTGGAAAACCGGGTGGCCGACCGGCTCGGCGAGGACGTCGAAGCGCTCGGCGAACTGCTGGTCGAACTCGGCGCGACCGACGCGTACGTCCTCGAAGGCAATGCCGCGCGCAAGCTCATCGAAGCCCGCGAAAAAGCCTTCTGGAACGCCAAAGCCGCGGGTGCGGACGACGTCATCGACGTGGTGGTGCCGCGGACCGCGATGCCGCAGTTCCTGGCCAAAGCCCGCGAGCTGGCGATGGCGGCCGGCGGCGGCGCGATCGGCTGCGGGCACGCCGGCGACGGCAACGTCCACCTGGCGATCTTCTGCAAAGACCCGGACACGCGCTCGCAGCTGCTGACCGACATTTTCGGCTGCGCCTACGAACTCGGCGGCGCGATCTCCGGCGAGCACGGCCTCGGCCGCACCAAAACCAAGTACTACGCCAAACTCGAGGACCCGGCGAAGCTCGATCTGCTGCGCCGGGTCAAGGAAAGCTTCGACCCGGCCGGGATCCTGAACCCCGGCGTTCTGTTCGCGCAAACCGGAAAGTGAGCACAGTGAGCACGCTCAACGGCGCCCAGTCCCTCATCCGCACGCTCGTCGACAGCGGGGTCGACGTGTGCTTCTCCAACCCCGGCACGTCGGAGATGCACTTCGTCGCCGCCCTCGATTCGGTGCCGGAGATGCGCGGCGTGCTCGCGCTCTTCGAGGGCGTGGTGACCGGTGCCGCGGACGGATACGCGCGGATCGCCGGCAAGCCCGCCGCGACGCTGCTGCACCTCGGCCCGGGGCTCGGGAACGGCCTGGCGAACCTGCACAACGCGCGGCGCGCGCACACGCCGGTGGTCAACGTGATCGGTGACCACGCCACCTATCACAAGCAGTACGACGCCCCGCTGGAGTCGGACATCGACGCCATCGCGGGCTCGCTCGAAGGCTGGGTGCGCCGGTCCGGGCACACGAAGGACGTCGGCGCGGACGCCGCGGCGGCGGTCGCGGCCGCACAGGACGCGCCGGGCCGGGTCGCGACGCTGATCCTGCCCGCCGACGCGTCGTGGGGCGAGGGCGGCGAAACGTGCGAGCCGATTCCGCCGCGCGTGCCGCAGACGGTCGACGCGACGACCGTGCAGAGGATCGCGGACTTGCTGCGCAGCGGCGAGCCGGTCGCGTTGCTGATCGGCGGATCCGCTTGCCGCGAAACAGGTTTGCGCGCGGCCAGCCGGATCGCGGCCGCGACCGGGGTGAAGGTGCTCGCCGAAACGTTCCCGGCGCGGCTGGAGCGCGGTGCCGGCCTGCCCAACATCGAACGGCTGGGCTACCTCGCCGAGCAGGCCAAATACCAGCTGGACGGGATCAAGCACCTGATCGTCGCGGGCACGAAGGCCCCGGTGTCGTTCTTCGCCTACCCCGGCATGCCGAGCGAGCTGACCCCGGAAGGCGCGGACGTCCACGTCCTCGCGAACGTCGGCCAGGACGTCCCGGCCGCGCTGGAAGCGGTCGCCGCGCTGGTGGCCGCGGACACCGAACCGGTCCTGCAGGAGGCCGGACGGCCGGAGCTGCCGAGCGGTCCGCTCACCGTGCAGAACTGGGTCGACGTGATCGGCGCGCTGCTGCCGGAGAACGCGATCATCGTGGACGAGGCGAACACCTCCGGTCTCCTGCTCCCCGCCGCGACCGCGGGCGCGCCGCGGCACGACGTGCTGACCCTGACCGGCGGGGCGATCGGCTACGGCATGCCGGTGGCGGTCGGCGCGGCGATCGCGGCTCCGCGACGGCCGGTGATTAATCTCGAATCCGACGGCAGCGCGATGTACACGATCTCCGCGCTGTGGACGCAAGCGCGCGAGAACCTCGACGTGACCACGGTGGTGCTCAACAACAACGCGTACGCGATCCTGCGGATGGAACTGCAGCGCGTCGGGGCGTCCGGAGACGGGCCGAAGGCGAAGGACCTGCTGGACATCGGCCGTCCGGACCTGGATTTCGTGAAGATCGCCGAGGGCATGGGCATTCCGGCGACCCGGGCGACGACAGCGGAGGAGCTGGCCGAGCAGTTCCGGCGCGCGGTCGCCGAACCGGGACCGCACCTGATCGACGCGACCGTTCCGCCGCTGCTCTGACGAGGCTCTAGACGCGGGCGAGTTCCGGGCTGGCGGCACGGAACCGCGGCACCACCGCGGTCAACGCCAGCCCGGCCACCGCCGCCGCCGCGGCGACCGCGAACGTGGCGCGGAACCCCGCGAGCGACGGCACGGTGAACGAGCCGACGGTGATCGTCAGGTGCGCGAGCATCGTGGCCATCACCGCGCTGGACGTCGAGGTGCCGACGGACCGCATGAGCGAGTTGAGCCCGTTCGCCGACGCGGTTTCGGTGACCGGCACCGCGCTCATGATCAGCGCGGGCATCGCGGCGTAAGCGATGCCGACGCCGGCTCCGATGAGCACCGACGCGATGATCAGCTCGACCGCGTTGTCCATCAGGAAAATCGCGAAAAGATAGCCGACCGCGATCACGATCGCGCCGGTCATGAGCGTGACGCGCGCGCCGTAACGGTTGGTCAGCCGCGCGGAGACCGGGGACAGCGCCATCATCACCAAGCCGTTCGGCGCGAGGCACAGACCGGCTTCCACCATGCTGAGCCCGAGGCCGTACCCGGTCACCGAAGGAGCCTGCAGCAACTGGGGAAACGACAAGGACATCGCGTACATCGCGAAGCCGACGAGAACCGACGCGAGGTTCGTGAACAGCACCGGCCGCCGAGCCGAAACGCGCAGATCGACCAGCGGGTCCCGACGACGCAGCTGGTACCAGCCCCAGGCCGCGAGAACGACCACGGCGGTCGCGGCGAACCCGAGCGTCGCCGGGCTGCCCCAGCCCCACGAGGCGCCCTTCACGATCGGCAGCAACAGGCTGGTGAGGCCGACGATCAACCCCAGCGTGCCCAGGAAATCGAACGGCGCGGGTGTGCGGATGGGCGATTCCGGGACGAACCGCAGGATCAGCAGCCCACAGCCGAGCCCGAGCCCGGCCGCACCCCAGAACAGGACGTGCCAGTCCGCGTGCTCGGCCACGATCGCCGCGACCGGCAACCCGATCGCGCCGCCGACCCCGAGCGTCGCGCTCATCAGCGAAATCGCGCCGCTGACGCGTTCCGGCGGCAGTTCGTCGCGCATGATGCTGATCCCGAGCGGGATGACGCCCATTGCGCAGCCCTGCAGCCCGCGGCCGACGATCATCAGCGCCAGCGAACTGGTCAGCGCCGAGACCACGGATCCGGCGATCAGCACCGCCAGGCTGATCAGGAGCACGCGGCGCTTGCCGTAAAGATCGCCGAGCCGCCCGGCGACCGGGGTGCATACCGCCGCCGCGAGCAGCGTGACGGTGACGACCCACGACGCGTCCGTCGGCGTGGTCTGCAGCAGTCTCGGGAACGCCGGGATCAACGGGATGACCAGCGTCTGCATGAACGAAGCCACCAGCCCGCACGAGGCGAGCACCACGATGATCGGCCCCGAACCCGCCCGCGCCACCGCGTCCCCCGTCCCGTATGCCGTACCGGATTCGCACGCTACCGGGTGCGGAGGGAGGAACGGGCGGTTCGTGATCGATCCGACTTACCGGGATGGCCCGGATGGCCCAACCGCCGGGGCTACAGCCACTGTTTGACGCCGCCGTGGTGCGAGCAGGTGCCGGAACGGTGCTGGCTGTAGCTGTACGTGCCGTCGTTGCACTGCGCGGTCGCGCCGGAGGGATTCGAGTCCGGGCGGTGGACGCAGTTTCCGGAGGAGTTGCGGTAGTAGTCGGTGCCGCACTCGGCCGGGCCGGGATCCGGCGCGGCCTGGTTCGGCACGTCGGCCTTCGGCGTCGTGATCCGCGGGGCGGTCTGGGTCTTCGGCGCTGGTTTGGGCTTGGCCGCCGTGGTCGGCGCGACGAGCGGGGCGACCGGCTGTGTGGTCACCGGGACCGCGATCGAGGTCGGCGGAGTCGCCGGTGCGCTGTAGCTCGTCGTATGCGGCGGCGAATACTCGCTCGTCACCCCAGACGGCGCGCTCCCGGTCGGCACCGCTCCGCACCCGGCGACCAGAACGCCCGCGACCAATGCCATCCCCAGTTTCCGCAGCACGCGGCACCTCCTCGCGATCCAATGCGAGAGAAGGGTCGACAGCGAACGGAAAATCGTTACAACGGGCCCATCGGTGACGAACCGGTGACGGCGACCGGGCACCATCCCGGCTCATGGCCGAACCCGTATTCGCCGACCGGCTCCCGACGGGCAAGTCCGGGACGCGGGGGCGCGCGGCGACCGAATTCGTCGTCGGCGCCACCGACGACCCCGCGGAGCACGAAGCGCACCACCTCGCCGGGCAACTGGCGTCGGACGAGCACCCGACCTCGCCCGGGCCGCGTCCCCGCCCGACCGGGTCCGGCGAGCGGCTCGACAACCGGGCACAGGCCAACGTGACCGAAACCCTCGCCGCTCCGGGCCAGCCGCTCGACCCGGAAACCCGCGGCGCCTTCGAAACCAAGCTCGGCCGCGACTTTTCCACCGTGCGGGTGCACAACGGTCCCGCAGCCGCCGATTCGGCCCGCGCCTTGAACGCGAGCGCCTACACCGTCGGCGACGCGATCGTGTTCGGAGCAGGCAGGTACGAGCCGCGCTCCCCGGCCGGGCGGCACCTCCTCGCGCACGAACTCGCCCACGTCGCCCAGCAAACCGGAGCGCCCGCGCGAGTGATCCGGCGGGCACCGCCCGTCCCGCCGCCTCCGCCGCCGCTCGTCCTCGGCGCGACCAGCACGAACGCGGCGACGGAAACCCTTTATCACTACGGAGATCTGGAAGGCGCGAGCGTCTTCATGTCCTCGCCGGGCTATCCCCGCCTCACCGATTGCGATATCGCGGCTTCGGTCGAGGAAGCGGCCAGGTACACCGGAACGCCGGTCCGCGACACTGTCCGCTTCAAGTACGAGCTGAAGATCGATCGGGAGTACTTCGCCCGGCATTTCAAGAACGTCGCGACCCGCGCGGGCGGCTATTCCGAATTCGGGACCGATCAACCGATTCCGGTGAAGTACTTCCGGAAGGTCGCGACGCTGTTGCGCGGTCCCTCCGGCTCGCCGCCGGTGACCGGCGGCGGAGCGGGAGGCGGCGCGACCGGCGGCGGTATCGCGGGGCAGAAGGCCCTTCCCCAATCAGGATCGGCTGCGGAAGGGGCGTTGTCCAAGGCACCAGGCACCGCCGGGCCAGGCGTCGAAGGCGCGGCGGAAGGCGCGGCAACCGGCGTCGCGACCAGGTCCGTCCTGCTGGCCGGCCTGCGGTTCCTGACCGGCGCGGCGATCGGGGCGGCGATCGGCGTGCTCGTCGGGCTCGCCTACGCGGCGGTCACACGCAAGCTCATCGCCGGCGACATCGAACTCGCCCTCCAGACCATTCCCGCGGACCGGCAGCAGCGGATCCAAGCCCGCGTCGACG
Organism: Amycolatopsis sp. AA4; assembly: GCF_002796545.1. GTDB lineage: Bacteria > Actinomycetota > Actinomycetes > Mycobacteriales > Pseudonocardiaceae > Amycolatopsis. The sequence continues at coordinate 6,946,446 of NZ_CP024894.1, forward strand.
CGCTCCCCGCCGGGAAACGCAAATTCGCGAGAATCACCCTGGACTACACCATGTTCCGCTCCACCCTCGGGTTTCTCGGCGGCCCGGACGCGTACAAATTCGGCAGCATGCGCCTCGTCGGCGTGCACCCGGGCAACGAGGAACTCGACTTCCCCGCAAGCGTCACGGAAACGCCCGGACAGACGTATCCGGTACTGGCCACCCGCGAGATCATCGTCCGCATCAGCTACACCGCGCCGATCGACTGACCGCCGCGCGGCTCAGCCGTCCGCCGGACACCAGGAGTCCGGAGCCCGGGCGACCGACTTCCCGCAGAAGCCCTGCAGTTCCGGATCGACCTCGCCGCCCTGGACGCGGAGTACCGCGAGCGGTTTGTCCTGCGGGACGTGCCTGCCGATGTCTCCGCCGTAGTCGATCGTCCCGCTGACGCCCTCGATGTATTTGTTGGTCTGGTTGGCATCCGGCCGCGAGGTGTGGATCGCGGCGATCTCGCGCCAGACCGCACCGGGCGTGACCGGGATTTTCGAGGACGTCTCGCGCAGGTACGCGGTCGCGGTGATCATCACCAGCGCGGCGTCGTAGGACAGCGCGGCGTGCCCGTCGAACGAGCGACCTTTTTCGGTGTGCTCGAAGGCGAACTTGGCGTTGAGCGTGGCGTAGAAGTCTCGCGCGAGGCCTTTCGCGGGCGTCGCCGGGGCGCTCGCGAGCGCCAGATAGTAGTACGACAGCGCGCGATTGCGTTCCCGCGCAACGGAATCCGCGACATAGCGGGAGACGTCGTCGTCTCCGATGATCGTGGCTGTGCTGCCGCACTGCGCGGCTCCGGCGAGGAAGGCGCCAAAGTCGGGCACACCGCGGCCAGCGAAGAACGCGAAGCCGTCGTAGGAGCAGCTGTCCCGCCCGGCCGCGCCTGCGTTGCCCACGGTCCGGTCGCCGTTCCGCACGTGGGCGGGCTGACCGGCCGCCCCTCCGTCCGGATCGAAGGCGCGGGCTTCGACGGCAAATCCCCTTGCCTTGAACGACGCCAGCGCATCGTCGCGGAGGTTCGTGCTGTAGAAATCGGCGTCGTCGTCGGCGTAGTAGACGCGGAGCGAGCGAGGACCGGGACGCTGGACGGCGAAGGACGCGGCCACCGCGGCTTCCCGGCGGTTTTGCGGCGCGACCTGGAAGTAGATCGGATTCTGGTCCGCGAGCTGATCGGCGGTAAGCGTCGCGGCGACCACCGGGATGCCCGCGTCGCCGAGCGCGCGGATCGTGTCGGCGGTCGGCTCGCTGCTCATGTCGAGCCCGACCACTCCGACGATGCTCGGATCCTGTTTCGCCATCTCCAGCAGCGTCCGCGCGACCGCCGCGCCTTGGAGCATTCCCTTGCCGCCGTTGGCGATCAGCATGCGCACGATCGGTTCGGCCGCGGCGGTCGCGTCGAGCTGCCGCGACTGGGCGACCGCGAAGCCTTCCAGCGATTCCCGTTCCGCGGTGAGTCCTTCGGCGGTGCCGTTCGACGACGTGAGCGCCTCCAGGTCGACCAGCGTGATGTACGGCCGCTCCGGATGCTGCTGGTGCAGTTCCTCGGCGCGCCGGTTCTGGTCCGCGATCACCGCTTCGACCTGCTGGATCGTCCCTTCCCTGTCGACCGGGGAAAACAGCGTGAAGGTGCCGTCGGAGACCCCGACGCACTGGTCGTCCGCCCAGGCCAGCCATTCGCTCGAGGTGCCGCAGTGACTGTCCAAAACGGACTGATAGCGGACGACGGCGAACCCGGCGACCAGCGCGAGCACCACCGCGGGCACCCCGGCCCGGACCCAGCGCGTCGTCCACCACGCGGCCCGCCCGCGTCCGCCGGACAGGTCGTAATGGTCGCCGAGGGTCAGCATTCGCTTGCGCACCTCGGTTTTTTCGGTCTCGGTCTGCGGCGCGTCGAGGCCGATCGGCAGGTACCACGCGGTCGGGCGGCGGGCGCGGCGGTCGGCGCTGAGCCGGTTCTGCCACACCCGATACGCGCCGGCGGCTTCGGCGGCGTGGTACTTCGGCCGGTCCTCGCTCGGCTCGGCATCCGGGGGCGGCGCCTGGCTCGCGCTCACCACGAGCAGCGGATCGAAGAGACCGACCTGGTTGCGGACCTCGTTGATCAGCTCCAGCAGCCGGTACCCGCCGTTGGCCGGGCCGACCTCGTCGAGCAGCAGCACCGGATACGTCATCCGGCGCCGCCGCCAGAACTGCCACGGCCGCAGCCGGTACTCGCGCCGCAGGTCCTCCAGGAACGCGTTGACCAGCAGCCGCGCGACGTACTGCGGCGACTCCTTCTGCCATTCGCCGTCGGTGAGCCGCATCGCGAAGCGCACGAAGCTGCCGGACATCTCCGGCGCGAGGTGCGGCTGGCGCAGGAACCAGCGATACCGCCCGGACAGCCCCGGAACTCGTCCGGTGACGGCGATCCGGAAGGTCGCGAACGTCAGCAAACGCAGAAGCAGCAACGGAAGCCGCCACGCCGGATGCTGCGGCACCAGCTCGCGGCTGACGCTGTCGATGGCCGAGCGGAAGCGCACCAGCAGGCCGTTCTCCTGCAGTTCGCGCAGCAGGATCCGCTCGGGATCGGTTTCGCCGTCCGGGAATTTCTTCGCCATGAGCTGGTCGACCAGCGTGAACAACCGGAACCGCAACCGGCTTTCGCGCGTGCGGGAACTGCGGACGAGCGTGTTGCGGACGCGCCACAGAATGTCGCGCACCACCTCGACGCTCGCCTCGGTCGCCTTGCCCGGAGCGTCGAGGTCCGGCCGGTCGGCCAGCGAAAGGTAGACGGAACGGACAGTGCCCGCCGGTTTCGCGTTCTGCAGCCGCGAACCCAGCTCCTCGAGCACCCCCTCGCGCGCGTCTCCCACGAGGCACACCATGGGAAGCCCGCGCCGCCCGGCGCGCTCCCGGTGATATCCGGGACGCCATTCCCCGTCGTCCCGCAATTCCCGCGGCCGGTCGCCGACACGGGGCCGCTGATAAAGCGCCCCGACAAGCTTGACAAGCCGATCCGCGCCAGCGAACGCGAGCTGCTCCCCCGCGACGGCCACCGTCTGGTCCATGCCGAAGTATCCCACGCGGCCTCCGGGAGGGGTCCCGGAATTATGCCGACACGGCAACGGTTTCCGGTTTCCCGGACGCGGCGTGCGGCCGTTCGGGCGGCACGGGTTCAGCCGTTCGCCGGATGCTTGGTTGCGCTGAGCCACCTCGCCCTTGATCACCGCATGGCAGCTACGAAAAACGTAGAATCGACACTCAAAAAATGGCGAATTAATTGCGCGCGAGGCGCGCGATCGTTCCCAGCATTCTCCGCATGCCGAGGACGTGGCCGCCGCTCCCGATGACGAGCAAGCGGTACCCAGCCCCGAACACGCCGGGAAACCGAGCCCGGCTCTCGGCGCGAACCAGCGTCTGTCCCTCCGGACCGGGTTCGAGCCGGAAAGTGAGGCGGTACTCGGAAAACCGATGCCGTCCGGCCAGCGCGAGCAGCCTCGGCGGTTCGGCGGCGGCGACCCGGAACCCGGGAACGGTCGAGCCCTCGGCGAGCGGGCGGGGACCAGCGGCCTTCAAATCGGCCGCGCCGACCGCCCAGGCGTAGCCAGTGGCCAATCGGCCGGAGAACCGTTCGACGACCTGGTTCACCGCACGCCAGGTTGTCTCGGCATCAGCGGGCACGACGATCCGATGCTCGTCCAAGAACGGCAGCTGTTCCGTCATCGGCACCTCCGCGAAAAAGCGGGGCCGCCCCGGTAGAATCCCCGGAGCGGCCCCGCCAGCACACCGTCGAACCTTATTCGTAGATCTCGCCCTTGGCGGCCTTCTCCACGAGCGACTGCGGCGGCTCGAAGTGGCTGCCGTAGCGCGCGGCCAGTTCGCGGGCGCGGTCCACGAAGCCCTGCAGGCCGCCCTCGTACTGGTTGATGTACTGGATCACGCCGCCGGTCCACGGCGGGAAGCCGATGCCGAAGATGGACCCGATGTTGGCGTCCGCGACCGAGGTCAGGACGCCCTCGTCGAAGCACTTCACCGTTTCCAGCGCCTCGGCGAAGAGCATGCGCTCCTTGAGGTCCTCGAACGGCACGTCCGCCGAACCCGAGTTGAACGCCTCGCGCAGGCCCGGCCACAGACCGGTGCGCTTGCCGTTCTCGTCGTACTCGTAGAAGCCCGCACCCGTGGAACGGCCCTTGCGGTCGTACTTGTCGAGCATCGTGTCGATGACGGCCTCGGACGCGTGCGGCGTCCAGGTGCCGCCCTCGGCCTCGATCGCGGCGCGGGTCTCCGCGCGGATCTTGCGCGGCAGCGTCAGGGTCAGCTCGTCCATCAGCTGCAGCGGCGGCGCCGGGTAGCCGGCCTGCGAACCCGCCTGCTCGATCGACGCCGGCTCGACGCCTTCGCCCAGCGCGGCGACCGCCTCGTTGATGAAGGTGCCGATGACCCGCGACGTGAAGAAGCCGCGGCTGTCGTTGACGACGATCGGGGTCTTGCGGATCTGCAGCGTGTAGTCGAAGACCTTCGCCAGCGTGGCGGGCGACGTCTTCTGGCCGCAGATGATCTCGACCAGCGGCATCTTGTCCACCGGCGAGAAGAAGTGGATCCCGATGAAGTCCTCGGTCCGCTGCACGCCCTCGGCGAGGGTGGTGATCGGCAGCGTCGAGGTGTTGGAACCCAGCACCGCGTCCGCGTTGACGATGTTCTCGATCTCGCCGAACACCTTGTGCTTCAGCTCGACGCTCTCGAACACGGCCTCGATGACGAAGTCGACGCCCGCGAAGTCGGCCGGGTCGGCGGTCGGCTTGATCCGCGCCAGCAGCGCGTCCGACTTCTCCTGCGTGGTCTTGCCGCGCGAGAGCGCCTTCTCCTCGAGCTTGACCGCGTAGCCCTTGCCCTTCTCGGCCGCCTCCTGCGAGACGTCCTTGAGGACCACGTCGATGCCCGCCTTCGCGGACACGTAGGCGATCGCGGCGCCCATCATCCCGGCGCCGAGCACGCCGACCTTCTTGGCGGTGAACTTCTCGAACCCGTCCGGACGCGAACCGCCGGAGTTGATCGTCTGCAGGTCGAAGAAGAACGCCTTGGTCATGTTCTTCGAGACCTGCCCGATGGCCAGGCTCACGAAGTAGCGCGTCTCGACCAGGATCGCGGTGTCGAAGTCGACCTGCGAACCCTCGATCGCGGCGGCGAGGATCGCGCGCGGCGCGGGCATCGGCGCGCCCTTGAGCTGCTTGCGCAGGTTCGCCGGGAACGCGGGCAGGTTCGCCGCGAAGCTCGGGTTCGACGGGGTGCCGCCCGGGATCTTGTATCCCTTGACGTCCCACGGCTGCACACCGCCCTCGGGGTTGGCCTTGATCCACGCCTTCGCGGCGGGCACCAGCTCGTCGACGGTGTCCACGACCTCGTGCACCAGGCCCACTTCGAGCGCCTTGCGCGGCTTCATCCGCTGGCCCTGCAGCAGCACGTTCAGCAGCGCGCTCTGGATGCCGAGCAGCCGCACGGTGCGGACCACGCCGCCGCCGCCGGGCAGCAGGCCCAGGGTGACCTCGGGCAGGCCGATCTGGCTGCCCTTCACGTCGGCCGCGATGCGGTGGTGCGTCGCGAGCGCGAGTTCGAGGCCGCCGCCGAGCGCCGCGCCGTTGATGGCCGCGACGACCGGCTTGCCGAGCTGCTCGAGCCGGCGCATGTGGCCCTTCATCGCGGTGCTGGACGCGGTGATCTCGGCCGCGTGCTCCGGCTTCGCCTGGATCAGGTCGCGCAGGTCGCCGCCGGCGAAGAAGGTCTTCTTCGCCGAGGTGAGCACGACACCGGTGATGTCGTCCTTCTCGGCTTCGAGCCGGTCCACGGTCGCGGCGAGCGACTCGCGGAAGGCCTGGTTCATCGTGTTCGCCGACTGGTCCGGGTCGTCCAGGGTCAGCGTGACGATGCCGTCGGAATCCTTGTCCCAGCGGATGGTCTTGCTCTCGGTCATCAGGTCCTCACACCCGCTCGATGATGGTCGCGACACCCATGCCGCCGCCGATGCACAGAGTCACCAGCGCCCGGCGCGCCTGACGGCGTTCCAGCTCGTCGACCACGGTGCCGACCAGCATCGCGCCGGTGGCGCCGAGCGGGTGGCCCATGGCGATCGCGCCGCCGTTGACGTTGATCTTCTCGTCCGGAAGGTTCAGGTCCTTCTGCCACTTGAGCACGACGGACGCGAACGCCTCGTTGAGCTCCCACAGGTCGATGTCGTCCGGGGTCAGGCCCGCGGTCTTCAGCACCTTCTCGGTGGCCGGCGTCGGACCGGTCAGCATGATCGTGGGCTCGGACCCGATCGAGGCGGTGGCGACGATGCGCGCCCTCGGCGTGAGGCCGAAGGTCTTGCCCGCCTGCTCGGAGCCGATCAGCACGATGGCCGACCCGTCGACGATGCCGGACGAGTTGCCGCCGGTGTGCACGTGGTCGATCTTCTCGACCTGGTGGTACTTCTGGAGCGCGACGGCGTCGAACCCGCCCATCTCGCCGATCGTGGTGAAGGCGGGCTTGAGCTTCGCCAGCCCCTCGACCGTGGTCCCCGGACGGCGGTGCTCGTCGTGGTCGAGGATCGTGACGCCGTTCAGGTCCTTCACCGGCACCACGGACTTCGCGAAGTAGCCGCCGGACCAGGCCGCCTCGGCCTTCTCCTGCGAGCGGACCGCGAACGCGTCGACGTCCTCGCGGGAGAAGCCCTCGATCGTCGCGATCAGGTCCGCGCCGATGCCCTGCGGGGCGATGTAGTGGTCGTACGCGGTGGCCGGGTCCATGAACAGCGCGCCGCCGTCGGAACCCATCGGCACGCGCGACATCGACTCCACGCCGCCCGCGATGACCAGCTGGTCCCAGCCGGAGCGGATCTTCTGCGCCGCGACGTTCGTGGCCTCGAGCCCGGACGCGCAGAACCGGTTGAGCTGCACGCCCGCGACCGTCTGCGGCAGGCCCGCGACGAGCGCGGCGGTGCGCGCGATGTCCGCGCCCTGCTCGCCCACCGGGGAGACGACGCCGAGCACGATGTCGTCGATCGCCTGCGGATCGAGGTTCGGGTGGCGGACCTTCAGCTCCTGGATGAGGCCGACCACCAGGTCGACCGGCTTGGTGCCGTGCAGGGCACCGCCCTTGTTCTTGCCCCGGGGCGTGCGCAACGCCTCGTAGATGTAGGCCTCGCTACTCACTGAACACTCCTCCGCGAAGCGGCGTGGTTGGACACCGCGGTGTATCTCGCCGCCGACTATACCGGCCAGTAGGTGCTAATGCCCATTAACATAAGCCCGATGAACCCTATGGTGTCAATGGGTTGCTCTAGTTTGGATTAACGCTATGGTCAGTTCACCATGAGTACGTCTCCCGCCCGCGGCACGCGGCCTCGCGACCGCAAGGCCCAACTCGCCGCCGTCGCGGCCGAGCTGTTTCGCGCGCGCGGGTTCCACGGCGTCGGGATCAACGACATCGCCGCCGCGGCGGGCGTGACCGGACCCGCGCTGTACCGGCATTTCGCCGACAAGCAGGCGATCCTCGCCTACGTCGTGCTCGCCGGGATCGACGACATGGAATCGGCCACCGCGGTCGCGCTCGCCGATTCCGCGCCGCCGCCCGAGCAGCTGAACGCCCTGCTCACCGGCCTCGCGACACAGGCCGTCGAGCGCCGGGAGATCGCCGCGCTGTGGCGCTGGGAAGGTCCGCACCTGCCGCGCGAGCAGCGCCGGGAGATCCGCCGCCGGTCCGGCGCGGTGCTCGACGCGTGGGCGAAAGCCCTGCTCACGCTGCGCCCGGAGCTGGCCGCGGACGAGGCCGAGCTGCTGTGCTGGGCCGCGCTGTCGGTGTTCGGCAGCGTCGCGGTGCACCACACCTCGGTGGCGCGCAAACGCTTCGTGCCGCTGCTGGTCGAACTCGCGATGACCGTGCTCGACCTCTCCTTGCCGGTTCCGGAAGAACCCGCGCCGCCGGTCACGAGCAGCCTCGGCACGCCGTCCCGCCGCGAGCAGGTGCTGACCGCCGCGACCGGCCTGTTCGCCGAACGCGGTTTCCACGCGGTGAGCATGGAGGACATCGGCGCGGCGGCAGGCATCGCCGGACCCAGCGTGTACCGGCACTTTCCTAGCAAGGCCGCGCTGATGGTCGCGATCGGCCACCGCGCGGCCGACCGGCTCGCACTGGCCGCCGAGCAGGCACTGCAAGCCCCCGACGAACGGTCCGCGCTCAGCCGGCTCGCCGCGTCGTACGTGCACATTCTGCTGCGCACGCCGGAACTGCTGGTGTCCTTCACCGCGGACCGCGTGACCATGCCGGAACGCGACAAGGCCGATCTGCGCCGCGTCCAGCGCGACTACGTCGACCAGTGGGTTTCCCTGCTGTGCGCGGTGTTTCCGGAGCTTCCGGCGCGCGAGGCGAAGATCCGGGTGCATGCCGCGCTGACGATCGCGAACGATCTCAGCCGGACCGGGCCGATCAAGAGCAGGCCGCATCTGCAGACGGAACTGACCGCGGTGCTGCACGCGGTTCTCGGGCTCAGCTGAACGCTGCGGGCCACTTCGAAAGTGGTTTTCTGTTTTGAGTCGTGACTTCACTAGTGAAGTACTTCAGCAGTGAAGTCACGACTTCGGAGAGAAGAGAACCTCGCGAGGTCGTCGCACGCTGTCAGCGAAACCGCTCCGATCGGTCGCCCGTCCGTGTCACCATCTGCCGTGCCCACGAGACGGTTGCATCTGGTTCGCGCGGACGAAGGCCACCGCGTCACGACCCTTGAGCTGTTTTTCGACCTGGTCTTCGTCTACGCCATCACGCAGACCACCGAACTGATGGCCGGGCGGCTGAGCCTGCTCGGCGTCGGCGAGGGACTGCTGGTGCTGATGGTGCTGTGGTGGTGCTGGTGCAGTTACGCGTGGCTCGGCACGACGATCCACGTCGACCACGGCATCGCGCGGCTGGCGATGTTCGGCGCGATGGCGGTGATGTTCCTGGTCGCGCTCGCGGTGCCGCAGGCGCTCACCAACCAGCCGGGCGGACTGGACGGGCCGTTGCTGTTCGTCGCTTGCTACGGCGTCGTGCGGCTGCTGCACATCGTCGCCTACCTCGGGGCGGCGCGGCACGACGCCGAATTGCGCTTGGTGCTGCTGAAAATGCTGCGCGGGCTGCTGCCGAGCCTGGCTTTGCTGGCCGTCGCCGCCGTCGTGGGCGGACCGTGGCAGCCGGCGCTGTGGGTGGTCGCGCTGGCGGTGGACTACCTCAACGTCTATCTGTCCGGCCCCGCGGGCTGGCGGCTGCACTCGCCCGCGCACTTCGCCGAGCGGTTCGGGCTGATCGTGATCATCGCGCTGGGCGAATCGATCGTGGCGATCGGCATCGGGATCGGGCACGTGCCGATCACGTGGCTCGTCGCCGGGTCGGCGATCTGCGGGATCGCGCTCGCCGCCGGGATGTGGTGGACGTACTTCGACCTGGTCGCGCACGTCGCCGAAAGCAGGCTGGCCCGCGCCGAAGGCATCGCGCGGAACAAGCTCGCCACCGATTCCTACACCTATCTGCACCTGCCGCTCATCGCCGGCATCGTCCTCGTCGCGCTCGGGTTGAAGAAGGCGTTCGCGACCCTGGACCACGATCCGGCGGACGCGCTGCACGGCGTCGCGCTGTGGGCGCTGACCGGCGGGCTTGCGCTGTACCTGGTCGCGCTCAGTTCGCTGCGCCGGCGCAACCTCGGCAGCTGGAATCGGCAGCGCCTCGTGCTCGCGGCGGTGCTGCTCGGCATCACTCCCCTCCTCGGACACGTGCCCGCGGCCTTGCTGCTGCTGATCGTCACGGCCTCGGTCCTGCTGCTCATCGCGTTCGAACGCACGTCGCTGGCCCGGCGCCCGGTCGTCGAGTGAGCCGGGCCGCACTGGCGGATTCCGCATCGCCACGCTAACCTACTCGTGAGTAGGTAACGCGAGGGAGATGCTGCATGGCTGCGCCAAGGAAACGAGACGCGATGGGCCTCGGCCTGGCCGCGCTCACCCGGTTGGCCGGGAGCAAGGCGATCGACCGGGTCGGGCTGCGCGGGCCGGTGCAGAACCTGGTCAAGACGGGGACCCGGACCGGTTTCCGCGCGGCGGGGGCGGCGACGCGGTCGTTCACCTCGGTCCAGCGGCTGGGCAAACCGGCGCGGCTGGCGAAACCGGACGACCGCGGGCTGTTCGACCTGACGCCGGACGAGGACCAGAAGCTCATCGTCGAAACGGTCAGCGAGTTCGCCGCCGAGCAGCTGCGGCCGGCCGCCGCGGACGCCGACGAGAAGCTCGCCGCGCCGGAGGGTCTGCTGAGCCGCGCGGCCGAGCTGGGCATCAGCCTCGTCGGCATCCCGGAAGAGCTGGGCGGCGCGGGCACCGAGCGTTCGGTCGTGACGAACGCGCTGGTCGCGGAGGCGCTCGCGCACGGCGACCTCGGCCTGGCGGTGGCCGTGCTGGCCCCGTCGGCGGTGAGCACCGCGCTGGTCGCGTGGGGCGACGAGCAGCAGCAGGCCGACTACGTGCCCGCGTTCACCGGCGAGCAGGTGCCCGCCGCGGCGCTCGCGCTGCTGGAGCGGACGCCGTTGTTCGACCCGTTCAAGCCCGCCACCAAGGCGAAGCGCACCCCGAAGGGCTACCAGCTCGACGGCGTGAAGTCGCTCGTCCCGCGGGCGGCGGAGGCGGAGCTGTTCCTCGTCTCGGCCGACCTGGAAGGCCGCGGACCGGCGCTGTTCCTGGTGGAATCGTCGAACGCGGGCGTGACGATCGAGTCCGAACCCGCGATGGGCCTGCGCGGCGCGGCCACCGGGAAGCTGCACCTGGAGAAGGTCTCGCTGCCCGCGGGCGCGCTGCTCGGCGGCGGCAAGGCGGACGTGTTCACCGAGGTGGTCCGGCTTTCCCGGCTCGGCTGGGCGGCGCTCGCCGCGGGCGTCGGCAAGGCGGTGCTGGACTACGTCGTGCCTTACGTGAACGAGCGCACCGCGTTCGGCGAGCCGATCAGCCACCGGCAGGCGGTCGCGTTCTCGGTGGCGGACATCGCGATCGAGCTGGAGGGTCTGCGCCTGGTCACGCTGCGCGCGGCCGCGCGGGCCGAGCAGGGCAAGGAATACGCGCGGGAAGCGGCGCTCGCCCGCAAGCTCGCGACGGACAAGGGCATGCAGATCGGCAACGCCGGCGTGCAGCTGCTTGGCGGGCACGGGTTCGTGAAGGAGCATCCGGTGGAGCGCTGGTACCGCGACCTGCGGGCGATCGGCGTGATGGAAGGCGCCGTCCTCCTCTGAGCTGGCTCCCTCGTGAGTGTTTGTGCCGGTTCTAACCGGCATCGCCACTCACGACCCCCCTCGAAAGGCAACCCCTCATGATCAACCTGGAAGCTCCGAAGAAGGCCGGCGCGCTGATCAACCAGGCGTACCAGGCCGCGGCCGAGGTGTTCCGGCCGATCTCGCGCAAGTACGACCGCGCCGAACACACCTATCCGTCCGAATTGGACATGTTCGCCGCGCTGCTGGACGGGCTGAACTCCTCCGGCGAGGGCGGGGCGGGCGCGGCCGGCGTCCGCCGGTCCGAAAAGGACGACGGCCCCAAGGGAAACCGCAACGGGGCCAACCTGAACGTGGTGCTCGGCACGATCGAAATGTGCTGGGGCGACGTCGGCCTGCTGCTGTCCATGCCGCGCCAGGGCCTCGGCAACGCCGCGATCGGCTCGGTGGCGACCGACGAGCAGCTCGAGCGGTTCAAGGGCCTGTGGGCCGCGATGGCGATCACCGAACCCGGCTGCGGTTCGGACTCCGCCGCCATCACGACGACGGCCACCCAGGACGGCGACGACTACATCCTGAACGGCGAGAAGATCTTCGTGACCTCCGGCCAGCGCGCCGACGCCGTCGTGGTCTGGGCGACACTCGACCGCACGAAGGGCCGCGCCGCGATCAAGTCGTTCGTGGTGGAGAAGGGCACGCCCGGCTTCGAGGTCGTGCGCGTGGAGCACAAACTGGGCATCCGCGCGTCCGACACCGCCGTGCTGCGCTTCGAAAACTGCCGCGTTCCCCGCGAAAACCTCTTGGGCACGCCGGAAATCGACACGGCCAAGGGTTTCGCCGGGGTCATGCAGACCTTCGACAACACCCGCCCGCTGGTGGCCGCGATGGCGATCGGCGTCGCCCGCGCGGCGCTGGACGAAACCCGCCGCATCCTCACCGAAGCGGGCATCGTCATCGACTACGACCGCCCGTCCTTGACGCAGCACGCCGCGGCCGCGACGTTCCTGCAACTGGAAGCGGACTACGAGGCGGCGTACCTGCTGACGTTGGAGTCGGCGTGGATGGCGGACAACCGCCAGCCGAACTCCCTGCAGGCTTCGATGGCGAAAGCCAAGGCGGGCCGCACGGTGGTCGACGTGACGCTGAAGTGCGTCGAACTCGCCGGAGCGTACGGGTACACGGAGGAATCGCTGCTGGAGAAATGGTCCCGGGATGCCAAGATCCTGGACATTTTCGAGGGGACGCAGCAGATTCAGCAGCTCATTGTGGCTCGGCGGGTGCTGGGGAAGACCTCGGCTGAGCTGAAGTAGTTGTGACGTAACGGAAATCCGCCCGGTCGCTGGTCCCTCTCGGGGCTCTGCGACCGGGCGGTTTTCGCCTCGCTGAGGTGGGTTCCATGATCAGGTGCCTCCGGACCGTCATCGAGGGCAGGCCGTCCGAACACCGCGTCGAGCCTCCCGCGCCGGGTGGTTGCTCGACGGGACCGGGTGCGTGTACGTCCGGAGGATGAAGCCCGGGTTCGCGTGCCCGCGGTAGTCGGATCGGCTGAAAGGAAGCATCCGAGACCGTCGAGATTGTGGTTCACGCAGCGTTGTTCCTGATGGAACGCCTGCGGTTCATCAAGGGCCTGACCGCCAAGGCAGTGGCCGACGCAAAGATCCTGCTCGCGTTCGGGGACCGGGGAAAAGGTCAGCGGCTCCCTGCGCGGAGCAGTTCGACGGGACGCTTGCGGCGCGCATCCGCAACGCGCTGGCGTTCTACCCGCCGCTGATCGGCGTCGACGGGGTTGAGATGCAGTTCCACAACACAACGCTCTACAGTTCGATTTCCGATTCGACGAGGAGATGATCATCAACACGCATGTATACGGGTTCCAGGGAGCCCACGCCCCGTCCCTCCACCTGCGGTGACTGCCCGTCGGGACCTCTTCGAGACGTACTCGGAGAGCCTTGAGTCAGTCTGGAACCTCGCCAAGCCAGCCACCTTCTAGGGAGCCGACTACTACAACGACCCGAACGCGCCTAAAGCGAACGGTATCGCAGTAGCGGCCTCGGCGTTCCTCCGGGACGACGAAGGTCGAATCCTGATTATTAAGCGCACAGACAACAATCTCTACCCAATCCGTGGTGGCCAACTGGAACTAGGCGAGACAATGGCACAGGCCGCAGTCCACGAGGTTCGCGAGGAGACGGCATCGACTGCAAGGTCATAGTCGCGATCGGCCTCTACTCAAACCCAAAGCACGTTATCCCCTATGGCGACGACGAATTCCCGCAAGAATTCCCCATCCGTTTCCGAGCCCGAAAGACGTCGAGACAGCGTACACCCAGCATCGAAAGCTCAGAGAAGATCTGGATACCAATTGAAGAGCTAGACAAATTGAATATCCATACACGATTAGGCTACGCCTAGAACATGCGGCCGAAAGCCGGGGCAACCTTATTACAGCTAGACAAATCACTGGCGAACGATCGACTTCTTTAGACATTCAGGACAGAGTTCTATCACTGATATACCCTCCGCGCCTAGCTTGTCACCAGCATGCGACCAGTCCGAGTCGACACAATTTATGATCGGCGACCGAAAACCGTCCGCGACCGCAGAGGCGATGAACTTGTGATCAGAAGGATCGAAATCTCTCAGATCCGCCGGAACCTCCTCGTAAGATCCGTCCCAAGTCGGCGTTATCTCCACCTTTCGAACCTTCGAAACATCGGCCTGACGTCGGGTAAGTTCTACGAAAAATCGATCCCGAACTCTGGGTTGCCCACTATATGAACAGTATCTTTCGTACTCCTCTAGAATGTCACCACCAAAATCTAGCAGAATCACCTTCTCCGACAGAGATTCTTCTAGAAATTCAATGGCCGAGATAACACATTCCGGCGTCGCTTGTGGCGTAGACTCCCCATCTGAGGCAATGAGCACATTAGTATCGATGATGACACCGTCATGCAAATTCACTCCCCCCTCTCCTCTTTCATCCTTCTTCTCGCCGCTTTTGCCTGAGCGGCAGCCTCACCAAAGCCATCGCCAAAAAAGTCGGCAGGCCAGTTTGTCACATTTCCGAACAGGTCAAGGTTAAGCCTTTCGATCGTAGGAGCCCCTTGCCGAGAGTCGCAAAAATATATGTGGCAATCTTCGGATGTAATCTCAATCTCCCGAGGCATGAACTTCTCGGCAATACGTCGCTGAAGCCTTAGAAGCAAATGCTCCGAATGGCTCTCAACAATCACTTGCAGCTTACGAACCTTGGCAGCTTCGATTATTACATCAGCTAATCCGCTTTGCACTGCCGGATGAAGGTGAATCTCAGGCTGCTCGAGAAGGACTGTCGACCCTTCGGGAACATAGGCAAGAAGAACCAGAACGGGTAACACTTGAGACACACCGAATCCAACATCAGTAAGAAGAACCGGCGGATCAGATGGACCGCGTCTAACCAAGACTCGATAGACGCTTTCACGGTCGCGATCTAGCGGCTCAACAGAGAAATCCGATATCAGATTCAACTCTTTCAGCCAACTAGCAACATGCTGCTCAACGCTAATTCGAGGCAAAGCCCACAGGGCACCGTTCTTTCGTCTCACGAAGCCGCGTGAATTAGTCTTCCCATCAGCCTGAGACGCAATCATCGCCTCTACCGCCAGCTCCCCTCGGCGCCCGACGTCAACCGGACGACCGCCACCCCAGAGATACTGCCGCTGAGGGTCTTGCCTGAGTGGACCTAGGTAGTAAATCCGCCCGCAGAACTGCTCAAAATTTAACTCAAGGTCACTAAGAAAAGCCGCATTCTGATAATATGATCGCACCTGATCCGGGAAACTATAGAATTTACCCGGCGGAGGCAATGGCCATGCACGACCAGTCACTCGTCTGAATTTATAGCCATTAGAACTAAGACGGTATTTACCCCCTTCCCTCCTGCTCAAGCTGAAATCGTAGTCTCCGAGTTTATACACAACCCTCTGAACGGCCGGCTGATTACGGCCAACTGAGACCTCGACTTCCAAGCCAAGACTACTGCTCTTTGCTATTACCGAGCGAGAGCGCGCCTCAGTATCAGTTATACTGAACGGCTCATCCTCTTCCCAGGACACATCAATTTCAACGTTTTCCCCCGTAGCGTGGCCGTACACCAAGTCATAGAACGTCCCAAGACTCACAAGAGACGAATCACTTCCACCGAGGTCGAAAACGCGACCTCGATCCGCCGAAATGGCCGTCTGTTTCAACAGGAGAAGACTTTGCAGTAGACTCGTCTTACCGGAGGAGTTACTCCCGAAGAAACACGATATAGGGCCAAGCTTCACCTTACCCGTGGCGGACCAAGCCTTAAAGTTCCGCAGAGAAAGCTCGGTAATCATCCCAACCCTTCGACGTTTCCACTCTTATCGGCAAGCATAGGCCACCCTACATCTCGCCCGCCGTATTGGAAGGTGCGGCACGCCCGAACAAGGTATCCCGAAAGTGGCATCGATTGCAGAATTTGGTTCTATGGGACCAAGGGCGCCTACGTAACCCCTCGCCGTTGTGGCCGCATCCGCTTCCGACACGGCGGACTGCTCCGCCTCGCCCGCCAGCCGGGCGGTGCGGCCGTCCGCGGGTCACCTGGCGCAACGCCGCACGGCGACGGAACACGGGTCCCCAGAGCCCACGTTGGCCTCCTCTGCGAGCGGCTGTCTCATACGGGTCGTTCGTGACTTGGTCTCCGTTACGCACCGTCGTGAGCGACGCCCATCCTGACGCCGGATCGTGACAACGGCTTCGTATCGGGATGCGCGGATAGGTGTGGCCGGACCGCCAGGCCGGGCCATCAAAGGCCAGGGACAAGCGACAGACGGCGAGAAGTAACGAGACACATCAGCGCAGGTCAGAGGCAGTTTCGCCTGAGATCACGAGGTCGACGAAAACCGGCTGAGGAGCCCTGGACAGCTTCGAGGGGACCCAGCAGATCCAGCAGCGCATCATGGCCCGGCGAGTGCTGAGGAAGACCTCGGCTGACCTGAAGTGACCAAGGCCGCTCGGCCCGGGTGACAGGAGCGGGCCGAGCGGTCTTGCTATTCCAGCTGCTTCTTCCCGGTGGACTGGCCGAAGAAATACCCCAGCACCAGCAGGAACGCACTCGACAGCACCTGGTTGATCTCCACGCCGGCGAACATCGCGGCCACCACGGAGAGGCACATCACCAACAGGATCGCCGCTCCGACGTAGGTCGCGACGGATTCCTTCGCCAGGAAGTTCTGCCACACCTTGGCTTTCCGCTCGAACTTGTCCATTTCCGCGGCCATCGCCGCGGCCTCGACCTCGGCGATCTTCCGGCTGGTTTCCTTCAGTTCCCCGTCGATCTTCCCGGTTTTGCTTTCGAATTCGCCGAGCAGCTTGTCGAACTTCTCCTTGGTTCCGGCGTCGTCGACCACGGACACCGCGTTCCGGAGTTTGTCGATCTCCGCCTCGACGGTCAATCCGTTGATCAGCTCGAGGATCTGCTCGCGCCGTTCCAGGCAGAACTTCAGCGCGCTCCGCTGGGTGTTCACCTTGCGGGCGACGTCCGAACGCCCTTTGGACGCGTGCGCCGCGGCCAGCGCCGCCTTGTTCTGCGCTAGCTTTTTCCGCTGCCGGGAAATCACGCCGTCGAGCCGGTCCAAGGACGAGCGGAGTTCGTCGACCGACTGGGTCTCGAGCGAAGAGCTGTCCAGTCCGTCCTTGACGAACTCCAGTTCCATCCGCCGTCTCAACCGGCTGTGCCGGTTGTCGGTTTCCGCGAAATCGACTACGCCGCTTTCTTCGGGAGCACTCATGGTGGTTTCCGTTTGCTGGGGTGCGTGGATTGCGGGCCGAGGACGCGCCGTCAGCGACGCGCCGGTCTTCTGCGCAGCCCCTCGTCCACCCTCGCCCCCTGGATCACCGTCAGCCTCCCGCCACCGACTACAGTGCCCTGCCGGTCGTTCGCGAGCGCTCCGCTGTTGCACTCTGTCGTCAGCTGTCGCCGTTCCGCACCCGAATCGTGACCACACGCGCCGCACAACCAATTACGAAAAGCTTAGCCGTGCCAGCAATTGGCTAGCAAAAACGCGGTCGCGAAGTCGCGGTCACTCGTTTTTGGCAGCCGAATCCAGTGCGTCCAGAACCGCGTCCCCATTCGCCCGGGCCCACTCCGTCAAGGTGTGGATCGGCTCGATCAGCGTCGCTCCCAGCGGGGTCAGTTCGTACTCGACGCGCGGCGGGGCCTCGGCATACGCCTGGCGGCGGACGAGGCCGTGCGCTTCCAGCCGGCGCAGGGTCTGGGTGAGCACTTTCCGGGAGATGCCGCCGATCAGCTCGACCAGGTCGCCGTGGCGGACCGGGCCCTTGCTGAGTCCGGCGAGCACGACCACCGTCCACTTGTCGGCGATCAGCTCTACTGCCAGCCGCGCCGGGCAATCGGCGAGGAAGATGCCGCGGGTACCGCTCATGGAATCCAAGGTACCTGCTGGTACCTATCGGAATCCTAGCCTGGTTTTCGTACCCCTCCAGAAACCAGGAGTGTCATGCGAGTCATCACCCAGCACAAGCTCGGCGGCCCGGAAGTGCTCACGATCGCGGACGCGCCCGAACCCCGGGCAGTGCCGACCGAAGTCCTCGTCCGGGTCAAGGCGATCGGGTTGAATCCGTTGGAGGCGCGGCTGCGCGACGGCGAGTTTCCGTTGCTCGGCCAGCCGCCGTTCGTGCTCGGCTGGGACGTCAGCGGCGTGGTCGAAGAGGCGTTGACCTGGCGGTTCCGGCCGGGCGACGAGGTGTTCGGGATGCCGCTGTTTCCCCGCGCGGCCAACGCGTATGCCGAGCTCGTGACTGCTCCGGCCTTGCATCTGGTCCGCAAGCCGAAGGAGCTTTCGCACGTCGAGGCCGCGGCGTTGCCGGTCGTCGGGCTGACGGCGTGGCAAGGGCTGGTCGACCTCGGCGGCGTGACGGCGGGCGACCGCGTGCTGATCCACGGCGGGGGCGGCGGGGTCGGGCACGTCGCGATCCAGATCGCGAAAGCGCTTGGCGCGCAGGTGCTCGCGACGGCCAGCGGGAGCAAACGGGAGTTCGTCGAGGGGCTCGGCGCCGACGAGGTCATCGACTACCGAAAGGTCGATTTCGCTGAAGCGGTAAGCGATATCGACGTTGTGCTCGACACGCTCGGCGGCGACACCGCGGAGCGTTCGCTCGGTGTGCTCCGGCCGGGCGGGCATCTGGTGACGGCCGTCGCCGACGAAGACACTGAGCTGATCGCGAAGTTCGAGGCGGCCGGGATGCGGTTCAGCGGCATCGCGGTCGACTCGGACCCGTTCGGGCTGCGGGAGCTGGTCGCGCTCGTGGAGCAGGGCAAGCTCCGGGTCCACGTGCAGGAGACGTTCCCGTTCGAGCGGGTCGTCGACGCGCATCGGCTGCTAGACCGCGGTCATCTGCAGGGCAAGGTGGTGCTCACGGTTCCTTAAACCGTCAGCACGATCCGGCCTCGCGCCTCCCCCGATTCCTGCAAGCGGTGCGCCTCGGCGGCCTCCGCGAGGGGGAGGCGAGTGCCGATCCGCGGGCGCAGAATTCCGGTGGAGAGGGCCCGGTTGATCACGCGGGCGGCGGAACCCAGCGCGGCGATCCCGGCGTTGCTGATGGCGAACCCGCGGATGCTGGCGTCGCGCGTGTACAGCTGGCCGATCGGCAGCGTGGGGGTCGACTCCATTCCGGCCATCGCCACGATGCGGCCGCCGCGGGACAGGAGCGGCACTGCCGAGACCAGGTCGTGCTGTCCGGCGTTGTCCCACAACAGATCCACCGCCGGGAGGTTGCGGTAGAGGTCGGGGTCGGCGTAGTCGAAAACCTCTTCGGCACCGCATTCCCGGCACCATTCCGCGTCCTCGGCGCGGGCGGTCGCGACGACGCGCAGGCCGGCGGTCGAAGCAAGTTGGACGACCGCGCTGCCGACGCCGCCGCCCGCGCCGAGCACCGCGATCGTCTCGCCGTACCCGGCGCCGGCGTGTTCGAAAAGGCCCAGATACGCGGTGGCGGCGGTGTGCAGGACGGCGACCGCGTCGTCGGAAACCCCATCCGGCAACGGATAAAGCCGGTCCTCGGGCACGACGCAGTACTCGGAGAAGGAACCCTGCCTGCCGTCGTGGCCGAGGCTGTTGCACCACACCCGGTCGCCGGGCGCGAAGCGGTCTACTGGCGAGGAGACAACAGTGCCCACCAGATCCCGGCCGATGACGAACGGAAACGTAAGGGCGGTGGGATAAGCGCCCGAACGGATGAAGGTGTCGACGTGGTTCACCGTCACCGCGGAGACTTTCACCAGCACCTCGCGCGGCCCCGGCTCGGGGTCCGGGAGCGGACCGACCTTGATCTCGGAACTGTCGCCGGGCGACGTCACGTATGCAGCGATCACCGGACCACGGTACCGCCGGTTTTTCCCCGGCGGCGCGCGGATATCGGGATTGCTCCCCGTCGCCCGCGATTTGTCACCGAATCGGTCAGCTGACCCGATCGTCCAGAAACTCGTCCAGATACCGCCACGTCGTGCCCCGGGCGCGGCGTCCGGTCAGCACGCCGAGGTGCCCGCCGGGCGCGGTGCGGAACCGGACCTCCGGCGCGTTTTCCAGCAGCTGCACCACGCGTTCCACCGACGCCCGCGGCGCGATGGTGTCGTTTTCGCCCGCCACCACCAGCATCGGCTTCTTCACGTCGGACAGGCTGATCTTGCGCCCGTTCAGGTCGACGGTGCCCTCGGCGAGGTCGTTGGTGCGGAACAAGCGGTGGTACAGCTGGCCGAACGTCCGCCCGGGATAGGCGTACATGTTGCTCATGAAATGGTCCACCGCCTCGATCTGCGCGAGGTAATCGCGGTCGTCGAGGTTTTTCAGGATCGCCAGCGGTTTCGTGATTTCCTTGGAGATCCCGGTGGCCCGGAACACCCGGGTGACCAAATAGGACGGTGCGCCGCCGAACACCCGGTACACCGGGGTGAGCAGATGCCCGCCGGTGAGGTCCACGAGCGGACGGAACGGCGCGACGATCGGGATCGCGGTGAAATCGACCGGCGAGCCGACCGCGGTGATCGAATCGATCGGGAGGTCCGGCTGGTCCGCGCTGACCAGCATCGAGAAAATCCCGCCGAGCGACCACGACACCAGGTGCACGCCCCGTCCGCCGGCGTCCTCGCTGACCTTCCGGATCGCCCTCGGCAGCACCTCGTCGATCCAGTGCTCGATGCCGAGGCGGCGGTCGGAGAAGGCGACCATGCCGTAGTCCACGAGATAGGTCGGCCGCCCGCCTTCCACCAGGTGCTCGATGAGGCTGCAGCCGCGGCGCAGGTCGAAGCACAGCGCGGGCGCGGCCAGCGGCGGCACCAGCAGCACCGGCGGGCCGGAGGTCGCGGCGGCGCCGTGCGTCATCCGGTACACCGACCGGTTGGGCCCCTGGTCGATCAGCACCCTCGGCATCGGCCGCAGATCGGCGACCCCACCCTGGAAAACCTTGCCCACGACATTGGCCGCCGCGGCAGCCAACCGGGCCGGTGGGGAAACCATCTAGCGCCTCCTGGAACTCGTCTTCTGCCGGGCATCTTGCCGTGCGTGCGGGCGCGGCATCAACACGCCACTCCCGCAAGCACCGGGCAAGCGCATGTCCGCCTCAGACGCTCCCATCAGGCGGGAGCGACGGCGCGCTCCGGGCGGCCCGGTCCTCGTACTCGGCGCGCTCGGGCGAATGCGCGGCCGACGCCAGCAGCTGGTCGCCGCCGAGCGCGCGCACCAGCCATTCGCCGAACGCACGCGGGAAAAGCCGGGTGATCCGGCCGGTCAGATCGAGCGATTTCGGGACGAAGACGTCAAACTTCGGCCGCTCCAGCGCGTCGACGATCGCCGCCGCGACATCGTCCGGCCCCACCGACTTGATGAACCGCGCTTCGCCCAGCCCGGACGCGAGTTCCGTGCGCACCACCGCGGGCATCACGCACGACACCTCGACGCCCGTGCCGCGCAGCTCGAGCCGCACCGCCTCGGACAGGCCGACCACGGCGTGTTTCGTAGCGCAGTACGTGGCCGCTCCGGCGAATCCGGACTTTCCGGCCATCGACGCCACATTCACGATGTGCCCGCGTCCGCGCGGCTTCATCCGTTTGACGGCCTCGCGGGTGCCGTGCACGACCGCGTGCACGTTGATCTCCAG
This sequence comes from Amycolatopsis sp. AA4, assembly GCF_002796545.1. Classification (GTDB taxonomy): domain Bacteria; phylum Actinomycetota; class Actinomycetes; order Mycobacteriales; family Pseudonocardiaceae; genus Amycolatopsis. The sequence goes on from NZ_CP024894.1 coordinate 6,967,888, forward strand.
CAGCCGCCGCGTGGCCGCGTCGTCCTCCTCGTCCAGCGGCGAAAGCGGCATGATGCCGGCGTTGTTGATCAGCACGTCGATCGGCCCGACGGTGCGCTCGACGTCGTCCAGGAACGCGGTGAAGGCGGCCGTGTCGGTGACGTCCAGCGGCGACGCGACCACGTCCGGGCCCAGTTCGCCCGCGGTTTTCTCGGCGCGGACCCGGTCGAGGTCGCCGAGCACGAGCCGGGAGCCGCGCCGGTGCAGCGCGGCGGCGGTGGCCGCCCCGATGCCCTGCGCGCCGCCCGTGACGACGACGACCTTTCCGGAGAGCGACTGCCTGGCCATGGCGGACTCCTCGGTCTGCTCCTCGGTCTATTGACACTTAGCCAATATCGTCCTCCGGAGCACGCGGGTCCGCTATCCCCCAACCCGTTGCTCGAGGACCTGGCCGAGCCAGCCGTCGACGGTGAACTGCTCGGTCGGCTTGAAGCCCTGGCTCTCGTAGTAGCGCGGCAGATCGCCGTCGCCGCCCGCCCAGCAGTCGACGCGCACGAGGTCGATCCCGCGGCGTTTCGCCTCGTCCATCGCGTGCCGCAGCAGCCGCGAGCCGACCTGGTGCCCGGTGAACCGGCGGGAGGTGATCAACAGCCGGACGTACAGTTCGGGCTCGTCGACCTTCGGCGCGTACGGCATCGCCTCCCCGAGGATCAGCGCGCCCGCGGGTTTTCCGTCGATCTCGGCCATCCGGAGCTCCGGATCGGCCGCGTACTCGCGCACTCGCTCGACCCGCTTCGGGATCGTGCTCCACGGCTCAGTGCCCCATTGGCCCGCGCTGCCGCGCGCGACCAGCCATGCGACGGCCTCGTCGAAAAACCCCAGCAAAACGTCTGCGTCTCCGGCAGCCCCAGGCCGGATGGTGAACTCCATCTGCCCACAATAGGGACAGGTGAAGCAGCGCCGCCGGGACTCCGCCCGGACGCCCCGGCGGCGCTGGGTCTCAGGCCCCCACTCCGAGGTGGCGCGCGATCAGCATCTTCTGGACCTCGCTGGTGCCCTCGCCGATTTCCAGGATCTTCGCGTCGCGGTAGAAGCGGCTGACCGGGAATTCGTTCATGAAGCCGTATCCGCCGAAGATCTGCGTGGCGTCCCGGGCGTTGTCCATCGCCGCGTTCGACGCCACCAGTTTCGCGATCGACGCTTCCTTCTTGAACGGTTCGCCGCGCAGCATCTTCGACGCCGCCTGGTAATACGCCAGCCGGGCAGTGTGCGCGCGGACCTCCATGTCGGCGATCTTGAACTGGATCGCCTGGTACTCGCCGATCCGGTGGCCGAACGCGACGCGGTCCTTCGCGTACTTCAGGCATTCGTCCACGCAGCCCTGCGCGAGACCGACGCTCAGCGCGGCGATCGCGACGCGGCCCTCGTCCAAAATGGACAGGAACTGCGCGTAGCCGCGGCCCCGCTTGCCGACCAGGTTCTCCGCGGGCACCCGGACGTCCGAAAAGGACAGTTCGTGGGTGTCCGAGCAGTTCCAGCCGACCTTCGAGTACTTCGGGGCCACCGTGAAGCCCGGCGTGCCGGACGGGACGATGATCGCCGAGATCTCCTTGCGGCCGTTCTCCATCACGTCGGTGACCGCGGTGACGGTGACCAGTTTCGTGATGTCGGTGCCGGAGTTGGTGATGAACGCCTTGCTGCCGTTGATGACCCACTCGTCGCCGTCGAGCCGGGCGCGCGTGCGGGTGGCCCCGGCGTCCGAGCCGCCGCCGGGTTCGGTGAGGCCGAACCCGCCGAGCGCCTCCGCCGTGGTCAGCATGGGCAGCCAGGTTTCCTTCTGCTCCTGGGTGCCGAAGCGGTAGATCGGCATCGCGCCGAGCGAAACGCCCGCCTCCAGCGTGATCGCGACCGAGGAGTCGACCCGCGCCAGCTCCTCCAGCGCGAGGCACAGCGCGAAGTAATCCCCGCCCATGCCGCCGAATTCCTCCGGGAACGGCAGGCCGAACAGGCCCATCTCGCCCATCTTGGCGACCAGCTCGTACGGAAATTCTTCCTTCTCGTACAGCGGTCCGATCACCGGCGCGACCTCCGCCTGCGCGAAGTCCTCGACCGTCTTGCGAAGCGCCTCGTACTCGTCGTCCAGCCGGAAGTCGATCACTGCTTCTCCTCTGCTGCGCTCACCACGGCCAGCGTCTCGTCGAGCGCGACCTGCTGGCCGGCCCGCACCGAAAGCTCGGTCACCACGCCGTCGATCGGCGCGGTCACGGTGTGCTCCATCTTCATCGCCTCGACGACCAGCAGCGGCGTTCCCGCGCTCACCACGTCGCCTTCGGCGGCCTTGACCACCAGCACCGTTCCCGGCATCGGGCTCTTCACCGGACCGGCGCCCGCCGCCTCGCCGCGCGAGGACAGCGTCACTTCCTGGTCGGCGAACGCGAACGACCGGCCTTCGCGGGCCAGCCACACTGTCCGTTGCGGACCGTCGGCGCAGCGGTACCGCTCCACGCCGTTCGCCCGGCGCACCTCGAGCAGATCGCCTTCGCGGCGGGCGGAAACGCGCACCGGCTCGGCGTCGTCCACCCGCACCGAGGCGTCCGACGGGGTGCCCTCGACCCGCACCACGGCCTGGTTTTCCCCGGTCCGCAAGCGGAAAGTGACCCCGCCGGGGCCGCTGAGCCGCCATCCGCTCGGGATGTCCCACGGGTCCACGACCGCGCCGGTCGGCTGCAGCGAGATCAGCCGATCCATGGCCGCGGCGACGAAAAACCCGGCCGGGACTTCCGAGGAGACCAATTCGGACAGTCGCCGGTCCACCAGTTCGGTGTCCAGCCGTCCGGCGCGGACGTCCTCGTCGGCGAGCAGGCCGCGCAGGAACGCGATGTTCGTGCCGAGGCCGAGCAAGGCGGTGTCGGCCAGCGCGCGGTCCAGTTTCTGCAGCGCCGACGCGCGGTCCGGGCCGTGCGCGATGATCTTCGCCAGCATCGGGTCGTAGTTCGACCCGACCACCGCGCCGACCGACATCCACGAGTCGACCCGCACGCCGTCGCCGGAGGGCTCGTGCACGGCCAGCACCGTGCCGCCGGTCGGGATGAAGCCGCGCGCCGGATCCTCGGCGTAGACCCGGGCTTCGACCGCGTGCCCGTCGAGGCGCACGTCGTCCTGCGTCAGGCCGAGCGGCTCCCCTGCCGCCACCCGTACCTGCCAGGACACCAGGTCGAGGCCGGTCACCATTTCCGTGACCGGGTGCTCGACCTGCAGCCGGGTGTTCATCTCCATGAAGAAGAACTCGTCCGGGTTGTGCGCGGACATGATGAACTCGACCGTGCCCGCGCCGACGTACCCGACCGACCGCGCGGCTTCCGCGGCCGCCGCGCCCATTTTCGCCCGGGTGGCCTCGTCGAGCAGCACCGACGGCGCTTCCTCGATGATCTTCTGGTGCCGCCGCTGCAGGCTGCACTCGCGCTCGCCGAGATGCAGCACGGTGCCGTGCGCGTCCGCCAGCACCTGGATCTCGATGTGCCGCGGCGTGGTGACGAACCGCTCCATCAGCAGCGTGTCGTCGCCGAACGAACTCTTCGCTTCCCGGCGCGCGGACTCGATCGCAGCGTCCAATTCGGACTCTTCGTGCACCAGGCGCATGCCCTTGCCGCCACCGCCGGCGGACGGCTTCAGCAGCAGCGGGTAACCGACCTTCGCCGCGGCCTCGGCGAAGCCGCCCTCCGGAATGTCCACATCGGACGCACCAGGCACCACCGGAACCCCGGCCGCGGACACCGTGGCCTTCGCCCGGATCTTGTCGCCCATCTTGTCGATCGCTTCCGGCGGCGGGCCGATGAACACCAGCCCGGCCTCCGCGCACGCCCGCGCGAACGCGGTGTTCTCGGCGAGGAAGCCATACCCCGGATGCACCGCCTGCGCACCGGTTTCCTTTGCCGCGGCGACAATCGCGGGGATCGACAGGTAGCTCTTCGCCGCTTCGGCCGGGCCGAGGCGTACCGCGGTGTCGGCCTCGCGGACGTGCCGGGCGTCGGCGTCCGCGTCGCTGTACACCGCGACCGAACGAATACCGAGCGCACGCAGCGACCGGATTACGCGAACCGCGATCTCGCCGCGGTTGGCGACCAGAACAGTCTCGAACACGCTCATCACATCCGGAAGACGCCGTAGTTGACCTCGGGCAAGGGTGCGTTGGCCGCCGCCGACAGCGCGAGACCGAGCACCGTGCGGGTGTCCGCCGGGTCGATCACGCCGTCGTCCCACAGCCGCGCAGTGGAGTAGTACGGGCTGCCCTGTTCCTCGTACTGCTCGCGGATCGGATCCTTGAAGGCTTCTTCGTCCTCAGTGGACCATTCGCCGCCGCGGCCCTCGATCGCGTCGCGGCGCACCGTCGACAGCACCGACGCCGCCTGCTCGCCGCCCATCACGGAAATCCGCGCGTTCGGCCACATCCACAGGAACCGCGGCGAATACGCCCGGCCGCACATGGAGTAGTTGCCCGCGCCGAAGGAGCCGCCGATGATCACGGTGAACTTCGGCACCCGCGCACAAGCCACCGCAGTGACCATTTTCGCGCCGTGCTTGGCGATGCCGCCCGCCTCGTACGCGCGGCCGACCATGAAGCCGGTGATGTTCTGCAGGAATACCAACGGAATCGAGCGCCGGTCGCACAGTTCGATGAAGTGCGCGCCCTTCATCGCGGACTCGGCGAACAGCACGCCGTTGTTCGCGATGATGCCGACCGGGTGGCCGTGGATGTGCGCGAAGCCGGTGACGAGCGTCGAGCCGTATTCCTTCTTGAACTCCGCGAACCGGCTGCCGTCGACGATGCGGGCGATGACCTCGCGCACGTCGTACGGGGTGCGCGAATCCGTCGGCACCACGCCGTACAGCTCGCGTTCGTCCACGGCGGGCGGCTCGATCGCCTTGACGTCCCACGGCCGCGGCGTGCGCGGGCCGAGGGTGGACACGATGTCGCGGACGATGCGCAACGCGTGCGCGTCGTCGTCCGCGAGGTGGTCGGTGACGCCGGACTGGCGCGCGTGCACGTCGCCGCCGCCCAGTTCCTCGGCCGTGACGACCTCGCCGGTCGCGGCCTTCACCAGCGGCGGGCCGCCGAGGAAAATGGTGCCCTGATTGCGCACGATGACCGCTTCGTCGCTCATCGCCGGGACGTACGCGCCGCCCGCGGTGCACGAGCCGAGCACGGCGGCGATCTGCGGGATCCCGCGCGCGGACATGGTGGCCTGGTTGTAGAAGATCCGGCCGAAGTGCTCGCGGTCCGGGAAGACCTCGTCCTGACGCGGAAGGAACGCGCCGCCCGAGTCGACCAGGTAAATGCACGGAAGGTTGTTGTGCAGCGCGACTTCCTGCGCCCGCAGGTGCTTCTTCACCGTCATCGGGTAGTACGTGCCGCCCTTGACCGTGGCGTCGTTGGCCACGATCACGCATTCGCGGCCGGACACGCGCCCGATCCCGGTGATGATGCCCGCGGACGGGGCCTCGTCGTCGTACAGCCCGGTCGCCGCGAGCGGGGAAAGCTCGAGGAACGGGGATCCCGGGTCCAGCAGCGCGTCCACCCGGTCGCGGGGCAGCAGTTTGCCGCGTTCCACATGACGGGCGCGCGACTTCTCCGGCCCGCCCAGCCGGGCGGCGGCGAGCCGCTTGTGCAGATCCTCGACCAATTCTCCGTGCGAGGTGACGCTGCGGGCGAAGGTGTCGCTGCTGGGATCCGCGGAACTGCGCAGTACCGGCGTGTCCATGGCTCTCCGTCGAGACGTTAGCGGTCGTTAACTCCGCCGGAGATGTTAGTGCTCGTTAACCGTCGTGTCCAGCCCAGCACGAAGCACCCGGCCCCGCGACCGGGTGAAATAGGGAACACTCAGCCCGCGACGGCGTCGGAGATCCAGCCGGCCACCGGCAGATCCCGTTCGAGGCATTCGACCGACAGCCGGATCGTCCAGCGCAGCGCCTGCAGCAGGAGGCTGTCCACCTCGTTCGGCGCGGCGCTCGCCAACGCGATTTCGACCTGTTCGCGAGCGGCGGCGGTATTGCCGTGCACCTCGGCCAGCAGCGTGCGGACGGCGGTGCGGACCGGCGGGTCGGCCTGGTCGATCGAAACCTCTTCGCCCGCCTCGTCGAACACCTGCACCTTGACCGGCGCGGTGCCGCCGTCGCCGAGGGTGGACACCATCGCGCTGCACTCGCCGAACAGCAGCAGCATCAGCTCTTTGGTTTCCTCGTCGCGTTCGCCCGGCTCCTGCGACGAGGGCGTGACCTCTTCCAGCGCCTCCGTGTCCTCGCCAAGGCTGATGGCGACGAGCGCGCGCTGCGCCTTCTCGACGAGCCGCTGCTCGCCTTCGCTCCGGTCCGCGGTCACGTGCCTATCAAACACCAGACCGGCGGCCGGCGGGATACCCCGGATCGCGGCCTCAGCCCGCCGCGGAAAGGGCGCCCAGCGCGAGCCGGCACAGCAGATCGGCGAGCGCGCCGTCACCGAGATGGCGGTTGTAGGGCGTCGAGTTGATCAAGCCGAACACGGCGTGTGCCGCCGACCGCGCCTGGCGTTCGCCGAGGCCGGGCACAGCTTCGCGAATCGCCCGCACCCACACCTCGACGTACTGCCGCTGGAGCGCGCGCACCTGCTTGCGATCACTGTCGGTGAGGTTCGCGAGATTGCGCTCCTGCACGGTGATGAGCGCCGGATGGTCGAGCGCGAAGTCGACGTGGAACCGCACGAGCGCGGCCAGCAGCTCGTCCGGCGTGCCGCCCGCCTCGGCGCGCGCGGTGCCGCCTTCGAGCAGGTAGTGGCTGATCGAGTTCAGCATTTCCCCGAGAATCGCGTCCTTGCTGCGGAAATGCCGGTACAGCGCGGGACCGGAGATGCCGACTGCCGCGCCGATGTCGTCGATGCCGACGCCGTGGAAACCGTGGTGGGCGAACAGCTCGGCGGCGGCGGAGAGGATCTGTTCCCGTCTGTTCGGCTTCGCGCCGTTCACCAGCGGGAGGGAATTCGCCGACATCCGCACATAGTAGGTCCCGCGGTTAGCGGGCGCTAACTTCCCGTCCTACTTCCTGCTTGAGCCAAGTGGAGGCACCGGGATTTCAGGGGTGTCTCGTGGGGATTGCACCTGGTAATGCTTTACCGCGTCAAGCTGTCACGACAGGAGTGACCTATGGCTGCAAACACCCGTCAACCATCACGACGCGTCCTTCGGATGTGCGCGGCCCTGGGGGTCGCTCTCGCTGCCTCGCTCGGCTTCGCCACCGGTGCGAGTGCCGCGTCGCAAAACTACGTCGCGCTCGGCGACTCCTACTCTTCCGGAGTGGGCGCCGGGAGCTACGGCGATTCCGGCAGCTGCAAACGCAGTGCCAACGCGTACGGCCAGCTGTGGGCCAACGCCCACTCCGGCACCAATTTCACCTTCCTCGCCTGCTCGGGCGCGAAGACCGGCGACGTGCTGAACCAGATCAGCTCGATGCCGTCCAACGCCACCTTGATCACGCTCACCGTGGGCGGCAACGACGCCGGGTTCACCGACGTGATCAAGACCTGCACGCTGGGCAGCGACCAGACCTGCGTGGACCGGGTCAACACTGCCAAGACCTACGTCCAGAACACCCTTCCCGGGCTGCTGGACAAGGTGTACTCGGCGGCCAAGAGCAAGGCCCCCGGGGCTTCGCTGGTCGTTTTGTCCTACCCGCGCTTCTACACCGTGCCGGGTTCGTGCAGCGTCGGGCTGAGCGACACGAAGCGGTCGGCGATCAACTCCGGGGCGGACACGCTGGCTTCGGTGATCTCGTCCCGGGTTTCCGCCGCGGGCGGGAAGTTCGTCGACGTCCGGCCGGCGTTCGTCGGGCACAACATCTGCTCGGCGGCCAGCGACTACCTGCACAGCCTGACCTGGCCGGTGGACGAGTCGTACCACCCGACCGCCGCCGGGCAGCGGGGCGGCTACTACTCGCCGCTGACCTCGGCGATCGGCTGACAGTTCGCGAAGACGCGTGAGGGCCGCCTTGCTTGCGAGGCGGCCCTCACCGCGTCTCACCCCAGCAATGTCTTGACCAGCGCGGCGATCTGCTCGGTTTCGATGAGGAAAGAGTCGTGGCCGTACGGCGACGTCAGCACCGCGGCCTCGCCGCCGACCGCCGCCGCGATCTCGTGCGACTGGTACGGCGGATAGAGCCGGTCGCTGTCCACCGCGGCGACCACGGTGCGCGCGGTGACCCGGCCCAGCGCGGCGGCGACCCCGCCGCGGCCCCGGCCGACGTCGTGGGTGTTCATGGATTCGGTGAGCACCACGTAGGAACCCGCGTCGAAGCGGCGGACGAGCTTGTCCGCGTGATGGTCCAGATAGGACTCGACCGCGAACCGGCCGCCCGCCAGCGGATCCTCGTCCCGCTGCGGCCGGTTTCCGAACCGCGTCTCCAGTTCGGGTTCGCAGCGATAGGTGACGTGCGCGATCCTCCTGGCCACGCCCAGTCCGCGATGCGGGCCTTCCGTCGCGGTGTAGTAGTCGCCGCCGTGCCAGGCCGGATCGGCTCGGATCGCGTGCAGTTGCGGCGCCGCCCAAGCGATCTGATCGGCGGACGCGCGCGCGGTCGAGGCAAGCACGAGCGCGGAGGCGACCCGATCGGGTTGACTTGCCGCCCATTCGAGAGCCCGCATCCCGCCCATCGAACCGCCCGCGACGGCGGCCCAGCGTTCGATGCCGAGCGCGTCCGCGAGTGCGGCTTCGGCGTTGACCTGGTCTCGGACGGTCAGCGCCGGGAACCGGCTGCCCCACGCCTCGCCGTCCGGGGCGGGCGAGGACGGGCCCGTCGACCCCTGACAGCCGCCGAGCACGTTAGGGGCGACGACGAACAGCTCGTCGGTGTCGAAAGCCTTTCCGGGGCCGATCAGCCCGTCCCACCATCCGGAACTCGGATGCCCGGGTTCGGCGGGACCGGCGGCATGGCTGTCGCCGGTGAGGGCGTGCTCGACGAGGACGGCGTTGGACCCGTCGGAGTTGAGCGTTCCCCACGTTTCGTACGCGAGGGTGTAGCCGGGCAGGGTCGTACCGGCCTCCAGCGCGAGTGCGCCGGGGCCGGTGAACCACTGCCGCCTGCCGGGTGGGTCCCCCGCCCGCCACGCGCCGGTGACGGGCGGAGGACTCGCGCCGGGATCCGTCACAGCGCCGCCTTGGCGGCCCGGAAGCCCGCCTCGAGGTCGGCCTTCAGGTCCTCGATGCCCTCCAGCCCGACGGCGAGCCGCACGAGACCCGGCGTGACGCCCGCGGCGACCTGCTCCTCGGGGCCGAGCTGGCTGTGCGTGGTGGACGCCGGGTGCACGATCAGGCTGCGCACGTCGCCGAGGTTCACCAGCTGGCTGTGCAGTTCGGTGCCGTCGACGAACTTCCGGCCCGCCTCGACGCCGCCGCGCAGCTCGAACGACAGCACCGCGCCGACGCCGCGCGGCAGGTACTTCTGCGCCGCCGCGTGGTACGGGCTCGACGGCAGACCCGCGTAGTAGACCTTCTCGACCTCGTCGCGCTCCTCCAGCCATTCCGCGAGCGCCTGCGCGTTCGAGGAGTGCCGGTCCACGCGCAGCGACAGCGTTTCGATGCCCTGCAGGATGAGGAAGCTGTTCAGCGGGGCGATCGCCGCGCCGGTGTCGCGCAGGATCTGCACGCGCGCCTTGGCCGCGAACGCGCCCGGGCCGAGCGCCTCCCAGTACTTGAGACCGTGGTAGCTCGGGTCGGGCTCGTTGAAGCCCGGGAACCGGCCCGGGTCCTTGCCGAAGTCGAACGTGCCGCCGTCGACCAGCACGCCGGCGACCGTCGTGCCGTGGCCGCCGAGGTACTTCGTCGCCGAGTGCACGACGATGTCGGCGCCGTGCTCGATCGGGCGGACCAGGTAGGGCGTCGGCACGGTGTTGTCCACGACCAGCGGGACCCCGGCTTCGTGGGCGACGTCGGCGACCTTGCGGATGTCGAGGACGGCGCTGCTCGGGTTGGCCAGCGTCTCGGCGAAGAACAGCTTGGTGTTCGGCCGGACCGCGGCCCGCCACTGCTCCGCGTCGTCCTGGTCGTCGATGAAGGTGACCTCGATGCCGAGCTTCGGCAGCGTGTAGTGGAAGAGGTTGTAGGTGCCGCCGTAGAGCGACGGGCTGGTGACGAAGTGGTCGCCCGAGTTGGCCAGGGTCAGGATCGCCGCGGTGACCGCCGCCGAACCGGAAGCGAAGGCGAGACCGGCGACGCCGCCTTCGAGGGTGGCGACGCGCTGCTCCAGCACGTCCTGGGTCGGGTTGTTGATGCGCGTGTAGATGTGGCCCGGCTCGGCGAGGCTGAACAGGTCCGCCCCGTGCTGCGTGTCGCGGAAGACGTACGACGTGGTCTGGTAGATCGGCGTCGCGCGGGCACCGGTGGCCGGGTCGGGCGCCGCCCCCGCGTGGATCTGCTTGGTCTCGAAGGACCAGCTCGTGGTGTCTTCCGGCATGTGCTCGCTCCTAGCGGTCGGGATCGGGTCGGCTGGGCGCCGACGCTAACCAGGCCGGACGAAACGCCCAACTGCTCTCACGGGATGAGAGTCCTACGCACCCGGACGTATGAATGACTGCCGCGCGCTGACGGACGACGCGACGGTCCGGTAAAGCGCACGCTCGGGCGCATGGACTGGAGAATGCGGCCGGCGACCCGGAAGTGGTTCCTGTTCGGCCACGTCGTCACGTCGGTCGGCTGGATCGGAGCCGAACTCGCGGTGCTGATCTGCGGCGTTCTCGCGATCGCCGATCTCGATCCAGTGACCACGCGCAGCGCGAACGTCATCGCCGGGGTGCTCGCCGGGACGCTCTATTTCCCGGCCAGCCTGCTCGCGCTGGCGACCGGGGTCGTGCTCGGCCTCGGCACGAAGTGGAAACTGGTGCGCTACCACTGGGTGCTGTGGAAGCTGGTGGCGACGCTCGCCCTGTTCGGCGGCGGGAACCTGCTGGTGGTCCCGTCGTTCGTCGCGCACGGCGAACAGGCGGCTCGCGGCGAGGTCGTGGGGGCCGGCGCGGTGTCGGGAACCGGGGCGATGAGCGTGGGTCTGACGTTGCTGTTGGCCGCGACCCTGGTGTCGTACTTCAAGCCGTGGCCCAAGGTCTTTTCGCGCTAACCAGTGCCGCGGGTGGCGAAACCGGGGCAGTCTTCTACCGTTCCAGCAAGAACGTCAGTAGCGCTGGAGGTAGCTGTGGTCTCGGTGCGCAGCGTCGTGGACCGGGTCGGTCCCACGCTGCTCCACGCGCTTTTCGTGCCGGAGGGCTGTCCGGCGGTCGGCGACGTCGTGATCGCCGAGCCGGGCGCGGAGTCCGCCATCGCGGCCGGCGACCTGGTGCTCGGGGTCGCGACGATCGAACCGGCGGATGCCGCGGAACTCGTCCGGGTGAGCGCCGGGCGGGGTGCGGCGGCGGTGCTGTTGAAACCGCCGCTGGCCGCGAAACAGCCGGTGCGGCGGGCGGCGAAGTCGGCGGGGATCGCGTTGATCCAGGTGCACGCGGCGACGTCCTGGGCTCAGTTGGTCTGGCTGCTGCGCACTGTTCTGGACGCGCTCGCCGACGAATCCGAAGCGCTCGAAGAGGGCGGCGACCCGGGTTCCGGAGACCTCTTCCGGCTCGCCGACGCCGTGGCCGCGGTGGTCGACGCGTCGGTGACGATCGAGGACACCAACTCGCGCGTCCTCGCCTACTCCGCGCGCCAGGACCTCACCGACCCCGCCCGCGTGGCGACGATCATGGGCCGCCGCATCCCGGACGACGTGCTGGCCCGGTTCCGCTCGCGCGGCGTGTTCCGCGAACTTTCCCGCGGCCGGCAGACGATCTTCGTCCCCGCCCAGCGCGACGGCACCCTGCCGCGGCTGATCGTGCCGATCCGGATGGGCGGCGAACTGCTGGGGTCGATGTGGGCCGTCGTCCCCGGCCCGGTTTCGGAGGAACGCGCAGCGGCTTTCGCAGACGCGGCTCCGGTCGTCGCACTGCACTTGCTGCGGCGGCGCGCGCACACGGACGCGCAACGCCGGGCCTCTGCCGAATTGCTGCGCGCGGTTTTGGAAGGACAGGTCCCGCCACGCCGGGTGGTCGCCGAACTGGATCTGTCCGACGAACCGCACCGAGTCGTGGTCGTCGACGTCAGCGGGGGCGACAGCCGAGATGCCGAGGGCTTGCTGCTGGCGTTGCTGGAACGGATTTCGCAGGGTTTCGGACGCCGTCCGGTAGCCGCGGAACTGGGCGGGTTGCTGTACGTCGTGGTCCCGGACCGCCCCGGCGAAGGCGGCTGGCCGGAACTGCGGGACGCACTGCTCGCCCAACCCGCTTCCCGCCGCGGCGGACTCCCCCGCGCGGCCGCAGGTGCGCCAGGCGACCCGACGGCGCTGGCCGCGTCGCGCGCCCAGGCGGACGAAGCGCTGGGACTGCTGCGGGCCGGGCTGGTCGAAGGTCGCGTCGTGGCTTACGACGAAGCCTGGACCGCGCTGGTTTTGCACCGCGCCGCCGCCGGAGCAGCGGCGGCGCAGGTGTCCGAACTCGGCCCACTCGGCGTGCTGCGCGCGCACGACGAGGCGAGCAACGCCGGGTACGTCGACACTCTCTACGAATGGCTCCGCCACCCCGGCGACCCCCGCTCCGCCGCGGAACGCCTGCGGATCCACCCGAACACGTTGCGATACCGCATGAAACGGCTGCTGGAACTGGTCCCGCTGAACCTCGACGACCCCGATGTGCGGCTCGCCCTGCTCACCCAGCTGATCGCACTCCGGTGGAGCTGACCTCGTAGCTGAGATCGTTGGCACGCAACGATTCCGGCTTCATCCGGACCCACACCGTGCCGCGCTCGGCCGGATCGTCGAGCAGGTACGCGCGGAATCGCGGATCCCACGCGGATTCGTCCGAACCCAGATACCGCACCAGTTTCCGGCGTCCGCGGGGCACGTCGAACGGCTCGATCCCGGCTTGCCCGCGCGCGATCACCTGACGCACCAAGCCGGTCGCGAGGTCGCAGACGTCCACCGTGACCGCGATCCGCGGCTCCGCGCGCACCCGGTCGGGCAGCCGCGACCACGGGCCGCTGAGAATCCAGAACTCCCCGTCCTCCCAGAGGTACCAGGCAGGCCGGACAGTCGGACCCGCGGTGGCGACCCGTGCGGTCAGCGGCTGCGCGAGGAAACTGTCGACGTCGAAGTCGGTCACGCGACCAGCAACGTCTTCCCGATCGTCCCCCGAGACTCGATCGCCGCGTGCGCGTCAGCCGCCCGCTCCAGCGGGAACCGCTGCCCGATCACCGGCGTGAGGTGCCCAGCCGCAGCCGCCTGCAGCGCCGATTCGGTGTAGCCGCGCATCGCCGCCGCGTCGCCGATCGACCGGACCAGCTTGACCCCGCGCGCGGCAGCGTCCTCTTCGGACACTTCCGTCCACGAACCGCTTGCCAGGCCGTAAATCGCCATCCGTCCGCCGGGCCGCACCAGGCTGAACGCCGCGGTGCCGACCGCGCCTCCCACGCCGTCGAACACCACGTCCACCTCCCCGGCCTTCTCGGTCCACTGTGGATCGTTGTAGTCGACCGCGAGGTCCGCACCCAATTCCCGGGCGTGGGCAAGCTTTTCCGCACCACCCGCGGCGGCCACGACCTCCGCGCCCGCCGCCTTCGCCAGCTGCACCAAAAGGCCGCCGACCCCTCCGGCGGCGGCCTCGACCAGCACCCGCTCCCCCGGCGCGACCGCGGTCGCGTGCACCAATCCGGTCGCCGTGCGCCCGTCGGCCAGCAACGCGACTGCCGCGTCGAGGCTCAGCGCGTGCGGCACCGGGAACACCAACCCCGCGTCCACGACCACGCGCTGCGCGTAACCGCCGCTGCCGCCGGTCGACGTCACCACGCGTTTCCCGACCAGCGCCGGGTCCACGCCCTCCCCGGCGCGGCTGATCACGCCCCCGACGCCGTTGCCGGGCACCATCGGAAGCGTGCTGCCGAACGGCCCCGTCCCCGTCGCCCGGAACTGCGTTTCCACGAACGTGACGTTGGCGAACGCCACCTCGATCAGCACCTGCCCCGGTCCGGGGGCCGGGTCGGGGGCCTCCCCCGCCTGCAGCACCGCCGGCCCTCCGAACTCCCGCAGCCACACCGCTCGCATGTAAGCCCTTCCTCGAAGTCTCCGCCGGGTGCCAGCCAACTACCTCGAGTGCGGTCGAGGTCAAGCGAGTTGTCCTGAGAGCACTACCGACCGGGCGCAAGACTGTGGCGGCGGAATGATGACACCGCCGTCCGGGTAGATCACCGTGAGTGGCAACACCTTCGACAGAACCGCCGCCAGGAGGCAAGCAGTGCGCATCGCCGTTCCCCGTGAGATCAAGAAGCACGAGTACCGGGTCGCGTTGACCCCGGCAGGCGTGCACGAACTGGTCGGTCGCGGGCACGACGTCTTCGTCGAGACGGGTGCCGGGACCGGGTCGTCCATCACGGACGAGGAATACGTCGCCGCGGGCGCGAAGGTGCTCGCCACCGCGGACGAAACGTGGTCCGAGGGCGAGCTCGTGCTGAAGGTGAAGGAGCCGATCGCCGAGGAGTACCCGCGTCTGCGCAAGGACCTGGTGCTGTTCACGTACCTGCACATCGCCGCGGACCGGCCGCTGACCGACGCGCTGCTGGCCGCCGGCACCACCGCGATCGCCTACGAGACGGTACAGAAGGCGAACGGCGCGCTGCCGCTGCTGGCTCCGATGTCCGAGGTCGCCGGCCGGCTGGCCCCGCAGGTCGGCGCTTACGCGCTGATGAAGCCGAGCGGCGGCCGGGGCGTGCTGCCCGGCGGCATCCCCGGCGTGCACCCGGCGCGCGTGGTCGTCATCGGCGGCGGCGTGGCGGGCCTCAACGCCGCCCGCGTCGCCCTCGGCCTCGGCTCGGACGTGGAAATCCTCGACACGAACGTCGACCGCCTCCGCCAGATCGACAACGACTTCGGCGGCCGCATCCGCACCGTCACCTCCAACCGCCTGTCGGTCGAAGAGTCGGTCCTGGAAGCGGACATGGTCATCGGCGCGGTCCTGGTCCCGGGTGCGAAGGCCCCGAAGCTGGTCTCCAACGACCTGGTCTCCCGCATGAAGCCGGGCAGCGTCCTGGTGGACATCGCGATCGACCAGGGCGGCTGCTTCGCGGACTCGCGCCCGACCACGCACGACGACCCGACCTACACGGTCCACAACTCGGTCTTCTACTGCGTGGCCAACATGCCCGGCGCAGTCCCGCGCACGAGCACCTACGGCCTGACCAACGTAACCCTCCCCTACGCAGTGCAGCTGGCAGACAAGGGCTGGAAGCAGGCCCTGTCGGCAGACCCCGCCCTCGCCCTGGGCCTGAACACCCACGCAGGCGCCCTGACGAACGCCCCAGTAGCCACCGCCCACAACCTCCCCCACACCCCAGTAGAAACCGCACTGGCATAACCCCGCACCAACGAGAAGCGGCGAGGACCACCGGTCCTCGCCGCTTCTCTTATGCCCCAAGCTTTTTGTTCCAACCCAACCGCCCTCGCAACCGCAGCCGAAGGCACCGTGGGGGTCCGGGGGGCTCGGCCCCCCGGGTAATACGACGCCCCTTCCCGACGAAGCGCCGCCAGGCGCGAGTAGGGAAGGGCCAGAAGGGGCGACCCGCTCAACCAGCCTGGGGGTCACTGGGAGCGGGTCGCCGGGTACTAGCTTAAAGAACATTGGGCGGATGCGCTCGCCCGGGGGTGGATTTCCCCGGGGTTCTTCCCGGTGACCAGGTGAACGTTCAACCTTTCGCCGGTGCCGCCGGGACCAGGGTTTCCCTGCTCCACGACGCTTCCGGGAGCCTGCGGAACCCGCTGGCGTGCCCTTCGTCACCTCGTCCGAGGGAGCGCCGGTTGTGCCCGTTTGGTCCGGGCCGCGGGCTCGCCGGGGAATAAATTGTCGGTGCCGCTCCCTAACCTTGTGATGTGACCACCACTGCGACGCCTGCGCGTCAAGACCGTCCGATTGCTGAGACGGCGCCCCGACCGGTCGGCTGGGTGCGCCGGTTGTCCGCTGCCTGCTGGGAGCACCGCGGCGTTGTCGTGCTCGCGATGACGGCGGCGATCCTGAGCGTCGGCGTGCAGGCGGCGAGCCCGTTGCTGGTGCGGTCGGCGGTGGACGACGCGGTGGCCGGGCATACGTCGCAGCTGGCCGGGCTCGCGGTGGCGCTGGTGGCGTTGCAGGTTGTCGCGTTCGGCTCGGCGTTCCTGCGCCGGTATGTCGGCGGGCGGCTGGCGCTGGACGTGCAGCACGATCTGCGGAACCGGGTGTTCGGCGCGGTCTCGCGGCTGGACGGCGGGAAACAGGACGCGTTGCGCACCGGGCAGGTGGTGTCGCGCGCGATCTCGGATTTGCAGCTGGTCACCGGGTTGCTGATGCAGGTTCCGCTCTCGGCGGGGTCAGTGATTTTCGCGGTGCTCGCGCTCGGGGCGATGTTGTGGATGTCGCCGCTGCTCACGCTCATCGCGCTGGTGGTCGCGCCCGCGGTCGGGATCGTCGTGGCGTTGAGCAGGCGGCGGTTGTTCCCGGCGACGTGGTCGGCGCAGCAGCGGGCAGCGGATGTCGCGCAGCACGTCGAGGAAACCGTCACCGGCGTGCGCGTGGTGAAGGGTTTCGGGCAGGAGGCGCGCGAGGTCGCGCGGCTGGAGCGCACGGCTCGGAAGCTTTTCGCGGAGCGGCTGCGCGCGGCGAGGCTGTCCGCGTTGCCGACAGCGACCACGTCGGCGCTGCCTGCCGCGGGTCAGGTCGCGGTGCTGGCGATCGGCGGCATGCTGGCGTTGAACGGGCAGATCAGCCTGGGCACGTTCCTGGCCTTCGCCACCTATCTCGCGGCGTTGATCGGCCCGGCGCGGTTCCTGTCCGGCCTGGTCGTGCAGGCGCAGCTCACGCGTGCCGGCGCGGAGCGGGTGTACGAGCTGATCGACGCGCAGCCGGAGGTCACCGACAGCCCCGACGCGCGGCCGCTGCCGCCCGGCACGCTGGGCGTCGAACTGCGCGACGTGAAGTTCGGCTACACCCGCAGCGACCCGGTGCTCGACGGGCTCACGCTCGAAGCGCGGCCCGGCGAAACACTCGCGCTGGTGGGCACCGCGGGGTCCGGCAAGTCCACGATTTCCATGCTGCTGCCCCGGTTTTACGACGTGCATTCGGGTTCGGTGCGGGTCGGCGGGCTCGATGTGCGCGACGTGCCGTTGAAGGACCTGCGCCAGGCGATCGGCGTGGTCTTCGAGGAGGCGTTCCTGTTCTCCACGTCGGTGCGCGACAACATCGCGTACGGCCGCCCGGACGCGAGCGACGAGGAGGTCTTCGCGGCCGCTCGCGCGGCAGAAGCGGACGAGTTCATCCGCGCGCTGCCGGACGGATACGCCACCGAGGTCGGCGAGCGCGGGCTCACGCTGTCCGGCGGGCAACGGCAACGGCTCGGGCTGGCCCGTGCGCTGCTGACCGACCCGCGCGTGTTGATCCTGGACGACGCGACGTCCGCGATCGACACCGTCACCGAAGCCGCGATCCACGACACGCTGCGCGCGGTCACCGCCGAACGCACCACGTTGCTCATCGCGCACCGGCGGTCGACGCTGCAGCTGGCGGACCGGATCGCGGTGATGGACCAGGGCCGAGTCGTCGACGTCGGCACCGAAGACGAACTGCTGGCGCGGTGCGCGCTGTTCCGCGAACTGGTCGCCGGTCCGGGCGACGACGTCGAAAAACCGCACCGCTGCGACAACCTCGAGCCCGGCGCGGACGGCACCACGGCGGTGCTGTGGCCGGACGACCACCGCGACGAGGTCGACGCGCTCGCCGAGGCCGCGCAGTCCCGCGGCGGCCTGCCCGGCGGCGGAAGCGGCTTCGCGGGCAGCGGCGGCGCGGACGTGCCGCCGACCCCGGAACTGCTGGAAGGCGTCCGCCGCCTGCCTCCGGCCACCGACCGGCCCCGACTGTCCGATGTGGACGTTACCGCCCCGGACCCCGGTTTCCGGCTGTCTCGGATCCTGCGTCCGGTGCGGTGGCCGCTGATCGGAGTGATCGGCCTGGTCGCGGCCGACGCACTGGCCTCGCTCGCGCTGCCCGCGCTGTACCAACGCGGAGTCGACCACGGTGTGCTGCCCGGTGTCGCGAGCGTCGTGTGGTTGCTGGCCGGGATCGGCGCGCTCGTGGTCGCGGCCGACTGGTTCGTGGTGCGCTGGCAAACCCGGCTCACCGCCCGCGTCGGCGAGACAGTGTTGTACTCGCTGCGCGTGCGCAGTTACGCGCACCTGCAACGGCTCGGGCTGGACTACTACGAGCGCGAGCTGTCCGGGAAGATCATGACCCGGATGACCACGGACGTCGACGCGTTGTCCACGTTCCTGCAAACCGGCCTGGCCACCGCGGTCGTCAGCGCGCTCACGTTGGTGGGCATCACGGTCGCGCTGCTGGTCACCGATGCCGCGCTGGCCTTGTACGCGCTGGCCATGCTGCCGATCCTGCTCGTAGCCACGCTGATCTTCCGGCGGGTCGCTTCCCGTGCGTACAGCGAGGCGCGCGAGAAGGTGAGCGTCGTCAACGCGGACATGCAGGAGAACGTCAGCGGTCTGCGCGTCGCCCAGGCGTACACGCGCGAAGAGCGTTCGGCGGAGGTGTTCGCGTCCCGCAGCGACGACTACCGCCGCTCGCGGCTGCGCGCGCAGCGGTACATCGCGACGTACTTCCCGCTCGTCTCGCTGCTGTCGGATCTGGCGACCACCACCGTCCTGGTCGTCGGCGCACATCGCGTCGCAGGCGGCACGCTCGAAGCCGGCGTGCTGCTCGGATTCTTGCTGTACCTGCAGCAATTCTTCTCGCCGATCCAGCAACTGTCGTCGGTGTTCGACGGCTACCAGCAGGCCCGCGTCGGCCTGAGCCGCATCGGCGACCTGCTGCGCACGCCGACGTCGGTGCCCCCGGCCGAGCACCCGGTGGAACTGCCCGCGCGCCTGTCCGGCGAAGTGCGGTTCAAGGACGTCGATTTCTCCTACACCGGCGCGGAAAAGCCCGCGCTGGAGAACCTGACGCTCGACGTCGCGGCAGGCGAAACCGTCGCGCTGGTAGGCGCGACCGGCGCGGGGAAGTCCACCGCGGTCAAGCTCGTCGCCCGCTACTACGACGCCACCGGCGGCGCGGTGTTGATCGACGGCGTCGACGTCCGCGAGTACGACCTGCCCGCGCTACGCGCCCGGATGGGCGTGGTGCCGCAGGAAGCGCACCTGTTCTCCGGCACCGTCGCGGACAACGTGCGGTACGGCCGCCCCGAAGCCACCGACGCGGAAGTCGAGGCCGCCGTACGCGCGGTCGGCGCCCTGGACGGAGTAGCCGCGCTGCCCGCCGGTTTCCGCCAACCAGTAGGCGAACGCGGCCGCTCCCTCTCCGCCGGGCAACGGCAGCTGGTCGCGCTCGCCCGAGCCGAACTGGTCGACCCGGACGTCCTCCTGCTGGACGAGGCCACCGCCGCCCTGGACCCGGCCACCGAAGCCACGGTGCTCCGGGCCACCGAACACCTGGCCCGCCGCCGCACCACCTTCGTGGTCGCCCACCGCCTGGCCACCGCCGCGAAAGCGGACCGGATCGTCGTGCTGGACCACGGCCGCATCGTCGAACAAGGCAGCCACGCGGAACTGGTCGCCGCGAACGGCCACTACGCCCGGCTGTGGGCACTGGGATGAGCCAGACGATGCTGCGGGGCTAGAGACGCCGGGGATTGCCCACGCCGCCCTGAGGATGCCGATGCATCGCGCGAGCGCCACTGTCTCCAGGACGCTCGCGCGATGCCCGGCTTGTCCCACGTCGCCGATCAAAACCGTTGCAGCACATCGGCGAAACAGCACGCCGTCACCAACCGAACTCTCACGCGATGCCCGCCCAGCCAACCCACACTCAACCGGCCTGGACAGCCCGCGCGATCAAGAAATCTTGCGCCGGTAAATCACGTTGGCGAACACATACGCCACCGCCAAAATCCCCACGCACCAGGCCAGCGCCGTCCAGATCCCGGTGCCCACCGGGCGCTCGGCGAACAGATCGCGGATCGTGTTGACGATCGACGTCACCGGCTGGTGTTCGGCGAACGCGCGGACCGGGCCGGGCATGGTGGCGGTCGGGACGAAGGCCGAGCTGACGAACGGCAGGAAGATGAGCGGGTACGAGAACGCGCTCGCGCCGTCCGCGGATTTGGCGGTCAGGCCGGGGATCACCGCGATCCAGGTCAGCGCCAGGGTGAACAGGACGAGAATGCCGAGCACCGCGAGCCACGCCAGCGGGCCCGCGCTCGTGCGGAACCCCATCGCGAACGCCACCAGCACCACGACCGCCACCGAGATCAGGTTCGCGAGCACCGAGGTCAGCACGTGCGCCCACAGCACCGCCGACCGTGCGATCGGCATGGACTGGAAGCGTTCGAAGATGCCGCCCTTCATATCCAGGAAGAGCCGGAACGCGGTGTAGGCGATCCCGGAGGCGATGGTGATCAAGAGAATGCCCGGCAGCAGGTACGTCACGTACGACTCGGAACCGGTGTTGATCGCGCCGCCGAAGACGTAGGTGAAGAGCAGCAGCATCACGATGGGCGTGATCGTCGTGGTGATGATGGTGTCCAGGCTGCGGGTGATGTGCCGCAGTGACCGTCCTAACAGGACAGTGCTGTCGCCGACGAAGTGGCCGCTCATTGCCCGTCCCCCTTGTTTCCGGTGCCGACCAGGGAGAAGAAGACGTCTTCCAGCGTCGGCTGCTTCTCGACATACTCGACCTTGGCCGGCGGAAGAAGCCGCTTGAGCTCGTCCAGCGTCCCGTTCACGAGCACCCGCCCCTCGTGCAGGATCGCGATCCGGTCGGCCAGCTGCTCCGCCTCGTCCAGGTACTGCGTGGTGAGCAGCACCGTCGCGCCCTGCTCGGCCAGCTCTTCGACCGCGCGCCAGACATCGTTGCGTGCCTGCGGATCGAGCCCGGTCGTCGGCTCGTCGAGAAAGATCACCCGCGGGGTTCCGATCAGGCTCATCGCGATGTCGAGCCGACGGCGCATGCCGCCCGAGTACGTCGACACCTTGCGCGATCCGGCCTCGGTCAGCGCGAACCGCCGCAGCAGGCCGTCCGCGATCTCGCCGGGGTTGTCGAGGTGCCGCAGTTTGGCGACCAGTACGAGATTTTCGCGCCCGGTAAGGATTTCGTCGACCGCCGCGAACTGCCCGGTGAGGCTGATCGACTCGCGCACGTCCGCCCCCTGGCTCGCCACCGCGAACCCGTTGACCTCCGCTTCCCCCGCGTCGGCCTTGAGCAGCGTGGAGAGAATCCGCACGACCGTCGTCTTGCCCGCCCCGTTCGACCCGAGCAGCGCGAAAATACTGCCGCGCGCCACCTCGAAATCGACGCCGCGCAACACTTCCAGCTTGCCGTAGGACTTCCGCAGCCCCCGGACCCGGATCGCCGGCGCCGTCATCCCGCACCGCCGACCGCGCGGTCGATCGATTCGGTCAGCCGCGTCCGCTCCCGGGAAATCCAGTTCCCCTCGGGATAACTCCGGAGGAACTCCTCCGCGAACTCGACCGGCTCGTCGCCGACGATCTCCCGGACCGTCGTCCCGCTCGCCACGCTCTGCTCGAACAGGTCGATGAGATCGTCCAGCATCCGCAGATGGCTTTCCGCCGTCCCCGGCCCGAAATACTGCAGATACCGGTGCAGCGCCTTGATCGCCGCGCGGTAGTCCGGCGGCAGCTCCTCGACGCGCGCCTTGTACCGCCGGTACCGCTTCTTGTCCTCCAGCGGCCCGGTGACCACTTCCAGATAATGCAGATACCTGCTCTTGCCTTCATTCCCCATGTTCGATTCCCTCCTTGCGCAGCTGTTCGAGCCGGTCCGAGAGAAACCGCCAGTTCCGCCAGAACTCGTCGAGATTCGCCCTCCCCAGGGCGTTCAGCGTGTAGACCTTCCGCGGCGGCCCTTTTTCGGACGGCACTTTTTCGACGTCGACGAGCCCGCGTTGCTCGATCCGCACGAGCAACGCGTAGACGGTGCCCTCGGCGAGATCGGTGAACCCCCGTTCGCGCAACCAGGAGGTGATCTCGTACCCGTACGCGGGCCGCCCGGCGAGAATCGCGAGGACGATGCCCTCCAAGGTCCCCTTGAGCATCTCCGTCGCCTGCTTGCCCATCGAACGCCTTCCAGCTAGTCAGTGTTGCTGAGTACCACTAGATAGTAACACTGACTACCGGCGACAGGGAGGGCCTTTGCCGAGGCTCGAGAAGCCGAACAGGAAGAGCGGGCAGCGAAAAGGTCGCGATGCCGTTGGCCCGCAACAGAATCGACAGCGTGATTCAGCGGTGCGCCGCGCGAAGGAAGGCCGCGCGGTTCAGGAGAAGCCGAGAATCAGGGAAGTTCGCGCCAGCGGAGGTCGCCCCAGCCCGCCGAGGTGACATCGGCCAGCTCGGCCCAGCGAGTCGTCCCGGGGCGGACGTGCGTGTCCGAGCCGATGGACCACTCGGGCGCCTCCGGCTCGACGTGGTCGAACTCGTCGATGCCGGACGGGGTGCGCCACACCGCGGTGCAGGAATCGCACATC
This sequence comes from Amycolatopsis sp. AA4, assembly GCF_002796545.1. Classification (GTDB taxonomy): domain Bacteria; phylum Actinomycetota; class Actinomycetes; order Mycobacteriales; family Pseudonocardiaceae; genus Amycolatopsis. The sequence goes on from NZ_CP024894.1 coordinate 6,990,459, forward strand.
AGCACGACCTTGCCGTGCTCGGTGACCAGCGGGCGAATCAAACCCTGATCCCAGAACGACGGACATTCGACCAGCCACATCGCGCCACCACCGCCTCGCGCCTCGGAAAACCGCCGCGCCCCGAGCGAGGCCGCAGCCTTTCGACAGCACAACACCGCTCAGTGAACGAGCCGCTACGCAGACGCCAACTCGGCCGGAACAGGCGCGGACGGCCGAGCAGCGCATCACCTGGACGAATGACACATCCTTCGCGCGAGCCGCTTCGGGGCACCCGGTGGCCGCGGCGGACAGCACGACACCAATCCGCCTCACCGACCGCCGTGTCCTCGCCGACAGCCAAGCCCCCGGAATGCCCCCGCCCCGGGTCCGGCAAGCCGTCCACCCCCGCATGAGCCCCGGCCACCAGGAAGCCGGACCGCATGGTCCGGACCAACCCGGCGCCCACCGCGCCCAGCCGCACCGGCGGCGGCCCGGGCCGGGGATGTGGCCGGAATCACCCCAACCCGGCCGAGGTGGCGGCGATCGGTCCGGGCGACGCGTACGGTGGGCCCTGCTGTCTGTCAGGCTGGGCCTCTCAACCGATCCAGACAATGACGTGTCTCACGAGCGTCCAGGTGGCGTGTTTCCGGCCACCGGCAGGGGACTAGCCTGGCGGTCAGCAGATGCTTGTGATATCGGATCGAGAATGGATAGAGGCGAGAGCCAGCCGTGGCCAGCAGCAGTCCCGCATCGCAGTTCGGTGCCAATGAGTGGCTCGTCGAGGAAATGTACGAGCGGTTTCTCGCGGACCCCCAGTCGGTAGACGCCGCCTGGCACGATTTCTTCGCCGACTACAAGCCCACTCCGGGCGGCAACGGCACGCAGGCGGGAGAGAACGGAGAGGTCAAGTCCTCCGCTCCGGCCCCCGCGGCCAAGCCCGCGCCGGCCGCGAAGTCCTCGGCCGCCCCCGCGGCCAAGGCGCCCGCCGCCAAGGCTCCGGCGGCGAAGGCCCCGGCCGCCAAGAGCGCGCCGGCCGCGAAGGCCGCCCCGGCCGAGAAGCCCGCTCCGGCCAAGACCGCCCCGGAATCCAAGCAGCTCCGCGGTGCCGCGGCGGCGATCGCCAAGAACATGGACGCCTCGCTCGCCGTGCCGACCGCGACCAGCGTGCGCGCCGTGCCGGCGAAGCTGATGGCGGACAACCGCATCGTCATCAACAACCACCTCAAGCGCACCCGCGGCGGCAAGATCTCCTTCACGCACCTCATCGGCTACGCCATGGTGCGGGCGCTGAAGGACTTCCCGAACATGAACCGGCACTACCAGCTGATCGACGGGAAGCCGTTCGCGGTCACGCCGGAGCACGTGAACTTCGGCCTCGCGATCGACATGAAGGGCAAGGACGACTCCCGCACTCTCGTCGTGGCCTCGATCAAGGCCACCGAGAACATGACCTTCATGCAGTTCTGGCAGGCCTACGAGGAGATCGTCAAGAAGGCCCGCACGAACAAGCTCACCGCGGACGACTTCGCGGGCACCACCATCTCGCTCACCAACCCGGGCGGCATCGGCACCAACCACTCGGTGCCGCGGCTGCAGGCGGGCCAGGGCGCGATCATCGGCGTCGGCGCGATGCAGTACCCGGCGTCGTTCGAGGGCACCAGCGAGAAGACCCTGGTCGACCTCGCGGTCAGCAAGATCATGACGCTGACCTCGACCTATGACCACCGCATCATCCAGGGCGCGGAGTCCGGCGAGTTCCTAAAGCGCATTCACGAACTGCTGCTCGGCGAGGACGGCTTCTACGACGACGTCTTCACCAGCCTGCGGCTGCCGTACGAGCCGATCCGCTGGGTCGCCGACATCCCGGACGGCCCGGTCGACAAGACCGCGCGCGTCATGGAGCTGATCGAGGCGTTCCGGATGCGCGGCCACCTGATGGCCGACACCGACCCGCTGAACTACCGCCAGCGCAGCCACCACGACCTGGACGTGCTCAGCCACGGCCTGACCCTGTGGGACCTGGACCGCGAGTTCGCCGTCGGCGACTTCTCCAGCCGCGAGCGGATGAAGCTGCGCGACATCCTCGGCGTGCTGCGCGACTCGTACTGCCGCACGGTCGGGGTGGAGTACACGCACATCCTCGACCCCGAGGAGCGCGGCTGGATCCAGGAGCGCGTCGAGGTCCGGCACAGCAAGCCGGAGCCGTCCGCGCAGAAGTACATCCTGTCGAAGCTCAACGCCGCCGAGGCGTTCGAGACCTTCCTGCAGACCAAGTACGTCGGCCAGAAGCGGTTCTCGCTGGAGGGCGGCGAGACCGCGATCCCGCTGCTCGACACCATCCTGGACAAGGCCGCCGAGCACGAGCTCGACGAGGTCGTCATCGGCATGCCGCACCGCGGCCGGCTGAACGTGCTGGCGAACATCGTCGGCAAGCCGATCAGCCAGATCTTCCAGGAGTTCGAGGGCAACCTCGACCCGGGCCAGGCGCACGGTTCCGGCGACGTGAAGTACCACCTCGGCGCCGAGGGCAAGTACTTCCGGATGTTCGGCGACGGGGAGACCCGGGTGTCGCTGGCGTCCAACCCGTCGCACCTGGAGACCGTCGACCCGGTCCTCGAGGGCATCGTCCGCGCCAAGCAGGACATCCTCGACAAGGGCGGCGAGGGCTACACCGTGCTGCCGGTCCTGATGCACGGCGACGCGGCCTTCGCGGGCCAGGGCGTCGTGGCCGAGACCCTGAACCTGGCGCTGCTGCGCGGCTACCGCACCGGCGGCACCGTGCACGTCATCGTCAACAACCAGGTCGGCTTCACCACCGCGCCGGAGCACTCGCGCTCCAGCCAGTACGCCACCGACGTCGCGAAGATGATCGGCGCGCCGGTCTTCCACGTGAACGGCGACGACCCGGAGGCCGCGTACTGGGTCGCGAAGCTGGCGGTCGACTACCGCCAGGCGTTCCACAAGGACGTCGTGATCGACCTGGTCTGCTACCGCCGCCGCGGGCACAACGAGGGCGACGACCCGTCGATGACGCAGCCGGCGATGTACGACATCATCGATTCGAAGCGTTCGGTCCGGAAGACCTACACCGAATCGCTGATCGGCCGGGGCGACATCTCCGTCGAGGAGGCCGAGGCCGCGCTGCGCGACTTCTCCAGCCAGCTCGAGCACGTCTTCAACGAGGTCCGCGAACTGGAGCGGCACCCGGCGAAGGCGAGCCCGTCGGTCGAGGGCGAGCAGCAGATCCCGGCGAAGGTCGCCACCGCCGTGTCGCGCGAGGTCGTCGAGAAGATCGGCGACGCGTTCGTCAACCTGCCCGAGGGCTTCACCCCGCACCCGCGGGTCAAGCCGGTCATGGAGCGCCGCCACAAGATGTCCCGCGAGGGCGGCATCGACTGGGCGTTCGGCGAACTGCTCGCGTTCGGGTCGCTGGCGCTGGAAGGCCGTCTCGTGCGGCTGTCCGGCCAGGACTCCCGGCGCGGCACCTTCACCCAGCGGCACTCGGTGTTCATCGACCGCAAGAACGGCCAGGAGTACTCGCCGCTGCAGCACCTGGCCGACGGCCAGGGCCGCGTGATGATCTACGACTCGGCGCTGTCGGAGTACGCGGCCGTCGGCTTCGAGTACGGCTACTCGGTGGCGAACTCCGACGCGCTGGTGATGTGGGAAGCGCAGTTCGGCGACTTCGTCAACGGCGCGCAGACCGTGATCGACGAGTACATCTCCTCCGGCGAGGCCAAGTGGGGCCAGCGCTCGGACGTCGTGCTGCTGCTGCCGCACGGCCACGAGGGCCAGGGCCCGGACCACACGTCCGGCCGGATCGAGCGGTTCCTGTCGCTGTGCGCGGAAGCGTCGATGACCGTCGCGGTGCCGTCCACCCCGGCGAACTACTTCCACCTGCTGCGCCGGCACGCCCTCGACGGCATCCAGCGTCCGCTGATCGTCTTCACCCCGAAGTCGATGCTGCGGAACAAGGCGGCGACCTCGTCGGTCGAGGACTTCACCGGCCAGAGCCGGTTCATGTCGGTGATCGACGACGCGACGCAGGACCCGGCGAAGATCCGCAAGGTGCTGCTCACCTCGGGCAAGCTCTACTGGGAGCTGGTGGCCGAGCGCGAGAAGCGCGGCGCGGACGACGTCGCGATCGTGCGGATCGAGCAGTACTACCCGCTGCCGAAGAAGAAGCTGCTGGCCGCGGTGGAGCGCTACACGAACGCCCAGCAGATCGCGTGGGTCCAGGAAGAGCCGGAAAACCAGGGCGCGTGGCCGTTCTTCGGCCTCAACCTGCCGCGGAAGTTCCCGGAGTTCTTCGGCGGGCTCGACGTGGTGGCGCGGCGTCCGATGGCCGCCCCGTCGGCGGGTTCGTCCAAGGTGCACGAGGTCGAGCAGAAGGCGCTGATCGCCAAGGCGTTCGACTGATCCTCGTCTCCATCGAAGGCCGCCGCGGGATTCGTTCCCGCGGCGGCCTTCGCCGTTCTCAGACCGTTTCCACCCGAAACACCGCGATCTTCGCCGCGGCCGCCGCCACTCCGTCCGGCGTCGGCGACTCCGCCAGCCCGGTCGTCACGTAACGCTTCCCCACGCTCGGCGGCCCGTCGGCCACCACCTCCCGCAGCACCGGCCCCCGCTCCGCGACCGGCACCTCCGCGAACCGCACCCGCCGCGACCGCCGGCCCCGCGACAGCGTCCCCTCCCCGGCCGCGCGCACGTTCGCCACCCAGGCCGCCTTCGGGAACGCCTGGATCAGGTACTCCCCGCCCTGGACTTTCAATACTGCCAACGGAAACGTCCGCGGTTCGCCGCTGCGCCGCCCCGGGACGGTGAGCAGCTCCATCGGCCCGAACGCGAGCCCCGCGCGCTGCAGGGCGGTGATGACCCGGTTGATCGTGTTGACCTTGCGCCGGTATCCGGCTGCCTTCGTGTCCATGGCCCTGAGCGTACGCCAACTTGTATGACTTTCATACTTTCTCTTACTCATAGCTATACCTTCCGGGTATGCCCGGGGTGCCGGAACGGCAGTGGCGGCCTCCTCGCCGTACCCAGTTGACTGGTTCGCAAACACCCGAGGAGGGCTGGAGTGCACTACGACGTCGTCGTCGTAGGAGGCGGTGCTGGGGGTATCGCCTCCGCGGCCGGGGCGGCGCGGACCGGGGCACGGGTGCTGCTGGTCGAGCAGTACCCGTACCTGGGCGGCGCGGCGACGATCAGTTCCGTGCTGACCCTCTGCGGCTTCTTCGACCAGACCGGACAGCAGGTCGTCGCGGGCGTCGGCGAGGAGGTGCTGCGGCGGCTGCGCCACCGCGGTGCCTACGAAGAAAAGACCATGGGCTGGACGGGCAACAAGATCGTCCTGCTCGACCTGGAAACCACGAAACTGGTCTACGACGACTTGGCCGCCGACGCTGGCGTAGACGTCCTCCTGCACACCAAGCTCATCGGCGCGAAGCGGACCCACGGCGTCGTCACCGAGGTCGCACTGCACCATCGCGGCGGCCTCGAACGCGTGACCGCCGGTGCGTTCGTCGACGCCAGCGGCGACGGCGCGCTCCTGGCCGCCGCCGGCGCCGCCGTCCGGATCGCCCCGCTGAGCGACCGGCAAACCAGCACGCTCGTCTGCCGCTTCTCCGGCGTCCCCGAAGACGCCGACCTGTCCCGGGAGGGCCTGCGCGCCGCCGTCGCCGCGTACGAACGGGAAACCGGCGTCCAGCTGGCTCGCGACTACGGCATCGCCGTGCACCTTCCGGTGACCCGCGACGTCATCGCCCTGCTCGTAGACGAACAAACCGACGTCCTCGACGCCGCTGCGCTCAGCCGCGACGAAGCCAACGCGCGTCGGCAGGCGTGGCATTACCTGGACGCGCTGCGCAAACACCTCGCCGGCTGGTCGTCCGCGCGCCTCGAAGAAACCGGTCCGCAGCTGGGCATCCGCGAGGGCCGCCACCTGGTCGGGCGCGAACAGCTCACCGGCCGCGACGTCCGGACCGCCCGCAAACGCCCGGACGCGTCCATCGGCCGCTGCGGCTGGCCGATCGAGGACCACGCGGGCCCCGGGGTCACCCGCTACGAACCGATCGCCGGCCGGGGCTGGTACGACCTCCCCTACGGCGCGATCTGCTCCGCCGACACCTCGAACGTCTGGGCAGCCGGCCGGCTGACCAGCTCCGACGACGACGCGTACGCCTCCGTCCGGGTCATGGGCACCGCCTTCGCGACCGGCCACGCCGCCGGGGTCGCCGCCGCCCAGTACGTCGACGGCCGAGCCCACGACGTCCGCGCGATCCGGGCCGAATTGCACCGCCAGGGCGCCCTGGCTTGACCGCCGCCGCTCGGTAACGGGAACCTTCCCTGATCATCCTCCCGGTCCGAAGGAGCGCCCATGCCGAGCCGCTATCGCTGGGTCGTTTTGCTGCTCTGCTGGGCAGTGTTCACGATGACCTCGGTAGACCGGTCCACGTGGGGCCCCGCGTCCTCCGCGGTCAGCGATTCGCTCGGCGTGCCGCTCGCCGCGCTCGGGATCTTCGCCACCTGCTACTACATCGGCTACGTCATCTCGAACACCGCCGGCGGCTTCCTCTCCGACTGGCTGGGCAGTCGCGCGATCCTCGGCATCAGCTCCCTGGTCGCGGGCGCGCTGATGGTCGGCTTCGGCTCAACCACCTCAATCGCCTGGGGTCTCGTCCTGCAAGCTTTGCTGGGCCTGTTCGCCGGAGTCGACTTCTCCGCCGGGCTGAAGCTGATCACCACCTGGTTCCGTCCCGAGGAACACGGCCTGGCGAGCGGCATCTTCATGACCGCGACGTCACTGGGCACGGTCGTAGCCAACGCCGTCGTGCCCACGCTCGTGAAAAACAGCGGCTGGCCCGTGTCGTACCACCTCTTCGGCGCTGTCACCGTCGCGCTCGGCCTGCTGTGCCTGGCCTTCCTCCGCAACGGCACCGCGGCTGCTTCCCCTCGCCGCGGTCTGCCGAACCCTCGCCCGCTCTTCCGCAACCGCGACCTGCTGCTCCTGGGCTTGGCAGGTTTCGGCGGCCTGTGGGGCACCTACGGTTTCGTCACGTGGTCCAACACCCTGATGATCCGAGGCGAACACATCGACCCCGTCCGGGCCGGGGTAGTCCTGGTCATCTTCTCCGGCACGGCGGTAGTGATCAAACCGCTGATCGGCTGGCTGACCGACAAAGTCGGCCTGGGCAGGCGAATCCCCATCATCGCCGTCTTGGTCCTGTTCGGCGCCGCCCTGCTGGTCTTCGGTTCTCTCAGCAGCTACGGCGCTTTCCTAGTGGTAGCCCCGATTCTCGGCATCGGCGCGTACGCCTACAGCCCCCTGACCGCCGCGATGATCCCCGCCCTGACCGGTGCCCGCCTAGCCGGTTCCGCCGCTGGCGCGGTGAACGCTTTCTGGCAACTGGGCAGCGTGATCGTGCCCGCCGTCGTGGGCCCGGTTTTCCACGCGACGGGCTCGTTCTACTCCGCGTTCCTCACCCTGGCCGCCGGACCGCTCGTGGGTGCGGTGGTCCTGTTGTTCATGCGAGACGACCGCCCGGCACGGGTTGCTCCGCAGACAGCCGCGGCTTGATCAGGGGCTTCCGAGCACCGGACCCGGCCACGGTGACGGTCAGGTCGAGCCACTCCTCCATCGACGTCAGCCGGGCGACCCCACCGAAGTCGGCGTACGCCTTCGCCAACTGTTTCCGGAAACTCCGCAATTCCTCGGCCCGCAATCCGGCGGGCACCCGAGCCGTGAACCCGCCGACCACGAGGTCGACCGGGCTGAAAAGCCAGTTGCCGTCCCAGAAATCGACCGCCCCCGCGTGCATCCGCCCCAGGACCTCGATCACCAGCCGATCGCCGTCCCTCGCCCCCAACCGCACCACTGCACCTCGCCCCCGGGCCTCCACCCTAATGCGGCCCGCCAAAATCATTTTCCGCGCACGCCTCCGCTCAGGGAAACTGAGCGACATGCAGATCCGCCAGTCCACCACCGCAGACGCGCCCGCGATCCACGCCGTGCACACCGCCGCGTTCCGGGTCCACAACCCGCACGTCACCGGCGAAATGCCAGAAGCCAAGCTAGTCACCGAACTCACCGCCGACGGCGATCTGCTCCCCGCGCTCTCGCTCGTCGCACTCCGCGACGGCGAAGTGATCGGCCACGCCTGCTCCAGCCCAGGCCGCCTCGGGGACGACCCGGAATCCGCCATCGGCTTCGGCCCGCTGGGCGTCCACCCGGACCACCACCGCAGCGGCGCCGGCTCAGCACTGGTCCACGCAACCATCGGTGCCGCCAACGCACTCGGCTACGGCCTGATCGTGCTGCTCGGCGACCCCGGCTATTACTCCCGCTTCGGCTTCGTCCTGGCCGAAAAGCTCGGCGTCACGCCGCCGGTACCGGAATGGGCCCCGCACTTCCAGGCCCTCCCGCTAGCGGCATACACCCCGGAAAACCACGGAGCATTCCGCTACGCCGCGGCTTTCGACCGGCTCTGAGCCGTTCGCATCACGAGGACTTCAGTCCGTTCCGCCGCAAGAACTCCTCCGCGACATCCTTCGCATTCCGCTTCTCGTCCGTGTACTGCACGTTCAGCTCAGTCAGCTGCTCAGTAGTCAGCGCCGCCGAAACCCGGTTCAACGCGGCCGTCTCGGCGGCGTTCAACGTGCCGCGCGCCACCAGCGGCACGATGTTCTGCGCCGGGAACATGTGTTTGTCGTCTTCCAGCGGCACGAACCCGTTGGACGCGATCGTCGCCGAGGTGCTGAACAGGTCCGCCACCTGCACCTCACCCGATTTCAGCGCCGCCACCGTGACCGGGCCGCCGGTGTCCGTCGTGCGGATTTCCTTGAATTCGCAGCCGTACAGCTGCTTGATCCGGTCTTTCCACCGGCTGCTCCACTGCCCGGGCCCGCCCATCACCAGGTCTTTGCAGCGCGGTCCCAGGTCCGAGAACGTCTTCACCCCGGTGGCCGCGAGTTCCTTGCCCACCACGAGCAAATCCTTGTCCTGCGCGGGTGACTGGTCGAGCACCTCGAAGCCGCGCGGGATTTTCTGCTTGAGCTGCGCGTAAACGTCTTCCGATGTCGTCGCGGGGGTACTCTTGTCGAAGTACCGCAGCAGGTTCCCGGAGTAATCCGGCACCACGGACAAAGATTTGTCCTGCAGCGCTTTCACCACGACTTCGCGACTGCCGACCGGCGGCCGCACCGTTACGTTGTGCGCGCCGACATTCCGCAGCGCCCCGGCGTAAATCTGGGCCAGCAAAGAGCTTTCCCCGACATCCGACGCACCGATGATGATATCGCCGCTCGTACCGCCCTCACCGCCGCCGGACAGCGGGTTTCCGCACGCCGACGCCAGCAGCGCGAGCCCGGCCACCAGGATCCCCCACCGTTTCACGCCGCTCCTCCCGCAGCCACTGCCCGGCCGGACGCCGCCTGCGCGGCCAGCCGGACTCCCTTGGGCACCAACGCCCGCTGCGCCGCGGCGAGCAGCAGGTCGACCACGATCGCCAGCAGCGCGGTGAGAATCGCGCCCGCGACGACCTCGGTGTAGTCCAAAATGGCCAGTCCGTCGAGCAGGAACCGGCCGAGGCCGCCGAGACCGACGTACGCGGCGACCGCGGCGGTCGCGATCAGCTGCAGCACCGCGTTGCGGATTCCGCCCAGTACCAACGGAAGCGCGATCGGCACCTCGACCTGCCACAGCCGTTGCCAGCCGGTCATTCCGATGCCCTGCGCGGCATCCACGACATCGTGTTCGGCGGCTTGCAGACCGGCGTATGTGCCCGCCAGCACCGGCGGGATCGCCAGCACCACCAAGCCGATGATCGTCGCCGTGGTGCTTTCGGTGAAGAGCAGGAACAGGAACGTGACGAGCCCGAGCGTCGGCAGGGCGCGGATCGCGTTGCCGACGCCGACCAGCACCACGCCGCCGCGGCCGGTGTGGCCGACGAACAGTCCGATCGGGATCGCGATCACCAGCGCGATGACGAGCGCCAGCACGACGTAGCCGACGTGTTCGACGAGCCGGGCGAGGATGCCGGCCGGGCCCTGCCAGTTCGCGGCGGTGGTGAACCAGGTGAAGACGTCGCCGATCATCCCGCCACCTCCGCGGCCGGCGCGCGACCCGCTCTCTCCCAAGGCGTCAGCAGATTCCGGAGCAAGACCAGCAGCAGGTCGACGATCAGCGCGAGCAGCATCGTCAGCACGATCCCGACCACGATCGGCGAGAAGTACTCCCGCTGGAACCCGTCGGTGAACAGCACGCCGAGCGCCCCGGTCCCGATCAGCGCGCCGACGCTGACCAGGCTGATGTTGCTCACCGACGCCACCCGGACCCCCGCCGCGAGCACCGGCACCGCGAGCGGCAGTTCGACGCTGAAGAACCGGCGCGGCTCGCGATACCCGATCGCCGTGGCGGCCGCGACGATGTGCGGCGGCACGGCTTCCAGCGCGTCGAGCACCGGACGCACCAGCAGCGCGGTGGTATAGATGGTCAGCGCGACGATCACGTTGATGCTGTCGAGAATCTTCGTGCCGATAATGCCGGGAATCACCACGAAAAGCGCCAGCGACGGGATCGTGTACAGCAGATTCCCCACCACCAGCAGCACACTGCGCGCGGGCCGCCAGCGATGTCCGAGCCAGCCGAACAGGATCGCCAGCACAATGCCCGCGACCAGCGGCACCAGCGCGAGATAGATGTTCTCGAGGAGATTGGCGAGGATCTCGCCGCGGTTGTTGGCGCTCGACAGGTACCGGCCGAGTTCGTCGAAGAAGCCGCCCATCAGGACGCCTGCGGGGAGGCCTCGATTACATCCAAGACCTGGTGCGCGACCACCGTCCCGAGCACGCGGTTCTCGTCGTCCACCACGACGCCGAGGCTGGCCGGCGACGACAGCGCCGCGTCGAGCGCCCCGCGGATCGGCGTGCCCTGCACGTACAGCGATCCGCCTGCCACGAGGTCGGTTTCGGCCAGCGGACCGTCCACAGTGGAGCCCGGCGGCAGCCAGCCGCGCGGCTGCTTCTCGTCGTTCACCGCGAGCAGCCAGCCGTCCGACGGACCGTCGATCTTGCTGCCCAGCTCGACGGTGCGGGCGGGCGACACCTCGACGCCGCGGCCCGGAAGGAAGGAAAGCCCGCGATAACCGCGATCGCGGCCGACGAAGGACGCGACGAAGTCGTCCACCGGATGCCGGAGCACGTCGGCCGGAGTGCCGTACTGCGCGAGCTTCCCGCCGACGCGCATCACCGCGACCTTGTCCCCCAGCCGCACCGCCTCGTCGATGTCGTGCGTGACGAACACGATTGTCTTGCCCAGCTGGGATTGCAGCCGCAGCAGCTCGTCCTGCAGTCCTTCGCGGACCACCGGGTCGACCGCGGAGAACGGCTCGTCCATCAGCAGCACCGGCGAATCGGCGGCGAGCGCGCGAGCCACGCCGACGCGCTGCTGCTGCCCGCCGGACAGCTGCGCCGGGTACCGCTTCCCGAGTTCCGTCGGCAGGCCGACCGTCTCGAGCAGTTCGGCCGCGCGGGCGCGTGCTTTGCGTTTGTCCCATCCGGACAGCAGCGGCACGGTAGCGATGTTGTCGAGCACTGTCCGGTGTGGAAAGAGCCCCGCGTGCTGGATCACATAGCCGATGCCGCGGCGCAGCACCGCCGGGTCGCCGTCGCTGACGTCCTTGCCGTCCAGCAGCACCGTGCCCGAGGTCGGCTCGACCATCCGGTTGATCATCCGCAGCGAGGTCGTCTTGCCGCATCCGGACGGTCCGACGAACACCGTGATCGTGCCGTCTTCCACGGTGAGCGAAAGGCCGTCGACCGCGACCGTGCCGTCCGGATAGCGTTTGACGACGTCTCGGAATTCGATGGTCACAGACTTCTCCCCACGTCCGGTGCAGAGTCCGACGGTAGCCGACTCGCGCGGCCTTGGCAGCCTGTCCCGCAGGGTGGCCGACTACCCTCGGACCCCGTGACCGCCCTAGACGACGTCCTCGCCGCACACGGTGCCGCCGTCCGCCCGCTCTACGAAGTGCTCACCCTGCTGCGCAGCGGCTCGTACGAGCTGGCCGACCTGGTGCGGCTCACCGCCGCCCCGCGCCGAAGCGTCGAAGACCTCCTGGCGGCCCTGGAACCGGACCTCGAACGTTCCCCCGCCGGCCTCCGCATCGCCCCTAACGCCCGCGACACCTACGCGTCGTACTCCCTGCCGCCCCTGGCCGACCCGCTCGACGCAGCAGTCGCCGCCCAGCCCGCCTTGCTCACCATGCTGGCCGAACGAATCGCCGCCGTCCCGCCCCCGCTCGCCGCTCTGGACCACGTGCAAGCGACCCCGGAGACCGTGCTGCGCCGCGCGTTGTGGCTGAACTCTCGCTACGACCTCCGCCGCAGCAAGCTGCTGTTTCTGGGCGACCACGACCTGACCTCGCTCGCCGTGCGCGCGGTATGCCCGGAAGCCGAACTGTCCGTAGTGGACCTCGACGAACGCGTCCTGTCCTACCTGGACACCACCGGAGAACGCACCATCTTCACCGCCCACGCCGACCTGCGCGTCGGATTGCCTCCCGCACTAACCGGCAAAGCAGACCTGGTCTTCAGCGACCCGCCCTACACACCGGAAGGCATGGGCCTCTTCGCTGCTCGTGCGGTGCAAGCTTTGCGCGAACCCACCGAAGGCCGCATCCTCCTGGCCTACGGCTACAGCCCGCGCCACCCCGCCCTAGGCGCACAAGTGCAGCGTTCGCTGGCGACCCTGGGCCTGACCTTCGAAGCGATCCTCCCGGACTTCAACCGCTATACCGGCGCGCAAGCAATCGGCAGCGCCGCGGACTTGTACGTCTGCCAGCCCACCGCGAAGGCGAAGAAGTCGTTCGCCCGCAAGGGAAGCTCCGCCATCTACACCCACGGCCCGCAATCCGTCGAATCGGCGGCCACGAAACCAGGCCTCCTGGCCGCCGCACGGGAAATCGCCTCGGAAGGCGGCCTGGCGCTGGAAACCCGCCCAGTCGGCTGGGCCACGTCCGGCCCAGAAGGCGACGCGGTCGCCATGGACCTCACCGCCGACCCCGGCCCGTGGCTGCTACGCACCCTGCTGGGCACGAACGCCCGCCGCCTGGCGCTGCTGCTGCCGAACAACCACCCCGACCTAGCGGACGCGGCCGCGCAAGCTTCGCTCACCGCACTGGTAGCGGACAAATACCGCCTCCGCCTGCTCCGCAGCACCCCAGACAACCGCCACGCGATCGTCGCCGCCGACCTGGTGGATCACCCTTCCGAGCTACTGACCCGCGCCCACGCCCGCCTAGCGAACGCAGCACTGAACGTCCCGGAGGATCTCGCGGACCTGCGCCTGGTGGACGTACCCCGCCACCGCCTGGCGGAACTCCTCCCCGGCTGATCCCCTGGGCAGCCAATTGCAGACTTCGCGCCAACCCCGGCGACGGGATGCCGAGGCCGGTGAAGCCACTCCGGGGAGAAACCCGCTTCGCATCGCGTACGAGGCCGCTGCCGCAACCCGCCAGACACGCGACCGAGCACCCGCTCGGACAGCTCGCGCACAGTCCGTGAGGGCCACCTTTACGTACTCAGAGTCCCTCAGGTTCCCCTCACGACCCTCCCGCCGGACGTGAAGGGCTCCTTGAGGGAATTAGATTCCCTCAAGGAGCCCTTCACGGACCGCTCCCCGCCGACCCCGCCGAGATCCCCCAAAGCCACATTGGGTGCGTCACACGCACCGAAGGCCACATTGGGTGCATCACACGCACCCAATGCCACATTGGGGCGCTAACAGCACGCCGCGAACCCCAAGCCCCCACGCACCCAAGCCGCGAAAAAACCGCCGCCGCTGCACCCAAACACCGGGGGCACCCACCCCTCCCCCAACCCCGATACAAAGCCGCCCTGCGGTTCGGGGGTGCTTGTCAAGGCATCTTTCCCGCCTTGACAAGCACCCCCGAACCGTCAGCACAATCAAAAATCGGGGTGCCCCACGCAACCAAGGCGCAGCAATGTCGCCCGCCAGGGCGACGAGCCGCCAAAAAAGAAAAGCTCCCCAGCACAACCCCAGGGAGCCCTCCTAAAAAACCACCCTCAGCCAACAACCCCATCCAACTGCGCCGCCTTGGCCACCGCAGCCGCCACCTCAGGCGCGACCCGAGGATCCAACGGACTGGGCACAATCCGATCCGGCCCGAGGTCATCCGAAGCCACCGCCACAATCGCCTCCGCGGCAGCCAGCTTCATATTCTCCGTAATAGCCCGAGCCCCGGCATCCAACGCCCCCCGGAACACCCCGGGAAACGCCAGCACATTATTAATCTGGTTCGGAAAATCACTACGCCCAGTAGCCACAATCGCCGCGTGCTGAGCAGCAACCGCCGGATGCACCTCAGGATCCGGATTGGACAACGCGAACACGATCGAATCATCCGCCATCGTCGACAACAGCGAAGGATCGATGGTGGCCCCGGACAGCCCGAGGAACACATCAGCCCCACGCAACGCCTCGGCCAACCCACCGGTCAGCCCAGCCTTGTTCGTCGTCTCCACCAGCTGCCGCTTGATCGGGTTCAAATCCTCCCGGCCAGCGTGGACGATGCCGCGCGAGTCGAGCACCGTCACGTCCGCGACGCCGGCCGCGAGCAGGATCTTCGCGCAGGCCACCCCGGCCGCACCGGCCCCGGAGACCACGACCCGCTCGCCGGCGATGTCGCGGTCGAGGACCAGGTTCGCGCCGCGCAGGGCGGCGAGGGTGACGATCGCGGTGCCGTGCTGGTCGTCGTGCATGACCGGGCAGTCCAGCGCTTCCTTGAGCTTGTCCTCCAGCTCGAAGCAGCGCGGCGCGGAGATGTCCTCGAGGTTGACCGCGCCGAACGACGGGCGCAGCCGCACCAGGGTCTCGACGATCTCGTCGACGTCGGTGGTGTCGAGCACCAGCGGGATCGAGTCCAGTCCGCCGAAGGTCTTGAAGAGGACCGACTTGCCCTCCATGACCGGCAGCGACGCGCTCGCGCCGATGTCCCCGAGGCCGAGCACCGCGGTGCCGTCGCTGACCACCGCCACGAGCCGGTCCGCCCAGGTGTACCGCTTCGCCTTGGCCGCGTCCTCGGCGATCGCGCGGCTCACCTTCGCCACGCCGGGCGTGTAGGCGATCGAGAGGTCGCGCGGGTCGGAGATCGGCCGGGTCGCCGCCACGGAGAGCTTGCCGCCCTCGTGCCCGGTGAAGATCTCGGCGTCGGTCACGGCCGCGACGGTGCTGGCCTGGTCGGTCATCGGGGTTCCTGTCGTAGGAATGACGGTAGCGGGCGGATGGGTCTGGGTCATCGAACGTACTCCTGGGACTGCGAGCGGGGGACCACCTGGTCGACGGGCGAACACGCCCGTCGCGTGTGGGAACTCGTCCTCCGGACGGCAGCCCAGCGCGGTAGCGCCGGCCTGTCGGCGAGGCGTCTGCGCGGCCATCCGATCCGTGGGGTGTGGCGATGGCCGCCGACGCTGCGGTCCGTCAATCATGACAGGCCCCCGGCCGGCCCCGACCCCTCGGTGCGGCTCATGTCACAGATTCGCGATTCCCAAGACGTCCGTCCGGTTTCGGAAGCAGTTCCGTTCCGGGACCGGAGAACGCACTCGATAGGGTGGCCGCCATGGACTTCCGCCCGCTCAAGGTCTCCGGCGCATTCGAGTTCGTCCCGCGCGTCTTCCCCGACGCACGCGGGCTTTTCGTGGCTCCGTTCCAGGAGGAGGCGATCGTCCGCGCGGCCGGGCATCCGCTGCGCGTCGCGCAGACGAACCACAGCGTTTCCCGCGCGGGCACGATCCGCGGCGTGCATTTCGCCGACACCCCGCCGGGCCAGGCGAAGTACGTGTACTGCCCGAGCGGGGCGCTGCTGGACGTCGTGGTGGACCTGCGGGCCGGGTCGCCGACGTTCGGCGAATGGGACGCGGTACGGCTCGACTCGGCCGAGTTCCGCGCGGTCTACGTGGCCGAAGGCCTCGGGCACGCCTTCGTCGCGCTGGAAGACGACACCGTGATGGCGTATCTCTGCTCGGAGCCGTACAACCCGGCGGGCGAGCACGGCATCAACCCGCTCGACCCGGCACTGGACCTGCCGTGGCCCGCCGATCTGGCCCCCATTGTGTCCGAAAAGGACAAAGCGGCGCCGACCCTGGCCGAAGCGCTCGACCAGGGCCTGCTGCCCTCCTACGCCGATTGCGCGGCGTATTACGAAAAGCTGCGGTCGGCGAACCGCTAGGCGCGCACGCCGTCCTCGGCGAGGACCCGTTCGATATTGCGCTCGGCCAGCGCGGTGATCGTCACGAACGGGTTCACGCCGGTGCTGCCCGGAATCAGCGACCCGTCCGTCACGTACAGGTTCCGGTACCCCTTCACGCGCCCGTAGTCGTCGGTCGCCTCGCCGAGCACCAATCCGCCGAGCGGGTGGTAGGTGAACCGGTTTTCGAACGCCCGCGTGTCGCCGAAAAGGTCGTAGCGGTAGATCGTGGAGTTCGCCTTGTTGATCCGGTCGAACAGCGATTTCGCCGCGTCGATCGACGGCTGCCCCTGATCCGGCGACCACTGCAGTTTCGCCGAATCGCTCGCGGCGTCGTAGGTGAAGTGGCCGCGTTCGGGGTTCTTGGTGATCGCCAGGTACAGGCTCGCCCACGTTTCGAGCCCGGCGGGCACCGGCGCGATCTCGGCGAACACCGGATGCGCCGGGTTGTCCCAGTCGTCGATGCCGAGCGCGGGCATGCCCGATTCGAGGCTGCCGGTCGTGTCCCACACGTGGTTGGCGCGGCCGAGCATCACGTTGCCGTTGGTCCCCCAGCCCTGGCCGACGGCCTCGGACAGCCGCGGCAGCCGTCCGGTGTCGCGGGCGCGGACCAGCAGTTCGGTCGAGCCGAGGCTGCCCGCGCCGAGGAACAGGTACTTCGTCGACAGGTGCTTGGTGGCGAGCACATTCCCGAGCGCGTCGGATTCGCGCACGACGAGCGTGTACGTGCCGTCCTGCTGCTGGATGATCTCGCGGACCTCGTGCAGCGTCTGGATCGTCACGTGCCCGGTGCCGAGCGCGGCGGCGAGATAGGTCTTGTCCAGCGAGCGTTTGCCGTGGTTGTTGCCGTAGATGACCTCGGACGCGAGCGCCGAGCGTTCGACTGTACCGGCCTCCTCCTTCTTCATGTACTCGAAGTCGTAGACGCTCGGCACGAACGTCGTCTTCAGCCCGGTTTTCTGCGCGGCTTTCCGGGAAACGCGCGCGAACTGATACGACTTGCAGGTCTCGAACCAGTCCGGGTCGATGTGGTTCACGCCGAGTCCCGCGTTCGCGCGCGGGTAGTATTTGCCGTACATCTCGTCGGCGTCCACCCTCGGCAGGATTTCCTCGAAGTACGAACGCTTCGGCTGCACCGCCATCGCGCCGTTCACCAGCGATCCGCCGCCGACGCCGCGCCCGACGTACACCGACATCCCGCCGTAGTTCACCCGGTCCAGGACCCCGGCGTACGGATCGATGTCGTGGTTCGCGACGTCCAGCCACAGGAACGACGCGAGCGGAGCCTCAGTGCGCTTCTTGAACCACATCGACCGCCGGTCCGGCTTCAGCATGTCGCAGAAGACCTTGCCGTCCGGGCCCGCTTCGTTCCACAGCTGGCCCATTTCGAGCATCACCGTGGGCACACCCGCCTCGCCGAGCCGCAGCGCGGTGACCGCCGCGCCGTACCCGGTGCCGATCACCACCGCGGGCGAATAGTCCGGCAGCGGCGCAACGGTCGCGGCACGCGCGGTCGTCGCCGAAATGCTGGTCAGTCCGAGGGCCGCGGCGGAGTTCAGCGCGGCGAGGCCGAGAAATCGGCGACGGTTGAGGGAGGCCATGCCCGGCATGCTGACGTGGCGCGGAGCACCCTGGCAAGGCTAAAACGAACGCTATTCGCATTTGCCCAGTAAACGGTGTTAAGTTTCACTCGGCCGGGGTAACGGGACGGCCAGGTTTCGCCGGTCAGGCGGCTTTCCGGGGAGTGACCCACACCGTGATCGTCGCGGTGACCACCTCGGTCCCGCGCTTGTCCACGATCCGCACCGGGACCGGAAGATCGAATCCCTGGTCGCCGAACTCGGGGAGCTCCGGCAATTCGGCGATCGCCCGCAGGCCCGTTTCGGCCTTCGCGACGTAACTCACTTCCATGCCCTTGGGCAGCCACCGGTGGGTCGCCGGGACAGTGGCCTCGGCCAGCATGCCCATCGCGATCTCGGCGAGGTTGCAGGCGGCGATCGCGTGGAACGTGCGGATGTGGTTGTGCACACCCCACCACTTCGGCGCGGTCACCGAGCAGTGGCCGGGACGGATCTCCCGGATGCTGGGCAGCACGGTGCCGAAGTAGGGCACGCGCAGGCACATCGCGGCGGAAAACAGCTGCTTGCCGCCCGGTTTGGCGGCCAGCTTGCGCCACAGCCCGTACGTCGACGGCGTACCCATCGGCACCTCCCAAGTGAAGTTACTCTCCAGTAGCGAAGCACACGACGAGCCTGCCGGGCAAACCCGCCCCGGCTATATTCGGCCGCGTGGCACATCGGCTCTTTCTTCTCCGGCACGGCCAGACCGAATGGTCGTCGAACGGCAAGCACACCGGGCGCACCGACATCCCGCTGACCCCCGCGGGCGAGGAACAGGCGCGCGCGGCGGGCGGCACCCTGCGGACCCTGCTCGGCGGACCCGGGCTGGTGCTGTCCAGCCCGCGCGGCCGCGCGCTGCGCACGGCGGAACTCGCCGGCCTGCGCGTGGACGAGGTCACCGAGGATCTGGCCGAATGGGACTACGGCGACTACGAAGGCGTCACCACGCCGGAAATCCGCGAGACCGTTCCGGACTGGACGGTGTGGACGCACCCGGTCCCCGGCGGCGAAAGCGCCGAAGACGTGCAGGCCCGCGCGGACAAGGTGCTCGACCGGGCCCGTCGCGAGATCGAGAACGGCGACGTCGTCCTGGTCGGGCACGGGCATTTCAGCCGCGTGCTCGTCGCGCGCTGGCTCGGCCTTCCCGGCACCTCGGGTGTCCACTTCGGACTGGACCCGGCCGGTCTCGCGGTGCTCGGCGACGAGCGCGGCGAACCGCAGATCGAACACCTGAACCTGCTGCCCGCCTTGGAGGGATGAAGTGACCGACCCCCGCGTACGGCGGATCCGGCCGGAAGACGTCGACGCCGTCGTGGAGCTCGTCTACGCGCTGGCCGAGTACGAACGCGCCCCGCAGGAATGCCATCTGACCTCCGAACAGCTGCACGGCGCGCTGTTCGGCGAGGCCCCGGCGCTGTTCGGCCACGTGGCCGAAGTGGACGGCGAGATCGCCGGATTCACCTTGTGGTTCTTGAACTTCTCCACCTGGCGCGGCACGCACGGGATCTACCTGGAAGACCTGTACGTCCGCGAGGAACAGCGCGGTTCGGGCCTCGGCAAGGTGCTGCTGGCGACGCTGGCCGCGGAATGCGTCGACAAGGGCTACCACCGGCTGGAGTGGTCGGTGCTGAACTGGAACCCGGCGGTCGGCTTCTACCGGGCGCTGGGCGCGCTGCCGCAGGACGAATGGTCGGTGTACCGGCTGACCGACGAGCCGTTGAAGGTGCTGGCCAAAGAGGCGTGATCGGGAGTGCCTAGGCCGGAACCGGCCTAGGCACTCCCCAGCCTTTACGGCAACGGCAATCCCGGCAAGCTCTGATCCTCCGGCACGACCCCGTCGACCAGATAGCTGTCGACCACCTGGTCCACCGCCGTGTTCCCGCCAATCCCGTAGAGCCCGTGGTCGCCTTCCCCGGTGACGGTCAGCATCCGCGAATTCTCGAACGCCGCATGCGCCTTCCGCGCGCCCTCGATCGGCGTGGCCGGGTCGTGCTCGGACTGGACGAGCACCACTGGCGGCACCCCCTTGCCGTTCAGCACCGGCATCGGCCGCGGCTGACCCGGCCAGAACGCGCAAACCTGCGTCGACATCCACACCGAGCTGTGCAGGGTCACGCCCCGGTCGAGATACTCCTGCGACCGGCGGATCAGCGATTGCCGATCGCCTTTCCACGGCCCGTCGTTGCACAGGGTGGTGATCAACGTCGACACCATCGCGTCGTCCGCACCGGACTGCACCGCCACGTCCATCGGACCGGATTTCTTCGCCTCCGACAACGTCATGCCGAGCGTCGCCCGGGCGTCCTGCTTGGCCTCGGCCGAAGCCCGCGCGTCGGTCAGCGTTTTGACCTGGACCAGCACGGCGGCGATCGCCGGGAACTGGCTCTTGGCCTTGAGCGCGCCGACGAGGAAGGAGTCCAGCTTGACCGCGCCGATCTTCGTGCCGTTCACCTCGACCGGCTCGCGGGTCAGCGCGTACCGGACGCTCTCGTAGGTCTGCCGGGCCGCCTCGCCGCGAGTGCCGAAGTGGTACTTGGCGTCGTAGCGGGCCAGCCACGGCAGGAAGTCCTGCCGCCAGCGGCGTTCGTAGCCCAGCAGCTGGTAGTCGAACGACTGCTGCCAGCTGCCGGTGAACTGAGTCGAAGAATCGAGCACGAACCGGCCGGTGTGCTGCGGGAACTGCTGGGCGTAATGCGCGCCGAGCCAGGTGCCCGCCGAGTACCCGATCCAGTTGATCCGGTCGCGGCCCAGCAGGGTGCGCAGCAGGTCCAGGTCCCGGACGTTCTGGAAGGTGCTGATCAGCGACCCCAGTTCGCCGGACGCCCGGTGGCAGGCGGTGGCGACGTACCGGGTCGCGTCGACGATCTGGTTCAGATTGCGCGGATCGCGGTCGCGCGGGTCGAGGTCGGCTCCGGTGCTGGCCGCGCCGCCGCAAGTGACGTTGGTGCTGCGGCCGGCGCCGCGGGTGTCGATGCCGATGATCTCCTGGTGCTCGCGCAGTTTGCGCTGACCGCGCAGCTCGACCGGGAACCAGCGGCCCGCGGCGCCGGGCCCGCCGGGGTTGGTGAGCACCGACGCGGTCGTCGCGCCGGTGGACTTGAGCCGGCTGATCGCGATGGTCAGGTCCTGCCCGTCGCCGGGCCGGTCCCAGTCCCGGGGCGTGCGATAGGCGGCGCATTCGAGCCCCGTGATGTCGGTGCCCGGTGGCAGTTCGGCCAGCTCGTTCGGCGCGCAGACGTGCCAGTCCAGCGTCTGGCCGGAGTAGCGGGCCGGGATTCGGGCGGTGTCCGCCGCGGCGGGTAATGCTCCGGCGAGCAGGCCGCACACCACCGCGGCAGTGGTCACGACGAGACGCAGTCTCCTCATGGGTTCCCCTCTTCGGAATTCGGATGAATTCGGTTGCGCAGTCCCGATTCCATCGGCCGAGGGGTTTCGCTACCAGTGCCGCCGCGTCACTGTCCGCGATGACGTGACGTCACTGTCGTTCAGTCTTGCTCGCGACGCTCCCGCTCGGCACGCCGTCCCGCGAGGCCGCCGCGCTCGGCGGCTTCTTCCTCGGTCTCGTCGTCGTGCATTCCGAGCGCCCACGCCCGCGACGGACGGCGGAACAGCAGCACCAGGGCCGCCAGCCCGCACAGCCCGACCGGCACTCCCCACAGCGGCTGTCCGGACGGCCCGAGCAGGTACCAGCCGACGCCGATCAGCATCAGCGCCACGACGACGCCGGGCGAGCGCGCCCACGTCTGGCCGAGCAGCAGCCCGACCGAGGCGGCCAGGAAGATCAGCGCCAGCACCGCGTAGGTGCCGAACTCGGCCCACACGTTGTTGCCCGGGATCGGCGGGGTCGTCAGCCCGTGCACCAGCAGCACCACGCCGAGGACCAGCAGGCCCAGCCCGGGCAGTCCGGTCAGGACGCCGGCGAGGCGGACCTCGAGCGGGGTGGGCGGCGGGTTCTCGGGATGCGACACGGGCGCGGCCCTTTCAGCTAGCTGCGGGGCGGGAAAATGCCCGGGCACAGCCACCCGACCAGCGCGAGTCACCGTGCGTGAGCACTACTGATCGTATGCCACCCGGTCGGCCGTTTTCCCGCGGCGGCGGCCGACGGGAAAATCGGGACAGTCGTCGATGAGCGGGCGGTCGGCCCGGGTGCACTTGTCACGACGCGCGGAGTTTTCGCCGTCTGCGAAGGAGGACCGCCCGCCACAGGGTTGCCACAGGTCACCGAGCCGGGACGGCGCGCGCGAGCGGCTGAGCTTCGCGTCACCATGTGGCGCTGAAGGTACGTCCGCCGGGCGAAAAGCACTTACCCTGCGGTAGTGCGCGCCATCCTCGTCGTGAACCCCCAGGCCACCTCGACCACCGCGGGTGGCCGGGACGTGCTGGCGCACGCGCTGGCCAGCCAGGTCAAGCTCGACGTCGTCGAGACCGACTACCGCGGGCACGCGCTCGCGGTGGCCCGTTCGGCGGCTCGCGACGGCTACGACCTGGTGGTGGCGCACGGCGGCGACGGCACGGTCAACGAGGTCGTCAACGGTCTCCTCGCCGATTCCGCGGGCGCTCCCGGCCGCTCCGGGTCCGTACCGATGCTCGGCGTCGTGCCGGGCGGCTCGGCCAACGTGTTCGCCCGCGCGGTCGGCCTCCCCGCCGATCCGGTCGAGGCGACCCACCAACTGCTCACCGCGCTGGAAACCGAGCGGACCCGGCGGATCGGCCTCGGGCTGGCCGACGGGCACTGGTTCACGTTCAACGCGGGACTCGGGTGGGACGCCGACGTCGTCGGCCGCGTCGCGAAACGGCGCGGCAAGCAAACCAGCGCGAGCCTCTACCTGAGGGCCGCGGTGCGCTCCTACTTCCGCCCGCCGCTCGGTCGCCCGACGCTGACCGTCCGGATCCCCGGCGAGGAACCGGCCGAGGCGGTGACGGCGTTCGTGTCGAACACCGATCCGTGGACTTACCTCGGGGAACGTCCGGTCCACCTCAACCCCGGCTGCTCGTTCGAGGCCGGATTGGGCCTGTTCGCGTTGAGCGGTCTGCGATTGCCCACCGTGTTCACGCATGTACGGCAAGCTCTGCTCACGGAGAGCGATCAGCACGGCCGCCGTCTGCTCCGCCGCGACGATGTGCCTCTGATCCGCATCGACGCAGCTGAACCGGTCAACTTCCAGGTCGACGGGGACCTCGTCGGACAACGCACCCGGGTCGAGTTCCAGAGCGTTCCGGATGCACTCACCGTAGTCGGATAGCCCGGCGGCCGCTGATCGCCCGCGGCAAAGTGCGTTCTGCCGCTCGGCGACGCAAACCCTCCGTTCACCGCACGCCCCTTCCGGCGAGCGGAGCTTTTCAGAACGAAACCGCAGGTCAGAGGCATAGCTCGGCCGGGTGAGCTGACTCACCGATCTTGTCGAAACCCTTGTCGAACGCGGTGCTTCGTGAAAGCATTCACAAGCACCCAAAAACACGACCGCCACTACTGTGGCGCGGCCCTCCCGCGTCACTGTGAAGGAGCTCACGAACATGGACTGGCGCCACGACGCGGCCTGCCGAGACGAGGACCCCGAGCTGTTCTTCCCGGTGGGAACCAGCGGTCCCGCTCTGCTGCAGGTCTCCGAGGCGAAGGCCGTGTGCCACCGCTGCCCCGCGGCTTCCGACTGCCTGGCCTGGGCTCTGGCCAGCGGCCAGGACGCCGGCGTCTGGGGCGGAATGAGCGAAGACGAGCGACGCGCGCTCAAGCGCCGCCGTACGCACATCGGCACGCGTACCACCGCCTGAGTCTTTTCCGACTCAGCTGCAGCACCCAGAACCACCCGCACCACCTCGGACCGGACTTTCGCCCGGCGGGCATTCGCGTGCCCGTGCCGCACATGGCGACACATACCCGGTTCGAGCGTAACAACCGAGGTCGGCCACCCCGCATCCGGGTGCCGCCTCGCCCAGGACTATCCAAGTCCTCCCGCGGAACGTTGAACGGGCCGGTACCGCCAGCTTCACTGGTACCGGCCCTTCAACGCGTCTGGGGTCCGATGTGGACTCCTCAGGCCTCCAATGCCCAGCGCACGTATCGCATCTTCGCCGTGAATCCGGCGCGCGCGAAAATTCCGGGAGCCCCGGACGCGCTCGGGTGCGATTGCTGCGCTGGCGAGTCCGCGGTTCCGTCAACACGAGCCGCACGGGAATACCGGTTGCCTTGTCCCACAGCAGAAAACTGATCTCGGGCTGAACATCGCGGTCGGTGAACTTGTTCTGTCACGCGGTCAGGACCACCGGCGGCGCGGCCCAGCGGTCCGGAAAGGACTCGCTGCGGACGAGCCGGAACTCCTAGCCAGCTCCGCTGTTCCGGCTCAAATCCGTCCGAGATGGACGCTTCGCCGAACGTCCCGAGCGGATACTCCATGCGCCGGAAGCAACGGGCGGGCGAAAATCCTTGCGCGGCAAAGAGTTCTTTCGTCCCGGCGATGGCATGCGCCGGACGGTAATCCGGCGCGAACAGCCTGTCGCCGAATTTTCTAGAGCCGCCGCGACAACGGAATCCGCAGCGCCGCCTCGGTGCCCGGCACGCGATTGCCCGCCTCGTCGGTCCGGACCTGGCGCAGCGAAAGCGACCCGCGCAGCTCCGATTCCACCAGCGTCCGCACGATCTGCAGCCCCAGCCCGTCGCTGCGCTCCAGTGAGAACCCGGACGGCAGGCCCCGGCCGTTGTCGCGGATCAGGATGTCCAGCCAGCGCGCCGACCGTTCCACGATCAGCTCGACCTTGCCCGGCCGTCCCTGCGGGAACGCGTGCTCGATCGCGTTCTGCACCAGTTCGGCGAGCACCATCACCAGCGGCGTCGCGATCTCGGCCACGACCACGCCGAACGAGCCCTTGCGGGTCATCCCGACCTTCGATTCCGCGGTGGCGACCTCGCCGACCATCGGGAGCACGTTGTCGAGCAGTTTGTCGAGGTCCACGCGCTCGTCGACGGAGATCGACAGCGCCTCGTGCACCATCGCGATCGATGACACCCGCCGCACCGATTCGCCCAGCGCCAGCCGGGCCTCTTCGCTCGTCGTGCGCCGCGATTGCAGCCGCAGCAGCGCGGCGACGGTCTGCAGGTTGTTCTTCACGCGGTGGTGGATCTCGCGGATCGTGGCGTCCTTCGACATCAGCGCGCGGTCGCGGCGCTTGACCTCGGTGACGTCGCGGACCAGCACCAGCGCGCCCGCGGGCTGTCCGGCCGGACGCAGCGGCAGCGCACGGAAGAGCACGACCGCGCCGCGCTTCGAGTCGGCCTCGGTACGCGTGGACGGTTTGCCGTCGAGGGCCTCGATGATCCGGTGCGACACCTCGGTGGCGTCGAACGGGTCGCGGATCAGCGACCGGGTGAGCGGGGCCAGCCGCTGTCCGACGAGGTCGGATTCGTGCCCCATCCGGTGGTAGGCGGACAGGCCGTTGGGGCTGGCGAACACGACGGTGCCGGCCTGGTCGAGCCGGACGAGACCGTCGCCGACGCGCGGGCTAGTGTGCGTGTCGGTCTGGTTGCCGCCGGCGGGCGGGAAGGTGCCGTCCACGATCATCTGGCACAGGTCGCCCGCGCTGCCGAGGTACGCGATCTCCAGCGGGCTCGGCACGCGCGGCGCGGCGAGGTTGGTCTCGCGGCTCAGCACGGCGATCACCTCGCCGCCGAAGCTCACCGGCACCGCTTCGCGGCGCATCGGCAGGTCGCGGTACCAGTGCGGGTCTTCCTCGCGGCAGATCTTGACCTCGCGCATGGCCTTGGCCAGCTGCGGGTGCTCGTCCACGGTGAACCGGGTGCCGACCACGTCCTCGGGATGCGCGGTGGGCGCGGTGGTCGGCCGGGCGTGCGCGACGCACACGAAATCGCCGCCGTCGGGCTGGTGCTCGGCGGAAACCGGGACCCAGAGCAGGAAGTCGGCGAACGACAGGTCGGCCAGCAGCTGCCACTCCGCGACGACGGTCTGCAGGTGGTCGGCCGCTTCGCCGGGGAGGCCGGTGTTCTCGGCGAGCAGGTCGGAAAGGGTCGACACGGCTACCGGCCGCCCTCGAATGCGGTGGGTTCGTTCATGCCTGCGCACCTCCTGGGTCCATCCAACCAGAGCGTAGGCGCGGGTGCCGCCGAGGAGCGCGGGGGCCGCATGACACACTGGAACGGTTGACCCGTTCCCGGTCGGTGTGTCGAACCCCGCCCCGGGACATTCAGCGGACACCCGAGGAGAGAACATGTCGAAGCGCGCCCGCAAGCGTCGCGACCGCAAGAAGAACGGCGCCAACCACGGCAAGAAGCCCAACGCCTGAGTCCGCGCCCGGACCTGACGCGGCCCCCGCACCGGATCGGTACGGGGGCCGTTGTCGTCGCGCGGTGGTCAGTCGCGGGTGGTGCGCTGTTCCACGGTGATCTCGGTGCGCTCCACGGTGACGCCGCCCTGGGTGGCGACGGTCTGCCGGATGGAGGCGCGCAGCCTGCTCTTCAGCTCCGCCGGGGCGAGGTCGCCGCCGCACTTGCGGGCCAGCAGGTGCTTGATCTGCTCGTCGATGCCGTATTCCTCGAGGCACGGCGGGCAGTCCTCGATGTGCCTGCGCAGTTCCGCGTCCCGCTCCGGACTGCATTCGCGGTCCAGCAGCAGGTAGATCTCCGCGAGCGCGTCCTCGCAGGGCATCTTCTCCGCGGGCACGTCTTCCGAGCTCATCGTTTCGCCACCTCCTCGCGGTTCCCCCGGATGAAGCCGCGCTCGCGCGCGACGTCGGCCAGCAGGTCGCGCAGCTGGGCGCGGCCGCGGTGGAGCCTGGACATCACGGTGCCGATCGGAGTGTCCATGATCTCGGCGATCTCCTTGTAGGCGAAGCCCTCGACGTCGGCGAGGTAGACCGCGAGCCGGAACTCCTCGGGCAGCTTCTGCAGAGCGGCCTTGACGTCGGTGTCCGGGAGATTGTCCATCGCCTCGACCTCGGCCGAGCGAAGGCCGCTCGAGGTGTGGCTTTCCGCCCGGGCGATCTGCCAGTCGCTGATCTCGTCCGTGGGCTGCTGCACCGGCTGCCGCTGACGCTTGCGGTAGCCGTTGATGTAGGTGTTGGTGAGGATGCGGTACATCCACGCCTTGAGGTTCGTGCCCGCCTTGAAGGACGCGAACGCCGCGTACGCCTTCAGGTAGGTTTCCTGGACCAGGTCCTCGGCGTCGGACGGGTTGCGGGTCATCCGCATCGCGGCCGCGTATAGCTGGTCGAGCAGGGGCATCGCGTCGCGCTCGAAGCGCTCCGCGAGCTCCAGTTCGTCGGCCGCCGTCTCCGGCGCGGAGTTGGGGGTGCTCGGCAAACCGTTCCCTTCCCGTTCGGCGTCGATGCGCGTCTGCGCATACGGCAGCACCGAGTTTACGCGGGGGTTCGGGAAGCCGGTCCCGGGACGGCTCCTGCCGGGGCGGGGAAGGGCGAGCGTCGTGGTCACGCTGTCTACAACAGAGCGTGCCGACCGGGCATTCCCGGCCGATTCGTAGACTCGCCCCCATGGCGGGCAAGGGCACACCGGCTACGGCGCTGCTGCAGAAGCAGAAAGTGGCGCACACCGTGCACACCTACGACCACGACCCCCGGGCGGAGTCGTTCGGCCTGGAGGCGGTGGAAGCGCTGGGCCTGGAGCCCGGCCGGGTGTTCAAAACGCTGGTCGCGGACGTGGACGGGAAACTGGTCGTCGGCGTGGTGCCGGTCACCGGCCAGCTCGACCTGAAGGCGCTCGCCGCGGCGGCCGGGGGCAAGAAGGCGAAAATGGCCGATCCGGCCGCGGCCCAGCGGGCGACCGGATACGTGCTCGGCGGGATCTCGCCGCTCGGCCACCGGAGCCGCCTGCCGGTCGTGCTGGACGGTTCGGCGCTGGACTACCCGACGATGTTCTGCTCCGGCGGCCGGCGCGGGCTCGAGGTGGAACTGGACCCGGCCGAACTGGTCCGGCTGACCGGCGCGGTCGTGGCCGGGATCGCGGCGGGCTAAGCGGTCTCGGCTGCTTCGAGCACGAAGAACAGGAAGCAGAGGAAGGCGTCCTTGCCCTGCATTTCGTCGGGGAACTTCTCCTTCGCCCCTTCGGCCGGACAGGGCTCGCTGACCACCGAGATCCGGAACCCGGCCTTGGTGAACTCGTCGGTCATCGCGTGCAGCGGGCGGTGCCAGTACGCGAGCACGCCCTTCTGGCCGTTGAAGGTGTATTCCTCGGACCATTGTTCGACGGCGAAGTAGTTGCCCTCGGGGTGGACGAATTTGTAGAGGATCGGGTGGTTGACGGCCAGGATCAGCCGTCCGCCGGGCCGGATGATCCGCCGCAGTTCGGCGAGCGGGGAGGTCCAGTCCTCCAGGTAGTGCAGCACCAGCGCCACGATGACGTCGTCGAATTCCTGGTCGGCGTAGGGCAGGGGCCGGCTGAGGTCGGCGACTCGGAGGTCCGCGTCCTCGCCGAGTCTTTTCCGGGCCAGCTCGACCATGGTGGTGCTGAAATCGAACCCGCTCACCTGCGCGCCGCGGTCCCGCAGCGATTCGGACAACGGCCCGGAACCGCAGCCCGCGTCGAGAATCCGTCTGCCCGCTACGTCTCCGGCGAGGTCGAGAATCGCCGGGCGGGTGTAGTAGGCGTTGATGAGACTGTGCTCGGTTTCGATCGCGTAGGCCTCGCCGAACGTGTCGTAGTCGTTGGCAGTCATGGAATCCACCCTGGCACGACCTGCGGTCAGGCGGCCGCCGCGCGCCAATAGCGTTTCCGGACCTCCAATTGGAGGGTGCACTCGATGGCGGTGACGTCTTCGCTGCCGGGGAAACCGCCGCTGACGAAATCGGCCAGGTCCTCTTCACCGCGGAAGACGCCGTCGCAGACGAAGGTGGACGACGCGGCGGCGAGGGCCAGGTACCGAGTGGTCGGATGCGCGGCGATGGCGGCGCCGAGGCGGGCCGTCGCGGACGGCGGACAGGAAATGCCGATGACGGCTTCGACCCGGTAGCCGAGCTTGCCCGGCTCGATCTCGACGCGAGGCCGCAACAGGCCGGAACCGAACATCGCCGTCGCGACCCGGCGAGCGCGGGACTCGGAGAGGTCGAGCACGCGGGCGAGGTCCGAGTACGGCGTCCGCGCGTCGTCGCGCAGCACCGCCGCGACTTCGCGCTCCAGCGGACCCAGTTCGGTGCCGGATTCCTCCGCCCCGGCTCCGGAGTGCGAGGCCAGCGCCTCCTCTTGCTCACGGGTCAGCCTGCGCAACCGCCACGCCGAGGAACTGGTGAGCCGCCGCAACGCCGACTCCGTACGCACCGAGCGGATTCCGGGCACGGCGGGAATCTCGTCGACCAGCGCGCGGGCCGTGGCAGCGCGGGTCATCCCGTGGACCACGGCGTAAACCTCGCCGCGCCCCGAGGCGAGCGCGACGTGCGTGGTGTCGTCGCGCCGGACCAGCGCCTCGGCCACCTCACGAGCCCGGCCGGGTTCGGTGCCGAGCCACACGTGCGCGGGCGGCCCCTCGGCGAGCAATGACCAGTCGACCTCGCAGATGACCCGGAGCAGCCCCTCGTCGAGCATCCGGCTGTAGCGCCGCCCGACCGTGCGCGCCGAGCTGTCCAGGACGCGAGCCAGCACGTCGAAGGGCGCGCGGGGCGCGTGCTGCAGCGCGGCGACCAGGTCGAGGTCGATGTCGTCCAGCACGCCGTCGTCGGCCACTGGCGCCTCCCTTCAGGTTCGCAGGCGCAGCCTACCCAAGCTCTATCGTGACTGAATCAGGCGTATTATGCTCCTGATTGAATGAATACGGCACCTTGTGCAATTCTTTCGCATGAACCAGTCAGCCGAGGGAGAACCCGCTTGACCGCCACGATCACCTTGGGCTCAGTGACCGCGACCCGCGTCCTGGAGTACGAAGGAACCACCCGCCCGCCCGAAGCCATGTTTCCCGGCCTCGCCGAAGGAACGTGGCAGGAGCACGAATCCCGGCTGCCCGCGGATTCCTGGGACCGCGAGTCCGGGCTGCTGCGCACCTGCGTGCAGACGTGGGTGCTGCGCAGCGGGGGCGCCACGATCCTGGTCGACACCGGAGCCGGCGACGGCAAGGACCGCCCCGGAACCCCCGCGTTCCACCAGCTCCGCACCGGCTTCCTAGACCGGCTGGCCGCGGCGGGCGTCGCCCCCGAAGACGTCGATTTCGTGGTGAACACACACCTGCACTCCGACCACGTCGGCTGGAACACCCGCCTCGACAACGGCGAATGGCGCCCGACGTTCCCGAACGCGACCTACCTCCTGCCGCGCGCCGACCACGACTTCTGGAACCCGGCAGGCCCACACCGGCCGAAACACGCGCGGGCGAACGAAAATGTGTTCGCCGACAGCATCGCCCCGGTAGTCCACAGTGGACAGGCGCGGCTCTGGGAGGACC
The DNA here is from genome assembly GCF_002796545.1 of Amycolatopsis sp. AA4. Classification (GTDB taxonomy): domain Bacteria; phylum Actinomycetota; class Actinomycetes; order Mycobacteriales; family Pseudonocardiaceae; genus Amycolatopsis. Next base: position 7,020,708 of record NZ_CP024894.1, read on the forward strand.
ACTACGACATCGACGAGGCCCTCCGCCTCGAACCGGCCCCCGGCCACACCCCAGGGTCGAGCGTGCTGACCGTCCGCTCGGGCACGGACCGAGCGCTATTCGTCGGCGACCTGCTGCACCACCCGCTGCAATTCGCCGAACCTGACCTGAACAGCTGCTTCTGCGAGGACCCGACGCTGGCCGCCGCCACCCGGCACAAGCTGCTCGGCCAGGCCGCCGATGAGCGCGCGCTCGTCTTCCCGGCGCATATCGGCTCCGCACCGGCGGTCGAGATCGTGCGGGATGGAGCGAAGTTCACCGTGACCCGGTGGGGGATCGACGGATGACCGCCGTTTCCAGCACCGCCCCTCGCCGAACCCAGCCTTCACAGCCGATTCCGCGCCGCCACGACCCGGCCCGAGTTGCCCCGCCAAACCACCGAGATCGTCGTGGACGGAGCGAAATCCACCGCGATCCGACGGGGAACCGACACATGACCGCCACCTCCCGCACCGCCCCGACCCTGCCGCTCCCCGAACCAAGCCTCCCGCAGCTGCTTCCGCGAACGAAATTCACCGTGACCCCATGGGGAACCGACGCATGACCGCCACTTCCCGCACCGCCCTGATCCTGCCCCTCGACAACCCGCTTCCCTTCGTCAAACCCAGCCGCTCCAGCGAAGACCCACCGCGCGCCGCCGCTACCCCGCCCAAGCCGCTCAGCCAAACCGCCGAACACATCCCCGGCGGATTGGAATTCACTGTGACCCGATGGGGGACCGAAGCATGACTGTCGTTTCCACCGCCGCCGGACGAGTCCGGGGCATCGCGGCGAACGGGGTGCACACCTTTCGCGCGATTCCTTACGCCGCACCGATGTCCGGCCCCGCGCGGTTTCAGGCGCCCGCACCAGCAGCGCGCTGGGACGGTGTGCGCGACGCTACTCGACCAGGTCCGACCGCTCCGGCCGCGCGGCGGGAGTTCGGCGGGGTCGACCTTCGGCCGGTGCTCGGGTCCGGCTGGGTTCCCGGCGCGGACTACCTGTCGGTCACGGTCAGCACGCCCGACCCGGGGACCAGCGGCCTGCCCGTGCTGGTCTTCTTCCACGGCGGCGGCTTCACCGCGGGCACCGGCCAGACCGAGCTGTACGACGGCGACAGTTTCGCCCGAGACGGCGTCGTCCTGGTGACGGTGCAGTACCGCCTCGGGGTCGCCGGGTGGTTGCGGCTTCCGGACGCCCCGGCCAACCGCGGGCTGCTCGACGCGCTCGCGGCTCTGCGCTGGGTCGCCGGGAACATCGCGGCGTTCGGCGGCGACCCCGGCAACGTCACGGTCGCCGGACAGTCCGCCGGGGCCATGCTGGTCGCCGCTCTGCTCGTCACCCCGGGTGCCAAGGGCTTGTTCCGCCGGGCGATCAGCCAGAGCGGCAGCGGCGAATGCGCGTTCCCCGCCGAGAAGGCAGACCTGATCACGCGCGCGACCGTCGAAGCGCTCGGGGTAGCACCGACCGCGGCCGCGCTGAGCGAGCTGCCCGACGAGCGGCTGGTGGCCGCACCGGCCGCGATGCCGTCAGCGGCGATCGCCGGATTCCGCGATACGTCGCTGGGCAACAGCGCGTACAAACCCGTCCTGGACGAGGCGACCCTGCCTGCCCAGCCCGCGTCCGGGAACACGGCCCCGGTCAGCCTCCTGATCGGCACGAACGCCGACGAGGCGAACCTCTACACCGCGAACCTGGACGACACCGGTCTGCACGCCGCTGCAGCCCGCCGGTTCCCGGACCCCGCCGCGGCCATCGCCCGCACCCGCGAGCGGCACCCCGGCGCGTCCCCCGCCGAGCTGGCCGCGCGCTTGATGACCGAGGCCTACGAAGCGAGCAACCGGCTCCTCGCGGACGCACACAGCCGGGCCGGAAACCCCACCCACGTCTACGAGTTCGCCTGGCCCGCACCCGGCCCGGACCACCCGCTGGGGGCGTGCCACTGCGTCGAGCTGCCGTTCGTGTTCGACCACGCCGAGCTGCCGGACCTCTACGGCCAGCCGGGCCTGCTCGGCACGGGACGACCGGACCCCGCGCTGGCCGCCCGCACTCACGCGGCCTGGGTCTCCTTCGTCACGAACGGCGACCCGGGCTGGCCCGCCTACCGCCCCGAGGCGCCCGCGATCATGCACATCGCCGAAAAGTGGTACCTCAAATCCTGATTCCGCTGCCCAGCCTACCCGGAACGAGCGGCCCGAGACCGGGCTTCGCGCCAGTTGCCCACAGGCAAACCAAGTTGTGGACAACTCCGCCGAAAGAGCCCTGACCAGGGAAAACTACAAGCAAAACTATCCACAGCCGAGCACCGTCACAGATGCGGCCGGACGACCCGCCTCAACCACTCCGCAGCGGCCCGCGCCACCGCGTCCAAATCCGCCGACAACGTATGGTCCCCCGCCACCACGACGACCTCGTGGTGCGGCGCAGCCGACGGCCGGCCGAACGGATCCCGCTCCCCCTGGATCACCAGCGCGGGCACCTCGACCGCGTCCAGTTCCGCCTGCCGCGACTTCTCCGGCTTCCCCGGCGGATGTTCCGGAAAAGCCAAGCACAGCACCGCGACCGCCTGCCCGGCCGACGCCGTCCGGCAGGCCACCCGCGCCCCCGAAGACCGACCGCCGAACACCAGCGGCAAATCGTCGAACCGGGCGGAAATCTCGTCCGCCACCGTCAGCCAAGCCGTGTCCAGCTGTTTCGCCGGAGCCGGCGCCCGCCGACCCGCCACCCGGTACGGCTGCTCCACCAGCGCCACATGCATCCCGGCCGCCTTCGCCGCCTGGGCTACCGCCACGAGATCCTTCGCCCCGATGCCGCCGCCCGCGCCGTGGCCGAGCAGCAGCACCGCGTCGCCGTCCGGCGCGCAATGCAGCTCGACCCGCGCGGGCCCGTGTTCGGTGTCGATCTCGAGCGTGGTCATGACAGGTCGAACAGCGAGTCGACGGACTGCTCGGTTTCGACCCGCCGCAAGAGCTCGGGGCCGTTGTTGCGGACGTTGTTCACCAGGCTCGACACCGGCCGCAGCTCGAGCGATTCGACGATCGCGGGCGGAGTCGGCGTCATCAGTTCGTCCACTTCGGACCGGTCCGGGTCGAGCCAGCCCGCCCAGTGGTCGCGCGGCACGATCAGCGGCATCCGGTGGTGGACGTCGGTGAGCTGGCCCGCGGCGTCCGTCGTCAGGATCGAGAAGGTGATCAGCGGCTCGGCGTCGGCGTCGTCCTTCGGCCGCCAGCTTTCCCAGATTCCGCCGAACGCGAGCGATTTCCCGGAGGGATCCGTCATGTAGAACGGCTCCTTCTCCTTGCCGGTGCGCCGCCATTCGAACCAGCCGTCGGCGGGAACGAGGCAGCGCCGCGACGCCAGCGCGCGCTTGAACGCGGGCTTCTCCTTCGCGGTTTCCGCGCGGGTGTTGATCATCCGCGACCCGGCCGAAGGATCCTTGGCCCAGAACGGAACCAGGCCCCACCGCATGATCCGCAGCGAGCGCTCCGCGGGTTCGTCCTCGAGAACGAGCCCGTCCGCGTCGCGGGGATGCCGCTGCACCACGGTCACGACGTTCTTGGTCGGCGCGACGTTGTGGTCCGCCCGCGCCCGGCCCTCGGTCAGGTCGACCGCGGCGAACTCCTCGACCAGCTTCGCCGGGTCTTTCGTCGCGGCGTAACGGCCGCACATGCCAACCTCCTCGGGGTGCCTCAGGCGCCATCGTCGCACGCAAACCGGGCCCGGCGCGACCGGCATGGGATCATTCGACCAGGCAAAGGGCGACCGGGAGGACGTGGGCGGCTTTGGGGCGAGGCGACTGGAGGCGGCTGGACGAATCCGACGTGCGGGTGCGTCCCGGCAAGGGCACCAGGCCACGCAGCAAGCGCAGGCCCGAGCACGCCGACGCGGTCACCGCGATGGTGATCGGCAAGGACCGCGGCCGCTGGACGTGTGCGATCGACGCCGACCCGGACCGCGTCGTGATGGCCATGCGGGCCCGCGAAATGGGCCGCGTCTCGGTGGTCGTCGGGGACCTGGTCGCGCTGGTCGGCGACGTGTCCGGGCGGCCGGACACGCTCGCCCGGATCGTCCGCGTCGACGAGCGCACCAGCGTGCTGCGCCGCACCGCCGACGACACCGACCCGTACGAACGCGTGGTCGTCGCCAACGCCGCGCAGCTGCTGATCGTCACCTCGCTGGCCGATCCCCCGCCCCGGCCCGGATTCATCGACCGCTGCCTCGTCGCGTGCTACGCGGGCGGCTTGGAACCCGTGCTGTGCCTGACGAAAGCCGACCTCGCCAGCCCGGATTCGCTGTTATCCGGCTACGCGGGCCTGGACGTTCCGGCCATCGTCTCCCGGCACGACGAGGAACCCGAGGGCCTGCGCGAACGCCTCGCCGGCCGGATCACCGCCCTCGTCGGACACTCCGGAGTCGGCAAGTCGACATTGGTCAACCGCCTGGTGCCCGCCGCCGAACTCGCGACCGGCGACGTCAGCTCGGTCGGCAAGGGACGGCACACCTCGGTCGCCGCGGTGGCGTTGCCGCTGGCGGGCGGCGGCTGGGTGGTCGACACCCCCGGCGTCCGGTCGTTCGGGCTCGCGCACGTGACCGCGGACGACATCGTGAACGCCTTCGAGGAATTCGCCGAGGCCGCCGAGGAATGCCCGCCGAACTGCGGCCACCTCGGCCCGCCCGAGGACCCGGACTGCGCGCTGGACGACGTGGTCGCCGACGGCAACGCCGGAGCGGAACGGCTGGCGTCGCTGCGCCGGCTCCTGGTGTCGCGCGCGGGCGGCGGCGACGCGCGCACCGAATCGTGACCTGAACGGCGTAACCCACGGCCGCCGCTGCCGATACGGAGTGCGACAGCTTCCGAGTCCAGGGGGATTTTCATGCGGCTCCGCGTTGGCGCCGTGGCCGTTTGCGCCGCGCTCGTGCTGGCTGGGTGCGGCGCGCCCGCGGCCTCGCCGACCGGCCCGTTCACCGATCTCGGGTCGCTCGCCGCGGCCGTCCGCCAAAGCCTCGGGAAGACCGGCACGGTGCGGCTGACGATGTCCGAAGAGAGCGGCAAGGGTTCGGTCGACGTCGAGGTCGGCCTTCTCTACAACGACCCGCGCACCGCCGTCGACCTGCGCATGGACGGCGGGGCCGAACTGCGCATGGCCGGCGAGCTGCTGTTCGTCAAACCGCCCGACGCACAAGCCAAGCGCTTCGGCAGCGAGGGACGGTGGATCCACGTCTTCCCGCTCGCTTCCGACGTGTACTCCAAAGCGTTCTGGAAGCTCGCGAAGCAAACCGCCGAGCAGACCGACCCGCTGCGCACCGTCGACCAGCTCGTCCAAGCCGGCGAACTGACCGGGTCCGAGCAGGTCGAACTCGACGGCCGCAAGCTCACGCACTACCGCGTGCAGCTCGATTTCGAGCGCGTCGCGGACCATCTGATCGGCTTCGTCGCGGACGAATCGCAGGACCGGATCCGGACGCGATTGGCAGGGAAGGGGGTCCGGATCCCGCTGGACCTGTGGCTCGACGACTACCAGCGGCCGGTCAAGGTCGTCCTCGACGAACGGCCGATGGCCCGGTTCGACCCCGGCGAGACCGGCTCCGTGCTGACCGTCCAGTACCGCCGCTGGGGCACGCCGGTCGAGGTCGCGGCACCGGCTGCGGATAAAGTCGACGACCTGGGCGGATAAACCGGAAGATAACTCTCCGGCGGAGGGAACCTTTTCCCGCCGGACGGCGTCACAGAAACAACCTCGCGGAGTCACCCCGCCAGTGGCCCGCGCGCCGGACCGCAAGGACGCGGCCCCGTGGCCGCCCGGCGACAACGCAGGTGAGAGACCGATTCCTTCCTAGGGGGAGAACCATGCGCAAGACCACGACGTTCGCTGTCGCCGCCGGTGCGGCGCTGGCGCTGGTGCTGACGGGCTGCGGCTCGAGCACCGAGAACGGCACCGCGGCCCCGGCCGGCCAGTCCAAGGACGGCGGGTCCGGTCTGGCGTCGCCGTTCAGCGACGCGCTGAAGCTGGCCGACGCGGCCAAGCAGGGTACGGAGAAGGCCAAGTCGGCGAAGATGTCGATGGACATGGCCATGGGCGGCCAGTCCGTCAAGGCCGAGGGCGCGATGCGCTTCGACGGCGAGAACTCCGCCATGTCGATGACGATGAGCACCCCGCAGGGCGCCACCGAGATGCGCTACGTCGACAAGACCCTCTACATGAAGGTCCCGGCCGCGCAGTCCAAGCAGTTCGGCACCGACAAGCCGTGGCTGAAGATCTCGCCGGACGCCACTGACCCGATGTCGCAGTCGTTCAGCAAGGCGATGGCGCAGTCGACCCAGCAGAGCGACCCGACGCAGATCCTCGACCAGGTCTCCAAGACCGGCCAGATCGTCGGGGCCGACCAGGTCGAGCTGAACGGCGAGAAGGTCAACCACTACAAGGTGGAGCTGGACGTCAGCAAGTCCATCGAGACCTACGCGAAGGGCCAGCCGGCCGAGGTCCAGGAGCAGATGAAGAAGATGCTCGAGGGCAAGAACATCAAGATCCCGGCCGAGATCTGGATCGACAAGGACCAGCTTCCGCTGCAGGTCACCATGGACCAGTCCGAGATGATGAAGCAGCTCGGCGCGTCGTCCGGCTCTTCGGCCGCGGGCGCCGCGGGCGGCAAGCTCACCGTCAAGTACACCGACTGGGGCAAGCCGGTCGACGTGGCCGCCCCGGCCGCCGACCAGGTCACCGACTTCGGCGAGATCATGAAGAAGATGGGGCGCTGATCCCCGCTGCTCTTCGCGGACCCCGAGCCACTCCGGCTCGGGGTCCGTTTTTTGTGCGCTACTGCCGGTAGCACGCGTTCCCCCGAACGGGTCGGCCACGCCCGTTGTGCTTGGCTTGGCTGCACTTACGGCCGGTCAGAGAGGGTTTTCGGATGCGCAGGACGGCCGTGGCGGGTTTCGCCGCGCTGCTGGCGATCGTCTCGGCGGGTTGTTCCAGCGCTCCCGAACCCCAGCGCTTCACCGACGCCCGCGCGCTCGCCGACGCCGCTTCGGCCGCCACCCTGGCCGGACACACCGCGAAGTTCACCGCTGACGTCACCACCGGCACTCTCGTCTCCCACGGACAGGGCCTGGCGAAATTCGAGCCGGCCGGCACGTCGCTCTCGATGACGACGGACTACGTCGGCGAGCCGCTCGAACTGCGGCTAGTCGACAAGACGCTGTACGCGAAGGTCCCGGAAAGCGCGCGAGACCAGGTCAGCGACCACAAAGCGTGGGTGAAGGTCTCCCCCGACGGCACCGATCCGCTCTCGCAGGTGCTGGGCGGCAGCCTGGCGCAACTGGCCGAGCAGAACGACCCGGCCCGCACGCTGGCGCAGGTCCGCACGGCCGGAACGGTGGCCTCCAGCGAGGACACCACCCTCGACGGAGCCCCGGCCGAGCACTATCACCTGACCGTCGACCTGGCGAAACTCGGCTCCGAACTGCCCGGCGGCCTGCCCGCCGAAGCGCTGACCCGGCTCGGCGACCGCGGCAAGACGGTCCCGTTCGACCTCTGGCTGGACGCGCAGCACCGGCCGATGCAGCTGGTCCTGGACCTGACGCCGGTCATGCAGGCGACCGGCCAGACCGGCGTCGCCACGGTCAAGGCGCGCTACCGGGACTGGAACACGCCGGTCACGGTCGAGGCCCCCGCCCCGGCCGACGTCGGCACCCTCACCGGCGGCTGACCGGCACGCGAGTTCGCTCACCGGCCCCGCGTCTCCCCGCAGCTGACGGTCCGTGAAGGGCTCCTTGAGGGAATCAGATTCCCTCAAGGAGCCCTTCACGGACCGCTAGAGCAGTTCGAGCAGGAAAGGCAGCTCCTGCAGCGCGTACCAGGCCAGCTCGTGGTCTTCGGCGTCGCCGAGGGCGAACTCGGCGTCCTCGTCGCCCAGGTCGGCCGCGTCGATTACCGCCGCCGCGGCGGCCACCGCGTCTTCGGCCTCGGCCGAGTCCACGTGGATGGCCGCGATCTGCGACTTCGGCACCGGACCGGCGAGGCGCACGACGGCCGCGTCCAGGTCCGGCCGCAGCGTCGCGTCGTCGACGTCCACCGAGACCACGGCTCGCCGCGGTTCGGCCTTTTCCTCAGCGGCGATCAGGCGCAGCGAAGCCCGAGCCGCGTCCAGCAACGCCGCGTATTCCAGTTCCTCGTCGGAACCGCTCGCGTACGCCTCGCGGAGGGCGGGCGTCAACGCGAACCCGGTGCCGCTGCGAGCGCGGAACTCGCCGTTGGCCTCCAGGTCTCGCAGCATCGCGATCGTCGCGGGCAGATAAACCCTCACCAGTGCGCACCCTTCAGCTCTTCAAGCGCTTCTTCGATCATCCCGCCGAGCAGCCCGACGTCGAACGCGGCCTTGCGGTCGCCGTTGAGTCCGAAGTAGACACCGCCGTGGTAGGAGGTGACCCCGATCGCCAGCGCCTGCGTGCGCATCAGCGGCATCACCGGGAACATCTCCACCAGTCTCGCCTCTCCGGCGTACACCGGCACCTGCGGCCCCGGCGAATTCGTGATCATCAGGTTGAAAATCCGCCCGGACAGCGATCCGCCCGCCCGTGCGCCGAGCGAATGCAGCGTCGCCGGTGCGAACCCGCTCACCTTCAGCAACCCGCGCGCGGCCACCGATCTTCCCGAATTCACGTGTTCGGCCATCGCGTGGCCGAGGTGCTGCAGCCGCAGGACCGGGCTCGGCTCGCCGACCGGCAGGTCGAGCAGATACGCCGCGACCTGGTTGCCGACGAGCGCGGGCGTGGCGAACTCGGCGGTTTCGGCGTCGGTGACCGCCATCGGCACGAGCGCGCGCACGGTCTCGGTCGGCGTGAGGTTCTCGCCGCGCGACAGCAGCCATTCCCGCAGCGCGCCGGTGATCGCGGCGAGGATGACGTCGTTGACCGTGCCGCCGTGGTCGGCGCGGATCTTGCGGAAATCCTCCAGCCGCGTGCGCACGACCGAGAACACGCGGCCGCCGGACACCCGGACGTTCAACGGCCCGGGCGGCGCGGGGCGCGTGATCGTCGCCGCGACCCCACCGAGGGTCTCGACGGCCTTGCTCACCGTGGTCACCGCGTCCCCGGCGATCGAGCGCACGTTTTCGATCAGCTCGCCGGGCCGCTGCACCGTCTCGCTCATCGCGTCGAGAACCAGCTGCGCACGGCTCGGCTCGCGCCGCGGCACCCACAGGTCCTCGAACGGCTCCGGCGGTTCGGGCGTCTCGTCGAGGATCAGCTGGCCGAGATCGATGGTGCCGACACCGTCCACAACGGACTGGTGCGTTTTCGTCACCATCGCGACCCGGTCGCCGGCCAGTCCCTCGACGAAATACGCCTCCCACAGCGGGCGTTCCGGCGCGAGCCGCCGCGACATGAGCCGGGCGACCAGGTCGAACAGCTGGTCGTCGCTGCCCGGCTGCGGCAGCGCGGAGCGGCGGACGTGGTAGTTGAGGTCGAAGTCGACGTCGTCCACCCACACCGGGCGCGCGAGGTGCCCGGGCACGTTGAGCACGCGCTGGCGGTAACGAGGCAGGAACGCCAGCCGCGCGCCGACGAGGTCGAGCATCTGCTCGTAGGTGAATCCGGACGGCGGCCGTTCGAAGATCGCCACGCCCCCGACGTGCATCGGCGTCGTCTGGTCCTCGACGTACAGGAACGAGGCGTCCAGCGCGGACAGGCGGTCGGGCATGAGCCGATCCTTACACAATGCGAGACTGGCCGGTGTGGGTGATGAGCTGGCGGGTTCGCCGAAAGACCGCTTCCTGACCGTATACGGGCGCAAGCCTGTGCTGGAGGCACTGGGCGATCCGGACCTGCGCGTGGACAAGGTGATCCTCGCCGACACCGCGCGCGGCCCCGCCGCCGCGGAGATCCAGCGCGCCGCGAAAGCCGCCGGCGTGCCGGTGCAGCGCGCGAGCGCACACCGGGTGAAAGTGCTGGCCGGCAACGGAAAACAGGACCAGGGCGTACTGGCCGACGTCGTCGCGCCGCGAATGCGCGCCCTCGCCGCGGCCCTGGACGACCGCCGCCCGCCCGCGCGCGTGCTGCTCCTGGACGGCATCACCACGCCGGCGAACGTCGGAATGATCCTGCGCACCGCGACGGCCGCAGGACTCTCCGGGGTCATCGTGCCGCGCCGGGGCGTCGCCGCGCTGGACCCGATGGTGGTGAAATCCTCTGCGGGCGTTGCCTTCCGGGCACCGGTTCTGCGCTGCGGATCGGCACGCGAGGCGGCGGAACTGCTGGTGGAGGCCGGATACAGCCTGTTCGCACTGGGCGCCTCGGCCACGACGTCGATCTTCGACGCGGAACTGCCGCAACGGTCGGCGTTCGTGCTCGGCGGCGAAACGGAAGGCGTCGGCGAGGCGGTGGCGGAGCTGGTGACGGAATGGCTGTCGATCCCGATGCCGGGCGACGTCGAATCGCTGAACGTCTCCGCCGCGGCTGCAGTGCTGTCGTTCGAACTGGTGCGGCGCGGGGTCAGCTGAACAACGCCGCGAGTTCGTCGAGAGTCTCGGCGATCGTGCGGTGATGCACGCCGACCATCCCCGCGGCGACGGCTCCGCGCACGTTCCGCTCGGCGTCGTCCACGAACACACACCTGGTCGCGGCGAGCCCGATCCGCTCGGCCGCGACTAGATAGATCTCGCGGTTCGGCTTGGCGACACCGACTTCGCCGGAGAAGACGAGCGCGTCAAAGTATTGCGCCAGCTCGGTTTTCACCCCCGGGGCGGCACCCGGGGCGTTCGAGACGAGAGCGGTTCTCTTGCCGTTCGCCCGGGCTTCGCGGAGGTAGTCGTAGAGCAGCGCCGCATCCGGGTCGGTGAGCACTCCGGCGTAGTCGACGAGCAGGCCTTTTAGCACTTCGCCAGCCTATCCGCTCCTTCGGCCGGCCCGGTCCCTTAGCGCATCGGGAAGATCCCGTCTGCTCCGTTCTGCCCTTTTCGCCGGATCAGGCACTCGGCGTCCCATCAGCTCGCCGCACCACGCACTAACTCCCGGGTGGACGTCCATGTTTCGGGGAGGGAACTCAATGACGAACCACAGCCTCCGGCCGCTGTCGGCTGTTCCGGAGGTCAGGGGGCGGCGCGTGCATCGGCGCGGCACGTGGCCCTCACCGTACGATCTGCCGCCCGCCGGGCATCGGCTGCTGCGGCTGACCGATCCGCCTCCCGCGCAGCGGCTCAGTCAGCGGCTCAACGCCATCCTCGAAGTCCTCGCCGGGCGGCGGGCGGCGGGGCAGATCCGGCCGCTCGTGGACGACGCGTTGTTTTCCCGGCTCAGCAGTCAGTCGCTGATGCCGGGCCTTCGCCACCACGTCGCCGGGGACCTGCGGGTCTGCCGTCCGGCCGAAACCGCGTTGGAGACCAGCACGATCATTCATTCCGGGCCTCGCGTGCTGGCCTTGGCGGCCCGGTTCGAGCGCACCCGGACGGGGTGGGTGTGCACGCGGTTTCACGTGCTCGCGCCGCGGGTCGAGGGGGCGCAGGCCGGGCGACCCTCGGTAGCCTGATCGGGACAGCTGTCCTAAACCTCAGGACACAGGATCTGGTCCACTGTGGACGCAAAGAAGAACGGCAGCACGAGTGCCGTGCTGCCGTTCTCGATTCTGCCGTCCACAGTGGACGGATCAGGGGCGCGTCAGCGACGCGGTCCCTTCTTGCCCTTCTTCGCCTGCGCCCGTTCCGCGGCCCGCCGTTCGCGGCGGGTTCCGCCCGCGCCTCCGGCGTCCGCGTCGTTCGCGCTGTCCGAATGGGACTCGACGCCGCCGCCTTCGGACGGGCCGGACATGGTCAGTCCGGATTGGACACCGCCGCCGAGTCCCTTGCCGCGCAACGCGGACGGGACCGAATCGGAATCGGTGGCCGGGGGCTGCGGCGGGGCCGGGCGGGCGTGCTTGCCCTCGTCCTCGCTCTTGGCCCCGAACGCTCCGGCCGCCGCGGCGGTGGCGGACGTGACGCCGCCGGGGAGCGCCGACGGTTCCGGCTGCTGGACGGTTTCCGGCTCGGCACGCTCGACCTGCAGGTTGAACAGGAAGCCGACGGCCTCCTCCTTCAGCGAGTCGAGCATCGCGCGGAACATGTCGAAGCCCTCGCGCTGGTACTCGATCAGCGGGTCGCGCTGCGCGAGCGCCCGCATGCCGATGCCCTCCTTGAGATAGTCCATCTCGTAGAGGTGCTCGCGCCACTTGCGGTCCAGCACGGTGAGCATGACCTGGCGCTCGAGGCGGCGCATCGAGCCTTCCTCGCCGACCAGCTCGTCGATCTCGGCCTCGCGCTTGGCGTAGGCCGCGAGCGCGTCGTCGACCAGCGCCTGGCTGAGCGATTCCGCGTCGAGGTCGCCGTCCTCGATCAGGTCGTCCCAGTCGAGGCTGACCGGGTACAGCGTCTTCAGCGCGGTCCACAGCTGCTCGTGGTCCCAGTCCTCGGCGTAGCCCTGGGACGTCGCGCCCGAGACGTACGCCTTCACCACGTCGACGATCATGTGCTCGATCTGCTCGCGCAGGTCCTCGCCCTCGAGCACGCGGTGGCGCTCGGCGTAGATCACCTTGCGCTGCTCGTTCATGACCTCGTCGTACTTGAGGACGTTCTTGCGGGTCTCCATGTTGAGCTGCTCGACCTGGGTCTGCGCGCTCTTGATCGCCTTGGAGACCATCTTGTGCTCGATCGGCACGTCGTCCGGCAGCCGCATGGTGGTCATGATGCGTTCGACCAGCACCGCGTTGAACCGGCGCATCAGGTCGTCGCCCAGCGACAGGTAGAACCGCGATTCGCCGGGGTCGCCCTGCCGCCCGGACCGGCCGCGCAGCTGGTTGTCGATGCGCCGCGACTCGTGCCGCTCGGTGCCGAGCACGTACAGCCCGCCCGCTTCGCGGACCTCGTCGGCTTCGGCCCGCGCCTCTTCCTTGATCTCCTCGAGCACCTTCGGCCACGCGGCCTCGTACTCCTCGGAGTTCTCGACCGGGTCGAGGCCGCGCTCGCGCAGCACCTCGTCGGCGATGATGTCCGGGTTGCCGCCGAGCACGATGTCGGTGCCGCGGCCCGCCATGTTCGTGGCGACGGTGACCGCGCCCTTCCGGCCGGCGCGCGCGACGATCAGCGCTTCCTTGTTGTGGTACTTCGCGTTCAGCACCTCGTGCGGCACGCCCAGCTTGAGCAGCAGCTTCGACAGGTGCTCGGACTTCTCCACGCTCGTGGTGCCGACCAGCACCGGCTGGCCCTTTTCGTGCCGCTCGGCGATGTCCTCGGCGACGGCCTCGAACTTGGCCTGCTCGTTCTTGTAGATCAGGTCGGCGCGGTCCGCGCGGACCATCGGCCGGTTCGTCGGGATCGGCACGACGCCGAGCTTGTAGGTCTGGTGGAACTCGGCCGCCTCGGTCTCGGCGGTACCGGTCATGCCGGACAGCTTCTTGTAGAGCCGGAAGTAATTCTGCAGCGTGATCGTGGCGAGCGTCTGGTTCTCCGCCTTGATCTCGACGCCTTCCTTGGCCTCGATCGCCTGGTGCATGCCCTCGTTGTAGCGGCGGCCCACCAGGATGCGGCCGGTGAACTCGTCGACGATCATGACCTCGCCGTCGCGGACGATGTAGTCCTTGTCCTTGTGGTAGAGCTCCTTGACCTTCAGCGCGTTGTTCAAGTAGCCGACCAGCGGGGTGTTCGCCGCCTCGTAGAGGTTCTCGATGCCGAGCTGGTCCTCGACGAACCGGACGCCCTTCTCGGTGACCGCGACGGTGCGCTTGCGGACGTCGACCTCGTAGTGGTACTTCGAGTTGATCAGGTTGGCCTTCTCGACCCGCTCGCGCGTGCCCATGGTGGTGGTGTCGATGCCCTGCATCAGCGGCGCGAGCCGGGCGAACTCGACGTACCACCGCGACGACTGGTCCGCCGGGCCGGAGATGATCAGCGGGGTCCGCGCCTCGTCGATGAGGATCGAGTCGACCTCGTCGACGATCGCGAAGTTATGCCCGCGCTGCACGCATTCGTCGAGCGACCAGGTCATGTTGTCGCGCAGGTAGTCGAAGCCGAACTCGTTGTTCGTGCCGTAGGTGACGTCGGCGTTGTAGTGCTTGCGGCGCTCCTGCGGGTCCTGCTCGGCGACGATGACGCCGACCTCGAGCCCGAGGAAGCGGTGGATGCGGCCCATCCACTCCGCGTCGCGCTTGGCGAGGTAGTCGTTGGTGGTGACGACGTGCACGCCGTCCCCGGGGATGGCGTTCAGGTAGGCCGCGAGGACACAGGTCAGCGTCTTGCCCTCGCCGGTCTTCATCTCGGCGACCTGGCCGAGGTGCAGCGCGGCCCCGCCCATGAGCTGGACGTCGTACGGCCGCTGGCCGAGCACCCGGTGCGCGGCTTCCCTGGCGACGGCGAACGCCTCCGGCAGCAGCTCGTCCAGGGACTCGCCCTTGCCGTACCGCTCGCGGAACTCGTCGGTCTTGGCCCGCAGTTCGGCGTCCGACAGGTCCTTCACGTCGTCTTCGAGGGTGTTGATGTGATCGGCGATGTTGCGCAGCCGCTTCACCATCTTGCCCTCGCCCGCGCGGAGCAGGCGGTTCAGCACCATCCGGTCGACCTCACTAGCTGATCATGATCGCGCCCAGGCCGTTCCCGGGCAGTAAATCGCCACGGCTGGCGCCCGTGTGCGCCGCCGCCGTCTCCCCATCGTAGGGAACGCGGGCTGGTCCGCGCACGCACGTCGTCGCAGAAGGTCACGGCGGGTTTCCACAGGTCCCGACGAAGGTCGTGCCGCGGGTCGTCCTCCGGGCACACGGACGGCCCGCACGCGTGCGCGTGCGGGCCGCCGGTCGAAGTTGTCCCGGGTGGGGGTCAGCCCAGCCGGATCACGCCGTAGTCGAAGCCCTTTCGCCGGTAGACGACACTCGGCCGGCCGGCCTCGGAGTCGTTGAACAGGTAGAAGTCGTGGCCGACCAGCTCCATCTCGTAGAGAGCCTGGTCCACCGTCATGGGATCCGCGGCGTGCTGCTTCTCGCGGACGACGCGGCCGGGCTGATGGCCCAGGTCCTCGTCTTCCCATCGCCCCTGCCGGGGAATGTCGCCCGCACTCGTCGCCGCGAAACCGTTCGCCATGGATTCGGTCGCGTCGGGTGCGTCCAGGACGGCCGTGCCCATGGCGGGCCCGGCGACCGCGTCGGAGCCGCCGGCCATCGACGTCGCCTCGGCGACCGATTCCGGACGGCTGCGCCCGTAATGCACGCGCCTGCGGTCGTGTGTCCGCCGGAGCCGGTTTTCCAGCTTGGTGACGGCGGAGTCGAGCGCTGCGTAGAAGTCGGCTGCGCTCGCTTCGGCGCGAACAGCCGGACCGCGGCCCTTCCCGGTGATCTCGACGCGCTGGCAGCTCTTGGCCTGCCTGCGGTTGGGCTCGTGGAAGAGCTCCACGTCGTAGCGGATGACCTTCTTGTCGTAGCGCTCAAGGCGGGCCAGCTTTTCGCTGACAAGCGCCCGGTAATGCTCGGGCACCTCCACGTTGCGGCCCTTAACGACGATGTCCATACACGACCTCCCTCGCTGAGGAAACTGCGAGCTGTTGTGTTCTCACGGCACCGGTACTGCGAGCGGATGCTGCACGGGTTGGCGGGCTGAAAAGAATTCGGCGACCGGATCACGACGTCTCGTGGCGGAAGCGCGAACGCGGACTCAGCGGGCCGCCGGTGCCAGGGACATGGGCTGCACACCTCCCTGCCTGCGGGTTTTGCTGATAGCGGAGCACGTTAGCTTCATCACGCCGTCCGCAACAGCCCCCGAGCCGGGGGATGTCACGATCCGGGAACCCGTCACGGCGCGCAGTGAATCATGCGTGCGCAGCCCGGAACCGCCGCTCGGAAGGCCGAGCGCGTGCGCCCAAGTTTCACGCGGACGGCTCAACCCAGCGGCACCTCGGACGCCGAGGGTGACCGCCCCGGTCAGCACAGCCGCCACCTCGGCGAACTGCCCCGGCTCGGGGGTGATTCCGGCCCTGACCCTCATGCCCGGACAACGGGCGACGACGCCGGGAGGTTCCCTCTTGACATCACTCGTGTAGGTGACACCTGGCGTTAGTGGGCATGCGAACGAGAGCGGCCTCCCTGGCGAGAATGCGGTCCGCGGTTTTCGGACGGACGGTTTTGGAATCGTTCCATTGTGGACGGGGACGGAGCGGACGATCGGTTTCCGCACAACCGGATTCCGTTTTCGGCGGCGGCCGGACCCGGCCCGCGGCGGATTCGCGAGG
Organism: Amycolatopsis sp. AA4; assembly: GCF_002796545.1. Lineage (GTDB taxonomy): Bacteria > Actinomycetota > Actinomycetes > Mycobacteriales > Pseudonocardiaceae > Amycolatopsis. The sequence goes on from NZ_CP024894.1 coordinate 7,036,960, forward strand.
CGGCCCAGCGTGCGTTCGGGTTTCGGACGGGGACAGGTCCCTTTCAGACTGTCGCCAGCAGGGCGAGCACCGCCACCACCGGCACCCCCGCGTTTTTCAACGCCGTGACGCATGCGGCGGACGTGGCGCCTGTGGTGATCACGTCGTCCACCACCACGACCCGCGCACCCGGCGGCGGACGCCCGGCCGCAGCGAACCGCAACCGGCCCTCCAGATTGGCCACGCGTTCCGCCCGGCTCAGCCCGACCGCGTCCCGTCCGCCCTTCAACACCAGGGCAGGCGCGACGTACGCCCCCGTCAACCGAGCGGCTTCCGCGGCGATTCGCAGGACGTGCGGGCCTCCGCGCACCCGGGAAGCGGTCCGTCGGCTCGGAGCCGGGACGAGACACCACGGGCTGGCGCGCGGACCGCCGGAAGGCAACGCCAACAGCCCAGCGGCCAGGACTCGGCCCAAAAACGGGGCCACGTCGCGACGGCGGCGCTCCTTGTAGGCGAGCAAGGTTCGCTTGGCGGCACCCGTGTAGCGCGCCATGGCGTAGGCCGGAGCCAACGCAGTCAGCGGCGCGCGGAGTACCGCAGTGGGGGACCCCCACTTCGTGGAGCAACTGGCGCACACGGGCGCGCCGCGGGTTTCACAGCCTGCGCAGTAGGTCGGGAGGAGCAGGTTCAGCAACAGTCTCAGTAACATGACTCCGAGTGTGCACTCGACCACCGACAGTTTTGGACCGCGCGAGCGCCGAAGCCCGGAATCGGTGCCGGGAAACCTCGGAGATCACCCGGATGGGACGGACATCCCGCGCCCAGCTCAGTCGCCGTCCACGACCCCGGGCATCCGTGACCACCCGACCGACCAAGAAAACACCCCGGATAGAACGGATCCGCATCCTGCATCGAGTGAGCCCGGCCGCCGCACCTCGCCCAGCTCAGTCGCGATCCGCGACCCACCGGCATCCGCGACCACCTCACCGACCGAGAAAACACCCCGGGTAAAACGGATCCGCGTTCTGCATCGAATGCCCGGCCGCGACCCCTCGCCCAACCCAGTCGCGATCCGCGACCCACCGGCATCCCCGACCACCCCAACCGACCGAGAAATCAGCCCGGATAGAACGGATCCGCGTTCTGCATCGAGTGCGCGTGCGGCCGCCACACCTCGCCCAGCTCCGTCGCCGTCCACAACCCACCGGCATCCGCGACCACGATCGGCTGGCTCGGAGCCGCCGCGACCGCTCGCACCGGGGCGGTGAGGTTCGAGCTGTTGTAGGCGTCCATCCGCCGTCCGTCGATCGACAGGCGCTGGACCGGCTGCGAGGGCGAGGACGTCGCGGCCACCAGGGTGTCCGGCGTCGAGCCCCAGTCCACGTCCAAGACGTCCGTCAGCACTCCGGGCTGCAGCACCCGCGGCTCGCGCAAGGTGACCGTGTCGCCGTTGCGCACCACCGACGCCACGACCAGCTGGCCGTTCACCGTCGCGGCCACGCGGGCGCCGTCCCGGGAAAGCCGCAGCACCCCGATCGGGCCGAGCGCCAGCAGGTCGTTCGCGTTCACGCTCTGGCGCAGCCAGTGGCCGTTCGGGTCGAGGACCATCCGCGCGATGATCGAGTGGTCGACGACCGTCCACACCTCGTTCGACGGCCCGGCCCCGGTCTGCGCCGGACGCCAGGTCGGGCGGCTCAGCGAACCGCCGCCGAGGTCGACCGTCGGCAGGTCGCGGCCGAGGTCGCCGATGCGCAGCCGCACACGGTCGCCGTCCTGCTCGACCACCGCGAGGCGTTTGCCGTCGATGGACTCGGCCGCGCTCACCACCTGGTACGCGCCGTTGCCCACCGCGCCCGCGATCGGCGCGCCGTCGCTGAGCGAACGGACCCGGCCGCCGATCGTCATCAGGCCGCTCGGCGAAGCGGAAACGTTGTACGAGGGCACGTCGCTGGCGCGCCAGTATTCGTGGTTCTGCACGAGCGGCGCGCCGTCGGCGAGCAGCCGGATCCGGGTGGAGGTGACGGTCTGCATCGAGAGCACGATCTGCGCGGCGATCAGCGACCGCGTGTCCGGGCCGACCCCGCTGAGCCCGCTCAGCTGCACGGTCAGCGAGCCGTCGTCGTTGTTCTTCACGTTGTTTTCCAGCGACACCCCGTCGCCGAAGAGGTTTTTCACCGCGCCGGTGAGCCCGGCGGAAGGGCCCTGCAGGATCAGGTCCATCACCCGTCCCGGCATGCCCGACTGCGGTTTCGCCGGGACGTAGCGCAGGTCCGGCACGAAGGACCCGGAGTCGGCCGAGTAGAAGCTCACCGAGACCGGGTTGTAGTTGCCGTCGAACTCGTCGTCGGTCACCAGCAGCACCGGCGGGGGCGGGCTGGAGATCCGCCACTGCCCGTCGGCCTGCTTGCGCACCTGGAAGGTCTGCTCGGCCGGGCCGCTGCCGGGGATGAACGCGGAGTCCGCGCTCAGCGTGCCGAGCACCGAACCGCGCACGGTGACCGTGCGGACGTTCGGGTCCGGCGCGGCCGACGACGGCGTGGGCGTGGTGGTGGCTCCGGTGCTGGCCGTGGGGTCGTAGACCGTGCTGAAGGTCTTGTCGATGATCGTGAACGAGCGGTTCGGCCGCCACGCGCCGCGCTGTTTTTCGTCGAGGAACGCCCGCGAGGCCGCGTTGCCCGACCGCGGATCGGCGTTGGCCTTGATGAACAGCCGCACGATGTCGAGCGGTTCGGCGTTGGCCGGCGGCTCCGGCGCGTTGTTGGCCTGCGGTGGCGCCTTTTCCACGGACACCACGACCGGCAGCGATTCCTGCGGAACGTTCGCGCAGCTCACGAGCACCAGTGCGCAGGCGAGAAGGACGAGCACTCGCCTCACTGACCGACCTCCTCCCGGTCCGGGGCCGGATCGGCGAGGATCGCCTCCGGCGCGGGATGCAGTTCGGCGACCGACGACGGCGACAGCGTGATCTCCGAAACCGCGTCCGGCGGCGGCAGCACTAGCGGGCTCTCCGCGATCGGCACGCCTTGGCGCCGCGGCACCACGAGCCGGAAGCACGCGCCGTGGCCCGGCTCGCCCCACGCGTCGAGGACGCCGCCGTGCAGCCGCGCGTCCTCCTGGCTGATCGCGAGGCCCAGGCCGGTGCCGCCGGTGCGGCGGTTGCGCGACGGGTCGGCGCGCCAGAACCGGTTGAACACCAGCTCGGCCTCCCCCGCCCGCAGGCCGACGCCGTAGTCCCGGACGGTGATCGCGACCGCGGATTCGTTCACCGCGACCGTCAGCACCACCGGTTTGCCCTCGCTGTGGTCGACGGCGTTGGCCAGCAGATTGCGCAGGATCCGTTCGATCCGCCGCGCGTCCACCTCGGCGGAGGTGTCCTCGTCCGGCAGCACCAGTTCGACCGCGCTGCCCGCGGTTCCGGCGAGCACCCGCACCTGCTCGACCGCGCGCGTCGCGATCGGCCGCACGTCGATGTACTCCGCCGACAGCTCCTCGACGCCCGCGTCGAGCCTGCTGATCTCCAGCAGGTCGCCGAGCAGCGCCTCGAACCGGTCCAGCTCGTCGACCAGCAGCTCGGTCGAGCGGGCGAGGCCGGGCGGGAACTGCTCGCGGGACGCGTGCAGCACGTCGGCGGCCATCCGCACGGTGGTCAGCGGGGTGCGCAGCTCGTGCGACACGTCGGAGGTGAAGCGGCGCTGCAGGCCGCCGAATTCCTCGAGCTGGCGGATCTGGTTCTGGATGCTGGCCGCCATGCTGTTGTAGGACACCGCGAGTTTGGCGAGGTCGTCCTCGCCCACGACGGCGAGGCGCTGGTCGAGGTCTCCGCCGGCGAACTGCTCGGCCGCCGCGACGGCTTGCCGGACCGGCCGCACCACCTGCCGGACTACGAGGTTCGTGATCCCGGCGAGCAACAGCAGCAGCACGATCCCGGCGACGAACAGCGTGTTCTGCACCGTCGACACGGTGGTCTGCTCACTGGTGAGCGGGAACAGCAGATACAGCTGCAGCGGACTGGCCGCGGTCGCCAGCGAGGTGCCGACGATCAGGTAAGTGGTCCGCACGCCGTTCTCGTCGACCGTGTGCTCGACCCGCGCGAGGTGATCGGCCTCGACGAACTGGCGCAGCCGCTCCGGCACCGAGTTGAACGGCCCGACGAACACCGGGTCCGCGTCCGATTGGCCGCGCCCGACGCTGGCCAGCACCGGTTCGAAGGTGCCCGCGGTGGAACCCGCGCGCGACGAGGACGTGGTCGCGATCTTCTTGAGCGCGTTCTGCAGGCGCGTGTGCAGCGCGTCCGGGGACTCGCCCCCGATCCCGACCAGTTCGCGCGCGGCGGTGTCGGCCAGCGCCTGGGTCTGCTCGATCGCGGCGCGGCGCTTGGTGTCCAGCAGCCGTTCGGTGATCTGGTTCTGCAGGACCATGCCCAGCACGAACACCACGGCCGAGGACAGCGCGAGCGTCGAGATCGTCACGCGGAACTGCAGCGAGTGCTTCCACAGCTCGTTGAACGCCACCGCGCGGCGGCGCGCGAAAACCACGACCCGGCCGGAGAGCCGAGCCGTGGCGCGGGCGGCGGCGCGAAGCCGCCCCGCGAAACCGGTCATCGGCGTATCACGGCGGGCCGGCCTTGTACCCGACTCCGCGCACCGTCAGCACCACCTCGGGGTGCTCCGGGTCCTTCTCCACCTTCGAGCGAAGGCGCTGGACGTGCACGTTCACCAACCGGGTGTCGGCCGCGTGCCGGTAGCCCCACACCTGCTCGAGCAGCACCTCGCGGGTGAACACCTGGCGCGGCTTGCGGGCCAGCGCCACGAGCAGGTCGAACTCGAGCGGCGTCAGCGGGATCGCCTTGCCGTCGCGGGTGACCTCGTGCCCGGGAACGTCGATCGCGAGATCGCCGATGGTCAGCGATTCGGCGGGCTCGGCCTCGGTGCGGCGCATCCGGGCGCGCACGCGGGCGACGAGTTCCTTCGGCTTGAACGGCTTGACCACGTAGTCGTCGGCCCCGGATTCGAGCCCGAGCACGATGTCCACGGTGTCGCTCTTGGCGGTGAGCATGACGATCGGCACGCCGGACTCGGCGCGGATCGCCTTGCACACGTCGATGCCGTTCATGCCGGGCAGCATGAGGTCGAGCAGGACCAGGTCCGGTTTCAGTTCCCGCAGCGCGGGAAGCGCCCGCGAACCGTCCGCGACCACCGCGGTGTCGAACCCTTCGCCGCGGAGGACGATGGTGAGCATCTCCGCCAGCGCCGGGTCGTCGTCGACCACCAAGACACGTGCCTTCATGACCACATGTTCGCACTAACGCCCGCACCGGTGCGCACGACCCGCGCGTTTGACCACCGGAAAGATCAAGATCACCGGCCCGGTTGGGCCATCCGGACCCATCCGGCGTCCGGCGGCGGCCGGATTCGCCCGCTCAGCCGAACAGATCGCAGCCGAACGGTTACTGTTGCGCTATGCGGAACCAGGACTCGGGAAACGCAACGGGAAGCGCGGTGCAGTCCGTCGACCGGGCGATCACGGTCCTGGAGCTGCTGGCCCGCAACGGGGAAACGGGCATCACCGAGATCGCCGGCGAGCTGGGCGTGCACAAGTCCACCGCGTCCCGGCTGCTGAGCGTGCTGGAGGCGCACGGGCTGGTCGAGCAGCTGGGCGAACGCGGCAAGTACGCGATCGGCTTCGGCGTGGTCCGGCTGGCCGGGGCCGCGACCGGCCGGATGGACCTGGCGAAGCTCGGCAGGCAGACCTGCCAGGCGCTCGCCGAGGAGCTGGGCGAGACGGTCAACATCGCGATCGCGGACGACGGAGTCGCGATCAACATCAGCCAGGCCCGCGGGTCGGCGGCGATCACCACACAGAACTGGACCGGGCAGCGCACGCCGCTGCACGCGACGTCCAGCGGCAAGGTGCTGCTGGCCGCGATGGACGAGGCCGAACGCAAGCGGATGCTCGCGCACGAGCTGGAGCAGTACACGCCGCGCACCACGGTCGACCGGGACGAGCTGGCGGCCGAACTGGAGCGCGTCGCCGAGGACGGGTACGCGGCTTCCTTCGAAGAGCTGGAACTGGGCATGCACGCGGTCGCGGTGCCGGTGCGCGGCCCCGGCGGCGACGTCGTCGCGGCGATGAGCGCGTCCGGTCCGTCCTACCGGCTGTCCAAACAGCGGATCCGGCAGATCGTCGCGCCGATGTCCGAAGCGGCACGGGAGCTTTCCGCTCAGCTCGGCTACTTTTCCGCGTGAACTCCCCGGTCGCGGCGGCTCTCTTGACAGCGCGCCCGCGATCCCGCAATTTGTGAGTTGCAGCAGACGGAACATCGATCTCCATCCGCAACGCGTCCGTACCCCGGCGGGGGCGTTCCGGCATGCCTGTCTCGTCCCGAGCCGGGCCGTCCGCGACGGCCGGCAGGCAGGAGGTACCTCGCGATGGCAGTGCGACCGCGGGTGGTTGTGCTCGGCGGCGGGCTCCTCGGCTGCGCGGTCGCGGACGAGCTGACCGAACGAGGCTGGACGGACGTCACGGTCCTGGAACCGGAACCGGCGGGCGCGCCGGTCGGGCCCGGGCTGCTCTTCCGCACGCACGCGGACCGCACGGCGTCGGAGTTCGCCAAGTACACCGCGGAGAAGTACAGCGGGCTGACCGTCGACGGCGGCTGGTGTTTCCAGCCGGTCGGGAGCCTGGAACTCGCGACCGCGCCGGAGCAGCTTTCCCGGCTGCGGCAACGGCTTGGCTGGGCGACGTCGTCCGGTGTGCGCGGCTACCTGCGCGAACCGGGCGAATGCGCCCAGCTGCATCCGCTGCTCGACCCCGCGAAGGTGTCCGGCGGCCTGCACCTTCCCGGCGACGGGCTCGTCAAACCGGTCCGCGCGGCGCTCGCCCAAGCTCGCCGTGCGCAGGGACGGGGCGCGAAATTCCTTGCCGGACAAGAGATTGCCGAGATCGTGCGCACCGCGGGCCGGGTGACCGCGGTGGTGACGGCGACCGACCGCTTCCGCGCCGACGTCGTCATCTCGTGCGCCGGAGTCCGCGGACCGCAGTTCGGCCGGCTGGTCGATCTCGCCGTGCCGGTGGTGCCGATCGCCGTCGACCATGCCCGCACCACGCCGTTGGCCCAGCTCGCCGGAGACAACGACGCCTTCACCGAAGCGGACAAACCGATCCTGCGCGGTGCCGGGCTCTCGCTGCGCGAGCACGTCGACCGGCTGGGCATCAGCGCGCTGGGCCCGGTCGAAACGGACGCCGCGTTCACTCCGGCGGGCTTCGAGGAATCGTGGACGGCCGCGCTCGGGCTGGTGCCCGCGCTCGCCGACGCGAAGGTCGAGGAAGGCTTCCGGCAGCTGGTCCCGGGTACGCCGGACGGTTTGCCGCTGCTGGGCGAACATCCGGATCTCGACGGGTTCTGGGTCGCCGAAGCCGTGGACTGCGCGTGGTCCGCCGGGGTCGCGCGGGAACTGGCGCGCTGGCTCATCGAGGGGCAAGCGCATCTCGATCTGCACTCCGTCGACCTCGCCCGGTTCGACCGGCTGCAGCTCGCGCCCGGCCGCGTGCGGGAGCGGAGCCTGGCGGCGGCGGGGCATCGGCGACCGGCCGTGGAATCGCCGCGGACCACGCCCTGCTACGAGCGTGAAGTCGCGCTGGGCGCGGAGTTTCGCGAGGAAGACGGCTGGGCGCGGCCGCAGCGGTACGCCTCGGGCGGACGCGCGGAAGCAGTCGCGGCCCGGAGCCGGGTGGCGTTGTTCGACCTGACCCCTCGGCGCCGGCTGGAGATCACCGGCCGCGGCGCGCTGCCGTTCCTGCAGACGATGACCACGAACCAGCTCGACCGTCCGCCCGGCTCGGTCACCACGACGTTGCTGCTCGGCGAGGACGGCGGGGTGCGCAGCGAACTGACCGTCGCCCGGCTCGGCGTCGAGCAGTTCCACGTCTCCGCGCACCACCATCGGGACGTCGCCTGGCTGCGCCGTCATCTGCCTGGCGACGGCTCGGTCCGGCTGCGCGAAACCACCGGCGGCACCTGTTGTCTCGGCCTGTGGGGACCGCTCGCCGAGCGGGTGCTGCCCGAACTGTCCACATCGGACTCCCGGGTGTGGCGGACGTACGTCGGCGACGTGCCGGTGACCGTGCTGCGCGGGTCGGACGCGGGCGAACCCGGCTGGGAGCTGCACACCGGCGCGGACCTCGGCCGGTCGCTGTGGGACACCCTCTGGGCGGCCGGGCAGCCGCACGGGATCGTCGCGGCCGGGGAAGACGCGCTGCGCAGCCTCCGGATGGAGGAAGGCCACCGAAACTGCGGCGTTGACGTGACCACCGAGCACGATCCGTACGAGGCCGGTCTCGGCTTCGCGGTGCGGATGGACAAGGGCTACTTCCTCGGCCGCGACACGCTTCTTCACCGTTCTCCTTCGACGGTGCGCCGGAAACTGGTGTGCTTGACGATCGACAGCACGGATTCCGTGCTGCGAGGCCGGGAGCCGGTGTACGTCGACGGCCGTCCGGCGGGCTACGTCACGAGCGGCGCGTACGGCTACACGATCGACAAAAACCTCGCCTACGCCTGGCTTCCCGTCGAGGACGCCCGGCCGCGCACCCCAGTGGAAATCGAGCACCTCGGGAAACGGTGGGCGGCGAAGGTGGCCGCGGAGCCGTTGAGGAGCAGCGAATGACGCATTACGACGTGATCGTGCTCGGTCTCGGCGGAATGGGCAGCGCGGCGGCCTGCCGGCTGGCACGCCGGGGCCAGAAGGTGCTCGGGATCGACCAGTTCGCGCCGGTGCACCACCTCGGTTCGAGCCACGGCGGTTCGCGGATCACGCGGCAGGCGTATCTCGAAGGTCCGGATTACGTACCGCTGCTGCTTCGCGCGCACGAGATGTGGGACGAACTCGAACGCGATTCCGGCCGGTCGCTGTTCACCCGCTGCGGCGCGGTGATGGGCGGACCGCCGGAGTCGCGCACGATAGCGGGCAGCACGCTTTCCGCGGAGAAGTTCGACATCCCGCACGAAATCCTGGACGCGGCCGAGATCCGGCGCCGGTTCCCCACCATCGCCCCCGCCGAAAACGAGGTGGCGTTGTGGGAACCGGGCGCCGGATTCGTGTCGCCGGAAGGAAGCGTCGCCGCGCATCTGCAGCTCGCCGCGCGCCACGGCGCCGAACTGCACCACGAAGAACAGGTATTCACCTGGACCGCCTCGGAAACCGGGGTGCGCGTCGGCACCGCTTCGAGCTACTACACCGCCGAGCGGCTCGTGCTGTGCCCCGGCGCGTGGGCACCGGTGCTGCTCGCGGACCTCGGCGTCGATTTCGACGTGCGACGCCAGGTCCAGTATTGGTTCGAACCGGCCGACGTGCGGCCGTTCGCCGATCATCCGGTCTTCATCTGGGAAACCGCTGAAGGCGGCCAGTTCTACGGATTCCCCGCGCATTCAGCGCAAGGTGTCAAAGTCGGCGCCCACCTCGGCGGCGTCTCGTGCACCGCCGACACGATCGACCGGCAGGTCCGCGACGACGAGGTGCGCGCGGTCGCGGCCGTCGTCGGCTCCCGGCTGCCGACGCTCCCGGCGACCTTCCGCCGCGCGGCGACCTGCCTCTACACGAACACCCCGGACGAACATTTCGTGATCGCGCCGCATCCGAAGCATCCGCGCGCGGTGGTGGCGTGCGGATTTTCCGGGCACGGCTTCAAGTTCGTGCCGGTGGTCGGGGAAATCCTCGCCGACCTGGTGGTCGACGGTTCGACGCGGCACCCGATCTCGCTGTTCGATCCGGCGAGGTTCACGCAGTAGCGAAGTAGTGCTCTTCGGCCAGATCTTCAAGCAGGCCAGGGTGTTCCGGCTTCCAGTCGAGGAGTTCACGCGTGCGCGCGGCGGACGTCGGGGCGTCTGCCTGGACCATCGGGGCCAGGAACGCGAAGTGCGCCGCGGCCTCCTCCGGCGCGATGGACTTCACCGGGACACCGAGCCGCGCGCCGATCGTCTCGGCGATCTGCCGGAGCGAGACGGCTTCGTCGCCGACCGCGTGCAGCACGGTTCCGCCCGGAGCCTTCTCCAAGGCCAGCCGGTAGAGCCGGGCCGCGTCGAGCGTGTGCCCGGCGGACCAGCGGTTGGCCCCGTCGCCGACGTACGGCGAGACCCCGGCCGCCCGGGCGAAACGGATCATAGTCGGCACGAAACCGTGCTTGTCGAGCGAACTGTGCACCGACGGCGGCAGCCGCACGACTGACGATCGGACGCCGTTTTCGGCGAGCCCGAGCACGTAGTTCTCCGCATCGACCCGCGAGCCGCCAGGAAGACGGTCGTCCTCGGTCGCGGTCCGGCCGAGCCCGGCGAACATCAGGGTTCCGGAGGTCGAGACCAGTGGTTTGCCGGTGCCGGCGAGAGCTTCGCCGAGCGCCTTCAGCGCGACGAGGTCCGCTTCGACCGCGCCGGCGAACTCGCCGCTGGCCATCAGGTCGTGCTTGAACGCCAAGTGCACGACGCCGTCCGCCTCGGCCGCCGCCGCGCGCAGGCCGTCGAGATCGTCGAGGTCGCCGCGCCGCACGCGCGCACCGCGTTCGGCGAGCACCGCGGCGGAGGCGTCCGACCGGGCGAGGCCGACCACCTCGTGTCCGGCGGAGAGCAGTTCGGGAACGAGGGCCGAGCCGACGTGGCCGCTGGCCCCGGTGACGAAAACCCGCATGATGTGTCCTTCCACAGTTGATGACACCTGGTGCCATCACAGTACGCCCGATGTCATCCAGTGTCATCACCTAGACTGGACGGCATGGGCCGCTGGGAACCGAACGCACGCCACCGCTTGGCGCGGGCCGCGCTCGACCTGTTCACCGAACGCGGCTACGACGAGACCACGGTCGCCGAAATCGCCGAACGCGCCGGGCTCACGAAACGGACCTTCTTCCGCTATTTCGCCGACAAGCGGGAAGTGCTGTTCGGCGGGCAGGAGGAACTGACCCGGCGGCTCTCCGAGGGCATTGCCGGGGCGCCAGCGGGCGCGACGCCGTTCGAAGCGGTCGGCAGGGCATTGGATGCCGCCGCGGAGGTTTTCACCGGCGAGCGGCTGGCTGAGGCCCGGGTGCGACAGCCGATCGTGGCCGCGAACAGCGAGCTGCTCGAACGCGAATTGCTCAAGCGCACCACGATGGTCCAGGCCATGCACGACGCCCTCGCCGCGCGCGGAGTCAGCGAACCGACCGCGCGGGTCGCCGCGGAACTGGGCTGCCTCGCCTTCGGGACGGCGTTCCACCGCTGGGTCGAAGCAGGCAACCAGCGCGAGTTCGGCGCACTCGCGGACGAAGCGCTCGGCGAACTGCGCACCGCCACCGCCGCCCTCGGTTAAGCGAGCAGCGACTTCGCCAGCGTCGGCAGATCCACCCCAGCCACGCCGTCCAGCACATGCCACGGCGCGAGCCACGAAGCCGCGGCCAGCTCGTCGTACACCGCGGCACACCGCTGCTGCAGCGAATCGTCCGATTCGAAAGCGTCCCGCGTGCGTGCCGCGTCCGACTCCGCTCGGCGGACCGCCCGCTCGGCAGCCACCTCCGGGCTCACCCGCAGCAGCAGATGCGCGTCCGGACGGGGCAGGCCGAACCGCGTCACCTCGAGGTCCCAAACCCACTGCACCACAGCGCCATCCGCGTGCTCGCGCAGGCGCGCGGCGGCGTACGCGGCGTTCGAGGCGACGTAGCGGTCCAGCAGGACCACGTCGTTGGCCGCGAGCAGCGCGCGGATCTCGTCGGCCGCACCGCTGCGGTCGAGGGCGTAGAGCATCGCCATTCCGTACACCGAATCGGCGAGGTCGCCGTGCCCGCGATGCAGCGCTTCCCGCACCAGATCCGCGTGCACGCTGCGGCCGTAACGAGGGAAGGCGAGACTGCCGACGCTCGCGCCGGCGTCTTCCAGCGCAGCAGTCAGCCCCTCGGACAGCGTGCGCTTGCCCGCGCCGTCCAGACCTTCGATTACGACCAGTCGCCCCACGCCGTCAAAGATACTTGGCGGCGTGCTCAGGCCGCCTCGCGGCGGGCGCGCACGTAGCCGAAGTAGCCCACCGGCACCGCGACCAGCAGGCCGGCGAGGCAGAGCAGCGGAATCCAGTCGTCGCCGTGCGGCTCCGCGGGCGTGCTCTGGCCGTCGCGCGGCACCACCTCGCTGCGCGGCACGGCCGTGAGGTGGGCGTTGCCGGTGTCGGCAGGCTGCGCCGCGCCCGCGCCCGGAGCCGACACCGGCAACGCCAGGCCCGTGAACGCCACGAGGAGCAGCAGGCGTCCGACGTGCCTTCGGCAACTGGTCGAGGACCGCCGGTCCCGCCCGGCAGTGCTCTCCCCGTGATTCGGTTTCCCCAGACCCACGACGCACCTCCCGCCTAGACGTGGCCAGTGGTGGTCACAACGGTGAACCGGCCGATCACTCCGAGCAAGATGCCCGTCCGGCAAGGAGGGTGTTCCGGGTCCGCCGTGGAACACGGAACGGTTACCCTTCCGTGGCCAAGCACACCAAACGGGGGCCGGACCCGTAACCGCGCGCTGCTAACGTGAACGTTCCGCGGCATTCACGCCCAGCGCACGGGCGGCGTTGAAGGGACAGCGGTGGCACGAGACGGGGATGGCCCACTGATCATGGAACCTGGCCGGCGCGGCGCGGGTGAACTGCCGCCCGAGCTCGGCGAAGCACTGCGATCCGGAGAATTCCACCAGGCGCTGCGGCTCGCGATCGCGCATCGCGGCCTGTCGCTCGCCCGGCTGCGGGCGCACCTCGCGCTCCGCGGCGTCCACATCGGACAGTCGACGCTCAGCTACTGGCAGCGCGGGCTCCGCCAGCCGGAGGTGCCCAAGGCGCTTCCGGCGGTCCGCGCGCTGGAGTCGGTGCTGCAATTGCCCTCCGACTCGCTCGTGGTGCTGATCGGCCCGCGCACGGCGCGTCCGCGCGGGCACCAGGCCGCGGCGTCGTTCCACGACCTGCGCTCGGGCGAGATGGGCGCGATCGTCGAACAGCTGATGAGCGACCTCGGCGCGGCGCCGGCGTCCCGGCAGTCGAACTCCGACCTGGAAATGCTGTCGGTGCACGACCAGATCACCATCGACGAGCAGAAACACCAGGTGAAATTCCGGACCCGGCTGGTCACCCGCGCGCGGCGGCACGGACCGGACCGGTACGTCGCGGTCTACAACGGCGACCCCGGCTGCCGGATCGACGACGTCGAGCTGATCACCGCGGAAGGCTGCCGCGTCGGCCGCATCCGCAGGCATCCGGCGCGCGAGACGATGGCGACGGAACTGCTTTTCGACCGGAAGCTCGCCGAGGGCGAGATCCACGTTTTCTGCTTCGAAATCCACGACAATTCCGCCGTGACGTTCCCCGGGTACTACCGGATGCTGCGCGACCAGTGCGCGAGCTATCTGCTGCAATTGCAGTTCGCGCCCACCGCGATGCCCGCCCGGATCACCCGCGAGGTCCGCGCCCGCGACGACGCGCTGCCGGTCGAGGCGGAGGAATTGCCGTGCGACACCGGCGGCGTGACGAGCGGGTATTTCCGCGACACCGGCCCGGGGCTGGCCGGCATCGCGGTGGAATGGAACTGAGCTTTACCCGTCCACCCGCTGCGGCGCGCCCTTGGTGATCCGGACCAGTTCGTCGAACGTCGTCGGGAAGACGGCGTTCGGCGTCCCGGCCGCGGCCCACACCTGGTCGTACTGCCGCAACGCCTCGTCGACCACCGTCTCCAGCGGAGCCGGATGCCCGACCGGCGACACGCCGCCGATCACCTGCCCGGTGGCCGCGCGCACCTCGTCCGGCTTGGCCCGGCGGATCCGGCCGCGCCCGAGCCGCGCGGCGAGCGCCTCGACGTCCACCCGGTGCGCGCCGCTGGTCAAGACCAGCAGCGGGGCGTCGTCGGCCATGAAGACCAGGCTGTTCGCGATCGCGCCGACCGGGCAGCCGAGCGCTTCCGCCGCCTCGGCCGCCGTCCGCGTGGACTGCGGGAGAGTCCGCGCCCGTCCTTCGACGCCCGCCTCGTCGAGCGCGTCCTGCACGTTTTGCACTGCCGACATCGGCACACCTCCAGCCGTTCTGTAAACAGAACACTAGACTAGGCCGGGTGTCGACGTCACCCGCCCCGGACGGCCGCGCCCTCGCCGCGGTGGTCGGTACCCGCATCCGCACCTTGCGCACCCGCGCGGGCGTCGGCCTGACCACGCTCGCCGCCGACAGCGGTCTCGGCAAGGGAACGCTGTCGGAACTGGAGAACGGCCGCCGCAACCCGACGCTGGACACGCTGTTCGCCATCGCCACCGCGCTGTCGATCCCGTTGAGCGACTTGCTCTTCGGAGACGACGGCGTAGCCGAAGCGCACGGCGACAGCGTGACGGCGACCTTGCTGGGCCGCTGGGAGGACCCGGAGGGCGTGACGGAGGTGTACCGGCTGACGATCCACGAGCGGGTTCAGGTGTCGCATCCGCACAGCCCCGGGGTGCGGGAGGTTTTGACGGTGCTGACCGGGACGGCGGAGGTGGGGCCGGTTTCCGCGCCAGTGACGGTTTCCGCGGCCGGGACGCATACGTTTATCGCGGAAACGGAGCATGTTTATCGCGGAATCGGCGGGGTGGCTACTGCGGTGTTGACGATGCGGTATCCGCGTTAGCGGACGAGGAGTCCGTTGGCTTTTGCCGCATCCGCCTGACGCGCGTCACGCGTGACGACAGTAACCGGTTGCCCACCGGTCAGCTCGGAAGTTTCCCTCATTACGACGGCCAGATGAAGAGCATCCAGGGTGCGAATCGGGTAGTTCTCGGCAACCAGTCGCTGCGCCGCCGGAAAAACGCGCTCCGGGCGGAAAGGGATCAGCACAAGGGAACCTTCCGGGGAAGCGAGCAGGTCGAAGTGCTCGAGGACGATCCGGGCGTCAGGGATCCGGCCGTCGCGCTTCGCCGCCGTGAGCGCGCTGGTGAACTCGAGGCGGGTGAGTTCGCTGCTGAGCACCAGATCCGGCCCCTCGAGCAATAGCTCGCGCATTTCGCGATGCCCCGGCTCATCCTTGAGGAACGCAGTAGCCAGCGCACTTGTATCGGCATAGTAACAATCAGTCACCATTCACCCCGAGTCCAGTCGAGATACTCTCCGACAGTGGCTCCCCAGCCACTGGAGAACTCCTCGATGTCGTCCAGCGAGGCCGCCCGGGCGGGAGGTTCGACATAGGCGACCTTGCCCTCGGCGATCAACCGGCGTTTCCACTCGGCTCGAGACTCGCCCTGCTGGACGACCCCTCGCAGAGCCTCGGTGACCAGATCGTTCATGCTGCGCCCCTCAGCCTCGGCCCTGGCCTTCAGCCGAGCATGCAGCTCGTCGTCGACGCGAGTGATCAATTGCTTCACCCCACCATGATAACACGTCACCCATTAGAGCTATCACGTGTTTTCAAGTGCAGACAAAAGCCGCCCCGAAACGCATTCCGGGGCGGCTTCAGTGTCAGCGATCAGTAACGGTAGTGCTCCGACTTGAACGGGCCCTCCACGTCCACGTCGATGTATTCCGCCTGTTCCTTCGACAGCTTCGTCAGCTCGCCGCCAAGGGCTTCGAGGTGGATCCGGGCGACCTTTTCGTCCAGTTTCTTCGGAAGCCGGTAGACCTCCTTGTCGTACTCCTCGGTCTTCGTGAAGAGTTCGACCTGGGCGATGACCTGGTTCGCGAAGCTGTTCGACATCACGAAGCTCGGGTGCCCGGTCGCGTTGCCGAGGTTCAGCAGGCGGCCCTCGGACAGCACGAGGATGCTCTTGCCGTCCGGGAACACCCACTCGTCGACCTGCGGCTTGATGTTCACGCGCCGCACGCCGGGGTAGCGGGCGAGGCCGGCCATGTCGAGTTCGTTGTCGAAGTGGCCGATGTTGCCGACGATGGCCTGGTGCTTCATCCGCGCCATGTGCTCGACCATCACCACGTTCTTGTTGCCCGTGGTGGTGACGTAGATGTCGCCCTCGTCCAGCACCGACTCCAGGCGCTTGACCTCGTAGCCGTCCATCATCGCCTGCAGCGCGCAGATCGGGTCGATCTCGGTGATGATCACCCGGGCGCCCTGGCCGCGCAGCGATTCCGCCGCGCCCTTGCCGACGTCGCCGTAGCCGCAGACCACCGCGACCTTGCCGCCGATCAGGACGTCGGTGCCGCGGTTGATGCCGTCGATCAGCGAGTGGCGGATGCCGTAGCGGTTGTCGAACTTCGACTTCGTCACCGAGTCGTTGACGTTGATCGCCGGGAACAGCAGCTCGCCCGCGGCCGCCAGCTGGTACAGCCGCAGCACGCCGGTGGTGGTCTCCTCGGTGACGCCCTTCACGCTCTGCCCGATGGCGGTCCACTTGCCCTTGTCCGCCGCGACGGAGGCGCGCAGCAGCTCCAGGAAGACCTTCCACTCCTCGGGGTCCTCGTCGTCGGCCGGCGGAACCACGCCGGCCTTCTCGTACTCGGTGCCCTTGTGCACCAGCATGGTGGCGTCGCCGCCGTCGTCGAGGATCATGTTCGGGCCTTCGCCCTCCCACGTGAGCATCCGCTCAGTGCACCACCAGTATTCCTCGAGCGTTTCGCCCTTCCACGCGAACACCGGGACGCCCTTGGGCTCCTCGGGCGTGCCGTGCGGTCCGACGACGACCGCGGCCGCGGCGTGGTCCTGCGTGGAGAAAATGTTGCACGAGGCCCAGCGCACCTCCGCGCCGAGCGCCACCAGCGTCTCGATCAGCACCGCGGTCTGCACGGTCATGTGCAGCGACCCGGCGATCCGCGCCCCGCGCAGCGGGTAGACCTCAGCGTATTCGCGACGCAGCGCCATCAGGCCGGGCATCTCGTGCTCGGCGAGCCGGATCTCCTTCCGGCCGAACTCGGCGGCGTCGAGATCGGCGACGGCGAATTCGATGCCGCCCCGGGTGTCGTGCCGCTTGACAACGCTTTCGGGGGTCATAGTGCGGTTCCTCCAAGGTTTGATGGCACCTGAACAGTACCGTTGTCGGCTCGACCCTGACTCGGACGGATGAGGAGAGAATCACCGTGCCCGCCCCGCTCCCCGGCCCTGACACCCGCATCGTCGAAATGAGGGTGTCCGGACTCGTGGGCACGAGCGGCGAGACGCTCCTCGACACGGTCCAGACCGTCGACGTCGCCGGCGACGAACTCGGCCGCGTGGTGCGCCCGGCCGACCGGCTGCGGCGTCCGGCTCCCGGTCCGGTGGTGCCCGCGCTCGGCCGGTCGATCCCGCGCACCGTCGAAGGCTACCTGTGGAGCGGCATGACGTCCGGCGGCGTCGCGAAGGCCGCCTGGGCGCTGCTGTTCCCGTTCTCGCTGGCGAACGTCGCGTTCTGGATGCTGCCGCCGGTCCACCGCGGCCGCTGGCTCGGCGGCCTGTGCCGCGGCCTGCTGCGGATCGCCGCGGTGCTGCTCACCATGCTGCTGGTCAGCCAGGTCGCGGCGGCGGTCCTGGACCTCGTCGCGACCCAATGCCTCGCCCCCGGACGCGCCTGCCTCACCTGGGTGACCCCGGAACTGCGCAAGGGACCGCTGCGCATCGGCGTCGGCGTGGCGGTGCTCCTCGCCCTGGTCTACGCACTGCATCGGATCTCGTCCACGAATTGGCGCGTCCGCCCGCCCGAGCTTCCCGGCCGCAAAGGCGTTCCGATGCGCTTGCGCGCCGACCCGGAAGCGCCCGGAATGTCCGCGACGCACGCCGTCGCCGCATTGGCGTGCGTCTCTCTGCTTTTGCTGGGCGGACCGTTCCACGTGCCCACGAAAATCCCGCAGTTGATCGGCTGGATCTGCACCCTCGCGCTGGCACTGGCGGTGTTGATCGGAGGCGCGATCGGCAGCGACACCGGCGTCATCGCGCGCCGGACCTTGCTCACGTTCGCGACCCTGCTCGTCATTTACTCGACCGTGCTGGCCGCCCCGGTCGGCGATCGACTGCCCGGCGTCGACACCACCGTCGAAGGACTCGGCGGCGCCCTGCTGGTCGTCACGCTGCTGTTCGCGCTGGCGCTGATCCCGTCCGCACTGCTGGCCCGCGCAGCCTGGCGCGACCGCCCGCGCCGCCTCCGCCCGTGGCTAGGCGGCTGGGCGGCGGCCCCGGTACTCGCACTCGCCGGCCTCCTCGGCGGCGGTTTCGGCGCCGGGCTGGCGATCGCCGTCCGAAAACTGCTCCGCGTCGACAAACTCGCCCTGCCCACGACGTACGACCTGGTCACCGTCCTGTGGGGCGGCGGACTGGGCCTGATGGCCCTGCTCGCCATCGCCGGATACGCCATCGGCGTCCCCCTGCGCCGCCGCCGGCGCGGCATCCCGCCCATCGTCGAACTGATGGAACACGACGAACAGCAGGAACAAGACGCCGCCCGAGCCTGGGCGCGTTCCGCCTGGGAACGCCGTCACCTGCACCACCTGGCCGTGATCGTCTCCCTCGGCCTCTGCGTCGGCGCGATCGCCCTGCTGGTCGTCCGGTTCGGCTTCAACCTGCAGCCAAGCTGGTTCACCACCGTGTCGGCGATCGGCGTGTTCGCTCTCGGCGCCCTGGCCGCCGGTCTGCTGCGAGTGGTCTACTCCGCGGCCCGGTCCCCGCAACGAAGCCGCCACCTGGGCGCGCTGGCGGACCTGGTCTCTTTCTGGCCCCGCGCCGCCCACCCCGGCGTACCGCCTTGCTACGCGCTCAAGGTCGTCCCCGAACTGGCCGCCCGAGTCAAAGAACACCTCGCCGAACCCGGCACGCGAGTCGTGCTGTCCGGCCTCAACCTGGGCAGCATCCTCACCGTGCTGGCGGCAGCCCAACTGTGCGCCGAACTCCCGCCGGACGAACGCGACCGAGTCGGCCTCCTCACCGCAGGATCCCCGTTGCAGTGGGGCTACCAACGAGCCTTCCCAGCAGTCCTGCCCCAAGACTCGCTGGCGGATTTGTTCTCCGCACTGGACGGCCGCTGGCGCGCCCTGTGCCGAGGAACGGACATCTTCGGCGGCGGCGTGACCACCTGGCGCCACCAAACGAGCAACGGCCACCTGCTGGGCGAGGGCTACCTCCCCGAAGGCAAATGGGGAGCCCTGGAAACCACCCCAGACGACGCAGGAGTCCTGATCCTGGGCGGCGACCACTGGGTCCCCGACCCGCTGCGAGCCCCCGACGGCCGCCACCGCTGGGCCCCCGGAGTCCTCAAACACACTGAGTATTTGGCCGACCCGGAATGGGACAACGCGGTCGCGATGGCCGCAGGCCTAGGCCGCCCCCACGGCCGCGCCAAAACCCGAGGCGAACAAGGCTCCCTCTTCGGCGACCTCCCCCGCCCCCGCTAGCCGAGGCAGAGCCGAGGCCGATGCCGAGGCCACGCCCGATACCGCACCGCTGCACCCAACCCCCCGGGGGCACCCACCCCTCCCCCAACCCCGATACAAAGCCGCCCTGCGGTTCGGGGGTGCTTGTCAAGGCATCTTTCCCGCCTTGACAAGCACCCCCGAACCGTCAGCACAATGAAAAATCGGGGTGCCCCACGCAACCCAGGCCGGGCGCAATGTCGCCCGCCAGGGCGACGAGCCGCCCCCGGAACGAGATCAGTTAGCCCCGCGCCGCCGCACCTTCAGCAGCACCAGCAACGCGCCACCCCCGACAATCAACACCCCGCCAACCCAAAACAGCCAAGCGTTGTCAAACCCAGTGTTGGCCAACCCGCCCCCGGTCCCATTCTGATTCCCAGCCGGAACCACAGCCGGAGCACTGGTCGTAGCCGGAGAAGAAGTCGCCCCAGCCGGAGCAGACGAGGCCACCGAAGAAGTCACCGGAACACCCGGCGTAGTGCTCGGAGCCTCCGAAGCCGGCTGCGACGGAGTCGTGGTCGGAGTCCCCGAAACCGGCGGCTTAGTCGGCACAGTCTTGGTCCCGCAGGCAAACCAGTGGCTGATGGTCGGCAGCTGGTCGCCGCGGTTGAACGGCGAGCGCAGCTTCTCCCACGGCGGCGTGGCCGACATGCCGCGCGTGCCCGGCACGTACACGTTGAAGCCGGGGCCGCCCTTGACCACGATCGCGGTGACCGTGACGCCCTCGCCCACGGCCGTGACGTTCAGGTACTGGTCCTTCTGCGTGCCGTCGGTGACGGTGAGGTCGGCCGCGCCGAGCAGGTTGCCGGGCACCTTCGCCTGGGCGCAGGTCGTCGCGTTGCCCTCGGTCGGCTTCGCCCGGCCGTCGTCCGTGGTGCAGGCGAGCGCCGAGGTCGCGGTGCCGAGCAGGGCGAGTCCGGCCACCGCGGCGACCGTGAAACCGGCACGCAGTCTGGTGCTGATGGGCATGGAGTTACTCCTCAGGGAAAAATCCGAATGGGGGATAGCACACGCGGAGAACTGCGACCCTCCGTAGGAACCCCGACCACTGTTCGTGCGAATTACCCGAGAGTGATTAACCCGTCAGAGGGAAGACGACGCGGAGGGTATCGCATCTCCGTGTGTCCTTTCCCACGGGGACCGGGCAGCGCCCGAACCGAGATCCGCGAGTTGCGCATCCGTGACCACCGGCTCCCCGACCACGTAAAACGGCCCGCCGTCCGAGGTGGACGACGGGCCGGGAGAGACGGCGGCGAGCAGGTCAGTCGGCGACCGGCGGCGCGGATTCGGAGACCGCCCCGCCCTGGTCGACACCGGACTGGCGCTTCCCGAGCAGCGAATGACGGCGGCTGTAGACGAAGTAGATGACGACGCCGACGACCATCCACACGACGAACCGCAGCCAGGTCAGCACGGTCAGGTTCAGCATCAGCCACAGGCAGGCCAGGATCGCCAGCGGCGCGATGACCCACACGGCCGGGACGCGGAACGCGCGCGTCAGGTCCGGACGCGTCTTGCGCAGCACCAGCACGCCCGCGGACACGAGGATGAACGCGAACAGCGTGCCGACGTTGACCATTTCCTCGAGCTTGTCGGCCGGGAAGAACGTCGCGCCTGCCGCGACCAGCGCGCCGACCACGAGCGTCGCGCGCTTCGGCGTGCCGCGGTCGCTCGTCTTGGCCAGCGAACGCGGCATGAGGCCGTCGCGGGACATCGCGAAGATGATCCGGACCTGGCCGAGCATCAGCACCATGACGACGGTGGTCAGGCCGGCCAGCGCGCCGACGGAGATGACGTTCGCGGCCCAGTCGACGCCGTTCGCGGAGAAGGCGGTGGCGAGCGTCTTGTGGCTGCCGTCGCCCGCCGAGGTCGACAGGTCGGTGTAGGGCACCATGCCGACGACCACGAGCGAAACCGCGACGTACAGGACGGTCACGATCGCCAGCGAGCCGAAAATGCCGCGCGGCACGGCCTTCTGCGGGTTGCGGGTCTCCTCCGCGGTGGTCGCGACGATGTCGAACCCGATGAACGCGAAGAACA
Organism: Amycolatopsis sp. AA4; assembly: GCF_002796545.1. Taxonomy (GTDB): domain Bacteria; phylum Actinomycetota; class Actinomycetes; order Mycobacteriales; family Pseudonocardiaceae; genus Amycolatopsis. The sequence goes on from NZ_CP024894.1 coordinate 7,058,300, forward strand.
CGATCGACGCGCCGGCCAGCAGGCCGAAGATGCCGAACGAGCTGCTGCCGCCGCCCGCGATGAGCGAGAACAGCGACTGGTCGACGCCGCTCTCCCCGGATCCGGCGGGCTTGCCCTCCGGCACGAACGGCGTGTAGTTGCTGGCCTTGATGTAGAAGAAGCCGAGGATGACCACGAACAGCACGACGGCGACCTTGATGCCGGTGATCACCATCGAGAACCGCGACGACAGCTTCGTGCCGAGCACCAGCAGCGTGACGAGCGCGGCCACGACGATGAACGCGCCCCAGTCGATGCCGAAACCGCCGCCGAGATCGATCGACGTCTTGGTTCCCTTGCCGAAGATGTACGCCAGCACGGTCTGCAGATAGGACGACCAGCCCTTGGCCACCGCGGCGGCGCCGACGGCCAGCTCCAGGATCAGGTCCCAGCCGATGATCCACGCCATGAACTCGCCGAAGGTGGCGTAGGAGAACGTGTACGCGCTGCCCGCGACCGGGACGGTGGAAGCGAATTCGGCGTAGCACAACGCGGCCAGCGCGCAGGCGATCGCCGCGATCACGAACGCGACGGACACCGACGGCCCGGCGAAGTCGCCCGCCGTGCGCGCGGTGAGCGTGAAGATGCCTGCGCCGATGACCACCGCGACGCCGAAGACCGTGAGGTCCCAGGCACTCAGATTCCTGCGGAGTTTCGTCTCCGGTTCATCGGTGTCCGAAATGGACTGCTCGATTGACTTGGTGCGCCACAACCCAGTGCCGGGCAACGTTGACCTCCTGCGGTGACCTTCGTGGGGACCGGGCGCCACCCTAGCGTGTCACTTGGGCGCCAGCTGTCCGGACAGTCAGCGCGCCGCGCGGTCGAGGTCGGGCTCCAGGTAAATCAGCGTCGCGACGGGGACCTTCGCGCGCACGCGGGCCTCGGCGTCGTCGATCGCGGTGGCGATGGCGGCGGTGTCGAGCCCGGGCACGAGCGCGAGCTTCGCGGCGACGAGCAGCTCGTCCGGACCGAGGTACTGGGTGCGGATGTGGATGACGCGCTCGACCTTGCCCGCGGCCAGCTCGTCCACGATGGTCGCGAGATCGGTGTCGGTCGCGCCCTCGCCGATCAGCAGGCTCTTCATCTCGATGATCAGGATGATCGCGATGACGCCCAGCAGCGCGCCGATGAAGACCGTGCCGATGCCGTCGAACACCGGGTTGCCGGTCAGCACCGAAAGCCCGACACCCAGCAACGCGAACACGAGGCCGAGCAGCGCGCCGGAGTCCTCCAGCAGCACGACCGGCAGCTCGGGCTCCTTGGCCTGGCGGATGAACCGCCACCAGCTCGCGTTGCCCTTGATCTTGCGCGATTCGCCCATCGCGGTGAGGAAGCTGTAGCCCTCGAGACAGATCGCGACGACCAGGATGACCACCGCGACGACCGGCGTCTCCAGCGGCTGCGGTTCGATGATCTTGTGGATGCCCTCGTAGAGCGCGAACGCCGAGCCGAGGGTGAAGAGCATGAGCGCGACGATGAACGAGTAGAAGTACCGGTCCCGGCCGTAGCCGAACGGATGCTCCTTGGTGGCCCGCCGCTTGGAGGTCTTCTGCCCGAGCAGCAGCAACCCCTGGTTCGACGTGTCGGCGAGCGAGTGCACCGCCTCCGCGAGCATCGACGACGACCCGGTCACCAGGAAGCCGACGAACTTGGCCACCGCGATCCCGGCATTGGCGGCGAGCGCCGCGATGATCGCCTTGGTTCCCCCGCCAGCTGACACTTCCCGCTCCCCTGCTCCGCGCCCGAATTGCCCGGTGGGAGCCTAGAGGAGCCTTTGCGACGGGAAGCGCTGGGCTGTCACCCGGCTCGCTCGCCCTCGCAAGGGTATCCGATCAGATACCTTCTTGTGGTATCCTTTCGGATACATACGGGACTCGAGGACGACGATGCATATAGCCGAACTCTTGACGACTGCGCGCAAGGCAGCGGACTTGAGCCAGCAAGAGCTGGCTGAGCGAGCAGGGACGTCGCGTCCGACCCTGTCCGCGTACGAGAGAGGCCGGAAGTCGCCCACGCTGGACACAGTCACCCGACTGCTCGCCGGGGCCGGCTTCACACTCACCCTCGAACCTCAGCTCCTTTTCCATGAACTGACTGCCAACGGCCGTTCGATTTCGGTGCCTACAACCCTCCCCCGGCTGACTCCTGAGAAAGCGTTCGCGACGGTCGTCCTGCCGATCGAACTCAACTGGTCAGAACCGGAGCGTCGCTTCGACCTCAGGACGCGCGCGGACCGTGCCCGGGTCTACGAGATCGTGCTGAGGGAAGGCACCAACGACCACATCGCGGAGTACATCGACGGCGCGTTGCTGATCGACTTGTGGGACGAATTGGTCCTGCCCCGGAGTGTCCGAGCCGCCTGGTCTCCGCTCGTCGAGAGCATCCGGCCGGTGACCGCAACGTGACCGTGCCGGACGGGCTGACCTCATTCCAGGTGACCGTCGCACAAGCCTTTTTCGAACTGGCGCAGAGCGATGGATTCCTCCTCGCTGGCGGCGCGGCCCTGCTGGCACAACAGTTGACGACCCGGCCAACGCAGGATCTCGACTTCTTCGCAAGCCCCGGACGCGGAGACATACCAGCTGCCCGGGACGCTTTGGAGTCCGCCGCTGCAGCACGCAGCTGGCAGGTCACCCGGGTCCGCGACACCGCCACCTTTTGCAGGCTGGTAGTGCGCGGACCGGAGAACCTGGTCGTAGATCTAGCGCTCGACGCGGCACCGAGCCGCCCACCGATGCTGACCTTTCTGGGGCCGACCTTCGATCGGGAAGAACTCGCGGGGCGAAAGGTGGTCGCGCTTTTCGACCGCGCTGAAGCGCGTGACTTCACCGACGTGCATACACTGTCTGTCACCTACCCAAAGGACTTGCTGCTGGCCCTTGCCGCTCAGCAGGATCCGGGCTTTGACACCGCGGTGTTCAGAGACATGCTCGCCTCGCTGTCCCGGTTCGGTGACCGTGACCTGCCAATCGCGCCCGCCGAGGTCCCCGCACTACGCAGTTTCTTCGCCACCTGGTCCGCAGAACTGACCAGTCAGCTCACAACTCGCACGTCCCAGCGGTAGCCCGGAACAGCTGCGACTTCTCCCCGCCCAGCGGACGCACCCGCACCGCCGGGTCCGCGGCGGGCAGCCATACCGACTGGCCCCTCCGCAGTTCCACCTGCTCGCCGTCCGAGGCGCGCACCAGGAGGTCCCCTTCGGTGCACAGCAGGATCTGCGGCCCGGCCGAGTCGACCTCGATCTCGGCGTCTTCCCCGGCCGCCCATTCCATCCGCGACAGTTCGAATTCCGGGGCGTCCGTGTGGTACACCGCCATCCGCTGGCCGGCGCATTCTCCGTGCTGCACCGGCATTTCCCCGCACGCGAAGTCGACCACGCGCAGCAGTTCCGGCACGTCCACGTGCTTCGGGGTGAGGCCGCAGCGCAGGATGTTGTCCGAGTTCGCCAGGATCTCCACCGCGGTGCCGTGCAGGTACAGGTGCAGGTTCCCGGCCGGCAGGTAGATCGCCTCGCCGGCGCGCAGGGTCAGGCGGTTGAGCAGGAGCGCGGCGAGCACCCCGGCGTCGCGCGGGTGGGTTTCGCCCAGTTCCAGGATCGTGCGGCATTCGGTCGCGAACTCGCCGTGGTCCTGGACGTGCCGGACGCACGCGTCGAGCACCTCCGGCAGCAGTTCGTCCAGCGCGGACTGGGGCAGCGTGATCCAGGTGGTGAACAGCGCCCGCAGGCCCGCCGGGTCCGGTTGGGCTTCCAGCAGGCCGGTGTACTTGCCCAAGCCGGGCGTCTCGATCGCCTTCAGCAGCTTGACCGTGCGGTTCGGGTCGCGGAACCCGGCCAGCGCGTGGAACTCCGTCAGCGCGCAGACCAGCTCCGGCTTCGCCGTCGGGTCCGGGTAGTTCCGGTTGGCGGCGTCGCGCGGGATGCCGAGTTTCTCCTCGCGGGCGTGTCCTTCCGCGGCCTGCGCCGCCGACGGGTGGGCCTGCATCGACAGCGGTTCTTCCGCGGCGAGGATCTTCAGCAGGAACGGCAGCCGGTTGCCCCAGCGGCGCGCGCAGTCCTCGCCGAGCTGGCCGACCGGATCGGCGTCGACGAGTTCGAGCAGGCTGACTTCGGCGCCGTCCGGGCCGAGCACGTGCGACGGGTCCCCTGGGTGCGCTCCCATCCACAGTTCGGCCTCGGGGTGCGGCGCCGGCACCGGACGTCCCTGCAGCTGCGGGATGGCCGTTCGCGATCCCCAGGCGTAGGGCCGTACGGCGTTGCGCAACAGCTCCACTGTCAACTCCCAATCCTTCCCGTCGGCACTGGGCCGACGCACGCGGCGGCGGAACCGCCTGCCCGCGTTCCCCCCTGCTCCCTCAGGCGGAGGCCGGTTCGTATCTTCCGGCCCCGCCGATGCTGCCCGCCGCCAGCCCGAGGTACACCGCGGCCAGCTCGAACCGCAGCGCCAGCACCGCGGCGCGGACGATCTCGTCGGCCTCGATCTCCTCGGCGGGCGCGATCAGGTCCGCACCCGGCATGAACTCCTCGGCTTGGTACCGGGCCGCCTCGGTCGCCGGACCGGTCCGCACCGACAGCAGCAGCACCCGCGTCGCGACGCCGCCGGGCGAGTCGTCCGGGTCGGCGAAGATGTCCCGCTGGACGCCGCCCGACTGCGCGACCCGGCGCAGGGCCGGGCGGGCGAGCGCCTGCCGGTAGTCCTCCACGTCGCACACCAGCGCGGCGTGCGCGGCGAACGCGTGCGCCGCGTGCTCGCCGACCGCCACCGCGACCGGGTCGAGCCCCCACAGCAGCGGCACCCGGTCCGCGACCCGCAGCGCGAGCGCCTTCGCCGGATTGGCGAACGACTCGCGGGCCAGGTAGTCCTTCTCCGCTTCGAGATCGAGCTGGTCGGCGAGCGCCTGCACGTCCGCGACCAGCAGGCCGAGCGCGTTCGCGGTGAGCAGCCCGGCGGCCAGCCCGCGCGGGAACGCCAGCTCCGGCGGCACCGGAACGCGCGGCGCGAGCAGCACGCCCTTGCCCGCCACCGACGCCGCGACCGGCCCCTCCGCCGGCGCGGACAGCACCACCGACGCGCCGAACCGGGCGGCGCGCTCCAGCGAGGCGGCCAGCTCGCGGTCTCCCGCGTCGTCGGTGTGCGCGAACACCACGTCGAGCGCGCCGATCCAGGCCGGCACCGATTCGGCCACCACGACCGGCACCGGGCACGACGGCGCGAGCAGCGCGGCCAGCAGCCGGGTGAGCGTGCGGCTCACCCCCGGCCGGTCGAGCAGCACCAGCGAACGCGGACGCCCGACGTCCAGCCGTTCGCTCAGCTCCAGTTCGGCCGCCGCCTCGGCGGTGGCCCGTACCTGCGCGCCGGCCATCGCGGCGGCGCGCAGCAACCCCGCGCGGTCGGCGTCGGCCAGCCGCGCGGAGTCGTCGAGCAGGGAATCGTCAAGCATGGTCAAGCACTGTCGCCGTGATCAGCGTCGGGTCCGGCAGTGCCGGGCAGCGTCGCCTCGTCGAGCAGCAGCACCGGGATCCCGTCGCGGACCGGGTACACCCGGCCGCATTCGGTGCAGGTCAGCGCGTCGGCCTCGGCGTCGTCCGGCGTGCCGGGGCGCAGCGGCGCGTGATCCGGCGACGGGCACGCGAGGATCTCCAGCAGCTGGGCGTCAAGCGTGATGGCCATAGTTCCTCCATACCACGCGTCGTTGGGGTGTTGAGGGCGCGTTCCGGACACAATCCGGCGCCAGCCGGTCAGGCCCGGACAATGGCCAGCACCTCGGCGGTGAGCGCCTCGACCGCGGCCCGGTCGGCGGCCTCCACGTTGAGCCGCAGCAGCGGTTCGGTGTTGGAGGGGCGCAGGTTGAACCACGCGCCGCCGGGCAGCTGCACGGTCAGGCCGTCCAGCTCGTCGATCTGGACGCCGGACTTGCCCGCGTACGCGTCCTTCACCGCGAGCATCCGCGCGACCTGGTCGCTGACCGTCGAGTTGATCTCGCCGGACGCCGCGTAGCGCGAGAAGTCCTGGGTGAGCGCGGACAGCGGGCCGTTCTGCTCGCCGAGCGCGGCGAGCACGTGCAGCGCGGCCAGCATGCCGGTGTCGGCGCGCCAGAAGTCGCGGAAGTAGTAGTGCGCGGAGTGCTCGCCGCCGAAGATCGCGCCGGTGCGGGCCATCTCGGCCTTGATGAAGGAGTGCCCGACCCGCGTGCGCACCGGCTTGCCGCCGTGCTCCGAGACGATCTCCGGCACGCCCTTCGACGTGATCAGGTTGTGGATGACCGTGCCGCCCGGCTCCTTGGCCAGCTCGCGCACGGCGACCAGCGCGGTGATCGCGCTGGGCGACACCGGCTCGCCGCGCTCGTCCACGACGAAGCAGCGATCCGCGTCGCCGTCGAACGCCAGCCCGGCGTCCGCGCCGACCTCGCGCACCTTGGCCTGCAGGTCGACGATGTTGGCCGGGTCGAGCGGGTTGGCCTCGTGGTTCGGGAAGGTGCCGTCGAGCTCGAAGTACATCGGCACGACCTCGATCGGCAACCCGTCGAAAACGGTCGGGACGGTGTGCCCGCCCATGCCGTTGCCGGCGTCGACCACGACCTTGAGCGGCCGCGAGCCGGAGAGGTCGACGAGGTTGCGCAGGTAGGCGGCGTAGTCGCCGAGGACGTCGCGCTCGGACACGGTGCCGCGCTGGCCGTCGAAGGCGGGAACGCCCTGCTCGACGGTGTCGCGGATCTCCGCGAGGCCGGTGTCCTGCCCGACCGGCGAGGCCCCGGCGCGGCACATCTTGATGCCGTTGTACTTCGCGGGGTTGTGGCTCGCGGTGAACATCGCGCCCGGCAGGTTGAGCGAGCCGGAGGCGAAGTAGAGCTGGTCGGTGCTGGCCAAGCCGATCGAGACCACGTCGAGGCCCTGCGAGGTCACCCCGTCGGCGAACGCCGCGGCCAGCTCCGGCGACGAATCGCGCATGTCGTGGCCGATCACCACGGCCGGCGCCTCGGGTTTGATGAGCAGCGCGAACGCGGCCCCGAAGTCCCGGACGAGGGCGGCGTCGAGCTGTTCGCCGACCACGCCGCGAATGTCGTAGGCCTTCACGATGCCCGAAAGGTCTGGCACGCCTTCTCCCCGCCGCTAGTTCCGTGGCGACGCCAGTCGCGCCGCGGGCGAAAGCCTACCGGTCGGGAAAGAAGCTCAGGCGCGCCCCGGGAGGACGCGCAGATGGCCGCGCCTGCCGGAAGGCCCTTCGGGCTCGGGCTGCGCGGGCGGGACGTCGGAGCGACCGGCCTCGCGAACCGCCTCGGCCAGCGCGGTCAGCTCGTCGGCGGACTGCTCCGGAGCGGCGAAGGCCCCCTCGTGGCGGACGACTTCCCAGCCCTTCGGGACGGTCAGCCGCAGCGCGTGGGCCTCGCAGAGGTCGTAGGAGTGCGGTTCGGAAGCGGTGGCCAGCGGTCCGACGACCGCGGTCGAGTCCTGGTAGGCATACGTGAGCGTGGCGACAGCGGGTTCGAGGCAACCCGTTCGCGAACATTTCCGTACGCTCCGCACGATCCGAAACGATAGCGCGTCGCCGCAAGCGAGTACCGGCGACACGCGCGTTCCCCTGGCGACCGCATAGACTTGGACGGTGGCGACGGCTCGTGACTACCGACAACGGCAGCGGCTGCGACGGGACCGGCACGGCCGGGGCCTGCGCGGAACGCTCTATCCGGCGTCCCTGCCCGCGGCCGCGAGCCGCGCGGAGCGCTTCGACGCACTGGTGCTGGACGCCCTGGAGCCCATCGAAGCACGCTGGCGGCACGAGCTGACAAAACTGGACGTAGCGGTAGACGACGTCCCAGAAGTCCGCATGGACGGCCGAGCCCCCGCAGACGGTGTACTCCACGACGGCGCAGTCCCCCTGTCCCGGCTAGTCCCCGCAGGCGTAGACCGAACCGGCCTCCCCACGCGCGCACGAATCGTCCTCTACCGCCGTCCCCTGGAAGCCCGCGCAAAAGACCCGTCAGAACTAGCAGACCTGGTACACGACGTACTGGTAGAGCAGGTCGCAGGCTACCTAGGCGTAGAACCAGACGTCATCGAAGGCGACTGACCCCTGGCCCGGTCCGTGTGGGGAACCCTCACGGACTCAGAGTCCCTCAGGGTTCCCCTCACGACCCGCCCGCTCACCGTCGCCAGGATGCGCCCCAATGTGGCATTGGGTGCATCCCACGCACCCAATGTGGCGTTCGGTGCATCTGACGCACCCAATGCCACATTGGGGCGCTAGCCCCACCCCTAAAACCGCCGCCGATGCACCCAACCATCGGGGGCACCCAGCCCTCCCCCACACCCCGATACGAAGCCTCCCTGCGGTCTGGGGGTGCTTGTCAAGGCATCTTTCCCGCCTTGACAAGCACCCCCAGACCGTCAGCACAATCAAACTTCGGGGTGCCCCACGCAACCAGGGGACGGCAATGTCGCCCGCCAGGGCGACGAGCCGTCACCCCACCCGCCTCCGCGAAGGAATCGCCGTCAACGCCGTAAACAACACCGCAGCCAGTTGCACCAACAGCAGCAACCCCCGCTCAGTCCCGGGAAACCCGACCGAAACCTCCGAAGGCTGAGCAGGCACCGACACCGCAACCTGATGCCCCCAAGCAGGCACAATCGGCACCGCCTTGCCAGCCACACTGGCCTGCCACCCAGCCTCCTGCTCAGCCGCCAGCACCAGCAACCGCCCAGTTGGCCCTTCAGAAACCCGAACCCGAACATCCGGCAGCCCCGCAGCCACCGGCGAAACCCCCGGATTAACCCCCGGCGCACCCCCGCCAGTCACCGCCTGCTTGGCCAGCTCCGGCGAGATCAACGCCACCTGGCCAGCCTTGGGCAGCAACCGCAACACCGGCCGCCCATCCGCCATCGGAGCCGCCACCGCAGCGAGATCACTGGCCGCCGCAGCAAACGCCCGAGCATCCGTCCCCAGCGGCAACACCACGTACTGCACTCCGCCGGCCGCAGCCGCCGCGAACACCCGCTTCAGCGCCGCCACATCCCCCTGCCCGAGCCCGCGCCGCCACTCAGCCAACCGCTCCGGCGTCCCCTTGACCGGCGCAAGCTCGTCGTCCCCAAAGAGCGCCAACCGCCCCCCGGTCTGCCGAACCTGCGCACCGCTGACGTCCAGCACAGACCGCCCAGTCGCAGCGACATCCGCCGCCACCTCGGGTGCCAGCTGCGGTCGCGCCGCCGCCGTCAACGGCCCTTCCGACCCAGTCGCGACCGCCCCCGCCGCCAACGCGGCCACCACCACGACTCCAGCCACCGCAAGGACCTTCGGCAGCCAAGCCGCGGGCATCGCCGCACCGCCCCGCTGCCAGGTAGCCAGCACCGCCCACAACAACCCGGCACCGATCACCAGCAATGGCACTCCGGCATACCCCGACGCGGCCGCCCCGCCCTGCATCGGCGTCAACTGGATCTGCCGCACCACCACCACGCCGATCAGCCCGAGCACCGCGAGCGCCAGCCCGCCGACCACCTGCTTCCGCGGCCGAACCACCAGCGCAACGAGCGTCGCCGCGAGCACGACCACCCCGGTCGGCCACGCCCCCGGCCCGCCCGGCGTGAGGCCAGCAAGATCGGTTGCCGACGCGGGCGCGGCCGGACCGCCGAGGCCCTGCAGCAGCAGTTCCGGATGCCGCAGCAGCACGGTCGGCCACGGCAGCAACAGAACCAGCGGCAGCAGCACCACGATCCCGACCGACGCCACCCGCCGAGCCAGCCCGGACGGCGCGGGCAACACCACGAACCCCACCAGCAGCCCCACCAGCGCAAGCCCGTGCGCGAGCGGCGAAAACGCGCCCAGCAACGCAACCCCGAACGCGGACAACGCCGAGACGTGCAACCAGCGCGTGCCGGGCCGGGTCAGCAACCGGACGATGCCCGCCACCACGAGCGGCAGCACGAGATGCACCACCACCACGTCAAGCCGCCCCTGCGCGACCGACGCGGTCGCGGCAGGCAGCAACGCGTAGGTCGCAGCAACCGCGGCACGCACCCAGCGGCGCACAGCGAGCTTGCGAGTGGCGACGTACGCGCTAAGCGCGGCGAGCGGGATGTCCCCGATGAGCAAGATCGCCACGAGCGCGGCCGGACCGCCGACGGGAGCGAAGATCGCGCCGATCGTGCCCAGCACCGGCAACGTCGCGGGAGCGGGCGCTCCGGTGCCGCCAGCGATCGGATGCCACGGCGACAGATAGGTCGACCAGATCTCGCCGAGCCCGCCGACCGGCAGCAACTGCCCGCCCCACAGGTCGAGACCGAGCCGCCCGCGGTTGAGCACCAAAGCGAGCGCGGTCAGCAGCACGACGAGCACCACTGGCGGCGCGAAGACGGTCGCGGCGAGCACGCGTCGCCGGTTGACCTCCACGAACACCAGATCCGGTTCCGGCGCGGCCGGTTCCGGGCGCGGCGACGGCGACGGATGGGCCGCGGTCTCCTCGACCGGCTCAGTGTCCTCTTCGGACACCGGCGCTTCCGGCAGCGTGACCGCGACGACCGTGCCCGGACGGCGCAGGCCGCGGCCGCGAGTGCTCAGCCCGCGCAGCGCACCGGCGGGCAGGGCGTCCGGACCGACCGGACGCGCGCCGGACGCGGCGAGCGCCTCGGGCGGGATCCACGCCGACTCCTGCTCGACGCTGTCCGGCACCGTCCCGAGTGCTACATCGCTCTGTACCCCGCGCCGGACGAGTCCAACCACTCCGGCGCTGATCGCGTTGCGCAGCCGCGTGATCCGGCTCGTGAAGAGCCCGCGGACGGTGCCCGGCCGCGGCTGCTCGCGCCGCCGTGCCCGGGCCGCGCGGAGATTTCCCTTGCCTCCGCACAGGTATCCGAGCGCGGCCAGCTCCGCGCCGGCCTCAGTGGTGCGCCGCAGCACGAAGAACACGATCGCCCGCAGCAGCAGCATGATCGGCAGCCGGACGAGCCCGAACCAGAACGAGGGGGCCGAGCAGTTCACGAGAAAGACGCGTACGCCGTGCGAACGGTTCAGCGCGGCGAGCGGACGGCCCGCGGCGTCCGGGGTGCGTTGCCCGGTGGACAGGGCGCGCGCGTGCCGGACGCGCGCGGACGGCACCGACAGCACGAGCGAGCCGGCCGCGTTGGCGCGCCAGCCGAAGTCGAGATCCTCGCGCAGCAACGAGAAGTCCTCGTCGTAGCCGCCGAGCGTGTCCCAGAGTTCCCGCTGCACCAACGATCCGGCGCTCGGGACGGCGAGGACCTCGCTGGGTTCGCCGTCCGGCGCGGCCATCTGCTGGCGGTGCCCGGACGCGTCGGTGGACAGCCCGGCCTCGACGATCAGCCGCGGATCGGTCCAGTCGGTGCCGACCGGGCCGAGCACCTTCGCGGACGGATTTTCCTCCGCGGCGCGGACAAGCTGGTCGAGGCAGTCGGGCTCGGGCGCGCAGTCGTCGTGCAGCACCCACAGCCAGGTTCCCGGGTCGCCCCACCGTTCCACCGCGTGCGCGACGGCCGCGGCGACCGCCGCCGCGAATCCGGTTTCACTCGGCAGAGTGACAACTCCGGACAGCACGGGTTCCTCGGCGGCCGCGCCCGGCTGCGCTGCGTCGGCGAGCAGTTTCGGGGTACGGTCGGTTGATCCGGTGTCCACGGCGAGCACGTGCCGCGGACGGACTGTGCTGCGCCGCAACGCGGAAAGCGCCAGCGGCAGCCATTCTTCGCCGTCGTGACAGACCACAATGGCCAGAACGGGCAACGTCCGCACAGCGGGCGGAACGACGGTGCGAGGCAAGAACGGCTCCTGCTCGGACGGAACGGTGGGTGCGGTCACCCTACGGCGTGCGCCGACGCGCGGGTACCGGCCCACGCCGCTGGCCCGGCGGATCCCACCGCGTGGACCAGCCGCGGCCGATCGGGCAGGCACAAGAGAAATTCAGCAGAAGCCGAATCAACGCACTCGCGCGAACGCCGACGTACTCGTCGGCGAATGGCTTCCCCAGCCGCGCATGGGGGACGGGCCGCGTGGCCCGTCCCCGGCAGCTTCCCCGCACGCCCAGGTTTCCGCCGCGGAAGACGAAGATCACATCGAGAACCACGGCACACCAACCGTTTTCACCGCGTTGTGAGCACCGTTGTCTCGCGAACGCCTGTGCCGGTTCTCACCACAACAGACGTTCGCCGAGTCCGCCGCGAGTCGCCCGCGCAACCCGCGCACCACGGGGGTCCGGGGGCGAGCCCCCGGGCGGGATCTGGGGGTGGCACCCCCAGGAAACACCTAACCGGCCCGTGGTCCGCGCTTTCCGCGGACACACCTCTCGGCTGAAAGGCCGGTCAGACAGCCCGTTTCTTCAGCTTGCGACGTTCCCGTTCGGACAGTCCGCCCCAGATGCCGAAGCGCTCGTCGTGCGCCAGCGCATACTCGAGACAGTCGTCCTTGACCTCGCAGCCAAGGCAAATCCGCTTGGCCTCGCGGGTCGAGCCGCCCTTCTCGGGGAAGAACGCCTCCGGGTCGGTCTGCGCGCACAGGGCGCGCTCCTGCCAGTCCTGCTCCTCGGGGACGTCGAAAAGGTCGGTCAGATCCCCGAGCTGCTGCTCCGGGTTCTCTCCCCAACCCACGACGTGCCCCCATTCCCTGTTGTCCGCTTCCAACCGCACGTCCGCCTCCTCGCTCCTACGCACTCCCCAGGCTGGCGGTGGTGAAACGACACCCGCTGCCCCCTCCGACAGCGAATGACATCACTGTGATTACACCTGTGTAGTGCGGCCAGGTCAAGCCGAGTAGCGAGTTCGGGGGATCTCTGTGCCCGGCTGCGCAAGGGGACACGCCGAAGACTTCACACCGGGCATACGGAAGACTGGTGGGGTGCAGAGATCAGCAGTGCGCCCGAGCCCGATCTTCCTCGGCATCCTCGCCGTCGCCGTCGCCGGTGGTTTCCTGGCTGCATACGGTGATTACACGAACCCCCGCGACCCGATGCTCGTCGCGGGCGTCGTGCTGCTCGTCCTTGGCGGCTGGATGGCTTCGCTGACGCTCCACGAGTTCGGGCACGCCTTCGTCGCCTTCCGCGGCGGCGATCACGAGATCGCTCACAAGGGGTACCTCTCGCTGGACGTCCGGCGCTACGCCGACCCCGTCCTCTCCTTCGTCCTGCCGCTGATCTTCTTGCTGATCGGCGGCATCCCGCTGCCCGGCGGCGCGGTGTGGATCAACCGCGGCGCGCTGCGCAACCGCGCGACCGCGTCGTGGACCTCGCTCGCGGGGCCGCTCGCCAACCTCGCCGTCGGCGCGGCGCTCTGCTTGGCGACGATGCTGATCCCGATGGCGACCGGCCTCTACTTCGCGATGTCCTACCTCGCGCTGCTGCAGATGATGACGTTCCTGATCAACATCCTGCCGGTGCCCGGACTGGACGGCTGGGGCGCGCTGGAGCCGTACCTCTCCCCGCAGGCGCGGGCGTTCGGCGCGCGGGTGCGGCCGTGGGCCCCGCTGGCGCTCTTCGCGCTGTTCTTCCTTTTCCGGCCGCTGTCGGATCTGCTCTGGACGATCGCCGGGCACATCTACGCCCCGCTCGGCGGCAACGCGCTCGCGGCCTACTTCGGACAGACCGCGTTCCTTTTCTGGCGCTGAGGGCTCAGGCCCACTCCCGGTGGGTCATGAGCCACGCGTGCGCGCGCTTCCAGACCTTCTTGAGCCCGGAGCGCTCGCCGAGGTAGTCGCCCGCCGCGCCGACCACCGGCAGCATCCCGATCAGCCGGTGGATCCAGCGGCCGCGCGGGCGCTTCTCGAGTTCGCCGGTGATCCCCCACAGCGACTTGCCGAGGTGCCAGAGCGTGCTCGCGACGGCTTTCGCGGTCACCTTGCCGTGTTTGCGGTGGGATTCGTCGAGTTCCTCGGTGAGCCGCGCGGTCTCGCTGTCCTCCGCGGACTTCGCCGACTTGTCGTGGCCCGCCCCCGCCGCGAGGTCGGGATCGATGTCCCGTTGGAACAGCACCGACGCGATCAGCCGGACGCGGCTGCCGACGTCGGTCACGCCGTACTCCCCCGCGATCGCGCACAGCACCAGCCCCTGCGACGCCGCGCCGAGGGTGTCCTGCACCGGCAGCCGGTCGGCGAGCGCGCCGCCGAGTCCGGGGATCGACGTCAGCAACGACGTGAGCCTGCCGACGCGGTTGACCCACCAGCTCGCGCGCTGGTCGATGTCCATCGCCGCCCACCCCGCGGTGCCCGGCACCTTCACCGTCGTCAGCGCGTGGAGCATCTTCTTCTTGAGCCCGGCGTCGGAGAATTCACCCTCGCCGCGCCGGGCCCGCGCCTGCAAGCCGAACGGATCGGCCTCGCGCAGCGCGTCGATCATCGGCGCGCAAGCGCGGACGAACGGTCGCAGGATCGCTACGACCTGACGGTCCGAAATGGCCTCAGACACGGGCACCTCCGTTCGCCGCGGCCCGGCCCAGCCCGCCGCCGAGGACCAGTGCGGCGGGCAGGGCACTCGCGCCGAGCAGAAGCAGCGCGCGCCAGTCCTGGACGAGCACGACGTCCCCGCCCGGACCGAACAGGCCGACCCCGAACACCACGAGTACCCACACCAGCAGCGGTACGAACGAGAGCCCCGGCCGGACGAGCTTCCCGGCGGTCAGCACGAGCCACGGCGTGGTGACGGCTCCGACGAGCGCGGTGATCGGCAGCGGCACCTCGCCCAGCGGGCCGACCCGCAGCGGGAGGAAGAACAGTTCGAGCAGTGCCAGCACGACCGCGTCGAACGCCAGCAGCACCAGCATCAGCCGCTGGTCGCGAGTGAGCGGGGCGGACACGGTCACCACCCGCCGAAGAGATCGGTCTCGGCGCCGGCGGCGTCGCCGTGGGCGAGCACGAAGTACTCGGCGGACGGGAGGGGCTGCGCGATGCTGTTGGTCAGCGCGAAGTGCGGGACCGCGCCGTCGACCACGGTCAGCTGGGTTTCGTGCGCGCGCAGTGCGGCCAGCTTCGTCTGCCGGTGCGCGGAGATGTCGACCACGGTGGTGATCTTGCCGTCCGGAGTGGACGGAAGCTCGCCGTCGGCGGCCACCCGGAACGGTGATGTTCCGTCCGCACGCAGTTCGGCGAGCCCGACGGCGAGCGCGGCCTCGGACTGGACCACGTGGAAGACGCGCTGGACCGACGGCGCGTCCGGGGCCGCCGCCATGGTGATCTCGTGCGCGCGGATGTGGTCGGGATGGCCGTAGCCGCCGAAGGAGTCGTAGGTGACGACGACCTGCGGGGCGAAGTCGTCGATGAGTTCGCGCAACTGCGCGGCCTGCTCGTCGGGCGAACCACCGGTGAAGGCCCGCGGATGCTCGGCGGACGGCGTGCCCGCCATGCCCGAATCGCGCCACCGGCCGATGCCGCCGAGGTACTCGTGCCGGGCCAGTCCGAGTGCGACAGCCGCGGCGGCCATTTCCCCGGACCGGTACCCGCCGAGCTGGTCGGCCTCTGCCGCGACCAGCTGCGCCAGCCGCGGCGGGACGATCTCGCCCTCTTCGCCGAGCGTGCAGGTCACCACGCACACCTCGGCGCCCTCGGCCGCGTACCGCGCGATGACCCCGCCGGTGGCGATGCTTTCGTCGTCCGGGTGCGCGTGGACCAACAGCAGCTTCCGCTTCACGCCCTCAGGTTAATGACCGCTGGGTCCGCGCCCGGGAGGCCGACCCCGGCGCGGCGTTCCGGAACCGGAAAACCGCAGCGTGCACGGGAAAATGCATTCGCATCCCACAAAGCCGGATCGGCGTCCCGACCCGTGGGCGTTCCCTTCCGCGGAACGTTCCGCGGTTCGGAATGCGCGGGCGAAGACGCAAGATGCTCGGAACACCCACCGAGTACCCGTCGCCTTGCGGGCGTCCATGCCCGCGCCCGGCGGCGGGCGCATTGTTTCGCTTCACGAGATCGGACCAATTTCTTGTCACTTCGGGTTCGTCCCGGCCGCGGGAGTACTCCATTAGCTGGGGTACCGCATACGGAACGGGGCGGTTATTGTCCGCCGGGCCGGTTGGCCAACCGGTCCGAACTGCCACCCGAACCGGTCCCGAATTCCCGTGATCAACTACTTAACGTAGTCGATCAAGTGCGGAAACCTCGGTGCAACCAGGGGGCACGAGATATCTGTTCCGCAACGATCTCACTGAGAGTGTCCGGATCGATAGGTTTGCCGTCTGTCCAATGCCTAAGTTTCACGGCTACGGTGAGCAACGCGATACAGATCGGTGCTTGCGCGTCAGGAAGAGCCGCCTCGCAAACCCGCGAAGGCGTCGAGCAAGGAGAATGAATGTTAGTGACGACTAGGTCGCGTGCCGCGAAACTCGGCGCGTTCGTCGCGGGCGCGGCCCTTCTGCTCTCCGCATGCGGTGGTGGCGGAGGCGGCAACAGCGCGGTGCAGACCGGGCAGGCATTCGCCGACTGCGACAAGAACCCGAACACCTGCAACGCGGCACAGGCCGATCAGCTCCAGCAGGGCGGCGACGTCACCTACGCCATCGAGAAGAACGTCCCGAACTGGAACGTCATCTCGGCCGAGGGCAACGTCTTCGAAACCGGCGAGGTCACCAAGGGCCTGCTGCCCTACACCTTCTACGCGACCCCGGACCTCAAGCCGGTCCTGAACAAGGACTTCGTCGAGTCGGCCGAGGTCACCAGCACCAGCCCGCAGACGGTGGTCTACAAGCTGAACCCGAAGGCCGTCTGGTCGGACGGCACGGCGTTCTCCGCCGACGACTTCATCTACAACTACAAGGTCCAGAACGGCAAGGACTGCCCCGACTGCGCCGCGGCCAGCACCGCGGGCTACGACCAGGTCAAGTCCGTCACCGGTTCGGACGGCGGCAAGACCGTGACGGTCGTGTTCGACAAGCCGTTCACCGACTGGAAGCTGCTCTGGAGCTCCGGCGGCGCGATGTACCCGGCGCACCTGGCCAAGGAGCACGGCGACATCAACACCCCGGCCGGCCTCGCCGCGTCGTTCAAGTGGTTCGGCACGACCGTCCCGACCTGGTCGGGCGGCCCGTGGAAGATCTCGAAGTTCGTCAACAACCAGTCGGTCACCGAGGTCCCGAACGAGAAGTACTGGGGCGCGAAGCCGCACCTGAACAGCGTGATCTTCCGCGTCATCACCGACGCGACGCAGGAGCCGACCGCGCTGCAGAACAACGAGGTGCAGGTCATCTACCCGCAGCCGCAGGTCGACCTGATCAACCAGGTCAAGCAAATGCCGAACATCTCCTCGTTCATCGGCCTCGGCCTGACCTGGGAGCACTTCGACTTCAACCTGAAGAACCCGGCGCTGTCCCAGAAGCCGCTGCGCCAGGCGCTGTTCACCGCGATCAACCGCAAGGACATGATCGCCAAGACCGTCGGCCAGTTCACCAACAAGGTCGAGCCGCTCAACAACCACAACTTCGTGCCGCAGCAGACCGGCTACAAGGACACGGTGAGCGCGACCGGCCAGGGCTCGGGTGACATCGAGAAGGCCAAGAAGATCCTGACCGACGCGGGCTACAAGCTGAACAACAACCAGCTGTCCGACCCGACCGGCAAGCCGGTCCCCGAGCTGCGCATCCGCTACACCGTCGGCAACCAGATCCGGCAGAACGAGTGCGAGCTGTTCGCGCAGACCGCGGCCCAGCTGGGCGTCAAGGTGAAGGTCCAGTCCACCGACGACCTCGGCCAGACCACCACCAGCGGCGACTACGACGTCATCGTGTTCGCGTGGGTCGCCTCGCCGTTCCCGTTCGGCGGCGCGATCCAGAACTGGGGCACCGGGCAGGGCAACAACTACGGCAAGTACAGCAGCCCGCAGGTCGACAACCTGATGGCGCAGGCCAACGCCGAGACCGACCAGACCAAGGCGGCGGACCTGCTCAACCAGGCCGACCAGATCATGTCCGAGGACGCGTACGTGCTTCCGCTGTACCAGAAGCCGACCTTCATCGCCTCGTCGGACAAGATCGCGAACATCCGCAACAACTCGACCCTCGACGGGCCGGTGTACAACATGGCGGAGTGGGGCATCCGGAAGTGATCAACGACCGGTAGATTCCCGCGGGACACCCGGTGAAGGGCCGGCCGAAGCTGCCGGCCCTTCACCGTATCCGCCCTCCAATGCCGTTTTAGTTCCCGAACGCCACGATTGCCCCGTTACGTCGCCTAGGCCCTGCCACCACGAGCGGCGGGCGATGGCAGAACACCGTCCAGAGCAGGAAGACCTCCATGCTTGCCTTCGCACTGCGCCGGCTATTCGTCTCGGTGCCGATCCTCATCTTGTCGACGTTCGTCGTCTTCGTGATGGTGTCGCTCTCGGCCAACCCGTTGACCCCGCTGATCGCGAGAAACCCGCCGCCGCCCCCTCGCACCATCGAGCTCGAACGCATCCGGCTGCATCTCGACCAGCCGATTCTCGAGCGCTACTGGCACTGGATCACCGGCGTGCTGCACGGTGATTTCGGCCCCTCGGTCCAGTCCACCATGAACATCGGCAGCGAGGTGTTCGGCCGGTTCGGCGTGACGCTGCGGCTGATCGTGCTCGCCATGGTGGTGGCGCTGATCCTCGCCGTCCTGATCGGCGTGATCAGCGCGTCGCGGCAGTACTCCAAGTTCGACTACACCGCGACCTTCTTCGGCTTCCTCTTCCTGTCGATGCCGTCGTTCTGGTTCGCGCTGGTGCTGAAGCAGATCGGCATCGGGATCAACGAGTCCGTGGGCGACCAGGTCTTCTACACCATCGGGTCCTCGTCGGTGGTCGCCTCGGGCGGGTTCTGGACCCAGTTCGGCGACGTGCTCGGCCACCTGATCCTGCCGACGATCTCGCTCGCGCTGACGAGCTACGCGGCCTGGAGCCGCTACCAGCGCGCGTCGATGCTCGAGGTGCTCAACAGCGATTACGTCCGCCTCGCCCGGGCCAAGGGCCTGCCGCGCTGGACAGTGACGCGCAAGCACGCGCTGCGCAACGCGCTCATCCCGCTGACCACGGTGACCGCACTCGACATCGGTTCGATCCTCGGCGGTGCCGTGGTCACCGAGACCGTGTTCCAATGGCAAGGCGCGGGCGCTTTCCTGCTGGACGCGATCAAGCGAAGCGACGTGTACGCGGTGGAAGCGTGGCTTCTCATCGCGGCCACGTTCATCATCCTGCTCAACTTGGTCGCCGATCTGCTCTACGGCCTGCTCGACCCGAGGATCCGCTATGCCTAACGACGCAATCCCCGGCCCGCCCACCACCCTGGGCGGCGGCCGGTTCGCTCCGGACGACCCGCAGACCCCGAAGGGCGCGCCGGAACGCGAGTTCACGGTCAAGGAACGCAGCCAGGCGCAACTGGTCTTCCGGCGGTTCCTGCAGCACCGGCTCGCGATGATCAGCCTCGTCGTGTTCGTGCTGATCATCCTGTTCGCCTACCTCGGCGCGGCGATCTGGAAGTACAACGCGGCCGACATCACCGACCAGAACTCGGCCCCGCCCTCGGGCGACCACCCGTTCGGCACCGACGCGGTCGGCCACGACACCCTCGCGCAGGTGATGCGCGGGACGCAGATCTCGCTGCAGATCTCGATCCTCGTGGCGATCTTCGCGACCGTCGTGGGCACCGTCTGGGGCGCGGTCGCCGGTTATTACCGCGGCTGGCTCGACACGGTCCTGATGCGCATCGCCGACCTCGTGCTCACGCTGCCGCTGCTCGCGGTGGCCGCGGTGCTCGGCCACCAGTCCGGCGGCACGTGGTGGCTGATCGCGGTCGTCATCGGCGGCCTGTACTGGGCGTACGTGTCCCGGGTGGCGCGCGGCGTCGTGCTTTCCTTGCGCGAGAAGGAGTTCGTCGAGGCGTCGAAGGCGCTCGGCGCGAGCGACAGCCGGATCATCTTCCGGCACCTGGTGCCCAACGCGCTCGGCGCGATCATCGTCAACCTGACGATCCTCGTGTCGATCGCCATCCTGCTCGAGACGGCGCTGTCGTTCCTCGGCTTCGGCGTGCAGCCGCCGGACACCTCGCTCGGGCTGCTCGTGAGCAGCGCGCAGACCGCGATCGACACGCGGCCGTGGCTGTTCTACTTCCCGGGCATTTTCATCATCCTGATCGCGCTGACGATCAACTTCATCGGGGACGGCCTGCGGGACGCGTTCGACCCCCAGCAGACGAAGGTGCGCGCATGACCGAGAACGGCTCGCAAGGACGCGGCGGCGATCCCGTCCTCGTCGTTGAGGACCTGACCGTGCAATTCCCGACCAGCGAGGGCGTGGTCAGCGCCGTGCGCGGCGTGAATTACCAGCTTCGCCGCGGCGAGGTGCTCGGCATCGTCGGCGAATCGGGTTCCGGCAAATCGGTGACGTCGCTCGCGGTGATGGGCCTGCTGCCGAAGACCGCGAAGGTGTCCGGCTCGATCCGGTTCGGCGGGCAGGACCTGCTGAAGTCGAACGAGAAGGAACTGAACCGGGTCCGCGGCAAGGGCATCGCGATGGTCTTCCAGGACCCGATGACCTCGCTGAACCCGGTGTACACGGTGGGCGACCAGATCGCCGAGGCGATCACCGCGCACCACGACGTGCGCAAGGACGTCGCGAAGAAGCAGGCGATCGAACTGCTCGACCTGGTCCGCATCCCGAACCCGAAGCAGCGCGCGGACGAGTATCCGCACCAGCTGTCCGGCGGCATGCGCCAGCGCGTGGTGATCGCGATCGCGATGGCCAACAACCCGGACGTGATCATCGCGGACGAGCCGACCACCGCGCTCGACGTGACGGTGCAGGCGCAGATCCTCGAAGCCCTGCAGGCCGCGCAGAAGGAAACCGGCGCGGCGATGGTGCTGATCACGCACGACCTCGGCGTGATCGCCGGCCAGGCCGACCGGGTGCACGTGATGTACGCGGGCAAGGTCGTCGAATCCGGCACGGTCGACGACATCTTCTATAACCCGCGGATGCCGTACACGCTGGGCCTGCTCGGCAGCCTGCCGCGGCTGGACGTGAAGACCGAACGGCTCACGCCGATCACCGGTTCGCCGCCCGCCACGCAGAACATGCCGCCGGGCTGCCCGTTCAGCCCGCGCTGCCCGCTGTCGCAGCCGATTTGCGACGAGGAGGAGCCCGTGCTCGTCGCGGGCCCGAACGGCCAGCACGCGGCCTGCCACTTCACCGAGCAGGTCGTCGGCAAGGACCCGGCCGAGCTGTTCAGCCCCACCTCGGCCGACGCGGCGGCCGTCCCGGTCGCCGTGGACGCCATCGCGAACGACACGGAGACGAACCGATGAGCGAGGCCACGGCGGGAAAGACGCCCGTCCTCTCCGCGCAGAACCTGGTGAAGCACTTCCCCATCCGCGGCGGCGGCATCCTGCGCCGCATTTCCGGGGCGGTGCAGGCGGTGTCGGACGTGTCGTTCGACATCTACCCGCACGAGACGCTCGCGCTGGTCGGCGAATCCGGCTGCGGCAAGTCGACCACCGCCCGCGTGGCGCTGGCGCTGCAGCCGCTCACCGGCGGCAAGGTGACCTACGAGGGCAAGGACCTCGCGACGATGGGCAAGCGCGAACTGCAGCGGCTGCGGCGCAGCATGCAGATCGTGTTCCAGGACCCGTACGCCTCGGTCGACCCGCGCCTGCCGGTGAACGAGATCATCGCCGAACCGCTGCGCATCCACGGGCTGTACGAGAACGGCGGCAAGCAGCAGGTCCGCGACTTGATGAAGACCGTCGGCCTGCGCCCGGAGCACGGCAACCGGTTCCCGCACGAGTTCTCCGGCGGGCAGCGGCAGCGCATCGGCATCGCCCGTGCGCTCGCGCTGAAGCCGAAGGTGCTGGTGCTGGACGAGCCGGTGTCCGCGCTCGACGTGTCGATCCAGGCCGGCGTGCTGAACCTGCTGAAGGATCTGCAGGCCGAACTCGGGCTGTCGTACCTGTTCGTCTCGCACGACCTTTCGGTGGTGCGGCACGTGGCGGACCGGATCGCGGTGATGTACCTCGGCAAGATCGTGGAGACCGCGCCGTCGGAGGAGCTGTTCGAGAACCCGGCGCATCCGTACACGCAGGCGCTGATCTCGGCGATCCCGGTGCCGGACCCGCGCAAGGAGCGGACGCGGCAGCGGATCGTGATCACCGGTGACGTGCCGAGCCCGGCCAACCCGCCGTCGGGCTGCCGGTTCCGCACCCGGTGCCCGAAGTTCGCGAACCAGCTGGACGACGCCGGGCGCGAGAAGTGCAAGACGGAAGAGCCCGCCTTGGTGGACCGCGGGCAGGCGCACCCGGTGGCGTGCCACTTCGCGGAAAGCCTGCAGTTGATCTGACGCTGGGTTCAGCCTGGTCCGTGAAGGGCTCCTTGAGGGAATCAGATTCCCTCAAGGAGCCCTTCACGGCTTTTCAGCTCAGGTCGCGCCGCGGGTCCAGTTCACCGCGGAGCCGAAGGGGCCCTGCATCGGCGGGCCCGGCGTCAGGCCGGAGATTCCCTTGCCGACAGCCAAAGTCTCGGCTTCCTGGAACAGCGGGATCACGACGTTCTGGGACCACAGCTGCGGTTCCAGCGTCTTGAGCGAATCGGCGACCGTCGCGGAACCAGTGAGCGCCGAGTCGATCGTCGCTTGCAGGCCCTGGTCGCACAGGCCCGCGGGATTGGCCGGCACCACCGGCTTCGTCTTGTCCACCGGCGTGGGTTCGGGCGCGCAGCCGTAGCTCGACGCGAGGACCGTCGCCGGGTCGCCGCCGACCGGTTGGCCCACGACGGCGATGTCCACGCCCACGGTGCTGTTCGAGTCCGGGCTCGCCTGCTGTTTCCCGTTCACCACCGGCATCGCCAGCAGAGACGAATACAGGTCGCGCGGCTGCGGTTTGATCTGGTTGACCTCGATGCCGCCCGCCACCAGCTCCGACGCCAGTTCCTTCGCGATCGACGCGTACGGCTCCTGCTCGCCGGGCGACGCGAGCACGATCGACAGCGTCTTGTTTCCCTTGCGCCACACGCCGGCTTCCTTCTTGTACCCGGCGGCGGTGAAGTACTGCTCGGCCTTGGTCGCGTCCGGCGCGGCGGGCGGGCCTGCCGGAATGGTGGCCGCGTAGTCCTTCGCCGAGGGCGGCAGGACCTGGGCGTCCGCCTTCAGCGCCGCGGAGGGGCCACCCTTCGCCCCGGCGGAGATCAGCTTTCCGCGGTCCAGCAGTGCGGCGATGCCCGCGCGCACCTGCGGTTCGGAAAGCGTGGCGCTCACCGGGCGCAGCAGCACCGACGCGGTCAGCGGACGCGGCACGGTGTGCAGTTTGACCGCCGAGCCCAGGTCGTTCAGCAGCTGCAGGCCGGTGGAATCGGTGCGGGTCAAGGAGAACTGGTCGTTGCCGCTGCGCAGCGCGGTCGCGATGCCGGACGCGTCCGAGCGGCGGAGGATTAAGGTGTCGACCGCGGCGGGCTTCTCCCAGTACCGGTCGTTGCGCTGGAGAGTCGCTTCGCCGCGAGCGGTGTCGATCGTCTTGATCGCGAAGGGCCCGGCTACCGCGGGGAAGCTCGTCGCGAGGGCGTTCGTCCAGCCCCCCGGCGAGTCCTTGAGCAGGTGCTGCGGCAGCAGGTTGTCGAACAGCGTCTGCCAGGCCGGGTACGGCTTGCTGAAGGTGACCTCGACGCCCTTGCCGCCGTCGCGGGATTCGATGTCCGAGATCAGCCGGTAGCCCGCCGGATCGATCACGCCGGGGTTCGTCTTCATCGCGTTGGCGAGGTAGATGAAGTCCTCGGTGGCGATCGGGGCCCCGTCGGACCACGAAGCGTCCGGGCGGATCACGTACTTCACCGTGAACGGCACCTGCGAGACGACGTCGGCCGAGACCATCAGCGTCTTGTCGAGCGTGCGCGTGCCGTCCTCGGACTGGCGGAACACCGAGGGCAGCAGGAGCTGCGACAGCGCGGTGGTGATCGTCGACGCGTCCGCGATGCTGTGCGGGTTGTAGCCGCCGACGACGTCGTCCACGCCGACCACGATCTGCGACAGCGACGCCGCGCTGGTCGTGCTCGACGGCGGGGCCGACGTGACCACCGGGGGCGGCGGGGTGTTCGAACACGCGGCGAGCAGTACTCCCGCCAGCGCCAGCACCGGCCCCAGCCGGCGTCCGAATCGCACGCTCGTCCTCCTGAAAGTTCCCGCCGCGCTCCGTCGTCCGAGCGGACATGCTGCCATGCCAGGGCGGGGGCCGGCATCGAGATTCCCACATCGGCCGCCGCCCCGTGACATCGGAGCGGGTACCGCCATAAGAGTGGACGCGCGAACCACCTCCGCGGTTCACGCGAAAGGGCGCCTCCCGGGAACGGGAGGCGCCCTTTTTCACCTGCGCGAGGTTCAGCTGTTTTCGCGGCTCTTGGCCCGCGAGCGCTCCTTGGCGCGGGTCGCGATGTCGAGAGTGACCTTGCGGACCCGGACGACCTCCGGCGCGACCTCGACGCATTCGTCGCTGGCGCAGAACTCCAGCGCCTCCTCGAGGCTCAGCTTGCGCGGCCGGGCGAGGCGCTCCAGCTCGTCCCCGGTGGACGAGCGCATGTTCGTGAGCTTCTTCTCCTTGGTGATGTTGATGTCGAGGTCCTCGAGCCGCGGGTTCTCGCCCACGACCATGCCCTCGTACACCTCGGCGCCGGGCTCGACGAAGAAGCTGCCGCGGTCCTGGAGCTGGATCATCGCGTACGCGGTGATCGGACCGGACCGGTCGGCGACCAGCGAACCGGTGTGCCGGGTGCGGATCTCGCCCGCCCACGGGAAGTAGCCCTCGAACACGTGGTTCGCGATGCCGGTGCCACGGGTTTCGGTGAGGAAGTCGGTGCGGAAGCCGATCAGGCCGCGCGAGGGCAGCACGTAGATCAGCTTGATCCGGCCGGTGCCGTTGCCGCTCATGTCCTCCATGCGGCCCTTGCGGGCGGCGAGCAGCTGCGTGATCGAGCCGAGGTGCTCCTCGGGCGAGTCGATGTACAGCCGCTCGAACGGCTCGTGCAGCTTGCCGTCGATCGTGCGCAGCACCACCTGCGGCTTGCCGACGGTCAGCTCGAAGCCCTCGCGGCGCATCTGCTCGACCAGGATGGCCAGCGCCAGCTCGCCGCGGCCCTGCACCTCCCAGGTGTCCGGGCGCTCGGTGGGCAGGACGCGGATCGAGACGTTGCCGATCAGCTCCTGGTCGAGACGGGCCTTGACCAGCCGCGCGGTGACCTTGTCGCCGCCGTTGCGCCCGGCCAGCGGCGAGGTGTTGACGCCGATGGTCATCGAGATGGCGGGCTCGTCGACGGTGATCCGCGGCAGCGCGACCGGCTCCTCGGAGTCGGCGAGGGTGTCGCCGATCGTGATGTCCGGGATGCCCGCGATCGCAACGAGGTCGCCCGCGCTGGCCTCGGTGGCCGGGACGCGGGTGAGCGCCTCGGTGACCAGCAGCTCGGAGATGCGGACGTTCTGGACCGAACCGTCCTCGCGCATCCAGGCGACGGTCTGGCCCTTGCGGAGCTTGCCGGCGTGGATGCGGATCAGCGCGATGCGGCCGAGGAAGTTCGACGCGTCGAGGTTGGTGACCAGGGCCTGCAGCGGCGCGTCCGGGTCCGCGACGGGCGGCGGGACGTGCGTGAGCAGCGTCTCGAACAGCGGGTCGAGGCTCTCGCTGTCGGGAAGGCCGCCGTCGGCGGGCTGCTCCAGCGACGCCTTGCCGGCGCGGGCCGAGGCGTAGACGACCGGGAGGTCGAGGATCGCGTCGTGGTCGGCGTCCTCGATGTCGCTCGCCAGGTCGAGCAGCAGGTCGTGGGTCTCCTCGACGACCTCGGAGATCCGGGCGTCCGGGCGGTCGACCTTGTTGACCACGAGGATCACCGGCAGCTTCGCCTCGAGCGTCTTGCGCAGCACGAAGCGGGTCTGCGGCAGCGGGCCCTCGCTCGCGTCGACCAGCAGCACGACGCCGTCGACCATGGAGAGGCCGCGCTCGACCTCGCCGCCGAAGTCGGCGTGGCCCGGGGTGTCGATCACGTTGATGGTGACCGTGCCCTCGGGGGTCTGGCGGTGGATGGAGGTGTTCTTCGCGAGAATGGTGATGCCCTTTTCCCGCTCGAGCTCGCCGGAGTCCATCACGCGGTCGACCAGCTCGGCGCGTTCGGCGAAGGCGCCGGACTGGCGGAGCATGGCGTCGACCAGGGTCGTCTTGCCGTGGTCGACGTGGGCGACGATCGCGACGTTGCGCAGGTCGGGCCGGGTCTTGCCGGACGCGCGGCCGGTTTCGACCGCGGTGGCGCTGGCTGCGGGCACGCGAAGACTCCTGAACTTCGAAGAATAAAGGCGGGTGGCGCCGCGCGGCGAACGAAGATCACGGGCACCGGGAAATGCGACCGGCTCTCGCTGACCGGCTTTGGCCACACGCGGACTTCCAACAGGATACCTGCTGGGTTCGTGTGAGGAGCGCCACGCCCTCCCGTCGGTTAGGCTCACCTAATCTTGTGGAGTTCTTTTCGCCGGGCTGAGGAGTGCGTGATGGGGAAGAAGCACGCGGATGATCCTCGGGCTGTAGTGCGGAAGATGATCAAGGCCGGCAAGGTCAAGAAGAAGTGTTGCCGGTCTGCGGATCGGTGCAAGAAGTGTCCGGTTTTGGCGTTGAAGAAGGCTCGGAAGCGGGTGGGCAAGGCTGCTTGAGGGGCCGTTTCGGCTCGTCGCCCTGGCGGGCGACATCGCCGCCTGGGTTGCGTGGGGCACCCCGAAGGTTGATTGTGCTGACGGTTCGGGGGTGCTTGTCAAGGCGGGAAAGATGCCTTGACAAGCACCCCCGAACCGCAGGGAGGCTTCGTATCGGGGTTGGGGGAGGGTCTGGGTGCCCCCGATATTTGAGTGCACTGGCTGCGGTTTTTCGCGACTCCGCGGAGTGCTGCGTTGAGCGGAGCGGCGTGCGGGGAGGGGGTAGCGGGTAGCGCCCCAATGTGGCATTGGGTGCATGCGACGCACCCAATGTGGCGTTCGGTGCGTCAGACGCACCCAATGCCACATTGGGGGATCTCGGCTGGGTCGGCGGTCGGCGGGGAGCGGTCCGTGAAGGGCTCCTTGAGGGAATCTAATTCCCTCAAGGAGCCCTTCACGTCCGGCGAGAGGGTCGTGAGGGGAAACCTGAGGGACTCAGAGTCTGTGAGGGTTCCCCTCACGGACGGCTTAGTTGTCCAGGAGTTCGTTCACCAGGTTCAGTTCCGGGGCTGTTCTGGTGGGCTGGAAGTGGATGATCTCGTAGGTGGCCAACCGGTCGACCGCGAAGGGGTCGGTGGCCAGGATCGCGTCCAGCTGTGCGCGGTCCATGGGGCGGGTGATGATGACGCCGCCGGTGCGGGGTTTCTGGCCGCCGGAGGCCAGGAAGTGGCCGTCTTCGTACTGCTTCGTCAGCCATTCTTTGTGGGCCGGGAGGGCGCGGTCGATTTCGTCTAGCGGAACGATGTACGTGAGCACGACGACGAACATGCTTCGCACCGTAGTCCGGTGCTAGGCTCGTCGCATGCGTTTCCAGAGCACTCAGTGGTGGCCGTCCGTTGGCGGCCCCTTAGCTCTGCGCTGAAAAACCCAGCGAAGGCCGCCCCGGTGGGCGGCTTTTTTCGTGCCTGCTCCCGGGGGCCTGACAACCCAAGGGAGAGGAAAATCCGATGGTCCAGCTGTCCGGCATCACTCCGTCCGGTCACGTTCAGCTCGGCAACTACCTCGGCGCGTTGCGGCGGTGGGCGGCCGACGGCGGGCCGGACGACTTGTACTTCGTGTCCGACCTTCATGCGATGACTACCGCGCACAATCCGGCCAAGTTGCGGGCGTTGGCGACTGAGCAGCTCGCCGTGCTGGTGGCCTCGGGGATCGCGCCGGAGCGGGTGTTCGTGCAATCCGATCTTGCCCGGGAACTCGGGGCGCTGACCTGGGTGCTGGAGTGCACCTGCTCTTACGGCGAGGCGGCGCGGATGATCCAGTTCAAGGAGAAATCCAAGGGGCAGGCGGGCGTTCGGCTCAGTTTGCTGACCTATCCGGTGTTGATGGCGGCGGACATCTTGTTGCAGGGCGCGGACGAGGTGCCGGTCGGGGAGGATCAGCGGCAGCATGTCGAGTTGGCGCGCACGCTTGCCCGGCGGTTCAACTCGACGTACGGCGAGGTGTTCGTCATCCCCGAGGCGACGTTGCCGCCTGCGGGGGCGCGCGTGAAGGATCTGGCTGAGCCGACCCGGAAGATGTCCAAGTCCGCCCAGGATTCCGCGGGGGTGGTGTTCGTGCTGGACGAGCCGGATCAGGTTCGGCGCAAGATTCGCAAGGCGCGCACCGACGGGGATTCGGTGCCGGTCTACGATCCGGTGAATCGGCCGGGGATCTCGAATTTGCTGGAGATCCTCGCGGCGTGCGGGGGTGGCGATCCTGCCGAGCTGGCTGAGAAGTATCCGTCGTACGGCGTGCTCAAGGACGCTGTCGCAGATGCGGTGATCGAGGAGTTGCGGCCGGTCCGGGAAGGGACGCGCGCGTTGCTCGACGACGTCGCTGAGCTGGAGCGGGTTCGCAAAGCGGGGGCCGAGCGGGCGATCGATCGCAGTGCGCACCGGGTGTCGTCGGCCTTGCGGATGGTCGGGGCGGCTTGAAGCGCCTCGTGAGTGCTGGTTCTACTCGGAATCAGCACTCACGAGGGCGTGCAGTGCGGGAAGCAGGTCCCGGTCCGCGGGCAGCCAGTCCAAATCGTCCAGTTCGTCGTGGCCGACCCAGCGCAGGGCGGTGTGTTCGACGGCGCGCGGCTCGTCGCCTGGGGACAGCAGCGCGGCGGAGTACACGCGCAGGACTTTTCCGCCCGGCAGCGGGATTTCCGGGCCGACCCGGTCGCCGACGGTGACCACCACGTCCAGTTCCTCTTGGCATTCCCTGGCCAGCGCGAAGGCCTCGGTCTCGCCCTCCTCGACGCGCCCGCCCGGCAGCTCCCACTGGCCCGCGTGATGCGGCGGCCAAGCCCGTTGCTGGGCAAGAAGCTTGCCGTCGCGCACCAGTGCCGCCCCGACGATGACCGCGTCCATGCGCTCAGTCTCCCCCACCGGATTCACCGGTCCGCGCCCGCCCGCCAGGTGACCTCGAAGCGCGCGCCGCCGTCCGGGGATTCGCCGACCCGGACCTTGCCCCCTCGCCGGCGCACCGTTTCGGCGACCATCGCCAGGCCGAGGCCGGTTCCGCCGGACGAGCGCGCCCGGTCGTCGGACACGCGATAGAAACGGTCGAACACCTTGCTCCGGTGCTCGGGCGCGATGCCCGGGCCGTCGTCGTCCACCACGACCCGCACCTTCGAGCGCGAGGCCAGCACGGACACCACGATCTGCCCGGACGCGTACCGGCAGGCGTTGCGCAGCAGGTTGTCCAGCACCAGTTCGACCTCCTGGTGCGCCGCCGACGCCCAGGCCTGCGCCACCGCGCTGCTCACCCGCGTGTCCGGCACCCCGGGCGGCAGCCGGCGCACCGCCGCGCGGACCTCGGACACCACCTCGACCGGTTCCGCGGGCGGCACCTCGCCGGCGTCCGAACGAGCCAGCGCGAGCAGGCCGTCGAGCAGGCCGGACAGCCGTTCCGACTCCTCGAGGATGTCCGACAGCGTCTCCTGCGCCAGCTCCGGATCGGGATTCGTCACGGCCACCTCGGCCTGCACCCGGATCGACGCGACCGGTGACCGCAGCTCGTGCGCCGCGTCGCCGGTGAACCGGCGCAGCCGTTGGCTGACCTCCTCCTGGCGTTCGAGCAGCGCGTTGAATTCCTCGGCCAGCGCACGCATTTCGTCGTGCGACGTCGGCAGCGGCAGCCGCGAACCCGGCGGCAGCGCGCGCACCAGCCCGCGCATCCGCGCCACCGGCCGCAGCGCGAGCCGCACGACCAGCCAGGTCGCCAGGCCCGCCACCAGCGCGCCGACCAGCGCGACCACGACCAGCCACAGTCCGCCGTAATGCACCGCGGCGGCGAACCCGACCAGCCCGGCCCCGGCGACGACCAGCCGCTGGCTGCCGTTCGGCGTGCTGACCACCTGGCCGCGCCAGCGCGAGCCGTCCGACTGCACCGGCAAGCCCGCCTTGAGCTGCGAGACCTCCTGATCGGTCAGCTTCGGCCGCGCCTGGCCGTCCGCCGGGTTTCCGGCGATGTCCAGCACCCGCACCGAAACCGGGTCCGCCGAGGCGAGCGGAGTCCCGGCGGAGACCGCGGCGGTCGCCGGGCCGAGCGCGGCGGTCAGCTCCTTGTCGACCGAGTCCGTGAGCAGCGGGTCGAGCTTGTTCGCCGCCAGCGCGGCGAGGCCCAGCAGGCAGCCGAGGGTGATCGCCGCGGCCAGCAAGGTGATCCGGACCTGCAGCGAACGGCGGCTCCACCACGACGACGGCGAGCCGGTCACCTGACCTCGTCTAGCTGGTCGTCGGAGGCGAGATAACCGTGCCCGCGCACCGTGCGCAGGATCGAGCCCGCGCCGACCGCGTCGAGCTTGCGCCGCACGTAACCCACGTACACCTCAACAAGATTCCGCGTGACGGCCTGCTCCTCGCCCCACACCGCGCGCAGCAGCTCGTCCTTCGTCACGACCGTCCCCGCGCGGCCGACGAGCACCTCCAGCAGCCCGAATTCGCGCGGGCTCAGCGGCACTTCCTGCCCGTCCCAGCGCACCTGCCGCAGCGCCCGGTCGACCTCCAGCGCACCGAGTTTCAGCGCGCCGCGTGAAGCGTCCGGCCCGGCGCGCCGCAGCACCGCCCGAACTTGCGCGACCAGCACGACGAAGGAGAACGGCTTCACGAGATAGCCGTCCGCGCCGAGGTCGAGGCCGTCGGCCTGGTCGATTTCGCCGTCCTTCGCCGACACCAGCAGCACCGGCGTGGTCACGTTCTCCGCGCGCAGCCGTTCCAGCACGCGATAGCCGGACAACCCGGGCAGCATGATGTCCAGCAGCACGACGTCGAACGAACCGGTGCGCGCGAGCTGCAGCCCGGTCGGCCCGTCCGCGGCGGTGACCACGTCCATGTCCTCCGCGCGCAGGCCGCGTTGCAGCGCCTTGCGCACACCAGGTTCGTCGTCGACCACCAGCACCCGAGGTTTCACGATCCTCATCATGGCCGGTTTGTGCAGTTGACGCGCGTACTCTCAGTGCCATCTCAGCTGAACGGGCCGAACATTCAGGGGTATCTCAGCCTCGGCAGTGGAACGTCTGCACCGGGAGCCGGGCCCACCAGAGCCCGGGAACACAGGGAGAGACGAGATGGATCCGAAGAAGAAGGCCATCACCGCGGCCGTCGTCGGCACCGCGCTCGGCGTGGGCGGGCTGGTCGTGGTGGCGATGCCCGCTTCGGCGGGGGACGCGCCGAAGCTGCCGCAGGTCAGCGCGGAGGACCTCGTGCAGTCGGTGGTCACCGCGAAGCCGGCGCCGTTCGACGGCACGGTGAAGGTGAGCAACGACCTCGGCCTGCCGCAGATGGCGATGGGCGCGGTACCGGGGGCGGGCGCGCTGGGCATCGACTCGGCGCAGGTGTTCAGCGACGGCACCGGCAAGACGAAGGTGTCGCTGACCAAGGGGCAGACACAGGAGACGATCGTCCACAACGGCAACACCGTGTGGGACTACGACTCCAAGACCAACAGCGCGACCAAGACCACGATCCCGGCGGAGGTCGCGACCAAGCACCACTCGGTCGAGGGCAAGGCCGCCGACCCGTCCACCGCGGCCAAGGAACTGCTCGCCAAGGTGCGCGAGAGCAGCAACGTCGCGGTCGACGGCACGGCCACGGTCGCCGACCGGCCGGCGTACGAGCTGGTCCTCACTCCGAAGCCGACCGAACGCACGCTGCTGCGCGAGATCCGCGTCGCGGTCGACTCGCAGACCCGGATGCCGCTGCGGCTTTCGGTGCTGAGCAACGGGACCACCGCCCCGGCGCTGGAGCTGGCGTTCAGCAAGATCGAGTTCGCCGACCAGTCGGCCGACCTGTTCGCCTTCACCCCGCCCAAGGGCGCGAAGGTGACCGAGAAGCAGGCCAAGATCGACGAGCGCGACAAGGCGCTGGTGAACGAGGCCATGCAGGCGACCAAGCTCGTCGGCGACGGCTGGGACACCGTCGTCACCGGCAAGGTGCCCGCGGACCTGATGAAGCCGAAGCAGCAGGCGCAGGGCGAGGCGAAAGGCGCGGACGTGCAGAAGATGCTGAGCCGGTTCGCCAAGCGGGTCAACGGCCCGTGGGGCAGCGGCTACCTCTTCACCACGAAGGTGGGCGGCGCGGTACTGACCGACGACGGCCGGTTCGCCGCGGGCGCGGTTCCGGAGCAGGTCCTCTACGAAGCGCTGGGCGCCAAGTGACCAGCACCGCGGTCGAAACCGGGGCGGGCATCTCGGACGAGGTGCCCGCCCCGGCGGTCCCGCTGGCCGCGCGCACCCGAGGGCTGCGCAAGGTCTACCGCAGCACCGTCGCGGTGGACCACGTGGACCTGGACGTGCCCGAGGGCGCCGTGCTCGGCATGCTCGGGCCCAACGGTTCGGGCAAGACGACCACGATCCGGATGCTGCTCGGGCTCGTCCGCCCGACCGCGGGCGAGGTCGAACTGCTCGGCCGGAAAATGCCGGAGGAGTCCGCGCACGCGCTGCCGGACGTCGGCGCGCTGGTCGAGGGGCCGGGCTTCCACCCGTTCCTTTCCGGACGCGACAACCTGCTGCGGTTCGCCGCCGCCGAACCGCGGCTGGCGTCGTCCGCGATCCCCGGCGCGGTCGACGCCGCACTGGACCGCGTCGGGCTGTCGGCCGCCGCGCGCCGCCGGTACAAGGGCTATTCGCTCGGGATGAAGCAGCGGCTCGGGCTCGCGAGCGCGCTGCTGGTGCCGCGCCGGATGGTCGTGCTCGACGAACCCACGAACGGTCTGGATCCGGCGGGTACCAGGGAGATCCGCCGTATCGTCGCCGATCTGCACGCGGACGGCGTGACCGTGGTGGTGTCGTCGCACCTGCTGGCCGAGGTCGAAGCGACCTGCACGCACGTGGCGGTGCTGCAGTCCGGCACCGTCGTCGCCCAGGGCGAGCTGGCGGACCTGCTGGAATCCGGGAACGCCGCGCTGCTGGTGCGCACGCCGGACGCCGAGCACGCGGTGGAAACGTTGCGGGAGAACCGGATCGGGGCCCGGCTCACGCCGGACGGCGTCCGCGTCGACCTCACCGCGACGCCCGCGCCGCGAGTGCTGCAGGTGCTCGTGCAAGCCGGCGTCGAGGTGCACGAGGCGACCCGGGCGCGGACCGGGCTGGAGGACCTGTTCGCGCGGCTGACCGAAGGGGAATCGGCGGCCGGCGAAGAAGCTGAGGGGGAAGCGCTGTGACTACCGCCGACGTACTTTTTCCCGCGGAGGCGAAATGACTGCCGCCGACGTACTTATTCCAGTGGAGGCGAAATGACTACCGCTGCGGTCGCGGTGCCGGTGAGCCGGACCGGGCACGACACGGTGCCGTTGCTCCGGCTGTTCGCCGCGGAGCTGCGCTGGATCTTCCGCAGGCCGCGCACGCTCGCCGTGCTGGGGCTGCTGGCGCTGGTGCCGATCGTCGTCGGGATCGGGCTCACGCTGGTCGGGCAGAACGCCGGGAACGAAGCTCCCGGAGACGGCGGTGCCGCACTGCTGGCCTCTGCGGTGAACAACGCGCTCGTGCTGCCGATCGCCGCGATGGTCATGACGCTCACGCTGCTGCTGCCGCTCGCCTCCGCGATGGCGGGCGCGGACGCGATCGCCGGCGAGGCCGCGCACGGCACGCTGCGCGGCTGGCTCGTCGCGCCGGTGAGCCGGGGTCGGCTGCTGACGGTCAAGGCGTTCGGCGTCGCGACGGTGTCGGTGGTCGCGGTGCTCGCGATGTGCGTGACCGGCGTGGCCACCGGATTGATCATCAACGGCACGGATTCGCTGTTCACGCTGTCGGGCACCACGTTGTCGCTCGGCGAGGCGCTGCTGCGGATCCTGCTCGTCGGCGGCTGGATCGTGCTGCAGCTGTGGGCGATCGGCGCGGTCGCGCTGGCGGTGTCGAGCTGGACGGAACACCCGATGCTCGTGGTCGCGTCAGTGCTGGCCGGGAACATCGTGTTCACCATCCTCGGCTTCCTGACCTCGCTGAACTGGCTGCACCCGTTCCTGCTCACGGAGGGCTGGACGCTGGTCCCGGTCGCCGTCCTGCAGGATCCGATGGAGCTGACGAAGCTCGGCGAGGGCGCGATCCGCGCGGCCTGCTACATCGTGGTCGGGCTGTCGCTGGCCTACGGACGCCTCGTCACCCGGGACGGCTGACCTGGGGGTTCAGCCCACCACGGCGATCCCGTCCGGATCCGGTTCGAGCCGGACGGGGTCGCCTGCCCGGATGTCCGCCCCGGCCGGGGCCACTGCGTCCACAGTGGACTCCCCGCACCGGACGACCAGCCGCAGATGCTCCCGCCGGTGCACCGCCGCGGTCACTTCGCCGGGCACGCCTTCTTTGGCGACTTTCAGGCCGTGCGGGCGAAATCCGAGCCGGACCGGACCGTCGTCCACGCCCAGCTCGACGGTGCCTAGCTCGGTCCGCACTACGCCGTCAGCCGCGGTGCCGTCGAGGAACGTGGTGACGCCGAGGAAGCGCGCGACCTGGTCGTCCACCGGCCTGTTCCACACTGACCGGACCGCGCCCTCCTGCCGGATCTCCCCAGCGTCGAGCACCGCGACGCGATCGGCCAGCGTGAACGCTTCCTCCTGATCGTGCGTGACCAGCAGCGCGGTGATCTTGCTGCGCCGCAACAGCTCCGCCAGGTCGATCGCCAGCTGTTCGCGCAGTCCAGCGTCCAAACCGGACAGCGGCTCGTCCAGCAACAGCAAGCGCGGTTCCGGGGCCAGCGCGCGGGCCAGCGCGACCCGCTGCGCCTGCCCGCCGGACAACTCCGTCACCCGGCGCCGTTCGTAGCCTTCGAGGCCGACGAGCTTCAGCAGTTCCTCGACGCGCGCCGCGTGCCGTTCGCGAGGCACGCCGTGCATTCGCAGGCCGAACGCGATGTTCGCGGCGACATCGCGGTGCGGAAACAGCTGTCCGTCCTGGAACACCAGGCCGAATTCGCGCTTGTGCACCGGCACGGCGGCGAGATCGGCGCCGTCCCAGGACACCGAACCGGACGACACCGGTTCCAGCCCGGTGATCGCGCGCAGCAGCGTCGACTTGCCCGAACCGGACGGGCCCAGCAACGCGAGCACCTCTCCGTCGGCGATGTCCAGCCGCGCGTCACGGACCGCAGTGAACGATCCATAGTGGACAGTCAGGTCCCGTACCGTAAGCGCCATCAGAACTCCCCGACCGTGCTGCGGCCGCGGACCGAGCCGAACCGGTCGATCAGGGCCACCGCCACCACAGTCACCATCATGAGCAGGGCGCACGAGGCGTACGCCATCTGGTTGTTCAGCTCCCCCGGCCGGCTGATCAGCGTCGCGATCGCCACCGGAAGCGTCGGCGCGTCCGGCCGCGCGAGGAAGCTGGTCGCGCCGAACTCGCCGAGCGCGACGACGTACCCGAAGCCCGCCGCGGCCACCACGGACCGAGCGACCAGCGGAAAGTCGATCTCCCGCCACACCCGCGCCGGGCTCGCGCCGAGCGTCGCGGCGGCCTGGCGCAGCCGGATGTCGACCGCGCGCAGCACCGGCAGGATCATCCGCACCACCAGCGGCATGATCACCAGCGCTTGGGCGAACGGCACGAGCAGCGGCGACGTGCGGAGGTCGCCGGGCAGCGCGTCGAGCGTCACGAGGTAGCCGAAGCCGACAGTCACCGCGGACACGCCCAGCGGGAGCATCAACGCGACGTCCATGGTCTCGCCCATCCCGCGCGCGAGCCCGCCCGGAGACCGGCGAAGCGCGACCAGGACGACGCTGGCGATCAGCCCGACGGCCATCGCCAGCAGCGTCGCGTCGGTGGCCGCGGCGAGCGAATTCTGTGCCGCGATCCAGCCGGAGACCTGCAGCGCGTCGTTCTGCCCGACAGTGTTCAGCGCCCGGTATCCGGCGAGACTCCATCCGTCCGAACCGGACACCGATTCGAGCAGCAGCGAGACGATCGGCGTCAGCAGCAGACCGAGCACCACGACCGCGGCGCCGACCGTCCACCATTCCCCGCCGCGCGGCCGACGCGCGGTGACCTGCGCGGACCGCAGCTTCACCGCGTTCTCCCGCTTCCGGCGCGCCATCGCCCCCAGCACCAGCGCGGCGACCACGGCCGCGAACTGGATCAGCGACAACGCGGCCGCGCCGGAAAGGTCGAGCAGGTCGACCGTCCGGAGGTAGATCTCGGTTTCGAGCGTCCGGTAGCTCCCGCCGCCGAGGATCAGCACTACGCCGAAACTGGTGGCGCAAAACAGAAACACCACCGCGGCAGCGGACGCGACCGCCGGGCCGAGTGCGGGCAGCGTCACCGACCGGAACGCCCGCCACGGCGAGGCCCCGAGCGCCCGCGCGGCCTCGGTCGCTCGCGGATCGAGGTGCGCCCACAGCCCGGCGACCGTGCGCGCGACGACGGCGACGTTGAAGAACGCGTTGGCCAGCACGAGCGGCAGCACGCCGCCGTCCGGCCAGATCGCCCGGAAAGCCAGGCCGACGACGACCGTCGGCAGCACGAACGGGACCAGCACGATCGTGCGAGCGAGCCCGACGCCGGGCAGCCGGACCCTCGCCAGGAGGTACGCCACCGGCAGCCCGGCGACCACCGCGACCACGGTCGACGCGGCCGCGCTGGCCAGCGTGAACCCGGCGAGCCGCCACGTCTGCGGGTCGCCGAGCACGGTGTCGACGCCGCCCGCCGAGAACCCCCGGCCGACGATCGCGACGACCGGCCAGGCGAAGAACACCACCAGGAACGCGACCGGCAGGAGGCCGAGCAGCGTGAGCCCGACGGTGCGCGCGGGGATCACGCGCCCATGAGC
Source organism: Amycolatopsis sp. AA4 (assembly GCF_002796545.1). Classification (GTDB taxonomy): domain Bacteria; phylum Actinomycetota; class Actinomycetes; order Mycobacteriales; family Pseudonocardiaceae; genus Amycolatopsis. The sequence goes on from NZ_CP024894.1 coordinate 7,095,197, forward strand.
GAGCGCCATTCCCCGATCCACTTCTCCCGGCCGGCCTGCACCTTGTCCGCGGGCATGGTGGCCGGAGCCTGCGGCAGCGGAGCCGCGGTGGCCCAGCCGGCGGGCAGTTCGACGCCCTGGCGTGCCGGGTAGACGTACATGTTGGCCGCGACCGTCGTCTGGAACTGCTGCGACAACAGGAAGTCGACGACCTTCTGCGCCTGCGGGATCTGCTTGCCGTTGGTGAGCACGCCCGCGTACTCGACCTGGCGGAAGCACGTGTCGAGCAGCGCCTTGGTGCGCGGCTTGCCGTCCTCGCCGACCTCCGCGGCCGGCGACGAGGCGTAGGACACGACGATCGGCCGCGGGCCCTTGCCCGACGAGCCGGAGAAGTCCTTGGTGTAGGCCTCCTCCCAGCCGCTCACGGTCTTGAGGCCGTTGTCCTTCAGCTTCTGCCAGTAGCCCTTCCAGCCGTCCTCGCCGTACTTCGCGACCGTGCCGAGCAGGAACGCCAGCCCCGGCGACGCGGTGGCCGGGCTCTCCGCGACGGTCAGGTCCTTGTACTTGGGGTCGGCGAGGTCGTCGTAGCTCTTCGGCTCCGGCAGCCCCTTGCTCGCGAAGTACGCCGGGTCGATGTTCACGCAGACGTCGCCGAGGTCGACGGCCGACAGCCGGTGCTGCGGGTCGACGGAGTAGCGCTGCGGACCGCGGTCGGCCTCCGGGCTGGTGTAGGGCTGGAAGACGCCCTCGCTGAGCGCGCGGGAGGCGAAGGTGTTGTCGACGCCGTACGCGACGTCGCCGATCGGACTGCCCTTGGTGAGGACGAGCTTGTTGGTGAGCGCGCCGGCGTCGCCGGACTTGAGGATCTTGAGCTTGATCCCGGACTGGCGCTGGAAGGCGTCGAGCACGTCCTGCGGGGCCGCGAACGAATCGTGGGTGACCAGCGTGACGGTCGGCGTCTTCTGGTCCGGGCTCGCGGACGACCCGCCCGAGTCGCCGCCGGAAAGCGAGCAGGCGCTGGCGAGCACCGCGACTCCGGCGAGGCCTGCCACCGTGCGGACGGTCCGCGACATCATTCTTCCCCTCCTGCACTGCGCCGGATGAGGGAGAGCGATACGGCCTCCCTACGCCGGCATGATCCGGATCCAGGTGCGAACGGTCGCGGGTTGACGGCCCGCCTCTCAGCCCGGCGTACCGGACTCCCGTGGCAATGCCGCAGCGTAGCCGACACCATGGAGTGATGACTCAGCTATTGAACGACTCGGCAGTGGACCAGGCCCTCGGCACCGTCCCGGAGTGGCGGCGCGAGGACGCGACGATCGTGCGGACCGCCGAACTCCCGTCCTTCCCGGCGGCGATCGAGGTGGTCGACCGGGTGGCCGAGCTCGCCGAGGAGGCCGACCACCATCCGGACATCGACATCCGCTGGCGCACGCTCGTCTTCCGCCTCAGCACCCACTCCCTCGGCGGCCTGACCGAACGCGATTTCGCGCTGGCCCGCCAGATCGACGAGGTGCTGGCGGCCCGCTGACCAGGTGTGATGTCGGCAACCCTGGCAACACAAGAGGCCCCTTCGCGCGTCTCCCGGACAGACGATGAGAAGGAGGTCCGCATGGTCCAGGCACTCGTGGTGGGAATGGGTTCGTTCGTCCTGATGGTGGCCGCCGCGGGAGGCGTGCTGTGGCACACCGCGCGCACCCGGCGTGACCTTGATCACAAGCGGTAACAGTGAGCTAGATCAAGGCGCTATCCCAGCGGTAATCATCGGCACTCGCCCCGCTAGGACCCGCCATGAACAGCACATCTGCCCAGCTCACCGCCGCACAGCGCACGTGGGTCGCGGCGTTCTCGACCGCTGTCGTCCTCCTGTCGATGGTGGTGCTCGGTCTGCTCGGCTGAGCCCTTGCGCCGGGCGCCTCAGAGCACCGGGTCCGCGGGCGGCAACGCCGGGACTCGCTGATGCCACTTCGCGTGCTCGACCCAACCCGGCGGCAGCCACTGGCCGGTGACGAGCTGCGGATGCCGCGGGTGCTCGGCGTACGCCCAGGTCACGAACAGCAGTTCGGCCCACTCCGACTGGATCAGCCAGGAGACCGGGCCGTTCTTGCTGTTCCCTGTCACATGCACGACCGCCGGGGCGACCACCGCCGCGCCGGTGATCGCCTTCCAGTGCCACCCGTGCACGCGCGGCGTGTAGAGATGGAAGCCCTGCGGGCTCAGGTAGATCCCGCCCTGCTCGATCGGCACCCAGCGCGGAACCGCGGCCGCGGCCGCCCTCTGCCGTGCCCGGGACCGGGCGATCGCCCCGCCCACCAGCGAACCGGCCACGAGCCCGACCCCGAGCGCCCCCGTCCCGGCCACGAACGGCGTCGAGACGCTCCAGCTGCCGTCCCCGAGCGCCCGGAAGTCCGAAACCACGACCGCCCCGGTGGCCCAGAACCGCTCGCCGGTCGCGTTCCGGCCGGGAAACGGCGCGAGCACCTCTTCGACCTGACCGAGATCGGCGTTGTCGGCCATCAAGCCGGCGAGGTAGCAGGTGTAGCTCAGCACGTCGTCGCGATAGGTCCACGGCGGCGCCATCGCGGACGGCTGTTTTTTCGTCATTCAAACCCCCTCGCTGAATGAGGGGACCGATCGTAGCGAAGGACCGGCCAGCTATTCGGCCGGGGAAGTGTTGTACTGCAAGGAATACTCCAGTGCGGGGCTAACCGATCCGGAACCGCTCCCGGTATTCGTTAGGCGTCGTAGTCAACGTCCGCCGAAACGACCGGTTCAGAGTAGAAACAGTGCCGAATCCGCAGTTCCGGGCAATTCTCGGCAGAGTTTCATCCGTCGTCTCCAGCCGATGCCTCGCCGCCTCGACGCGCGCGTGTTCGACGTAGGCGGCAGGCGTCATCCCCAACTCCGCCTTGAAGACGCGCGTGATCTGCCGGTCCGTGACATGCGCGTGCGCGGCCAGCTCGGACACCGTCAGCGGCTCCGCCAGGTGAGCCGCGATGTACTGCCGCAGCTCGTCCACCCGCCGGGTCGCGGACGCGGGCTCCAGCGACACACTGAACTGGCTCTGCCCGCCCGGCCGCCGCAGGAACATCACCAGCTGACGAGCCACCCGCGAGGCCAGTTCCGGACCGAAATCATCGGCCACCAGCGCCAGCGCGAGATCCAGGCACGCGCTCAGCCCGGCGCCCGTCCACACGGAACCGTCGCGGATGAAGATCGGGTCCGCGTCGACGGTCACCTCCGGATGCTCGGCGGCGAGCTGCCGGGCCGTCGACCAGTGCGTGGTGGCCCGTTTGCCGTCGAGCAGCCCCGCCGCCGCGAGGAGGTGCGCGCCGACGCAGACGGACGCCACCCGCCGCGTCCGCCCAGCCAGGCGGCGCACCTCCTCGACCACCGCCGGGTCGCACCGCGCGACGATCTCCCCTTTCGCCCCCGTCGTCACCGCACCAGGCACGATCAGGGTGTCGATCGGCTTCCTCGCCAGCTGCGCGAACGTGACGTCCGGCAGGACCCGCACCCCGGCCGAGGTGGTCACCGGGTCCAGCGTCTCGGCCGCGAGCACCACCTCGTAGCCCGTCGGACGGTCCATTTCCCGCTGCAGCAACGAAAACACCTCGGCGGGACCGGTCACGTCGAGCAGGTCGATGCGGTCGAACAGGACCACGACCACCCGTCTCTTCATCGCGCTCCCCCATGTCGGTTTCTGCGCTTCGCATGTCATTGCCGACATCCGGGACCGAGTCTAGCGTCGATCGGGCAGAACGGAAACGAGAGGAAACCCCACCATGGCACGGAAAACGCTGCGGGAACTGAACGGTCTCGACCAGACCCCGGCAATGCTGGCCGACGCGACCCTGATCCTGGTCGACTACCAGAACACCTACACCCGCGGCGTCATGGAACTGGACGGCTGGCGCCCGGCCCTGACCGCGGCTCAAGGCTTGCTGGCCAAGGCCCGCGCCGCCGGAGCGACAGTGATCCACGTCGTCAACGACGGCGGCGAGGGCACGCCGTACGACATCCGAGCCGAGATCGGCAGCATCCACCCGGACGTCGCCCCGCTCGACGGCGAACCGGTCGTCGTCAAGGGCGCGCCGAACTCGTTCGTGAACACCGACCTGGGCGCGAAGGTCGACGCGGCCGGGCACGAGAACGTGGTGATCGCCGGGTTCATGACCAACATGTGCGTCACGTTCACCACCGAAGGCGCCTTCCTGCGCGGCAACCACCCCACCGTCGTCGCCGACGCCTGCGCCACGCGGCCGTTGCCGGGTCCGGACGGGGAAGTCAGCGCCGAGCAGCTGCACCGCAGCGCGTTGGCGACCATCGGGGATCTGTACGGCGTGGTTGTTTCGAGCGCCGCCGAGCTGAACTGAACCCCTTGGTCTCCGGCCTCGGCGGGGCTCCCGTCCTGCCGAGGCCGGTGCGTCAGCAATCGAGGAACCCCGCGACGACCTCGCGCACGATCCCGTCGGCGAGCACGGCGTCGTCGTAGCTGGGTTCGTTTCGGATCAGCACCGGTTCGTCCCCGAAATGGATCAGTGCTGACTCAACGCCAGATCGGCGCGCTCACCACGAGGCGAGGGTTCGCGGACCAAAGCGCAGTATTCGAGGTCGCTGTCGCCGATGTCGAATCCGTTGCGCAGCAACACTGAAACCTCGTGGCCCGGGGACCACGGAGCGGCCCGAGCTTCCCCAGCCCGTTCGGCGGTCGTCAGACGTTGAAGCGGAACTCCACGACGTCGCCGTCGGCCATCACGTAGTCCTTGCCCTCCATGCGAACCTTGCCCGCCGAGCGCGCGGCCGCCATCGAGCCCGCCTCGACCAGGTCCTCGAACGACACGACCTCGGCCTTGATGAAGCCGCGTTCGAAGTCCGTGTGGATGACGCCGGCGGCCTGCGGGGCGGTCGCGCCCTGCGGGATCGTCCAGGCGCGGGATTCCTTCGGACCGGCCGTGAGGTACGTCTGCAGGCCGAGCGTGTGGAAACCGGCGCGGGCCAGCGCGTGCAGGCCCGGCTCCAGCTGGCCGACGGACTCGAGCAGCTCGCGCACGGACTCCTCGTCGTCCAGCTCCAGCAGCTCGGCCTCGACCTTCGCGTCCAGGAACACCGCGTCCGCCGGGGCGACGAGCTTCGCCAGCTCCTCGCGGCGCGCCTCGTCGGTGAGCACGGCCTCGTCGGCGTTGAAGACGTACAGGAACGGCTTCGTGGTGAGCAGGCTCAGCTCGCGCAGCGCCTCGCCGTCGATGTCCTTCTGCGCCTGGAACAGCGTGCGCCCGGAGTCGAGGATTTCCTTGGCCTTCTGGGCGTTTTCGAGCGCCGGCCGCGCTTCCTTCTTGGTGCGCGCCTCTTTCTCCAGCCGCGGCAACGCCTTCTCGAGGGTCTGCAGGTCAGCGAGGATCAGCTCGGTGTTGATCGTCTCGATGTCGGACATCGGGTCGATCCGGCCGTCGACGTGCACGACGTCCGGGTCGTCGAACACGCGGATGACCTGGCAGATCGCGTTGGCCTCGCGGATGTTCGCGAGGAACTTGTTGCCGAGCCCCGCGCCCTCGGACGCGCCCTTCACGATGCCCGCGATGTCCACAAAGGACACCACGGCGGGCACGGTCTTCTCCGACGAGAAGATCTCGGCCAGCTTGTCCAGCCGCGGGTCCGGCAGCGGCACGACGCCGACGTTGGGCTCGATCGTGGCGAACGGGTAGTTCGCGGCGAGCACGTCGTTGCGCGTCAGCGCGTTGAACAGGGTGGACTTGCCGACGTTGGGCAGGCCGACGATACCGAGGGTGAGACTCACGACCGGTAAGTCTACGTGCTGCGCGCGGACCCCCGCCGACCCGGTAACGTCGTGTCGGTTTTCCGCCAGTCAGGGCTCTCACCTGCTGGCATCATCGACGACATGGCTACCTCGACCATCCCGATCTGGCGCGACACCGAGCGCTGCTACCGCGCGGTGACCGCCCGCGACCAGCGGTTCGACGGCCAGTTCATCATGGCGGTGCGCACGACGGGCATCTACTGCCGCCCGTCCTGCCCGGCGCTCACCCCGAAGGCACAGAACGTCCGCTTCTACCCCACGTCGGCAGCCGCGCAGGCCAGCGGTTTCCGCGCGTGCCGCCGCTGCCTGCCGGACGCGGTCCCGGGTTCGCCGGACTGGAACGTGCGCGCCGACCTGGCCGCCCGCGCGATGCGACTGATCTCGGACGGCCTGGTCGAGCGCGAAGGCGTACCCGGTCTGGCCCGTCAGCTCGGCTACTCGGAACGCCAGCTCGGCCGCGTTTTGACGGCCGAGCTGGGCGCGGGGCCGATCCGCCTCGCCCGAGCCCACCGCGCGCACTCGGCACGGCTGTTGATCGAGATGTCGCAGCTGCCGCTCACGGACGTCGCGTTCGCCGCCGGGTTCTCCAGCATCCGGCAGTTCAACGAGACGATCCGCGAGGTGTTCGCGACGACGCCGTCACAGCTCCGCGCAGCGTCGCTGCGTCGTGGAAACCGCAACGAACCCAGCGGTGCGACGCGACTCAGCCTTCGCCTGCCGTTCCGTGCCCCGTTCGACGCCGCGGGTGTGCTGAACTACCACGCCTCCCGGGCGTTGCCAGGCATCGAAGCTGTTTCGGAGGACGGCTACGGCCGCACCCTGCGACTGCCCCACGGCCCCGGTTCGGTGTGGGTCAGCCCGCGCGCTGGCCACGTGCAGTGCGACCTGGCACTTTCGGACCTGCGCGACCTGAGCAGCGCCGTCAGCCGGGTGCGACGGCTGTTGGATCTGGACGCCGACCCGGAAGCCGTCTCGCGCGTGCTCTCCGCCGACCAGGCGCTGGCCCCGCTGGTCGCCGCCGTCCCCGGCATCCGCGTACCCGGCGCGGTCGACGGCCCGGAGGTCCTGCTCCGCGCCCTGCTCGGCGAGGACGTGGCCGACGTCGTCAAGCTCGGCGAGCCCGTTCCGCCCGCCGACCCGCCGATGGACACCCTGACGACGCTCTTCCCGACCCCGTCCGCCATCGCCGAGGCGGACGTGAAACCGCTGGTCGAGAAGGTCGCCGCGGCGATCGTCGCCGGAGAACCGGACCTGCACGTGGGCCGGGACGCCGACGAACTGCGCGCGGAGATGCTCGCGACCGGCGTCGATCCCGCCACCGCTGACTACGTCGTAATGCGCCTGCTCGGCGCGCCCGACGTCCTGTTGTCCGCAGACCCAGCCGTCCGCCGAGGAGCGGCCGAGCTGGGCATCGACCTGACGACGTCCGCCCGCGGCTGGCAGCCGTGGAGTTCGTACGCCAGCCGGTATCTCAGTTCCCCGACCGATTGAGGAGACTTCCCCCCGTGCCCACCGCCTTCTGGTCCACTTTGGACACCAAAATCGGCCCGTTCACCGCAGTAGTGACAGGCGACGGCGCCGTACTGGCCTCCGGCTGGACCGGTGACGTCGCCGAGCTGACGCCGCTCATCTCGCCGTCCCTGGCCCCGACGACCCTGACCGAACGCCGCGACCTGGGCCCGGTGACGACCGCGATCCGCCGCTACCACGGCGGCGATTTGAACGCCGTCGCCGACATCGAGGTACGGCAACGGTCGGGCCCGTTCCGCGAGCACGCGTGGGAGATGCTGCGCAAAGTCCCGCCCGGCAGCCCAGTGAGCTACGCGGAATACGCCACCCTCTCCGGCAACCCCTCAGCGGTCCGCGCCGCAGCAACCGCGTGCGCCCGCAACGCGGCGGCGCTGTTCGTGCCTTGCCACCGGGTCGTGCGGACTGGCGGAGCGATCGGCAACTTCCGTTGGGGCGTGGACGCTAAGCGGTGGCTTCTGCACCACGAAGAGTCCGCCTGAGGGTCGCGGCCTGGGTTGGGTTGGCTGCTTCCGAAGCGGCAAGCGTTTCGGAAGCAGCCAGCTCACCAGCTTGAGATGCCCGGCTAACCTTTGGGCACCGCAGCCCCTGCCGTCGCGCTTGCCCGCACCGCTGCCAGCCGAGCCGGTAGCGGACTCGCCGCCGCCGACTCAGCACCCACCGGTCGCAGCTAGGCAACCCCTGCCGAACCGACGGCGAGTGAGCAACCTCGCCGCCTCAACGCACGAGTCGCGGCCTGGCCGCGGCCAGGCGGGTGTGCAGCCACGCAACGCCGCAACGCACCAGCCGTGACCCGGCCGCGACCAGGAGCGTGCACAGCCACACAGCGCCTCACCGCACCAGCCAGCCGTGGCCGGGCCGCGACCAGACGGGCGCGCAACCACACAATGCCGCACCGCACCAAGCGTGACCCGGCCGCGACCAGGCGGGTGCGCAGCCACGCAACGCCTCACCGCACCAGACACGGTCCGACCGCGACCAGGCGGGTGCACAGCCACACAACGCCCCACCGCACCAGACACGGTCCGACCGCGACCAGGCGGTGCGCAGCCACACAGCGCCTCACCGCACCAGCCGTGACCCGGCTGCGACTAGGCGCGTGCACAGCCACACAACGCCCCACCGCACCAGACACGGTCCGACCGCGACCAGGCGGTGCGCAGCCAGACAATGCCTCACCACTCCAGCCTCACCGCGCGACTTGCTGGGGCCTTAGCCCTCCGCGACCAGCCAGCCGCCACCGCATTGCGAGCTTGCGGCGCACCCGCTTCCCGCCCAGCCGCCCGGTCGCCGCCTCCAGCCAAACCCGCGGCCGCCCCAGACACGAGCCAGCCAGGTGAGGTCGGCGGCGGGCAGGCGGAAGGAATGGCCATTGCCGCGGAAAGACCCGGCGGGCGAACGCAGCCGGTCGGTCGGCAGTTCCAGCAGCGCCGGGGCGTCGTGGAACTGCTCACGCCAGGACTGCTCGCCTGCGTCCCGCGGTTTGGCCAGCTATCCGGCCGTCCAACCACGCAGCCAGCCCAGCCGTGCCTCGGCGCATAACTCACCGCCGTCGCCCGATTCAGGCTCAGCCTGTTCTCGTCACGCCATCTGCAACTCCACTCTCGACCCGGTGCGGGATTTCCGCACCCGCAGCCGCGTGGGGATGCGCTGGCGGAGTTCCTCGACGTGCGACACCAAGCCCACCACGCGACCGCCGGCGCGGAGTTCGTCGAGGATGTTCATCACCACGTCCAGCGTTTCGGCGTCCAGCGTGCCGAAACCCTCGTCCACGAAGAGGGTGTCGAGCAGCGCGCCGCCGGTTTCGCCTGCCACGACGTCGGCCAGGCCCAGCGCGAGCGACAGCGACGCGAGGAACGACTCACCGCCCGACAGCGTTTTCGCTGGGCGCACCGTGCCGGAGTAGTCGTCCAGCACGTCGAGGCCGAGGCCGCCCCTCGTGCCACGCGCACCGGCCGCGTCCGAGTGCACGAACGAGTAGCGGCCCTGGCTCATGGTCCGCAGGCGCGCGGTCGCCGCGAGCGCGACCTCTTCCAGTCGAGCCGCCAGCACGTACGAGCGCAACGACATCTTCCGCGCGTTCTGCCCTCGCCCGTTGACCACTTCGGACAGTGCCCGGAGTTCGGCGTACTCCTCCTCCAACGGCTCCAGCTCCGACAGCGCTTTACTCAATCGTCCGGCGAGTTTCACCAGTTCGCGGTGCTGCGCCGAAACCGCTTGCTGCGCGGCGAAAGCCGTCTCCGCGCGAGCCCGCGTCTCCTTCGCCCGCTCGGCCAGCGGCGCGACGTCCACCGTGTCGTCCGGAGAGATCCCGAACAGTTCCGGTTGCGCGAGCATCTCCCGCGCACCGGCGGCCATCGCGTCCGCCTCTGCGAGACCCTGTTCGAGCTTGGTGATCTGCTCGTCGGTCCGGACGGCGGCGCGCATTTCCTCCAGGGTCGAGAACCCCTTGGCGTGCAACGAGATTTCCACCAGATCCCGTTGCTCCGCGAGCCGGGCCTCCGCTCCGGACACCGCAGCGTGTGCCTCGGCTGCCAAGTCGAGCGCACCGGCGAACGTGAGCAGGTGCTGCCGTCGAGCGGGAACGTCCGGGAATTCTCCCCTGCCCGCGGCCAGCCGCTGCTCGCGCTCGGCCATCCGCTCGTCCAACGCACGGATCTCGCTGGTCGCCTCGGTGACCGTCTGCTCGGCGAGGCGACGCTGCTCGGCCACCTGCTCGGCACCGCGCTCCAACTCGGCGACCTTCGCGTTCAGCTGGTCCTTGCGCTGCGCCTTTCCGGAGAGTTCCGAGACGACCGTCCGGGCCTCGGTCAGCGCGGTCGCGATCTCCTCCGCGGTGCGTCCGTCCAGACGTTCGCGCAAGGAGACCACCCGCGCCTTGGCCTCCCCCAACGCGGACACCACTCGCTGACGCAACGCCGCGGCCGTCTGCTCGGCTTCTTCGGCAGCGCGTTCTTCGGCCGCGTCCACCAGCGGCGCGTCATGGTTGGCCGGTGCCGGATGCTCGGCCGACCCGCAGACCGGACACGCCGTTCCATCAGCCAAACCAGCAGCCAGCTCTGCGGCCATGCCGTCGAGACGCCGTTCGCGGAGATCGAGCCGACGTTGCCGAGCCGCCTGGTGCTCGTCGACCACTTCGCGCAGTTTCGCTTCGCCGCGCGCGACCCTCGCTTCAGCCGGCGGCAGTTCCTCGGCCGCACGAGTGAGCGCCGTCAGCTCTTCGACGCGGGACTTCGCGCCGTCCAGCTTCGCCGCTGCTTCTCCCGCCACCGTCGCTTCGCTACGCGCAGCGGCGAGCAGACCGGGCAACTCGGCCAACCGCTCCGCGAGCCCGGCAACTTGCTCAGCGGCATTCTCTGCGACTTTCCGCCGCTCCGCACGGCGCTGTTCGTCGCTCTTCTGCTGGTTGGCTTCCGCCGCCAGCTCGGCGAGAGCACCGGCTTCCTCGCGAACGGAGCCAGCGCGCTCGCGAAGATCGGCGACGGAGAGCCCGACCGCATCGAAACCGAGATCGGCGAGGTCTCGGATCCGGTCCGCCACCAGCACTTGGGCGTCACCGAGTTCGCCCGTGCGCCGGTCCATCAGCTCGGTTTCGGGAACCACCGCGGCAGCGCGCCGAGCCGCCGCGATCTCTTCCGTCCACTCGGCACGTTCGGCTGCCTGCTCGGCGACCTGCGTCAGCCGGGTGTGCGCGGTGCGGACCCGGCGGATCTTCTCCGCGTCCTCTTCCGCCTCGCGCAACGCGACCTCAGCGGACTTCGCCGCCGAACGTGCTTGCGCCGCTTCGGTTTCCGCCGCCTCGGCCCGGGCAGCGACCTCCGTCAGGACAGCCTCGACCCACTCCGGCTGTCCGTCCTCCGGCGGCTCCTGCTGCGCTTCCTGGGCGTATCGGGCGAGCAGCTCACGAACCTCCTGCTGCCGCTTTTCCAGCGCACGGCCGCGTTCCGCACGAAGGTCGGCGAACCAGCGTTCGACGTCGGAGAACCGCTCGGTGCCGAAAAGCCGCTCCAGCAGCTTCTCGCGCTCCGTGGTATCGCTGCGCAGGAACTTCGCGAATTCTCCTTGCGGCAGCAGCACCACCTGGAAGAACTGCGGCGCCGTCATGCCCAGCAGCCGCTCGACGGTGCGCGCCACCTCGTCGATGCGGATGCTCCCGTCCGGCGGCAGCCCGGCGGGCGGTTCGCCGACCCAGGTCAGCGAAACCCGGGCCTGCTGCGTGGTGAATCCGTCCCCGCGCTTCTTCGGCCGCTGGTACTCCGGGCTGCGCACGATCCGCAGCCGCTGACCCTGCACGGTCAGCTCCAGCACGACCTCCGTCTGCCGATCCGGTTCGGCGAGATCGCAGCGCAACCGCTTGACGTCGCCGCGCGCGCCAGGCACCACGCCGAACAACGCGAACGCGATCGCGTCGAGCAGCGTGGTCTTGCCCGCGCCGGTGTCGCCGTGGAGAAGGAAGAGACCATCGGTGCCAAGGGCGTCGAAGTCCACCACCTCCCGCCCCGCGTAGGGGCCGAAGGCTTCCACCTCCAGCAGATGCAGTCTCACAGCTTCTCCACCGCCGCCCGGTTCGCCGCTTCGAGCGCCAGGTGCACGAGCCGCTCCTCGCGTTCGGTGGGCGGAGCGCCGCGGCAGTCGTCGAGGAAACTGCGCGCGATCTCGATGTCACTGCGCCCGCGCACCGCTTCGGCGTACTTCAGTTCGGTGCCGGCGACGCCGCCGTCGGGCCGCCAATCCATGTGCACCGCATAGGGAAAACGCTCCTGCAGCAACCGCATCGCATCGATTGGACGGACTCGATCCGTGACGGTGATCGACAGGAAATGCTCGCGCCATTGCTCGTGTTCCGGGTCCTCGAGCAAAGCGGCGAGTTCGCCGGACAGCGTCGCGAGCGGACGCGGCACCGGCAGCTCGTGTCGGCGAACCTCGGCCAGACCTGAGGCGTCGAGATCCACGAACCATACCGATTTCCGTTGCCGCGCTTCGGAAAACGAATACGCTAGCGGACTTCCGGAGTACCGGAGATGTTCCGCGAGCGTCTGCGGCCCGTGCAAGTGCCCGAGCGCGACATAGTCCACGCCGTCGAACACTGAACCGGGAACCTGCTCGACTCCGCCCACCGCGATGGTGCGTTCCGATTCGCTGGCCTCGCCGCCGGTGACGAAAGCGTGTGCCAGCACGACAGATCGGGTGCCCGGACGACTGGCCAAGTCGTCCCGCACCCGCCGCATCGCCTCGCCGAGCACGCCGGTGTGGCCGCGCGCCTCCGGCACGCCCAACGCGTGCCGCGACGGCTCGGGTTCGAGATACGGGATGCCGTAGAACGCGACCGGTCCGTGTTCGTCCTGCAGCACAACGGGTTCCGCGATGCCTTCGACGGTCGCGCGGACGTGCAGCCCGCCCGCCGCCGCGAATTCGGCGAACGCGCCGAGGCGCGCGGCCGAATCGTGGTTGCCCGGCGTGACCACGAGTTCCGCGCCGGCCCGGCGGATCCGGGTCATCGCGGCCGTGGCGACGCGGACAGCCTCCGCGGACGGCACCGCTCGGTCGTAGATGTCACCGGCCACCACCACGACGTCGACCGACTCGCGGTCGACGAGTTCGGCGATGTGCGTGAGGGCGGCCTCCTGTTCGGTAAGCAGATCGGCGCCGTGGAACGTGCGGCCGATGTGCCAATCAGAGGTATGGAGGACTCTCACGGCGACCACGTTAGGAGCAGACCCCGACGAAATCCGGGAGGCACGCCGGTACCCCACTCGAACGTGTGTACGAAGCCGATCAGGTCCGCCGCGGACACGCCCAGCCCCGGATCTGGAAAGTCGCAGGTCAGCTACGCAGCGCGACCGCGGGTGCCGGTTTTTGTCGGTGCCGTCCGCCATGATGTCTCGCGTCCGGACACCCGCCGGACCCGACGGAGAGGAGGACCGGGTGGAGACGGTGATCACCACCGCGGCCGTCGTGCTCGCGCTGCTCCTGTGCGTCGCGGTAGTCGCGCTGTGGCGGCTGTACAACGACGGGATGCGCCGCGCCGACGCGGCCGCGCGACTCGTGGCGGCGGAGCGCGCGAAAGGCGACCAGCAGCAACTCGCGCTGCGGCGGTATGAGGTGGCGTTCGCGTCGATCCACGGGCGCGGCGAACTCGGCGAACAGGTGCTCGTGGAGACCGCGCGCGCACTCGGACTGCGGGAGGGACTGCACTTCACCCTGCAGACCGATCTGGGCGGCGGCGGAAGCGCGAAACCCGACCTGGTGCTGAATGTCGGCGGCGGCCGAGCGGTACCGGTCGACGCGAAGGCGAGCATGGCCATCTGGGCGGAGGCGGTCGAGACCGACGACCCGGAAGAACGGCTCGACGCGCTGCGCGTCCACGTCCGGCAGCTGCGCTCCCGCGCGGCGGAGCTGGCGGGCAAGGGCTACCAGCGCTGGGCGGACGCGATTTACGGCACCATCATGTTCGTCCCGTCCGACGCGGCCGTGGTCGCCGCTCTCGACACCGATCCCGAACTGCTGCGCTGGCTGATCGACCGCCGCGTGTTCCTGTGCGGCCCCACGGGATTCGGGGTGCTCGCGTCGGCGGCGCTGTTCGCCGCCAGCGACCGGGCGCTCGTCGAGGACGTCGAACAGGTGCGCGCGGGCGCCGCCGCCGCGCACCGGGCCGCGGGCAATGCGGTCGAAGCGCTGAACCTGTCCACCACGCATCTGCAGCGCTTCGTCTCGGCCCGCCGCCGGGAACTCGAGGCACTGGAGTCGTTCCGCGCGACGGTCGCGCCGCTCACCGACGCGTCGGGCAGTCCGGCACCGGTGCCACAGCTACGGAAGGGAGACGAGGTGACAGCTGGTTGAGGTCGCGGCGTGATGGCCGAGCGCTCGACGGTCGCGATCGGACGATCGACGGTGTGCCGTTGCGGGACGGCTCCGGCGGCGCAGTTGCTGACGTTAGGACAGCTGCCTCCGGATAGCGGGATGCGAGCCGATGCTTGAAGCCTGGCGGTGGTGTTGGGCAGAGCGACGTTTCCCGGCCTAGAGGTTCGGTCCACGCGGTTGGCGGGCGCGAGCGTGGTGTCGCGGTTTGGCGGCGACGGGCGCACGGGTTTGTCGGTGCGGTCCTAGGCGGACACGCTTCGGCGGAAGGTGCCCTGCAGCACCGATTTGGCGGAGCGAGGCCCGGGGTGCGATCCGGAGGAGCGAGCCTCAGCCCGGCCGAGGACGCCACGTCGGCGCAGCCTGGTGGAGTGAGCCTCGGCAACGGGAGCTCGGCGGCGTGAGGTCCGGCGGCGAGGCGTGGCGGAACGAGCCGTGCGACGCGGTCGGGCCAAGCGAGTCCGGTAGCGACGCCTGGCGGAGTGAGCCTCGACGGAATGAGTCTCGGCTGCATGGTCGGGCGGACCCAGCCTTGCAGCGCGGCCGGGCGGAGCAAGCTACGGCAGTGCGGCCAGGCGGCGTTGAAGCTCTGGGCGGCGCGAGCCGGTGAGGCGAGGTTCGGCGGCGCGATCGGGTTCGGCGTGTTCAGGCAGGAGCGAGCCCGTCGGCGCGATCGGCTGGGCGTCCTGGCGCGAATCTGGCTCGGGTGCTGTGTCTCGCGCAGGGAGCGCACGGTGTCGCTCGGACGCTGCCGTGAGCGGCAGTGCCTCGCGGTGACGCGCCCCGGCGGTCGGCTGAACGCCGTCCCGGCGAGCGGCAATCCGCGATCACGCGTCGGACGCGGTCGAGGACGGTCGGCTGGGTCCGCGTGCCTATGCACGTTCCGCGTGAGAGAGGCCCGCCCATGCCGACGGGTCGAAGGCGGCTCACGGCTGGTCCTGCGATGCGGATCGGCCGGGCGTGACCGGAGTCCGGATTGCCCGGAACGAACGGGCAAGTCCAGGTTGGACACTGCGCCGCGGCGGGCGAAAGGGCAGGGTTGCGACGTCGCGCGGGCAGGATCCGGGCGCTCAGGCGGCTCACGGGAACGTCAATTCCTGGTCAAGTTCCAGAACGGCGAATGTTCCGGAACGGGACCGGCGGCGCCGCCGTTGCGGTTGCCGGCCGGTGGCATAGCCTGGGGTCAGCGCGGGGCCGGGAAACGGGCGGTCAGACCATACCGTCGGTATCACCGCTGGTCAGAGGTCTGGCCCACTGGTTCCCCGCCTGACGGAGCGGTACGGACAGGCCGTATCGCGGGTACCGCTCGACCGAAAGAAATGTCATGCGGTCGAGTGGCTGCTTCATGCTGTCCTCGGCAGTGCCAACAAGATCGTGACAAGTACGGGCTACGGTGTGCCTCGTGACCGCGATACGCGATCGCCAGAGCGATCCTGATGCCGATGACGCCCCCGTGCCGTGGGACGAGCGTCTCGTCGTCGGCACGAGGCGCGGCCTGCCCTGGTGGGCGGCCGTGCTCGTGGGCTTCGGCTTGGCAGTGCTCGGCGCCATCATCGACGAGAAGTCCTCCGGCAGCCTCGGGTTTGTTTTCAAAGCGGGCTACTTCCTCGGGGCCGTGATCGCGGTCGGCGCGGTGCAAAGACGCGGACTGTTCGGTCCGATGGTGCAGCCGCCGCTCGTGCTCGCCGTCACCGTGCCGGGCGTGGTGCTGCTGACCGGCGGGGGTCCGGAGGCCAGCGACACTCTGTCGAAGCTGCTCAACATCGGGACGCCGCTGATCAAGGGCTTCCCGACGATGGCGGTCACCACCGGCGTCACGCTGCTGTTCGGCTTCTTCCGGATCTACCGCGAACGCGACCCGGACGCACCGGTCAAGATCAAGGACGGCAAGGCTCCGCGCGTTCGGGACGAGGACGACGACAAATCCGCCAGCCGTCCGCGCTCGCGGCCGCCTGCCGATCGCGCCAGGCAATCCGGACAGACGCCGCCTCCGGGCAACCGTCGCCGCCCGCCGCGGGATCGGGATCTCGACGCTCCGCCGCCGCGTCGTCCGCGGCCGCCTGCCGACCCAGGTGCCCGTCCTCGGCGCGAGCCGATGGATCCGAACGCACCGCGCGGCGGCCGCAAGCCGCCGCCGGAAGGTCGTCGCCCCCGGCCGCCGGAGGGCGATCCGCGCCGTCGTGACCCGCGGGGTGATGCACCGCCGCCGCGTCGTCGGCCGCGCGGGGACGAGCCGCCGCCCGGGCGTCCGCGTCCGCCTCGACGGGAACCGCCGCGCCGCCAGCGTCCTTGGGAAGACGAGGGCTGACCGCGGGCGCAGGCCGGGACTGGCCGACGCGACGCGGGTTGACCGAGCCAGCAAGGCGCACCAGAACTGGACCACACGACGCGGGCTGCCGGAGCACGCACGGTACGCAGGAGCCGGACGACCGACCACGCAAGGTACGCCGGAGCTGGACGACACGGCAGGGCCTGACCGACCAAGCAAGGCATGCAGGACTCCGCCAACGCGACACGGACTGCCCGACCACGCAAGGCGCGCAGGTATCGGCTACGCGACGCAGGCCGACCCGCCGCGCAAGGCACCCAGGAATCGGCCAGCACAAAGCAAACGACAAAGGCCGCCAATCCCCTCGCCGGGATCGGCGGCCTTTTCGTTGCAGCTAAAGGGATTCCCTCCCCGATCCGTGACTCAGCACGAACGAGCGCGCCGCCCTGCGGCAAACATTCACGCCGCCGCCAAGCATCGCGGGAGTTCTCCCGTCGGAACGCGGCCCAGCTCTCACGACTTCGCATGCCCACTTCCCCGACCCCGACCGCAACCAACCAAGCGGCAACAGGCCGCCTCACGACTCCGACTTAACAGCCTTCCGAAGCTCCTTAGGCAACGCGAACGCGATCTTCTCGTTCGCCGTCGTCACCTCGTCCACCTGTCCGTACCCGCGCTCGGCGAGCCACTTCAGCAGGTCCATCACCAGCACGTCGGGCACAGAGGCCCCGGACGTCACGCCGACGGTCGAGACGCCTTCCAGCCACGCCTCGTCGACCTCCGACGCGAAGTCGATCAGGTGCGAAGCCGACGCTCCGGCCTTCAGCGCGACCTCCACCAGCCGCTTCGAGTTGGACGAGTTCTTCGAGCCCACGACCAGCACCAGGTCGCACTCCGGGGCCATCGCCTTGACCGCGACCTGGCGGTTGGTGGTGGCGTAACAGATGTCGTCGCTGGGCGGGTCGGACAAGGTCGGGAAGCGGTCGCGCAGCTGGTCGACGCGTTCCATCGTCTCGTCCACCGACAGGGTGGTCTGCGACAGCCAGATCACCTTCGACGGATCGCGCACGTCGACCTTGTCCACGTCCTCGGGCTTGTCGACCAGCTGCACCTTGTCCGGAGCCTCGCCGGCCGTGCCCTCGACCTCCTCGTGGCCCTCGTGACCGATGAGGAGGATGTCGTAATCGTCCTTGGCGAAGCGGTTGACCTCTTTGTGCACCTTGGTGACCAGCGGGCAGGTCGCGTCGATGGTGCGCAGGTTCCGCTCCGCGGCCTCGGCGTGCACCGCGGGCGAGACGCCGTGCGCCGAGAACACCACGAGCGCGCCCTCGGGCACCTCGGAGGTCTCGTCGACGAAAATCACGCCGCGTTCGCGCAGGGTGTCGACGACGTGCCGGTTGTGCACGATTTCCTTGCGCACGTACACCGGCGGCCCGTACAGCTCGAGCGCCTTCTCGACGGCGACGACCGCGCGGTCAACGCCGGCGCAGTACCCGCGCGGCTTCGCGAGCAGCACGCGTTTGGCGGCGCCGGACCGGGAGATCGTCGGGGTACCGGCGGGTTCGGTTCCGGGACTCGCAGAAGTCATGCCTCCAGGGTACGGGCAGCGCGGATCCGGGGTTGAAGTCCTCGTTCGGATGATGGCGGCGGCCATTCAGGCTGTGCCGGGCGTCACGTCCGGCGCCCCTGGCCACCCGTTCGGTTGGGCAGAACAGCCCTGATACGGCACGCTGGACCCATGAAGCCACTCCCGCTCCCCCTCCGGGTCGCCGCGGGCCTCGCCGTCACCACCGCCGAGCGGGTTCGTGAGCTCCCGAAGCAGCTCACCGGCCTGCCGGTCACCGTCGTGAGCCAGGTGCTGCAGCTGTCCATGCGCGTTCAGCAGCAGGTCACCGAGCTGGCCATCAAGGGCGACGACGCGCTGTCGATGCTGCGACCCGTCGAGGACACGCCCAGCTGGGCCACATTCGACGAGGACGCCGAGCCCGAATTCACCCCGTCCCGGCCCACGCTCGTGCCGGTCGACGACCTGCCCGAGCCGCGCACCAACGGGCACCGCGTGGAGCCGCCGGAGACCATCGACGATCCGTGGGTCGAGGAGACCCGCGCGCTCGGCGAGGAGCACCCGGACGGCGAGAACGACAGCTCCGGCCCGGCTGGCCTGGGCAATTACGACGAGCTGACGCTGCCGCAGTTGCGCGCCCGGCTGCGCCGGCTGACCGTGCCGCAACTGGAAGAACTGCTGGAGTACGAGAAGGCCAACGCCGACCGCGCGTCGTTCGTCGGCATGCTCGCGCGGCGGATCGGCAATGCGCGCAAGGCCGAGGAACAGCCGGGCAACCCCGCGGAAGGCCAGTGAGCAACGACCCCGCCACCAGCGCGGAGAATCCGTGGCCGGTCCGCACCGTCGCGCGCAAAATCGGCGACTGGATCCACCGGCTCGGCGACGTCTGGGTCGAAGGCCAGGTCACGCAGATGAACGCGCGGCCCGGCACGCAGACCGCGTTCCTGACCCTGCGCGACCCGTCGGCGGACGTCTCGATGTCCGTGACATGTCCGATGTGGCTGGTGCGCGAACTGCCGACACCGCTGCGCGAAGGCGACCGGGTCGTCATCCACGCCAAGCCGTCGTTCTTCTTCGGCCGCGGCACTCTCAGTCTTCGCGCGGACCAGATCCGCGCGGTCGGCATCGGCGAACTGCTCGCGCGGATCGAACGGCTGCGCAAGCTGCTGGCCGCCGAGGGCATGTTCGCGCGCGAGCGGAAGCGGCCGATTCCCTTTCTGCCCAAGGGAATCGGGCTGATCACCGGACGCGCGTCGGCGGCCGAGCGGGACGTGCTGGCGAACGCGCAAGCGCGCTGGCCGCACGTGTTGTTCAAGGTGCTGAACACCGCCGTGCAGGGTTCGCAGGCCGTGCCGCAGATCCTCCGCGCACTGTCCATATTGGACAAAGATCCGGACGTCGACGTGATCGTCATCGCCCGCGGCGGCGGCAGTGTCGAGGATTTGCTGCCGTTCTCCGACGAAGCGTTGTGCCGGGCGGTCGCGGCCGCGGGCACGCCGATCGTCAGCGCCATCGGCCACGAGCCGGACACGCCCCTGCTCGACCACGTCGCCGACCTGCGCTGTTCCACGCCGACAGACGCGAGCAAGCGCATCGTGCCGGACGTCCGCGAGGAAACCGCGCGCGTGCGGCAGATGCGCGACCGCGGCCGGCGCGCGCTGCACGGCTGGGTCGATCGCGAAACGCGGCTGCTGACCCAGTTGCGGAGCCGTCCGTCGCTGGCCGATCCGCTGGGTCCGATCGAGCGCAGGCTCAGCGACGTCGAGAGGCACCGCGAACGCGGCCGGCGCGCGATGCTCAGCCTGCTCGCCAAGGACCAGGCAGAAGTCGCGAACGCGCGAGGCAGGCTGGCCGCGCTCGGCCCGGCGGCCACGATGGAGCGCGGCTACGCCGTCGTCCAGTTCACCGATTCCGCAGGCAACCTCCACGTGCTCCGCTCCGTCTCCCAGATCGAGGACGGTGCGCAGCTGCGCGTACGGGTCGCCGACGGGGCGGTCCACGCGGTGGCCGAATCCGTCGAGCCGACGACCCCCGTACCCGAAGGAGACCGGCCGTGATGCACCGGGCCCCGGCGTTCCTCCCGCTCACGGTGGACGCCGCCGCCCGGCTCGACGCCGGTCTCCTGCTGCGGCAGGCCCTGGTCACCGACCGCGCGGCCGACGAATGCTGGACGGCCCTGCTCGCCGGCTGCGGCACCGCGGCCCGGCGCGGGCTGGCTCCGCAGCTCAGGCGGCTGTCCGAGGCGACGTCGGAGCACGTCGGCGTCCGCTGGTGGTTCGCCGAAGGGACCGGCCACCGACGACGGGTCGCGAGCGCGCAGGAGAACCTCGAAGACGCCATCGCGGACGGTGACGGGCAGGAGTTCGCGCTGGCGTTCGTCGGATACGACCACGCGATGGCCAGCGCGGTGGTCGCGTGCCCGCGGCGGGGCCGCTCCGGCCTCCCCGGAACCGGCGACGGACGCGGTACTCTGCGCCGACAGCCCCAGGCACCACAAGGTCGGAGAACGTGAGCGAAGCAGACACCGCCGGACTCGGTTACGAGCAGGCCCGCGATCAGCTCGTCGACGTCGTGAAGGAGCTGGAAGCCGGCGGGCTTTCCCTGGAGCAGTCGCTGGAGCTCTGGGAGAAGGGCGAGCGGCTCGCCAAGGTGTGCGAGCGGCATCTGGAAGGCGCGCGCGAGCGGATCGAGGCCGCGCTGGCCTCCGTCGAGACCGACGACGACACAGAGTGACGTGCACCATGCGTGGCTGAATCGGTCAGGTGGTCCAGGGATCTGACAGACTGGGCACCCGCTGACGAACCGTGTTCCGGGAGGCCACCATGACCACCGCCAGTGACCGCAGCCGACGCGAAGCGCCTGATCGCAACCTCGCCATGGAACTGGTGCGGGTGACCGAGGCAGCCGCGATGGCGGCCGGCCGCTGGGTCGGCCGAGGCGACAAGATCGGCGGCGACGGGGCTGCCGTCGACGCGATGCGCCAGCTCGTCTCCACCGTCTCGATGCGCGGCGTCGTCGTCATCGGCGAGGGCGAGAAGGACGAAGCGCCAATGCTGTTCAACGGCGAAGAGGTCGGCAACGGCGACGGCCCGGACTGCGACGTCGCGGTCGACCCGGTCGACGGCACCACGCTCATGGCGAAGGGCATGCCGAACGCGCTGGCCGTGCTCGCCGTCGCCGAACGCGGGGCGATGTTCGACCCGTCCGCGGTGTTCTACATGGAGAAACTGGCCGTCGGCCCGGACGCGGCGGGCAAGGTGGACATCTCCGCCCCGGTCGCGGAGAACATCCGGCGCGTGGCGAAGGCGAAGAACTCCAGCGTCAGCGACGTGACGGTCTGCATCCTCGACCGGCCGCGGCACGAGCAGCTGGTCAAGGAGGTCCGCGAGGCGGGAGCCCGGATCCGGTTCATCTCGGACGGCGACGTCGCCGGCGCGATCGCCGCGGCCCGGCCGACCACCGGCGTCGACATGCTGCTCGGCATCGGCGGCACGCCCGAGGGCATCATCGCCGCGTGCGCGATGAAGTGCCTCGGCGGCGAACTGCAGGGCCGGCTGTGGCCGAAGGACGACGCGGAGCGCGAGAAGGCGCTCGCCGCGGGCCACGACCTGGACCGGATCCTGCTCAACGACGACCTGGTCACCGGCGACAACGTGTTCTTCTGCGCGACCGGCGTCACCGACGGCGACCTGCTGCGCGGCGTCCACTACCGGGCGGGCGGCGCGACGACGCAGTCGATCGTCATGCGGTCCAAGTCCGGGACGGTCAGAATGATCGACGGCTACCACCGGCTCGAGAAGCTGCGGGCGTACTCGTCCGTCAACTTCGACGGCAACCTCGACCTCGACGAGGACGAGCACGTGGTGCCTCCGCTTCCCTGATCCGCCAAGGAGTTTCCCGGTGTCGAAACGGCTGTTCGCGCTGGTGCTGACTGTCCTCACCGGAATCGTGCTCAGCGCGGGCAGCGCGTTCGCCGGGCCTGCCATCGTCGGCGGGACCGACGCGGACCAGCCGTATCCGTTCGCGGTGTCCCTGCACACCTCGGGCGGCGCGCTGTTCTGCGGCGGTTCGCTGATCACG
Source organism: Amycolatopsis sp. AA4 (assembly GCF_002796545.1). GTDB lineage: Bacteria > Actinomycetota > Actinomycetes > Mycobacteriales > Pseudonocardiaceae > Amycolatopsis. Next base: position 7,117,292 of record NZ_CP024894.1, read on the forward strand.
CCGACCTGGGTGGTCACCGCGGCGCATTGCCTGTCCGCGAAGGATCCGGCGACGATCGGGTTGCGGGTCGGCAGCAACGACGCGGACGAGGGCGGGGAAACTCCGAAAGCGGCGGAATTCGTGCTGCATCCGCATTTCAACGCCGAAACGCAAACGGGCGACGTCGGCTTGATCCGCCTGACCGCGCCGGTGAAAGCCGCGCCGATCGCCATCGGCAGTGCGGCGTCTCCGGGCACGGCGGTCCGGATAATTGGCTGGGGCCAGACGTGCGCGACACCGAATTGCGGCCCGGTGTCGAAGACGTTGCGCCAGCTCGACACGCAACTGGTGCCGGGCGCGAAATGCACGGCGGCGTTCGACGGAACCTCCGAACTGTGCACGGACAGCCCTGGCGGATCCGGTTCGTGCTACGGCGATTCCGGCGGCCCGGAACTGATCCGCGACGGCGACCGGTGGGTGCTGGCCGGGATGGTCAGCCGCCCCGGCAACCGCTCGTCGACGTGCGGATCGGCTCCGTCGATCGCCACCTCGGCGATCGCGTATCAGCCTTGGCTGGCGGAGAAAACCGGCTGATTCACTCGACGTTGCTCGAATGCCCGGGGAACAAATGCGCCTCCGGATTCAACGCCACCGCGATGTTGTTCACCGCCGTAGCCGCCTCGCCGAATCCAGTCGCGATCAGCTTCACCTTCCCCGGATACGCCGCCACATCTCCCGCCGCGTAAACGCGCGGCCGAGCAGTCGCCATCGTCGAATCCACCGAAATCGCCCGGTGATCGATTTCCAGTCCCCAGCTTTCGATCGGCCCCAAATCCGCGGTGAAGCCCAAAGCCGCGACCACCGCGTCCGCGCGCAGCTGTTCGTCCGCGCCGCCCTTCACCGTCACCTCGACCGCCGTCAGCGAACCGTCCGGGGCTTCGACGAACCGGGCCACCTCGGCGTCCGTGACCAGCCGCACGCCCAGTTCCCGCACTTGGCGCACGATCGACTCCGCGGCCCGGAACTTCGCGCGGCGGTGCACGAGCGTCACGCTCGCCGCGACCGGATGCAGCGCCAGGCACCAGTCGAACGCCGAATCCCCGCCGCCGACCACGACCACGTGCTGGCCCGCGTGGGCCGCGAGCGACGGGACGAAATGGACCATCCCGCGGCCGAGCCAGCCGTCTCCGGCGGGCAGCGGGCGGGGCGTGAACTCGCCGATGCCCGCGGTGATCAGGACCGCGCCCGCGCGCAGCACGTCACCGCCGTCGAGGGTCAGTTCGAGACCGCCGTCGACGCTCTCCAGCTTTTCCGCTTTGCGGCCGAGCAGGTAGTTCGGTTTCCACGGCGCGGCCTGGTCCACCAGTCCCTGCACCAGATCCCGGCCGCGGACCGCGGGGAACCCGCCGACGTCGTAGATCATCTTCTCCGGATACATCGCGGTGACCTGGCCGCCCGGCTCGGGCAGCGAATCGACGACGGCCATCGACAGGCCGCGGAATCCCGCGTAATAGGCGGCGAAGAGGCCGGTGGGACCGGCTCCGATGACGACGAGGTCGTAATCCATGAGGCTCGCTCCATGCCAGTGGTGGGCGGCGGTGATCGAGAACACATCGAGCTTACCGGGGTGGGCGACAACACCCGGCCGGAAAGCGGAATCGGGGCCAGAATCGGGGGTATGGCTGAACAGGAATACCGGATCGAACACGACACGATGGGTGAGGTCCGCGTCCCGGTCGACGCGCTCTACCGCGCGCAGACGCAGCGTGCCGTCGAGAACTTCCCCATCTCCGGCCGCGGTCTCGAGCGCGCCCAGATCCGCGCGCTGGGCCTGTTGAAGGCCGCCGCCGCCCGCGTGAACGCGCGGCTCGGCGTCCTGGACGCCGACGTCGCCGACGCGATCGCGAAGGCCGCCGACGAGGTCGCCGAGGGCAAGCACGACGAGCACTTCCCGATCGACGTCTTCCAGACCGGCTCGGGCACCTCGTCCAACATGAACGCGAACGAGGTCATCGCGACGCTGGCCGCTCGCGCCCTCGGCCGCGACGTGCACCCGAACGACCACGTCAACGCGTCGCAGTCGTCCAACGACACCTTCCCGACGACGATCCACGTCGCCGCCACCGAGGCCGTCCTCACCGACGTCATCCCGGCGCTGGAGCACCTCGCCAGCGCGATCGAGGCGCGCGCCGAGGAGTGGCAGGACGTCGTCAAGTCCGGCCGCACGCACCTGATGGACGCCGTGCCGATCACGCTCGGCCAGGAGGCGGGCGCGTGGGCCGCGCAGATCCGGTTCGGCATCGAGCGGCTGCAGTCGGGCCTGCCGCGGCTGGGCGAACTGCCGATCGGTGGCACCGCGGTCGGCTCCGGCCTGAATGCGCCCGACGGTTTCGGCGCGGCGGTGTCGGCCGAATTGGCGCAGATCACCGGGTTGCCGCTCACCGAAGCCCGCAACCACTTCGAGGCGCAGGCGACGCAGGACAGCGTGGTCGAGACCTCCGGGCACCTGCGCACGGTCGCGGTGTCGCTGAACAAGATCGCGAACGACCTGCGCTGGCTGGGCTCCGGCCCGCGCACCGGCCTGGCCGAGCTGGCGCTGCCGGACCTGCAGCCGGGTTCGTCGATCATGCCGGGGAAGGTCAACCCGGTCATCCCGGAGGCGACGCTGCAGGTCGTCGCGCAGGTCGTCGGCAACGACGCGGCGGTCGCGTTCGCCGGTGCGGCGGGCAACTTCCAGCTCAACGTGAACCTGCCGGTCATCGCACGCAACGTGCTCGAATCGGCGCGGCTGCTGGCGGCCGTCTCGCGGTTGCTGGCGGACAAGGTGTTCGCCGGGGTCACCGCGAACGTCGAGCGCGCGCAGCAGTACGCCGAGGGGTCGCCGTCGATCGTCACGCCGCTCAACAAGTACATCGGTTACGAGGAAGCGGCCGCGGTGGCGAAGCAGGCGCTCAAGGAACTCAAGACGATCCGCGAGGTCGTGCTGGAGCGCGGGCACGTCCGCGACGGCAAGCTCACCGAAGCGCAGCTGGACGAGGCGCTCGACGTGCTGCGGATGGCGCGCGGCGGGAAGTAGCTCTCAGCCGATCGTAGCGGCTCGTTCGGACAATTCCGGGCGGGCCGCTTCGCGTTTCCACAGTCCACATGCGACTCCCGCAGCGACCAGGGCGACGCCAGCCAAGTCCTTCAGCTCGAACCGTTGTGCGCCGATCAGCACCGCCACCGCCAGTCCGGCTACCGGCATCAGCCCGATCAGCACGCCCGCCCGGTCCGCGCCCAACCCGACGACGCAGCTGTACCAGAGCACGAAAGCCACCGCGGTCACCAAGACGGCCAGCAACAGCAACGCGACGAGTTCGCGCGCGTTCGGCCACCGCCACGCTCCGGCCGGATCGACCACCGTCCCGACCACGGAACCGCTTGCGGCAGCGGTGAAACAACTCCACGTCGAGGTCGCCAACGGGCCGAGCCGGCGCAGCAATCCCACTGCGAGCAGCGTGAACGACGCCTCGCACAACATCGCCAGCGCAGCGAGCAACAGCCCTGGCGCCGAAGCGGAACCGCCGCCGGACAGCACCACGATGCCGAGTCCAGCCAGTACGGCTCCGACGACCGGAGCGGCGGACGGACGGCGACCGTCGAGCATCGGTGCGAGCAGCGCCAACACGAGCGGGCTGGCCCCGAGAAACGCCGCTACCGCACTGGGTTCCGCGTAGCGTTGCGCCAGCAGCAGACAGGCCTGGAACCCGATCATCCCGGTGGCGGCGAGCCCGAGCAGGGTCGGCAGATCGCCCAGTTTCGGCCGTGGCAGCGGGCTGCGCGTGACCTTCGCCCAGCCCAGCAGCAGAAGGCCGCCCAGCGCGTACCGCAACGCCTGCCCGGTGATCACCGGATATCCGTCCAGCATGCCGGTGACCGGCACCGATCCGCCGACCAGCACCGCGCCGGCCACCCCTGAAAGCACCATCGACCGTTTCACGCCGCTCAGTCTTCTGCGGTCAGTGGTCTATTCAGAAGGACCACTCAAACCTGGCCTAACTGGACCACTTCGCCGTACTGTCGGGTCCGTGGAAACCATCCGCGAACTGCTGCTGCCCGCCGCCACCGGAGGACGCCGGGGGCGCGCGGTCGAGGCCGCGTTGCGCGACGCGATCCGCACCGGGCGGCTGGCGGTCGGCACCCGGCTGCCGTCGAGCCGCGACCTCGCGCGCCAGCTCGGGGTCGCGCGCGGCACGGTGACCGCGTTGTACGAGCAGCTCACCGCCGAGGGTTATCTGCTGAGCAAGCACGGGTCGGGCACGCGCGTCGCGCCGATCGACGGTACCGCACCGAAAACCCAGGTCAGCGCGGCGAAGACGCCGGCCTGGGAGTTCGACCTGCGCCCCGGACTGCCGGCGTTGTCCGCGTTTCCGCGCGCCGAATGGCTTGCCGCCGAACGAGAAGCCCTGAACGCGACGCCCGATCTCGGCCTCGGCTACCCCGATCCGACCGGCCATCCGGCGTTGCGCGCGGAACTGGCCGCCTACCTCGGGCGCGTCCGGGCGTTGCCGACGAACCCGGACGACATCGTGATCACCAGCGGCGCGGCGGAAGCGTTGTCGTTGCTGGCCGACGCCTTGCCGGACCAGCGCATCGCCGTCGAGGATCCGAGCCACCACGGCCAGGCGAACCTGCTGCGCGACCATGGACTGGTGCCGGTCGGGATCCCGGTCGACGACAAGGGCATCAACGTCGACGCACTGTCCACTTCAGACTGTTCCGTCGTGCTGGTGACCGCCGCGCACCAGTTCCCGCTCGGCGTCGCGTTGCATCCGGAACGTCGTCGGCGGCTGCTTTCCTGGGCAGCGGAAACCGGCGGGCTCGTCCTGGAAGACGACTACGACGCCGAGCATCGCTACGACCGTCCGGCTCTCGGCGCGATGCGTGCGCTCGCCCCGGAGCACGTCGCGTACATCGGCAGCGTCAGCAAGGTACTCGCGCCAGCGTTGCGGATCGGCTGGCTCATTCCGCCGCGACGGCTGCGCGACGCCGTGGCGCGGGTCAAGGAAATGCACGACCTCGGCTGCCCGCCGCTTCCGCAAGCCGCGCTCGCGCATCTGATCGCCACCGGCGGATACGACCGGCATCTGCGGCGCACGCGACGGCTGTACCGCGCTCGTCGGGACACGCTTATCGAAGCTCTAACTCAGCGATTGCCGCAGTGGCAGCCAGTCGGGATCGCCGCCGGGCTGCACCTGGTCGTCCGCCTCCCCGACGGCGCCGATGACGTGCGACTGCAGGAAAAACTCGCCGCGGCGAGCGTGCACGCCCCGGCTTTGTCGACTTATTCCCATAGCTCGGCCGGATATCCGGGTCTCGTGCTCGGGTACGCCGCGCTCCCGCCGGACCGGCTCCGCGCCGCCGTCGAGCGGATCGCGTCGGCCGGTTGAACCGCTGGTGAACACCTGGTGCACCGGGGAGGGGTCCCGGGGCCGGCGCTTACTGTGGACATTCTCGGGAGCGGCTAGGGGGAGGCGGCGTGAGCTTCGGAGATGTCCTGCGAGCGCTCGCCGAGGTGCTCACTTCCGATCGCGGCATCGTGCCGATCGCGGTCGTCGCGGGCGCGACGATCCTCGCCCCGATCGTCGACCGCTACGTGATCCGCCGCAGGCGCGTCATCTACCGGGAGCTGTACAACTCCAAGATCGGCCTCAACCCGGTGACGCTGCGCGATCAGGAAAACGGCGCGGTGCAAGCGGATCCGGAACTCGTGCGCACGGTGCAGCTGCTGGAACCGCTGAGCGTGGTCGTGATCCGCATCCGCAACACCGGCAGTTTCGACATCGGCCCGGACGACTGGGAACACCCGCTGCAGTTCACCTTCGGCCGGAGGGTGGTGTGGGACGCGCGCGTGTCCGACGCCAAAGACGGTCTGCGGGAAGTGGTGCGGAACGGGCTTGAATTCTTCACTCATGATCAGCCTACGCCGGAATCCGGCACCGCGCGACTGTCCGGCGTGCGAGCCTTGTTGTCGCAACGGTTGTCCGGGTTCCTGCGACAGCCCGAATCCCCTGCTCCAGCCCCGCAGACGCCGCAGTGGCACGGCGTCCGCCTCGAACAGCTTTCGTTGAAGCGACGGGAAAAGTTCAAACTCGTCGTCGTCCTGCGCGAGCCCGACGACTGGCAAGGCGGGCCGCTGTCCAAAGAACTGGACGTCACCGGACGGCTCAGCGGCGGGCGGATCAAGGACGAGCGCAAACAGCGCTGGCTGTCGTGGCCGGTAGTGACCGTGGCGATCGGAGTGCTGCTGACCGGCGTTTTGCTGAGCACGCTGATCGTCGCCGCGTCACGCGGTCCCGCGGCCGGCTGCGGCACCGGAAACCTTGCGGTGCACGGGTCCAGCGCGTTCGCCCGGATCATGAACAGCATCGCGACGGAGTACCACGGGCAGTGTCCGGAGGCGGCAATCACCACGCAGGCGGTCGGAAGCGTGTCCGCGGTGCGCGAGCTGGGGCCGTTGCCAGCAGAGCAAAAAGACAGCTTGGCAGTGCTGTCCGACGGCAAGGCTACGGGCGCTGGGACGGATCTGGTCACGCAACCGGTCGCGGTGCTCGTGTACAGCCTGGTAGTGAACAAGTCCGTCGGCGTCGACCATCTGAGCAGCGAGCAGGTGCGAGGCATTTTCAGCGGCAAGTACACCGACTGGGCGCAACTGCGCGAGGGTCCGTCCATCCCGGTGCGGATCGTCGGACGCGGGCAGGAATCGGGCACGCGCAAGACTTTCGAGGAGAAAGTGCTGAGCGCGGCCGAGCCGGGATTGTCGTCGGACGACTGCCGGACGCCGACCCGTGCCCCGCACGCCGCGGTGGTGCGCTGCGAACGCGGCACGACCGACGAGCTGCTGCGGGCCGTCGGCGACACCCCCGGGGCGATCGGCTACGCGGACGTGCCCGCGGCCAAGATCGCCGCGGCGAGCGGGCGGGTCGCCATGGCTAAGCTCGACGACCGCTACCCCGACGTGACCAGCATCGACGCCGGTTATCGCTTCTGGACGGTGGAGTACCTCTACACCAAGGGCGTGCCGGAGAACGACTCGCTGCTGAAGCAGTTCATCGACTACCTCCGCAGCAGCACGGCCCGGGCGGAATTGCAGGACGCAGGGTACACGCCGTGTGTGACGAAACAGGGGCTGCTGGACCAGTACTGCACTCGTCCGGATGCCTGAGCAGCTCTTTTTCACCCGGTCGAGGCTGGGGCGCGAGTTTTTGTCGGTGGCGGGGGCGATGATGGCCGGGTGTTGTTCACCGACCTCGTCACCGCCTCCGCCGAACTGGCGGCCACGCGGTCACGGAAAACGAAAATCGCCGTGCTGGCCGCCGTGCTGCGCGCGGCCGAACCCGGCGAACTGCCCGCGGTGATCGCGTATCTCACCGGGCAGACCGCGCAGGACCGGCTCGGAGCCGGCTGGCGCACGCTCGCCGACCTCGCCGTCGAACCCGCGGCCGCGCCCGCCGTGTCCGTGGCGGAGGTCGACGCCGCGCTCACCGAGGTCGCCGCCGCGGCGGGCGCGGGTTCGGTGAAGCGCCGGGCGGTGGCGCTCACCGCGCTGTTCTCCCGGCTGACCCGCGCCGAGCAGGAGTTCGTGTTCCGGCTCGTCACCGGCGAGCTGCGGCAGGGTGCGCTGGAAGGCGTGATGGTCGACGCGGTCGCGGCGGCGGCCGAGGTGGGCCTCGAGCAGGTACGGCGCGCGTTCATGCTGTCCGGGCGGTTGCCGGTCACCGGGCAGGCAGCGCTCACCGGGGGCGCGGCGGCGCTTGCCGAGTTCGGGCTGGAGCTGGGCCGTCCCGTGCGGCCGATGCTCGCGTCCCCGGCGGAATCGCTGGAGGAGGCGGTGACCGAGCACGGGAACGCGATCGTCGAGTACAAAATGGACGGTGCGCGGATCCAGGTGCATCGGCGGGGTGCGGAGGTGCACGTGTACACGCGCACGCTGCGGGAAATCACCGGCAGCGTAGGCGAACTGGTCGAACTGGTGCGGGCGTTGCCGTGTGAATCAGTGGTGCTGGACGGCGAAACGCTCGCGCTCACCGACGAGGGGCGGCCGCGGCCGTTCCAGGAAACGATGAGCCGGTTCGGCAGCACGCGGGACGAACAGGTGCGGGCGTTGCTGCTGCGGCCGTACTTCTTCGACTGCCTGCACCTGGACGGGGTCGATCTGCTCGACGCGCCCCTGTCCGAACGCAACGAGGCGCTGCGGAAGGTCGCGGGCGAGCACGTGATTCCCGGTTCGGTCCGGCCGGAATCGCCGGCGGCGGTGCTCGACGCGGCGATGGACGCCGGGCACGAGGGCGTGATGGTAAAGGACCTCGATTCGATCTACGCGGCCGGACGGCGCGGGCGCGCGTGGCTGAAGGTGAAACCGGTGCACACCATCGATCTGGTGGTGCTGGCGGCGGAATGGGGCCACGGGCGGCGCACCGGCAAACTGTCCAACCTCCACCTCGGCGCGCGCGATCCGGACGGCGGGCCGCCGATCATGGTGGGCAAGACGTTCAAGGGGCTCACCGACGAGCTGCTGGCCTGGCAGACCGAGCGGTTCCAGGAGATCGAGACGCACCGCGACCGGTGGACCGTCCACGTGCGCCCGGAGACGGTGGTCGAGATCGAACTGGACGGGGCGCAGGTCAGCACGCGGTACCCGGGCGGGCTGGCGCTGCGGTTCGCGCGGGTGGTGCGGTACCGGCCGGACAAGGACCCGGGCGAGGCCGACACCATCGACACCGTCCGGGGGTTGCTGCGCGGCAGCCGTCCGGCGGTGGAATCCGGCCCGGCGGAAGGGACCGCGGCCGCGGGCCAGGCTGGTTCCGCGGAGCGGACCAGTCCTCGAGAGCAGGCCGGTTCCGAGGAGGCGTCCGGATGAGGTTCGCCGCGACCGTCCGCCGGATGAGTGGGCACATTACGGACATCGGGCAGTTTTTCCCCGCCGTACTCAGGAAAACGCCCGACGAAAGTCGATGTCGCACCCGTGGCCGCGTACCCGAGAGTGGGAGCACTGGCCTGCGTCGATGGGAGAAAAGCATGACGTTCCGGGTGAAATCAGCCGTCCGGGGATTCGGGCGGCCGATGACCCTGCTGGCGGGCGTGGTGCTCGCCGCCACCGTGGTGGCGGCACCGGCCAGTGCCGCGCCAGCTCCGCCGAAGCAGCCGCCGCGGCATCATTTCTCGGCTGCCGCGCAGTCGTTCGTCGGCGCGACCACTGTGCAGGAGCGGGTGGCGCGGCTCAACGCCGCGATGGCCAAGCTGCCGAAGGAAAGCGGCGCGTACAACGCCACGAAGCTGTGGAACCAGGGCATCACCGGAGCCGGGTCCACCGTGGCCACGCTGGTGTCGTTCGGCGACGACAAGGTCAAGCAGGTGCTGGACGAGTACTCGCGGCAGCACGGCCTGCCGCCGGCGAACGTCGAGGTGCTGCAGCCCTCCGGCGCGGTGCCCGCGTGCACCGATCCCGGGGTCGACACGGCCACCTGCCAGTCGTGGGGCGGGGAAACCGATCTCGACGTCACGATGATGCACGCGATGGCTCCGGGCGCGAAGATCGTCGTCGCCGCCACCCCGGTCGCCGAGACGCAGGGCTTCGCCGGTCTGCCGGAAATGATGCACGCGGTGGACTACCTGACCGAGCATCGGATCGCCGACGTGGTCTCGATGAGCTTCGGCACCACCGAGGAGAACTTCCCGTCGTTCGAGTCGATCAAGACCCTCGACCCGGCGCTGGAGCGGGCGAGCAAGGCGGGCGTCACGCTGGTCGCGTCGTCCGGTGACGACGGGCCGACCGGGGCGTACCTGCAAGGCCCCGGCAGGTATCCGTACCGCGTGGCGAGCTGGCCGGCCAGCGACCCGAACGTCACCGCCCTCGGCGGCACCCAGCTGCACCTCGACGCGAACGGCGTCCGCACCCGGCCGGACGACCTCGTCAACGCGGCGGACAACGGATTCAGCGAAGGGGCGGGCCTGTCGAAGGCGTACGCGCGGCCGTCGTGGCAGAACCGCGTCAAGAAGGTCACCGGCAGCTCGATGCGGGCGTACCCGGACATCAGCATGGAAGGCGTCCAGGGCACGTCCCAGTCGGCGCCGCTGTTCGCCGGCGTGCTGGCGTTGGCGGTGCAGGCCAACCACGGCCGGCTCGGCCAGATCAACCCGGCGCTGTACTCGAAGCTGGGTCCGCAGGGAACCGCGGCCGGGATCGTCGACGTCACCAAGGGCGACAACAGTCAGTGGGACGTCGAAGGCTTCAAGGCCGGTCCGGGCTACGACATCGCGAGCGGCTGGGGCACGATCGACGCCTCGGTCTTCGTGCCTGCCCTGGTGAAGGCGGTGCGGTGATGCGGTAGTCAACGACCGAGCACTGCCTCCGGAGGGCAGGTGTCGCTCGGCTTGCGCGAGTTCACCTGGCTCGACGCGATCGATCCTGGTCGTGTCGAGCCGGGCGGGCCGTCCCGGAGCCGTAGAGTCAGCGCATGTCGTCGAAAGCGTTGGCCCGGCTGTGGTTCGGGGTGACCGCGGCGGTCGTGCTGGCCGCGCTCGTGGTCCAGATCGTCGCGCTGGTGCCCGCGCAGGGACGGTACGCCAGCTTCGGCGGGCGGGTGGCGAACCTGTTCACCTACTTCACGATCATCTCGAACGTCCTCGTCCTCGTCACCAGCGCGGCTTTCGCCCGCGGCCGCGGCACCTCGCGGCTGATGCGCGTGCTGTGGCTGGACGCGCTGGTCGGGATCGTGGTCACCGGGGTCGTCTACCAGGTCGCGCTCGCCGGGCTGTACGAGTTGCACGGGCTCAGCCTCGCCGCGGACATCCTGCTGCACCGCGTCACCCCGGTGCTGTGCGTGCTCGGCTGGCTGCTCTTCGCGCCGCGCGTGCTGGAATGGCGCACCGTCTGGTGGTCGCTCGTCTATCCGTTGGTGTGGCTGGCTTTCACGCTCGTCCGCGGCGCGATCGACGGCTACTACCCGTATCCGTTCGTCAACGCCGACCAGCTCGGCTACGGACAGGTCGCGCTGAACTGCCTGCTCATCGGCGTCTTCTTCATCGTGCTCGCCAGCGGGGCCCGGGTCGCCGACCGGCGGCTCACGCGCGCACCCGCCGAAACGCGTTCAGCGGATCGCTGAGCCCGGCCTGGGCGAGCGCCCGCCACGCGCCGCGCTTCAGGTCCACCGGTTTGCCCGCGGCGACGCGGTGCATCTGCTGGGTGTGCCACTGGATCTCGAGCAGACTGTCGGCGAGCCGGATTCCCGTGTGCGGGCACCGCCGTTCGGCTCGGACGTCCTCGCCCGCGAGCAGCCGTCCCGGCAGCGCGGGGTCCACAGTGAACGGACGGCCGATCCCGATCACGTCCAGCGCACCGGATTCCAGCGCCTCCGCCATCCCGGCCGTCGTGGCGAACCCGCCGGTGACCATCAGCGCAACGTCGCTGATCTGGCGGGCTTTCGCCGCGTAGTCCAGGAAATACGCCTCCCGCCGCTGCGTGCTCGCCCGGCCGGAGCCCATCATCACGGCCCGCTCGTACGTGCCGCCGGAAATCTCCAGCAGGTCGATTCCCGCCTCGCCGAGCGCGCGGACCACCTGCAACGACTCGTCCTCGGCGAAGCCGCCGCGCTGGAAGTCCGCGCTGTTGAGCTTCACCGAAACCGGCACGCGGTCCCCCACCGCGCCCCGGACCGCGCGCACCACCTCGAGCAGGAACCGGCTGCGGTCGCGCCCCCACTCGTCGTCGCGCCGATTCACCAACGGCGACAGGAACTGCGAAATCAGGTATCCGTGCGCGCCGTGGATCTGGATTCCGGCGAACCCGGCGTCGACGAACGTCCGCGCCGACAACGCGAACCGCGCCACCACCGCTTCGATCTCGTCCCCGGTCAACGCCCGCGGCGCCGCGAACGCCGTCCGCACCCCTCGATCGCCGAACGGCACCGCCGACGGCGCGACCGGCTGCCGGGACAAGTACCGAGGGCTCTGCCGACCGGGGTGGTTGAGCTGAACCCACAACTGCGCGTCCGTCCCGTCCACGGACTGGGCCCACGACCGGTACGCCGCCGGGTCGGGCTCGGCGGGCACCGCGACGTTGCGCGGTTCGCCGAGCGCGGCGGGATCGACCATCACGTTGCCGGTCACCAGCAGGCCGGCCCCGCCGCGCGCCCAAGTCCGGTACAGCTGCGCGAGTTCGGCCGAAGGCGCGTTGCGACGGTCGCCAAGCTGCTCGCTGAGCGCCGACTTCGCGAGGCGATGCGGCAGCACGGCCCCGCACTGCAGCTTGAGCGGCTCGGCGAGCAGGTCCCGGGGGTCGGTCATGAGCAGTCCCGTCGTCGCGGCTAACTTACCGCGAGTAAGAATACTCGAAAGTAAGTACCGGCGGTATGCCTCGCGGGCCACTAGGGTCTGCGGCATGACGGCCATAGTGCAGAACCTGGTCACGTCGGGCGTGTTCGAACTCGACGGCGGCAGCTGGGACGTGGACAACAACGTCTGGATAGTCGGCGACGGCTCCGAGGTGATCGTGATCGACGCCGCGCACGACGCGGACGCCATCGCGGACGTCGTCGGAGACCGCACGGTCCGCGCGATTGTCTGCACCCACGCGCACAACGACCACGTCAACGCCGCCCCCGCGCTGGCCGACCGCACCGGCGCCCCGATCCTGCTGCACCCGGCCGACCGCGTGGTCTGGGACCTGACCCACCCGGACCGCGCCCCCGACGGCGACCTGGCCGACGGACAGGTCATCACCGTCGCAGGAACCGGGCTCACCGTGCTGCACACGCCCGGCCACGCCCCCGGCGCGGTCTGCCTGCACAGCCCCGACCTGGAAGTCCTCTTCACCGGAGACACCCTGTTCCACGGCGGCCCCGGCGCGACCGGCCGCTCGTACTCCGACTACCCGACCATCGTGAAATCCATCCGAGACCGCCTCTTCCCCCTCCCCGACGCGACGATCGTCCGCACCGGCCACGGCGAGGCGACGACCATCGGCAAGGAAAAGGCCGCGTCGTCCGACTGGCCCGCCGCCTGATCGGCCCCGCATCTCGCCAGGCGGGCCAACGCTTGTCGTCGGCCCGCCTGGCGAGTTCCGCGCTCGACCCCGATCCGCAAACGCTTGCGGCCAGCTGGACCAGCCGGGTCGGCACTGGCTGCCCACCCGAAAACGCGTCGCCACGCCTGCTCGCGTCGCCACAGGCCACGCCGCCCCGCGTCGACCGCGACTCGCTTACGGCTGGAGCCTGAGCCGCACCGGTCGCCCGCGAGCGACACTCGACGCCCGCCAACCGTCGTTCCAGACCGCACCGCCGGATCTGCCCCGCTCACGACCGACCAACGACCAGTTCCAGGCCGCCAAGGACTCGTCCGCCCCACCGGCGAACCGCCCCTGAGCCAAGGGCCGCCGGATGACGCGACGAAGCCGCCTACCGGGCCAGCCGAGGAACCTCCGGAACCACCCGGACCCGCTCCCGGGCCTCCGCCGCAAGCGCTTGCGCCCACCGCTGCAACCCGGCCACGTCGAGCCCGTGCGGCGGCTCGTCCCGGAACGGCGCGATGTTCTCCGCGCCCCGTTCCAGCAGCGCGACCGCCCCGTTCCCGTTCCCGCGCAACGCGTGTGTCAGCCCCACCGCCAGCTGGGCCAGACCCCGCCACAGCTCGCGTTCCGGCCCGTCCGTCGCCTTCCACGCGTCCTCGAACACCTCGTGCGCGTGGAACGGGCGGCCCGCGTCCAGCAGGTACTGAGCCTCCGCCAGAGTCTCCGCCGGGGTCCGCTGCACGCCTTCGGGCTGGCGCGGCACGCCGTCGGAGCCGTAGGGCAGCGGGCGGCCCAGACCGTCACGCGGGCGGGCGTTGCGGGCCCGTCCCCGGTCGTCGCGATCACGGCTGTCCACCTGGCCATTGTTCCACGGGCCACGCCGGGTTAGCGTCTCGCGCGCGAGCCACGTAGCCTGGTGACTCGTGCGCTTTCTGGATGGGCACGTGCCCGCTCACGACCTGACCTACGACGACGTGTTCCTGCTGCCGAACCGTTCGGACGTGGAATCCCGCTTCGGCGTCGACTTGTCCACTGTGGACGGCACAGGTGCGACGATCCCCTTGGTGGTGGCCAACATGACGGCCGTCGCCGGACGGCGGATGGCCGAGACCGTCGCTCGCCGCGGCGGGCTCGTCGTGCTTCCGCAGGACGTCGACACGGCCGCGGTGGCCGAAATCGTCTCCTGGGTGAAGTCCCGCCACGCCGTGTGGGACACGCCGCTGGTCCTCACCGGCGGCGACGCGGTGGCCGACGCCCTCAACCTCGTGCACAAACGAGCACACGGCGCGGTCGTCATCGTCGACGGCGACGGCAAGCCGGTCGGCGTCGTGGACGAGGCCGCCTGCGCCGGCGTCGACCGCTTCGCGCGGCTGGCCGACGTCGCCGAGCCCGCCGTCGTCGCCGTGCCGCTGGACACGCCGCCGCGCGAGGTCTTCGAACTCCTGCACAGCCACGGCGGACGGCTCGCCCTCGGCCTCGACGCCGACGGCCGCCTCGCCGGCGTCCTGACCGCGGTCGGCGCGCTGCGCTCGGAGATCTACACCCCGGCCGCCGACGCGAACGGCAAGCTGCGCGTGGCCGCCGCGGTCGGCGTGAACGGCGACGTCGCGGCGAAAGCCGAAGCGGTGCTCGCCGCGGGCGTCGACACGCTGGTCGTCGACACCGCGCACGGACACCAGGAAAAGATGATCGCCGCGCTCAAGGCGGTCCGTTCGGTGTCGCCGAAGGTGCCGGTCGTGGCGGGCAACGTCGTGACCGCCGAAGGCACGCGCGACCTCATCCACGCGGGCGCGGACGTCATCAAGGTCGGCGTCGGCCCCGGCGCGATGTGCACCACGCGGATGATGACCGGCGTCGGCCGCCCGCAGTTCTCCGCGGTCGCCGAATGCGCCGCGGCCGCCCGTGAGCTGGGCAAACACGTGTGGGCGGACGGCGGAGTCCGGCACCCGCGCGACGTCGCGCTGGCACTGGCCGCGGGCGCGTCGGCGGCGATGGTCGGCTCGTGGTTCGCGGGGACCCACGAATCCCCCGGCGACCTGCGGTACGACGAACAGGGCCGCCCGTACAAGGAGTCGTTCGGGATGGCGTCGAAGCGCGCCGTCGGAGCCCGCACGCGTACGGACAACGTCTTCGACCGCGCACGCAAGGCGCTGTTCGAGGAGGGCATCTCCACGTCGCGCATGGCGCTGGACCCGGCCCGGCCGGGCGTCGAGGACCTGATCGACTCGATCTGCTCGGGCGTCCGCTCGTCCTGCACCTACGCGGGCGCGCGCACGCTGGATGAGTTCCACGAGCGCGCTGTGTTGGGTGTGCAGTCCGCGGCCGGATTCGCGGAGGGACGTCCGCTGCCTTCCGGCTGGTAACCCCGCGGCAAGTCCGTGAAGGACTCCTTGAGGGAATCTGATTCCCTCAAGGAGTCCTTCACGGAGCTAGCTCAGCCGTGGTCCTCCAGCATCTCGGTCACCAGCGCCGCGATCGGCGAGCGCTCCGACCGGGTCAGGGTCACGTGCGCGAACAGCGGGTGGCCCTTCAGCTTCTCGATCACCGCGGAAACGCCGTCGTGCCTGCCGACCCGCAGGTTGTCCCGCTGGGCCACGTCGTGCGTGAGCACCACTCGCGACGCCGAGCCGAGCCGCGACAGCACGGTCAGCAGCACGTTGCGCTCCAGCGACTGCGCCTCGTCCACGATCACGAACGTGTCGTGCAGCGAGCGGCCCCGGATGTGCGTCAGCGGCAGCACCTCGAGCATGCCGCGGTCGAACACCTCGTCCAGCACGTCCTGGCTGACCAGCGCGCCGAGCGTGTCGAACACCGCCTGCGCCCAGGGCTGCATTTTCTCGCTCTCGGACCCGGGCAGATAGCCGAGGTCCTGGCCGCCGACCGCGTAGACCGGGCGGAACACCACGACCTTGCGGTGCTGCTGGCGTTCCATCACCGCCTCCAGGCCCGCGCACAGCGCCAGCGCCGACTTGCCGGTGCCCGCGCGCCCGCCGAGCGACACGATGCCGACGTCCGAGTCCAGCAGCAGGTCGAGCGCCACGCGCTGCTCGGCCGAGCGGCCGTGCAGGCCGAACGCCTCGCGGTCGCCGCGCACCAGCCGCACCCGCTTGTCCGCCGTGACCCGGCCGAGCGCGCTGGAACTGCCCGCGAGCAGCCGCAGCCCGGTGTGGCACGGCAGTTCGCCCACCTCTCCGAGCCCGAACTCCGCCGGATCCGCCGAACCGCCCGAGAAGAGCGCGTCGATCAGCTCCTGGGGCGCGTCCACGTCCGCCATGCCCGTCCAGCCCGACGGCGTGACCTCCTGCGCCCGGTACTCGTCCGCGGTGAGCCCGACCGCACCCGCTTTGACCCGCAGCGGGATGTCCTTCGTCACCAGGGTGACCGCCGGCCGCTCCGTCGCGAGGTTGAGCGCGCACGCGAGGATGCGGTGGTCGTTCGAGTCGGTGCGGAAGCCCACCGGGAGGACGGACGGATCGGTGTGGTTCAGCTCCACCTGCAGGGTGCCGCCCTGGTCGCCGATCGGGATCGGGGCGTCGAGCCTGCCGTGCTGGAGCCGGAGGTCGTCCAGCAGCCGGAGGGATTCGCGGGCGAACCAGCCCAGCTCGGAGTGGTGGCGCTTGGCCTCCAGTTCGCTGATGACGACCAGCGGGAGCACCACCGCGTGTTCGGCGAACCGGGTGACCGCCCACGGGTCGGAGAGCAGCACCGACGTGTCGAGCACATAAGTGATGCGTGGGGATTCGGGCGAGATCGAGGCTTTCTCCGGGGCCGAAGCACCGGTCGAAGAACGGCCAGAGGCCTTGCGGGGTGAACGCTGCGCAGTCACGACGGCATCTCCCTCGAGGGCGTGTGCACCCCACGCCCGCACTCGCTGGGCCGGGCACCTCCCTGGCTGGGTCCGCACTCCCTGACGCTGGCTGCGTCAGGCGGCACGGCCACGAGGGCCGGGTGCCGGCCCCCTCGTGCATCTCGTGGGCGGCTGAGCCGCCCCCTCGATCAACGCCACGACCAGGGCCTCCCGCGAGAACCCGCACGGAACGCGAGCTCTCTATTCCGGAAGGTACCTACGTCCGCCCCGTCGTGCAGGCAGCCACACAGGTGATTCGCCGATTCGTCATCCCACCGTCGGTCGCCCGCAACAGAGTGTCCACAGTGCTCACTCAGCGTCACTGGGTCCGGCGATCGGGGGGTCGCACAGATGGATGATCATGGAAAATTAATCACCGAGTGCAGGCAATTCCCAGGTAAAGGGCCTTGTACCACGGAGCAGACCGGAATGCATTTCGCGTCCTGGACACTGAACCGGACCGAGTGAACTGGGCCTTCCAGCGCTCACACAATGGGCGTACGCGCCATTCGCCAGAGGCCATTCGGGGGTAATTTCCTTACTGCGGGACACACCACCGGAACACTCCGGTGCCCCGAATCCCAGTATCTCTACCTAGGAGTGTGCGAAGTGCTGAAGAAGGCTGGAATTGTCGCCGGTGCGGCCGCGGGCCTGATGATGATCGGCGGGACGGCGTTCGCCTCCCCGGCCACGACCCAGGGCGCTCCGGACCCGACGTTCGGCGACGCCTACGCCACCTTCATCGAGGGCGGCGGCGCGGCGGGCTACGGTCTCGCTTCGCTGGCCGCCGGTGCCTACACCGGCATCGCGCTGACCCCGGCGCTGGTGGCCCACTCGATGGAGCACCACCACGGCTGAGCCGTCTTGCGCGAAGGCCCCGGAGCACGGCTCCGGGGCCTTCGCGGCGCCTCCGGCCCGGCTGGGCGGAGCGCCGCGTCAGGCCCCGAACCGGCGGTGCCGCCAGGCGTAGTCGCGCAGCGCGCGGAGAAAGTCGACGCGCCGGAATGCCGGCCAGTAAGCCTCGGTGAACCAGAATTCCGAATGCGCGGACTGCCACAGAAGAAATCCGGAAAGCCGCTGTTCACCGGACGTTCGGATAATCAGATCCGGATCCGGCTGACCGGATGTGTACAGATGTTCCGAGATGTGGTCGACGTCGAGGATTTTCGCGAGTTCGCGAATCGAGGTGCCCTCGTCGGCGTGCTGCAGGAGAAGTTTGCGGACGGCGTCGGCGATCTCCTGCCGGCCGCCGTAGCCGACCGCGATGTTCACCTCCATGCCCGAGTGGTTCTCGGTCCGAGCCGCGGCGGCGGTGAGCTTCTGCGCCACCTCGAGCGGCAGCAGGTCGAGCGCGCCGACGATGCGCAGCCGCCACGGAGCCTCGGCCCCGGCTAGCTCGTCAGTGACGTCGGTGATGATTTTCAGCAGCGGGGTGAGCTCGTCCGGATCGCGGTTGAGGTTGTCGGTGGAGAGCAGCCACATCGTCACGACCTCGACGTCGGCCTCCTGGCACCAGCTCAGGAAGTCGGCGATCTTCTTGGCCCCGGCGCGGTGCCCGTCGGCCACGTCGGTAAACCCGGCCTCGCGCGCCCAGCGGCGATTGCCGTCGAGCATGATCGCGATATGCCGCGGATGCCGGCCCGCCGATTGCTGGATCAGGCGGCGGCTGTAGATGCTGTAGACGACGTCGGACATGAAGGACCGGAGGCTCACGTCGCCCGAGCGTACGCACCCCTGGATCAGAGGTGTGACGCGCCACGGGGGCTGGCAAAAAACCTACGGTTCCGTAACCTTGGGACGGTGAGCGTGAAGACCGAGCCCCCCACCGTCCCCGAGGACACCCGCCCCCGGTTGCGCGGGCACATCCACTTCTGGTCGTTCTTCGGCGCGGTAGCCGCGGCCGCCACGCTGATCAGCCTCGCCGCGGCGACGGTCTCCCCGGTCGCCGCGCTGGCGACGTCCGTGTACGGCCTCACCGTGCTGGGCGTGTTCGGCGTGAGCGCGCTGTATCACCGCAGGCTGTGGAGCCCGCGCGCGTACAAGTGGATGAAGCGCGCCGACCACTCGATGATCTTCCTGTTCATCGCCGGGACCTACACGCCGTTCACCCTGCTGGCCATGTCGAAGCCGACGGGATACATCGTCCTGGGCATCGTCTGGGGCGGCGCGATCCTCGGGGTGGCGATGAAGATGCTGTGGCCGCACGCCCCGCGCTGGCTGGGAGTGCCGATCTACATCGCGCTCGGGTGGGTCGCGGTGTTCGTCCTGCCGGAACTGCTGAGCCACGCCGGGGTCGCGGCTTTGGTGTTGCTTTGCGTGGGTGGGCTGTTTTATACCGTTGGGGCGGTTTTTTACGCCGTGAAGTGGCCTAATCATTGGCCGGAGACGTTCGGGTACCACGAGTTCTTCCACGCTTGCACGGTGCTGGCAGCGGTGTCGCATTACATCGCGATCTGGTTGGCGATGTACTCCTAGCTGCGGGTTTGCGGTTATCGATCTTCCTCAGGCCGTCTCCAGGCTGTCACGCAGCCTAGGGACGGCCTGAGTCGTTTCCGCCAGACCGGTTCAGCCGTTCAGCATCGGGGCCGCCAAGAACTGCTCCGGGACCGCGAACCCGTCCACCAGCGTCCGCGCGTGCGGCCTCAACGCCCCGCACAGCGCGTTGACCGCAGCGGTCACCGCCTTGGAGCGGCTCGCCGAGATGCGGCCGTGTTCGAGGAACCACGCGCGGTCTGCTTCGATCGTCGACAGGGCGTACAGGTCGCAGAGCCGCGAAAGCAGCGCAGCCGCGTCCGTATCGGGGCAGGCGGCGACAGCGCGTGCGAAGGCGTCGAGGATCAACCTGTCCACGTGTACACGGCCAGCGAGCAGCACGTGGTCTTGTACGGAGTTGAAGACGCCGAAGGGGTCCGAAGCAGCGCCGCGGAGACGGTTGGCTACACCGCTCAGTACATGCTCTTCGCGATCCTCGAAGAGACGCTGTTGCCACTCGCGGTCGAAGAGCACTGAAGCGTCGTCGGACTCTGTGAGCCGCTCAAGGAACTTCCGCGCGGCAGAGCGTTCCATGACGGTGTCCACCAGCTGCTCGGCGACAAATCGCGCGGTCGCCAGGGGGCTGAGGTCCTCGAAGTGTTCCTTGTACTGCGTCAGCAAGCCCTTCGCGACCAGCTGCAACAACACAGTGTTGTCGCCTTCGAAGGTAGTGAAGACGTCGGTGTCGGCCTTCAAACCGGCCAGCAGGTTCTCCGCCAGGTATCCGCTGCCGCCGCAGGCTTCGCGGGCCGTTTGGATCGCCGCGGTGGCGTGCCAGGTGTTCAGGGCCTTCAAACCGGCCGCGCGGGATTCGAGTTCGCGTTGTTCTTCTTCCGGCGCGTCCGGGGCGATGTCGTGCAGGGCGGCGACCAGCTCCTCCTGAGCGAAGTGCAGGGCGTAGGTCTTCGCCAAGGCGGGCAACAGCTTCCGCTGGTGTCCCAGGTAATCGAGGATGACGACCTCGTCCCCCTCTGGACGCTGGAACTGCCGCCGCTGGTCGCCGTAGCGGATGGCCAGCGTCAGGGCTCGCTGGGTGGCGCATCCGGCGCTGCCGCCGACACTCACGCGGCCTCGGATGAGCGTGCCCAGCATCGTGAAGAACCGGCGGCCGTCGCTTTCGATCGGGCTCGAGTAAGTCCCGTCCTCGGCTACGTCGCCGAAGCGGTTCAGCAGCGCTTCCCTTGGCACGCGGACCTGATCGAAGGTCAAACGTCCATTGTCGACGCCGTTCAGACCGGCTTTGATCCCGCAGTCCGCGATCGTGACGCCGGGGGCCGGAGCACCCGAATCGTCGCGGATCGGGACCAGGAAAGCATGCACGCCACGGGATTCGCCGCCGGTGATCAGCTGCGCGAAGACCACCGCGAGCTGTCCGTCGCGGGCCGCGTTGCCGATGTATTCCTTGGTGGCGCCGGGATCCGGGCTGTGCACGACGAACTCGCGCGCGGCCGGATCGTACGTCGCCGTGGTGCGCAGGTGCTGGACGTCGGAGCCGTGGCCGTGCTCGGTCATCGCGAAGCAGCCCAGCAGGTCCAGATTCATGATGCGGCGCAAGTACTTCTCGTGGTGCGTCGCGGTGCCGAGCAGCTGCACCGCGCCGCCGAACAGGCCCCACTGCACGCCGGCCTTGACCATCAGCGACAGGTCGCCGTAGCCGAGCATTTCGAACGACATCACTGACCCGCCGACGTCGCTCAGCCCGCCGTACGCGGCGTCGAAGCCGAGCGCCGGACGGTCGGTTTCGGCGAGTTTCCGCAGCTGGTCCAAGACCTGGACGCGGTGCGCCTCGACGTCCAGACCGATCGTTTCCCGGAACTTCTCCGCGCTCATCTGCGCGCGCACGTCGCGCTTCAACTCGGCCCAGCGTCCATCGAGGACCTCGGTCAGCGCGTCCGGGTCGACTTTTTCGGGCACAGCGGGGACGTCCACAGGTTCCTCCGATACAGCAGGCTGCCTCCAGCCTGCCGCAGCGGAGGAAGTCCCGCAGCTCAGCCCAAATCGGGCCCCTTCGACCGCAGGTCGTCGACCTTGGTCATCGCCTCGCGCAGTTCGGTCAGCCACGCGTCCGCGTGCTCGCCGACCAGCCGCACCGCCCAGGCCAGCGCCTCGGACCGCGACCGCGCGACGCCGGCGTCCACGAGCGTGTCGAGTACCAGCCGTTCGGGCTGCCGCAGCCGGGTCATCACCGGCACCGACAGCGTCGTGAAGTGCGCCGTCGTGCCGCCCAGCTTCGCGCCCCACGCCACTTTGCGCTGGTAGCGGTGCTCGGCCTGCCGCGCGATCTCGATCCGCTCGTCGCGGGTTTCCTCGCGGAACCGGCTGATCCGCCCGTCCTCCGCGGCCGCGCGGGCCGCGTCGTCGGCGTATTCGCCGGTCAGCGCGGGCAGCTCGCCGACGACCAGGATCTCTTCGCGGTCCACGGTGATTTCCGGCTCGCCGGTGAACCAGCCGTCCGGGAGCCGTCCGCCGAACCACGCCGCCGCGTCGTCCGCCGACGGCGCCTCGGCCTGCTGCCAGCCCCGGCCTTTCCAACCTCGCCCCATGACGTCCACCATCCTTGATTACATGATTACGTCACTACTGAAGCTACGCTGATTCCACTGCAGCGGGTAGCGCGTTCACCAGGGGCGGAATTCGTCAGAGCTGGGCGATGAGCTGGTCCGCCGCGGTCACCGGGCGTTCGCAGACGTAGCCGCGGCAGACGTACGCCGCCGCCTCGCCGCCGACCAGCGGCCGGTCGGCCAGCAGCGGGACGCCGGGCGCGTCCGGTTCGCCGCCGAGCACGATGCCGCCGCCGTGGATGTGCTGCGCGGCGGCAGTGACCAGCTGCGCGCGTTCCCCGCCGACCACCGCGACCTGCACCGGTCCGGACTGCGCCGCCTCCGCCACGGACAGCCAGTGGCCAGCGAACCGCGGCACGCGCGCGGCGAGCAGGCCGACGCGACGCAACGCCAGTTCAGCAGCATCGCGGTAACGCGCCGCTTGGTCAGACCCGGCCAGTGCGGAGGCGGTGAGCAGCGCGCCAGCCAGTGCCGAAGCGCCGGACGGGCTCGCGTTGTCCGTCGGATCGGACGGACGCTGCACCAAGACTTCGGCGTCGTCGGCGGTGTCGTGATACGCGCCGGGAGCGGAATCCGAGGCGAAGTGCGTCAAGGCGACGTCCAGCAGCCGGGTCGCTTCGGTGAGCCAGCGCGGTTCGCCGGTGGCCTGGTGGAGGGCGAGAAGACCGTCCGCGAGGCACGCGTAGTCCTCCAGCACGCCGACCGGAGCCCCGACCGCACCGTCGCGCGAACTGCGCCGCAGGCGTCCGTCCACGAGGTGCAGGTCCAACAGCAGGGACGCCGCGTTGCGAGCGAGTTCGATCCACTGTGGACGCTCCAGCGCGACGCCCGCTTCGGCCAGCGCGGAAATCGCGAGACCGTTCCAGGCCGCGACTACCTTGTCGTCTCGCCCCGGTTGTGGCCGCGCCGCCCGCGCTTCGAGCAATGCCTGGCGGACGCGCTCGAATCGGGCGAAATCGTCCGGATCTGCCCGCAGCTGGAGGGTCGACGCGCCTTCCTCGAAGGTGCCCTCTTCCGTGACGCTGAACAGCTCCGCTGCCCACGGACCGTCCTCGCCGAGCACCTCGTTGAGCTGCGCGGGAGTCCACACGTACGTCAGCCCCTCGACACCTTCGGTGTCCGCGTCGAGCGACGCGGCGAAACCTCCTTGCGGCGTAAGAAGATCGTGCTCGAGGAACCGGACGATCCCCTCCGCCACCCGCCGCGCCGACGCCGACCCACGGCGGGCGAGATGCGCGTACACTCGGAGCAGCAACGCGTTGTCATACAACATTTTCTCGAAGTGGGGCACGATCCACTCCGCGTCCACGGAGTAGCGCGCGAACCCGCCGCCCAGTTGGTCGTGAATGCCGCCGCGAGCCATCGCCTCCGCCGCGGACTCGGCGAGCGCATACGCCTGGGCCGAGCCCGTGCGTTCGTGGTGCCGCAGCAGGAACTCGAGCACCATGGACGGCGGAAACTTCGGCGCACCACCGAAACCGCCGTGCACGGGGTCTGCCTCCTGCGCGAGTTTCGTCACCGCTTCCGCCAAAGCGTCCGCGTCGACGGCGGCCTCCTTCAACGGACCGCTCTGCTCGGCAAGATGCCCGACGATCTGTTTCGCGCCCTCGCGCAGGTCGTCCGGCCGTTCCTCCCAGGCTTCCGCGACGGCCAGCAGCAGCTGCGTAAACGACGGAATCCCTGGACGCGGCGCGGGCGGATAGTAAGTGCCGCAATGGAACGGCTCGCCCTCCGGCGTGAGGAAGCAGGTCATCGGCCAGCCGCCCTGGCCGGTCATGGCCTGCGTGGCGGCCATGTAGACGGCGTCGATGTCCGGCCGCTCCTCGCGGTCGACCTTGATGTTGACGAAATGCGCGTTCATCAGCGCCGCGGTGCCCTCGTGCTCGAAGGACTCGTGCGCCATGACGTGACACCAATGGCAGGCGGCGTACCCGACGGACAAGAGAATCGGCACCCCGCGCCGGCGCGCCTCGGCCAGCGCTTCCGGACCCCATTCCCACCAATCCACCGGGTTCTCGGCGTGCTGCAGGAGGTACGGGGACGTCGCTTCGGCGAGGCGGTTCGACATGGTGCCGAGTGTGCCGCATTCCGGTAGTCGGCACATGGAGCGGGACAATCGGCCAGAACGGCCACCGCACCCCGCCGAGGTCGGGCAGAACTCGCGCCGATCCGCTGAGCGGACGCTGAGAAATCCGACCACTGGCCTTGGTCGCCCGAAGAGAAGCTCGCTAGAGTCCGCCTCCATGAGGCGATCCGCTCGCGTTGGCTCCCTGAAATCCCTCACCGCACTCGCATTCATCGGATGTCTTGGTTTGTCCGGTTGCAGTGTCCATGCGGCTTCCGCGGCACCGAACTGGATCAGTTTCGCGAACGGCCGCCTCGCGTACGGCACCGATGCGCAGGGCAACCGGATCCCCGATTTCTCCCGGGTCGGCTACCGGAACGGCGATGCTCCGCCGCCGGAACTGCCGGTCGCGGCGACTGTCGGGCCGCAGCCGTCCGGGGATGACACCGCACGGATTCAGCAGGCCATCGACCAGGTCGCGAACAGCGGCAAGCCCGGCGCCGTGCAACTGTCGGCAGGCGACTACCGACTCGAAGGCACTCTCCGGATCAGCGCCGGCAACGTCGAACTACGCGGCGCGGGCAGCGACGCGAACGGAACGCGGCTGGTCGCGGCGGGCACCCTGCACACCCTGGTCACGATCGCCGGCACCGGCTCGCGTGCCTCGGCCGGATCGGCGATCCCGGTCGCCAGCGGCTACGTCCCGGTCGGTGCGGATCAGCTCGACGTCACCGATTCCTCGTCCCTGCACGTCGGCGACCACGTCATCGTGCAGCGACCGCAGGAACAAGCGTGGATTCACGCGATCGGCATGGACCAGATCCCGCCGCGGCCGGACGGCACCCCGAGCAAGCAGTGGACTCCGAACGCCGGCCTGGAGTTCGACCGGACGATCACCGCTGTCCACGGCAAAACGGTCCGCTTCGACGTGCCGCTCACCAACGCCTTGGAAAGCCAGTACGCCCACGCGACCGTCACCCGCTATGCGTATCCCGGGCGGATCAGCGGTTCCGGCCTCGCACACCTGTCCGCGGACGGCGCCCAGTTCGAGCGGGATCCCGCGTGGCACGACGACGGTTTCTTCAAATCCCAACTGGTCTCCGTGGACACCGCGCAGGACAGCTGGATCGACGACGTGGTCGCGGACCATTTCGGTTCCGCCTTCACGGTGGGGCAGAACGCGCTCCGGATCAGCCTGCTGCGCACCTCGTCTCTCGACGAGTCCGTCCCGCAGGACATCCACGACCAACCCGCCGCCTACACCATCAGCGGCCAGGAAACCCTGGTGCGGCAATGCACCGTCACCGGCAGCAACGTGCACGCCTGGGTCACGCAGGCGAGGGTGCCGGGCCCCAACGTGATCAGCCGCTGCACGGCGACGAACACCGGTGCACGGATCCTCGACGCCGGCCCGCACCAGCGCTGGGCCAGCGGCACTCTCTACGACGACCTGGCGATGAGCCCGCCGTCCGGTCATCTTCAGCTGTCCGACCGGCAGTGGATGGGCAGCGGCCAGGGCTGGGCGGGCGCGAATTCGGTCCTGTGGAACTGCGCCGCCGGCTCCTATCTCGTGGAAAACCCGCCGACCGCGCACAACTGGGCGCTCGGGTGCACCGGAACTCAGGACAAGCCGCCGTCGGGCCACCGGACCGGCGAGATCGGGTCGCCCGGCACGCACCTTCCGCCGGAAAGCCTTTACGACGAGCAACTGGCCGAACGGCGCTGACGAAGCCTTCCCCGCTGTCTGCGGCTTAAGACATTCGAGTGATGCTTGCTGTTGGCCGTACGACAGTCGCCCTGCTCAAGTCCATAAACGGTGAACTCCGTTGCGAGTTGCAGTTCGCAAATGCAGACAGGCTTAATCGCGGCGACTAGAGTAACTACCCGGCTCCACAGGGTGACGAATACACCTGGGCCCAGCGGACCCGGGACGATCTACGCACGGGGAGGCGTACATCGTGGCCGACAATCAGCAGTCCGACCTGCCTCCGAACCGGAGGCGCGGCGCCGCGTCGATCGAGACGACGGCGGTCGCGCCGCCGCCGGGCGACGGGTACTCGTACGACAAAGCGACGCTCAAAGAAATCGCGACCCGCTACGAAAAACTCGCCGACAAGTTCCGGCTCGACAAGGATCGCGCAGGGGTCATCGCGCGAACCCAGCCGCCCGGGCTGGATTTTTCCAGCACCGACAACGCGGCCGTCTTCCGAAGTTCCGGAGAAGTCCTGTGGGGCTCGCTGGAGCAATGCGAACGGTATTGCCGCGATCAAGCTGCCAAACATCGCGCGGCGCTCCAAAAATACTCGGATGCCGACGAGGCGCATTCGACCGAAATGCACCGGGCCGGGGGAAGTCTGTGAGACGCGCCCTGGCGCTCGCCCCCTTGGCCCTGTTCGCCCTCGCCGGCTGCTCGGCCACGACCCCGGGGCAAGCCGTCCCGGCCGAGAGCACCGGTCCGCCGACGGCGAGAACCACCCCGGCGGACGAGGTTCCCGGCCCCGGCGTGCCGAAAGTGCCGAACCCGATCGACATCACCAGATTCAAGCAGAATCCCTGCGCCGCTCTGACCGCGGAGCAGATTTCGAGTCTGCTCGGCGACGAGGCACGCGTCGTTCCGGACCCGAAAGGCGCCGGCGGACCCGGCTGTGGCTGGTTCTCCCAGGCGCACCTCGTGGTGCTGTTCCCGAACGTCGACAAACTCGGTCTGACCTCGATCTATCGCGCCAAAGGCGGCACCTATCCGTTCTTCGCGCCCCTCGCCCCGGTGGACGGTTACCCGGTCGTCGCTTACGGCATAGAGGACGTGCGGGCCCGGCTCGGCGAGTGCAATGTCGCGCTGGGAACGAGCGACCGCGAAACCGTTGACGTGTCGATCACCCAATCGCCGGCGCACAAAGGCGAGAAGGATCCGTGCGAATCAGCGCGCGAGGTCGCGGGGAAAGTGCTCGGCAATCTGCGAGGAGGACGCTGATGGACGGTCGATCATTGACCCCGGCGGAGATCTACCAGCACATCACCGGCGGGCAGGGGCCCGAATCGCTGGGCGAGACCGCGAGGTCCGCGGCGGATCTCAGCCGGGACTTGACGGAACGGATCGACGAAATCGCGGCCCTCGCGGACAAAATCCGTACCGGATGGCACGGAGCCACCGCTGAGGAAGCCGCTGGCTCGGCTGGTCCGCTGATGTCCGCTTCCGCGTCGATCAGCACGAATCTCGTGTTCGCGCAGGCCGCGGCGGACGGGCAGATCTCGGCTTTCCAGACTGTCAAAAACACGGTGAAACCGATCGGCGACCGCCCGGAAATCGGCCCGCAGCACGTGTACGACCTGCTTCAAGGAAAGCTCGCTTACTTCGCCGAGCTGAACCAATGGCAGACCGACGCCCAGCACAACATCGACGCCTACACCGGATACCACTCGACGACCGGCGTCAACTCCGGCCGGATTCCGGCGCACTACGCGGAACTGAGCGACACCGGTGCGTCCGTTTCCCCCGCCAGTACCAGCACACCGCGGCCACCAGTCGCGGGTCCCAGCAGACCGAGCGGCAAACCGCCCGACCACCGCCGTGCTGGCGTCAGCGAACCGCCTCCGGGCAACGCGGGCTCCGCGGGTCCGATGCCGAACCCACGGCAGCCGAGGCCTGCGCCAAGCAGCGAGCGCCCGGCGCATCATCCGGGCAGTCGCGGACCCGACCCGGCGGAAAGCCATTCCTCGGCAACGCCGTCCGAAGCGGCCAAACCGCCGGATTCGACTCGCCTCAGTTCGTCCGCTCCCAGCCCGATCGCATTGCCGCCCGGATATCGATTCGGGCCTTCCGGCCAGCCGATCAACCCTCTCGGCGCTCCCGGATTCGATCCGGTACCCGGCAGCGGCTACGCCCTCAGCAGCCCCGGCGGCGACCCGAACGGCGGCCCGGAAAGCGGAAACCGGACCGGTGCCCGCGCTCCCGGCGGACCGGCTCCGGCCCGCAGCGGCCAGGCCGGAACGCCAGGCGCGGCAGGGAAAAACGGCAGCATGGCCGGCAGCGGAATGCCCGGGAAAAGCAAGGAAAAGGACAAGGAGAGAACCGCTCCGCCCTACCTGCGGGAGACCGATCCGGACGTGTTCGGCGGGAGCGACGGCAAACCGACGCCGCCGGTGATCGGGGACCGGCCGGTCCGTTAGGCCGGGAGGAAGCGGTGCGCGCGACCGAGCTGTCCCTCGACGCCCTTCTCGGCGCGCTCCGGGAAGCTGGGTTCGACGAGCCGCATCCGGTGTTTTCCGGGCGGCTTCGGTTCACGGCCGACGAACGGCGGCTCGACCGGACCGTGCGCGAAGAGCTGGCGTGGCTCGGACTGACCGAGCACGGGCGGTTCGTCGACGAGTTCGAGGACGTCCTCTACGCGCTGGGCCGCGCCGACACCGAATACGTCGCCCACGTCGAGAATCAGGACATCCGCTACAGCGTGCTCGTCGCCGTCCGGGGACGGACCGGCGTCAAAGCGTTGTGTCGCGGCAACCGAGTGCGGCTGAAGGTGCTCGACGGGACCCATACCCCGGCCGGTGCGCTGGTCGCGAGCCTGCCGCGGTACCGGCCGGCCCAGCTGACTGCGTTCTCCCTGCCCCAGGAGGACTTCCAGGCGGACCACTCGGACGATCGCAGCCCAGCCGCACGCGTGGTCGACGACCTGTTCCAGCAGACCTGGTTCGGCGTCGGCGAGATGACCGTCGTCGTGCGCGAACCGGCGCGACCAGGGCGCGCGGAAGCCGGGCCGCTCAGCTACCTCGACCTCACCGACGGGCGCGTCGCGTTCGAGGTCTCCGGGCCCGAGGGAAACCGGTACATCACGGTGCTGCCCGGCGAGGACAGCCTGCTCACGGACAAGCTCACTGCCCTCCGCGACGGGCTCGCCAGGTAGCGCCTCGCCCGCCGCCGGAGGTCAGTCGCTCTTCTTGGCCGTCGCCGCGTCCGGCTTCTTCTCCGCAGCCGCAGCCGGTGCCGGTGCCGTCTCCGAATCCGCCTCAGCCTCAGCCGAAACCGAGCCGTCCGCGGAACCAGTCTCCGAAGCGGCCTCTTCCTGGTCGAACGTCTGCGGCACCTTCTTCAGGTGCTTGCTCATCGACCGGACCAGGAAGACGACCGCGACCAGGAACAGGATCAGCACCAGCAGGCCGACCGGCGAGGACTTGCCGAAGTCCTCGCCCTGGCCGCCGTTGTCCCCGCTGTCCGGCTGCTGGGACAGGACCAGCGCCGACGCGGTGAGCGGGACGACCGCGACGGCCGGCACACCGAAACTCATGGGCTCACCTTCTCCTTGATGCCTGCGAACAGATCGTCCTCCGGCAGCGTGCTGTCCACCAGGGAGCGGTTCAGCTCGTACTCCTCAGTGGGCCACACCTCGCGCTGGATCTCCAGCGGTACGGCGAACCAGCGGCTGGTCGGGTCGATCTGCGTGGCGTGCGCCTTCAGCGCCTCGTCGCGCACCTCGAAGTATTCCCCGCACTCGATCCGGGTCGTCACCCGCTCCATGATGTCGGCGCGGTCCGGGTCCCAGGACTTGAGCCACTCCTCGTACGGCGACTCCAGCCCGGCCTCCTTCAGCGCGGTGTCGAACGCCACCATCCGGGCCTTGGAGAACCCGTGCATGTAGTACAGCTTGAGCGGCTGCCACGGCTCGCCCGCCTCCGGGAACCGCTCCGGGTCGCCCGCCGCGTCGAAGGCCGCCATCGACACCTCGTGCGTGCGGATGTGGTCCGGGTGCGGGTACCCGCCGTTCTCGTCGTAGGTCGTGATGACGTGCGGACGGAACTCGCGGATCACGCGGACCAGCGCCTCGGCGGCCTCCTCCAGCGGGATCACCGCGAACGAGCCCTCCGGCACCGGCGGAAGCGGGTCGCCCTCGGGCAGCCCCGAGTCGATGAACCCCAGCCAGCGGTGGCTCACGCCGAGGATCTTCGCCGCGCGCGCCATCTCCTCGCGGCGGATCTCGGTCATGTTCGCCAGCACGTCCGGCCGGTCCATGGCCGGGTTGAGAATGCTGCCCGCCTCGCCCCCGGTGCAGGTCACGACCATGACCTCGTGCCCTTCGGCGACGTATTTGGCCATGGTGGCGGCGCCCTTGCTCGACTCGTCGTCGGGATGGGCGTGCACCGCCATCAGGCGCAGTCGCTGCTTGCGGTCTTCTGTTGTCAGCTCGTCGGCTCCCACCATGGTCCGAACGGCCCTTTCCTGTCCTGTTATTCCGTGACACCCGGTTGCGCCGCGGTAAACCGCCCCGGCTCCGCGCCGCCGGAACGGGTCGCGGATACTCGACCAGGGTGGTGCCCCGGACCGGCCGCACCGCCTATTGTCCCCAGGGGTACGACAAGTTTGACCGGAGGCCCGGATTTGCAGAGCGGGGAGACCGTGACCGCCGAGGGCGACGCCGTTCCGGCGCGGCCCGCGGACCGGTACGGCGCCGCGGGCAAGGGCAAACCGTCGAAGCGCTGGCGGAGGTGGCTTTTCGTGGCCGTCGCGCTGGTCGTGAGCGGCGCGATCGGCTTCGTCTACTACCTCAACCTCGGCAAGACCCCGATCGAGGCGGAGCGCGTCGGCTTCGAGGAACGGCCGGGCGACGCGATGCAGGTCACGCTCAACGTCACCCGGGACGACGACAGCAAGCCCGGCGTGTGCGTCGTCCGGGTGCGCGACAAGTCCGGCGCGGAAAGCGGCCGCCGGGAGGTGCTGGTTCCCGCCGGGGCCAGCCACAGCAGGGTGAACACGGTGGTGAAGAGCATCGGGACCCCGGTGACCGCCGACGTGTTCGGCTGCTCGTATTCCATACCACGCTATCTGTCAACCCCGTAGCGGCCAACGGAGTGAAATGCGCGGCGAGCGTCCGCGCGGCGTGAAATGGACCGGCGTCGACCTGTCCTGCCGTGATACGCTCGTACACCAGCACGGCCCCCGACGGGCCGTGTTTTTCCTTTATCTCAGCCGCGTGCGTACGCGGTGGCCGGCTTGTACACCCAAGCCTGGCAGGCCCTACGAGGAGATGGTGACCGTGAGCGACACCAAGGTGACCTGGCTGACCCAGGATGCCTACGACAGGCTCAAGCACGAGCTCGACGAAATGATCGAGAATCGTCCGGTCATCGCCGCCCGCATCAACGACAGCCGCGAAGAGGGCGACCTCAAGGAGAACGGCGGCTACCACGCGGCCCGCGAAGAGCAGGGCCAGGCCGAAGCCCGGATCCGGCACCTGCAGGAGCTGCTGCGCAACGCGAAGGTCGGCGAGGCTCCGGACGACGACGGCACGGCGGGCCCCGGCAAGGTGCTCACCGTCAAGTACGACGGGGACGACGAGGAGGAGAAGTTCCTGCTCGCCACCCGGGAGGAAGGCGCGGAGGGCGCGCTCGACGTGTACTCCCCCGAATCGCCGCTCGGCAAGGCGCTGCTCGGCGCCAAGGAGGGCGAGTCCCGCGAGTACGAGCTGCCGAACGGCAAGACCATGAAGGTCACCCTGGTCAAGGCAGTGCCCTACACCGAGTCCTGACCCGTCTTCCGCCGAACGCGCGCCCGCCCGGTTTTCCGTGGCCCGGCGCGCGTTCGGCGGTCTAGCGTGTCTTTCAGCTGAACCACTGGAGGACACCGATGAGCACCCACCCCCTCTGCCTGACCTGCGGGACGCAGTACGCCGCCCCGCGCGCGGACTGCCCGATCTGCGAGGACGAGCGCCAGTACGTTCCGCCGGGCGGGCAGAAGTGGACCGACCTGGCCGCGCTCCGCTCGGACGGCGACCTCAAGCCGCGGGTCGAGGAGCAGGGGCCGGGGCTCATCGGCATCGGCTCGGACCCGAAATTCGCGATCGGCCAGCGCGCGCTGCTGGTCCGCGCGGCGAGCGGCAACTTCCTCTGGGACTGCTCCGCCTACCTCGACGACGAGCTGATCGGCAAGATCGCCGAACTCGGCGGCATCACCGGCATCGCGATCAGCCACCCGCACTACTACACGACGATGGTCGAATGGGCGCACGCCTTCGACGTCCCGGTCTACCTGCACGAGAACGACCAGCAGTGGATCGGCAGGCCGGATCCGTCGATCGAGCTGTGGACCGGGACGACGCTCGACGTCTCGCCGGATCTCCAGCTGATCAACCTCGGCGTGCACTTCACCGGCGGCACCGTCATGCATTGGCCGGACGGCGAGGAAGGCCGCGGCGCACTGCTGACCGGCGACATCGTGCAGGTGGTGCCGGACCGCACGCACGTCGGTTTCATGTACAGCTACCCCAACCTCATCCCGGAGCGGCCGAGCGTCGTACGGCACGCCGCGGAACTGTTGGAGCCGTACGCTTTCGACGCCATTTACGGCGCGTGGTGGGACGCCATCGTGCGTACAGACGGCCATAACGTCGTACAGCGCTCCGCGAAGCGCTATCTCACGTACGTGTCCTAGCCGTCCGTTCGAGCAACGGCCGCACTCGCGGCGGCACTGGTGTCGACAACGCGATCGAAGTCGACGTACGCAAGACATCCGGCACGCCAACCACTTCGTCGATGACGCGTTGCAGATCGTCGTTGTCACGCGCGACAAGGCGTACGAAGAGGTCGCCTTGTCCGGTGGTGGCGTGCACTTCGCACACTTCGTCGATCGCAGCCAGTGCCTCCGCGACACCGGCGCGTTTGCCCTGCGCGATTTCGAGCACGGCGAACGCGGTGAGGCTGTAGCCCATCGCGGCCAGATCGAGTTCCGGCGGGAAGCCGCCGAGGATGCCGCGTTCGGTGAGCCGGTCCAGCCGCGCCTGCACGGTGCCGCGCGCGACGCCGAGCCGGCGCGCGCATTCGAGCACGCCGAGGCGAGGCGAGTCGGTGAGCAACAGCAGCAGTCGCGCGTCGAGCGAGTCAAGCACCGGTTTTCTCCCTGCGCAGGTTGTCCAAGATGACCGAGCTTCTCCAGGATAAGCTGAACATATTGTCCAGCTGAAACGGAAACCGTTGCGCAGCTTGCCGGGCGCGACTCATGCTCAGTGCATGACCTCCACGATGGATCCGCACGGCGCACTCGACGACGTCAGCTACGACCAGCTCCGCCAGCTCGTCGGACTGGTGGACCACGACGCCTCGACCGACCCGTTCCCGGTCAAGGCACTGGACGCGGTGGTGTTCATCGCGGGCAACGCCACCCAGACCGCGTGGTTCTACCAGGTCGCGTTCGGCATGCAGCTGGTCGCGTACTCCGGCCCCGAAACGGGACAGCTCGACCACAAGGCCTTCGTGCTCAAGTCCGGTTCGGCGCGCTTCGTGATCACCGGCGGCGTGAAGCCGGATTCCCCGCTGCTCGACCACCACCGCCGCCACGGCGACGGCGTGGTCGACCTCGCCCTGGAGACCACCGACGTCGACAAGTGCGTCGAACACGCCCGCAAGGAGGGCGCGACGATCCTCGAGGAGCCGCACGACGTCTCCGACGAGCACGGCACGATCCGCCGCGCGGCCATCGCGACCTACGGCGAGACCCGGCACACGCTCATCGACCGGTCCCGTTACAACGGCATCTACCTGCCCGGCTACGAACCTCGCGAGGGCACCGTCAAGCGGCCCGAGGGCGCGCCGAAGCGGCTGTTCCAGGCGGTCGACCACTGCGTCGGCAACGTCGAACTCGGCAAGATGGACTACTGGGTCGACTGGTACCACCGCGTCATGGGCTTCGTGAACATGGCGGAGTTCGTCGGCGACGACATCGCCACCGACTACTCGGCGCTGATGAGCAAGGTGGTGTCGAACGGCAACCACCGGGTCAAGTTCCCGCTCAACGAGCCGGCGATCGCGAAGAAGAAGTCGCAGATCGACGAGTACCTCGAGTTCTACGAGGGTGCCGGCTGCCAGCACATCGCGTTGGCCACCAACGACATCATCGCCACCATCACCGCGATGCGCGCCGCGGGCGTCGAATTCCTCGACACCCCGGACTCGTACTACGACGACCCCGAGCTGCGCGCCCGGATCGGCGAGGTGCGGGTGCCGATCGAAACGCTGAAGGAGCACCGGATCCTGGTCGACCGCGACGAGGACGGCTACCTGCTGCAGATCTTCACCAAGCCGATCGGGGACCGGCCCACCGTGTTCTACGAGCTGATCGAGCGGCACGGTTCGCTCGGCTTCGGCAAGGGCAACTTCAAGGCCCTGTTCGAGGCCATCGAGCGCGAGCAGGAGCGCCGCGGCAACCTCTGATCCGCTCCTTCCCTTTCCCCGGCCCGTCCGCGAACCTTCGCGGGCGGGCCGTTTAATATTACGGCGCGCAACCGGAAGTTCGCGTACAGTAGTCGGCAGCACATAGTGATTCGCGCCGCGCGTCCCAATTCGGACCCGCGCGGAACCGACGGGGTCGCGCGTCCGTCATTCTGGAGACGTCACCGCGGAGAAAGGGGCCCGATGCCGGACAGCGTCGACGCCAGCGAGCAGATGA
This sequence comes from Amycolatopsis sp. AA4, assembly GCF_002796545.1. Taxonomy (GTDB): domain Bacteria; phylum Actinomycetota; class Actinomycetes; order Mycobacteriales; family Pseudonocardiaceae; genus Amycolatopsis. The sequence continues at coordinate 7,151,750 of NZ_CP024894.1, forward strand.
TCGAGGGCTGGACCAAGCAGCTCCAGCAGACCGCTGCCCGCTACCAGGCGATGGCCGAGCGCATGCAGGGCCAAACCGTCACCGAGCGGTCGAAGGACGGTTCGGTCGAGGTCACCGTGGATGCCAAGGGGCTGCTGAAGAACCTGGTGCTCGCGGACTCCGCGGCGGGCAAGAAGATGGCCGACGTCTCCGCCGAGGTGCTGCGGCTCGTGCAGCGCGCGCAGGCCCGGATCCCCGAACTGCTGCAGCAGGCCGCGGCCGAGACCGTCGGCGGCGACGAGACCACCGAAACCTTGGTGGCGGACGCGCAGCGGACGTTTCCCGCGCCGCCCGCCGAGGAACCGGCCGAGTCCGGACCCGACCGGGTGCGCCGGTTCCTGCCCGAGGACGCCGAGGAAACCGGGGCTCCCGCACCGCCGCCGGCGCGTCCGGCAGGTCCGCCCGCACCGCCGCCCCCGCAGCAGCAGCAACGCCGCCGCCGGAGTTCGTCGGACGAGGACGACGACTTCGGCGGATCGATCCTGTCCTGACTTCAAGCCGTTCCAGGGGGAAGAAAAACCATGGCACCCAGGGGTTACGAGATCGGCGGCGATCTCGAGGCGCACGCGCGTCAGCTCGACGCGCTCGCCGACGGGCTGAAGCAGGCGGTCGACGCCGCGCACCAGGTCAGCATGCCCACTGACGCGTACGGCATTCTCTGCCAGCCGTTCCGGATGATGCTCGACCCGGTCGAGAACTACGGTATCGAGGCGTTGCAGAACACCGTGACGGCGATGGACGCGCAGGCGCAGAAGGTGCGCGACGCGGCGAAGGCGTACGACAGCTACGAAGGCGAAGCTGCCGGTTCGATGAAGGCGAGCGACTGATGCCCGACGCCAATCCGCTGGTCGCGGAGTCCAAAAAGGACGGCGACGGACCGGGACCGTTCACCGAGGGCAACGGCGATTACGGTTACGCCACCGGGATCAACATCGCCGAATCGGCGACCGACGCGTGGAAGGGGATCGCGGACGGCGACTGGGTTTCCGGCGGGCTCGGCGTCGCGAGCCTCGCCGGCGAGATCGCGGGCGCGGCGATCGACCCGTTCGGCTACCTGATGTCGTCGGTGGCGTCGTTCCTCATGGAGCACGTGCAGCCGCTGAAGGACATGCTGGACTCGGTCGCGGGCAACCCGCCGGTGATCCAGTCCTACGCCGACACCTGGGGCAACGTCGCGAAAGCGTTGCAGGAACGGCAGAAAGACCTCGAAAACGCGGTCAAGACCGGCACCGCGGAGTGGAAGGGCGACGGCGCGGACGCCTATCGCAAGTCCGCGGCGGAGGCGGCCGAGGCGATCGGCGGCGCGGCGACGGTCGCGAACGCGATCGGCACCGTCACGATGATCATGGGCCAGGTCGTCGCGTTCGTGCGCGGCCTGGTGCGCCAGCTCATCGCGGACCTGGTGGGCAAGCTGATCTCCTGGGTCATGGAGGAGGTGTTCTCGCTCGGATTCGGGACGCCGCTGGTGGTCGCGCAGGCCGTCACGGCGATTTCCAAGTGGGGCGAGAAGATCAGCGAGCTGCTGACGAAGCTGTGCGAGACGATGCGCCGGGTCTCGCCGCTGCTCGGCAAGCTCGCCGAGGTTTTCACCAAGATCATCAAGGTGCTGGGCAAGCTGGCCGGCAAGGCCACCGGCCTCGACGTAATCAGCACGAAGAACATCAAGGCGGGCGGCTTCTTCCACCGCGGCGGTTCCGGCGGCGGCGCGGGCGGCTCCGGCGGCTCTGGCGGCGGGCACCACGGCGGATCCGGCGACGGGGACGCGGAACCCGGCTCGCCGTCCGGTTCGCGGCGCTCCAACGGCTCGGACAACGCCGACGGCGGAGACGGCCCGAACAGCAGCCACAACGGTTCGGACGGCTCCGACACGCCCGGCGACCACTCCGGCGGTTCCAGCGATTCCGGCGGCCGCAACGGATCCGACAGCCCGAGCAGCGACAGCCCGTCGTCGCCGGGCTCGCATTCCTCGGCACCGGACGGCACCGGACCGTCCACAATAGACACCGCGACGTCGTCGACCCGGCGTGGTTCCGACAGCCCCGGCGGGAGCCATCCTGACTCCAGCCCGTCGACGCTGGCCGGTGATTCGAGCCCGACCTCCCGCAGTGGAAACGGTTCCTCGGACAGCTCGTACTCGCCGCAAAGCTCGCCGCACAGCGACGGCCCGTCCTCGGTCAGCGCGCCGTCCACGACGCCGCACTCCAGTGGCGCCCCGCATTCCGGCGGGTCCTCGTCGTCGGGCGGCGGCACGCATTCCGGCGGCAACGAGCCGAGTCCGCATCATTCGAGCAGCAACGACTCGACGTCGGCGAGCGGGTACGCCCCGCCTCGCACGGACGCGCCTTCCCCGCAATCCGCTCCCCCGCAGCACATCCGCTCGAACGACGGTGGCGGTTCGGCACCGAACCAGAGTCCGGCGGGCGGAGGAATTCCACAGCAGGGCGGCGGGGGCAGTCCGACCAGTGCCCCGGCTGGCGGCGGCAGTCCGTCGCCGCGGCCCAGCGGCGGCGGCTGGACCGGGACGCCAGGGTCGCGGGCGCCCGAGGTCGCACCGAACCGGGTTCCGGACGGCGGGCCTTCGGGTCGGCGGCCGAGTGGCGGGCCGAGTACGGCGGACGGTGGCGGCCCGAGCCGCACGCCGGATCGTTCCGGGCCCGGGCCGCAGCGCACTGGCGACGGCGGTTCCTCGACGCCGCAGCGCACTGGCGACGGCAGTTCGGCTCCGCAGCGCACTGGTGACGGCGGTTCCTCGCCGCGTGCTGGCGATTCCACCGGACGCGGTGGTTCCTCGCCGCAGCGTCCGGCGGATTCGTCGAGCGGCGGTCCGCAACGTCCCGGTGACGGCGGCGAGGCCGGTCAGCCCAAACGGCCTGGTACGGAACCGGGTCTCGGCCGTTCGGAACCGGCACCGACGTCCGGCGGCGGATCGCCCGCGTCGGCGAACCGCGGGTCCGGCGACGGTTCCGCGCCCCCAGCCGCGGCTGTCGCGACCGGTCCCGGCGGAGCCCAGCGCGGCCCGGAAGCAGGCGGTGGCGCACGGCGTCCGGACGGCTCTCCCGAGCCCGTCGCACGCGGCGGTGCTCGTACTGACGCGCCGCCCGCCAAGCCCGGCGAAACACCGCGGACGGGGAAGGAGTCCCCGGCGCAGAACGGCAAACCCCAGGTCGACGAGCCCGGGAAGCCGAAGGACGGCGGCAAGCCGGAGAACGCCGCCCCGGACAAGAAGCCCGGGCAGCACGACGGCGCGGAAAACAAACCGGGCAGCGACGCGTCCGAGCACAAGCCGGAGCACGCCGCTCCGGAGCACCAGGACCCGAAGCACCACGACTCGGACGGGTCGAACCACCACGACGACCCCGGCCCCGACGGCGCCCCGCCGCACCACGACGAGCCGCTGTCGCCGGACGAGGTCAACCACCGGCACGCCGAGGACACCCCGGCGGGCAGCTCGTACCACCGCGGCGACCCGGAACTCGGCGACCTGCCGCACCGCGTCCAGCCGGACCCGGACGGGCGGTACACGGTGGACGTGCACGTCACGGCGGACGGCCACGCCCGCATCGGCGACCGGCTGTACACGCCGGAGGAGTTCGCCGATGTCCTGCGGCACAACGGAAACTACGACGGCAGGCCGATCCGGCTGATCGGCTGCGACGCGGGGTCGAACGATTTCGCGCACCGGCTTTCGCGCGACCTCGACACCGAGGTGCTGGCGCCGAGCAAGCCGGCGTGGACCGATTCGCACGGCCGCGTCTTCTCGTCCGACTACGAAATCGGTCCCGACGGACGGATGCGGCCGCGGATCCCGCCGGACGGCGAATGGGCGGTGCACCGTCCGGACGGCACGGCGCACCACGTCGGCGACGACGGTTTCGCGCCGGACGGAAAGCACCACGACCCGCACGACATCGACGCCGACAGCTCCCGCCACCGCGGCGAAGACGGGGACGACGACGACCTCGACTGGCGCGACCGGCCCGGCCCGGACGGCCGCACGCCCCGGGAAAACCTCGCCGACCCGGAGTACATCAAGAAGCACTACTACGAGTGGACCGACCAGAAAACCGGGCGCACCGAGCTGCGGATCAGGCATTCCGCGGTCGATCCGGAGAACCCGCCGCACCCGGTGGACCTCGTCGACGGCAAGCCGGTGTTCAAGCACGACCGGCCGGCGGCGGAGTTCATGGGCTACGACGACGCGCGGTCGGGCACGCACGCCCCGCAGCGAGGCGACGCGACGGCCCCGGAGCACAACGGCGGCCAGCACGACGGCGGCCAGCACCAGGGCGACCACGCCGGGCACGACTCGGGGAACGGCCAGCACGACCAGGCTCCCGCCGAACAGCACGTGCCCGGAACGCATTCCGACACGTCGAACTGGCGGGAGAAGGACTACGACGCGATCGACCAGAAGGTGCACGATCGCGAAACCAAGTACCACGAGCTGAACGACACCCCGAAGGATTCCCCGGAGTGGAAGGACGCGCACAACGCGAAGAACGACGCGTCCGAGAAGCTGGGCGAGGAGGCGTCCGGGCACGCGGTGCGCGACCGGCTGCACCGCGAGTTCACCCAGGCCCATCCTGACCAGCACTTCGACGTCCGGGAACACCCGGACGCACCCGAGGGCAGCCACCGGTACCAGATCGTGGACGGCGACGGGAACGTGCGCGCGGACATCACGCCGCGGCATCCGATCGACGGCGAGAAGCCGGGAGCCGGGAACTTCGACCACATCTGGGAGGTCGACTACCACAACGGCGGCGAACCGCACTACATCGTGCACGAGGCCAAGGGGCCGGGCGGCCAGCCCAGCACGCGGTACGTGCCCGAGGACATGCGCACCTACCGGCAGGGCCACCCGAAGTACTTCGACGACATCGTCAAGAAGATGGCCCACACCGACCCCGACCTCGCGGACGCGCTCGAGCGTGCGAAGCTCCAGAAGAGGCTCGATTATGTGGAGGTGCGGGCGTTGGTCGACCAGACCGAGCACACGCACAAGAACCTCGGCTACGCCTACAAACCCTTCAACGGTTACGACTACCAGTCGCCGCTGACCCCAGCGTCCGGTGAGGAATGAGATAGATGACCGCCGTTCCCAGGCACTCCGTCAGCATCGACGTCGCGTGGAAGCAGATCGAGAAGTTGTCGCCGCAGGTGGCCTTCTACTTCGACTACATCACCCAGGACACCAGCGCGCTGGCGAACGTCCTGCGCCGGGAGCTGATGCTCGCGCAGTACCGCAGCGTCGTCGACCCGGACGCCGAGGACCCGGACACCTGGGGCGACCTCGGTCTCGCCGCGCAGGCCGCGGCCGCCGCTTTCACCGCGGCGTGCGCGCCGGAGGGCCAGGAGGTCGACGCGGTGATCGGCCGCCCGCGCCGTTTCGCGGCCACCGGCCCGACGCCGCGGACGGACCCGGCGGCTTGGCTCACCGCGGCCTGGCTCGCCGTGATCCAGCGCGACGACGTGCTGATCCAGCAGCTGGCCGCGGTCCCGCTGGACGTGCTGCGCGCGTCGGGCATCGAGCACGACGCCTACATGTACCCGTGGGTCGAGACGCTGCAGACGTTCCTCGCGCACCGCGAGGTCACCCCGGAGATGTTCCTGCCCGCGATGGACGGCACCGACCCGGACACCGCGCAGTTCACTCCTCCGGCGGCGATGCTGCAGCTCGTGTACCCGCCGATCCGGATGTTCTACTACGTGCTGCGCCGGGACTCGGAGAAGTTCGCCGAGGCGTTCGTCTCCGCGCTGGAGCGGCACCGCGAGTACTGGACCGCCGAGGACCGCTCCACCGACCCGGAGGGCTTCCTCGCACTGGCCCCGCTGGCGGTCGCGGTGCTCGCCCGTTCGGTCGGGATGACGTTCGACGTCCAGTCCGGTTACACGCCGGCCAACCTGCTCGCGGGCATTCTCCCGCCGCAGAACGGCTGAACGGCATGAAGCGTTCGCCCGGTGAGGAGCCGCTGACCCCATGACCCGGCCTCCGGTGCCGCTCACCGCTGCCCAGCAGCAGGAGCTCGTCCAGCAGATCGGCCAGGCGGCCGCGGCCGCGCTGCCCGCGGGCTGGCAGCAGCTGCAGGTCGTCTGCCGCGCCGCGGGACGGCACGTCGAAGTCGACGTCGCCGTGCTCGCCCCGGACAACCGGACCTACCCGGTCCAGCCGCATCCCGATCTGCCGCGGCTGCTCGGCGTGCTGCGCACCGGGATGTACCAGCCGGGCCGCGGCACGTGGCTGAGCGCGACCCTGGTGTTCTCCCCGCAGCGGCCGCCGTACGCGGACTACCAGCCGGACGTCGAGCCACGGTGGCGGCAGCTGCCCCCGCCGATCGGCTTCCAGGACGAGCTGCGGTTCTTCCCGCGCGAGGATCGGTTCGTGCCGCCGTGGTTGCGGCAGCGGGCCGGGGTGGTTCCTGGTGGTGTTGCTGGACAGCCGGTTCCGCCGCCTGTTCCTGGGGCGAACCCTGCGGTGCCGCCGCCGTTGCCGGGTGCGGAGAATGCGCCGCCCTCGACTGGGCCTGGCGTGACTCCGGAACAGCCGAGCGCGCCGCCGCCGTTGCCTGGGCAGGTGCCGCCGCCGTTGCCAGGCGCGGAAAACCCGCCGCCCTCGACCGGGTCTGCCGTGGCTCCGGAGCCCAGCACCCCGCCGCCGTCGGCTGGGGCGGAAAACCCGCCGTCCTCGGCTGGACCCGGCGTGACTCCGGAACAGCCGAGCGCGCCGCCGCCGTTGCCTGGGCAGGTGCCGCCGCCGTTGCCAGGCGCGGAAAACCCGCCGCCCTCGACCGGGTCTGCCGTGGCTCCGGAGCCCAGCACCCCGCCGCCGTCGGCTGGGGCGGAAAACCCGCCATCCTCGGCTGGGTCTGCCGCGCATCCGGAACGGGCCGCGGACGCAGAGCACTCTGTTCCCGCGCTCCCGGTCGATCAGCCGAGCGCGCCGCCGCCGTTGCCGGGAACCGAGAATCAGCCGACTTCGACTGCGGACTCTGTCCCGGGGCTCCCCGTGGACGAGCCCAACACGACTCCGCCTGTGGCCGCTACCCCGCCGTTGCCTGATCTTGAGCAGGCAGCCTCGGCGTCCGATGGCGATGAGGCGCAGTCCGAGCCGAGTGAGGTCGCGGCGGCTCAGATTGCGTCACAGAAGTCCGAGTCGGAAGCCGTTGTCCCCAAAGGGGATTCCCCGGGCTCGCCGGGTGAGTTGCGGACGCCGCGCGTCTACGACGGGTTCGACGAGGCGGAAAATCCGGTCGTGGAGCGGGAAGCGTTGTCGGCGGAAGAACGCGAGCGGGTTCTCGCGTATCTCGACAACGCGCCGGTCATCCTGGCGTCGCGCAGCAACGACACCGATGCCTTCGATCCGTCGCGCACGGACGCGGTTCCGCTGAACTTCCGGACCGACGGCAGCTGGGTGTGGCCCGGCGCGGTCGCCTATTACCTGCGTGAGCACGGGATTTCACCAGATCCGGAGCTGGTCGGGCACATCCGGGCGGTCGGATACACCGTGCCGGAGGTGGACGAGGCGACGCGGGACCGGATGCTGGCGGCGATGACCAGCCCGCCTGCTGAGGAAAGCCGTCCCCGGGAAGCGGAACCGACGGCGGATCCGGAGCAGCTGCTGGGCGAGATCTCGACGGCACTCGTCGCGGCGGCTCCGCAGGGGTGGCAGCGAATCGCCTTCGACTTCATGGCGTTGGGCAGGCACGCGAATCTCGCATGCGGCGCGCGGATGGCGGACGGGAGCACGCGACAAGTCCCGGTCGCGCGGGAACTGTCGAGGCCGTTGGCCGAACTGCGGCGCTCCAAGTACGTGCGAGGACGGGGCACCTGGTACTCGCTGTCGCTGGTCGTCGACCCGCCGTCGAACTACCAGGCCAGCTTCAACGAGGACGACGAACCGGCGTTCCACACGCCGCCCCGTCCCGAGGATTACGCGCTGGACCAGGAGCTTTACCCGCGCGACGAGGATTACCTCCCGCTGTGGTTCAGCGCCCGGCTGCCGGAGCGTCCACAGTAGACAGTCAGACGACGGTGAACCCGGCGTCGGCGAGGGCGGCCTCGACCTCCTTGCAGTGCTCGGGGCCGCGGGTTTCCAGGGCGAGGGCGACGTCGACTTCGCCGAGGGCCAGGCTGCCGGAGATGCGGGAGTGCTCGACGTCGAGGACGTTCGCGCCCAGGTCCTTCACGCACGACAGCACCGAAACCAGCGAGCCCGGCCGGTCCGGTACGCGCAGGTGCAGCTTCAGGTAGCGGCCGCCGGCGGTCATGCCGTGCTGGATGATCTGCTGCAGCAGCACGGGATCCACGTTGCCGCCGGAGAGGATCGCCACCACCGGCGGTTCGAAAGCGCCGGGGTGCTGCAAAAGCGCGGCCACGGAAGCGGCTCCGGCCGGTTCCACGACCAGCTTTCGCCGCTCCAGGCACAGCAATACCGCGCGGGACAAGGATTCCTCGGTCACCGTCACGACGTCGTCGACCAATGACTGGACGTGCGCGTAGCTGACCTTGCCCGGCTCGCCGACCGCGATCCCGTCGGCCATCGTGTGCACGTCGCGCAGCCGGACCGGCGCGCCCGCCGCCAGCGAAGACGGATAAGCAGCGGCGTCCTCGGCCTGGACCCCGACCACCCGGATCTCCGGATGCAGCGCCTTCACCGCCGCCGCGACGCCGCCGACCAGCCCGCCGCCGCCGGTCGGGACCAGGACGGTCTTCGCGCCCGGCACCTGCTCGAGGATCTCCAGCCCGACGGTGCCCTGACCGGCGATGACGTCGGGGTGGTCGAACGGGTGGATGAAGACCGCACCGGTGCGTTCCGAGAACGCGATGGCCTCGGCGAGGGTTTCGTCGACGACCGCGCCGTGGAGGTGGACCTCCGCGCCGTACCCGCGGGTCGCGGCGAGTTTCGGCAGCGGAGCGCGCAGCGGCATGAAGACGGTCGAGGAAATGCCGAGCAGCGACGAGGCCAGCGCGACCCCCTGCGCGTGGTTGCCCGCGCTGGCCGCGACGACGCCGCGCGCGCGTTCCTCGGCGGTCAGGCCGTGAATGCGGGTGTAGGCGCCGCGGATCTTGAAGGAACCGGTGCGCTGCAGGTTCTCGCACTTCAGATACACCGGGCCGCCGTGCAGCCGGCGCAGGTCGCGGGCGTGCTCCATCGGCGTGACGCGGGTGATGCCCTCGAGAAGCTTCCGAGCTTCCTGGATGCGCTCGACGCTGACCAGTTCCATGGCGCCGATGATGCCACCGACGGACGGCCGGGGTGCGCCGCCCGCCGGACCGGTACCCTGGATCACGGCAGCCACACATGACCAGGGAGTGCGACCATGGCACGCGCGCAGCACGGGACCACCTCCCGGGCCCAGTCCCGCACCGGTCTGCTGCCGCTCGCCGCGGGCATTCTGTCCGCGGTGGCCCTCACCGGAGCCGCCTTCGCGACCGTCGAAGCGGCCGGCTGCGCCGGCCCCGCCCAGTACATCCGGCACGACAATCACGTCGAACTGGTCGGCGGCTGCATCAACGGCGCGGACCTCCCGACGACGACCGGGACCCGGCAGGCCAATGCCCAGCCGGAGAACAGCAAGCCCTGATCCACGCTTCGGCTGAGCTGAGCAGCTTGGCTTTGGGCGGCAAGGGGTTTCGCCGGGTTCAGGTGGCGAGAACGCTTCGTCGAGACGGCGGCCGGGCGGATTCACCGGCAACCGGCACCGACTTCCGCTAGGCAATATCAGCCGAGGCCCAGCCTGAGATTCGGCAGGGCAGCTTCTCCGGGCGAACCCGCTCGCCTCGCGCGCCTCCACTCACGGGCAACCCCGCCCGACACTCGGCAAGGCAGCCACACCGAGCAAACCCGCACGCCCTCGCGCACCCCCACTCACAGGCGAAACCCGCCGAAGCGCTCGTGCCCACGAAAGGCTTCCCCCGGCACCGAGTTTCCCCGCAACTGCACCGCGCCAGCTGCGAGAACTTCGCCCCGAAACGGCAAGCCAGGCAGTCCCCGGTCAGCACCTCGAACGAGAACGGGGCACCGGAACCCAGCCCGATGCCCCGTCGTCGCGAAAAGATCAGCCCAGCGCCTGCGTAAGGTCCGCCACCAGGTCCCGGCCGTCCTCGATACCGACCGACAGCCGGATCAGGTCCTCCGGGACTTCCAGCGTCGAGCCTGCCGTCGAGGCGTGCGTCATCTTGCCCGGGTGCTCGATCAGGCTCTCGATGCCGCCCAGCGACTCCGCCAGCACGAACAGCTTCGTGCGGGACGCGACCTCCAGCGCCGCCTCCTCGCCGCCCTCTACGCGGAACGACACCATTCCGCCGAAGCGGCGCATCTGCTTCGCCGCGACCTCGTGGCCGGGGTGTTCCGGCAGGCCGGGGTAGTAGACCTTGGTGACCTTCGGGTGCTTCGCCAGCGTGCGGGCGACCAGATCCGCGTTGTCGCTGTGCCGTTCCATGCGCAGGGCGAGCGTCTTGAGCCCGCGCAGGGTCAGCCACGCGTCGAACGGGCCGGGGACCGCACCGGCGGCGTTGCGCAGGTAGAAGAGCTGCTCGCGCAGTTCGTCCTCGTTGGTGACGACCGCGCCGCCGACGACGTCCGAGTGGCCGCCCAGGTACTTGGTGGTCGAGTGCACCACGATGTCCGCGCCGAGGGCCAGCGGAGTCTGCAGGTACGGCGTGGCGAAGGTGTTGTCGACGACCAGTCGCGCGCCCGCGTCGTGGGCGACGCCCGCCAGCGCGGCGATGTCGGCGATGCCCAGCAGCGGGTTGGTCGGCGACTCGCACCAGATCAGCTTGGTTTCCGGGCGCATCGCGGCCCGGACCTCGTCGATGCGGCTCAGGTCGGCGACCGTGTGCTCGACGCCCCACAGGCTGAGCACCTTGTCGATCAGCCGGAACGTGCCGCCGTACGCGTCGTTGCCCAGGACCAGGTGATCGCCGGGGCGCAGGACCGTGCGCAGCACCGCGTCGGACGCCGCCATGCCGGACGCGAACGCCAGCGTGTGCCGGGCGCCCTCGAGCGACGCGAGGGCTTCCTCCAGCGCGGTCCGCGTGGGGTTCGCGGTGCGCGAGTACTCGTAGCCGCCCTCGCGGGTGCCGCCGACCCCGTCCTGCGCGTACGTGGACGTTTGGTAAATCGGCACGATGACCGCACCCGTGCGGGGATCGGGCTGCTGCCCGGCGTGGATCGCGCGTGTTTCAAAACCCAGGACGGAGTAGTCGTCGGCCATGCGTCCCAGGGTACGGGGCACCCCCGACAATCCCATCAGCTGGGAGGCAACTCACCATGCGGGAGAGGCTGCCGGTACAAAACGCACCGGCAGCCCCGAGGTCACCAGGCCTGCGGCGCGGGGTACCCGCCCTGGGCAGCCGCCTCCGGACGGTAGTTGACCCAGTCCGCGGTCGGCTTCACGATCGCCAGCACCAGGGTCGCGACCGGCGGGATCAGCGCGACCACGGCGCCGCCGATGCCCGCCCCCAGCATCTGGGCGCTGCCCTTGTACCCGGAGGTCGCGACTCCGGTGAGGACGGCGCTCAGGATCGTGTACGCGATCACCAGCCCGCAGCCGACGATCGTGCACACGCGGGCGGCGGGCTTGTGCAGGAAGAGGCCGATGCCGCCGAAGAACAGCAGGCCGACGAGCACCGCGTAGACGACGATTCCCACGTAGAGCTGCCAGATCGTGACGTGGACAGCCGAGAGCGCGACGACCGCGACGATGATCGAGATGATCGCGAAAATGCCGCCGATGATCGCGAGGATCCCGGCGATGATCGCGGTCGCGCCGTTCGGCTTCTGCTGGTACACGCCGGGCCCGCCCTGGTACGCCGGGTACGGCTGACCGGCAGCAGGCGGGGCGAACGGCTGCTGCGGGGCGCCCGGGTACGGCTGGGCCGGCGTCGGCTGGCTCGCCGGGTACGGCTGCCCGGGGAACGGGCCGCTCTGCGGCTGCTGGGGCTGACCCTGCGGGTTCTGGGGGTAAGTCACGGGGAGTCCTCGGCGTATCTGGTCCCGCCGGACGGCGGGTGGGGTGCCTGTATCGTGCCAGGCCCGCGCCGCTTTCGGGGAGGATTTACCAAGGTCGTGAGGGTGCTGAGACCGGTACCACGGGCACGCGGTAGCGCAGGTAGCCGAACGTACGCGGCAGCCCCGCCAGCACGAGCACGAACAGCACCGCCGCCGCGAGCGCGACGCGGTCCAGCGCGGCGAAATTCTCGAACCGCAGCAGCGTCCGGAAGTACTCGGCGTACGCCGGGGAACCGCCCAGCGCGGGCTCCAGCAGAAGCGCGCCGAGGGCGAGCAACGCGCCCGCGATGAGCAGGACCGCACCGGCTGTGGCGCGGAAAAACGTCGCGATCGCGCCGATCAGCAAGACCAGCGAAGCGGCCAGGTACGCGGCGAGGTCGGCGAGCGTCAGCGGCGAGAGGTCGCCGAGGCTGAATCCGGAAGGAATGTCGAGGAACAGCCGTGCCGGGAGATAGCCGGACGTCGCGGCGGCGACGAGCCCGAACAGTCCGGCCGCGATCGCGGTGCTTCCGTTCGGCCGGCGCGGCGCCGGCTCCGCCGGGGAGAATTCCCGTTCCCGCTGCCGTGCCGGAAGTCCGTGCAGGCCGCTCACGGCAAGTCCCCCTCGGGCTGGAAAGGCGATTCGGACGGCGCCCACCCTAGCCGGGAAATGCGCGGTTGGGGACCGGCCGCGGCGCATGTCCGGCGCAATTCCCCCGGCTGCCGGAACGGTGGGGAAAAGGCCACCAGTTCTGTGCGAATCCCGCGAAAAAAGGACCGGAAAAGACGAAGGGCGCCACCGTCGGGAGACGGAGGCGCCCTTCGCGGAGATTCAGCGAGTCACCACTGCTGCGGCGGCTGCTGGCCCGGCTGGCCGTAGCCCGGAGGGGGCTGCTGCCCGCCCGGCGGCGGGTACTGGCCCGGCTGGCCGAAGCCGCCCGGCTGCTGCGGCGGCTGGCCGTAGCCCGGCTGCTGGCCCGGCTGGCCGTACCCGGGGGGCGGCTGCTGTCCGAAGCCCGGCTGCGGGTTCGCGCCGCTGCCCGGGTTCGGACCGCCCGGCTGCGGGAAGCCGCCGCTGTTCGGGTTCGGGCCGCCGGGAGGCGGGAAACCGCCGCCGTGCGGCTGGCCGAAGCCCGGCTGTCCGCCGCCGAAACCGCCCGGCTGCTGCGGGCCGCCGGGGCCGCCCGGACCGCCGGAGGACGCGCCGAGGCCGACGTACTGCGAGGTGGCCGGGATGATCGCGACCACGCCGATGATCAGGATGATGACGCCGAGGATCAGCGTCAGCATGCCGCCGCCGCTCGTGGCGCTGGAGCCGGCGCCGCCGTACTTGTCGGCGAAGGAGCTGCTGACCGACGTCCCGGACTTCGCCAGGATCGAGAACAGCAGCAACAGCACGCCGCCGACGAGCACGCCGATCGGGGCGAGCTTGCGCAGCACCGCCGCGCGCGAGGCGAGAGCCAGCGCGACGCCGCCGGCCAGCGCGACCACCGCGCCGACCAGGATCATGATCACGTAGAACCACAGCGTGCCCGGCGAGGCGAGACCGGCCTCGTCGAACAGCTTCTGGTAGCGGCTCGAGCTGTCGTACAGCTTCGAGTAGTCGCTGGTGTCGCTCATGTAGCTGAACGAGACGATCAGCGCGATCAGGCCGAGCAGCGCGGTGATGCCGCCGGCGATGTAGCCGTACAGCGCGTTCCCGCCGCCGCTCGAGGGCGCGGGGGACGCGCCGAACGGAGCGGGCTGGCCGAAGCCCGGCTGGCCCGGCTGTCCGGGCTGGCCGAACGCGCCCTGCGGCGGGGCGCCGAAGCCGCCCTGGTCGAACCCGCCCGGCTGGCCGAAGCCCTGCGGCGGCTGCTGGCCCGGCTGCCCGGGCTGACCCGGCTGGCCGAAGCCCTGCGGGGCGCCGAACCCGGCGACCGCGGCCGGGTTGTCCGCCGCGCTCGGCGGCGGGGCGTACGGGATGTTCTGCGGCTGCTGGCTCGGCGGGACCAGCTGCGTCGATTCGGCGTTGCCCTCGGCGCTCACGGGGTTGACCACCTGCGTGGCGTTCGAGTCAGCCGGCTGTCCGGGCTGCACGACCTGCGTCGGTTCCGGGGTGTCGCCGAAGGCGCCGCCGCCGTGCGAGGGCTGCTGCGGCTGGCCCGGCTGGACCACCTGGGTCGGCTCCGACGCGCCGAAGGGACTGTCCTGCTGCGGTGTAGGACCACTCGACGGGCCCTGCGGCGGCTGCTGGCCGCCGTCCCAGGGCTGGTTCGGTGGCTGCGGAGCACTCATGTGGGTCTTGAACCCCCTTGACGAGGACGCGAAAAAGTTCTATTCGGCCGTAACGCTATCGGATGCCCGGCCAGAACGCGCGCAGACGCCCCGGCCGGTCGCCGTGAGGTTGCGCCTATCGGCCGGCGAGGAACGCGAGCAGATCGTGCCTGGTGACGACGCCCGCCGGCTTGCCGTCGATGAGCACCAACGCGCCGTCGGCCCCTTCGAGCGCCTTCATCGCGGCGCTCACCTGCTCGCCGGCTCCGATCGTGGGCAGCGGCGGCGACATGTGCGTCTCCAGCCGGTCGGCGAGCTGGGCCTTGCCGGTGAACAGCGCGTCGAGCAGGTCGCGCTCGTTGACCGCGCCGACCACCTCGGCGGCCATCACCGGCGGTTCGGCGCTGACCACGGGCATCTGGCTGACGCCGAACTCCGACAGGATGGCCACCGCCTCGGCGACCGTTTCGTTCGGGTGCGAGTGCACGAGGCTGGGCAGCGCACCGGACTTGCGGGTGAGCACGTCGCCGACCGTCGCGCCGGAGGAATCCGGCGGGAGGAAGCCGTAGGACGACATCCAGGCGTCGTTGAACACCTTGGTGAGGTAGCCGCGTCCGCCGTCGGGCAGCAGCACGACCACGACGTCGTCCTCGGTCAGCCCCTCGGCCAGCTTCAGCGCGGCGGCCACGGCCATCCCGCACGAACCGCCGACGAGCAGGCCTTCCTCGGTCGCGAGGCGGCGGGTGATCTCGAAGGAGTGCGCGTCGCTGATCGGGATGATCTGGTCCGCGACGTTCCGGTCGTAGGTCTCCGGCCAGAAGTCCTCGCCGACGCCCTCGACCAGGTACGGCCGTCCGGTGCCGCCGGAGTACACCGAGCCCTCCGGATCGGCTCCGACGACCTGGACGCGGCCGTCGCTGACCTCCTTCAGGAACTTGCCGGTGCCGGAGATCGTGCCGCCGGTGCCGACGCCGGCGACGAAGTGGGTGATCTTGCCGTCGGTCTGCCGCCAGAGCTCCGGGCCGGTGGAGTGGTAGTGGCTGGCCGGGTTCTCCGGGTTGGCGTACTGGTTGGGCTTCCAGGCGCCCTCGATCTCGCGCACGAGCCGGTCGGACACGTTGTAGTACGAATCGGGGTGCTCGGGCGCGACCGCGGTGGGGCACACGACGACGCGCGCGCCGTACGCGCGCAGCACGTTGCGCTTGTCCTCGCTCACCTTGTCCGGGCAGACGAACACGCACTGGTAGCCCTTGCGCTGGGCGACCATGGCCAGCCCGACCCCGGTGTTGCCCGAGGTGGGCTCCACGATCGTGCCGCCGGGGCGCAGTTCGCCCGACGCCTCCGCGGCCTCGATCATCCGCAGCGCGATCCGGTCCTTCACGCTGCCGCCCGGGTTGACGTACTCGACCTTGGCGAGCACGAGCGGCTTGAGCCCCCGCGTAAGCGAATTCAGCTTGACCAGCGGGGTGTTGCCCACGAGGTCCACGATGTGTTCTGCGTACTCCACGCGACCAGCCTAAACAGCCGGGCCCCGGACCGGCTAGCGCGGGACCAGCCGGAGCCAGCCGTCGTCGCCGGGTTCCTCCGCCCATCCGGCGGGCCAGGCGCGGCGGTATCCGGGTTTCGCGAGGGCTCCGGCGAGCCGGACTTTCGCGTCGTCGGCGAATTCCGCGTGCTGTTCGAACTGGGCACCGCGGAATGCGTCGCGTTCGCCGCCGATGACTGCGCCGCGAAAGTCCGCGCGTTCTGTGAAGACCGCGTCGGTGAAATCGGCTTTGGTGCGGAATTCGGTGCAGCAGAACGTCGATTTTCCGGTGAACGTCGTTTCGTGACAGACGATGGAACGGATCCGGCAATAGGTGAGCGTCAGCTCGACGAGGTGGGCGCCGGAGAAGTCGAGGTCGATGTCCGGCCAGTACGACCCGTTCGGCTCCTCCCCGCCGCCCGGCCGCAAGTGCAGCATCAGGATCCGCTGCGCGGCCTTGCGCACCTGCACCTCCTCGGCGGTGCCGTCCAGCGGCATCCGGAGATACGCGCAGAGCACGTTGACTATGGTCTGCCGCTGGTCGGCGTGGCTTTGCGCGAGCCGTTCGAGCGCGTACAGCCCGGCCAGCCGGACCGGGGCCTTGTCGCTGCCGAGCTGGTCGGCGGCCTTGCCGTACATGTCGGTGATCCGGCGCTCGGTCGCGTCGTGGTCCTTCTGTTCCAGATCCAGTTCCGCGGACCGCTGCCGGCGCGCGGCGAGCAGCAGCGCGGCCGCGCCGCCGGTCCCGACGACGATGCTCGAGGCCGTGCGCAGCGCGTCGAGCCGCGACGAATCCGCCGGGGTGCCGCCGCCGAGCAGCCAGAGCAGCAGTGCCGCCGCGACGGCCGCCAGCAGCACGATGCCGGTCCCCCACCACGCGATCGTGCGCGTGGACAACACCCGGTTGCGCTCGGTCACGGCGGAAATCCTCCCACGGGAGCATGGTGGTGCATGTCGCCTTCGGCTTTCGAACCGACGCCGGACGCGGCAAGATGGTGAGCAACCGCTTAGTGCCGCCGACCCGAGGATGTGTCTGTCATGCCCGAAGCTGTCATCGTCTCCACCGCCCGCTCCCCGATCGGCCGCGCCGGGAAGGGCTCGCTGGTCGGGATGCGCCCCGACGACCTGGCCGTGCAGATGGTGCGCGCGGCACTGGACAAGGTGCCCGAGCTGGACCCGGCCGACATCGACGACCTGATGCTCGGCTGCGGCCTGCCCGGCGGCGAGTCCGGCTTCAACATGGGCCGCGCGGTGGCCGTCGAACTCGGCTACGACCACCTGCCCGGCTGCACGATCACCCGGTACTGCTCCTCCAGCTTGCAGACCACCCGGATGGCGCTGCACGCGATCAAGGCGGGCGAGGGCGACGTCTTCATTTCCGCGGGCGTCGAGACCGTGTCGCGGTTCGCCAAGGGCAGCTCCGACTCCTGGCCGGACACGCACAACCCGCTGTTCGCCGACGCCGAGGCGCGCACCCAGGCCACCGCCGAGTCCGGTGCGGACAGCTGGCAGGACCCGCGCGAGAACGGCCAGCTCCCGGACGTCTACATCGCGATGGGCCAGACCGCGGAGAACCTCGCGCGGCTCAAGGGCATCACCCGCGAAGAGATGGACGAGTTCGGCGTGCGGTCGCAGAACCTCGCCGAGAAGGCCATCGCGGACGGCTTCTGGGCCAAGGACATCACGCCGGTGACGCTGCCGGACGGCACGGTCGTGTCGAAGGACGACGGGCCGCGCGCGGGCGTCACGCTGGAAGGCGTTTCCGGACTGAAGCCGGTCTTCCGCCCGGACGGCCGGATCACCGCCGGCAACTGCTGCCCGCTCAACGACGGCGCGGCGGCGGTCGTGATCATGTCCGACACGAAGGCGCGCGAACTTGGCCTGACCCCGCTGGCGCGCGTCGTGTCCACCGGTGTCACCGGCCTGTCGCCGGAGATCATGGGCTACGGCCCGGTCGAGGCGTCGAAGCAGGCGCTGTCCCGCGCTGGACTGTCCATTTCGGACATCGACCTGGTCGAGATCAACGAGGCGTTCGCCGCGCAGGTCATCCCGTCGTACCGCGACCTCGGCATCGACCTGGACCGGCTGAACGTCAACGGCGGCGCGATCGCGGTCGGCCACCCGTTCGGCATGACCGGCGCGCGGATCACTTCCACGCTGATCAACTCCCTGCAGCACCACGACAAGCAGTTCGGCCTCGAGACGATGTGCGTCGGCGGCGGACAGGGCATGGCGATGGTGCTGGAGCGGCTTTCCTAGTTCCGGCAACGAAAAGGGCCGCCCGCGACTTAGCGCGGGCGGCCCTTTTCTTCGGTCAAGCGTCAGTGCATCAGCACCGGCGGAGCGGTCTCGTCGGATTCCGTCGCCGTGGGCACCACGCGCTTCTTCGGCAGGAAGAGCGCGGGCACCAGGCACACCGCGAGCAGGATCGTGCCCCACAGGAACGTCGTCGCGAACGACTCGCCCGCCAGACCGGCCGCGGCGTCGTGCGTGGCCGGGTTCATCGTCGCCGCGGTGGCGACCAGCTGGCCCTGGCTCGTCGGGACTCCGAACTTCCCGGCGAGCAGCGCCGCCAGGATGATCGACATCACCGCGGAGCCGATCGCGCCCGCGGTCTGCTGCAGGATGTTCGTCGCGGTCGAGGCCTTCGCCATGTCCTTGGACCGCAACGTCTGCAGCGCGGCCGAGGTGATCGGCATCATCGTGCAGCCCATGCCGATGCCCATCACGAACAGCGCGGTCAGCAGCTGCCAGTACGGAGTGGTCGCGCTGACCTGCGTGAAGACCACCATGCCCAGCGCGATCAGGACCAGGCCGGGCACCACGATCCGGCGCGGCGCGATCTTGTCGGCGAGGCGTCCGGTGATCGGCATCGCCAGCATCGCGCCGAAGCCCTGCGGGGCCAGCAGCAGACCGGCGTTCAGCGCGGTCTCCCCGCGCACCAGCACGAAATACGTGGGCAGCAACAGCATCGCGCCGAAGAACCCGACGCAGAACACGGCCATCGTGATCATCGCGACCGAGAACGAGCGGTTGCGGAACAGCTTCAGGTCGATCAGCGGATGCTCCATGGTCCGCGCCCGCAGCACGAACGCGACCAGCAGCACGAGCCCGGCCAGCGCGGGCAGCCACACTTCCAGCGAGGCGACCGTGCCGGTCGACGGAATCCGCGAAACGCCGAAGATCAGCGCGGCCAGACCCGGCGACACCATCAGCATGCCGAGGAAGTCGAACCGGTTGCCCGGTTCCGGCTCGTCCTTCGGCAGCAGGCGCAGCGCGAGCACGAAGGCGATCAGTCCGATCGGGACGTTGATGTAGAAGATCCAGCGCCAGCTCACCGAATCGACCAGCCAGCCGCCGAGGATCGGGCCGCAGATCGGGCCGAGCAGCATCGGCACGCCCAGCACCGCCATGACCCGGCCGATCCGCTGCGGACCGGCCGCGCGGGTCAGGATCGTCATCCCGGCAGGCATCAGCATGCCGCCGCCGAGGCCCTGCACGACGCGGAACGCGATCAGCGATTCGACGTTCCAGGCGAGCCCGGCCAGCATCGAGCCGACCAGGAAGGTGCCGATCGCGAGCAGGTACAGCCGTTTCGTGCCGAACCGGTCGGACGCCCATCCGGTGACCGGGATGACCGTCGCCAGCGCCAGCATGTAGCCGGTCGCGACCCACTGGATGGTGTCGAACGACGTGGCGAACTGGATGGTGAGCTTCTGGAGCGCGACGTTGACCACGGTGGTGTCGAGGATCGCCATGATGGCGCCGAGCACCACCACGGAAGCGACCTTCAGCACTCCCCGGTCGAGTTTGTCACCGGCATCCGGCGCGGCCGGATTCGCGGGTGCGGACATGCGGAACCCCATCTGTGAGTGGTGATGCGCAAGCCCGCGACGCGACAATACGACCGCGGTTCCCCCTTGCGCGCGCTCCAGACTAGCCGAGCGGCAAGCGGGGACGTAGTCCGTTTCGCTTCCGGAGGAAAACGTGGGGACTTTTCTCATCCCTGCTGACCTGGGAAAAGTCCCCACCGGCTCAGCAGATACTGTCCGTGCGCACGGGGTTGCCCAAACCGAACAACGGCCGCAGTTTCAGCCCGATCCAGGTGCCGAAAAGCGCGAACGCGCCCCACAGCCAGCCGTGCAGGCTGCCGACGGAAATGCCGCCCAGGTACGCGCCGATGTTGCAGCCGTTCGCCAGCCGCGCGCCGATTCCCATGAGGATTCCGCCGAGAACCGCGGCGACGGCGGTGCGCCACGGGATCGAGCTGTGGATCTTCCACGCGCCCGCGGCCGCCGCGGCCACGAACGCGCCGATCATGATGCCGATGTCGGTGAGGCTGGTCTTGTCCTGCCAGATCGGCTTGGACAGCGACGCCGCGTTCGCCTTCAGCCGCCAGAACTCCCACTGCTCCGGGTGCAGGCCGAACACCTGGAGAATTTTCGCGCCCCACAGGCTGAACGCGCTCGTGACGCCCCAGATGCCGCCGGA
Organism: Amycolatopsis sp. AA4; assembly: GCF_002796545.1. Classification (GTDB taxonomy): domain Bacteria; phylum Actinomycetota; class Actinomycetes; order Mycobacteriales; family Pseudonocardiaceae; genus Amycolatopsis. The sequence continues at coordinate 7,172,053 of NZ_CP024894.1, forward strand.
AACCAGGTACACCGCGCCGGCCAGCACGCCGAGCACGACCGCGCCGACGAGGATCGGCCAGGAGCCGCGGAAGATCCGGGCGAATCCGCGCGCGGTCGGCACGGTGTCGACCGGCGGCGGCACGCGGCGCTTCTGCACCACGCGGGTCGCGAGGACGATCGCGGCGAGCACCGCGATCGTGATCGCCCACGAACCGAACCAGCCGACGTGGTCCGACAGCAGGAAGCCGGAAACCTGCGGCCAGCCGGTGAAAAGCGGGTAGCCCCAGGTGTAGAGGACCGAACCGGCGATGAACCCGCCGAGGGTCAGCACGATCGTCGACTGCCCGGCCCCGACCGCGAAGAGCGTTCCGGACGCGCACGCGCCGCCGAGTTGCATGCCGATCGCGAACAGCGTGGCCCCGACGAACAACGCGAGCCCGATCGGCCCGACGTTCGCCACCGGCAGCGGTTTGCTGCCGAACAGACCCGCGCCGGTGCCGCAGATCAGGGCGATGAGCGTCGCGGCCGTGCCGAGCAGGAGGGTGTGCGCGCGAAGGCCCTGGCCGTTGCCGACGGCGATCAGCTGCCGCCAGGCGGACGTGAACCCGAAGCGGGAGTGGAAAAGGGCGAGGCCGAGCAGCAGCCCCAGCACGAGCAGGACCCCGAATTTCGCGCCGTGCGCGGCCCAGACGTAGGCGGTCAGCCCGACCGCGAGCACCGCCGCGACGGCCAGCGGGACCACCTTGACCGGCTCTTCCGGTTTCGGTGCCGGAGCCTCGCAGGAGGTCGGGAAATCGAGCAGTTTTCGCTCGTCGACAGGGGAATCGGTGGTCGCCACCACGTCTCCTGGGGGTGTCGGGGATTAACGGGACCCGCCCGGCGGCGGGCGGCGGTCCACGTTAGGTCCCCGTGAGCCCTGGACGCAGCCTGTCTCACGGAGTGCGACGAACGGCCGAAACCGGGCGTCCGGACGGCCTCTTTGTACCGCCCCGTCAGCTCTTGATGCAGATGGCTTCCTCGGGATCGGAGTACCAGCGGGCGGTGGTCGAACCGCTGCCCTCGCACACCGAACGGTCCTTCGCACCGGGCACCAGCTTGACGATTTCCGCGTTCTTCTGCGGATCCGTGCACGCGACCTTCTGGTACGTCGTCGTGGCCGTCTGGAGTCCGGCCAGGCAATCCCCTTGCTGCACGTTGGGAATGAGGCAGAGGACACGGCGGTTCTTGCCGCCGGTGAGGTAGCGGTAGTAGTCCCCGCGCGGGCAGGTTCCGCTCCGGCTGGCGCGGCTGACCGCGACCTTGACGTTCGCGCCGGGGTCCGCGCAGTCGACGGTCCTCGTCGACGTGGTCGAGCCGGACTTCTCGATGTGCATGCAGTCGTTCGCGTGGGTGTTGCTGGTCGAGTTGCCGAACGCGAAGAAGCCGATCGCGACCCCCGCCGCCACGACCACCACCGCGACGGCGACCAGCACCACGATCCGGGTCGGGAAGCCGCGCTTCGGACTCTGCTGGGGCGGCATCCCGCCCGGCCCGTAGTGCTGCTGGTACGGCGACGGGCCGGGCTGTCCGTAGCCCGGCCGCGGTCCGTGCCCGTGCGGCGGAACGCTCACGTAGTGCCTCGCAGACCCGAAAAGAAGATTCCGACCGGGCACATCCAACACGACGGCCGCCGGGGCTCGCAGAGGTTCGGGACAGAAAAACAGAAAAGGCGCTCCGCGCAACGCGGAGCGCCCCTTCCCGGGAAACCTGCGCGAGAAGCTAGTCGCGCAGGTAAGACAGCAAACGCAGGATCTCGAGGTACAGCCACACCAGCGTGGTCATCAGGCCGAACGCGGCGTACCAGGCCCACTTCGACGGCATGCCGGCGCGGATCATCTGGTCGGCCTGGTCGAAGTCGAGCAGGAAGCTGAACGCGGCGATGCCGATGACCACCAGGCTGAAGACGATGGCGATCGGGCCGCCGTCGCGCAGCGGGTTGAAGCCGAAGAACACCGCGGTGATCAGGTTGACCAGCATCAGGATGGCCGCGCCGGCGACCGCGCCGACGATCCACTTGGTCAGCTTCGGCGTGACCTTCACCGCGCCGGTCTTGTAGACGACCAGCATCGCGACGAACACGCCGGCGGTGCCGATGAGCGCCTGCAGGGCGATGCCCGGCAGGAACACCTCGAACAACCCGCTGAGCGCACCGAGGAACAGGCCCTCGGCTCCGGAGTAGACGAGCGTGAGCGGACCGCTCGGCTTGTGCTTGAAGATGATCACGAGCGACACGACGAGGCCCACCACGAGCCCGCCGATCAGCGCGCCGAGGAGCGGACCGCTCGGCGCGAGCCTGCCGAGGGAGTCGCGCACGAGCTGGGACTGCGCCCAGATCGCGGTGAGCACGCCGACGACGAGCGCGACGCCGAGCGACATGCCGGTCTTGATCACGACGTCGTCGACCGTCATCGGACGGTCGGCGGAGGCGGTGCCCGTCTGGCCGGGGCCGTAACCCGGGACGCCGCCTTGCCCCTGCGGCTGGCCGTAGGGCTGGTCGAAGCCGACGTTCGGCCCGTACTGCCCGGTCGCGGCCGCGCCGCGCGGGAGATTGCGGAACGCCGGGTTGCTGCTGGAACGCACCTGTCCTCCTGGACTTTATGGCACCTTGCATCGGGTTCAACGACCGCGGCGGCTCGCTGGTTCCCGTTCGGGTAAAGCCGATTTTACTCATCACCCGCACGGGTGGGGCGGCCCCCGTTACGGCCACCGTAGGCGATAAAGGTCACGACCGTTCACCGCAGGTCACCCGATGGTCTCTAGACAACTCCCATGGTGACCCGCGAACCTTCACATCGCGTGTCCGGGAAGTGACCGAACGCGTGTCGGGGAGTTGTTCGATCAGGTGAACTGCGAAGACGTCGTTTCGGCGTCGGCCAGGCACGTCGAAGGAGCCAACACACCATGGGGTGGATCTCACGCCCGCGCGCTCGCTGGCGCGCGGCCACCGGGCTGGTCGCGACCGCACTGCTCGGCGCACTCTCCGTAACCACGCCGGGGATCGCCTCGGCCGCCGCGGACCCGGTCAAGGGCGCTGGCCTGCCGATCGTCCACAACGAGGGCGGCACCAATTACGAGGACTGGCTCGGCTCGTACAAGGTGGGCGGCAAAGACGTCTTCTGCGTCCGGTTCCATCTGAAGGCGCCGGGCAGCGACGAGGCCTACCAGCCGGGCGACGAACTGCTGACGAAGTGGGGCGAGCCGCTGGAGCCCGACATCGCAGGCAACATCTCGTACCTGCTGTTGCGCTACGGCAACACCTCCAACAACGACGAGGCCGCCGCGCTGGCCCACCTGCTGCACTCGTGGACTGCCAAGACGCACACGCCCGGCGACACGAACTTCGGCACGCCCCCGGAGAAGGCCGCCTATCCGGAGCAGAAGTACTTCGACGCTCTCAGCGCGGCCGCCAAGAACGACGTGGCCAAGATGAAGGCCGAGGCCGAGGCGAACCGCGGCCCGTGGACCGCGTCGGTCACCGCACCGAAGGGCGATCAGCACCTCGGCCAGCCCGCGACCTGGACGGTCACGGTGAAGAACTCCCAGGGCAAGGGCATCCCGGACGTTCCGGTGAAGCTGACCGCCACCGACGGGACCGTCGGCCAAGCGGACAAGCAGGCCGACGCCGAGAAGGCTTCGGACTCTTCGTCCGGCAACTCCGCGCCCCAGGCCGCGGCGAAGGACGCGACGTTGAAGACCGACGCGAGCGGCACGGTCACGGTGAAGGTCACGCCTACTGGCGACCAGCCGAAGCTCGTCGCCTCGCTGTCCGCGCCCGCGGACAAGCCGAAGGTGCAGAACCCGGTCAACACCAAGGACGGGATCCAGAGCGTCGTCGGCACCGGCGGGGAACAGCAACTGACCGCGCAGGGCGTCGTCGCCGTGGCGAAGCCGGGCAAGGTGCAGGTCACCAAGACCGATGCCAAGACCGGCAAGGGCATCGGCGGCGCGACGCTGCGGGTCACCGGCAAGGACCGCAAGACCGCCGCCACCGGTCAGGACGGCAAGCCGCTCACCGGGCCCGACGGGCAGCCCGCCGTGGTCACCACCAGCGGGGACAACGGGACGGCGACCGTCGAGAATCTGCTGGCCCCGCAGGAAGTCTGCGTGGTCGAGGTGAACGCGCCGCCGGGCTACACCAACGCGTTCGACCCGAACAACCCGCCCGCCGCGTGCGGCTCGCTGACGCCGGGCGGAACCCTCGCGCTGACAGTGGCCAACACGCCGAACGAAGTGCCGCACGCGATTCCCGCCGGCGACCTGCCGGTGACGATGGCCAAGGGCACTGTCGAGACGAGCTTCTCCACCGGCGGCATCGCGGGTCTCGCGGCGCTGGCGCTCGTCGGTTCGGCGCTGGTCGGGTTCGCCGCTCGGCGGTCGGCCCGGCGGTAATCGAAAGCAGCAAGGGCAATGAGCGGAAAAGGACGGCTGGTCGGCGGGTTCGTGCTCGGCGCGGCAAGCGTGCTGGCAGTGGAACTCGCGACCGTCGTGATCAGTTCGCCGCCGACGACGGTGGTGGCCGGGAGCGCGTCCCCGGCCACCGCCGCCGTTCCGGCCGCTTCCCCGCAGCAGCTGGCTCCCGCGGCACCGCCGTCGTCGAGCAGTGCGGCACCGCCGCCCAGCAGTTCGGCGGCCGCTCCGCCGCCCGCCGCGCCCGCGGAGCATCGGCAAGCTCCGGAACCGGGACCGCAGGCGCCGGGCACGATCCGGCTGCCGGGCGGCGGGACCGCGGCGATGGTGCGCCAGGACCTCGGGCCGGGCAACACGCTTCCGGTGCCGTCGGACATCGGGCAGGCGGCGTGGTGGGGCGCGGATCTGGAAGCGGTCAGCGGCGCGAGCGTGTTCGCGGGCCACGTGAACTGGCGCGGGGCGACCGGGCCGTTCTCGGAACTGTGGAACGAGCGCATCGGCGGCGTGGTGACGATCGTGGACCGCGCGGGCAAAACGAGCCGGTACCGGATTTCCCAGCTGGTCACTGTGCACAAGAACGACCTGCCGGGCCGCGCCGACGATCTCTTCGGGCAGGCCGGGCCGCACCGGGTGGTCCTGGTGACCTGCGGAGGGCGCTGGATCGGCGGGAGCGACGGGTACGAGGAGAACCGCGTGGTGATCGCGGACCCGGAGTGAAGGGTCCCCTCATGCCCCGCTGAAGCCGCGCGAGGGGTCCGTTCGCGCGGTTTCTGAACGGCCCGGCGCTCGCGGAAATCCGCCGCCACCTGGGGAACCCCGTTCCGACACTAAGTTACTTGCGAGTAACCTCACCCTGCCGCGTTGTGGTCAGCGCGGCGTCCATGCAGCAGAATGCCCATGGGTCCAGGCGGCGGCACGGCGGAGGGTGATGGAGATGGCGACGTTCTTGGTGACAGGCGCGACCGGGTTGATCGGACGCCAGGTCACCCGGCAGCTGCTCACCCGGCCGGACGTGGAACGGGTCGCGCTCGTGGTGCGCGCGTCGTCGCGGGAGAAGCTGGCCGCGCTCGTCGACGGATGGCCGCATCCGGACCGCGTGACACTCGTGCCCGGTGACCTCGGCGAACCGCTGATGGGGGTGTCCGAAGCGGACCGGGAGGCGCTGCGCGGCGTCGACCACGTCATCCACCTCGCCGCGCTCTACGACCTCACCGCCGACGACGAAACCAGCATCCGGGCCAATGTGGAGGGCACGCAGAACGTCCTCGACCTCGCCGCGAACCTGAACGCCGGGTGCCTGCACCACGTCTCGTCGGTCGCCGTCGCCGGCGACCACGAAGGACTGTTCACCGAGGACATGTTCGACGTGGGCCAGCGGCTGATCACGCCGTACCACCGCACCAAATTCGAGGCCGAGAAGCTCGTCCGGGAACAGCACGAGGTGCCGTGGCGGGTGTACCGGCCCGCGGTCGTGGTCGGCGATTCGCAGACCGGCGAGATGGACAAGATCGACGGCCCGTACTACCTCTTCCCCGCGATCAGCAGGCTCGCCGGGCTGCCCGACCTCCCGTCCGCGGGCCCGGATCTGGGCGACACCAACGTGGTTCCGGTCGACTACGTCGCGAAGGCCCTGCTCGAACTGGTCACCACGCCCGGTCTCGACGGCCGCGCATTCCACCTCGTGAACCCGGAACCGCAGCCGGTGGTGTCGGTCTACAACGCGTTCGCCCGCGCCGCCGGGGCGCCGACGATCACCGTGCAGCTCGGCGACAAGGTGTCGAAGGGAATCGTCGGGCTGGTCAAGCTCAGCGAGCACATCCCCGGGTTCACCATCGCCCGCGACGCGGTGCTGGAGCGGCTCGGCATTCCGCCGGTGCTGCTGGAGACGATGGCTTTCCCGTCGGTGTTCGCGTCCGCGGAAACGCGGAAGGCACTGGCCGGAAGCGGTGTGGAGGTGCCGCAGCTCGAGGAGTACGCCCCGACGCTGTGGCGCTACTGGCGCGAACACCTCGACCCGTTCCGCGCGCGCAAGCACGGTCCGCGCGGCGAACTGGACGGCCGCCGGGTGATCATCACCGGCGCGTCGTCGGGCATCGGACGGGCCACCGCGCTGAAGGTCGCCGCGGCGGGCGGGGTGCCGCTGCTGGTCGCGCGGCGGCAGCACGAACTGGAAGAAGTGCGCGACGAGATCATCGCGGCGGGCGGCACCGCGTCGGTGTACCCGGCGGACCTCACCGACGAGGATTCGGTGCGCAAGGCCGTGGACGCGATGCTCGCCGAGCACGGCCGGATCGACATGCTCGTGAACAACGCCGGAAGGTCGATCCGGCGCTCGATCAAGCTGTCGTACGACCGGATGCACGACTACGAGCGCGCGATGGCGATCAACTACTTCGGCGCGGTGCGGCTGATCCTGGCGGTCCTCCCGCACATGTCGGAGCGGAAATTCGGGCACATCGTGAACGTGTCCTCGATCGGCGTGCAGGGAATCGCGCCGCGGTTCTCCGCCTATGCCGCGTCGAAGGCCGCGCTGGACTACTTCTCCCGGATCGCGGCGACCGAAACGCACGGCGACGGCATCACCTTCACCACCATCCACATGCCGCTCGTGCGCACGCCGATGATCCGGCCGACGAAGATCTACGACGCGTTCCCGACGAAATCGCCGGAGCAGGCGGCGGACATGGTGCTGAAAGCGCTGGTCCGGCGGCCGAAGCACATCGGCACCCCGGCGGGCCAGGCGATCGGGCTGACCTACACGCTCGCGCCGGGGCTGACCGACGCGATCGCGTACCAGGGTTTCCGGATCTTCCCGGATTCCGCGGCGGCGGGCGGCAGCGGAAAACTGAAGATCGGGCGGGGCGAGAAACACCTGTCCCGCGCGGCGATGGCGCTGGCCCGGCTGTCGCGCGGCTTCCACTGGTAGTGACGGTTCGCGCGGCGGGTGAGGCCGTTCAGGCGAGATCATCGCGAAGAACCGACCCGGGGCGGTGATTCGCCACTCCTGGCGGCACGCACGCCAGGTGCGCGGGTACGGTCGTGGGCATGGTTCCCGAGCGAGACAACGGCCTCCTCCCGCTGCGGCGCGAGTACACCGAAGCCTGGCGCGGCTTCGACCGCACCGAGGTGCGGCAGTACCTCGACCACCTCGAGGCCCAGCTGCACCGGCTGATCACCGACCGCGACGCGGCGGCGACTCAGGTCGCCACGCTGTCGCGGGAACTCGAAGCGGCGCGCGGCGAGACGGCGAAGCTGCAGGCCCGCGTAGAGGAACTGATGAAGCCGCCGGAGCGGCTCGAGGACCTGGACGAGCGGATGCAGCGCACCGTCATGCTGGCGCAGGCGCGGGCCGAGGAGATCACCAAGCGCGCGGAGGTGGCGGCCGAGAAGCACTGGGCGTCGTCGACCGAGGCGTCCACGAAGCTGCGCGAGCGGTACCGCCGCTTGGTCGAGGAGCTGGACAAGCAGGCCGAAGCGCTGCACTCGGAGCACGAGGCCGCGCTGAAGGAAACCCGCGCCGAAGTGCAGCGGCTGACGGTCGAGGCGGCGCAGCGCCGGGAACTCCTCGACAACGAAGCCGAGCGCAAGCGCCGCAAGATCGAGCGCGATTTCGACGCGAAGATCACCGCCGAGCGCACCGCGCACGAAAAGATGATCGCCGACCAGCGCACGGCCAGCAAGAACCAGGCCGAGCGCCGCATCGCGGAAGCCACCGCGGAAGCCACCCGCCGCGTCGAGGAGGCGACGGCGGAGGCCAAGCGCCGGCTGGACGAGGCGACCACGCAGGCGGCCCAGCGCACGACCGCGGCGACGCGCAAGGTCGAGCGGCTCGCCGAGATCCGCGAACAGGCCCGCAAGAACCTGGCGCTGGCGGACGAGGTCCTCGGCCGGAGCGAAGGTCTGCTGACGGCCCTGCCGTCGGAATCGGTGCTTCCTGCGGCCTCAAAGCTCGTCGGCGGCGACGACCCGGCCAAGCCGGACCCCTCGCCCGCACCGGTCGAGACGAAGGCCGCGCCGTCGCCGTCGCCTAAGACTGGGAACGGTTCGGCCGCGAAGGCTCCGGCCGGGAATGGCTCGTCGGCTAACGGCGGGTCGGAAAGCTCGTCGGGGAACGGCGCGAAGAACGGGAACGGTTCTACGGGGAACGGCGCGAAGTCCCAGCCGCAGACGGCGGGCAAGCCGAGCAGCTAACCCACCGGCACGCAGAGCCGGGGGTGCCTGGAGATCAAGTCCGTGAAGGGCTCCTTGAGGGAATCTGATTCCCTCAAGGAGCCCTTCACGGCATTCAGGCAGTGCGTCCCTAAACCGTCCGCGGCCAGGGGTTGGCTGATTCCAACTCCGCCGCCAATCCCAGCAGCAGCGGCTCTCCGCCGGGGCGGGCCACCAACTGCACGCACATCGCCAGGTCATGCACGGGATGCCGCGTCACCGGGATCGACAGCGCGGGGTATCCGGCCAGGTTCCACGGGCCGGTGAACCCGGCCACCCTGGTCGACGGGATCGCGTTGGCCAGCCAGGATTTTCGGTGCCAGCGGCGGGCTTGCAGCGGCAGCGTGGCCAGCGTCGGGGTCACCAGCACATCATGGGACTCGAAGAACTGCGCCGCGATCGCTTGCCATTCGTCACGGGCTCGGTCGTTGACCAGGCGCGACGTCAGGCGGCCTAGGCGGACGTGCGTGCGAGTGCGGGGTTGCAGGCGCGACAGGTCGAAAGAACCCACAGCCTGCTCGGCCGGACCGGCGAACCAGCGGGCGAGCAGGCCGCCTAGGGCGCGGATCGGGTAGGCGGGGGTCGCGGAAGCGACGGTGTGGCCCGCGCTGCGGAGAAGGTTCCCGGCTTGGTCGACGGCGGCGCGGAGTGGGCGCGGCAGCGGGGCGCGGGTGAACGGGACCTGGGTGGAGGTCGCGACCCGCAAGGAAGCCGGAGTCGCCAGCGTGGCCCATTCCGGGCGGTCGGCCAGGACGGACATCAGGAGGGCGGCGTCGGCGACCGTCGTGGTCAGGGGGCCGTGAGTGGAGAGGCCGAACCAACCCGGGGCCTCTTCGCGGACGACGTCCCGGCCCGGTTTCAGGCCGACGATTCCGCACATTCCGGCAGGCAGCCGGATAGAGCCCAGGCCGTCGGTGCCGTGGGCGATGGGGACCAGACCCGCGGCTACCGCGGCGGCGCTGCCGCCCGAAGAGCCGCCTGCGGTGAAGGACGGCTCGCGCGGGTTGCGGGCGATCCCGCCTGGGTCGTCGCTGGCCGGGAAGATGCACAGCTCCGGCACGCGGGTCAGGCCGACGATGACCGCGCCCGCCGCGCGCAATCGGGTGGCGATCAGGCCGTCGGAGTCCGCCACCGTGCGAGGTCCGGCTTCCGAGCCCCAGCCCTGGTATTCCCCGGCGACCTCGGTGACATCTTTGACCGCGACGGGCACGCCGGCCAGCGGCAGCGAAGCCAGGTCCGGGCGCGCCGCGACTTCGGCGGCTTCGGCTCGGGCCTCGGCGAAGCGCACTCGGCGGAAGGCGCCGACGACGCCGTCCGCCGCGGCGATCCGGGCGAGGGCTTCCTCGGTCACCTGGACCGGGTCCAGCTCTCCGGCCCGCACTCCGCGAGCGATCTCTACCGCCGTCTGCGCCATGGTCAGCACATTAGATCGCACCGGCCCGCAAGGCATAGGCCACGGCGTGCGCGCGGTTGTTCAGACCGCACCGGGTCATCAGGCCGTACAGCACGTTCTTGACCGTCCGCTCCGAATAACAGAGCTTCGTCGCGATCTCCTCGGTGCCATAACCTTCGGCGACCAGCCGCAGCACGTCGCATTCGCGCGACGCCAGGCCGGACAGCGTGAGGCCGTTCGGTTCCAGCACATCGCGGCGCATTCGCTGCACCTGCGCGAGCAGCGCGCCCTGCAGCCGCGGCGGGAGCGTCGCCGTGCCGTCTCCGGCGGCCAGCACTGCCGAGACCAGCTCGCTGCCACCAGTTTCGCGGCGCGGCAGGATCGCGACGACCCCGCATTCGACCGCCGTCATCAGGTCGCTTTCGCGGAAATGGTCGACCACGATCACCAGATGCGGTCCGGTCAGCTGCTCGGACTGCCTGCCGAGGTCCCGCACCTGCGACAGCACCCGGTCGGTCACGTGCTCCTCCATCACGAGGACCACGTCCGCCTGGCTCGCCGCCTCCTGGCCGAGCAGGACCAGCTCCGGACGCGAACCCAGCAGGCTCGCGGCGCCGGCCCGGGTGATCGGGTCCGACGCGAGCACTGCGACCTTGACGAGCTTCATGACTACCCCTCCACATTGCCTGGACGCAGTGTGTCGGGCGAGACTTCACGTTTTCTGGCGCGCGCGTGAAGGCCGGTGAAGAAAACCGGGGTTTTCCCTGCTCAGCTGTCTCTTTTCGGGTCTGGGGCGGAGATCTCGCGGAAGGCTTGCGCGGCCCGGTCGAGGCATTCGGGCATCCGGTCGAGCGCGGTGGCCCATTCGCGTTTGGCCTCCCGGTACCGGGCTCGCGCGGCGACGGGCCAGCCGGCCACCTCTGGCTCCACCTCGGACTCCAGTTCGGCGAGCACCGCACCGAGGTCGCCGGTCGTGCGGCGGATCCGGGACAGCACCTCGGCGGCCTGTTCGAAGCCTGGATCGCCGGTCATGGGTGATCGGCGCACCGCACGCGCTCATTTGAGCACTTTACGGTGCTGGACGCGGCCGCAGCGCGCGCGACGTCCACGAGATCTGCCAGACTTGCCAGAATGCGATCGAACTGCTGCTCCCAATCGTTCATCGCCTGGCCGAACCGCACCGCCGCCTCGCCGCGCCACGATGCCTGCAGCGCCGCCATTTCGCTGTTCACCGTGCCGAAACAGGCGTTCGCCGCGTCGATCGCCGCCGCGAACCTCGCCCCCGCCGGAACCGGGTCCACGCCTCCTCCTCCCCCTCGCCGCGCCGAAGCCGCGAATCGAGCGCGCGGGTTCCTCGTCGAGGCTGCCGCAGGGATTCCGGTCCGGAAACCGGAGCACGCGGCCGATGCCCCTTTGTCACGGCAGGTGTGCCTGCCGGACCGCCCGGCCGGTTTGCCCGGCGTTCACCGGCGGGCCTCCCCGTGGTTTCTGTCTACCGGACAATTCGCTGGACAAGACAGGCAAAAGCAACCTGGGGCAGTCCCGTCACGTCACCTTTTCGGCGTAAGCTCACCAGTGGCATCCGGCGTGTGACGATCCGTCAGCGCGTGAAGGGAGACCGATGTCGGCATCCGGCGGCGTCCCGGCGCCGGAAATCCAGCTGCTCGGACCGGTGCGAGCCTGGCTCGGCGACCGGCAGCTCGACCTCGGTTCCGCTCATCGGCGCACAGTCTTCGCGGTGCTCGCGTTTTCGGCGAACCGCACCGTCTCCCGCGAAGTGCTCATCGACGCGGTGTGGGGCGACGCGCCCCCGGCCAGCGCGCAAGGGAGCATCTACACCTACATCTCCGGGCTGCGCCGCGTCCTCGAACCGGGCCGCCGCAAAGGCGCCGAATCGCAGCTGATCGCCTCGACCGGCTCCGGCTACTCGCTCTGCATCGAACCGGAGCAGATCGACGTCCACCGGTTCAGCGCGCTGCGCGACCTCGGCAACCGGCTGCTCGCCGAGGGACGCCGGGCCGAGGCGCGGAGCGTGCTCGACGAGGCTCTCGCGGAATGGGACGGCACGCCGCTGCACTGTCTCTCCGGGCATTACGCCACCGCGCAGCGGGTGCGGCTGGAGGAACTCCGGCTGGCGACCGTCGAACGCCGGGCCGAGTTGGCGATCGACTCGGGCGAGTCCGCTGGGCTCGTCACGCAGCTCGGCGAACTCGCCGCGGCGCATCCGTTCCGCGAGCCGCTGCACGGTCTGCTCATGCGAGCGCTCGACAGCGCGGGCCGCCGTCACGAGGCTCTCACCGTTTACACCGAACTGCGCGAGCGGCTGGTCGAAGCCTCCGGCACCGAGCCGGGGCCAGCGTTGCGAGAGCTGTACGAGAAGCTGCTGGCCACCGAGGATTCGTCCGCGCCCGCGCCAGCCGCGAAGGTCCCCCGCTTCCCGCTGCCGGTGCTGCCGCCGCGTCCGGCGACGTTTGTCGGACGGGAAAACGAGCTGCAGTTGCTCCGCGAGGCCGTCGCCGGTCTCGGCGGCGGCCTCGGCCGTTCCGTGTGGGTCAAGGGCGAACCGGGCATCGGCCGGACCGCGCTGCTGGCCGAAACCGTCGCGCTGGCACACGAAACCGGCTATCCCGCCCTGTTCGCCGCCGCGGATTCGCTTGACCAGGGCTTCGCGCTGCGACCGCTGCTGGACGCGCTCGGGGTGCACCCGCGCGCCTCGGACCTGCGCCGCGCGGAACTGGCAGTGGCGCTCGCCGAGAACCCGGAGCTGGACCCGGTTCAGGGCATTCTCGGGCTGGTTCGGCAGCTCTGCGCGGACGGACCGCTCGCGCTCGTGGTCGACGATCTGCAGTGGGCGGACGAAACCACGCTGCGGGTGTGGCAGCACCTCGCTCGCGAGACCCGGCGGCTGCCGCTCCTGCTCGTCGGCGCGAGCCGTCCGCTCCCCCGCTCGGCCGCGCTCGAAGCGCTGGCCGCGGACCTGTCGTCCGGCACGACCTCGCTGCTGTGCCTGGATCCGTTGCCGGACCACGACATCCGGAAGATCGCCGCCGGACTCACCGGCGCGCCGCCGAACCGGATGTTCTCGGTCCTGCTCGGCCACGCCGCCGGAAACCCGCGCTACGCCACGGAAATCGTCGAGACTCTGCTGGCCAATTCGATGATCCTGCTCGACGGCGCGCACGCGATCGTCGACGGCAACTCCTGCCGCTCGATCCCGTCGCCGCTCGGCTCGCGGATCACGCTGTACCTGATCTTCCTCTCCAGCTCGGCGCGCGACCTGTTGCGCTGGGCGGCCTTGCTGGGCAAGGAATTCTCGCTCGCCGACATCGCGATCGCCACCGAACGCGCGCCGACCGCCCTGGTCGCCGCCGTCGAGGAAGCGCTCACCGCGGGCGTGCTGGTCGAGTCCGGCGATCTGCTCGCGTTCCGGCATCCGTTGCTGCGCCGCGTGTTGTACGAAAAGACGCCGGCCGCGATGCGCGTCGCGTTGCACCGGCAGCTGGCCGAAGCGCTCGACGGAGCGGGTGCGGGCGCGGAACGCGTCGCCGAGCAACTGGCCGCCGCGCCCGCGCAGGTGGACCCGTGGATGGCGAACTGGCTGGTCGAGCACATCGGCACGGTCGCCGCGCAGTCGCCGCGGATCGCGGTCGACCTGCTGAAACAGGTGGTCAAACAGGCCGTGCTGCCCGCCGAGGCGCGCGAACCGCTCACCGCCACGCTCGCCCGGTTGCTGTTCTGGCTCGGCCGGGAACCGGAAGCGGAGGCGCGGTCGGTCGTCGCGCGCACCAAGGACAGCAGGCAGGCGGCGGAAATGCGCTGGATCCTCGCCTACATCTATTACCGCCGCGGCGAATTCGCCGAAGCATCCGCGGAAGTCCGCCGCACGCTGGCCGATCCGAAGGTGCCGGAGATGTGGCGCGGGCGGCACGAAACCCTGCGCGCGACCATCGAACGCTTCGCCGTAGACCATCAAGCGGCCGCCCCGGATCTGTCCGAACTCGGCGTGCTGGACGGACTCGACAACGACGCGGACCTGAGCACCGCGCGCCGGCTGGCCGCGACCCGGGCGGTGCCGGGGGAAATGCACCTGGCCGGCGCGGTGCACTACTACTGGCGCGGCCGCTGGGGCGAGGCGCTCGCCGAACTCGACACGGTGATCCGGGGCGGCGCGGAAACCGCGTCGTATGTGTTGCGCAGCCCGGGTTCGGCGTTGCTGGTGCACGGGGTCGGCGCGCTGATCGCGAGTCACCGGGACGAGCCGGACGAGGCGCGCGCGCATCTCGACGCGGCGGCCCGGCACCAGTTCCCGCACGGTCTCGAACCGAACGGCGGCGATTACCTCCTCGCCGCGCGCGCCCAACTCGCCGAGCTGGAAGGCGATCCGGACGCCGCTCTCGCCGCGCTTCTCCCGCTGCTGGACCAGAACTACCCGCCCGCGGCGCGCCAGCAATGGCTGCCCGACCTCGCCCGGCTCGCCATGCAGCTCGGCGACCAGCCGCACGCGTTCCGGGCGCTGCGGCTGATGGGCGACACCAGCGGATACGACACTCCGCCGTCGCACACCGCGGCGACCGCGCACTGCCGGGGCCTGGTCACCGCGGATCCGGACGCGATCCTCGGCGCGGCCACGCACTACGAGTCCGCCGGGCGGATGCTCAAACACGCCCGGGCCAGCGAGGACGCCGCGATCCTGCTCGCCGAGTACCGCCGTCTCGACGAGGCGCGCACGGCTTTCCTCGCGGCACTCACCAGCTACACCTCGGTCGGCGCGGCTTGGGACGTGCGGCGGGCCGAGACGCGGATGCAGCCGTACGGCATCCGGCGGGCCAGTCCGGTCCGCGCGCGTGCGGCAGGAGAGTGAACCGGGGTGGACTCGCGTCCATGATCGACCGGTAAACTCGGTCAACACGGCGAATGGAACGGCATGCCAGGGGACTTGCGGGTGACAGCGCTCGGCCCGCTGCGCGCCTGGCGCGGGACGACCGAAATCTCGCTCGGACCCGCGCGGCAGCGGGCGGTCTTCGCCATGCTGGCGGTCGCAGCCGGACGGCCGGTGCCGCGCGCGGAGCTGATCGCGGGAGTCTGGGGCGATTCGCCGCCGGCCAGTGTCGAAGGCAGTGTGCACACCTACATTTCCGGGCTGCGCCGTGCGCTGGAGCCGGAACGCACCCGGTGGTCCGCGTCGACCGTGCTCGGGTCCGGCCCGGCGGGCTACACGCTCGACCTCGCGCCGGAAGCCCTGGACGCGGCGAGGTTCGAGCAGCACCGGGAAGACGGCATCCGCGAGGCCGAGGCCGGGGCGCACAACCGAGCGGTCGCCGAGTTCGGCGCCGCGCTCAAGCTTTGGCACGGCGAAGCGCTGTCCGGGGTGCCCGGCAATTTCGCCGAACGGCATCGCGCGTACCTGGCCGAGTTGCGGCTGGACACGCTGGACCGGGCTGCCCGCAGCCGGCTGGAGCTGGGCGGCCACCAGGAGATCATCGCCGAGCTGACCGCGCTCACCGCCGAATATCCGCTGCGCGAATCGCTGCGGGCCTCGCTGATGCTCGCGCTTTACCGCAGCGGTCGGCATTCCGACGCGCTCGACGTCTTCCAGGACGTGCGCCACACGCTCCGCGCCGAACTGGGCGTGGAGCCTGGACCAGGATTGCGCGAACTGCACCAGCGCGTGCTCGCCGAGGACCCGGCGCTGGACCTGCCGCGTCCCGCGGTGCCCGAGCCGGTCGTGCGGACGCCGCAGGATCCGTTGCTGGGCCGGGAAACCGAGGTCCGCGAGCTGCATCAGCTGCTCGACGACGTCCGGGCGGGCCGCGGCCGGGCGGTGTGGATCGAGGGCGAGGCCGGGATCGGGAAGTCGGAGCTGCTGGCGCACGCGTTCGGCGAAGCTGGCGGCCTGCAGGTCGCGTGGGTCGCCGCGGACGAGCTGAGCATGCGGTTCCCGTTGCAGGTGATGCACGAATGCCTGGCGATCGACCCGCATTCGCCGGATCCGCGCCGGGCGCGCGTCGCGTTGAGCAGCGAGGAACCGGGGCGGCGGGCCGGCGACCCGGTGCTCGATTCGGTGGACCGGCTGCTGGCGCTCGTCGACGAACTGTGCGCCGAATCGCCGTTGCTGCTCGTGGTCGACGACCTGCAGTGGGCGGATGAATCGAGCGTGCTGGTGTGGCATCGGCTGTCCGCGGCGGCCCGGCAGCTGCCGTTGCTGCTGGTCGCCGCGACGCGACCGGCCCCGGAGCGGCCGGAGATGACCCAGCTGCGCCGCGGCGTCGAGACGCGCGACGGGATCGTGCTCGACCTCGGCCCGCTCGGCGAGGACGACGTCCTGTGCCTGCTGCAGCGGCAGATCGGCGCGGATCCCGGGCCGCGGCTGCGCGACCTCACCGGGCGGGCTGGCGGCAATCCGTTGTACCTCAAGGAAATGCTGGACGCGCTGGTGCATTCGGGCGCGGTCGAGCATCTCGACGGACGCGCCGACGTCCCGGATCCGCTGCGCTTCGAGCCGCCGGAATCGATTGTCGCGGCGGTGAACCGGCGGCTGGAGCTGCTGCCCGAGCAGACCCGGCACGTGCTGGGCTGGGGCGCGATCCTCGGCATGGAGTTCGCGGTCGGCGACATCGCGGCGGTGCTCGGACAGCGTCCGTCGGATCTGCTCGGCCCGCTCGAAACGGCCGTGGCGGACAACATCCTGCTCGACGCCGGCACTCAGCTCGCGTTCCGGCTTCCGTTGCTGCGGCAGACGTTGTACCACCATCTGCCGCCGGAAACGCGAGCCGCGCAGCATCGGCAGGCGGCCGAAGCGCTGGCCAAGATCGGCGCGCCGGTCAAGCGGGTCGCCGAGCAGCTCGTGGCCGTTCCGTCCACTGTGGACCCGTGGGTGCTGGACTGGCTCGTGGAGCACCAGAGCGCCGTCTCGAACCGGGCCCCGCTGATCGCGGTCGAGCTGCTGGAACGCGCGCTGGCCGTGGTCGAGGACGACGATCCGCGCCGCGAGCCGTTGCTGGTCGCGCTGGTGCGGGTGTTGTTCCGGCTCGAACGGAGCCCGGAAGACCTTGCGCTGCAAGCACTTGAGGTGGCGCGCGATCCGGACAACGCGGCGGAGATGCGGCACGTCGTGTCCGCGATGCGGTTCCGCCGCGGCGACGTGCAGCTCGCGGTGGAGACGCTCGGAAATCCGGCGGAGGACCCCGGGGTGCCGGAGCTGTGGCGGGTCAAGGGCCGTCATCTGCTCGCGAACTTCCGGCGCGGCGGACTCGACGACCTCGCCGTCGCGGAGAAGAACGCGCACGTCGCGCGGGCCGAGGCGAACGGCGACGGCTATCTGACCGCGCACGCGCTGCAGACGTTGTGGCTGGTCGATTCCGTGCGGCGGCATCATACGAGCGCGCTGAAGCACGTGGACGAGGCGATCGCGGCCGTCGGTGACGAGCACGAACTGGCCGACCTGCACCTCGATCTGCTGGACAACCGGGTTTTCACGATGCAGAACCTCGACCGGCTGGACGACGCGAACCGCACGCTGCAGGAAGCCGCCGAGGTGACGCGGCGGCACAGCATGCCGAGCGGGTTGCAGGTTTCCGTTGCGGTGCACCGGTATTGGGAAGGCCGGTGGGACGAAGCGCTGGTGGAACTGGACACGGTGACCGAGGACGGTCCAGCGATCACCTTTTTCGGCCTTCGTGAACCGGGAGCGGCGGCGCTGCTGCTGCACGGGGTCGCGGCCCTCATCGCCGCGCGGCGGGGCGAGCACGCGCAGGCGGCCGCGTTGCTGGACGCGGCGGAGGAACACGCGCCCGCGACCAGTGCCGAGCGGGAAAGTTTCGACTTTTTGCTGGCCGCGCACGCGCTGGTCGCCTATCAGCAGGGTGATCTGCAGAAGGCGATCACGGTGTTCGAGCCGATTTTGAATCCGACTTACGCGCAGATGATGTTGCGGCATCAGTGGTTGCCGCAGTTCGCGCAGATCGCGTTGGCGGCGGGCGACCGGGCGGCGGCGGAGCGGGCGCTGGCGGTGTGTGTCGAAGAGGCGGAGAAGGAACTGGAACCGGCACGGGCGTTCGCGGCCGCGGAATGGTGCCGGGGATTGCTGGGCGAGGATCCGGAGCCGGTGCTGCGGACGGCGGAGCATTTCCGTGCGGTGGGGCGGAAACCCGAGTTGGCCAGCGCGTTGGAGGACTCGGCGGTGCTGCTGGCCCGGGTCGGTCGGCTGGACGCCGCGCAGGCCGCGTTCGACGAGGCGGCTTCGCTGTACACGGAGCTTTCGGCAGCCTGGAACCTGGAGCACGCGGAGAAGCGGTTGCAGGCGGTCGGCGTGCAGCGCGGGGCTTCGCTGACGTCGGCGCGGCCGGAGCGCGGCTGGGAGTCGCTGTCGACGCTGGAAGTCCGCATCGCCCGGCTGGTCGCGGCCGGCCGGTCGAATCCGGAGATCGCGACGGAACTGCGGCTGCCTCGGCGGACGGTGCAGGCGCACGTGGTGCGGTTGCTCGGGAAGCTGAACGCGCCGTCCCGCAGCGAGCTGGCGAACGCGGTGGCGCGCCGGACGGGGTGACGAAAGTCGGGGGTCGCCGGAGACGGTCGGCAGACGCGGAAAGCCCGGCTGAGACGGCAGAGTTCCGGCATGCGCTTCCGAACAGTCCTCGCCGCCTCCCTCCTCGTCACCGCCGTAGGGGTCGCGCCCGCCGCGGCGGAGACCACTTTCGAGCTGCCTACGCCAACCGGGCCGCACGCGATCGGCGAACGCGACGTCCACCTCGTTGACCAGGCGCGGAACCGGGAGCTGATGATCAGCGTCTGGTACCCCGCCCGGCCGGGCACCGGGCCGAAGGCGCGGTACCTGCCCGCTCAGGCCGCGTCGTACTTCGACCAGGGCGCGGCACCGGCGCTGGGCCTGCCGACCGGCAAGGTCGACTGGGCGGCCGTCGAGACGCATGCCCGGGCGAACGCGCCGGCAGCGGGGCGGTGGCCGGTGGTTGTCTACTCGCCGGGCTGGGCGTCGCTGCGGGCGCTGGGCAGCGCGACCGCCGAGGATCTCGCCAGCCGCGGGTATATCGTGGTGACCATCGACCACACCGGCGAGGCACCGTTCGTCGTGTTCCCCGACGGACGGGTGGTGTTCTCTTCGCAGAGCAAGGACCTGGTCGCCGGGATGCGGACGCGGGTCGCGGATGTCCGGTTCGTCCTGGACCAGCTGCCGGGGATTCCCGGGCTGGGCAAGGCAATGGACGTGAGCCGGCTCGGGTTGATCGGGCATTCGTTCGGCGGGGACACAGCGGCCGAAGTGTCCACCGTGGACTCCCGAGTGGACGCGGTGGCCGACCTGGACGGGTGGCTCGCCTACGACGTCGACGGCAAGCAGCTCACTCGCGCGGGCTCGGACGGGGTGCCGCGGCCGGTGCTGTTGATGGGCTCGTCCGGCAGCACCAGCGACGGCCAGGCGCGCAGCCATCGGACGGCACCGGCGTGGAAGTCGTTGTGGGAGCGCACTTCGGCACCGAAGCAGGACATCGCTCTGGCGACCGCGATGCACTACAGCTACACCGACGTCCAGTGGTTCCTTCCGAAGCTGGCGCAGCGGGTGCCGGTCGATCCGAAGGTGCGGCAGACGCGGATCGGGACGATTGATCCGCGGACGAGCATCAACGTGCAGCGGTCCGCGATCGCCGGGTTCTTCGGGCGTTATGTCTCGTGAATCAGGCCCGGGTCAGGCCGGTCGAGATGCTGCGCACCAGGTTCCTTCCGAGCAGCAGGAACAGGACGATCACCGGCAGCACGCCCAGCGTCGCGCCGGTCAGCATCAGGGCGTAGTCGGTGAAGTAGCCGCTGGCCAGCTGGGACAGGACCACCTGCACGGTCGGCGTTTCCGCCGGGTCGAGGACTACCAGCGGCCAGAAGTAGTCGTTCCACGCGCCGAGGAAGGTCACCATCGCCAGGACGGTCGCTTGTGGACGGAGCGCCGGGACCGCGACGTGCCAGAACGTGCGGAGGATCGACGCTCCGTCCACAGTGGCCGCGTCCACCAGGTCCTGGTCGATCGAGCCCTCGCAGGCCTGGCGCATCCAGAACACGCCGAACGCGCTCACCAGGGCAGGGACGATCACCGCCTCCAGGCGGCCGTACCAGCCGAAATCGCTCACCACCAGGTAAAGCGGGACCACGCCCAGCTGCGCGGGCACCATCGCCGAGCCGACCACGAAGAAGAACAGCGTGTTGCGGCCGCGGAATCGGAGCCGGGCGAAGGCGAAGCCCGCGAAGCTGGACAGGACCACATTGGACACCATCACCGTCGTCGCGACGATCAGCGAATTGCCGATCGCAAGCCAGAAGTCGACGGTGGTGAAGACGCGCTGGATGTTATCGAAGAGATGGCCGCCGGGCAGCAGCAGCGGAGAGGTCTCGCCGATTGCCGTGTTGTCCCGAGTGGACACCACGAACGACCAGTACAGCGGGAACAGCGACGCGGCGACCAAGCCGACCAGCACGGCGTACACCCAGGCCCCGGCCCGGCCCCGGCGGATCACGGCGCACCCACGAAGCGGCGCACCAGCCGGTAGTTGACGATCGCGAACACCAGGCAGATCAGGAACATCACCCACGACAAGGCCGCCGCGTATCCGGCGTCGAATTTGCCGAAGCCCTTTTCGTACAGATACATCGTGAGGGTCTGGAACTGCCGGTCGTTGCCGCCCGCGCCGCCGTTGCCGGTGGCGTCGAACAGTTGCGGCTCAGCGAACAACTGGAGCCCGTTGACCGT
Organism: Amycolatopsis sp. AA4; assembly: GCF_002796545.1. Lineage (GTDB taxonomy): Bacteria > Actinomycetota > Actinomycetes > Mycobacteriales > Pseudonocardiaceae > Amycolatopsis. The sequence goes on from NZ_CP024894.1 coordinate 7,192,829, forward strand.
GCCCGCGACCGCGGTGAACGCGATCGTCGGGCGGATGCCGGGCACGGTGATCGACCAGAACGACCGCCAGCGCGAGGCGCCGTCGAGCGCGGCGGCCTCGTAGAGATCCTGGGGCACCGCCTGCATCGCGGCCAGGTAGATCAGCGCGTTGTAGCCGGTCCAGCGCCACATCACCATGCTCGCGACCGCGAGGTGCGACGACCATTGGTGCGCCTGCCAGGAAACCGGCGGCACTCCGAACCAGCCGAGCACCTCGTTGACCACGCCGTAGCCCGAGCTGTACAGCTGCGCGAACACCAGCCCGACGGCGACGACGGACACCAGGTTCGGCAGCAAAAGCCCGGCCCGCCACCAGGTCGCCGCGCGCAGCGGCCGGTTCAGCAGCGCGGCGATGCCGAGAGCGAGGAAGAACTGCGGGATCGCGGCGAGCAGGAAGATGCTGACGGTGTTGAAAAACGCGTTGTAGAATCGCGGATCGGCGAACAGCTCCGCGTAGTTCGCGAGGCCGAGCCCGCCTTCCGGGCCGGACAGCAAATCCCACCGGTGCAGCGAAACCCACGACGTGTACAGCAGCGGAAACACGCCGAAGAGTCCGAAGAGGACAAAGAACGGCAGGATGAAGGCGTAGGTGGTGAGCTTCCGGTCCACGGCGGCTACTTGATCGCGTCGCGGCCCATCCGGACCGCGTCGGCCCACGCCTGCTCGACGTTCTCGGTCCCGTCCTCGATCCGGCCGAGCGCGCGGCCGAACTCGGGACGCACGTCCGCGTCGTGCAGGCCGCGGTAATTCGGGCGCAGCCGGTCTGCCGACGCCGCGTAGATCTGGCCGACCGGCGCGTTCGAGAAATAGGGATCGGTGTGCGCGATGACCTGCGGATCCTGGTACACGCTCGGTTCGCTCGGCAGGATTCCGTCGGAAAGGAAAAGCCGTTTCTGCTGCGCGGGTGCGGTCAGCCACTGCGCGAGTTCGTAGGCTTCCTTCGGATGCGCGCTTTGCTTCGGCACGGCGAGGAAGGAACCGCCCTGGTTGCCGCTGTTGCCCGGCACCGTGGTGACGTCCCATTTGCCGCTGCCCGCGTCGCCGCCGGCTTCTTTGATCTGCGCGAGCATCCAGGCCGGACACGCGATGGTCGCGAAGGCGCCCTGTTTGATCGCGACGTTCCACGCCTGCGTGTAGGTGGTCGCCCCGGCCGTTTCGCGGGCTTGCGCGAGACCGCCGGACAACAGGAAAGCGTTGCGCACGCTGGGGTTGCGATCGGCGATGTAGGAATCGTCCTTCGCGGAGAAGTAGTTCTCCGGCGATTGGTTGAGCATCGCGGTGTACACGGTGCCCGCCGAATCGGCGAACTTCACTTTCGGGAGCTTTTCGGTGAACCGGGCGGCGACCTTCGCGTACCCCGGCCAGTCCGGCATCAGCTCGGCGACGGCCTTGCGGTCGGTGGGCAACCCGGCCTGCTGGAACAGGTCCCGGCGGTAGCACATCGCGAGACTGCCCATGTCGGTGCCGAGACCGAACACGTAATCGCCCGACGTGCCCTGCGCCCATTTCCACGGCGCCCATTGCTGCTTGAGCTTGTCCGCGCCGTACTCGGCGAGGTTGACGAATTTGTCCTTGGCCCGGATGTACTTCGGAAGGTACTGCTCCTCGACCGCGACGACGTCGGCCGCGCCGCGACCGGCCGCCAGCTGCGTGGCGAGGCTCTTGAAATGCGTGTCGAAATCGGTGACCCGGCCGCGGATCTCGATGTTCGGGTGGTCCTTCTGGTACTGCTCGAACAACGGCGCGTAACCGAACTCGCCGAACGTGGCCACGCTCAGCGTGATCTTTCCCGAGGACGCGGCGGAACCGCACGCGGCCGCCAGTAACAGGAATGCGGCGGCGAGCGCGGCAACGGCCGGGCGCCGGGTCAGCTTTCGCACGTGGTGAGCATCCTTTAAATCACTCCGGCGCGCAGCGCGTAAGCGACGGCGTGCGGACGGTTCCGCAACTTGAGCCGGTTCGTCATCCCGTAGATCACGTTCTTCACGGTCCGCTCCGAGTAGCAGAGCTTGTTCGCGATTTCCGCGGTGTCCCAGCCCTCGGCCATCAGCCGCAGCACGTCGACCTCGCGCGGCGACAGGTTGGTGCGGTCGCCGTTGCGGCGCAGGGTCTCGGCCTGCTGCAGCAGATCCCGCATCGAGGTCTCGCGCCCGGAAGCCGCGGCCACGATGCTGCGCACCAGCTGGTCGCCGCCGATCGCGTCGCGCGGCAGCACCGCGGCGACGTGCCAGGCGGCCAGTTCGGCGAGATCGTCGGCGTCCACGTATCCGGCGACGAACACGATGGCCGCGGGCGTCTCCGAGGCCGCGGCCCGCAGCGCCGCCTTCACCTCGCGGGTGACGCGGTTCGCGGCGAACACGAGCACCGCGGCTTCCCCGCGCTGCTGGCCCGGCATCACCCGCACCTCGCGGCGCGTGCGCAAATGGTCGATGAGGCCGGCGAGCGTGATCGGGTCCGAAGCCCATGCCGCAACCTTGACCTGATTCATCGCTGCCTCCCCGTGCAGAGCCTGTGCTTGTCGTGTGCCGGTCAGTGTGCCCACCGCGGCTTCACGAAATCTCTAGTCGGGACGCGCTCATTCTTCACAGCGTGAAGTTGGGCCCGCCGGTGGGGTTCGGTTACCGTCACGGGGACCTGTCCGGACCAGCAAAGGAAATGATGAAGGCGCACGCACGACCCCGCCGGAGCACCGCAGGAGCCGTCAGCGCGTTAACGCTCATATGTGCGCTTTCCGCGTGCTCCGGGGATCGTTCCGTTTCCGGAACGGCAACGTCCGCCGCGCTCGCCCCGCCGAGTGCGGCAAGTTCGCCGCAAGCCGCTCCACCTGCGGCAACCTCGCCGGCGCAGACTGTGCCGGGCCAGGGATCGTGCGCTTCGGCGGTGTCGGTGATGGATCCGCGGGCGCGCGTGGCGCAGCTCGTGGTGCCGGGCGTCAACGCGGGCGATCCGGCGGCCGTCGCGAACCTCGTGCGGACGCAGCAGGTCGGCGGGATCTTCGTGGGGGACAAAAAGACCACGCTGTTGCAAAATGGCGCGCTCGACGGCGTCCAGCGGGCGGCGAAGATCCCGGTTTCGGTCGCGGTCGACGAGGAGGGCGGCCGGGTGCAGCGCATCGACGACCTCGACGGCTCGCTCCCGAGCGCCCGGCAACTGGCGGCCTCGAAGACGCCGGACGAGGTGCGGGCGATCGGCGAACAGCGCGGCAAGCAACTGCGTGCACGCGGGGTGACGGTCGACTACGCACCGGACGCGGACGTGAGCGACGAACCCGACGACGCGGTCATCGGCGACCGTTCGTACAGCGCGGACCCGGAAAAAGCGCGGCAGTACGCGATGGCCTTCGCCGAGGGCCTGCGCGCGGGCGGGGTGCAGCCGGTGCTGAAGCATTTCCCGGGCCACGGCCACGGTTCGGGCGATTCGCACCGCGGAACGGTCGTCACGCCGCCGCTCGAACAGCTGCGCCGGGTCGATCTGGTGCCTTATCGCGATATCTCGGAGTACGGCCAGGTCGGAGTGATGGTCGGGCATCTCGAGGTGCCGGGGCTGACCGGGGACGAACCGGCGTCACTGGCCCCGGAGGCGTATCGGTTGCTGCGCAACGAGTTCCACTTCACCGGACCGGTGATCACCGACGACCTGGGCGGAATGAAGGCGATCACGAACCGGTTCGCGCTGCCGGACGCGGTGCTGAAGGCGTTGCAGGCGGGGGCTGACCAGGCGTTGTTCTCGTCCGGGCACAACGACGTCGGGGCAGTGGTGGACCGGCTCCAGCGGGCGGTGGAGAGCGGGGAACTGCCGGCGGCGCAGGTGGCGGCTTCGGTGGAGCGGGTGTTGGCGGGCAAGGGGTTTTGCCGTCCTTGACCTGCGGACGGTGCCGGGTAGCGTCGGAGCGTGAAGCCGATTCTGCTGCTCGACGTGGACGGGCCGCTGAATCCCTTCGCGGCTGAGTGCCCGCCGCTCGGCTACGTCGAGCACCAGTGGCGTATCTCGCGCTGGCGGCGGAAGGCCGGGCGACGGGCCTGGCGTCGGCCCGGCGCTCGGGCTGCCCGCGCTTCCCGTAGTCGGGGTGCGTGCCTACGACGAGCGCCCGGACTGGAAGTACGGCGCGGTTGGCCGTTTCGCGGCTGGGCATCCCTTGGCGTGGCTCGATGACCACCTCGCCGTTGCGGAAACCGCACTCCGGCAAGGCAAATCCTGAGACTCAGTCCTCCTCCGCGAGAACCCGAGCCAACACCGCGGCAGCGCTCACCGTCTGCGGATGCTCCTCCCCCAGCGCTCTCCGGCACCTCGGCACCAGGTCCTCCAGCACCGCGAGCGCCGAAGCTCGGTCGCCCAAACGAAGGTGGATCTGGACCAGGTTGCCGGTGGTCCGCAGGGTGCCCAGCGCATCCGGGCCGAGGGCGCGGCGGGTGCGGGCCAGGACGTCTTCCGTCTGGTCGCGGGCGCGTTCGTATTCGTTCAGCCCCATATATGCCACGCAAAGGTTGTTCGCGACGGTCAGCGTCAGCGGGTCGTCCTCGCCCAGGGTGCGGCTGGCCCGCGGCAGGAGCGCGGCCAGCAGGTCGCGCGCTTCCGCGTGTTCGGTGGTGCCGATCAGGCAACCCGCCAGGCGGTTCGCGACGGCGAGGGTGTCCGGGTGGTCCTCGCCCAGTGCCTCGGTCCATTCCGCGTACAGAAGCCGTCCCAGGGCGGCACCGGGGTGGGCTTGGCCCGAGACGAAGAGGTAGCGCAGCACTCGGATGAGCAGCTCGCGGTACTCCGGCGGTTCGTGGCTGCGGAGATCGCCGGAGGCGGCGGCCATCCGGATGCCGATCGCGACCTGGCGGTATTCGGGCCACGACTCCTTCCGGTCCGGGTCCAGGTCCACGAAAGCCGGAGCCTCCGCGAGAGGCGGCAGGACGGGATAGAGCACCGGTTGCCCGCGGTCCCACAGCGAAGCGGGGCCGTCCTCGATCAGGCTGGCCGGGCAGCCGCGCTCGTGGAAGAGGTCGCAGCCGGAGCTGAGCACCGAATGCCGGCGGCCGGAGTAGAGGACCGGCACCGGGTACGCGTGGAACGGCTCGCCCTCGTTGTCGATGACGGTGGTGCCGTGGCGGCCCGCGCAGGTCCAGTCCACTTCCAGGCGCCAGGCGACCTCGTGGGTGGTGGTGATCGGTTCGATTTCGAACTGCTCGACGTCGGTCGCGCTGACGGTGAACGGGAAGTCCAGGCCCTGGGCGACCAGCCGCGGCGCCGGGGCGTCGAAATCGGTCGTGAAGGGGCGCGGTTCCAGGTGCCCGCCGACCCGGACCAGCAGGCAGGCCGGACGCGGAGGCGTTCGCGAGACAACCACGACCCGCGCGGAGTGCAGGACGACGGCTCGGTTCGTCCGGGCTTCCACGGTGATGAGGTGGACCGTTCCGCCGGGCACGGCGACCCGCGGCGGATCGGTGTCCAGCACCAGATCGGCCAGGGTGCTGCCGGGTTTCAGGCGGACCGAGGCGATGAGCGGGTCGGCCAGATCCGCAGGACTGTCGCCCGCTCGGCCGACGTTGATGTCGCCGTGCACCGCCCCGGCCATGACGACCTTGTCGAAGCGGCCGCCGGTGATGCGGTTGGCAGAGGACTCTTCCGCGTCCGTCACCCCGACGAGCCTAGCCGTTAACTCAATGAACGAAAGGGGCCTTCGGAGCGGATCCAGGGTGACGATGGTCGCGCTCGCCCGTCGATCGAGGAGGATCGGATGTCCGGACGTTTCCGTGCAGGCGTTGCCGTACTGGCCGCGGCGATTGGGTTCGGAGTGCTCGCCGCGCCCGCATCGGCCGCAGCGATGCCGACGACCGGGTGCGGCACGGCGGTGCCCAACGCTGGCACCACGACGGTCGAGCATCTGACGTCCGGCGGCATCGAGCGCGAGTACCGGATCTACGTGCCGGCGCGCTACAACCCGCACCGGCAGTACCCCGTCGTCCTCTCCTATCACGGGCACGGCCGCACCGCGGAGTACCAAGAGGAGCTGTCCGGCTTCTCCGGCTCGGACGTGATCGCGGTGTACCCGCAGGGCGTCCCCGGCACCGACGGCAAATCCGCCTGGACCGGCGCGCCTTACTCGGCCCCGGTCGACGACGTCCGGTTCACCGGCGACCTCCTCACCTCGCTGCGGCACCGGATGTGCGTGGACCCGGCGCGGATCTACGCGGCGGGCAAATCGAACGGCGGCGGGTTCGTCGGCGTGCTGGCGTGCCGGATGGCCGACCGGATCGCCGCGTTCGCCCCGGTTTCCGGCGCGTTCTACCCGCAGGGCGGCGCCTGCCGGCCGAGCCGGAAGGTCGCGCTGCTCGACTTCCACGGCACGGCCGACACCACCATTCCCTACGCAGGCAATCCGGCCAAGGGGCTACCGTCCATTCCGGACTGGTTGCACGGCTGGGCCGATCGCGACCGGTGTTTCCCTTATCCGGTATCGGTTTCTCCGGTGCCGGGTGTGGTGAAGCAGTGGTGGCCGGGCTGTTCGCTGGCGCATTACCGGGTGGAGGGCGCCGGGCACGTCTGGCCCAGCACCAAGCCGAACAACGACTCCGACACCCCGACCGCCCTCGACGCCACGCCGGTGATCCTCCAGTTCTTCAAAGCGCACCGGCTCGCCGGAGTCTGAATTTCCGCGCCGTGCCATCGCGGACTGTGGCATGGTGACCGGGTGCACCTGCCCTCCGCAGCCAACCAGATCCGGCGATTCGAAGGTCTCCGGATCACGGACATCGAGACCCAGGATTGGGCCAGCGTTCCCGGAGAAGTGCTCGGCGAGTGGGACGGCGAGGACGCCGCCGCGGTCGCCGAGCTCCTCGCCGAACTGCCCGATGGGGAGTTGATGCGCTGCTTCTTGCCCCGCTACGGGATTCGCGCGCACGGTTCCGCGGGGGTCTTGTTCGAGATCGCCTTCTGCTTCCGTTGCCACGGCGCATTGACCCTGCTCCCCGGCCGGGGCGAGCAAGACCTCATCGCGTTCGATGCCGGCTCCGCGCCCGCGCAGCGCCTGCTCGAGAAGTTCAAGGCCCTCGACCCGCCTCGTGCCGATCGCTGAGATCTCGCGCGGAGCCTGCGCCTCAGCCAGCCCGACCCGCCGGCTCCCGCTTCTTGGCGAGCATCCGGCGGAA